>CBDCXR010000004.1:0-2872500 GCA_965223845.1 Planctomycetota bacterium | reverse complement strand
CCTTCGGGGAGAAGCTCAGAACTGAAGCCCCGGTTAACGGCGGCCGTAACTATGACGGTCCTAAGGTAGCGAAGTTCCTTGTCGGGTAAGTTCCGACCCGCACGAATGGCGTAACGACTGGACCGGTGTCTCAACGAAGGACTCGGCGAAATTGTAGTCATGGTGAAGATGCCATGTACCCGCAGCTAGACGGAAAGACCCCGTGAACCTTCACTATAGCCTATTATTGGGTTCATGTATCATATGTGTAGGATAGGTGGGAGGCACTGAAGGGAGGTCGCCAGATCTCCTGGAGCCATCCTTGAAATACCACCCTTATGTTATGTGAATTCTAACGAGATTCCGTGAATCCGGGTTTCGGACAGTGGTAGGTGGTTAGTTTGGCTGGGGCGGCCTCCTCCCAAAGAGTAACGGAGGAGCCCAATGGCTCCCTCAATGCGGTTGGCAATCGCATGTAGAGCGTAAGGGTATAAGGGAGCTTGACTGCGAGACCCATAAGTCGAGCAGATGTGAAAGCAGGGCCTAGTGATCCGGCGTATTCCGCGTGGAAGGGACGTCGCTCATCAGATAAAAGGTACTCCGGGGATAACAGGCTGATCTCCCCCAAGAGTTCATATCGACGGGGAGGTTTGGCACCTCGATGTCGGCTCATCGCATCCTGGGGCTGTAGGAGGTCCCAAGGGTTTGGCTGTTCGCCAATGAAAGCGGTACGCGAGCTGGGTTTAGACCGGCGCGAGCCAGGTCGGTCCCTATCTACTGTGGGTGTAGGATACTTGAGGAGATTTGACCTTAGTACGAGAGGATTGGGTCGGACGAACCTCTGGTGTGCCTGTTGTCGTGTCAACGGCAGTGCAGGGTAGCTATGTTCGGAACGGATAAACGCTGAAGGCATCTAAGCGTGAAGCCTACTCCAAGACCAGGTATCCCCATTAGGCACCTTGAAGACGACGAGGTTGATAGGCTGGAGGTGTAAGTGCAGTAATGCATTTAGCTGACCAGTACTAATTTGCCGATTGGCTTGACCACTTTCACTCGCGGCGATTCGGTCGTCGCGACGTTGGTGGCTGAGCGTGGAGCTCCGTGTGAAAGCGTGGAGCCCACCACTGAGTGTGAGTGCTCGGTGGCGCCGCTGCCCGACTACACCATTTCTTGAATCAAACGCGCGACGTAGGTCGACGGTGATTCGATCGTTTCACCGTTCAGCGATCGCCTCGCGCGTGCCGCAGATTTGCGGGTGCCTAAAGCAAAGAGGCCACACCCGTTCTCATCCCGAACACGGAAGTTAAGCTCTTTGCGCCGATGGTATTGGCTACAACCGAGAGAGTAGGCCGCGCCCGCTTTTGAATGAATCCCCGATCGAGCCCATGGCTTCGGTCGGGGATTTTTTTTTGTGCGCCGGACGGGATCCTGAGGCTCGGACGAGTCCGAGGGCTAGGTCGGGATCGTCGGGGTAGTCGCAGGCGGAGACGTGAGGGCCTATTCCTTGGAAGAGGGCGAGTCGCCGAGGCCCTCCCGTGCGTCTTCATGCGCCGGGTCGTCCGGGGTGAGCCCCGCGCCGGTGCCTTCATCTTCCGGGTCCCCCCGGGTGAGGGCCGCGGAGACGGTCCAAGGCAGCGCCAGGGTATCTAGTACCAAGGAGCCCGGGAAGTCGGCGAGAACGACGCAGGTGGCAGGGCCCGCCGTACCGCTCCACGCGTCCAGCCCGATTTCGTCGCGCCAGAAGGACGACCAGGTTCGAGTTCCACCGTACACCTGCGGCCCGTCGGGGTGCTCGGCCAGCCGGTCGATCGAGGCGCACCCAGCGAGCAGGAAGCACCCGATCGCTGCGAGCGTGGGTCTCGAGTAGCAGCGCAGCCATCTCATCTCGGTGTGCCTAGTCTCTGAGGCCTCGCGGGTGTTCCCGCTCGCGCGGATTGGCGGCGGGTCGCGCGCTGCCCGGCCCGTGGTCGTGGCCGATTTCGATCCCTCGACCGGAGGGAGCGCGTCCATCTCGCGTCGGAGCCCGCCCCGGACGAGCGTTCGTTCCGCGGCCCGGAGTTCGCACTCGCGGGACGGGCCTCGCGGCACGACGCGGCGTTGACGGATCTTCACAGCAATTCTAAAATGTTTCGACTCTCGTTCCGACGGGGCGTGAGGACGACGGCGACGGCCGGTAGGCTTTGTCGTCTTAACTGTTTTGTTTAGAAATGCTTGAGATGTCGCACGTGCAGTTCGAGTTCGCTGCGAGCAGGGTCTTGTTCGTGATCCTCGGGTGGGCTTTCGTCGCCCCGTTGTTCGGGTCGACGGAGTCGGCGCCCGCGCCGGATTCCGGCCTACACGCACGCGAGTGCTCAAGTACCAATGACCAAAGTGTGAGGATTAGCCATCACCGACGATGGCGCGGCGAGATCGCGTGGCGCGGCGAAGGCCGCGGCCCAGTCCGCGAGGAGCGTGCCGGCGACGGCCGGCGCCGCGATTCGAGTCCGCCGTCGGTGGATTTTTCAGTCAAGAGCAGATTCTCTGCGACAAACCGAGGAATCGATGGCGGTCTTCGTGCCGGGGACCTCGCTTCAATTCGTGAAGCGGGACCTCGAGACGACGACCGCGCGACGCGACTTCGCGATCCGTACGAGTGCACTCAGCCCCGGTGGAACGGTGGCGCTGGGCTTCTCGGAGGACGCCCGTTTCGTGCGGCGTCCGGGACGAGACGATACTTCGCGGGGGATCCGCTGATCCGCCCCGCGGTCGTTTCTGCTCCCCTCACTCGTTGATCCGCCTCTCGAATTTGAGCTGCGAGCGCGGCGTTTGTCCCACTGGGAGCGCTGCGAGATCGCAGGAGTTCGGCTCATCGCGTCCCTCGCCTCGGAGACGGACCGCGTCTCGTGGGCCTCCGCGTCCGCGGGGCGGCCGGAAACCGTGCGCAGAGGACGAGGTGCGCAATCATGGAATTCGTGTACGGATTGATCGGATTTGGCGTCGGGCTCCTCCCCCTCGGGGTGTACGTGCTCCAGCACCGCCGCGCGAATCGCACGGCGCAGGATCTCGTCGACCTCGCCAAGGACGAGTCGGACCAGGTTCGTTCGGACGCTCAGCGGCAACTCGAGCTCGAGCTCGGCGAGTCGCGATCGAAGGCCGACAAGGAACTTCAGAAGCGTCGGGGCGAGTTCGAAGGCCAAGAGCGCCGTCTAAAACGGAAAGAGGACAATCTCGACCGGCGATTCGACCTCCTCAATCAGAAGGAGAGCGACCTCGAACGGCGCGAGAACAGTCTCGAGAAGCGCTCGAACCTGTTCGAGCAGCGCGAGCAGGAGCTCGAGCGCACGATCGACGAGGAGAAGCAGGCCCTCTTTCGCATCACCGAGCTCAGTCGCGACGAGGCCGAGCGGCTTCTCCTCCAGAAGCTCGAGCGCGAGTTCGAGCACGAGAAGGAGACTCTCGTCGCGCGGACGGTAGAGCGAGTGAAGGAGACCGCCGAGGCCCGGGCTCGCGATATCCTCGCGACGACGATGCAGCGCGTTGCGTCCGGGTACTGCCAGGAAATCACGACGTCGACGATCGAAATCCCGAATGACGAGATGAAGGGCCGGGTCATCGGGCGCGAGGGCCGCAATATCCGCGCCTTCGAGCAGGCGACCGGGGTCGACGTCATCGTCGACGACACTCCGGGCGTCATCATTCTCTCGTGTTTCGACAGCATTCGGCGGGAGATGGCGCGGCGCTCCATGGAGAAGCTCATCGCGGACGGACGAATTCATCCGGCGCGCATCGAGGAAATCGTCGAAGAGACGAAGAAGGAGATGAACGAGCTCATCCAGCAGGAGGGGAAGCAGGTCGTCTACGACCTCGATCTTCCCGGGGTGCATCCAAAGATGATCACGCTGCTCGGTCGGCTCAAGTTTCGAACGAGTTACGGACAAAACGTGCTCTCCCACTCGCGCGAGTGCGCGCACCTCTGCGGCATGCTCGCCGGAGAGATGGGGCTCGACGTGGCTCTCGCGAAGCGCTGCGCGCTCATGCACGACATCGGGAAGGCGGTCGACCACGAAGTGGAGGGAGGGCACCCCGAGATCGGCGCGAACATCGCCCGCCGTTACGACGAGCCGGCCGAGGTCGTCAACTCGATCGCGTCCCATCACAACGATGTGCCGCAGGAGAGCATCTACGCCGTCATGACTCAGGTGGCGGACTCGATCTCGGGGTCGCGTCCAGGTGCCCGCGGCGAGACACTCGAGCGGTACATCAAGAGACTTGAGAAGCTCGAGGCCGTCGTGACGAGCTTCGCCGGCGTCAAGGCGGCAAACGCGATCCAGGCTGGGCGCGAGGTGCGCGTCTTCGTCAACTCGCAGAAGGTGAGCGACAAGAAGGCGCTCAAGCTCTGCCGCGAGATCGCGCAAGAGATCGAGAACCAGCTTACGTATCCCGGCGAGATCAAGGTGACTCTGCTGCGCGAAACTCGTGTTGTGGAGTACGCTCGCTGACGGCGACGGCGGCGGGCACGTCGCCGTGACGTCGCGGTCATGAATCCGGCTCGCGCGCTCCGTCCTGCCGTCGCGTGCGCGGTCCGGCGTTCCCTGAGCCCGATTTCTCGAAAGGTCTACGCGTGATCATCCGCATCCTCGTCGTCGGGGATATTGTGGGAAAGCCGGGCCGAACGGTACTGAAGGAACGACTCCCCGCGTTCGTCGCGGAGCGATCGATCGATTTCATCATCGCGAACGGGGAGAACGCCGCGCAAGGAAGCGGCATCACGCGAAACCTTTTCAAGGAGATCGTCGGCGCCGGCGTCGACTGCGTGACCTGTGGCGACCACGTCTGGCGCCGCATGGAGATCAAGCCGGTCCTCGAGTCGGATGACCGTCTCATCCGGCCCATCAACTATCCCGCGAAGGCCGCGGGCCGTGGATCGACAGTCCTCGCGTCGCGAAGCGGGGCGCGCATCGGCGTCGTCACCGTCGCCGGTCGCATCTTTATGGGGCCGGCGAGTTGTCCGTTCGAAGCCGTCGAGCGAGCGCTCGAGCGACTGCGGCCCGAGTGCGACGTGATCGTCGTAGAGATCCACGCCGAGGCGACGAGCGAAAAGCTCGCCCTCGCCTGGAGGTTCGACGGAGCCGCGTCGTTGATCTTCGGTACGCACACCCACATTCCGACCGCGGACGCACGAGTGCTTCCCGGCGGGACTGCGTACATCACCGACATCGGGATGACCGGCCCGTACGACTCTGTCATCGGGCGGGAAAAGGACGCGGTGATCCACAAGTTCGAGACGAGCATGCACGCGACGTTCAACGTCGCGAGCGGAGACGTCCGATTGTGCGGCGCTCTGGTCGAAGTCGATTCGGCGACCGGAAAGGCCCAAAGCATCGAGCGCGTGGAGCTGCCGCAGGAGTCGCGCGGAGGCGCCGCGAGTTGAGTGTGCCGCGGCGGTGACGCTCACCGCGCTGCGTTCCGATCCGCCGCAAGCTAGCCACCGACCATGAAGCAGTCCGAGTTCTCCTTCGAACCTCCGCCGCGAGCCGGGAGCGGCGCGCCGGCGCCGGACGACGGCTTGGCGATCTATCGCGTTGCGGAGGTGGCGGCCGCCATCCGCGAGCTCCTCGAGTCGTCCTTCCCGCGCCTTCGCGTCGAGGGGGAGGTCTCGAACGTCAGCCGCCCGCAGTCCGGACACTTCTACTTCTCGCTCGTCGACGATGCGGCGGCGGCATCGGGTTCGCGGCACTCGTCGGCGCAGCTTCCGTGTGTGGTCTGGCGATCTTCTGCTGCGAGACTTCGCCACCCGCCACAAAACGGAGAGCGCGTCGTCCTCTCCGGCCGCATCGCCGTCTACGAGCCGCGGGGGACGTACCAGCTCATCGTCGACGGTCTCGACCCGGTCGGCGTCGGCGATCTGCAGCGAAGGTTCGAGGCACTGAAGGAGCGACTGCGCGACGAGGGGCTCTTCGCCGCCGCGCGAAAGCGCCCGCTGCCGTTTCTTCCGCTTCGCATCGGATTGATCACCTCGCCGCGCGGTGCGGCGGTGCAGGATTTCTTGCGCATCTTGTTCCGTCGATTCCCGTCGGCGCACGTCCGCATGATCCCCGTCCGCGTCCAAGGGGACGGCGCCGACGAAGAGATCGTCCGCGCTCTCGCCGAGCTCGAGCGCACCGGGGAGGTCGACGTCATCGTGCTCACCCGCGGCGGCGGCAGCCTCGAGGATCTATGGTCGTTCAACGAGGAAGCGGTCGCACGCGCGATCGCCGACGCGGCCGTGCCGGTCGTGTCGGCGATCGGACACGAGGTCGACTTCACGATCGCCGATTTCGTCGCGGATGCGAGAGCGCAGACGCCGACCCACGCGGCCGAGCTCGTCGTTCCCCCCGTCGATGATCTCCTCGACGGCCTCGGGGGGCTCGCACGACGCGTTACCCGCGCGACGCGATCTGCGCTGCGGCGGGCGGGCGAGCGTCTTGAAGTCCTGGCGCGGCGGCGACCGCTCACGGAGCCGGCGGTCGCTATCGAAGAGCGCCGGGCGCGCGTCGACGATGCCGTCCTCGCGCTTCGAAATCGTCTTTACTCGCGTCTCGACCGCGGCCAAGATGCCGTCCTCGGGCTCGCTGGTCGCCTCGAGGCGCTCAGTCCGCTCCGAGTTCTCGCGCGCGGCTACGCCATCGCGCTCGCGGACGGTGCGGAGGGGGCGGACGGACGATCTGCGATTCGCGATCCCGCTCAGGTCACTCCGGGCGAGCGCATCGAGATCGTCGTCGCCCGCGGTCGCTTCGGGGCTCGGGTCGATGCGCCGGACCGCTCCGGCGCGGGAGACACCGAGTGACGCCTGCGTGAGGTTCGATTCCTCCGGAGAGACGATTCCGCATGAGTCCCCGCAGCCGAAAACCGAAACCCGAGTCGGAGCCCTCTCCCTCGGACGATGACGGAAGTGCCGGGGACTCTCTGTCGTTCGAAGACGCGTTCGCGACGGCCGAGCGCGCGGCCGATCGTCTCGAGCGCGGTGAGCTGTCTCTCGAGCAGAGCCTCGACGAATACCAGCAAGGGGCGAAGGCGCTCAGCGAATGTTATCGGATCCTCCAGGACGCCGAGCGGAGGCTCGAGGTGCTGAGCGGGGCGGACGCGACCGACGCGGACGGCGACGGGAGCCGGCCGTGGCGCGCTGCCGAAGCGGCCGGGCCCCTCGCCGAGCTCCTTCGGCGAGTCGACGAGGACGCCGACTCGGGCGAGGACGCCGCTCCACCCGCGTAGCGGTCGCTCGCCCGCGATTCCGCGTCTCTGTCCCGGGGTTCGCTCGCCGCTTCCGGTGAGAAATCAAGGCTAACATCGAGCCTCCCGTCGATGGGTGAAGTCCACCCTCGACCGCGCGGTTTTTCCTGTCCTCTCCCCGCCGCTCTCGCTATTAATATCCCCTTCGCTTCGGTCAGGAACGACGAGCATCGAGCGGAGTCGACGCGCGGAGAGGCGCTCCCGAGGCCGCTCGGCCCCGGCGCCCGATACCCACTTGGCGCTGACGCGCGCGCGAACCGTTCACCGCAGAGTACGCTTCATCGCCGCACCCTGCGACGCGAGCACCGGATCGGGCGCCTCCCCCCGCGCGGAGGGCCTGCTGCGGCCTGACCGATCCCGTCAGTAGAGAAAGCCCCGGGGGCTGGGCGCCGAACAGCCCGTTGGAACACGTCGTCTTGTCGAGATCGCTGGCCACTTTCGGTCGAATCGACGCCGTCTCTCGCGGTGCGCCCGAGCGGCGACCGCCGCCGGCGGCGCGCGGATCGACGTAAGGCCGACCTTCTCGATTCGAAGCGCGAGTTCAACGGACTCCAAGAGGAGCCATTCATGTCGGACGTCCTTTCCCGGGTCGACCACCCGCACGATCTCCAGACGCTCAGCGTCGAGGAGCTCGAGCAGCTCGGCGGTGAGATTCGCCAGCGCATCATCGAAGTGGTCAACGCCAATGGGGGGCACCTCGCTTCCAATCTGGGCACGGTCGAGCTGACGCTAGCGCTCCATCGTGTCTTCGACTTTCCGCGCGATCGGCTCGTCTGGGATGTCAGCCACCAGACGTATCCGCACAAGCTCGTCACCGGCCGCAAGGACCGCTTCGACTCGATCCGCAAGTACGGCGGAATCAGCGGTTTCTGCAACAAGCGGGAGAGCGTCTTCGATCTCTTCGACGCCGGGCACGCCGGCACGGCGGTCTCGCTCGCGCTCGGCGTTTCGGTCGCCGATCACCTCCACGGCCGAAGCACGAAAACGATCGCAGTGGTCGGGGACGCGGCGATCGCCGCCGGGATGGCGATCGAAGGGCTGAATCACGCGGGGGAAATCGGGCGCGATTTCCTCGTCATCCTGAACGACAACCGCATGTCGATCGACGTTTCGGTGGGGGCGCTCTCGCGATACTTCAACAAGATTCGAACGAAGCCGAAGTACCACGAGATCAAGAAAGAGGTGCACGATCTGCTCGCGCGCATTCCCGTCGTCGGGAAGAAGATGGAAGAGACGCTCGAGCACGTCCGCGAGGGGATGAAGCACTCTCTCGTTCCGGGGCTCCTCTTTCAGGAGCTCGGATTCAATTACTACGGGCCCGTCGACGGTCACAATCTCCACGGGCTGATCGAGATTCTGCGTGATCTGAAGAGTCAGGACGGGCCGATCCTCCTCCACCTCCTCACCAACAAGGGTCAGGGCTGGGAGCCGGCGACCGACGATCCGATCAAGTACCACGCGTCGAAGAACTTCCTCCCCCGGGCGGAAGGTGACAGCGAGCCCCCGAAGATCCCGTCTCAACCGAAGGCGAAGTCGGTGATGTACACGGACGTCTTCAGGGAGACCGTGATCGAGGCCGCGCGCAAGGATCGACGCGTCGTCGCGATCACCGCCGGCATGCCCGGCGGCACGGGACTCGGAGCGTTCGGAAAGGAGTTTCCGGATCGCTACTTCGATGTCGGGATCGCTGAGCAGCACGGCATGGCGGTGTCTTCGGGAATGGCCTTCGGCGGCCTAAAGCCCGTCTTCGGCGTCTATTCGACCTTCTGCCAGCGCGCTTACGATCAGTTCGTGCACGACCTCTGCATCCAGGAAAATACGGTTCTTCTCTGCCTCGACCGCGGCGGGCTCGTCGAGGACGGATGGACGCACCACGGAGTCTTCGACATCGCCTACATGCGGTGCATTCCGAACTGCATTCTGATGGCTCCTCGCGACGGTGAGGAGTTCGTCCGTATGTTCCAGCTCGGACTCGAGCAGACGAATCGAGTGGTCGCGATCCGATACCCGAAGGCGGCCGTCCCGTCCTTCCCGTCCGTGACGGCCTCACCGCTCGAGCTCGGGAAGGCAGAGGTCATGGTCGAGGGGCAGGGGGTCGCCCTCATCGCTTACGGTGCGATGGTCGAGCTCGCCTTCTCGGCGAGCGACGAGCTTCGGCGGGAGGGCCGCGACGTCACCGTTGTCAACGCGCGCTTCGCGAAGCCCTTCGACACCGGCCTCCTCCATGCTCTGGCGGAGCGCCACCACAGCCTGGTCACGCTCGAGGAGCATGCGCTCAGCGGCGGATTCGGCAGCGCCGTCCTCGAGGCCATCGTCGACGAGGGGCTCTCCTTCTCCCGCGTCGCCCGCTTCGGTGTGCCGGACTCCTTCCAGGGGATCGGTTCCCGTGATCGCCTTCTCGCCGACTGCGGTCTCACCGTCGAGAAGGTCGTTCAGACGGCGGCGGCGCTGGCGGCGAACGGAGTGGCATCGAAGTCGACCGTCCACGCCGAGCCGGCCGACTCGATCGCCGAGCGTTCCCGGTCCCGCAGTCGCACCTCGACGGTGAGTTGACCCTGCTGCGTGCGTCCCTTCGGAGCGCGCCGAAGGTGCGGTTTGGGCTTCGGCGAGAGCTGAGAGATCGTTCTCCCTCTCCGCGTCGGTCCGATGGTAGACTACCGGTTTCGTCCGGATGCCGATGAGAGTCTCGCCGTGCGAGCCGTAGTCCAGAGGGTCCGTCGAGCGGCGGTCCGCGTCGGCGGCGAGATCTGCGGGGAAATCGAGCGGGGACTCGTCGTCTTTCTCGGCGTCGCCCGTGAGGACGGGGCCGAGGACGTTCGCTATCTGGCCGACAAGATCGTTGGGCTCCGAGTCTTCCCGGACGGCGATCGCTCGATGAACGTCGACCTGCGAGAGGCCGGCGGCGCGATTCTTCTCGTGTCGCAGTTCACTCTCTACGGCGACTGCCGTCGCGGGCGGCGGCCGAGCTTTGATCGTGCCGGAGATCCAGGCCCGGCGGAGGCGCTCTACCGCTCGTTTGCGGAGCGTCTAGCGGAGTTGGGCTTCCCGCCGGCGGAGGGTCGGTTCAGGGCGAACATGCAGGTCGAGCTCGAGAATGACGGACCGGTGACCCTCCTCCTCGACAGTGAGAGAAAACTGTAGTCGTCTGCGGAACTGCATTCGACGCCCATGAGACCATGCGCACGATCAAGCCCCGCAAGGTAATCAACTACTACGAGGTGCTCGACGTCTCGCCCGACTCGAGCGCCGAGCAGATCCGCTCGGCGTTCAAGCGGCAGGTCATGGCGACGCATCCGGACAAGAATCCCGAGCGGCGCGAGTGGTCTGAGCGGCGGATGCGCGAGGTCGTCGAGGCGTACGAGGCGATCGGCGACCCGACCCGACGTGCGGAATTCGATCACGCGTTTCGGGCGTACCGGCGCGCGGTGCGGCCACCGCCGGTGAAGCGCTCTCGTCCCTTCTTCTTCTACAAGACCGACCCCGAGGCGCGCGCGCTCCTCATCCTTCACCACTTGACTCACTGCGAACCCGAAAAGGCGGTGGAGATTCTCTGGGAGATGGAGCTCCGCTGGGGGCGTCGATTCCTGGCCGAGTCTCTCGACCGGAAGGACTATCTCGACTGCCTCTTCCTCCTCGGCGAGCACCATCTCGAGCGGAAGCAGTTTCGCGAAGCCGCGCTGCGCTTTCGCGAGTTCTATTTCGCCGAGCGCGGTCGGCGCCACCGCCGGCACTACTTCGACCAAGCGGCGCGCTACCTCAAGGATCTCTACCTGCGAAAGCTCCCGCGCTTCGTCGAGCCGGAGGACGTGCTCGAGTACTTGGCGGAGATCGATGAGCTCGAGTTTTCGCCGGCGGAGGACCGCCTGCGGTTCGTACGGCGGGCGGAGGCGTACCTGCGGTCCGGGCGCGCGGATTTCGCTCGATCGGTGCTCGAAGCGGCGCGGGCGAGCTATCCGAACGCGAAGGAAAACGCGTCGATCGAGGCGATGATCGCGCGCGGGGCCTGAAGTGGGGCGCGTTATCGGAATCGACTACGGTACGAAACGCTTCGGGCTCGCGCTCAGTGACACCGGACGGACGCTCGCCTCGCCGGTCGCGGTCCTCCACGGAGAAGCGGCGCTTCGCCGAGAGCTCGATCGCCTCATCGAGACTGAAGAGGTCGATCGGGTCGTCGTGGGGCTCCCGCTCAATATGGACGGCAGCGTCGGACGTAAGGCGAAGGAAGTCCTCGCTTTCCGTGACCGTCTCGCAAGGTCGCTCGAGCTCCCGGTCGATACCTACGATGAGCGTCTGACGACGGTTCAGGCGGAGGATCTACTCCGAGAGGCGGGATTCTCGTTTCACCAGCGCGCCGAGCGCATCGACAAGGTCGCGGCTCAGATCCTCCTCCAGTCCTACCTCGATCGCGCAGCCGGCGCGACCGCGGCCGAGCCCGATGCGGGCTCGGATGCCACTTGATCGTCGCTTCGGACCGTCGCGCGAAGGGCGTCCGAACTCGGCCTACCGAGGGGACTTGGTGGTTCCCCCGTCCCACGGGCAGTGGTAGGATACGCGGCTTGTGTCAACTCCGAGGTGTGGGCGGAAGCGCGAGCGAGAAGGAATCGCGTCGCCGTCCGTTTCTCGCCGCGGAGTTGTTGGCTTGGGTCCGCATCAGTCTCGGGACGCACGCGAAGACGTGTGCCTCCGTCGGCTGGGCGTATCCGAATCAGAGTGGACTGGCGATCCAGTCTTCCGGAACGATTCAGCGAATCGTGCGTCCGAGCGTCGCGCTTCGGCGTGGCCAGCGAAGCGACGCACGCCATCGAGGAACGGCCGGGTTTCAAGAAAGCGAGGGCCAGCGATGGCTGTGACCGCGGAAGATCGGCGAGGGATCTGTGGCAAGTACGAACGAAAGACCGGAGACACGGGTTCTCCGGAAGTCCAGGTCGCGCTCCTCAGCGCGCGGATTCGCAACATCACTGAGCATCTGAAGGCGAACAAGAAGGACCACGCGTCGCGACGCGGCCTCCGACTGCTCGTCGGCCGACGCGCAAAGCTGCTCAAGTATCTGTCGCGAAAAGATTACGACCGGTACCAGGCGCTGATCGCATCACTCGGTCTCCGCCGCTAGGGGTGTTGCGATCCGGCCGACTCGCCCGGGGCGGGCAGTGAGTCGAATCGAAGGGAAGAGGAAAGAGGAGGACCCATTCGAGGTTCGCCGTCCCGACGTTGGCTTGACGGCGAAGAGGTGGTCTCTCGCCTTCGAAGAGAGAGACCGAGAGGTTCAAGTCGCAGGAGTCGCTCGACCGGAGTCGGTCGAATCAGATCCCGCGACGCGGAGTGACGTCCGGAAAGAAGAATTCGAGTGGGACCGCCGAAGTCTCGGCGGGGAACGCGCTCGAAAGAGGAGACCAATCACTCCGTAGAAGACGAGGCGCCTCGAAGGGCGCTGAAGCGAGACCGACGCTGGTCTCGGAAAGACAAGGAATGATACACAAAGTCGAAAAGATCATCGGTGGGCGCACGCTGAGCATCGAAACGGGGCGGATCGGCCGTCAGGCCGCGGGATCGGTGGTCGTCCAGTACGCAGGGACGACCGTGTTTTGCGCGGTCACGCTCGCGAAGCCGCGGGAGGGAATCGACTTCTTCCCACTCACGGTCGACTACCGCGAGAAGACGTTCGCTGCGGGAAAGATCCCGGGCGGATTCTTCAAGCGCGAGGGGCGCCCGACGACGAAGGAAATTCTCACCTGTCGGCTGACGGATCGCCCGATCCGCCCGCTCTTCCCAAAAGAGTTCCAGATGGACACCGCCGTCCAGTCGATGGTGCTCTCCGCCGACGGGCAGAACGACCCCGACATCCTCGCGATGATCGCGTCGTCCGCTGCGCTCGCGATTTCCGAAGCACCCTTCCTCGGGCCGACGGGTGCCGTACGCGTCGGTCAAGTCGGAGATGAGTTCGTCATCAACCCGACCGTCGAAGAGCTGAAGACGAGCGACCTCGATCTCGTGATTTCCGGTACGCGCGATGCGGTGACGATGGTCGAAGCCGGCGCGAACGAGATGTCCGAAGAGCGGATGCTCGAAGCCATCGCGTTCGGGCACGGAGTGATCCGTGAGGTGATCGAGCTCCAAGACGAGCTCGTGAGCCGATGCGGTAAGGAGAAGCTCGAACTCGAGTCCGCCGGGGATCACTCGACCCTGAAGAACGAGCTGAGCTCGCGCTACGGCGATGGGATCCCAGGGGTGCTGCGCACTCTCGGAAAGCTCGAGCGCAAGGCGGCGACCGCGGAGTACGTCGAGAAGGCACTCGACGAAGTCTCGCCGGAGCCCGAAGACGGATCCGATCCGCCCGAGGGACAGCCGGACCGGAAGCTCGTCAAGCAGCTCCTCAACGAGCTCGCCGAGGAAGCCGAGCGCGAGATGATCCTCAGCGGTTCGCGCACCGACGGCCGCGGTCACACGGACATTCGCGAGCTGACGATCGAGGTCGGAACGCTTCCGCGCGTCGTGCACGGATCGACGCTCTTCACTCGGGGGGAGACGCAGGCCATCTGCACCGTCACCCTCGGTACCCACGGCGACGCTCAGATCATCGACGGACTCGGGGAGGAGACGAAAGAGAGCTTCATGCTCCATTACAACTTCCCTTCGTATTGCGTCGGCGAGACGTGGCCGAACCGCGGTCCGAAGCGACGCGAGATCGGACACGGTGCCCTCGCTCTCCGCGCGCTGCGCGCCGTTCTGCCGCCGAAGGAGAAGTTTCCGTACGCGATCCGAGTCGTCTCGGACATCACCGAGTCGAACGGATCCTCGTCGATGGCGACGGTCTGCGGCGGAACGCTCGCGCTCATGGATGCGGGCGTCGGGATTCGCCAGCCGGTCGCGGGCATCGCGATGGGGCTCGTCACCGACGGTGAGCGCACTGCGATCCTGAGTGACATCCTCGGGAGCGAGGACCACAACGGCGACATGGACTTCAAGGTCGCCGGAACTCAGTTCGGAATCACGGCACTCCAGATGGATATCAAGGTGACCGGAGTGTCTGACGAGATCATGGGCCGCGCGCTCAACCAGGCGAAAGAAGGGCGCATCTTCCTTCTCAAGCAGATGCTCAAGGCACTCGATCGTCCGCGCGACGAGGTCTCCCCTTACGCACCGAAGTTCATCCCGATGAAGATCGATCCGGACAAGATCGGGATCGTGATCGGTCCGGGGGGAAAGGTGATCAAGGGGATCCAGGAAGAGACCGGCGCGCAGATCGGAATCGAGGACGACGGCAGCGTTCAGGTCTGGGCGCCGTCCCTCGCTGCCGCGCGCGCCGCGCAGGCGCGGATCGAGGCGCTTACCGAAGAGGTCAAGCCGGGCCGCATCTACGAAGGGCGCGTCGTCTCGATCAAGGACTTCGGCTGCTTCGTCGAGGTCCTTCCCGGTCAGGAAGGACTCGTCCACGTCTCCGAGCTCGGCGACGGCTTCATCGAAAAGGTCGGTGACGTCGTGAGCATGGGGGACGTGATCGCGGTGAAGTGCATCGGCGTCGATAACCAAGGCCGCATCAAGCTGTCGAAGAAGGCGGCGGATGCGGAAAAAGCAACGACATGATTGAAGAAGGGCGCGCGTAGGCGCGCCCTTCTTCAATCATGTATTCTTTTAGGGGGCTTTCGCGAAGCCCCCTCTTCGTTCCGGCAGGGCCAGACCGAATTCACCCCAACGAGGCTCGCCTTTGGCTCGCGGCCGGCGGGCTCGGATTGGGTGGAGTTTTCTTAGGGGGCTTTCGCGAAGCCCCCTCTTCGTTCCGGCAGGGCCGGACCGAAATCACCCCAACGAGGCTCGCCTTTGGCTCGCGGCCGGCGGGCTCGGATTGGGTGGAGTTTTCTTAGGGGGCTTTCGCGAAGCCCCCTCTTCGTTCCGGCAGGGCCGGACCGAATTCACCCCAACGAGGCTCGCTTTTGGCTCGCGGCCGGTGGGCTCGGGTTGGGTGGAGTTTTTTTTAGGGGGCTTTCGCGAAGCCCCCTCTTCGTTCCGGCGGAGCCGGACCGAATTCACCCCAACGAGGCTCGCTTTTGGCTCGCGGCTGGCTCGCCACGGTCGCACCTAGATTCCGAGCGAGGGTCTCGTCTCGCTGCGAAAATTGATCTCGTTCCTGGCCGACCGTTCTTACACTCTTCTCTCGACTCCTTTCCTCCCCCCTTCGTCTTTCTTCGCGCACCTTCGCGTTCTTCGTGTGAATCTCGTCGGCCGCTTCACACCCGCCGAGAGTTGTCTTCAGGATACCGGTACTCCATGTTCCGCGCCGTCGCGACGGCCGCGTCTTTACCGCCGTAGATCTCGACGAGTCGAAGCGCGAGATCGATCCCGGCGGAGATTCCGGCGGACGTGATGAGGTCGTCTTCATCGGCGACGTGAAGATCGTCGACGACGATCACCGACGGAAAACTCTCGCGCAGCTCCTCGAGCGCCGTCCAGTGGGTCGTCGCGCGCCTCCCGTCGAGCAGTCCGGCGCGAGCGAGCACGAAGGCTCCGGTGCACACGGAGGTCATCCGCTCGACCGTCTTCGCGCGGGCGCGCACCCACTCGACGACCCCATCGGAAATCCGTCGTCGGCCTTGACCTCCGGGGACGAGAAGAAGGTCGAGCGGCGGACAGTTTGCGAGAGTCGCCTGCGGTGTAACCGTGAGTCCACCGAGGAGATCGAGTGGCTCCGATGACTCGGCGATGAGGTTCACACGGAAGAGCGATTCACCGTCGTTCGTCGATTCCGCGGTCGAGAGCACTTCGAACGGTCCGCAGACATCGAGTACTTCCGCGTCGGGAAAAATGAGGATGCCGATCGATTTGGGTATCATGAGAGGGAGTCTACCGTTCCGTTCGGCGAGCGGAAAGCGCCGCGGGCCGAACGACGTCGTCCGATCCCGAGTCCGGGTCGCTTCGGGATCCGAAGAGAAGCCGAGGAAACCCGCATGGCGCGTCCTTCTCCCGTTTCGCGGCTCGCTTTCGATCCGGCGACATGGTTCCTCGCGGGTGCGGCCATCGCCATCGGCGCGGTCTCGGTTCGGTGGGGCGGGCCGGTCGAGGGGCAGTCCGGTGACGCAATCGCCGCGTGGGAGTGGCAGACCGAGCTCGAGACGGCGCTCGAGCTCGCGCGCGACGAAGATCGACTCGTTTTCGTGTACTTCCGTCCGGCGTCCGGCTCGGGCTCGCCGGCCATCACCCGAGGACCTCGACTCGCCGAGCTTCGGGCGCGGGTCGTCGGGCTCCGCGTCAGTGCCGCGGAAGTCGTCGCGCTCCGAGAGCGGCTCGGCATCGCAACGCTTCCCGCGGTCGCGCTGCTCGACGCGCGCGAAAACGTCGCGTGGAAGCGAGAAGGATCCCTCGCGGTAAAATCGCTCTGGACGCGCGTTCGAAAGACGGACGCGATCTACCGTCGTCGACGCGACGAGGACCGGACAACGATCGAACGCGCGCGCGAGACGTTCTCGCGCGGCGCGCTCGTGGACGCATTCGGGGCGATCCGTCCGTTTCTCGAGTCGACCCACGCGGCGCCGAGCGTTCTCGACCTCGCGACGGACCTCGAGGCCGCGATCGCCGTCGCCGCGAAGACCGAGCTCCGCGTCGCGCTCGCCGCCGAGGGGCTGATCTCAGACTCCGAATTGATCGATCGCGTAGGCGGCGCGCTTGGAGAAGCGCTCCCGCGCGCCGCGCTGCGATTTCGCGAGAGCGAGATCGCCCGCATCCGCGGCGGAACTCTCGGCGGCGTGAGGGCAGCGCGGTGACTCGGTCGAGAGTGGCGAACACGCTTTCGCGAACCGGTCGGCATCTCGTAGCGGCTCGATCTCCGTTCTGCGCCGCGATCGGGATCAGCTTTCTCATCGCGCTCGGAGTCGATCTCGCCGCGACCGACGATCGATTCGCTCCCGGAGCTCGAGAGGACAAAGACTCGGGGGCTCGAGATGCTGATCGAGCCGGAACCAACCCGGTCATCCGACTCGTTCCGTCCGTCGATCGGGGGAAGTTTTTCGGTGACCTCGTGGTTCAGGGAAAGCCGCTTCGAGTCATCCTCGACACCGGGTCCGCGTTTCCGCTCGTCCTGGTTGAGGGCGCGGCCCGGCGGCTCGGGCTGAAGCTCGAGCCGAGAGCCAAGAATCTTTGGTCGACGAGCGTTCAGCTCGGCGTTCACGGCACGGACCGCGAATTGCCGGCGCGCGCCCTCGTCGTCCCGGCGCCGCCGGCCTCTTTTGAAGGCGCGATCGGTTGGCCCATTCTGCGCCAGATTCGATGGCGGCTCGATCTCGGGGGCGGCACGCAAGCGGTGACGCCTCGGATTCCACCGGATGTGCAAGCGGAGTGGCCATCGTTCGCGATCCGGCCGAAGGTGTCCGTGCTCCTCCTCGAGGGCGCGACCGAACGCGGGCCGAACCACGAGCCAAAGTCGGTTTGCTTCGATACCGGAGCCGATTCCGGGGTCGGACTCGACGGGCCGGCGTGGATGGCGTGGCGCGAGCAGAATCCGGACGCGTGGATGACGGTCGGCGGTGTCTACAGTCCCGCCGCGGGCGGGTTTACCGCGGCACCGGTAGCCATCGCGCCGACGTTTCGGCTCGGAGCGGTGGACCTCGCTCCGTGTCTCGTGGGACGAAGTGTCGCGGAGCAAGACGTGCTGGGGCGACCGCTAAAGCTGAACATGAACCTCGGCCTCAGCACGTTCTCGGGACGAACGATCTGGATCGACGGCCCGGGGCTTCGCGTCTACGTTGGGCCGGCCGGTCGAGAGCGGTCGTTCCTCATGCCCCTCAATCCCATCCAGGCGACGTTCATTCCGAAGAATCTCGCCGGAACCTTCTCGTTCGCCCACGTCGTTCCGGACGGCTTTGCCGCGCACGCCGGGCTCCGGTCGGGCGACAAGCTCCTTCGCGTGAACGGACTCGACGCGACGCGCTGGCGTCAGGACGAGCGTGTCCGACCGAGTCGGTTCCTCGCGGGGGAGCCGGGAACGAGCGTTCGCCTCGTCGTCGAGCGAGACGGCGAAAAACTCGAGTTCGAGCTCGTTCTACCGAAGCTCCCCGCGCTGATCGAAGGCCGCGACGAAGCACCGGATACGCCGCCCCAAGAGACTGAGGGCCGCGACGAAGCACGGGCTACACCGTCCCAAGAAAGCGACGCGCGCGAGTGAAGCATGCCGCTCCACTCGCGCGCGCCGGAGACGAACGGCCGAGCGAGCCATCGACCACGGCGGAGATCGGCTACAACGTACAGCTCCGCGGGCGGTTCACCGGTGCGGGACCGCCGCCGAAGAGGTAGTTGAGGAGATAGATCGCGTCGCTCAGATCGAGGCTCGCGTCGGCGTTCGCGTCTCCGGCGGCCGGGCACGCGGGGTTCGCGGCACCGCCGAAGAGGAGAGAGAGGATTCCCACGGGATCGATCAGATTGACTCGGCGATCGCCGCTCAAGTCGCCGGGAAGGTAGTGGTTCTCGGCGCCCGGTGACGGCATCGTGCGCACCCACTCTCCGTCGCAGCCGATTCGAGCGTAGGCTTCGTCGATCGCGATGTTCTCGTACTCGACGGTGTCGAGGAGAACGTGCGCACCCAAGGGGTTCGTCCCGATGAGGGCGATCCGACCCGCGGCCGGCTCGAGCTTGAACGGTGCGTGAAGTTCACCCTCAACCCGATTGCCGTCGCAGTAGACGATCTTGTGCTCTCCGGGCGCGAGAGTCAGTCCGCGCGGGAACGAGTACCAGTCGTCACTCGCCGGGAACGCGGGGCCGAGGTGAATTCCGTCGAGGGACACGGGCTCGTCGCCGCAATTGCGAATCTCGACCCAGTCCGGTCGACCGGCGTGCTCGTCCTCGAGACCGGAATCGTTTCGCGGCACGATCTCGGAGATCTGAAGCGTCGACTCCGTGCTGTCTCCGATTGCGAGCGTGTAGTATCCGACCATGCCGCTCGCCCCCGACGGCGCATCGCTATCGGGGAAGATGGTCACGTTGTCGCCGAGATCTTCGACGACGAGACGGTAGCGAATCGCGGCACCCGCGGGGAAAGTCACGTCGCTCTCGCCGGCGTAGATCCCGTCCTGCATTCCGCCGTCGTCGTGCATGCCGTCGTCGTAGAGGATGAAGCTTCGCTGACCTTGTGCCGGTCCGTCGATTCGCTCGTAGAAAACCCGAATGCTCACGATCCCTTCGTCGTCTTCCCCACGAGCGACGAAGCGGATCGGAGCACCGGGAGTGGGCGGAACGACTTGGCCGCCCACCCGAGAGTGGACACTTTCGAGCCGAACGATCGGAGGCACGGGGCCGTTGTCGACGTTGGCCTCGAGAGGGTTGGGATAGTTGTTGAAGGTGAAGCCGGCGGAGCCGTCCTCGTATCGAGCGTAGGAGATGTTCGGTCGCTGTGGCGGGAAGTGGACGCGGTCGACCTCTTCGTTCTCTGCGTTAAAGAGACTCACGATCGCTCCCTGTCGACCGGAGAGACGGAATCCGGTGTGAAGGTCCGAGCGGAGCGTCTTCGAACAGACGACGACGAGATGCCCGCGGCCCTTCATCGTCGCCGAGTCCGGAAAGTTGAAAATAGCCGGGGGGTCGTTGTCGGGGTCGCTCAGCTTGACTCGGACGAGACGCCATCCGGCGAGGGAGACGTCTTCGTCAGCGCCGTTGTAGAGCTCGATCCAGTCCGGCCGCTTGTTCGAGTCGAACTCGAGCTCGATCTGGTTGTTGCTCGCGAGGATCTCGTTGATCACGGGACCGGGAGCGCGCGGGCGCGGCTCCTCGACGACCGAGTCGACCGCGACGATCGACGACTCGCGGCTGCTGAGCGCGGTCCAAAGGGCTCCGCCGGACCCGACGAGATCCGCGTGGCCATCGCCGTCGAGATCGCCGGCGGCGAGGAAGTGACCGGACGGAACGTCGACGGAGAGCGCCGGGACGAAATCTCCTTCGTCGTTCCGCGTGAGAATCACGATGCACGAGAGGACTCGGCACGCGACGGCGACGTCCGTTTCACCGTCTCCGTCGAAGTCGCCCGTCGTGACCGACGACGCGGGGAAATTCGTCCCCGGGAGCGCGTCGTGCTTCCGGCTGAAGCTCATTCCATCCCCGCCGACGAACAGCATGACGCCTTTTCCGCTGGAGACGATGAGGTCGAGGTCGCCGTCCGAGTTGACGTCCGTGGCCGTCATGTCTCGCGTCCCGAACTTGCCCGACGTCGTCGGCTCGTAGTCAGTCCGCGTGAGCTCCGCCGTGGTCAGAAGTTTGCCGGTGTTCTCGACGACGACGACGAGCCCGGTACGGGAACCACCGGCGAGATCGATGTCTCCGTCGCCATCGAAATCTCCGCTCACGAGCGCGCGGGATTCGTACGCGAAGAAGTGCACCGCGGCGAACTCGAAGGTGCCGTCCCCGACCCCGCGAAAGAACGCGAGCCGGCAGTCGAAGAACCCCGCGGCGATGTCGGGGGTACCATCCCCGTCGAAGTCCGCGACCTCGACGCCGAAGAGTCGGCCGCCGACCTCCGTGGGAGGCGAGACCGAAGTCGGCTCGCTGAACTCACCGGAGCTTTGGCCGAGGAGAACATTGATCGAGCCGTCGCCTTCATTTCGTCCGAGGCTCGCGACCACCAGATCGGGAAGTCCGTCCGAGTTGACGTCGATCACTCGCTCGGCGCTCGGAAGCGCCGCAACGGGGAGATAGACGGGCGACCCGAGTGAACCGTCCTCGCTCGTGTAACGGATCGTGAGATCGCTCGATGCGCGGTGAAGCTGGATCACGTCGTCGCGGCCGTCGCCGTTTGCATCGATGACCTGAAGATCGGTCACACCTCCGTCGACCGCGTAGATCTGGTCCGAGGCACCAAACGCGGCCTTCCCCGGAAATGCATGGAGGATGTTTACGTCGCTCGAGATGCGATTGATCACCGCGAAGTCGACGAGGCCGTCGACGTTGTAGTCCGCCGCTGCGAGCTGGCGCGGACTCCGGCCCACCGGGAGCTCCGTCACGGGAACGAGCGTGCCTTCCTGGTTCTCGTACGTGATCACTCGGTCGAAACACCGCAGCACGACGACGACATCGTTCCAGCCGTCGCCGTCGACGTCGACGATGCGCGCGTCGCGAAGTCCCCCGGGAACGGGCACGACCTGGCGGATGCGCGCGTCGGCGAGGTCCCCCGTTTCCGTGTGAAACACCTGCAGAAGTCCTGTGTCGCGCGAGGCGCTCAGAAGATCGAGCTGCCCCGATTCCGCCGGGTTCGTGATCGTCCCGATCTCGAGATCGTAGACGCCTCGGGTCGTCGAAACGGCGCCGCTTAGCTCGAGCTCGCCGTTGTCATCCGGCTCGTAAAGGAATGTGAGGAGGTGCCAGACGCTCGTGACGGCGACTGAATCGCGCATGTCGCCATCGCGCCGATACGTCGCGAACGAGTAGACCGGACGCGTGTAGCCGTTCGACACGAGCTCGTTCAGTTGTGCGACTCCTTCGAACTGTCCGTCGCCGGTGCCGCGAAACTGAACCGCGCCGCGATGTCCACCGCCCGCGACGAGAAGGTCGGTCGTTCCGTCCCCGTCGAAGTCGCCCGCCGTGAGATCACGGGCGAACTCCCATGTGGAGAGGACGCGGGAGGACTCGAACGCGCCCTGGCCGTCGCCGTCGAAGATGTGGACGCGTCCTTCGAGCGGAGCGGCCGTCGCGATGTCGATCGCGCCGTCGCCGTTGAAATCGGCGGTGTCGATTCCGCGGAGTGTCTTCGATCCGGTCGCGAGGTGAAGGGGAGCGTGAAACCGCCCGTCCCCCTTGTTGAGATACACGGTGACCGTGCCGTCGAGGTTGCTCGTTGCGAAATCCGCGCGGCCGTTCCCGTCGAAATCGTCGCTCGCGATCCCCTTCGGCCCTTCGCGTCCCCACTCGGAGACCGTTTCCGGATCACCGACGTCGAGGCGGCGACCGAAGCCTTCGAGATTCTCGAACAGCTGCGCGAAGAGTGATCCCGGGACGAGAACGGCCCAAATCGAGACGGTCGCGATTGCGGCGGATCGGAGTCGCATCTCTCTTTACCTTTCGGTGTTATGGGTCTTGCTGAGCTCGGTCTGGGCCCGCGGCCGGCGGGCCGTCGGGCGTCCGCCGAAGCGGCGACACGGTACCATGGTCATCAGGCGCATCGGCCCCCGAACCCAATGGTGTTGGGTGGCCCTCCGGGCTTCGGCGTTCGGGGACCGTTTCGGTGCCGATGAAATCCCTCGGAGATTGGCCTCGTGCGGTCGCTCGTCCTCGTTTTCGCGCTTGCGTCCTACTTCGTGCTCGTCGGCGCTCTGTGGGTCACCGGTGGCGCAACGCCCACCGTCGTTGTCGTCGGCGTCGCGGACGCGGTCGTGCCGGCGTTCGGGCCGGTCGAGCTTCACGCTCGCTTCACAGATCTCGCGACCGGAGCGCCGGTCGCGAGTCTCGACGCTCGCGTCCGTGCTCGAGGCGCGTCGTCGCGAACTCGGATCCGCGCGACCGCGCTCGATGCTCCGAGTGGGAGCGACCCGGCCGTCGTCCACGCCGGGACCACGGCCGCCGACGGCACGGTCACGTTCTCCTTTCCCGCGGGCCCCCCGGGCACCGAACGCTACTTCGTGTCCGTAGCCCCGATCGAACGGTTCGTCCTCGCGACACCGTGGCGGGATGAGGCGAGCGAGAGTGTCGCCGTCGTCGACGTGATCACCCTCTCGACGGATCGCGACGAGTTGCGCGCGAACCCCTTCGACGCGCTCGTGGTGGATCTCGACGCCAAGATTCACGCGACGTCGGCGGGGGAGGCGGCGCGTGCTCCTACCGGGACTCCCTTCTGGGATCACCCGCTTCCCCCCGAGCTCCTCGTGGCGGTGCATCGCCAACGCGCCACGCGCGACCGGATTCTGTACCGCGCGACGTTCCGTCCGCGCGACGCGCAGATCGTGAAGCACTGGCTCGAGAATCAAAGCGGGCTCCCGCCGGGACTGTTGCTTCGAGAGCGTGCGGGTTCGTCGTCGCCTGTTCGCTCGCTGGAGGAACTCGGGATTCGGGTCACGGAGTGGCCTTAGCTACCCGCCTGAATGAGAGATTCACACGAAGAGCGCGAAGGGCCGCGAAGGCGGACGAAGAGAAGCGTGCTTGAGGAGGTGAACGCGGCCTGCGGACGGGCAGAACTGTTCCGCGACCACCACCGAGGGGAAAACTCGATGATGTATATGCGACTCGCTGTTCTAGTGATTCCGTTGTCGTCGATAGGTTGTGCCTACCCATATATGGCAGATCGCGCAGCGGACTTGACCGACGTGGCGCACATCGGTCTGCTGTCGAATTCTGCGGGCGTAGTGGCTAACGTCGGGCCACTGTCCTTAGGGGCGTCGACGGTATGGGATTTCTTACCTCACATGGGGGATCAGCGGTTCGAAACTCGAATCGGTGGTGGAGGGTTGGTTCCGCTCGACGGTGTGGCGGGTACGACGTTAGGTCTCGTGGCACCGGTATCCTCCATGAGGCATTCCGGCTACGCCGGAATACGGCGATTTCCGCGAGCGAAATAGTACGAACGAGTCCCCGCGTGGGGTTCGGTTGGATTCGAGTTGTCAGTACTCGCCGGACTCTCTGCGCGATTCGACGTGGTGGAACTGGCGGACTTCGTAGTCGGTGTCTTCGGATTCGACTTGGTGGGAGACGACTATCATCTTGGCGAACGAACGGACGGGGAGTCCGAGATCTGGCGTGGTAGAAGCAAGCTGATCGGTGATGAAGAAGATTCCGCTGACTTCGATCAAAGCGAGAGCCGAACCGAGCCCGGGTCGAGTACCCGTAGCGTCGAGTGACCGCGAGTGACCGTGATTTCGGCTAAGTCTGGTGCGTCGAGCGCCCTCGGGCATGGAGTGGTTCTAGGAAGAATCCGAGCCACGTGTTCCGACGTTCCGCCATCGAGCGGCGGCTATCCGCATCATCGCCGTCTCCGTTGTTCTGGAACGAGGTTTACGCCGGCGCGCTAACCGGCGGATCGCCGAGTTTGAGCTTCGCGCGGAGGCGGACGGGTGCGGACGAAATGAGATGCCACCCAGGAATCCCAAGGTTGCAGACCGGCCGCCGCGTCCCATGATACCCGTGCCCGGCCCAACCCCCGCCGCGACTCGAACCAGCGGCGGGTCGCAGAACCGAACGTCGCTTTGCCCGTTCGGACGGCATCGCATTGTTACCGCGTCGAATTCTCCCCGGGGCCACCTATCTCGTCACTCGGCGCTGCATTCAGAGGCAGTTTCTCCTTCGCCCCGACGATAAGGTCAATGGCGCCGTGCTCTACTGCCTCGCCTACGCGGCGGTAGAAACTGGCGTCGAGATCCACGCGTTCGTGGCCCTCTCGAATCACTATCACCTGGTGATCACGGATCCTGGCTATCAGCTTTCGCCGTTCCTCCATCGGTTCAACGGGCTCCTCGCTCGCTGCTTGAATGCGCTTCGGGCTCGGTTCGACTGTCTCTTCGATTGCTCGCGGGCGAACTGCGTGCGGGCGGTCGAATCCGAGGACGTTCTCCGCCAGTTGGTCTACACGTACTGCAATCCTGTCTCGTCCGGGCTCGTTCCCGACGCGGGGGAGTGGCCGGGCGTCGGGAGCGAGCCGAGGCAGTTCGGAACGACCATCCACGCCGAGAAGCCGGATTGGTTCTTCTCGGACCAGATGCCGGAGGAGGTTCCGCTCGAGATCGTGCCACCGCCATGCTTCGCGGAACGGAATCTCTCAGAGTTTGTCGCGGAAGTCGAGCGGGCCGTCGAAGAGCGAGAGGCCGAGTGCCGAGCGGAGATCGAGCAATCGGGCACTGGCTTTCTCGGAGCGCGGCGAGCCCGAAGTCAACGTCCGACCGATTCACCCCAGAGCTACGAGAAGAGGTGGAAGCTCTCGCCGACGATTCAGGCGAGGCGTCCCTGCCCCAGACAAGGAGAGCTCCGCGCGCTCGTCGACTTTCGAACACGCTACCGCGCGGCGCTCGAGCAGTATCGGGAAGGCGTGAAGGGTGTGGTCTTCCCTGCCGGGACGTACTGGATGCGGGTGTTTCACCGCCAGATCTGCGAGCCGCTGATCTCAGGAGCGGTGCCGGCGGCGCCTTAGAGTCGACCTCTCAGAATCCGAAGCGCCGAAGCGCCAACACAAGGCGCACCCGCGGAGGAAGATCTGCCCGGAGATCCTCGCGATCGCTTGAAAACCTGATAGGAACGGCGAACTTCGGTTGATTTTGGGCCGCGGCGCACGAGTCGGACTCGCAACGCGCTCGGCGGTCAACTCAACAATAGTTCGTTATAACTACTAATTTCAAGAAGAGCCGCGGTCATCGCGAAACGAACGCGGTACCGGTACGGCCGAAATAGTTCGTTATAACTACTAATTTCAAGAAGAGCCGCGGTCATCGCGAAACGAACGCGGTACCGGTACGGCCGAAACGGTATCGGTACGGCCAATCAGTTCCGCCCACCGCCAGCGGCCGCTCTCCCGCGCGTGCGCGCGGCGAGAACGCGGAGGAGAAGATCGCGCCCGCCGTTCAGCCGCAGCCGAAACGTCCGCGAGGTATCCCAGCGGACGCGCGCGGTTGCTCTCCGGCCGCCTGCGGCGGTGGCCGCGGCGAGTTTCTGCGCATCGATCCGGAGGGAGTAGCGGCGCGAGCCGTCACCTCCACTCGTCTTTGGTCGCGGCATGTTGATCGCGTCCCACTCCGCGAGTGTCCGGCCGGCTTCGTCGAGGCGGAGCCGGCGGAGAGGGCTCGAGCTCGCGATCGCGAGCTCGAAGCGGTCTCCGTTTCGTGCGAGCTGGACTTCGATTCCCGCATTTCCTCCGGCCCGCTCGAGCGTATCGCGGAGAGCGGTCGCGAGCTCACGCGTCAGCCACGACTCGGCCACCGGTGCGAGAAGGCGTCCGACGTCCGGACCCTCGTAGAAGCCGGGCGGCGTGTAGAGCGCCGCGGCGCTGAATCCTCGCTCCGAAAGGTGGAGCGGGACTTCCGCGCTGAGCTCCCTCGCGGCCCGCTCCTCGCGGCCGCTCAGGAGGGACTCGAGGACCCACTCGCCCCGCCATTCGATTTCGTAGATGCGATCTCGCACCCAAAAGCTCGGAAATCCGGCGATGAACCAGAGCGCCGTGTTCGGAAGGAACCACGCACTCCGATGCGAGAAACGGTACGCGGCCGGCTGTGGCGATTCCCAGCGGAGGAACACGTCGGCGCCCACGCGAAGTGCGTCGACGCGCGCGGATTCGAGCGTCGCGACCTCCGGCGGCGCGACCGTGAGCGAGGCGACGAGATTGAGCTCGTCTTGCGCCGCTAGAATTCGATCCGAGAGACGCGTGGGGTTGAGCGGGAGATCCCGCGTCGTCGCCTGCGGATCGTCGTCCGCCGGTGCCGATTCGATATAGACGTAGACCGAGTAGGGAAGCGGCGCGTCGCGGCGATCACCGTCGAGCTCGTACTCGGGAACCGCGCCGCAGCCGCACGCAACAGCGAGACTGATCGCGGCGAGCGGCCATCGATTCACGGCGCCGTCTCCTCGGCGGGCCGGAGCAGGCAGCGAAACCCGGCGACCGCGCGCAGTGTTGCGTCCGTCACCTCGCTTGCGGGCACGCCGGGATCGTCCGCGCGCAGGAATCGACGCTCGGCAGTGAGGTAACTGCCTCCGACGAGGCGCGGCTCGCTGCGTCCGTCCTCCGGCCGAACCCATTCGGCGGCGTTCCCGATCAGGAACACGCATCGCTTGGGCCGGCGTGCGGGGCGAACCGCGACGAGGCGATCGCGCCAGGGCTCAGTCGGTCCCCAGACTCCCACCGCCCGGCGCCACTCGCGCAGCGTGGGGAGCGATTTCCCGTGTGCCGCGGCGAAGGCGAGGGCGTATTCGTACGGAACTCCGACGACCGGCCGCCTCGGCGTTCCGGTTTGCTCCTTCCAGCCTCGGGGAGACCGGCCCTCCGCCCCGGTCGGTTCGCGCTCGATCCAAGCGAGCACGTCGGCCACGGTGACCTCAGCGGCGTCGATCCAAAATCCGTCGATGCGTTGTCCGCCGCTCTCTCCGCCGTCGATCCAGATCATTCCTTCGAGCGCGGTCGCTCGGAGCCTCCACGCTTCATCGAGACTCGAGCGCGCGAGCGCCGCCGACGCGAGCGAGCGTCGAAACGCCCCCGCGCTCCAGTACTCCTCGGACTGGGTGCGTGCGCTCCGCGCGCGGCGAAGATGCTCGCGGGCGATCGCGGGCTCGGCGGGGTACCGAGCCGAAAAACGGGAATCATGTTCGTTTCGTGTGCGCGCCGCGTCCGCTTCTTCGCGCAAACGGGCGAGGGTGCTCTTCGCTTCGCCGAGCGCCTCTTCGGCGTCACTTACGCGCGTCGCGAGCTCGGTGAGGAGATCCGCACGCGGCGTCGAATCGAGCTGATCCGACAATTCGAGCATGCCCTTCTCCTCGCGGTCGAACTCTTCGAGTCGCGCCTCGAAGTTGAGCGAGAGGTGCTCGCGCGCGCGGCGGACGGCCGAAGTCCAGCGGAAGAGCCGCTCTGCGAGCGCGGAGCGTTCCGTCCGAAACCGTCGCTCCGCGGCGACACCGAGATCGCTCGCGGCGTCGTAAGCTCCCTCTGCGCGCACGAAGAGCTTCACCGCCTCTTCGCTGCTCCCTCGGCGAGCGGCGGCCTGGCCTTCCTCGAGCGCCCGTTCCGCGTCGGCGAACGTCGACTCTGCCTCGGGCGAGAAGCGAAGAAGGTCCGCGTTCACGCGACCCTGCGAGCGCAGAGCGGCCGCTTCGGCCCGAGACGCCGCGCGCTCTTCCCGCTCCCGTTCGATCTGCCGTCGCGCCTCGTCCGTCGCGGCGCGAAACGATGCCTCGGCGCGAACCACCTGAAGGAGCGCGACGTCGTCGCGCCAACCGCGATGCGACGCGTTCGCGAGCAGCGTAGCCCCCGATTTCCACTCGGCGGCTGAGCTCTCGACGAGGTCTGCACCTTCTTCTTTCGCTTTCGCGCGGGCCGCTTCGGCTCGATCCCGCGCGCGGTCCACCTCGTCGGCCCAAAACTGGTCGATCGCGCGCCGGTAGGCGGAGAGAGCTTCCGGCCCTTCGACGGCGAGGATCGCTTCGCGCGTCGCGCCGAACCGCTGCTCGACGGCGGCGAGATCCTCCTCGCTTAGGTGGGCGCCGAGAAGATCGTCGAGCTGGATCTCGTCGAGCTCGCTGCGAACGATCGCCGCGGGATCGGGAGCGTTTTCTCGCGGCGCGCGACCGTCGGATTCGCCGTGCTGGAGCGTCACGCCGAGCACGGTCGCGCAACCGAGAACGAGAGTGGCGGCGGTGAGGCGGCGCGCCGGCCGCTGCCGACCGCGGTCGAGAAACGCAGCGATGTCGTCGGCGAGCTCCGCGGCGCTCGCGTAGCGTTCGTCGACGCGCTTTCGCAGGCAGCGTCGGATGATCGTTTCGACGCCGGCCGGAATGCGCTTCGAGCGCTCCTGCGGAAACTCCGGGGGCGCCGACAGAGTGTCCGCAAAGATGCGCGAGATATCACCGTCACCGCCGAAGACTTCGCGTCCGACGAGAAGTCGGTAGAGGACGGCGCCGAGCGCGTAGATGTCCGTGCCGGGACCGATCGGACCGTACGATCCTCGCGGGTCGATCACCTCGGGCGCCATGTAGAACGGAGATCCCGCTTGGGCGACGCGGCGTCGCGCCTCGGTCGAGAACTGCGCGATCCCGAAATCGAGGAGTCGCGCGTTCCCGCTCCGATCGATCATGATGTTCCCGGGCTTCACGTCCCGGTGGATCACTCCTTCCGTGTGGAGGTACTCGAGGGCGAGGGCGATGTCTCGGACGATGCGGAGGCGATCGTCGAGCGACAGCGGCTCGAGCGCGTCTCGGTCTGTGAGAGCGTGACCGTCGACGAGCTCCATCGAGAAGTAGTAGAGATCTCGTTCAATCCCCGAGTCAAAGAGCGGTACGAGCGAGGGATGGCTCAGCCGCGCGAGACCCTTCACTTCGTTCATGAAGCGTTCGCGATCGTCGCTCCGCGCGTCGGGGTTCGACAGCATGAACTTCATCGCGATCTCACGCGTGAACATCGGCGATTCCTGGCGCGCCTTGAACACGATTCCCATTCCGCCGCGACCGATCTCCTCCAGGATGTCGCAGCTCCCTACACGTGCGCCGAGCAGTTGGTCCCGCAGCGATTCCACTCGTCGCTCGAGGTAGGAGCGATAGTCGTCCTCGCGTTCGGCGAGTCGGCGACCGAGGCGTCTCGACGGCGGATCGACTTCGAACGAGAGCGTCGCGTCGGAATCGTCGAGCGCCCGGAACATGTCGCTGAAGAGACGCGACGCCGCCGATGCGTCGAGCGGCGGACGCGGTTCGGCGCCGGCCGGCTCGGTGGCGGGATCGGTTTCGTTGGGATCGGGGTTGGACATGCTCGAGCTCGATGGGACGGTCGGGGGCCGGCGACCGTTGTCGTCGTTTCCGCGCGTCAGTTGCACGGAGCTTGGCCGCAGGCGCCGAGGTCGTCCTCCGTCGGATCGGCGCCCGGTCGGTGCGGGCCGGGAGACGGCGGCGGATCTCCCGTACCGAAGAGATAGTTGAGCGTCCAGATCGGGTCGGTGATCGAGATCGAACCCGTGTCGTCCGCGTCGGCCGCGTCCGGGCAGGGAAGCGGGATCGCACGGACGAACAGAGCCTCCAGCGTGAACACGGCGTCCGCGAGATTCACCGAGCAGCTCTGGTCGGAATCGCCGCGACGAAACGTCACTGCGCAGTCGGTCGGCGGGCCCAGCACACCACACGTGACATCGGTGGGGAAGTCGTCCGGCGGGCCGTTGGTGAGACCGCACTCCATGGGTGCGATCGCACCGTCGAGGGAGAGATTCGGTCCCGCGGGGGTCGGCACCAGGAACTCCATCTGCGCGCCGCCGTCGGGAATACGACCGAGGGCGACGTCGCGTGTTTGGAACTTGAGAGTGATGCACTCGACGACGCGCGAGCAAGGATCGACGAGCTGGACCATTTCGCGCAGTCGATTGAGCTCGAACGTCGTGTGGAGCTCGCCGATCGGTTCGTCCGAGCAGGCCGTCGCGACGTCGAGATTGTTTTCGCACTGCTCGTCGTTGTCGCACCACACGGTGAGAAAGCACCCCGGCTCGAGCACGATCCCGGGCGGAAAGAGCCACGGATCCTCGAAATTCTCGGCGCCATCGCCGTCGCGGAGACCCCAACCGGTGAGATCGACGGGGCTGTCGTAGGGATTGTAGAGCTCGATCCAGTCGCCGAACTCATCGCCGGCGTCGCCGATCGTCTCCCAGTTGTCGACGAGGATTTCGTTGATCACCGGGCGCGGTCCGAGATCGAACTCGCGGAGCTGAAAACAGGCTTGCGTGACGTTCGGCTGGTTGGGCGTCGGCGTCATCAGGCCAAAGTGTTCTGCTTCGGGGAGCGTATGCTCGCTCGGCAATCGGCCGAGGGTGATGTCCGCCTTCTCTTCGTGGAAGCGGAGAGAATCGATGACGTGCTTGCCGTCGGTGTGGAGGAGCACGATCTCATCTCGGCAGGGCTCGAGCTCAAAGGGAAGATGCGGTTCCCCGTTCGCGTCGGACGCGATCGACCGATTGTCGCACCACACGCGGAGGTACTGTCCCGCACGCATGAGGAGACCGCTCGGGAGGCGCACGCCGCGCAGTCGGCGGATGTCGTTCGTTAGAAAAAGCGAGCCGACGAGGACCGTCTGATTCGCGGTGTTGTGGAGCTCGACCCAATCGCCCGGCCCGGACGGTTCGTGCGCGGCGACTTCGTTGATCCGGATCGCGTCCGTCGGATTTCGGTCCGGCGCGCGCCAGTCGGGATCCTGGACGAAAAACGCGTGAGGCGCACTCGTGATCTGATTGCCGCGGCGATCGCTCGCGATGACACGCACCGCGAGATCGAGCTCCGCGTCGAGCGGCGCGTCGAACTCACCGACGAAGACGCGGCTGTCATTGCTCGATCGCCGGCAGGAGACGAGTTTTCCCGAACGCATCGGAAACGACGTGCGGAGCGAATCCGGGGTGATGAGCTCGAGCTCGACGCGCTGGAGGTCGTCGTCCGGATCCACGACCTCAGCGAACACCTCGATGCGGACGGGGGCGTCGGCCGTGCTGGGAACGACGCGGAGCGGGAATCGATCGATGATCTCCGCGGAAGGCGGATGGTTCCGGGTGAGTGCGTCCGCGATGGGATTGGGCTCGTTCGGAGTGCACTGGGAGGTGATCTGCCACTCGTCCGACTCGAGACGCGAGTAGCATTCGCCCGGAAGGAGCCGCGGGATCGTCACCGCGTCCCATTCGTCATCGCGCGACAGCCGGAGACTGTCGCCCGAGGCCTGAAGCTCGATCTCGGCGTGAAAGAACGTCGTTGGCCAGCTCGGATCGCGCGGGCCGGTCGAGAAGATGATCACCGCTCGGGGACGTTCGGCGCTCAGAACGGGTGCGGGTTCGTCACCGAACCGAAACGCGTCGTGAAACCGGTACGTCGAACCGGTCCGCGTCTCGATGGTGTAGAGGCGAAGATCGATGATCTCGTCCTCCGGTCCGTCGTAGACGAGCTCGACCCAGTCCGGACAAGTCTGGAAGAGACACTGATCCGGAACGCCGAGGTCTTCCGCCGTCGAGACTTCACCGAGTCGGACGGCGCCCGTCGGCCAACACACCCCGTCGGCGCTCTCGTTCGCGGTTCCGGGGGTTCTGCCGGCCGCGACGCACCATGTGTTCTCGACGCGTGCGTACGTCGAGTCCTTCGGAAGCGGGGGATAACGAACGCGGTCGACCTCGGTCGCGAGCGGATCCCAGACGAGCGAGACGAGCCCGCCGTCGCGATCCATATCGAAGAGGCAGCGCCCCTTGCCGAGAAACGGGTGGCAGATCGCGTTCGGGACCGGAGGCGTCGAGGCGCAGCTCCCTTCGAGGTAGACAAGCGCGTGCCCGCCGGGTGCGACCGCGACCGTTTCCGGGAGCGTGCTGACAGCGCTCCTCGCGCCATCGATGTCGAAGATTTGGATCGAGTAGCCGGCGAGTGTCACCGTCTCGTCGGCGCTCTGGTTGAAGAGCTCGACCCATTGAACGTCGCCGGCCGGATCGATCTCGCTCAAGACGAGATCCGTCGGTTGCGCGGACATCGTTCCCGCGTGGGCGGCGAGAAGGATGGCCGCGAGCACGGCGGTGGTTCTCGCTGAGGATAGGCTCGAGTTGCGTCGCGTCATATCAGCGCGTCCGGATGATCCAGGTGTCGTTTGATTCGGGGCCGAAAAGGACGAGCTCGTCCCGCCCGTCACTCGTCAAGTCGGTCGCGCGCAGCTCGACGAAGCCGGAGCCGAAATCGTCGACGACGATCGCGCGCGACGGCAGGGCGGGGAACGTCGAGCCGGGCTGTTGGTGAAAAACGTGAACGATGGCCGCGGCGGCGCGGCGCGTCGAGACGACGAGATCCGGGCGTCCGTCTCCGGTCGTGTCCGAGAGGACGGCACCGTGAAACGCCGGGGGGATCGAGGTCTCGATCGCAGGGAACGGCTCGAATGACCCGGCGGGATCGGAGAGTCCGCGAAACGCGACGAACCGACCCGTCGAGCGTAGCACGAACGCCAGGTCGAGATTACCGTCCGCGTCGACGTCGACCACCTGCACGTGATCCCCGCGCTCGAGGAGATACCCGATATCGAACTCCTGATCGACTTCCGCGAGCCGGTCCGGCCAAGGCTCGGGAACTCGCTGCAGACGCGTCTGCACGCGCTCGGTCTCGGCGCGGAGGTCTTTGTGGAGGACGACGAGGTCGGGGAAACCGTCGCGATCGAGATCGGCGCCGAGGAGCCCCGACGGAAAGACGTCGCCGGTCGGAAGGACGGCGTCGGGCTGGATCGCCGCCGGAGGCGCGGGCCGGAGCGGCAGCAGGTCGATGCGGAAGAAACTCAGTCGCCCTTCCCCCTGTGCGTTGCTGCCGAGTCGAACCAGTCCGGTCGCGCTGCTCCCGAAGAACGATCCGAGAACGATCGGGCCTGTCGGCGAGTCGGGATCGTCGAGTTGGTAGGGCGCGATCTCGCTTTCCCTCAGGTCGATTCGGTGGACATCGACTCCTCCGTCTCGGCTGACGGCGATCGTCGCATCGCACGGGTTCGAGAGTGCGAGACCGGTGATGCGCGCTTCGGCTTGCGCGAGCGGCAGGAGGGGACTCTCCCAGTCGGGCGTCGGACCGAATTCGACGAGAGCGTCCTGCAGAAAGAGACGCAGTTGATACCGCGTCGCAGCGCCGTCCGCGCCCAGGGTGGTGCTGAGACGGAGCGTCGCGACGCCGCGCATCAGCGTGCAGCCGAAGTCGGCGAAGGTCGCGTCGTAGGTCGATGCTTGGTCGAACCGCCGGAGGAGCTCCGGCGTGAGGCTTCCGGCGGTCTCCCCGACGAGTCGGCGAGCGCCGTTCGATCCGCCGACGAGGAGATCGGTCACGCGGTCGTCGTCGAAATCGTCGAGTGCGAGTGCGCCGAGAATCTCCGCGTCGGGGTTTGGCTGCGGCACGCGGAGCGTCTTGAACGAATGGACGGAGAGCTCGGCGCAAGGGTCGACCGATGTCGCGCCGAGATCGGCGCCCGGAAGACGCGCCGCCGCGCCCGGGCGAACGTGAACGAGCTCGAGCGTGCCACCGCGCTCGTACCCGAGCGCTCCGATGACGAACTCGGGCCTCGCTCCGCCTCCGGCCGGAACCATGGCGAGTCGTTCGGGCGTCGTGCCGAGCGGGATCGTCGCGCAGAGAGCGAACGAAATCGGCTCGTTTCCGGACACCGTTCCCGTCGTGTTCCTCAAAACGAGCGCTTCGGCGTTCCGTGCACTTCCGACGACGAGATCGACGGCGCCGTCGCCCGTCAGATCGGCGACCGCCAGCGAGGTCGGCAGCTCGAGGAGCGAGCCGACGCTCAGGGTGGTGAGAGTCGTGACGGGCGCGAGCTCTCCGTTCTCCCAGGCGAGGATCGGGACACTCGATCGGTTCCGCTGTTGAGTGAGAATCTCGTCGCGGTCGTCTCCGGCCAGGTCGGCGGCGACCACGACGTCCGGTCGATCGTCCTGCTCGAGCCCGAGCACGACCGTCGAGAGCGGAAAATACGAACGCGGCGCGCTCGCGAGAAGGACACCGATCGCCCGACCGGCGTGGTCGGCGATCGCGATGTCCCGGTCGCTTTCGCCGTCGAAGTTGCCGGTCGCGATCGAGCGCGGATCGCGACCCGCGCCGAGGGCGAGCGGAGATCCGCTGAGCCGCGATTCCTCGCCGACCGCATCGCCGTAGAAGACGTAGACGACGCCGCGCCGGACGCAGCCGACGAGTTCGCATTCGCGCCCGAGCGCAACGACGTCGGCGTGCCCGTTCCCGTCGAGGTCTTCGATCACGACATCCGTGAACACAGAGGGGCCGTCGAGGAGGACCTGGGTGGGGGACTCCGGGAGCGCGCCGTCCCCGTCGCGGAGGTAGAGTTCGAGCCGGCGCTCGTCGGCAAAGCTGCAGACGATGTCGGTGCGGCCGTCCCCGTTGATGTCGCCGCTGGCGACCCCACTCACCACACCGCGCAAGGGGTGGAGCGCCTCCTGGCGCGGAAACGCGTCGTTGTCGACGGTGAACTCGCGCGTGCTCGAAATGCCCTGCCCTTGGTCGAACGGCGTCAGGCGGATGCGCGCGACGCGCGTCGAAAGAGGGTCGAGATCGCGGCCGCTGTTCCAGACAAAGACGTGCGCGACGCCGTCGGGAGATGCCGCGAGATCGATCGGCGCACGCGTGTCCGCGGCGCTCGAGGCGGGAGTCGCGATTTGAAACTCTGCTCGGAGCGCAGCGCCGCCGTCCGTTGACGGCTCGACGCCGAGCGCGCGGCGGCGGAACTGCGGGTCGGAAAAGCGTTCGTCGAGAGGAGGAACATCTGCCTCGCCGCGAAGACCGTACTGGACGATGACGTCGACGGACTGAAAGGAGTCCTCGCAACCGACCTCTTGGAAATCGACACAGTCTTCCTCGAACGCTTCGAAGAAGATGGGAATCTCGAAGCTCGCGTCGCGCTCGCCGGGAATCCCGATGAAGTCGACCCGAGGCGCGGTGTTGTTCTCGATTCGAAGCGGGAGGGCATCCTCGACGACCGTGCCGAACTCGTCGCGCGCGCGGACTCGGACCGTGACGCTGATGTTGCGGCGTCCGATTCCCCGCGCGCAGGCCGTCCGCCAGCGGTGCGAGCTGCGCGTCGAGGAGTCGGAGTCGACGAGGAGCCGGGACGGCAGTGGATCGGCGCCGTCGCAGGGCGCGCACTCGCCGCTCGTGTCCTGGTCGGGCGAGCAGTAGGGCAGCCAGCAGCTTCCCTCCTCGTCGATCTCGTCGCAGAAGCTCGCCGCGATGTCCGCCGGCAGACGGTAGTCGACTGCGAAGTCGACGAGCGGGTCGCTCTCCGCGTCGCGCGCCCGGAAGGAGATCGTCTCGGTGCCGAAGTTGCCGGGCGGCTCGGGCACCAAGAAGAGCTCAGGGGGAGTGTTCCCGACGACGAAGCTCCCCGTCTCGACCGCGGTCGCCACGTCGCCGCGGAGCGACGCGCGGACGCGTACTCGTTCCGAGCGCGACTCGAGGTCGAGGTCGGAGCTCGCGTCCCACCAGAACTGGAGTCCCGCGCAGGATGACGGATCCGGCGGTCGGGCGGGACTCGCGCGAAGCCAGCCGTCGTTCCCCGTCGAGTCGTCCGTTTCGAGCGTGAATTCGACGACGAGATCGTCGAGCTCGACTCGGCCGCTCGTGCCGACGCAGATCGGAACGACGTCCGCGAGACCGGAAGCGCGCAGTTCCTCTCGCGGAGCAACGACAGCGAAAGTGACCGCGGACGGAGGGCCGGACGACCCGGAGGAACTGCCGCTCGACTCGGCGATGATTCCGACGGCGCCCGCGATCAGTCCGCCGAGACCGCAGCCGGCGAGGAGAAACGGGAGGAGGGCGACGACACTGACTCGCGCGAGCCGGTCCGCCGCGATCGCGCGTCCCACCGAACCGCACGCGCGCAGCCGCGACGGCAAGCCCGCGGACTCCGCACGCGCGCGTCGCGCGTCGCCGGAGTGCGCTCGGGCGATCGCCGGTGTCCAACGCTGGTCTTCGCCGTCCACGAATGCGTCCCTACTGGCCGTCGATGTCGATGATGTCTGCCTCGGGAGGGAGTCCTCGATCTGGGGCGATCCTCGGTCTCGGGGGGAGGGCAGCAGCGCCGCGGCGCCCGCGCGAGGCCGCGCTCGCCCCGGATCCGAGGCTCGGGCCACGCCGATCCCGGACCGATGGCTCCGGATGGCGAGAAGCGGAAGGCGCCGACCCCGGACGCGACTCGAACGGCTCATCGCGCCGACGTCCCCCTTCCACCCGTTTCCGCGCCGCGACGGCCGTCGTTAGGGCCGGAGCGGCGCCCTCCTCAGGCGAGAGGGGCGTGCGGATGCGATGCCAACGCCGCCCGTTTTCGTACGCTTCCATCTTACTGGTCGATTTCGCGACTCGAAACTCCGCCGGTGCCGTGATCCGGGCGAATCTGGCCCGTCCGGCGAAGGTCGGGATCGATGTGCAGCGTTCCCGCGGTGCGGTTCGCGGCGTCCCTCGAGGCTCGCCGCGTCATTCCACCGAACATCCGGCCCCGCTGCCCCGTACTCTCGGCCGACACGCCACTCCTCGGCGCTGCGCGTCCCGTCGAGCTAGCCCGCGACGGGAGAGCCGCGCACCGGCTCCGCACCGAGTTCGATCTGGTCCTCTCGCCGAGCAAGTTTCTATAATCGGGCCTAGAGCGCGAGAAGACATGCGACGACGAGAGACGATCGATCGATGCTAGAACCTCCGACGACACGCGAGCTGGTGCGCCGCGCCCAAGACGGCGATCGTCGCGCCGCCGAAGCTCTCTTCGAAAAGTCGTATCCCGACGTGCTCCAGGCCGTGCGATTTCGACTCGGACCGGCTCTACGCGGACGACTGGATACGCTGGACCTCGCGCAGTCGGCGTACTACGAGGCCTACCGCGATCTCCCGAAGTACACCTACTGCGGGAAGGGGTCCTTTCGCCGCTGGCTCATGGGGATCATCGAGCACAAGATCCGCGGTCGCCTGCAGTTCTTTCGCGCGCAGAGACGCGACATGCGGCGCGAAGTCGCGCTCGAAGGCGCCAACGTTCCGGGCGAGACTCCGTCGCCCGCGAGTCGCGTCGTCGACATGGAGGACCGCGGCCGACTCGAAGCGGCGATGGACGGGCTCTCTCGCGACTACCGCGAAGTGATCATCCTCCGATACTATCTCCGCCTGCCGTGGAAGGAGGTGGGGGAGCGACTGGGTGGCCGCACGCCCGAAGCAGCGCAGATGCACTGCCGCCGCGCACTCGTCAAGCTGAAGCAGATTTATCTGGACGAGTGATCGTGAGCCCGCGGTCCGCACCGGTGAGCGGAGCGCTGCCATGGGCATCGGCGAGAGCGCGCGAGACACTCGCCGCGCACTAACCGAAAGCGCGTTCCCGCCACGCCCAGGATCGGGGCGCCGACGCTTCCGATGTCCACTACCCGCCGCACGGCCCCGAAGGAGGCTCTGGCGAAGGATGCGGGTCGGCCGCAGCGCACCTGCCGCGCGAACTCACGCGACGGTTCTTAGCCTCAACCCGTCAACCGCCCGCGGAAAAACCCGCGAAGAAGGAACACTCCGCACGCGACGAGGAAGCCGACGACGGCCGCGACTACCGGGCCGAACGAGCCTCCACCGCCGTCGGCTTCGTCGTCCTTGCGTTTCGGCGCCGCTCGATCGGAGCGATCTCGGCGAGATTCCGCCCGCGCGCCGGAGTCTTCGTCGCGCTGCGATGACCGATTCGCCGACGTGATCCACGCGGCGCGCGACTTTGTCCCGTTCGACCGTCCGGTGGCGGACGAGCGTCGGTTCTGCCGCTTCGCTGATCCCGAGTCGGGAGCGGGGTCGCGCGATCGGGCGTCGGTCTCGGCGGCGGCCTCGGCCGCTTTCCGTTCCGCCGCCGCGAGTTTGAGTTCGCGCTTCGACCGCTTCGCGAGCTCGGCCACGGTGAGACGCATCGCCTTCAAATCGGCTTGGAGTCCCTCGGGATTCTTCTCGCTGAGCTCTCGCGTGCGCGACTCGGCGATGCGGGTCGTCGTCGACAGGCGCCCGTGGTATTCCTTCTCGAGGCGGGCGAGGCGGGATCCGGTGAGTCCGCGCGATCGCTTGTCGTAGGTCTCCCAGGTACGGGTCGCGTTTTCGTGCGCCTTGTACTCGCGTACGAACAAGGGCTGCAGCTCGCTCCACCGCCGAACGAATCGCTGCGACGACTCGATCACGGATTCGAGCTCTTCGGAAATCTTCGCGAGGGCCACGGACGATTCGCGCCGAACTTGGCGCTCGAGCACGCGCGCATCATCGGCGAAGTCGCGTGCGTCGAGCCGGAGGTCGTTGGCGAAGAGCTCGAAATGCAAGTCGAGCCGTGGGGCGAGCTTCGCGAACCGAGTGCGGAGCTCGGGGATCGGAGCGAGCTCGGGCTTCGCATCGTCCGATTCGTCGCGGATCGTTCGGCGGACGTCGAGCGTCTCGCTAGCGCCGCGCGTAGTCGCGCTCGACGGCGTCGCGGTACTCGTCGCCTTGAGCGGCGCCGCCTTCCGCGCCCGCAGCACGGCTGGATTGAGCCAACGTTTCCCCTCGCAGGTCCGGCACGTGATCCGCCCCGAGAACCGGCACCTCGGGCAGACCTTGTCGCGAATGACCTTCCGGCAGTTCTTGTGACCCCGACCGAAACAGGACGGGCAGGCTAGAGTCTGCTGCCCCTTACACCGAGGACAGACCCGCGTCTCGTCCGAGCCCGTCGTCCCCGAGCCTCCGCAGTAGGAGCAGTGCACACGACCCGCGCCAGCGGCGTTCTCACCCTCCGAACAGGTGACGCAGGAGCGCTCGCCGGATCCGCCGCAATCGGGACAGGTTCGGGCGAGCATCCCTTTTCCCGCGCAGTCGGGACACTTCTCCCGGCCTTTCGAATCGCACTCCGTGCAGCGCACATGACCGGCCGGCGCCGTCTCCGACGCTTCGTTTCGTCCGCCGGCGAAGATCGCCGCGAGGAGAAGCGCTGCCGCGACGGAAACGGCGGAGCGGGCGACCCGAGGCCTGGGCACGGAGGGGCGAGCGCCGCGCGGTGCGGGATCGGGGGAATGGTTCGAAACCAAACGAGATCTCCTTCGCCCCCACCCGAAAGGGGGGAATCGCTCGGAAGGCTGGTGGGAGTGGGGAGAAAGCCTAAGTTCCGAGCTTAAAGGGATCTGGAGCCGGGGGCAAGGGCTTTGGGGGACGGGTGGGCCGCGTGACGCGGCCGGAATCTGAGACTCCGCGCGCAGACCGGAGCGGCCGGCGCCGGTCGCGCGGCGGGACGAGCTGCCGCCGCCGAACGCACACCTAACCACGCTTCCGAAGGTAGTTCTCCAGAAACGCGCCGAACCGTTTGCCCGAAATGTCCGCGCCGTCGAACCGCTTGAGGAGCGTCTCGGGTTCGTCGGGCTCGACGATCGCGTAGATCGGGAGCGCCACGGACTGTACGAGTCGATTCCGGTAGGCGAGGTGCCGCTTCGTCTTTTCCGGTGAATCGGGGTCGTCGACGTGGAGACGAACCTCGACGTACTGCGCGAGAAGCGCCGTGATCTCAGGTTTCGTGAAGACGGAAACTTCCATCAGTCGGCAGTTCGTTCATGTGTGCCCCGTGAAATTGATGAGAGCAGGTTTTCCCAGCGTCTTCGCGAGCTCGAGCCCTGCGGCGAGGTCGTCCTTCACGATCGGCCACGGCGTCCCTTCTTTCGCCGCGGCGTCAACACCCGCAGGCGCGGGAGCATCACCACCGAGGTCGATCCGCTTCTCGGCGGAATAGGGAGGCAGAATCGAAGCCATGACCCAGCCGAACTTGAATCCCGCGACCGGCCAGACGAGGAAGTAAAAGCAGAGCGTGAGCGCCGCGAGCCCCGACAGCATGCGGATCGCTCCGATGGACTCCGTCTTGTCGGTCTTCATGCGGAAGAAATTGAGCAAGTAGAAGCCGAGGACCGCGGCGATCGCGGCCCAGATCACGAGGAAGAGCTCGCGCGGGAGAAGGCCGAGCTTGAGGCCCAGGTCTGCCGTCGACAGAAACTTTACGGCGGCGGCGAGCTCAATGAAGCCGAGCGACACTTTGAGAACGTTCATCCACTCGCCCGCTTTCGGCAAGTTCTGAACGCGACCGGGAAAGAGTGCGAGGAGCACGAACGGAGCGGCAACGGTTCCGCCGAAAACGCTCATTCCCATGAGGAGTCTACCCGTCGACACGTCTCCCGCCGCGGCACCGAAGAGCAGTCCACCGAGAATCGGCGCGGTACACGTGAACGACGTTACGACGAGGAGCGTGCCGAGGATGAAAACGCCGAGATATCCCTGTCTTTGAGACGCTTGACCCGCAAGCTTAGAAAACGACGCCGGGAGGCGGAGATTGATCATGCCGAAGAGCGCGAGCGCGAACACGACGAAGAGCAGGAAGAAGAGGAAATTGAGCTGCCACGACTGAGCAAACGGAATGATCGATTCTCCGAATGCCACTCCGATGACGCTGAAGATCACGACGATGCCCGCGCCGTACGTGAGCGCGAGCGGGAGCACGGATCCGCTTCTCGCTTCCGCCTGCTTCGTAAAGTACGAAATCGTGATCGGGATCATGGGGTACGTGCACGGCATGACGAGCGTAAACAGCCCGCCGCCGATCATGACGAGCATGAATGGCCAGAGCGGCTGATCGCCGAGAGGCACCTCGTCCGCGTCATCGTCTGGCTCGGCCCGCGGAGGAGCGGGCGCGTCTTCCGGCCCGAGGTCGTCGCCGGCCGGAAGTCCGCGAACTCGCACCGGCGGTGCGTCCGATACGGTGACCGACAGCCTGTCCGACGCCGCCTCTGGAAGGAGGCACTGGGTTTCCGTGCAGGTCAGGAAATCGACTTTCACGGAAAGCTCGAGCGGGCCGGGACTCGCGGCGGGCGGCACCGTAAATCGTTGCCGGATCGTTCCCTCGCCTTCGAGCCATCGCTGAGGCTCCGTCATGCCGGCCATCATTCCGAGCTTCGGGGGCGGAAACGTGGGCTTACCGAAGCGCGCGAGTGTGGGATCGCTCGCGACACCGATCGCCGTCGGAATTCCGATTCCCTTGTAGTCCGGCGAGTAGATATGCCAACCGTGGTCGAGCTTGTAGTGCGCGGCGATCGTAATTGTCTCGCCGCGATTCACCGTCGCGGGTTCGACCTCGAAGCGCCACGAGGCGCGCGACTTGGTGGAATCGGCTCCACGGAACAAGCCTTGTGGGCTCTCGAGAACGGATGGCGTACCGGGCGGCGTGCCTTCGTTCTCGTCACCGCCCGTCGTACCTACTACGCTGGCTGCCGCCGAGTCGGAAGTCGTCGACGCCGTCGCGATGGCAAGAGTTACCGAATCAGCGAAAGATTGGTCGATACAGAGAGATGGGTCGCAGGCCTGTCCTTCGATCTTGACCGCGATCGCGACGTCCCCGGGGCTCGCATCTGAGTTCACGCGAAACGTCTGCTCGAGGGCGCCTTCGCCGGAGAGAATTCGAAACTCCCAGCCGAGGTCCTCCTGACGCTTGACGCCTGGACTCGGGAACCGGACGGCCCCGACGGGCGACAACGACGTGTGCCCGGCCGCAAAGCTGAGGGGGCGACCCGGCCCCTTCTCTGGATCGTGATCTGGGGCATAGAGGTACCAGTTCGCCTGGACATCATACGCCGCCTTCACGGTCACCTCGTCCCCCGGAGCCGCGGTCGTCGGCTCGACCGACAACGTCCATTTCACCTTCGACGACGACGCCCCGCCGCCCAGCCCCAAGATGTCTTGCCCGGCCTCGAGCCCGCCGCCGCCCGTCCCGATCGCCAGCGCGACGATTGCGATGGCAGGGAACACGAACGAACGTGCGGCCGGCTGATTCGGCCTGCGGCGGAGGGAGCGGAGACGGGACGCGAGAGGTCGATCGACGCGGGCGTGATTCATGATCCTTCCAACGAGAAGGGGCGAGGCAGAGTTCCGGCGGCTCTAGCGGTGGTCCGAGTACGACCAGCGTGCCGAGGGGACGATTGTAAGCGCTTCAGTAAGACCGTCCAGGTCCGCGGCGTCTCACCTTCAGGAGTTCCCGGATGCGGCCGACTTTCGGGAATCGATCCTGGGCTTTAGGGCGTTTGGCGGCGGCCGCGTTTTGTTGTAGACTCCCCCGTTTCCGGCCCCTGCGGACCTCTCGGGCGGCGCCCGACCGGCCGCGGCAGCGATGACGGATCCGGCCGGACGAGTTCAGCGAGTTTCTGTATCCCGTTAGGAGGCGCGAGCGATGGCGCTCGATTTCGACGACACCAACTTCGAGACGGAAGTCCTCCAGGCGGAGCAGCCGGTTCTCGTAGATTTCGGCGCGACTTGGTGCCCGCCGTGTCAGCAGCTCTCCCCGATCGTCGACGAGCTGGCCGACGAGTACAACGGCAAGGCGAAGGTCGGCAAGGTCGACATCGACAAGGCGCAGGACACCGCCGGAAAGTACGGCATCATGAGCGTTCCGACCGTGCTTCTCTTCAAGGGCGGTGAGGTCGTCGATCAGCTCGTCGGCCTCTATCCGAAGTCGCAGTATAAGAGCAAGCTCGACGAGCTTCTTTAGGCTCGGTCCGTTGCTCGTGCGATGGACCCGCTCGACCCCGAGAAGAATCCTTTCGACGAACACCTTACGTGTCCGAGGCGCGCCGGCGTGCTTTCGGATCCGGACGCCAAGATCCGCGTCGAGGGTGATCGGTGTGGGGACCTGATCGATCTCTACGTTCAGTGGGGGCCGAGCGGCGAGGTCGCGGACTGTCGCTACCAGGTCTACGGCTGCGCTGCGTCGATCGTCTGCGGTTCGATCCTCGCCGACTGGTTGGTGGGACGGACCAGAGCCGAGTGCGCCGCGCTCGACGTCGAAGAGCTCTCGTCGCGCGCCGGCGGGCTCGACGACGACTCGGTTCACGCGGCCGAGCTCGTCTGCGGCGCGCTCGAAGAGCTCGCGCAAGTGTGGCCCGAGTCGCGCGGATCCGGGAGTGAACTAGTTTGAGCACGAACGAGGCGAAGTCCGTGAGCGATTTCCTGAGCGCTCTCCGCGAGCGCGGACTCATCCATCAGACGAGCGACGACGAGACCGATCAGCGACCGCTCGAGAAGCTGCTCGCGGAGGAGCGCGTCACGGCCTATATCGGCTTCGATCCGACCGCGCCGAGCCTCACCGTCGGAAACCTGGTGCAGGTCATCCTTCTCGCTCACCTCCAGCGATCAGGCCATCGCCCCATCGTCCTCATGGGCGGCGGCACGGGTCTCGTTGGCGACCCGAGCGGCAAGACGGAGATGCGAAAGCTCCTCGACGAGGGTGCCGTCGCCGCGAATCTCGCCGCGCAGCGGGAGCAGATCTCGCGCTACCTCGACCTCGCGCCGAGCGACGATCCGAAGGAAGAGCGCGGAATCGTGCTCAACAACGCGGACTGGCTGCTCGACCTTCACTACCTCGACTTCCTCCGCGACGTCGGACGCCACTTCAGCGTGAACCGCATGCTTGCGGCCGAGGGCGTGAAGCTGCGACTCGCGTCGCCGGCGGGGCTGTCCTTTCTCGAATTCAACTACAGCCTCCTCCAGGCCTACGATTACCTCGTCCTCTCGAGGAAGTACGGCTGCGCGCTCCAGATGGGCGGGAGTGATCAGTGGGGGAACATCGTCGCGGGCCTCGAGCTCATTCGCCGCGCCGACAGTCGACGCGCCCACGCTCTCACCACGCCCCTCATCACGACCGCCAGCGGTCAGAAGATGGGGAAGACGGAGAAGGGGGCGATCTGGCTCGACGCCGAGCGTACGAGCCCGTACGACTACTACCAGTTCTGGGTCAACACCGACGACCGCGACGCGGGGCGGTACCTGCGTGTCTTTACGTTTCTCGACCTTGGGGAAATCGAAGCTCTCGATCGACTCGAAGGCGCGGACATCCGGAAGGCGAAGGAAGTGCTCGCGTTCGAGGCGACGCGTCTCACGCACGGCGAGGAGGAGGCGAAGGCCGCGCAAAAGGGTGCGAGGGCGCTCTTCGGCGGCGGAAAGACCGGAGGCGGTGACTCCGTTCCGACCTACGCCGTACCGCGCGCCGATCTCGAGTCAGGAATCTCCGTCGTCGATTTGAGCGCGAGCTCGAAGCTCTGCGATTCGAGAAACGACGCGCGTCGACAGGCTCGTCAGGGCGGGCTCTACTTGAACGGAGAGTCGGTGGACGAGGATCGAGTCGTGACGGCCGCGGATCTCGTTGACGGAGAGATCCTCCTCCGGCGGGGGAAGAAGCGACACATGAAGATCGTGCCCGAGTAAAAGCCGATGTCGGCGGGGACTTTCCGTCCGCTCGGGAAACCGTCAGAATCTTCGGGGGGCGGGGGAGGAGAAACGTCGCGAGCGTCGTCGCGGTGGAGGCGCACGACCGGAGGAGGGATGAGATGCTGAAGCTCAGTGATCGAACCGGAGCGAAGCGCGAGTTCACGCCGCTCGAGCCCGGACGGGCGGGACTCTACCACTGCGGGCCGACCGTGAAGGCGGCGCTCGACCTGAGCAAGTTTCGCTCGTATCTCCTCGGCGACGTCCTCCGGCGAACGCTCGAGGCGAATGGCCTCGAGGTCACGCAGGTGATGAACATCACCGACGTCGGGCACCTGAACGAGTTCGAGGAAGACTTCACCGAGATCGCCGCGGCGCGAACGGGTCTTCACGCGTCCGAGCTCATCGAGGACGAAGAGCGAAAGTTCCACGAGGAGCGGCGCGCGCTCCACATCCTCGACGCGACGGTCTACCCGCGCGCGCGGGAGCACATCGACGACATGATCGCGCTCGTCGAGCAGCTCGAGGAAAAACGGTTGACGTACTCCGCAGGAGGAAACGTCTACTTCGATGTCGACAAGGCGCCGCAGTTCGGCCACCTGACGGGAAAGAGCCGCGCGGAGCTGGAGACGATCCTCGGCGGATCGAGGAACCCGGCGCATCCCGAGAAGCGACACGTTCTCGATATCGACCTCTGGAGGACGGATGTCGAGCACCAGCGGCACTGGCCGAGCCCGTGGGGTCGCGGCTTCCCCGGCTGGCACGTCGAGTGCGTCGCCATGGGACGGAAGTATCTCGGGGGAGCGTTCGACATTCACACGGGAGCGCACGACAACCTCTTCCCGCACCACGAGTGCGAAGCGGCGCAGGCCGAATCGCTCACCGGCAAGCCGCTCGCGCGCTACTGGCTCCATTCCGGCGAGGTCTACGTCGAAGGCGAGCCGATGAGCCTCGTCGCGCGCAACGTCGTCACGGTGAGAGAGCTTCTCAATGACGGCTTCCGCGGCGCCGTGATTCGCGCCGCACTGCTCTCGGCTCACTATCGAGACACGATCGACTTCGGCGACGCGTGCCTCGACCGCTCGCGCGACCGGGTCAACGCGGTTCTCGGTTTTCGCGAGTATCTCCTCGACGAGGCGAAGAAGGCGCCCGCGGACGAGAGCGCGGCGAAGCCGGAGTGGATCGCCGAAGCGGACGAACGAGTCCGGGCGGCGTTCGACGACGATCTCGATTACGACGGCGCGCTCTCGGTGGTCGTCGAGCTCACCGAGCGCCTAGAGCCGGAGGACGTGGGGGATCCACACGTCGCACTCGCGGCGATCGCGCGCTGGGATGGGTGGCTCGGGCTGGTCTGAGTTGCGGTGCCGTGCGCGTTTTGGTTCTTCGGCGGCGGTGAATTGCTCGTAAGAGAATTCACCACGAAGGGCACGAAGGAACAAGGGAGTTGAGATGTGCGGCCGCAGGCGCCGTTTCTCAGCTCGTGAGCCCGGAGACGTCTTCCAAAGCCGGCGGGGGTCGCGATGAGTGACACCAGAGGCAGTCAGGAAACTCCGCACCTGGTCCTCTTTGTCGGGCGAGTCGCCGTTGCGTCGATCTACTTCGCGGTCTGCGGAGGCGCCCTCGCAATGCTCGACGAGGCGACGCGGCAGGACGTGGTGGGCGAGGATGCACTACCGTGGCTCTGGTTCGTGCCGAGTCTCCCCGCGGCCATCGCGCTCGCTTGCGCGCGAACGCCTCTGACAATCGCCTTCGCGGTGATCGTGCCGGTGGAAGCAGCGGGCGGACTGATCGTCTACCACGCGGTTAGCTCAGTCGCTTCCCTCGGGTTTCTCGCGAACGGTCTCTTTGCGAACCTGCCCGCGGGACTCCTGCTCGCCACTCCGATGCGGTCGACCCGTGTGATCGGAGCCGTAGCGGCCGTCGCCGTCGCGTCCGTTTCGATCCTATGGCCGGGCTATCTCGCGGTCCAGTGGGCGATGGTCTACGCGGAAGCAGAACGCGTAGTCGAATACGTGGAAGACACGAGCGCAAAGACCGGAAACTACCCGGAAGACCTATCCGGGTTCCCGGCGACTCGAAAGGAGCTGCGCGATCGAATCCACTACGACCCTTCGCGCACAAGCGGTAGAGCCGGCTACTACGTCTCGTATCATGTCTGGACGCCGAACACGTCTCACTGGTACGTCGGCAACGGCCGCTGGCTCTACTATCCGGATTGAACTCCACGAAAAGCCCCAAAGACTCTTTTCTTCACTCCCTCCCACGCACATTCTCACTCACTCACTCTCACTCACTCACTCACTCACTCACTCACTCTCTCTCACTCACTCTCTCTCTCTCTCTCTCTCTCTCTCTCTCTTGTTTTCACTCCTACTCCTACTCCTACTCTTGCTTCGTCTCCCTTCGCGTCCCCTTCGCGCCCTTCGTGTAAACCTCTCACTCCTCCCCCAGAAGACGCCGAATCGCCGGCTCCATAGCCTCCGCCCAGATCGCATACCCCTTCTCATTCGGGTGGAGAAAGTCCGGCATCACCTCCTTCGTCAACCGTCCGTCCTCCGTGAGGAACGACGCGTTGATGTCGAGGAAGTGAACGAAGTCGCCATCCGCAAGCTTCGCGATGCGTGCGTTGATCGCCTCGTTCAGCCGGCGCTGATCCCCGTTTGCGTGCGGCTCCCGAGGGAAGATCGCGAGGAGGAGGATTTTCGTCTTCGGCAGTCGCCGGCGTAGGTCGTCGACGATCGCCCGGATGCCTTCGGCGGTCGCCTCGGCGGGATCCTTTCGCTGCCCCGTGTTGTTCGTCCCGATCATGACGACGGCGAGCTTCGGTGAGATCCCGTCGACCTCGCCGTGTGCGAGGCGCCAGAGAACGTGCTCCGTGCGGTCTCCGCTGTACCCGATGTTGAACGCTTTTCGTTTCGCGTAGTACTTTTCCCACGTCGCGCGCCCCGCGCGTTCCCACCCGTGCGTGATGGAGTCGCCGATCATGAGGACGTCGACCTCACCCTGCTTCTTCAAGTCGGCGAGCTTTTGCCGGTGGCGCGGCATCCACCAGCCGCGCGTCCACTCGGCGTTCTGGTAGATCGGCGTCGCAGTGAACGACCCGGAAAAGAAGATCTTCAGGTTCTTCGTCTGCCGTGCGGCCGCGACGATGTCCGGGCGGCCGTCGCCGTTCAGATCCCCGGCCTTGATGTCCTCGACCGCGAGCTCCGCCCCGGAGACGTGCTGCTCGCGCCACTCGGTCCCGTCCGGACTCATCGGAGTGAAGAACTTGATCCCCGGCGTTCCCTTCGGGTGCATGGCGCGCCAGCCGACGACGACCTGGTCGTATCCGACCCCCAGGTAGTCGGCGCACGCGAGCGCGTGTCCGTCGATGAGCGCAGGATCGAGCACGGCGGCGAGCTTCCACGTTCCACCTTCGTCGTCCGGCTCGACATAGACCGCCGATTTGTTTCCGTGCATCGGCTCGACGGTCACGATGAATCGCTTTCCGCTCGGCAGGACGCCGTCACGGATTTCGCCGGCGAAGTCCTTCGTGAGTTGCGTCGCCTTCCATTCGCTTCCCTGGCGGTCGAAGTGCCAGACTCCTTCTTTCGCCGCGACGATGATCTCCTCCTCGACATCGTCGTCCCAGTTCACCGGGTGGAAGTTGTGCGAGAGATGGAGAAAGTCGCTCACCACGTGCGTCGTCCACTCCGCCCGCGGATCGGCCGGCCGCACGTACTCGAGGATGCGGAGACCCGGACCGTCGCCGTTGTCACTCCCTCGTCCGCGGAGCGGCTTGACGAGGAGCGAGTAGCCTCCGTCCGGTGTCTTCACCCAGTGCATCCGGTGCGTGCTCGGGTCGTTGTAGAGCTTGACCGGGGTCCATGGCTTCGTGCGATCTTCACCCGGAATCAAGTAGAAGACGGCGCCATCCTTTCGCGATTCGCGAAAGTTCCACTGACCGCCGACCGCGATCTCGCACTTGCCGTCGCCATCGAGATCGCGCGCGGTGACGCAGACGTTGTCGCGCTCGGTAAGATCCTTCGCGATGACGTATTTCTCCCAGGTCGGATTCCGGTACCACTGAATCGTCTTCTTGTCGGCGAGTACGATGTCGGTCGCGCCGTCGCCGTCGACGTCGCTGAGCTGGATTCCGTAGCCGATGTCGATCTCGTCGATCGTGACGCCCGTCCAGCGAAACGGCGGTGGATCAACCGCGCGCGCCGGGACTCCGGTTACGACTAGGAGAGCCGCTAGCGCTAGGGCAGAACGAATCGATCGTGGGTGCTTCCTCGGCATGGCGCATCTCTCGAGTGGATGGTGGTCGAATCGACGCTGTGATCGCTCGCCGGGTCAGTCGGCGTCGCGTTCGCGAAAGGCGAAGAGCGTCGAGTGAGTTCGAACGTAGAGCGTGTCGTCGACGACCGCGGGAGTTGCATACACGCTCTCGCCCATCTCGTTCACGGCCAGAAGCTCGGGCTTCGGCCCGAGCGAGAGGACGGTGATCTGGCCTGCTCCGGAGACGGTGTACAACTTACCGCCGGCGATGATCGGGGATGCGTAGTGCGTCCCGCGTCCCCGCGTGCGCATCCGGTACATGCGCTTTCCCGTCTTTAGGTCGAGACAGGTGAGGACGCCGCCGTTCTTGACGAAGTAGACGTAGGTCCCGTCGCAAAGCGGAGACGGAACCTCCGGGATCCCCTGCTTCTCGAGGGTGCGGACACCATCGTCGCCGACGACTCCTTCGCTTGTGATCGGGATCGCGAGGATGCCGTGCGTCTTGTAGCCGGCCCGGAACTTATCGATATCGCGAACTCGCGCGGCCCACTCATCGCGAGTGATCTCGCCGCTCTGGTCGCGATCGGCGCTGCGAAATCGGATCGTCCCGCCGTTCAGCGGAGCCTCCGCACCGTCGGGACGATGGAAAATCCAGATCGTCGGCAGCTCGTCCCGGCTGATCGTCTTGTCGGCGTCGCGATCGTGCTTGGCGACGAGCTCCTCGAACGTCGGGAACGCAGGGCGGAGCGCGGGCTCTCCCATCTTGTTCCACGCGGCGACGAGCACCTCGTCTCCGGCGAGCACCGGCGTGCTGGTTCCAGTCGTCGCGCACTTCGCCACCCAGATGCGCTCGCCGCTTGTGATATCGAACGCCTGCATCGATCGCGCCGTGTGCACGATCAATCGCTTCCCGGCGACGATCGGGCAGGCCGTGCCGGCCATCTCCCCCGTGAAGGGCTCAGCTTGAGGAATTCGCCAGAGCTGGTTTCCCGTTCGTTTGTCGACGGCGAGGAGGAAGTGGTCGACGTAGGTCGCGCGATAGAGGATGACTCGATCCCCGAAGATCGCCGGTGACGCGGCGTTTCCTCCAAAGGTTCTTGCGAGCGGCATCGGGAGATCCCACTGCTTCGTCCCGTCGCGATCGAAACAAATGAGCCCGAAGGAGCCGAAGTACGCGACAACGCGCTCGCCGTCGGTTGCCGGCGAGCTGCTCGCCGGATTGAACGACGGATGTCCCTTTTCGATCGCCGTCGCAGGAACGGTCCGTTCCCAGCGGATCGTTCCCGTCGTTCGATCGACGCATACGACGGCGAGTTTCTTCGTTTCGGGATCCCACGTCGTCGCGAAGATCGCGTCGCCGGCGATGCACGGCGAGCTGTGGCCGAGCCCGATCGGAAGCCGCCAAAGCTCGTTCTTTCCGGGGCCGAACTCGGTCGGCGTCGATGCTCCGCGGGAGAGGCCGCTCGAGTTCACGCCGCGAAACTGTGGCCACGAGGCGGACGGCGCGGGCGAGTCGCCGTCTGCGGAGTAGAGGATCACGGCGCAGCCAAGCGCGAGAACCATCGCGCCCGAGAGGCTGCGCTTCGAGAAGTCGGTCATGGGGCCTCTCGCGGAGTCGAGCCGAGGAAACCGAGGAGGGGTTCCCGGCAGACTACCCCGGATGGTCCCGGTGAATCTACGCGCGGATCGCGTCTGTCGTCGAGATTCTCGGTGCTCGCTCCCGGCGCCTCGGTTCCCGAACGCGCGACGGGAACGCGGTCGGTGGCGGATCGGTTAGCGTCGAGTCCGCTTCTCTCGGCACGGGCGGCGCCGAGTGTCGCGTCGCTTGCCTTCGCGCATTTGGTCGCGCTTTTTCTTCAGCATCCGTCGAAAGCGTTTCTCCTGCTGTCGGTCGCCGGCGGTCGCGGTCGATGCGCACTGCGTCTCGTCGTAGGTGCAGACTCCGAGCGCATCGTCCGTCGGGTCCGCGCCGCACTCGGGATAGGGTGCGGGCGGCGGGAGATCGGCGCCCCGATGGTGCCGAAAGATCGCGATCCCGTCGGCAAGATCGATGCGGCCGTCGTCGTTCACGTCGGCTGCATCGGGACACGCGAAGTCGATCGCTCCCGTTCGCGACGACCGAAAGAGTCCGCGCAGGATCGCGAGGCCGTCGCGAACTTCGAGCGCGACGCCGTTTCCGTCGACCTCGCCCCGAACAAAGAGGGCGGTCGGCTCCGGCGGCTCGGGTGGATCGGTGGGCGCGGCTTCGAGGACTGTGACCTCGACCTCGGCCGACGCGAGCGCGTCGACGGCTTGCCCGTCGTCGACGGTGACGCGAAACGCGTAGTCGCCGGCGGCATCGAACTCGACCGCCGTGATCACACCAGCCGGGGACGCGATCCTCGCAGGCGGTCCCAGCACCTGCTCCCAGGAGTACGAAAGACCCTGGGTTCCGTTGTCACCGTCGTGGGACGGCGACGCGTCGAGCTCGACGCTGGCGATGCCGAGCGCGTCGAGCTCCACCTCACCGTTCACCGCCGAGCTCGTCGCGACCGCGACCGGCGGATTGTTCGCGGGCTGAGCGACGATCGCATCGCTCGGGCCGTACGGCTGCGCCGGAATGAATCCTAGGTAGTCGATACGAAGCTGATCACCCGGAGTCGCGTCCCGCGGAATGTCGAACTCGATCCCGGCGGCCGCGATGCGTCCGGCGGCTGACCACCCCATCCCCGAGCCGTCGATGGCAAAGAACTCGTCTTGTCGTCCGATCGCACTGAGGAGGAAATCGACGGCGAGCGGCGTCCCGAGAATGTCTCGGCAGCGCATTCCGATCGCGTTGTCGGAAACGCCGACGCGATCGTTGTCCGTGCCGATGGCGAAGTGAGCGAAATGCGCCGGGTCGACGATGCCGGTATCGACGTCAAATTCGATCGTGGGGGCGCCGTCGGCGGCGAACGAGAGTGCGCCGTCGACGATCGCGAAGCCGCTCAGATTGGTGGCGCGACCGATCCCCATCGCGTCGCCTGTGCGGTGGAAGTCCCAGCGCATGTCCTCGCGGATGCGAATCGTGTCGATTTCGAATTCGAGACCGTCGAGCGAGCCGTCGTCGCGCGGGATGCCGCACCAGGGGTCGAGCCGGAGTGCGTTGTTCGTTGTGCCCTGGTTCCAGAGACCGTCGAGATCGACCGTTACGGGACCCGGTACGAGACGAGTGTGGCCGAGTCCCATCGGGATGAGGAGGGTTTCGAACTCGCTCATCGCCTCCGGCATCGCCACGAGGTGACGGTGGACGTCGTTCGGATACCCGGCGCCCCAATGAACGCCGAGGTGTCGACTCGCGGCGTTCGCCGGCGCCGGATTCCTCAGCCGAATCTCGATCACGCGGTAGTACGCCGGGTTGTACGTGAAGAAGAGCGTGGTGGACGGGTCGCGGAATCCGTCGCCGTTGCCGTCACCGACCGTAACGCGAAGAACTCCGCCGGAAACCTGCAAAGTTCCGTCCGAGGAGCCCGTCCACCCTTCGAGGTCCGCGGGTCGATCGAACTGCCAACTACGCGAGAGTGTGGCGTAAAAGGCATCGCCGGCCCCGACGTCGACCGGATCGACAACAAACGTCCCGTCCGGTGCCGCAGGAACGGATGCTACCGACTCCGCCGCACGAGCTCCTTGGCGGACGCGCCATAGCTCGACCCAAATACCAAATTCGCGCGGAGCTCCCGAACCCGAGATCCTCTGCCCAGTTCCCGGGGCGATGGGGCCGTCGAGCGCGAGCATGGTGGGATAGCCTTTGACCGGATGCTGAGCGTGCGAGGCAGTCGTCCACCAAAGACCCATTCCGGCGACTGCGATGTACCATCGTCCGTTCAACGGATTTCCTCCGGGCGGCGGTGTTCCGCCGCGGCTCCCGCCGAGATCGACCGCAAGCGTGCCGAGAGTGAAGCTGAGCCGATCTCGGCTCGCTCGGCACGCGGGCGATCGCTAGCGCGCAGCCGCGATGCGTGAAACCTCATTCCGGCTGCGCTCGGGTGAACGCAGCCGATTCGTGCTCGACAGCGCTTTCGAGGAGCTTTCCGCGCTGCGGCGTCCATGTGCGACGGACGCCGCGGCGAACGGGGCTTCCCTTCGATCCGGCTGCCGGCGAGGCGGTGCCGCAATGCGCCTCGCGATCCCTCTCCAAGTGGGTGCTTTCGCTACCGGCGAGGCGGTGGCGAAGAGCACTCCGAACTGCCTCTCGTCCCTCCCAAGACGAGGTGGGTTCGGCGCGCCGACGGTCCCGCAGAGGTTGGTCCGCGCGCTCCGTCGTGAACACTACGATGGCACGCCGGAGTCCGTCAACTCGTGCGCGTCCAAGATCGGTGCAGAATCTCTGCCGGTCCCGACTCGACCCGTGCGTCAGCTGACCGGAGCACTCGCTAACGAAGCGATGCCGGGACGAGATCGGGCATCCAGCCGAGCGCGAGGAGGAGCGCGAGGAGAGCGATTGCGATCGCGCTTTCGATGCGCCCGCGCGACTCGACCACCGAGACGCGGTCGGCCGCGCCGGCGACGAGTGCGCGGATGCAGCGGGCGGCGAGTGCGACGTGGAGTACAACGAGTGCGGTGATCGCGGCGGCGGGCGCTCCAAGTTGGTTCGCGCCTAGAGCGCGCACGATCGGCGTGGCCCCGGCGATGAACGGACTCGGCCCCAGTCCGATCCAGAGCGCGGCGGTGACGGCGAAGCCGGCGCGGACACCGCGAGTCGCCCGTCCGTGCGCGACCGAGTCCGCCGTCACGAGAAGGAGCGTAGCGCTCGCTAGCGTCGCGGCGACGAGGAGGACCGCGCCGGAGATCGCGGTGACGTCGCCGGTGCCAATGCCCGCCGCCGCGAGCGCAGCGTGCCCTGTCGCTACGAGAGTGATCGAACGCTCGAGCCTGGTCTCGAGCGTCGCGGTCAGAGCTGCGTAAACGAGACTCGCGATCGCCCAGACGGTGAACACGTGCCCCAGACCGTCGAGTCCGCTTCCCGCGAACCTAAGGAGGGCGGTTACGGAGAGAAGTACGGATGCCGACACCAACAGAGCTCGCGCCGGCGACGCGACGCTCTCTCCCGCTTCCAGGTACCCGCGTTGAAACGGAAGGAGAGGGAGCACCATGCCGGCCGCGAGGCTGGTAGCGATCGCAACCCACGCCTCGCCTCCCGCTTCACTCGCGGCGGGAAGCAATGCGACGCCCGCGGCAGGGAATCCAAACGTGACATAAAGGCGCGCCCGTCGCGCGGACGAGGACTGCGCGGGGGGAAGAAGCGCGCGGAGAAAGAAGCCTGCGAGGATCCAGCTCGCGAGAAACGTCGCTCCGTCCGCCGTCGCGAGTGCGGCGAGGAGGCTACTCTGGATTCCGAGCGCCGCGACGTAGCTACCGCGCGCGTTTGGGTCCCGCGGAAGGGCGGCGATCGCAGCCATCACGATCGCCGCGCCGAGGGGAGCGAACACTCCGGCGAAGCCATCGAGCCTCACCTGCGGTGTCTCTGCGCCGAGCCCGGAAAGGAGTGGAATCAGAAACGCGAGGCTCGCCGCGCTTCCGGCGAGCGCCGCTCTGCGGACTGACTCGTCCGACGGCGCCGGAGCCGATCGCGTCGCGATCCACACCGCGGTCGCGAAGGGGAGCGAGAGGCTGATGGCGAAGAGCGACTCGATCATCGCACGGCCAAATACAGAACGAGGGAGCTCACGAACGCGATCGCCAGTGCGGCCGCGAGCGCGCGCCGCGATGCGAGCAATCGCGTGAAGCCCCGAACTGCGAATGCCGCGATCCATTCCAGCGCCCCGGCGAGGACGTCGTCGACGACGACTCGCGCGACGAGCGCGACGGCGCGGACGGGTGCCGCGATCCCCGAGCCGATGCGAACGGCGAGCGCGGCCGCATTCGCGGAGAACTTGGGTGCCCACCAGGCCGCGAACAAAACCAACCCGGCGACGAGCACCTCGATGCCGGTCGCGAACCCTACCGCTGGCCAAGGGGCCGTGGGGCTAGCCAACGCGAGATGGAGCGCAGCGAGCGGAAGTGCGATTTCGAGCGCGCGGGCAGACTGGTGTGCACGCCAGCGCGGTCCGCGCATCCGGAACCACGTCGAGACGATGGCCACGAGGCCGAGCTTCGTCGCGAGAACGAGAAGTGCAAGGACCGCGCCGCCTCGCCCGGCGGGGAGCGCGAAGCCCGGACTCACGCCGCCGAAGAACAACTGCGCGAGGGCCGTCGCCCAGGCGCAGCGCAGCGCGAGGGACCCGAGGGTACGATCGCGTTCGACGGCCTCGAGCGCCGTGAGGGCGTGGCGTTCGCGAAGCGCGACGACGCTCGCGACGAGGAGCAGCGCACCGAGCGGCTGCTGCACAAAGTGCCACGCACCGATCGCGTCGCTTCGCGGAGAAATCGTCGAGAGGTTCCACGTCGCCGCGAGACGAACGACTCCGATGAGCGAAACCGCCGCGACGAGCACCCAACCGACTCGCACGAGGACGACGCGCGCGCGTCGAGGAGCGAAGTCTGCGGGATTCGAGCTCGATTCGAGGAAAGGCGCGGCGTCGAGCGCAGCCGCGACGAAGAGCGCGGCGAGTCCGAGCGCCCCGCTGATCGCGGTTTCCGAGTCGGCCGCAACGCCGGCGGCTACGCACGCGACGAAGACGAATGCAAGCGCTGGAACCGGGAGTGTTCGCAGCGATCGTCCGAAGACTCTCGGCGCGCGGCGCCAAGAAGCGAACGCACACCGCACGCCGCGCACGTCGTCGAGAACCCCGGCGACCGCGAAGCCGTAGCGACGCGCGAGCGAGCGGCGGGTGAGCCACTCGACGGCAACGTACACGACGAAGAGAAGAATCGCGCCGACGACCGTGCCGACCACGAAGCCACCTCGTTTTCCCGCGGCCGATCGTCGCGACCGGCCGGTCGACCCAATCCTCGTCCACTGCGCGGAGACCGAGTGAGTCTCCGCGATCCCTCGCGCGGGCGGCCAGAGTACCAACCCGCGAGGATCGGCGAACGGAAAAAGTGTGTGGTAGGTGGGAAGACAGCGGTCGGCGGTTCGCCTTCAGCCTCCACGTTTCAGCGAGGCCGCCGCCGGTCGGCCGGAACAGTTGAGTTGAGCCTCCGAGATTCGTTAGAACAAATAGAAGAGTTCGACGCATTCGGCCGGCGCGGACGTCGTGTGGCGAATGTCGAGAAGGTCTGTCGGAAAACTCCACATGCGCCCGTCCAGTCGATCCGCCTGGATCCCCGTCGAGCTGTCGCCCCGTCCATCGCGTCGCGGCGGCACGGACCACCTGCGCTCCCTCGCGCGCGCGGAGGTTCCGGCGGTCGTCTTTCGTGCTGCGTATCCGCAGCCCGCGTGCGCCGAGCTCGTCGAGCGCCTCATCGCGAACGATCTCGCGTACGACCCTGCGGCGCCGACGCCGGACCGGTTTCTGCGCGAGGGAATCCCGGAGGGATACGTCCGCGTGAGTGGAGATCGATCGTCGCCGAGTCGTCCCGCTCCGCGCGCGGGTCGGAAGCGACGGATCGATATCGGGACGAGCCTTGGCTACCGCGGGGACGATCCGGAGGGATTCTTTCGGCACGCGGACGAGACCCGGCGGAGGTTTCGCACGCTCTTTCGCGGGACGGCGAATCCGATCGACGTCATCTACGACCGCCTCGCTCAGCTCGGCCCGGGAAGGACGGTTCGGACGGCTCGCGAGCCGACCGGCGAGCGCTACGGCCCGGCGATCTTCCGTGTTCACTACGGCGACTACGCCTATCCGCCGCACTTCGATTCGGTGCGACTTCGCGAAAAGCGGAACGCGTATTCGGTCTACCGATTCGAGCATCAGTTTGCCGGCGTCCTCGTGCTCCAGAACGCCGTCCGTGGGCGCGAGACCGCGCAATGCATCATCCATCGCCGTCTCTGGGATCGCGACGTCGACGAACATCTGTCTGCCGGCACGTTCCATCGCTACGCGCGCGCGACCCGAATCGAGAGCTGTCGCGTGGAACTCGAGCCCGGCGACCTCTACTTTTTCAACACGCGGGCGATTCACGAGGTGCCGGGAGTCGACGGCGATCTACCGCGCGTCGTCCTCGCGACGTTCATCGGGTACAGCGAGTCGGATCCCGAGGTCGCGGTCTGGTCTTGACGATCGGATCGAAGAATATGACGAAGGAGAGTGAGCGTGAACGTGATCCATCGGGCGGCGAACCCTGAGACGGACTTGCGTCGGTCGAGCCCCATCGTGCTCCGGAGCGTTTCGTGTGTCGCGATCGCGGCCCTTCTCGCCGGCGCCGGCTGTCGCGGGACTTCTGCACGCGAGTGGCCGCAGTTTCGCGGTGTCAACTGCGCGGGCGTCGGGCGAGGCGCCGCGCCTCCGGTCGAGATCGGCCCCGAGACGAACGTCGTGTGGAAAACGCCGCTTCCGCCCGGACACTCGTCACCGGTGGTGTGGGGAGATCGCGTTTACGTGACCGGCGTGCGCGACGAGAGCCTGCTCACGATCGCGCTCGATGCTGCGTCGGGACAGATCCTCTGGGAGCGCGCGCTCGAACCCCGCGGCGAGGAGCGCATCCACTCGATTGGTAGCCACGCTCAGCCGAGTCCGGCCACGGACGGTGAACGCGTCGTGAGTCTCTTCGGTGCTGCGGGGCTCGTGTGCTACTCGGCCGACGGTGACCTCGAGTGGACGATCCCGATGGGGCCTTTCAACGACGACTTCGGCGCGGGCAGCTCGCCGGTAATCGACGGTGACCGCGTGATCGTCGCGCAAGATCATGACACCGACTCGTTCCTCCGGGCGATCGACAAGAGAACGGGCGATGAGATTTGGCACACGGACCGCGCCGAGTTCACTCGAAGCTACGCGACGCCGATCGTGCGCGAGTGGAACGGGAGGCGGGAGATCGTGCTCGCGGGAACGCTCCGCGTCGTCGGCTACGACTACGACTCGGGCGACGAGCGGTGGACGGCTCGGGGACTCTCGCGAATCGTCAACGTCACCCCGACCGTCGGTCGCGACGGAGTCGTCTACGTGACTGGTTGGGCGCCCGGGGCCGACGCCGGAGATCGCATCTCGGTTCCGAGTTTCACCGATCTCGTGGCCGAAAAGGACGAGGACAAAAGCGAGACGCTCGAAGCCGACGAGATCGATCCGGGGGGCGCGATCGGGCGACGGTTTCGCCAGATCGATCGCGACAAGGACGGGCGGATCACTCGCACGGAGTACGAAGGGATGCGCCACGTGTTCGAGACCGCGCAAAACGTGATCATGGCGATCTCCCCGGGCGGAGACGGCGACGTCACCTCAACCCATATCCGGTGGACGCACGACCGCATGCTTCCCTACGTCCCGTCGCCCGTCCTCGTCGCCGGGAGAATCTTCATGGTGAAGAACTCCGGGATCGTGTCGTGCCTCGACGCCGCGAGCGGCGAGGTGCTGAAGCACGGGCGAGTTTCCGGGGGCGGCAACTACTACAGCTCACCGGTCGTCGGTGGGGGCCACGTCTACCTCCTCAGCGAACGCGGCGAGCTCAGCGTGATCACCGCCGAAGCGGATTGGCAGGAGGTCGGATCGGTCGCGTTCAACGAGGACGCCTACGCGACGCCGGCGATCGTAGGCGGCCGCATCTATCTGCGCACGTCGGAGCATCTCTACTGCTTCGGGGAGGAGTAGCGGGCGTCCGGAAGACACGCCCGGTCGCCGCCTCGGTTCCCGGATCCGACACTCTTCCGAGACCGGCCGTCGACCGTGACCCGGGCCGAAGACCGCCGCGACTTAGAACGTGCGCGAGTCGGTCCGATCCGGCGAGAAGTCGTCTGCGACCGGAGGCACGATCGGAACGACGGGAGGCGGAACGGCGATCAGATCCCTGATCGCTCGGACGGAGCCCGCCTCACCGATGATGAAGCGGCGATCGCCCGTAATGCCGGGCTCGAGCGGAAACGCGACCGCCCACCACGTTCCGTTCGGCGCGACGATGGCGACGCGGTAACCCTGCGCCTCGATCATTCCGATCGGTCCCGTGGGGATCGTGAGCAGGCCCGACGACTCGAGTTGCGGCGCGCTACGAGCGTATTGGCCGTGCTGGAGGCGGTACTGGAGCTGAATCGAGTGGAGCGTGCGGAGGTTCCCGATCGCCGCGGTTTCGTTCGCTGACTTTCGAGAACTCATGAGGCTCGGGATCGCGAACGCGAGAATGATCGCGATGATCGCCAGAACGATCATGAGCTCGATGAGCGAGAACCCGGCTTCTCGTCGATGTCGTCTCATGGGGATGTCCTCTCAAGATTCCTCCGAACGAATTCCGCAAGGTCCATGCCAAGGTGGCGCGTACGCCGAGGTCGGCTTCCGGCCCAATGGTGGAAACCCTCGTGGCAGCTCTGACAAGCAGGGCTCCGATGGTTTCTCGTCCGGAAACGGTCGTTCGGGATGCGCCGCACCTCGCGCTCAGCGAACGAGCCCGGCGTGGGGTTTACGTCCATACCCGAGACGATTCGACCCCGCCTGGACGCCGATCAACGATCGACGAGGCCGGAATGGATCCCAAGGCTCGCACCGATCGCTGCGACGTCTTCGACGGACTCGGCGCGGAGGATGTTCGGCAGCGCGGCGGTGTGCTGGAACGATGCGGATCGAAGCCCGAGTCGGAGCGGCGTTCCGTCTTTTTCGAGGACCAGCGTCGCCGTGATCTCGCCGTCTGGAGCCTCGACCCTCGCGTGCGCGTAACGGTTCGAGGGTTCACTCGCCACCGTCTTCGGCTCGTCGCTCGGGCCGAGCCGCTCGAGCTCGTCTCTCTCGCGCGCGAGCACACGCAGAGACTCGACCGTTTCGTCGAGGCGGAGTTGGAGCCTAGCGAGAGCATCGCCTCCGTTGCCGACGGGGACGTCGAACTCGAGTGCGTCGTATCTTCCGTAGGGGGCATCGCGTCTGACATCCCGAGCGATTCCCGCGGCGCGAGCGGTGGGACCCGTTCCCGCGGAGCCGCCGCGAGTGACGCCGATCCCGCGGAGACGAAGTGCGGCGAAACGATCCCGCGCAAAGTTCTGCCGGAAATCGGTCAAGCCACGCGGAAGACGCGCGAACACTAGCCCGAGCGCCTCGGTGAGCGCCGAGCCCGCGGCCTCGCGTGCATTTCCGAACTCGACGGTGATCGCTGCACTCGCCAGCGCGGTCTCCGCACTCGCGAGAAGCCGCGTCGCCGACCCGGCGAGTCGCTCGCATCCGATCGCGAGAAACGTCTCTCGCACGCACGCGAGATGCGCGGCGATTCGTTCGAGCTCGCCGGCGATGACGCGGAGCGTCTCGCCCCGAGTATCTACGGCGAGATCGAATGCCTGCTCGAAGGCGAGGGCGACGGCCCACGCGACGTGGACCGTGGCGCGCCGATCGATGTGGCGGGCGAGCTCGACGCACTCCTCGGCGCCGAGACCTTCAAAGCGCTTTTCAAATCCGAGGTGCGATCGTCCGATGGCGACATCGACCTCGGCGACGCGCTCCCCTTGCGACGTCCACTCGATGCTCGGTCCGACGACCGGCGCGTCGCCGACTCCATCCATCCGGAAGCGCCCTCGGCCGGCGCGCGGTGGGCTGGCGAGCGGCGCGCGTTCACGCGAGACGCCGGCGAGCGGAATCTCTCGCCGGAGTGGAAACGCCGGGTAGTCGTCGGGGAGAAACAGGCGGTGCGTGTGGGGATGGCCGTCGAACTCGAGACCGAAGAAATCCTCCGCCTCGAGTTCGAGCCACTCGGCGCTCGGCCAGAGGTCGACGCAGGACGGGAGGGCGAGATCGTCCGCGGCGATGAACACCGAGACGGCGAGCGCGGCGCCCGTCGCGTCCCGAACGGAGTAGAGGACCTCGAAGCGCGGAACGTCCCTCCCGGCCCCGTGATCGACGACGGTGATGTCCCAGAGAGTCGCCGCGCGAGGATCCGCGTCTCGCGCGAGAAACGCGAGAACGGGGAGGACGTGTTCTCGCGGGACGGTGAGGATCGACGGAGAGCCCTCCTTCGCGCCGTCGGTCCGCCGATTGACGATCGATCCGAATCGATGGCGCAGTTGCTCGTCGAGCGCGGGTCTCCGCGGTCGAGCCGAGACATTCACTGTTCCCGCGTCGCTCATGGCGAATCTGTCGAGTCGGATGCTTCGCTCGCTGCGAGGGCTCGCGCGAGTACGTCTCGGCCGGGAGCACAGCACTCGATCCAAGCGTCGACGGGCAGCCATTCGCTCGCTGGTGGCGCGACGGCGTAGGTGCGCAGCGCGCGCGGACAGTCGACGCCGCACCGCGCTACGACGACGCGGCGGGGCGGCAGCAGGTGTCGGCGAGCGTCGAACAGCTCACGTGCCGCCGCGTGACTGAGCGCACCGCACGCGAGCGCGACCTCCGCCGCCTCGGGATGATCGACGACGAGAAGCCCTCGGTCGCGCTCGAATCTCGACGGCACGCGAAGACTCTCGACGACACGAGCGGCCGCCGCGCAAGGAGTCGGGAGAACGTACACGGCCGTCACGCGCGGATCTCCGTTCGAAGTTGGCGAAGGTTCACCGAGCGCGGGGACCGCACTCAACGACGCGCGGAGGAAGTCGCCGCTGCGTCCTCGAGCTCGCAGTTCTGCTTCTGCTCCGGACAATCGGCGCAGGCATCGCAGATCGGCCGCCCGTCACCGTCTGTCCACGCGTTCAATCCGCCGCACGTCCCTCGGATGCGTCGGCCGCTGACGATGACTCCGATCGCCATTGCGGCGATGACGGCGGCAAACGTGGCGAACGCGATCAAGTAGACTTCCATGCTCGTTCTTCGCGATGGTGTCGGGACGTCCGGACGAGGCGCGCGCCGACGGAACAGCGACTACGGCGAATGCGTCGAGCGCGATAGGTGGCGCTCCATGCTCGGCGTCATGCGGTGTTCGAATCTAGGCGCCTCCGGCTCGGCTGCGCCGTTCGGCGATGGCTTCCGCACGACCAGGAGCACCGCAAGGCCGCGCTCTGTAGCGAGAGTATAGCCTTCTTCCGGGCCGAGAACCATGAGCGCGGTTGCGAGAGCGTCGGCCTCTTCACACGTCGGTGCGATTACGCTCACGGAGGCGAGCGAGTGTTCGACCGGCCGACCGGTGCGGGGGTCGATCGTGTGCGAGTACCGGCGAGCCCCCGCGCGGAAGAAGTTGCGGTAGTCGCCGGAAGTCGCGAGCGCGCCGTGCTCGAGGGCGACGATCGACTCGACGACCGCGCGCGCGGCGTCGGGGAGTTGGATGCCGATCCGCCACGGAGTTCCCGGCGCCTTCTCGCCCGCGACGCGCACCTCTCCTCCGATCTCGACCATGTAGGACGAGTGTCCCATCGCCTCCAGGACCTCTGCGATCGCATCGACGGCGTAGCCCTTCGCTATCGCCGAGAGATCGATCCGGAGGTCGGGGACTGTCTTCCGCAGGGCCGGTTGGCCCGCGGAATCCGTTCCGACATCGAGGCGGGACCAGCCGCAGGTCTCCATCGCAGCGGCGATGTCGTCGTCGCTCGGGACGCTCTTTTCTCCTTCAGGACCGAATCCCCAGAGATCGACGAGCGGAGCAACGGTGATATCGAACGCGCCCCCGGTGTCTTCGGCGATGCGCTGCGCGGTGGCGACGACGGCGGCGGTTTCCCCGGAGACTTCGAACCACTCGGTCGACGCCGAGGCGCCGAATCGCGTCACTTCGGAGTCGTCCCGCCAAGTCGACATTCGCCGGTCGATCTCGTCGAGCCGCGCCGCCGTTGCGCGCTCGAGTCGGAGTTGCTCGTCTTCCGTGAGCACGCCGGCGATCTTGACGGAGTAGGTCGTCCCCATCGTCGCGCCGCCGTAGGAGATGACGGCGGGCGGTCGCTCGCACGCGGGCACGACGCAAAGGAGAAGAGCGCTCGAGACCAAAATGGCGTGAGGAGCGAGTTCTCGGTTCGGCGATCGAGACGGAAAGACTGGGCCGAGGACACGCATTCGAGTCGACTCAGCCGCCGAAGTCGTCGTACGCGACGTTTTCCTTCTCGACGCCTAGATCATCGAGAAGCTTGAACACAGCGGCGTTCATCATCGGAGGGCCGCAGATGTAGTACTCGCAGTCCTCGGGAGCAGGGTGGTCCTTCAGATAGTTGTCGTAAAGGACCTGGTGGATGAAGCCGGTGTAACCTTCCCATTCGTCTTCCGGGAGGGGGTCCGACAGCGCGACGTGCCACTCGAAATTGTCGTTCTCGCGCGCGAGCATGTCGAAATCGTCGACATAGAACATCTCGCGCTTGCTGCGCGCGCCGTACCAGAAGCTGACCTTCCGCTTCGTGTGGATGCGCTTGAGCAAATCGAAGAGGTGGGAGCGCATCGGCGCCATCCCCGCACCTCCTCCGATGTAGATCATCTCGGCGTCGGTGTCTTTGGCGAAGAACTCGCCGAAGGGTCCGGAGATCGTCACCTCATCGCCCGGCTTCAGATCGAAGATCCACGACGACATCTTTCCGGGCGGAGTTCCCGCCGGCGCGCGCGGGGGCGGGGTCGCGACGCGCACGTTGAGCATGATGATGCCCTTCTCCTCGGGGTAGTTCGCCATCGAGTACGCGCGAACGACCGGTTCGGTGACGTTCGACTCGATGTCCCACAGCTTGAACTTGTCCCAGTCCTCGCGGTACTCCTCCTCGACGTCGAACGAGTCGTACTTGAGCTTGTGGGGCGGACACTCGATCTGGATGTATCCACCGGCGCGGAAATCGACGTCCTCGCCGGGTGGGAGCTCGAGGACGAGCTCCTTGATGAAAGTCGCGACGTTGTGATTCGAGCGGACGACGCAGTTCCATTTCCGAACGCTGAAGACTTCGGCGGGAACCTCGATCTTCATGTCCTGCTTCACCGCGACCTGGCAGGAAAGGCGCACGCCCTCGGCGGCCTCGCGTTTCGAGATGTGGCTCAGCTCGGTCGCGAGAATGTCGCCGCCGCCCTCGAAGATCTTCACCTTGCACTGCGCGCAGGTCCCGCCGCCGCCGCAGGCGGACGACACGAAGATCTTGCTGTCGCCGAGAACGTTCAGCAGCTTGCCGCCCGCAGGGACGGTGAGCGCCTTCGACTCGTCGTCGTTGATGAGGATGCGGACATCGCCGCTCGCGACGAGCTTCGCTTTGGCCGCGAGGATCATCACGACGAGCGCGAGCACGATCACCGTGAACATGACCACTCCGAGGGCGATCTCAGTCATAGGTTTTCGGGTCAGTCTCTAAGAGTGGTGTCTCGAACCAGGCGGCACGACGCATCCGCGGGACGCCTACAGCTTGATCCCGCCGAAGCCCATGAACGCGAGCGCCATGAGGCCCACGATGATGAACGTGATGCCGAGCCCGCGGAGTCCCGTCGGTACGTCCGAATACTTGAGCTTCTCGCGGATGCCGGCGAGCGCAACGATCGCGAGGGCCCAGCCGACTCCCGATCCGAGCCCAAACACGACGCTCTCGCCAAACGTGTAGTCGCGTTCGACCATGAGGAGCGATCCGCCGAGGATGGCGCAGTTTACGGTGATGAGCGGTAGGAAGATCCCGAGCGCGTTGTAGAGAGCGGGCACGTATCGATCGAGCGTCATCTCGAGGATCTGCACCATCGCAGCGATCACGCCGATGTAGCTGATCAGCCCGAGGAAAGTGAGATCGACGCCCTCCGCGAGAGCACTGGGCTTGAGTACGTGGTTGTAGATGAGATTGTTCACCGGGACCGTGATTCCCTGGATCACGATCACGGCGATGCCGAGGCCCATCGCCGTGCTCACCTGCTTCGACACCGCGAGGAAGGTGCACATTCCGAGGAAGAACGCGAGCGCGAGGTTCTCGACGAAGACGGCCTTGAAGAAGAGGCTCAAGTACTGTTCGAGCATGTCAGTGATCCTCGACCTGATCGGTCTTCCAGGTGCGGAGCGCCCAGATGAGAAGGCCGATGATGAAGAACGCGCTCGGTGGGAGCAGCATCAGGCCGTTCTGCACGTACCAGCCCGGTTCCCCTTCGGGTCCGACGACGCTCGCGAGACGAAGGATCTCGATGCCGAACAGCTTCCCCGAGCCGACGAATTCTCGGATCACTCCGACGATCAGAAGAAGGACGCTGTACCCGAGCCCGTTTCCGACACCGTCGAGAAAGCTCATGAAGACGCCGTTCTTCATCGCGTAACCCTCGGCGCGCCCCATCACGATGCAATTCGTGATGATGAGACCGACGAACACGCTGAGCTGCTTGCTCGTCTCGAACGCGTACGCCTGAAGGAATTGGTCGACGACGATGACGAGGGTCGCGATGATCGTCATCTGGACGATGATGCGGATGCTGTTCGGGATATACGAGCGGATGAGGCTCACCGCCGAGTTCGAGACGCCGAGCACGAAGAGGACGGCGAGACACATCGTCACCGTGGGCTTCAGCTGACTCGTCACTGCGAGCGCCGAGCAAATCCCGAGGACTTGAAGCGCGATCGGGTTGTTGCTGAAGACCGGTCCGAAGAGGACGTCCTTCGCGCGTTCCTTTGCCATTTGGACCTCGAGTCAATTCTCCGAAGTTGCCGCGCCCGCCCGAAGTTTGCTGAGAAACGGACCGAATCCGTGCTCGCCTAGCCAGTAGGCGAGGAGATTCGAGACGCCTCGCGTAGTGATCGTCGCGCCCGAGAGTCCGTCCACTGCGTGAGGATCGGCGCTCGCCGCCGCTCCCTTGACGACCTCGATGCAAACCTTCTCGAGGTCGTCGTCGCAGAACGCCTTCTTGGACGTTCGCCACTTCGCTTTCCAGCTCGGATTGTCGACCTCGCCGCCGAGCCCCGGGGTCTCCTTGTGCTCGTAGAACGTGAGGCCGCGGATCGTGTTCAGGTCCGGCCCCAGCGCGAGGAAGCCGTAGAGAGTCGACCAGAGTCCGTACCCGTGGACCGGGAGAACGACCTGTTCGACCGCGCCTCCCGCGCCTCGAAGAAGGTAGACGACGGCGTACTTCGATTGTCGCTTGATCCCGGCGATATCGACGTCGCGCGCGACCAGCGTCCCGCGTGCAGGGTCCTTCGCCGCGGCCTTCTGGTCGAACGTCGCCGGATCGATGTCTTCGCCGGTGTAGAAATCACCGGTCGCGAACTCGACGACGCGCGCTTCAAACCGTGAGAACTGCTCCGGGATCGTGGCCGGATCGCCGCTCGCCTCGTCGTAGAGCCCGGCCGCGACGAGCACGTTCTTTTGCCGGTCGCGCTCCTTGTTCTCGCCCTGTACCTCCCGCAGAAAGACGGTTACGGACGAGACGAGCACCGAGCACACGACGCACAGGACCGTCGCGACGATAAACGTGTTGGCGATGCTGTCGGTGGATTTGCTCATGAGCCTCCTCCGAGCGAGGGAGCGCTTGGGGTCGCGGTCACGCTTGAGTCCTCGCCAGACGGCGTTTGATGTTGGCCTTCACGACGTAGTGGTCGATCACCGGTGCGAAGACGTTGCCGAAGAGAATCGCGAGCATGATGCCCTCGGGAAACGCGGGATTGACCACGCGGACGAGGATCGTCATTACCCCGATGAGGATTCCGTAGATCCACTTCCCGAGTGTCGTCATCGCCGCGGACACCGGGTCGGTCGCCATGAAGACCGTTCCGAATGCGAATCCACCGATCACGAGGTGCCAGTACGGCGGGACTCGGAAGAGATAGTTCGTGTCGCTGCCGATGCCGTAGAGGAGCCCGGAAAACGCGAGCGTCCCGATCACGACGCCGGCCATGATTCGCCAGGAGCCGACGCCCGTCGCGATGAGAACCACCGCACCGATGACGCAGGCGAGCGCGGATGTTTCGCCCATGGATCCGGGCGTCGTCCCGAGGAATGCGGTCATCCAATCGAAGCTCTCGAGCGCAGCCGGTGCGAGCTCGACGTCGGCGATCTCACCGAGAATCGTCGCGCCGCTCACGCCGTCGGGCGACGCCCCGGCGGTCCACACGTTGCCCGTGATCTGTGCGGGGTAGGCGAAATAGAGAAACGCGCGGGCGGTGAGCGCGGGGTTGAGGAAGTTCCGCCCGGTCCCACCGAACACCTCTTTTCCGAGGACGACACCGAAAGAAATCCCGAGGGCGACCTGCCAGAGCGGAATCGTGGGCGGAAGCGTCAGCGGAAACAGCATTCCCGTGACGAGAAAACCTTCGTTGATCTCGTGCTTTCGAATGAGCGCGAAGAGCGCCTCCCAAAACCCGCCGACGATGTTGCAGACGAGGAACACGGGGATGAAGTACGCCGCGCCGTGGATCGCGTTCGAAACGTGACTCGCCGGATCTAGGGCGAGACCGAGGGTCTCTACGAGCGAGGCCTGCCACGTGAGCTCGGGATTCGACACCGCGGCGAAAGCCAGATTCGCCTGGTAGCCGGTGTTCCACATCGCCATGAGGATGCACGGGCCGAGTGCGGCGACGACCGTGATCATCATGCGCTTTAGATCGAGCGCGTCGCGCACGTGAGACGCGCCGCGAGTGACCTCGTCGGGCGTGAACAGAAACGTATCGACCATCTCGTAAGCTGGATAGAGCTTCTCCAGCTTCCCGCCCTGCTCGAAGTGGGGGCGGAGGCGGTCGAGGAAGTTTCGTGCGAATCTCATGGCGGCGCTCTAACCGAATTTCTCGATCGTCGATAGGTTCCGACGCAGGATCGGACCGTACTCGTACTTCCCGGGACAGACGAACGTGCAAAGGCCGAGATCTTCCTCGTCGAGCTCGAGACAGCCGAGCGCCTGCGCTTGGTCCGTGTCGTCGACGATGAGCGAGCGGAGGAGAAACGTCGGCTCGATATCGAGCGGCATCACCTTCTCGTAGGAGCCGATCGGTACCATCGCTCGCCTGCTGCCTTCGGTCGAAGTCGACAGCGGGAATTTCTTTCCGGGGAAGAGCTTCGACGCGAAGACGCTCTTCACCGAGAACTTGTCGAACCCGGGCCGCTGCCATCCGAGGAAGACGCGGTCGCGCCCTTCTCGCAGGAGGCTCACCTGAACGTGGTACCGGCCGAGGAATCCGAGCGGCCCGGCCGCGGTGCGCCCCGATAGGACGGAGCCGGATACCGCGCGCCAGTCGCGCTTTCCGCTCGCGTCGTCGCTCGCGGTGAGCTCGGGTGAGATCTCGCCGCGGATGAGATCGTCGATGTTCGCGCCGATGCGCGTGCGCACGAGACGCGGCCGGTTGGCCGCCGGTCCGGCGATTGAAACGATGCGCTCGACGTCGAGCTCACCGGTCTGAAAAAGAGCGCCGAACGCGAGGACGTCTTGGTAACCGATCGACCAGACGGTTTTCGAAGCGCTGACCGGGTCGAGGAGGTGGATGTGGGTCCCGGCGAGGCCCGCCGGATGGGGGCCCGCGAAGGCCGCAGTGACGATATTTTGGCGCCCCGCCTCCGCCCCCCAACCCGCGAGGTGGTTCGCGTCGGGTCGTTGGCAAAGGTACACCGGTCCGTCGGTGAGCTTCGCGAGCGCTGTCAGTCCAGTCTGGAAATGCTCGCGTCGACGCGCGATGAGCGTCGCGGGGTCGGCAGCGAGCGGGTTCGTATCGATTGCCGTGACGAAGATCGAGCTCGGAGCCGAGCCCGGTGCCGGTACGCGACTAAAGGGCCGCGTGCGGAGTGACGGCCACAGGCCCGAGGCGACGAGCACGGACTCGACTTCGTCGCGCGTCTGCTCGTCGAGCCGCTTCTTCGTTTGGTCGGCGAACGAGACCGCACCGCCGGCTTCCTCGTCGTCGTCGAGATCGATCACGCAGGAGAGAAAGGCGCGCTTCTCGCCGCGGTGAACCGCCGACACCGTTCCGGTCCCCGGCGCCGTGTAGACGACCCCGGCGGTCTTCTTGTCGCTGAAGATCACCTGACCGCGCTCGACGTGGTCACCGACCTTCACCGCCATCGTCGGACGCATCCCCACGTAGTCCGGGCCGAGCAGCGCGACGGATCGAACTCCGCTCGCGTCGTCGAGGGTCGCGTCCGGCTCCCCCGTCAGCGGCAGATCGAGGCCGCGGCGGATCTTGAATTGGCGGGCGGGCTGAGTTGTCATCGTTTTCCCATCACCGAAACCGTCCGACGCCGAAACGCAGGCGTAGAACCGGACGGAGCTGGCTCGCGGCGAATCGCCTTTCCAGGGCAGAATCCTCCCCGAGCCGATGACTCGCCCGCATGCGGACGGGTCGCGATCACCGAGTCGGCGGAGGCACTCCGTCCGCCGCCGCTCCGTGCGAAAGAGCCGGTAGAATAGGGAGTTCCCTTTTTCAACTCCAGAAGAATCGGCCCAAAAATGCTGCGCTCATTCGTCGCGCCGCGAAGGTGAGCATCGCACGCTGAAACTCGCGCTGTGCGGGAGCTTGTAGGACGTGGGCCGTCTTGCAAGGGAGGGGGGGCGAGGTACAATCATCCTCCTTCGAAAGTTCGCTAGATTCGTCGGCGCGAGCCACGGCGCGCGGGGGAACCCACGCGCACTCGAGGGGCGCATTTCGTCGCCGCGTGAATCTGGTCGATGTCGCGATTTCACCGTCTCGCAACTAGCGAAGAGACCGCATCGATTGAAGAGTCCAATCGCCGCCGAAGACGCCGCCGCTCCCGCTGAGCCGATCCCGTCCGATCTCGCGTCCGACGGGGATTCGCACGGCGGCGGGATCGCGACCTTCTCGGCGCCCGCGCCCTGGAGCGTCGACGCCGACGATCTGCCGTCGATTCGCGCGCAGCAAGACCGAATTCGGCACCTCGCTCGAGAGAAGAACGCGGTCATCCTCGCGCACAACTACCAGTTGCCGCAGGTCCAAGAGGTCGCGCACATCCTAGGCGATTCGCTCGCCCTGGCGCTCGAGGCACAAAAAACCGAGGCCGAACGCATCGTTTTTTGCGGCGTCCACTTCATGGCGGAGTCCGCCAAGGTTCTGAACCCCGGTAAGAAGGTGCTCCTTCCGAACCTCGCCGCCGGGTGTTCGCTCGCCGACTCGATTACGCCCGAGAGCCTCGAAGAGCTCCGCGAGAGAGAGCCGGACCGGGCGGTCGTGACGTATATCAACAGTACGGCAGAAGTGAAGGCGCTCTCGGACATCTGCTGCACCTCGGCGAACGCGGTCAGCGTCGTCCGGAGCCTCGATTCCGATAAGATCCTCTTCACTCCCGATCGCAATCTGGGGCGATGGGTCGCGCGACAAGTTCCGGAAAAGGACGTCATGGTCTACGACGGCGTCTGTCCGACCCACGACGTCCTCCGCGCGCCCAGTCTCGAGGGTGAGCGCGAGCGCCATCCGGACGCGGTCGTCATCGCGCACCCCGAGTGTCGCGAGGACCTGCTCGAGCTCGCCGACGAGATTTGCTCGACATCGGGGATGATGGACGCTGTCGCGCGTCACCCAGAGGCGAAGACGTTCATCATCGCGACCGAATGGGCGCTCGTGTACCGACTTCAGCAGGCGTATCCCGACAAGGAGTTCGTCATGGCGGACGGGTGCATCGGGTGCCGTCTCCACTGTCCGTACATGAAGATGATCGACCTCCCGCAGGTCGAGCGCGCGCTCAAGGAAGACGTGTTCGAGGTTGACGTTCCGCCCGACGTCGCGGACGGAGCCCGCCGGAGCCTCGAGCGGATGCTCGCGGTGCCGCGCGATTCCTGAGGACGGCGCGACGCCGAGGCCCCGTGTACGTAGCGCTACTGGTATTTATCGCGGTGGACGCGGTGCTTCTTGTCGTCACCGCCGCTGCGGGTGTGACTCTCGACGGCCGCGAGGCCGTGCTCCAGCACTTCACGCTGGGGCTCGGAACGTCGATTTTCACCTGCTTCATCCACTGTCTCTCGATGTTCTACTTGATCGGGACGGGAAAGGACGTGCGCGACGCCGTTGAGGAGCATCCGGCGCTCGCCCAGAAATACGTCCCGCTCACACGCGAGCTGAAGCGTCGCGTGTTTCCCCTCGCTTGCCTCGCGTCCGCGCTGATCATTCTGACGGCCCTCATGGGGGGCGAGGTTCACAGTCGAATCATCCGTCCGGACGGAAGCGTCCTCCTCCGCGACGTTCCGGGATGGTGGGTACACGCGGTGGTTGTCGTGTTCGCGCTCGTCGCGAATGCCCTCGCGTTTCGCGCGGAAGTCCGGGCGGCGGTCGACAATCGCCGGGCGATCGAGGAGATCAACCGCACTCTGGCCGCGACAGACGCTAGTCCCGCGGCGCGATGAGCCCGATCTCTTCCCCGGTCGGCTCGCGCGCGCCCGGCGAAAAAAGCCGTTGCAAATCGAGGGCGCTTTTATAGTCTTTGCTCTGATCCGCTTGGATCGACGCGCGCTCACACGAACCTTCCCGGCTCGACTTCGATGGGATACGAACTCTCCACGGTTCTCGTTTTTCTCCTCTTCGGACTCGTGTTTGTCCTTGTCACCGTAGCGGTGATCGGGCGACTCCTTCGTCCGCGGGTCCAGGATCCTTCGGAATCCGGGAAGATGGAGACGTACGAGTGCGGCGAGCCCACCGTTGGACCGTCGTGGGTCCGGTTCGACATGCGCTTCTACACGATCGCCCTCGTGTTTCTCATCTTCGACGTCGAGGTCACGTTCCTCTTTCCGTGGGCGCTCGTGTTCAAGGGCTTTCGAGAAGCGGGTTTCGGCTCGTTTCTTTTTCTCGAGGTCCTCTTCTTCCTGGTGATCCTGGGCGTCGGCTTCGTGTACTGCTGGTCGAAGGGCGACCTCGACTGGGTGAAGTCGACGAGCGCGAAATCGGCGGTACCCGGGGCGCCACGACCGGCGCCGGAGAGCGAATCGTCGGCCGAGCTCGTGCGCGGCTGATCGCGTTCTCTCTGAGCCATCAATGCGACAATTTGTCCCACGCGTGTCGACTTCCTCGCTGCGACACCGCGTGAGTAGAATGCGCGGCGATCGCTCGGCATCCGAGGCGCAACCTCTGGCACTGACATTTCTTAGCGGCGGTGGGGGTTCTTTCGCGGCCGGGCCGGAAGGTTTTGGGTTGGCCTGCGTCGGCTCACGTGATGTGGCTTGCGTCGGCCGCGCGACCTTGACGGCGGCTCGGGTGATTTTTCGCGCGCGGGTGCACGTGAGATGCAGGCGCGCCTCCCGAGTCTTGAGGCCCGTTCGTTCCTTGCGGAGTTCGATCGCTTCGCCCTCCCGTTCGCGGCGGGCGAGAAACCAGGACGACGAAACCGGCGAAACGAAAGACCGGCGACTCGGTCGCACGGTGGTGGGTGATCTGCGATGACCATGCCCGAGAATCTGAATCCCGACCCGCTCGTGAAGGACAATGTCTTTCTGAGCACGGTTGACGAGCTCGTGAACTGGACGCGCGCGTCCTCGGTGTGGCCACTCACCTTCGGGCTCGCGTGCTGTGCGATCGAGATGATGGCGACCGGGGCGTCCAAGTACGACATCGATCGCTTCGGGTCGGGTCCGTTTCGCGCCACGCCGCGACAGGCCGACCTGATGGTCGTCGCCGGAACCGTGACGCACAAGATGGGGCCGCGGGTGCGGCGTCTCTACGACCAGATGCCCGAGCCGAAGTACGTGATTGCGATGGGCGGCTGCGTCATTCGTGGCGGACCGTACGTGAAACACGGCTACCACGTTGTGAAGGGCGTCGACCTTCTCATCCCGGTGGACGTCTACGTGCCCGGCTGTCCGCCGCGGCCGGAGGCGCTTCTCGAGGGGCTCTTTAAGGTTCAAAAGTTGATGCGGCGCGAGCGAATTGCCGACCGCACGCGGCGCAGCACGAAGCCGGAAGTCTACGTGCCGCAGCCCGTCGGGCCGGCAGAGGCGTAGGGCTCAGCGCGCGGAGATCGGGACGACTTCGGCTCGATCGGTGGTTCGGTGTTCAGACCGGGAGTCGTGGTGAGGACGCTCTGAGGAGCGGCGAGAGATGGGACTCGAGCGAGAAGCGATTCACGACATCGTGAAGGAGAAGCTGGGCGACGGCGTCGTCGACGACCAGCGCGGCATCGTCGATCCGTTCCTCGTCGTGAAGGCTGATCGTCTTCTCGAGCTCGCGCAGTTCGTCCGTTCGGACTCGCGTCTCGACTTCGATCTGCTCAGCTTGATCTCGGGAGTCGACTATCCGGATCGCGAAGAGATCGAAGTGGTCTACTGCCTCGACTCGACGCGCCAGCTGCACCGACTCATCGTCAAGGTCGCGCTTCCGCGAGACAATCCGGCGGTCGCCAGCGTCGAGAGCGTCTGGCGTACCGCGGACTGGCACGAGCGCGAAACCTTCGACCTCGTCGGCGTCATCTTCGAAGGCCATCCCAATCTCGTCCGCATTCTCTGCGCCGAAGATTGGGAGGGGCATCCGCTGCGGAAGGACTACGTCATTCCCGAGACGTACCGAGGAATCAGGAACGTCGTCTACTGAGCTGCGCGCGATCGCGCGGTCCGGGAGCTACGAAGAACGCATGGAATCGATCGGCATTCAGGACGTCCGCACCGAGGAGATGCTCCTCAACATGGGGCCGCAGCATCCCAGCACCCACGGGGTGTTTCGCGTGGTCGTGCGGACGGACGGCGAGATGGTGCTCGAGACCGAGTCCCACGTCGGTTACCTGCACCGCTGCTTCGAGAAGTGCGCCGAAGGGAACAACTACATCCAGGTCGTTCCGTACACGGATCGCATGGACTACCTGTGCGCGATCGGGAACAACCTGGCGTACTCGCAGGCGGTTGAGAAGCTCCTCGGCTTGAACGTGCCGGAACGGGCGGAGTACATCCGCGTGATCGTGATGGAGCTCAATCGCATTGCGAGCCATCTGATCTCGTTCGGCACCTACGCGCTCGATCTCGGCGCGATCACGCCGTTCCTCCACGCGTGGCGCGACCGCGAGAAGATTCTGAAGATCTTCGAGAAGATCTGCGGGCAGCGGCTCAATTACAGTTACGTGCGCGTCGGCGGTGTGTCTTTCGACATGACGGAGGAGACGCTGCGGGACGCGCGCGAGTTCGTCGACTACTTCGAGCCCGCCGTCATCGACGAGTACGACTCGCTCCTGTCGTACAACGGGATTTTCATCTCGCGAACGGCGAACGTCGGCGTGCTCGGTGCAGATATGGCGATCAACTACGGCGTGACCGGTCCTTCGCTTCGCGGAAGCGGAGTCGCGAGAGACCTGCGCCGCGATGAGCCGTACGGAATCTACGACCGCTTCGAGTTCGACGTCCCGGTCGGGTCGGGCGAGATGGGGCAACTCGGCGACTGCTGGGATCGGTACATGGTCCGAATTCGCGAAATGCGCGAGAGCTGCAAGATCGTGCGGCAGGCGCTCGACGGGATTCCCGACGGGCCGTTTTGCGACAAGAAGGCCTACCGCGCCGTCAAGCCGAAGAAGGGCGAGACGTATCACAAGGTCGAAGGCGCGCGCGGCGAGGTCGGGTTCTACGTCGTGAGCGACGGCACCGCCAACCCGTACCGAGTGAAGGCGCGCGGGCCGTCGTTCAACAACATCAGCATCCTGGATGCGATGACGGCCGACGGGACGTGCATGCTCGCGGACCTGGTCGCGATCATCGGGAGCTTCGACATCGTCATGGGAGAGGTCGACCGATGAACTTGACCGCGGCGCTATCCGTAGTTCTCGGGCAGGCGAAGACTTACGAGCAGCTGGGCGCCGAGCGTGATACGCCGGAGATCCACGGCCCGAACTTCATCGAATCGCTCATGGATTCGGCGTTCGCCTATTTCGCCGGCGACTCGGCGACGACGTTCGTCGGCCTCGACCTCGTCTTTACGGGGCTCGCGATGCTGATCGTGTGTCTCCTCATTTTCGGCTTCATCAACGTCTTCTCGCTCTTTGCCGTCTGGCTCGAACGGAAGGTGTCGGCACACATGCAGTGCCGTCTCGGTCCGATGGAAGTCGGGCCGCACGGGGCGCTTCAGACGCTCGCCGACGGTCTCAAGCTCATCGCGAAGGAAGACATCATCCCGCGACTCGCGAGCCGCCCGCTGTTTGCGCTCGCGCCGATGATCGTCTTCGCCGGCGTGCTCATTCGATTCGTGCCGCTTCCCTTCGGGCACAACCTCGTCGCGAGCGACATGCACCTCGGACTCTTCTTCGTCGCTGCCGTCGGATCGACCGAAGTGCTCGGCGTGATCATGGCCGGCTGGGCTTCGAACAATAAGTGGTCGCTCTTCGCCACGATTCGGACCGCCGCGCAGATGGTGAGCTACGAGATCCCGATCGGGCTCGCGTTCGTCACCGTGATCGCGCTCGCGGGGTCGTTCTCGCTCGTCGAGGTCGTCAACCAGCAGGAGGGCTGGTTCTTCTCGTGGTTCGTCTTTCGCAATCCGTTCATGCCGCTCCTTATGATCGTCTACCTCGTGGCGAGTCTCGCGGAGTGCAAGCGCGCGCCCTTCGATCTCCCCGAGGCGGAGTCGGAGCTCGTCTCCGGCTTTCACACCGAGTACAGCGGCATGCGCTTCGGCCTTTTCTTCATGGCCGAGTACGGCGCGATGTATCTCGTTTCGGCGATCGCGGTCGCGCTTTATCTCGGCGGGTGGTGGAGCGGGATCCCAATCATCGACTCGATCGGGATGAGCGCGGACTCGTCGGCCCTCGCGGTGACAGCCGGCATGTTGATCAAGGCCGGCGTCTTCGTGAACAAGGCGATCTTCCTCGTTTTCATTCAGATGTGGGTGCGCTGGACGCTCCCGCGCGTGCGCCTCGATCAGATGATGTACATCTGCTGGAAAGTGTTGCTTCCTCTCAGCATGGTCGGCCTCGTCGGAGCGGTTGCCTGGGACCTCATGACGGGAGGCCGGGCGTTCTTTGGGTTCGTTGCGAACTGATTCGGTAGGCGCCCGCGGGCGTCGAGGAAAGAACTCATGTCAGTGAGTCGTTACTTCTCGGACATCTTCAGAGTCGCCAAGTCGATCATGATCGGCATGGGCATCACGCTGAAGTATTTCCTCAACTACAAGAAGCACACGATCACGGTTCAGTATCCGCACGAGCAAGACCCGATCCCGCCGCGGCATCGCGGAATTCATTATCTCGAGACCGAAAAGTGCGTGATGTGCTGGAAGTGTTCCGACATCTGCCCGGTCGACTGCATCTACATCGAAGGGACGCGCGGATCGGACGGGGTGCTGAAGGGGGGCTATCGCGGGCAGAAGGCGACGCTCGCGAAGTTTACCGTCGACTACACGGTGTGCATCTTCTGCGGACTCTGTGAGGAACCCTGTCCGCCGAAGTGCATCTTCCTCGGTCCCGACTTCGACTACCACGCTACCGACCGAACCATGATGGAGAAGAATCTCCTCACGGATGAGGTGTACACCGACGAAGACGAGCGCTTTGTCGAGTGGGCTCGAGGGGAGAACGAGCGCCTAGCGGCGGAGAAGAAAGCGCGCGCTCAGGCGGACAAGGAAGCCGCCGCACGCAATGCGGAGAAGCTGAAGGAAGAGAAGGCGAAGGAAGCGAAGAGCGAAGGCGGAAAGAAAGGCGGCGAGAAAAAGAAATAGCGCCGAGCGGGCACGCTCTGGCGCAGTCCGGTTCGTCTCCCGCGGGATCGACGCGCGGAGTGAAACCGAAATCCAGCGAACCAGCGGTGGATTCTGACCGTGGATTTTTTTAGCGACTTCATGTTCTGGGTGTTCGCCGTCGCGACGGTGCTGCCCGCGTTGATCGTTCTTTTCACGCGGGACATCGTGCACATGGCGTTCTGGCTCATTCTGAGCCTCGCGGGTTTCGCGGGCCTTTACCTTCACATGGGAGCGGGCTTCCTCGGCTTCACGCAAGTCGTCGTTTACATCGGTGGAATCCTGATCCTCATGCTCTTTGGAATCATGCTCACGCAGAAGGTCGACATCCCTCTCCGGGAACGTCGCCACTGGACGTTGATCCTGCCCGGGGTCGTCACCGGCTTCGGGGTGATCGTCGGACTGATCCTTCTCGCCCGCGGCGTGCCTTGGAATGAAATCCCGCCGAAGGACGGTGGATTCGTCGCGCGCGAGATCGGCGCCGACTTCATGAGTCGGTACGTCCTGCCCTTCGAAGCGGTGTCGATTCTGCTCCTCGTCGCGATGGTCGGAGCGAGCTACCTCGTCCGGCGCGACGGTGAGCGGACAAAGGGCGGCGAGTCGCCCCCGACGGAAGGGGAGGGTCGCTAGATGCTCAAGGCATTCGACTCCTTGATCTCCCCTTGGCTCGCGCAGGCCGCCGCTACTGCGGAGGCCGCGACTCCCGAGGTGACTCAGGCGGCGAGCGACGTTGGGCTTTCCCACTATCTCGTCGTGAGCGCACTCGCCTTCGGAATCGGGTTGATGATCATCATCACGCGGCGGAACGCGATCGCCGTTCTGATGGGCGTCGAGCTCATGCTCAACTCGGCCGGACTCAACTTTGTCGCGTTTTCAAAGTTTACGCCCGCCGGTCTCGTGGACGGGCAGATCGTGACCCTGTTTATCGTCGTGATCGCGGCGGCCGAGGCCGCTGTCGCCATCGCGATCGTGCTCAATCTGTTTAGCAATCTCAACACGGTGGACGTCCCGGAGGCGCAGTCGCTCAAGGGTTGACGTCTCGCCGCGACCGATCGCGGGTCGCCGAGATACCGAAGGCAGCCGAACCACCATGCCGGTCAGCACTGAAAACATCGACTTCTGCCAGTGGGCGCTCGTTCTCACCGTGCTGCCGCTGGTCGGTTTCGTCATCCAAGCGCTTTGCGGGAGCAAGTTGCCGCGTCAGGGCGACTGGGTGCCGACGATTTTCATCGGCGGCTCGTTCGCGATCGCCCTCTACCTCACCGCGCAGCTCCTTTCGGCTGAGCAGGGCGTCGTCGCGCAGCTCTGGTACCCGGAGCTCGGTCTCGGCTGGATCGACATCGGAAACGATGCGAACGGTGGGTTCCGACTCGACTTCAGCATCGCGATCGACAATTTGACGATCGTCATGCTCTTCGTCGTGACGCTCGTGAGCCTCCTCGTTCACGTGTATTCCATGGGGTACATGCACGGCGAGGTGCGTTACCCGCGGTTTTTCGCGTTCCTCGGGCTCTTCTCCTTTTCGATGCTCGGGCTCTGCATCGCGGGAAACCTGCTCTTCACGTTCATCTTTTGGGAGCTCGTCGGCCTCTGCTCTTACTTCCTCATCGGATTCTACTTCGAGAAGAAGTCCGCGCAGGCCGCGTCCATCAAGGCGTTCATGACGACGCGGATCGGCGACATCGGCTTCTTCATCGCGATCCTCGTGATCGCGACGCAGGTCGGTTCGCTCGACTATGACCGAATCTTCGCCAGCGTCGAAGCGGGGGCGTGGCCGGCTGCGCTGCTCACCTTCGCCGGGATCTGTCTCTTCATCGGTCCCGTCGGAAAGTCGGCGCAGTTTCCGCTGCACGTTTGGCTTCCCGATGCGATGGAGGGTCCGACTCCCGTGTCGGCGCTGATTCACGCCGCGACGATGGTCGCAGCGGGTGTCTACCTCATCGGACGGATGTTTCCGCTCCTCGCCGGCGCGCCATACTTTGCCGGCGGCGACTTCATGAGCAGCGACACACTCTTCGTGATCGCTCTCGTCGGAGGGTTCACCGCGTTCTTCGCGGCGACGATCGCGTTCAGCCAGACGGACATCAAGAAGGTCCTCGCGTATTCGACGATTTCGCAGCTCGGGTACATGGTGCTCGGGCTCGGATGCGGGAGTGTCTTCGCCGGACTCTTCCACCTCGTGACCCACGCCTTCTTCAAGGCGCTCCTCTTCCTCGGCTCGGGAAGCGTGATCCACGCGGTCCATTCAAACGAGATGGACGACATGGGCGGGCTTCGGAAGAAGCTGCCGATTACGCACGCGACGTTCCTCATCGGAACTCTCGCGATCGCGGGACTGCCGTTTCTCTCCGGCTTTTGGTCCAAGGACGCGATCCTCTCTCAGGCGAGCGCGTTCGCCGAGCATCGCGGGACGGCGCTCGCATGGATGCCGTTCCTCCTCGGAACGGTGACGGCGGGCATGACCTGCTTCTACATGTTCCGCATGTTCTTCAAGACGTTCTACGGCACGCCGAGAAACGAGAAGGCCTACGAGCACGCGCACGAGTCTCCGCTCACGATGACCGTGCCGCTGATCATTCTCGCCGTGCTCTCGGTGATCGCGGGCGGCATTCCCTTCGTCCTCGACATCCACTGGTTCGAGAATCGCGTTGCGTCGGAGGTCCTCGTTCCGTTCGGGACGGTTACGACCCAGTTCGACGCCATGATGGCGGCGTACACCGAAGCCCATCACGTCGTCCCTTACGTGGCCAGTGGGTTGTTCGTTGCCGGGCTCGCGCTCGCCTGGGCGTTCTTTCTCCCGTCGGGGCCGTTCTACGGAAAGAACGTTGTCGCGTCCGGTCCGCTCGCCGCGATCAACACGTGCCTTAGGAACCTCTGGTACATCGACCGCTTCTACACGTGGATCACGCTCCGTCTTCTTCACACCGCGAATTTCGCGTGTGGAGTATTCGATAAGTACGTCGTCGACGGATTCGTGAACTGGACCGGAACGGTATGCCAGTACTTCACCGGCGTCGTCGGTACGGTGGACTTCGACGGCGTCGATGGCTCCGTGCGCGGACTCGGCGACGTCACGCTCTGGGGCGGTCGCAAGGTCAAGCGACTCCAGACGGGACTTCTCCAGCAGTACGTGTACGCCTCCGTGCTGCTCGTCGCCGGGGTCTTGATCGCCGCCGGTGTGATCTTTGTCTTCAATCATCCCGGCTTCAGCGGAATCGAAGGCGGCCCGGAGGCCGCGGCTGAAGCGGCGGAGACTCCTGGAAACTGATGTTGGACTCGGTGTCCTGATCGACGAGAGAACCGAGCTAAGCACATGATTACCCTCACTTGGTGTATCTTTCTCCCGCTCCTCACCGCGGCGGTGATCCTTCTGATCCCCGCGAGCTGGCAGTGGCTGATCAAGACCGTGGCCATCATCGGGTCCGCGCTGACGTTTCTCATCGCGATGGGGCTCGTCCGCGGCTACCAGCAAGGCGGCGACGATGCACTGAACGGCATGCAGGTCCTGAGCGCGCATCAAGACTCGGTGATCTCGAGCGCCGCTAAGGGCGAGGAGTTCTCCGGTCTCGACGGTGTAGCGCGGTGGAAGGCGACCTACCTCACTCCGGATGCGGACGCGGTCGCGCGCTACTCGCTAAGTGATGAGGCCCGCGGGGCGATGAACCCGGCTGCGGTCGATGCCTGGGAGAGCGCGGCCGAGCTCGCCTACGCGCTCGACGCCGAGCAGACGGCGCAGCTCGGATTCGTCGAATTCGTCCCGTGGATCGAAAAGTTCAACGTGAACTACTTTCTCGGCGTCGACGGGTTGAGCCTTCCGCTCATCTGGCTGACTGCACTGCTCTCGGTGCTCTGCCTCATCTACTCGTGGTCGATCGGGAAGGGAACGAAGGGGTACTTCCTTCTGTTCCTCGTTCTCGAGACGGGTCTCATCGGCGTTTTCTGCGCACTCGACTTCTTCCTCTTCTACGTCTTTTGGGAAGTCGTGCTCCTTCCGATGTACTTCCTCATCGGAATCTGGGGCGGAGAGAATCGACTCTACGCGGCCATCAAATTCTTCATCTATACGCTCGTCGGCTCGGTGTTGATGCTCCTCGTCATGCTCGTGATGTTTTTCGTGTCCGAGCCGCACACGTTCAACATGCTGACCCTCATGGAGATCATGCCGGTGTACGCACAGGCGAACGTCGTCGTCGGCTCGCTCCTCTTCATCGGGCTCTTTATCGGGTTCGCGATCAAGATCCCCGTGTTCCCGTTCCATACCTGGCTCCCGGATGCGCACGTTCAAGCTCCCACCGCGGTGAGCATGATGCTCGCCGGAATCCTCCTCAAGATGGGCGGCTACGGCCTCTTCCGGCTGTCGTATCCGATGCTTCCGAGTGCGGCGACCCACCGCGCGTTCGTAGCGCTGATCGCTTGCCTCGGGATGATCAACATCATCTACGGAGCGTTCTGCGCGCTCGCGCAGAAGGACTTCAAGAAGCTCGTCGCGTACTCGTCCGTCAGTCACATGGGATACGTGCTTCTCGGACTCGCGGCACTCACGTCGGCCGGCGTGAACGGGGCGGCGCTTCAAATGTTCAACCACGGAGTCTCGAGCGCGATGATGTTCCTCATCGTCGGAATCATCTACGATCGCGCGCATCACCGAGACCTCACGCGCTTCGGCGGCATAGGACTTCAGATGCCGTGGTACACCGGCCTCGCGACCATCGGGTTCTTCGCGTCGCTCGGGCTGCCGGGGCTGAACGGATTCATCAGTGAAGTCCTCTGCTTCGTCGGAGCCTGGGACGACACCGGACTCATCACCTCGAGCGACGGGCTCGGTGCGCGGTGGATCGTCTACGTCTCGCTCCTCGGAATCATTCTCACCGCCGTCTACATCCTCTGGACGATTCAGCGGGTGTATCTCGGAACGATCAAGGACGAGAGCTACAAGCGTTTCCCGGACGTCTCGTTCCGCGAAGTCGTCACTCTCGTTCCGCTGGCGTTTCTCTGCATCGCGCTCGGCGTCTACCCGTCGATCCTGATCGAATTCATGGACGGTTCCCTCGATGCGATGACGACGATGGTTCGCGCGGTCATCGGGAACTGAGGCTAGGAGTCGACGATGTTCGGACAGTTTCTATCTTCGCTCCTCCTCCAGACCGACATGGAAGCGTTCGGCGAGAACGTCGTCCCGGCGCTCCTCTCGAGTCTCGAGTATTTCGGGGCGGAGCTTCAGGTCGCGATCGCGGCGATGGTCGTCCTCCTCCTCGACCTATTCCTTCCGCTCCGCGCGTCGAAGCATCTCGCATGGGTCGCGCTGTGCGCCTGCCTGATGCCGCTCTCGACGATCGAGTACAACGCCGACGCCAGTCGAGAACTCTTCTTGGGGATGGTCGCGATCGATCCCTTCGCGAACTTCTTCAAGCTCCTCTTTCTCCTCGGATCCATCCCGGTGATCCTCCTCAGCTTCGTCTCGAAGCAGCTCGAGGGGAGGCGCATGGGCGAGTACTACTTCATCCTGCTCGCTTCGGTTTTCGGTGGGATGCTCATGGCGTCGTCGACGCACTTCGTCATGATGTTTCTCTCGCTCGAACTCCTCAGCATCTGCTCGTACATCCTCGTCGGTTATCTCCGCACCGACCGCCGTGGTTCCGAGGCGGCGCTTAAGTACATCATTTACGGCAGCGTCGCCGCAGCGATCATGGGCTTCGGATTCTCGCTCTGGTTCGGGCTCACGGGCTCCGGTGCCATCGCTTCGCTGGGCGAGATTGCGTGGAATCCCGATGACCCGGTGTACAGCACGGGCGCGATGCAGCTGCGAACGATCATCGCGGCGACGGTCGCGCTCCTCTTCATCTTCCTCGGGTTCGCCTACAAGATGTCGACGATCCCGATGCACTTTTGGGCGCCCGACGTTTACGAGGGCGCGCCGACGCCGATCACCGCGTTCTTGTCGGTGCTCTCCAAGGCGGCCGGATTCGCGATCGCGATCCGGTTCTTTCACGCGCTCTCGGGCTCGACGAGCGAGCTCACACCCGGCTCGGCCGCGGCGAGCATCTGGGCCGAACTCGATTGGCGGACGCTCCTCATCGTCCTTTCGATCGTGACGATGACGTTTGGCAACTTGGCGGCGCTCTGGCAGACGAACTTGAAGCGTCTCCTCGCCTACTCATCGATCGCGCACGCAGGGTATCTGATGATGGGGCTCACCGTGCTCGGCTACGACGTCGAGTACAGCGGAGCGCAGACGATCGGCTTCTATCTTCTCGCCTACCTGGCGATGAACTTCGGCGCGTTCGCAGTTTTGATCATTCTCGAAAATCGCACCGGATCGTCGGAAGTCTCGGCGTTTCGCGGCATGGGGAAGAGCGCTCCGTGGCTGGCCGCATCGCTCACCGTGTTCCTCTTTTCTCTCATCGGCATCCCTCCGACAGCGGGATTCGTCGGCAAGTTCCACCTGCTCATGAGCGTCATCGACGTCCACGAGACGAGGTTCTACGTGCTCGCGATCGCAGCCGCGGTGAACACCGCGATTTCCGCCTACTACTACCTCGCGATCGCTAAGACCATGTACTTCGAATCCGCCGACGAGTCGCTCGCTCCACCGAAGCCCGCGACGTCCGTTCTCGGGCGTGTCGTCGTGCTCGGCATGGTGGCGCTCACGTTTTATCTGTTCCTTCGGGCCGAGGCGATTCTGAAGACGACCCTCGATGTCGAGCTCTTCCTCTGATGACCGACCCCGCACTCACCGCCGCTCTCGAAGAGGTCTACGGCCTCGAAAGCACTTCCTTCATCCGGTACCTGATCGGCAACGCCGAGGTGCAAGTCCGTGACGACTTCGACCGCAAGGTCCGCTCCTTCTTCATCGACTGGTACCGCGCGACCGATCTCAATCGCGCGGCATTCCTCGATGTCCTCGAAGAGGAAGGACACGTTCCCTCCTCGTTCGGGTTTCCGCTCCGATTCTCCGAGTACAACTACCTGAACGCGGCGTATCTCCTCGGTCCCGTCATTCGGTTCATGGCGAGCGAGATCGAGGAGAAGCGGCGCCGTCTCCCGGCTCTCGAAGCTTGGCCACGGGCGCATCAGCTCGTCGAGGCCGTGCTCGAGCGTGAGGAGCCCTACCTCGCTCGGGCGCGAGAGCTCGCGAGTGAAACTCCCGTCGACGAGCGGACGCCGGCCCGGATCAAGGGGACGAGCGCCTCTCGCTGGTAAAGATCGCGAGATTCGCTGGCGGCCTCGAGTCTCTCGCGGTGGTTGTCGCCGTCATGACGGCATGGGACAATCCGGATATGTCCCGCCGCTGTCGACCACTCGGAATCGGTTTCGCGCTGGCTCTAGCGCTCTCTCTCCCCGCGCCGGCGAGCGCGGATGGGATTTCCGCGAAGGCGTACAAGAGTGCTCTTCGCGACGTCGAGACCGCCGTCCGCGAGAGTGACCGGCCCGCGTTCCTCGTCGCGGTGAAGTCTGCGCTCAGGCGGAACGATCGCACTGCGGTCCGCGCGGTGCTGGACGCGTACGATCGATTCCTCCGGCGGGCCGGGGAGGACCTCTCGCCGCGGCAGTTCTACGCGTTCCACGGCCGCGCCGCAAAGACCCTTGCCGCCGTCGACGCGCCGCGTGCCGTGCTCGAAATGGAAACGCTCGCCGCGAAGCACCGATCCTGGCGCAGTCGCCTTCTCCTCCTCGACGCGGCGTCGTTCCATCGCGAGCTCGATATCCTCGAGACCGCGCTCAAAGCTCTTCGCGACGACGAGCCGGTCGTCGTTCGTCGCTCCCTCGATTATCTCTCGAGGGCGAAGAAACGCTCCGTCGTCGAGGCGATCATCGACCGTTACCTCGAGCTCGAGTCGGGGAAAGGAACTCGCGCAGACGACGCGGATCGTCTCGCGTTTTCGTTTCAGGCGGCTCTCGTACGCCTCATTCGCGTCGAGCTCACTCACCCCCAGGACTACAAGAACTACGTGAGCGCGCGGGAGAGCGACCAAGAGCTTTTCGAGCCGCGCGATCCGAACAAGGGCGGAAAGACCGCCCTCACGCTTTTTGGGGCGAGCGTCACCGGAAAGAACATCGTGTTCATCCTCGACACCTCGGGAAGCATGCTCACCACCGACACCCTCCCCGACGGCGTGGCGCCCCGCCGCCCGGGTTCGCGCACCGTCGTTCGCGGCGGCAAGAGGTCTGGGAAGCGCGAGCCGACCGGCCCGCCGCCCGATCGGCAGCGCATCGTGCGAGCGAAGAAGGAGCTCGCGCGCGTGATCCGGGCGCTCCCCGAGGACGTCAGCTTCAACATCGTCGCTTACAGCTCTGGCGTGGATTCGTGGAAAGAGTCGCTCACGCCCGCGCGGTCGAAGGCGAAAAAGGATGCGATCCGATTCGTCGACGGGCTCAAGCCCGAAGGGGTGACGGTCACCGACCTGGCGCTCGAGGTCGCGTTCGCCGATCTCTCCGTCGATACGGTCTACTTGATAACGGATGGCGCTCCCACCCACGTCGGGTCGTCCGGGCGGGATCTCCCGACCGACGCACCGCAGCTCATGGGAGAGATTCACCGCAGCATGCGTGAGATGAACTTCCTCCGCGGGATCCGCATCTTCACGCTCGGATTCCACGGCGCGGAGGAGGACTTTCTTCGCAAGCTGTCGCGGGATCACTACGGCCGCTACGTGCGGATCGAGTGAGCGGCAGTCGCCGCAGCGGAGAAGCGCGAACCGCCGGACGCCGGGGCGTTCTTCAGCCGGCGTTCACCTCTTCGAGTCGACCCGTGTCGACGTCGTAGATGAAGCCGCGGGCCACGGTGTCACCGGGCAGCCACGGGTGGGTGCGAACTCGCTCGAGCTGAGCCCGCACGCTCGTTTCCAGATCGTCGAAGCCGAGGAACCGAGCCGGCTCGTCTGGAGACGACCCGGATTCACTTTCGAGCCGCGCTCGCAGCTCGTCGTCGCGAAGGCCGATGAGTCCGCACTTCGTGTGCTGGATCACGATGATCTCGCGCGTTCCGAGAACCTGTGTCGAGAGGACGAGCGATCTTAGCGCGTCATCGGTGACGAGCCCGCCGGCATTCCGCAGGAGATGTGCGTCGCCGGTCTCGAGGCCGAGGGCCTCGTCGAGCCTCAGCATGCGGGCATCCATGCAGGTCACGACGGCGAGGCGTCGGGACGGCTTCGCGTCGAGCCCGGCGTAGGCGTACGACTCCGCGAACCGGGCGTTCGCGCTGAGACAGCGCTCGATTTCATTCATGAAACGGACTCCGAACCGGACGGGAAAACGAGTGGCCGGATTCTACTCGGCGACCGCGGGGAGGAATACGGGGCGGCTGGGCGCCACGGCTGGATTCTCGGCCGCCGGGCGATCCGATCGGAATCGAGTGCGGATCGGACGCGGGGCCGTCCGATGTCAGAATCGAGACTGTCGCGGCGGACGTACTCGGAAGGAGCGGTCCGCACCGGACGGCGGGACGACGTCCCTCGGGGCGCTCGTCTCGCGCGATGGGACGGTAGGATGATGATGCTCGAACGACCGAACGCACTCGCGGGGGAGACCGAAACTCGCCTCGGCGCGCCGTGAGTACCGAGAACCACGCGGAAGCGAAGGCTATGGACCACTCGAACGAATCGGAACGCAGCGAACGCATCGCCATATTGGGCGGCCTTCGAACACCGTGGGTGAAGATGCATTCGGGCCTGGAGGATGTCCACGCCGCGGAGCTCTTTCGGCTGCCCGCGGAAGAACTGGTGCTCCGTCTCGGAGTGCCGACGGACGCCGTAGAAGAAGTGGTCGTCGGCTGCGTCGCGCAGCCTGCCGACGCGATGAACATCGCGCGGGTCATCGCGCTTCGGCTCGGCCTCCCGATTTCCGTGCCCGCGCACACGGTGCACCGGAACTGCGCCTCGGGGATGGAGGCCCTCACCGAAGCCTGCGATCGAATTCGCCTCGGCCGGGCGTCGCTCGTTCTCGCCGGGGGGACCGAGTCGATGTCGGGAGCACCGTTTCTCTTTCGCAAGAAAGCGCAGCGGAAATTCATGAAGCTCGCGCGGGCGCGAACGCTGGGCGCGCGAATCGGCGCGCTCACGAGCTTCCGCTTCTCGGATCTGTCGCCGCAGATCGGGCTCGAGGTCGGTCTCACCGACGGCTACTGCGGGCTCAATATGGGAGAGACCGCTGAGAATCTCGCGAGTGAGTTCGGCGTCTCGCGCGACGAGCAAGACGCCTTCGCGCTCGAAAGTCACCGGCGCGCGGTTGCCGCGGCGAATTCGGGATTCTTCGACGACGAAATCGTGAGCATCTACCCCCCGAGAGATTTCAGCGCCCTCTCGCGCGACATCGGCCCGCGAGAGAACCAATCGGTCGAGGCTCTGCAGAAGCTGAGACCCTACTTCGACCGGCGCTACGGTACGGTAACGCCTGGAAACGCGTGTGGGGTTACGGATGGCGGCTGCGCTCTCCTCGTCGCGAGCGAGGCGAAGGCCGACGAGCTCGGCGTCGAGCCACTCGGATACATCCGCTCCTACGCGTTTGCGGGTTGCCCGCCGAACCGGATGGGTCTCGGGCCGGCGTTCGCGACGCCGGTCGCTCTCGACCGCGCTGGAATCGAGTTCGACGCGATCGAGCGAGTCGAGCTGAACGAGGCCTTCGCTGCTCAGGTGATCGCGAATCAGCGCGCGTTCGAGTCCGGCGAGTTCGCGCGCCGGGAACTCGGACGTGACGCCCCGATCGGGATGCTCGACCGCGAGCGCCTGAACGTAAACGGCGGCGCGATCGCACTCGGGCACCCGGTCGGAGCGACGGGCGCGCGACTCGTATTGACGCTCCTCCGCGAGCTCGCGGCGAACGATCTCGAGCGCGGACTCGCCACGCTTTGCGTGGGAGGGGGACAAGGCGCGGCAATCGTCGTGGAGCGGAACTGAATTCTCGGCGGACGACGGCACTCGAACGAGTCGCTCACGAAGCGGAAGAGGAACACATGACGGTGATCGACATCCCAGCAGAGACGAAGACCGGCGCGTGGACGCTGGCGGACGAAGGCGACGGCATCGCTCGCCTCGAGTTCGATCTTCCCGGCGAAAAGGTCAACAAGTTGACCGCGAGCGTGCTCGAGGATCTCGAGGCTCTCCTCAAGGCGATCGGCGGCGACCCCTCGATCAAGGGGCTGATCGTGGCGAACGGAAAAGAGGATTCCGACACGTTCATCGCGGGCGCGGACATCGCGGAGATTCGCGCGATCGAGGATCCGGCCGAGGCTGAGGCGAAGGCCGGTCGCGGGCAGCAAATCCTCGATCTCTTCTCGTCGATTCCGGCGATCACGCTCGCCGCGATCCACGGAAACTGTCTCGGCGGCGGCACGGAGCTCGCGCTGGCGTGCGATCTCCGCATCGCATCGCTTTCCGAAAAGACAAAGATCGGTCTCCCCGAAGTGAACCTCGGAATCATCCCCGGGTTCGGGGGAACGCAGCGCCTCCCGCGGCTCATCGGGATCCAGGCGGCGCTGCCGCTCATTCTCTCGGGAAAGCCGGTCGACACGCGGAAGGCCGGTCGCCTCGGCCTCATCGATCGTGCGGTGTATCCGACTCTCCTCATCGCCGAGGCTCGCGCGTTTCTCCGACACGCGATCGAGCGCGGTGGAAAGCGCAAGTTTCGGCCTCGGCGTCCGACACGCTCGTTTGGGACGCGTCTCCTCGAAGGAAATCCGATTGGGCGTGCCATTGTCCGGCGCGTCGCCGCCAAGGGGATCGAGCAGAAGAGCGGCGGTCACTACCCGGCACCGACGGCGGCGCTCGACGCAGTGATCGGCGGCTATCCGCTCACGATGGCGGCCGGACTCGCTTTGGAGGCGAAGGCCGTTGGGCCGCTCATCGCGTCAGAGATCAGCAAGAATCTCGTTCAGATCTTTCTCACGAGCGAGGACGTGCGACGCGGTGGATCGGGAGTCGCCGCGGCTAACGGCGAACGTCGCGTCGGGATCCTCGGCGCCGGCGTGATGGGGGGAGGCATCGCAGCTCTGACGGCGAGGAAGGGCTATCGAGTCCGGCTCAAAGATTTGCAGCCTGAGGCGATTCAGCTCGGTCTCAAGAAGATCAACGACGCCTACGCCGCACTCGTCCGTCGGCGCCGCCTCACCGCGAGCGAGCGCGACAATCTGCTCGCCTCGATCACGACGACGCTGAAGAGCGACGGCTTCGGCTCGAGCTCGATCGTCGTCGAGGCCGTGGTCGAGAAAATGAGCGTGAAGCAAGCCGTCTTCGGCGAGCTCGAAGAGCACGTCGCCGAGGACGCACTCCTCTGCTCGAACACGTCCGCCCTTTCGATCACCGAAATGCAGAGCAAGCTCGCGCGTCCCGAACGGCTCGTCGGGCTTCACTTTTTCAATCCCGTGCACCGCATGCCGCTCATCGAGGTGATTCCCGGCGAGCAAACGTCGGAAGACGCGACGGAACGAGCCGAAGCGTTTGCTCGCGAGCTCGGGAAGTTTCCCGTGCGCGTAGCAGACCGGCCGGGATTCCTCGTCAACCGCATACTCGGAAGCTACTTGAACGAGGCCGCGCACCTCTTCAGCGAAGGATATTCGATCGAGTCGATCGACCGTGCACTCCGTCGCTTCGGCATGCCGATGGGGCCGTTCGAGCTCATCGATGAAGTCGGACTCGACGTCGCTGCGAAGGTCGCGCACACGCTGCACGAAGCCTTCGGCGACCGGATGACTCCGGCGCCGGTGATGACGCAGCTCCTCGACGAAGGCGGCCTCCTCGGGAAGAAGAACCAGAGCGGCTTCTACCGGTACAAGGGATCGACGCGCTCCGATCCGAATCCTGCGGCGCTTCGCTTTGGTGGCGCCGCCGGCCGGGGGCCGAATGCCGACGATCCGGATCTCTGGGTTCGGCGGCTCGTGTACTCCGTGATCAACGAAGCCGCCCGCGCACTCGAGGAGGGCGTCGTCGCGTCCGCACCGCTCCTCGACTTCGCGATGGTGATGGGGACGGGATTCGCGCCGTTCCGCGGCGGGCCGCTTCGCTACGCGGATGCCATCGGCGTGAAAACGGTCGCCGAGGCTCTGCGGTCGTTCGGAATCGATCGTCTCGCTCCGTCAGAAGCGCTCGATCGCCTCGCTCGCGACGGCCGGCAGTTCTACGCGCAGGAACAGCGCGACAAAGTGTCCGCAGAGTAAGGCGCGAGAGTGAGCGAGAGCGACCCGAACACCACCAACTGCAGCGCCTGCTCGACGCCGCTTCCGCCGGGAGCGATCTCGTGTGCGGAGTGTGGGCGATCGACCGGTTCGGCGACCGCCGTCCAGCGCGATGGTCTTCTCGGATCGGTGATCAACGGGAAGTACGAAGTCCTCTCGGTGCTCGGCCGGGGCGGCATGGGTGTCGTCTACAAAGTGCGGCACAAGCTCCTTTCGCAGAACAATCTCTTCGCGATGAAAGTGCTCCGCCCCGACGTTTCGGCGAACGACGCCTTCCGTCGACGCTTCCTTCAGGAAGTCGAAGTCGTCATGCGGCTCACGCATTCGGCGATCGTCCAGACGCGCGACTTCGGCGTGACGCAGGACGGCCTTCTCTTCTTTACCATGGATTTTTTCGAGGGGCGCAGTCTGCGCGACCTCATCCGAGCGAGCGGTCCTCTGCCCCCGGCGAGAGTGATCGGCATCGCGACTCAGCTTCTCTCCGGTCTCCGCATCGCCCATGAGCTCGGGATCGTCCATCGCGATCTCAAGCCGGAAAACATCCTCGTCGAGGCGAAGGGAGATCGGGACACCGTGCGCATCCTCGATTTCGGGATCGCCAAGGTCTTGAGCGACGAAGAAGCGACGAACGAGCTTACGCAGGGCTGTGCAATCGGGTCGCCCAAGTACATGTCGCCGGAGCAGGCGTCCGGGGAGCGGGTGGACGTTCGGAGCGATCTCTATTCACTCGGGATCATTCTCTACGAGATGCTGACCGGCAATCCGCCGTTCACCGGCCGCACGTCGCGGATGATCCTCGTGCAGCACCTGACGGACGAACCGCCGACTTTCGACAAGGTCGCGCCGGGACTGCGCGTCTCAAAGCGCGTCACGGGGGTCGTGTTTCGTCTGCTCGAGAAGGATCCCGTGCGCCGGCCCGAGAGTGCGGGCGAGGTCCTCGCGGTGCTCGATGGAGACGCGACCGCGTCGACGCGACTCGTTCGCCGACCACGGCATCGATGGAAGCGGGTTGCCGCGCTCTTGATGATCGCCGCGGCGGGCGCCGCCGCGTGGGCCACCCGTGAATCTTGGCTCCCGCCCGGTGTCGCGACGGTCCTCGAAGCCGACGCGAGCTCGCGGCGAGACGCGGCGGAAAGCGCGGAGAGCGAGCCCGTGGAGAACGCGCTGCCGGTGGATCCACCGGTCGAGAGCAGACCGACTCGAACGTCGACGAGCCACGGAGAGAAATCGCCCTCGCGACCCGCACCGCCGCGTCGCCTGCGCTGTCGAGTGTGTGAGCTCGAGTTTCTGCCGGGCGAGCTCGACGCGGACGTCCATCACGATCTCCCGCTCGTCCCGGCGAACTGATCGCTGCGCCGTCGGGCGCCATCCTTCGGTGAAGTTTCGCCCGGGCGCCCTCGTCACCGACGCCAGCCCATTTCACGCGCCGATTCCCGGCCAACGACGCAGTCTTCGAGTCCGAAGACGATCGACTCGGACGACCGCGAATGCGGAATCCCGAGCGCCATGATCTCGGCGCGCTCCTGCGGATAGAGAGGCGAGCGGAGCGGTGCGGCGAATCCGTGTGGATACTCCGCGCCGCGCGGACCGTACTTGTCCGTCGCGCCGAGCAGATGACAGATCTCGTGAGCGATGAGCGCTTCGTAGAACCCGATCGTCGCTTCGTCGCGCGGGATGTACACGACCGCCTCGCCGTCCCGAGCCGACGCGTGAGATCTTCCGGAGAACCGCTCGCGCTCCCGATCGGGGTAGTAGACCACGTAGACGACGACGTCGTCCCCGCGGGTCTCGACCGCCGCCGTTTGCCGAAGATGCCGGAGGGATGGTGGGGGCGCCGCAGCCGGAAGGACGACCGTCGTCTGATGAACGGCGATCCTCAGCGAAGACGCCTCGCCCGCGCGATGTTTTTCGTACTCGGCGTCGAACCATCGTTCCACGAGCTCCGCCGTGGCGGAAACACGAAGATCCTCTCGCCAACGAGCGCCTGCGTTTGAGTCGAACTCGTGGTCCGAGACCGCCACGACCGCGACCAAGACGACGCGTCCGGCTCGCTCCGCGTACGCGGAACGAAATTGGGCGAGATCGCGTGCCGCAAGCACGGCGACCCCGACGAGTCCGGCCGTGAGAATCCAGCGCGTCCGCCGCCGGTCGCTCTCGGGGGCAGTTCGCGCGGGGTCTCCGTATCGCTCTCTGGTTCGACCCATGTAGGCTCCTAGACAACGGACGCGCGCTCAGACTCTCGGGAGTCCTCCGATAACGAAGCGCGGCGGCCGTAAGCGCTCGCGCGAATCCGCGGAGCTCGCTCGAGGAGAAGAAAGACCGCTTTCTCCAAGTATCGTCGGCAAGTTCGGGCGAGGTTCGAGACACGCCCCGGGAGGACGGATGAGATTCTTCGCCCGCCGGCGCGCGACTCGTGGCCCGCGCGCGACCGTGAGACTCGGCGCCTCGCGTTGACAGCGATGGGCGCCGACCTATAATCCTCTGCTTGGTTTCTTCGCGCGCTCTCTCGCATGGTGCCCACATGTCGCAGTCATCCGGCGGTTCGCCGACTATTCCTTCCGGCGCGAAGGCCGTTCGACTCGAACCTGTGGACAGCCTAGCCGGGGCGGTTCGACTCCCCGGGTCGAAGTCGATCACAAATCGCGCACTTCTCGTTGCCGCGCTCGCGCGCGGCCGTACGGCTCTTTCGAACGTGCTCGACTGCGATGATTCGCGCTACCTGATCGACGCTCTTCGGCAGCTCGGCGTCCGCATCGATCAAGGGGGCGATCGAGTCACGATCGACGGCGTCGCCGGGGCGTTTCCGGTTCGCTCGGGGCGATTCTTCATCGGGAACGCCGGCACCACCGCGCGATTCCTCACCGCGGCTCTCGCAGCATCGGGCGGCGATTTCGTCATCGACGGTGAACCGCGAATGCGGGAGCGGCCGATTCACCATCTCGTCGACGCGCTGCGTTCGCTCGGAGCCGATGTCGACGCTCCTACCGGTTGCCCTCCCGTCACGATCGGCGCGCAAGCGATCGTCGGTGGCAGGGTGCAGGTGCCGGGGGACATCTCGAGCCAGTTCATTTCCGCGCTGCTCATGGCCGCGCCGCTCGCTCCCCGTCCGGTGGAGATCGTCGTCACCGGGGAGCTCGTATCGCGCCCGTACCTCGATCTCACGCTGGAGTTGATGCGCGATTTCGGCGTGAGCGTACGCTCCGATCACCGTGGCTACGACGCGCAGCCGACGTTCGAGGTGTCACCCGGACGCGGCTATCAAGGCCGGTCGGAGTACTTCGTTGAAGGCGATGCCTCCGGCGCCAGCTACTTTTACGGCGCTGCTGCTGTGACCGGAGCCACGATCCGCGTGGAGGGAGTCGGAAAGGAAAGCGTTCAGGGCGATGCCCGCTGCGCCGACGTCCTAGCCGCGATGGGGTGCCGCGTGAAGAAGGAGCGCAACGCGGTGACCGTCACGGGACCGCGGCCGCCGCAGGGGATCCTGAAGGGCGGCGATTTCAACTGCAGCGAGATCCCGGACGTCGTTCCGACGCTCGCGGTGGTCGCTCTCTTCGCTCACGGTCGTACCCGACTGCGCGGGGTCGCTCACCTCCGTCACAAAGAGAGTGATCGCATCGCTTCCGTTGCGAGCGAGATCCGCAAGCTCGGCGGGGAAGTCGTCGAGCTCTCCGACGGGCTCCAAGTCGAAGGAACGCTCGGGCCGAATCCGAGCTCCCTTCACGGCGCGGAGCTCGACACGTGGGGAGACCACCGCATCGCCATGGCGATGTCGCTCGCGGGGCTCGTCGTGCGCGACGTCGTCATCGCTGAGCCGCACGTCGTCTCGAAGTCGTACCCCGACTACTTCAGCGTGCTCCAATCGCTCGGCGGGAAGCTCTCCTTCGAGTGATCGCTCCCTAGAGCACGACGGGGACGGCGGTCAGTGCGGTCCTCGTTCGCCATTTCCTTTGCAGTTCGGGTAGATTGAGCGCGGGCTGTCCTCGGAGCGCTGTCCATGATTCTTCCTCAGTTCGACATCATCGTTGTCGGCGGCGGCCATGCCGGAGTCGAGGCTGCCCTCGCCGCGGCCCGTATGGGCTTCCGAACGGCGCTCGTCACGATGGATGAGCGTGCCGTGGGGAGAATGTCGTGCAATCCCGCGATCGGCGGACTCGGCAAGGGCCAGATCGTGCGCGAGATCGACGCGCTCGGCGGCGAGATGGGCCGAGCGGCCGATGCCGCGGGCATTCAGTTCCGCGTGCTCAATACGCGGAAGGGCCCGGCGGTGCGTGCGCCGCGCGCCCAGTGCGACAAGCACCGCTACGAGGCGTACATGGCGCGCGTCGCCGGCTCGCAACCGGGACTCGAGCTCGTGCGGGGAAAGGTCGACGGGCTGCTCGTCGATCGCGCGGGCGACGGTGGACGGCCCCGAGCGCGCGGCGTGCGTCTCGCAGACGGGAGTGAAGTACCCGGGCGCGCCGTGGTCTTGACGACGGGAACGTTTCTCCGCGGACTCCTTCACTGCGGCGGCGAACAATCGCCGGGCGGTCGCGTGGGGGAGGACGCCGCGTACGATCTTTCGCACTTTCTCGACGAGTACGGTTTCGAGCGGGGACGACTGAAGACGGGAACGCCCGCGCGCGTCGCAGCCGAGACGATCGACTGGAGCGAAACAACCGAGCAACCGGGAGACGATCCACCGGTTCCCTTTTCGCACTCGACGACGAGTCTACGGCTTCGTCAGGTGCCGTGTCACATCGCGTACACGAACGCGGCGACGCACGACGTCATTCGCCGCGAGCTCCATCGCTCGCCGATGTACGGAGGCGTGATCGAAGGCGTCGGTCCGCGCTACTGCCCTTCGATCGAGGACAAAGTCGTCCGATTCGCGGAAAAGTCGCGGCACCAGCTCTTTCTCGAACCCGAGGGGCTCGACACGAACTGGATCTACGTGAACGGGCTATCGACGAGTCTGCCGCGCGACGCTCAGGACGATCTCCTCGCGACCATTCCCGCCCTCGCGCACGCCGGCGTTCTTCAGTACGGCTACGCGGTCGAGTACGATTTTTTTCCGCCGACGCAGATTCACCCCACTTTCGAGACGAAACTCGTCGCGGGTCTCTACTTCGCCGGACAGATCTGTGGCACGAGCGGATACGAAGAGGCGGCGGCGCAGGGTCTGATGGCGGGAATCAACGCGGCGCTCGCGCTGCGCGGCGAAGATCCGCTCATTCTCCGGCGCTCCGAAGCGTACATCGGAGTGCTCGTCGACGATCTCGTCGTCGAGTGCCCGCGCGAGCCGTATCGCATGTTTACATCGCGCGCGGAATACCGCCTCCTCCTCCGAGCCGACAACGCCGACGATCGCCTCATGGAGATCGGACACCGACTCGGCCTCGTCTCATCCGCGGACCTCGAGCGCATGCTGCGAAAGCGCGAGCGAACTCGGGCGACGCTCCGCTATCTCGATGGGGCGAAGCACGAGGGGAAGTCTCTCCTTCGCATTCTTCGGCGCCCGGATCGAGAGTTCGCCGATCTCGTTGCGCTCGACCCGAAACTGCGCGAGGACGAGCTGTCGAGCGAAGACGTCGCTGCGATCGAAGTCGCCGCGAAGTACGAGGCCTACATCGAGCGCCAAGAGCGTCAGATCGAGCGCTTCCGTCGACTCGAAGATCGCCGCCTTCCGGCCTCGATCGATTACGCGAGCATCACCGGGCTCCGCCTCGAGGCGCGGGAAAAGCTCGCGCGCGTCCAGCCTCATTCGATCGGGCAGGCGTCGCGAATCAGCGGAGTCACACCGGCTGATGTCTCCCTCCTCCTCGTTCACGTTGATGCGAGCGATCGACGCCGACGGGGAGCCGCCGGAGAAGCATCGTGACACGGTATCCGGGCGTTCGAGAGGATGGGGAATTCCGCCGACGGGGGCGCACGACGAGGTTCCGCGGGCGCGTCGTGGGCGTATCGATCGACGAGATCGTCCTTCCCGGAGGGCACGAGGCCGAGCACGAGGTCATTCACCTCCCGCCTGCGGTCGCGGTGTTGCCGATTCATGCGCGCGCGAACGGACGCCGCGGGGTCGTCCTCGTCGAGCAGTTTCGAAACTCGGTCGACGGCCATATCCACGAGATTCCCGCCGGCGTGATCGAGCCCGGAGAGGCGCCTGCCGACTGCGCAGCGCGCGAGCTCGCCGAGGAGACCGGCTACCGCGCGGCGAATCTGACGCCGATCGCGGAGCTGTTCGCGATCCCAGGGACTTCCGCGCAGCGGGTGCACTTTTTCATCGCCGAAGAACTGTCGCCCGGTCCGCAGGAGCTCGAACCAGGCGAGTGCCTCCGCGTGAAGGAGTTCGAGCTCGCCTCACTCCTCGAGTCGATTCTCCACCCGTCCGCGGATGCGGAGCCGATCGTCGTCGACGCGAAGACGCACCTCGCGCTTCTCCACTTCGCGGCGCTCGACCGCGAGCGCACTGCTGCCGGAGGCGAGCCATGAGACTGCCTCTCGTCGCGATCGTCGGCCGGCCGAACGTCGGCAAGTCGTCGCTTCTCAACTGCCTCGCCGGCCGCCGCATCTCGATCGTCGAGGAAACACCCGGAGTCACGCGCGATCGGATTTCGACCGTGATGACGCATCGCGACGTGACGATGGAGGTGATGGACACCGGCGGAATCGGCGTCGTCGATCGCGATGATCTCAGCGAGCACGTCGAGCGCCAGATCGAATTCGCCGTTCGCGGCGCGAGCTTGATCCTCTTCGTGACGGACGCACGCGACGGCATCGTCCCGCTCGATCGCGAGGTGGCGCGGCGACTGCGCGAACGATCGCGTGAGGTTCCGGTTCTCGTCGTTGCGAACAAAGTCGATGCGCCTCGCTACGAGGCCGACGTGCCGGAGTTTTACGAGCTCGGACTCGGCGAGCCGATCGCGGTGAGCGCGAAGGAGGAGATCGGGACGTCGCGGCTTCTCGATCGGGTGACCGAGAACCTGTGGCCGACCGAAGAAGACGTTCCCGAACCGGTGATGCACATCGCCGTCGTCGGGCGGCAGAACGTGGGCAAGTCGTCCTTCGTGAACGCGATCGCGCGCGAGGAGCGCGTGATCGTGAGCGAGGTCCCAGGAACGACGCGCGACGCCGTCGACGTGAAGTTCGAGAAGGACGGCCGCGAGTTCGTGATCGTCGACACGGCCGGGGTCAAGCGGAAGCGCCATACCGGCGGATCGATCGAGTTCTACAGCCGTGTTCGGACCGAGCAAGCGATCCGGCGGGTCGATGTCGTTCTTTTCCTGCTCGATGCCAGCCAGGAGATCACGCGTGCGGATAAGAAGCTCGGCGAGCTGATTTCGCGCATGTCGGCGGTTTGCGTGATCATCGCGAACAAATGGGATCTCGTCCGCGAGGACATGACGACCGAGGAGTACGCCGACTACCTTTACAAGGCCCTCCCGGGGCTGAGATTCGCGCCGATCGTCGCCACGACGGCGACGCAGTCGCGCAATCTTCAGTCGGCCATCGATCTCGCCCAGAGCCTCTACAAGCGCTCGTCGCGCCGCATCGGGACGGGACAGCTCAATCGCGTCGTCGAGGCGATCAAGGAGTACCACCCTCCGCACGCGCGCCGGAGCAAGGTGCCGAAGATCTTCTACGCGACCCAGGTTTCGACGCGGCCGCCGACCTTCGTGATCTTCGTCAACGAACCCCACCTCATTCCCGCGGACTACCGCCGCTACGTGGAAGGCGCGTTCCGCGAGGCGCTCGGCTTCGAGGAGCTCCCGCTCCGAGTTTTTTACCGGCGGCGCGAGCGCGACGAGTCCCGCGGGGCGGAGTAGGCGGCGGCGCCGGAAGATCGCCGGACGCGCGAGGGAAGAGTTTACAAGGTGGTCGCGGGTCGGCTATCTTCCTCCGGTCCTCCATCGCAAGAGAAGTGGGAGAGTCGCATGGCGGGGAGCGAGTCCGTGCGAGTCCTCGGGGTCGATCCCGGCACTCGCATCGCCGGCTACGGAGTCGTGGACGTCGCGGCGCGGCGCCAGGTCGATCTCGTCGACTGCGGGGCTCTGCATCTCGCGTCGGATTCGCTGCCCGCTCGGCTCCACGCGCTCTTCGATAGAATCGGCGACATCGTGGCGGCTCACGCGCCGGCGGTGCTCGCGATCGAGGACGTCTTTCACGGTAAGAACCTTCAGAGTGCATTCAAGCTCGGCCAGGCCCGCGGCGTCGTGATCGTCGCAGCACAGATCGCGGGCATGGACGTGTTCGAGTACGCCCCGCGACTCGTCAAGAAGGCGATCACCGGCAACGGGGGGGCAGGGAAGGACCAGGTGCAGCGCATGATCGGACGAATCCTCTCTCGAGACGACCTCCCGGAATCGGAGGATGTCTCGGATGCCCTCGCCGTGGCGGTGTGTCACGGTCAGAGGATGTGGGGTCCTTCGCTCGGGACGGGTGCGCGACGCCCCGCCGTCTCGGCGAAACGAAGAACGAAGCTCATCGATCAGCGCAGCCCCGCTGGGCCGACCATCGGACAGCCCCTTCTCGATCGGCTCGTTCGGGAAGGGCGAGCAGTCGAGACGACGCGTCCGCGCCGCCCGACCTCTCCGGAAAAACCGCCGCCGGCGTAGACGCTTACGGCGCGCGATCGATCGACGGCGGCGAGATCGGGGCGACCGCGCGATCTCGAGCGGATTTCACTCTTTCGACTTTCTTCATTCGAACCCTATGACCTCGAACTCGAGGTCGCATTGTGGAGTGTAGAAGTGAACGAACCGACCGACCAAGAAAACGTCGTCGTCGAGACCGAGATCCCGGGTCTCGAGTGCCGGCGCGGCAAGGTGCGCGACGTCTACGACCTCGGCAGTCAGTTGCTGGTCGTCACGACCGACCGAATTTCCGCGTTCGACGTCGTCCTCCCGAACGGGATCCCCGACAAGGGGAAGGTACTCACGCGCCTCTCGGAGTTTTGGTTCGAGAAGCTGGGCGTCGCTAATCACCTGATCACGACGGACGTTCGCGAGATGCCCGACGTCGTGCAGCCGCACGCCGAGCAGCTCGAGGGTCGTACGATGCTCGTCGAGAAGCTCGAAATGCTTCCCGTCGAGTGCGTCGTGCGAGGGTACCTCGTAGGTTCCGGCTGGGCGGAGTACCAGAAGCGGGGCTCGGTGTGCGAGATTCCTCTTCCGAGCGGTCTCGAGGAGAGCTGTCAGCTCGACCCGGCGCTGTTCACGCCGACGACGAAGGCCGAAGAAGGAGAGCACGACGAGGCGATTTCGTTCGCGCAGGTGGAAGCGACGGTCGGCGCCGAACGCGCCGCCGAGCTCCGCGATCGCACCCTCGAGCTCTACCGAACCGCCGCCGACTACGCGCGCGAGCGCGGAGTGATCATCGCCGACACCAAGTTCGAGTTCGGCGTGAGCGGTGGTGCGGGTCCGATCGTCCTCGCCGACGAAGTGCTGACGCCCGATTCATCGCGCTTTTGGCCGGCGGACGGCTACGCGCCGGGGCGGTCGCAGCCCTCCTTCGACAAGCAGTACGTGCGCGACTACCTCCGCGGGCTCGACTGGGATCGGAATCCGCCGGGACCGTCTCTCCCCGCCGAAGTCATCGCCGAGACGTCGCGACTTTACCGAGAGATCTACGAGCGCCTGACGGGCCAGAGCTGGAGCTGAGAGTGCCGTGAGCGAACACAAAGTACTGATTCTGATGGGAAGCGACTCGGATCTCGCCGTCATGCAAAAGGCGGCGGATACCCTGAAGGGATTCGAGATCGAGTGCGAGCTCCGCGTGCACTCCGTGCACCGCGTGCCGGAGATCGCGCTCAAGAAAGCCGAGGGCGCCGAGGCCGAGGGGTTCGAGGTGATCATTTGCGGCGCCGGGATGGCGGCTCATCTCGCCGGCGCGGTCGCCGCGAAGACGCACCTTCCCGTGATCGGTGTCCCGCTGAAGAGCGGGGCGCTCGCCGGAGTCGACGCACTCTACTCCACCGTGCAGATGCCGCCCGGGATTCCGGTCGCGACGGTGGGCATCGACGGTGCGAAGAACGCGGCCCTTCTCGCCGTTCGAATCCTCGCGATCGGCGATCCAGGCCTGCGCGCGCGCCTCGCCGACTTCCGCGAGGCGATGAAGTCGGAGGTCCTCGAGAAGGATCGGCGCGTGCAGGAAGCGATCGCGTAGCCGACGGGAGTACGGGCGCCGGAACGGAGGCGCGGGATCGGAGAGAGCGCGTGACCGTGAACCGCGACCGGGCGGGAACGGACGCGTAGGTGGAAATGGTGACAACGGCCAAGCGTTCGAAGCGAAGCTCGCGGGAGCGTGCGAGCACGATCCTCGATGATCCCCCATCCGCTCTCGATTGGGTCGGCGGTCCGCGCGGTCACGTCGCGATGACGGACCAGACTCTTCTCCCCGAGCGGTTCAAGCGGATTCGTATTCGCACCGCCGAGGAGATGTGGGACGCGATCGCGCGCCTCGCGGTTCGCGGCGCTCCGGCGATCGGCGTGGCGGCTGCGTACGGCGTCGTTCTCGGCATGCGGGACTCCGCGGCGAAGACGCCGCGGAGCTACCTCGCCGCGCTGGGGAGGGTCTGTTCCTATCTCGCGTCGTCGCGCCCGACCGCCGTCAATCTCTTCTGGGCGCTCCGGCGGATGGAGGACGCGGCGCGTCGGGTCCTAGACGGAGCGTCCCCGAATTCGTTCCGTCCTTCCCGCGTTGGGTCGGCGCTTCTCGACGAGGCGCTCTCGATTCACACCGAAGACCGGGAGCTCTGCCGCGCGATCGGTCGCCACGGCGCGAAGGTGCTCCGGTCGGGGTGGAGCGTGCTCACCCATTGCCACGCGGGCGCACTCGCGACCGGGGGGGCCGGGACGGCGCTCGCCGTCGTCTACGGCGCGTTAGCGGCGGGCAAGTCCGTCGCCGTCTACGCGGACGAGACGCGGCCGCTTCTCCAGGGCGCGCGCCTCACCGCCTGGGAGCTCCAATCGGTCGGAGTCGACGTCACCCTCCTCTGCGACAACGCAGCCGCGTCGCTGATGCGATCCGGCGGCGTCGATTGCATCGTGACGGGGGCGGATCGCATCGCGGCGAACGGCGACGTCGCGAACAAGATCGGCACCTTCGGAGTGGCGGTCCTCGCGCGCGAGCACAAGATTCCGTTCTACGTTGCAGCGCCGAGCACGACCTTCGATCTCTCGCTTCGATCCGGAGCCGAGATTCCGATCGAAGAGCGGGACGCGAGCGAGGTGACGGACGGCTTCGGCCGAAGAACCGCACCGAAGGGGGTCAACGTTTACAACCCGGCTTTCGATGTGACGCCGTCGAAGTACATCGCCGGGCTCATCACCGAGGTGGGAGTTCTCCGCCGACCGTTCCGCCAGGCGATCGCACGACGGATCGCTCCCCGCCACCGCTGACGAGCGCAGGTGCTATACGGATCAGGCGCAAGCTTCTTTGGCGCAGTCGAGATCGTCCTCCGTCGGATCCGTGCCGCAAGCGCTCGGATGCGGGATATCGGGGCCGCCCGTGAAGATCGCCTCGAGCAAGAACACGGCATCGCCGAGGGAAACGCCCCCGTCGTCGTTCGCATCGGCGGCGTCGCGGCAGGGAATGCTGCGTCCGCCGAAGAGATGAAAGAGGATCGAGATCGCGTCGGAGATGTCGATCCATTCGTCTCCGTTCGTCGAGCCCCGGGTGAACCGAGGCGCATCGACGACCGTCGATCGCGGGAGGGCGCCGCGATCGGCGCGCGTTCCGTCCGGGTCCAGTTCCGCGGCGGGATCACCGCTGTCGATGCACGGCGAGCCGGCCGACAGCCGAAAGTCCCAAGCGTTGCCGTCGACAAACTCCGGATCGTCGGTGAAGTTGCCCTCACCCGGCCAGTCGTCGCCGAGCGCCGAGTAGGAGATTTGCATCTTCTCGTCGGCGAATCCTGTCTCGAGCGTCGTGTCGCAGCGAACGATGGAGCTCGAGACTTTGAACCGCACATCGTTCTCGGGCTCGTCGAACTTGTCGTTCGCTTCGATGCCGAGGCGGTTCCCCACTATGGTCGAGCGATCGATGCGAACCAGTGAGCCGTCGGGATCATCGCTCTTGTTCGACACACCGATGTCGCAGTCCGCGAGGATCGTCTGTGTGACCGTCAAGTCGGACGAAAATGCGCTGATCCCTTTGTCCGCGAAGTCGCGAACGACGCACTCCGCGATAGTGACGGTGGAGCGAAGGGTGTCGATTCCGTCGTCGTCGCCGCCCGCGACGATGACGTCCTGGAGCGTGAGCTCTTGGCCCGCCTTCTGGCTGTGGAGGTAAATCCCGTCGTTGTCGTCCTCTCCGCGCATCTCCGCGATGAGGCAGCGCTCGAGAAGCGCCGCCGAGTCGTCGATCTCGGGGCCCATGATCGCGCGAGCGAGGATGCAGTCGCGAAAGACGAGGTCGCTGTCGTCCGCGGTCATGATCTTGCCGGCGATGTCCGAGATCACGCAGCCGTCGAGCTCGACGGTGCTGTCCTCGCGAGACCGCACCGCGGGTCCCGAGCTCGTGTGGCCGCCGGCCGGCGAGCTTCCAGCGCGGGTGATCAGCGCGTTCTGTAAGCGTCCGGTCGCGCCGTCGAAGTCGATCTCTCCCCAGGGCTCGTGGGTTGCGGCGGCCGTGAAGGAGACGGGCTCGTCGCGGGTCCCCAACGCTTCGAGGGTTCCCTTCACGTTGAGGTCGACCCCGTCTTCGCCGGTCGCGACACCGTCGAGAACGACGAGAGTCCCCGGTCGGATCGTCAGCGTGTGACCGACCGGAACCTGCACATCCGCGGTCACGTGAACGATCCCGCTCCACTCCGTCGCTTCGCCGTCGAGAGTTCCTTGCACGGAATGGATCGGCTCGCCGGTGAGGTCGCGAAGCTCGCGCTCGACACTCTGTCCACCGATCTCCGCCCGCAGCGTGAAGTCGCCGCCGCCGGAGATCGCGACGAGCGCGGAGCCCATTCCGCCGCGTAGCTCGATCGCGTCGGGGACGAGCTCGACTTCAGCGCGGTCGGAGCTCAAAGCCACCACTCCGTTCCACGGTTCGCGCGCGAGCGGAACGCCGGGCGCCGTCGTGCGATCGAATCGAACGAGGACCGGAACGCCCGGCAAATAGCCGGGCGTCACCATCAACTCGATGCGAGGTTCCTCCGCGTGCGCCGGCGGGGCGAGCAGAGTCCACTGAAGGGCCGCGCCGAGTGCGAGGCCCGCGAGCGATCGTTTCATGTAGACAGGCTCTCCGATCTCCCTCGGTTCGGCTCCGCCCGAGCGTCTCCTCCGGAGAGGACGAGTTCGAGCCCGACCATTGTAACCCCCTCGGGGAGGCGGGGCTTCGTCTCTGAGGGCGGTCTCACGCGCGCGGCCGTCCGTGATCGATCCGGTCCGCCGAGGGATTCCTCGAGTCTAGGGTAGAACGCAGGTGTCCGGGTTCGCCATGTCGACGCGAAGAATCGACGAGAGACCGGATCCGATCTCTTCCCGGAGATCGCGCCGGGCGACGACGACGCGACGGGGCTCGACGCGCCGGAGAAGCTCGCTCCACACTTCGCTCCTGCGAATCGTCCCGAGGACGACGAGGAGGTCCGCGCGGAGATCGTCGTTGCCGGAGAGGAGGCGACCGACCGCGCGGTCCGGTCCGGCGCCGACCAGGATGCACGACGAAGTCGGCGTTTCGACGCGGGCGACGAGGCGGCGCCGTGAAGCCGGATCCTCGCGCGATGGCTGGAGGACCAGAAACGAGGCGGTCGGCCGGGCTCGTAGCTCCTCGCCGCGCCAAAGGGGACGAACGCTCCGCTCAGAGGTCTGGTGTCGCGTCGCCGAGACGCGGTCGAGCACGCGGGAATCGAGCGAGGTGAGCCCGACGACCTGGACACGAGCTCGCGGAAGGCCGGCCAGCGCGCGGGCGATTCCATCCGCGGTGTCGGGCCGCGGCTCGACGATGAGAGTCGCGGCGTCGGCGACGCGGACGACGGCGCTCCCGCGCGTCGTCCCGGGAACGACGTGGAGCGCGGCGCCGGGACGAGGTCCTAAGAACACCGCGGCGGCGACGAGTACGAGTGCAGCGGCGAGCGTTCGGCTTCGAGCGGGCGTCGCGATTCCGGCGACGAGAACGAAGTACACCGCGCCGATCGCGACGAACGAAGCGCCCCCGAGCTGGAGCGAGCTCCCCGGGACGCCGGCGGCGAACTCGAGAGTCGAGGTGAGCACTCGAAGGGATGCGGCGGCGACTGCCGCCAGCGGTCGCGCCGCTTCGACCGAAACCGACGAAACGACGAGGCTGCCCGCGCCGGCGAACAGGCCCGCGGCCACGAAGGGGAAGGCGATGACGTTCCAGAGTGGTGCGAGGGGATGGATTCGCCCGAACGTCCAGAGGAGAACGGGAGTCGTCGCCACGGTTGCGGCGAGCGACGCCGCGAAGGCCCGGCGAAGTACACTGGTCGCGCCAGCGACGACTCTACATGCCGTCGAGCTCGGGCGTCGCTCGACGGGAAGTTCGGCGGACGGTTCAGCCGCGGCGAGGCGCTGTCCCCAAGTGAGGATCGCGAGTACCGCGACGAAGGAGAGCAGAAAGCCGACGTCGCGAACGAGAAGCGGATCAAACCCGAGGAGAAGGAGCGCCGTCCAGCCGAGCGCGTTGAGCGGCGGCGACCATCGATCGCGCGACGCGTAGACGAGCTGAGCGGCGAGAAAGATCCCGGCGCGGACTGCGGGTGGCTGCCCTCCGGTGAGGATGACGAAGGCTGCAGCGAGACCCAGTCGAACGGTGAGCCGCGCGCGTCGCGGACAGGGGATCCGGCGGATCGCCCAGAGGACGAGCCCGACGTGAAGGCCGCTGATCGCGAGGAAGTGAAACGTTCCCGAGTCGACGAGAGCGTCGCGGGTCGAAGCGGAGAGCGCGCGTCGGTCGCCGAGGAGGAGCGCGAGCAGGACGCCGTGATCGTCTCCGCAGTAGAGCTGCCCGAGTCGGTCGTAGAGATGTTGACGGAGGGATCCGAGAGCGCGGTACGCCGCGACGCGAAGACGCGTCCCGGTTCGAGTAGGCTCACTCCCTTCGTCACTTCCGGGCTCGCGAAGGAGGCGAACGCTCGCCCTTCGGTCTGCCCGGAGCTGCACCGAGCCGCGACGGCCGGGGAGAACCGTACCCTGCACCGAGACGAGGTCACCGCCGCGGACACCGGGGATCGACTGGAGGGAGCGAACGTGCACCGGCGCGCCGATCGACTCGGTGCGGAGGTCAAAGCTCGTCGCGGGCAGCCCGCTTTTGCCGCCCGGTGCATCCGTGAGTGGGGGACTGACGACGACTCCGCGAACGATCGCACTGGCTCGCGGAGGAGACGGTCGGCTGCTGTCGCCCGGGAAGTGGACGCGGCCGGCTCCCGCGAACGCGAAGACCATTCCGATCGCAACCGTGCGAGCGAGCCGCTGTCTCACGCGTGGCGATGGAAAACGACTGCGCGCGCAGACGCCGATCGCGCCGACCGTGACCGCGAGTACGAGGACCGCCGCACCGGAGGGCACTCGCCCGTTCGGCGCGGTTTCGAGCGCCGCACCCACTGCGAACGACGTGCCGTAAAGCAGTCCGGGGTGTGAAGAAACGAAGCGCGCGAGACGATCCGCGCGCAGGCCTGCGTGTTCGGCTCGTGCCGTTCTGCCCGACTCGTTCATATCCCCGCCCGGACTCGTGAACGGTGCCAAGGCGGAGCTCTCCGCGCGGGAGAGCGGGTGGGTCAGGCAGCACGGGATTCTCACGCGGGCCCATCGCCGCCGCAACGCGGGAGTGAATAATTCCTCTCGTCCCCGCGTCTCACGCGTAGAAGCAAGCCAGTCCCGCTGCCTAGTTCCGAGTGGAGGACGCCATGAACCGCCCCAAGTTATCGACCGCCGTGATCGTCGTCGCCGTCCTGGGAATCGCTGCGCCCGCAATGGCCGATCACAAGCCGCGCTGGGGATTCCAAATCGGCATCGGAAGCCGCGGCGCGCACGTCGAGTTCGGTGTCGGTCGTGGACGGCGACACGTGCGTCACTACGACCACGGACCGCGCTATCGCCGAGTGCGTCACGTCCGGCATCGACACCGCCCGGTCTACGAGCGGCACTGTCACCGTCACGTTCGCCGGCCACACTACAAGCGAGTCTGGGTCGCGCCCGTCTACCGGACCGTGTTCGTCGGCTACGACGACTGTGGCCGTCCGGTCTACTCGAAGATCGTCGTTCGGCGCGGCTATCACCGGCGCGTGATCGACTACTACGACTGCGGCTCCTGCGGCGTCCGGCTTCGCTGAATCTCTTCGCGCGGACTCGTACCGCCGCGTAGAGTCGAGGGCCGCGAACGCTCGTCGGGCGGGAAGCGAGGGATGAGTCGCTTCCCGCCCGACGCTTTTTTCTGCAGGGCCTGACCGCGCGCTCCGCTGAAGAGTGCGGACCCTCGGTGAATCCGAGCGAATGCCCCGGGACGGACCGGCGGGCGAGAGAATCCGGAAAAGGTCGAGAAGCCGCTTCAACCTGGGGCACCGGATGAAGAAAATGTGCCGGCCAGCGAAAAAAGGCGGAAACCCGCGGAGCCGGTTCTCGTCATCACGGGGGAGACCTCAGCGCCCGCGCCGCCCCCGCATGGAGCGGTGCGCCGGCGGATTCTGCGCGCCCCTGAGCGCGGCGCGGATCGTAGCGACAGCCAAGAGGAGACGGGATCGAGATGACCGACCGGCCGCAGCGAGACCAGATCACGATCCGGTCCTACCCGAAGGTGGTGTTCCTCTATCCGGTCCTCGTCTTCAGCCTCATCTGCGGCACCTGGCAGCTCCTGAGCGAAGGCGGGATCGAGTCCGAAGCGGCGCCGATCGCGGGTGAGATCTTCTTCGTCGTCCTCGCGCTCAACCTTCTCGTGATCTCGTTCGAGTTCTCGCGCTTTAAGACCGTCGCGATCTTCTTCTTTCTCCTCGCCGTCTTCTTTCTACTTCTCTACCTCGGAACTCGGTGGCAGGTCTTACAGTTCATCCGCGACTTCGTGCTCGCGTTCGATCTCCGCGTCTCGAATCACTTTTACTTTACGCTCGGTACCTACCTCTCCGTCATCCTCACGGGAGTCTTCATTACGACCCGGTTCGACTACTGGATCGTGAAGAGCAACGAGATCCTTCACAAGGAAGGCTTCCTCGGCGACGTGAAGCGCTACCCCTCGCCGAACCTCAAGATGACGAAGGAGATCAACGACGTCTTCGAGTTCTTCCTTCTCGGAGCTGGGCGAGTCGTGATCTACCCGACGAGCGAGAAGCAGGCGATCGTTCTCGATCACGTTCTCTGGGTGAACTCGAAGGAGCGCCGGATCCAGGATCTCCTCTCGTCGCTTTCGGTGGAGATCACCGGGCAAGACGCGTACGAGGACGACGAGCCGCAGGTCATCGGCGGCTAGGGCCGCGCGAGGATCCGACGCGACGAAGCCGCGCCGGCGCGGGGGGCTTCGGCCTCGCCGTCAGTTTTCGCCGACGCGTTTCATGATCGCAGTGACGAGCCCGACGTCGACTCCGCGGGGATCCTCCATGTGCCAGACGAGGTTCCCGGTCCGGTCGACGACGACGAAGGTCGCGCTTCCGACTTTCGCGGAGTACGCACGGAAGATCTCCTGGTTCTCGTCGTCCGGGTCGAAGCCGGCCGCCCCGACGAAGTCGATCGAATCGATCTCCTCGCGAAGGATGCGCTCGCGCAGCGGGAGCGGCTGCTGCTCGCGGAGATAGTGGATCGCCGCCATCGCGAGATCGGGCTCCGCGCTGCACACGTGCGAGAGTCGCGACATGAACTCCTGTGATCTCTCGTCGTTCACCCCCCGAAAGAGAATCCCGGCGACGCTCCCGAGCGATTCGCCGATCGTCAGCTTCTTGTCCGTGATCCAGGCCGCGTCGAGCTCCCGCGGCGCCGGGCGACCGCTGAGCTCGGTCACGAACTTGAGCGCGAGCTCCGAACGAGCTCGATAGATGCCGTACTCGGGCTTGATCGCGCGCCCCTTCGATTCGTACGCCTTTTCGAGCGCGTTGACCGCAGCGATGTGCTTCTCGAACGCCTTTTGCGCGCCGTCGAAGTCACCGGCCGCGAGGGCGCCGTATCCGTTCCAGTAGCCGAAGAACACCTCGAAGCGTTCGAAGACGTTGCGGAGGTGGGCGGAGAGCCGAGTGTTCTTTTGCTTGAGCGGAAAGACGATGAGTCCAGTGCGGACGATCTTTCGGTACTCGTCGATCTTCCCCGCACCGCCGTACATGCGGCGCAGCGCGTCGACGAAGTACGGGTAGCTCGCCGAGCGGTAGTGATCGCGGAGCGCGCGTTCGAGGAGAGCGATGCCGTCGTCGAAGCTCTCGGCATCGAGGAATGCTCGGGCGAGACCGTTCACCATCGCGTGCGCGCGTTCGTCCCCGGGGTGCTCCCGGAGGAACCGCCGGTACTTCGCCGCGGCGTCGACGGGGCGTTCGGCCTCGTGAACGCTGAGCGCAGCGATCTCCATCGCCCGGGGGCGAAGCTCGTGCGTTCGCGGCAGCTTCGCGATCGCACGCTCGGCGAGGAGATCGACCTGGCCGAGGTAGTCCCGCACGCGGCGAAGGAGCTCGGCCCGGAGCTCTTTTCCCTGGAGCGTGTCCTTGAGCTCGGCGAAGACCTGCGTTCGGTATCGCTTCGAGAGGAGATACGTCGCTTTCGCGGCGACGAACTCGACCTCTCCGACGACCGCCGGGTCGACGGACTTCGCGCATCGGGTGAGATAGCTCTTCGCTTTGAGGAGTACGTCGTTTGTCGCCAGCGCGAGGCGGTCCGCTTCCGCGTTCGACATGCGAAAGGAGGTCGGCAGGCCGCGGTAGTACTCGAGGATCTCGTGGTGGAGCTGGCCACAGTCCGGAGTCTTGTCCACGCCTTGGACAGGCGGAGTCTGCGCGGTGAGCGGCAGCCCGGCGGAAGCGAAAGCGGCGATCGCGCCGAGGATCACGCAGCGTCGTGCGGCGTTCATGAGAGAAGCTCCGTGGAGTTGGGGCAAAGATGGAGGGAGGGCGGCGCGAAGCGCGCCGGGTTCGCGCGGAGAGCCGCGAAGAGCCGCCGTCGACGAGGCGCCGGGTGGCGGGGTGATGGACTCGGGTGCAATCTTCTTGCCGAAAGTGGGCACCCTCTACCCGACCCTGCGCTACCGGATAGTACGCCCTCCGGCGCGCGTTTCGGAAGGAAACTACTCGGCGGCGACGTTCTGGAGCGCACGCGGCTCCGGCTCCGGTCACCTTGACACGGCCTCGGGCTGACGTACCATGCCCGGAGTCCGGCGGACGCACCAGCGGCGCGAGCGACAGCTCGCGCTTCGCTTCGGCGCGCCGGAAGCCAGCGGCCGGCCGCCCGGCGCGACTGGCGGGAGCTGACCGAGGGTGAAGAGATCGGGTGACAGCGTGAGCGAGATCGCCGCTGCTCGAACGTCGCAGCGTGCCTGCGCCCGGGTGCGGCTCGCGCTCCGCGGGGGAATCGTGGTGCTCATCGGATCGATGGCCGCCGCGCGGGCGTTCGCAGGCGACGGGGCGCCCCTTCCCACGATCCCGCCGGACGTCGACGAGCCGGAGGTTTCGGCGGGCGACTCCGACGAAGAGTTCCCGCCAGAGTCATCCGGGTCGATCTCGCTTCAGACTCTCGGCATCGATCTTCGCGGCGCGCAGCGTCCGCGGGCCGAGCGGACGGTGATCGACCTCCCGCTCGTGCGGACCGAGGAGGATCAGCGCATCGCGGGATACGCCGTCGGCTCTGTCGATTGGCGCTATTCATTCGAGGGGGAGCCGGTCCGGATTCAGGCCGACCTGCTCGTCGTCTTCGCCGACCTCGCCGATCGCATTCGCGACGACGACGCGTCGGGAGAGTCGGACGCGGAAGAGGCTTCGCGGGCGCGAGCGTCCGATTCCGTCGCCCCAGCGACGGTGAGCGGACAGCGGTTTCGCCGAGTGACCGCTTACGCACGCGGACGGGTCCGCGTGGACCTCGAGAGACAGGGAACCCATCTGGAAGCCGACGAGCTCTATTTCGAGCACCCCACGGGGATCGGCGTCGCCCGCGGCGTCCGTCTGATGACGACGGTCGAGAGAGCGGTTCACATCCCGACCGTCATCGAGTCGAAGCTCGGCCGAGGCACGCCGGCCAACGACGTCTCGAATCCGCACCGGCCGCTCTACGAGTCTCCCCTCGTCCTGCGTGCCGAGGAGCTCCTCCTCCATCGCTTTCAGTACTTTCGCGGGCGACGTGTTCGCGCGACGAATTCGCAGCTCGCGGTCCCGCCCATCGCGCTCGCCTCGGATGAAATCGAGGTGTTTCCCGCGGATCTGAGCACGGAAGAGCTCGCTGCGCTCCGCCGCATCGATCCGCGGGCGGAAGTCGACGCGAGCGGCGAGCTCGAGCGACTCCGCGACCGCCTGCGAGCCGAGCGAGAGACGGGGACGCTTCCCGCGTTCATCATCGATCCGGACGGCACGTGGGTGTCTATTCTCGATCAACCCGTCGCGCCGCTCCCGGTGGGCTACTGGGACACGCGATGGAACGACTTCATGCCGATCCGGTCGATCGAGCCCGGGAGCTCATCTCAGTTCGGACCCTTTCTCGGGGTCAACTGGAACGTCAACTACCTCGCGCGACTCTTTCCGCTCGGCGACTCGTCCGGCCTCGAGCGCTTCGACCGGAACGCTCGGCTCGGCTTCGACACGGTCTACTACGACCGGCGTGGCTTCGGCTGGGGACCGAACGGAGCCTACGGGCTCCGGCCGCGCCGGTGGGGGCCGTGGCAGACCGAGCAGCTCGGCTGGTCCTTCACCGGCGACGGGCGGTACTTTCGCATCGAGGACCGCGGCGACGAGGACCGCACCACTCGCCTTCCGGTGCCGCGGGAGTCGCGCGACTGGGGGCGGATCTGGCACCGCCAAGCCATTCCGTACGTGGGCCTGCTTGATCTGGAGTACTCCAAGCTCTCCGACCGCGCGTTTCTCGGGGAGTTTTTCGAGCGCGAGGCCAAGGAAGAGAAGGAGCAGGAGACGCTCGCCTACTGGCGCCGAAACGTTCGCGACAACCTCGCCGTCACCGCACTCGCCAAGGTGAGAACGAACGACTTCGCGACCGTGACGGAGCGGCTTCCCGAAGGGCGCTTCTCGGTGTTTCAGCAGCCCGTCTTCTCGACCGGGCTCTACACCGACCTCACGGTGCAGGCAGCGCATCTTCGTGTGCGGCCCGACGACGCGACCGGGCTCCCCGATCGTCGCTTCGGTCGCTTCGATGTGCGAAACGAGTGGTCGTACCCGCTCCGGTTGCTGTCGCCGTATCTCGACGCGCTCCCGTTCGCGTTCGGCCGTTACAGCGCGTTCGAGGAGGTGCTCGATCCGCTGGACCAAGACGAGGATCGCGTCACGTTCGGAGCCGGCGTCACACTCAGCCAGCAGTGGAGCCGGGTATTCGCGCTCGATGAGGGCAGCCTCGTTCGCGAGAAGCTCGGGATCGAGCGCCTCAAGCACATCGTCGTACCGCGTCTCACCTATTTGAACGTCACGACGAACGATCTCGCGCCCGAGCGCTTGATCGGTGTCGACGCCGTCGACACCGTCGATCTCGAGGAGAGCTTCAGTCTCTCGCTTCGGAACGAGCTCCATTCGCGACGACGACTCCCCGGCGAGCTGCGGAGCGTGTCGGCACGGCTCGGCGAGCGGGAGGCGCTCGCGACGGCGCGCTACGCGACGGACCGTGTATTCGACAGCGATATCAGCGTCGTCGTTTACCCGCAGCGCCGGCGTGACAACGGCGGCGATCGGAGCTCGTTCCTCCGGCTCGACAACACGCTGTACGTGCGTCGCGTCTCGTTTCGGTACTGGTCGGAGCTGAATCCGAACCGAGATTTCCGCCTCGAACGCGTCGACGCTTCGGCTTCCATTCAGCTCGTTCCGGACGCTCTGCGCCTCATCGTGGGAGACCGGCTGACGCGCCGGCGGACGAACGTCCTCTACGGGAACGTACGGTTCTGGCTCAATCCGAAGTGGGCCTTCGACGCGTTCTACGCGCACGACTTCGAGCGTCGCCGAGACGTCGAGATCCGTGTCGGGGTGACCCGGGTGTTCGATCGCTTCGCCCTCTCGTTCTCGTTCGAAGAGGACGTCGGAGAGGATCGAAACCGAACCTACTACGTGAACTTCATGCCGGTCGAGATGCTGCGGGCCCAGTGGTTCCGTTGACGGCGGCCCAGTAGAATCGCGAGAGCGGCGGGGACTGAACGGGAGACGAGGAGCGACAGGAATGACGAGTCGATCGCGGCGAGTCGCGGTGTTCCCCGGGAGCTTCGATCCGGTGACGAGGGGGCATCTCGACGTCATCGCCCGGGCGGCCCAGCTCTTCGATCGCGTCGTCGTCGGCGTGCTCGACAATCCGGAGAAGTCGAGTCTTCTTCCCGCGTCCGAGCGTCTGAGTCTCCTCAGCGCCGAAATCGAGGGCCTCGAGGGGGTCTCGGCGCGAACGTTTTCCGGCCTCACGGTCGATTTCGCTGCGGCGACGGGAGCCGACTGGATCTTGCGCGGGCTGCGCTCGAGCGCGGACGCGGGGTACGAGCTCCCGATGGCGCACACGAATCGCCTGTGCGGCCCGGCTCCGGTCGAGACGATCTTCATTCCGACCCGACCGGAGTTCGCGTTTATCTCGTCGACTCTCGTGCGCCAGATCGCCGCCGAGGGGGGGACGATCGCGCCGCTCGTGACCGCGCCGGTCGAGCGCGCCCTCCGTGCGGTGTTCGGCGCCTAGAAACTGGCTGCACCGGCGAACGCTTCAGCCGGTGGTCTCGTGCGCTCCGACGAAGCGGCTGGAACGGGAACGGAACGGCGCCCAGTTGTGCCCCCCGTTCGCGCTCCGTATAGTGCGGCGATCATGAAGTCCGCGGCGTTCGTCACCCTCGGGTGCAAGATCAATCAGTATGACACCGAGGCCATCCGCGAGGAGGTGTTGAACCTCGGCTACCGCGAGGTGCCGTACACGGTCCCGGCGGACGTCTACGTCGTCAACACCTGCTCGGTTACGGCGACGAGTGGCGTGAAGAGCCGAAAGTACGTGCAGCGAGTCGCGCGCACGAACCCCGCGGCGCGCATCATCGTTGTCGGTTGCTCGACGCCGTCCGAGCGCGAACGTCTGAGCGCGATTCCGCAGGTCGCCGTTCTCGCCGGCAACGAAGAGAAGACCCTGGTGGCGAGCTTCCTCGATGGAGGCTGGAAGCCCGGGGAGGCCTTCCCCGAGCGCGATCGCGATATCTTCCGACTCGAGATCTCGCGCTATCGGGGGCGGACGCGGGCGAATCTGAAGGTGCAGGACGGCTGTGATAGTTTCTGCAGCTTCTGTGTGATCCCGTTTCTCCGGGGCCGATCCCGGAGCCGCGACCCCGACGCGGTGCTCGAGGAGATCCGCCGTCTCGCCGAGCACGGCTTCGAGGAAGTCGTCGTAACCGGCGTTCACCTTCAGGACTACGGCCGCGATCTGGATCCACCGATCGGGCTCGCGGATCTCCTCGAGCGCATCGCCGGCGCGACCGAGCTGAGGCGAATCCGACTGAGCAGCATCGGTGTGAGGACGTTCGACGATCGCCTCTTCGACGTACTGAGTGAGCCGCCGTTCTGCGCGCACTGGCACATTCCGCTTCAGGCCGGATCCGACGGCGTGCTCGAGCGAATGCGTCGCGACTACACAGTGGACGAGTTTCGCGCGGTCGTCGCCGAACTCGAACGACGGCGCGGTCGGATCGCGATTTCGACCGATGTGATCGTCGGCCACCCCGGTGAGAGCGAGCGCGACTTTACGGCGACACTCGACGTGTGTCGCGAGCTCGAATTCGCCAAAATTCACGTATTCCCGTACAGCCGGCGAGAGGGGACGCTCGCGGCAAAGCTCGGGGAGCACGTGGAGCCGCCCGAGATTCACCGCCGAGCACGAGTCTTGCGGACGCTCGAAGGAGAGCTCGGCCGCGAGTTTCGGGAGCGGTTCGTGGGGGAGACGGTGGAGATCCTCGTCGAGGGCGACGACGAGGACGCGACCGCGTCGAGTCTCGAACGCGACGCGGCGGCCGTCCAGGGAGGGGACGATCTCCTCGAGGGATTCACCGAGCACTACGTTAGGGTGCGGTTTGCGGCGCCGTCGGAGCGCGCGGCGAGGCGCTTCCCCGGCACATGCCAGCCGGTCCGGATCACGGCGGTGGATGATCGGGGGGCGCGCGGCGAGTGGGCCGGCGAAGTCGCGGGGTGATGGCGATTCCGGCTCGGCGGATCTCCGCCGGGGCGGAACGGTGGCCGGCGACGGCATCGAGGACGAAGCCGAAATGCCCAGAGATCGAAGTGCACTCGAGCGAATCGTTCGCGGGGTCCGCCAGCGGCTCGAGATCGACCGAATGTTCGGCTGGACGCCTCCGGTCAGGTGGGCCGAGCCGGAGGGCGTTTCGCGGAGCGATCCGCCGCCGCGCGGGCAAGACGCATCACGGCCGGCGAGGGACCCGCGAACGCCCGCGCGAACGCCCGAACCGGAGCGCGAGCTCGCGGCGCTCCGCATCGAGGTCGCCGAGTGCACGCGCTGCCCACTCTGCTCGACGCGTACGCAGACGGTCTTCGGCGTCGGGGCCCCCGCGGCAAGGCTGATGTTCGTGGGGGAGGGGCCCGGTGCGGACGAGGACCGGCAGGGCGAGCCGTTCGTCGGCGCCGCGGGGCAGCTTCTCGACCGGATGATCGGGGCGATGGGCCTCGCTCGCGAAGACGTCTACATCGCGAACATCGTCAAGTGCCGGCCGCCCGGGAATCGAACGCCCGAGCCGGATGAGATCGATCATTGCTCGCGGTTCCTCGCCGCCCAGGTCGAACTCGTCGATCCGGAGGTCATCGTCGCACTCGGACGAACCGCCGCGCAGGCTCTTCTCGCCTCCGGAGAGAGTCTCGGCCGCCTGCGCGGACGATTCCACCGCGCCCTCGGGCGCGAGGTCTTGCCGACCTTCCATCCCGCGTATCTCTTGCGTACGCCGAGAGACAAGCGGCTCGCGTGGGAGGATCTGAAGCTCGTCATGGGACGACTCGGTCTCCACGCAGGATGAGAGTGTTTCGTTCGCGGCTCCCGAGGGGAGGAATTCGGGTGCAGAAACGGCCGAATTCGGCACGCGAGTTTCGTCGTTCGGCCGTTCGATGAGCGAGGTTTCGGTGAGGTCTCGCCTCTGCCCTAACCCGCGACCTCATCGACTGTTTCGTGCGCCGCCGGCCAGGATTGACACCCTGTCGGACGGTGTGCTACGATCCAGGAATTCTGCTAAAAACTCTCCTGTTATTTGCGGTTAGGGTTTTCTGGTCTGAGGCGTCTCTCCTCCGCGAAGCCACTCCCGAATCCTTCGCTTCCGGGGCATCTCCGAGCGCCTGTCGCCGTCCGCAAATCGCTCGAGTTCCCTCACTTACTCGACCCCGCACTCGATTCTGGCGCTCGGCCTAGTCCGTACGTCCGTGTCGTCTCGCGGTATCGGCTGACCGAACGCTCTCCCCGAGGAAGCTTTTATGGCATTCCACACGATCTGGTGTGTCGATATTGGCAAGTCGTCTCTGAAGGCGGTGCACCTCCGCCGAGATAAGGCCAACGTCGAGATCCTGGCGGTCGACAAGGTCGACTACACGGCGGGGGCAGACGGATTCGACGCGGGGCAGGCGCGCGAAGCGCTGGCGATTTTCAAGTCGCGTAACGACGTTCGCGACCCGGTGGTGGTCGTTCACCCCACCCAGGGAACGTTCATGCGCTTCATCAAGATCCCGGCGTTCGACCAGAAACGTCTCGCGGAGATGGTCGGCTACGAGGCGCAGCAGCAGATCCCGTTTCCTCTCGACGAAGTCATCTGGGACTTTCACGTCGTCGACCGCGAGTACGGCTCCGGCGAAGAGCGCGACGTGAGTCTCTTCGCGGTTCGACGCGAGGCCATCGATGACTCGCTCATCGATTTCGCGAACGAGGGCCTCAACGTCGAGATGCTGTCGGTCAGCAATCTCGCGCTCTTCAACTTCGCCGCCTATGACCTCGATCTCGAGGAGCCCGCGATCGTTCTCGATCTCGGCGCATCGCACACCGATCTCGTCCTCATCGACAAAGAGCGGTTCTGGAGTCGACCCCTGCCGCACCGCTCCGAAGACATCACTCGGGCGATGATGCAGCGCTTCAAGCTCGGGTTTAGCGAAGCCGAGCGACTGAAGCTGCAGATGGGGCGGAACCCCCAACAGGCGAAGAAGATTTTCGACGCCGTGCTTCAGCCGAAACTCCGCGATCTCGTCCAGGAGATCCACCGGTCGATCGGTTACTACCGAAGCCAGGCCGGGGAAGCGAACTTCGCCCGAGCATTCCTCTTCGGAAACGGCGCGAAGCTGGTCGGTCTGAAGAATTTCCTCCAGGAGCACCTCGGTGTCCCGGTCGAGCGCGCCCAATCGATCCGGCGCGTGCGGCTGAGCCGTGAGGTCAACGTCCGCCTCCTCCAGGCGGATTTGCCGGCGTTCGCCCCCGCCCTCGGCGGCGGCCTTCAGGCGATCGGATTCGGGACGTGCGACGTCGACCTCATCCCGACGGAGGAGAAGGTCAAGAAGGAAGTCGATCGGAAGAAGAAGCACGCATTCATCGCGGCGGCCGCTCTCCTCGTGGCGATTCTGATCGCGTGGGCGCTCGTCCAGCACAAGCGCGGACAGATCGCCTCGGCGATCGAAAACGCTAAGGACGAGCTCCGGGAGCCGAAGTCGGTCTACTCCCAGATCGAGAAGTTCAGCACGGAGGCGGACGAGAAGATCGCTTCGGGTATGGCGACGCTGACCGAAGTCGGAAAACATCGCAATCACGCGATCGAAGCCATTCGCGTGCTCGAGCGAGTGCTCGCGTCGACGCCGAATCAGGACGCGGTGACCCGGCAGCTCCGGGCGGAAGACGCGACGGGCGCCACAGGGGTGCTCGACGATGTCATCGCGGGATTGAGCGGCAAGATGTGGGTGCCGTACGTGGCGATGGAGTCCGTCCGTTATCCCGAGGACGTCGGCGGCAAGAAGAAGCGCGGACAATCGAACAAGGAAGACGGCAAGCAGCCGGCGCTCAAGTTCTCGGCGTTCGTCGTCGTGAAGAGCAGCGGTAACCAGATCCAGGATCACGAGACGATTGTCGAGCGATTCGAGCGCCCCCTCGAGACGGCGCTCGGGCGGGCCCAGATCCGTGATGCGGATCTCACCCATCTGACGGAGGTCGTCGTCAAGCCCGGCGTCGGCAACTTGAACGCGATCTACGTTGACGATCCGACCGCAGAGCAGATCGAAGGTGGAAACGAGGAGTCGAAGCAAGCCGGCGCGCCGTACTACGGCGCGTTGACGTCGTGGTACGTCCTGCCCGAGAAGTACCGAGACCCGGATGCGGGCGACGACGACGACGACGATGATGACGACGAATACTACAACGATGATGATGACGACGATGATGATGACGATGACGACGACGCATGAACGAAGCCGTCGATCCTCGTCCTCGTGCGAAATCTTCTGCCGAAGGGAACCGTCTGAAGCATGGATAAGCTGAAAGAGAATCTCTACTGGATTTCGCTCGGAGCGATCGTCGTCGTTCTCGGCGCGCTCTCGTGGTTCCTGGTCCTCCAGCCCCTCTACGGGAGCGGGTCGGACTCCATCCCCGGGAAACGCGATGCGCTCCAGCGCGAGCTCGACAGCGCGAAGAAGTACAACCGCGCGGACGTCGCGCCGACGCGACGCTACCGCGACGCGCTGGAGACGGGGGTCGAGCGCAAGCGCATCGCTCACAACGCCGGCGCCGAGTTCTACAACCGGCGGCAGGCGAAATTCTCCGAGTATTTCGATCCGAACGCTGACGATATGTCGGCCGGCGAGTTCTCCGCCCGTTACCGCGAGGGAATCTCGGCCATCGTGTCGAGTTACCGCGAGAAGTTCGGAATCACCGTCGACAGCGAATCCGGGGACGAGATCCCGAAGGTCGATATCGTCGAGGACTCCGCGATCACCGACGACATGGTCCCGCGCTTCATGCGGGAGTTTTGGATCGTGAGCGAGGTGTTCGAGGCTCTGACCGCGCTAGAGATCGGCGGCCTGAAGATTCTCAACTTCGGGGAGCGGACTGGAGGCGGGCGGAGCGGCGACGACGAAACGGAAACCGAGCACTACCGTCGCATCACGCTCGATATCACCGTCGAGATGCCGCTCGATCTCGTTGAAGAGACGCTCGCGAAGCTGTTCGAGAGCGACCGCGTTCTCTTCATGCTCGATGGCTTCACCGCGCAAAAGTCCGCCCAGCAGCTCACTCCGTACATCGGGCTTCAGGTGGAACAGACCTTCGACGACGCCGGGACAGCCGAACGGGCGTCGTATGACAGCATCGTCTCTCCCGCCGTCGTCACGGTTGCGTTTCAGCTGAGTGCTCTCGATTGGAAGGGTTACGATCCGATCGAAGCCGGCGATGACGACGACGATGATGATGATGACGACGACGACGATGATGATGACGATGACGACGATGATGATGATGACGTATGAGGCGTCGCTCTCCCCACGAATCCATCTACGAGGGGCCGCGGCCTCTGTCTGAGGACCAGTTGTCATGTCCGAAAAGAACCTAGTCCAGCAAATCGACAAAGTCTCCTACGGTATCGCTGCGGTACTCGGCCTTGCGCTGATCGCGCTTCCGTTCTTTGCCGGCGGGGACGTCGACAAGATCCGCAACGACCTCAATGCGGAAGTTCGTACGTACCAGCAGAAATCCGAGGAGCCGCTCCTTCAGGATCCCGTCGTCGATGTCGTCGGGATTCTGCGTTCGCAGTGGGACCCCGGCGTCGGCAGTACGGATGCGGGCTGGCTGACGGAGGCCGCCCCGGCGCTCATCAAGCGGACCCAGGAGATTCAAGCCGTCGCGAGCGTTCACGAACCGGCCGCAGTGGCTCAGGTGAGCTGTCTGCGCGATGCCCAGAAGAAGAAGGTGTATCTCCTCGTCGAGGGGAAGATGAGCTCGATCAACGAGAACATCGTCCTCGAGAAGGTGCGGCTTCTTCGCAGCGAAGGCGAGGGTGGCTCGTTTCGTGAGCTCTCGCTCGAAGCGGACGGCGATTTTCAGTATCCGGATTTCGACGTCGAACCGGGCAAGACCTACACCTACAAGATCATCACTGAAGCCGTCGAGGATCGTTCGGTCGAACACGTCGAACCTCTCGCGGCGCGGCGCCAGGAGTCCGAGGTCTTGGGGCCGACGGAGGCGATCCCCTACGACTTCAACTTCCGCGTGTCGAACGTGCTGGTCGACGGCACCGATACGCGAGTTCTGTGCCGGTATCAGTACTGGGACTACGCGAAGGGCGAGGTCGTGACGAAGTCGAGCACGACGCTCGGCGAGCGCGTCAAGTTCGGGAACGATCGCTACGAGATTCGCCGCATCGACGAAGCATCGAAGTCCGTTACGATCATCGATAGCAGCGCGGGCGTGCGCGGCGCGCGCTACCCGATTTCCCGCAAAGACCGCCCGTTCACGGTCGAGCTGTGGTCGCCCCTCGTCGGCGCCTCAGAGGACGACGGTGACGGCACCGAAGGCGACGAAGAGCCCGCCGAAGTGGAAGCGGTGCCGGAGCCTTCGACCGACGATTCCCCGGCGCCGACCCGCCGTCCGCGGCGCGGAAACCGGGGTTTCGGGGGCAATTAGGAATTCACATACGCGGCGCGACGCGAATTCGTGCTGCGGCAAGAACATGACAGCGCGGCTCGACCTTCAACCCTCGGCATCGCCGGGAGCGAAACGGTGAGCTGCGATCGACAGAAACACGGTTCGTTAGAAAAGAGGTAGATTTTCAGAATCGGGAATGGGAACATGAAACGAGTTCGGGTCGCCTCGACCCGGACCGCCTCGCCGTTCGCTTCTGGGTGGCACTCGAAGCGCTCCGGCGAGTCGCTCTCGCGGATCGATCCTTCGTTCGCGAGCGCGGGGTTCGTCTCCCGAGTCACTCGGGCCCTTCGGCGTCCCCGTTCCCCACCTGAACGCTCTACCGGTGGCACTCCTTTTTTGATCCCGTACTCCGCCCCTGCGGTTGTCTCCGGGGACCTCGTCGGACGGCGAGGCGCGCAAAACTCGCGCCGTCGTCCGGGCGGGTCGTCGTCGAGAACCGGGATCGAACCTCCGCCTAGATCACACAACTCAGGACAATCCACGGTCGAACGGGTGGTGCGCGTCGCACCGTGCCGTTCGTCGGCTACAGCAGGTTCATCATGACAGATCTGAGAGACTCGATCGGTGGTCCCCGTCCGTCTCGGGCGCCCGACAGCCCTCTGGCTCTTGGTCGCAGTGGTTCCACCGTGCCGACTCGTGGATCTGAGGTTTTCGCATCGCTAGTTAGACGACCAGCTCGGCGCTCGGAGACACCGGCGGCGGGTCGTGATCTGCATTCAAGCGTCGAGATCCCGCTGGGACGTTCGGTCCTCGCGGGAGTCCGGAAAGGGATAGTCATGGATTTCAGAAGGCTGAGCAGCTTCTGCGCGGTCGGGTTTCTGCTGGCGCTCATCGCCGCGTGCTCGAGCAACCAGCCACGTCGCGAGACGTCGCTCGTGAGTGAGGATTGGGTGCGGCAGGGCATCCTGCTCGGAGAAGAGACGCGCGAGTGGGACTCGCCGCTGAGCGACGACCGCGGCAGTCTTCACGGCGGAGGGGGTCAGGAGAGCGACGACGAGGACATCGAGAGCCTCCTCGACCTCGACGACGATGATGACGACGATCTCGACCTGGACGATGACGACGATCTCGACCTGGACGATGACGACGATCTGGGTCTAGACGATGACGACGATCTCGATCTGGATGACGACGACGATCTGTCGCTCGACGACGACGACGACGTCAGCCTCGACGATGGCGATGGTGACGTCAGCCTCGACGACGATGACGACGACGATCTCGACCTCCTCGACGACGACGACGACGATGACACCCCCGTCGTCGAGCCCGCGCCGGAGCCCGCTCCCACGCGTCCCGCGCCGCGTCCCGCGCGCCGTCCCACGCGTCAGATCAATCCGGGACAGCTCATCGACGAGCTCGGTCTCGGCAAGGAAGCCCGGCGCGAACACGCTGCCGAGCTCGTCCGTCAGGCGGAAGCCCACCGCGCGAATGCCGATCTCCTCAAGGCCGAAGCCGCGCTCGAGGAAGCCGTCTCCGTCGATCCGGGGAACGAGGCCGCGGGTCGCCTCCTCGACGAAGTGCGTCTCCTCCTCGGAGACTCCGGCGCCGGAGTCGGGGCGACGATTCGCGATATCGTGAACACCCACAAAGTGCAGAAGGAACAGGCGCGGGTCGAAATCCACCGCCTGATGACGCAAGCGGCGAGGCACAAAGACGAGCAGCAGTACGCTCAGGCCATCGACGCCTACGAGCGCGTGCTCGAGTCCATTCGCAACTATCCGTTCGATCTCGATCTCGACACCATCGAGGCCGAAGTCAAGACCGGTCTCGCTCAGCTCGAGCGGCTGAAGAGCGAGCAGGAAGAAGCCGAGCGCGAAGCGTTCCGCAAGATGATCGCCGAGCAGAAGGCGAAGGAGCGAAACTCGGACCTCCGCATCGTCGAGAACAAGCTTCGCCAGCTCCGCCGCAAGGCGCGGGCCGCCGAGGACGCTCGCGACTACAAGCGCGCGGTCTCGCTCTACGAGAGCATTCTCCTCATCGACGCGCGAGACAAGGAAGCGAATCTCCGCCTCAAGATCGCGCGCGACAACTTGCAGACGCAGACGCAGGAACGACTCCGAAAGGCCTACGCAGAGAACTACGAGCTCGCGGTGATCGGAATCGAGGAGAGCTCGATCGTCTACCAGCAGATCTTCCGCTATCCGGAGCGCGACGAGTGGTTCCGGCTCGCGCCCAAGGTCGTCAGCCTCGAAGACGAGATCGCGGCGAGCGAGACGGCGAGCGAGCGAGACATCAAGGCGAAGCTTCTCGCCAAGCACAGCCTCAACTTCGAGCAGGAGACGTCGTTCAAGGACGTCCTCAACACCCTCCGGGAGATTTCCGCGATCAACTTCGTTCTCACCCGCGAGGGTGCGGAGCACGAAGAGGAGACGATCCAGCTTCCGCAGTACAACAATCTCCCGCTCGAGAGCATCCTCAAGATCATCCTCCAGACGATTGGATCGAAGGCGGGGACGGGTTTCGGATACGCCATCAAGGACGGCGCGGTTCAGATCGGTCCGCAAGAGTCCCTGAATGTGCGGAAGTACCTCAAGTTCTACGACATCAACGACCTGATCAGCTCGCGTCCGGACTTCAAGGCTCCGGGGCTCGCGCTCGACGAGCTCGCGGGAAAGACGGGCGGCGACGAGAGCCTCATCGACCTCGGTGGGGAGCCCGAAGCGCAGGGGCCGCTCGAGACGGACGTGCTGCTCGACCTGATCCGAAAGGAGCTCGAAGGCGGCGGCGATGAGGATGATGGCGGCGGCGGTGACGAAGCCGGGATCAGCCTCATGGCCGGAAAGCTCGCGGCGCGGACGACGCTCGCGAATCACTTGAAGCTCGTGAAGCTCCTCAAGCAGTTCCGCAAGTCGACCGGCGTCATGGTGACCGTCGAGTCGCGCTTCCTCGATATTAACGACAACTTCCTCGAGGAGATCGGCGTCGACTTCGGTAGTGCGAGCAATACCTTCCTCCCGAACACGATTCCCGATATCGACGGCGCAGGGACGAGCGTTCAGCCCGGGTACGAGTACGTCAACCCGCAGGGCGACTACAACGCGCGTATCGCGTCGATCGGCAATCTGAGCACCCCGCTCGGCTCCGCCGTGAATCCGTTCAACCTCACGAACGAGGGCGGCGGCGTCTACCAGCTCAACGTTCTCAAGGCCGAGCGATTCCAGCTCGAAGCGATCCTCACCGGCGTCGCGAAGGAGCAGGAAGTGCGGCGCCTCAACTCCCCGCGGGTCACCGCGTTCAACGGGCAGACCTCCCACACGCTGGTCGTCCAGCAGAGCGCGTACATCCAGGACCTCGAGGTCAACCAGACGGGTGTCATCCCGGTCATCAACCCGGTGATCGGCGTCCTCAACTCGGGCTCCATCCTCGAGGTGAGACCGACGCTCAGCTACGATCGCAAGTACGTCGTCCTCGAGCTCCAGCCGACGCTGGCCGAGCAGCTCGAGAGCGACGTGGCACGGCTCAACCTGTCCGGAAACTTCACGGTGGTTCCGGTCGAGTTGCCCGTGCTCTCGGTTACGAAGATCAAGACGACCGTCACCGTTCCCGACGGCGGTACGGTGCTGGTCGGTGGACTCAAACAGGAAATCGCGACGAAGACGTCGATCGGCGTGCCCGGCCTCCTCGATATGCCGATCCTCAACCTGATCCTCGGGCGGCGTGGAGTCTCGACGCTCCGGCGCAACCTGTTCGTTCTGATCAACGCCAAGGTGACGGTAGTCCACGAGGAAGAGGCGAGGCTCTTCGGTACGTGATTTTCGGCGCGACGATGTTTCGCCACGTGCCCGTGATCGCCCGAGCGGCGGTGACGGGCACGCGGCGTCTCGGAAGTTCGCGACTTCAACGGTGGAAGAGATGCGAAGAGAAGTGGAGACGTGGGGAGATGCTGGTCCGGTGACCGAAGTGATCGATCAAGGAATGAAGCTCACTCGACGCGCGCACGCTGTTTGGGACGTCGGATCTGACGTCGTCTCATTTCCGGTTCGGCGCCCGCGCTATGGGCGGACGTCGGCTCGACCCTGCGCCTTGGTCGCGGGACTCGTCGTTGCGGCGCTCCTTGCCGCTCCGGGTGGCCTCGGCGCCGCGCAGAGCGATACGACGCCGTTTGGCGGCGCTTGGACGCAGCAGGATCGCAAGTTCGCCGACTTTCTCATCCGGGAGCTCCGCTACTACGACACCGCGGAGCGCTGGCTCGCCGCGAAGGCGGAGAGCCGAGGGCTGAGCGAGAACGACCTCGCCCAGACAGAGAGTTACCGGCTCGATCTCCTCAAGGCGAAGGGTGACGAAGAAGGCTTCGCCGCCGCGCTCAAGGAGTTTCAGCGAAAGTTTCCCGATCACGGCCGAGCGTCCGTCGGCGGACTGCAAACGATCGAGAGCACGCTTCAGAACGCGCTCCGGGATCTGTTCGTCGCCTCGAGGACGCCCGAGCAGGCCACGAAGCTGCGTACGCGTGCGAAGAAGACCTTCTCCGAGCAGGTAGTGCCGGCGATCGAGGCGCAGATCAAGGACGCCGATGCGAAGATCGCTGGGGCTGAAGCGGAGGCCGCGGACGCGCTTCTGGTCATTCGGAACCAGGCCGAGCTCGCCCGGATCGAGTTCTACACGCGATACGGACGCGAATGGCCGCGGGGCTCCGGGGAGCGGAAGAAGACGCTCGAAGAGGCGCTTGCCTTTGCGGACTTCTTCGTCGAGAACCGCTCGGAGTTCTACGTGATGGAGTACGACGCGCAGTTGAAGCGCGGAATCATCGCCTACGAGCTCGGACAGAACCTACTGGCGTACGACCACCTGAGCATTCTCTACGACATCGAACCGCTCTCGGCGCGGCCGTACAAGCCTGCGATCGTCGCCGCGTTCAAGGACCTGCGAATCAAGGCGATTCTCTTCGGATCCCGCGCTGCGAACGCCGCGGGCGACTACCAGAAGGCGCGACTCGCCATAGAGAACTTCGTTCTCACCGAGAGAAAGAACGACCAGCTCGATCTCTCGACCGCCGAAGGCGATCCTACTCTGCGGCAGTTCGCGATCCTCACGCGCCTCGAGCACGCGGTAGCTCTCGCTGGCGACGGCGAAGTCGAGCGGGGTCTCGACAGCATCCACAAGATCATCGAGGCGTACGACGGTGACGCTGCCGCCGAAGCCTACGTCATCGACGCGCGGAAGGCGCTCGGGCGCGTCGCTCTGATCAAGGGCGTGACTCTTCGGGGACAGGACTACTATCAGGCGGCCCAGGGGCTGAAGGCGGAGCTTCGCTGGGAAGATGCGCTCACGACGTTCCAAACCGCGCTCGGCGTCTTGTCGCCGCGCGAGTTCATGACCTACGGTCCGATCTGTCTGAGTGAGATCGGAGAGGCGCTCTTCCTCCTCGGGCGTTTCCACGAGTCCGCGGTGGCCTACGCCGAGCTGTTCGACGTTTTCGGCGGTGCGCTCGGCTCGAGTGAGCTCGCGAGCAAGTCGGCGCGGAATTTCCTCGCGGCCGCGACGAAGACCGTTCAGAACACACCGAACGCCACCGCTCATGCCGAGGTGACTCGTCTCAATGATCAGGCGAAGACCCTCTTCGACCGGCTCGAAGGTGGTGGTTTCGAGGCGCATCGGGCGACGCTGATCGAGGCCGACCAAGCCGCGAAGGACGGTCGCTTCGAGCAGGCGCGGAAGCGCTACCAGGAAGTGCCAGAGTTCGTGGAGAAGGACGGCAAGAAGAACGCCGTCCCGTTCTACTGGCGCGCGCAGGCGAGCGCGGAAGCGATGATCTACGAGCTTTGGAGCCGCTTCGAAGGCGAGGAGAACCCGTGGGAGGACGAGCTCGCGGCGGCGGTCGCGAGTCTCGGGGACATCTACGGAAAGGCGCTCGCGGCCGGCGACGAGGCGGGCGCGGCGACGGCGACTCTCGCCCTCGGGCAAACGCACTACCTGAAGCGTGAGTGGCCGGAAGCGGCGACGGCGTTCGGTCGCTTCGCGAGTGAGCTCGAGGACTCGGACTCCCGGTGCACCGGAGTCGCCTACTACGCTCTCTGCCTCGCTCGCACCGGCGAGTGTGACAAGGCGAAAGATCAGCTCGCCTCCATCCGAAAGACCTGCTCGGACGAACCAGTCCTCGGGTACGCGGCGCTGAACGTCGCGGACTGCTTCAACGATCTCGGGAACGCAGACGAGACCGCACTCCACACCCTCTACTACGCGCTCAATCCTCGCTCGGCCGACGACCTCAAGGATGTCGATGCGCTTCTCATGGTCGCGTCGCGTCTCGCCGCCGGCGCGGTCGAGTCCGGGAGTCGAAAGCGTAGAACCGCCTTCCTGAAGGCGGCGGGGCAATTCGCCGACCGCGTCAAGAAGCACCGCTCGGCGAAGGAGCCCGAAGTCCGGCGGCAATATCTCCTCGTCGCCGCGCGAGTGGAGCGCGCGAAGGGAGATCGCTCGGACGCAGTCAAGACTCTCAAGGCGTACATCAAGGAGTTCTCGCCCGGGAAGGGCCGGAACGAGGAAGACCCGTACGTCTATCGCGACCTGGGTGAGATCTACCGAACGAGCGGGAAGCTCAACACTTCGCGAGCGCTCTCCGCGGAGAAGTATTACGACTGGGCTTGCTCGCTCATGGAGGCTCGGTCGAAGAGCGTTGCCGCGCAAGCCGTGCAGAACCCGGAGCTCCAAGCGCTCGCGCAGTCGCTTGATCAGACCTTCTGGGATTGGACCCTGACCCTGATGAAGCTGAAGCTCTTCCTCGGCTCGGCGGGCGATGCGAACAAGTTCGGTGAGATCATTCGGATCATCGAGCCCCGAACCGCCTCGGATATGGGCGGAAAGAAGAGTGATTTCCTCCAGATCTTGGAGCGGGCGAAGGAAGAGAAGGGACTATGAGTTCGAGGACGATGGATTACCGAAGCACGATGGGTCGGTTTCGCCGCTGCGCCGCCGCAGCGTTGATCGTCGCCGGGGTCGCTGCCGTCAGCGCGCGCGCCGACACGATCGAGCAGCTCAACGGCCAGACGCTGGACGACGTGGAGATCGTCCGCGCGCAGTGGGACACGATTCAGTTCCGGCAGGGACGGTCAAAGAGTGTGCAGAGCGTGAAGGGCGCGACCGTCGCGTCGATCACTCGCGCGGCCCAGAGTCGCGATCTGTCCGAAGCACGGAAGTCGCTCACCGCGGGGCGGTACGCCGACGCCGTGCGACGGCTCGAGCGCGTGTCGAGCGGGGGCCAGAACTGGGAGAAGCTCGAGGCGTCGTACCTTCTCGGACGTGCACTCGCCGAGGCGGGGAAGCACAACGAAGCCGTAACGCAGCTGCAAAAGTACGTTCAAGCGGCGGAGGCCGAAAAGGACTGGTGGCTCCCGAGTGCCGTCTACGAGCTCGGGCTCGCCCAGACCGCTCTCGGCGATGGCTCCGCCGCCGCGACGACCTTCAAATCGCTCGAGCAGTTCGGCGGCCAGTGGGGGTCGCGCGCCGTGATCGGCCGCGCCCGCGCGGCGATCGAGTCGAAGGCGGAGGGACAGTACGAAGCGGCGACGCGGGCGCTGAACAACGTTACCCGCGATCGTTCGATCCCGTTCGCTCTCCGGCACGAAGCCTACACTCTTCGCAGTCGGATTTTCATCGCGCGAAAGCAGTTCGACCGCGCGATCAAGGAGCTCGACTCCGTGTTCTTCGATTCCTCGCGCGTGCGCGAGTTTCGTTACGACAGTCACCGAGCCGAAGCGACCTACCTCGTCGGTCGGGCGCACATCGGGCTCGGGGGCCGAGAGAATCTTCAAAAGGCAGAAATTTGGTTTTTGCGCGTCGCCGCGCTCTACCCGAAGGAATGGCCGATCCAGCGCCGAACGGCAGCAGCGCTGGCCAAAGTGTACGAAAGCCTCGGCAACAAGGATCGCGCGTCGGAGTGGGCAGCGCGCGCCCGTGGCAATGAGAGTTGACTGCAACCTTGGTTTGAGCCGGCCGTGAATTCAGAGAGATCGACGAGGAGTTCAGATATGCAGCGGAAATGGATCGCCGACACGCCCATTCTCGGGCGCGGCGGGATCGGAGCGCGCCGAATGGTGTGCGCGTTTTTGTGCTCGATCGCCGCCGTGGCGCTCTTTTGGTTCGTCGCGGGCGGTGACACCGTATTCGCGCAGGAGACCGCGGCGCCGACGAAGAGCGCCCTCACCTACGTCACCGACGGTGGCGTGATCGGATTCATTATCCTGATTTGTTCGGTGGTCGGGTTCTCGCTCGCGATCACGTTCGCGTTTCAGATCAAGCGCGACGCTCTGATCCCACCCGACGTCCTCGAGCAGGTCGAAGGGCTTCTCGACGACGGCGAGCACGACGAGGCGTTCCACGTCTGCGAGGCCAATCCTTCCTTCCTCTCGGCCATCCTCGCGTCGGGCCTCGAGCGAGTCGACGACGGCTACGAGGAGATGCAGCGGGCGATGGAAGAGGCCGGCGAGCTCGAGACGACGAAGCTCCACCAAAAGGTGGGCTACCTCGCTCTGATCGCGGCCGTCTCCCCGATGCTCGGCCTCTTCGGTACCGTCTACGGAATGATCCTGACGTTCAACACGATCGCCGGCGCGGAAGTCCAGCCGAAGCCGAACGAGCTCGCGAGCGGTATCTCGACCGCGCTCGTGACAACGTTCCTCGGGCTTCTGGTCGCGATTCCGATGACCGTTCTCTACACGGTCTTCAAGAACCGCGTCGTCCACGTCGTCCTCGAGGTGGGCGGGATCGCCGAAGAGATCGTCGGAAGGTTCAAGTCATCCTGAGACCGACCTCATTCGAAACGGAGAGGAACGAACCGTGAAGCTGCGAACACGAGAACCCGAGCGAGCGACGCCCGACATGACGCCGCTCATCGATTGCGTGTTCCTCCTCATCCTCTTTTTCATCCTGACGACCAAGATCACGGTCCAGGTGGAAGAGGTCGAGTTGCCGGTGGCGCTCGAGGGTGAGGAGCAGCAGGAGGGCGGCGGTGCGACGTCCGCCCCGCTCATCATCAACATCGTCCGCGACCCCGAGGGCCTCGCGAAGGACCGGGGAGAGCGGGCCGGGCTGATCCGGTTCGGGGGCGAGACGCTGAAGAAAGAAGAGCTCCTCGCTCGGCTGAAGGAGGAGGCGCGGTACGACCGCGAACCTCCCCCGGCCGGTCGCGGAAACGGCTTCGAGCCGGGGCCGAGCGGCAAGAAACTCTCCAAGCTGAAAGTGCTCGTCCGCGGCGACCGCGGCGTCCGCGCGGAATTCACGCGCGACGTGTTTTGGGCGTGCGGGCAGGCGGGGATCTACCGCGTGATTGTCGCGTCGATCGACCCGGAGTGAGGGGCGGTACAGTGATTGCAATGAAACGAGAAACTAGAACGCCGCGAGTGGCGAGAGAAGAGCGCGTCCACGGGAGGTTCTCATGAAGCTTCGAGAGCGTTCGACGGAAGATCAGAAGCCGGACCTGACGCCGATGATCGACATCATCTTCCAGCTTCTCATCTTCTTCGTCCTCACGGCGAAGTTCATCGCGTTCGAGGGGCAGCTCCAGGCCTATCTTCCCAAGGATCGCGGTGTCTCGAGTGGACCACCTCCCGTGCTTTCGGATCAGGTGGCCTTCTACCTCGCTTGGGACAAAGCCGGAAAGGTGCTTTGCACGACGCTCAACTACCAGATGAACGGGGACACGCGGCAGCAGTTCACCTTCCCGTTCGATCCCAACGCGAAGCAGCTGACCGACGGTTCCTGGCATACCGAGACGCGCATGGAGAACGCGACGGAGGGCGGCATTGTTCGCTACGACTACGCGTCGCCGGACTTCCGCGAGGTCGAGCAGTACCTCCAGTACCGCCACCAGCGCTTCGAGAGTGCCGGTGCGAGCGACAAGGGGCTCCCGGTCGAGATCAACTTCGAGAATCAAGTGCCGTGGCAGTCGGTTGTCAACATCCTCGACATCTGCAAGCGCCTCGGGATCAGCGATGTGTCGCTGACGGCTGAAGAGCACGACTACGACACCTGAAGGGGCGGCTCCAAAGTATCCATTCGAAGAGAATCACGTTTTTGCGCAGCAACGCTTAGATTTTTATCCCACCGAACGGTGGCGCGAGAGGCCCGCGAACGATCGGGCTCGAGCCACCCCAAAGGAGACCTCTCATGAGGACGCAGAAACTCAGAGCCGAACGAGGAACCGCGTTGGGGCTTAGCCTCCTCGCGGTGATCTTCCTCGCGGTCGGTTGCGGCAGCTCCGACTCGATCCGCGACCGCCGCCTGAAGGCGCAGCGCCAGATGTCCCTGACGGGCGGACAGGACCGCGAAACGGCCGATGAATCCGTCGAGGCGGCCGCTCCGTCCGACGAGCCGGAACTTCCCGAGCTCGACGACGAGCCGGAAGTCGCTCTCGAAGACTCGCCGGCACCGCGGGCGCGCGCGACGGGGACCGAAGCCGTCCTCGACGACCTGCGCGAGCAGCTCTCGATTCGGCGCCAGGAAGCGCGCGTCCTCGCCGAAGTCGGCGACGGATTCTTCGAGCGGCTCGAGTACGAGAAGGCAGCGGAGCACTACCGCCGCGCGCTCGACCTCGACCCGAGCCTCGAAGGAGCTCGTTCCCGTCTCAACGAAGCGCTTCTTTTCACCGGTGAGCGCACCGGCACCATCGGGGCCGTGAGCGACGACATCCGCCGAAAGGAACGCGTCCGCGACGATCAGCAGCGCGCCCAGATCAGCAACAATCTCGAGCGAGCGCGGGCCGCGTTCGACGCCGGCGATGTCGAGGAGGCGGAGCGCCTCACGGCGCTCGCGGTGAACGCCATCGACCGGATGCCGGACTTCGACGCGAGCTCGGCGCGGAGCGCACGCAACTTCCTCGAGACGGTGCGGCGCGAGCGCGCGCGGAAGGACGACGAGCGACGCACCTCCGAGCTCGCAGCGGCCGAAGACGCCGCGCTGCAAGAGCTCGAGAGGACCGAGCGCATCCGCCGCGACCGCGTGCAGATCCTGCTCAGAAAATCGCACGCTCTGATCGCGAATCGCCAGTACCGAAAGGCGATCGAAGCCTGCGATCGAATCCTCGAGCTCGATCCCGGCAACCGGATCGCCCAATTCTGGCGTGCCGATGCGCACGATCAGCTGCTGAAGCAGCGCCGGCAGAAGTTGATCGAGGACCGCTTGAGCAATCGCGAGCTCCTCGACCAGGCGTTCAAGACTGCCGGGATTCCGTACGACAACGTGTTCGTGTTCCCGGGCGAAGAGGACTGGCACCGCGCGCGGCAGCGGATCAAGGATCTCCAGTTCGACACGTTCGAGGAGTCCGAAGAGATCACGCGGATCAAGGCGGTCCTCAACGATCAAAAGGTCGACTTCTCGTTTGACGACGAGCCGCTCGGCGAGGTGGTGAACCAGATTCGCGATCTCCTCGGGATCAACATCGGCGTCCATCCGGACGTCGGCCTCGACGAAACGAACGTCTCCCTCGAGGTTCAAGGGCTGTCGGCGCGCGAAGCGCTCAACCTGCTCCTCGACCGAGCCGGACTCGCGTACACGTTCCGCGACAACGTCCTCTACATCACTCCGGCGGACAGCCCGGTCGCGGGTGACACGACGTTCCGGATTTACAACGTCTCGGACATCCTCAATAAGATCCGCGACTTCACCGGCCCCGAGCTGATCCTTCGCGGACCGAACGATCAGGACAGCGGCGAGGCGATCTCGTTCATCGCGGAGTCCGAGGAGGAAGGTTCGGAGCTCGATCCCGATCAGCTCCAGGATCTCATCCGAGAGAGTACCGGCGGCGACGACGAGTGGGGCGAAGTGAACACGATGGAGTACCACACGGGGAACCTCCTCGTGACCGGAACTCTCGACATGCACTCGCGCATCGAGACCGTCCTCGAGAACCTTCGGAAGGACTCGGACCTCTTCGTCGTGATCGAGGCGCGGTTCATCGAGATCGACGACAACTTCCTCGAGGACATCGGGATCGACTCCCGCGCCCTCGGTGTCGTGAACAACTACGGTGTCCCCTTCGGAAACGTCGTCAACGACGCGCGCACGGGTGGTCAAGATCTCGGTTTCGTCAAGCAAGGAAGCCCGACGCGCGACGTCACCCTGATCATGGGACAGGATCGGTGGGCCGGCCGCGTGCAGCACATCATCGACAGCTTCACCGGCAGCTTCCGCCAGAACGGCGCGCTCAATGCGGGCGGCGGCGTCGGCGGCCTGACGGTCCAGCAGACGTGGCTCGAGCCGTTCCAGATCAACACCATTCTCCGCGCCGTCCAGGAGCGCGCGGACGTGCGGACCCTCACCGCGCCGATCATCACCGCGGCGAACGGCCAGCGCGTGTACGTCTCGGTGATCACGCAGCGTGCGTACATTGCCGACTACGAGCTCGTGTCCGGTGGTACCGGCTTCGCGATCATCGAGGTCGCCGACCCGGTCGTGCAGACCTTTCAGGAGGGTGTGATCCTCGACGTCGAGCCGGTGATCTCGCACGACAAGAAGTACGTCACGATGGACGTCCGGCCGACGCTCGCGACCCTGATCGGCGGTGTGATCAGCACGATCAACATCAGCCTCGGAAGCTTCACGAACGTCGCGTTCCAGGTGCCGATCGGAATCCCCGAGATCAAGCTCCAGCAGTCGTTCACGTCGGTGACGGTGCCGAACGGCGGTACGGTGATGCTCGGCGGCTTCAAGAGCCTCGACGAAGGCAAGATGAAGTCGTACATTCCGATCCTCGGAAACATTCCGATCATCGGCAACCTCTTCCGCCGGAAGGCGACGTTCTCCGACAAGCGGAGCCTCGTGATCCTCGTGACCGCGCGCATCGTCGATCTCCGTCACCAGGAGACGCAGATCTTCAATCCGGCCGACTGAGTCGATCTCCTGCGCCGTTCCATCAGACACGACCCCGCGCGCTCCGAGCGAGTGCGCGGGGTCGCGTCGTTTCGGGACCGCGATCGTCTCTTGATGGATGGAGTCGACATCGGCGAGAGTCGATAGCGGAATGAACGATTCGCCGAAAGCTGCCGCTTTGAGTTTCAGGTCGCGACGGATGGTCCGGTCGACCGTCGCGGTCGCGGTGATACTCTTGGGCGCGTCTGCCGGCGCGGAAGAGCCCGCCGAGAGCTCCGCCGCGCCCCGCGCTTCCGCGCGTCCGAACGTGATTCTCCTCATGAGCGACGATCAGGGCTGGGGAGACGTCGGTTTCCGCGGCCACCCGAAACTGAAGACTCCGCACCTCGACCGTATGGCGCGCGAGGGTCTCCGCTTCGAGCGGTTCTACTCCGCCGCTCCGGTGTGCAGTCCGACGCGCGGCAGTGCGCTCACCGGAAGGCATCCGCTCCGGCTCGGGATCCCGGGTGCGAACGCGGGGCGGATGCCGGACCGCGAGGTCACTCTCGGCGAGGCGCTCGGCAGCCTCGGCTACGCGACGGGCTTCTTCGGCAAATGGCACCTCGGAACGCTCACGACGAAGGTGAAAGACGCCAATCGCGGCGGACCCGGTTCGGAGCGCGTCTACGCCCCGCCGTGGGAGCACGGTTTCGATGTGTCGTTCGCGACCGAGTCCAAGGTCCCGACCTGGGATCCCCTCGTCGTCCCCGCGGAGGGTTGCCATCCCCGCGCCGGTGCGAAGGGACTCGCGCCTGGGTCTCCGTACGGCACGCGGTTCTGGACGGGACCCGAGATCCAAGCGACCGACAATGTCCGCGGCGACGACTCTCGCGTCATCGTCGATCGCGCGGTTCCGTTCATCGAGGGCGCGGTCGCCGCGGGGAAGCCGTTCCTCGCGGTGGTGTGGTTTCACACGCCGCATCTTCCGGTCGTCGCCGGCGGGAAGTACCTCGAGCTCTACTCTGGGCTGTCGACGGATGAGCAGCACTACTTCGGGGCGATCACGGCGATGGATGACCAGATCGGTCGGCTGCGCCGCCGTCTCGACGAGCTCGGTGTCGCTCGAAATACGATGCTCTGGTTCTGCTCGGACAACGGACCGGAGAACCGCACGCCGGGAACGACGGGCGGCCTTCGCGCGAGAAAGCGGAGCCTCTACGAGGGCGGGGTTCGGGTTCCGGGCCTTCTCATCTGGCCCGAGCGGATTCGCGCCCCCCGCGTGACGACGGTGCCGTGCGGAACGAGCGACTTCTTCCCGACCATCGCCGCCGCGGTCGGCTTTCGCGGCGTTCCCGCCGAGAGCTTCGACGGGGTCGATCTTCTTCCGCTCATCGACGGTGAGATCTCGTCTCGCGCGCGATCGATTCCGTTCCGGCACGGCCGCTGGGCCGCGCTCGTGGGCGAGCGGTACAAGCTCGTCCGCCGGCCGGACCGCACTTACGAGCTCTACGATCTCGATGCGGACCCGAGCGAGACGGACGATCTCGCGACGACGCGGGCCGAGGAGCTCCGGGAGCGGATCGCGTCCCTCGAACGCTGGGAGCGGACGCTGCCGCCGTCGCGGTGAGTCGTCGCAGCGGCTCGAGCTCGCGCTCGCTCGGCTGCTGAGAAATCTCGGTTGTGCCGATATGATTCCGGAGCCGTTCGCATCCGCCGGCGGAGGCGAGGCAGCGCGTAGACGACCGGGAGAAGCTCGGAGCATGCCCGCTTCGCTCAAAGGAATCTTCTTCGATATCGACGACACGCTCTACTCGACCACCGAGTTCTCGGAGCGGGCTCGGTCGGCTGCGCTCGACGCGATGATCGAAGCCGGCCTCGATGTCGACAAGAAGCTCCTCCTCGAGGAGCTCGACGAGGTGATCCACGAGTTTTCGTCGAACTACGAGCAGCACTTCGACAAGCTGCTCGCACGGATTCCCCGTCGCCACTACCGCGGAAAGAACATCGCCGTCCTCATCGCCGCCGGGGTCATCGCGTACCACGAAACGAAGATGCGCTACCTGGCGCCGTTCGAGGACGCGTTCGAGGTCTTTCGTCTGCTCGCCAAGAAAGACGACCTCACCCTCGGCATCATCACTGAGGGACTGGCCGTGAAGCAGGCGGAGAAGCTCGTCCGCATGCGCCTCCATCCCTACATCGCGCCGAACGCAATCTTCATATCGAACCAGCTCGGCATCTCGAAGCCGAATCCGAAGATCTACCAGCGCGCCTGCAGTGACCTCAATCTGCGGCCTACCGAGACCATGTACGTCGGCGACAATCCGATAAACGACATCGATCCGCCGAACTCCATCGGAATGGTGACGGTGCGGATGCGACGCGGGAAGTACGCTGACCAGGAGAGCGAAAGTCAGCCGGCCTGCGAGGCGCAGAACTTCTGGGACTTGCTCGACTTCCTCAAGCAGGAGTACGGGATCGAGGTTTGACGCCCGAAGAATTGAGGAGGCGCGGCTCGGTCCTAGGAGCCTGTTCAAGATCTCTCGGTCGGCCTCTTCGTCGCGAATCCTCGACGATTCATTCAGAATCGCTGGTGGTGCGCTTCGCGACGCCGCTCTCTCCGGCGTCGAGCCGATCCTTGGCCAGGCTCGTCGTCTTCTCGCACGGGTGAAACGAGGAGGTCGCCCCGGTCCCGCGCGAATTCTTCTCCGCGCAGCCCGAACGAAGGTTCGTTTCACTCCATGAGTCCTACCCCGCCGCTGACCGTCGTGGTCTCCGTCCTGAACGAAGAGCGTTCGCTCGCCGAGCTCCACCGGCGACTGCGGGCGGCGCTTCCGGCCGGGAGCGAGCTCGTGTTCGTCGACGACGGGAGCACCGACGGGACGGCGGAAGTACTTTCCTCGCTCGCCGCCGCCGACGAGGGGACGATCGTGATCACGTTCGCGCGGAACGTCGGGAAGAGTGTCGCGCTCGCCGCCGGACTCTCTCGAGCCAGCGGCGAGCTCGTCGCCACGATCGACGCAGATCTGCAAGAGAGCCCGGAGGACATTCCGCGCCTCGTCGAAAAGCTGAACGACGGCTACGACCTCGTCGGTGGTTGGCGCCACCGGCGCCGGGATCCGTTTCTCAAAGTTTTCGGCTCGCGTTGCTTCAACCGAGTCGCGCGTTGGCTCGGCGGCGTCCGCGTCCGGGACATGAACTGCGGCCTCAAGGTGTTCCGTCGCGAAGTCCTCGACGCGCTTCACCTCACCGTCGGATTTCATCGCTTCGTACCCCTCCTCGCCCACTGGCGCGGGTTCCGAACGACCGAGGTCGCCATCGAGCACCGACCGCGGGAGCACGGCGTATCGCGCTACGGGAAAGAGCGCATCTTCCAGGGATTGATCGATCTCGTCGTCGTCGTGTTTCTCCTCCGAAACGAAGCTCGCCCGGGCCGCTTCTTCGTCGGGACGGGGACGGCGATGGGCCTCGCCGGATTCGCGATCTCGCTCTACCTCGCGATCCTCCGCCTCGCGACGGGGTCGATCCAGAGCCGCTTCCCGTTGCTCGCGCTGGGGCTCGTTCTGATCGTCTTCGGATTTCAACTCGTCAGTCTCGGGTTCTTCGGCGAGCTGATCGCGTACCACTTTCGCTCCTCCCGCGGTCGCGCGGACGTCCCTGCTCCGGAAGTGACCTCGTTCTCACGCTCGCGCGAGGCGCGTTGAGCGATGGTCCCTCCGTCGACGCCGGGAGACGTCCGGACCCCCGACCTGCCCATCCGACTCCTCGTCCTCACAGCCGCGTATCCGGCGGACTCGGAGCCCGAGCGCGGCGTGTTCATCGAGACGCTTACGCGAGCCCTTCTCGACGAGCCGGGAGGGACGGTGACCGCGGCGACGGTCGTCGCTCCGCGAGTCCGCGCGACCGACGCGGCGGCGGAGACGCGCCGGGGGATCGCGGTCCGGCGGTTCGCCTACCCCGGAGGCGGACGGCGCCTGAAGGAGATCTCGCGCCCGCGGATCTGGCTGCAGGCCGTCTATCTTCTCTCCGCGATCGTGGCCGCGCTCCGAGCCGCCCGCGGACGGCACGTCGATGTCATCTGCGCCCACTGGGTACTCCCGATGGGACCGGTGGCCGCGATCGTGAGCCTCGCGCTGCGTCGACCGTTCATCGTGTTCGCGCACGGATCGGACATCCGGCAATTCGCGCGCCGAGGTCTGCTCCGCCGCGTCGCGTCCTGGGTGCTCCGGCGTGCGCGCCGCGTGGCGGCAGTGAGTCGCGACCTCGCCGATCGCATCGAGTGCGATCACGCGCTAGGGTCCGACCGGATCACGCTTCTTCCTATGGGAGTCGACGGTGCTGTGTTCGGATCGGGAGAGCTCGCGGGCGGTGTGAGCGCGCGCCGCGGCGACGCCCGGGCGCGCCTCGAGATCGAGGACGATCGGGACGTCCTACTCTTCGTCGGCGATGTCGATTCGGCGAAGGGAGTCGTCGAGCTCGTCGAAGCGTGGCGGACGGTGTCCGCCGCGCGACCTTCGACTACGCTCTGTGTCGCCGGAGACGGGGCGCGCCGCGCTTGGTGTCTCGAAGCTCTCGCGGACGATGTTTCCGCGCAGCGCTGCCGTCTTCCGGGACGGATTCCACAGCGGGACCTCGTCGATTGGTACGACGCGGCCGACGTATTCGTCCTGCCGTCGCACTCAGAAGGGACGCCCGTCAGCATCCTCGAAGCGCAGTCGCGCGGACTTCCGGTCGTCGCGACGCGCGTCGGAGGAATCGTCGATCTCGTCGACGACGGCGTGACGGGCCGTCTCGTGCCGCCGCACGACGCACCGGCGCTCGCGTCGGCGCTTCTCGACGTGTTTCGTACGGGCGAGCTCGAGCGCCTCCGAGACGCCGTGGCGCGCGCGGACCGGGCACCGACCGCTGCCGAGCGCGGGGCGAGACTCGGGCGGCTGATCGCCGAGGTGTCGAGCGATGTTTGACGCCGAAAAGTACTACGACGCGTACTGGGTCGAGCGCGACACGGCGCGCACGGAGGCGCGGAGCCGCGAGCGCGCGGCGATCGCTCTCTGGATTCTCGGTGACGCGGAGAATCGTACCCTCCTCGAAGTCGGTTGCGGTCCGGGTTGGACGCTCGAGAGCTTCATGCGAGCTGGATTCCGTTCGCGCGGTGTCGACGTTTCCTCGCGCGCGGTCGAGGCGGCTCGATCGCGGGGTCTCGATGTCGAGCGGGCCGACATCGAGACCGACGATCTCACTGCGGTGGCGGCCGATCGGGCCGACGTCGTCGTCGCGCTCGAGGTGCTCGAGCACTTGCTTGACCCGCTCGGCGCTCTGACGAAGATGGGGGCGCTCCTCGCGCCCGGCGGTCAGCTCGTCGTCTCGCTCCCGAACGAGATCACCCTCCCCGCCCGCCTTCGCATCCTCTGCGGGCGACTTCCGTTCGGCGGCCACACGGATGCCCATGTACGCCACTTCGATCGCTCCTCCGCCGCTTCGCTCTTCGCCGCGGCGGGACTCCGCGTTGTCGACGAGGTCCCGGTGAGCGTCTTTCCGCCGCGCTGGTCGTTCGTCCGCAGCATCGCTTCGCCGTTCGTCCGCTGGCTTCCGGGAGCGTTTGCCATCGCCGGTATCTACCGGCTCGAGCGAGGAGCGGAATGAACGATCGGAACGACGATCGCTGGCCGCGCCGAGCGGTCACACTCGCCGCGCTCACGATCGCCGCCGCGGCGTTCCTCCCGTACGCGGGAGTTCTCCACGCGCCGTTCGTCTTCGACGACGTCAAGCTCGTCCGGGACAACCACGTACTTCGCGAAGCCTACGAGGATCCTTCAATCCTCGTCGCGACCTTCGACGTCACCTCGACGCGGTGGGACGACGAGGAGCTTCGCCCGAACTACCGTCCGCTGCGTTTCCTGTCGTATTTCGTCGACTACACGCTCTCGCGCTGGACGTACGGAGAGTTCTCGGCCCGCGAAACTCCGACGTTTTTTTTCCGTCTCGGAAACGTCGCGTTTCACATCCTCAACTCGCTCCTCGTCGGAGTCCTCGTCGCTTCGCTTCTCCGGCAGATCACGATCGGTACGGGAGCGTCGTCGGCGCGTCCGACGGCCGCGGCGGTGGCGGGGCTCGTCGCCGCTCTCCTCTTTGCCGTTCACCCGCTCCACACCGAGGCCGTCACGTATATTTCCGGCCGGCGAGATGTCCTCTCGACGTTGTTCTTTCTCGCGGCGGTAGCTCTCGTCGTGCGAAGTGGACGCGAGCACGTTTCGATCGCCGCGCTCGTAGGAGCGCCGCTACTCCTCGTTTTCGGACTGCTCACGAAGGAGATGGTGATCACTCTCGCCCCCGCGATGCTGCTCGTCGACGGCGTGCGCCGGGCTCGCTGGAGCGCTCGGCGCTGGTGGCTCCACGCGGCGCTGTGGGGGATCACGGTCGCATCGATCGCCGTAACGCTCGGAAACGAGAAGTTGATCGCGGCGTCGCTCCGCGACCCCGGCGAGTCCGTCCTTCTCTCCGCTCCGCGCTACGTCGCGCGCTACCTCGGACTTCTCCTCGTTCCGGTCGGGCAGAGCGTCGACTACAGCTACGCCGCGATTCTCCCTTCGAAGGGATTCGTGTCGCCGCTGACGACGCTTCCGGCGCTCGCGCTTTGGCTCGGTCTCGCCGGAGTTTCGCTGTTCTCCTTCTGGCGGTCGATTCGTCCGCGATCGGGCGACGGTGCGCCGTCGACCTCACGGAATGCTCGGGCGCCGATCGCGGCACTCGGGGGGCTCTGGTTTCTCGGCACGCTCACGCCGGTCCTTCAGTTCGTTCCGATCCCCGATCGATTCGCCGAACGCTTTGCGTACCTTCCGAGTGTCGGTGTCATCGTCGTCGTCGCGGCTCTCCTCGCCCGGTTCTACCGGCGAGATCGACTCGCGGCGACTGCCGCATGCGCGGCGCTCGTGATCACTCTCGGTGCCCTTGCGATCCGGCGAAACCTCGATTGGCAGTCGCCGCTTCGCCTCTGGACCGCGGCCGTGGAAGCTCAGCCGACTTGCGCGCGAGCGCACCTCGCACGGGCGCATGCCCTGAAGGCGAGCGCGCGGCACCGCGAGGCGATCGACGAGTACACCGCGGCGCTCGATCTCTTCCGCGAACGACCGGACGTCCCGCTTCACCGCGGCTACGTGCTCCAGGCGCTCACGTTTCGAGCCGGTCTCCTCGCCGAGCTCGGCACCGATCGCTCCGAGCTCCTCGATCGCGCACTTGCCGACTACCGCGAAATCCTCTCCTCTCGCGACACGGACGGAAGCTCGATCGCCGAATCGGCGGACCACACGGCGGTGCATTTCGATTTCGCATCGACGCTGCTCAAGCGCGGCGAACACGCGGCCGCGAACGAAGCCTTCGCCAAGGTGATCGCTCTCGGTCGTCCAGCCGGACTCGTCGGCGCGGCGCACTACTACCGGAGCAAGATCGCCGCCCTCGACGGGCGAAAGGACGACGCGCTCGCCGAGATGAGACGCGCCTACGAGACACTCCCGCACGACGCCGGCGAGAAGTATCGCGTCGCGGTCGAGCTCGCGGATTCCCTCATCGACTCGGACGAGCTCGACGTGGCCGGCACGTGGGTCGACTCCGTCCTTGCGCGCACGGTTCCCGATCCCGAGCGACTCCATCTTCTCATGCGGCGGGCGAAGATCCTCGATCGGCGGAGCGAGCTCACCGCCGCGATCGCGGTTCTCGAGGGCATCCTCCGGCGCGACGCGCGGTACCTGCCCGCGCTCGTGACGCTGGGCGGAATCGAGACGAACCGCGGCGAGCTCGAGGCGGCGGAGTCGTACTACCGTCGGGCGCTCGCCGTCGATCCGCGGAACGAAGAAGCGCTCGAAGGCGTTCGCACGGTCGCGATTCGGCGGCGCACGGATGAGGCTGAGAACACGCCCGAGGGGCGGCGAGAGCTACTCGACGCCCTCTACCGGCGCGGCATGGAGCACCTCGAGAAAGTCGAGCTCATCGCGGCGCGGGGCGTGTTCGCCGAGCTGTTTGAGAAGGCAAAGAGTTTCGAGGAGTCTTCGTACGAAGCGATCGCCCTCCGGGGTCTCGGCGGCGTCAGCCGTCGCCTCGGTCAGCGCGGAGACGCCGAGCGCTATTTCCGCGCTTCACTCGAGCGCGATCCGGCCAACGCGCCGACTCTCCTCGCGCTCGCCGAGCTCGCGCGCGACGCGAACGCGACCGAGGATGCGAGGCGCTTCTATCGCGAGTACCTAGCGCAGCTCCCGGAAGGTGAGTCGGCGAAGCCTCACGCCTTCGCGGACCTCGCGGAGCTCACGCGCCAAACGGATCCGAACGAGGCGCTCGAGCTCTGCGCGAAGGCCGCCTCGAGGGGATTTGCCGAGCCTTCTCTCGAAGCGACTCGCGGCTACGCCCTCGCCGCGCTCGAACGCTGGGAGGAGTCGATCGAGGCGTTTACGCGATTCCTCGAGCGCGCGAGCGAGCGGGACGACGTGCAGAAGGAAGCCGTGAGGAAGTTCGTGAACGACGAGGTGATTCCGCGACTCGAGGAGGGTGGGTGAGCGCATCTCCGTCAGAGAGCGAGTCTCACGCGGTCCTCCGCGGACGCCGCTGGCTCATCGTTGCCGTCTTGGTCTTCTTCAGCGGAGCCGCGACCGTTGGGATCGAAGTCGTCTGGGCGCGAATGCTCCATCGCGTTCTGGGATCGACATCGAGCGCGATCGCCGCCGTTCTCGCCGGCTTCCTCGGCGGACTCGGGCTCGGCGCGTACATCGCGGAGCGATGGCACGCTCGATTCGCTCGCCCGCTCACGGCGTACGCTGCCGCCGAAGTCATCGCGGCCGGAGCGGCGCTTCTCGGATCGCTCGTGCTCTCGGCCGGTTACTGGCTGGCGGCGCTGCCGGGTGGCGATGCCCTCCTTCTCGCGGTCGTCGCTGCGGCGACGCTACCGGCCGGCGCGACGTTTCCGCTCCTCATCGCTGCGCTTCCAAGGGACCGCTCCGTCGATCGCGAGCTCCGCACCGTTTACGGCGTGAACGCGATTGGAGCCGCGCTCGGTGGACTCGCGACGGGTCTCGTCGCGATCCGCTACGCGGGCGAGTGGGGCGCCGTGGCGCTCTGCACCGCGCTGCAGGGCGGCGTCGGAGCGGCGGCGCTCGCGTTCGTGCGGCCGCGGAGCGGAACCGAGCCGCCGGTGCGACCTCAGCACGAACGGTCGTCCGACCCGAGGGGACGCGCGATCGCCGCCGTCTTTCTCTTTCTCTCCGGATTCGTCGTCCTCTACTGGGAAGTCCTCTGGACGCGTCTCCTCGTCCTCGTCGTCGGGACGACCGTCTACGCGTTCGCGGTCGTCTCGAGCAGCGTCGTACTCGGCATCGGAGTTGGGAGTCTGCTGTCTCGGCGCGTCGCGTTCGGCTGGGTTGTCTGGGGGCTTCCCGCGCTCGTAGCGCTCGCATTCGCGGCGATGTACTTCGCCGTGCCGCATCTCCCCTCTGCGTATCTGGTCGGCGTACGGACGGACGCGGCATCTCCGCTCGTCGTCGGAACACTCGGTGCGGCCGCCGTCGTCTTCGCGCCGAATTGTCTTCTCGGCTCGCTGTTCCCGCTCGCCGTCGCGCGCTGGCGCGAACGAGTCGGGAGCCTCTACGCCGTCAACTCCGTGGGCGCCGCTCTCGGCGCGTTCGCCGGCGGGCCGCTCGCCGCGGCGGTCATCGACCTCGAAGGGGCGTATCACTCCGGCCTGGTTGGTCTTGTCGCGCTGGCCTTGACGGGGGCTGTTCTCTCGCTGCGCACCGAGACACCGGCGCGAAGGAACCGCTCGTTCCGGATGCGCTGCACAGTTGCGAGCACCGCGGCGATCGTCGGCTGCGCCGCGTGGATCGGGGTCGCCGCACGGGAACCGTGGGATCTTCGCCGACTCCTCGCCGGAGTCTACCAGTGGTCGTCGGAAGACCTGCGGTCGCGATCGATCGCGGACGGGCTCGAGGGCCGGTCGCTTCTCGCCGCCGAGGTCGGGCGGGAGGCCGTCGTTTCCGTCGAACTCGTCGCGGAGCAGAACACCGTCTACTTCAAGTCGAACGGCAAGGTCGAAGGAAGCGTGCCGGCCGATCGAGGGCGGCCGAGCCTCGCGGATCTCCCCACTCAGATCCTGCTCGGTGAGTTGGCGGCTTCGATTCGCTTCGGGCGCGACGGCGCCGACGCGCTGCTCATCGGACTCGGGAGCGGCGTGACCCTCGGCGCGCTGCTCGAGGGTTGCGGGGATTCCTATCGGCCGCGGTCGGTCGATGTCATCGAGCTCGAGCCGGAGTTTCTCCGCGTGCTCCGTCACGAGCGCGTGCGGCCTTACGTCGAGGTGTTTCTTCCCGCGTGGATTCTCGACGGCGCCGTCGCTCCCGCCGGCGCCGTTCCGTGCTCCTTTCACTTCGGCGACGCTCGTCGGTTGCTCGCGTCGGAGCTCGCGGGGCGCGAGTGGGACGTCATCGTGAGCCAGCCGTCCGAGCCGTGGGTGCCGGGAGCGGCGCCGCTCTTCACGATCGAGTTCTTCGAGCGCTTGCGCGCCGTGCTGAGGCCGGGCGGATATCTCGTTCAGTGGCTTCAGCTGTACAAGGTCGAGGAGGACACCGTGCGCTTGATCGTACGGACGCTGCGGCGGGTCTTCCCCGAGGTGCTCGTCGCTCGCCCGCCCGGGACCGGAGAGCTCGTCCTCGTCGCCTCCGCCGAGCCGATCGCTCTCGAGGCTCCCCTCCGCGCGCCGCCGGGGAAGTTCCAGGCCGCGACCTTGCTCGAAATGCCGGTCGATCGTCTCGCCCTCTTTCTCGGCGGCGCGCGCGGCGTCGACGAGTGGGTCGGTCTGCGGGTCGGACTCCCCGTCAATTCGGACTCGCGCGGCGAGGCGCTCTATTCGGGCGCGGGATCGCTCTACGGGGGTGCGGATCGCGCGCAGCGAAACCTCGAGCAAATTCGTGCGGTCGTCGGGCGCGATCCGATCACCACCCATCTTCCCGCGAATCTCGCGCGCGACGAGTCGTTCGCGCTGCTGCTCGCCGAGCGCAATGTTCGTTTCGGCGACGAGCTCGAGGCCTTGCAGATCCTCTCGGGGTTCGACTCGCGGACCGTCGAGGAGCGGCGCGAGGCGATCCGGCAGGCGATCGACGACCGTCCGACGGAATAGGGGAGCGGCGCAAGCGAAGCGCGTCTTTGGAATCGCGTTCACCGGCCGAAGTAGAATCGGACGGGGTCGAGCCACCCGCGACCTTCGGAAAAGAAAGGACTCACGTTCGTGCGTACCCCGCGTGTCACGGTCGACGTCCCGCTCGATGTCGGTTCGACCGCCGAGCTATCCGCGGCGGAAGGACGTCATCTCGTCACCGTCCTCCGCCGGGGGCTCGGTGACGGCGTCGAGGTCCTCGCGCCGAACGGAGTGTTCCGTGGAGTCGTCGAAGCGAACGAGGACGGGCGTCAGGCCCGGGTGCGAGTCACGGCGGAAATCGATGCCCCCGATTCGCGCGCGGGGGGCGGCCTTCGGCTCGGGATCGCGGTCGTCAAAGGAGCGGCGTTCGACACCGCGCTCCGGGCGGCCGTCGAGCTCGGTGTCGACGCGGTCGCGCCGCTCCGGACCGAGCGGACGATCGTGAAATGGGACGAGTCCCGGCGGCGCTCGCGCTGCGATCGAGTCATCACCGAGGCGATGAAGCAGTGCGGCCGAGCGACGCCGCTCGAGCTCGAAGCGGCCGAAGATCTGCGCGTGTGGCTCGCTCGACCCGCCGGGGCGCAGGAGAGACGGATCCTGCTCGATCCCGCCGGGAGTCTTCTCGACGCGGCGGCCGGTCGGGCGGCGAGCCGTACCGTCGCGATCGGTCCGGAAGGTGGGTTCTCGGCGAGCGAACGGGAGGCCGCCGAGTCCCTCGGCTGGGAGGTCCGCCGGCTTCCCGTCCCGGTCCTCCGGACTCCGACGGCGGTGGCCGTGGCCGCGGCGCTCTGGCTCCTCGGGCAGCCGGGAGATTGAGGCGGCAGGAGGTGCGGGGACCCCGTCCGAGCGGGTTGCAATGGGGGGGCGGGATCTGTACGATTGGCCGTCTTCGCCGCGGGGCTCCGGCCGGTCTGCGGCCGAGAGCCGACCCACGCCCCTTCCGGCGGGGCGGCGATGAGACCCCGTCCATAGAGATCGCAGAAGACGCTATCGATGAAAACGTTCAGGATGCGAAACGAGGATGTCGTGCGCGCCTGGCATCATCTCGATGCCCGCGACCAGACCCTCGGCCATCTCGCCGTCAAGGCCGCGAACCTTCTCATGGGGAAGGAGAAGGCGACATTCACTCCGGGGGTCGACGGCGGCGACTTCGTCGTCGTCACCGGCGCCGAGGGAGTGAACGTCTCGGGCGCGAAGCGCGAGAACAAAGTGTACCGGCGTCACACCGGTTGGGTAGGCCACCTGGTCGAAGAGAGCTTCACCGAGATTCAGCAGAAGAAGCCCGAGCGCATCGTCGAGCTCGCGATTCGGCGGATGCTTCCGAAGACCAAGCTCGGTCGCAGCATGCTGCGACGGCTACACGTCTACGGCGGAGACGATCATCCTCACGCCGCGCAGAACCCGCAAAAGGTCGACGTGCCCCGGAAGCGGTCGGCGAGCTCCTAAGGCCGAGAGGGCGTCCCAGTTCACAGAAACTTTTGCGAGTCGTCGCGCGTGCGTGACCGGCTCGAACCGGAGACGAAGACAGCATGGCGAAGGCGAAGACCGATCCCTACATCTGGGGCACTGGCCGGCGAAAGACCGCGATCGCGCGAGTGCGACTCAAGGCGGGGGGAACGGGCAACATCTACGTGAACAAGCGTCGGCTCAAAGACTACTTCGGGGACGAGCGCGATCGTCAAGTCGTGCGCGCTCCGCTTCTCGCCACGCGCGAGACCAAGTCGTACGACGTCTTCGTCAATGCGCGGGGCGGCGGGATGTCCGGGCAGGCCGGCGCGATCTCGCTCGGGCTCGCCCGCGCCCTCCTCGCGGCGAACGAAGCCCACGAAGAGGTCCTGCGAGAGGGAAAGTTCCTCACGCGAGATTCGCGGCAGAAGGAACGAAAGAAGTACGGCCTCGCTGGCGCGCGCCGCAGCTTCCAGTTCTCGAAGCGGTAGAGCGGCGGGTTTTTTAGGGGGCTTTCGCAAAGCCCCCTCTTCGTTCCGGCTTCGCCGGAACGAATTCACCCCGATGAGGCTCGCCTTTGGCTCGCTGCTCCGGGCCGGGGGTTTCTCGCGAGCGTCGGGGCTTTCGTTCACGCCTATGAGGCTCGCCTTTGGCTCGCTGCTCGGGGCCGAGGATTCCTCGCGAGGCGTCGGGGCTTTCGTTCATGCCTATGAGGCTCGCCTTTGGCTCGCTGTTCCGGGCCGGGGGTTTCTCGAGCCCGAGCCGTTCGGGAGAATCGCCCGACTCGGAATGGTTCGCGTTCCGTGTGGGTCTCGATCGTCCGCCGCAGGCGGTGCGATCGGACGCCGAAGGGATGCCGCGCGGCGTCTCTCGGCGCGAGCGGGCTGCTCTCGTCCCCGCTTCCTCGCGATCCGACGCCGTGCCGGCCGCTCGCCTCCGCGACGCTGGTGCGGGCCGTGAGATCTTGGCGCGTCCCGAGCGCCGGCGCGAGTGCTACAATCGTGTCGAGGGACGAACCGGTTCGTAGGGAGTCGGCGCGGAGGCCGAATCCGCTGTGACGCATTCAGAGAACAGCTCGGGCAGCCGCTCTGCCGCTCGGCTCGCACGCGCGCCGCTCGTCATGGTGTTCTTTGTCGTCTCGCTGATTCTCTGGCTCCAGGGGCGTGGCGGTCAGGTCGCCGAGGTCGGCGACTGGAAGATCGTCATGCTCGTCCCGAGCGTGGAGGCGGCCGAGGAGGGCGTCTCGGGGCCGAGCTTCGAGAGCGTGCTCGCTTCGCACCTCTACCACACGAGCGGACTCCAGCTCATCGTCAATCTCCTCGTCGTCGTCTGTCTCGGGCGCCTGCTCGAGTCGAGGTGGGGCACGCCGCGTTTCCTCGTGTTCTATTTCGTCTGTTCGTGGGGCGGGACCGTCGCGACCCTCGCGAGCGGCGGCTGGTTCGGCGGGGGGTATTCGTGTGGTTCGTCGAGTCTCGCTCTCGGCTCGCTCGTCGCGACCGGCGTTTTGTTTCCGGACGTTCGGTGGGGAAGCTTGCCGCGGGTTCGGTATCTCGTCTGGTCGGCCATTTTTCTCGGCGGCGCGGGCCTCTATTTGATCGAGACTCCGATCAGCGCCGCTGGAGTCGAGCTGCGCCCGATCCTCCTTCCGCAGCTGGCCGGCGTCCCACTCGCGCTGGGGTTCACGTGGGCGCTTCCCCGCTACGAACAGTGGCTTCTCTTGCGCCGCGAGCGCTCGGAAGAGATGCACCGGCGAAACGTGCGCGAGATCCGTCGGCAGGTCGACCACCTCCTCGATAAGATCAGCGCCCACGGCTACGACAGCTTGAGTGGCGACGAGCTCACCTTTCTTCGCGACGCGAGCAAGCACTTCCGCGGGCCCGAGTACGACGGTCCGAGCGGGCGATAACGGGCCTTCAGTGAGACCGCCGGCCTCGCCCGCGGACTGATAAGTTCTGCCCGTCACCAGTTCGGTCGCGATACGCGCCGAAGTCAGGAACGAGACCGTGACGAGTCCCGTTCCCCTCTCGGACTCGTCAGTGCGCGCTTCGGCCTCGAGGGCGGCGTGGGAGCTGGCGAGACGACCGGGTTCAAGTGGACGCGCAGCGTCTCTCGATTTCCCGAAGCTCGATCTGTAACCGAGTGTACTCGCCGAGGGCGATGCGTCACCGCGTGGGGACGAACCCTCTGTTGTGGGCGCTCGCCGCACCGGTCCTACGTCGCGCATGGACGAAACGGCTTCCCTCACCTACGAGACCATTTGCGACGCTCTCGTCAAGTTGTGCGACAGTACGACCGGACGGAGTCTCGAACGGGCATCGACGCGTACGTACGTGCTCGAAGAGATGTGCCGGCTCGCAGACGCCTGGCCCGAGCGATCGGATCGCGACGCGGTGGTGAGCCTCGTCGGCGCGGTGTCCCGAGTGCACGAGCTCGACGACGAACTGAGCGACGGGGTCACCGCCGGATGGGCGCAGCGCGAAGCGCTCGAGATCCTGCGCGGACTCGCGACCGGCACTGTCGACGAGACGGCCGTCGCTCGGGTCGCCGACGAGGTCTCCCGTCAACTCGAGGACCGGCGCGGTGGCGACGGGGCCGGAGACTCCTTTCTCCACGGCAACGCCGAGTTCCTCGATGAGTTCGTCTCCGAAGCGTCCGAGCATCTCGATCTCGCCGCCTCCTGCCTCCTCAACCTCGAGGAGTCGCCGAACGACCAGGAGAGCCTGAACGGCCTCTTTCGCTCGATCCACACCATCAAAGGGGTCGCCGCGTTTCTCGGGCTCGACTCCATCTCGCAGCTCACGCATCACACCGAGAATCTGCTCCAGGATCTTCGCGATGGCAAGGCGCGCTGCGACGACGCGGTGGTCGACGTTCTCTTCGAGGTGTGCGACCGATTGAAGTCCCTCACGACCGAGGCCGGCGCCACCGGCGGGCGTGTCGTCTCATCTAACGACCTCGCCGAACTGATGGGGCGCGTGAGCCGCGTGGCCGCGGAAGCGCGCGTACGCGACCGGTCGGCCGGTGACCTAGAGTCGCTGGATGCCGCTACGGCTGCCGTTCGCGAGTCGTACCGCTCGGACGACCACTCGGTCAAGGTGGACGCCCGGCGACTCGACTCTCTTCTCGACTCGATCGGCGAGCTCGTCGTCGCGGTTTCCGTCGCGGACGGCGACCACGACGATCTCGCGGCAGAGAAGATGATGGCGGTCCGAAAGATCACCCGTCAGGTGCAGGAAGTCGGCATGTCGCTCCGGATGGTGCCGCTCCTCGCGACGATGCGAAAGATCCGCCGCTTGGTTCGAGACCTCTCGAAGCGTTTCGGGAAGCCTATCTCGTTCGAACACGAGGGCGGAGAGATCGAGCTCGACCGCAGTATCGTCGATCAGATTCAGGATGCTCTGGTCCACATCGTTCGCAACGCCATCGATCACGGACTTGAAGCGGCGAGCGAGCGAGAGGCGGCGGGCAAGAGTCGCATCGCTCGAATCTCGTTTCGCGCGTTCCAGCGCGGCGGGAACATCTTCGTCGAAATCCGCGATGACGGTCGAGGCATCGATGCCGACGCCGTGCATCGGAAAGCGGTCGAGCGCGGGCTTATTGGCTCCGACGAATCGCTCACACGCGAGGAGGCGCTCGCTCTCGTGTTCCGTCCGGGATTCTCGACCGCCGCCGAAGTGACCAGCATATCGGGCCGTGGCGTCGGTATGGACGTCGTCCGCGAGACCGTCGATCAGCTGCGCGGCCGAGTCACGATCCGTTCGGAAGTCGGACGCGGGACCACGGTCCTGCTCCGTTTGCCTCTCACGGTCGCGATGATCGAGGGCATGATCATCCGAGTAGGTAAATACGACTATATCATTCCGACCTTGTCGATGCGAAGAGCCGTGCCCTTTCGGCCCGAAGACATCAGCACCGTTGCGAATCAAGCCGAGCTTCTCCGGGTCCAAGATGAGCTGATCCCGTTGATTCGCTTGCGAGAGGTGCTCGGAATCTCCGCCGGGGACGAATGCTCCGGAGGGGGCGCACGCGAGGACGCGGGTACGGTCATCATTTCGGAATCCGAGGGCGCTGTGATCGGTCTGCTGGCCGACGATCTAACCGGACAGCAACAGATTGTCGTGAAGACCTTGGGCGAGGGAATGCAAGCCGTTCCGGGGGTCTCCGGGGGGGCGGTCATGCCGGACGGCCGCGTCGGTCTCATACTTGACGTTCCCGGGGTGATCCAACTCCATCGAGTTTTGCAGCACCGCGAAGACGGCGGGATCGAATGACAGAGGAGAAGCGCATGGCGAGCAAGGTCCACGCCGATCGCCGCTACGACCGATACCTTTCGTTCGCGCTCGGAGCCGAGCACTACGGTCTCGAGATCCTGCGGGTGCAGGAGATCATCGGCTGCGTGAGCATCACCGAAGTTCCGCGCACGCCACCGTGTGTTCGGGGCGTGATCAATCTCCGAGGAAAGATCATCCCCGTCGTGGATCTCGGGATCCTGTTCGAGCTCGGTCCGCGCGAGGAAAAAGGACGCAACTGCATCATCGTCGTTCAGCTCTCGGGCGAGTCCGACTCCGGGCGAGTCGGTCTGCTCGTCGACGAGGTCAGTGAAGTCATCGACGTCTCGCCGGAGGACATCGAAAAGCCGCGCCTCCTCGCCGAGAATGACGACTGCGGCTTCATTCAGGGGATGGCGAAGAGCGACGAGTGGGTGCTCACACTCCTCGATCTCGATCGACTGCTTTCGGCGGCACAGCACTCGTCGATCGTCGACGCCGTGTGGGACGACGCTAGCGGCAACAATGATGACGCGACGGAGTTTCTCCCGGCCAACTCCCCGAGCCTTGAATCGGCGCACGAATAGCGAGGTCGGCATGGTCATCAATCCAAACAGCCTGCGACGTCGCGTGAGTCGCACCGCTCTCGTTTGTGTCGGAGGAAGCTGTTTCCTCGCGCTGCTGCTCGCGCCCGCATTTTCTGGGCGCGATTCAAAAGCGGCGCATGCGGCCCTCGGAGTCGCGGCCGACGGGCTCGCCGGCACTCTCGCTCCGATTTTCGGCGACGGCAAAGACGCCGCGGAGAGCTACTTGAGTGCCGTGCTGAATGGGCGGAGCGAGATTTCCGTTCGCGTGGAGTCAGCGGGGAGCCCCGTGGCCACGTTCGGAACGTGGGACTCGACGGCGGAGGGAGGTGCCGCGGCTCCGATCACCGACGCGGATGGGCGAACGCTCGGACGAGTCCTCGTACAAGCTCGAGAGACGGGCTCGGTGTGGACACGCTTTCTCTTTCTCGTGCTTGCGACCGGAGGGGCTTGCGGGGTGACGGCCTTCGTGCTTCGGCGATTCGGCTTGGGGGCGGAAGGCGAGCTCGAGGAGACGATCAGTGGTCTCGCCACCACATCGCGCGTCGTCTACGAGTCCGCTTCGCAGATTGCGCACACGAGCCACTCGATCGCTCGCGGAGCCGTTGAGCAGGCGGGAAACCTCGAGCAGACTTCGGCCGCTTTGCAGCAGATGGCTTCGGTCACGCAGCAGAACGCAGCTAACGCCAAGGAGGCGAACCAAACGGCGGACGCCGCGAGGAGCGAGGTCGCCGCTAGCCGAGATGCGATGACTCGGATGAGCGACACGATCGCCAACATCGTCGAATCGTCCAACCGAACCTGGGACATCGTACAGAGCATCGACGGGATCGCGTTCCAGACGAATCTTCTCGCCCTCAATGCCGCCGTGGAAGCCGCGCGTGCGGGGGAGGCGGGAAAGGGCTTCGCCGTCGTGGCCGAGGAGGTGAGGAACTTGGCCAAACGTAGTACCGATGCTGCGAGGACAACGTCGACTCTCATCGGAACGTCGAAGCAGAGCGCGGGCGATGGCGCCGCGGCGTGCAAAGAGTTGGCCGAGGTGCTGGGCCGGATCGAAGAGCGCACTCTCGACGTGACGCGGCTGATTCAGCACGTGTCGAGCGCCAGCGTGGAGCAGGCGCAGGGAATCACGCAGGTGACGGAGGCTGTTTCGCGGATCGATCAGTCGACCCAGGAGAACGCCGCGGCGTCGCAGCAAGCGAATTCGATCGCCGAGTGCGTCTTCGACCAGGTTCGTGAGATGGGGGAGCACATACGCTGCCTCACGGATTTCCTCGGCATCGAAGCGGGGGAGGGCTCAACTCCCGAGGCGCCGAGCTCCTCGCACTCGGGCCCGCCGGCCGATCGCGCGGTCGGAGAGTCGCGATCCGGAGCCGAAACCAAAGCCGCTCGTTCCGCGGCTCGCTCTCCGGAGCAAGTGATCCCGCTTACGGAGGAAGAGCTCCTCAGCCTGTGAGGTGACCGTGTCTGGATCTCTGCTCACGCAGTCCGGCGGGACGGTGGTTCCCCTGGGAGAGCTTCGAACGAGCTCGGCGCGGGACGACGCCCTCGTGACGTACTCGCTCGGCTCGTGCGTCGGGCTCGCGCTCTACGATCCGGTTCAGGCGATTGCCGGCCTCGTCCATTGCATGCTTCCGGTGTCGTCCCTCGATCCGCAGCGCGCTGTCGCCGAGGAGTGTGTGTTCACGGACCTCGGCGTCATGCGCCTGCTCCAGACGATGTTCGACTGCGGGGTCGAGCGCGAGAACATCGTCGCCCGCGTCGCGGGCGGAGCGAGCATGAACAGCGACGAATGCCCGTTCAATATCGGTGAACGAAACTGCGCCGTGCTTCGACGAGTCTTGTGGCGCAACAACATTCTCCTCGCCGGTGAGGATACCGGCGGTAGCAGCGCTCGAACGATGAAGATCCGCGTCTCGGATGGAAGAACGATTGTGCGAACGAACGGAATCAGCAAGGTCATTTGATGCGATGGCAGGTGAAGCGATGGAATCGAGAGACCTGAACGTATTGATCGTGGATGACGCCGGGATCATCCGGTCGATGTTGAGCAAGACGCTTCGGCTGATCGGGCTGCCGATCGGCGAGATCGTCGAGGCGGAGGACGGTCGGGACGCGCTTGCGCGGCTCGAGGAAAACGAAATCCATCTGGCGATCGTCGACCTCAACATGCCGATCATGGACGGCGCGATGCTCGCTCATCGCATGCGCGAGGACGCTCGCTGGCGCGACGTGCCGATCATCATCCTGACGAGCGAGGGGAATACTGACCGCGTCCAAGATCTGAGATCGCTCGCGCGTTGCGAGTACTTGAGGAAGCCGGTCACGCCGGAGATGGTGCGGGACGTCGTTCACGGTCTCGTCGACGTGGACGAGCACTGGGGAGAGTCCGAGTCGCCGGAGAGCGTCCGCGATGAGTTCGCTCAACTCTTCGCGTCGGTGATTCAGAAGCTTGCGTTCGTGATTTGCGATATCGTCGACAAAGACGACCTCGCTGCCGTCGATGGAACGGTCTGCCAAGCGACGATGCGTTTCGAGGGGGCGAGGCGAGGTCGGCTGACGCTCGCCGCACCCGAGTCTGCTTGCGATGTACTCGCGGCCAACGTGATGGGAGTCGACTCCGAAGCCGACTCCGCGCAGAAGCTGGCACGCGATGCGCTCGGAGAAGTGGTGAGCGTTACCTGCGGGCACTTTCTTTCTGCGGCTTTCGGCGATCAGTCCTTCGCGCTCACCGGTCCGGAAATCACCACTCTCGCGGGCTCGGAGTGGCAGTCGCTTCTCGAAGGACCGGCAACGATCGGCTGTCAGGTCGACGATTATCCAGCGCTGCTTCAGCTCGAGGTGTGAACGTGGCGTTCCCGTCCCGGCGCACGATCCGATAGTCGGTCCCTCGATCGTCGCCGCTCGGGCGGACACACGGCCGCGCCGAGACGGATCGGCGTCGACGTAAATCGCCACCAGATAAGGCCGTACGCCGAGGTCACGAGACGCCGCGAGGGGGAATTCACCGCCGCGATGGCCAGCGCCGCCATCGTGTCGGATCCTTCATCGAGCCTCGTTCTAGCGGGCGTTCGGTGATCCACCGTTCGCAGAGGAGCCCGAGACCGCCCGCCCCTGTCCGCTTTCGCCCGGTGATTCGGTCCATGAGCGTCAAAGTCCTCGTCGTCGACGACTCGCCCATCATGTGCGGGCTCCTCCGAAAGGTCCTATCGCAGGACCCGGAGATCGAAGTCGTCGGAGTCGCGCACGACGCATTCGCCGCTCGCGACTTGGTCGTCGAGCTGCGGCCCGACGTGCTCACGCTCGATGTCGGCATGCCGCGGATGGACGGGATCACGTTCCTGCGGAAGCTCATGCGCTACAATCCGATTCCCGTCATCGTGGTCTCGGCGCTCACCGAGGCAGGGGGGAGCGTCGCGATGGAGGCGCTTGAGGCAGGCGGCATCGACGTCGTCTGTAAGCCTCGAGATCCCGAGGGTGTGTTCGCGCTCCGGCGGACGCTCTGCGATTTGATTCACGGCTCGGTTTCGGCCAAACCGCTCGCCGACGCGAACCGGAAAACGCCGGCGCAGCCTCGAACCTGTCTCGCTCGTGACGCGAAGTTGATCGCGATCGGGGCATCGACGGGTGGTCCCCGAGCTCTCCAGCGCATCCTGGCGGAGTTGCCGGGCCGCGGTCCGCCGATTCTCGTCGTTCAGCACATGCCGGGACAGTTTCTGACTCCGTTCACGAAGCGTCTCGACACGTCTTGCCGCCGAACCGTCTCGAGCGCGCAAGACAACGCGATCTTGCGCGACGGGAGGATCTACATCGCGCCGCACGATCGTCACGTCGTCGTCCGACGAGGTCCGACCGGCGTCTACCGCGTTCGCTCCGAGATCGAGCCGATCGACACCGCGTTTCGGCCGTCGATCGACGTTCTCTTTCACTCGGTGGCAGAATCTGCGGGCGACGAGGCACTCGGCATCCTGCTCACGGGAATGGGCGCCGATGGCGCGTACGGGCTGCGCCACATGAGAGAGCGGGGCGCAGAGACCATCGTTCAGAGCGAGGAAAGCTGCGTCGTTAACGGAATGCCGCAGAGGGCGATCGACCTCGGCGCTGCGGCGCACGTCCTCGACCTCGACGAGATACCGGAAGCGCTGACCGGAATCAGCATTCGAACTGCGCAAACTTGAGATCTCCAGAGACCTAGGTGCTGAGAAAGACTCGCGAAAAGAGGAGCCGAGACCGAAGTAGGAAAAACGCAGTGACTATCGTTTGGTTCGCTGAACAGCCGGGACCGATGGTCCGGGGATCGGCGTTCCTATGTTCCGAGATTGGGAAGCAGACATGAGTGATCGATACTCCGACGGATTGGCGGACGTCGTTCAGCAGACCGTGCTCATGATGTGCCGGTTGGACGCTCGTATCGTCGAGAAGCGAACAGAGATGAACCGCGAAGCGCCGTTTGACGTTTCCGGGATCATCGGAGTGACGGGGGCCGCTCGGGGAAGCATCGTGATCAGCATGCCGATCCAGGTCGCCCAGAAGCTCGCTTGCCTGATGCTGCGGCAGGGTGAGGACCAGTGCACCGAGCAGGACATTTCCGACTGCGTCGGCGAGCTGACCAACATCGTCGCGGGCAACCTACTCGCGATCATCGAGGACGGAAACGACTCCCGCGAAGCACGAATCTCTCTACCGAACGTCGTTGTGGGGCCGCACCGCGTTGTTTGGAGCAGTCGCGACGTTCCTTGTGAACTGACCTTGTTCGAGACTGAAGTGGGGACGTTTGCCGCCGAGCTCAATCTCCGCGAAGCTGCGAACTGTACAGTAGGTGTGGACGATGCCGAAGATCTTGCTGATTGACGACTCGCGGGTGACGAGGCGGATGTTGCAGTCCGCGATCGGTCATGCCGGCTACGACGACTGCGAGTTCCTCCACGCCGGAAACGGCAAGGAGGCGTTCGAGGTTCTCGAGTCGGAGAACTACCGACTCGACCTCGCCTTTTGCGACGTATGCATGCCCGAGATGGATGGACTCTCGTTCCTGACCGAACTGTCGGAACGTTGTCCGGACCGATCCTTTCCGGTCGTCATGCTGACCGGTGACTCGCGCAAGGTCCAGGCCGACGAGGCCAGGCAGCGCGGGGCGCACGAGGTCATGCAGAAGCCGTTCCGCGTCGAGATTCTGTCCGAAGTGTTGAAGGACGTGCTGCCGGAAGCGCAGCGAGGATGAGCGGCGAGGAAACGACGCTCTGAGGAGAAGAGAGCATGGTACTCGGGGTTTCGGTCGACGAGTTCCTCGAAGAAACTCAGGACATCCTCACGGACCTCGGTCGGGGCTGTACAGAGATTCGGGCCGGTGGCGACGCGCGCGAGCTGCGTCCCCGACTCGAGCTCGGACTCCACACGATCAAGGGGAACGCTTCGGCCTTCGAGTTCCACGACCTCGCGGGAGTGGCGAGCGATCTCCTCGAGCTGGTGCGCCGGCGCGCGGACGCTTCCGACGCCAACGATCCGTGGGAAGTCGCGCTGTTGATGGAATTCATCACCCGCACGCGGCGCTACGTCGGATTTGCCCGCGACGGCAAGGAGCGGCCGGACGGCTACTTTGACGGGCTTCAGCGCGCGGTTGGCGAGTCGCTCGAGACCGGTGCCGCGCCCGCGCGAAAGGAAGCTCCGGCGAGCGATCCGCACGTCGATCTCCGCAAGATCCTCGCGCGCGCTCCGAAAGTGCACCCGGATATCTCTGAGCTCAGTCGACTCGCGTCGATGAAGCTCGGAGCGATGTCGAGCCCGAACGACGGCGAGGGCTCGAGCGAGCGCCCGCCCGCTCGGGCGCCGTCGCAGGAAAAGAGCGCGCCGACCGAGCGCGCACCGCGGGCTGCTCCGGCGCCGGCCGCAGCGCGTAACTCGACGGCTCGGGCCGGGAGCGCACCTCGAACGAAGACACCGGCGACTTCGTCGGCGCCCGCGAGCGCCGATCTCGCGGAGCGTTCGACGCCGCAGACCTCGCGGCCCCGACTCGCCAGCGACGAGGAGACAAGGACCGACGCTGCCGCGCTCCCACCGAGTCTCCCGTCCGACTTCGACTCCGACGCGCGTGCTCAGCTCGATGCACTCGCGGCACCGCTCGCGGCCTCTCTCGACCTCGCGCGGACGATCGGGCGGGCGTCCGACGCCACTGAAAAAGATCGGGTCGCCGAACGGCTCGTCGAGGCGCTTGAGCAGATGCACCGTCGCGTCGCCGACGCCCGTGGAGTCCGCCTCCGCGAGATCCTCTCGTCACTTCGAAGCGAGAGCGGGAAGGCCATCGCGATCGAAGGTGACACCGGAACGGTCGATCCTCTCGTCGCCGAGCTCGTGCGGCGGATTTGCGAGACCGCACTCGCGGCGGTTTCTCTCACCGCTCGTGAGCTCGGAATCGATGTCGAGCTCAGGCTCGGGATCGACCGAGACTCCCAGCGCCACTCGGTCCACATCCGGGGCGTCCGACTGCCGCGCGGCCCGGCGTCGAATCTGCGGCTCTTCCCGATTCGCCGACGTCTCCAGGATTTCGGCGGATCGATCGAGGTCGACACGGAAAACGCGAGCGTGACGCTCTCGCTGCCGAACGATTTGTGTCAGCTCACGGTCGTCGAGGTTCGAGCCGGTCAGCGGACCGCCGGGATCCCGCGCCATTGCGTGCTCGGGCACCTCCCGGAGTCTTCGTGCCCCATCGCGGGGCAAGGGTCGGAGCGTACGTGCACCTACGAGGGGCGCGAGACCCGCCTGTTCGATCTGACGATCGGCGACGCGAAGCGCGAGCGCGAGGTCGTCTTCAGCGCGAGTGGTACCGAGGCGGTCGCTCTCCTCGTAGACGAGTGGGTCGCGACGCGCGACGTCATCGTCCGCCCGGCTACCGCGGGCTCCGGCGGCTGCGAGACCACGGGGCTCGTCGTCGGGGACGAGCGCGACGAAAAGATCCCGATCCTCGGCCTGGCGCCGAGGTAGCGGCCGGCGGGACGAGACGTGGCGTCGGAGAACGGATCACGGGGATGACACGATGAAAGTCCTGATCGTAGATGACTCGCGTGCGATGCGACGACTCCATCGCGAAGTGCTCTCTTGCCTCGGTGACGTCGATGTCATCGAAGCGGAGGACGGAGTGAAGGCGATCCTCGCACTCGACGAGAACGGTTTCGATGTCGATCTGATCCTCGTCGACTGGATGATGCCGAACATGGACGGGCTCACTCTCGTCCAGCACCTGAAGAGCACGGAGAATCTGAGTGGGATTCCGATTCTGATGGTGACGAGCTGCTCGGACGAGCGCCGAATGCGTGAGGCGTGGAAGGCCGGAGTGGACGGCTATCTCTTGAAGCCCTTCACCGAGGACCTCTTCCTTCACGCGCTCGTTTCACTCGCGCCGGATCAGGCGGTCGCCGTCCCCCCGCCCGCCGATTCCACGGCGGAAAACGAACTCGACTCGCAGTCGTTTCTCGACGGACTGCCGGCGGAGATGCGTCGTCGACTTCTCGACATGAGCGTGGTCGTCGATCTCGCCGAGGAGCATTGCATCCTCAGTCAGGGGGACGTCGCGGAGTATTTTTACTTCGTCGTCAGCGGACGAGTCACCGAAGAGCAGAGCGCGATCGGTTGCAGTGCGAAGGTTGTGCGCGATTACGGTCCGGGCGAATGCTTCGCAGTGACGGAGTTGATGGCCGGTGATCCCGTGCGCAGCGCGTTTTCGTGTGCCGTCGCGTCGTCGGTAGGTCGAGTCCCCAAAGCGGCTTTCGAAGGCATGCTCGTCAAGTTCCCGCAGATCAGCGTGACTCTCTCTCGATTCCTCGCCGGAAAGGCGCGCGACATGCGCATGAAAGGGGAGACGACGTCCGAATCGAGCTCGGATCTCTCGGGACGGCTCGAAGTGCTCGACCTGCCGGCGATCGTACAGGCGATCAACCTTCGTCAGAAGACCTGCGAGATCGTTCTGCCGGAGCTTGAAGCGCGCATCTGCTTCGTCCACGGGCAGATCGTGGCTGTTCACCTCGAAGAGTTCGAAGGCGTCGAAGCGTTCTATCGCGTGCTCCAATCGACGCCGAAGACGTTTCGATTGGTCGCGAAGTCGAGTGAAACTCGACGAAACGTCCATGTCAGCACGACTCGACTCCTTCTCGATTGCGCGCGCATCATGGACGAGGGGTCGGCGACCGTGAACGACGCTCTCGAGTGTCTGACGACCTGAGCGAACTCGCTTGGGATCAGTCCGCGCGGCGGAAACCGCCGCACGATCCTTCAGCGCGGCGGTCGCGAATGGAGAGACGCGCCTTGCGCTCGCCCGCCGCTCTCGCGTATGGATGATGGCACCGGTTAGCTTCGATCGGTGTATCCAGCGCGGGGAGCTTCCATGAGAGAGCTCAGTCGTCGTCAGTTCATCGGTTCCAGCTCCATCCGAACCGCCGGCATTGCGGTCGGCGCTGCGCTCGGAGCGGCGCGACGCCCCGTTCGCGCCGCTTCGGCGAACGATCGCATCCGCTTGGCGACGATCGGCGCGGGAGGCCGTGGTTCGCGTCTCACGCGCGATTTCTCGGCGCGCGCGGATACCGAGATCGTCGCGGTGTCCGATTGCGACGCCGGGCGAGCGCGAAAGCTCGCCGACGCGATCGGTTCGAGTGCGCGGGTGCGACCGACGGAGTCGACCGATCTGCGACGCGTCCTCGACGATCGATCGATCGACGGAGTCATCGTCGCCACCCCCGACCACTGGCACGCACTCGCCTCGGTGCTGGCTTGCGCGGCCCGTAAAGACGTCTACGTCGAGAAGCCGGCGTCCTACTCGATCTGGGAAGGGCGGCAGATGGTGCGCGCCGCGCGGCGCTACAGCCGGATCGTCCAGGTGGGCACCCAAAACCGGAGCGCACCGTATCTCCACGAGGCTCTCGAGCTGATCCGTACGGGCGTCCTCGGCGAGATCCATCTCGCGAAGGTCTACAATCTGAAGCCCGGCTCACCCGTCCGCGTCCCCGCCGACGGTCCTGCGCCGCGAGGAGTCGACTATGACGCGTGGCTCGGCCCGGCGCCGTCGCGTCCGTTCAACGCGGGCCATTTCCACGGCGGCTGGTACTACCACTACGCCTACTGCGGGGGAGATCTCGGGAACGACAGCATCCACCAACTCGATGTCGCGCGCTGGCTCACCGGCGTCCGGCTGCCGTCCGCTGCGCACTCGACCGGCGGTAACTTCGCCTTCGACGACGATCGAACCGTGCCCGACACTCAAGTCGCTACGTTCGATTTCGACAACATGATCATGACGTTCGAGTTGACGCAGTACACGCCGTACATGCAGAAGACGAACTGGCAGCATCGGACGGGTGACAGCTTTCCGCACTGGCTTCAGAACGCGACGCGGATCGAGCTCTACGGCACGAAGCGGCAGATGATCGTCGGTCGTCACGGTGGCGGCTGGCAGGTCTTCACGAGCGACGGAGCGGTGGAAGCCGAATCTCACGGAAGGTTCCCCGACGCTCCGCACCAGCAGAACTTCATCGACGCGATGCGGACGCGAAAGCTCCCGAACGCGGACATCGAGGAAGGGCATCTCAGCGCGGTTCTCGTCCACATGGGAAACATCTCCTACCGACTCGGTGGAAGGAAGCTCGCGCTCGACGCCGACACCGAGCGATTTCGAGGGGACGACGAAGCGAACGCTCTTCGTCGCCGGACGCCGCGAGCGCCCTACACGTTTCCGGACTTGACGCTCGCCGCAGACTGACTCCGGAAAGCGGCAGTCTGCCTCGAAGAGGAGAGAGAGTGTGGCGTCGACAGAGGAACGCGAGCGGAGCGCTCGGCGCCTGCAGCCTTGGGTCTACCTCGCCCTCCTCGTCGGCGCGATTCCGTGGTACTGGAGTCGCGGTGAACCGGCGATTTGGGCCGGCGTTCCCGATTGGGTGTTCGTCGCGATTGCCGTTTCCACGGCGGTGTCGATCTACACGGCGGTCCAGCTCCGACGCCCTTGGCCGACGGAGCGAACGGATGAGCACGCGTCCGCACCGCGGGAGGAGCCGTGAGCGGACTCCTCCCGTTCGGGATCGGCGCGTGGATTTTCATCGCGATCTACATCGCGTTCCTCCTCGTGATCGGATGGTGGGGGTACCGCGCCCGGCGAGAGTCATCGCTCCAGGACTTCTACCTCGCGGGCCGCGGCGTCGGTTTCGTCGTACTCCTCCTCACGCTCTACGCGACGCAGTACAGCGGGAATACCCTCCTCGGTTACACCGGCAAGGCCTACGACGTCGGTTACTCGTGGGTGATGAGCTGTCACTTCATGACGGCGATCGTCGTCTGCTACTTACTCTACGCGCCGGCGCTCTACGCGCGTGCTCGCGCACGACGGTACATCACGCCCAGCGACTATCTCCGCGATCGGTTCGGCTCGCCCGCGCTTTCGGCCGTGGCTACGCTCGCGATGATCGTAGCCCTCGGGAACTACGCACTCGGGCAACTGAAGGCGATGGGGCACGCGCTCGAAGGGCTGTCTGCCGAGAATCCGGCGACGGCGTACTACGTCGGTGTGGTCGGGCTCGCGCTGATCATGGTCGTCTACGAATCGCTCGGAGGTCTCCGAGCGGTCGCTTGGACCGACGTCCTTCAGGGGTCGATGCTGTTCGTCGGGTTCGGAGTGCTCGTCGTTCTCGTCCTCGATAAGTACGGGACGCTCGCCGGAACGACCGAGCGTCTCCTCTCCGGCGACCTCCGCGAGAAGGCGATCGCCCCGTCGGCGGCGCGGTGCCGGGAGTGGGGAAGCTACATCATTCTCGTCGGTATCGGCGGCGCTCTTTACCCACAGGCGATCCAGCGCATCTACTCGGCGAGGTCGGCGGCGACTTTGCGGCGGAGTCTCATGGTCATGGCGTTTCTGCCGCTGACGACGACCCTCGTGGCGGTGTTCGTCGGCCTCACGGCGCTCGCGCATCTCCCGCCCGTCGACGGAGCGAGTGATTCCGTCTTCGGCGTCCTCTTGCGCGAGATCCAGGCGGAGTCGGCGCTCGGCTATTGGCTCGTCGTCGTCCTCTTCGCCGCGCTTCTGGCCGCGCTGATGTCGACGGCCGACTCCGCACTCCTCTCGATCTCCTCGATGCTCGCGCAGGATCTCTACAAACCGTACGTGAAGCCATCGGCGAGCGAGCAGGAGCTCGCACGAGTCGGAAAGATCAGCTCTTGGGTATTGATCGTCATCCTCGTCGTCCTCGCGCTGGCGCTGCGCGATGCGACGACACTCATGAAGCTGCTCGATCGCAAATTCGATCTGCTCGTCCAGCTCTCGCCCGGATTCTTCCTCGGCTTGCGCTGGCGGCAACTCGCGGCCGGGCCGACGTTGTGCGGGCTCGTCGCGGGGATCGTCGTCAGCGTGTCGCTCGCGTCGGCTGGCTACGGACGGGTCTACGACATTCACGCCGGGCTCTACGGGCTCTGCGTCAACCTCGCGATCGCCCTCGGTGGATCGATGCTCCGCGCACCGGATGCGGCGCAGCCGTCCGAGTCGTCGGCTCGCCTTTGACCGCGGTCGGTGGCCGCGGCAGAATGGCGCCCCATGCTGACTGCCTGCCTAGTCGAGCCAGGTACGATCGAAGTGCGCGAGGTCCCGGATCCGGAACCGGATCGGGGCGAAGTCGTCGTTCGCGTCGAGCGCGCACTCACTTGCGGGACCGACCTCAAGGCGTATCGCCGCGGTCATCCGTTCATTCCGATGCCGGGTCCGTTCGGCCATCAATTCTCCGGATCGATCGCCGCTGTAGGCGCAGATGTCGACGGGTTTGCGGCGGGCGACGAGATCTGGGGGGTGCTCAGTGCACCCTGCGGTGCGTGCGAGCTCTGCGCGCGCGGGCGCGAGAGTATGTGCGAAGAACTCAAGAGTGAGATCTTCTTCGCCGCATTCGCGCAGTACCTTCGCCTCCCGCCGCGCGTCGTGGAGAAAAACCTCCTCGCGCGACCGCCCGACGTCGACGCGCTCACCGGAGCGTTCCTCGAACCGGTAAGCTGCGTCGTTCACGCACTCGACCAACTCGACCTCCGCGACGTTCGTCGCGCACTCGTGCTCGGTCTCGGGTCGATGGGGTTACTCTTCTGTCAGCTCCTCCGGCGCTCCACGACCGGCGCAGTCGTCGGTGCGGGACGACGAGACGAGCGACTGGCGGTCGCGAACCGATACGGCCTGGACGGCGTCATCGATCTCGGCCGCGGTGATCCCGGCGCGCACCTCGCGTCGGCCGGCCCCTTCGATTGCGTCATCGAGTGCACCGGACGCATGGAGGGCTGGGAGACCGCGCTCCGCACAGTCGCTCCGGGTGGACAAGTTCTCCTCTTCGGTGGCCTTTCGAAAGGAACGACCATCCCCGTCGACACGTACCGGCTCCACTACGAAGAAATCAGTATCCACGGCTGCTTTCACTTCGGACCGCGCGACGTGCGCCGCGCCGCAGAGTGGATCGCGCGGCACGAGCTCGACCTCCACAGTCTCGTGAGCGGCGAGCGCTCGCTCGAAGGACTCGAGGACGCTCTCGACGCGATGGCGAACGGCCGCGGCATCAAGTACGCGATTCGGCCTTGGGTCGCCGACTGAGCACGCCGTCTCGTCCGCGGGACGTTCGTTCGTTGTAGGGGCGCCTTCGACTCGCCGGCTGGAGTTTACACGGTAGAATCGGCTCCGGCGCACGGATCCTCCGAACGGCCTGCGCCCGAGACGCTAACGAGAGAGAACGCCATGCTCCAGCGACGAACATTGATCGCCGCGACCTCCCTCCTCATTCACGCCGCTGCGGTCGCGCAGGATCTTCCGGTCGCGTTCGTCGGCGCGCGCATCTTGCCCGCCGACGCCGATCCGATCGAGAACGGCACCCTCGTGATTCAGAGTGGTCGCATCGCTGCGGTCGGGAGCGCGGCCGACGTCCTGATCCCCGACGACGCGCAGACGCGAGATGTCAGCGGAAAGACCCTGATCCCGGGTCTCATCTGCACCCACAGTCACATCGGGGGACCGGGAGGTGGCGATGGCTCGAACCCGATCCAGCCCGAAACGCGCGTCTACGACTCGATCGATCCCGCCGCGCCGGGATTCCGCCGAGCGGTCGCCGGCGGACTGACGACCCTCAACATCATGCCGGGCTCGGGCCACCTCATCAGCGGACAGACGATCTACGTCAAGCTGCGCGGTTCGCGCACGATCGAAGGCCTCATGCTGCGCGGTCCGGCCGGCCGACCGTTAGGCGGTCTCAAGATGGCGAACGGGACCAACTCGATGGGCGGTCCGCCCTTCCCCGGTACGCGGGCGAAGTCAGCTGCGCTGGTTCGCCAGGCGTACACGGCGGCGCAGGATTACCGCGCGAAGGTGATCGCCGCCGGCGATGATCCGGCGAAGCTGCCGCCGCGCGATCTCGGCCTCGAGGTTCTCGGAGAGGTGCTCGCCGGCCGGCGCGTCGTGCACCACCACACGCATCGTCACGACGACATCCTCACGGTGCTCCGGCTCGCACGTGAGTTCAACTTCCGCGTCGTTCTCCATCACGTGAGCGAAGGCTGGAAGGTCGCCGAGGAGATCGCCGCGGCGAAGGCTCCCTGCTCGCTCATCCTCGTCGACAGTCCCGGCGGGAAGCGGGAGGCCGTCGACCTCGTGTTCGAAACGGGGGCCGCGCTGGAAAAGGCCGGCGTTCTCGTCGCGTTTCACACGGACGATCTCATCACGGATTCGCGGCTTTTCTTGCGCATGCCGGCGCTTGCGGTGCGCGCAGGGATGTCCCGCGCCGCGGCGCTCCGCTCGGTCACCCTCGCGGGCGCGGAGATCCTCGACATCGCCGATCGAACCGGATCCCTCACCGCGGGAAAGGACGCCGATTTCGTGGTTCTCAGCGGCGATCCGTTCAGTGTCTACACCAAGATCGAGGAGACGTGGGTCGAAGGCGTCAAGGTGTTCGATCGCGCGGATCCAAAGGATCGACTCGTCGCCGTCGGAGGATACGGCGCCAATCACGGCGAGCGCGGGCGCCGGACGGCGTGCTGCGCACCGAGCGCGGAGGCAGGACGATGAGGTTGCGCTTACGGTCGATTCGAGCCCGCTCCGCGCCCGGGCGTCTCGCGTTCATGGTTCTTGCCACGCTCGGCGCCCTCGGCTCGACCCCGAGTCTCTCGGGGCAAGTCGCCGTTCGGGGTCGGACCGTGTACACCATGGCGGGGACGCCGCTCGAAGACGGAATGGTCATCGTTCGCGACGGTAAGATCGCCGCGGTCGGGCGCGCCGCCGACGTTCGCGTACCGGAGGGATACCGCGTGCTCGAGGCCGCGGTCGTCACGCCCGGGCTCGTGGACGCTCGGTCGACCGTCGGACTCTCCGGGCTCTACAACTACGAACACGACCGCGATCAGCTCGAGGCGTCGTCGCCGATTCAGCCCGAGCTCCGGGCCATCGACGCGTACAACGCGCGCGATCCGCTCGTCGCGTGGGTGCGAAGCTTCGGTGTGACGACCGTCCACACCGGACACGCCCCCGGCGAGCTCGTGTCGGGCCAGACCATGACGGTGAAGACGCGGACCGCGCCGGTCGAGTCGGTGGTGGTCTCGAGCTCGACGGCGGTCGTCGCCACGCTCTCGAACTCCGCGCGGAAGCAGGGGCGGGAATCACCGGGCACTCGAGCGAAGATGGTCGCGCTCTTGCGCAGTCGACTCATTCAGGCGGGCGAGTACGACCGTCGACGAAGCGCTCCGCCGCCGCCCGAGGGCGGAGCCGCGCCTCCGCCCATTCCGCGCGACCTCGGACTCGACGCCCTAGCGCGCGTCCTCCGGCGAGAGATTCCCCTCATCGTGACCGCCCATCGCGCGCAAGACATCGCGAGCGCGCTCCGCATCGCCCGCGAGTTCGAGATCCGTCTCATTCTCGACGGAGCGGCGGAATCGTATCTTCTTGCAGATGAACTCCGCGTCGCCGGTGTACCCGTCACCCTCCACCCGACGATGGCCCGCCCGCGTGGGGACCTCGAGAACATGAGTTTCGAGACGGCCGCAAAGCTGCGTGAGGCCGGGATCGCAGTCGCACTTCAAAGCGGCTACGAGAGCTACGTCCCGAAGACGCGCGTCGTTCTCTTCGAGGCGGCGATCGCCGCCGCGAACGGGCTCGGCTTCGAAGGCGCTTTGGCGGCGATCACGATCGACGCCGCCAGAATGCTCGGTGTCGACGATCGCGTCGGCTCGCTCGCCGTCGGGAAGGACGGCGACCTCGCGCTCTACGACGGCGATCCGTTCGAGTACACGACGCACTGCATCGGGGTCGTGATCGAGGGCGAAGTCGTGAGCGAGACTCCGCGGTAGACTCGCGCCGTCAAGGCGTGCGGAGGTAGTCGTTCCAAAGCGCTTCGCGCGTGATCAATCCCACCGGTCGCGCCGCGAGCGCTTGATCTGGCTGCGCCGCCGCTTCTCTTCCAGACGGCGCTCTTTCGACGCACGGGTGGGACGTGTCGGCCGTCGTGTCCGCGGTGCGCGCATCGCCTCGACGAGAGTCATGCGCATGCGTGCGTAAGCCGCGTCGATGTTGCGTTCGCGCTCGCGGTGCTCGCTGCTGACGATTTGGAGTCGGCCGTCGGCGTCCAGTCGTGACGCCAGACGGCGGCACGCGCGCTGGTAGCGCTCGGCGCCGAGAAACTCCTGCGCCGAGGCGAGATCGAGTCGGAGATCGACCTTCGTGTTTAGCTTGTTCACGTTCTGCCCTCCCGGGCCGCCGCTGCGCGAGAACCGGATTTGAAACAGGCGGGCGGGGAGAATCGTGTTTCCGGGGAGGACGAGGTCTCGGGCGGCAGCCATCGGGATTGACGAAAACAGGAGTTCGTTCAGTCGACGAAGTGGGCGATGTCCGAGAGCTTCTTCCGCGAGAGATCGGGAACGACCGCGTCGTCGGCCGGATAGCCGACGACGAGAAGGAGATACGGCCGTTCGTTCTCGGGTCGTTTTAGAATCTCGCGGAGAAACCCCATCGGGCTCGGCGTGTGGGTGAGCGTCGCTAGTCCGGCGTGGTGAAACGCGGCGATCAAGAGACCGGTCGCGAGTCCGGTCGACTCCGCCGAGTAATAGTGCTTTCGGCGCGAGCCGTCCGCGAGGAGCGAGTAACGCTCTTCGAAAACGGCGATGAGGCACGGTGCGGTCTCGAGGAACGGCTTTTCGGGGGTGGTCCCGATCGCCTTGAGCGCTTTGAGCCACTCGGGCGGTGCGCGATGAGCATAGAACTCTTTCTCCTCCGCTTCCGCCGCCACTCGAATCGCCGCCTTCGTCTCGGGTCGAACCACCGCGACGAAGCGCCACGGCTGGAGGTTCGCCCCGCTCGGTGCCGTGCCGGCGGTGAGGATGCAGCGCTCGATGACTTCGCGGGGGATCGGCCGTTCGCTGAAGTGGCGCACCGTCCGGCGGCGCGCGAGCTCGGCGTAGAACTGGTCCGCGCGCGCGGCGACTTCGTCCGGCGGGTATTCGCGAAAGCCGGTGAGGGGAACGAAGCGGGGCCGTGTGGATGCGCCTTCTCCGTTCGAGCGGTTTGTTGTCGTCATGAGTTCGATCTTACCCGAGCGGGCAGGTGCCGAGCCTTGAATAGATCGGCCCGGAAGGTCGGAGATCACTGCGAAAGAGGGTCACCGCCTCGACCGAAACGGTCGCGGGCGGGAACGAGCTCGACTCCCAGGCGCTCGGCGCGCGTCCGCGCCAGCGTCCGACGGTGACGTGCGGATGGAAGGGACGCGATTCGCGCGGGAAGCCGAGCACAGCGACGACGGAATCGACGGCCGCCGCGAGGTCGGAGAACTCCTGCTCCGGTTCGACCCGAGCGGCGATCACGCGCGGACGCCGAACCGACGGGAAGAGGGTGACTTCGGTGAGGTGCGCCTCGAACGCGGGAAACGCACCGACGCGGACGCGGAGCGCTTCGACGAGCTTCGGTACGATATCGGATGAGATCTCTCCGAGAAAACGGAGAGTGATGTGAAGGTTCTCGGCGCGCGTCCAGCGGACCGCGCGCGGGAGGAGCGGCCTCAAGCGGCTGATTTCGGCTGCGACGCTCTCCTTCACGGCGTCAGTGAGATCCACCGCGAGGAAAGCGCGTAGGCTCGACCGCGCATCTCCGCCCCTCACGCGTTCGTCGCCCATGGAGGCCGTCCATTTCGGAGATTCGTGGGTAGCATCGCGGTGTGATTCTATCGCCGGACTCGATCCGGTGCGGTGGAGAAGCGCCGCGACCTCTGCTACGCTCTCGAGATCGCCCTCGTCGACGGTGGTCGTCGACCCGCCCGCCCCCTCGCGCCGAGGCTCCGCGAACAGCGGCTCGGACGTCACCCGCGCACAGTGTCCCAGCGATGGAGTACCGCCGCATCGGCGCGACCGACATGTCGGTATCGCCGCTCTCGTTCGGAGCGTCACCGCTCGGCGGAGTGTTCGGGGAAGTCGACGAGCGCGAAGCGGCGCGTGCGGTGAGATGCGCAATCGATCACGGAATCAATTTCTTCGACGTCGCTCCTTATTACGGCGACACGCGCGCGGAGTCCGTGCTCGGCCGCGCGCTCCGCGGCATTCCGCGCGAGAGCTACCTCGTCGCGACGAAGGTCGGGCGTTACGGCCTCGACGAGTTCGACTTCAGCGCCGCGCGAGTGAAGCAGAGCGTCGACGAGAGCCTCTCACGTCTCGGGATCGGGACCATCGACCTCATCCAGTGCCACGACGTCGAGTTCGTCGATGCGCGGGTGATTCTCGCGGAGGCTCTGCCGGCGCTTCGCGAGCTGCGGCGAGAGGGGAAGGTTCGCTCCATCGGGATCTCGGGCCTCCCGCTTCAGGCACTCCGTCGCATCGTCGATGCTGCACCGGTCGATTGCGTGCTGTCGTACTGCCGGCATACCCTCCACGACGCGTCGCTCGCGGCGGCGCTTCCGTACTTCGACGAACGGGATGTCGGGGTGATCAACGCCTCGCCCCTCGCGATGGGTCTCCTCACGGACGAGGGGCCGCCAACGTGGCATCCCGCGCCGGAGGAGCTCCGCGCTGCGGCTCGTCGAGCCGCTGAACGGTGCCGCCGACGGGGCGTTTCCATCGCCGCACTCGCTCTGCGGTACTCGGTGGAATGCGCCGGCATCGCCACGACGCTCGTCGGGATCGCGAGCGCTCGGGAAGTCGCCGAGAATCGTTCGATCGTTGCGCAGCCTCTCGACGTCGAGCTCGTCGCGGAGGTGCGGACTGCGTTCGGAGCTTGGCGCGATCGCATCTGGCCGTCTGGCCGGCCGGAGAATCGCGATCCGCCACCGGCCGGCGACGGATCGGTGAACGGACTCGAAACGCACTCGGACTCGGCGTGACCTTCGGAGAGAATGGGACCGGGCCGGGGCGAGACGAGGGAACGCGCGAACGTCAGCGGAAGAGAAACGGCGAAGCCACATGCATACCATCATTCTCGAAGAGCCCGGCCGATTCGCGATCGAGGACACCCGAGAACCGGAGCCGCCGGAGGCGGGAGATGCGATCGTCGCGATTCGTCGCGTCGGCATTTGCGGTACGGACCTCCACGCGTTTCGCGGCGAGCAGCCGTTCTTTTCCTACCCGCGCATCCTCGGCCACGAACTCGGGGTCGAGGTCTTGGAGGTCGGTCGAAACGAACGAGGCATTCGGGTGGGTGATCGTTGCGCGGTCGAGCCCTACCTCCACTGCGGAAGATGCTTCGCCTGCCGCCGCGGACGGACGAATTGCTGCGGGCGCTTGCGAGTCCTCGGCGTTCACACCGACGGGGGAATGCGAGAGCGCATCAAGATTCCTGTCACGAAGCTGCACCGATCGGAGACGCTCTCCTTCGATGAGCTCGCGCTCGTCGAGACGCTCGGCATCGGTGCTCACGCGGTCGCGCGCGCTCGAATCGAAGCGGGGGAGTCGGCGCTCATCATCGGGGCCGGGCCGATCGGGCTTTCGGTCGTTCAGTTCGCGACTCTCGCCGGCGCACGCGTAATCGTCGCCGACCTCAGCGAGTCGCGGCGCCGATTCGCGGGCGAGCATTTTGCGATCGACGCGGCGATCTCGGGCGGCGAAGGCATCGTCGACCGACTTCGCGAGGCGAACGGCGGCGAGCTTCCGAGTGTCGTCTTCGATGCAACGGGAAGTCGGCCGTCGATGGAGGCGTCCTTCGAGCTAGTTGCGAGTACCGGTAAGCTTGTCGTCGTCGGGCTCGTGCAGGGGCGTCTTGCGTTCGACGATCCCGAGTTTCACCGCCGGGAGTTGACCCTCCTGGCGACGAGAAACTCGCTCGCGTCCGACTTTGAGCGCATCCTCAAGGCCCTCGAAGACGGATCCGTTCGCACTTCCGCCTGGATCACGCACCGAGCCGACCGCGACTCGCTCGTCGGAGAATTTCCCGGCTGGATCGATCCTTCCGCCGGCGTAGTAAAGGCGGTTCTTCAGTATTCCTGAGCCTGGCTGGCCGATGATTGCGTAGGGTTGAATCCGAGCCTCGCTCGTTCCGTCTCACCGAGGAGGCCGCGCGCGAGCTCGCCCGTCGAGTCGCCGGCGCCGCGTGTCGGCTCGGCCGTATGCGCACGGTCGATTCGGACCGATTCACTTCCTCGCGCTGCTCTCAACTCGGAGTCGCACATGAACGATCACCCTCCCGGGCGCACCACGGGCCCTCGCCTCCACTCCTTCTTCCGAACCGCGGTGTGCGTCGCGATCGCCGCCGGCCTCTTCGTCTCGCCGTCCGTTGCCGCCGAGAAGATCGCCCGACTCCCACTCCGAGCCGATGGACCGAAGTCGCTCGACCCCGTGCGCGGGTCGACCACCTACGACAATCGCTGCGCGTCGATGGTGTACGAACCTCTCCTTCAGTACAAATACCTGGTGCGCCCGTACGCCCTCGAGCCGCTCCTTCTAGAGTCGATGCCGACGCGATCTGAGGACGGGCTTACGTACTCGTTTCGCCTGAAGTCCGGCGTTCGGTTTCACGACGATCCGTGCTTTCCGAACGGGAAAGGGCGCGAGATCACATCGCGCGACGTCGTCTATTCGTGGAAGCGGATGGCGGATAGCGACAACCTGCCGAAGTCGTGGTGGCTCTTTGAGGGATCGATCGTCGGCTTCGACGCCTACCGCGAGACCCAAAACGCAGTGGCGACCTTCGACTATGATGCGTCGGTGGAGGGGCTCCGCATCATCGACGAGCGAAAATTCGAAGTCCGGTTGACGAAGCCGTACTACCGCTTTCTCTGGACTCTCGCGATGTTTCAAACGTCGGTAGTGCCGAGAGAAGCCGTCGAGAAGTACGGCACGAGATTCGGCCGACATCCGGTCGGAACCGGACCGTTTACACTCGCGGAATCCGACTGGAAAGCGAACCAGGGGATGACGTTCATCCGCAACCCGAATTACCACGAGTGCTATTACCCGACCGAGCACATGCCCGCGGACAGGGAGGAAGGGCTTCACTTGCCGGCGGGAAAACGAATCCCGTTTCTCGATCGCGTCGAGCTGACGTTTTTCATCCAAGATCAGCCGATGTGGCTTCAGTTTCGCGCGAAGAAGCTCGACTACTCCCAGGTGCCGGCGGAAAACTTCACTGCGGCGTTCTCGCCGCGAACGCGAAAACTGAGACGATCGTTCCGGCGCGAGGACATCCGAAGCTACGCCGTTCCACTCCTCGATTTCATCTTCCGTGCGTTCAATATGGAAGATCCCGTGCTCGGCGGGTACACGAAAGAGAAGCGGGCACTCCGGCAGGCGATCGCGCTCGCTCTCGACTGGAACGAGCAGAATCGACTCTTCTACAACTCGATCAACGTTGTCTACGATGGAATGATCCCGCCGGGGCTCGATGGCCATCCGTCGAATGGCGAAGGTCCGATCAGCTACCGCACGCGCGACGTCGACCGCGCACGGAGCCTGCTCGCGGAGGCCGGATATCCCGGTGGGAAGGGGCTGCCCGCGCTCGACTATTACACGAGCACTGCCGCAAACTCGAAGGAGCAATCGGAGGCGGTCCAGCGCCAGCTCGGCGAGATCGGGATCAAGCTCCGTCCGCGCCTCCTCAATTTTTCCTCGCTGATCGAAGCGATATCGAACAAGAAAGCTCCCTTCTTCACATTCGCATGGTCGTCTGACTATCCGGACGCCGAGAACAATCTCGCCCTCTTCTACGGGCCCAACGAGGCACCGGGATCGAACCACTCGAACTACAAGAACGCGGACTACGATGCCCTCTACGAAAAGCTCCTCGTGATGGAGCCGTCTCCCGAGCGCACCGCGCTCGCTGAGAAAATGCGAGACCTCGTGATGGCAGACGCTCCGTTCTGCGGTTCGATGGCGCGGACACGCTTCTACCTGGCGCACTCCCGGCTCAAGAACTTCAAGCCCACGGAGACGTTCTACGATTGGGTGAAGTACATCGACGTCGAGGAGTGAGTCGATACGTGGAACTGCCGCGTCGAGTTCGAGCGAACGGACGATCTCGGCCCTTCGTCTGGGCGCTCACCCTGATTCTCGCCGCATGCGGCGGCGGATCCGGTACAACCGGTCTCGTCCCGCGCGAAGTGAGCGCGGGGCCGCAGATCGCGCTCGTCACACCGACATCGATCGTGGTCGCCTGGCGGACGAGTGTCGAGAGCGAGGGTCGACTCGAGCTCGCGGCGCCGGGCGAGGAGTGGTCGGAGCCCGTCGCCGCGCCTTCGATAGGGAAGGAGCACGTCTTCGCGCTGTCTGGCCTCGAAACGGAATCGACGTACTTCTATCGCATCTGGATGGACGACGAGATCGTCGGCGGCTCGCGCTCGTTTCGTACCGCACCTCTCGAAGGAACCGGGCGTGCTCGCTTCGCCGTCTGGGGCGATTCGGGGACCGGCAGCCGGGAACAGCTCGAAGTGGCGTCGCTCGCGGCGGCGACGGATCCCGATCTCGTCCTCATCACGGGAGACGTCGTCTATTCGAGCGGCGCCCCGCACGAGATCCGGCCGCACTACTTCGAACCCTACGCGGACTTCATCGATCACGTACCGTTCTACCCGTGCCTCGGGAATCACGACGTCCGCTCCGCGGGAGGTCGACCGCTACTCGAAGCGCTCTATCTGCCGACGAACAGCGCCGACGCGACGGAGAGCTTCTACTCGTTCGACTATGGGCCGGTCCACTTCGTCGCGCTCAACTCGAACGTGAGCCTGGCGCCGGGCAGCACGCAGTTCGAGTGGCTTGACCTCGACCTCGGAGCGAGTGACGCCGCATGGACGGTCGTCTATCTCCATCACCCGCCGTACAGCTCATCGCTCCACGGAAGTGACGTCGAGCTCCAGGCGACGCTCGGCGCGCTCCTCGACGAGCACCGCGTCGACGTCGTTTTCGCCGGTCATGACCACAACTACGAGCGAACGGCTCCGATTCGCGGCCAGGTCGTTCGACCTACGGCGTCCTCGTTCACGATCCACGACGCGGAGGGATCGATCTACGTCGTCACGGGCGGAGGTGGACGAGGGCTTTACGCGAGCGGGACGAGCGCGTTCACGATCATCTCGGCGAGCGTTCACCACTTCTGTCTGGTGGAGGCGACCGTCGACGAGTTCGTCTTCAGTGCGCGGCGCATCGGCGACATCGAAATCGACCGGTTCACGCTCACGAAGACTCGTGAGTGAGCGCGGTTGTCGCGCGGCGAGGCGACGCGTGGAACTCTTGCCGGCGCGAACGCGATTCGTTAGTCTTTGGACCTTCCTCGCGGCAGCTTGATCGTCGGCCGACTGACCGGGAGTCGCGCGCGTGTGGATCTACATCCTTCGTCGCCTGCTCTACAACGTTCCCGTCTATCTCGGGATCCTCCTCGTCCTCATGGCGGCGCTTCGGGTGAACGACCCCGTCTGGGCGTTCCTAGGAAAGAACGCACGCCAGGAGCAGTATGACGAGTTCGCGGCGCGCATGGGCCTCGACCGGCCGTTTTTCGTCCAATACACGCAGTTTCTCGGGCGCATCGTGAGGCTCGACTTCTCTGCGGAGAGCTGGGACAACCCCGGGGCGACCGCCGGCGAGCTACTCGCGTCCGCCGCCGTGCCGAGCCTCATGATCACTCTCCCGGCGCTCGCGCTCACGACTCTGATCGCGATCGTCATCGGGCTCGTCTCGACTCACTTCCGTGGACGCGCCATCGATCGCGCGCTCGTCACAGCGTCCGTGCTCGGCATGAGCATCAGCTTTCTCGTTTACATCATTCTCGGCCAATACTTCGCTGCGTTCCGGCTCAACGAGGCGCTCGGTCCGGGGAACGAGCTCTTCGCGGTCGAGGGATTCGAACCCGGAGCGGAGAACTGGCTCCACTACTGCCTCCTCCCGGTCCTCATCAGCGTCATCGTGGCGCTCGGCTACGACACACGCTTCTACCGCGCGGTGATGGTGGAGGAGTGCCACCGCGAATACATCACGACTGCACGCGCGAAGGGAGCGGGTGAGGGCCGCATCCTCTTCGTCCACATGCTGAAAAACGCGATGATTCCCATCGTGACGCGAGTGATGACGACCCTCCCCTTTCTCATCACCGGTTCGATCCTCCTCGAATCGTTCTTCAATATCCCGGGGATGGGACGAACTCTGCTCGCGGCGATCTCCGCGCGAGACTTCCCCGTCGTCGAAGTCTTTACGTCGGTGTTTGCCGGTGTCTTTATCGTTTCGAACATCCTGACGGACGTTCTCTACGCGATCGTCGACCCGCGGGTGCGGCTCTCATGATGCGGGCGCTGGCGCGGTCGCGAGGCGTGCGTAGGCTGCTCCGCAATCGACTGGCGGTCGTGGCTCTCGTCGTCGTCGCGGCTTACATCGCCGTTGGCCTCGGCGTGCGGCTCTTCGGGATCATCACGCTCGAAGAAGCCACCGAAAAGGTCGGCGCGCCGAGCTCACCCGGTTTCTTTCGTACCGGGTCCCTCGAGGATCGGGCGCTTCGTGCCGAATTCTATCTCGAAGAGATTTCGGCGCTTCTCGAGCGCGACGATCCCGCCGCCGCACTCGCGGATTACCGCCTCGCCGAACGTCGTGTCGCATCGATCGGCGTCGAGGAGGTCGAGAGGCTTGTCGACGAGCTCGAGACCACCCTCGACGCCCTCGATGAGTTCGACGAGCTCGCGGGAGAAGACGCCGAACGAGTCGTCGAGCAGCTCGACGCCATCGCCTCGAGTCTCTTTCCGCTTCCCCGCGGCGGAGACGGTTTTCGCTACGCGTTTCGCACCCTCCTCGGCACGGACCGGCAAGGTCGATCGATCTCCGTGGCCGGTGTGTATTCGATCAAGGTTGCGATCGAGGTGGGCGCCATCACCGCGTTGGTATCGGTCATCCTCGGCAGCCTCCTCGGCGCCGCGGCCGCCTACTTCGGCGGCGTCGTTGATCACGCGGTGATCTGGCTCTACTCGACGCTGTCGTCGATCCCGAATCTCGTACTTCTCTTGGTGCTCGTCTTCATGTTCTCGGGGCGCGCCGTCGAGAACACTTTGATCCCCGTCTACTGTGCATTCTGCCTCACGTTTTGGATCGGTCCGTGCCGCGTGATCCGGGGTGAGGTGTTGAAGATCCGGGAGCTCGAGTACGTCCAGGCTGCGCAGGCTGTCGGATTCCGGCCGCTCTATATCCTGATTCGCCACGTCGTCCCGAACACGGCTCACCTCATGTTCATCAACTTTTCACTTCTCTTCATCGGTGCAATCAAAAGTGAAGTGATCCTCAGCTTTCTCGATCTCGGGGTAAAGGAGGGACCGAGCTGGGGAATCATGATCAGCCATTCACGCCAAGAGGTGATCAACGGGTTCTTCTGGCAGATCGGAACCGCGACGGTCCTCATGTTCGGGCTCGTCCTCGCGTTCAACGTTCTCACCGACGCCCTCCAGGACGCCTTCGACCCGAAACACGTCGCATGAGCTCCGCCGAAACTCCAGCTCCGACGTCGTCCGAGCCGGTCTTGAGTGTACGCCGGCTCACGACCTCCTTCCGCACGGATCGCGGTGACGTGACGGCCGTCGACGACGTGTCGTTCGACGTGTTCCCGGGTGAGACGCTCGGGATCGTGGGCGAGTCGGGATGCGGCAAGACCGTCACCGGAAAATCGATCCTTCGCCTCCTTCCCCGTCACGTCTCTACGATCGACCCGAGCGCACGAGTTCTCCTCGGCGATACGGATCTCACGCGCGTCGGCGAGCGCGAGCTCCGCGGTGTCCGCGGAAAGCGCATCGCGATGATCTTTCAGGAGCCGATGTCGTCTCTCAATCCAGTGTTCACGATCGGGTGGCAGATCGAGGAGGCGCTCCGCTACCACACGAATCTCGGCCGGCGCGAGCGGCGGGCGCGGGCGATCGAAATGCTGCGGCTCGTCGAGATCCCGCGGCCCGAACGCCGCGTGGATGAGTTCCCGCACCAGCTCTCGGGCGGGATGCGCCAGCGGGTGATGATCGCGATCGCACTCTCCTGTGAGCCGGAAGTGCTCATCGCCGACGAGCCGACGACGGCTCTCGACGTGACGATTCAGGCGCAGATCCTGCACCTGATGGAAGATCTCAAGCGGCGACTCAAGACGGCGATCGTCCTCATCACGCACGATCTCGGAGTCGTCGCTCAGGTGTGCGATCGTGTCCTCGTCATGTACGCCGGGCGGATCATCGAAGCCGCTCCCGTGCGGGACCTCTTCCACCGCCCGCAGCACCCCTACACGAAGGCGCTGCTCGAATCGATCCCGCGATCGGGCGAGGGGCGAGGCCGCGCGCGCCTCCCGACCATCGAGGGGGTCGTACCGCCGCTCTTTGCGCTTCCTCCGGGGTGTCGCTTCCACGACCGCTGTCCCCGGCGCGAACCGCAGTGCGTCGAGGCGGCTCCGGCGCTCGAGGAGGTGGGCGGTGGCCGCGCCGTGCGCTGTCATTTTCCTCTTCGTTCCGAAACGGAACCGCGATCATGAGCTTCCTTCGCGTCCGCGATCTCGTGAAGACGTTTCCAATTCGCGGCGGACTCCTCGGGCGAACGCTGCGGCGCGTGCACGCCGTATCCGGCGTCTCGTTCAGCGTCGAGCGCGGCGAGACTTTGGGAGTCGTCGGCGAATCCGGCTGCGGAAAGTCGACGCTCGGAAAGACGATCACTCAACTCATCCCCGCGACGTCGGGTTCGGTTGAGTTCGACGGCACAGAGATCACGGGAAAGAGCCGAGCCGCACTTCTCCCGTTCCGCCGCCGGATCCAGATGGTGTTCCAGGATCCGTACGCATCACTCAATCCGAAGCGCACCGTCGAGGGAATGCTCCGCGAGGTCGTCGATTTCCACCGCGTAGTCCCGGCGCCCGAACGCGAGGCGTGGATCTCGGAGCTCGTCGCGAGCGTCGGTCTGTCGCCGGACGCGCGCCCGCGGTACCCTCACGAGTTCTCTGGGGGGCAAAGGCAGCGCATCGGGATCGCGCGAGCGCTCGCGGTGCGACCGGAGTTTCTCGTTGCGGACGAACCGGTCTCTGCACTCGACGTTTCGATCCAGGCGCAGGTCCTCAATCTGCTCGCGGACCTCCGCGAAGCGCTCGGTCTAACGATTCTCTTCATCTCGCACGACCTCAAGGTGGTCGAACACTTCTGCGACCGGGTCGTCGTGATGTATCTCGGTCGCATCGTCGAATCGCTCGCGTGCTCGGAGCTTCACGCACGGGCCGTGCATCCCTATACCCGCGCGCTGCTCGCCGCGAATCCACCGAACGATCCGGACGACCGGCGCGAGCTGGAAGTCCTCGAGGGGGATGTTCCGAGCCCCTACGATCCTCCGCCGGGATGCGCGTTCGCCGCGCGGTGCCCGCTCGTCGAGGATCGCTGCCGTCGCGATCGTCCGTCGCTGGTCGAGCACGGCGACGGCCATCGGGTCGCCTGTTGGGCGGTTTCCGAGCCGCCCGCGGCGGCAACGGGATCGGCGAAGGCGTGAGCAGGTGCGAGCAAACCGAACGCGGAGTCATCGGTCAGTTCCCGCTTGCCGGTGGGGCCGGAGCGCGGTTCGATGGATCTCCGGTGACCCACGAAAGGAGGAGCGATGATCCGCGCGTACGCGCCCCGAAGCTTCGTCTTGCTCGCGATCGCCTGTGTCTCCGCACTCGGCGTCCTCGGTGAGCGACTCCACGGACAGGATCTTCCTCCTCTTCCCGAGCCGGACGCAGACGACGACGAGCCGTGCGGGAAGGATCTTCCGCCGCTCCCCGAACCCGGCAAGTCTCCGCCGCGCGGAAAGAGCCCGCCTGCGCCACGGACGCCCGAGAACCTCGCTCCGCCGCGCGACGCCGCACCGATCGCCGAGTACTTGAAGCGAATCGAGAAGGGCGCCGCGGAGGCCACGGCGAATTCGCTCCGCGCTCGCGCGGTTTACCTCGATGACCCGGAGTCGTACGCGATCGCGCGAGTGTACCTCGATCAGCGTCTCGACGGAGCTTCCCACGATCGTGCGATCTCGCGGACTCGCGCGCGCTTCCGCCGCGCAAAGTTCGACCGTCGAAACGCCGGAGTCTACCTTCGACTCGACAACACGGCGCGGCGATCGGGGCCGCGCACGACTCTCTTTACGCTCGAGAAGAAGCGTCTTCCCGACGGTCTCGTCGAACTGCGGGGGGGCTCGCGTCAGCTCCGGCTCAAGACGCCGATCACTCCCGCTGGGTTTCGCGCCGGCAAGCTACGGATCGCGCGGTTCTACTACGCGGGCCGCCGCGAGAGGAAGCCGATCATCGGACGGCCGTTCTCCGCGCTCGTGTTCGCCGAGAAGACCGCCCATCTGCATCTCTCGTTCGAGCGAAAACAGTTGAAGGACCTCGACGCGCTCACTCTCGACGTGAGCGGGCTCAAGGTCTACCGCGGCCCGTTCCGGAGCAACATCCTCGACCTCAACAATGGGTCGCACACCGAACTCGAGCCGATCGAGCTCGAGCTCGCGCTTCCCGAGGATGACGTGGCGGTCCCCGATCTCCTCCGGACCATCGTGCGAGCCGTACGGCGCTGAAACGAGACGCCCCAGCCGCGACCGCGACTCTCCGCCGACTAAGGCGCTTCGCGCGCCGCGTACGGCTGAAGGAGGTAGTCGTCATCGGGACCGAAGACGAGGACGCTGTTCGGCTTCGCGGAGATGACCTCGTTGCGTTCTCCGAGGCGCAGGCTGATCTCGCAATCGGAGGTCGAGATCGTGACGGCGGTGCCGTCCGCGAGACGATTCCGCGACTCGAAGGCGAGGCCACGCACGTACACGAGATCACCGCGCGTCACAGAGTAACCGACCGCCTCGTCGACGAACTCTCGCGTCGAGGTCGCACAGGAGAGGAGCGTCGCCGAGACGGCGACGAGGAGGAGAAGATTTCGCATCGTGGCACTCGCGGAGAGAACGGAGCGGACAGTTCTCGTCTTCGGGGCGACGAGATCCTTCGATTCGACCGCACCACTCTACGGCTTGACGCGAGCGGGCGGGATCGGGAATTCCCGGAATCGCGCCCGGGTCACCGAACTTAGCACCTAGCGCCGGCCGAGAACGAGAGCGGTGACCGCCGCGAGAACGATGCTCGCCGCGAGGGCGAGAGCGAGGACGACGCGATGTCCGAACCGCGCGTTTGGAGCCGTGGCGCGCCGCTGCGCGGGGGTGACCGTCGCTGCTCGCTCGGGATCTTCGTTTGCGTCGAGCGACCGCTCTGCTGACGTGTTCGAGGCCTTCAGCGATTCTCCGTGCGTTTCAGCGAACCGCTCGAGATCGAACTCCTCGTAGCCGAGACCCGGCGGAGCGCTCGTCGTAGGTTCGGAGTGAGCGATCCTGACGGCACGGAGCACGTCGGGGTCCGCCGGATCGAAGCCGAGCTCCGCTCGCACCGCCGCTTCCTCCGCCGGTCCCCAGACGATGGGGATCGCCGGCCCCGTCATCCACTTAGGATCCGTCGTACACGAGCAGCTCCGGCCGAGCATGGTAAACCACTCGGTGAGCCTAGGCGGGGTGATCTCCTCGCCCTCGAGAATCGATCCTCGGCGCTCCCCGCGACCGACGATGAGGACGAGTCGAGGCTCGGTCCGCTCGCCGCCGAGCCCCTGGCTCCACCGGACGACGTCCTCCTCGGGTGTCGTCTCGAAGAGGACCGGAGGCGCCTTGACGGTCTTCCCGAGCTCGGTTTCGTGCCCGACGAATTCCTTCGCCGCCCTCTCGAATGCGGCCCGCGCCCGGGAGTTCGCGGCGGAGTCGGTGCCGGGAACCAACACCCCGGCGCACCACGCCTCGGCGAGCGACGCTCGGAGCGCCGTACGGAGGGGAGACGAAGCGGCGGCCCCGATGAGCTCGTTGACGGTCTCCTTGCGCCACGGCCGATCCGACGCGATTCCGAGCGCAAGCGCCCCGCCGTTCGGGGCGACGAACACGGCCGGCGGGGCAGGTCGGACGGCGAAGGCCCGCATGGCTTCCGGCGGCAGGTCGCGCTCGTCGTCCGCGCCGAGGACGAATGATCGAGCGACCATGGACGAGCCCGCGAAATGACGCGCCGCGGCCGCGGCGATCCACGGGTCGAGGTTCGGCTCAGCGTCCGCGGAAAGATAGAGCGCAAACGGAGTCGACCCGTCACGGACGAGGAATGCGGCGTCGCGGATCGAGTAGGGGCACGCGCACAGCGGCACTGCGAGCGCGGAGAGTCCGAACAGGGCGAGCGCAGAACGAGTGCGGAGGCGACCGGCGGACGAGGCGCCGACGGAGTCGGTCCTTCGCGTGCGGGGGCGTGGAGGGCATCGATTCATCTCTGGATCTTCCACGAGCTGCGATCGACGGTTACGGTCCACGGTTTCGGCTCACGGTCGTCAACGCAGCACACCCCTTCGTCTCACGCTCCCACCTTGCGACGAGGTGTCGCGACTCCGGGCGAGTTGCGGGAGTTCAGGCTACGCCTCGCGAAGAATCTTCGCGGGGTCCTCCGCCGACGCGATGAGAATGGGGATGTAGCTCGCCAGCATCGTGACGATCGGCGCTCCGACCACCGTTCCGATGGCGACGTCCGTTGCCGTTGCGAATTGCTCGGGCGCGATCTCGAACAGGCCGCCGGTTGTCCGGGCGAGCGCGTCTCCGACGACGAAGCCGACGAGGCCGCCGACGCCCCCTTGAAGCGCGGCCTTCGCGAGGAAGAGCGAGCCGATGCGTCGCGAGCTCACCCCGAGCGCGCGCAGGATCCCCACCTCGCTCCGACGCTCGCGCGCGTTTCCGAGCGCGAGGAGTCCGACGAAGATCGCCGCGACGAGAACGGCGAGGGGCGTCGTCACCGCCGCCAAACGCTCGAGCTTCTGCTGTCCCTTCGCCCGGTTGTCCGCGAGGTCCGCCTCGAGAACTCGACTCTGCTCCTCGACCAAATCGCGCTGTTCAGCGCGAGCGAGAGCGATCGAGCGGAACTCGGTGATCTGCGTGTCGGGGAGAACCTCGGCGAGCTGCGCGCGGACTTTCGGCAGACGCTCGCCCGCGCAGCGGCAGCCGAGCGCGAGGATCTGATTGACGCGTCCCGGCTTCTCGGTAATCGCCTGAGCGTCCTTGAGCGCCATCGCGATCGTGATGTCTTCCTTGCTTCCCTGCTCGCGCAGGATGCGAGCGATGCGAAAGCTCCGTCCCAACACCTCGGTGGTCTCGCCGACTGCGCGCCCGCGCGCGAGCTCGTGACCGAGGTAGACCGTCCCCGGCTCGACGACGTAGCCCATCGGCTTCTTCTTCGCGCGGTGAGCTTGAGCGGTCTCGGGGAGATAGCCGACGAGGAGGACCTTGCGCCCGTTCCACTCGATCTTCTGCTGGAGCGTGGCGACGAGATGCGTCGCGAGCGTGATATTCGTCGCGTTCGCGAGCCGCTGGACGTACTCCTCCGGCATGTCGGCCTTCGCGAAATCATCCGCCCAAAAGTCGGCCATGTTCGTTTCGCTATGAACGATCATGAGATTGAATCCCATGTCGCGCATCAGCTTTCGCGTCTCGTCGGCGAGGCGGTCGAGCTCGGCCTTGTTTTTCGCTTCGAGCGCGGCGAGCTGCGACTCGCTCGAGCGCCGGTACGCATCGATGATCGTCGGACCGCCCACGAGAAGCGCCCCGGCGGCGCCGACGGCGATGATTCCGAGGAGAAAACCGGTCTTTCGGTAGACGAGCTCGTCGATGAGAAGACGAAACAGATTCATGATGGGCTCTCGACTTCGAGCGGGTGGTGCATTTGCGCCGTGGGCGCAGCGCTCATTCGTCGCACGAAATCACTAGGATGTCTTTGTTGTGGACGAGAAACACGTGGCGGTCACCGGCCGTCGGGGGCCCGAACGCGACGGAGTCCACATCGGAAAAGATCGTTTCGATCTCTCCTTCGATCGGCGCGCGGAAGTACGAGACGTTGTACTGATGGGAAGCTGCTTTCACGCGCATCAGATAGTCGAACGCGAGAAACGGGGGCTGCGGCTGATAGCTCGTGTAGTCGATGCGACTCTCGGCCGGGTCGAGCGGCTGAAAGAAAGACGAGAAGTAGAGGTGGCCATCCGGACCCTGGACGGGCGGAGAGCACACGCGTCCGCGTGCCGGGCGGGAGTCGAGCTCGTCGCCGGCCGGATCGAAGAGACGCAGCTCCCAGTGATCCCACGCGGGCGACTCGTTCGTGCCCACGACCATCGCGAGTCGTCCGTCCTCGAGCTCGACGCCGGGCCCGCCGACTGGAAGGCGGAACGCTTCCTCGCCGCGGAGGTCGCGGCAGAACGACTCGAAGCGACCGTAGCCCGAGAGCGTGTAGAGAAACCGATCGTCCCCGATCGGAAAGAGACTCGCGAGCGGGCCGAGCTCGCTCTGCCAGCGGATGCGACCGTCTTCCTCGAAGATGATCACCTGGCCGACGCCGCTGTTGTAGTCGACAACTCCGACGACGACGGCATCGCCGATCGGGAGCACGCTGAGCACGAGGACGGCTCGGACACTCTCCCCTAGTGCCTCGCGGAACCGAAACTTCCACCGCACGCTGCCATCGGGCTCCATCGCGTAGATGCGCGACAGCGTGACGAGAAGCGTCGCTCGGCCCCACGCGATCGGGGGATGGCCGACCTCGTGACGCGTCTTGTTCACGCTCAAAATCTCCCCGTTCGGAGCGAGTTTGTGCTGCGCGTGGACCGTGTTCGCCACGACGTCATCGTCATCGGTCAGCGTCACCCCGAGGCAGCGCTCGCCGAGGTCGGCCTGCCAGGACACCTTGCCGTCGAGCCCGACGGCCTGGACCCCGTAAGTCGTGTTCACGACGAGGGCGCCGTCGTCCGGGAGGACGGCGAACGTGCCCGCGCCGAGGTAGTCCGAGCGGACGCGGGTAAGTCCAGGAGCTTGATCCACCATAAATCGCTCTCGTTGGCTCGAGCTGCGGCTGCCGCTACTATCGGTAAGCGGCCATGGTACCAAGAGTTCGGCGGCCGAGGGAAGCGAGCGACCGGAGGGCTTTTTCCTTGCGGCGGCACGCGAGAGCCCGGAGGCTAGTCGAGAGGATGTGACGCCCGATCGCGCGCCGAAACTGAACACGAAGGGACCGGTTCGGCGCCGTGGTGCCGTACGCGGTCGGGAACGGACGTGACCGTAAGCCCGCGCGCCGACGAGCGCTCCGTCGCGGCGTGGGTTGTCGAAGAGTTCGAGAGTTCGTCCGGGTGTTGTTCGAGGTTCGCGGCCGTGCCGACCCCAGGTCGGTCGAGCGGGCCGACGCGGGAGGGAAACCGTGAGAGTCGATAGTTGCGTTCGCTTTCCGTTGGCCGCGTTGTCGATCGCCGCGTTTCTCGCGTCGCCCGGCGCGCTTCACGCTCAGGTGGCGATCAGCGAAGTCCTCGCTTCGAATCGCGCGATCAACTTCGACGAGGACGGCGACAGCTCCGATTGGGTCGAGCTCGAGAATCTCGGGGCCGAGGCGGTGAATCTCGAGGGGTACGCGATCAGCGACGATTCGAGCGATCCGCGGAGGTGGGTGTTCCCGGCGGTGACGATCGATCCGGGCGAGCGCATCCTCGTGTGGTGTTCGGGAAAGGACTCCTTCGTTCCGTCGGTGGAGTCGATTACGGCCGACGATTCGCCGGTCCAGCTCGAGCCGACGATCCTCACGGAGGAGGCCGACTACCACTATATCTACGGCGACGTCGAGGCGGCTGATCTCGCGTTTCCCGCCGGCTGGACCGAGCTCGACTTCGACGACGCCGCGTGGGACGTGGGGAAGCCGGGGTTCGGCTTCGGCGACGATGATGACCGCACCGTTCTCCCGGAGGACATCGGCGCAGTCCTCCTCCGGACGCGCGTCGAGATCGAAGACCCGGCTGCGCTGCCGCCGCTCTTTCTCGAGACCTTCGTCGACGACGGTTTTCTCTGCTACGTCAACGGCCAGCTCGTCGTCGTCGCGAACGTCGAAATCGACGAGGAGGAGCCGCACTTCGGTACCTTGGCGAGGCGGTCGCGTGAGGCTCGCGATCCCTGGCGGTTCGATTTCGCCCCGGCGCGCGAGCACTTTCGTCCGGGGACGAATCTGATCGCGTTCGCCCTCTTCAACGCGCGGACGAGCAGCGGCGATCTTTCGCTCCGACCGACGATCGGGACCGCACCCCCGTCGCTCCACACGAACTTCGAAATCGCCCGCGCGGGCGAGACGGTCATCCTGACGAATCCTAACGAGGAGACCGTCGACGTCGTCGCCATGGACGAGCAGGTTCAAGATCGGTCCTACGGACGACCGGTCGGGGGCGACGGACAGTTCTACTACCTCCTCGAGCCGACCCCGCTCGCACCGAACGAGACGGTCTGGTCGGATACGCCGATTCCGCAGGAGCCGCAGTTTTCGCCGCCGGGTGGGAAGTTCGATGAGCGCGAAGTGATAATCGAGATCGACGCGGGCTTTCCGTTTGCCGCGGAGATCCGGTTCACGACGGACGGGTCGCGTCCGCGCGCAACCTCGCAGCGCTACGAGGAGCCGGTTCGCCTGACGTCGTCGCGCGTCATTCGCGCCCAGGCGTTTCACGAAGGCGCGGCGGTGAGTCGCGTTGCGACGCACAGCTACTTTCTCCGCGCGACCCGATTCGATCATCCCATCATGTCGATCGCGATGCAGCCGGGCGACTTCAGCAACGTCCACAATAACAGTGGCGGCCGCGGTCGCCCGTCCGAGCGACCGGGGCACGTCGAGATCTTCGACCGCGCGGGCCGGCGACAGATCGGAACCGGCATGGGGCTTCGCCTCCACGGCGGTGCCGGGCGCGGGGGCGACATCAATATCAAGAAGGCCTACAAAATGTACTTCCGGCGCATCTACGGTGTCGGAAAGCTGAACTATCCGCTCATTCCGGACTCCGGGCTCGAGGAGTTCGACAAGCTCGTCCTCCGCTCGAATTTCAATGACGGTTTCCGCACCGGGCAGCAGGCTTCGCTCATCCGCGACGAGCTGATCCGCGATGTTCACGGCGACATGGGGCACCCGAACAGTCAGGGGGCCTGGTACAACCTCTTCGTGAACGGTCAGTACCGCGGGCTCTACAACGTGGTCGAGCGGATGGACCACGTGTTCTTCGAGGACCACTTCCCCGAGCTCGACAACGAATGGGAAGTGATCAAGACCGGCGAGGACATTCTCGACGGGCCGCGCCCGAATCGATCGTGGTCGGAGATGAAGGCGTTCTTCAACACGGCCGACATGCGCGACCCGGACGTGTTCGCTCGCGCAGGGGAGATCGTCGATATCGCCAACTACACCGACTACATGCTCCTCAACATCTGGGCACAGAACCACGACTGGCCGCACAACAATTGGTACGCCGGGCGCGCGAGTACGCCCGACGGCAAGTGGATCTTCATGTCGTGGGACGCTGAGTTCGGCGTCGGACGGATTCCCGGGGGCTATACGTCGAACACGTTTACGCACGCGCTCGGCCGCTCGGACGTCCCGCTCGGCTTGATCCTTTCGCGACTCGTTCGAAACGAGAGCTACCAGCGCTATCTCCTCGCGCGGCTCGACGAGCTCCTCGATACGGCTCTGTCGCCGGAGAACGTCCTCGATCGGCTCCACAAGCTCACGACCGACGTGCGCCTCGACATCGCGGAGGAAGCCCTTCTGCCCGCCCCGAGCGGACGATTCCCGCTCACCACCTGGGAGAACAACATCCGGCAGATGGAGAGCTTCGCGCGCAACCGGCCGACGGCGGTGCGGCAACACGTATTCGCCTACTCGGGGATCAAGATCCCGCGCGCGACGCGGGTCGTACCACGGCGGGGGACGCACCGCGGCGATCTCACCGTCGAGATCACGAGCCCGAGTCTCGACGACACGACAGAAGTCTTTTTCAACGGACTTCCGTCGCCCGAAATCATCAGCGTCGCGCGGGGGAAGGCGGTCGTCGCCGTTCCCTACGATCTTCGGATCGAAGGCCAGCCGACGATCCTCGTCCTCACGGCAGAGGAACGCGAGGGGATCCCGGCGCGTCGGCTGCTCACGGTCATCTTTCCGCGTCCGGAGCTCGACACGCTCTCCGTGATCGAAGGGGCGGCGAAGGGAGGAGACACCGTGTTCATCGTGGGCGAGGACTTCGCCGAGAGAGTCCGCGTCGAGTTTGACGGCGTGCCGGCGCCATCGGCCGAGGTCGTCGATGAGGAGCGCACGACGGTGCGGGCGATCACGCCGCCGGGGCGCGGCGTGGTCGGTGTGCGCGTGATCAACCTCGGTCCCCCGGGCGAGCTCGAGTCGGAAAACGAGCTCGAGTTCACCTATCTCCCGCCCGAGGGCGCGGTCTTCACGCGGGGCGATGCCGATGGCAACGGCCGGCTCAACGTGAGTGACGGAGTGCGCATTCTCCGCTTCCTCTTCGCCGGGGCGGGTGACGTCGACTGTGCGGCGGCGCTCGACACCGATGCGTCGGGCGAAATCGGCCTCGACGACGCGGTCTCGTTCCTCAACTACCTCTTCCGCGACGGAGCTCCTCCCGCGGACCCCTTCCCCGAGTGTGGCGAGGACCCGAGCGTGAACGGGCTTCCGTGCGAGGACGGCGGAGCTTGCTGATCGCCGCGACGGTTGGACGCGGCGGAGCGATCGCTCGCGGCATCGCTTCGTCGCGGTGGCATTCCTCTCGCCGGAATATACAATGAGCCGTCTTTCCGGCGCTTCCGCTCGCCGCTAGGGCGAGATGGGTTCGATGAGCGCCGGCGAGGGGACGCCCGCGCATGCCGAGAGACCGCTACGAGAATCCGCTGACGACGCGGTACGCGTCGGCCGAGATGGCGCGGAACTTCTCCGACGAGAAGAAGTTTCGCACCTGGCGCCGGCTCTGGATCGAGCTCGCCCGCGCCGAGCGAGAGCTCGGCCTCGCGATCACCGACGAGCAGATCCGCGCGATGGAGGAGGCGGCGGACGACATCGACTACGACCTCGCGGCGGCCGAGGAGCGCCGGCGCCGCCACGACGTGATGGCGCACGTCCACGCGTTCGGCGTGGCGTGTCCGGTCGCGGCGCCGATCATTCACCTCGGCGCGACGAGCTGCTACGTCGGCGACAATACCGATCTGATCTGCCTGCGCGACGGCCTCGATCTTCTCCTCCCGAAGATCGCGCGGGTCATCGATCGATTCGCGCGGTTCGCGCTCGAGCACCGCTCGATCCCGACGCTCGGATTCACGCACTACCAGCCGGCGCAGCTCACCACCGTGGGCAAGCGCGCGAGTCTCTGGGTGCAAGATCTCCTCTTCGACCTCCGAAACGTCGAGCGTGCGCGCGGAGATCTCCGATTTCGAGGCGTCAAAGGGACGACCGGAACTCAGGCCAGCTTTCTCGCTCTCTTCGAAGGAGATCACGCGAAAGTGGACCGGCTCGATCGGCTCGTCACTGAGGCGGTGGGATTCGAGTCGCGCTATCTCGTCACGGGACAGACGTACAGCCGGAAGGTGGATGTCGACATTCTTTCGGCGCTCGGGAGCTTCGGTGCGACGGCTCACAAGCTCGCGACGGACCTGCGCCTGCTCGCGAACTTGAAGGAGATCGAGGAGCCGTTCGAGAAGGATCAGATCGGCTCGAGCGCGATGGCGTACAAGCGCAATCCGATGCGTTCGGAGCGCGTGTGCAGCCTCGCTCGGCATCTGATGGCGCTCGTCGCGAACGCTCAGCACACGGCCGCGGTCCAGTGGATGGAACGCACGCTCGACGACAGCGCCAATCGTCGCATCAGTCTCGCCGAGGCGTTCTTGACCGCGGATGCCGTACTCGCGATCCTCCAAAACATCGGCGAGGGGCTCGTCGTCTATCCGAACGTGATCGATCGACGCGTTCGGAGCGAGCTCCCGTTCATGGCGACCGAGAACATCATCATGGCGATGGTGAAAGCCGGAGCGAGTCGACAGGAGTGTCACGAGAAGATCCGAGTCCTCTCGCAGGAAGCAGCGGGCGTCGTCAAAAACGACGGGGGCGAGAACGATCTCATCGCCAGGATTCGCGCGAGCGAGTACTTCGCTCCGATTCACGAGCGACTCGGCGAGCTCCTCGATCCGGCCGCGTTCGTGGGGCGTGCGCCGGAGCAGGTCGAAGCGTTCGTGGAGGCGGAAGTGAAGCCCGCGCTCGCCCGCTATGCGGGGGAGCTCGAGGGATCGAGCGAGCTCGCGGTCTAGCGCCGGGGCGCGTGCGATTCGATCGACGAAATCCGGCCGCCCGGCCACCTCAGAAGGGGCGGGATCCTCTCTCGAATCTCCCCTATAATCGGGGAAGTGTCCTCGTTCCGCCGACTCGTCGGCGTCTCTTCTTTCACCGCGATGGTGTTCTTCCACTCATGCGCCCACTTCGCTCCCCGACTCCACGAACGTTCGTCGCGGCGATCGCGATCGCCGGCGTTCTCTCGTCCTTCGCTGCCGCCGAGGAGCGCTGGGAGCTCGTCCTCAAGGAAACGCTCAATTCGCCCTACAGCGAGACGCGACACAACGCGCTCAAGCAGGTCGACACGAAAACTCCGAAGGGGCTGAAGGCGCTCTGGCGCATCCTCGACAAAGTCGCGCCGAAGAATCCTCACAAGTTCGATTGGTACGTGAAGGAGGGCGCCTACGAGGCCCTGACGAATGCGACGACGAGGGAAGCCTACGAGGAGATCTTGCGGATCCTCGACACCAAGGGATACCCGTACTCCAAGGAGGCGATCGTCCACTCGATCATCCGGAAGATCCGCAAGCAGTACGTGAAGGACTTCGGTAAGGAGGACGACCGGCGCATCGAGCACGCGAAGTATCAGCTCCGAAAGACGCGCGGAGTCGAGTACTTCAAACTCGTTCTTCCGGTGATCAAGAAGATCGACCGGAAGGGGCGCCGCCTCAAGCTGATTCGGAAGGCGCTCGAGGACTCGAACGAGACCGTCCGGATCGCGGCCGTCGAGGGGCTCCTCGCGTACCCGCACGAATCGTCGATTCCCCTCCTCATCGCGCATCTCGATGGGATGGAAAAACCGTCGGATCGGAATCTCAAGGAGTGGGTGCTCACTCGCTACTCGCTCGAAGGGCTGACCGGGCAGTACTTCCGAGACAGCGTCGAGGACTGGAAGAAGTGGTGGGACCTCGTAAAGGACAGCTTCTCGCTCAAGAAGCGGGTCGAAGAGGAGGAAGAGAAGTCGAAGACGTCGACCGTCGTGAAGGCGGGAGGCGTAGAGGTTCGGCTCAACATGAAGGTCGTCGGCGACGGCTATCCGCTCCTCGTCCTTCCGTGGCGCGGGTACGAGCCCGACTACTTTCGGCCGTACTTCCACGGCATCGAGGAGTTTTGCAAGGTCTTCTACGTCCAGATTCCGGCGATCGAGGACTTCAAGGGACTCAAGCGACAGACGACCGCAAACCTCACGATCTATCCGACGGATAAGCTCGCTGAGGCTCTGGTCAAGCTGATGAAGTCGCAGGAAGATCGACCGGAGTCGTTCGCGGTCCTCGGGCACGGTCCGGCGGCGAGCACGCTCGCGATGAAGCTCGCCGCGAAATTCCAGAAGGAGACCTCTCACCTGATCTTCGTGAGCCCCAATTCGGCCGGAAAGGAATACGGTCGCGTTCTCGACAATGTCGAGCAGCTCGGCCGGAGCCGGAAGCTGAAGGAGCTCGAGAACGGCGCGAAGAACATCCAGCTCAAAGAGGATGGGAAGCCCGAGTACGAGGCCGGTGACGCTGCGGAGCAGGCAGGAATGGGACGTGCGCTCTTCGGCACCAAGTTCTCGAACGCTTCCTCCCCGGAGGTGGGCCGATTCAACTTCCTCTATCAACTCCCGGGCGGTCAGCAGGTGATGAACGACTCCTCGTGGTCGCTCGGGACGATTTTCGGAAGGAAACCTCCCCGGATTCCCGTGATGGTCGTCGTGGGGGAACGGGATCCCTGGGCCCCGGCGTCCGAGGTCGGCCGCGTAGCCGGATTCTTCAAGGGCGCGTACACGGCGAAGTTCTCGCGTTCGTCGCAGAATCCCTACATGTTCGAAACGGCGCGGTTTACGTCGACGCTTAGGAAGTGGCTGGCGTCGAAGGGCGTCAAAGAGGCGCGACCGAAGAAGAGCAAGTGAGTTTCGGCGGCCGAACCCGACGAGGTGGCGTGCCGGCGATCGGATTCCAGCACTGAGGAAATCGATGCTTCCAGCCCATCGCAGAACGAAGTTCTCGACTCAACCCACGAATCGACGGCGGTCGCTGCTGCTCGCGGCCTCTCTCCTGTGCGCCGTTGCGGCGCCTTCCTTTGCTCCGACGACGAGCGTGTTCGCTCAGGACGTCGTGAAGCGAAAGAAGAAGCGACCAGCGAAGATCGATTGGGCAAAGGATTCGTCGAAGAACTACGACATCCGCTACGAGAGCGTCATCCCTACCGACGTCGTCCTTCGCGTCAAAAAGGAGCTCGAGGATATCCTTGTTCAGTACACGAAACTCTTTCGGTACCAGCACAAGGACAAGTTCCGCGTCAAGATCCTCGAGAATCTGCCGACGTGGGAGTACGCCGGCGGAACACCATCGATGGCGGGATTCTACTCCCCGGGTAACCGCGTTCTTTTTCTCCGATCGGACCTGCCCTACTACCGGTTGATCCCTACGGTCTATCACGAAGCGTTTCACCAATACATCCACGCGTACGTCGGCGACGGTGTTCACATCCCGATTTGGTACAATGAAGGGATGGCGAAGTACTACGAAGGGATGGAGCGCGACAAGAACAAGGCGAAGACGCTCAATCCGAAGAAGATCAACAAGCGGAAGCTCCGTATGGTCAAGGACGCGATCCGCACTCGCTCGGAAATCGAGCTCGCGACGCTGGTCGACGCAACGCATGAGCAGTTCCACGAGAAGGAAAAGGAAGCGCTCTACTACCACCAGTCCTTTGCGGTCATGTTCTACTTCATGGAGACGACGCGGGGGCGCGCCGCGGTGAAGTACGCGAATGCGCTACGCGACAAGAAGGACGTCGAGGCCGCGAACGCGATCTTTTTCGGAAAGGATCGCAAGAACCTGAAACGGGTCGCCGTCGCGTGGAAGAAGTTCACGCTGAACGTCGACCACGACGCCTTGCTCTCGAAGTAAACGGTCGTTCTTCGACCGGATCTTGCGCGGACTCTACTCGCTACGACGACGCCGACGCGTACGCCCGAAGCCCCCGGCGCCAGAGAAGCGCCATCACCGTGACGACGATCGCGGTCACAAGCAGTAGGTGACCCAGGTTGTCGAACCGGGGTCCGTCGAAGAGGACGCGCGCCGGGTAGGACGCGACGAGGGCGAGCGGGATCCCGGTGATGAGGACGCGCCGGAGCCAGCCTTCGTAGAGCGCATCGGGGTAGTAGGCGAAGCGGGTGAGGCCGAAGAAGATCTGCCGGAGTCCCGACTCCGAGTGCGTCCAAAAAACGGGGATCATGAAGATCATGTAGATCGCCGTGTAGAGGATCGCGCCGCAGCCGATGAGGGCGACGAAGAGCGCGATACGTCCCGCACCGAGCTCGCCGGGGTAGCGGGCGACCGCCCACGTGAGGATGCCCGTCGCGATGAGAAGATTGAGGAAGGAGTTCGCGGCGAACTCCCGGAGGCTCACGAAGAAGAGGCTCGAGATCGGCCGCACGAGGTAGTAGTCGAGGTCGCCGCGATTGATGAGAAACGGCAGCCACCACAGGTTGTTCGAAAAGAAGGTCATGTAGATCGCGTCGAGGAGGAAGAACCCCGAGATGAAGATCACCGTCTGATCGAAGCTCCAGCCCCCCACGGCGGTGGTGTGCTGGTAGATCACACCGAAGAAGGCGAGGTGCACCGCGTAGAACACCGTGTCCATCACCACGCGGAAAAAGAAATCGACGCGGAACTGAAGCGCGCGGCTCAGCGAGAACCGAAGAAAACAGAAGTAAATGCGAAGGTAGCGCAGCATTGTCACAAGGACGGGTCCATCGCCCCGTCTTACATGCCGACTCCGGTGTACTGAAATTCCCCGCGCCGCCAGATTCCGCGGCCGAGCGCGTAGATGACGAAGATCCAGACGAGCGATACGCCGACGCCCTGGAGCCATTCGACCGGACCGAGCTCGCCCGTCACGGTCAGCACGGGACCCCAGAAGAGATACGGGAACGGCGTGTAGAGGAGAAGCTCGCGCGCCAGGTCCGGAAAGAGATCGAGAGGAAGGAGGAGACCGCCGCAGAGCGAGACGACGAACCGGAGGAGCACGGCGAGGCTCCAGACGTTGTCCGCCCAGAACGCGAGCGCCTGAATCGGATACGCCATCAGGAAGTAGAGCAGGTTTCCGAGCGCCACGGAGACGACCCCGCGCGCCACCGCGCCGGGCGTGATCACCACACCGGCGGGGAGATCGAGCGCGATCGCGAAGAGAGTCCCAAAAACGGTGATTTGAATGAGCCCCGTGAGGCCGAAGCCGAGGTGCTGGGCGTACTTGAACGGCAAATACGCCGTCGGATAGACGAGGTAACGCGACAGCTCACCCTGGTAGATATCGTTTGCGAGGTGCTGAACGAGATCGGGGCCCTGCACGAGCCGTCCGAGGAGAACGGCGAGGATGTAGTAGAGAAGGAGCTCTTCGAAGGTCCGCGAACCGATCGTTTCTGCGCTCGCGTGCGCGAAGATCGATTTCCACAGGAAGTAGGGAACGAGGACGCCGGCCGCGAGGCCCGCGACGGCGTTCAGCCAGAAGTCGACGCGGTAGCTCATCAGCTTCCGCGCCTCGGTCGCGAGAACCGCGAAGAAGAGTCGCATGCGCATCGCTAGCTCGCTCCCGGCGTCGAATCAGCTCTCACCGCGTTCTCCGAGGATTCTCTCGATCACCGTTCCGATGTCGATCTCCTCGATCGCGAGATCTGCGACGGGCAGGGTCGCGAGGAGGGTCCCCGTCGCCGCGGCGACGTCCTGACGGGCGACCTCGAGCGTGACGGATGTCGCGGTGCAGTCGAGGACGACTCCGAGATCACAGAGGCGCCGGCGGAGCTCGTCCGGCGCTCCCGGCGAGCTGAGTTGAGCGACGATCCGCTTTTGTCCCGCGTAGTCCTCGAGCACGCGATCGAGCGGTCCGTCGTACACGATCACACCGTCTCGGAGGATGATGATCCGCTCGCAGAGGCTCTCGATGTCCTCCATGTAGTGACTCGTCAGGATCATCGCGGGCTTCTTCTCGCGCCGAAACTCGAGGATGAACTCGCGAATCGCTCGCTGCGCGGCGAGATCGAGCCCGATGGTAGGCTCATCGAGAAACACGACGCGAGGAGAATGGAGAAGCGCCGCGATCAGCTCCATCTTCATGCGCTCGCCGAGCGAGAGTCTTCGGATCTGAACGTTGAGCTCGTCCTCGATTTCGAGGAGGCGGCTCAGGTAATCGAGGTTCGCGCGATACTCCGCGGGTGGGATCTGGTAAATCTCTCGGAGGAGAAGAAATCCGTCGCCAGCGGGGAGGTCCCACCACAGCTGCGCCTTCTGGCCCATGATGAGCGAGATCTGGCGGCGCATCCGGTCGTCGCGCTCCCAGGGACGAAAGCCGAGGACCGTCGCCTCCCCCGAGGTGGGGTGGACAACCCCGGCGAGCATCTTGACGAGCGTCGTCTTCCCCGCGCCGTTCGCGCCGACGAGCCCGACGATCTCGCCCTCACTCACAGAGAACGAAACGTCGCGCACGGCGTACTTCGGAATCCGCTCTCGCCTGAAGAGCGAGCGAAGTGACGCGAGGACGCCGGGCGCCTTGCGGTGGACGTAAAACGTCTTCGAGAGACCGTCGACTCGGATCATCGGGATGGGATCGCAGGGGAGGTTGACGGGAGACATTGTTCACCGCAGACTTCCTCAGTCAACGACCCTCGCGCAGCTCGGTTGCGCCGAGCATCGAGGGGACTCCCACCCCATTGTGAGTACACGATGGCCATCGATCCCCAAGTCGCTCCGCTTCTCGAACTCGCGGCGAACGGGCCGCGGCTCGAAGAATCGACTCCCACGGACGCCCGCGCGCACATGCGAGAGCTCGCGGCGGGGCTTCCGCCCGGTCCCGAACTCGCGCGAGTCGAAGATCGTTCGATTCCCGGTCCGGGCGGCGAGATTCCCGTCCGCATCTACGGCGCCTCGGCCGCTCCCATGCAGCCCGTACTGGCCTATTTTCACGGCGGAGGCTGGGTCATCGGCGATCTCGAAACGCACGACGCGCTGTGTCGCTCGATCGCCGCTGAGTCGCGGGCGCTCGTCGTCTCGGTGCACTATCGGCTCGCGCCCGAGCACCGCTTTCCGGCGGCGCTCGACGATTGTTTCGCCGTGACCGATTGGCTGAGCCGGAGCGGCCGAGAGATCGGCGCCGACCCGAGCCGAGTCGGCGTGGCGGGAGACAGCGCGGGCGGACACCTCGCGGCCACGGTCGCCCTTCGCGCGCGCGACACAGACGGTCCACGGCTCCGCTTCCAGGGGCTCATTTATCCGGTCACCGACTGCGCGTTCGACACCACTTCTTATCGCGACAACGCCGAGGGCTATATTCTCACCCGGGACGCGATGGTCTGGTTCTGGAAGCACTTCCTCGGTGCCGACCTCACCCGCGCAGCGGAGACGTACGCCTCGCCGCTCCGCGAGCCCGATCTCGGTCGACTCCCTCCCGCGTACGTTGCGACGGCCGAGTACGATCCCCTTCTCGACGAGGGCGATCGCTACGCCGAGCGACTCGCGAGCGCCGGCGTCGAGGTCGAGCACGTCCGGTACGGCGGAATGGTGCACGGGTTTTTCCGTCAGCTCGACCTCGTGGACCGCGCGTCAGACGGTCTGCGCGATTTTTGTGACGCGGTGGGGCGTTGGCTCATCGGATGAATCGCCCGGGCAGGCTAGCGCGTACTCGAGATCGTCGCGAGAGTAGAAGGAAGGTACCTGGTTCCGACAATGCGAGCGCCTCGCGCTTGCGCGCTCTTCTGCCGATAAGACGAAGGGGCGAAGAGACGAAGGACCCGAGATGGATCGCCGGCCGATGGTGGTTCCCGGTGGCCGAACTCGTCGCAAGAAGGAAGAGATGAAGATCCTCGTGACTCTCGCGCGCACACCGCAGCGCGACCAGAAGATTCGGATCGATCCGGACGGACGTCCCGAGCTCGACGAGGTCCCGTTCGAGATCAATCCGTTCGACGAGCTGGCGGTCGAGGAGGCGATTCGGCTCCGCGAGGCGGGGGCAGAAGTCGAGATCGTCGTCGTGACCGTAGGTCCTGAAGCGGCCGAGGAGCAGGTGACGGCCGCTCTCGCGATGGGAGCCGATCGGGCGCTTCGGGTCGAACCGGGCTCGACGGAGCCGCTCGATCACGCGCAGATCGCAAAGGCGCTGAAGGCGGTCGTCGAGCGCGAGCAGCCGAGCCTCGTTCTCGCGGGAAAGCTCGCCGTAGACGACGAGAGCGGTGTTGTTCCGTCGCTCCTCGCTGCCCTCCTCGATTGGCCGCAGGCGAGTCAAGCATCGTCCGTAAAGCTGGCGCCGGACGGGGCGACGGCACGCGTGACGTGTGAAGTCGACGACGGGCTCGAGGAGGTCGAGCTCGATCTCCCCGCGCTCGTGACTGCGGATCTGCGTCTCAACGAGCCCCGGTACGCGTCGCTTCCCGGGATCATGAAGGCGAAGAGGAAACCGCGCGAAGTCGTTTCGCTCGCCGATTGCGGCGATGTCGGCACGCGTCGCGTCCGCGTGACGGGATACCGCGGACTCCCACCCCGGCCGAAAGGCGTCGTCGTCGATTCGGTCGCAGCTCTTCTCGCCGAACTGGAGACGAGGCGATGACGGAAGCTGAGAGAGACGCCACGCGCGACGTTCTCGCGGTCGTTCTCTCCTCGGGCGCGAAGCCGCCGGGGAAGCGCAAACGAATCGCGCTCGGGTTCGCGCGAACGATCGCGGAGCAGCTCGGGGACGGCGCCGTAGACGTCCTCGCGATCGGCCCCGGCGCGGCCGCGCTCGGCGCGGGTCTCGCATGTTCGTCGGTACGATCGGTCTTCGTCGCTGAGCACCCCGGTCTCGATCCCTGGACGGCGGAGGCCGGACAGCGCGCGCTGGAGGCTCTATTCACGAGCTCGTCAGGCGAGAGCGACAGCGAGATTCCCGCGACGGCCTATCGCGCGATCGTCGCGGTGACGACCTCCGCGACGCGCGAGCTCTTTCCTCGTCTCGCCGGTCGCCTCGACCTTCCGCTCGCGAGCGACGTCGTCGGAATCGAGGACGCGGGCGTCGATTCCGTGCGCTTCGCCCGTTCGGTCTACTGCGGAAACTTGATCGCGGAGACCGAGCTGACGGCGCCGACCATTCTCGTGACCGGGCGCGCTTCGTCCTTCCCCGAGGTCGACCTCGACGCCGGGCCGCGAGACGTCCGCGAGCTCTCGCTTCCGGGTGAGCTCGCGCATCCGGGGAAGCGTCTCATCGGTCGAACGCGGGAGGACGCGACTCGCCCCGACCTGCAAGAGGCATCCGTCGTCGTCTCCGCCGGACGCGGCACTCGAGGTCCCGATGAGGGCATCCCCCTCTGCGAGCAACTCGCGGATGCGTTCGGCGGCGCGCTCGGAGCGACGCGTGCGGTCGTCGATGCCGGTTGGCTGCCAAACGATCTTCAAGTTGGCCAAACTGGAAAGATCGTCGCTCCGGATGTCTACTTCGCCGTTGGACTGTCGGGCGCGATTCAACATCTCGCCGGCATGCGCGGCGCGAAGACGATCGTCGCGATCAATAAGGACCCGGAGGCGCCGATCTTCGACATCGCTGACATCGGTCTCGTGGGGGACCTCTTCGACGTCCTCCCCGAGCTCGTCGAAGAGCTCGGCGAGCGCTCTGAGTAGCGAGTTTCGTGGATCCGAAAGACATCACGCGAGAGATCTTTTGGAATGTGCCGGCGTGGTCGCGCTGGCTCATGTACATCCTCTTCGCGGCGGCGCTCGCGGTCTTCGTCCGAGGCATGCTCCCGGTTGTGCGTTCCTGGAGGAAGGGCGAACGCTCGATGCCGTCGCCCCCGCTGCGAAAGGTCCTCGCGAACGTTTTTCGGCGGGCCATCCTTCAGTCGGACGTTTGGCGCCGGCCGATTGCCGGGGCGTCGCACGCGCTCGTCGTCTGGGGGTTTGTCGTCCTCTTCATCGGAACGTGTATCGTCGCCATCGAAGACTACGGGAGTGCCATCGCCGGCGCGAGGCCACTCTTCTTCTACGGAGACTTCTATCTCGTCGTTTCCGCGCTTCTCGAAGTCTTCGGAATCGCCTTTCTCGTCGGTCTTCTGATCGCGCTCTTTCGCCGATTCGGTCCCCGCGACGCGCGGCCGCTCAGTCGACCGATCGATCAGGCTTTGATCGCTCTCTTTCTGGTGATCGGAGTTACCGGCTTTGCGACGGAAGGTCTCCGGATCGCCGGTGCTCGCGGCGGAATCGACGCCGTTCCGTTCGAGTCCTGGTCCTTCGTCGGCTGGTCGATCGCACGCGGCGTGAGCGCCTGGGATCCCAGCGTCATCGCCGGATTCCATCTCGCGATTTGGAACGTCCACATGGTCCTTTCGATGGCGTTCATCGCGATTCTTCCCTACTCGAAGTTGCGCCATTTGCTCGTCGCTCCGTTTCACGTCGCGACGGCCGATCGGCGCCTTCCCCATCGGCTCTCTGCCGTCTCGCTCGAGGAAGTCGAGGAGTCGGGAACGTACGGCGCCCGCTCGGCGCGCGACTTCTCGCCCGAAGAGCGGCGTAGCTTTCAGGCGTGCACCGAATGCGCGCGCTGCCAGAACGCCTGTCCCGCCCACGCGACGGGAAAGCCGCTCTCCCCGATGCGCATCGTCCTCGACGTCGCCGCCGCCGCGCGTAGCGTCCCGGCCGGCGCGAACGAAGCGCCCTCCCTCCACGACGGTGTCGTCCCCGCCGCGGCGCTCTGGGCCTGCACGAATTGCGCTGCTTGCGTCGCGGAGTGTCCCGTACTGATCGACCCCCTCGGTGCGATCGGCGAGATGCGCCGTTTTCTCGTCGGTGAGGGCGAAGTGCGCGGCGGGGCGCAGGCCGCACTCCGGTCGATCTCAGCGTCCGGGAATCCGTGGGGTCTCCCGGCGAGCGAGCGATTCGACTGGGCGGAAGGGCTCGACGTCCCCACGCTCGAAGAGGAGCCCGAGCCGGAGCTTCTCCTCTGGGTCGGATGCGCGGGAAGCTTCGATCGGCGCCGTCAAAAGGTCACGCGGGCGGTCGTCACTCTCCTTCGTCACACGGGGGTTCGATTCGCCGTGCTCGGGAAGAGCGAGCGGTGCACGGGAGATCCCGCCCGGCGGCTGGGCGACGAGTTCACGTTTCTCGAGGTCGCCGCTCACAACGCCGAGCTCCTCGCCCGGTCGAGCGTGCGACGCGTTCTCACGACCTGTCCTCACTGCATGCACTCGCTGAAGAATGAGTACCCCTCACTCGACCGGGAGTGCGAGATCCTCCATCACTCGCAGTGGATCGCGGCGAAGATCGCGGACGGCAGTCTCGATCTCGCAACGGAGGAGAGGCGCATCGCGTATCACGACGCCTGCTACCTGGGTCGACACGGCGGCGAGTACGAGGCGCCTCGTTCCGCGCTCGCCGCGACCGGGGCGAACGTCGTCGAGCCGGCGGAGACGCGCGAACGCGGCTTCTGCTGCGGTGCGGGCGGGGGCCGGATGTTCCTCGAAGAAGAGGGGACGCGCGTGAACGAGGAGCGCTGGCGGCAGCTTGCAGCGACTCAGCCCGATGCCGTCGCCGTCTCTTGTCCCTTCTGTATGACGATGCTTCGGGACGCGGCGAAAGCGGGCGAGAGCGAGGTCGATGTCCTCGACGTCGCCGAGGTCGTCGCGGAGCGGTTGTCGAATCGTGAAGACTAACTAGCTCGCAGCATCGAAGCCCGAGGTCACGGCCCCGAGCTCAAGCCTCGCACCGGCGCGATCCATGAACTATGAGCTCGTCCCGCCGGCGGAAGCCTGGGGCTTCGCCTCGTCCGTCGCGCTTTCGGACGCTGCCTTCTCTTGAGTGTCTTCCGGCGGCGCCTCGGCGAGAAGCTCCTTCACCTTTTCGGCGAGCGCTGGACCGCGGAGGGACGTGTAGCGCACTCGACCCGCTCGATCGACGAGGTAGGTCGCGGGGATGCTCCGAATCCCGTTTTGGACCGCGAGCTTCGACCGCCAGCCGCCACCGTCGTAGATCTGCGGCCAGGTCATTTCGAGGCGTTCCGCGGTCGAGCGGAGCCGCTCTTCCTCGCCGCGCCGGTCGAGTGAGATTCCGATCACCTCGAATCCCTGATCGCGAAGGTCCTCGTAGGTTTTGACGACGTTCGGGACTTCCCGAATACAGGGTCCACACCACGTCGCCCAAAAGTCGACGAGGACGACCTTGCCGCGATAGTCGGCGAGATCGATCACCTTCCCGTCGAGATCCTTTTCGCGGAAGGGACGGAGGGGCTTCGGACCGCGAAACGTGCCGCGCGCCGTCAAGCCCCCGCCGAGGCTGAACGACTTCCCATAGATGAGGCTGATCGTCTTCTGAATCTCGACGTCGTCGATCTCTTTCTCGTCGAGAAGGCGGCGGAGGAGATCGTTCAGGATCTTGAAGCTCGAGGGAGACGCCGCCTGACGGAGCGACGCGCCGACTCGCTGGTAAAAGAGCTTCCGATCGCGCTGAAACGCGAGGGCGTGTGGGAGGAGAAGCTCGAGCTTATCGAACTCGCGCCGGCTGACGGCAGTGCTCGTCATGCCGAGAAGAATGCGGCCGAGGTAGCGATCGTGGGGGCCGCGCGGGAACTCGGAGTGCGTCTCGAGGTACCCGAGGAGCGTCGCCTGCGCCGCTCGCGCTTGATTGATGTAGAACTGCGCGATCGCCCGGACGAAGGACGACTCACCGAGATCGAGCTTCGTCGTTTCGATTCGCTTCAGCCACGCGGCGATCTTGTCGCGCTTTTCCCGCGAGCTCCCGGGCTGGGTGGGCGAGCTGACGAGCTCTTCGATCTCGGCGAGCGCGGCCTCTCGGCTCCACTCGGCCTCCTCCGCGGCGAATCCGGTGGTCGCGCCGGTGCTGAGTAGGACAACGAGAAGGGTCGAAAGACGGTGCATGGGGAGACTCACAGCAGGGGGGAGGAATCGGTCGTCGTGGCCGTACATCCGACCGATTGTACGGGTGGGGCGGCGAGTAGGATAGCGCCCCAGGCGTGGATTCCCGTCTGCCGCTGCTCTCCCCGAGGATCGGGCACCAGATTTGCGCGCGCGGATCGCCTCGCCTGCAAGCGATTCGCCCCTCTAGATTCCCGCATCTCCGATGACGCTGACGCTGAAGATTCCGTCGAGCGCCGGCGTGGGCCGGAGGACGCGAGGGAATCGTTTTCGCAGTGCCGGTCGAGTGGAGACGGACGATGGACGCGATCCTTCGACTGAGTCCGGCGTTCCGCTGAGGCGAAACGTGTAGAGGCTCCCCGGGGCTGCGTCCGCCGGCAGACGCATCTTGAACGCACCGGTTTCCTTCTTCTCGGCGATGCTCGCCGCGACGATTTCCCATCCCGCCGGCTCGCCGTCTTCGACTGCGAGGGTGATCGAGCTCGTGCGCCCGGCGGAGCGATCGCAGGCGATCTCGAACTCGACGATCTCGCCGGGTTGAGCGGCCGCGCGATCGCGCGGCGCCGTCAGCTTGAAGCGCGGCGAATCCGTATCGATCGCCACTCGGTAAGCGTGTCCCGGTCCGCCTTCGCGGTTGAGCTGACGGACGAGGAGTAGATACGTTCCCGGCTCGGCGAATTCGTGGCGGAGCGTGCCGTCGTCGTCGGCGACCGGAACGGCTCGAGCGAGTACGTCCCCAGCCGCGTCGAGGAGGGCGAGGGCGACGTCCGTCGGCACTCCGAGGCTTCGTGTGGACACGCGGAACGCGAGAGCGGTTGGTCGATCGACGGTGAACGAGAAGTAGTCGCGATCACCGCGTTCTGAGAGGCGACCGTTCAACGCGGCGGGAAAGCCCGTCTTGTTCGCCGCTGCGGGGAGATCGTTTGGTTCGCGCTCGGTGAGCTCCTCGAGCTCGTCGATCCAGACCTCTACGGCACTCGATCCCAGTCCGTCCGCGCGCGAGACCGCGAGCGGCAGGTGGCCGCTCGCGTCCCGGGGAACCGTGATTTCGATCGCGGGCGCGTCGACTCCCGATTCGCCGACGACGCGAAGGGTCGTCGCGTCACCAGGTCGCGCGCCGAGGGGATACACACTCGTCGCGAGCGGGAAGTCTCCGCAGCGGAGACGAAAGTACGCACACGCGTCGGCCGCGAAAGTCGCGTCGCGGATCTCGAGGATGTACTCGCCGCTCTCAGCGGGCGTCCACGCGAGTCGGGCGTCGGGCGCGGTTCCCGGGTCGTCGTCTCGGAACGCTAGCTCGCGGCCGTCGGGAGTGAGCACTCGAAGGAGCGGGTCGAGCGGTGATCCGAGACGCGCGGCGACGATCTCGAATGTCCAGCGCTCGCCCCGGCGAGCGCGGAATCGAGCGAACACACCGCGTGGTGAGTCGATGACTCCGCTGTAGGCTGAGCCTCGTGAGATCGTCCGCGCCGCGTCGATAGCCGGTGCGAAAGGTGCGCTCGCGGTCGACAGGTCGTCGAGGAATACGGGGATGATCCTCGACGCTCCTGCGCGGGTCGCGATGCGAAGACCGCCGACTCCCACCGCTGTCGAAGCCGGAGCGCGGACGCGAAGCGCGAGCGCGGGTGATTCGGGCGTCCCCGCCGGCGTCCACTCGATCGCGGCGGAAAAGCTCGACCAAACCGCGGTGACTTCTTCGAGTGTGGATCCGCGGAGGACGAGCTCACTCGCGATGCCCGGCTGGACGGAGACCGCCTCGCAGAGCTCGACTTCGGGCGCCTCGGCCGCTCGTGGCGGAGAGCACATCACGATCACTCCGAGGAACGTGACGCCGACACCTAGGAACCAGTCACGATCCAGGCCTGACAGGATGCGCTCGATCGACGGTTTGGATCTCGCCCGCACGTCACGCATCGCGCGTCTCGTACATCATTCTGGTGTCAAGGAAGCACGGCGAGGAGCTCGTGCAGACAATGCTCTTAGTAAGCGTTTTCGCCGAGCGTCGATCGCGCGTCACGCCAGCAAATCCAGCACGGGATCGCCTTCGGCGATCAGAAGAGGGCGGTCTTGTGTGTCGTGGATCTCGGTTTTTGGGTCGATTCCGAGCAGATAAAACATCGTCGCCGCGAGATCGTCCGGGCGGACTGGATCACGAAGAGGCAGCGCCGCGTTTCGATCGGAGGCTCCGTAGACGAACCCTCGCTTCAGTCCACCGCCCGCGAGCAGAACGGTGTAGCACGCGGGCCAGTGATCGCGGCTCGAGTTGCCGTTGATCTTCGGAGTGCGGCCGAACTCCCCCATCCAGACGACGAGCGTCTCGTCGAGAAGACCGCGCTCGTCGAGGTCTTCGAGGAAAGTCGGTAGCACCTCATCCGTGAGCGGCATGTGATACTTCCGAACGATCGGATACATGCGTGTGTTGTTGAACCCGTGCGTGTCCCAGCCACCTGAGGTCGTGCTCTGACCGCCGATGTTCCGCGAGAAATACACGTTGACGAAGCGGACACCCGCTTCGACGAGCCGGCGCGCGAGGAGACAGCTCTGGCCGTAGGTGTGGCGACCGTAGCGGTCGCGCAGCTTGTCGTCTTCACTCGAGAGGTCGAAGGCCTTCCGCACGCGCGACGACGTGAGCATCGCGAGCGCACGCTTGTAGTATTCGTCGAGGCCGCGCGCCTCGGCGGAGTGCTCGAGGACGCGCGACTGCGCGTCGATGATGCGCTGGAGCTCGCGCCGCCGCTCGATACGATCGGCCGTGAGTCCGGCCGGGAGGCTCAGCTCGGGGAGCCTAAAGTCCGGCCGATTCGGGTCTTCGCCGACGAAGAACGGATCGTGGGCCTTTCCGAGAAAGCTGGCTCCCTGGCCCGGGGTGATCGAACCGTCTCGCATTGTGTGAGGGTACGCGACGAAGGTCGGCATCTCCCCGGAGACCGGCGCGAGCTTGCTCGCGACCGCACCGTACGCGGGGAAGAGGTCGAGCGAATCTCGGAGCCGGATATCGTCGACGGGCGGTCGATGTCCCGTGAGGGCGTAGTACGACGCCGAGTTGTGGTTCTTCATGTCGTGATGGACCGACCGGATCAGCGTGACCTTGTCCATCACTTTTGCCGTCCGCGGAAGCAGCTCGCAGACTTGGATGTCCGGGGAGCTCGACGCGATCGGCTTCAGCGGTCCCCGGATGCCATCGGGCGCATCCGGCTTCATGTCGAAAGTGTCGAGTTGGCTCGGACCACCGAACTGAAAGAGGAAGATGACGGATTTCGCCCGCCGGGGGAGTCCGCTACCGCCGCCGTTCGCCCGTTTGATCTCGTCCTCGGCACGGAGGAGTTTTGGAAGCTGGAGCCCGAGGAGGCCGAGGCCGCCGACCTGAAGAAGATTCCGGCGCGGGATGAGACCTCCGCACGCGTAGGAGCGTGCGCGGCGTTCGCGACACTCGATTCTGCGTGATCGTGATTTCGGGCTCATGTTCCTCCACCGCTCACATCCGAAGGACAAACTCTTTCGCGTTGACGAGACTCCAAGCGAGATCCTCGAGCGCGGCTCGCCGATCGGCCTCGAAGTCGAGGAGCTCGAGCGTCCGCGCGAGCTCTTCCTCCGTCGGCGTTCGGCTGAGCGTTCGCCAGTAGAGCTCGGTGACCGCATCCGCGATCGGGAGGCTGGTCGTCGCGAGCGAGGCGATTCGTCCATCTGGACTTCGGAGCAACTCGTCGAGGAGGCGACCGCTGATGAGCTGGAACGCTTGCCCCATCGTCGTCTCCGTCGTCCGCTCGCACTCGCAGGAGATCAGCCGCTTCGGTTTCCCGAACTGCCGCAGAAAATCGTCACCGGGAGACGGGCGCTGGTCGCGGCGGCGAATGGCGATCACGCCGGGGATCTCGCGGGCGAGTGTTCCGCGCGGATAGCCGTTGAACGTGACCGGCGCTTCGAGCGCGCGCGCAAGCGAATCGAGGAGTTGCTCGGCCGTGAGGCGACGCGGCAATGCGCGCGCGTAGTTGATCGTATCCTCTCGATTCGACGGCGTCGGCTCGGAGCTCAGTTGGTAGGTCTTCGACCGTACGATCACGCGCACGAGATGCCGGAGATCGAAACCGCTAGTGCGAAGCTCGCTCGCGAGTGCGTCGAGGAGCGCGGGATGGCTCGCCGGGTTGGTCGCGCGGAAATCGTCGACCGGGTCGACGAGACCGCGTCCCATGAGGTGAAACCAGATCCGGTTTGCCTGCGCCTTCGCGAAGTACGGGTTTTCCGGGTCGGCGATCCAGCGAGCGAGGGCTTCGAGTGGCTCCTCTACGATTCCCGAGCGGCCCGTCGAATCGCCGAGAAACCGCGGCGTCGCGGGTTCACCCGTTCGTTCGTTGAGCACTCGCCCGGCACCGCCCACCCAGACGATTTGCTCACCGGCGAACTCGTGCTTGTCGTTTCGGTCCCGCCGACGGTTCTCGAGGACGCGGTAGCGAACTCCGCCGAAGAGACTGGTCCAGTCGTAGTAGTCGTCCTGTGTCCACCGGTCGAACGGGTGATTGTGGCACTGCGCGCACTTGAGCCGCCGGCCGAGGAAGAGCTGAGCCGTCGTCTCGGCGCGGCTGACCGGATCGCGGAGCGCGCGATAGTAGTTGGCCGGAGGCGAGTGATAGGTGCTTCCGCGTGCGCGGACGATCTCGCGAGCCAGGTCACTCAGCGGCATGCCGTCGGCGATCGCGCGGCGAATCCAGTGGTGAAAGACCTGAACGCCCTTCCGGTCGAGGGTTTTCTCCTCGTTCCGGAGGAGGTCGGACCACTTGAGGGCCCAGAAGTCGGCGAACGCATCCGAGTCGAGGAGTCGATCGATCCAATGATCCCGCTTGTCCGATCGCGGATCCGCGAAAAACTCGCGCGCTTCGGCGGCGGTAGGAAGCGATCCGGTGAGGTCGAGGTAGAGACGGCGGATGAAGACGCGATCGCCCGCCACGCGGGACGGGGTGATGCGAAGGAGCCTCAGCTTCTCGAACACCGCGCGATCGACGAAGTGATCCGACTCGGGGGCGGTGAACCGAAATTCGGGACTCGGGTCGACGATCGTGACCGGGACCGGAATCTGACGATCGAGGTAGCGGACGAGGATCGTCGTCTCGCCCGACTGCGGACAGTCGATCTCTCCGCCGGGTGAAACGTCGACGAGCGGTGTCGATTGTTCGAAGACGCTGAGGCCGGTGACGTCGCGCCGGCTGCCATCGGAATACGTCGCGACCGCACGGATTCGCGCCGAGCGGTGATCGTCGCGGAGAACGATCGTGCGCGGCGAGACCTCGAGGTTTTCAAGGCGAGGTCGGCCGGTCGAATCCGGCGGACAGCCGGCGCCGATCCAGCTTGCGAGTAGGCGGTAGAGCTCCGAGTCGCGCTCGAACCGCTGGCCGCCTTCGTGCGGCACCGAGGCGGTCGCCTTACGGAGAATCAAGCTGTCGGCGGGGTCCGATGGGTTCGTCCTTCTCCCGTAGAGCGAGCGCGTAAGCGCGCGATAGTCGGCCGCGGGGTCTTCGCCGCGGAGAGAGAGCTTGAATCCACCCTTGCCGGATTTGTTGCCGTGGCAGACGCCCTGGTTGCAGCCGGCTTTCGAGAGCGCGGCCATGACGTCGGTCGAGAACGAGACGTCGCCGGCGCGAACGCGCGCGGGGCCGAGTCCCGCGGCGGCAAGAAGGGAGACGCCCGCCGCCGCCAGCGCGAATCTCCGGCGTCGCGACGCGCTGCAAACTCGAACTCTGCGCGGTGAAAAGGGCATGAGGCGTCGTCTCCGACGCGGACGCCCGCCGGCCGCCGCGGCCGCGCGTCCGTCGTCCCGGTTGACGGCGCCATTATAAGAATCGCTGGTCGACAGGACCAAGCTCAGCCTCGGTGGCCGCTCTCCGCTCGAGAGTGTTTCGGTCTTCGTAGAGGGGTTAGAATGTCGACATCTGATCGTGCATTCCCGTTTCTCCTCTCACTTCTGACAACCGACAGGTACCGAAAATGACCCGAGGCATCGTTTTCGCGGTTTTGGTCTCCGCGAGCGTCACCGCGACCGTTTCCGCGGCGGATTGGCCGCAGTGGCGCGGCCCTGAACGCACTGGCCGGTCCGCCGAGACCGGGCTCCTCCGCTCCTGGCCGGAGGACGGACCTACCCGTCTCTGGCTCTATCGCGAGGCGGGGATCGGCTATGCGGGCTTCGCCGTCGTCGGCGGCCGCCTCTACACGATGGGCGCTCGGAATGACGTCGAGTATGCCATCGCGGTCGATACGAAGACGGGCACGGAGATCTGGGCGAAGCCGATCGGGGAGCGGCTCGAAAACAACTGGGGCGACGGACCGCGCGGCACGCCGACCGTCGACGACGGCCTCGTCTACGCGCTCAGTGCGCGCGGGAATCTCGTCTGCCTCCGGGCGAAGGATGGAAAGAAGATCTGGTCGGCCGACCTCGTCAAGAAACTCGGCGGCAAGATCCCGCATTGGGGGTACACGGAGTCGGTACTCGTCGACGGCAATCGCGTCGTTTGCACTCCCGGCGGCAGAAACGGAGCGATCGCGGCTCTTCACAAGCAAACCGGAAAGCCGATCTGGCGCTCGAAGGGTTTTCGCGACGGCGCGCAGTACTCGTCGATCATCGCCGTCGACCTGAACGGCGAGCGTCAGTACGTGCAGCTCACCATGGAAACCCTCGTCGGCGTTTCGGCCAAGACGGGACGCGTCCTCTGGCAGTCCGACTGGCCGGGGCGGACCGCGGTCATTCCGACCCCGATCAACCACGGGAACCGCGTGTACATCTCTTCGGGGTACGGCGTCGGCTGTAAGCTCGTCGAGATCGGCCCGAAGAACCGCGTCGAGGAGATCTACGCGAACCGCGTCATGAAGAACCATCACGGTGGAGTGATTCGCGTGGGCGACTACCTCTACGGCTATTCGGACGGACCGGGATGGGTGTGTCAGAACTTCGCCACGGGCGAGATGGTCTGGAATCACAAGGGTCTCGGAAAGGGCTGTCTCACCTACGCCGACGGTATGCTGATCTGCGTCGACGAACGAAACGGAGACGTCGCCCTCGTCGAAGCAACGCCGGAAGGATGGAAGGGGCGCAGTCGCTTCCGCCTCTCCCCGCAGACCGAGCTTCGGAAGCCGGCCGGGCGCATCTGGACGCACCCGGTCGTTTCGGACGGACGGCTTTATCTCCGCGACCAGGAGCTCGTTTACTGCTACGACATCCGCGCTGAGAGCGCGGCGGGGGACTGAGCGGCGGCTCAGGTAGAGAAATCTCAGCTCCGATCTACTCCTACGCGATCGTTGTCGTGACGATCGCGCTCATCGTCACGTGCCTCATCGCCGCTCTGTTGAGCCGGCGCGCGTGGTTCATCGGCGGCGCCTTCGCGGTGGGTATTTCAGGGCTCACCTCCCTTGGGAGCGTTCACGCGTTCCGAGAAGGCGCGCCGCTCATCTGGGGAGTTGGAATGGCGGCGATCGGTATCGTGAGCTTCGCCGCGGCGGTTGCAGCGTGCGCGGCGGGGGCTCGGCAGCCGGGCGAGTAGGTCGGCACGAGGGAGCGGCGACGCGCTAGCGTCGAATCTACACCAAGATCTCGCGCACCACCCGGCCGCCGACGTCCGTGAGCCGGAAGTCGCGCCCTTGGTAGCGGTAGGTCAGTCGCTCGTGATCGATGCCGAGGAGGTGGAGCATCGTCGCGTGGAGATCGTTTATGTGTACGGTGTCTTCGACGACGTTGTAGCCGAGCTCGTCCGTCGCGCCGTAAGTGATCCCTCCGCGGATTCCTCCGCCCGCGAGCCACATCGAGAAGGCGCGCATGTGGTGGTCGCGACCGGGGCGCTTGCCCTTCCCCTGAAACATCGGCGTGCGTCCGAATTCGCCACCCCAGATGACGAGTGTGTCGTCGAGGAGGCCGCGCTGCTTGAGATCGCGGAGGAGCGCAGCGGTGGGTCGGTCGGTGAGTCCGCAGCACGTATTCATGTAGGGGACGAGATCGCCGTGGTGGTCCCACCCGCGGTGGTAGAGGTGAATGAACCGGACGCCTCGCTCGGCGAGCCGCCGCGCGAGGAGGCAGTTTGCCGCGTAGGACCCGTCGGCCCCGTTCGTCGCCCCGTACATCTCGAGCGTCGCCGAGGACTCGCTCGAAAGATTCATGAGTTCCGGCACGCTCGTCTGCATGCGGAACGCGAGCTCGTACTGGCGGATGCGCGTTTCGATCTCGGGATCGTCGAGCGCCTCGTTTCGGATCCCGTTGAGAGAGTTGACGGCGCGAACGAGGTCGAGCTGATCTCGCGCTGATACGCCGGCCGGGCGGCGGACGTAGTGCACGGGATCGCCGCCCGAGCGGAACTCCGTTCCCTGGAACTGTCCGGGGAGAAACCCGTGGTGCCACTGCCGCGTCGAAATCGGCTGCGGGTTGCGTCCGCCTTCCGATGTGAGGACGACGAAGCCCGGTAGATTCTGCGAATCGGAGCCGAGACCGTACGTGATCCACGAACCCATGCTCGGTCGACCCGAGATCGACGTGCCCGTGTTCATCACGGTGTGTGCGGGGTCGTGGTTGATCTGATCGGTGTGGAGTGAGCGAACGATACAAACCTCGTCGGCGACTTCGGCGATGTGCGGGAGGAAGTCGCTGACCATCTGACCGGATTCGCCGTGGCGACGAAATCCGATCAAGGGGCGGAGCACGCGCAGTTGCTGGCCCTGGAGCTGCGCGATCGGCTGCCCCTTCGTATACGACTCGGGCATCGGCTGACCGTCGAGCTCGCGCAGTTTTGGTTTGTAGTCGAAGGTCTCGAGGTGAGATGGGCCGCCGGCCATGCAGAGAAAGATCACTCGCTTCGCGCGCGCGTGGCGGTGGAGCGGAGCTCGCGCTCCGCCGTCGGGCGCGCCGCGTTTCGCGCTCGCGCCAGCCGCCGCGAGCGAGTTCGGGCCGAGCAAACCACCGAGCGCGGCGGCACCGATGCCGCAGGCGGTCCTCCCGAGGAAGGTCCGGCGAAGAATCGAGTCGGCGATATCGTGGTTCATGATTCCTTCGGCGTCAGTAGCGAGTGATCGCTTCACTCAGATTGAAGAGCGCGCGGGCGACGGCGGTCCACGCGGCGTGCTCCGCGAGATCGAGCGTCGAGTCGCGCGGCGCGAGTCCCGTCGAAAGGAGAGCCCGCGCTTCGTCCGGGCGATCGGCGAAGCTCGCTTTTTGCTTGGAGTGCAGCTCCGCGACCACTTCGAGCTCCCGCGGACTCGGTCCCCGCGACGTCACTTCGCGCCACCCCCACGCGAGCCGCTCGGCGCTCGAGACTCCGCCCTCGCGTACGATGCGCTCGGCGAACACCCGCGCAGCCTCCACGAAGGTCGGATCGTTGAGGAGCGCGAGCGCCGCGAGCGCCGTGTTCGATCGCGGGCGCTGCGCGACGCATTCCTCGCGACTCGGCGCGTCGAACGCGAGAAGGAACGGATGAAGGAAGGTCCGTTGCCAGTGGGTGTACACTCCGCGGCGGTATTGCGATTCGTCGGTGCTCGCCTCGTACGTACGCTTGGGAAAGTTCAGATATCGGTAATAACCCGCCGGCTGGTACGGGCGCGCCGTTTCGCCGCCGATCGGGCGGGAGAGAAGTCCGCTGATCGCGAGGGCGGAATCGCGCACGAACTCGGCGTCGACGCGAAACCTCGCTTGACGCGCGAGCAGGCGATTCTCCGGGTCGATCTCCTCGAGTTCGCGCCGCGGCAGAGACGTCTGACGATACGTGCTCGAGAGCACCATCAGGCGCACCATGTGACGGATGTCCCAGCCGCTTTTGCGAAACTCGACCGCGAGCCAATCGAGAAGTGCGGGATGCGTTGGCCACTCGCCCTGGGAACCGAGATCGTCGAGAACCTTGGAGATCCCGATCCCAAAATAGAGTGACCACAAGCGATTGACGAAGACGCGCGCCGTCTGCGGCTGGTCCGGCGACAGTAGCCAATCGGCGAGGTCGAGGCGTGTCGCACGGGGCGGCGGCTCGACCGGGGACTCGATCTGTCGAAACGATTCCGGCACGCCCGGCTCGACAATCTCGCCGGACCGATCGAGCCAGTCGCCGCGCGGCAAGACTCGCGTGACGCGCGGCGTCCCGGTCACCGTCGTGATCGTCTTCCGGGCGGTCTTGAGAATCGCAGACTTCGCCTCGTTCAGCGCATCGATGCGAGCCGTCGCGGGCTCGGCCCGACCCGCTCCTGAAGGGCTGCCTTCACTCGTGGCCGTGCTCGACAAAGAAGCGATCTCCGCTTCGACCGCCGCGATACGATCCTTCTCGTCCCGCGTGAGTACGGCAAGGGTCGGCTGCGGCGTTCCTCGCCCGACCTGCTGAATGTCGGCGAAGAACGCGGCGAAGCGGTAGAAGTCTCGACTCGTGTACGGATCGAACTTGTGGTCGTGGCATTCGGCGCAGCCGAGCGTCGCTCCCATCCACACCGCGGACGCGTTTCGTACGCGATCGGCGGCGTACTTCTTCAAGTACTCCTCCGGCTGCGCGCCGCCTTCTTCCGTCGTCATGCCGAGCATGTTGTAGGCAGAAGCGACGCGCTGTTCGATCGAGGCGCTCGGGAGGAGATCCCCGGCGAGCTGCTCTCTCGTGAACTGATCGAACGGGAGATTCGCGTTGAAGGCGTCGATCACCCAGTCTCGGTACGCGGAGATCTCGCGATTGACATCGCTGTGATACCCGACCGTGTCGGCGTAGCGAACGAGATCGAGCCAATGAACGGCCATGCGTTCGCCGTACTGGGGCGAGGCTAGGAATTGATCGACCAGGCGCTCGTACGCGAGCGAGGAGGCATCCGCGACGAACGCATCGACCTCGGCCGGCGTCGGAGGCAGTCCGCGGAGGTCGAAGCTCAGTCGGCGGATGAGGGTGATGCGGTCGGCCTCGGGCGACGGCTCGATGCTGCGCCGCTCGAGAGGGGCGAGAACGAAACGATCGATCGGCGTTCTCGGCCAGTCGGTCTTCTGAACGACCGGGGGATCCACCCGGCGCGGGGGAACCATCGTCCAGTGCGGATCGTAGGTCGCGCCCTGTTCGATCCAGGTTCGCAGCGTCTCGATTTCCCGCGGCGAAAGCGGTGCTCCGGACGGTGGCATGCGCTCGTCGGGATCGATGTGGCTCACGCGGCGGAGAAGCTCGCTCTCCCCGGGCTTTCCCGGAACGATCGCGCCTCGAGATCGAGCCGAATCACGCTCGTCGAGCCGCAGCGACGCCTTCCGAGCCCGCGCGTCCGGTCCGTGACACACGAAGCAGCGATCCGACAGAATGGGCCGAACGTCGCGATTGAAGCGCAGCGTGGGGGCTTCCGCGCGCGCACCTCCGCAGAGACCCACGACGAAAACGCACGCGAACGGAGGCGCGAGCCGCCACCGAGGGCGGGCGGTCGTTCGGACTCGATGTCCAGTGGATGTTGGGGGGCTGGCGGCGTACATCAGCAAGATCAACTTTAGCCGCGCGGCTGCGCACGAACAAGGGTGGGACAGGCCCCGGTTCCGTCGCGCGGCGAACGCGGGCCGATCTCGCACCGTTCCGATCGGAACGCGGAGCCGGGCCGCGAAAACCGCATGCCACCGGAGACGACATCGTGACCCGTTCGAGCCTTGTTCGCTATCGAGATGAGACCGATCCGGTCGACTGCCCATACGGAGACGTGACGCGCATCGTAACGGGCGGCCGCGGCGGCGTGGCGAACGTCCACGTCGTCCGCGTGACCGAAGGAAGCGAGCACTACCACGCCGAGTACGACGAGGTGTACTACGTTCTTTCGGGGCGCGGCCGACTCTTTGTCGCGGGTGCCGAGCACGAGCTGCGCCCGGGGGCCGTCGCGGTCATTCCGCGCGGAGAGCGTCATTCACTCGTGGCGGAGCCGGGCGACGCGCTCGAGTTCATCATCTTTGGTACGCCGGCGTGTTCGATCGACGATGACGCGGCTCGGCCGCGCAAGTAAGGGGCGGTTCGCCGACGGGTCACCCGTGTGCCGCGGTCCCCGATCTTGACGGTCGCAGCTACTGCGAATCGGACGGCGCGGTTGCGGGCCCCCTCCGCGGCTCGACGCCGAGCAGGTGGCGGACGAAGAAATCGCGCCGTTTCCGAACGGCGTACGGTGACTCTCCGACTCCGTGACCCGCACCGGGAAAGACGATCATTTCGAAGTCCTTATCGGCGCGGATGAGCGCGTCTACGACTTGCATCGTCGATGCGGGATCGACGTTCCGGTCGAGCTCGCCGACGGTGAGGAGGAGCTTCCCCTCTAGCTTCGCGGCGTGAGTCACGTTCGAGTTGTCGGCGTACTCCGGCCCGACCGGCCAACCCATCCAGAGCTCGTTCCACCAGATCTTATCCATTCGGTTGTCGTGGCAGCCGCAGTCGCTCACGCCGACCTTGTAAAAGTCGCCGTGGTGAAGGAGCGCGCTCAACGTGTTTTGGCCTCCCGCCGAGCCGCCGTAGATCCCGACGCGATCTAGGTCGAGCGCGGGATACTTTTCGGCGACCGCCTTCATCCAGAGAATGCGATCGGGGAAGCCGGCGTCTTTTAGATTGCGCCAGCAGACGTCGTGAAACGCCTTCGAGCGGTGAGACGTCCCCATGCCGTCGATGCGGACGACGACGAAGCCGAGTTCGGCGAGCGCTTGCTGGCGGTAATAGGCCCGAAAGCTCTTCGGGACGTGCGCCGAGTGCGGACCGGCGTAGATACTCTCGATGACGGGATACCGCACGGTCGGATCGAATCGCGTCGGGCGGATGATGATTCCGTAGATCTTCGTCTTGCCGTCCCGTCCCGTCGCGACGAAGCGCTCGGGCGCACGCCAGCCCGCGGCGGCGAGTGCGGATGCGTCCGCCTCCTCGATGCGGGTGACGAGCTCACCGGTCTCTGCTCGCCGGAGCTCGGTGACGGGCGGGCGATCGACTCGCGAGTAGCGGTCGACGAGGAATCGTCCGTCGGGACTCGGCTCGACTTCGTGCGTGCCGTTTCCTTCGGTGAGAATGACGAGACCCGTACCGTCGAACCGGACCCGCGCAAAGTGGACGTAGTAGGGATCCTGCTCGGGGTAGATCCCGCCGGCACGGAACCAGATCTCTCGCTTTTCCTCGTCGACGCGGTCGACACCTCGGACGACCCACTCGCCGGAGGTGATCTGGTTCTTCACCGCGCCGGTGCGGGAATCGATCAAATAGAGATGATTCCACCCGTCTCGCTCCGACATCCAGATGATCTCACGAGCGTCGTCGAGATAGTGGGCGAAGGTTTTGTGCGCGTAGTCGATGAACGTCGGGCTCGTCTCATCGATGACGGCGCCCGCTTCCCCCGTCTCCGCGTCGACCGCGACGACGCGCAGCACTTGATGACCGCGCTGGTTGTAGAGGAACGTAAACCGCTGCGCGCTCGGCCAGCGAAGATTGCGAACTCGCCAGGGATTCGCGAAGAGCTCATCCGAGACGGGAATCCGGCGCCGCTCGGTGACGTCGAAGAGCTGCGGTGCCGATGTCGCGATGCGGTCGCCCGGCTTCAGATACTGGTGCGAGTGAAGCTTCGGCTGCACTTGATCGTCCGGTGAGGACTCGACGAAGTGGACGATGTGCTCCTCCGCTTCTCGCCGACGCAGTGCGACGAGCCGTCGCGAGTCCGGGGACCAGACGAGCGGAGGCGTGTAGTCGTGCTCGTCGGTTCCATCTTCCGTAAGGGCGAATTCGTCGTCGCTTTCCTTCGCTCGGACAACGAGATTGTGCTCGCGAATGAATGCCGTCCACTTGCCGTCGGGCGAGTCGACCTTCGGCGCTCGCGAGTTCCACCGGCGGCGACCCTGCCCCCGGCGTCGGCGCTCGCGAGGGGGATCGGCCGGTGGGCTCTCGGACTCTTCGATGGCGTACGTCTCGAGATCGACTCGCCACCCACGGCGATAGTGAAAGGCTGCCGACTTGCCATCGTCCGCGATCCTGAGGCGTTCGATGGGCAGTCGGTCGGCGGCGATCTCGGAGTCGGTCACCCGTCCGAGCGCCTCCGCGAGCTTCGCGTGGTCGAAGGCGGAAGTTCGCTCTCCGCTCGCGGTCGTGATCGAGACGTACTCGCTCTTCCCATCCGGAAGCTCCCGCCGGTACCAGAGCCGCTCGCCGTCCTTCGTCCAGCGAACACGGACGCGTTCGTTGAGGACCTTCCCACTGAAGCGCTCGCGAAGTGCCGCGGCGCGATCATAGTCGTCCTTCGTGCCTTGCGCGGACGCGGTCGAAGTGGCGGCGAGTACCGTGAAGATGGAAAAAACGGTGCGTAGGTTCATCGCGGTTGGGTTCTTGGTGCTTCCTGGGTGCGCTCAGATTCGAGAACGAGATCAAACCACAAACACGCCCGAGGACCTAATCCCGGAAGGAGGCGTGATCCGGATCACCCCGCGAAAGAAGATACGCGAGAAGGTCGAGCACCTCATCCCGGTTCAGCTTCTCGAGGAGCCCCGCGGGCATCATCGAGACGTCCGACTCGGAGACCTCGACGACGCGGTTGGCGTTCACTCGTTCGTGCTGTCCCGGGGTGAGCATGTTCGTGTTCACCATGATGCTGTCGCCCGCGAGATTCACGACACGACCGGTGATGGTGCTCCCGTCGTCGAGGACGAACACGCTCGAGCGGTACTGATCGGAGACGACCCGACTCGGCTCGACGATCGCCTCGATGACGTCGCGCACGCTGAAGCGTCCGGCGAGTCCCGTGAGATCCGGACCCACGGAACCGCCGCGGTCGCCGAAGCGGTGGCAACTGAAGCAGTACGCGGCGGCGAACATCGCCTTGCCGTTCTCGAAGTCGCGCCCGCGGAGAGACGTTCCGGCGAGGGACGTCAGCTCGTCGAGCGTCCAGGCCTTCCCGGGTCCCTTCGGCTTCGGCAGCTCGGCGATCTCGTCTCGCGGCTCGAGCGGTTTCACGAGATCGCCAAACCGGCCCTTTTGGTCGTCCGGAATCTTCGCGACCGCTTCGGTGTGGATGTTCTTCAGGAAGCCGAGAAAGCTGTGACCGCCGCGGTACCCCATCGCGCCTTGGAACCACCGGAGGTAGCCGAGGCGCTGGGCGTTCGTCCAACCGCTCGAGAGGTTTCGGAGGACGAGCGCGTAGTGGATCTGCTCCTCCTGCGTCGGTGCGTCCGCCAGCAGACGAAGAGTCTTCGCCGCCACTCCCGGCGCTTCGAGGTAGACGAGGAGGCGACTCAGCTCGCGATTGAGGTCGTGCGAATCCGCTGGGTAGACCCGGTCGAGCTGCCGACCGATCGCCGCTGCGGTCTCCGCGTCGGGCCGTCCCAATCGAATGAACACGAGCTGGTAGGCGCGAAGGAGAGCGAGGCGATCTCGTTCGCCGAGTCGCTCCCAGGCCGCTTTGAAGGTCAGGTCCAGGGACGAGAGCGCGGCCGCGAGGAGTCCCGGTTCGCCGTGACGAGCGAGGGCGATGATCGCCTCGATCGATCCCCGCGGATTGCGCTCACGCAGGGCCGCTGCTTGCCACTCGCTCACGGGTTGGTGCTCGATCGCCGTGCGCGCCGCGAATCGCACCGCGCGATCGGGGTGAGAAAGATGCGGCCACGCCGCCGAGACGGCACCCGGCTTCGGGCGATGGAGTGACTCGAGCTCGCGGCGCAGCTTCGCCTCCGGCGAGAGTCGCGGACCGAGTTTTTGCGCGCGGTGATTTCCCGAGTGCGTGACGCGGTAGAGTCCGGATTGCGTGCGCCGGCCTCCGACCGCGACGTAGAGCGCGCCGTCGACCGGATTGACGATGAGATCGGTGAGAGGCAGGGGGCTCGCCGCCATGAACTGCTCGGCGGTTCCCTTCCACGTTCCCCCGTCCGGTTCGAGGTGGACGGCGTAGAGCTTCCCGTACGACCAATCGCAGATGAGAAGCGCGCGCTGGTACTTTTCGGGAAAGTTTGCGCCGATGCCGAACACGATTCCGGTGGGGGAGCCCGGACCGATGTCGACGACCGTGCCGAGGCTGTCCGGGTAGTACTCCGGCCACTTGCCCGTCCCCGAGCGCCAGCCGAACTCAGAGCCGCTCGTCACGTGATTGATCCGCGTCGGACGATACCACGGCGTACCGACGTCCCACTCCATGTCTGCGTCGTACGTAAAGAGCTCACCTTCGGGGCTGAACGCGATGTCGAACTCGTTGCGGTATCCAATCGAGACGAGCTCCCACGCCTTCCCGTCGGGATCCGTCCGCGCGATCCAACCGCCGGGCGCGAGTCGTCCGCGCGCGTGACCGGTCGCGTCCCACTGGCGCGGAAGGAGGAGGTCCTCGCCCCAAACGCGCGGAACGCGCGAGGTCTCGGGGTTCGGGATCTCGGAGTGATTTCCCCCGCAGACATAAAGTGATTCGCCATCGGGGCTGAGGATGACCGAATGTCCGCCGTGCTCTCCGCCCCCGTGAATCTGACGGAGCAGTTCGACCTTGTCGAAGCGGTCGTCGCCGTCGGTGTCGCGAACGCGGTAGAGTCCGTGCGCGCCGCGACCCTCGTTCTTGACGACGTAGAGGCTGTCGAAGGCGTAGAGGAGTCCGTGCGCGCCGGTGAGCTCGACTTCGATCTGCTCGACGGCGTCGTCGCTCAGCGTCTCACCGCGCTTCGGAGGTGCGAAGCGGTAGATCGCGCCGTACTGATCGGCCGCGATGATGCGGCCCTTTGGATCGGAGGCGAGCGCGACCCAGGATCCGCGCGCACTCTTCGGCACCGAATAGAGCAGCTCGGCTTCGAAGCCCTCGGCGAGGACGATGCGATCGACGGGGGTCGCCGCCGGCGTTCGCGGCGCACGCGCGTCGGCGAGGGTCGTTTCGTTCACGGTGTTTCCCCAGGCGCCGCCGCCGAGCTCGGCGATCTCGGTCGCCGCCGCCCAGTTTTCGGGTTCGAATTCGAGTGAGCGCCATCCGCGTTGACGCTCCTTCGATGCCCACCAACGACGATCGGTCGCGACCTCGAGCTTCTCTCCGTCGCTCGTTTCGATCGCGAGTTCGAGAAGCAGGCCGGCCGGACCGCCCGAATTCTTTGCCTCGACCGCAACGAGATTGAGCCCATCGCGAAGTTGCGCGCGGATGTCCGCGCGAGTCGGCTGTTCCCAAGTCTCGCTTTCGAGGACGCGAGTTCCGTTCACGAAGACGCGCATCGCGTTGTCGCACGATCCGGCGACGGAGGCGTTCTTCACGTCTCCCTTCACCTCGATCATGCGGCGAAAGTAGACCGTCTCGTCGCGCGCCTCTTCGCCGAGCCAGATCCACTGGGGCCCGGCGTCCTTGCCGAGAATGCCGAGGTGCGTCATCCAAAGCACGAGCTCGGTCGGCCAGGAGCGTATCGACGGATCGCGATTGAGGCCGACGCCGTGTCGCCCGGCGCGGTAAATGTGGAGCTCGGCGGGGACGCCCGCGGCGCGGAGGGCGGTGTAGAAGAGGATGCTGTTTTCAGGCGGGACGCCGGTGTCGGCGTCGGTATGAAAGAGAAACGTCGGCGGTGTGTCTTTCGTCACCTGTGTGTGGAGGGACATCGTCTCGAGTAGATCGCGCGGCGGATTGCTGCCGAGCAGATTTCGCGCCGACCCGCGGTGTGCGGGACGGCCGACGAGATCAATGACCGGGTAGCAGAGAACGGCGAAGTCAGGCCGGCTGGAGACGGACGCTGGTCCGCGCACACTCGGATCGCCCGCCGTGAACTGCGTCGCCGCCGTCGCCGCGAGGTGGCCGCCCGCAGAGAAGCCGAGGACGCCGATGCGCGCCGGATCGACGGCGAGGGCGCTCGCATTCGACCGAACGTACTGGATCGCGCGGCGGACGTCCTGGCGCGGCGCGGGGTGACGGTAACGCGGACCGAGTCGGTACTTGAGAATGACGCCGGTCACGCCGTGCGAGTTGAGAAAGCGCGCGACCTCGTGCCCCTCGTGATCCATGGCGAGCCCGCCGTAGCCGCCGCCCGGGCAAATGACGATCGCGGCGCCCGACGCGTTGTTCGGTGGCGCGCGGTAGATCGTGAGCGACGGCTGGTCGCTCGGCTCCGCGCCGACCGCACCGGGTGCGCCGTCGGGCCAAAGCGAGACGACCTCCGGTTCAGCCGTCCCGGCGGCCGGAATCGAGATCGAGAGAGCGGAGAAGACGACGGCGACTGCGGGGAAGGGAGACCGCCACGACACGGAGATTGCGCGGGTCATCGAGTTCTCGTCCATTTCTCGGGTGAAGTCGGAGCGCGGCAAGAAGCCGTGATTGTACTGGGTCGGGACGCGTCGAGTCACGCCGGGGGACTCTCTCGTTCGCGGCAGGTTCGGTCGGAAATCGACGCCCCGGTGGGCGGTGTATTCGCAGCGCTCTGACTTTCTTTCTTCGCGCGCTTTCGAGTGTGGCGTCCGGCTATACTGGCCGCGGATCAGGAGCCTTCGCTGCCATGACCCCGCGACTGTTTCGATGCCTTGGACTCGCTGCGTTGGTCGCGTCGCTGCTCGGGAGCGCGCGCGGCGGCGACGTCGTCATCAACGAGATTCACTACGACTCAGAAAAGAACACCGTCCGCGAAGAGTTCATCGAGCTTCACAACGCGGGGGAGGCGGTGGTCGAACTCGCCGGTTGGCGGCTCGCCGACGCCGTCGAGTACACGTTCGAAGCAGGGGCACGACTCGAGCCGGGGGGATACGTCGTCGTCGCAGAAAACCCCGAGACCCTCGCGGAAACTCTCGGCTTCGCGCGTGCGTTGGGGCCGTACGCGGGGCGACTGTCGAACGACGGTGAGCAAATCGTCCTTCTCGACGCCGAGGGGGCCGTCGTCGACGAAGTCGAGTTCGATGCCGGCTTTCCCTGGCCGTACTCGGCGAACGGGGAGGGTAGCTCGATGGAGCTGATCCATCCGTCGCTCGACAACGACCTCGGCGGAAGCTGGCGCCCGAGCGGCCTTGTCCATCGTCCGTTCAAGGAGCGGGAGTTTTTCGTCGAAGGTGGCGATGCGAGCTGGCGGATGCGCAAGGCGACGTCCGAGCCGCCTCCCGATTGGATGCAGCTCGGTTTTACGGAGGACGACACCTGGACGACCGTCGAGACTCCCGTCGGGTTTGGTGACGACGATGATGCGACCGTCCTCGACGACATGCAGAACGCGTACTCAGGGGTCTATCTTCGCCGCTCGTTTTCGATCGCAGAAGGCGACGAAATCCCCCAACAGATCAAGCTCTCGCTCTACTTCGACGATGGAGTCGTCGCGTGGATCAACGGGCGCGAGGTCGCGCGCATCCGCGCTCCCGAGGGCGAACCGCCGCCGTTCGACGCGACCGCGTCGCGCAGTCACGAGGCTCGGGAGTTCGAGGATGTCGTTCTCAACGGAGCGGGGGATCTTCTTCGCGTCGGCGAGAACCTCATCGCCGTCCACGCGCTGAACGTCACTCTCGGCTCGAACGATTTTTCGATCGACGCGCGGCTCTTCGTTCCGGGGAGCGAGGACTTCGAAGGGCAGATCATCTCGCCGCCGACCCCCGGCGTAGAAAACACCGTCCGCGCCGAGAATGCGCCGCCGCAGGTGCGCCAGGTCGACACCCGTGTTCGTCAGCCGGTCGCAGGCGAAAGCAACGTCGTCACGGCCAAGGTCACCGATCCGGACGGAGTCGCGTCGGTCGAGCTCCACTTCCAAATCGTTCCGCCCGGGAGCTATATTCCCGCCGAGCTCCCAGTTCCGGTGAGCGCGCTGATCTCGAACGCGGAGACTCCCCGCGAACCGAATCCGGCCTTCGAGGATCCCGCGAACTGGACGAGTGTTCGCATGGTGGACAATGGCGCCGGCGGCGACGAAGTCGCCGGAGACGACGTCTATTCCGCTCCGCTCCCGGGGCAGCCGAATCGCACGCTCGTTCGCTACCGCATTACGGTCGCCGACTCGGCGGGAGAGTCCGTCCGCGTCCCGTACCGAGATGATCCGTCGCTCAATTTCGCCTACTTCGTCTACGACGGCGTTCCCGACTACCACGCGGAGACGTCGATACTCCGCGAGCCGACAACGCATGCGGCGGAGAAGCTCGCCTCCGTTCCGGTCTACACGCTCATCACGCGTGACGAGGATCTCCGCACGTGCATCGCGGCGAGCTCGGGTCAGCAGATTCCCCAGGGTCGTCCGGCGCGATTCTCATTCAACTGGGAGGGCGCATTCGTTCACGACGGTTACGTCTACGATCACATTCGCTACCGACTCCGCGGCGCGAACGGACGCTATCAGGTGCCGTCGGGGAATCCCGCCAACACGGCCGGGAAGCGGCACTGGCGGTTTAGATTCCACAAAGGAAACTTCCTCCGCGCTCGCGACCGCTTCGGTCGCCGGTATCCGACCCGTTGGCGCGTGCTCAACACGGGCCGCATGTTCGGCAATCGCATCGACGGGAACTGGGGTCTCGGGGATCAGGTGAACGACATCATCTGGAACGCCTACGGAGTCCCCGCGGCGGAAGGGCACGTTTTCCACTGGCGTGTCGTCCGCGGCGAGGAAGAGGCTCCAGCCGGAGACGGTGGACAGTATCTCGGCGACTTCTTCGGGATCGCGCGCGCGTTCGAGAACTACGACGTTCGATTCCTCGAGGCGCACGATCTTCCGAAGGGGAATCTCTACAAGCTCGTCAACCAGACTCGCGTCGGGCTCGAGCAGCAGCGTTATCAGGCCGCCGACGCGGTCGACGACGGCAGCGACCACAACAACATCGAGAGTCGATTGCGATCGAACGCGTCCGACGAATGGCTTCTCGCGCACGTGAATTACGAGCGCTGGTATCGCTACCACGCGGTCGTGCAGGCGATTCGTCACTACGACTACTGGCCGGAGGCGAATAAGAACGCGGCCTGGTACTTCGAGCCGGACTACAACGAGGCGAACGGATTCCGCGGGCGCATGTGGACGCTCCCCTTCGACACCGATGCGACCTGGGGGCCGAACTGGAACGAAGGCCGGGATCGACCCTTCGACGCGATCACGTCGAAGCCGGAGTTTCAGAAGGATTATCGCAATCACGTCCGAGAGGTCCGCGACCTTCTCTGGCAGCGCGATCAGCTCGAGCTCATCATCCGGCACGTCGCCGCGTTCATGGATCCTCTAGAGGAAGCGGACATCGATCGCTGGCGGAACGGACCTCCGGCGGCCGGACGCCAGTACTTCGGCGCGGCGAGTCAGCGCTCCCTGGAGGGCAAGGTCGCCGACATGCTTCGTTTTGCGTTCGACGGCGGAAGCTGGCCGGGCGGAAGCGTCGGCCGCGGCGGGCGAGCCGCGTTTCTCGATCAATTCGCCGACGGCCGCGATCGACGTAACTTGCCCGAGACGCCGGTCGTCGAGTTCGTCGGCTCCGAGGGCTTTCCGATGGACGACCTCAGCTTCGCTACGACGGAGTTCGCGGATCCGCAGGGTGTGGAAACGTTCGCGGCGATGAGGTGGCGGATCGCCGAGGTCACGTCGATCCCCGACGCGGGGAGCGTTCCGCTCGATGACCCGGTGTGGACGTCCGCGCCGATTCGGTTCGAACTCGAGCCGACGTGGGAAAGCTCCGAGCTCGATAGATTCGAGGCGCGTTTTCAGTTCCCCTTCGACGTCGTCGATGTCGGAAGCCACTACCGCGTCCGCGTGCGAATGAAGGATGACACGAACTTGTGGAGTCATTGGTCGGCGCCGGTCGAGTTCGTTGCCGGAGCGCCGTCGAGTCCGATTCTCGAGATCGACGACCTCCGGATCACCGAAATCATGTACAACCCGATCGGTGGCTCCGACTACGAGTTCATCGAGCTTCAGAACAAGGGCGCAGCGACGCTCGATCTGACGCGAACGCGTTTCGTCGACGGCGTCGAGTTCGACTTTGCGGAAGGCGATGTCCCCGAGCTCGGACCGGGAGAGATCGTCGTCATCGTCCGCGATCGCTCGGCGTTCGAATCGCGCTACGGCGCCGACGCGGTCGCGATCGCCGGCGAGTTTTCGTCGCGCCTCGCGAACGGGGGAGAGCAGTTGAAGCTCGCCTTCGGGAAGAGCTTCCCGATTCTCGATTTCGTCTACGACGACGTGTGGTACCCGGAAACCGACGGTGGTGGAGCGTCGCTCACGATCGTCGACGTCGACGGGCCGACGGAGGCGTGGGGAACCGCGGAGGCTTGGCGTCCGAGCGCGATCGAGCACGGGACGCCGGGCGCTGTCGACGGCCCCGTGGGCGACGGTCACCTGCGACCGGGCGACGTGAACGCGGACGGATCGCTGAATACGACGGACGCGATCGCGCTCCTGAGAATCCTCTTTGTCGATGTTCCGATCGAGCTCCCCTGCGCCGGAGACGATCCGAATTCGGGCACGAATCTCACGCTGCTCGACTTCGATGGCGGCGGGAGCATCAATGTGACGGATGCCATCGCGCTTCTCAGGTACCTCTTTATGCGGGGGCCGGCCCACGTGGCCGGCCGGGAGTGCCGATCGGTCGCGGGTTGTGAGGACGCCTGCGTCCCGTAGCGATCGGAGCGCAACCCGATTCGGTCTCGGAACAGAATCGAAGTGAAGGAGGAGGATCGGCCGCGATGGAGCGTGTCCTTCAGGCGCTCAACGGTATCCCGCTCGCTGGCGTGATGCTCGTCGTCGCCGCCGGGTTCCTCATCGGACGTCTCCAATGGCGCGGATTGTCGCTCGGGCCTGCGGGCGGAACGGTGGCGATCGCGCTTTTTCTCGGCAACGCCGGTCTCGCCGTCGATCACTTCTACGGCGACGGCGACGGCGACGCGACCGTAACGGCGGGGTCGATCGGATTCGCGCTCTTTATCTACTCGGTGGGATTCGAGGCAGGGGCGCGGTTCTTCGCCACTCTCCGGTCGCCGCGCGGCTGGCGCATGGTTGCGATCGGAACTCTCGTGAACGTGATCGCGATCGCTGCCGCGATCGGCTGCGCTCGAGCATTCTCGCTGGATGCTTCGACCGCGGCCGGGCTTCTCGCCGGAGCGTTGACGAGCGCGCCGACGTTCGCCGCGGTATCTGAAGTTTGCGACGACGCGGCCGCGCTGTCGATCGCGTTCGCTGTCACGTATCCGTTCGGCCTCGTCGGCCTCGTGTTGATGATCCAGGCTCTTCCGATCGTCTTCGGACAGAATCTCGCCGCCGAAGTCGACGATGACTCGAGTGTGAGCGCGACGAGCCGTCACCGTTTCCGCGAACCGGAAGTCGAGCGCGCGTTTCGAGTCACCCGGGCGCAAGCGCTAGAGCGAACACTCGCCGAGCTCGATCTCACGCATCGCACCGGCTGCATGATCACGCGGATCCATCGCGGCGACGCGATCCTCGTCCCCGAAGGCACGACGATTCTCGAGGCCGGTGACCACGTCCTCGCTCGCGGCCACGTCGATGAGCTGCACCAATTCGAGGACTGGGTCGGGCCCGAAGTCTACGACGAGGACCTCCGTCAGTCCCTCGCGGACCCGCGCCGGGTCCATGTCGAGTCCTCCGACGCGGTCGGTCGATCGCTCGCGGAGCTCGATCTGGTCCGCCGCTTCCACTGTCTAATCGCCGCGGTGCACCGTGGCGAGGAGACGCTCGAGCCGACCGCGGAGCTGACGCTCCAGCGTCACGACGTGGTCGACGTCGTCGGGCCGCGAAAGTCCGTCGCGGCCGTCGCTGCGTCCCTCGGCCGATTCGAGCCTTCGGCCACCGAAACCGACATCGCGATCTACGCCGCGGGCATTCTGTTCGGGCTCCTCGTCGGAAACCTCGGCATGACCGTCGGGGGGGTGGAGCTCGGGCTGGGCACCGCCGGTGGGCTCCTCGTTGCGGGGCTTCTCCTCGGGCGTTCATCGCGGATCGGGCCGTTTCGCGTGTACGTACCGCTCCCGGCGAGACAGCTCGTACGCGACTTCGGGATTCTTCTCTTCGTAAGCGAAACGGGCATCCGCGCTGGCAATCACCTCGAGACGGCTTTGGGAATCGGCGTATGGAAGACCGTCGCCGCCGGCGCTTTCGTCACGGTCGTTCCGATCGCCCTCTCCGTCATCGCAGGGCGGTGGATGTTTCGCCTTCCCGCGGTCGACACCTGGGGTTCGGTAGCGGGAGGAACGACTTCGAGCGCCGCTCTGCTGGCGCTCCGTCGCGCGACGGACAGCGACGCACCGGCGGTGAGCTACGCGACGGCGTACGCGATCGCGAGCGTGCTCGTCACGATGGCCGGGCACGTGGTCGTGTTCGCCCTCGGGTAGGCTCGATCGATCACCCGCTGCCGTATCGGGAAGCGGAGTGGGAACGAGGAACGGGAGCGAACCGCAGCGCTAGCGGGCGTGATCGAGAACTACGACGCGCGTCGATTCGGGCAATGTTGCGCGCGAGACTTCGAGCGAGGTCGAATTCGCGCGTACGATCTCGAGTCCGACGCAGGCTTCGAGGAAGGCTTCGACGGGAAGCAGGTCGAGATTCACCTTCGGCGTTCGGTAGTGCATCGGGATCACGATCGGCGGCTTGGTCGCGGCGATGGCGTTCCGCAAGTCATCGAGCCCGATCGTCGGCGAACCTCCGGCGAGTGCGAGGAGAACGTCAACGCCGCGCAGAAACTCGAGCGCATCTCCGTCGAGCGCGTGCCCGAGATCCCCTTGGTGCGCGACGGTGATTCCGTCGAGCTCGAACTTCACCATCGCATTCGGCCCCGAGGTCTCCGCGTCTTCGTAGACCTCGATCGACTCGAACTCGACTCCGCGTAGGGTCCGTCTGTTCCCCGCGAACGCGAGCGCTTCGGAGAGATCGAACTCGCCGCGGATCGACGACGTGTCCGAGTGGTATCGAGGGTTGTCGTGACTCACGGAGACGATATCCGCGGCTTCGTCGATCGGGAGGTATCCGCCGCACTCGGGGTAATTGTACGGATCGAGGATGATCTTGATCCCTCTGCCCGCGCGGTTCTGTCCCTCGACCGAGAAGGCCGCATGCCCGTACCAAGTGATTCGCATCGCTCGCTCTCCTTTCCGGCGCAGTCTGCGCGCGGGGGTCACCCTTTGCAACCGCGAGCCGGTGGCCAGATCGTGGATGGTCGATCGGGTCTCCGATACTCGAGAGCGAGCGCGTTTCGACCGTGATCCTCGATCGAGCGCCGACCCGATCGAGTTCGCATGGCGCCGCGGGCAGTAGAATCGAGTGGCGGGGGCGGGCTACACTCGTCCGCTTCGATCGCGCGACCGGGCGCTGATTCTCGGCATGACGGTTGCGTGTAGACTATCCGCCGATCTCGAAGCACCCCGCGCGCGACCGGGGCTCCGAGCTCTTCGTAGTTCCTGGAACTCGTCGACCCAGCATGCCCGAGCCATCCCCAACCGATCGCCCCACGCCGTTCGAGATGCCGGCGTACGTGCCGGCAGTCGGGCCGCGGCTCCGGGTGCTCCTCTACGTCGTCCTCACGCTCTTCTCGCTCCTCGCGATGAACGGCGTCTACCTCGTCGGCGTGACTCTCGCGGAGTGGATTTCGGGCGAGACGATCCAGAACTACTTCTACCAGTACATGTTTCTCGCGCACCTCGCACTCGGGTTCCTGCTGGTGGTTCCGGTCGTCGTCTTCGGCGTGATCCACATTCGCTGCGCGCGCCATCGGCCGAACCGGCTCGCGGTCCGAGTCGGCTACGCGCTCTTCGCCGCGTCGCTCGTCCTCGTCGCGAGCGGCATCGTACTCACCCGCATCGAAGGCGTTCTCGAAGTGAAGAACCCGACGGTGCGGAGCGCGGCGTACTGGGCGCACGTCCTCAGTCCGATCGCCGTCGCGTGGCTCTTCATCCTCCACCGCCTCGCGGGCCCACCGATTCGGTGGCGCGTCGGGGCGCTGCTCGCCGGAGCCACCGCGATCTTCGCGCTCCTCATGGTCCTTCTTCACTCGCAGGATCCTCGCCAGTGGAATATCGAGGGACCCGAATCGTCGAAGGAGTACTTCTTTCCTTCGCTCGCGCGGACCTCCGACGGGAACTTCATCCCCGCCGAGGCATTGATGCGGGACCGGTACTGTCTCGATTGCCACCCGGAAGTCCACGCCGGATGGTCGAACAGCGTTCACCGGTTCAGCTCGTTCAACAATCCGGTGTATCTCTTCTCCGTCCGGAATACGCGAAAGGCGATGCTCGAGCGCGACGGCAACGTTCAGGCGTCGCGCTTCTGCGCGGGTTGCCACGACCCGGTGCCTTTCTTCAGCGGCGCGTTCGACGACCCCAACTTCGACGACGAATCGCATCCGACCGCACACGCTGGGATCACCTGCTCGAGCTGCCACGCGATTACGCATCTCAACAGCGTGCGCGGGAACGGCGACTACACGATCGAGAATCCGGCGCAGTACCCGTTCGCTTTCAGTGACAACGCGTTTCTCAAGTGGATCAACCATCAGCTCATCAAGGCGAAGCCCGCGTTCCACAAGAAGACGTTCCTCAAGCCGTTCCATCGCTCGCCGGAATTCTGCGGAACCTGTCACAAGGTGCACCTCCCGGAGGAGCTCAATCAGTACAAGTGGCTGCGCGGGCAGAATCACTACGACTCCTACCACTTGAGCGGCGTGTCGGGGCACGGCGCGCAGAGCTTTTACTATCCGCCGGAAGCCGAAGCGAACTGTAACGGATGCCACATGCCGCTCCGTGAAGCCGACGAATTCGGAGCGAGTTTTTTCGACGACTCGGGCGTTCTCAAGATCCACGAACATCAGTTTCCGTCGGCGAATACGGGCGTACCCCATCTCTTGGGGCTCCCCGACTCGGTCAACGAACGCCACCGCGAGTTCCTCGAGGGCGTCATGAGCGTCGACATCTTCGGCATCAAGGAGGGCGGAACGATCGACGGAGCGCTCGTCGCACCAGTGCGGCCCGAGTCGCCGGCGCTCGTTCCGGGTCGCCGCTACCTCGTCGAGACGGTCCTTCGGACGCTCACGATGGGCCACCTCTTTACGGAAGGGACCGCCGACTCGAACGAGGTTTGGCTCGACGTCGTCGTTCGCGAAGGCGCTCGAGTCATCGGACGAAGTGGCGGTCGCGCTGACGACGGCGCGGTCGATCCGTGGTCTCACTTCGTAAACTCGTACGTCCTCGACCTCGAGGGAAATCGAATCGATCGCCGAAACCCCGAAGACATCGCCGTCGCGCTTTACAACCACCAGATTCCGCCGGGTGCGTCGGACGTCGTCCATTTCGCGTTTACGGTGCCCGAAGCGGCTTCGGAGCGAATCACGGTCGACGTTGCGCTCCAATACCGAAAGTTCGACACCGCGCTCCTCCAGCACATCTACGGTCCGGAGTTCGTGAATGAGCTCCCGATCGTGACTCTCGCGACCGACACGGTGACGTTTGGAGTCGGCGGCGCCGAGGCGTCGGCTCTCGAAGGACAGCCTCCGTCGCTTCCGATTTGGACGAGGTGGAACGACTACGGGATCGGACTCCTTCGAAAAGGGAGCAAGGGTTCGCAAAAGGGCGAGCTCAGGCAAGCCGAGGTGGCCTTCCAGCGCGTCGAAGCACTCGGTCGACCCGAGGGACCGCTCAACCTCGCTCGCGTCTACATCAAGGAAGGGCGGCTCGACGACGCGGTAGCTGCGCTCCGGCGGGCCGCCGACCACGATCCGCCGGCCTATCCGTGGTCGGTCGATTGGTTCACGGGCATCGTGAACAAGCAAAACGGACACCTGGACGATGCGATCGAAAACTTTTCGGCCGTCATCGGAACTCGCTATCCCGAGGCGCGCCGACGTGGGTTCGACTTCGGCGAAGACTATCGCGCGCTCAACGAGCTCGGCCAGACGCTCTTCGAGCGCTCGAAGCGCGAGCGAGGTGAGGCCGCGCGGGAAAGGCGTGACGCGTATTTGCAGCGCGCGGTGGATCTTTTCGAGCGAACGCTCGCGCTAGACCCAGAGAACGTCGCCGCGCATTACAATCTGTCGCTCATCTTGGCCCGAATGGGCGACGCCGACGGTGCCGCACGTCACCGTACTCTCCACGCGAAGTACAAACCCGACGACAACGCGCGCGACCGGGCGGTCGCTCGGCACCGCGCGGCCAACCCCGCGGCGGATCACGCGGCGGAGTCGGTCGTCATCTACGATCTGCAGCGCGACGGCGCATACGAGCTCCCGCTAGCGGAAGGAGAGGAACCCTGACCGAGAACGACTCTTCGATCCCCGACGCGTCGGCGCCGGGTGAGAGCCCCCCGCGCCGGGATGACGAGGCGATCGCACGCGCCCTCAAGGTGAGCTTCATCGCCGTATTGATTCTCGCCGCGATCGCCGCGGTCGTTGTCGGGATCGTCCTCTACGAACCCGAACCCGAGCCGATCGACCCTTCGGTGACCGTGCTTCCTCGAGGCCAGGTCCGCGCGTCCGAACCGCCGACCGTCCGATTCACCGATGTGACCGCGAGCGCCGGGATCGACTTCGTTCACGAAAACGGCGCGACGGGGGAGAAACTCCTTCCCGAGACGATGGGACCCGGCTGCGCGGTATTTGATTTTGATGGTGACCGCGCGCTCGACATCCTCTTCGTAAACGCGCGGCGTTGGTCGGAATCCGACGGGCTCGTGCCCGCGGATCCCGGCTCCGGCGCTCGGTCTTCCCTCCGACTCTACCGCGGCGACGGAAAGGGACAATTCACCGACGTGACGCGCGAATCCGGTCTCTCGTACTCCCTCTACGGCATGGGCGCCGCGGTAGGGGACTACGACGCCGACGGCGACCCGGATGTTTTTGTGACCTCGGTGTTCGCCAACGTTCTCTTTCGCAATGAAGGCGGGCGATTTGAAAACGCGACCGCAACGGCGGGCGTAGCGGGCGACTCCGGCACGTGGAGCACGAGCGCGGGATTCTTCGACGGCGACGGCGACGGTGATCTCGATCTCTTTGTGTGCAATTACGTCGAATGGTCGCCGGAGCTCGACGCGGAAATCGGTTTTCAGCTCACCGGGATCGGTCGCGCCTACGGTCCGCCGACGCATTTCGCGGGAACTCAGCCGTACTACTACCGAAACCGAGGCGACGGAACATTCGAGGAGGCAGCGGCCGAGTCGGGCTTTCATCAAAAAAACTCCGCGACCGGAGCCCCGGTGGCCAAAGCTCTCGCGATTCTTCCCTTCGATTTCGACGGCGACGGCGCTGTCGACGTGATGGTCGCGAACGACACGGTGAGGAACTTCCTCTTTCACAATCGCGGCGACGGATCCTTCGAGGAGATCGGAGGGGTCGTCGGAGTGGCGTACGACGCCGCCGGAGCGGCCACGGGGGCGATGGGCATCGACGCAGCCTACTATCGAGGCGACCACACGATCGGAATCGGCGTCGGCAACTTCGCGACGGAGATGAGCTCCCTCTACGTCTCCGAGGGGGGGGAGCTGCTGTTCAGCGACGAAGCCATCGCGGAGGGAATTGGTCCGGTGAGCCGGAAGATGCTGAGCTTCGGGCTCTTCTTTTTCGACTACGACCTGGACGGGCGCCAGGACCTCTTTCAAACGAACGGCCACCTCGAGGACGAGATCAACAAGGTGCAACCGAGTCAGCAGTACCGGCAGCCGTCGCAGCTCTTCTGGAATTGCGGGCCGGAGTTCCCGAGCGCATTCGTTCCCGTCGATCTTGCGTCGGCGGGCGATCTCGGAGTGCCCGTCGTCGGTCGAGCCGCCGCGTACGGCGATTTCGACGCGGATGGCGATCTCGACCTCGTGATCACACAGACGCGAGGGCGTCCGCTTCTTCTCCGAAATGATCGAAGCGACGACAACGCATGGCTTCGAATTCGGCTCCTCGGACGCGCGCCGAATCGCGACGCGATCGGCGCGCGGGTCGAAGTCGATGCCGGCGGAGTGACGCAGAGACTCGTCGTCATGCCGACTCGGAGTTATCTCGCTCAAGTCGAGCTGACGCTCACCTTCGGTCTCGGAAGTGCGACCGCGGTGGACGAGGTTCGCGTGATCTGGCCGGGAGAGAAGGAGCCTCAAGGCTTCGGTGCGCTCGAGCTCGGGAAACTCCACGAGCTGAGACAGTCGGAGCGATGATGGCCGTCTGAGGCGCCGGGTTCGCCCGCCATTTCGGTCCGCGCGAAATAAAAGGAGGGGTGGACCCGGGCGGGTCCACCCCTCCTTCAAGCCGGAGCTGATCCGTGCGATCGGCTCTCTACATGCAGGAAGCCGAGCTCTGGCATCCCGCCGACTCCAGCACCGGGAAGCAACCCGTGCCCTGGGCCGGCGGAGCGCCGCCGTCGAAGAGGTAGCGAACCAGCGCGATAACGTCGGGAATGCCGACTCCGCCGTTGCCATCGACGTCGAGAACGGCGACGTTCCCGGCGGATCCCGCGTCACCGTCGCAGGGCGCCGCCTGCGACGAGGAGAGGATCAGGAAGCCGGGGAAGAGGACCTTCACGTAGCAGAGGGCATCCGCGACGTTGACATCGCCGTCGCCATTGCAGTCGCCCGCGATCTGGCTGACCTCGGGACAGTCCGGAGGAGTCGCCGCCAGCGCTTCGACTTCCTCCGTCGAGAGCCCGTAGTTGTAGACGCGAACGTCGTCGATCCGCCCGGTGAACCAGTGCGACGGTCCACCGCGGAGGATTCCGCCGATCGTCGTCGAGTCGATCGTGAGCGCCCCGCGCGTGTAGGTGAAATCGGTCGCATCCTGGACACCGTCAATGTACAGACGTGCGTTTCCGTTCTCGTCGACCCACGCGATGTGATGCCAGGTGTCGTCGAACGCGACGCCCGTCGACTTCACGTGCGCGACCGACTGGGCGCCGCTGTCGTTCCGAATGAAGATGTCGACGACGCCCGTCGGGGTGGGAGCGGAGTCGGTCCCGATATTGAGGAGCGGGTTGTTGTTTCCCTGCGTGTTGCTCTCGGAGAAAACGCGCATGTCCCGCTGGTTCGTCGGGCCCTTGACCCACATCGCGACCGAGTAATTCGGGTTGTTGTAGATCGGGAGCGAATCATTCGTCGCCGCACGGACCATTCCGTCAGAGCCATTGAAGCGGACCGACTGGCCATCGGCGCAGTTCCAACCCGGAGCGTAAGGCGCAGAGCCGGCGCCGAGGTAGGTGCCATCGTTATCGGCTTCGGTCGCGTCTTCGAGCGTGCGGTCGAAGGTCCAGTGGGAGACCATCCGCGGGGGATCGAGGACGACGTCGATCGTCGTGTTGCACACCCCGGCAGCGTCCCGACAGATCAGGATGTCATCGGTAATCACCGCGACATCGTAGGTTCCCTCATCCGCAAGGGACACTTGAATCGAGGCGTCGGTCGTGGGGCCGACGTAGGCGATTTCTTCGCCACCAGGTCCAGTCACGATGTACGTGTAGAGGACGGTGTCGCCGTCGCCATCGGTTGCCGCTGCACCGATCGTGTACTGTCCGGCGCCGCCACCTTCGGGCGGAGTGACCGTGACCTCGTCACACGTCGTGTCCCCCTCCGCCGCACAGGTGTCGGGAGCCACGGCGAGCGCGAGGACCTCTTCCGCCGAAAGTGCATGATCGTAGAGGTACACCTCGTCGATCGCACCGGTGTAGAGACAGCATGGAGCGGCGCGAAGGATTCCGCCGATCGTCGTGATGTTGGTCGTGAGAGGCTCGCGCGTGTAGTTGACCACGCCCCCGTGCTGGACGCCGTCGATGTAGAGCGTCATCGCGCCGTTGTCGTCGACCACAGCGATGTGGTGCCAGTCGTCGTCGAACGCGTTGCCGCGCTTGAGGTGTCCGATCGCGGTACCGTTATTCGGGTCCCGGCGAATGAAGATATCGAGCGCGCCGGTCTCACCGGTGTTGTCGGTTCCGATGTTGTAGAGAGGTGTGTTGCTCGTGTCGCTGCCTTCGGAGAAGACGCGCCGATCGGGTTGGGCGGGACCCTTCACCCACATCGCGACCGAGAAGGCCGCGTTGTCGGTGAGCGGAAGTCCGACGGTCGCAGCGAGCTCGACGTAGCTCGCGCCGTCGAAGCTGACCGCACCACCGGCGGTGCCGTCGAAGCCAGGGACGTAGGTCTCCGCGCCACCGTTGTAGGTCCCGTCGTTCCCGGACGTGCTGTCGAGGAGATTCCCGTCCATGCTGAAGTAGCTCACGAGATCCGCTCTCGCCACACCCGCGGCGAACACCAGAGCGGCGATCAAAGACAGTGATTTCACCCTCATGGGTACCCTCCTTGTCCTGGGATTCCGGGATCGACCCATTCGGCCCGGAACCTCCTACTATTCTCTGCCCCAAAGTCGCGAAACAATGCCCGCGAACACCGAGCTCGCGCGCAATTTCATTCGCAACCTTGGGAGCTGCCCGCCGAGAGCGGGTCCCTCGTTTTCAACTGGATCTCGGGCCGGGAGGCCCGAGACCGACCGTTCCTTCAGCCGAGGGCGGCAGATCCGCCGCCGCGGCTCAACACTGTGTGTACTCGAGGCAGCCGAGCGACTGATCCGGATTCGGATCCGCTCCGCAGTCGATGCCTTCCGCTCCCGCGCCGTCGATCGGTGGGGGGCCGTCGCCGAAGAGGCGATTGAGACCGAAGATCGCGTCGGCGATGTTGAACGCGTTGTCGCCGTTCAGCTCCGCGGCCTCGAGGCACGTCGGCGCCGCTCCATCGCCGAACAGGCGATTCAGCATATAGATCATGTCGGCGATGTTGACGCCGCCGTCGTTGTTGGCGTCACCTCGCTTGAACTGCTGCTCCGGCGGCATGCCCTCGACGATCGCCCTCACCTCTGCGGCCGACAGATCGTAGTTGTAGATCTGGACGTCGTCGATTTGGCCGTTAAAGAGACAGCACGGCCCACCGCGGAGGATCCCGCCGATCGTCGTCGTGTCGAAATCCATGTCGGGCCGCGTGTAGCTGAAGTCCGTCGGATCGGGCTCGCCGTCGATGTAGAGAACGGCGTCGCCGTTGTTGTCGGTCCAGGCGATGTGATGCCAGGTGTTGTCGAACGCGATTCCTTCCGAGAGAACGTGCCCGAGAATCACGCCGCCACCGGCGTTTCGCACGAAGAGATCGACCTGACCGGTCTGGCCGCTCCGCTCCGTCCCGATGTTGAAGAGCGGGTTGTTGTTCGTCGTCGAGCCCTCCGACCAGACCCGCTTGTCGTTCTGGGGACCGCCGCGCACCCACATCGCGACCGACCACCGAGCCCTCGGATAGAGGGGAAGACCCTCGTTCTGAGCGACGTTGACGAAGTCGTCGACGCCGTCGAACGTGAGCGCAGCGCCCTCGTTGCCGTCGCGGTCTTCGACGAACGGCGCCTCTGGCTCGCCGACGAAGACGCCGTCGTTTCCGGCCGGCTCCTGGTCCTCGAGGGTGCTGTCAAAGGTCCAGTGAGAGAGGAGGATCTGTGGCTCCTGAATGACGGTGACCTCCTGACTGCACGTCGCGTCGTCGGCGACATCCCGGCAGAGGATGTCGTCGTCGACGGTCGCGGAGATCGTCCAGGTTCCGGCTCCGAGATTGAGGACGGCGGAGTTCGCGAGATCCGGACCCGCGGAGACGGTCGTGCCATCTTCGCGGACGGCCGCGAACGTGTAGAGGATGTCGTCGCCTGTATCGTCCGTCGCGCCGAGGACGCTCACGGTGTACGGACCTTCAAAGTTGCCCGCGGGGCCGCTCACCTGGAGATCGTCGCAGTGCGTGTCGGCATCTCCAGGACAATCATCCGGCTCGGGAACGATCGCCTCGATCTCCTCCTGGCTGAGGGCGTAGTTGAAGATGCGGACATCGTCGATCGCGCCGATGAACCAGTGAGACGGCGTGTCGCGGAGGATGCCGCCGATCGTCGTCGTGTTCATGCCGAGGTGCGGTCGCGTGTACGCGTAGTTCTGCCCGTCCCGGACGCCGTCGATGTAGAGAACGGCCTCGCCGTCGTCGTCCACCCAGGCGATATGGTGCCACTCGTCGTCGAAGGCATCGCGGGCCGACCAGGTGTGGCCGTGCGGCGTCTGACCGTTGCGCTGACGGATGAAGAGATCGACCTGCCCCGTCTGGCCGGCGGATTGCGTCCCGATGTTGAAGATCGTCGTCCGCTCGAGCGTCGACGCCTCTGACCACACGCGGTAGTCGGGCTGGGGGCCACCCTTCACCCACATCGCGACCGTGTACGCGTCGTTCGCGTAGAGGGGAAGATTCCTCTCGTGCGGAACGACGACCATGTCGTCGATTCCGTCGAAGAGAATCGCGCCCTCGGCGGTCCCGTCAAAGCCGTCCACGAAGTTCGGCTCGACGTCACCCTCGAAGATGCCGTCGTTGTTCCCGAGCTCGTCGGTGACGTCGCCGTCGAACTTCCAGTGGGAGATCATCCCCTGTTCCGGCTCGACGATCGTCACCTCCTCGGAGCACGTCGCATCGTCGGCGACGTCGTCGCAGAGGGGATCGTCGTCGACCGTCACCGAGATCTGCCACGTTCCCGGACCGAGGGTGAGGAACGCTGTGTCGGTGTCCTGCGCGAACTCGACGACCTTCCCCGCCGCACTTTCGGCGCGGAAGATATACGTGATGAAGTCATCCCCATCATCCGTGGCGCCGAGCGCGCTGACCAAGAGTGTTCCGGGTAGGTCGTCTTCGGTGCGTTCGACCACGAAGTCGTCGCAGTGTGTGTCACCTTCCTCGGGACACGCGACCTCGATCATGTCCGTGCACGTCGCGTCGCCTGCGACGTCGTCGCAATTCGGATCGTCGTCGACCGTGACGGAGATCGTCCACTCGCCCTGCGTGAGATTGAAGTCGGCGAAGCTGTCGGGAATCGGGCCGATGCTCAGGTTCGCCCCGCCAGCTTCCGTCGCCGTGAAGAGGTATAGGATCTCGTCGTCGGAATCATCCGACGCACCGAGAATCGAGACCGAGTAGAGCCCCGGCCCGCCGTCGACGGGTCCGGTGATCTGGATGTCGTCGCAGTGCGTGTCGCCGACAGCGGGACACGCGATCACGATCGGGTCGGACGTGCAAGTCGCATCGTCCGCGAGGTCTCCGCAGAGCGGATCATCGTCGGCGGTGACCGAAATCGTCCACGTGCCCTGCGGAAGATCGAACTGCGCCTCGTTGCCGGTCTGCTCAACCGGGGTAAGCTCCGTGCCGGCGCCGTTGTCGGCGCGGAACACGTAGCGCACGTCGTCGCCGGTGTCGTCGGATCCGGTCGCGGTTGCAACGTAGATGCCCGGCTCGCCGTCCGGCCCGTCGACCACGAGGTTCGAGCAGTGCGTGTCGCCCTCAGCGGGACACTCTTCGGCACCGAGAAGCGCGCCGATCTCTTCCGGAGTGAGCGCGTGGTCGTAGACGTGTACGTCGTCGATCGCACCAATGAACATGTGCGATGGACCGCCCCCGCGGAGAATTCCGCCAATGGTCGTGAGATTCGTGTCCATCGGCTCTCGCGTGTAGGTGATCTGATTCGGATCGGGGACGCCGTCGATGTAGACGGTAATCGTCTCGTTGTCGTCGACGACGGCGATGTGGTGCCACTCGCCATCGACGAACGCAATGTCTTGCGAGTGGAAGTGACCGACCGCGGTGCCCTGGCCGCCGTTTCGCCGGATGAAGATGTCGAGTTCACCCGTGGCGCCCGTATTGTCGGTCCCGATGTTGAAGAGGGGGCTGTTGTCGGTGTCGGAGCTCTCCGAGAACACGCGGTAGTCGGGCTGCGGTCCGCCGTTCACCCACATCGCCACGCTGTAGGACGGGTTGTCCGTGAGCGGGAGGCCGTCGTTGTTCGCGACGAGCACGAAGCCCGTGCCGTCGAGGAGGAGCGCGCCTTCATCCTCGCCGTCGAACCCTTCGGTCCAGACGGGGTCGCCGCCGCCGCCCTGAAACTCACCGTCGTTACCGGCGGGGCCCGAGTCTTCGAGTGTCGCGTCGAAGGACCAATGCGACACCAGGTCCGCCGAAACCGGTGTGACCGTGAGCACGATCATCAAACTCACCGCCCGGCGGAGGAAACGATTACAGACTGCTAGCGTCCTCATGGACCTTCCCCCTCAGGAAGAAACAACCTCGAGACTCGACGCTATGGCCGAGTCGCGAAAACAGTGAATACACCCGCTTCCAACGATACCAAACGCGCGCCGGCAATTCTCGGTCCGATGTCGCGATCCGGAAGGGAGATCGACCCCACCGCGCCGCAAGCTCCCCGACAGGAGACAAACCGAGGCGTCGAATCGGCGTCGCCCGCTATTCCGGGGCGCCGAGGCACGCGGAAGTGCACCCCGGAATCTTCACGCATCCTTCGCCTCGAGGAGGCGGATCCCCGTCGCTGAACAGGTAGAGGAGCAGACGGATCGGGTCCGAGATGTCGACCCCGCCGTCGCCGTTCACGTCGAGGACGACATTCGCTCCCGCAGGACGCTCGCAGAGAGCGTCGAGGGGCGAACCGCCGAAGAGGAACCCGAGGATCGCGAGCGCGTCGGCGATATTGACGCTGCCGTCGCGGTTGGCGTCGCCGATCCGTCGGTGACCCTCGAGCTCGCTCCCGAACGGGTGGGCGCCGGGAGTCCCGCCGGCCGTCGAACTCGGCGCCCATCCGTCCCTCGTCGACCACGACGCGAGAGGACCTCTAGCGTCCACGATCTCGAGCGACGCCCCGCCGCCATCCGTCGAGGGATACCACGCATCGTCGTAGGCGAGCTCCTGGACGAGAACTCCCCGCGCGTCCGAGAGTCGAAGAACCTCTCCAGCGTTGTCGAGCCGACCGCCGTACTCGCCGGCGACTCGATCCGCGGCGACCGGGCCGGGATACCGATCGGCGAAGGCCTCGAGGTTGCGAACGACGATCGCCGTCTCACCCGGGGCCAGAGGCGCGAAAGCGGGGTCGTCGAAGCGAAACTCGACCCCTTCGGAGAGCGCCGCGCCGAGGAGGGATACCGAGCGCTCGCTGACGTTTTGGACTTCGATGAACTCGAACTCGTCCGCGGGGAAGCGATCTCCGGCCACGCCTCCCGGGTGGTAGTGGATCTCTGTGACGCGTACGGGCAGGGGTTCATCGACGACGAACGTGCGCTCGCGGAGCGCACTCCATTCGGCGCCGTCGAAGGATCGCGCGCGGACGCGCGTCGCGTAATCGATTTGGATCCCCGGTGTTGCTCCTTGCGCGGCGGTGAGCTCGGCGGCGAGGAGAAAGTCGCTGCTCGTCGTGCTCGCATTCAAACCGTGGAGTGCGAGGACGTCATCCGTTCCGCTGAGGAGCGAGAGCGCGAACGAAACATCGATCGCCTGGAACTCGACGGCGGCTGCGTCCGGCGGAGAATCCGAAGCTCGAGAGTCCCACTCGAGAGCGCCATCGGGCGCATTTCGACGCGCGATCTCTTCGCCGTTCAGATACGCGACGAAGCCGTCGTCGAACTGTACCCACAGTGTGAGCGCATCGGCATCCGCCGCCGCGCGGCCATCGAACGGAATGCGCACGAAGATCGAGGAGTTCACGCCGAAGAGGATCGATTCGACATCGCCCTCGATCTCGTCCTCGTATCCGCTCGACCGCTCATAACCGATCGCCGAGGGGAGATCGGTCCACGCAGCGTCGTCGAATCCGCGTTCCGTCCAAGCGAGGCCGAGGGAATCGTCGAGCGGAACGTGCACGCGTCCCGGTGCACCGCGCGCGAGAATGACATCTCCGCGCGGGATCTCGACCGTGCGCGCCGCCGGGGAAACTTCGCCGGTCGGAAGGCGCGGGTCGCTCCCGTCGAGCGTGTAGTAGGTCGCGCCTCGCTCGGCGCTCAGGCTCACGCGGGCGCCGAGCTCGACCGCACCGCCGTCCGGGGCAAATGTCGGCGGTTCGATTTCGGGGTACATACCCTGCGCGCGAAATTGTTCGAGAACGATCGCCGGCCGCCGGGGGAGGTATTCCGTGAGGAGTCGCTGCGTCTCGCGCTCCCACTCGACGTCCGGTCGGTACGGCGTCGACCGCCGGTAGTCGCCCCAGCGCGCGGATTCGGCGACGAGCGCCGTCCGGATCGAACCCGCGAGCGTCTCCCAGCGTTCGAGTACGGCTTCGACCGTGAGGATCCCGCCCGTCCCGAAATGGCGCTCGACGTGATCGGCGAAGAAGAGCCGAAACTCGGCGTTCTCGCGGAGAGCGTGATAGAACTTCGTTGGAGAATCCGCGTCGCGCCAGTGAGTGAGGGTCCGATTGTTCTCGACCGATCCGAGGAACGCGTACTCGGAGTCCCAGGAGACGAACTTGAATCCGCCGCTCGCCCCGGTCCGGTCGCGCACCATGTAGTAGTTCCCGGGCCAGTCGGTCGAGGGCGCAAACATGTTGACGATCATGTAGTCGGAGATGCTCGAGAAATCGACGTACTCCTCGATGCGGGCGTACGACGCGGCGTCGCGGACGCCCGCCGCACGAAGCGAATCGAGCGTGCGGTAGGCGAAGATGTTCCCGTCGACGACCTCCTCGTGATTCTTGATCGCGTCGAAATCGTCCTTGTCCCCACCGACGTGCTCCGCGGCGAACGACGCGTCCGGGCGTTCGGTCGCGTTGTAGAGCCCCCAGTAGAGGCCGTTCAGGTAGAGGTGCACGAAGCTGCTTCCGGGAGTGGGCGAGCCCGTGTCTCGCTGGGCCGATCGCACCCACTCGTCGCGGATGTAGGTCGCACCGGTCCGCTGACTCGAGTTGTCGGACACCCAGGAGTCGAAGGCGTTCGGCCGGATCGCGATCGTGTCGAATCGTTCGACGGGACTTCCGGGAAAGAGCGGATACTCGAGCTTTGTCGCGCCGTAGCTCCCGCGGAAGATCAGTCGAATTCCGTGCTTCGGTGAATTCGCGGGCGAACGGCTGCGATTGCCGGTGATTCGCGCGCCGCAATCGATCTGAAGATCGCGCTCACCGCTCGCGCTCAGGATCTCGAGCGAAGCAGCACGTTCCCACGCGGAGCCCGACTGAGTCGGGTTTTCGTAAATCCCGTTGGGCCCGAACAGGTCGTCGGGATCGAGCACGACGCTGAGAGTGTCGAGGTCGAAGAGCGCGGTCTCCCAATCGGCCGCGTACTCGGGATCGCCGACGATGCGCGGATCCATGGCGTAGTCGGCCGGAGTTCCGCTCCACGTCGAGGGATACCCGGCCGGGGCGGTCTGACGAAGAATGTCCGCCGGGAAGAAGTAACTCTGCGTGTCGACGTTCGTGGGCTCGTAGCCGTCCTTGAACGCTGCGGCGCGAACGACCGTCGTCGTCGAGATCCGAATCGTGCCGGCGTACACTTCGCCGTGATCGGGAGCTGGCGCCGTCCCGTCCAGTGTGTAGCGAATCTCCGCGCCCTGGGTTTCGCTCGTGATCGAAAGCTCGATCTCGTCGGCGTAGAACCCGCGATGATGGCTGAATTTCGTGTCCGCGACGAAGTCGATCGATCCCCCGCGATTGAGAGCGCCCGGTGTCGGTTCACGGAAGTAGAGGCCGGTTTCGCGCGGCGGTTCGACGGCGTGGAGCTCGGGAAGCACGAGAAACCCCGCATCGGGCTCCGCCGCGTCGAGCGCGTGGATGGCGAGAACGTTCTCGCCGGAAGAGACGATGATCCCTGCCGCGTCGAGCGGGATCTCTTCGAACCGCGCGGCGAGCTCGTCCGGCCGATTCGCCGCGGCGCTCGACCCCGCCGACAGCGCTCCGGCGGGTGCGCCGCGCCGCGCGACCTCGGAACCGTTCAGGTAGGCCGCGAATCCGTCGTCGTAGCGACAGCGAAGAACGAGCGACTGCGGCGGTTCGTCTGGTTCCCAGGTGAACGGAAGGCGCACGTACGCCGATGGGCTGATGTCGCCGAGCTCGGAGCCGATGTCGGTTGCGATCGCATCCGCAAACGACGCGGTCCCGATCGCGCGCGGGTCGGAGCCGCTGGCCAAGCGCTCGATCTCGTCCGGCGCGAGAAGTCGCGTCCAGACCGCCGGAGCGGCGATGCTACCCGCGAACGGGAAGCTGAGTCCGTCGCGCAAAATCGCACCGAACGCCGTTCGGTCGAGCGCGAGCTCCTTCTTCGCGTACTCGAGTTCGAGATCCAGCGCGCCATCGATATAGAGTTTCGCGCGTCCCGAGTCGTCCACCCACGCTAGGTGGTGCCACGAGCCGTCGAACGCTCGAGCCCGCGAATGGACGTGCCCGACGAGCACCTGACCTTGATCGTCGCGAATGAAGATGTCGACCGCTCCGGTCGACCCCGTGTGATCGGTTCCGATGTTGAACACCGGCCGCGAGTTGCTCCGCGAACCCTCGGAGAACACTCGCCGGTCGGATTGCGGCAGTCCGTTCACCCACATCGCCACCGAGAACCGCTCGTGGTTCGACACGGGAAAGAGCGGCGCTGGGGAGACCTCGACGACATCGTCGACGCCATCGAAAAGGACCGCACCGAGCTCCGCGTTCGGGCCCGCCGCGAATCGAACGGCGCCTCCGGCGAACACGCCGTCGTTTCCTTGTGCGACGTCGGCGAGATCACCGGCGAACGGCCAGAACCCCGCGAGGGCGTCGTCCTCGAGCGGCGGAGCGTTCGCGTCGGCGTAGCCGATCCCCGTCGATCCGCGGAGCCAGGACGCGCCCGGATTGTAGTTGCGCGCCGTCCAGTCGCCGGCGTCGTCTGTGGCCGGAGCGAGGATGTCCGCCTCGTCGCCCGCGCCGACGAGCACGCGACTCTCGTTTGCGAGACCGTAGGAGAGTCCTTCCCGCTGTGGCGGATAGGGCGCGTACTCGTGAACGACGCCGATTGGGGAGCGCAGAGCCAGGTACTCGCCGTCCGCCGCGAGGCGAAAGCTCGCGTGCAGCTCGCCTTCGGGGTCCCGTCGATCCTTGCCCGAAGCGAAGATGACGAGTGTCTCGCCGGGAGCGAGGACGAGGGACGGGAGTGCCCACCCGTCGTCGTCCGCCGAGTCGGTGAGTGACCAACCGGAGAGGTCGACGGGCGCATCGGCCGTCGCGAGGAGCTCGATCCAGTCGTTCGGCTCTCCGTTCTCGTCGAGGAAACTGCCGTCACTCGCCGCGACGAATTCGTTGATGACGACCTGCGCGAGCGCGCGCGGCGCGACGATCACCGTCGTCGCGGCGAACGCCAAGAAGCCGTAGATCGCCACGCGACTTCGCATCGAGACTCGCCCTCGTCAACGACAGACGTTGGGACAACCGGGGATCCGGACGCACCCCGATCCGAGCGGCGGCGGGTCGCCGTCGCCGAAGAGATAGTTGAGGAGGTGGACCGCGTCGGCGACGTTGAATCCGCCGTCCGCGTTGATATCGAGAAGAACGAGATTCCCGCCCTCGAACGGAGAGTCGCCATCGCACGGCGCGATGAGATCGCCGCCGCCAAAGAGGAGGAGAAGCGTTGCGACGGCGTCGGAGATGTCGCTGTTTCCGTCCTGGTTGCCGTCGCCGATGAGCTGGAGCCCGCCGTCCGGCGGCGGCCCGAGCGGGTGCTCGCCGGGAGTGCCGTCCGTCACGGCGCTCGGTGCCCACGCGGCCGAAAACAGCCAATCGGAAGCCGGACCGAGTGCGTTGACGATTTCGAGCGAGCTCCCCGCTCCGTCCGTCGATGGATACCATTCGTCGTCGTAGGCGAACTCGAGGATCAGCTCGCCGGTTGCGCTTTCGAGCGTGATCCACTCTCCTCCGTTCGAGAGGTTGCCGCGGTACTCGCCGGCGATGAACATGCCATTCGTGTCGTAACGCTCGGTGAACGCCGGAAAGTTCTCGACGACGAGCACGGTCTCACCAGGGGCGAGCTCCCAGACTTCGTCGGTCGGGAACTGAAACTCGATCGCTCCGCTCAGCCGAACGCCGGTGAGCGCGATCGTCTCCGGACCGACGTTCTGCATCTCGACGAACTCGAAGTCGTCCCCGTTGAACGGGCTTCCCGGTTCCGAGCGCGGGTGATAGTGGACCTCGGTGATGCGGAGATCAAGCGGCTCATCGAGGTAGAACGTGGCCGAGACGAGAGCGCTCCACTCCCCGCCCTGGAGCGAGCGCGCCTTGACGACCGAAGTCGACTCGATCGGAATCGCCGATTCGGCGAGACTTCCGCCGACGAGCCGCGGCGCGATGAGGAAGTCACTGCTTGTTGCGCTCGCGTTCAGCCCATGAATCGCGAGGACATTGCGCCCCGCGCGCAGAGAGGCGGCGCCGGTCAGGTCGAAGCCGAGGAACTCCTGCGCGTCGGCGTCGGGATGGGAGTCGTCCGCTCGCGCTGCATACGAGAGATCTGCCGGAGCGTTTTGCTGCGCGATTTCTTCGCCGTTTAGGTACGCGACGAATCCGTCGTCGTACTGAATCTCGAGGCGAAGGAACGCGTACTGAGAAGGATCCGCGACGTCGAACGGGATGCGCAGATAGACCGTCGGGCTGAGACCGTACATCTCGCCTTCGAGGTCGACCACGTAGTCGTCCTCGTAACCGCTCGAGCGCTCGTATCCGATCGCGGACTCTCCCGCCGTCCAGTCGTCGTCGGGGAAATCGACCGCGGTCCACGTCGAGTCGACCGAGTCGTCGGAAGGGACGAGATAGCGCGCGGGTGCAGGAGAGCCAAGAATCGTCTCGGTCGCTCCGACGCCCGCCGCGATCGCCGTGGGCGAAACCTCGCCCCCTTCGAGGCGCGGATCCGATCCGTCTAGCGTGTAGTAGGCAGTTCCGAGCGGTGCGGCGATCCCGAGCGGAAAGTCGCGCGCAACCACGCCTCCGTGCTGCGAGAGGATCGGGGGATCGACGGCGGGGTAGAGGTTCTCGCGGCGGAAGCGAGTCATCGCGCGGCGATGCGACTCGGGGAGGTAAGTGTTGAGAACCTTCTCCTTCTCGACGAGCCAATGATCCTCGCGCGTGTAGAGTTCCGCCGGGCTGTTTCGCGGATCCGCGACATCCATTCGGTAGTCGCCCCAGCGCGCCGACTCGGCGATCACCGCCGAGTCGATCTGATCGGCGCGAGCGTTCCAGCGTGCGCGCGCGACATCGTTGGTGAGCACGCCTTCGTGAAAGAGGTGCCGCTGAATTCGATCACCGAAGCGCACGCGAAACTCCTCGTTCGCGCGCAGGCGCGAGTATACGAACGCAGGAGAGTTCGAGTTCGAGACGTCGAGCCGATCGCGGAAGACGAAGTCGAGAACGATCTCCTGGTCCCAGACGAAGAAGCGCCATCCCCGCGAGTCCGCCGTTCGGCTGCGCCCCGCGTACCAGTTGTGATGCGGCCAGTCCTCCGCACACCCGTACAGATGGAGCATCATGTAGTCGATGAGGTTGTCGACGTCGAGGAGGACGGGATAGGCGGGATTGCGCGTGCCGTCGGGGTTGTTGCCCTGGAGCCGCTGGTACGAGGTCACCGAGGAGAGGCCGGAGTTGGCGAGGCTCATGAGCTGGTCCCACGCCTGGCGGTTTCCGCGGAAGAGCTCGTTGAAGTCTTTGACGACGTCCCAGTCCTCCTTCCGAGTGCTCTGGGGAACCTCTTCCCTCTGGTCGTGCTGGTAGAGGAACGAGTCGTCCGGGCGTTCCGACGGGTTGTAAACGCCCCAGTAGAATCCGTTCACGTAGAGGTGGACGTAGCTGTTGTGACCCGAGAGGTGGCCCATCGCGAGTTGCGTGTCTTTCATCCAGAGGTCGCGGATGAACTGTGAATCCCATCGCCGGTAGCGCGCGCCGCCGTCTTTGAAATGCCAGCTATCGGTGGAGAAGCAGCGGAGAATGACCGTGTCGAATCGATCCACGCGCGAATCGGGAAAGAGGCCGAAGCGAAGCTTCGTCGGTCCGTGCTCGTCCTTGAAGAGAAGGCGAAACGAGTGCTTTCCTTCGCCCGGGCGGGCGCTCGAGCCGCCCTGCATGCGGACTCCGCAGTTGACCTGGAACTCGCGCCCGTTGCCCTCGGGTCCGAGCATTCCCTCGGGAAGAATGAGCTCGATCGACGCCGACCGCTCCCAGCCCGAACCGCGCGAAAGCGAATTCGTGTAGATCCCGCTGCCGCCCATGAGGTCGTTCGGCGCGAGAACGAGAGACATCGTGGGGAGCGACGCGAGCGCATCCTTGACGCCCGGATGGTAGTTCGGCGAGTCGACGTCCGTCGTGACCTCGGGGTCCATGCCGTAGTCGGCCGGGAAGCCCTGCCACGTCGACGGGTACCCGGGACGCTGATTCGGCTGCGCGAGGACGTCGTCGAGAAAAATGTACGTGTGCGTGTCGACGTTTGTGGGCTCGAAGCCGTCCTTGAATCCGGCCGCTCGGAGCGTGGTCGTGGTCGTAACCGCGATCGGTCCGTCGTAGATGTCCCCGTGCGTCGCCGTCGGCGCCGTGCCGTCCGTGGTGTAGCGAATCGTCGCGTCCGGTGTCGCCGTCGTGATCTCGACGTTAAACGGTGCGTCAAAAAAGCCGCGGTCGACGGTGAATTTCGTGTCTTGGACGAAGTCGACCGCACCACCGGTGTTGGCGGCGCCCGGGCTCGGCTCGCCGAAGAAGCGGGTCGCCGTGGCCGACGCCCCGGAGGCGACGAGACGCGGGCGGAGAAGAAAGCTCGGGTCGTCGCTCGTCCGGTTGAGAGCGTGGATCGCGAGAACGTTCGCTCCGTCGCGAAGGGAGGCGGCGAACGGAGTGAGGTTGATCTCGTCGACGACAGTCGCGGCGGCATCGCTCCGTTCCGCGGTCGCCGCGGAGTCCCAAGCGAGCGCGCCGGGAGCGTTGCGACGCACCACCTCCGTGCCGTTTAGGTAAGCGGCGAATCCGTCGTCGTACTGAATTCCCAGTGAGAGCGACGTGATCGCGCCGGCATCGGCGACATCGAACGGGATCCGCGCGTAGAGCGACGTCCCGTTGCCGCGGAGCTCGGATTCGACGTCCGTCGCGACGAGAGGCGCGTAGAGGCTCCCCGAATCGGGCGGTGCACCGCTGGCGAGCGCGGCGATCTCTTCGGCGGTGAGCGCGAGATCCCAGATGCCGACGTCGTCGATTTGGCCGTTGAAGAAGCAGCACGCCGACGCGCGGAGAACGCTTCCGATCGAGGTGATGTCTAGATCGAGTGCCGGCTTCGAGTAGGAAAAATTCTGCCCGTCGAGCTCGCCGTCGATGTAGAGCGCGGCGTCGCCGTCTTCGTCCACCCACGCGATGTGGTGCCATGTGTTGTCGAACGCGATCCCTTGCGACAGTCGGTGAGGGACGACTGTGCTTCCGTTCGATCGTACGAAAATATCGACCTTGCCGGTGTTCCCGGAGGCGTCGGTGCCGATCGTAAAGAGAGGCGTGTTGTTCGACGACGAGCCTTCGGAGAAGACTCGCTTGTCGTTCTGCGGTCCGCCCTTCACCCACATCGCGATCGTGAACGCCGGCGAATCGTAGATCGGAAGGCCGCTTGCGGTCGAGACGTCGATGTAGTCATCGCTCCCGTCGAAGTCTAGCGCGGTTCCACTCGAGCCGTCAAAACCCTCGACGTAGTTCGCCGCACCTCCGACAAACGTACCGTCGTTCGGACCGACGACATCGGCGACTGTGCCATCGAGCGTCCAGCTACTCAGAGGCGCGGGGAGGAGGCTCTCGCCGCCGGTGTGGTAGCCGATTCCGGTGGGTCCCGTCGCCCACGATGCATCGGGCGCAAACCCGACTTCGGTCCAGGTGAGTCCGAGCACACCGCTCGTCGGAACGACGATGTCGGCCGCGGCGCCGATCGGGATGAGCGTCGCGACCTCGCCCGAAAGACCGAACGAAACGCCGTCGGGAAGCGCGGGGAACGGATCGTACATGTGCTCGACGTCGCCGTTCGGGCGAAGGATCGCCAGGTGCTCGCCCTCGCTCGCGAGCTTGAAGCTCGTGTGGATCTCGCCGTTCGGATCGTCTCGGTCCTTCCCCGATGCGAAGACGACGAGATAGCCGCCCGCCGGGAGAGTTACGTTCGGGAACTGCCACTTCTGGGGCGTGAGCGGATCGTCGGTTGCGAACCAACCCCCGAGCGCGATGTCGTCTGGCGTCGAGTTGTGACACTCGAACCAGTCGCTATCGTCCCCGTCCTCGTCGGTGAGGGGGTTTTCGCCGGCGGCGAAGATCTCGTTGATGACGATGCTCTGACCCGAGAGCGCCCTCGTAGTCGTCGCCGCGGCAAACGTCACGCAAAGGAAATACAGCCAGAATCGCTGCGACATGAATGTTCCTCGATGTGCCCCGCGGACGGATCGACCCGGGGTCGATCCACCGGCGGAAAATCGTCCAGCCCCGCTCCTCGTCCCAGTCTATCCCACGAAGCCGCGAATCGTACGGACCCAAACCCCGCGGGACAACGATTGCTCGGGGATTCGCACGTTACGCAAGAATCGACTGGATCACCTCGCCGTGGACGTCCGTGAGTCGGAAATCCCGACCCTGAAACCGGTACGTCAGGCGTTTGTGGTCGATGCCGAGAAGATGCAGAACCGTCGCCTGGAGATCGTGGACGTGCACGCGGCCTTCGACGGGTGCGATTCCGAGCGCGTCGGTGGCGCCGTAGGTGATTCCGGGACGGATTCCGCCACCCGCGAGCCAGAGCGTATACGCGTCGATGTGGTGGTCGCGGCCGGTCGTCTTCCGCACTTCACCCATCGGCGTCCGGCCGAACTCTCCGCCCCAAATCACGAGTGTGTCGTCGAGGAGCCCGCGATTCTTGAGGTCTACGATGAGGGCCGCCGAGGCCTGGTCGACCTGATGGGCAGTCCGTTCGAGGTCAGTGTCGAGCCGCTCGCCCGGCCCTCCGTGGTGATCCCAGTTCGTGTGGTAGAGCTGAACGAAACGCACGCCGCGCTCGATGAGGCGACGCGCCAAGATGCAATTCCGCGCGAACGAAGGCTTCTCCGCGTCGGGACCGTAGAGATCGAACACCGACCTCGGCTCGTCCGACGTGTCCATGAGCTCGGGTGCGCTCGTCTGCATGCGGTAGGCCATCTCGTAGGCGCGGATGCGGGTGTCGATCTCCGGGTCGCCGGTCACCGCGAGACGCTTCGAGTTGAGCGCGTGGACGGCATCGAAGAAGTCTCGTTGTCGCCGTCGATCGAAGCCGGGCGGGCTCTCGAGATGGAGGATGGGCGATCCGACCGATCGGAACGGGACGCCCTGAAACGTCGTCGGGAGAAAGCCGCTTGCCCAAAGCGACGCGCCGGCCCGCGGCCCGCGCGGTCCGGACTGAAGCACCACGAATCCGGGAAGCGAGTCCGATTCGCTTCCGAGTCCGTAGGTCACCCACGAGCCCATGCTCGGGCGGCCGGGCTGTGGGGCCCCCGTGTTCGTGAACAGCTTCGCCGGGCCGTGGTTGAAGACGTCGGTCTGCATCCCCTTCACAAAACAGACGTCGTCGACAATCGCTCGGTGGTGGGGCAAGAGATCGCTCAGCTCGGCTCCCGATTCGCCGTAGCGTCCGAAGGTGCGGAGTCCTCCGAGGAGCCGCGCGCCCTTCTTGATGAACGCGAAGCGCTTCCCTTTCATGAAGCTCTCAGGGGGAGCTTCGCCGCTCAGGCGAGTGAGCTCCGGCTTGTGATCGAAGAGCTCGAGCTGACTCGGACCACCCGCCATGAAGAGATAGATCACGCGGCGGGCGCGCGGAGCGAAGCCGGGGAAGGCCTGCGCGCCCTTCGCCGACTCGTCGTCGGCCCGAAGTGCGCCTTCGCGCGCGAGGAGCGATGTGAGGGCCATGGTTCCGACGCCGACTCCGCAGCGGCGGAAGAAGTGGCGGCGCGTGTCGGCGAGGACTTGGTCATCCTCGAAGCGCTGAAATTCGGACCGTGGAGACGTCATGAGGAATCGCTCATCTACTCTCGCGTGATCGCTTCGTCGAGATTGAGCAGCACGCGCGCGACCGCAACCCACGCGGCGGCCTCCGCTGCACCGAGCGCCTCCGCGAGCGCTGCGGACGCGGCTGCCTCGGCGCCCTTTGGGTCCGCGCGGAACCGCTCGACCTGGAGCGCATAAAACCGCGCGAGTACGGAGAGCTCGTCGCCGGTGGGAGGCCGGACGACGACGCGACGGAAGAGGAACTCGAGCCGATCCTCGATGCGGTCCGAGCTCGACTCCGAGACGCGAGCCGCGAGAGCCCGCGCGATTTCGAAGAGCGCTTCGTCGTTCGCGAGCGTGAGCGACTGGAGCGGCGTATTCGATCGAAAGCGCCGCGTACAGGTCTGGCTGAAGTTCGGTGCGTCGAACGTCGAGAGAAGCGGGTACGGGGTGTTTCGAAAGTACTGAATGTAGAGCCCGCGGCGGAATCGATCCTGTCCGCGGGTGGTCGGCCAGGGATGCTTCACCTGGGTGAATGCGTACACGCCGTCGGGCTGCGGCGGATAGATCGGCGCGCCGCCCATAGCTCGGTGGAGGAGTCCGCTCGCCGAGAGCGCGATGTCGCGGACGACCTCCGCGTCGACACGGAGCCGCTGCTGCCGTCCGAGCCAGATCCCGCGGCGGTCGACCGCATCGAGCTCGGGTCGCGCGCGCGAGGACTGCCGGTACGTCGCCGAAGTGACGATCCACCGGTGGAGCTCCTTCATCGACCAGCCGCGCTCCACCCACTCGACGGCGAGCCAGTCGAGCAGGTCGGGATGTGTCGGCAGCGTACCCTGCGTGCCGAAGTCGTTCTCCGTCTCGACGATTCCGCGGCCGAAGAAGTGCATCCAAACGCGATTGACCATCACGCGCGCGGTGAGCGGATTCTCGCGGGAGACGAGCCAGCGGGCTAGGTCGAGTCGCGTCGGGCGCGAGTCCGCCGGGGTGAGCGCGCCTAGCGCTTTCGGCACTCCGGGCTCGACCTGTTCGGCCGGACGGAGGAAGTCGCCGCGGACGAAGCGGTGAGTCGGCCGCAGCTCATTGCGCTCCCGCATCACCATCGCGCCGACCCTGAGCTTCTTCGCTTCGGCCTCGAGCTTGCCGATGGCCTTCGTTAGGCGAGCTCGCTCCTCGTCGGCGGTCCCCGGCGTCGCCGTCTCTCCGAGCGTCGCGAGCGAAGCCTTCGCGACGGCGATCGCCTCCCGCCGTTCCCGGTAGCCGGGGAGCGGCACCTGGATTTCCGGGCGCGCGTGGTTTCGGTCTTCGGTGTTGTTGAAGAACGCGAAGAGCTCGTAGTACTCGCGCTGGGCGATCGGATCGAACTTGTGCGAGTGACACTGCGCACACCCGAGCGTGAGACCGAGCCAGACGGCTCCGGTCGTGTTCACGCGATCGATGACCGATTCGACGCGGAACTGTTCGGGATCGGATCCCCCTTCGGTGCTGATGAGCGTGTTGCGGTGGAATCCCGTCGCGACGAGCTGCTCGACGGACGGATCGGGAAGCAAGTCGCCGGCGAGCTGCTCGATCGTGAACTCGTCGAACGGGAGATCCGCGTTCACCGCGGCGATCACCCAGTCGCGGTAGGGCCACGCGCGTCGAGGGCTGTCGTGAGAGTATCCGTTCGAGTCCGCGTAGCGCGCTTGATCGAGCCAGTGCTTACCCCAGCGCTCACCGTAGTGCGCGCTCGCGAGGAGCTCGTCGACGAGACGCTCGTACGCGTCTGGCGCGTTGTCGCTCGCGAACCTAGCGGCGCGTTCCGGAGAGGGGAGGATCCCCGTGAGGTCGAGCGAGACTCGTCGAATGAGAGTGTAGCGGTCGGCTTCGGGCGACGGCCTGAGTCCGCGCTCCTCGAGTCGGGCGAGGACAAAGGTGTCGATCGGACCGCGCGGCCAGTCGCGCACGCGGATCGCGGGGAGGGGCGGACGCCGCGGGGGGGTAAACGCCCAGTGACCCTCCCAGGGGGCGCCCGCGAGAATCCACTCGCGCAGGATTTCGATCTCGCGCGTCGAGAGTCGTTTCTGAGTCTCCGGCGGCGGCATCCGTTCGTCCGCCGAAGGATGCGCGACGCGCCGCAGGATCGCGCTCGCGCCCGGGTCTCCCGGCACGATCGCCGTCACGCCGCTCTTCAGGCGGCGCTTCGCATCCTCCTCGACATCGAGGCGAAGACCCGCCGCCCGATCGTTCTCGTCCGGCCCATGACACTGAAAGCAGTTGTTCGAAAGGATCGGACGGACATCGTGCGCGAACCGTACCGAGGGTGAACGCTCCGGCGACGCCGGGGGAGCGCGATCATCGGCGCGTACATCGACGAGAACGACCGCGCAGACGGTGGCCGTCGCGACGAGGGCGCGAGGGAACATCGAGCGAGCCGGTCGAGGTTCTTGGGGCGAGAGGGACGAGGGCATGGCTACAGTTCTGTAAACCGCCCGATTGTACCCCAATTCGGCGCGAGGACGGCGCGAAGAGTCGCGCCACGGACGCAGCGCGGGCCGGAGAGCGAGAGCGGGCGATCGGATGCGGCGGGTTCCGCCGGAAAGCGGGCTTTTCGGACCCCCGCTGCGTCGCGGATTCCCGATCGATTCCCAACCGCCCCGCCGGTCGATCAAGCGCTCGCCGGGAGCCCCGGCTCTTCGCATGGCCGAAGCGATCTCATGCGCGCATGAACCGAATCTATGACGGCATCCGGCGTTGAGGTGCCCGCGGTCAATCCCACCCGTGTGAACGGCGCGAGCCAATCGGCGTCGACTCCGTCGGGGCCGGTGACGTGGAGCGCAGGGCGTCCGCGTCGCTCGGCCTCTCGCGCGAGCGCTCGGGTGTTGTTCGAGTTCCGCCCCCCGACGACGACGACCGCCTCGACTCGCTCGAGTAGCTCTCCGATCGCAGCTTGCCGGTCTCGCGTCGGCTGGCAAATCGTGTCCGCGAAACGGACATCGCTCTCCGGGTGGAGTCGACGGATTTCCGCGGCGATGCGAGCGCTCTCGGACGGACGAGCCGTCGACTGGCAGACGATACCGATCTTCGCTGCGTCCCAGCGACGCACCTCGGCCGGAGTCGACACGACGGCGAACTCCGCGAGGTCCTCGGTGATCCCGCGCACCTCGACGTGACCGGGCTTCCCAATGACGACCACGAAACATCCCTCCGCGGCGAATCGCTGGGCGGCGGCGTGGACGACGCGTACGAGCGGGCAGGTGGTATCGACGAGCTCTTTTCCCGCACGTGAGAGGCGTGCGCGTTCGCGCTCACTGATTCCGTGAGCTGTCACGAGGACTTGCTTCGTCGCCGGCACCGCGCGTTCACCGGACTCGGGAGTCGTCCGAAAACCGCGTCTCGCGAGCGCCGCCTGAACGCCGTCGTTGTGAACGAGCTCCCCGTGGATGGTCACGTCTTCGGGGCGAGCGGTTCGTTCCGCGATGCGAAGGGCCTCGCGCACCCCGAAGCACATCCCCATGACCCGCGAGCGAACGATCGTGAGCGGGCGGGACGGGTGGTCGTTCCTTTGCATCGCAAAGCTCCGCGGCAAAAAAAGAGACTCAGGCGGGAATCCAGCCGGGCGGCAGCGTTTCTCGAGTTTCCGCGTCCGGTGTCGTCTCTGCGGCATCGCGGACGACACGCTCGAGTGTGTGGAGGTACTCGCCGAACCGCTTTCGACCTTGTCCGCTTAACCGGCAGAGCGTCTGTGGTCGCGGACCGTCGGTGTTCTTCCACAGCTCGACGAGGTTCGCGTCGGAGAGCGTTTGGAGATGACGGCTCAAGTTGCCGTCGGTGAGCGAGCACAGAGTCTTGATCTCGCCGAAGAGGAGACCCTGCGCGTGGGTGTAGAGGGACGTGAGGATGCTGAGACGCGCACGCTCATGAAAGAGTCGATCGAGACCGTAGGCGAACCGACCCGAGTCGCTCGCGCGCCGCTCGCTCGTTCGCTCGCCGGGACTCGAGCACGAATCCGCTTGACCGGCGCTCGACTTCGTCCGTCGCAACGTCATCGCGATGTCTCCGCTTTGGACTCCACGGCACGAAATCCGTCCCGCGCCTGCGGCTGGGGGCGCTCGACTTTCCAGTAGAGAACTGCGGCCGCAGCGAGCTGGCCGAACCCGAACGTCCAGCCCATCGCCCACGGCGAGAGGCTCAGCGGTCCGGCCGGGCCGAACTGCGACGACGCCCACAGAAGCGCCACTCCCGCGGCGAAGTAGAACAGCCCGACCCAGCCGGTCGCTTGCGGGAGGTACGGGCGAGACGAAAAAACGCCGAGCGCAAACAGGATCGACCAGACGCCGGGGAGTCCAGCACGAAGCTCGTGCAGCCAGACCGAGGCGGCGACCGTCGCGATCGCACCGGCCGCGAGCGACGGAACGAACTGCGCGATCACGAGACGCGCGTGCCGCCGGCCGCGCGCGCAGTCTCGACGGTAGCGCGCGATGATGCCCGTGCTAGCGAGCGCGACGCACGCGACCGCGAGCGACGACCAGTAGAGGACGAACGCGCCCCCGAACTCCGCGGGATCGACCGCGCCCAAGATCGCCGGCTGAGCAAATCCTCCCGCGAGCGCGAGAACGCCGGTCGCCGCGATCGGAAGCGCGCGGTAGCCGCGGTAGACTTCCGTCCGCGCGAGGTGGTGGTGGATCTCGGAGATTTGATCGATCGCGTCGTCGATTTGCATCGGTCGTTCTGCTGGCCTTCGTGGCCCAGGCTGCGCGGGGCTCGTGTGCGACGGACGTTACTTTACACGGCAAAGTGAGCGATGTCGAGGCACTCCGCGACCAATCCTTTAAGCAGTTTCAACATAGTAGCTTACGGTGGCTGAACCTCAGCGCCCGCCGATGTCAAATCCCTCGGAATCTCCGGTTTGACGGGGAGAGCGACGGACGGATTCGACGAGGCGCGCCCTTCGACGACAGCGGACACGCGGGAGCCCGCGAGACTCGCGCGAGGGGGCTTCGACGCGAAGCCATCGTCCGGGCTTTCGGCTCAGGCGCACGCCGCCGAGAGCCGAGCGGAGGAGACGCTAGTTTCGCCGCACGCCGGCCGCGCGTTCAGGTAGAATGCGCGGCCTTCAGACGCGCACTCGGCCTCGGTGGCGGAATTGGCAGACGCGCGAGATTCAAAATCTCGTTCCCTTACGGGAGTGTGGGTTCGATTCCCACCCGAGGCAGATCCGTGGTCTTAGCAGGCGTCGAAGAGCGGCGGCATCGCCGTCCGGCGGGCGCGTCTTACATCTCGCGGTGGCCTTCGCGCTGGCAACGCGGGGGGCCGAGAATTGTTTGCGCGAGAATCAGCTCGCGCATGGTCAATCCGGCGAGGCCGCCGACGAGCGCGCGGCGCGGACGGCCCGACGCCTTTTTCGAGGCGCTTCGGAAATGCCCGATCGCGCGAACGATCGTTCGCTGCTCGAGCTGGCTCGCTAGCTCTCGCTGCTCGAGAGTCGAGTGGAGGGATCGACCCGCGACGGAGGACTCGAGCTTTCGGTCGGCGACGGTCGACCACTCGCCGTCGGGGTCACGCTGCTCCGCCATCGCCGCCTCGCGTTCGGCCGCCTCCCGCTCCGCGCGTTCGGCCTCGACGCGCGCGCGGCGCTCGGCTAGAGCCCGCCGTCGGGCTTCCGATGCCCGCCGACGCTCGGCGAGTCGCTCGTCGGCGGGACTCGTCGCGACGGGCCGGGGAGCTTCCTCGGGCGCCGGCTCCTTGGGCGCGATCTTTCGCTGAGACTCTTCCTCGGCGGCCTTGCGAACCTCTTCGAGAAAGTCGCGAAGACCCTTCCGCGGGCCGCCCTCCGCGCCTCGCGCTCCACCGCGCCCGCGCGCGGCGGAAACGATGGCTCGGACGATCCAACCGAGGATGATGATCGCGAAAATGACGATCTGAATCCAATTCCGCGGATCGTCGAAAGCTTGGGCGAGGAACGTCATAGGTGGCTCTCAGGAGACGCTGGGACGATCGGCACGCTCGTCGTGGAAACCATCATTCCGGGCCCGCCGCACCTTCCTCGTCCTCGGGTTCCATACTGCGCGCGAGTTCCCCGCGCATCTTCGTGTCGGCCTGCAGATTTCGGAGGTTGTAGTAATCCATGACGCCGAGATTCCCACTCTCGAACGCCTTCGCGATCGCCTTCGGCACCTCCGCTTCGGCGAGGATCACCAGCGCGCGGTTCTCGATCGTTCGCGCTTCCATCTCCTGGGCTTCCGCGACGGCCATGGCGCGGCGCGCTTCGGCTTCGGCCTGCGCTCGCTTCTTCTCCGCTTCCGCCTTGTCGACGAGGAGGCGCGCCCCGATGTTGTCCCCGACGTCGACGTCGGCGATGTCGATCGACACGATTTCGTAGGCGGTTTGCGCGTCGAGGCCCGCGTCGAGCACTTCCTGCGAGATCTTGCGCGGATTGGCGAGGACATCCTTGTGGGTCTCCGCCTGACCGATCGCGGCGACGATTCCCTCACCGACGCGCGCGATGACGGTTTCCTCGGTCGCACCACCGACGAGAGTGCTCAGGTTCGTACGCACCGTGACGCGAGCGCGGCACTTGAGCTGGATTCCGTCCTTTGCGACGGCGTCCATCGTGTTCCGGCCGCGCCCCGGGCTCGGACAATCGATCACCTTCGGGTGGACGCTGGTCCGGACCGCGTCGAGAACGTCGCGCCCGGCGAGGTCGATCGCCGCGGCGCGCTCGAACGAGAGATCGATATTCGCGCGCGACGCAGCGACGAGCGCCTGGACGACTTGGCGGACGTTTCCGCGCGCGAGGACGTGTGACTGCAGCTTATCCAGGTCAACCGGGACGCCCGCTTTCGTGCTCATGACGAGCACGTCGGTGATGACCTGCGGGTTCACCTTCCGAAAGAACATCCCGACGAACTGCGAGACCGAGATCGGGCAGCCCGACGAATAGGCCTGAATCCACAGCTTCCCGAACGCGAGAATGAAGAAGATCGCGACGACGATGAAGATCGCGAGCAGGCCGAGACCGATCCACTGCAGAATGTCGCCGAACTCGACCTGTCCGAGCACACCGACTCCGGACAGCATCGTTTCCCACGTCTCAGTCATGTTTCACTCCTTGTTGGCGAATCCCCGGCGGCAGTCGTCGGCCGCGGCGAGTTCGAATTCTCGTTGGTCTGTTTTCGCTCAAGAGGCGACGTCCGCCTCAGTTTCAGCCGCATCCTCCGCTGCGCGTACGACGACGCGGTTCCCGGAGACGTCGATGACTTCGATCGGAGTCCCCTGCGGGATGAAGCTTCCCCGGCTGACTACATCCACTTTGCGACCGTTGATCAGAGCCGTCCCCGCCGGGCGAAGCTGAGTCTGTGCGACTCCTCGCTTCCCGAGGTGCTCGCTTTTCGAAAGATCGGCTCCAGTCGATGTCTCGGGAGTCAAGGCCGCTTTGAAGGACACTCTCCCGAGCCAAAACTTCACGGCGAAGACGACGAACACCACCGTGGCGGCGATCGCACCGACGCCGACGAGGATGAGGCCCTGGTGAAAGAACCCGTAGATCCCGATCACCGCGCCGGCGCAGCCGACGATGCCGAGAATTCCTCCCGAGGGGATAAAGAGCTCGAGGAAGAGGCACGCCAGTCCGCAAACGATGACGAGCACGCAAAACAGAGGACTATTGAGAAGCACTTCCATCGGTGCGTTTCAGTCTGATGTCTCTTCTTCGGTGACGACGACACGCGCGCCGGTCACCTCGACGATGCGGACGCGGGAACCCGATTCGACAAAGCGTCCCTCGGTGACGACATCGACGAGCTCTCCGCCGTCGAGCTCTATCTTGCCCGACGGTCGAAGCGTCGTTACGGCACGCCCGACTCGCCCGACGAGAGCGTCGGCGCGGCTGCGAGCTTCCTCGGCGCTGTCCGCAGTCGGAACTCCGACGATTGTTGCCTCCGAGAGAATCCCCGGACGCCTTCGCCCGATCTTGAGCTTCGGAAGATAGCGAAGGAGGAGAAAGAACACTGCGAGTCCAGCCGCGAGCGAAAAGAGGAAAACGGAGATCGCGCTCTGAATCGCGTCCTCCGTACTGACGTCCGTCGCTTCACCCGGCACCATCGCCATCACCACGCTCACGCCGCAGAGGGCGATCCCCGAGATCGCAAAGATCGCGAATCCGGGGAAGATCAACTCGACGGCGACGAGGCCGAGGCCGATGAGCCCGAGCATGATTTCCCCGAGACTCGCCGTGCCGTGCACGTGGCCCGTGATCGGCTGCGACGCGGCGATGAAGAAGACGAGAAAACAGACGAGCCCGATCGCGCCGGGAATCATCGTTCCGAGGAGCTTGAGCTCGAGCAGGAGGCCGAGGCAGCCGCCGAGAATGAGCACTCCGCGCGTGAACGGATGGTTGAGAAAATCGATGAACGGCTGGGCGGAGCCATCGCGACGCTCCGCCCCCGCGCTCAAATCGAACGTGAGCTGCGGGGGGACGGAGAGCTGCAGCATCTCCTTCAGCTCACCGCGATCATTCGCGATGTGCGACGCGAATCGGTACTCGAGTGCGTCGTCCGCACTGAGGAGTAGACGCTCTCCCGTGCGGAGAACGACTTCGATGTTCTCGATGCGGATCTTTTGGTCGCGCTTCAGGCTCTCGACGTCCTCCTTCGTGCCGAAGACGTACTCGTCTTCGACCTCCTGGCCGTCGCGCCACCGAATCGGCGTTCCCCGGAGGATGTCCGCGCGCACCGGCTCGACGATCGCGTCGGCGAGCGCGGTCGGGCTGCCGCGGTCGCGCGCGAAGTTCCGCAGGTACTGACGGAGATCGTCGCGCGCGACCTCGCTCAGTGCGGAAAAATCGGGCGCCTCGATCGCGGGCGCATCCTTCCGCGCCTCTCGCGCGCCGATGACGCTCCCCACGCCCATGAGGATGTCTCGCGTCGACATCGCGACGAGCGCGGCCGCCGAGAGCGCGAGCCCTCGCGGGCGGACGAGTGTGATCGCGCGTGCCTCTCCGATCCCGGACTGGAGAAAGTCGGCGAGATCCTTCGCCGCCTCGACGTCGCCGCCGGGCGAGTCGATCTCGAGGACGACGTAGCGGATCGCGGGCTCACGCTCCAGCCACCACCCGATTCGGCGCATGAGCTCGACGGTGCCGTCGCGGGTGATCTCGCCGTCGAGAGGCACGAACAGGATCGCCGCGGCGTTCTCGGCGGCGCGTTCCGGCTCGAACGGGTCTTGCTCCTGCGCGCTCGAAAACGACGGCCCGAAGATCGCAAGAAGGAGCGACAGCGCACCTCCGATCGCCGCGAATCCCGTCGGAAACGACCGTATTCCGATAAACGATCCCGCGAAGCGAGTCACACGTGGTTCACGGGTGGTGCGGGCGCTGGGCGTCGATTCCATAAAGCCCATTGACTCAAACAGATAAGGAAAAACTTTGGGTATTGTGGGTCGGGTTTTGGGTCTTGTCAATTCCGATTCGAAGGTGCGATCGGTGCCGAGTTTCCCCGGTGATTCGCGAGGAATCGTGATCTCGCGGGCACGTAGAATGTCAAATCAGCAGCATCGATTTCGACCGGGCTGCGCTTTCGACTTCAGCCGAAGAGGCGCTTCCTCTGCTCAAACGTTCTCGTCCCTAGTTCGTTTCAGCGCTGATGCCGATCCGGCCGAGCGCTCGACGAGCGGCTTCAACCAGGGACGGGCCGTGCGCCGGCCGAGCGGGCTTTTTGCTTTCCCTTTTCACGACCTCGGGGTGAATCAACGCGGCGTCCGAGTCCGCCGTGATACGATCTCGGCACGGGTTTCAACAGCCAATTCGATCGGAGAGATTTCCCATGATTCGCAGCGTCCTCGTCAGTTCCTTGCTCTGCCTACCCGTCACCGCCTCGGCCGACGATGCCGTGAACGCTCCGCCCGAGCCAAAGGGCATGAAGAGGATTTTCAACGGAAAGGACCTAACGGGCTGGGACGGCGACCCGAGGTTGTGGTCCGTCAAGGACGGCGCGATCCGCGGCGAGACGACCCCGGAAAAGAAGGCCAAGGGCAACACGTTTCTCGTTTGGAAGGAAGGGAAGACGACCGACTTCGAGCTGCGTGTGTCTTTCCGCTGTAACGCGACGAACAACTCCGGGATTCAGTACCGCTCTACGCCGGACAAGAAAAACAAGTGGCGTGTCCGCGGGTATCAGCACGAGATCCGAAACGAGATCAAGTTCCCCAACATCGCCGGCTTCATCTACGACGAAGGCGGCTTGGCCGGCAGGCGGGGGCGAATCTGCTTGGTCGGCGAGAAGGCGGTGACGGACAAAGACGGCAAGAAGAAGGTCGTCGAGAAACTAATCACGCCCGAAGAGTTCAAGAAGCTGTTCAAGCTCGACGAGTGGAACGACGTGATCATCATCGCCCGGGGAAACCACATTCAGCATTACCTGAACGGACGCCTGATTCTCGACTTCACCGACAGTCACCCCAAGGCGCTCAAGGATGGCGTTCTCGCGTTTCAGCTGCACGCCGGCAGGCCGATGTGGGTCGAATTCAAAGACGTCCGCTTTCGTGAGATCAAGTGAGAGGGAGGTGTGCTTCGCCGACAAATCTCAGCGCAAGCCGCCCGCGCCCGATTGCTTCAGCGCTCCGCACTCTCCTCGACGATCGCAACGAGGCCTACGTCGATATACTGACCGCCGCCCGTCTGCCGGCAGCGGACGGCGAGCGTGTTCTCGCCCGCACGCAGCACGGAGCGAACGTCCACTCCGATCGGCACGTCCTCGTATTCGGTCGTGTACCCCGTGAGCGACGCGAGGTGACGTCCGTTCAGGTAGACGTCGGCGTCCTCATCGTGGTGGATGCGTAAGAAGAGAGGCTGAGACGGGATCTCGCGAACGCTGAACTTCCGTCTGAGCCAAATTCTCTCGCTCGTCCACTCCGTTCGGACTCGGGCACCTGGAGTGTCGGCCTGGCCGAAGCCGCCGGGTCCGGCGGTCCACGCGGAGTCGTCGAACTCGCCCGTTTCCCACCCATCTCGCGGCTCTTCGAGCGTATAGCGCCACTCGGCGGGGTCCGTCTCGCTCGTTGCCAGAATCGGCGTGCGGTGAATGATCGGCGGCGGTCCGTAGAGCGCTCGGTTCAGCTTGGCGAGGATCTCGACCCCGAGCTTCACCTCGTCGCGGTCGTACGTGAGAAGTCCGTTGACCTCGCCTTCGACGTCGGACGTCTGCGTGTAGATCGCCGCGGCGAGACCTCGCCCCACCATCGGGTGGAGCTTGCGCAAGAGGCGGCGATAGTTCGCAAGCAGCTCGGCTTTCGTGCGGTAGGTGCGGTAGCCCCAGTTTCGCTTGTTCCACCAGAGGTGACCTTCGAGCGGGAGTCCGAGTCCGCCGAATTCGCCGAGAGCTGCGATTCGGTTGGATTCTGGTTCCGGCATCGCCGGTCCGGGATAGCGATGGATGTCATGAATGTGCCCCGTCCCCCGATCGGTCCATCCGCTCGGGCCGTCGACGAGGCGCGTGGGATCGTAATCTTCGACCCAGCCGAGCACGCCGTGAGTGTCGAACTGTCCCCAGCCTTCGTTGAACGGAACCCAGACGACGATCGACGGGTGCGCCTGCAGCCGATCGATCATCGCACGCAGCTCGCGGGCGAAGTTCGCCGCGGACTCGGGCGAACGCTCGATATCCGGCTCATCCGGCCGGATGTGGCGATCTCCGTTCGGCAGATCCTGCCAGACCATCAAGCCGAGTTGGTCGCAGTGGTAGTACCATCGCCGCGGCTCGATCTTGACGTGCTTTCGCGCCATGTTGAAACCCATGCGGTGCGTGACTTCGACATCGTAGCGGAGAGCGGCGTCGGTCGGAGCGGTGTACAGTCCGTCGGGCCACCAGCCTTGATCGAGCGGCCCGAAGTGAAAGATCGGCTCGCCGTTCAAAAAGAAACGATTGAAGCCATCGGCGTCCTTCGCCATCTCGATCGATCGGAGGGCAAAGTAGCTTTGGACGACGTCCACGACCTCGTCGCCCCGCCGGAGCGTCGCGGTGAGATCGTAGAGAAACGGATCGTCCGGCGACCACGCGCGCACGTCCGCAACCGCGAGACGGATCACGTCGCCGACGCCACCCGTCGCGGTTCCGACGACGCGATTTCCGGCGCGCGCAACGAGCGCGAGAGAATGCTCCGCAGTCGTTCCCCGTCCGGACGCGGCAACGCGCAGCTCGCCGCGATCGAGATCGGGGTAGAACGAGAGACCGTCGATGGACGCCGCCGGAACGGGCTCGAGCCAGACGGTCTGCCAGATCCCGGTGACGGACGTGTACCAGATCCCGCGCGGATTCCCCACTTGCTTCCCCCTCGGCTGGTAGCCCGCATCGGTCGGATCCCAGACGCGAACGACGATCTCCGCGACGTCCGCGCTCCGAGCGAAGGCGCCGGTGATGTCGAGCGAGAACCCGTCGTAACCACCGCGATGGGATCCGATCTCCTTCCCGTTCACCCAGACCGTCGCTTCCCAGTCGACGGCCTCGAAGTGAAGGAGCAGGCGATCGCCCTCGCCGAGCTTCGGCAGCATGGCGCTTCGGCGGTACCAGAGTTCGTTCTCCGGTCCGACCGTTTTCATCACGCCCGAGAGTGACGATTCGATCGCGAAGGGGACGAGGATTTCACCGTCGAACTCGTCTGGCTGCGACTCGCCTTTCGGCCGAATCGCGTACTCCCAGAGTCCGTTTAGATTCGACCACGCCGGCCTCACGAGCTGTGGCCGCGGGTACTCGGGGAGCGCATTCGTCGGGGAAACGTCGTTCGCCCATCGCGTCGCGAGTGGGCCTTCGGCGGGTTTCCAGTCGGCACGGACGCGGTGCGATTCGGTAGCGGCGACGGCGCTGAAGAGAACGACGAGACACACCAAGCGTTCGAATCGAATGGGGGGCGATTGAGAAAGGGCAGTCGTCATCGCTGATTCCATGAGGCGAGAAGTGTGGGGTTCGCGGAACGTGAGGTCTCGAGATGATAGTCGACGGAGCGGCCGCCGCGCGGCGCAATCCATCGACTCCGGGGTGAGAACGGCCGCGAGCTCGATCGAGACCGCCCTCTCGCTTGCTCTGCTCGCCCCGCTCGAACAAGATGGCGCTCGGTGACGCGCGGAGGTTCGTGAATCCGTCTCCTTCGTGCGACGCAGACCCGGAAAGGAGTCGTGTCCATGAGCCTCACGCGATGTGCGAACGCAAGCCGGTGTCGCGGCGCGGTTTCGATGCGTTCGTCGAGGCCGTCGCGTCGAATCGTCGCCGGGACGGCGCTCGTCGCGGCGCTGCTCAGTCCGGCTCGATCGATCTCGCAGTCCGACGAGAATCGCGATCCCTATCCGGGGACCGAGCTCCTTCGACTGGAGGGAGACATCGCGTCGCAGCTCGTCGAGGGCGTCGATCGATTCCTGCTCCGAAAGATCGAGGAATCGGAGGCCGCTCGCGAACTGCACTGGCGCCGCGACTTCTCCTCGCACGAGGCGTACGAGCGTTCCGTTGCGCCTTCGCGCGCGCGACTCGCTTCGATTCTCGGTGTGCGCGACGAGCGACCGGAACCGAGCGGACTCGAGCTCGTCTGGACAACGGACCACTCGGCGCAAGTCGGCGCGACACCGAGCTTCGACGTCTACGCCGTGCGCTGGCCGGCGTTCGCCGGCGTGCGCGGCGAAGGATTGCTGCTCGTTCCGCGCGCGCGGGAACCGATCGCGGACGTCGTCGCGATCCCCGACGCCGACCAGACACCCGAGCAGCTCGCCGGGCTCGTCGCGGGAACTCCGCCCGAAGCGCAGTTCGCGCGCCGGATCGCCGAGAGCGGCTGCCGGGTGATCGTTCCGACGCTCGTCGATCGCGCGCGCGGAAAGTTTGTCTGGGGACCCGGGCGAAAGCCGACGATGACGCACCGCGAGTTTCTCTATCGCGCGGCGTTCGAGCTCGGACGCGGACTGGTCGGCTACGAGATTCAAAAGGTCCTCGCCGTCGTCGACTGGCTCGAGAAAGACGCGCCCGATCGACCCGTCGGAGTCTACGGCTGGGGCGAAGGCGGTCTCCTCGCACTCTATTCCGCGGCGCTCGATGCGCGGATCGACGCGGCCGGCGTGAGCGGGTACTTCGATCGGCGTCACCACATTTGGGAAGAGCCGCTGGATCGTAACGTGTTCGCACTTCTCGAGCGCTTCGGCGACGCCGAGCTCGCAAGTCTGGTGGCCCCGCGCGCCCTCGTCGTCGAAGCCGCGCAGGCTCCAGAGTTGAGCTACGGCGGAACCGGTGGCGGCGGCCCGGCGCGAATCGTGACGCCGGCGCTCGACTCCGTCCGTTCGGAGATCGCGCGGGCGCGTGCGCTCGTGAGTGAGCTCGACTCCTCGGGAGGGATCGCACTCGCTGTGAGCGGCGCCGATGGGCGAGGGCTTCCGGGCTCCGAATCAGCGCTTCAGTCGTTTCTCGGTAAGCTCAGCCGCGGCGCGACTCCGGCTCCGAGCGGTCCCGCCCCGCGCGTTCTCCGCGATCTCGAGGATCCGCTGCGCCGGCTCGAGCGCACGATGCGTGAGATCGACCGGCACACGCAGGAAGTCCTTCGCGCGAGCCCCGCCGTGCGCAAGGCCTTCGTGTTCGATCGCCTCGACACTTCCTCCGAGGAGGCCTATCTGAAGAGCGCGGAGCCGCTCCGAGAGTTCTTCGCGGAGGAGGTCATCGGAACGTTCTCCGATCCGCTTCTTCCCGCGAATCCGCGCACCCGTGTATTCGGTGAAGCCACGACCCACACGACGTATGAAGTCGTTCTCGACGTTTTCCCCGACGTCATCGCCTACGGGCTCCTCCTCGTCCCGTCGGGGATCGCGACCGGGGAAAGGAGACCCGTCGTCGTGTGCCAGCACGGTCTCGAGGGACGGCCGCAGAGTGTGATCGGCGAGAAAGACAAGCAGTACTACGAGAGGTTCGCAACAAAGCTCGCCGAGCGTGGGTTCATCACCTTCGCACCTCAGAATCTCTACATTTTCGGCGATCGATTCCGCACGCTTCAGCGGAAAGCGAATCCGTTGAAAAAGACGCTCTTCTCGATCATGGTGCCGCAGCACCAACAGATCGTCGACTGGCTCCAGTCGCTCCCGATCGTCGATCCGGAACGCATCGCGTTCTACGGTCTCAGCTACGGCGGAAAGAGCGCGATGCGGATCCCTCCGCTCGTGTCCGATTACTGTCTCTCGATCTGCTCGGCCGATTTCAACGAGTGGGTCGACAAGAACGCGTCGACGCATCACGGACGGAGCTATGTCTGGACGGGCGAGTACGAGATCTTCGAGTTCGATCTCGGCAGCACGTTCAATTACGCCGAGATGGCGGCGCTCATCGCTCCGCGGCCGTTCATGGTCGAGCGCGGGCACTACGACGGAGTCGCCGATGATTGGACGGTCGCGTGGGAGTTCGCCAAGGTGCGGTTCCTCTACCAGGCGCAACTGAAGATCGGCGATCGCTGCGCGATCGAGTGGTTCGACGGGCCGCACAAGATCAACGGAAAGGGGACGTTCGAGTTCCTTCACCGGCATCTTCGCTGGCCCGCCGCGGCGCGGGCGGAGACGGAGTGATGTCGAGATCGAGGACGCGTGCGGTCGTCTTCTCGGCGTTCGCGCTCGCCGTGGTGCTCCCACGCGCAGTGCGTGGCGATGAGTCGACCGATGACTCGGCCTGGGCGCTTCGACCGCTCGCGAGTCCGAGCGTCCCTCAGGTACGCGATACCGAGTGGGTGCGAACGCCGATCGACGCGTTCATCCTCGCGGCGCTCGAGAAGCGCGGACTTCGGCGGCAAGAGACCGCCGACCGCGCGACGTTGCTCCGCCGCGTTTCGTTCGACCTCGTCGGATTGCCGCCGACGCCGGAGGAGATCGCGGCGTTCGTCGCGGATCCGGCGGCGGATGCCTACGAGCGGCGCGTCGACCGACTGCTCGCGAGTCCTCGCTACGGCGAACGCTGGGCGCGCCACTGGATGGATGTCGTCCATTTCGCCGAGACGCACGGACACGACCAAGATCGTCCGCGGCCGAACGCCTGGCCGTACCGCGATTATCTGATCCGATCCTTCAACGAGGACAAACCGTACGCGCGATTCGTTGAGGAGCAGGTCGCCGGTGACGTTCTCTTCCCTCGAGATCCTCAGGCGCTCGTCGCGACCGCGTTCCTCGCGGCGGGGCCGTGGGACGAAAGCTCACAGATGGGGATCCAGGACGGAACGAAGGACAAGATGGTCGCGCGCTATCTCGATCGCGACGACATGATCCAAACCGTCATGTCGACGTTTGTGAGTGCGACGGCGCATTGCGCGCGGTGTCACGATCACAAGGTCGACCCGATCACACAGGATGACTACTACAGCCTTCAGGCGGTGTTCGCCGGAGTCGATCGCGTCGAGCGAGGATACGACGAGGACCCGAAGGTACACGCCCGACGACAAGGACTCCTCGCGGAGCGAAACGCCCTGCGCGAGAACACCATCTCGAGGGAAGAGCTCCTTTCCGAGCGGCGTCAACGGGCGGCGCGCGAGGAGGAGGAGCGCATTCGCGTCCGAGAGCGAAACTGGATTCCGCTCGTACCGCGGGCCTTTCGTTCGGAGGAAGGTGCGCTGCTTTCGCGCGAGAAGGACGGATCGATCTACTCCTCCGGCCCGCGGCCGGAGAAGGACTCGTACACGGTCCGGTCCCCGATCCCGACCGCTCGCGTGCGAGCGGTTCGCCTCGAGGTTCTCGCGGATGCGCGGCTGCCGAAGGGCGGACCGGGACGACAGGACAACGGGAACCTCCATCTCTCCGAGATCCGACTCTTTGTCGCCCGCGCCCGTGGCGAGCCCGAGGTGGTGCGCGTTCGCTCGGCGAGCGCCGACTTCAATCAGGCGGGCTGGGGGATCGAGCGTGCGATCGACGGACTTCCGGAGACGGCATGGGGGATTTACCCGGCGGTCGGCGCATCCCATTCTGCGGTATTCGCCTTCGCCGAGCCGGTCCGCGCGTCTTCTGAAAGCGAGCTCGTCGTCGTTCTAGATCAGCTCCACGGCGGCGGTCACCTGATCGGTCGCGTGCGCCTCTCCGTCACCGGCGATGAAGGACCGTGGCCGACCGGGGACGTCGTCCCGCCCCCTTTGGCCGCGCTGCTCGCGGTCTCTCCGGCCGATCGAACCGATGCGGAGAGGGCAGAGCTCGCGCGTCTCGTCGGGCTCTCGGCCGCGGAAGCGGAGCTCGCGAACCTGTCCGCACCCCGGCGCGTCTACGCGGTGGCGAGTGAGTTCGAGCCGCAGGGAAACTTTGTTCCTCCACGCGGTGTGCGTGCCGTGCACGTCCTCCGCCGCGGCGACATCGATCAGCCTCTCGGTACGGCGATACCCGGTGCGCTCCGTTGCGTGGACGGTCTCGACGCGAGGTTCGAGATCGACCCCGGCGCGCCCGAGGGAACGCGCCGCGCGGCCCTCGCGCGCTGGCTTTCCCACGGTAAGAACGTCCTCACGTGGCGTTCCATCGTCAATCGCGTATGGCATTACCACTTCGGCCGCGGAATCGTCGCCACTCCGAACGACTTCGGTCGCCTCGGCGACCGGCCGTCTCACCCCGAGCTTCTCGATTGGCTCGCGGCGTGGTTCCAAGATCGCGGCGGTTCCTTGAAGGCTCTCCATCGAGTGATCATGACGAGCTCGGTTTACCGGCAATCGGGACGCGTCGACCCGGCCGCGCTCGCCGTGGATTCCGAGAATCGCCTGCTCTGGCGGCGGGCTCCACGGCGACTCGACGCCGAGAGCGTACGCGATGCGGTCCTCGCGATGAGCGGGACGATCGACGTTCGGATGCACGGCCCCTCGGCGCGACACTTCGTCGAATCGCCGGGGATACACGTGACCCCTGTCGTCGACTACGGCGCGTTTGACATCGACAGTGCCGCAAGCCGTCGCCGCGCCGTGTATCGATTCGTCTTTCGCACCGTGCCCGATCCGCTCTTTGCCGCACTCGACTGTCCGGATGCGTCGCTTCTCACTCCGGTTCGTGAGTCGACCGTCACACCGCTTCAAGCACTCGCCCTTCTCCACGACCGTTTTCTCGTTCGTCAGAGTGAACATCTCGCGGCGAGGATCGAACGAGAAGTCGACGGGCTCGACGAGCGCATCGCGCGCCTCTTTCTCCTCGCGTACGGGCGCCGGCCGGACGGAGAAGAGTGTGATCGTGTCGCGGCGTTCGCCGCGAAGCACGGTCTCGCGAACGCTTGTCGCATCGTGCTCAACTCGAGTGAGTTCCTGTTCGTTCGCTAACGCACGAGCCGCGCGCTATGTCCATCGCCCCTCCAACCAGAGTCGAAACAAGCCGCGCTCGAGCGGTTGCGCGGCGAGACATTCTGCTCGGAGCGGGCGGCGGGTTCGGGCAGCTCGTCGTCGCCGCGCTCTTTGGACGCGCGCCGGCGATCGGAGCGTCTCGCGCGGTCGCGCGATCAGGGGAGGCCTCTGGACGAACGGTCCATCATCGCCCTCGCGTCCGCCGTGTGATCCAGCTCTTCATGAACGGCGGCGCGAGTCCGATGGACACGTTCGACTACAAGCCGCGCCTCGCGGAGCTCCACGGCCGACGGTTCGATCCCGGCGCGAACGCGCAGCTCGAGTCGGTGACCGGCTCCCCGGGATTCAAGGTCTTGAAGAGTCCCTTTGAGTTCCGTCGCCGGGGCGAGTGTGGCCGGTGGGTGAGCGAAGTGTTCCCGCACGTCGCGACGCAGGTCGACGACATCGCGTTTCTCCTTTCGATGGCGTCGAAGTCGAACGTCCACGGCCTCGCGAGCTACATGCAGAATACCGGCTTCACGGAGCCGGGATTCCCTTGTGTTGGAGCCTGGATTTCCTACGCGCTCGGTGACCCGAACGAGAATCTGCCGGCGTTCGTCGCGCTCCCCGACGCACGCGGTCTCCCCTACAACAATCGCGGCAACTTCTCCGCCGCGTTTCTGGGTGCGGAGCACCAAGCTACGGTGATCTCGAACGCGGAGAAGGAACCGATTCCCTTCCTGCGTCCGCCGCCCGGCGCGGAGTTCATCACCCCGGCGAGCGAGCGCGACGGTCGAGCGCTGCTTCGCTGGCTCGACGAACGACGCTTGCACGCCGCTCCGCATCATCCCGGACTCGCTGCCCGCCTCGAGTCCTACGAGCTCGCCGCGCGAATGCAGCTCGCCGCACCGGAGCTCTTCGATCTCTCGCGCGAGACACGCGCGACGCGCCGCCTTTACGGCATCGACTCGGACCCCACGCGCGACTTCGGCCTTCGCTGCCTTCTTGCGCGAAGGATGGTCGAGCGCGGAGTCCGCTTCGTCCAGGTGTGGAGCGGCGCGGGTGGTCCGAAGGACAACTGGGACAATCACGCGAACATCCGGGGCGAGCTTCCGCGCATGGCGGCCCAGACGGATCGTCCGATCGCAGGGCTCCTAGAAGACCTGAAGAGCCGCGGGCTCTTCGACGATACTCTCGTCATCTGGACGACCGAGTTCGGCCGGATGCCGTTCAGCCAGGGGCAAGCCGGACGCGACCACAACGCGGGAACGTTTGTCACTTGGCTCGCCGGCGGTGGAGTTCGCGGTGGCGTCGCGCACGGGGAGAGCGACGAGTGGGGGTGGAAGGCGCGCGAGCCGATTTGGAGTTACGACCTCCACGCGACCGTGCTCCACCTTCTCGGAATCGATCACACTCGACTCTCCGTGCGCCACAACGGGATCGACCGCCGACTCACCGACGTACACGGGAGCGTGATCGAATCGATTCTCGCGTAGAAGCGGGCGTAGTGCACGCCGGTCGGCGTGCCGGTCTCGCTCGCCACGCGTCGTCTGAATGGTCTGAATCAGCCGCCTGCGGCCACGATCGCGATCGCGATCGCGGCGATCAAGACGATGGCGAGGATTCCGAAGACGGTGAAGAGCGCGAGCTTCGTCTGGGAAAACCCGAGACGACTTCGGTACGCGTCGAACGAGAGGAGATGGTCATCGGCCCCGGCGCTCCGGAGGCGCCGGAGACGGATGCGCGCGTCGTCGAATTTCTCGACGAGCTCCCAACCGGCTTGGGACTCTTCGTCGAGGTGCCGCCTCAGTTCTTGTGGGTTCCTGAACACACCCGTGTTCGCGCGCAGGATCTTGTACTCCCAATCTCTCGCGGAGGGATCATCGTCGTACGGGGTCAACAGTTCTTCCTCCTCCTGGGCTCGCTCCGCTGCTGCGTGAGCCGCTGCCGCTGCGTTCGCTGCGGTCATGGCTCCGATCGTTCCCGGGTCGACCATCTGAGGCGATTTCCTTTTGAACCGTCAGCGGCTCGAATCGGAGGAACCGAGGAACAGGCTGCCCGCGCGGAGTGTCACGGTCTTTAAAATCAGACGCGGGGATTTGGGGCGTGTTTCAACGCACCTCCGTTTTTTCGTGGATCACTCGTCGGCGCTCCGGATGGCGAACCAGCGCATGGCGCGCGCGGGAACTTCGACGTCGAGTGCGACGCGGTGCGTGCGGTCGAGCGCGTGATCGGTCTCGTCGCCGAGATCCGATGTGATGCGCGCTTTCTCCGCGATCCCGGTGTAGTAGAGCGGCACGGAAATCGTCCGCCGACGTGGCTTCGGCAGCGGGTTGTAGACGACGAGCATCCCCTTCGTCTCGAGATCGGGCCCGACGTGGAGCATCCAGTCGAGGTCACGACCGTCAGCGCGCCGCCCGTGGACGAGATCGGACTCGAGGATCGACCGGTGCTCCTTGTACCAAGCGACCCAGCGCGTCACGAGATCGCGCACGCGATCAGTGTCGTACAGACGGTGCCCGCGGTAGACCGCCTGCACACCGAGTCCGAGGTTGCTCGTGAGCATTCGCTCGTAGTGCTCGATGTGTTGATCGAGAGGCTCGATCGTCGCCGCCGCGCCGCCGCCGTGGTACTGCGTGAGCGGAACGAACATCCAGCCCATCGACGGCGTTTTCTCCCAGGTTCCGTCGAAGATGTTCTGCCTTGTGTGGATGACTTGCTGATCGCGCGGGAGGGACCAGTTCACTTCGCGGTAGCCCATACCGCATTCGTTGCTTCCACTCAGAAAATAGTAATCGGGGACGCGGAGATACACTCCTCGAGACCGAAGCCAGCGATAGAAGCTCGTGATCTCGCGCCACTGAACCCACTGGGAGTCGTCGAGGCCCTTCTGAAGCGGTGGCCGCGCCGCGGCGTCGAAGTCGCCGGGGTACGATCCGTCGTGTGTGAACTGAAGAAACCCGGTCCGTTCGTAAAACGCGCGGAGCTTCTTCAGGTAGCTCTGTCCCCAGGCCGAGGCGAGTGCGGGACAGTAGCCGTGTGTCTGTCCGCCGGGCTTTCCGGTCTCGGGATGGATGCAGTTGTCACCGTCGGGCTTCACGCGTCGACTCGACAGGAGGGAATACCCTCCGAGATGGATTCCGCGCTCCGCCGCGTACGCGGAGAGAGCGCGAAACTTCTCGAGGTTCTCGTCCGATCCGTCTTCCATGTTGAGCCCGCTTCCGAAGCTCAGGCTCACCATCTCGAACCCGCACTCCGCCGCTTGGTCGATCGCGCGCCGCACGATGTCTGGGTCCGTGCTCACGACGTGGAGAATCAGCGGGTTCTCGGTGACCCACGGCGCGATCGTGCGGTACATGCGGCGCAACGCGAGGCCGCGGCGTTCCCGCTCGCTTGAGTCGTGCACGAGCTCGAAGGCGCGGAACGATTCGAACACCTCGCCGGGCGGCACCGTTTGATCCGGTCCGCGCGTCGGCTCGACGACGAGGAGGCAGGGCGTCTGCTTCGCCCAGTTGACCTGCGTGTGATACGCCGGATCCGCACGCCAGCTCACGCTGAAGCGCGCCGCGTTCCGGTGGGTGAACCCGCCGAACGCGTAGTCCGTCTCGACGTGGAGTGAATCCGGCGGGAGCGGATCCACTCCTGCGCGGAGCTCGACCGGATTGTCGTGTTCGACGACGGCCAGAATCTCGAGGGTGAACCGATCGACATCGATCGCATGTTCCGTGCCGTTGGATACGCGGAGCCATTTGCTGAGAACGGGCACGCCGTCGTAGAGCTCGTAGTGGACCGAGACCACGACACCGGCGAGCGCCGTGTTGTCTTCGGGGGGAACGAAATCGAAGCGAAGCGAGGCTCCCGGCGGAGGCCAGGCCGCGTTCGGTGCGTGGTGACGGACGCGTCGCCACGGGAATCGCGGCCGAGGCTCACCAACCGAGATGCGAACGCAGCGGTACGCGCTCGGGTCGAGTTTGAGGGCGTCGAGTCCCTCCGGCGTGAGATAGGCGTGGTTGACTTGCCCCGCCAGTCCGCCGATCGTCGCCGTTTCACCGTCGATGATGAGGCGCGCCTCCGGTCGGACCGCGCGGAGAATCGATCGGCTCGATCGGAGCTCGTCGAAAGCGACGCAGGCGACCGCCGGGCGTACGCGCCAGACTCTCCGGACGAGTCCGTTCGTCAGGATGAGTTCGCGGCCGTCTTCGCTCCGAAACACCTCGGCGCGTCGCGCCGGCTTCGCGACGAGGTAATCGACCGCGGCCGGCGCCGACGAGGAGGAATCGAGAACGGGGAGAAAGGAAATGTCCGGACCGTCTCCGGGTGGCGAAGCGAGCGCGCCGAGCGAGCTCAGCGCCCAGACGAGCGAGACCAGCGCGGCGTGCAGCGAGAACTTTAGAACCATCGGGAACTCCCCAGATCCAGCCGCACGTACGGTGAGGGACGGTGGCGTGCGGCGTCGCAATTCGAATCGCCACCAACGCGACCGATCGAACAAAAAAAGAGCGAGCTCGAGGCTCGCTCTCGTTCGTCCGTCGGTGGTGGAGGATAGGGGACTTGAACCCCTGACCTCAGCACTGCCAGTGCTGCGCTCTCCCAACTGAGCTAATCCCCCTCATCGGGCCGGTGATCCGGGCGGGGCGAGACGCGGTAAAGGCGTTCTGCGTCCGGCTTTAGGGATAGGAATCATAGAGGACGCCGTCTAGCTGTCAAGGTTGTTTTTGCATTGAACACCCTCTCCTTCCGCTATATCTTCGCCCCTTCCATTCCCGCGCCGCCGACTAGGTGGAAGTGCCGATGGGGCAAGGCCCTACACGCATTCCCCGCCGCGTTTCAAGCCGGTCGGGCGATCGCCGGGCCCCGGATTTCGAGGAGCGATGCCGAGCAGTTCACCGAAGGGGAGACATTCCGTTTTCGCCTGGCCCGTTCCCCGGAGCGAAGGGGCGGGGAAACTCGACGGCGATCTCATCCGCCGCTGGTTCGCGACCGACGTCTGGGTCCGCTTCCAGCGTCTCCGCGGGCGCGAGGTGTTCCTAGTCCAGGCGAGCGACGGGTTCGCCGACGGGCGCGAGGCGGAAGGCGGCGCCGAGAGCGGGGGTGACGAAGACGGTGGCCGTCGCTTTCTCACCGAACTCATCGCTTCGCTTCGACTCACGCCACCGAGCGACATCTTCGATACCTCGGCGCCCCCGTACTACCGGCTTTCGCAGTGGGTCTTCATCCAGCTCCTCGAGCGTGGACTCGCGCGCTACGTCACGCAGAACCGAAGCGTGTGTACGAGCTGCGCGCTCGAGGCGCCCACGGGCCGCTACCTCGACTGTCCCCACTGCGGCGGCACGTTCGAAGATCGCGTCGTGTCCCGGTGGTACCTCTGGTCGGAGCCGTTCGGCGAGCGCCTTCTCGGCGACATCGACAAGGCGCGCTGGACGCCGCAGCTTCGCACGCGGCAGCGACAGTTCCTCACGCGGCGGCGCGGCGTCGAGATCACGTTTGCGGTGTCGCGTCCCTTTGAGACGGAATACTCGGAGCTGCGCGTTTTCACGACGCAGTGCGAAGCGATCTACGGGGCGACGTTTCTCCTCGTCAGTCCGTTCAACCCGCTCGCCGACGAGCTCATCGATTGGGCGTACACCGACGAGGTCGAGAAGTATCGCGATCGCCTTCGTCGTCACGACGCCCCGCGACGATCGGCGACCCACACGGGCGGATTCGCGATCAATCCGGCGACGCTCAAGCGCATCCCGATCCTATTGAGCCCGCTCGCGGACAACGCGTACAGCGACGGGGTCGTGATGGGTGTTCCGGGTCACGATCCCGAGCTCTTCCGTCTCGCGAAGGAGATGCGGCTCCCGATTCGCGAGGTGATTCACAACGATGCCGCCAAGTTCGACTCCGCGAGCCGCCTCACGGAAGCCTGGACGGGCGACGGTGTTCTGACGAACTCCGGACCGTTCACGAGCCTCGCCGTCAAAGTGGGGCGCGATCGGATCATCGCCTTCCTCGGTCGCCGCGGGATCTGCCGCCGCGTCACCCGTTTTCGCTTTCGTCGACTACCGCTGTCGGGAAGGTTTTCGCGCGGTGCACCGATCCCGGTGATCCACTGCGATCGCTGTGGTGCCGTACCGGTGCCGACCGCGGCCTTGCCTCGGCGGGCCGACCCCGACGCCGACACGCACGCGCCTTGTCCCCAGTGCGGCGAGGCGTCCGAGCTCGACGGGCAAGTGATCCTCCCTTGGCTCGGACGCGCGTGGAGCTTCCTGCGCGCGGTGTCGCCGCATCTCGACGGCGAGCTCGAAGGGTTCGCGCGCCTCTCGGGCGAGCCGGACGGCGGCGAGTCCGACCTTCAGTGCGACGACGAAGCCGAGACGGACGGTTCTGCCGAGAGTCGAGAACCGGGAGGTGAACCCGAACTGCGCGCGGTGGAGGAGGAGAGTCATCCCGAGGCCGCGGAGGAACTCGAAGAGGCGAAGGATCCGACCTCCGCCCCCGAACCCGCATCGCCGCCCGGTGACGAGAACGGCGCGGTGGGAGACGCGGACGATCCGGGCGAACCTCGTTCGAGCGAAGACCGCGAGAATCCCGACGATGGCGATGCCTCGCGCGAGACGGAGAGCGGCGCGAGAGGGCCGGACGATCCGTCGCCACCGGACGATCCGCCTCCACCGGACGATGGCGACGAGCCTTCGCGGGTGGAGTCTCCGGGGTCTGGCGATGGCGCGGAGGTCGAACCCGAACGAAGCGAGACCGCTACGTCGGTCGCGGCGCCCGAGAACGAGCCGGCCAGCGAGCGACGGGATCGACGTCGCCGGGCGAATCGGCGTCGCGCGCCCTCGGCGGACGAACCGAAGAAGCTCCATCCCTTTCTCAGCGAAGAGCACGGCTTCGCGCCGCTTCCGATCAGCATGACGTTCGGCCCCGATTCGCTCACCGCACGCGATTTGCTCGCCGTGCGACTCATCGCGAAGATCCTCTACGACCTCGGCGAATGCCCCGTGTACGAGCCGTTCCATCGCTACCAGCGCATCGCTCGCGTCCGTTCCACGTCCGGAGAGGAGCCGGACTGGATGGAGTGGATCCGGAAGTACGGCGCGGACGCGGTTCGCCTGCACGTCTTGTCGCTCGGCGCACTCCACCGCCCCGTAACGGCCGACGAGCATGGCGTCTTCCACAAGCGGAAGCTTCTCGATCGCGTCCGGCGCGAGATCCTCCGGCGGCACGAGCACGGGAAGTTCGTCTCGCAGCGGATGCTCGTCGCGAAGCACCGACTCATCGATTCCGTGAGTCGTCGTCTCGATCGGCTGCAGATCCACACGGCGATCGCGGCGGTGTGTCACTTCGTCCGATTCCTCGGCCAGAAAGAGACCACGATCGAAGAGATGGACTCCGCCGCGCTCCGGACTCTCGTCATCCTCCTCACTCCGCTCGTTCCCGATTTCGCCGAGGAGATGTGGAAGAAGCTCGGGGAAGAGTCGAGCGTCGAGGATGAAGAGTGGCCCCAGGCGAGCGAAGAGCTCGTCCAACCCGACGACGTCGTCGTCCCGGTGTTGGTGAACGGTAAGATCCGCGATCGCATGGAAACCTCCGCCGACTGGAAGGCGGAGAAGCTCGAAGCGAGCGCACTCCAGCGAGACATCATCCGCGAGATCGTGGGGCCCCGCCGGATCCGCAAGGTGGTGGCCGTTCCGCAGCGGCTCGTCAACATCGTCCTCGAGTCGGACGGACCGGCGGACGACCGCCCATCCGGCGAGAGCTAAGCAGCGACGCCGCTCCGGGGCGCGGACATCGGCTAGAGCAGAGCTCCCGAGCACCGTTCCGCGGCCTCGATCTCCTGAGGAAACCATTCCGAAGACTCATCGAGTTCTCGGAACGACCGCTTTCGCCCGGGAATCGAGTGAGACTCTCGGGCCCGGCGAGCCGACCGTTATAGGGTCGACCGCGTTTCGGCTCTCGGTGGCGCCGTTTGCGACGCGCCATCGGCGCATCGTATTCTCAGCCCGACCTTGCCGCTCGCTCGGAGAGGTGAGGGGCGGTAGCGACGGTGGTGTTTTCGGTCGAACCGCACTCTGACTCAGACGAGGGAAGTAGAGATGAAAGTGAAGCGCTGGCTCCGAGCAAGTGCGGTCGAGACACTCAAATTGATCGTCCTTGTGGCACTGATCTTCGCGCTTCAGAACGGCGTCTTCGATCTTCGCCCGCGCGCGTCGGTCGAGTCCGACCTCGCCCGCGTTCACGCGCATTCTCTCGACACGCACCGCGAGCTCCGCGGTCTCGTCGAGCGCTCGGCGAGTGAGCTTCGGGGCGAGCGGGATTCCATCCTCGAGACGGTTGCGCGCCTCGACGCGAACCAGCGCTCGACGGCGACCTTCATCGAGAACCGACTCGCAAGCTACGACCGGACGATCTCCGAGGGACTCGAGACCGAGTGCGAGCGCCTCGCCGGCGCGGCGTCGGCGATCCAGCGCATGTCCGCGCGGCTCGACCGTGACGCGCGCGAGATGCGCGAGCGGATGATTCTCCCGACGGTTCAGCTCCGCGGGAACGGGACGGTCGGGAGCGGAGTCATCGTCTACAGCGAGCTCCAGCCGATTTCGCGACCGGGCGATATCCCGGCGTACACGACGTTTATTCTCACCGCGCACCATGTCGTCCTCGAGGTCACCGGCGACCGCGCTGACGCCCGCACCGTCGACGAGGTCCACATCGCCTCGCGTCCCGAAAGCGACATCCTCCGCACCGAGTCCGCGGACATGGTGCTCTTCGATCAGGCGCGCGATCTCGCCCTGCTTCGGCTGAACTCCACCGAGCGATTCCCGTTCGTCGCGAGCTGGATCGACCCCGACCGCATGCGCGAGATCGACGTCTTCTCTCCGGCGTACGCCGTCGGCTGTCCGCTCGGGAACCACCCCCTTCCCACTCTCGGCGAGATCTCGTCCCGCACGAAGCGCGTCGGATCGCAGAACTTCTGGATGCTGAACGCACCGACGTTCTTCGGAAACTCGGGCGGCGGAGTCTTCTGCGCCGAGCGGAGCGAGTTGATCGGCGTATCGAGCATGATCTACACGTATGGAAAGCGGCAGCCGACCGTCGTTCCTCACATGGGCCTCTTCGTCCCAGCGAGTACGGTCAGGCTTTGGCTCGACGACGAGGGCTTCTCGTTTCTCCACACGCGCCGCCCGATCCCGGCCGCGAAGGTGTCGAGTCTCGTCTACTCCGAGCGGTCGTCGGAAACCGTACCCGCCGTCTCCGAGACTGCGTCGCCATCCGGCGAAGCCGGACTTTGAGCCGATCCGACCGAGCGCTCCGGCTGCGGTAACTCCGTACGTGTCCGCCGGTTGGGGAGCGATTGCCGCTTGCGCGGGCGACGTTCGAGTGATAAAAGGCACGGATTCGGGTGATGTGAGCGCACCGTCCGGTGAGCCGAAGCCCGAAGCGGCGCGGGACCGGCGTCGCCCTCGGGATGAGCGGCGCGCGCGACGACGAAAACGGGATCGTTCCCGAGAAGATTTCGTACCCGGGTACTCCAGAAGCGACTTGCCGCAGCGAACCGAATCCGCGTGTCACGCGCGTCGGCTTCCGCGGTGATCTCCCATTCCGGCCCTTCGGGCCCGGATCGCAGTAGACGTTCCAACCATGCAGTGGAGTTCGAGCAGGATGAAGATGCGGCAAGTGCCCTTCGGGCCGGCTTACGCGCGGCTGTTGATCGGAGCGTTCGGACTGGCGCTGGTGGTCGCCGGCGGATTCATCGGGGCGCAGGAGCAGGCGCCGACCGCAACGGCTCAAGACACCGCGAGCGGCGCGGACGCGGGCGGAACTCTGATCTTCGGTCAAGACGGGAAGCCGAGTCCCGTGAGCGATCCGAAGGCGATCGCCGTCATCGATCGCTATCTCACCGCCATCGGCGGTCGACCGGTTCTCGACAAGATCGCGGACCGAAAGGTTTCGTATACGAACACGATTTTCCAACCGACGAGCGAAGCGCGAGCGGACATCACGCTCATGATCAAGGGGGACTACAACCTGCGCGAAGAGTGGGAGCTCAATTACGAGATCAAGGAGGGGCAGAAGCTCGCATTCGTTCAGGTCTACAGCGACGAGACGGAAGAAGGATGGGTTCAAGTGATGGGGCGAGTGGATCGCCTCGATGGCAACACGCTCCTCGTCTTCGTCCACGGGAAATACATGGATGACTTCTTCTGCCACTGGGCGGACGACGGCTACGTCGCTACGCTCGGAGGCGAAGCGGAGATCGACACCGGCGAGGAGATCGAGTCCGCGGATATCGTGAAGATCGTCGACTTCTCGGGGCGACAGATCGAGCGTTACTTCTTCTCGCGCGAAACCGGGCTGCTGCTCAAGAAAGAATGGCGCGACACGACGCGCAATCCGTCGAAGCCGATCAAGCGGGAGCAGTACTTCAAGCGCTACAAGAAGATCCCCTTCATGGATGACTCCGGCCTCGCCATCAACTTCTCGATGCTGCAGGAGATCTACGGCGACGGCGATCTCGACACCGAGCGACGGTACCGGAGCGTTCAGTTCAACGCCGGTCTCGAGGACGAGCTCTTCGAGCGCCCGGAGGGACTCCCCGGACCGAAGGTGGAGAGTCCCGGGCCCGGTCAGAAGCCGGTCCTGATCGATCCCGGGAAGCTCCTCGAGCAGAAGCCGGTCGAAGACGACGCGCCGAAGAAGACCGAGGGGAGCGCGACCCGCCGGCGTCCCGGGAGCTGATTCGCGGTTGCGTCGCGATCAGCGCGCGTCGATCCGCTGAAGAATTCGACTCCGGAGCTCGGTGAGGCTGTCCCGGTTGGGAGAGAGCTCGAGCGCCCTCTCCGCGTCGACGAGCGCGTCGTCGAGGTAGCCCAAGGACTCGAGCGCGGCCGCTCGGCGTCCGAGGAGCGCCTCGTCGGCGGGATTCGCCGTGAGGGCGACGCTCAGCGCGTCGATGACGGCCAGAGTCTCGGCCGTGCGGGCGATCGGCGAATCCGCGGGTTTGTCGGCGAGCGCGCCGGCCAAGACGATCAGCGATCTCAGTTCCTCGACGTTCGAGCGCGGCTCGGCGAACTCGATGCGCCACTCGACACCGAGAGTGGAGAGTCGGTCGGCGAAGCGACGGAGATCCCAGATCTCGACGACGTGATCCTCGGTCGAGAGCGCGAGTCGATCCCCCGAGCTCGAGAACTCGAGTGACGTGACATCGCCAGAATCGGTTCGCTGGGGTCGGGCGAGCACCGCGCCGGACGAGCGATCGATGAGGACGACGTCGCGATGCGATTCGACGAGCGCGACGATTCGTTCGCCCGGATCGAAGGCCGCCGGGCCGGGACGATCGTTCGCCGTCGTGCGCGCGAACGTCCAGAGCTTCTCTCCGCTCTCCGTCTCGACGAGCGAGTAGAGCTCACCCTCGCCGACGACGAGCCAGCGTCCGCTCGGACTGAAGGTGACTCCCGCGCGGGTGGATTCGATTTCGTGAGCGAGTTCACGCTGGGCGATCGCCCAGATCCTTACTCCGCGCGCCGTTCCCGTTCCGGTCGCGCCCCAGCGGCCGTCCGGCGAAACGGCGAGGAACCACGCTCCCGGGTGCTCGCCGACGACTTGTGGGCTCGCCGGGTCCCGGCAGTCCGCGACGGCGAGTCGATCGACCTGGAGGCGGGCGATCCAGCCGCCGGCGCTCGCGACGGCGAGATCGCGACCGGTGAACGCTATGGGCTCGGGCGGTCCGATCGTCACCGCCGAGTTTTTCTCCTCGCGAATCGCCCAGCGATAGAGACGCGATCCCGCGGTGTAGAGGCTGTCGCCCGCGGGGCCGAATCCGACCCGGTCGCAGCGGCCGACGGGAAGGAGCTGCGGTCGCCCGCCGTGACGCCAGACGTACGCCTGGTCTCGGCCGCAGGCGGCGGCGAGCCAGCGGCCGCACGGCGAGAACGCGACCTGCGCCGGCCCCTTGTCGACCATTTCGAACGCGGTGCGCTCGACACCATCCTCGCGGTGCACGTCGTAGAGGATTGTCTGAGCGCGCGCGCCCTCGACGGCTAGGGATCGGCCATCGTCGGCGAACGCGATGAGAGTTCCGGGAGCAGTCACGAGAAGGTCGCCCGTCGTCGCGCGCCAGAGGCGCGTCGTTCCGTCCCAGCTCGACGTTGCGAGGAGCTCGCCGTCTCCGCTGTAGGCGACACAGTGCACCTCCGCCCGGTGTCCGCGCAGAACCGAGCGCCGCCGCTTCCTCTCGACGTCCCAAATGAAAGCGTCGAAGTTGAAACACGCGACCGCGATTTCTCGACGACGCGGATTCCAAGCCATCGCGGCGGGGCGCCCCGAGTGGTGAAGGCGAGCGACGCGCTGTCCCGACGAGGTGCGATGGATCTCGACGGCGAGCGAGCGTCGTCCCGCGGATGCGAGCTCGGCTCCATCCGGCGAAAACTCGAGCGTTCGAGGACGGGTGCCCGGGCGGATCCGAGTGAGCTCGCGCCCGTCGGGCAGAGACCGCACTTCGATCGTCCCGTCCGATGCGATCACCGCGATCCGCGACTCGTCCGCGGAGAAGGCGATGGGGTCGGAGCTGCGATCGACGGGCCACGGACCGAGCCAGTCGCTGGCCTCCGCGTGCCAGATCCACAGACGGCGCGGACCATCTAGCCCCGAGCGCACGGCCGTGTACCGCGCTCCTCCGCTCAGCTTCACGAGATCGAACGTGCGCAGACTCGCGGGGAGCTCGAAGCGGTCGATGACCTCGTCTCGTGTCGTCTCCCGAATCTCGATCGCGCGCGAGCCGGGAATCGAGTAGCGCGACAGCGCGCGGTCGAACGTGGAGACGAGACGCGGCGGCCGTGCGATCTCTCGTCTCGGTCGGAGGTCGACGGCGAATACGCTCGAGAGCGCTTCGTCCCGCAATCCTTCGCTAGATCCCATCTGCGCCGCCTCGACGATCGCGGCTTGGGCGAGGATCGCGTGACCGGCGCCGCCGGTCTGCCGCCAGGCGCGCGACTCGTTGACGAGACTCCCGTGAAGAGAGCTGCGCAGCCGCGAGGCGCTCGTGAATCCGACGACGGCGAGCGCGACGAGAAGAAGCGCCGACGACGCGCAAAGCGTTGCGACCACCGGATTCCGCTCGCACCAGCGCCACGTACGCTCGCCGAGACCGACGCGTCGGGCGCGAATCGGTCGGCGCTCGAGAAATGCGCGGAGATCGGCGGCGAATTCGTCGCCGGAGGAATAGCGATCCCTCGGATTCCGCGCGATCGACTTGTGAACGATCGTCGCGAGATCGCGCGGGACGAGCGGTTCGATCCGATCGAGCGGGGCGGGACGGCACTCGGAAATCTCGGCGAGCAGTGCGATCCGCACGCGCGACGGGAACGCCGGTCGTAGCGCGAGCATTTCGTAGAGGGAGAGACCGAGTCCGTAGATGTCGCTTTCCGGAGAAGACCTACCGTCGAGTCGCTCGGGAGACAGGTAGCGAAGTGTCCCGACCACGTCGCCCGAGCGCGTGAGGTCGGCGCCATCGGCGACTTTCGCCAAACCGAAATCCGTCAACCAGGCGTTTGCGCGCTGATCGACGAGGATGTTCGACGGCTTGAGGTCGCGGTGAAGAATTCCGGCGCTGTGCGCGTGTGCGAGCGCCGAGGCGATGTCGATCCCGATGCGCGCGACCGCATCGAAGTACGCCGGGCTGCGAGGCGCGCGATGGTGATCCCCGTCTCGCTCGCCCGCGTTCTTCGCCGCTTCCGCGATGATCTTGTCGAGGCTCTGTCCGCCGATCCGCTGCATCGAGTAGTAGAGCACTCCGCCGTCGTCACCCACTTCGAACACGGGAACGATGTTCGTGTGGTGGAGGCGTGCGGCCGCGCGGGCTTCGGAGCGGAATCGTTCAATTTGGTCCGGCGACAGTCGTCCCGTGCCCTCCAGAACCTTGAGCGCCACGCGGCGGTCGAGAGCGAGGTCATCCGCTTCGTAGACGACTCCCATGCCGCCGCGGCCGATTTCGCTCAGAACCGTGAATCCGCTGATCGCCGGAAAGTCGCTTCGTCCGCTCACCGCCGGCGGTTCACCTTTCGATTCGGACGCCGCCACCTCGAGGAGGAGGAGAGTCGGAAAGAGCTCGTGAATCTGCTCCGCGAGTCCCGGATGGGCGGCCGCGTAGGTTTCGACCGATGGATCCTCACCGCGTCGAGCCGCCGCGAGAAACTCGACGGCGAGAGCGTCGATGGGATCGATCGTCGAAGGGTCGAGGTCGTCTGCGTGGTCGGTCGGGTTCATTGCGGCAGGCCGAAACGCTCGATCACCGTTCGAAGGCGACCGACGGCGCGGATGTATCGCTTGCTCGCAGCGGAGACGTCGAGATCGAGCTCCGCCGCGATCTCGCGATTGGAGAGCTGCTCGAAGTGCCGGAGGACGAGAACCTCGCGATCGATCGGGTCGAGCGCCTCGAGCGCCTCCTCGACGACGCGGGTGATCTCGGCTCGTTCCGTCGCCTTCGTGGGCGACGTCCAGTTCCCCACGAGTCGACTCGCGATCCCGGCCGACGATCCTCCGGGGCGATTGTAGATCGAGAGCTCGCGCCTGGCGTCCCGCGCCTTGACGTCGACGTGGTGACGATAGAGCGACACGAGGCGCTGGCGCGCGAGATACCTCACCCAAAGAAAGAACGACGTCTTCGGCTGGGTCGCGTAATCCGCGAGCCGCTCGGACGCCTCGAGAAAAGTCTCCTGAATCACATCGGAAGCGTCCACACGGGCGCGCAGCTCCGTGCTGATGCGGAGCTCGATCATGCGCCGGAGACGCGGCCGGTAGCTTTCGAGAAGCTCGTCGAACGCGCGGCGGTCTCCGGCGAGCGCGCGCCGAACGACCTCGCGTTCGGCGGCGTCGGTCTGGGGCGAGGAGTCGGATTGCATCGCGAGAGCATCGTATGCCGCTCCGGGAAGCCAGTCGAGGGGCGCTCCCCGGTCCGAGCGACGAACGCGCCCTCGGGGGTCCATCGCCCCGGCGGAAAAAAAGTTCGAGATTCTCGGTCCACGTCGAGCACGGCGGCTCGGTTTCCTCCCGCGTCGGACGCCACGTGACGGCGTCCGGCGCGACTCCCGAGCGACGCGGCGCCGCGGGGAGCTCCGCCCCGTTCGTCGTCGCGCCCCGGAGATCTGTTCCAATGACGCTTCGATCTCTCGCCGTCGTGGCCGTCCTTTTCGGGTCGGCCTTGATCCGCGCGCAGGAGCCGCCGAACGCACGCTTGCTCCCGCCCGCACTTCCCGCATTCCTCGTCCACGGACAGGTTCAGGTCGTTCGCATCACGGTCGAGCGGCCGCTGCCGTCCGCTCGGCTCACCGTGGACCTGTCCTCCAGTCGACCGGAAATCCTCGCCGTGCCGGACTCCGTTTCGCTCGGCGAGTCGCAGCGGACGATCGCGAAGACCGTCGCCGTCGCGGAGGTGGATCGCCCCGAGGAGGTCGTCGTCACGGCGTCGTTCGGAGATCAGACGACCGAAACTCGCATGACGGTGTTTCCGGGCACACTGATCACGTTCGACGAGCTCGACGACAACGTTCCGATCGAGCGACAGTACGAGAACGAGGGCGTCGTCTTTCCGCTGCGGACGCCTCCGGTCCGCGCGGTCACCGCGATCACGTGGTCGCGGCCGCGCGCGGCGCAAGTTCTCGAGGGCTCCGACGACATCGAGCCCGGCAACCCGGATCCGATGTCGATTCGATTCGTCGAACCCGTCCAGTTCGTGCGGATGCTCACCGGGCTCCGATTTCCGACCGGTCTCGAGACGACGCGCGCTCGTCTGCGCGCCTTGGATGTGAACGAGAGAGTCGTCGGCGAGGACGTCGTTCTCCTCGGCGCGACGAGAACGAGCGTCGACCGGCCGCTTTCGGTACTCTCCGAGGAAGTCGACATCTACCGCGTCGAGCTCCACCTCGTCTCGCTCGAGAGTGGACGCGAAGTCGGCATCGCGGACAACGGGAACGAGATCATCGACAACCTCGAGTTCTACCGGCCCGTGCTCGAACCGCCTTCGTTCGCCGTCGAAGCGATCGATCCTCTCGTTCATCCGACGCGGGGCGGAACGGAGCTCCGCTTGTACGGTCAGGGCGTCCGCGCGGGCCTCGAGGTGACCGTTGGCGGAACCCCGGCCCGGAATCCTCGCCGATTGGCGCGAGATCGCATCGCGGTCGATGTCCCGCCGCACGACGAAGGCTTCTACGACGTCGCGGTGAGAAATCCGGCGGCGGAGAACGAGCTCCCCGTCGTGATTCCCGATGCAGTCGAGTATCGTGATCCTCGACTTCCCGGGGTCGAGGATGTGACGTGTACGCTCGGAGTCGACGAAGCGTTCCTCACTTGGTCGACTCCGGTTCCGTACGAGTCGATCGATGTCTTCCGTTTCGGTCGGCCCGTCTCGACGCTCCCGGGCGATGCAACGAGCTACCACGATCGGGAGGAGGGGCTGCGCGGGAACGCGATCGCGGTTCCGTACACGATCGTCGGGCGAGGCGAGCTCTATGACGCAGAAGACGCGATGTGCTTCGCCGCGGTCGTCAATTGCCCGACGATCATTCAGTTCGGCAGCCAGCGACTCGACTCCGTGCGAGTGCCGCTCCTCGGCGACGGTGCAAACGACGTCGCAACTCGAATCTCGATTCCGAAGAGCCTCGCGGGGCTCCGAGTGCGCCTCCACGCCGCGCGCGCGAACCACTTCGGCGATCTCCGAGGTGAGCTGAAAGGGATCCTTCAGCCGACCTCGATCCCGTTCGATCTCGGTGATCTCGCGATCGCGTCCGGCGCGCAGTGGGCGGAAGGTGTCATCCTCGAGCCCGTTCCCGCAGGCGATTACGCCGTCCGATTCTGGATCGACGGCGGCGACGCGGCGACGAATCACTACCTCGTGTCGACGGACGCGCGCACGGATCCGCTCGGAGGGTCGTTTCCGCCGCCGCCCTATCCCCTGGTCGACTTCAGTGGGATTTCCGGCAATCGTCCGCCCGTGATCCACGACGTCGGTCGCGACGAGACGGTCGGGATCGCCCTCTGCGAGTCCGGGATCGATCTCGGCGGGGTGATCGTAACGCAAGTCGAACGCGGCCTCGCATCCTGCGAGAACGGCGTGCCCGTCACTCTGCGCGCGGACGCGACGGACGAAGACGGCGTCATCATCAAGTACGAGTGGCGCTTTGGCGACGGCACGCCCGTCGAAAGCGCGACGCCGACGGTCACCCACGTCTTTCCCGATTTCGGTCTCTACGAAGTTCGGTTGACGGTCACCGACAACAACTGCGCGAAGGCTGGCGAGACCGTCACCATCGACGTGAAGCCGAACGTTCCGCTTCCTCCGGCGGGAGCGGCGCCGAAGATCACCCACCTCTCGCCGAAGCCAGAGGATCAGCGCTTCGTGCCGGACGTCGACCCCGACGTATCGAACACGTACAAGTTTTTGGTCTCGCCCGCGGAGGACACTTCGGTTCGCTCCGTCGTCGTACGACTGGTGGGCGCGGACGGCGATCTCGGTGAAGCCGAGGTGCACGCAGCGAGCTCCGCTGTGCAATCGGACGCGAGCGATCCCGATCCGCAGACGTTTTGGCAGGCGACGTTTAACATGAGCGACCTTCCTCCCGTCGGGCTGGTCAGGCTCTGGATCGTCGCCGAGGACGAGGCGGGACGAGTCGGCGAAGAACTTCGCGACGTGAAGCTTTGTCCCGTCCCGCGGTTCTTCGACTACGACTTCGTCGCGAAGACCGTCACCTACGACCCTGAAACGCGTGAGTACACTCTCCGCGCTCAGCTTCCGGACGCGCCTCTTTGGGAACGCACATTCGACGTCCCGGTGATCGACCGGACGTACGACAACCGTCTCGACGTTCGACTCGACCAGACGCTTCGGTTCCGCGAGATCAAGACTCTCGGCAACACCGACGGCATCTGGCTGCCGAGTCGGCTCGGTGGGAGCGTCGACCTCGAGCTGCTCTCCCGCGATCTCGTCTCGAAACGTTGGGACGAGGAGGTCGCGTTCGAGAGCGCGGGACTCGCTTGCGATCGCCTGAACGTCCTCTATTTCAAGAACGGAATCGATCTTTACGACGACGCGTGGGAGTGGGAGCTGTTCGACGAGACGCTGTGGGAAGGATCGTTCGGGCCCGTCTACGTCGAGCTCGACGTGAGCCTCACGGTCGGGGTGGATGTCGACCTCGACGCCGATGTGCGGGTCGAGGTCGGAGTCGACGAGCCGTACGCCGACCTCGGCGTCCGCTTCATCCCCAAGGTCACCGGCTGGGGTGAGGGCGAAGCGGAAGTCGACGTTCTCTTCGGGCTCGCCTCGGTGAGTGCGACCCTGCGCCCGGAGCTCGGTCTCGCGCTTCCGATCACGCTGCGTCTGCAGGGGCAGGAGCTCCTCACCGAGCTCGAGGAGTGCGTTCGTCTCAGTCTCGGTTCGACTCTCGAAGGCTGCGTCTTTTTCGGTGCCGGCTGTCTCTCGAAAGAGCTCGAGCTCTTCTCGACGACCTATCCGGATGACTGCGAGTATCCCGAGGACGACGACGAGGAGCTCCGCGCGCTCGCCGGCGGCGAGGCGCGGCCGGGCCTCAAGTCGCCGTCCCTCGCGACATCTCCCGAGCTCGACCTATCGCTCCTCGTATGGGTGGAAGACTTCGGCGAAAACGACGTCGACCCGGAGATCCTCTTCAGCGTGGATCGCGGCGACGGCTGGGAAGCGCCGGAGTTCCTCCGCGGCGCTCGCGACGACCGGTTTCAGCGAGACGTCGAAGTCACCTTCATCGACGATCGTCGCGCGCTCGCGGTGTGGACGGAGAATGCGATTCCGCGCGCCGAGGCGGCGCTCCTCCGGCAATCTCTCACCGACCTCGAGTACCTGAACGCGGGATTCGCGGGTGACGAGATCTTCTACGCGATCTGGGATTCGCGAACCGGATGGAGCGCGCCGGCGCGGCTCACGGAGAACGACGAGCCCGACGGGAAGCCCGTCGTCGCGAGCGTACCCGGAGAGGACGCGGCGTGGGTGGCGTGGATTCACGCGGACGACGCCGAGTTCGTCGATTCGACCGGCCGCGTAAAGCTCAGCTCGACGTCGATCTGGGCCCAGAAAATCGACCGCGGAAACGCGGTCGGCGATCCGGTCGCCGTTTCCGGAGACGATCGTCGCGCGCCTGCTGCGGACATCGCGCCCGCGATCGCCGTCGATCCGTTCGGAGCCCTCGGTGCCGTCGTCTGGGTCCGCGACCTCGACGGTGACTTCAACACGCCGCTCGATCGAATGATCGTCGCGAGCCGGCTCGCGGGCGGAGCGTGGCAGGCGCCCGAAGCGCTGACGACGCCCGACGAATCACCCGGCCCCCTGATGCCGAGCGTCGCGCTCAGCCGCGGCGGGAACGGCATCGTGGCGTTCACGACCCGTCGCGTCGATCCGGTGACTCGACGTGTCGCCGGAGAGGGCAACATGGACGTCGTCCACACCGTCGTTCTCGCCGACGGGCGGTTCGCACCGCCGCGTGCGCTCGAGCGACTTGCCCCCGTTCCCGGTCGCCCGGACGCATCCGCGAGCGGCCGCTGGCCCCGCGTGGAGCTCGACGCCGACGGGTTCGGTGTCATCGCGTTCCGCAGCTTCGAGGGACGCGGCGCCTCCGGCGGCGACGGCGAGCTCGCCATCGCACCGGTCGATGCTGCCACCGGCGCGCCCACCGTCGGCCGAGCCCGCAGCGTGACGAGCGACGCGGCTCACGATCTCGAGATCGACGTCGCGCTCCGTGCGGACGGCTCTGTACGCACCGTGCGGAACTGCTCGGACGGTCCGCCCGATTTCAGCTTCCTCGTCGACGAATCGCTCGCGTTCGAAAGCGACCTCGCCATCGCGGGGATCCGGGCGAGCGACCGGCACGCCGCTCCCGGAGCATCGGTCGAGCTCGAGATCGAAGTGACCAATCGGGGTATCGCGCGCCCGTTCGAAACCAAGAACGAGCTCCGCGTCGAGATCCGCGACCCCGCGACGGCATCGTGGCGACCGGTGACGTCGGTCGAAGCGATCCTCGACCTCGTTCCGGGCGGCCGCCGGAACTTCTCGGCCCAGGTGGTCGTACCGTACGAGAGCTCGCGGTTCCGCGTGACGCTCGTCGAGTTCGATCCGCGCGGCTCGTCCGCGGACAACGCGATCGAAGTCGAGCTCGGCGCGGCGCCGATCGCGGATCTCGCGTGCGAACGGGACGTGGACGGATCCGTCGTGATCTCGTGGCGGAACGCCGATGCGTACGACCTCGTTCGCGTGTATCGCCAGGGGCGACTCCTCGCACTCCTCGGTGGGACGTCCGATTCCTTCGTCGACGCCGAGGTCGCGGCACTCGCGGAAGGCACGGTGACGTGGAGCGTGTGCGGCGCGATCGGCGAGAGTCGAACGCGGGGCGCGTCCTGCTCGCTCGATCTCGCCGAAACGCGGGACGAGCCCCGCTTCCGGCGCGGGGACGCGAACGCCGACACGCGCGTCGATATCAGCGATCCGGTCGCAATCCTCGGCTACCTCTTCGTCGGGAGCTTCGATCCGAGCTGTCTCGAAAGCGCGGACGCGGACGACAGCGCTCGCGTCGATATCGCCGACGCGATCTATCTCCTCAATTTCCTCTTCGGGCGCGGCCAGAGGCCGCCCGAGCCGACGAGCGGCTGCGGGATCGACCCGACGCCGTCCACTCTCGGTTGTGAAGCGTTTCCGCCCTGCGAGTGAGAGGATTCTCGCCGAGCTCTAGGGCGCCGCCGCAGGGCGTGAATCGAGCATCGGGCGCGGGTCGACCTCCATCTCCGCCGTCTCTTGGGGAGGCGTCGAACTCGCGATCAACGAAGGGAGCCGCTAGCGAATCTTCGCTGCCGGTTCCCTTCGATCTTTCTCCCTCAATCGCGCGCTCCCGGGTCGTCTTCCGCGCACGCTGCATCCTTCGGGCGCGCCGCTCCCCGACGAATCAAGCTGAGCTGGCCACAAGCGCCCGCGATGTCCTCACCGCGGCTCCGCCGAATCGTCACGGGACCGGGGAACTCCTCGAGCCAGCCTCGAAACGTCTCGAGGCGCGCGACGGACGGTTTTTCGTAGGGAGCTTCCGCGAAGGGATTGAATCCGATGAGGTTGATCCGCGAAGGGATTCCCTCGAGGCGACGCACGACGCTCCGCGCGTGCGTCTCGGAGTCGTTGACGCCGGGGAGGACAACGTATTCGAACGTCGCCATCCGGCCGGCGATCCGCGCGTGCTCCGCGACGGCGCGGAGGACTTCGGCAAGCGGGTATTGGCGGTTGAGCGGAATCAGCTCGGTTCGCAAGTCGTCGTCTGGTGCGTGGAGCGAGAGCGCGAGCTTCACCTGCGGATGCCGCCGCGCGAGCTCGACGATCCGCTCGGGCACGCCGATGGTGGAGACCGTGAGACGCCGCGCACCGAGTCCGATCTGCGCAGCGTCCGTGAGCACGCCGATCGCGCGGAGGAGCGCGTCGAAGTTGAGGAGCGGCTCGCCCATTCCCATGAAGACGAGATTCGTCGGCGGCGCAGCGGTGATCCGCCGCATCGAAACGACTTGGTCGACGACCTCGGCGGGACTCAATTGACCTTGAAAGCCGCCGTAGCCCGTCGCGCAAAACGTGCACTTCACCGGACAGCCGGCCTGGGTCGAGACACAGTAGGTCACGCGATCGCGGTCGGGGATCACGACGCTCTCGATCGGGTTCCCCTCCGACCGGCGCCAGAGGAACTTGCGCGTTCCGTCTCGCGAGAGTGCGCTCGCTTCTTCGCGAAGTGGATGAAGCACGAACCGCTCGGCGAGTGCCCCGCGGAGCGTCTTAGGGAGGTTGTCCATCGCGTCGAAGGATTCCGCGTCGCGCGTGTAGAGCCACTCACGGATCTGCTTCGCGCGATACGAGGGGGCGCCGGTTTCGCGGAGAAACTCCGCGACTCGCGAGCGCAGTTCATCTTCCGCGAGGCCAAGCAGCTCGACGCCGCTCGACGTCTCGGCCGCGGCGGCATCCCTCGATCCGGCGGGTGAATTCGTCATCGGCTCGGTGGCGCGAGTGCCGGCACCGCTCCCGAAATCCGCAGCGTCCGTCCCTCGCCCGGGGTGAACCGATGCCGTCCGACGTTCCACGGGACAACGTCGGCGAGGTTCTCGATCGAAGTGTTTCCGATCTGAACGACCTCGCGGATCGTGCGCTGCCGCCCAGCCCGAACGCCGCGCCGATTCTCCGTCCCATGGTCGAGCCACTCGGTCTCGTAGTAATAGTGGACCGATGGCAGCCACGGGCGCTTCGACTCGACGACGATCTTCTGGCCGCGATACTCGAATTCGAAGTCGCCCTGAACTTCCTTGAACACGTAGAGACGGGCCGCCGCCCGTACGGGGTAGCGAAACGGCGAGCTTCGAGTCGTCGCCGGATCGGCGTGCGGCAGGATCCACGTCGAGTGACGTAGATCGATGCGATGGACCCCGATGGAGTACGACTCCAGGCCCTCGGCGATCGATGGCACGACCGGTGCCATCCGTTGCTCGAGCTTGGCGTCGGTCAGAACGCCGCGGGGCTCGATGTCGTTCTCGAGGTCGAGCTCGACGAAGACCTGCGTCCCGTGAAAGGTTCCCGCGCTGAGAAGACGCGTCGGGAGCTCGACGCCGAACTCAAAGAGCGGAACGAGATCTGCACGGCCGGAGATCTTCTCTTTGACGCAGCCCGACAGGAGGATCGTCGAGAGGGTCGAAAGGAGGAGCGGAATTAGACCGGGCCGGGGAGGAGTCGATGGTTTCATCGCAGTCGAGCTGGTCGTCGCGGCGCGCTCGGGTGGTCGAAAGGCTTCGGGTGCGAGAAGATCTCGGCGGCGGCGCGCGGCCGTCCGCTCCGAGATTCTACTGACGCTGGGTGCGATCGCAACGCAGGTTCACCGCGCGGATCCGACACGCGCCGCGGTCGTCCTCGTTCACGCCGCCAAAGGGGACGCCCGAGCACCCGGAGTCGCCCGCCGAAAGCACATTCGGCCGAGAAATGCACCACACCCATGCTCATCTCGGCCGCGTCGATACCCGAAAGCTACGGACATCGCCCGCGTCGGCCGCGGCGAATCGGAGCGCTACGAATCGGTTCTCGACTCGAAGTGCTTCTTCATCGAGCCCTTAGGGTGTCGTCACCCGAGGCTCGGCGCCCGCGCGTGCGGGTACGGCATCGGATATGCGGAGCGACTCTCCTTCCCGCGGAGTGAATCGCTGTCCGCCTACATTCCACGTTGCGCGGTGAGGCTCACGTTCGATCGTCGACTCCCCGATCTGAACGACTTCCCAGAACCTAGCCAGCCGCACCGCGCTCCCCTCGGTGTTCACGTGTCGCGTGCCGTAGTAGTAGTGAATCGATGGTCGCCAAGGACGATTCGACGGGACGACGATTCTCTGGCCGCGAAAGTAGAAAGTGAACTCGCCGGGTACCTCCTTGAAGAGGTAGAGTCGCGAGAGCGGTCGCATCGGGTAGCGGAACGGGGCCGCGCGCGAATCGTGAGGATCGTCGCTCGAGACGATCCACGTCGCGCGGTGAAGATCGACGCGGTGCGCGCCGATGCGATACGTCTCGGCCGTCTCGGAGATTCGCGGCACGATTGGCGCCATTCGCTCGTCATATTTGGCGTCGGTGAGATAGCCGCGTGGCTCGATGTCGTTCTTGAGGTCGAGCTCGACGAAGAGCTGTGTGCCGTGGAACGTTCCGGCGCTGAGCAACCGGGATGGGTGCCGCACGGGAAACGAGAAGAGGGGAACGGTGTCCCCTCGATCCGGAATCTCGTCGTAAACGCAGGCGGTCACCGCGATCGCGATACCGAACCCTACCGCGGCCTTCTCGAGTCCGGTCATCGCTCCGGAGCGCATTCGGTGTTGCCGGAGCCACCGAGCACTCCGGCGAGTTGGCGAGAGAGCTTCGTCGCTCGAAACCCAAGGCGATTCTATTCGCGTCGATCGCGAGTGCCAAAGCGGTAGTCTCGAGCCGGGCGAGCGGGGATGGGAATTCGGTGGTATATACACGCTGAGCTTGCCCGATCCGCGCTGAACGTCGGCGCCGTCGACTTCGACGGACAACGTACAGTCATGACTCAGAAACCGTGCTGCGATCGAGCGGACGGGGCGACCTCGGCGGGGAACGGTTCGGCGGACGACGCTCGTACGATCGCGTTTCTCCGCCTCCATCTCGCGACGATCTACTCGCCGGAAGACGGCATCGGCCTTCTCGATCACGCGGGCGGCGATCCACGCCGGGTAGACACTGCGATCGAAGCGCTCCGATCGCGCGGCAAGCTGCGTCCGGCCGTCGCGCGGCGTCTCGCGTCGAGCGATATCGCGAGAGAGGCCGAGCGGGAGCTCGAGACCACGCGCCGCGAGGGCATTCGGATCCTCTGTCGCGGTGAACCCGATTACCCGTCGCGCCTCGAGTGTCTCGCCGGGCAACCCGTCGTCCTTTTCGTGCGCGGCCAGCTTCCGATGTCGCTCTCGTCCCCGACGATCGGCATCGTCGGATCGAGGCGGCCGTCTCCCTACGGACTCCGTCAGGCGCGCCGTTTCGCGTCCGAGCTCGCCGGCTGCGGTGCCGTCATCGTCAGTGGACTCGCGCGCGGCGTCGATGCCGAAGCTCACCGTGCGACTCTCGAAGCGAGCGGCGCGACGATCGCCGTCCTCGGCTCGGGGTGGGGGCGCCTCTATCCGCGCGAGCATTCGCGGCTCGCCGAGGAAATCGTCGAGCGCGGCGGAGCGGTTCTCACGCCGTTCCCCTTTACCGCGGCACCGCGGGCGTTTCACTTTCCGATGCGAAACGCGATTCTGAGCGGCCTCTCGCGAATCCTCCTCGTCGTCGAAGCAGGATGGAAGAGCGGCACCTTGATCACGGTCCATCACGCGCTCGAGCAGGGAGCGACGGTGTTCGCGCTCCCCGGTCCGGTCGATCGAGAAGAGAGCGCCGGCTGCCTTCGTCTCCTGCGGGACGGTGCCGCGGTCGCGGTCGAACCGAGCGACCTCGTCGAGGCGCTCGCCTTCGATCCATCGGGTCTCCCGCCGGGGATGCGTGAAACTCTTCGCGCGGAGTGCCGTTCCGCCGGCGCGCCCGAGGACTCGCTTCCGAGCGACGCGAGCGCGCTGGCTCACGCGATCGTCGCTGCGCTTCGATCGGGGGACGCCGAGTCGGCGGACGCTCTCGCCGACGTACTCTCGGCGCCTCCTTCGGCGATCACCGCGGAGCTTTCTCGGCTCGAGTCCGAGGGTCGAGTCCGCCGACTTCCCGGCGGGCTCGTCGCCATCCGATAGGGTCGCTGCCCGATAACCGAACCGACTCGTCCGATCACGCAGCCGCGTGGGGCCGGTCACGCGGCACGGGCGCGACCGAGAAGTTGTCGCTTGGCCAGCATCGTATTCTTGGTCGTCCTTCGAGCTAGTCCGGCGCTGGAGATCGTCCGGCGTTTGGCTCGGGGGAACGGATCGACGGGACGCGGAAGAGGGGGCCGCTCGGGTCCGTGACGCAGACTGCTCCGGCGAGCCCCGAGGCCGGAGAGCGGGTAAGGAGATGGACTCGCTCCCTCATGAACGACGCACCGACAATCGAACGCACGCAGGCCGAGGCCGTAACGGTCGCCGGCCGATATCGCTGTCTGAGGACGATCGGTGAAGGGGGGATGGGGGCGGTTGCACTTGCGGAGGACTTGTTCGGCGACGGACGCCAGGTCGCGATCAAGCGAGTCCGCGAAGGCGACGGCGACGACAACAGCGCCGTCGCGGTTCTTCGAAACGAGTTCCTCGCGATGGCGATGCTCGCTCACCCCGGGCTCGCGCGCGTTTACGATTTCGGCTTCGATCTCGAGCTCGGCGAGTACTACTTCACCTGCGAGTACGTCGAGGGGGAACATCTCCTCGAGGCCTGCTCGCGGCTCAATCTCGCTCGTGCCGACGAGCTGAACATCTTTCTCGACATCACGGTGCAGATCCTGCGCGGTCTCGAGTTCATTCACTCGCGTGGACTCGTTCACGGAGACATCAAGCCGGAGAACATCCTCGTCCGGTGGAGCGAGGATGACGGGAAGAGGATCCCCGAAGTCAAGCTCATCGACTTCGGGCTCACGAAGCGCGAGAAGGAATTCGGCGGACGGCGTCTGGTCGGCACGGCCAACTACATCGCACCCGAAACGATCACCGGGTCTCAGGTGGACCGACGCACCGATCTCTATTCGTTTGGTGCGGTGCTGTACCGACTCGCCGCGGGCCGCGTGCCGTTTCAAGGCAAGAACAAGATCGCCGTTCTGAAGGCCCATCTCGAGACGGCGCCGACGCCTCCCGCTCGGATCGCTCCCTCGGTGCCGCCCACGCTCAGCAGGGTCATCCTCCGGCTCCTCGAGAAGAATCCCCCCGATCGATTTCAAGGCGCGACCGGTGTCATCGCCGCGCTCAACGAAGTCACCGAGCTCGACTTCCCACTCGAAACCGTCGAGACCGCCAAGAGCTATCTCGGCTCACCTCACATCCAGTCCCGCGAAAAGTATCTAAAAACGCTCTACCGGCTGTTCCACAGTGTCTGCGCCATCGACGAGAGCGAGTTTCACCACGAGGACATGGAGATGGCGCGGTTCGACCAAGGCGAGCCGGGCGAGTTCCAGACTCACTGGATCCCGGTGTTTCCGAAGGGCCGCATGGCGGTGATCCGCGGCGAGCGCGGAATCGGAAAGGCGAACTTCGTCGTCGAGCTTCGCGTGCTCACGCAGACGCGCGGCGTGATCTATCTCGACGTCGATTGCGACGCGAACGCGGAGCGACCGAACTCGGATTTCGATACGCTTCTCGAACAGCTCTCGCGAATCTTCGTCGACGAGCTCCACGCGGAAGTCTACGCGCAGGTGCGCGCTGCAATCGACGCCGGCGATGTCGGCGGCGATTCGGGGTTCAGCGATATCCTCCGCCGGCTCGTCGAATCCGCTCTCGAGAGCAGCCGCGAGCGACCGGTGGTCCTACACTTCGAGCGGCTCGAGTCGGCGGGCGATCTCGTGGTCCGGTTCGTCCATGAGCTCGTCGAGGCGCAGTCTCAGACCGTCGTCGAAGACAGCCGCCTATTGACGACGGCCACCGTAGTCGAGGAGGAGCTCACCGAGAATTCTTTGCTCGCTCAGCTTCTACTCTCCGACCGCGACGATCTGTTTCTCGACGTGCGACTCGAGCGACTCCACCGTTCGGACGTCGCCGCGCTCCTTCAGCACCTGTTCACCGGTCACCAGTTTCCCGACTGGTTCGTCCGGCAGCTCGCCGCAATGAGCGACGGCAATCCGGCGGTGATCACGCAGATCTGTGCTCAGTACATCTCCGAAGGCGTGATCCAGAGGCTCCCGCGCGGCTGGCGGCTCGAGGAGGACGCCGCCGGCGTCGAGCCTCCGCTCCAGGTGCGAAAGGAGCTCAAGGCGAAGATCAAGTCCCTCTCGACCGACGCGACTCGCCTCGCCGTCGCGATCGCCTTCCTCGGCGACTCGACGGAGTTGCCCCTCGCGGCGAACTTCGCTCGCGTGTCCGGCGTTGCGTCGACCGAGGCGCTCGAGCACCTACGGGAAGCGGGGCTCGTTCGCGTCGACGGGACCGGCTTCGGGTTCGTGCATTCGAGCGCGCGGGAGATCCTGTACCGCATGGTGCCGGAGGACGAGCGGGCGACGTTTCATGACCGAGCCGGAACCTTGTGCGAGCACTACTACTCTTCGGTCGGCCTCTCGCGACCGAGAAAGCTCGCGCGTCACTTCCTCCTCGCTGGGAACAGGGATCAGGGAGTTCGCTACGGTCTCGAGGCGAGCCTTCTCTACGAGGAGGAGTTCCGCCTCCACGCGGCTCTCGAAACCTACGAGCGCGTCGAGGAGCTTCTCCGCGATGAGGAGAGCGAGGAGTGGCTGCGCGTTCGCTACCAGATCGCTCGGCTCAATATGCGAGTCGGAGATTTCGAAACCGCTCGACGTGAGCTCCGCGTGATCGCCCAGAGGTCCGACGGCGTGGGACAAGATCCGCACCCGCTTCAGGTGCTCATCGACCTCGCGCGCGTCAACATGTCGCTCGGCGATTTCCGCCGCTCGGAGAACGGCCTCCAGGACGTAGAAGCGAGCTGCGGCGAATCGGAGGCCGCCCCCGGCATGTGGCGCGCGAACGTCCTCCTCGTTCGCGCCCGGATTCGTTTTCTTCAGGGACGCTATCGCGAGAGTCTCGAGCTCTGCGAGATCGTCGATCGAAAGAAGTTGCTCGCGAACCGCTTCTCCGAGCTCGCGGAGCTCCAGCTCCTTCTCGCCGAGAATCACTACTATCTCGGACAGAAACGTGAAGCGACGCGGAGCGGCGCGGGAGCTCTCAATCTCCTCGACTCTGCACCCGGCATGTCGTCGAGCGACTCGACTCTCCACTGCCTCGGTAAGCTCTACAAGTACAAGGACAAGTTTACGCTCGCCCGCAATCAGTTTCGCTTCTGTGCTGATCTTCGACGGCGCATGGGGGAGCGTAGCGCGTGCGCCGATGCGATGACGGAGCTCGGCGGACTCGAGCTCTTCCTCGGACACGACGAAACGGCGGCGCAAGTCCTCCGCCGGGCGGTGCGGCTCTACGACGAGAGCAAGAATCGCGTCGGGCTCGTCAAAGCGCTCAACCTGCTCGGCGAGTCGCACCGGCGGCTCGGCCAATACGAAGACTCGGAGAAGGCGCTCCTCCGTGGGCTCGAGAACGCTGAGCGCATCGGGAATGATCTCAGCATGTCGGAGGCACGTTTCGTGCTCGCGAACATGAATCTCGATCGCGGTCGACTCGATCGGTCGGTCGAGTACATCCAGGCCGCCTACCCGGGCGAGCCGGAAGAGCCGCGCGCACTCCTCAAGCTGCTCGAGTTCCAGTGTCGCCTCTGCCAGCTTCGCGGCGATTTCCTCATGCTCTTTCACGAGGGTGAGCGCGGACTCAAGCTCGCGCGCGAGCGGCGCCTCTACTACTACATCGAGCGATTCCTCGTCCATCTCATCGTCGCGCAGGTCCGACTCGGAAACCTCGAGCAGGCCGAAGGCTACGTGAAGACCTTGAACGAGCTCGATCAGCTCAATCGGAGCCGCGTGAGTCAAGGGAGGGCGCTCATGCTCCAGGCGCTCGTCTTCGCGGCGCGGAATCAGCGCCGCCGGGCGCTGACCTACTTCAACCGCGCTGAGAGCATCTTCAAGGAGGAAGGCGCCGAGCGAGACCTCCTCCCTCTCTACATCTATCTGGGGGAATTCCTGATCGAGGAGAACGACCGCGAGCGCGTGTTCCTCTGCTACGAGGAAGGGAACTACCTCGCGAAGAAGCTCCAGCTCAACTACTGGAAGGCTCGCTTTTGCTTCGCGCGTGGCGCCCTCGAGATGGCAACCGGGGACACCCCAGCGAATCGTGAGCGGGCACGACGACTCTTCGGCGAGGCCGCGCTGTATGCGAAGCGGGCGCCCTACGCGGCCCTGCTCGCGCGGATCCAGGCTCAAATCGCGAAGCTGTGACACCGACGTTTTTCGGTCGCCGCTCCTGGGACTCGTCGGTAGAATCCTCGGTCCGATCTCGGGGACTCACCGCGCTCTCATCGTCTCCCGCGTCCACCGCGATGCCCGAGACGACCGATCCGGAGACGGAGCGAAAGGTGGGCCCTAGACGAACCCGACGCGCCGAGAGCCTGCGCCGCGAACGGTGCGTCGATCGAGGCGGCTACAATCCGGGTGCCGCTCGGGCTGTCCGGACGGTGGCGCCTCCGATGGTCCGAGCGCGCTCGATTCCCGCGCCGGTCGAAAGGCGAGTGCAGGCTCCCCGGCGAGGCGAGCGATGGCGGAAATGACGTCCGGCGAGAGAGAACGAGAACTCAAGCGCACCCACACCTGCGGCCAACTGGCCGCGGCGGATGTCGATGCCGAGGTGAGCCTGAACGGCTGGGTCGAAAGCCTGCGCGATCACGGCGGGCTCCGCTTTCTCGACCTCAGGGATCGGTACGGCCTAACGCAGGTCGTGCTCGACCCGGCCGAGCTCTCCGGCGACGCTCTCGATACCCTCCGCCCGCAATTCGTCATCGCGGTGCGAGGAACCGTGCGGGCGCGACCCGATGGGATGGTCAATCCGAAGCTCGCGACGGGCGAGATCGAACTGGTCGCGTCAGAGCTTCGCGTCCTCAATCCGTGCGAGGTCCCGCCGTTCGAGATCGGAACGACGGATGCGATTCCGGGCGAGGAGATTCGTCTTCGCTACCGCTACCTCGATCTCCGTCGCCGCGAAATGCAGGAGCGCATCGTTCTCCGCGCGAAGATCACCGGGCTCCTCCGCACTTACCTTGAAGAACGGGGATTCCTCGATCTCGAGACGCCTCTCCTCACGAAGAGCACGCCCGAGGGAGCGCGCGACTTCCTCGTCCCGGCGCGCGGGCATCCGGGGAAGTGCTTCGCTCTGCCGCAGTCACCGCAGCTCTTCAAGCAGCTCTTCATGGTGAGCGGGTTCGACCGCTACTATCAGGTTGTGAAGTGTCTCCGCGACGAGGATCTGCGCGCGGACCGGCAGCCCGAGTTTACCCAGCTCGACATCGAGATGGCCTTCGTCGACGAGTCGGACGTCTTCGAGCTGATCGATGGACTCCTCGCGCGTGTGTTCGGAGACATCCTCGGACACGAGATCGAGCTTCCGATCCGGCGCATGCCGTACGCCGAAGCGGTGGAACGTTACGGCACCGATCGGCCGGACACGCGCTGCGACCTCTTTCTCGAGGACGTCTCGGACATCGCGCGTGATACGGAATTCCGTGTGTTTCAATCCGCGCTCTCGAGCGGCGGTCGCGTGCGCGGCATCTGCGTTCCCGGTGGGGCCAAGCTCTCGCGGAAAGAAATCACCGCGTGCGAGGACGTGTGCAAGGAGTACGGCGCTAAGGGGATGGCCTGGGTGAAGCTCGAGGCGGACGGACCCAAGGGACCGGTGGCGAAGTTCGTCGGCGGCGCGATCGAGGAGCGGCTGCGGTCCGCGTTCGGAGCCACGGACGGCGACCTGCTGGTCTTCCTCGCCGATCGCGATTCGGTGACGGGACCCGGGCTCGGCGAGCTGCGGCTCCATGTCGGCCGCCAGCTCGGGCTGATCGACCCGGCGCGCCTCGATTTCTTGTGGGTCACCGACTTCCCCCTCCTCGACTGGGACGAAGAGGACGAGCGCTGGGTCGCCCTCCATCACCCGTTTACGAGTCCGCGCGCCGAGGATCTCGACCAGCTCGAGTCGTCGCCCGGGGAGGTTCGTTCTCGAGCGTACGACATTGTTCTAAACGGCACGGAGCTCGGCGGCGGCAGCATCCGAATCCATGGGCGAGACGTGCAGGAGAAGGTCTTTCGCGCGATCGCGCTCGGGGACGACGAGGCCCGGGCGAAATTCGGCTTCCTCCTCGACGCTCTGTCCTACGGCGCGCCGCCCCACGGCGGGATCGCGCTCGGACTCGATCGGCTCGTCATGCTCATGACCCGCGCCGAGAGCATCCGCGATGTCATCGCCTTTCCGAAGACCGCGCGCGGGAACTGCCTGATGACCGATGCCCCGAGCGCGCCTAAGGCCGAGCAATGGAAGGAGTTGGGCCTCGAGTTTCGCGGAGGGGAGGCGGTCGAGTAGCACGCCGGCCTTCGGCGGATTTTCTATTGACGTAAGTTTTTTGACCGAGTTACGCTTCGAGAACGAAGAGGCCCCGCTCGATCGTGCGTGCGTCCGGTAAGGATTCGATTCGGAAGCCGCAAATCGCGAATCCGGTGGACGCCTCTCTCGCAAGCAGCGAAGCGGTCTGCCGAAGTGTTCCGAGTGCGGGACGCGATCTTGATGTGTACCCGGCGCGACTCACCGGGCACGCTTCGCCCGGTCCCGAGAACGCCGGTCTCAAGAAAGAAGGAGATTTCCCATTCGCCCGATGCCTGGTAGAGGAGGCCCGCCGCCTCAAAGAGGGCCCCGGATCATTTTTCGTCCGCGGCCCGGGGACGTTCGTCTGATCGACGAGCACGGAGAGCAGTTGGGGATCATGAGCGTTGCTGACGCGCTGGCCCTCGCCGAAGAGCGGGGCCTCGATTTGGTGGAAATGGCCGCGATGGCCAAGCCGCCGACCTGCAAGCTCATGGACTACGGGAAGTACAAATTCGACCAAAAGAAGAAGGGGCGAGGGTCGAAGAAGACCGTCCAGCGGCGTAAGGAGATCAAGCTTCGCCCGAAGTGCGAAGAGCACGATTTCCAGGTGAAGCTCGGACGCGCCCGGGGCTTTCTCGAGAAGGGCCACAAGGTCCAGGTGACGATGATGTTTCGTGGACGCGAGACGATCCACCTCGACATCGGTCGCCAATCGCTCCTTCGCTTCGCCGGCGAAGTCGACGACATCGCCAAGGTCGAGCAGGAGCCGTCCCGAGAAGGCCGCAATCGCATGATCATGATCCTCGTCAGCCGGTGACCGCGCGGCGGCGCGGCTCCCGCGGGCGGGTCGGGCGAGCGGCCCGGAGAAACTCGGCGCTTGCCCCTTTCCTCGCGGTTCGTCCCTGCTACAATACGTCCCTTTCGCCCATTGCCGGACGAGCCAGCGATGGCGTCGAACGACGGCGGCCGCGAGATCTGCGACGTTCCGTCGCGAGCGAGCGAATCGGGCCACCCGAGGAGGGGCCCCTCCGATGCCGAAGATGAAGACGAACCGCGCGGCCAAGAAGCGCTTCCGCCTGACGAAAAGCGGGAAGGTCAAGCGATCCCGGCCCGGTCGGCGTCACCTCTTGTCGGTGAAGTCGGCCAAGCGCAAGCGACAGCTCCGCCGCCAGCTGATCTGCGCGGAGTCGGACGCAGTGAAAATGCGACGGTTGCTCGGCGTCTGAGCGACGTCGTCGTATCCGGCAATCCCCGCGAGACCCGAATTCCCGCGACCCGAAGAGTAGAGTTTCAACGAGATGTCACGCGCAGTGAACGGAGTCGCCCGACTCCGCAAGAAGAGCCGACTTCGCAAGCGAGTTCGCGGCTACTGGGGCGGTCGCAGCAAGCTCCACCGCGTCGCCAAGGAATCGCTGATCCGAGCGGAAGCGTTCGCAACCAAGCACCGCCGGAAAAAGAAGGGCGATTTCCGCCGGCTGTGGATCGTGCGCATCAATGCCGCGTGTCGCGCGCGCGGAATCAACTACAGTCAGTTCGTTCGCGGGCTGAACTCGGCCGGCGTCGAGCTCAACCGGAAGATCCTCGCGGACATGGCGGTGCGAGACAGCGCGGCGTTCGACGGGCTCGTCGAAACGGCTCGGGGCGCGCTCAAGTAGACGCGGGCGGGCGTCCGGGAGCGACTGCACTCGCTCGAACTCCTCACGTGCGAGCGCGTCGCGGCCGAGTGATCCGTTAGCCGACGACGTCCATCGCGCGTCGCGGTCACGGTGGTCGGCGCCGGATCGGTTCGCGTTCGGTGCGAGCGTGGACGGCGGCGGAGGACGAGAGAGTGCAGAACGAAGTCGACACGATCTGGGAGGAGCTCGAAACCGCACTCGCCGCCGTCGAGAGCGAACCCGAGCTCGACGAGTTGCGGGTCCGCTACCTCGGGAAGAGCGGCGCCCTCACGACTCTCCTCAAGGGCCTCGGCAAGCTCTCACCGGAGGAGCGAAAGAGCGCGGGCAAGCTCCTCAACGTGCGCAAGGGCGAGGCGGAAGCCGCCCTCCGGTCGAAACGCGAGGAGATCGCCGGCGCTGCGTTGCGCCGCGAGCTCGATGCCGATTGGCTCGACGTGACGCTCGACGCGGACGCTCGCCCGAGCGGGACACTCCACCCGACGACGCAGATTCAGTACGAGATCGAAGATGTCTTCGTCTCGATGGGATTCCAGGTCCTCGACGGGCCGCACGTCGAGACGGACTACTTCAACTTCGAGGCCTTGAACATCCCGGCGGACCACCCGTCTCGCGACATGCAGGACACGTTCTACCTCGAGGACGGAAACCTGCTCCGGACGCACACCTCCAGCATCCAGGTGCGGGGGATGAAACGCTTTCGCCCGCCGTTCAAGATGATCGCACCGGGAAAGGTGTTCCGCTGCGAGCGTCTCGACGCGAGCCACGAGGCGACGTTCCACCAGCTCGAAGGCATGATGGTCGACCGAGACATCAAGGTCGCCCACCTCATCTACTTCATGAAGACTCTCCTCTCGCGCATCTTCGGCCGCGAGGAGGAAGTGCGGCTCCGTCCGGGGTACTTCCCCTTCGTCGAGCCGGGGTTCGAGCTCGACATTCGCTGCCTCATTTGCCGCGGCGACGGCTGCGCCGTCTGCAAGCAAACCGGCTGGGTCGAGCTCCTCCCCTGCGGCATGGTCCATCCGAACGTGCTCCGCGCCGGCGAGATCGATCCCGACGAATACTCGGGATTCGCGTTCGGGCTCGGGCTCGATCGACTCGTCATGATGCGCTACGGCATCGAGGATATCCGTCATCTCCACAGCGCCGACCTTCGCTTTGTGCGCCAGTTTCGCTGATGCGGCTTCGGTGATACGTCGCGCGAACGTTTCGCTTCTCTTCTGACCTGTCCCTCCGATGCAAGTTTCGCTCAACTGGATCCGCGAGTTCTGTCCGTTCGATCGTTCGGAGTCCGCCCGAAAGATCGGATCGCCGCAAGAGATCGGCGTCGAGCTCTCGCTTCACACCGCCGAAGTCGAGGCGGTGACGGAGTGGGGGACGCAGCTCGGCGGAATCGTCGTCGCGAACGTGGAGTCGGTGGAACCGCATCCTGGGGCCGATCGTCTCCGCCTCGCTCGCGTCGACGCCGGCGGTGACCCTCTCACGGTCGTCTGCGGCGCGCCGAACGTTCGCCCGGGGATGGCGGCCGCGCTCGCCCTGCCGGGAACGGTCGTCGGCGGGACGAAGATCAAGGCGGCGAAGGTGCGTGGGATCCGGTCCGAGGGAATGCTCTGCTCGCAGAAGGAGCTCGGAGTCTCCGCGGACGGCGCGGGACTCTGGGAGATTCCGGACGGCGCTGAAGTGGGGAGCACTCTCGTCGAAGCGTTCCCCGAGCTCCGGGACGTGGTCTTCGAAATCGACAACAAGTCGCTCACTCACCGGCCCGACCTTTGGGGACACTACGGGCTCGCGCGCGAGTTCGCGGCGATGTACCGCGTCCCGCTGCGGCCGCTCGATCTCGACGAATCGCTCGCGACGGCGCCGGGGAGTGCGTCGGTGACGGTCGCGATCGAAGGCGACGGGGTCGGCGGACGCGACGGACTTTGCCGGCGTTACTGCGGACTTCAAATCGACGGCGTGCGCGTCGAGCCATCTCCCGCGTGGCTCCAGCATCGACTCCTCGCGATCGGCAGTCGTCCGATCAACAACATCGTCGACGTGACGAACTACGTTCTCTTCGAGCTCGGGCAGCCGCTCCACGCCTTCGACACGGCGCGGGTCGGCGGCGGCAAGATCGTCGTCCGTCGCGCGCGAGCGGGCGAGAAGATCCGTCTCCTCGACGATACGACCGTCGAGCTGCTCGCGGAGGACCTCGTCATCGCCGATGGCGCGGAGCCCGTCGCGCTCGCCGGAATCATGGGCGGTGAAGGAACGGAAATCTCGGAGGGCGCAACGTCGGTGTTTCTCGAGTGCGCGAACTTTTCTCCCGTTCGCGTGCGGCAGACCTCGACCCGCGTCGGGAAACGCACCGACTCGTCGCTTCGCTTCGAGAAGTCGCTCGACCCCGTCCTCGCGCGAGAAGGCGTTCTCCGGGCCGCAAAGATGATCCTCGACCTCTGCCCCGGCGCCAAAGTGATCGGGCCGCTTCAGGACGTGGGTTTCGAGCCGGCCGAGCGGATCGAGATCCGGACCGACGCCAAGTTCATCGCGCAGCGGCTGGGCGCGCCGCTGCCGGCTCGCGAAGTGAAGGAGAGCCTAGAGTGGCTCGGTTTCGGCGTCGACGGAGAGCCGGACGACGAGTGGACGGTCTCGGTCCCGTCCTGGCGAGCGACGAAGGATGTTGAGGTGCGAGAGGACCTCGTCGAGGAGGTGGGGCGGGTTCACGGTTACGACAACATCGAACCGTTCGCGCCCGCTTGGCCGGTCGCCGCGCCCGTACCGAACGAGCACCGCCGATTCGAGCGCCGCGCGAAGCACTACTTGTCCGACCGAGCCGGCTGGAGCGAGGTGTTCACGTACTCCATGGTCGGGGCCGCTCATTGCGCGCGTTTCGGACTCGATCCCGCCGCGCACATGGTGCTCCGAAACCCTGTGAGCGAGGATCTCGATCACATGCGGCGCGAGATCGTCCCGATTCATCTCGAGAAGGCGAAGGAGAACCAGCGCTACGGACTCGACTTCGGATTCTTCGAGCTCGGTCGAGTCTACCGGAAAGAAGCGGACGAGCTGACCGAGCCCGGGCTGCCCGATGAGCGCTCTCGCCTCGCGGGAATCGTGAGCTTTCCCGAAAAGAAGAACGGCAACTTCTACGGCGTGCGTCGCGTCCTGCTCGATCTCCTCGCGCGGCTCGGTCTCGCACCGGTCGACTTGCTTCCGCTGGGAGACGCCGAGCTCGTGCGGTGGATCCATCCCACCGTCTCGGGGCGCTTCGTTCAAAAAGAGCGCGAGTTCGGCCGAGTGTTCCGCGTCCATCCAGTGCTCCAGCGCGAGCTGAAGCTGAAGGGTGAGATCGTCGCGTTCGATCTCGACTTCGACGCCCTGTTCTCTGACGGCGATCGCCGCACCGTCGACTATCACCCGCCGCTTCGCTATCCGACCGTTCCCTTCGACGTCGCGGTCGTCGCCGCCTCGCGCACGCCGGTGCGCGAGATCGCCTCCGTGATTCGAGACGCTGCTGGCGAGGCGCTCCTCGGGCTCGACGTGATGAGCGTCTACGAGAATCTGGACGACGGAAAAAAATCCGTCGCGTTTCACCTCGTGTTCGGATCCGCCGAGCGAACGCTCTCGGGGGAGGAGATCGGAGCGCTCCAAACTCGAGTCATCGGGAGCCTCGAGGACGCTGGCTTTCCGCTTCGTTGAGGCGGAGTCGGGGGCGCTCGAGGGGATCCGTGGCTCGATCCGATCGCACGGTCGGCGGCGCAGTGGCATTCGAGGGGGAATTGAGGTTAAATGCGCGTCGCTCACCCGAGGAGTTCCGCGTGCGCAGGGCGGGCGCGCCATGCGGAGCGGCCCGTCCGTTGTCCGGTTCGAGCGCTTGGAGGCGCGAATCCGGACCGGAGCCGCTGATCGAGAAAAGACGATCGAAGAGAGAGGAGCGGGGACGTGAAGACTGCACTCACGTTGTGTGCCGGGCTCATCATCGGTGGTGCCGGTTGGGCCTTGATTCAGTGGGCGTCGGGCGGCACGCCCGACGACTCGACGAGTGGAGAGCCGGCACCCGTCGTTCCCCGGCTGGCGGGCGATCCGGAAGCGACGTCGCCGGCGGACGGCGCGGCGTCCGAGCCGTCGCCTGAAGGCGCCTCGCGGGGCGAGGGCTCGCGCGAGGCGGGAAACGGGGCGGAAACCGCGCCTTCGATCTCGGAGGCGGGCGAGGGGAACGTCGTTGCGGAGACTCCGTTGCCACCGAAATTCGGTGGCGCGATGTTCTTCGCGGGCGACGCAGCCGAGCTCGCTCCTCGACCGGCGTCGGGACTCCGTCCTGCGCCTCCGACCTCGCGCGCCGCGGACGTCGTCGCCGCGAGCGTACTCACCGAGCAGCGGGAGCTCGCGTTCGCGACGTTCGACGCCGGCGACGCGGCTCTCGGAAAGCAGCTCCTCGAGCGGATCTACGCAGTGTGGAAGGACCAGGGCATGGACCTCACCGCGGAGGTCACTCGACTTCTCGAGATCGAAACCGAATTTGTCCGCCGGCGCGAGTACCTCCGCTACCTCGCGGCGCGAGGGAGCGGCGGCGAGCAACTTTTCGCCGAGAGTCTCGGTGCCGCGCTCGAGAGTCTCAAGACGGCGTTCGCCGATTCGGCGTCCGCGTTCCGGGCGTGGGAGGAGCTCAGCCTCGCGTATGAGGCGGCCCGCGACTCCGCGAGTCGAACGCGAGTGCTCGGACACTTGCGACCGTTCCTCGAGCGCGTCGTGTTTTCGGGTCGTTCGCCGCTCGTGCTCGAAACCTACACCGTCCGCGCCGGGGACAACTTGACCGCGATCGCCGTACGGCACGGAACGACGGTGGGCTCCATTCAGCGACTCAACGGACTCGCGAGCGACGTGATCCGGCCCGGGGTGCGGCTGCGAATTCTCGTCGGCAAGATCGAGGTGTTCGTCAAGAAGAGCGAATTTCGCCTCTGGGTGACGGTCGATGGCCGCGTGCTCCTCGAGCGTCCCGTCGGCCTCGGCAAGCTCGGCGGCACTCCGGTCGGAAGCTTCGTGGTGAAGGTCAAGGAAAAGGACCCCGCTTGGTGGCCGGCTGGGCGCGCGTCGATCCCGCCCGGGCACCCGGATAACGTGCTCGGATCCCGCTGGCTCGGATTCGAGGCGACGGAGCAATACTCCGGTTACGGCATCCACGGGACGCAGGATCCCCGGTCGATCGGCGTCGAGTCGTCGGCGGGTTGCGTGCGGATGAACAACGTCGACGTCGAGCTGCTCTACGATCTCGTGCCGTACAAAACGCGAGTGACGATCGCGGAGTGAGTGCGGGCGCGTCGCGCCGGAGTGGAATCGGGCGCGACGACCGCGGTACGATCGATACCCATGAGGGTGTATCTCGACCACGCCGCGACCACGCCGCTCCGCGAGGAGGTGGCGGCGGCGATGGCGGAGACGAGCGGCAATTTCGGGAATCCCAGCTCGATTCACGCCGAAGGGAAGCGCGCGCGAGCCGCCCTCGAAGGCGCGCGTGAAGCGCTGCGGGACGCTCTCGGAGCGAGTGGATTCGATCTTCTCTTTACGTCGGGCGGGACGGAAGCGATCAACGCCGCGATCCTCGGTGTCGTGCGAACGGCTCTCGACGAGATCGAGCGTGATTCCGTGCACGTCGTTTGGAGTGCGGTCGAGCACGCAGCAACTCTCGCTACCGCCGACGTCCTGAGGTCGTTCGGAGTCGAGATCACCGTCGTTCCGGCGCTCCCCACCGGCGCCGTAGATCCGGACTCGGTGCGAGGAGCGATTCGACCCGCGACGCGACTCGTCAGCGTGATGTCGGTGAACAACGAAACGGGCGTGCTCCTCGACACGGAAGCGATCGGGAACATCGTGCAGCGGCACGGCGCGGCGTTTCACGTCGACGCGGTGCAGGCTCTCGGCAAAGTCCCGATCGACCTTGCGAGGTGGCCGGTGGATCTCGTGAGTCTATCTGCACACAAGATCGGCGGCCCCAAGGGAGCCGGTGCACTCCTCGTTCGGCGCGGCGTCGGTTGTGCGCCGCATCTTCTCGGCGGGAAACAAGAGGGCGGTCGGCGGGCCGGGACGGAAAACGTCGCGGGAGCGATCGGTTTCGCAAGGGCGGTCGAGGTCGCCGAAGCGGAGCGAGTGCGGGTGACGCCCGAACGGCGCGCTCGACGCGATCGACTGAGAGAGCTCGTCGAAGGCGGCGTCGAGGGGACCGTCGTCCACGCGCCTCGAGCGGCGGCCGCGGAGGTCGGTACGGTCCTGAACGTTTCCTTCCCGCGGGTCACCGGCGAGGCGCTCGTCCGCCGTCTCGACTCGGTCGGTGTTGCGGCGTCGACGGCGAGTGCGTGCTCCGTGGGCGCGGGTCGCCCATCGCACGTGCTCGAGGCGATGGGAGTCGCGAGCGCGCTCGTGCGCGGTGCGGTGCGGTTTTCGATCGGGCCGGGGACGTCAGCAGGCGACATCGAGTTTGCGGGCGAGCGCATCGTTGCTGCTGCGAACGAGCTCGCTCTCCTCGCGCCGGCGGATGCGCCTTGACTCGGTCTCCTCACGGAGGAGATTCACCCGAAGACCGCGACGAGTATGAAGGAAGAAATCGAGAGGGTGAGGCGTAAGAGCGAGAGGAAGTCGCCTGGCGCACCAACCAAAGGGATGAGCTTACGAGGAGCGATCCGCACCATGGAGAACACTCGACGATGGCAACGGTCACCGACGCCGGCGCAGTCTTGCGCAGTCCGTAAGTTCGGCGCAGCGCGCGTGGTGCTCGCCGCGGCGTTGGTTGTGCCGGGCGCGTTCGCCGCGGACGATGCGAACGGTGGACTCGGCAGCCAGAAACGGAGCATCGTCTTCGTCCTCAGCGACGACCATCGCTACGACTTCATGCGTTTCATGCCGGATGCCCCGGCTTTTCTCGAAACGCCGGCGCTCGACCGCATGGCGAGAGAGGGCGCGCACGTCGTAAATGCTTTCGTCTCGACGTCCCTCTGCTCGCCGAGTCGAGCGACGATCCTGACTGGCCGGTACATGCACCGCCACCGCGTGGTCGACAATCAGCGACCCGTGCCCGAAGGTACGCGGTTCTCTGCGCACTTCCTCCGCGAAGCCGGTTACCAGACCGCGTACGTCGGGAAGTGGCACATGGGTCACGACGACGACGCGCCCCGGCCGGGATTCGATCACTGGGTCAGTTTCCGCGGCCAAGGGACTTACTTCGATCCGACGCTCAACATCAACGGCGAACGGAAGCGTTTCGAAGGGTACACGACGGACATTTTGACCGACCGCGCGATCGAGTGGCTCGGTGGCGTAGGCGATCGACCGTTCTTTCTGTGCCTCGGATTCAAGGCCGTTCACTACCCGTTTCTTCCGGCGCCGCGGCATCGTGGGCGCTACGCGGGGAAAACGATTCGCTATCCCGAGACGATGGCGAACACGGAGGAAAACTACCGCACTCAGCCGCGCTGGGTCCGCGAGCGTCGCTACAGCATTCACGGGATCGATCACATGGAAACCGGAGCGTTCGACAACGATCCGGTTCCCTCCTTCGACGATCTTTACTGGCAGTACTGCGAGACGGTCCACGGACTCGATGAAAACCTCGGGCGTCTGCTCGACCATCTCGATCGAACGGGCAAGTCCCGCTCGACGATCGTCTTCTACATGGGCGACAACGGCTTCGAGCTAGGTGAGCACGGTTTCTACGACAAACGCGACGCGTTCGAGGAGTCGATCCGCGTACCGCTACTCGTTTACGCCCCGGGTCTCATCCGCCCGGGGACGAAGATCTCTCCCATGGTGCAGAACATCGACATCGCGCCGACGTTGCTCGATATCGCCGGCGTGAGCAGCGCGGCTCGGGAGATGGACGGCCGCTCGTTTCTTCCCTTTTTGCGCGGCGAGTCCGCGCCGTGGCGGGATCACATCATCTACGAGTACTACTGGGAGTGGAACTTCCCGGCGACTCCGACGACGTTCGCGATTCGAACGAATCGCTACAAATATATTTACTACCATGGAGTGTGGGACCTCGACGGTTTCTACGACCTCGAGACGGATCCCCACGAAAGGCACAATCTCATCGCCGTCCCCGCGTTCCAGGATCGTATCGCTCCGCTCAAGAAGCAGCTCTTCGACGAGCTCGAAGCGGGCGGTGCACTCCTCATGCCGATCCGTCGGCCGAAGGGCGAGCGACTCGACGACCGGAAGCTGAGGCGCTGACGAATGCCGGCGCGCGCCGAGCTCGGAGACGATGCGAGTGGAAACGTCGCTGCCGCGGTCGTTCGTCCTCCGCGTTGGAAGCGCGTCGCGATCACGCTCGCTATTCTTCTCGTCGTCTACGCGAACGTCGCTGTCATCGTGCGACCGCTTCGGTTTCTCGGTCGCCCTTTGCCCTCTTACCTTCGCCCGCCGATTCCGCGCGAAGTCGAGGACGCGTTCCTCGTCTTCGGCATGTTCTCCTACTACGAGACGCGGAATCGTGAGGTGTACATTTCGGGCCGAGTCGAGCGAGTCGTCGACGGAAAGGTGCGCAAGGACTGGATCGATCTCGACCCGGAAGAATACGTGCCGTTTCGCCGGCCGGAGCGGATGCAGCGATTGTGGGCGAGGCGGGAGATCGGTCGCATCACTTGGAACCACCGCAAGAGCCAGGAGTTTCTCGCGCGAAAGATCAAGGAACGGTACGCACGGATCCATCCCGGTGAACGCATCCTCGAGCTCAGGATCTACGCGCTCGAGTGGCCGCGAAGCGCGGATGGCTACTTCGCCGAGAAACGGCGCGACACGACGCTGCGCCGCGAATGGTTCGTGGAGTGACGTGTGGTCGGGCGTACTGAGAACGATCCACCCGAGCCGCGCGCTTCGTTTCGTCGTGCCGTCGCGCGACGCTGGAACGCGTACTGGTTCGACCCGATTTCCCCGCACGGGTTCGCACTCTTTCGCATCCTCTTCGGCCTCTATCTCCTCGGATACTTCCTCCCGCTTGCGCCGGAAGTCGAGCTTCTTTTTTCGAGCGCGGGGATCTACACGCCCGTCGTGCTTCCGGATATCGCACCGGGTCCGGTCGGCGCACAGCTACTCTTCGGCGCACTCGTCGTCGCCGCCGCCCTCTTCACTCTCGGAGTGCGAACTTCGTGGACGACACCGATTCTGCTCAGCCTCTACGTCTATCACTTCTGCATCAATCTCGCGATCAAGGACTCGTCCTACGACCGCCTCCTCGTCTTGATCCTCTTCTTCGCGTGCTTCGCTCGTCTCGATGAGGTTTTGTCCCTCACCGCGTTCCGGCGATCGCGCCGCGCCGGAGGCTCGATGGAGCCGCAACTCGTCCCTCCCTGGGCGGGGCGGTTGATCGCGTTCCAGATTGCGATTCTCTATTTCGGATCGGGGGTGTGGAAGCTCCTCCAACCGACGTGGAAGACGGGCGAGATGATGCGGATGACCTTGATCGGGCCCTGGGGCACGCCTGCAGCCCACTGGGTCGCCCGGCTCGATCTCGCGGGCTGGATCTACGACGTCGCGACCTGGAGCGTCGTCGTCTTCGAGCTCGCCGCTGGCTTCGCTCTCTACGTGCGTCGCCTGCGATGGCTCGCGATCGCTATGGGAGTTTTTTTCCACACCGGGATTTGGGTGCTCCTCGGAATCTACGAATTCATGTTTTGCGCCGCGGTCTACGTGCTCTTTCTCGACCCGGAGTGGGTGCGTCGATGCTTCGAGCGCGTCGTCTCTAGGAGCCGTCCGCGCGGCTGAGCGCTCGGAGACGACACGCGACGCGCTCAACGGCGTTTTTGCCCCCGTCATTTCCACGATGGCGACTACAATGCCTCGCGCGGTGGAGGCGAGGTGGAAGCTAAGGCCAACGGTCGCGGTCACACGGCTCGTGCGTCGTGACGAGCTGCCGGGAGCGAAAACGTCGCTCCGCGTGAGTTCTCGCTTTACCCTCACGCACGAACCTCGGCGGTGGAAATAGGTGGTGTCACGGTGGCGTTCTACGCAGATTTGCACGTTCACTCGAAGTTCTCGCGTGCGACGAGTCGCGACCTCGATCTCGAGCACCTCGCACTTTGGGCTCAGAAGAAGGGCATCGGGGTCGTCGCAACCGGCGACTTCACGCACCCTCAGTGGTTTCGCGAGCTCGAGGAGAAGCTCGTTCCGGCCGAGCCGGGACTCTTTCGCCTGCGTCCCGACCTCGAGAGCCTCGTCGACGGCTGGCTCGGTGCTCGCGGTGGAGAGCCGGTTCGCTTCATGCTCGAAGTCGAGATCTCGACGATTTACAAGAAGGACGAGCGAACGCGGAAGGTCCACCATCTCATCTACGCGCCGGACCTCGACAAGGCGCGAGCGATCACCGCGAGCCTCGCGCGCATCGGCAATCTCGCGTCGGATGGCCGGCCGATCCTCGGGCTCGATTCGCGCCATCTCCTCGAGATTACGCTCGAAGGTGGAGACGGGTGTTACCTCGTCCCGGCGCACATTTGGACACCGTGGTTCGCCGTCCTCGGGTCGAAGTCGGGCTTCGACACCGTCGAGCACTGCTACGGCGACCTGACGAGCGAGATCTTCGCGCTCGAGACTGGGCTTTCGGCGGATCCGCCGATGATCGGGAGAGTCTCCCATCTCGACCGCTACACGCTCGTCTCCAACTCCGACGCGCACTCGCCGCCGAAGCTCGGTCGCGAGGCGTGTGTGTTCGACACCGAACTCGACTACTTCGCGATGCGGGACGCCCTCAAGACAGGGGACGGCTACGGCGGAACGGTCGAGTTTTTTCCCGAGGAGGGCAAGTACCACCTCGACGGACACCGGAAGTGCGGCGTGCGGCAGGAGCCGGACGAGAGCCGGCGGGATGGAGGCGTCTGCGGCGTTTGCGGGAAACCGCTCACACTCGGCGTGATGCACCGAGTGAGCGAGCTCGCTGATCGCGCGAAGGACGAGACGCCGCCTCGCGACATGCCGTTTCGCAATCTCGTTCCGCTCGAGGAGATTCTCTCGGAGATTCAGGGGGTCGGCCCGAAGAGCAAGGCAGTGCAGAAGCGCTACGAAGCTCTGCTCCATCGCTTGGGACCTGAGCTGTTCATCCTCGAAGACGCGCCCCTCGACGACATCGAGCGTCAATCGTCCTCGCTTCTCGCCGAAGCACTCGCACGACTGCGCGCGGGTGAGGTCCGCTGCGATGCCGGCTACGACGGGGAATACGGCACGATCCGCTTGTTCGATCCGAGTGAACTCGAGCGCAAGTCTCACGCGTCTCTCCTCTTCGATCTCATCGATGCCGCTTCGCCTCCGAGCTCGGCGGCGGAGCCCGCGCCGGCTCCCGTCGAGGCGGGAACGTCGCCGACTGCGGTAGCCGCAGAGACCGTTGAGCATCGGGGGCGCGCAAGCGCGCGCGACGACGGGGCCGGTGCGACCGCTGTCCCGCCGGGGTCGTCGCCTTCGCGCGAGAGGGGCGACGGCATCCTCGACGCGCTCGACCCTGATCAACTAGCGGCAGCGAACGCGGGGAACGGGCCCCTTCTCATCGTGGCGGGCCCCGGGACCGGAAAGACGCGAACGCTCACTCACCGCTTAGCCCATCTCATCGCAAACCGGAATGTCGCACCGGAGAGTTGTCTCGCGATCACGTTCACGCGACGCGCCGCCGCCGAGCTCCGTGAGCGTCTCGACTCTCTTCTCGGCTCTGCGGCCGAACGCATCATCGCAGCCACGTTCCATCGCTTCGGACTCGGAATCGTCGAGGAGTTTCACGCCGAGCTTGGATTTGATGTCGTCCCGCGGTGCGTGGGTGCGGACGAGCAGATCGAGCTCCTGCGCGAAGTCTTTGCGCTCTCGGAGCGGGACGCTCGCATCTCAGCGCGTGAACTCTCGCGGGAGAAGCGGGAATCGCGCGCGTCCGGCGATACTCTCGCGGAGTACGAGCGATCTATGCGCGAGCGGGACCTCATCGATTTCGACGACCTGATTGCGCTTCCGGTGCGCCTCTTCGACGCGCGTGCGGATCTCGCCGAGACCGTCCGCGCTCGGCACTCGTGGATCGCGGTCGACGAGTATCAGGACGTCGATCCTCTCCAGTACCGCTTCCTTCGCCACCTCGCTCCGCCGGGAGCAAACATCTGCGCCATCGGGGATCCGGATCAGTCGATTTACGGATTTCGGGGGAGTGATGTCGGGATCTTTCAGCGCTTCACCGAGGACTATCCGGGTGCGCGAACCGTGACGCTCACGCGGAACTATCGATCGTCGGGGGTCATCGTCGATGCGGCTCAGCAGATGGTCGCGCCGACGACGCTCGTTCCCGGTCGATCCCTGTCCGCGGTTGGGGAGCGCGGCGAGCCGGTCGTGCTTCGAGAGTGCGCGAGCGAGCGCGCTGAAGCCGAGGCGATCGTCGAGCAGATCGAGCGAGCCATCGGCGGATCGACATTCTTTTCGCTCGACAGCGGGCGCGTCGCCTCGGGCGATGCCGAACCGGTGGCCGATGGGCTGTCCTTCGGCGACCTCGCGATCCTCTACCGCACCGATCGACAGGCGGATGCGATCTCGGAGGCGCTGGATCGATCCGGAATCCCGTATCAGCGAAACTCGCACGAGCGATTCGTTGAAAGGCCGGAGATTCAGCAGCTTCTCACAGCGTTGCAGACAAGCGAAGTTGACGCGAGGGACAGCTCCGTCCTCGAGATGCTCAAAGCCGCGGCTCGCGTAGTGGGCGAATCTGCCGATCGCGTATTGCCCCTTCTCACGCCTTATGCCGAGCGGAGTGGACGCGATCTCGAGGCCTTCGCCAAAGACGTCGCGCTCACGACCGATGCCGACTACTGGGATCCTCGTGCCGACCGCGTCTCTCTCCTCACGCTCCACGCTGCGAAAGGACTCGAGTTTCCCTTCGTCTGTATCGCGGGCTGTGAAGACGGTCTAGTGCCGCTGCGCTTCGGCGACGACGACGCGATTGACGTCTCGGAAGAGCGGCGTCTCTTCTTCGTGGGGATGACGCGAGCGCGCGAGCGGCTCGTCCTTCTCCACGCGAAGAAGAGAGCGCGCCATGGTCGATCACGCGTACGAAAACGATCTCCGTTCGTCGATGCGATCGAAGGCAGTCTCGTCGGCGAAGAGCGCGCTCGGGGGAAGCGACGCGCTCGGCCGGAATTCACTCAGCTCACGCTGTTTGACGGCGAGTGATTCTGCGGCGCGGAGCTGACGATCGACTGTACGCTTGAGGTCGGGAGCGTAGGCCTGAGAAGAACAAAGAGCGATCCCACCGCTTCTTCTCGAACCTCGATCCGATGACCTCGTGGATTTCTGTCTTTCATTGGAAGAGAATCACCAGTGGAAACGGGAATTCGCGTGCCTGCGCTCGCGGTCTCGAATTCGCGGTAGTCGAACGGACCCGCGGGGCAGAGCTTAGGTGACCCTCCCAGACCCTCTGGTGTCCTTGTGGTAGGCGTGACCTGCGCGAACACCTCATCTCATGCGTACTCAGCACCATCCGACTCTCTCAAGGAGGAGCAATGGATTCACGAAGCAGTCTGATCGGGATCGTTATCTTGATTGCGGTCGGGGCCTTGTTGGGACGCTCCTTCCTGGACGGGAATGCAGCGAGCGCCTCCGGAGCCAAGGACGAAAAGAAAGGGGCCGCCCAGTCGGACGCCAAGAAACCTGAGGAGAATCCGGAAGCGAAGCTCGGGAGCATCAAGCGCAAGCTGGAAATCGCGGTCGCGAAGTTGAAGCAGGCGGAGGTCAATGCCGCGGCGCAGGAGATCGACTCGCGACAGGCCGTCGATCACGCGAACATGGAGCTCAAGATCGCCACGGGAAAGCTCGCGCAGTTCGTGGGGATCGATGCGCCGAACCGGATCGCCCAGGAGGAGCTCAACCTTCAACGGGTCAAGGATCGCGCCCAGGAGGCAGCAGAAGAGCTCAAACAGATCGAGATCATGTATGAGGAGCAGGATCTGGAGGATCGTACCGCCGAGTTCGTCATCAACCGCGGCAAGCGCAACGCCGAGCGCAGTCGTCAGCAGATCCGCATCCAGGAGAAAGAGTTCGAAGCTCTCAAGGGGCACGAGCTCCCTCGCGAGCAGGCCACGCTCGAACTCGACGTCGCCAAGAAACGCGCCGCAGTGGAGAAGGCCGAGCGAGATGCGGAGGCCGGGGCGTTGCTCAAGGAGATCGCCAAGATGAGCGCCGAGGCCGAGCTGGACGACCTCAAGGAGCAGCTCGAGAAGCTCGAAGAGAAGATCGAGGACGAGGAGAGCAAGGAAGAGGCCAAGGAATGAGCCGGTTTCTCTGTGCCGTCCTCCTAGCGACGGCGCCGCTCGGCGCCGAATCTCGCGGCGGGACGGAAGCCGACAGCTCGGAGAAGGACGTTCGGCGCGCCATGGATCGGGGCGTTGAATATCTCCTCGAGTCGCAGCGAAAGGACGGGTCGTGGGGAGGCGTCCGCAATGCGACGTTTACCAGCGCCTTCGCCAATCCGGCGACGTATCACACCTGGACGGTGGGGACCAGCGGTCTGGCAACGCTCGCGGTGCTCGAGCTCGGTACGAACGAACGGGCCCACGCCGCGGTCGACCGAGGGCTGCAGTTCCTCATCGACAACGCGGACCTCAAGCGGCCAGCCGAGTGGGACGTAGACAACGTCTGGGGCCTCGGCTACGGCCTTCACACCTTGGCTCGAGCCCTCCAGCACGAACGCTACCGGGACTCCCCTCGCGCCGAGGTCCTGCGCAAGGCCGCCGTTACGATGGTTCGGGGGCTCAGGCGCTATCAGTCGCCGCGGGGAGGGTGGGGCTACTACGCTAATCCCAACTCTGGATGGCGTCCGGAGTGGGCGACGTCCTTCACGACCGCGGTCGTTCTCCTCGCCCTCGTCGAGGCGCGCGAGGCGAAGGTCGAAGTGCCCGACAAGGTCTTTCGCGCTGCGGTCCGTGCCGTGGAGCATTGTCGACTGCCGACCGGCGCCTATTCCTATAGCGTCGGTGCGTTTCCCCGTCACTTGAGGCTCGAGTCCATCGACCAGATCAAGGGTTCCCTGGGGCGCATCCAGGTCTGCAACTTCGCGCTCTACCGGACCGGTTCGGCGTCGCTTCCCGCCCGGGCGCGCGAAAAGGGCCTCGAGCTCTTCTTCCGTTATCACAGATTCCTCGACGTCGCCCGCAACAAGACGATTCCGCACGAGGCCTACTACGCCAACGCTCCGTATTTCTATCTCTTCGCCCACTACTACGCCGCGCAGGTCATCGAAACCTTGCCGCCGGTGAGCCGCGACTACTGGGCGCTGAGGTTGCGTCAAGACATCCTCAAGTGTCAGCAGAAAGACGGTTCGTTCTGGGATTTCTGGATCGCTTCGACCACCAAACCTTACGGAACGGCGATGTCCGTGATGGCGCTCGCCCGGACGCTTCCCGAGCCGGCGAAAGGTACACCGGTCTATCGATCGGCATCCTTGGAGGCGAACGGGGTCAAGCTCCACTACCTCGACTGGCGTGGTACTGGCGAGACGCTCCTGCTCCTTCCGGGGCTCGGGAACACCGCCCATATCTACGAGAGCATGGCAACTCGGCTTTCTGATCGGTTCCGGGTCATCGCTCTGACTCGTCGAGGGCACGGGCTCTCGGGGGCGCCTCGCTCGGGCTACGACGCCGGGACACTCGCCGAGGACATTCGGCACTTCTTAGACGAGTTGAAGATCGACAAGGCGATCCTCGTGGGGCACTCCATCGCCGGTGGCGAGCTGACGGCGTTCGCAGCCAAGTACCCGGAGCGAACGCTCAAGCTCGTCTATCTCGACGCCGCCTACGATCGGACGACAGGCAGGGGGCTCCTGGCCGGCAATCCCCTCGCGCCTGCCTACAACAGCATTCCCGGCGACGCCTTCTCGAGTTTCTCCAGGTATGCGGAGTTCATGAAAAGCCTCACTCCCGAGCTGAAGTCGCAGTGGGCGAAGCGGAAAGCGGACCTGAAAAGCCAGGTCCTCATCCGTCCCAACGGATCGGTCGCTTTGCGGATGCGTCCGGAGGTCTACGCGCTGCTGGTGCAGAACATGTTGTCGTTCCGACCGGACTATTCTCGAATCAAGCCGCCCATTCTGAGCTTCTATGCCGTATCGGAGACGAACCGTGATATTCCCGAGTTTGTCTCACCGCAGCTTCGAAAGCGGACCCATTCGTTTTGGCGCGAGGTTCGGATGCCCTGGGCGCGTAGCTCCATCGAGCAACTGCGAAAAGAAGCCCCTCATGCGGAAGTGGTCGAGCTGAAGGACACCGACCACTTCTGCTTCATTCAGCGAGAGGACGAGGTCGTTCGCAGGATGCGGCAGTTCTTGCTGGACGAATCATGATGGAAACGTCACCGGCGTAGAATCTGGTGAGAACCCCGGGCTAGCCATGAATGCACCTGCGACTCCGACTCCAACTCCGAAGGCCCAGCGTTCCCCGAGCGGCGACGAGACCATCGCTCGCGCCCTCGAACCCTACCGCCATCGCCTGCGACGCTCGGTCGAGCTGCGCCTCGATGCGCGCCTTCGCGCGCGTCTCGACGCCTCGGACATCGTCCAGGAGACTCTCGTCGAGGCGATTCGGCGCTACGGCGAATTCGACGAGGAGCGCAGTGGCTCGCTCTATCTTTGGCTTCGATTCCTCGCTCACCAGCGGCTCCTTCAGCTCCACCGACGCCATTTGGCCGCAGCCAAGCGAACGGTCGAGCGCGAAGTGCGGATCGGCCAGTCGTCTTGCCCCGCGCTCGCCGAGTACATCGTCACCTCGGGCGTCCTCTCGCCGAGCTCGGTGTGCTCGCTCCACGAAACACGGAGGATCGTCCTCGCGGCGCTCGAAAGCCTCGATCCCCTCGACCGCGAGACGCTCGCGCTGCGTTACTTCGAGGAGCTGTCGAACGTCGAAACCGCGCGCGTTTTGGGAATCAACGAATCGACTGCGAGCACTCGATTCGTGCGCGCGCTGAAAAAGTTTCGCAGTGCACTCGACGGCTTCGAAGAGTCGCTGCGCGGACTATGACTCGCGAACCCTCGGAGGAGCACGCCCACACCGAGCGTCTCGACGCGGCCATCGAGGAGTTCCTGACGCTGCAGCGCGGCGGGCGGCCCGAGACTGTCGAACAATTCGTCGGGCGACACCCGGACCTCGCGGACGAGCTGCGCGGAATCCTGCCGGCGCTCGAGCGTCTCGACACGCTGAAGGTCCCGGCGATCGAAGCGGATTCGCGCGAGCACGAAAGCCCACCCGAGCGGCTGGGCAAGTATCGCCTCGTGCGCGAGCTCGGCCGGGGCGGCATGGGTCTCGTCTACGAGGCCGAGGAGCAAATCCTGGGGCGGCGCGTGGCGCTCAAGATTCTGCCGCGGCACGCACGGCTCGATCCGCGACTCGCTGAACGTTTTCGGCGCGAAGCGAGCGCCGCGGCGAGTTTGCATCACACGAACATCGTTCCGGTGTTCGGCTTTCACGAGGAAGATGGCGCTTGTTTCTACACCATGCAGTGCATCGACGGCCACGGGCTGGATGCCGTGCTCGAGGAGCTGCGTGCGCGTCCGGCGGATCGACGCGATGACGCGTTGCTCCCCTCGGGGCGAGCGATGGATTCGGCCCTACGATCTTCGCGCTCGGAATCCGGCGAACCTCGGAGGAGCTCCCACCCGCAGCGCTATCTCGACATCGCGGCGATTGGCATCCAGGCCGCCGAAGGGCTCGACTACGCGCACCGCCGCGGCGTGCTCCATCGCGACATCAAGCCGTCGAATCTACTCATCGATGCGGCGGGAGGCGTGTGGATCACGGACTTCGGGCTCGCCAAGATCGCGGACGCGGACGATCTGACTCACACCGGCGAGCTCGTCGGCACTTGCCGTTACATGGCGCCCGAGGCCTTTGAAGAGCGCAGCGAACCGGCGAGTGACGTCTACGGTCTCGGTGCGACGCTCTACGAGCTGGTGACGCTGCAGCCGGCGTTTGACGACACCCACCGCACGCGACTCTCCCAGCGCATCGTGAGCGAAGCTCCTGTGTCTCCGCGCCGACTCGACTCTCGCGTCCCGCGGGACCTCGAGACCGTCATTCTCAAGGCGATGGAGAAGCGCCCGCGCGATCGCTACGCGTCCGCCGGAGCGCTCGCCGAGGACCTGCGGCGATTCGTTTCTGGCATGGCGCCTCTCGCTCGTCAGCCCGGCCCCGCGCAGAGACTCTGGCGTTGGGTGAAGCGCAACCCGGCCGCCACCGCGGCGAGCGTGACGATCGTGACCCTGCTCGTCCTCGTGGTCATCGCTCTCGCCGAGACGCGCACGAGCCTGCGCGCAGCGCACCACAACGCGGCGCGCATCGCCCGCACTAGCCACGAGCCAGGGCGTCGATCTCTGGCGATCGATGCGCTCGAGTCCGCCGCCGCGATCCGGCCCGGACTCGACCTTCGGAACGACGCTGTCGCCGCTCTCCACCTCTTTGACATCGAGCTCGAACGACGCGTGCCGTTCGGGCGGTTCGTGCGCTCGGCTCGATTCGACGCCGACCTCGCTCGCACGGCGTTCGTCGATACGAAGACGAAGACGGTGTTCGTGCACTCGCTCCCCGACGGCAAGGAGCTTTTCCGTGATGCGGAGTTCCCGGCCGTCGATCGCGTATTCCTCTCGCCGGATGGAACGACCCTGGCCGCCGTCGGTTACCAGCGCCTGCGCGTCTGGTCGCTCGGTCCCGGAGGAACTCCCGACCTAGTTTGCGAACGGGTAGAGTCGGTGAACTACGCAATCGCCTCGCTCGCCGAGCCGTCTCGGCTCAGTTATTGCTCAGGAAGCAACCTGATCGTCATCGACCTCTCGACGCGCGGTGAGGCCGTCGAAACGCGCTTCGACCTGGAGGATCTCGTCGCGGATGTCGAGGGGACCGCGCATCCGCATCTTTCCCCGAGCGGCGATCGGGTCGCGCTCGTTTTTCACCGAACGGAGGACGCCGCGATCCTCGACCTAGCATCGAGAGAGGTCCAGCGACTCGAGCACGATGGGCCTGTGTTTCACGCGGTGTGGCACCCCCTCCGTCCGCGCCTCCTCACCGTTCGCTTCATTCCGGGGGGCGGGAGTCGCATCACACTTTGGGATGCCACCGACGGAAGGCGCGTTCACTTCGTCGAGGACCGACGGATCGTATTCGATCGACTGTCTCTGCACCCGCACGCGAATCTCCTCTTCGCGGGCGGTTGGGGGCACGTGTTCGGCGTCTTCGACCTGGACTCGCGGACGAAGATCCTCGAGGGAGACGGTCGGCCGGTTCGTTTCTCTCGCGACGGTGCGCAGGCCGCACTCTGGCGCGGCGATCACGTGGGTCTCGGCCACGTGCGGCTACCGACCGTATACGCCGTGCTCCGAGATCCTGCGCGCAGGCACTCCGCGCGCGCCTCCGCTTTTCACCCTGCGCTGCCTCTCCTCGCGACCGGCTACGACGGCGTCGGGTTCTGGGACGCGCGTGACGGCCGACGGCTCGGTTCGTCGAGCGGCAGCGCGGTTAGGTGCCTGAAGTTCCTCCGGGACGGAACGGAATTGCTCGCTGCCGGGGAGGCCGGCATCTCGGTGCGTTCGCTCGAAGCTCAGACGACCGAAGATCGCGTCGAACTCGTCGTCGGAGCCGCGAGGATCGTGAGCGATCGAACGCTCAGCTACGCTTGCGTCGCTCCCGACGAGCGTACGATCTACGCGACCGAGAAGAAGAACGGCGCACGCCGGATCCTGGCGATCGACTTGGACACCGGAACCGTCACCAGAGAGTGGGGGCCGTTCGACCGGCTCGACCAGCTCGCTGTCTGCTCGCGCGGCCGCTGGCTCGCGGTGGGAGGATACGACCGCGAAGCGCGCGTTCTGCGCACCATCGATCTCGCGTCTGGAGCTGTACGCGAGCACGACTTCGGAGCGGATCCCCACGGCGAGTTCAGTCCGCGCGGCGAGCTCCTCGTCGTCGGAGCGCGCGAAGGGTGGTCGCTCATCGAGGTGGGCACATGGCGCCTCTTGCGGCGCATTCCCGGTGTGAACGGCGGCAAGGCGTCGTTTTCACCGGACGGTCGCGTCCTTGCATGCCGCCAGGGGCCGAGAGACGTCGTCCTCTACTCGGCTCGCAGTGGGGACGAGCTCCTCACGCTCTCGCCTCCCGACCGGGAGGAGTCGTACCGTCCCGTTTTCAGTCCGGCAGGTGAGTACCTCTCGGTCGGGAATCGAGTGTGGAACGTAGCCGCGCTGCGAGCCTCGCTCCGAGAGATCGGGCTCGACTGGGAGGACGGCGGCGAGCCCCGCCGCGGACCGCCTCCGGCGACGATCGATGTTCGGGTCCGATTTCAGAGCGATCGTCACTGAAGACGGAGGGCGAAACGGGGTGGGTGGACGAAAAAATGGGCTCGCGATGAGCTGACCTGGCGCCATTCGGCAGATTCCCTTTCAGGTACCCGCCAGAAACGGAACTTCAGAGAGTGGCGATTCATGAACGCATCCCGAAACTTTCTCGTCTGGATCTTTCTCTTTTCGGTAGTGCCCATCGGTCCGGCGTCAGCGCAAACGGATGACCTCGACGCCATCCTCATCCGGGACATCAACGAAACACCGTTCGCGACCGGAGTCTTTCCGTCGGGCCTCACTCCCGTCGGATCTCGATTGTTCTTCGTATCGCAGTTAGACCTGGGACAGCTCTGGGTCACCGACGGCACCGAGGCGGGTTCCCGCATCCTCGAAGCTCCGCGGCCCGTCCTCGGCACACAGCCGAGCAACCTCGCGGACGGCGGCGACGGGACGCTCTACTTCAGCCGGGTAGACGGTACCGGTCGTGACCTTTGGAAGAGCGACGGTACGCTCGCCGGTACGGTCAAGATCAAAGAGATCCATCCGGGAGTGAACCCCCTGGGGAGCAGCGATCCGGGCGGATTCACTCGAGCGGGGGGAGTGGTCTACTTCTCGGCGGACGACGGCGTCCACGGCCGCGAGCTCTGGAAGACCGACGGCACCGAGGACGGAACGGTCCTCGTGAAGGACGTCACCCCGGGACCCGACGACGGCGGCGTCGCGTCGATCACCGCTCTGGGTGACATCGTCCTCTTCGCCCGACAGACCTCGAGAATTCCCCTTCACGAGGAACTCTGGCGCTCTGACGGCACCGAGGCGGGTACGGAGTTCCTGCGCGGCTTCAACCCCGGAGGATTCGCCGACGTGACGCCGATCACCGTTCTCGGCGGGGAGCTCTTCTTCACTGTGAACGACGCAATCGTGGGTCCGACCCTGTGGAAGTCCGACGGAACGGCCGGCGGCACGGTCGATCTCGGAATCGTTCCCGCAAACGTCGTCGGACGCGTGTTTGTCCCCGTCGGAGGATTTCTCGTCTATCTCTTCGACGGCGACCCGAGTCCCGGTTTCGAACTCTACCGCTTCGACCCGGCGACCGACGAGACCGCGCCGATCTCGCCCATCAACTGGAGTGGCGGCGGGAGCACGCTCGTCGGCAACTTTACGGACGTCGGCGGGATGTTCTACTTCACCGGAGATGACGGTTCGACGGGATTCGAGATCTGGCGTCACGACTTTGCTGCGGGCGAAACCGTGACAGTGACGGACTTCAACCCCGAGCCTTCAGCAGGACCTCAAGCGTTCCGCATCCAAGACCTGACCGACGTCGAGGGCACGCTCTTCTTCGCCGGCGGCTCAGGGGAGATGCAAATCTGGATGAGCGATGGCACGGCCGCCGGCACCGTCGAGATCGTGGTCAACCCGGAAGGGACCGCCTTCCCGACCGACTTGACGAGCTTCGGCGGCGAGCTCTTTTTCGCGGCGCAGAGACCGAGGACCAATTCGGGGGGGCTGGAGAATACGCCGCGCGAGCTATGGAAGACCGACGGAACCGAAGCCGGCACCGTGGAGCTTCGTCTCGGCGACGAGGAAACCCTGTCGTCGTTCCCGAATCCTGCGGCCGGAGTCGTGGTGGGTTCCGATCTCTACTTCGCTGCGGACGATTTTCCTTTTTCCGGCGGCGATCTTCGGGAATTTAACGTCGAGCTTTGGAAGAGTGACGGGACGCCGGGTGGAACCGTGCGCGTCGTCGACCTCCACCCCGAGGGTAGCTCGCGACCGACAGAATTCACCGAGGCGTTCGGACTGGTGTTCTTCCTCGCCTCCGACGGGACGACTGGCACCGAGCTGTGGAGTCACGATCCCGCGACCGGAATCACCGAGCGACGGACCGACTTGGACCCAAACGGCGGCTCGCTGAATCCACCGGTAGACCTGATTCCGGTCGGAGGGTCGCTCTACTTCGTCGCCAATGACGGGACGGGCGGTCGCCTCTGGCGGCTCGACATCGTCACCGGAGACGTCGAGCCGGCCGCCGATGTGGCCGTGAGCCCGATCGTCCCGGAAGTCGTCCTTGTCGGCACGGCGCTCCTTTTTCCCGCGAACGACGGCGGCGGCGTCGAGCTTTGGAGGCACGAAACTTCGGACGGAACGACCGAGCAGTTCCTCGACATCAATCCGACCGGAGGCTCGAGCCCGCGGCAGCTCACGCTGGTCGGTGACGACACGCTCTTCTTCACCGCGCGGGAGGACGCGGCGGCGCCCGAGGTTCTTTGGAAGACCGAACTGAGCACCGGAGCCACCGTCGCGATCGATGTGCGTCCGGGCGGGAACGCGTTCGCCCGGTCCTTGCTCGGTTTCGGAAACTCACTCTACTTCGTCCCGGTCACCGACGCAGGAGCCGAGCTCTGGCGGCACGACTTGACGGCGAACGTCACGGAGCAGCTGACGGACTTTCCGCTCGACGCGGCGTCGCCGCAACCCCTGGTGGGTTTCGCGGGAAAGCTCTTTTTCAGCGGGATCGGAACGAGCGGTCACGCGCTCTACGCTCACGACCCCGTAGCGGGAGGGGTCGAGCTCATCGCCGATCCGGCGCCTCTCTCCAACACGGCGATGAACGGGTTCGGAGGGATCGTCGAGGCGGTGGTCGTCGGCGACACTCTCTTCTTCACGGCGAACGTCGGCGGAAACGTCGGAGGCGTTGCCGGTCTCTGGATGACCGACGGAACTCCCGAAGGGAGCTCCCCGCTCCCCTTTGACGATCTTCAAGCCTTCTCCGGGCTCGCCGACGTGAATGGAGAGCTCTTCTTCGCGGCCGCCGCCTTGGGGATCCGAGGCGAGCTTTTCAAGCTCGGCACTCCGACGGAAGGAGACGAGGAGGCGCCGAGCGTTTCGGGCGTCGTCGCCACCCCGAACCCGGTGCAAGCCGGCGATGAGACCGTTCTTTCCGCGAACGGGAGCGACGTGGCGAGCGGCGGCTCGGTCATCACTGGCGCGTCGTACTCGATCGATGGCGGTGCACCGATGGCGATGGCGGCCGCCGACGGCGCCTTCGACTCTCCGGTCGAGGACGTGGTCGCGGCGCTCGTATTCGACGTTCCGGACGACTACGAGGTGTGCGTGACGGTGAGCGACGCGGCCGGAAACACGAGCGAACCCGTGTGCACCACGGTTGCGGTCGTCGTGCCGGACACGGAGGCTCCCTTCGTCTCGGGGCTCGACGCCGACCCGAACCCCGCGGCGGTCGGCGAGTCGGTGGACGTATCGGCGACGATCGATGATACGGCGGCGGGCGGCTCGAACATCGTCGAGGCTCTTCTCGTCGTCGATGGCGGCGACCCCATCGCCATGGAGGCCTCCGACGGCGCGTTCGATGGGCCGCTCGAGACCGCGCGTGCCGAGCTCGCCTTCGCGGAGGCAGGTCAATACGAGCTCTGTGTCGTCGCCACGGACTCCGCGGGAAACGTGAGCGACCCGGAGTGCATTTTGCTTACAGTTCTCGCACCGAACGAACCGCCGGACTGCAGCGCCGCGGTGCTGAGCGAAACGAGATGCTGGCCGCCCAATCACCGGTTCGTACTCACCGAGATCGTCGGAGTGGTCGATCCGGAGGGCGGTCCGATCGCGATCGAGGTGCTCGGTATCACGCAGGACGAGCCGGTCCGATCGAATGGGCAGGGCAGCGGCCAGACTTGCCCCGATGGCGTGTTCGTGGACACCAACGGAAACGGCCGGCCCGACGCAGCCGCCGTGCGCTGCGAGCGGAACGGGACCGGAAACGGCCGCGTCTACACGATTCGGTTCGTCGCGGCGGACGACCAGGGAGACACCTGCGAGGGGAGTCTTACGTTCTGCGTTCCGCACGACGCGAGGCCTGGTGCGGCGTGCGTCGACGACGGTGGCGCCTACGACTCGACGCGTTGTCCCGAGGCGCAGGACGAATCGCTCGATCGGAACGTACTCACGCTCGAAGAGTTCGAGCTCATGACTCCGGAGCCGCTCTTCCTGCGCGGTGACGTCAACTGGGACGACAGGGTCGACATCGGCGACTGCGTGCAGATACTCGACGCTCTCTTCCAAGATGCCGCGCACGGCGCGCTCGATTGCCGGGACGCGGCGGACACGAACGATGACGGCGCGGTCGAAATCTCTGACGTCGTAAGCGTGCTCTCGTACCTCTTCCTCGGCGGTCGCTCCCCGCCACCTCCGATCGCGGCGATCGGAGAGGATCCAACCGGGGACGGGCTCGATTGCGACTGAGTGCGCCGGGCGTCCTGGATCCGAAGCGCGTTCGCGTGCGGCACGGTGTACTACTCGAGCCGCACCAAAAGGTCTCCGGTCTCCACGTGGCTCCCGAACTTGACGAGAACCTCGGCGACGACGCCAGCGATTTCGGAGTTGACGGTCGTCTCGATCTTCATCGCCTCGAGCGTGAGGAGCTTCTGGCCCTTCGAGACCTTCGTGCCGGGCTCGACATTGACGGCGACGACCATGCCGGGCATCTGCGCTGCGACCTGCTGGATGTCGCCGGGCTCTGCCTTGACGTTTCCTACCGTCTCGGGCTCCGCTGATTTGTCGAGAATCAGCACGTCGCGCGGTTGGCCGTTGAGCTCGAAGAAGACCGATCGCTTGCCGTCGGCGTGGACCGTTCCGGTGGCCAGATACTTGATGAACAGGGTCTTCCCCCGCTCGATGTCGATCGAAATCTCCTCACCCTGCTCCAAACCGTAGAGGAACGCCGGGGTGGGGAGACCGCTCGTGTCCGAGAACTCGATCTGGAAGCGGGCAAAGTCCTCGAACACTCTTGGGTAGAGCAGCGACGAAAGCACTTCGCGAGTCGTGGGGGCGCGGCCGAGGAGCTCTTCGAGCTCCCGCGCCTTGGCCTCGAAGTCTGCCGGAGCAAGCGTCTCCCCCGGGCGCCCGTCGAAGCCGCTCTCGCCGCCCAGGATCCGCTCCTTCACCTTTTCGGGGAACCCTCCGGGCGGCTGGCCCATCGCGCCTCCGACGAGGTCGATGACGGAGGATGGCCAGGAGTAGTCGCGGCCGCCCGAAAGGACGTCGTTTGCGGTGATGTCGTTCGCCACCATGAAGAGCGCCATGTCGCCGACGGCTTTCGAGGTCGGTGTGACCTTGACGATGTCGCCGAGCAGGCGATTGACGTCGGCGTAGATGCGGCAGATCTCACGCCATCGATCGGCGAGGCCGAGCGCACGCGCCTGCTGGTACAGATTCGTGTACTGGCCGCCGGGCATTTCGTGGTTGTAGAGATCCGCCGTTCCCGGGAGGACAGCACTCTCGAACGCGGTGTAGAAATCGCGCACCGCCAGCCAGTAGTCCGCGACCGCGTCGAGGTGCTCCGAAGCGAGGCCCGTCGGACGATCGGCGAAGCGGACGGCCTCGCCGAGGGTGTTCAGGTTCACCTGGGATGTTCCACCGGACAGGGGCGCCATGGCGGCGTCGGCGATGTCGAGGCCGACTTCCGCCGCCGCCAAGATCGCCGCCACTTGCGTGCCCGCCGTATCGTGCGTGTGGAAGTGAATCGGAAGGCCGATCTCGTTCTTGAGCGCTTTGACGAGCTGGCGCGCGGCGTCGGGCTTACACAGGCCGGCCATGTCCTTGATCGCGAGAATGTGCGCTCCGAGCTTCTCGAGCTCCTTCGCCAGCTCGACGTAGTACTGGAGCGAGTACTTCGTTCGCGACGGGTTCGTGATGTCGCCCGTGTAGCAGATCGAGGCTTCGCAAATCGCATCGGTTTCCAGGCACGCCTCGATCGCGACTCGCATATTCGGTACCCAGTTGAGGGCGTCGAAGATGCGGAATACGTCCATTCCGGCGTCGGCTGCCTCCTTCACGAACTCCCGGACGATGTTGTCGGGGTAGTTCGTGTAACCCACCGCGTTCGACGCGCGCAGGAGCATCTGGAAGAGCACGTTCGGTGCCTTCTCTCGCATTCGCGTGAGGCGTTCCCACGGACACTCTTTGAGAAACCTCATCGAGGTGTCGAACGTCGCTCCGCCCCACATCTCGAGTGAGAACAGCTCGGGGAGGAGATGCGAGTACGCCCCTGCGATCTGAACCAGATCTTGCGTACGGACGCGCGTCGCGAGCAGCGACTGGTGCGCGTCCCGAAAGGTGGTGTCCGTCAGAAGCAAGTTCTTCTGGTCACGGACCCACTCGGCGAACCTTCTCGGGCCGAGGCGATTCAGCTTGTCGCGGGTGCCTTCGGGCGGCTTGGCGTGCTGATCGTAGTCTGGTATCGGCGCCGGGTGTCGGCGCTTCGCTTGGGGGCGGCCGGCAACGAGCTCGTTGCCGTTGACGATCACGTCGCCCAGGTACGAGAGGATCTTCTGCGCTCGATTCTTCCGCAACGGAATGTCGAAGAGCTCCTGATGCTCATCGATGAACCGTGTCGTGCAGGTCCCGGCCAAAAACGTTTCGTGACGGAGGAGCTCGTGGAGAAAGGCGATGTTCGTCTTCACGCCACGGACGCGAAATTCGGCCAGCGCGCGGTCCATGCGCTTGACCGCGTCGACAAAGCGACGGCCGCGGGCGGTGACCTTGACGAGGAGCGAGTCGTAGTAGGGGTAAACCAACGCCCCCGAGAACGCGCTTCCGGCGTCGAGCCGGATGCCGAGCCCGCTCGCCGATCGGTAGTGCGCGATGCGGCCGTAGTCGGGGAGGAAGTTGTTCGCCGGGTCCTCCGTTGTCACACGACACTGGACGGCGAAGCCGTGCGTCTCGACGGCGTCCTGGCTCGGCAGGCCAATCGCCTCGTCGTCGAGTCGCTTTCCATCCGTAACGAGGATCTGTGCCTGGATGATATCGACGCCGGTGACTTCCTCCGTCACGGTGTGCTCGACTTGGATCCGCGGGTTCACCTCGATGAAGTAAAAGTCGTTCGAATCCGCGTCGACGAGGAATTCGACCGTGCCCGCGGCCTGATACCCAACCGACGTGCCGATACGCACCGCGGCTTCGCAGAGGGACGTGCGCACAGCCGGGTCGAGCTGCGGAGCGGGCGCCAACTCGACCACCTTCTGGTGGCGTCGCTGCACCGAACAATCGCGCTCGTAGAGATGGACCAGGTTGCCGTGGCGGTCACCGAGGAGCTGCACCTCGATGTGTCGTGCACGGGAGATGAACTTCTCGACGAAAATGTCCGGGCTGCCGAAGGCCTTGAGCGACTCACTTCGCGCCTGCTCGAAGGACGGAGCGAACTCCTCCTTCCTCCGCACGACACGCATGCCGCGACCGCCCCCGCCGTGCGCTGCCTTGAGTATGATCGGATAGCCGAGCTCGTCGGCGACCGCGAGCCCCTCCTCGGCCGTCTCGAGCGCCTTCGGGCTCCCTTCGAGTACTGGCACGTTGACCTGCTTCGCGATCTCACGCGCCGCGGTCTTATCGCCCAGGCGACGGAGGACGTCGACGGGCGGTCCGACGAACTCGATCCCGGCGTCGACACACGCCTGCGCGAACTCGGGATTCTCCGACAGAAACCCGTAGCCGGGGTGGATAGCGTCGACCTCCGCACGCTTCGCGATCGCGATGATGCCGGGGATGTCGAGGTAGGAGCGAATCGGCTCGCCGGGACGGCCGATCTGGTAGGCCTCGTCCGCTTTGAGCCGGTGGAGCGCGAATCGATCCTCGTAGGCGTAGAGCGCGACGGTTCGGATGCCTAGCTCGTAGGCCGAACGGAAGGTGCGAGTGGCGATTTCGGAACGGTTCGCGACGAGGAGCTTCTGAATCGGCATGGATCCGGCCGGGTTGAGGCCGGGTATGGTCGTGACCGTGACCGGCGCAGGAGAAGGGCGATACTTTGGCGCAAGAACGAGGTAGACAGTCTACGACGTTCTCGACATTTCGACAGGTGTCTACAGGACCAACTGAAGGGAATGTCGGGGCGTATCGCCGTGGCCGCAGGTCGTTCCGCGTTCGCGCTGAAAAGAGCCGAATTCTCCCGCGGATCGATCTGGAGATCCATACCGAAGACCGCGTGGAACTCGTTTCGTCCGTCGAAGCAATCAGGGCATGAACGAGACCGTTTCGTCGGTTTCCCTGCTCCGGATCGTCAGCTTGCCCGTAACCGCATTGGCAGCCGACGAAAGCGGCATCGACTCCTTCGCTTCCTGGTGATCTTGACCGCGCCGGCCTCGTAACGGCCGCTCCCGTAGTCTCCGGGCGCCCAGAAATCCGCGAGCTCCTCGTTCTCGAAGTCGTCCTCGAGCACCATCGGCCATGTTCGGTTTGGCGGACTCACCGTAGAGTCTCTCGCCTGCACAGCCGTTGCCGCCCTCGAACGCGCAGCGGGCTGCCTACAACCGGCCACAAGAAGCGCGCCGAGGGCGGTGACACACACGAGAGTCCATCTCTGGGCTCCGACGGAGGAAGTGATCTCGCCGGCGCGCGTCATCCTCGTCATTACGGGTTCTCCCGAAGCACCACCTGAGGCCGGGTGGCGACGCATCCGATGCTCAGTTCTTGTCTTACGGCGTCGTAGCAGAATCTGGTGAGAAGTCCGGGTTAAGCACAGGCAATACTATCCGCAGCGGGCGGCGAGTCTCTACGAGCGAGAGATGCATTGCTGCTCAAGGACGAGGACAACTGGAAAAGCGTTCTCAACCCGTCCCGTGAATCCCATCGATCGCCCTCGCCGGAGGGGACAATGCTTGCCGCACTTTCTTCGGGTTCATTCCCCGATCTCACGCGAATCTCCTCGACGAGAGTCGGACGCGAACCGGCCAGGCGAACTCCGGAGCGTTCGTCGAGCCTGTGATTCCCGTGCCTTCCGTCGATCCACTCGCGCGCGATCCTCAAAACCCTCGACAATCAGTGCGAAGATCTGTCAGATGTTTCGGTTCTTCTTCGTCAGAATCGGGACGCGCCGCGCGTCGTTCATCTACCGTGAGCGCGCGATTCCTTAGCGAACGGATGGGCCTTAGCGACCGGATGTATTCCATGATCAGATCTTGGCTCAACTTCGTCGTCCTCGCGTTGATCCTCTTGCCGCTCGGTTGTGCGGACTCGAAGCGGTCTCCGGCCGATCTGGGGGCATCGGCGGGCTCGTCCGGTGGAGAGCCGGAATCGACGCGAGAGATCGGGATCTCAGTTCAGACACTCACGAACCCGTTCTTCAAGCTCATCGCGGACACCGTCACGGCTGAAGCGAAGAAGCACGGCTACGAAACGCTCGTCCGAAATCCCGACGGGAAGATCGCGCTTCAGAAGGAGCACGTCAAAGAGTTCATCGTGAAGAAGGTCGCGGCGATCATACTCTGTCCGCGAAACACCAAGGCGATCGGCCCGGTCATCGTCGAGGCCAATCAAGCCGGGATTCCCGTCTTCACGATCGACACGATTTGTGAGGACCCCACCGCGAAGGTCGTCTCCCATGTCGGCACCGACAACTTCGGCGGCGGTCGAGTGGCGGGGCAGGCGATGATCGACGCTCTCGGCGAGGGAGGCGGCAAAGTCGCCGTGCTCGAGTTCAAGCGGGTCGAATCGTGCATCGATCGCGTGAAGGGATTCCTCGAGCGCATCGGTGAGCACAACGAGACCGCGACCAACAAGATCGAAATCGTGTCGACTCTCGAGTGCGGTGGAGACAAGGAGGAAGGGCAGAACGCCGCCCGCGACGCCCTCAATGCGCACGGCGATCTCGGCGGGATCTTCGCGATCAACGACCCAGCCGCCCTCGGTGCGCGCGCGGCGCTCGAAGCCGAGAAGAAGGAGGATCAGGTCGTCGTCGTCGGATTCGACGGACAGCCGGAAGCGAAAGTGGCGATCAAGGAAGGAAGGCTGTTCGACAGTCCGGTTCAGTTTCCGGACCGCATGGCGATCCAGACCGTCGAGAACATGATCGCGTACTTCAACGGCGAGTCCGTCGAGCCGGTGCAACTCATTCCCACGGCCTCGTACCGGAAGGCGGACGCCGAGAAGGATCCGACGCTCAAGTGATCGTCGCGGCCGACTCGCCTCCGCTCCTGAGGATGCGGGGGATCGAGAAGTCGTTTCCGGGAGTTCGTGCGCTCGCCGGGGTCGACCTCGAGCTCCATCGGGGCGAGGTTCTCGCGCTCCTCGGAGAGAACGGCGCCGGAAAGAGCACGCTCATCAAGGTGCTCGGTGGCGCCCACACACCGGACGAGGGAACGATCGAGATCGACGGCGAGCCCGTCGAAATCACGGAGCCGAGCGACGCGCAGCGCTTCGGCATCGCGGTGATCTACCAGGAATTCAATCTCGTTCCGGCGCTGTCCGCCCGCGAGAACCTCTTTCTCGGCCGCGAGAAAAGCACCGCGGGATTCATCCACCGCGACGAAGAGGTGCGGCGTACGCGCGAGCTCTTCGCGCGCCTCGGGGTCGCCATCGATCCGGAGGTTCCTTGCCGCCGCCTTTCGATCGCCCAGCAGCAAACCGTCGAAATCGCGAAGGCTCTCTCGCTCGACGCGCGGATCATCGTCATGGACGAACCGAGCGCGACGCTGACTCCCCAGGAGGTCGAGCACCTCTTCACGATCGTCCGCGACCTGCAAGCGCAGGGGATCGGCGTGATCTACATCAGCCATCGCCTCGATGAGATCTTCGCTCTCGCGGATCGCGTCACCGTATTGCGCGACGGTCAGCCCATCGGGACGCGGCCGCTCGCTGACGTCACGCGTGAGAAGCTGATCGAAATGATGGTCGGACGAACGCTCGAGCAGGAGTTTCCCCCGCGCGAGCCGCGCGTCGGGGAGGTTCGCCTCCGCGTTCGCGGTCTCAGTCGCGGCCGAGAGGTGAACGATGTCTCGTTCGACGTTCGCGGGGGCGAAATCGTCGCTCTCACGGGACTCGTCGGCGCCGGAAGAACGGAGATCGCCCGGCTCATCTTCGGTGCGGACTCTCGCGACGCCGGAACGATCGAGGTCGACGGGAATACGGTCGCAGTCGAATCACCTCGGGACGCGATCGGCGTCGGTATCTGCCTCCTCACGGAGGATCGAAAGGGACAGGGGCTCGCACTGGTCCATTCGGTGCTCGAGAACTTCGGTCTTCCCAACGTCGACGCGCACTCTCGACTCGGAGTCCTTCGCGGACGTCTCGAGCGCGATCGCTTCGCCTCTTACGTCGAGCAGCTACGGATCAAGATTTCGGGGCCCGAACAACGAGCCGGCAATCTTTCCGGCGGCAACCAACAGAAGGTCGTTCTCGCAAAATGGCTCGCGCGGAATTGCGACGTGGTGATCTTCGACGAGCCGACCCGGGGCATCGACGTCGGAAGTAAGTACGAGATCTACCTTCTCATGAACGACCTCGCCGCCCGCGGAAAAGCGGTCGTCATGATTAGCTCCGAGCTGCCGGAGGTGCTCGGGATGTCCGACCGTATCATCGTCGTTCACGAGGGGCGAGTGACCGGCGAAATCGACGATGTCTCCGCGGCGACGCAGGAGGACGTCCTCCGGCTCGCCATCGGTTGAATCCGCAGTCCGAATCAGCGACATGGTTGCCAAGAGTCTACGAGCCACGCTATCCCGCTTCACGGCCGACTACGGCATGGTCTTCGTATTGCTGCTCCTCTGCGCGTTCTTTTCGATCGCGACGTTCAAAGAGCAGAATCCGACCGGAGCCGACGCCGGCATCGAGCTCGCGCGCGACATCGCCGGCCGGCATGGGGGTGGCGTCGGTGTCGTCGTCCTCGCTGCGGAGACCGAGGAGGGTCGAAGCTTCGCCAGCGCGGTGCGGACCGAGCTCGAAGCGCGAGGGGGATCCGTGCGCGCTGAGATCCGTGGCGGTCCGCCCGAGCTTCGGAGCGGGCTCGAGTCCGTCGTTTCCGAGCGGCCCGTGTCGGTCATCGCGTGCTCGCGCGCGATCGCGAACTACGGGTTTCTGCGCGAGCGCGCCGAGCGTTTCCCAGCGATAGCGTCGGCCGAACTCGAGGTGCCGCTCACGTATTCGTGGCCCGATTTCCTCAAGGCCGCAAATCTGCGCGCGGTAGCGAATCGCATCGCCGTGATCGCGATCATCGCGATCGGGATGACTCTCGTCATCATCACTGCCGGAATCGATCTTTCCGTCGGGAGTCTGATCGCTCTCTCGGCCGTCGTCGCGGCCTACCTCATCCGGGAGCTCGGCGGGGCCGAGGAAGCCGGCGTGTTCGCAATGACGGCTTGGTCTCTTGTCGCGGTCATGGTCGCCGCGCTGATGGGCGCGTTCTCGGGCTTGATGGTCACCCTCTTCCGTGTGCCGGCGTTCATCGCAACGCTCAGCATGATGCAAATCGCGAGCGGTCTCGCCTACATACTCTCGAACTCTCAGTCGATCTATCAGCTACCGTCGACGTTTACTAGGCTCGGGCGAGGATTCCTCTTCGGTGTTCCGAACGCAGTCGTGCTGATGCTCGTTCTCTACGTCATCGCGCACTTCGTCATGACGCGAACCGTCTTCGGACGCTACGTCTACGCGGTGGGCGGGAACCCCGAGGCCGCACGGCTTTCGGGAGTGCCGGTGAAGCGTGTGCTCCTACTCTGCTACACGCTCTGTGGCGCGCTCGCCGGAGTCGGCGGGATCATCCGCGCATCGGAGCTGAAGAGCGGTGATCCGACCTACGGGTTAAGCGCCGAGCTCGAAGTCATCGCTGCCGTCGTCGTCGGTGGGACGAGCCTCGCGGGCGGGGAGGGGAAGATCCTCGGGACGCTGATCGGTGCGCTCATCATTGCAGTCATTCGAAACGGCATGAATCTGACGGACGTCGAAAGCAACACGCAGATGGTCGTTCTGGGCGGCGTGATTCTCGGCGCAGTGGTGCTCGATATTCTGAAGAAGAACGGGTGGCGGATTCCGCGGGGTTGAGCTCGACGGGTCCACGGTCGGAAGCGCCTGCAGCGCGCAGATCCCGTCCCGACGAAGGGGAGGAGAAGATGAAGTTTGTCGGGAACGGGAACGGGATCTGAACTCGAACCTAGCTGAGAAGCCCGCGCACCGGCTCACCGTCCACCGTGAGATGCGGCCGGTCGAGTAGATCGTGAATCTCCGCGCGGTGGTCGACTCCGAGGAGGTGATAGACCGTCGCGAGGAGATCGTCGGGAGACACCGGATCTCGAGTGGGCTTCGCCGCGATCGGGTCCGAGGCGCCGTAGACGTGTCCGCCCGCGACTCCTCCGCCCGCTAGGACGAGGCTGTAGCAGTCCGGCCAGTGGTCGCGTCCGCCGTTCGCGTTGAATTTTGGCGTTCGTCCGAACTCTCCCATGAGGACGACGAGTGTTTCATCGAGTAGGCCGCGATCGACGAGATCCTCGATGAGCGCGGCGAAGGCCGCGTCGGTCGGAGGGAGTAGCTCCTTCTTCGCCCAGGAGAGGTGGGGCGGATTGGGCGGAGAGCTGTGGGAGTCGTAGCCTTGGCCTCCCTTTCCGTCGTCGTTCCGGACAAAGTTGACCTGAACGATGCGGACGCCCGCCTCGACGAGCCGGCGTGCGACGAGCACCGATTGGCCGAAGACGTGACGACCGTACCGGTTTCTCGTTCGATCGGATTCATCGGAGAGGTCGAACGCGCGCCTCGCTGCTCCCGATGCGACGAGATCGAGAGCCTTCGCGCGAAACTGGTCGTAGTCCTCGCCGTTCGTGAGCGCGGTGCGTGATGCGTCCTCGAACGAGTGAAGGAGAGAGCGCCGACTTCGCCAGCGCGGAAGCGACGTCGTCTGGCCGTCGCGAATCGGTCCGGGCGAATAATTCGGAAGATTGGGATCGCTGAGAATAGCGTACGGATCGTGTCGGCTGCCCAAGAACCCCCCGTGCTGGCCGGGTCTCGCCGGTCCTCGCGGTGAGACGTACTCGGGAAGAACGACGAACGACGGAAGGCCGCTCGACGGTCGAACACGGGAGACGATCGACCCGAAGTGCGGGCGGTCGCTTCGTTCCATGCTCGAAAACGCATCGATCGGCCGCGTGAGTCGTCCACCGGTCATCACCCAGTAACCGGCGCGGAGGTGGTCCGACTCCGAGTGGCTCATCGACCGGACGATCGTGTAGCGATTCGCGAGCTGCGCCATCCGGGGCATGTGCTCGCAGACCTGAATCCCCGGCACGTTCGACGGGATCGGTGAGAACGTCCCGCGAATTTCGCGCGGCGCCTCCGGCTTCATATCCCACATGTCGAGCTGGGACGGGCCGCCGTTCAAGTAGAGAACGATGACCGATTTCGCGCGCGGTGCGATCGGTCGTGCACCGCCCCCGGGTGGAACGCTCGTTTCGCGTCGAGCGTCGGCGCGGAGCAGGCCGGAGAGCGACAATCCGAACGCGCCGGCTCCGATCGAAAGCACTCCCCTTCGACTGAGGAGCGAGGAGCGAATGCTCACTCGCGATCCCGTGGCGGATTCCATTTCGCGATTCCGCTCGATCATGCGCACTCTCCCGCGGCTCTCTCCACCGTGCGGTTCGGGCTTTCCCACGAGACCGAGCCGTCTCGCGGGCGTCAGGCGCATTCTCGCCGACTCGTCACGTCGCGTCCAGGTCGGAGAGCGATCCGAGACCGGCTCAGGCGAGGATTTCGCTGACGACTCGACAGGGTTCGACGCCCGTGAGGCGCACATCGAGTCCGCGATTCCGGATCGAGAGTCGTTCGTGGTCGAGACCCATCAGGTGGAGGAGCGTCGCATGCACGTCGCGGACGTGCACGGGATCCTCCGCCACGTGAAAGCCGAGCTCGTCCGTCTTCCCGAATACGGTTCCGGGACGGATCCCGCCGCCGGCGAACCACATCGTGAACGCCTGCGGGTGATGGTCGCGACCGCGGCTCCGGCCGAGCGCGGCGCTCGCTTCGACCATCGGAGTCCGTCCGAATTCGCCGCCCCAGATGACGAGAGTGTCGTCGAGCATCCCACGCTGCTTGAGGTCGAGGATGAGCGCCGCCGAAGCGCGATCCGTCTGTCGCGCCTGAGCGCGAACCCCGCCGGCCACGTCGCTGTGGTGGTCCCAGCCGGAGTGATAGATCTGAATGAATCGAACGCCACGCTCGGCGAGTCGCCGCGCGAGGAGACAACGATTCGCGAACCCGGAGCCGCCCCGCTCGGCGCCGTAGAGAGCGAGCGTCGCGTCGGACTCGCGCGAGAGGTCCATCAGCTCGGGTGCGCGCGATTGCATGCGATACGCCATTTCGTAGGCGTTGATGCGCGTTGCGATCTCCGGATCGCCCACGAGCTCGAGACGTTCGCGATTGAGCCGCCCGACGAGATCGAGCGCGTCGCGCTGCGAGGTCGAGTCGAGGCCTCGCGGGTGGGCGACGTGGAGGATGGGATCGCCTTGGCTGCGAAACGGAACGCCTTGGTGAACGGACGGAAGAGCTCCGGCGGACCAAAGCGCCGCGCCGCCGCTCACGCTCCCTCCGCCCTGGAGGACGACGAAGGCCGGAAGATCGTCCGCTTCCGAGCCGATGCCGTAGCTGAGCCACGAACCGATGCTCGGGCGGCCGGGGATCGCGTTTCCGGTGTTGGCAAAAAGTTGCGCGGGAGCGTGATTGAATTGATCGGTGTGGAGAGATCGAACGATCGCGATGTCGTCGACGATTCTTGCGGTGTGAGGGAGAACCTTGGAGATCTCCACGCCGCTCTCGCCGTGGCGAGCGAACTCGAACGCCGGCGGCAATACCGCCGCGTCTGGTTGAATGAACGCGTACCGTTGGCCTCGGATCACGGACGGAGGAAGCGGCTTTCCGGCGAGCTCACGGAGCTTCGGCTTCGGGTCGAAGAGGTCGAGCTGACTCGGCGCCCCTCCCATGAAGAGGAAGATGACGCGCTTGGCGCGAGGCGCGAAGTGAGTGCCTCTCGGTCGCGTCGGTTCCTCGACGCGGCGGACGGCTGCGAGTTCACTCTCGCCGTGCGCTCGACGGGACGCGCCAGGCGCAATGAGTGAAGCGAGGGCGATCCTTCCGAGCCCGACGCCACAATGCGCGTAGAAATGCCGCCTGGTGATCGGGCGAAGGACGGAGTCGGAAATCGCGGAGTCCATCGCGTTCGCCGTCGCTCGAGATTCAGCTGGTGCCATCGTCATTCTCGCGTGATCGTCTCGTCCAGGTTGAGAACGACGCGTGCTACGAGAACCCACGCCGCCAAGGATGCACTCGCGTCACCGTCGCCGGCGATCTTCTCTGCGTCGAGCTCATCGGCTTCGAATCGCGCTCTTTGCCTCGCATGGTACTCGAGAATCGACTCGAGCTCCCGTGCGGTCGGCGGGCGCGTGAGTGCGCGGCGGAAGATCGCGATTGCGCGATCGCGCGGTGATTCTGCGGTCGCGCAGGAATTAGCCAGCGCTCGGGCGAACTCGAGGAACATTTCGTCGTTGAGAAGCGTCAGGGCTTGAAGGGGTGAGTTGCTCCGATCGCGGCGCGAAACGCACTGCTCACCCGAAGGCGCGTCGAACGTCAAGTAAGCTGCGAACGGTGCCGTTCTCTTGCTGAAGGTATAGAGCGAGCGCCGAAAGCGATCGGCGCCTTTCGAAGCGCTCCAGGCTTTTCCGCCGTAGGCGACGGCCGTCACGCTCGCAGGCTGCGGCGGACGGACACTCGGGCCGCCGATCGCGGAGACGAGAAGATCGCTCGCTCGAAGCGCGATGTCGCGCACGACTTCGCCGTCGACGCGGAACCGGGCGCCGCGCGCGAGCAGCCGGTTTTCTGGATCGCGCTCGAGCAGCTCCGGCGACACTCGCGAACTTTGCCGGTACGTTGCGCTGAGAACGATCTCTCGGTGAAGCGCCTTGATCGACCAGCCACTCTCGACGAGCTCGACGGCGAGCCAGTCGAGGAGTTCGGGGTGCGTAGGAGGGTCGGACTGCGTCCCGAAGTCGTCACTCGAACGGACGAGCCCGGCGCCGAAGAAGTACTGCCAGTTGCGGTTGACCGTCACTCGGTGCGTGAGCGGATGCCGACGGCTGACGAGCCATTCAGCGAGAGCGAGACGATCGGGGGGACGGGACGAAGCGAGCGGGGGAAGGACGTCGGGTACGCCCGGTCGAACTCGCTCGCGCGGGCTGAGAAACTCGCCGCGGTGATGTCGAAAGGTCGGGCGAGGATGGTCCGGAGGCCGCTCCTCGAGAACGAGAGTCGTCGGAAGGCGCGGGCGGCGCTTCCGCAGCTCGTCGATCGCGGTTCGCGCTTCCGCGAGATCCGGTGAGACACGGACGAACTGTCGCCGTAGGCGTGCCCGCTCGTCGTCCGTTCGAGTCGACGCGTCGCGCGCGAGGATCGCCTCGATCTCGGGGGGAGTCGTGGTCGCCGCCACGTCGCTCCGCGACGACGTTACGGCGAAGCGAAACCGTCCGAGGCTCGCGACGAAGTGTCTTTCGAAGAGGAGCTCGAGACTCAGCTCGTCGCCGGATTCGATCGGACGATCAAATTGAAGGACGAGGCGATGGGCTTCGCCCGCTCGCCCCGACGTCGACCAGCCCGTCGATCCCTCGCCGTCGAACACGTTCCGGGCGTCGGCACTTCCGCTGCCGATCGAAATCTTGCCGTAACTCTTGGTTCCTCGGCTGAACGGAGCCGGGCGGCCATCGACGGACGCTCGAAGCTCGCTCAGAAAGAAATCGCCCTTTCGGCCTTCGTAGTAGGCTCGGCCCGGCCCGCCGTCGGGAAGACGCGGATCGGGAAGTACCTCCAGGCGGAGCGCGGTCAGCGGTTTCGGGAGCGTCGCCAGCTGGACTCGAAACGTGTAGACGTCCCTCTTGGTTGCATCTCCGCTCGCGAAGATCGATCCGTCGGGAAGAACTTCGAGCCGCGCGAGGTTGGAAACCATCGCGTGGGGCCGGAGGATTTCCCACGGGGCGGCGCGCTTTTCTTCGGACTCGAGCCACGTGGAGAACTTCGCATCGAAGTGCGCGCGACGCGCGCTCTCGTCGCCCGACGATGCGCCCGGCGCGGGCGGAAACGCGGCCTCGAGTTCCGCTTCGCGCGTTGCGATCTCGGAATCGATCTCCCGCTGGCGCTCTCTGGTCGTCGCGTCCGGAACGGAGAGATCCGGCTCGTCCGCGTTGTTGAGGAGCGCGAAAAACCGGTAGTAGTCCGTTTGGGAGATCGGGTCGTACTTGTGCGTATGGCACTGAGCGCACCCGAGAGTGAGGCCGAGCCACGTCGTTCCCGTTGTCGCTACGCGATCGACCATCGCGTAGTAGCGGTATTCGAGAGGGTCGATTCCGCCCTCTTCGTTCAGCATCGTGTTGCGATGGAATCCGGTGGCGACGCGCTGCTCTAGGGATCCGCGCTCCACCATGTCCCCTGCGAGCTGGTCGATCGTGAACTCGTCGAACGGAGCGTCGCGGAGGAACGCGTGGATCACCCAGTCGCGGTACGGCCACATCGAGCGCGGGCGATCCTTCTCGTAGCCGTTCGTATCGGAGTAGCGCGCGAGATCGAGCCAGCGCCTCGCCCAGCGTTCGCCGTACTCGGGACGCGCGAGGAGTCCGTCGACGAGCTTCTCGTACGCATCGGGGTGCGAATCGCGTACGAACGCGTCCGCCTCGGCGGGTGTCGGCGGCACTCCGAGGAGATCGAGATAGAGGCGGCGAATGAGCGTGTAGCGATCCGCCGGAGGAGACGGGCGAAGACCCGCAGCATCGAGCCGAGCGAGCACGAATCGGTCGATCGCCCCGCGCGGCCACGAGGGATCAGAAACCTCCGGGAGCGAAGGCCTCGCGGGAGCGACGAACGCCCAGTGGCGCTCGTACTCTGCGCCGGCGGCGATCCAGCGGCGAAGAGTGTCCACTTCTTCGCGAGTGAGCGTCTTCCCCGACTCGGGCGGCGGCATGCGCTCGGCGGGATCGAACGCCGCGACGCGACGGAGAAGCTCGCTCGCCTCGGGTGCGCCGGGTGCAATCGCGCGTTGGCCGCCCAAATCGTTGGTCGCACCGGCGAAGGTGTCGAGACGGAGCTTAGCTTGGCGCGACTCTTCGTCCGGTCCGTGGCACGCGAAGCAGTATCGGCTCAGTATCGGCCGGACGTCGCGCTGGAAGGATGGCGCGTCCGCGTGCGCGGTGGCGGCGATGAGTGCGCAGGCGATCGTCGCCCGAAGAAATGAGGAGGCTGGGGACATTCCTCGAGTTTATCCCGTACTTTACCCGAGATTCTACGGGCGCCCCTGGGATCGGAGGTCACGCGGGCGTTCGGCACGCCGTTTTCGCGGGGCGGGTTCCAGACGTGGTACCCATTCCCGTTCCCGTTCCCGACAAACCTCATCTTCTCTTCCTCTGCGATCCGGCCGGAGCTGCCGCGTCGCCGGTAGATTCTCGGTTCACCGGTGTCCCTCTCATCGCAGAGCCGGGAGCGGGAACGGGAACGCGTGAAGCCTAGACGCTAGTGATCATGCTTGTGCCCGTTCTTCTTGAGCTCGGGCGGCAACTGATACCCGCCGGCCTCGAGGAAAACGAGGAGATCGAGGATCTCTTCCTTTGTCAGAACGGAGAGAAGCCCCTCGGGCATCGCCGACTGCGTCGCCGCGGTCTTCTCTTCGACGTCGCTTTTTTCGACTGTCACAACGGAGTTCGGATCGAGCAGGTTCGTCGCGATTTCGAGTGCGGTCTCGGTCTCCTTCACGATCGAGCCGATGACGACATCGCCGCTCGCGGTGACGATTTGATAGCTCCGGTTCGCGTCGCTCACGGTGCTCGACGGCTCGATGATCTGACGTAAAAGCTCCTTCCCTTTGAATCGTTCCGCGATCTTGGTGAGATCGGGGCCGAACTTTGCCCCGTGCCCACCGACGGCGTGGCACTGATTGCAGCGGGCGTCAGCGAAGACTTTCATGCCGCGCATGACCGACCGCTCATCGCCAGTCGAGTTCACGTCGGGGAAATCGCTCAGGGTCCAATTGCGCACGAACTTCTTCTCCTGGGCCGCGAGAAGGGCGCTGACATCTTCGAGCTTTCGGACGACGATCATCTCCCCGGTCATGACGACCCAGTGTCCGGGGAACGTGCACACGTACGGGTACACGCCCGGCTCGGCGGGAGCCTCGAAGCGGAGAACGTGAACTTTCGTCTTTCGCGTGGGGCCGATCATCGGTGTCGCTTCGACGATGAGATGGCGTTTCGTTTCGGGAATGAAGTCCGAACTCGCGTTCTTCGGGTCGCGCGCCATATCGTTCGCCGCCATGCCCACTTCCTCGAGGGCGCCCGGCTGGACGATCACGAGATTGTGATCGGTGGCATCGGGGTTCGAGAAGACGAGCTTCACCGCTTGGTTCGTCTTCACGGTGAAGCGCTCGACCGTGTACTTCATCTTTTCGGGGAGGCACGAGATCTCGATCCGCTTCAGGCCCGGACGGTTGTCGAACGCGGAGTCTCGAGCGCTCGCGGCCGGCTCGACCAGACGCTGCTTTGCCTTCGCGGCGCGGAGGAGAGACGGAACCTGAGCGTAGTCAGAGTTCCGTTCCCAATGGGGGCGCAGCGTGTGCGAGCCGAGCGCGCAGGCGAATGCGTATTCGAGGTGACCGCCGCGCGGATGCTTTGCGACATCGAGGAGCGCATCGAGCGCCGCCCGACTGCCGACGTAGGAAGCAGCGATCGCGGCCTCCATGCGCACGATTCCCATCGGATCGTTGGCGGCGCGGCGAAGGAGATCGATCGCGTCGGGAAGTCGCGAGTGCCAGTAGCGGAGCTCGCGGACGGCGGCCGCGCGCGCGCGGTGATCGCTGGAGCGAAGAAGCGAGCGGAGAATCTCGGCGTCGACCGCGCCCGTGCTGCTCGAGAGCCACAGCGCTTGTAGGCGGTGGTTGAGAAACTCTGGATGCTCCGAGTCGAGCCCGTTCACCCAAGTCGCGAGTGCCCGCTTCACGTCGCTGGCCTCACGTTCCCTGAGCTCGCGCTTGGCCCAGTACCGGTAGCGGTATTCGGGGCGCTTCAGAATCTCGAGCAGTTCGTTGACCGAAGCACCGGAGATCTTTGGCGGATTCTGAAGCGGCTTCCCCTTGGCGGTAACGCGCCAAATCCGTCCCGAATGACGGTCTCGCCGTCGGTCGCGGAGCGAGTACTGCATGTGGCCCTTGATCGGGTTGTACCAATCGCAGATGTAGAGCGCGCCGCGAGGTCCGAAGCGAATGTCGACAGGGATGAAGCTCAGGTTCGACGAAAAGATGAGATCGCCGACGTACTCTTCGTCGTAGCCGTACTCGCCCTCGACCCAACGGTGGATCTCGATGCGATTCGTCGGCTTGTAGCGCGCCTTGACGAAGTGACCGGCAAGCTCGTCCGGAAACGTGGTGAAGTCGACGAATTCCTGTCCACAGGTCCCCGAGTACGCGCGGAGCCCGGCGGGACGGGGATGCTGTTCTGGATAGGGCGGGTCGAGGGCGTGGAACGCCGACGCGTAGATCGGATGGCTCGCAACGTGTTGTCCCCAGCGATCGAACGTGACTCCCCAGGGATTCGTGCTCGGGTAGGTTCCAAAGCTCGTCAGGCGATGCCGTTCCGGCTCGAAGCGAAACCAGCCGCTGTTTTGCTGTCGAACGGGACCGTAGGGTGTCTCGACCTGAGAATGGTGGAAAATGGACTCGCGAAAGATCAGCGCTCCGTCTGGCGCCCAAATGAAATCGTGGAGTGCATGGTGCGAGTCTTCGCAGCCGAAGCCCGTAAGGACGTGCCGGCGGAAGTCGGCTTTCCCGTCGCCGTCTGTATCCTTGATGAATGAGAGGTGGGGCTCTTCCGACACGTAGACCCCGCCGTCGCCGAACTCGAACGAGAGCGGAACGTGGAGGTCGTCGGCGAAGACGCTCGACGAGTCCGCTCGTCCGTCGCCGTCGGTGTCTTCCAAAATGACGATTCGATCGTTGGGCTCGTTCCCCGGGTAGACGTGCGGATACGTCGTCGAGCAAGCCACCCAAAGACGACCGCGTGAATCCCAACGCATCTGGACGGGCGCCGCGATTTCTGGAAACTCCTCCTCGCCGGCGAAGAGGTTTACCTCGAAGCGCGGATCGACCTTGAAGCTTTCGAGCTCGTCGCTCGCCGACATCCAACGGTTCGCGCCGCGATTCTCTCGCGTGAGCGGGAGCGGCGGGACGTTTGAGTCGTCGATCTCCGGTGGAACGGCTTCGCCGCGGGCGAGTTTCCAAATGCGTCGCTCTCGATTCTCGACGAGAATCTCGAAGCTTCGCATCGCCGGAAGAAAGTCGAGATAGCCGTACGCCCGATTCCGGTTACCGGTGTAGTAGTACGTGTTGAGAGGGCGGTAGCGCCGGAAGTACTGCCGGTTCTTTTCGACGACGAGGCGGCGGATCGTACCGTCGATCGATGGGGGATCTTGCCCGAAGACCGCTCGGAAGAGAACGCGCGCGAACAACGCGTAGCCGTCTTCGGTGAGATGCACACCGTTGAATGTGAGATCCGATTTGGGATCGGCCATCGCCGCCCGCGTCTCGCTGAAGACGTCGGCGAATCCGAGGTTCTGGTCGGCGGCGACCTCGCGCATCACCTCGACATAGGCGGCGAGGCGATCGTTGTTGAGATCGGCTGCGGCGACTCCATCGACGTTTTCGTTCGCGATGGGGGAGACGAGAACGATACGAGGTGCGGAGCGACCGTTGAAGGCTTTCCGTGCGAGTTCGGAAAGATACGAAGAGAGACTCCGTCGAAAGTCGGTGAGACCCTCGAGGCCGGCGAACGACTCGTTGAAGCCGAACGCGGCGAAGATCACATCGGCGCGGATGTGTGTGAGATGCTGTTCGACGTCGGCAAAGTTCGCCGGCCGCGGCTGAAGATTCGGTGTGTCGGCCGACCAGGCGAAATTGCGGACGATGAGATCGAGCGCCGGATGGTGCTGGTAGACGAGTGTCTCGAACTGACCGAAGAGCTGAGCTCTTTCGAAGAGGGTGTTCCCGATGAATCCGATGCGTTCCTTGGAGTTCAGCTCGAGAGGCAGCTGGGTCGCGATGGGCTCGACGGGACCCGGGCGCGGAGAGGTCTTGCGATCGATGGCGTACTTTTCGAATTCCGGATCGCGCGCGGGGGCGGGTTGACCGCTGTCCCGATGTTTCGCATCCCGTCGACCGTCGGCGCGCCGCTTCGCTCTCCCGCGATCGCGCCGCGCGCGAGGACGGTCTTGGCGACCTTCGTCAGCGGCTTGCGCCGACGAATCCGACCCAGCGGTCGGCGGACGGCCGGGCGACGCGGCGGCGAGGGACGAGTCGACCAGGAGTCCCAAAAACGCGCTGATCACCGCGGTCCCCAATGAGAACCGAGCTGCACCGCGACCCGCGGACTGAGTGGCGCCGAGCAGCGAACCAAAAAACCCGCCCGACGCGGACGCCGGGCGGGTCGGGGCAGTTGTGGGCGAGTTGAAGGTTCGCTCGCGGCGCAGGCGCCGCTTCACCGGAGAGCTGCGCTCTCCTCGATCGCGAACTGTAGCGCTCACTATGATTCGCTGTGGACCGGGTTGCAATCGAAAAACTACGTTCAATTTCGTTCCTCTGATTTGACTACACGATTCTCCCGCGCAGCGCGTAATCGCGCCGAGAGAAGCTAGGGCGTCACGGGCGTATTGGCTGCGCCCGGCGTCGGTAGGTCGTGAAATCCCCACGTGTCCGCGCCGTCCGGATACCGTCCGAACGACACGTCGTCGAACTGGTAGTCGAACGTGACCTCATCGATCACCGTCTCGCCGTCCGTATCGATCAAGATCACGGATTCGCCGGTTCGGCTGAGCTGGTAGTTCGTGTGGAGCGGTCCCTGCGTGCCGTCGTCGTCGGCGAGAAACACGAGGTATTCTCCGGGGCCGATCGTCACTCCGGCCGGTATCTGCCACTGCTGGAAATCGAGCGGGTCGTCCGTGAGGTACATTCCGCCGAGGTCGATCGCGGTCGCCGTTCCGTTGTAGAACTCGATCCAGTCTGGAAACTCACCCGGTTCGACGGGATCTTCGAGCACGGAGTCGTTCTCCGCCATGATTTCATTGATCACGAGCCCCTCGAGCCCAAGCGTGAATCGCGCCGTCGTCATCGCGCCCCACGTCGATCCGTCACGGACACGCGCGTTCACGGTCACCGTCTCAGTGATCGCGACGCTATCCGTGTACTCCGCCGCCGCGGGGTTCACCTCGCCTCCCCATTCACGGGGATCGGTTCCGTCGGTCGTGTAGAGGATCGTTCCGAGGTCGCCGTTCGATTGTGACATAGTGAGCCCGAATCCACTCGGAACCTCCCCGCCGTGCTGGTTGAACGCGACGATCGCCGCGTCGGGGAACATATTCACCGATCGCATTTGATTGAGAACGATCTGCGTTCTCCGGGGAAAGAACGTGTCCAGCATCCAGTCGGATTCGTCCTCCCAGTCGTCCTTCGTGCGCGGCGTCGCACGCTTCGAGTCGCCCCAGCGTGCGGACGCCGCGATGACGGCGAGCTCGATCTCCTGTGCGCGCTCTTCCCAGCGGGCGATGTTCCGCTCCGGGCTGAGCTCACCGCTGCCGAAAAAGAGTTGGTTCACGCGATCGGCGAACTGGATGCGGTATTCGCGGTTCGCCGTCAACCGGATGTGCAGCCACGCGGGGTTGAAGTCGCGCCACTCCTGTCCGATCGATCGGTCGATCGTATCGGTGAGGAGTCGACCTTCGTTGAGGCCACCGTTCGCCCCGAGCGAGTGCTCCGCGTCGTGCCGGAACCAACTGAACCCCTGCGGGTTCTCGCGGTTGTAGAGAGCGAAGACGTTGTTCGAGATGTGTCCCCACACGCTGACCGGGGCGTCGGGGTCGCCCGTGTAGTACGTGCAGGCCATGTAATCCATGAGATTCTGGGCGTCGACGAGCTTCTCGCCGTTCGGGTCGGGAGTTCCGTCGGAGCGCAGCCCGAGCACGCGCCGGTAAGCCGTATTGCTCGAGAATCCAGCGACCGCGGCGTCGTAGAGTCGACGGTAAGCTTCCATGGTGCCGTCGGTCGCTTCGAGCGCGCGATTTCCCGAGGAGTTGTTCTTGATCGCATCGTAGTCGTCGTCTCTGCCGCCGAGATAGGTCGCGCCGAAATCAGCGTCGGCGCGCTCTTCGGTTTGAAAGAGTCCCCAGTACTGTGCGTTCAAGTAGAGGTGATAGTAGCGACTCTTCGTGTATGGCTTCCGCAAATCGCGCATTACGTCGCGCGAGAATACGTCGCGGAGAAACGTGTTCTTGTCGCTCCCCGAGAACGCCCAGGAATAGTTTTGGCTTGTCCGGAGGTCGACGCGATCGAAGGCGTCGGCGCCTTCCCCGCCGAAGAGCGGGTAGCGGAGCTTCCCCGCGCCGTACTCGTTGCGGAAGATCAGGCGAAGCGAGTGTTTCGGGTTGTCGCCGCTCCGGCTAAACGCGCCGCGGATGCGGAGGCCGGCGTCGAGCCCGAATCCCGGAGAGCCGTCGGGGTGGATCAGCTCGACCGACGTGCGCCGCTCCCACGATCGGCCGTCGTTCCGAGCGTTGACGTAGATCCCCGTCGAGGAGCTGAAAAGGTTCGCGATGTCCGTGACGATCGAGAGCGATGGAATCGAGAGAAGAGCATCCTCCATTTGGCTCGACCAGCGCGCCGAGTTCACGATGTCGGGGTCCATGCCGTAATCGAGGATCTGGCCGTTAACGCTTCCCGACGGCCAGCCGGACGGAGCCTGACCGCTCGGCGACTGACGGATGACGTCGCTCACGAAGAGATACGAGTTCGTCGTCACGTTCGAGTCGAGGTGATCTTCCTTGAACGCGGCCGCTCGAATGATGGAGGTACCGGTGACCGAAATCGAATCATCGTAGATCGAACCCGATGTGGCGGTCGGAGTGCCGCCGTTTCGCGTGTAGCGAATCTGCGCTCCTTCTGTCGGAGTCGAAAGCGAGAGAGAGAACGAGTCTTCGAAAAAACCCCTCTCGACGCTGAACTCGACGTCGCGGACGAAATCGATCGCACCGGAGGAGTTGAACGTGCCCGGCGTCGGCGTCTCCATGTACCGGTACTCGGCCGCCGCGCCGGCGGCGACGAGCTCTGGGAGGATGAGGAAGTTGCCGTCGGAGGCATTGTCGTTCATCGCCTGGATCGCGAGGATATTTTCGCCGGGACGTAGTAGCGGAAGGGCGTCGGCGAGGTTGATCTCCTCGACGAGCGCGATTTCGTCGCCGGACCGCTCCGACGTCGCCGCCGAGTTCCATTCGAGAGGACCCGACGAATTGCGCCGCGCGACTTCGGTTCCGTTCAGGAACGCAGCGAAGCCGTCGGCGTATTTCATTCGAAGGACGAGTCCACCGAGCGCCGCAGGATCCTCGACGTCGAATGCGGTGCGAAGCCAGAGCGACGCGTTCGTTCCCTGCATTTCGTTCGCGATGTCGTCCTCGATGTCCGAGGCGAACCCGGCGAGCGCGAGGCCGCCGTTCGCCGTGTCACCGACGAGCTTGAAGTCAGACGTGAAGCTCGATCGGTTGCCCTGAGCAGCGAAGAACTCGAGACTCGCGCCGCCGCCTCGTTCGTAGAAGAGCAGGTCGACGTCGTAGAGACCGGCCTCCGCGAAGGTGAAGCCTTCGATCGTGTCCGCGGGCGCGCGAGGCTGCGGGTGAGCCATCTCAAACGACTGGGAATCGTTCCAGATCCGAAGGCTGAAGCCGTCGTCGCTGTTGACGCCGAAGCTCCACGGCCCAGCGCTCGGGATGAGAATCGTGCCGCGCACGAGGACGACGAAATCGTTCACGTCGGAGAAGCCGAGACTCGGAAACGGGCGGTCGCTCGCAAAGTTTCCGCGCCCACCGGTGTTGAAGTAGTTGATGAAGGACGCCGACACACGCGTCAGCGAGCTTCGCAGGCCGCTGTTCCGACGGACGTCGTCGGCATCGTCGATGTGATCGACGATGATGTTCGCCTTCATGTAAATGACGTCGAAGCCGTCCTGATCGATGTCACTGAAGCCGAGGCCGAGGTTTCCCGCGGTCCAGCTGCCGTCGGCAAAATCGAGAGCCGTCCAGGACTGCCCGAGCGCCGCGTCGTCTGCCGTTGGCACGAGGTAGCGAACGGCGCTCCCCGCTTCGACGAGCGTCGTCGTCGACTGCGCGAGACCGTAGGAGATGTCTCCGAGCTGTTCTGGGTACGCCGGCGCGAGCTCATCGACGACGGTGACGCCGTCGGGACCGACGAGCGCGACGTAGTCGCCGTCCGCGTCGAGCCGAAAGTCCGCGTGCAGCTCCTCTCCGGCGACAGCCCGATCCTTTCCCGACGCGAAGATCACGAGAAAGCCGCCCCGCTCGATCGAGACCCCGGCGGGGATCTGCCAGAGCTCGTTCAGAGTTGGGTCGTCCGTCACGTACCACCCGCCGAGGTCGATGGAATCCGCCGGCGCGTCGGAGAGAAACGCGAGCTCGAACCAGTCGGAACTGTCTCCGTCCGAGTCGACGAGAGTGTCCGAGTTCGAAGCCATCACCTCGCTGATCCGGATCGAGTTTTCGATTTCACCGCACGGCGAGGCGTCACACGAGAGACCGTCGGGCGTCGGATCGGGTCCGCATCGCGGAGACGGTGCCGGGATCGGCGGTCCGTCTTGGAAGAGAAACTCGAGGAGGAACATCGCGTCGGCGATATTGACCCCGCCCGAGTCGTCGGCGTCGGCGGCGGCTTCACAACCGACCGTGAAATCCGCGACGAAGAGATGACGAAGGATCGCGAGCGCGTCGCCGATCTCGACGGAGTTCGTTCGATTGGCGTCTCCGCGAACGAAAAGCGTCTCTTGGCCGTGAAGAGACGGACTCGCGATGCACAACAGCACACCCAGGAGGACCGCCCCGGTCCATCGGGTCGACATGGAGATTCCCTTCGCTTAGTTACGTAACGCCATCCACCGAGCGGGCCATTGTACGGCACGTCGGGAGGATGCGCGCGTTTCTCCGGGGCGCCGGCGCTCGTCGATCCCGCTCAGTTGAACACGACCTGATAGTCCTGCCGCGCACCCAGGGTCGTGATCGGAATGAAGTAGAGGCTCACACTGAGCTCTCCGTGCTCGGCCGCGTACGTTCCTTCGGGAAGGACGTCGTCGCGCGATCCGGTGAAAATGAGCGTGAACGGCTGGCGCATCCCCTTGAGTTCGACGCCGGGGTCGATCACCTCGATTTCGGTCAGCTCGAGCTCGAGGGGGGGGCGGTCGGGAGCGACGATACGAAACATCTGATTCAGATGCTCAGTGAATAGTTCGTGGGTGATCTCTGTCATGCCGAGACTCTACCGCAGTCGGGCCGGCCGTGCCTACGAGCTTCGACGTTCGAGTTCTCGCGGAAAGATGTTCAAAAAAGAACTATGCCCTGACCGAGCGCTTCTCGCACTCGATCAGGGCATAGCTCGCGGCCTGGCCGAAGATCACTCTCGATTCGTTTTAGGCCTTGCCGGTCAGTTCCGCGACGGAAACAGCCCCACGATGCAGATGATATACCGCAGCGCGAGCACCTCCTGCCGGTTCTCGTGCGTCTGCCCGCCGCCCGTATCGCCGAGCGCGAGGCTGCCCGCGCCGTCTGTCTGAAGATCGACGTCGGCTGCTTCGGTCGCCTGGTACATCGTAAGGCCGGTCGCGCCCTGAGCCGTGGGCTGCGCGAGAACGCGACCCGTTCCCGGCTCGTGCTGATTCGCCGGCCCGTTGAATGCCGGGAGCGTGGTTCCGACCGATACGGGATGGGTGTGTGAGCCGAGCTGGTTGACCGAGACCGAGGCTTGCTCGGCGCCGCCGCGTTGTCCCAATCGGTAGCGCGAGAGTCCAGGGCTCTGCCCTTCTCCGACGGCCACTCGCCCGCGGAGATCGGGGAGAGCAAAGGTCGTTCTTCCGTCGCCGCCGTAAGTCGAGCCGAGGAGTGAGAAGAGCGCGGTGAAGCTCGAAACGTTGAGGAGCTGACCGTCACAAAACGCCCAGTTTCGGGGAGCGAAGTTCCCCGCGAACAGTTGAACGGTCCCTAATGTGCCTTGCATTCGTATCTCCTAATCGCCGGTTCTGTTCTCGGTGTATTCTGCTCTTCTTGCCGCATCGATCGGCGAGTTCAGTTTCTCGAGGGGAAGATTCCGACGAGGCAGATCACGTAATGAACACCGAGCGTGGGCTGGCGGTTTTCGTGGGCTTGACCGCCGCCTCCGTTTCCCACTGTGACCGCCGGACCGCCGAGGCTTGCGAGCGTCGTGGGGTCGTCCGACGTCGAGAATGCGGCCACGGCGGCATTCTGCCCGATGATGTTTCCGGGATCGGGGATCTCCGCGTCCGCCGGATTCGCCGCGTGCGCCCGAAGCTTCACGGTCGGACTCGAGCCGCCGTCGGCGTGACCGTGAGGCGGGATCTGCCCGGCTGTGAGCGCGATGCTGTTCGCGCCGGCGCGGACTCCTGGATTGGCGTACGTCGAGAGGCCCGTACCCGCCCCGACACCGACGGGAACGCGGCCGCGCAGATCGGGTAGCGCGAAGCTCGTTTCGCCATTGCCGCCGAATGCAGTCCCGAGGACCGAAAAGAGCGCCTGATTCTGGCTGATCTGAAGGAGCTGACCCTCGCAAAACGCCCAGTTCCTCGGGGCGAAGGTTCCGCCGAAGAGAACGATTTCTCCGATCGTGCCGTCCATAAGTAGTTCTCCTGTTCCGACCGGGGCTCAGTTGCGCGAGGGATAGACGCCCTGGAGCGCGATGATGTAGTGGAGCGCCGTGTACGGCTGAATGTTCGCGTGTCCTTGGCCTCCGCCCGAGTTCTGCGCGATGAGTCCTCCGTTACCCGTCACTTCGACACCGCCGACCGTCGTATTGGGAGCCTGATCGCTGTAGAGATTGACGTCGATGAGAGTCGTTGTCTTCGCGGCCGCGAGGCGGAGATCCGCGGCCGGAAGAAGCGCGTCGCCTTCGTTCGAAGTGGCCTGAACGTCGACCGGATTGTTCATGATGGGATGGGAGTGGGGCGGTACCTGGGAGCCGGACAGGGCAACCGTTTCAGCACCGACTCTAGTTCCCAGCCGAAACGGAGTACCAGTGGGGTGAGACGCTACCCGACCGCGTAGGTCCGGCAGCCCGAACGTCTCGCGGCCGTCACCGCCGAAGGTCGTTCCGAGGATCGAAAACAGCGCCTGATTCTGGCTGATCTGAAGAAGTTGTCCGTTACAGAGCGCCCATCCTCGGGGCGCGAAATTCGGCGCCCACGCGACGATGACGCCGATGGTGGGATTGCCTTGAACATCGGCCATGATGCTTCCTCGAGAGTGGTTCCTTGGTGATTCGATCGGGTTTCCGACGCGCCGGGCGATCGCATCGTGATGCGGACCGACCGGCGCGTCGTACCGATTGCGCTTAGAAGCAAGCCTCGTTCTTACCGCAGCCGTGAGCGTCCGCGCTGGCGTCTCCTCCACACTCCGGGTAGGGAGCCGGAGGCTGCGCGGTGCCGACGAACAGGTAGTTGAGCACGTACACGGCGTCGGAGACGTCGGTGTTTCCGTCGTCGTTCGCGTCGCTCGCGTCGGTGCAGTCGAACGGCCTCCGATTTACGAAGAGTGCGTCGAGGAGATGAATCGAATCGGAGAGGTCGACGACCCCGTCCGTGTTCGAGTCGCCTCGGACGAAGAGTGGCGTGTTTGCCGACGGCGAGGGAGGCGGAACGTCGCTTATGAGAATCGTCGCGAGTCCACCGACGCCGTCGTTGGAGATAAACGTCATCGTGTTCGCACCGGCGACCATGTGCGGGAAGACGCTGATCGTGCGGATCTCGCCGGGCTGAAGGTTGTTGATCGTGTAGGTCGAGAGACCGTTCACGTCGACGGAGAGCCGCTCGAAACCGGGCGTCTCGTTGTAGACCGTCACCCAGCCTTCGATCTCCGGAATATCCGTGACCACGTACTCCACCGTCTCGCCCGGCGCGACGGCGAGCTCGAAGGTCACGGGGTCGCACACGACGCGGTTTCCGTCGACATCGAACGCCTCGACGATCACCTGCGCCGACTGAGCCTGGTCGATCTTCGTCGCGACGATGGTCACGGGGTCTGTTGTACCCGGAGCGAACGGCGGGATGACGACGATCGCGTTGTTGGCGACTAGGACGTTGATCGCGGACAGACCGCTCTCACCGTCTTGGAACGTAACCTCGATGCTCGTCGGGGGGCCGGGGTTGAACGCGGTCAGCCGGCACGACGGGGGAGTCGTGTCGTTCGGGTCGGGTCCTTCGATCGCGTATTCGAACTCGTCGATCTCGAACTCCTCGCCCGCGAACACCGGATCTTCGTCGTCGGGAATCATCCGAATGGACGCGATGCCGTCGATGTCGATGATCCCGAGGAAGCCGTCGCCGTCGTTCGTGCTCGTCTCCGGATAGTGGTTCGCGACGTCAATGTTGACCCCGTTCACCTGAAGCCGCACGCCGTCGTGGGTCGTCGCGGTCTCGAACTCGATGCCAAACGCGAACACGGTGGGTCCGGTGAAGTTGAAGTCGATGCTTTCGCATCCCTCGCCGAGGAGGACGTTCGGGATGATGTCCGAGCTGTCGGGGACGACGCGAAGTCTCAGCGCCTGCGTCCCGTCGTGCTCACCCGCGGGCACGATTCCGGTCTGGCTTCCGCCGTTTCCGACATCGTTGAGGGTCATCGAAAGGTCGGGATTGAGGACCGTCGCGCCGGCGGGCAGGCCGTAGCCGACGTCCCCGTACGACCCCGGAGTGAGCGGTTGGCCGTTGAAATCCTCCTTCCGGATCTCTGCATTGGAGATGCCCGCGAGCACCGCGGCGTCCCAGGAAGCCCGGTCCGTGAAAATGATCGGAATCGCCTGGGCGGAGTCGACTGCAAACACCGCAACGATCGTGAAAGCGGCGACGAAGACTGTCCTTGATTGTTTCATCTCTACTCAACCCCCTCGCGCTAACTGGCGTAATCGACACTGACGAGAGCGCACGCAGCCTTCAGCTCCGAGCCCTGCCCACTCGAACGAATCAACCGTTGCTCCTCCAAATCCAGGACGCATCGATCCCAACACCGCGCCTTCGAAAGGCGACGGTCACTCCACCGAACTACGTAGATCCCGCGCCGCAGCTTCGGAGTCCCGCGTGCGCCGTCGATCGCGAACCGCGCGAATACCTGGCGACCCAGCGCTTTTTGATCGCTGAGCGTCTCGAGACTCTGGCTCTCCCGGTTCTCGGCACCGATTTCGAAGGAAAGTGCGAAGCCCTCTCGCCGTGAAACGGGGATCGTCATCGCCCCCGAGCTTCTTCCCGCGAGTGTCGCGGCGGAATCTGCGGACCAGAAGCGAACGGGTACCGGCCACTCGAGGGAGTGCGCGAACATCTCGACGGGCGCAATCTCAGTGCCCGCTCGGGGAGCGATGCCTCGAATGGTCACGCGCGCACCGCGATGGGCGAACGCGGAATCACCCGACGCGATCCCGCGTGCGTCGACGAGGCGTGCCGATCGAGGAAGCTCCGGTAGGGGAGCGGTTTCCTCGGTACCGGGCTCCACCGCCGCGCGGGCTTCGAAGAGCGTGGCGATGGATTCGCTATCGCGCTGATATGCGATCGCAACGTCGCCGTATGGAGACGGAAACTCGGCGTCCGAAACGCTCGCACTCAGCGTCGCCAATCGAGCGACGCCTGGCGCAAGCACGCCCGCCGAGCATGCAGCCGTCGAGATGAAGCGCCGACGCGAGTATCTCGTGTCGTTCATGGTCCCTCCGCTAAGGTGATTCCCTAGAGATCGGGAGCGACCAGTTCGCGGCAGCGGCGTGCCTCTGGTGTGTGACGTGCGAACTCGCGCGTCGAAGCCTACGTCGACTGCCTCGAAACCGCCTCGCACTGCCTCCGTCCACCCGATCCTACCGTGGAGTTCGTTCTCCAAACCGATTCCACCGTACTCGAGATGAACGAGCGATCCTACTTCTTAATCAGAGGGCTCGAAGACGCATTCCCCCTAACTTTGCCCGATGCTCGAGCGCAGTCATCGGAGCGTTTGGAAGAGCGAGATGGTTCTCGAAAGGCCTTCTCCAATCTTGCGTGCACGCTCGGCCGCAGTTGTTGACCATCCGAGATTCGGATAACGTGGCTGTCGGCATGGGGCGGCGAGTCGTACCGGGCGACGATCTCGAATCACCGTGCCATCTGAGCGACGAGAGTTCTGCGTTCACGAACGCGAGGAGCGAGCCGATGAGGAGCTGGTCGACACGGATCGCGCTCGCCTTCGGAATCACCGTCGTCGCGGCCGGAGTCTCGTACGGCCAGGCGAATCCCGTCGCTCCCGAGCCGAGCGAGCTCGACGAGCAGTACGCGGCGGCCGTCCGACCTTTACTCGAGCGCTACTGCGTTCGTTGCCATTCCGCCGAACGCACCGAGGCGGACATCGATCTTGCGGCGTATCCGACTGCGGCGGAAGTGCGAACGGGCGTCCGCGTATGGCAGAAGGTCGACCGCATGCTCGACTCGCGTCAGATGCCGCCGAAGAAGGCGAAGCAGCCCACGGACGAGGAGCGCGAGCGGCTCCGGAACTGGGTGCGGGAGCTTCTCCGATCGGAGGCGGAGGCGCACGCAGGCGATCCCGGGCGCGTCGTGCTGCGCCGGCTGAGCAACGCACAGTACACCTACACGATTCGCGATCTGACCGGCGTCGATACGCTCGATCCCGCCCGCGAATTTCCGATCGACGGAGCCGCCGGTGAGGGGTTTACCAATACGGGTGATGCCCTCGTCATGTCGCCGTCTCTCGTCACGAAGTACTTGGATGCCGCAAAGGAGGTTGCGCGGCACGCAGTGCTCTTACCCGATCGAATCTCGTTCTCCCCCTACGCGACGCGGCGGGACTGGACGGATGCCGCGGTTCGTCGCATCCGCGAGTTCTACGCGCCATTTACGCACACCGGCGGCGCGTCGGCCGTGAATCTCCAGGGAATTCAGTTCGATACCAATCGTGGGGGACGACTGCCGCTCGGGCGATATCTCACCGCGACGCTCGCTGAGCGCGATGCGCTCGACGCCGGGTCTCGTTCCGTCGAAGAAGTCGCGCGCGAACGAAAGCTCAGCGCGAAGTATCTGCGTATTCTTTGGGACTCGCTTCGATCCGAGTCCCCGTCGTTCCTTCTCGATGGGATTCGTGCGCGCTGGCGGGAAGCGGCTGAGGCCGAGGGCGCGAAGCTCGCATCGGAGATCGAAGCGTGGCAGAACGCGCTGTGGAAGTTCAACCCCGTCGGGCACGTCGGACGGGAGGGAGGGTCTAACGCCTGGCTCGAGTCGGTGGATCCCGTAGCGTCGAGCCGCGAGTTCCGGGTTCCGCTCCCGGAAGAGCCCAATGCGACTGATCCCACGATCTATCTCTCTACTCTCGTCGTCGGCGAGCCGAGCGAATCCGATGTCGTGGTTTGGCGAAACCCTCGGCTCGAAGGTGGGGGGAAACCCGCTCTCTCCATTCGCGTGATCGACGACGTCTATCGGCGAATCGAACACCGCCGGCGAGAGTTCTTCGAATCGACCGAGGAATGCCTCGGCGTCGCCGCCAAGTTCCGCGCGGGAAACGACATCGGCGAGCTTGCACGCCGTCACTCGGTGGAGGCCGAGTTTCTTCGTCTTTGGATCGACTTTCTCGCCCTCGGGGACGCCCCGCCCGTACGGGTTTCCGGACATTTCACCGAGACGCTCCGGAACGGTGGCGGGTACGACTTCGTCAACGGATGGGGGAGCGGCGCGACGCCGTCCATCGTCGCGAACGCATCCGATCAGGAGGTGCGGATCCCGGGAATCGCACGACCGCGTTCGATCGTCGTGCACCCGTCGCCGTCGCACTCGGCGTCGATCGGTTGGCTCAGCCCGATCGAGGGAACCGTGCGCGTTCGTGCCCGCATCGCCGACGCACATCCCGAATGCGGGAACGGTGTCGAGTGGGTCGTGCAGCATCACACGGGGCGAGAGATCGGCGCCCTGGCGAAAGGGGAGTTCGGCACGCGCGGCTCGGCGGAGGTGAAGGAGACGACGATCACGGTCCGTCCGGAGCAGCTCGTCTCGGTGGTCGTCGGTCCGAGAGCGGGAAATCACGCGTGCGATCTCACCGCCGTCGAGCTCGTCATTTCCGAAGTCGGTGGCGACGAGCGGGTCTGGGATCTCGCAAAGGATGTCTCCGGCGATCTGCTCGCCGGAAATCCCCACGTGGATGGGTATGGCAACGCGACCACCTGGCACTTCTACTCGGAGCCGATGGCCGACGTCGTGAAGGACTCGCGGCAGACGAGTGGACCTCCGGCGGGATCTCTCGCCGCTCGTTGGCTCGCGGAAGCGGACCCGGCGAAGAAGACCGAGCTCGCCGCGGGAGTCGAACTCCTCGTGCTCGGCGCGCCTCCGGAGAATCGCGATTCTCCGGACGGTGTTCTCTTCGCTCAGCTCCGATCGCTGGCGGTACCCAACGATCTCTCCGTCTTCGCCGAAGAACTCGAAAGCGACCCGCGCTTCGGCAAACACCCGCTCGGCCTCGACGTAAGGGCGAACGACTTAGTCGTGCGCGTGCCGGACGTCCAGACGATACGGATCCCGGCCGAGCTGGCCGCGGGTCGTGAGCTCGTCGTGACGGGAAGCGTAGGCCGGAAGAACGCCGGGAGTGCTCAGCTCTTCATGACGACGAAGCCGATGGAATCTCCCGAGCCCGTCGCAAGCGCGCCCATTTTCGCGCCGGACCGCGGCGAAGCCCGTCTTCGCGTCGATGCCGCGCTCGCCGAATTCCGTGCGCTCTTTCCGCTCGCGCTCTGCTACGTGCGGATCGTCCCCGTCGACGAGGTCGTCACTCTCACGCTCTTCCATCGCGAAGACGACCACTTGAAGCGCCTGATGCTCGACGAGGCGGAAGCAGCCGAGCTCGATCGGCTTTGGAATGAGCTCCGCTACATTCATCGAGAACCGCTCCGGCTCGTCGTTGCCTTCGAGCAGATCGCGGAATTCGCGACGCAGGATCGCCCCGATCTCGTCGTCGCGTTTAAGCCGCTCGGCGTGAAAATCCGTGCGCGAGCCGAGCGGTTTCGCCGGGAATTGATCGGCTCGGAACCGAAGCATCTGAGCGCGGTTCTCGAGTTCGCAGACCGTGCTTGGCGGCGTCCGCTCACGGGAGATGAGGCGGCGGGCTTGCTCGAACTCTACCGTGATCTGCGCACTCGCGACATCCTCCACGAGGACGCGGTGCGTCTCGTCATCGCACGAGTGCTCACGTCCCCTCAGTTCCTCTATCGGATGGAGGCGCCCGAATCGGACGACGGCGCAGCGCCGATCTCTACCTACGAGCTCGCAAACCGGCTGAGCTATTTCCTCTGGGCGTCGATGCCAGACGCTTCTCTCCGCCGCGCCGCCGAGAGTGGCGAATTGCTGAGCGAGGAAACTCTACTCGCCGAGACTCGAAGAATGCTCGCCGATCCGCGCACGCGACGATTAGCGATCGAGTTCGGGTGCCAGTGGCTCCACATCCGCGGATTCGACGTGAACGCCGAGAAGAACGAAGCGCTCTATCCGCAGTTCGCGGATCTCCGCGGCGCGATGTACGAAGAGTCGATTCAGGTCTTCGAACACTTCTTTCGGGACGACGGTTCCGTCCTCGATCTCATCGGAGCGGACTACGCGTTCCTCAACGAAACCCTCGCGAAGCACTACGGGGTCGATGGCGTCACCGGCGACGAGTGGCGAAGAGTGAGCGGGATGCGCGAACGGAATCGCGGCGGGATCCTCGCGATGGCCGCCGTGCTCGCGAGCCAGTCCGGAGCCTCGCGTACGAGCCCCATTCTCCGCGGAAATTGGGTCTCGGAAACACTCCTCGGAGAGCGCCTGCCGCGGCCGCCGCCGAACGTGCCCCAGCTGCCCGATGCCGTCCCGGAAGGACGGACGGCGCGCGAGCTCATCGAGAAGCACAGCTCGGTGCCCGAGTGCGCGAAGTGCCACGCGCGCATCGACCCTTACGGCTTCGCCCTCGAGCAATTCGACGCGATCGGCCGTGAGCGCCCGGAACGCGTCGACACGAAGACGACGCTGGTGGACGGCGTGGAGATCGAAGGACTCGAGGGACTGCGGACCTATCTTCTCGGTGCGCGACGAGCTGATTTCCTCCGCCAGTTCTGCCGGAAGCTCCTCGGCTACGCGCTCGGGCGCGCCGTCCAGCTCTCCGATGAACCCCTCCTCGAAGAGATCGAGCGACGTCTCGCGGCGAACGCGTATCGCGTTTCCGTCGCCATTGAAACCATCGTGACGAGCCCACAGTTTCGCGAGATTCGTGGACGATCGATCACGGAGGAGAATTGAAACGAAGGGGCAGGGAGACGGATACTGGTGAGAGGATTCGGGGCGGCGGACCGGAGTATCCAGCGAGAGGATCGACGATGACGACCCATCGACTTTCGCGGCGGGCGATGCTGCGCGGACTCGGCGTGACGATGGCCCTACCGTGGATGGAATCCTTGCGGGTGTGGGGCGACACCCCTAAGGGAAGCGCTCCGGCGAGTGAAGCGCCCACGCGCATGGCCATCCTCTTCGCCGGGTGCGGATTCCATCGCCACGAGTGGTGGGCGAAGGGGCAGGGCGCCGAGATCGAGCTCGGCAAGGTGTTGAAGCCGCTCGCGGACTATCGGGACCGCATGGTCTTCGTCCGTGGTCTCTACAATGCCGAAGCGCTCAAGGGAAACATCCATAGCTCGCAAACCGGAAACCTCCTTTCCGGCGCGCCACTCGCTTCCGGTGGGCGGATCCAGTCCGGCACGAGCGTCGATCAGGTCGTCGCGCAAGCGATCGGACACCAGACGAAGCTGCCGAGCCTCGTGATCGGCTGCGAGAAGTCGAATCCTTCCGTGCACAAGAATTACTCGATGCTCTACAGCTCCCACATCTCGTGGAGCAGTCCGACAACTCCGACGCCGCTCGAGGTGTATCCCGCGCTCGCGTTCGATCGGTTGTTCAAGGACAACGTCGAGCAGGGGGACCGGAGCGTGCTCGATGCCGTTCTCGGCGACGCGCAAGACGTGCGGCGCAAGCTGAGTCGGCTCGACCAGCGGAAGCTCGACGAGTACCTGAACTCCGTCCGCGAGGTCGAGCGGCGGGTCGAGAGCGCGGGGAAGCGCGGTGAGCTCCAGGGCTGGCGGCCGACGCTCAAGGAACCGAACATGCCGCGGCCGAAGGACGGCTATCCGCAGGACATCGTCGAGCACATGCGGCTCATGTCAGACATCCTCGTCCTCGCGTTTCAAACCGACACGACGCGGGTGTGTACACTGAAGCTCAACAACGACCACGGGACACTGCGCTTTCCGCATCTCGGCGTCGATTACATGATCCACCATCTCCTCTCGCACAACGATACGGACGACTGGTTGAAGGTGAATCAGTTCTTCCTCGAGCAGATGGCCTACATCGCGAAGCGACTCGATTCCATCCAAGAGGGAGAGCGCACCGCGCTCGATAATTCGATGGTCCTGCTTTGCTCGAGCATGCTCACGGGGCACCACGACGCGACGCAGCTTCCCGTCGTGTTGCTCGGGTCGGCGGGCGGACGCATCCGCGGCGGGCAGGTGCTCGACTACCGCGAGAAGCCGGACCGCCAGATATGTCGGCTCTATCTCAGCATGATGCGCCACATGGGTGTCGCGCGCGAGTCTTTCGGCGACGCGACGGCGCCGCTTGCGGAGGTTTGAGGGAAGGCCTAGCGCGGGGAATGCTCGCGACGGATGGAGACGGAATCTCCAAGAACTCTCGTTGTTCCGGCGATCATCACTGGGGTTGCTCTGCTTGCGACCTACAGTTGCTCGCGGGCAGAACGCACACTCGATGAGGGTGAAAAAGCACACCGTGTGTACGCAGGGACTCTCACCGAGCTGCGTAAGAGCTCGGCGGACGACGAGGGTTTTCGCGCGGTTCTCGAAGACCACGCCCAGCGGATCGTCGATCAGGCGACGGATGCGCTCGAAACTCAGAGGACGCACGCGGCCGTCCAGTGGTGGATTGCAGTCCTCATTTGGGGGACGGCCGGGCTTCACTGGATCGCATTCTTTCGAACGCGCCCATCGACCTCTTCGCTGACGATGCAGCGAGAATCGAGGTTTGAAGATCGGGGGGCGTAGCGACATTCGAGAATTCGGCTCGCGCCTTGAGCTTCTTGATTCGCCGGACGCACCGCGTCAATCAGCACCGCCCGCCGTCTCTGCCTTCGGTACCCGCTCGAACCGAAATGAGTAGAGATCCGCGTCCCGGAGCTCGATCGCGAGCCGGATCGGCCGTCCCGCGAGCGCACTCACGTCGCGTCCGTTCTTCCATTCAACAAAGTGGTCGATGCGATCTCCGACGACTTCCTTGGTGTCGTCGAACGAGTATCCGTCGATCGGAGTTCCGTCCGCGTCTCGGAGTTCGATTCGAATCCCGCCGGCCGCCGACGTCGACGAATTGAGACTCAGTCGATCGCCGGCGAACACGAGCGGCTTCGTCACGAGCGTCCCGCCTTTGAACGAACCGCGAACGGAGACGAATCCATCGGCGCGGAGCGAATACCGCCGGATGTGAATCGTCGGGTAACCGGCGTTGTGTTTGACGTAGACGGAGATCTCCGTGTCGCTCGTCTGAACGAATCCTCGAACCGCGTAATTCGCGCGGGACGTCCAGTTTTTGAGATCGAGCCCGGGGCGGACGAACGCTTCCATGAAACTGCGACTGAAATCGATGCCGCCTCGCGAAGCGGTAAAGACGATGTCGGTGCAGTCACTCACGTAGTTCCACTCTTTCGGCGTGCCGATTCTTGCGGCCTCGGCTTTCGTGACGACGCGTCTCCCGGGGAAGTACCGGGTCGGCATGCCGAGATAGATTTGTGGTGCGCGAGGATACGGTGCGATTTGGTTCGTGTAGAGGTGCTGGCGCTCTTTGCCGTCGAGCTCGAGATCGACCGGGTCCGACCACGCGATGAAATCGTCCGACGTCGTCACGGCGATCCAACGTTTGCCCTCGCGGAACACCCGGAAGTAGCAGACGTATTTCTTCTCGCTCTCCGACCAAAACGCGTTGTTCTGTGAGTCAAAGGCGCCCTTCGTGATGACCGGGTCTTTCTGGATCTGGCGCCACCTCAGTCCGTCCGCGGACACAAACGCGAGGAGACCCGGCTTCCCGGTTCCACCGAGCGCTTTGTACCGCTCCGCTTGCGGCGTATTCGGATTCGCGTCGACGAACGGTGCGAAGTTGTGACAACCGCGGTTCCGTGCGAGGACGACGTTGTTCTTCTTCGTTCCTTTGACTTCGTAGATCTCGAGCTCGGGCCGCGTCCAGTGAACGCCGTCGTCGCTCTCGGCGACGCAGGTCACTTCGGTATCGAAATCGTGCTTTGCTTCCGGCATTCCGCGGTAGTAGAGACGGAATCGTCCCCGATCCCGGAGGACTGTCTCGTAGCCGCTGTAGATTCCCTCCCACGGTCGATCGAAACGAAGAACGATTTCCCTCGGCTGCGGTCGGTGGAGCTCAAGGCGCACTTCGCCGTCGAGTCGGTCGACGACGTGGTCGTCGACGAAGAGCTGACGGCGATCGGCAATCTCGATCGCGTCGCGGGCGGTCGCGGAAGCGAATGACCCGGCGAGCGCGACGAGAATCAATCCGACTGGGAAGGAAGCGAGGATCGGTCGGCGCAGCATGCGAGTTCTCCGAGTTGGATACTAGTGTCATCCGCGGTTGAGAGTGTCGACGGAACGGCGACGTGCGGATGGAGAATGCGCATCGCCGCACAGGCCGTATCAATCATCATCGATGAGGTGCGACTGGAGGAAGCCGAGAATGCGGCGTTCGTATTCCTCCGGGGCCGCTCGATGAAAATCGACGTGCGCCGCGTCGTCGAGGAGCCAGAGCTCCTTCGGTTCGCGAGCCGCGGCGAAGAGCTCTCGAGTCTCGAACACCGGAGTGCGGAGATCAGCCTCGCCGCCGATGAGAAGTACCGGAGAGTCAACGGTCGAGATGGCGTCGATCGGACGCAGATCCGACGTCGAGATTCCTAGTCGCGGCTCGAGCTGAACGAGAAGGAGCGGCGCCGCGACCGCCGCCGGCCACGAGCCGAGCCGCATCGCGATCCGGTTCTCGACCGCCGACTCGATTCGCGGATAGACCGCCTCGAGGATCAACGCATCGACTCCGAGCGGGGACGCGAGAAGTGCAGAGGCGCCGCCGAGCGACGCGCCGAGAACGGCAACAGGCTCGCCCGAATGCTGAGCCTTCGCGAACTCTACGGCCGCGCGCGCTCCGTCCCGCTCACGATGGCCGAAGGTGATATTCTCTCCGGGGCTCTCTCCGTGAGCGGGAAGATCGATCATGACGATCGAATAGCCCGCCTCGTAGAGGAATCTAGCCCGCCCGAGCATCGATCGCCGCGTTCCCCGAAGGGGGTGGAGGAGCACGACGACTCCGCGAGACCGATCCGCCCGCATGTGCCAGCCGGCGACGTGCGCTGCGGAATCGAGGGGAATGCTCACCGAGACGGCCGGGAACTCATCCGGTGGAGCTCCCACCGTCGAACGATGCGGTGCGACGAGGTGACCGCCGAGAACCCATGCGATGACGATCCCGGAGCTGACCGCGCCGATCCCGGCGACCAGCGCGAGACGGAGACATCGTCGGCGGCCGTTCTTTGAACCGAGCATGATCGTCCTCTAGTCTTCGACGGCGACAAACGGCGGTCGACTGAGACTCTCGATCGGCGATCTCGAGCGATCCCCGCGATTGCTCCGTCGCTCGGACGCGGCGATACTAGCTGCCGACTGTCGCTGATCGAAAACTCGCCGACCCGACGAGGCCACCGCCGTGTCCGCCCCCCTCTCGCGCATTCTTGTCGTCGCTATCGTATTGGCTGCGTCGCCGTTCGCCAGTCTCTCCGGAGCGCCGATGAACATCGTCTTCATCCTCGCCGACGATCTCGGCTACGGCGAGCTCGGGTGCTACGGACAAGAAAAGATTCGAACACCGCATCTCGACCGACTCGCATCGGAAGGAATGCGGTTCACCCAGCACTACACGGGGGCACCGGTGTGCGCGCCCGCTCGGTGCGTCCTCCTCACCGGGCAGCACCTCGGACGCGCGGAGATCCGCGGGAATCGTGACTCGGGGAACGGGCGCATCTTTCCGGGACAGTGGCCGATCTCCGCCGGCATCGTGACTCTCGCCGAATCACTGAAGAGCGCGGGCTATGCGACGGGCGCCTTCGGAAAGTGGGGCCTCGGGCCATCGAACACATCGGGCTCGCCGATCCGTCAGGGATTCGATCGCTACTACGGGTACAACTGCCAGCGAAACGCCCACAGCTATTACCCTCCGTTTCTTGACAGCGACGAGCGCGAGGTGCGGATCAACAAGTACCCGATTCCCGGTCACGATCGAAAACCTGAGGGCGAGGTGCGCGCCGAAGATTACCGAGCGGAGAGTTATGCACCGGATCTAATTCTCAAGGAAGCCCTCCGCTTTCTCGATGCGAACAAGGACCGCCCCTTCTTCCTCTACCTGCCGTTCGTCGAGCCCCACGTCGCGATGCAACCGCCCGAGGAGTGGGTCCAGCGGTATCCTTCGGAATGGGACGAAGAGAACGGAGTCTACCGAGGAGAGAACGCCTACCTCCCGCACCCGCGCCCACGCGCGGCGTACGCCGCGATGATCTCGGACCTCGACGAACACGTCGGCACGGTTCTCGCTCGACTCGAGTCCCACGGTCTCACCGACGAGACGCTCGTCGTCTTTACGTCCGACAACGGTGCAACGCACGGAGGTCGAGAGCCGCGTTTTCACGTCGGCGGCGCGGCGTGCACGTTCTTCGCGTCGACGGGTGGCCTTCGCGGCTACAAGGGAAGCTGCTACGAGGGTGGGATCCGCATTCCATGCATCGTTCGCTGGCCCGGTCGCGTGGAGCAAGGCAGCGTCTCGAACTTTCCGTCGTACTTCCCCGATTGGTTTCCGACGCTCTGTCGAATCGCGGGCGCGCAACTCCCGACCGGTCAGACTCTCGACGGAATCGATCTCGGCCCCGTACTTCGCGGCGAACCGGCTCCGTCGCGCGCGCGGCCGATGATCTGGGACTTCCACGGTTACGGCGGGATCGCCGCCGTTCGCGACGGGAAGTGGAAGGCCGTGCGTCGAAACCTGAGGCGAACGAAACCGTCCGCGTGGGAACTCTACGATCTCGACGCGGACGCGAAGGAGACCGCGGATCTCGCGACCGAGCACCCGGAGATCGTGGCGAGGCTCGAGTCGCTCTTCTTGAAGGAGCGCGTGCCGAATCCCATCTTTCCGCTTCCCCTCTACGACGGTCGATCTGGCCCCCCGGCGCCGAACGAGACGGAGTGAACTCGCGATGTCGACTCGATGCCTCGTCCGAGGAGTCATGGTCCTGTTGTTCCCGCTGGTCCTCGCTGAGTTCGTACGAGCCGAGTCCGAGATCGAGATCGGCGAGAGCGAGATCGAGCTCGACATTCCCGGTCCCGCGAGCTCCGACGACTCGGCGGGGGGAATCGTCGCCGCCGATCTCGATGGGGACGATCGCCCCGAGATCCTTGTGACGTGCACCGGTCACGTCGCCGCCTACACGACTTCGGGGCGGAAACTCTGGTCTCACGCGACCGACGTGGTCGTCGGCGGTCAATCGGAGAGTCGCGGTCTACCCGGACACCACGGACCGGGCGTCGCCGCGGGCGACGTCGATGGCGATGGCCGCGTCGAGGTGCTCTACCTCAAGAAGGACGGTGTGCTTCGCGTCGTCGACGGAGCGACGGGTCGTGACGAGGCGACGGCGCGTCCGCCCGTCCCGAGCGGGGCGGAGCGCCAGGAGCTCGTCGCCGTCGCTGATTTTCGTGGCACGGGAGAGGACCGCGATCTCCTCCTGCAGGCGACGAATCGAAAAGGATACCGCACCGGTCGATACCTCGCGGCGTACTCCTACGACGCGCTCATCGCCGGGAAGCCGCCACTCTGGCGGCGCGATGACTTTGAAAGCTGCGCGCACAACGGAGCGCGGCTCGCCGATCTTGACGGTGACGGACGCGACGAAGTCATCGGCGTCGAGATTCTCGGGCCGGACGGAGCGACGATCTCTCGCGCGGCGAAGTTTCGCGGACACATGGACAGCGCGTTCGTCGCGGATGTTCGCCCGGATCTTCCGGGACTCGAGGTCGTCCTCCTCGAGGAAGGGTCGAACTACGTGCAAGTGATCGGGCTGAAGGGGCCGATCTGGCGTGAGCAGTTTCGCGGACAGGAGCCACAGAACGCCGCGGTCGGACGATTTGGTGACGGGAAGTCGGTCTTTATCTGGTGCCGTTCTCGCCACAACGAGCATCAAACTCCGTTCGTCTTCGACGAAGACGGAGTGAAGGTCTTCGACTACGCACTCGACGACGTCGCACCCGAGGGCTGGACAGCGCGCGGGATCGAGGTCATCCACACGATCGATTGGACGGGGGAGAAACGTCAGCTCGCCTGTGCCAAAGAGCGTCATCGAAGCGGCCATGTGGCCCTCTTCGCACCGATGAGCGGTAAGTTCGTCGCTCGAATTCCCGCCGAGGCCGATCGCCTCTACGTAGCCGATGTTCTCGGCGACTGGCGCGAGGAGATCCTCGTCCTAGAGCGGAACCGGCTTAGGATCCTGCACAACCGTGCGCCGAATTCTCGTCCGGACGAGGAGCGGCTGTGGACGTCGCGGAACTACCGGCGACTGAAGCAGTGCCACAACTACTACTCGCCGTGATCCGTGCGGCGAGGGGGCGGTGGTCGTGAGTCGCGGCCGGCGGGGGCCGAGCCCGGGGAGGGGTGTCGGACGGGGTCAGCGATCGAATGCCGTGTGTTCGCGCCGGCCGCCGGACGCGAGATACATGAGGAGATCGAGGATCTCGTCCTCTCGGAGAACGTTGATCGCCCCCTTCGGCATGAGCGATACGTCGGAACGTTCTCGCGACACGAGCTCACTTCGCTTCACTTCGATCGAGGTGTTCGGCTTCTCCGGATCGGTGACGATGAGAATCGTCTTCTCGTCGCCTCCCACCTCGCGTCCGACGAGAACGCTTCCGTCTTGGAGAACGAGAACGCTCGAAGCATGCTGCTCGGATATGACGCGTGAGGGCTCGACGATCTCGACGAGAAGCGCCTCGTAGTCCATTTTATTCCCGACCGAAGTTAGATCGGGCCCGAGGGCTCCTCCCTTTCCGCCGAAGAGATGGCAGTTGGTGCACATCGCTTCAGCGATGCGCTTTCCTCGGATGAACGAGCGGCCGACCTCGACTTGCTTGAGCGCGGGGCGGAGATCATCGACCGTCCACTCGCGGACGATCGGGCGGACGAACGCCGGTCGCGCTTCGACCTCCGGCTTCTTTTCGAGGATAGAGCGGAGCGAGTTTCTCTCGGCTTCGGTGAGCGTTTGCGTCGCTTCACGGCGAACCATCTTGAGGAAATTGCGGAAGTGATTTCCTCCGACGTAGTCGCTCCAGTCCGCTTCGGTGGCGCTCAGCCAGCCGAAGTAGGCGGCGCGGTAGGCGGTGGTCCAGCCACTGCGGATCGTTCGCAGGTGATAGGCGTAGAACATTTCGTCGGCCTGGGTCGTCGAGTCGAGCAGCAGCTTGACCGATTTACCGACGGCGTCGGGCGCGCCCAAGTAGAGGAGCATCTGACAGAGCTCTCGGTCGAGGAACCGGTCACCCGACGGAAACCGGGGGGAAAGCGTCGCGACGAGATGCTCCTTGGTCGCCGCGGAAACTTCGCCCAAGCGGATGAAGGCGAGGGCGTACGCGCGAAGGAGATCCAGTTGATGCTCTCGCTCGAGCGTGTCGAACGAGAGCTCGTCCAATCGTGAGTAGAGTCGACCGCGGTAGCGACCCTCGCCCGATCGCGCGAGGGCGACCGCCAACTGAATGACGGCTAGCGGCCGGGACTCGGTCAGCGCCTTCTCCGCCCACGCGTCCAGCGGCTGGTGCTCGATCGCCGTACGCGCCGCGAAGCGAATCGCACGGTCCTCATGCGCGAGGTGCGGCCAGGCCGCTAGGACAGTCTCCGAGTTTTCTTCACCGTGGAACGCCTCGAGCGTCTGCCGCAGTCGACGAAGATCGGCTTCAGGTCCGGTGGGGGGACGGTACGCGACGGGATCGGTCGACTCGTCACCGACGTACGTCACACGATAGAGCCGCGTCTTTTGCCGGCGACCACCCGTGACATAGTAGAGCGCGCCGTCCTGGGGTCGGACGACGACGTCTGAAATCGGCATGCCGCGGCTCGCGACAAACACCTCGGCTTCGCCCGTGTACGTCGCTCCCTTCGGAGCGAGATGCACCGCGAACATGCGGCCGTAGGTCCAGTCCGCGACGAAGAACGCGTTCTGGTACTTTGCAGGGAACTTGGCCCCGTATCCGAACGTCACTCCCGTCGGGCTGCCCCGTCCGATGTCGACGACGGTGCCGAATGAGTCGACGTAGTATTCCGGCCATTTCCCCGCGCCCCAGCGCCAGCCGAAGTCCGCGCCACTCACGGTGTGATTGACCCGCGTCGGGCGGTACCAAGGGCCGCCGACGTCGTACTCCATGTCGGCGTCGAACGTGAAGAGCTCGCCGTCGCGGTTGTAAGCGAAGTCGTACGGGTTGCGGAATCCGGCCGCGTGCACGCGACGCTCGGTGCCGTCGGGACGACAGATGAGGACGAATCCGCCCGGAGCTAGCCGGTTGGTGTTGTGGCCGTAGTACGTGCTCCGCGGAAGGAGCTGGTCCTCGTCCTGACGGCGAATGTGACGAATTGTGACGGTCTTCGGCACGTCAGTGTTGTTGCCGCACAGGATCACCAGCCGCTCGCCGTCGGGGTGGACGAGAACGTTGTGCGCGTGGTGATCGGCGCCGACTTGAAGAGGGATGAGGAATTCGACCTTGTCGTAGGTGTCGTCGTTCGTCGTGTCGGTCAGTCGAAAGAGCCCCTGCTTTCCTTTGAACTCGCCCGAACCTTTTCCGACGACGAAGAAGCTTCCGAAGGCCTCGAGGAGACCGTTGGCTCCGCCGACCGGGACGTCGATCTTCGTGACCTTGACGCTTTCCGACTCCGCTTCGGAACTACCGATCGGTGGGACTTCGATGCGGTACAGCGGTCCCTGTCGGTCCGACGTCACGAGGCGCCCTTTTCCGTCGACTGCGAGGACGACCCACGATCCGACTTCTTCGAGCTTCGCGTGATAGAGCACGTCGACCTGGAAGCCCGGGAGGCTCACGTCCGTCGTCCGCGGAGAGCCGGCGTAGACGCGGAACTCGACGCTCGACGTGCTGCCCTTCTGGTCGGTCCCGCCGTTGTCGAGCCCACCCTGCGCACGAAAGAGCTCGTAGCCCTGGGGAAGGCGATACACGATGCGTGAATTTGCGTGCGTGCCGATTCCGTACGCGACTGGCTTCCCGTCGACGCGGAGTGGCCCCCCGCCTCCCTGGTGCTCGTTCACTCGCGCACGACCTTCGAGCTGCTCCCATTCGAGCTCGGTCAGCTTGAGCTCACTCTCGGGGCCGACGAGCCGCGGTTCGATCCAGTCCGCCCAGTCGTAGCCGCTGCCGTTTCCGCCGTCGGTGACCTCGAGAACGAGGCGTTTCGCGCCGCGGATGTCGACTTCGATGTCGATGCGGTGCCCGGGCGTCGAGCGGGTGACGACCTCGCTCTTGAACTGTTTCGGGATGTCAGCGACGGAGCTCGAGGCCGGAAGTGCGAGCCAGGCGGCGAAGGCGAGAAAGGCGATGCGATTCATGAGACTCCTCGATCGGGTGGAGCAAGAAGGGCGCAGTATAGCACGGGGGGCGCGATCGGACGATTTGGCGGACTCAGGCCTTTTCGTGAAACTCTCGATTCGAGATACTGCGGCTCGGCGGTCGGCCGCGGCCCCGGATCGAATTCCCAAGGAGAAGTCTCGATGACCGAAGAACGCCAGTTCGCGCTCGAAACCCAGGTGCTCCACGCCGGCCAGGAGGAAGCGGATTCCGCGACGAACGCGCGCGCCGTGCCGATCTACCAGACGACGTCGTTTGTCTTCAACAGCGCGGAGCACGCGGCGAACCTGTTCGAGCTCAAGGAGTTCGGGAACATCTACTCGCGGATCATGAATCCGACGCAGGACGTCCTCGAGCGGCGACTCGCGGCGATCGAAGGAGGGGTGGGCGCACTCGCACTCGCGTCGGGTCAGGCCGCCGAGACGCTCACGATGTTCACGCTCATGAGCGCCGGAGACCATCTCGTCACGTCCTCCGCCCTCTACGGCGGGACGTACATCCTCTTTAAGAACGTACTCCCGAAGCATGGGATCGACGTTACGTTCGTCGATCAGTCGGATCCCGAGAACTTTCGCGCGGCGATCAACGAGCGAACGAAGTGCGTTTACGCCGAGACGATCGGAAACCCGGAAGGCAATGTTCTCGATATCGAAGCGGTCGCGGACATCGCGCACGCCGCGAACATCCCGTTCGTCATCGACAACACGTTCCCGACTCCTGTCCTGTGCAAGCCCTTCGACTACGGCGCGGATATCGTGGTCCACTCCTGTACGAAGTGGATCGGCGGACACGGGACGACGATCGGAGGCTGCATCGTCGATTCGGGGAAGTTCGACTGGAAGGCGAGCGGGAAGTTTCCCGAGTTCCACAGCCCGGACCCGGGGTATCACGGCCTCAACTTCTGGGAGACCTTCGGTCCTCTGACGTTCATCTTGCGCGCCCGGGTGAGCTCACTCCGGCCCATGGGCTCGTGTATTTCGCCGATGAACGCGTTTCTTCTTCTCCAGGGACTCGAGACGCTGCCGCTCCGCATGGAGCGCCACGTCGAGAACACGCTCGCTCTCGTCGACCATCTGGATAAGCACGAGAAGGTCACCTGGGTGCGCCACGCGTCGAAGCCGGGGAATCCGAACTTCGAGATCGCGAAGAAGTACACTCCGGGCGGAGCGGGCTCCGTGCTCACGTTCGGCATCAAGGGCGGGAAGGAAGCGGCGCTCAAGTTTACCGAGAACGTGAAGCTCTGCTCGCACCTCGCGAACGTCGGTGACGCGAAGACGCTCGTTCTCTACCCCGCGGCGACCAGCCACCAGCAGCTCACCGACGAAGAACGCCTCGCGGCGGGGATTCCCCCGGATCTCGTTCGCATCTCGGTCGGAATCGAGCACATCGACGACATCATCTGGGACATCGATCAGGCACTCGCGACCGCGTGAGCCTCGAGAAGAACGCGATCGACGGCGAGGGAGCGGCAGCGTAAGGCGCGCTCACTCGCCACGAGATTCAGTTCTTCGAGTTGAGGATCTCGAGCATCGTGCGCGCCATCGACTGGCCCATCTCGTAATAGCTTCGGCCCGAGCCGTTGTAGTGGTAGCGCCGGTCGGATGTGTAGGCGAGTCCCTTCGCGTACTTTTCGAGCCAGTTCTTGCGAAAGAATTGCCGGGGATCGACACGCGACGGGTCGTCTGCCGGTTTGGCCTCGTTCGCGCGGGCGGCCTCCCGAAACTCATCCCACTTCCCGGCCATCCACGACGGACCGGTGTCCCAATAAGGTGCGGTCTTCGCGAGACGAACCGTTCCCTTCCACTCCGGAAGCGCGGCGACGGCAGCTTGCTGGTCGCGGAACGTCCGGATCCAACCCGTCGCGCCGGGGCCGTCGACTCCGAGCTCGCCGATCACGAACGGGAGCTCCGGCCGATCGAGGTCCTTTCGGATATCGCGAACGAAGCATGCGAGCTGCTCGACGTAGTCGGGGTTTCCCTTGCCGACGCCGTCGTTCCAGCCCTGAAACCAGATCAATCCGCTGATCTCGTAGCCGGCGTCCGCATCGTGCATCGGCACGTAGGTGGCGATCTCGTCGAGCACGCGCCGCGTTTCGGAGAGCATCTTTCGGTAGTCGCTTCCGTACGACTTCTTCAAGTCAGCGAACGTCCGATCGGGATCTTTGCGGCGGACCTGAGCGAGGCGCGCGCGGACTTCGTCGTCGGTCGGTGGGGCGCTCGGGGGACGAAAGCTGTGCTTCACCGCACGGCCACCCCAAGCGATCTTGATCAGCAAGACCGGCTCGGCGAAATGGTCTCCGAGAACGTGTCCGATCCCGAGCTCGGGCCCGATCGTCGGTGCCGAACGGCGCTTTCCGTCTTTGTCGCGCACGACCCTGTAGCCACCGAATCCGATGCTGAGGGGGCCGTGAACGGGAAGCGGCGTCCCGCCCCGACCGCGACGATCGAGATAGGTGACCCAGACGTCGTTCCTAGCCGTCCACTCGCCGCCCGATTTGAGATGCCGAAAGCGCTCGCGTGTTTCTTCATCGCGGAGAAGCGGCTCGAGTGTGCTCGCGAGCGCCTTTCCTTCCATGTTGGATTGGCCGGCGAGAATGAACACGCGAACTGGCCCGCGCACGGTATCTGCGAGCGGGCGAGTTGCTTCATCGCCGGCCGTGAGCGAGCTCGTAAACAACAACGCGGAGAGCGCGACGAAATCAGACAAAAAGGTGCGCATGCGGCCGTTCTCTCGGTGGGAGTCGTCGTCTTGCCGAATCAGGCTGCCCTCGACGAAGAGAGGATACCATGCGACGAGGGTCGGGCAGTCCTCCCGGTCCGATGGGATCGCCGAGCCGGAGACTATCGAGACGCTGCCGTTTCCTCGGCGGGAAAGAGCTCCTCGACCTCACTCGCGATTGCGCGAGCTTGGTCTGATTCCGCGTGCTGGCGAAGCTCCATGAGCTTGCGCAGACGTCCGAGCGCTCGCCGCGCTTCGTCCGCGTTTCCGAGCTTCCCGTGGCACATCGCGATGAAGGCGACGTCGACCGGATCTCCCCCCGGGTAGCGCCCCAAATGGATCTCGTCCGCGCGGCCGAGGACTTCGAGAGCCTCCCGATACCGGCCGAGACGGTAGCGAGCGGCGCCGAGTACTTTCATCGAATAGGCACTTCCGGGTTTCATCGCGAGCACTCGTTCCGCACCGACGAGAGCCGTCGCGTACTCGATTCGAGTTCGGTCCGGGTCTCGCGCAGTTTCCCAGACGAGGCTGCGAAGATCGTGGCGAAGCGGATCCCGCGGGATCGACGCGTCCCCGATCGCCTCGACGAGCTCGATCGCTTCGACGAAGGGAGCGACGCCGTCGACCGGACGGCTGCTGACCGAGAGCGCGCGCCCGAGGTCGGCGAGGTCCTTGACGAGCCGGGGATCCTGCGGACAGCACGAGCGAAGCGCTGCGATCGATTCGCGAATCATCTCCGCGGACCGGAGCGTGACCCGGGGGGCGCGCCAGGTGCGTTCCTCGAGCATCTCCCGTCGCGTCCCTTCGTCGAGGTCGAGCACGCCGACGAGCTTCTTGATCAGGTTGGCGTGCGCGCGACCGGCGACGATGGCCTCGTCGATGTGGAGCACGGCGTTCTCGTCGGTCGGTTTCGAGACGATGGGCTCGAGCTCGGCGATCCACTCGTCAAAAATCTGTTTCTGGTCTTGGAGCAGCTTCGAGTCGATCTCGAATCGCTCCGCAACCCGCGAGGGATACGCCGAGCGAGCGCGCTCCTTTGATTTATAGCTAAGCGGCTTCACGAGGAGGGCTACCATCTGAATCGGAGAGAAGGGATCGAGGGAGATCCGATGGCGAATGCTCGGAAAGAGGACGAGATCACGCTGTTCCGGAGTGAGGATCTCCTGGATGCGGTCCATACAGTCGCGTTTGAGATCGAGCTCGTCGACGATCTTTTCGATGAGCGGAGCATCGTCGCCGTACTCCTTCTGTCGCCGGTCGTAGAGGCGTTCGAACTCCTCACCTTCACGCGCGATGCGCGTTTTCTGCGCGGTCGAGAGGGGGAGGCCCTCGAGGTCGAGCGCAGCGGCCAAGAGATTCGTCAACGTCACCGGATGCGTGTACTCGCCGTTGACGGGAGCGTGAGTCGGAATGAGGCCGAGCAGACCGGAGACGAGCTTCACGAGCTTCGTGTTCTCGCGCTGAATCACTCGGGTGAGCTCGGGCTTCGGTGAGATTCCCTTACCTTGATCTTCGGCGATCTCGACGAATGAGGCGTTCATGATGAGAACCGCTCGACCGACGTGCGGCCAATTGGTCGCCCGGAATCCGTCGAGCTCGGCAAACTTCCCGAACGCGATCGGCATCGGCGACGCACCCGCGACGACGTGACGGGCGAGAGCGAGCACGTCTTCGGCGCTCGTGCTGAGGTCCTTCATGCGTTCGGGGTCGACGGTCGCGAGAGTTGCCTGGAGCGATTCGACGACTTCGCGGAACCGGTCGCGCTCCGCGACGGCGGTCGCCTGCGCTTCCTCTGCTTCTCTCCTCGCCTCCTCCGCCGCGTCTCGCTCCTTGCTCGCTTGGATGAAACCGATGAGCGCCAATGCGAATCCGAGAGCCAAAGCTCCGACGACCATCGCGCCCGCGATCACGGGCGTACGATTCCGGCGGACGAATTTCGCCATCTTGTACGCGGCGCTCGGCGGACTCGCGAGAATCGGCTCGTCGCACAAGAAATGTTCGATGTCGCGAGCGAGCGCGTTCGCGGTCTCGTAGCGGCGGGTGCGGTCCTTCTCCATCGCCTTCATGACGATCCAGTCGAGGTCGCCTCGCAGGAGACCGCTGAGCAATGCGGGCTCGACCTTCCTGTGCCGCGCCACTTCCGGAAGCTGACTCCCGAGCACGCTGATCCGGGTCGACGGGGTCGGAGGATCCTCTTCGCGAATGATTCGAGTGATCTCGGCGTAACCCGCCTCTCGCAGCGATTTGGGATCGAAAGGAGGAGTACCCGTAAGCAGCTCGTAGAGGAGGACGCCGAGCGAGTAGACGTCTGTGCGGGTGTCGATGTCGAGCCCGCTCATCTCCGCCTGCTCGGGGCTCATGTACTCGGGCGTGCCGATGAACTGACGAAACTCCGTGAAGAGAGTCTTTTCGGTCAAACGCTGGCTCGTCGCTTTCGCGATGCCAAAGTCGATCACGATCGGAACGGGCTTTCCGTCGTGGAGAGTGACGAGGACGTTGTTCGGCTTGATGTCGCGGTGGATGATCCCTTTGTTGTGGGCGTGCTGGATCGCGCTGCAAACGGGCAGGAAGAGCTCGAGGCGTTCTCGTGTGCTGAGATTGTTCTTGTCGCAGTACTCGGTGAAGGAAATGCCTCGAACGAGCTCCATGACGAAGTACGGACGCCCACCGCCGAGGGGCGACACGGGGGTGGTGCCGGCCTCGAGGACTTTCGCGATGTGGGGATGGTTCATCATCGCGAGGGCTTGGCGCTCGGCTTCGAAGCGGGCGATCACCTGCTTTGTGTCCATGCCGAGCTTGATGATCTTCATCGCGACCTTGCGGCGGACGGGCTCTTCTTGCTCCGCCATGTAGACGACGCCGAAGCCGCCCTCGCCGATCTGTTGGAGCAGTTTGTAGCGTCCGATCTTCGTCCCGGGTCCCTCGCTCACCGGTTCGGCCGGGCGTACGTCGCCCGTCGGCGCGTTCAGGAAGCTGCCGGCCTCGTCGTGCGCTCGCAGTAGATCGTCGACGCGACGCCGGAGCTCGGGGTCGTGGCCGCAGGCGGTGTCGAGATGCGCGGAGCGTTCGTCCGCCGGCTTCTCGAGCGCCGCCGTGAAGATCGCTTCGACGTCTCTCTTTTCCTCAGGCATGGTCGGGACCTCAGGGATCGTTCCGTCTCGCACTGCGCTCGCTGAATCGCGGGTGTCCAACCGTCAGCCGATGCGCGTGTCGCCTTTCATGAGCTCGTGGTAGAGCCAAGCGCGGGAGTACGCCCAGTAGCGTTCGGCCGTCGCTCGCGAAACGTCGAGAACGGCCGCGGCTTCTTCGGTCGTCAGCCCCGCGAAGAAACGCAGCTTGACCAATTCCGCTTTCCTGCCGTCCTCTTCGCTGAGTCGCGAGAGCGCCTCGTCGAGCGCGATGATATCGATTCCGGACGATTCGACGGCGAAGTCACTCTCGCTCAGCGAGTGTTGCTCGCGGCCTCCGCCGCGCTTGAGCCGCTGGCGCTTCCGCGCTCGGTCGATGAGGATGCGCCGCATCGCTTCCGCCGCTGCCGCGAAGAAGTGCCCGCGGTTATCCCAGCTCGGCTGCTCGCCGGTGTGCTTTCCGCCGACGAGTCGAAGGTAGGCCTCGTGAACGAGGTCGGTCGCTTCGAGCGTCTGCGATCCTTCTCGGGCGAGGCGCTGAGCGGATAGACGACGCAGCTCGTCGTACACGATCGGAAGAAGCTCTGCCGAAGCCTTCGGGTCGCCTTGCTCGATCGCGCTCAAAATGCGCGTCACATCGCTCATTCGGGGGAGGCTTCCACGACCTGCGGAACGCGCCAGCCCATGTGATTGAGGATTGCCTTTCGCGCCTTTTCGTCTAGGTCCTGGAGACTGAGCAGCTGCTTCATCGCGTTCACCTGCGCTCTTCCCGCGGTGATCGTCTGGTCGAGCTCGAGAAACTTGGTGGCTCTCTCGACGGGAGTCAGAATCGGCCGCATCTCCTCCATCCAAGAGTCGGCGATCGCACCGAGCGTTTCGGGCGCGACGTTCTTGATCCCGAACCACTCGCCCAGGTACTCCGGTAGTCTACCGCGAAGCTCGTCGACGGACTTCACGTTCTTGGCACCGGCGATCATCGCGGTCATCACCGCGGGGGAGAGAGGGTCGACTTGCGAACGATCACGGATTGCAGCGGGCGTGAGAAGCTCGCGCTGATCGGGCGTGAGCACGCTTTCCATGCTGCGCTTCGTGTCTCGCTTGAGCTCGAGCTCATCGATGAGCTTTTCGAGTCGGGTGGTCTCGTCGGAGTACGTCGACTGGAGACGATCGAAGCCGCGGTCGTAGTCTTCGCCGAAGCTGGCGATTGCGGCTCGCTGATCCTCATTCAGTGCGAGCTCCGTGCCCTCCAACACGGAGTCGATGAGATTCGCGACCGTGATGGGGTGACTGAACTCGCCGTTGATCGGGGAGTGCGTCGGGATCTTTCCCATCACTTGAGCTGCGTAGCGAACGAGCTTGTTGTTCTCTTCGCGGATCTTCTCCTGCAGCTCGGCGCTCGGAACTTCACCGTTCTGCATGCTCGCGACGAGCTCGACCATGAGTGCGTTCATGTTCCCGATGGCTTCACCCATTTCCGGCCAGTTCGCGTTCTTGACGCCCTCGAGCTCGGCCCACTGTCCGAACGCGATCGGGACGTTCGACGCGTTCGCAGCGAGCTCCGCCTCCGCCTCGGCGGCGGCGCGCTCGTGTTCGACGTGCAGCTCGGCCTTGAGCTCGGCCACGCGAGACTCGAGCTCCTTTCGCTTCTCAGCGAGCTCGGCGTTCTCTTCCTGGGATCGATCGAAAAGGTCCTGCAGCTCGATGTTTCGGGCGAGGAGATCGTCGTGATCGGTCCGTGCGACGTAGGCTTCGGGATCGGGTGGTGGTGGGTCGCTGAGCGCTACGAATCCGAGTGCGACGACACCGAGGACGAGAATCCCGATGAGCGAGGAGACGAAGAGATTCTGCTGTGACATGGTCGGGCTCCCTTGGCTTATGATCGAAATCCGCTGGATCGCAGGAGATCCGCACCGAACCGAGCCGGCGATTCAGACGGGCTATCTCGCAATGCGCCGTATCCGGTGCGAGCCCCTCAAGGAATTTCGGCGAAGATGGAGGAGCGGCGACTTACCGATCGCCAGAGGCAGCGACCGAGCCGACTCGACGACCGCGGAGAAACTCCGTTGAGGATTCGATCCTGGGAGTCGAAGTGACCGAAGACGCACAGCCCGATTACTTCCTCGGCGGGTATTTTCTCGTCCGTGGCGGCAAACCGTCGTCGGAACTACTCCCCGATCCATTCTGGATTCTGGGTTGCCTCAGCGACCTACTACCTTGCATCCATGTTCCTTGGGACGAAATCTCTGACGAATACCGAACGTACTGGCGAAACGAATTACCGCCTTCACGGTCGGACGAAATGTTCCGTTGGGCTCGCGCGCTCTATGACGCGGGAGAATTCGGCTTCGGCGACGTGTTTCTGACTCTCGCGTCAGCCAGAAGCTGTTACGAGCGTTACTTGCGCAGCGTCGAGAACGTCAAGCTTCTCGAGATCTCGCTACCCGACCCGTTCGTGGACGAATTCCTGGATAAAGAGAGCGTGTTCGGGATTTCGGACAACCTCTCGAAACGCATCCTCGTTTGCCGCGACGACAGCGCGGTGGTTCGAGGATTCGACATACTGGGTGAAGAATACGTCGCGAACGGTAGTTTCCACTGTTTTGCCTGCAACTACCTGCAGGAGGATTACACGACGAAGCTCGGCATTCGGCTCAACGAGTTTGGATTGATTCCAGCCCTCGAGGACGCGGTCCGCGCGGCCGACTATACGAATCTCGATTCGACCGGTGCAGAGCCGGCGCTCTGGCAACCCTGGCTAGTGCGAGAGTTTTCGCTGAACCCGGGAGGGTAAGTGCCCGTCAATCCCGCGCGTCCGCCGGAGTCGTCTCACCGATCCAGACCGGCATAGTGAACGCCCCGTTCGCGGCGATGTCCCATACCTCGACGCGCGCCCATCGTCGTCCGCGAAGCGGGGCGGCGAACTCGAGCGTGCGTTCTCCGAAAGGACGCGTGTCGGTGAGGTCGATTCGCTGACGGTGGGTTCGCTCCCCGTCGCCGCTGATGATCTCGGCGAACGCGAGCGGAAACGTCCACTCGACATCGATCGACACCTTCGATCGCTCGGGTCGATCGCGGCTCAATCGTTCTCCGCTTTCCTTGCCGTCGATCGTGAACTGGCGAATGAGGATCTCGCCGGTCGTGACGAAGTATTCGCCCCGGCGCAAGAGATCGAGAATCGTCGCCCACCCGTCTTCGAACCGAGGAACCTTCGAAGTCCTCAGGTAGTTGATATTCATGTGGGCGTACTGCTCGTGGTTCGGGTTGACCTTGAACACGTCGACCTCGCCGAGGATGTACTTCTCCCCTCCCCAGTTGGCCATGTCGTCCTGGAGATCGAGGACGCGGGTTCCGAGCCTCGGCCACGAAAGATCTGCGGGCATCGCTTTCCAAGCCGCGCCGAGAAAGCGATCGGAGCGGTAGAAGTCCCGCGTGCGGTAGCGATCGGGATAGCCGGTCGAGCTCTTGATGCGCGGGTGCGCCGTCCACGCGAGGCCGCGCTCGCGCTCGAGAAGCGCGAGAACGTCTTCGGCGCTGCCGACGTGGTACACGGATCCGTAGCGGGGATGCGTCTCGACGAACGGCGCTCTTTCTGGGCGATTGAGGATCCAGAATATCGGCTTCGGAAAGAAGCTGATCCAGTGCCCGCCGAAGTGAACGTTCGGCTCCTCGCCCGGGAGGAGCAGGAAGCCATCGTCGGAGAGACGCGCGCACTCGCGATGCATGAGCTCGAGCTGAGGCAACCGCTCCGATGCCGAAAGTCGCGGAGTTCGGCCGAAGTGGAACTCGGCGAGATGGACGATGTCGACTCCCATTTCGCGAAAGACCTTCACGAAACCGGGTTGCTCGAGATCAGAGGGGATCTTCACATCGTCGACGGTGTCCTCGGTGAGCTCGAATCCCGGCGGTTGTCGCCGAATGAGGTCGGTGGTGTGCTCGACGTGATAGTGGCTCGAGAAGGTCACGTGGCCGGGAAGGCGCTTGAAGCGATCGCCGCGGGTGTAGCGCTTTACCTCCTCGAGGGCTACCGCCGTGTCGCCGCGCGAAAGCAAGTAGAACACGCCGAGTCGCTGCTTCGTTCCGGGAGGCGCGTTGAACCAGGGCACGAAGCGCCGATCGCCCTCCAACCGGTGGCGGATGCCGATTCCGAACCGATCCTCGACTCCGCGATGGCTCGCTCCGTACCAGACGAATTCGAGGTTGTCGGAAAAGTCGAGCGGATAGAAGTACTGGTGAGGCGGGGGAAACACCGCGACAGATCCCGCGCCGCTTTCGGCGACGATCGCGCGATGGCGAACGGCGAGCGGAGTGGACACGGCGTCCGGGTCGACGCTCCGGCGGCGAATCTCACCGCCGGTTGCCATCCAACCTATGCGGGCCTTCGGCGTGGTGAACGATCCGACCAGACCGGCGTCGTAGACGATGGCGCGGGCGTCCTCATTCGTGGTGAGCACGCTCTCGACGTGGATCAAGCGGCTGCCTGGGTAGAGAGTGAAGACGAGCTCTCCCTCGAACGACGCCGCGGACAGTTTGTCGATGCGGATTCGAACACGGTCCTCACCGACGCTTTCGACCCGGACGCGCTGCGGATCCAACTGCACGAGATGAGTTTCGTGCGGTCGAGTGTGAACCTTGTCGAAGAAGATCGTCCACCCGTTCCGCTCGAGGTTTCGTTGCCCGATCGTCAGGGTTGTCGCGGGTGCGATCCGAGAGAGTACGGTCGTCGAGTTTCCCTCGCGGTCTGGCGAAATCGCGAGAGACTCGATCAATGATTCGGGCGACTTGAGGTCGAGCGTCAAGTGACCCGATTCGCCGTGATCCATCGGCCAGCGTGCGGTGAGGCCGCGCTCAGTCCTTTCCACGGCGACGGGGCCATCGGAGCGGAAGCGCGAGAGGTCAATCTCGACGGCCAGAGCGGATGCGCTCAGCGCGGCGTACACGGAGAGCACGATCGCGGACACGCGATACTCGTTCATCGGATTCGACCTCTAATCGGCAGCGTCGAGCACTCGACGCCAGCACTTGTCCTTGTTCGGGATGCAGAGGATCATGAACTACCGCCACCCGTTTTGTGGTTGGCTCCACCCGTAGCCGCCAGTTCTCAATGTACGAACTCCACGAGAACGAGCAATACTTCTTCGACGCCGCCACTCTGGACCGACTGGCCGCGTTCGTCGGAGGGTGGGCCTCGCCGTGTTTGCTCTGCGCGCCTCTTCTCGGGAAGCGACTGGTCGAGTCGAACGTCGAGGTCTCGATTCTCGACATCGATGATCGATTCGCGAGTCTTCCAGGGTTCCGCAGATTCGACATCCACCGTCCCGAGTGGACCGGGCGCAAGTTCGGCCTGATTCTCTGCGATCCGCCGTTCTTTCGAGTTTCGCTCTCTCAGCTCTTTTCCGCGCTCCGGTTGCTCAGCCAGAACGACTTCGATCAGCCCCTGCTGGTGAGCTACCTTCGCCGGAGAAGATCGGCGATCCTCGCGACGTTTTCCCGCTTCCAGCTGCGACCGACGGGTTACTTCCCTTCCTACCAAACCGTGCAGTCCACTCCTCGCAACGAAATCGAGTTCTATTCGAATCTCGAGGAGGGGCAGCTTGAGGGACTGGTGTGATCTAGGCGAATGCGCTCGGCCCGAGGGATCGGTCGCGGATCGCCGTGATGTGATTCATGCTGCCCCGCACGCGATTCTCGAACTTCGGTCTGCGATCGTCCGATCGTCCGGAGACTCGCCCGGAATCGACGCCGCACGTCGCACGAGTCAGCCGGCGATTCCCACTCCGCCTTGAAAGTGAGTCGCGCCTAGGCGGCTCTGGGTATCCAAGGCGCTTCCTATTCGGGCGACCCCGATTTCTCGAGGTAGGTCCGCTTAGCCCGTTGCCCCGCTAGCCAACTCGGAACGAGGACGATCAAGAGAGACACCGAAACGAACACCAACCAGAAGACCGTAGATGGAATGTCGGATTTGAACAACGAGAACGAGACGGCCCAGACCAGCAACACGATGCCCGGGAGCGTGCCCGGAAACTGAAATGCCGAGGGGGCTTTCGAGTCACTCATGTCCGAGCTCGTTGTTTCGTTTCGCGAAAAGACCCAGCCGAGGGGGCTTGGCGAGGCGTGCAGTTGTGGGCGCGGGAGGCACGGTGCCTCTCGGCCGGTGGAATCGACCGTCGTCAACGTGCGCCGATCGCTGAGAAATCATCGACTGCGCGAGCGAGTCCTGTAGGCGATGGCAGCTCCGACTGCCAAGCCGATACCGGCGACCGGCAGGCCAAAGGCGAGTGTCACCAAGAGGGCACCACTGTACGCCGCCTGGAACGTTCCCGGCGGGGAGCCGCCGCCCCACGAACCGAACATCTTCGTCCCGCCGGCGTAGCCGCAAATCGCCCCGAAGGTGACCAGGAGTGCGGGCGCAACGCAGGAGCCCAGCAACCCTCCTTTCACCAATCTTTTGGTGACGCGTTCACTCATCGGTCTTTGATCGATGCCTACGATCTACTCACGGTAGAGGAGGCGAGTCGGGGGCGTCAACGGCTTCTCCTCTGGTCTGCACGAGCGGTGAGCCGTTTCAAGGAAATTGCCGCCGGGTGTTGTGAGGTCGACCGCGCTTCAATCCTTTGGCCACTCGACAGCAGCACCGGCTATTCATTGCAAGTCGACGGTGGGTTTCTCGCAAAGTATGCGTGACCATAAAAAGTCTTCGAATACTTGAGTGGTCTGACGACGTTGCCGCTTAAATACGGACCTGACGCCAGCAGGATGTCCTCGACCAAAACGCCGATCTCTTGAGCAGAAAGGTAGTTTTCCATGTTGGCGAGAGGCTTGGTCTTCCGCACGTCAGGCGTGTCCACGGTGGACAGGGCGATACTGTTTGCAGCGATCCCGAAGCCTCCCCATTCATTGGCGACGCACCGAACTAGCGCTTCGACAGCCGCCTTTGCACTCGTAAACGCTGCCATCTCGGGATAGTTGAAGCCAACCGAAGTGCAGCTAAAAGCCAGAACGCGCCCACCTCCGAGTTTCTTCATGACGGGGAGGAGAGTGTGGAGGACTCCATACAAAGTCGTATAGTGGCTCGACATCATCTTGGCAGCCTCTGAAACGGAAACCTCCGATATCATTCGATGGCACCAAAAGTCGCCAACGCTGTGCACAAGGCCGAACGGTCCATCGAAACATTTTTCGGAGCACTCTCGCAGAACTGCAAGAGAGCCTGGATGTGTCAAGTCGAGTCCGCCCCGTGCCTCAACGTTGGGCCGGGCCGTAATTTCCTTCGTGACGGTCGATTTGTTGCTGGTGAGAACGAACTGAAGGTCGTCATGCCCTACGAGCCTTTCCGTCACGTGCCGCCCAATGCTCGAAGCGGCGCCGGTAATCAGAACGCCGCGTAGATCGGAGCGACACGGAGGCTTGCGTGCATTCATAGAACTAATCCACTCGTGGCTTCAGAAACTTGGCAAACAGTCCCACGCAGATCGTCCACGTGCGCGAAAAGACTCCTCTTCGGTCCTCGCGCGGCGGCTGCCGGCGAAACGTCACCGTGCCGCTATAGACGGGCCGTTGTCCCCACGCACAATGACAAAAAGTTCCCGTTAGTTGTGCCGGAGATTTTCCATCTTCCGTGCCCATGAGCTGTAACTGTTCGTACCCCGTCGCGCTTTCCGGTCGATTTGGAGCGTTGCCATAGTTTACTTGATAAGCATAGCGTAATTCATTTCCCTCGAAGCCGGCCACAAGGGAGTACCATGCGCCCGGATAGTCTTTTACGAGGGTCGGTTTGACCTTTAGCGTTAGGCAGGTTTGGTCGAATTCAATTCTGTGATCGACTGTCTCGGGCTCGTAATCCTCTGGTTTCTTTCCCTCTTCGGGAATCTGCTGGATTTGATACGTCGTTTCGCCCGTCCAGTTCCCGGAGACATCGAGCTCGGGGTAGGCGTGTTTCCATAATCGCGTGCGAACCTGCTTCTCAAAAAAAAGAAATACCGTAGCGACGACGGCCATCGAAAGTAGGCTACGTAGGAGGTCAATTGCGATATTGTCGCGCCCGATGATGCCGGAAAGTCTCTCCGCGGTTAGGGCGATGAACACGCCGCAAAATGTGACGATCCAGACACCTTTCCCAATAGCGCTTCGGTAGTAACGAGAGAGTTTTTCGTTCATAAATGATAACCACTAATCTAATCGCAAGGACCACCCGTAAGGGTTTACTCACCTCGGACGAGGGCGACGCGCAGGGGGGCGCGCCTGAGCCGATCAGAACCTCAGCCTCGAACGTGTAGGCCGGTTGGCCGAAGGCGTTCGGAATCCGCCACCAATCGAAAGAGATCGATCCGTCAACGAGCGCGATCGCGCCTTCGGCGGTGTCGAGGCCTTGTCGACCGCTTCTTCGACGCTCGTAGCGGTGAGCGGATGCGGAGAGGAATCGCTCGAGCGCTCTCGCCCTCCATTCGCGCCGCGGAGCGACTGTAGTCGCCCGCCGTCGATAGCTCGGCGAATCGCGTTGAGACGATCGTAAAGCCTGCGACGCGTACGCACCCCGGCGACAACGCCGCAGGCGTTGCCGCCACAGCGAGAATTCACAGCTGCCTACCTCCCGGAGCCCAACCAGCACCACCGGTGACGACCTACTCACGGTAGGCGACGTGGGGGAGTCGAATCAATCTCGATTCCGCACGGGTTCTTCCAGGTCCCGACGAATCGCGGCTGTTCTGAGTTTCCTGCCGCCGCCGGTCGATCCTCAGGCTGGCCGACGCTAACGCCCCCAGACCCACCAAACTACGCCCGCCGCAATCACAATCCCCGCCGGAACTAGCCACTTCCGGTGCTTTAGCAGCCAGAGGGCGAGCTTGGCTTTGGTCTTCGTCTTCATCGAAGTGTTCACTCCTCGTCCGTCGCGCCCGCGATGGCCCCTTGCGACAGCGCATGCCCCGCGAGGCCCTCGGGTGGGTCCTTAATTCCCGTGATGTTGGCGCCGGCCCAGATTGATTCTCTATACCGTGTTAGCGGGCTGAGATTCGCGCCGCGAAGGTTCGCTCGACTGAGGTCCGCCCTGATGAGGCTCGCGGATTTCAGGTTCGCGCCGCTGAGGTTCGCTTCGACGAGAGTCGCGTCGCTGAGGTCCGCCGCATCGAGGTCCACTTCGCTGAGGGTCGCCGTGGATAGGATCGCGTGGCGGAGAATCGCGCCTGAGAGATTCGCGCGGCTGAGGTCTGCGCGGTGTAACTTCGCGCCTTCGAGGGCCGCTTGGACGAGAATCGCGCCGCTGAGGTCCGCTTCGGCGAGGGTCGAGTCGCTGAGATTCGCTTCGAAGAGGATCGCGTCTCTGAGGTCCGCTCTGTCTAAGTCCGTGCCGCTGAGGTTCGCTGCCTCCATATTCGCGCGGAAGAGGTCCGCGCCGCTGAGTTTCGCGCCGCTGAGGTCGGCTCGGCTGAGTTTCGCGCCGCTGAGTTTCGCGCCGCTGAGGTTCGCGCCGCTGAGGTTCGCGCCGCTGAGGTTCGCACCCGACAGATCGGCATTCGAGAGATCCGCACTGTCGTCGCGCCCCCTCTCGATCTCCACAAGCGCCTTCGCTGCCTCCGCCCGGGCCCGAACGCTCGCCTTTGGGCCGGGAAAACCGAACGGCCCCGATTCCTCCGTGTCGTACAGCGTCGCAACCAGCTGGGCTTTACGCGCCCGATAGTCCTGCTCCTCGAATTGTTTCAGCTGATCCTGCAACGCTTTGTTCTGTTCCTCGATCAGCACATTTTGTGCGTCGAGCAGGCTCGTCTGCCGGATCGCGAACTGCGTCTGCATATCCAGCAGCCGCGTCTGTCCGAGGAGCGTGTTGTTCTGGAGCTCGATAAGACCGTTCTGCTTTCCGACCAGTTCATTCTGCCGAAAGAGGAGAGTATCGGCGATCAGAGCGGCAAACGCTCCGCACGTCCCAACGGTCGCCATGAGAAGGAATTGCCGCGCCCGAAACCACGCGAACGCCGTGAGAAACCTGCCGGCCGCGACGTCGACCTTGCGAGCTGCGGCCTTGTATTCACCGTTCACCACGTCACCGACTGCGTCCGACACGGCCTGGTGAACGTCGACGACCCCGCGCCCCATGCGATCGCCGAACCAATTGAAGATCCGTTCGCGAAACACGTAGACGAACGCGAACACGAGACCGCACAGCACGAGGCAAATCGCCGCGACGACTGCGAGCATCGTCACGTTGTCTCGCAGGAAGTGCAGCCCGAAGATCGTGAACGGCACTCCAACGAGAAGAGCCGTCAGCACGCCCAGTGCGAACGGCATGAAGCTGTCGCCGCGTCTACGGCCCGTTTCCTTCTCTGGCATCGTTCGTTCCCTTCTCGCCCAACGCTCGAACCCCACCAACCAGCCCCCGCTCACCAGCCGCCAAAACCGCCCTCGCCACGCGAAGAGCCTCGACCGGTCGGTTCCGCATAGCCCGTAAGTGCGCCCGCCCCTCGGCCGACGCCCGCATCTCAACCATCTCCCTCGGCCGCTCGACCTTCGGAGCATCCTCCCCAACCGTCGGAGGGTAGGGCGCGCTCTCTTCAAGCAGGTAGTCCGCCGTCACCCACAGCGCTCGAGCGACGCCGCGCAGCACCTCGGCCCGCGGATTCCGGCCAAACTCCATCCTCTCGATTTCCGACGTCGCCGACGGCGTGATGCCGGCTAGCTCGGCGAGTTCTTGCTGTTCGATCCCGAGATCGCGGTGGAGGTTCAGGATCTTTCGGTCGGTGGACCAGGTCACGACGTCGGTTCCTTCGCGTTCGGTGCGTAGTACAGCTTCGCGGACTTGACGAGTTCCTTGAACTGCTCTGCGAACCGCGCCTCCCAATTCGAGAAGTCGAGCACGTTGGCCTTACGCACTTGGCGCCAGAGATGAGGCTCATCTTTTACTTTGATCTTCCAAGAATCGTAACCGTCCGCTCTTGACCATCTCCCGTCACGTCCGGCGCCCGGGCAGGCCAGCGAGCGAAACGAGATCCGCGATGTCGAGGTCAGCCGCGAACATCGACACGCCGACCGCCCACCACGGCAGCGCGCGGCGAGCGAGGAACCATTCGCCGCTCGTCCGTGTGCCGCGCGCGAGGTACCAGCCGTACGCGATGACGAGGAGATCGATGAGGGCGACGATGGACCAGTCGATCGCGGACACGGCGGCACTCCGAGGAGGACAGTGCCGTCAGTGTACCCGAGCGACCCCCGGGCCGAGACCGACGGACGAGGCGCTCGGCTGCGCGGACGTCGCGAGTTGCCGGCACTAGCCGGAACGCGCAATTGGAGACAGCTGCAGGACCGACGCGCAAGCGGAGTAGGACTCTCCGTCTCTGAATCCACCCGGCTTGACGTAACGCTCCACGCCCGTGGCAAGACGTCACCTGCGATCTGCCCAGGAGCCCCCCGCCGTCGAGGATTTTCACGCGCGGCGTCGCAAAAGATAGCAACGAACAGTCTTGTATCGCCACGACGCTCGATGCCCCGCGCGTCGCGAGACGCTCGCATCAAAGATTTGACGTAATTGCGCGTCACACTCGGTCAGGTATCGTGCTCTAATGCGGCGTGTGGAAAACGCAACGGGCGACTGAGGATCGATCGCAGCCGTTGCAAGTGGCGCTCTGCAGCCGCCTCTTTGGTCATCGGTATGGGGTGAAGGCGCGCGCTTATCACAGCGAGTGCTGTGTGGAGAACGTGCCTTGTAGCAATGGTTTGGTTTGTCGAGTCATGGACTCGAAGGAGGGACCGCATGATGCTACGGGCCGATAGGACGATTCCGAGTTTCGTTTGGAGCCTGGCTGTTGGAGTTGCGTGTTTCGCGACACCGCTGACGGCGCAGACGCTAGCCTCGCCCACCAATCTCGATCCGCCGCGAAACGGGGACGCGAACAACGACGGGCATATCGACATCGGCGATGTGGTTCATATCCTTCGCTATCTCTACACTGGAGGACCGCCGCCGGTTCCCTGCAGCGAGACGAGTGAAGGAGTTCAGAACGGCGACGTCGATGGCGACGGCAACATCAATCTCGCCGACGTCGTCCACCTCACGCAGACCTTATTTGGTGGCGGCCCTGCTCCCGTCGCTTGCTCGCCCGCGCAGAGTCCGTTCAGAGCGGACGCCTTCAACGAGGACGCGCGAGCGATCGTTCAAGCGCAGGCTTCCGCAGAAGACAGAGCATTTCTTGTGGATGTCGGTGCAAGATTCCTCCTTCCAAATCTCACCACACCCATAGACTCTCCGGTTGGCCGCAGTGAGGTCTATGTGCAATTCTCGAGACCTCTGCGCGGCAGGGAGCGCGCTAGTCTCGTGCGCTCTGGCGTGCGCTTCTATCAATCGATTGCGCGAACGACGTACCTGGCAAAGGTCAACTCCAGGGCGTTGCAAGCGCTGTATGGTCATCCGCTCATCCGCGGCGTCGAGTTAGTGGAGCCCGCAGACAAAGTCACCGCTGCGCTTTTCTACGGAAACGTCAGCGAACATGTCGTGAACGCAGACCAAACCTGGTCGGTCGATCTGCGATTCTACGAAGACGTGTCTCTGGCGCACGCCCTGCGCGTCGTCGACAGCTACGGCGTCCAGGTGGGCGATCGCAGCCGACTCCTGTTCAACGAGCGGTTTATGGCGCGAGTCGACGCTGCACAGATCGCCAGACTCGCGACCGACGCCGCTGTCCGGTCGATCGCCGAGATCGCACCGCCACCGCGAGAATTCAACGTCGTATCGCAACAGAACTCCAATGTCGATGACATCCAAGCACCTCCGTTCAATCTCGACGGAACAGGAGTAGTCATCGGGATGTGGGATGGAGGTCCCGTCCTAGCGACCCACGCCGATCTGACACCGCGTGTAACCGTCGTCGAGAACGATCAAGCCGCTAGCGGCCACGCAACGCACGTCGCGGGAACCATGATCAGCAGCGGTGCCAACTTCGCCGCCGGCGAGGGCATGGCGCCGAACGCCGGCCAGCTCTTCTCCTACGATTTTGGTGACGACCCGGCGACCGAGCAGGACGACGCTGTCGACGACAATGACATCGTGATCGCCAACCACTCGTGGGGATCGATCATTGGGTGGGACACGCAAGGCGGAGTGACGTCGCAGACCGGCAATCAGAACCTCTTTGGCCAGTACGACAGTGTTGCCGCCGACTGGGATGATCTTGTCCAGGACACGGGCTTGATCGTTGTAAAAGCGGCTGGCAACGACCGGAACGACTGCAATCCGAATCCTCCCGGCGACTGCGACGGAACAACCGGCGCCGATGGTCAGCAGTACGACACGCTAGGCACGCACGGAAACTCGAAAAACATCATCACCGTCGGCGCAGTCATCGACGTGACGCCGACAGCGATAGCAGCGTTTAGCTCTGCTGGTCCCGCGGACGACGGACGCATCAAACCCGACGTGGTGGCAACCGGTGTCAACCTGCAGTCGACGTGCGATCCCGCCGACGCCGCTTCTTGCCCGCCTGCTACCGATCCGGCCGGCATGGGTGGACTCTACGACGCCAAGAGCGGTACATCCATGGCCTCGCCGACGGTGGCGGGAACGACGGCGCTTCTCGTCGAACGCTATCGCGACCAGTACGCCGGCGCAGACCCATCGCCGGACGTCGTCAAAGCGCTTCTCGTGAACACGGCCCAGGATCTTGGCCGTCCGGGTCCCGACTATCTGTTCGGGCACGGTCTTCTCGATGCGCTCGCGGCCGTCAACACGATCGATGCCGGGGCGGTACGCATCATCACGGGATCGGTCGACCAAGACGACGTCGACGAGTATCTGCTCGCCGTTCCCGGCGACCTTGGGAACTTGCGGCTGACGCTCAACTGGATCGATCCCGAAGGTGTCGCTGCGAACGCCGCGAATGACATCGTCAACGATCTCGATGTCGAAGCTGAAGATCCCGACGGCGGCATCTGGTTTCCGTTCACGGGCCCGGGAACCGTGAACGTCACGAACAATGCTACGGCAACGGGGCCCAACACGATCGACACGGTCGAGAACTTGCAGGTGACGGCCGCTGCGCAAGGATTCTGGACCGTCCGCGTCAGAGGAACTTCGGTTCCCGACGGGCCGCAGAACTACGCTCTCGTCGCCAATGCACCGTTTTCACTCGACGATGAGCCCGACCTTCGTGTCAACGCTCCGCTCGATTTCAACATCACCTGTGAGGACAGCTTCGAGGAGTCACGCGTCTCGATCTTCAACATCGGCGGTGCCGATCTTCTCGTCGACAGCGTGTCCGTCGTGGCCGGTGCTCTCGACTTCTCGGTCCTGGATCACCCAACGCAGCCGTTTATCGTCAGACCCGGAAGTCACATCGACGTCACCGTGCGGTTCGCGGCGAGCTCTCCTGGACTCAAGGCGGGCACGCTGCGGATAGAGTCGAACGACGGGGATGAGCCCGTCCTCGATCTGGAGATGACGGGCGAGGGTGGCGTCCCCGACATCAACGCGACGCTCGAAGCTGGCGGTGATTTCGGCGATGTTCCTTCTGACTCAGATCGCGTGCTGACGCTAGAGCTGCTCAACCAAGGGACGTGCGATCTCGAGATCATCGATGTCGTACGGATCGCCGGTGGCCCAGACTTCTCTGTCGGCACAATCCCGGGTGATGATCCGTTCCCGATCATCCTCGGACCCGACGCGCACGTCGGTATTCCTCTGCAGTTCAAGCCGACAGTGTTCGGGCCGCAGGTGGCGACCTTCCGCGTCACTACGGACGACCCAGATCAACCCACGATCGACATCGACGTCGCTGGGGATTCCCCGCCTCCAGATATCGGCGTGACAGGCTCGACGGACTTCGGCGTCGTTTGCCCGGACGAACAAGCGGAAAAAGAGTTCCACATCTGCAACTTTGGGCTCAGCAACCTCGAAGTGTCGTCAGTGTCCTTCGTTCCTCCGTGCGACGACTTCGAAATCGTAAACAATCCATTCCCCCGCCCCGTCAGCCACGACTTCTGCGTGCCGGTTACGATTCGCTACACGCCGACTGAGGTGGGGACTCACACCTGTACGATCCGCATAGTCAGCAACGATCCGGACACACCCGTGATCGAGCTCACGGTAACAGCAACGACCCCGGCGCCGGAGATCGGCGTTCCTGACGACCTAGCGTTCCCAGCGACGGTCATTCAGCCGATCGCACCCTGCGTGAGTGGGTTGCCCTTCCCGATTCTCAATTCGGGCACCTGTAATCTCACAATTACCGACGTCTCGATCAGCGTGAATCCCGACGAGTACTCGCTCGTAGCGCTGCCCACAATGCCGATCGTATTGCAGACAGGGCAAATCGTGGGCGCTGGTGACTTCCGCATCGCATTCTCGCCGACGGAGGTGGGAAGGTCCCGACTCGGAGAGATCTCGATCACGTACGTCTCCGACCCCGTCACCGGCGACGCGACAACGGTCACGCGTTCGCTCTGCGGAGAAGGTGTCAAGACGGGTGCTCGCGTTGTCGCGACACTAGGCGGCGTTCCGCTTGAAGCGGTGGAGAAGGTTCACCTCATGCGGATCAACGCCAACCGCAACAGGACGGCAGCCGGTCTGGACAGTATCGACGTGGTGCAAGACGTGCCCGTCGAGGACGTCGTTCCGACTCTGCCGTGTCCGCCTTTCGATTTCCACCGGGAGTACGGGACGGTGTCGAATCCGATCCAGCTTCTGCCTGGTTTCTACCAGGTTTCGGTGACCGCAGTGATCGACGCGAAACGTGAAACCCGAACCGTGGGATTCAACGTCGACAGCTGCGACTTCAACGGAGATGTCGACGTACAGTTCTGATTTATTCAAGGAGAGCGGCCTGCCGCGAGCAGGTCGCTCTCCTTGTCGGATTCACGTCGAGTGCTGTCGTGTTTCACTAAACATGGTGGGCATCATGAGCCAGCGACATTCGCTCAGCTTCATCCTGGTAGTCCTTCTTGCGTCTGCCTCCCCTCTGCCTTCGGCCGATCGTCACGACGATCTGGGTGTTCGGGTTCGACACTCGAGCGCAGGTGAGCAGCGCTGGGCGAGCCTCGTCCCTCGGCGGCGGAGCGCACCTGGCCGCAAGAGAGCTGACGGCGAATCACTGACCGTCGTTCAGACGGATTACAGCCATACCTTGCATGGCAATGTTGCGCTGCTGATCTGGGAGCCGGGCTCGATGCTCGCAACGACACTGCGAATACTCGTCGACGGTAGTGACGTGGGGGAGGTGGAAAACCCGAGATCGGCACCGATCTCCTTGGTCTTCTTGGACTCCCTCGACGTCGGCGCTCACGACTTTCGTGTGGAGGAAACCGGTGTTGAAGATCCTGTACATGCAGTAGGGTCTCTCGAGATTCTTCCCGAGCAGCCGTTTTCGGATTCCACGGACATCGCCTGTGGTGCGAGCACTGGTGAGGGCGACGGCACGTGCGTTCTGCGCGCGAGTTGGACGGTGTCGGCGGCGCCTCCGTCGTTTCAGCTTGTGCTCCTCGACGATGATGGACCGGAGCAGGTCGTCGATGGAACAGATAGTGAAGCGCGCTTTCCTCACACGCTCCCCGGGCAGCATGAGATCACGGTCATCGGGTTCTTAGAAGCAGCAGATGGTGTGAGAGAGGCGATGTATCGCGGCGGCATCGTGTCCGTCTCCTGTGACATCGCGTGCAACGATGGCCCGCTGTTTCGACGCGGAGATTGCAACAGTGACGGACACTTAAACATCACAGATGCGGTTTTTCATTTGAATCGGCTGTTCAGCGACGCGGCGGCACCACGTTGTGAGGAAGCATGTGACGCCAACGGCGACGCCTTGACGAACATATCCGACCCTCTTTTCGTGCTGGGCTTCCTGTTCGGCGGGACAGCTCCCCCTCCCCCGGCTCCCGGACCGAATGTGTGTGGCGCCGATCCCGATCCGGACACATCGCTCGGGTGTGAGGATCCGTCTTGTTGATGCAGATGCCCTTGTCGCGGATTGCTGCCACACGATCGGGCTAGGTTGTGGCTTGGACGTCCTGTCCAAAAACTCATCGGACGTGAAATTCCCGAACTGACCGAAGCTTATCGACGTAGACGATCTCGAATCTCAACGGAATCGATCAATCGGCCAACTGGTCGTCGAAATCACGCAGCAAATACCGGCGAGAGGCTCGACCGCGAGAGGAAAGAGGAGACGGTGCGATCTACGCCGCCTGCCGGTAGTAGTACCGGAGCAGACCACCGAGCCGTTCGCGACATTGGAGTCTGCCATGTGCACGTTCGGGATCACCATCAATCAAATTGTTGCCGAGCCCCTGGTGACATCGTTCTCGGTGATAGTGATCGACGAACGACCTGACGGCGCGTCGAAGCGACTCCTCCGTGAAGAAGATCATTCGATCGAGGCACTCGCTCTTGATCGACAAGACGAATCGCTCGGCGTAGGCGTTCAGGTTCGGCGATCGCGCGGGCAAGCGTACGACGCTCACCCCAGCACCGGTCAAGATCTCGCGAAAATCCCCGGTGTACTTCGCGTCGCGATCGAGAATCAGAAGTTGCTTGCCGAGAAGAAAGCCATCGAAGGCGTCCGTGAGGCCACGGCCGACCTGGAGCATGAAGCGCGAGTCCGGAGTGGGGGAGATGCCCGCTACGTGGACCCGTCGGGTCTTCAACTCCATGACGAACAGCACGTAGTACGAGATCAAACCCGTGGGTCGAGCGACCTCGACGGTGAAGAAGTCGGCCGCGGCGAGCACGTCCCAGTGAGCTCGCAGAAACGGGCGTTCGTTTCGTTCGCTCGAACGTGGGCTCGATCCCATTCTCCTTCAGGATGTTGGCGATCGTTCCTCGCGAGAGCTCGTGACCGACGTGGGCAAGCGCTCCTTGGATCCTCGTGTATCCCCACGTCGGATTCTCTCGCGCCATGCGGACCACGAGGTCCGAAAGCTCGGCCTTCGTTCTTGGTCGTCCGGGCCTTCTTCGGTCGGAGTAATCCCATTTCCGAGCGATCAAAATGTCGATACCAGGCGAGAATCGTGTCTGGCGTAACGATCGTCGCGACCTCGCCCAAAAGGCGACGTCCGAGGGCCTTGCCCTTTACCGCCAATCGACGGCGCTCGTCATCGGTCAGGCGAACACGCCTGCCGCCGAGTTGCCGCTTGAGGACTCGGTTCTCCTCAACGAGGTAGCCGATGATTCCTTGCTGGTGGCGATTGATCCAGCCGACCACGGTGATCAGCAGCAGCTGCCAAGGGTGAATCGTGTTCATACTTCCGATGCTAATCGGGCGAACGGCCCGGGAGCAAACTCGGTTCGACACGTGGTTTACGACTCGGTTGAGTTTTTGGACACGACGGGCAACAGGCGGCAGTCTATTCTTTCGCGGATACGGGATTTTCGAGCTTTTTTCCTAGGGCTCGGGAGATCACGGACCACTCGTTGTCATTGTTCGCGGCGAAGCACTCCATGTCACTTCCATCAACCGCAATAATCAGGTCGCCCATTTTTGCGCAGACTCGGTTATCGCAGAGAGTCTTAGGGTCTCTTCGCGCGTTTTCCATGCATTCGAATGAGGAGGAAAGCTCTGAGGAGCACGGGCCGCATTTGCCTGAAGTCGCCAATTCCTCGACTGCGTCAAATTTCGACTGATCCTGCACGAAGAACTCATGAATTCTGCAAGCGATCTTGTTCGGGCTACAATCGGGAATCGCGCAGTCGATTCTCCCGTTTTTGCCTTTCATCGGCCTCTCTTCCGCGCGAACGCAGGATGTTCCCGTGTATTCATGCGTGACGCTCGCATCCCACCAGTCGTAAGCGGTTAGGAGCGCCTCTTCGATGTGCATTCGAATCCGGAAAACGGATTGGTTGTAGGGCTCCGACCCGGGAAGTCTCTTCTGGAACGAGTTAAGCGCTTGCCAGCACCGATTGAGGCGGCGGCGTTGTGAGGGGTGCTTCGCGAAGCTCTCTTGGATCGCTTCTTCTACGTCCTCCAGCCGACTGCACTTCGAACACTTGACATGAAGATAGGCGAGATCGCGCAGCCACGCTCGCTTGAACTCCAGCCGGGAGTAGCTCGAAGTCGCCGTGAAGCGAAAGCCAGACAAGAATGCCTCGACTCTCCGGGACGAGCCACGTGCTTTTTGACGCTCGATCTGCAGTGTCGTCTCCACTAACACCGTGCCGGAGCGATCACGTTTAGTCATCGAGTTCCCCGTCGTCGGCCCCGCTGGCGAACGACAACGGAGAAAACCCCGCGGCCACGAAGCTCGCGCGAACAGATTCGACGTCGGTATCGGTCACCCGCTTGTGGCGAAGGGTGTACAGCGCGCGTTGGACGAAGATTATCTGGTCCCTGTTGATCGCGGAGTCCGACCGAACTAGAGAGTCGAGAGCGTTCTCTGCCAACGCCACAACTGCGAATCGCTCTTCTTGATTCGAATCCGCGAATCGCCACAATTCACCGACATGGGCGGCGATGGCCGCGATGTTCACCGTCATGGTCTGCGGGTCATGGCCCTCCGAGAGCGAATCGGCGATCGCAATCGCCCGCTCGACCTCCGCGCTTTCGGGCCGTTTGCGGGCGTGCGTGCGATGCATGGGAGCACCCCTCCGGTGCGAACCCTCCTCGCCGCGGCGGTAGATTTGCGGCCGTACAGCCTGGGTTTCAAATCCCCACTCGCCGTCAACCAGAGGTGTCGAGGCTAGTTTCGAGGTGTCGAGGGTCGACACGTCTTCGCCTGATTCGTGCTTCTGCGTCGACACTTCGAATGCGCTCGCTGTTCCGTCGTTCATTGATTAGGCCTCACGATCTTCTCCAGGAACTCGCTGTGCGAGGCCCCGGCGTCCTGAAGAAATTCCTCGATTCGCATCCCCGGTCGCATGTGAAAGCAATCGAGATCGACTACCACCCATGCGGAGGGGTCCTGCTCCCTACGCTTCTTGCGGTCGATGTAATCCAGAAACGCCTTCCGCTGCCCCTTGCTCAGCGTGCGTGGATGCGCCTCAAGCTGATCGCTTGGAATCTGCACGGGGGCGTTGACGCTCTGGGCGGCCTTCAGGACAACCCTCATGCCGCGATCTTCATCTTTGTGGAAGGTGCAGTTTAGGTCCGTGTCCTTCAATTTCCATTCATCTGCGATCTTCGGAAACGGCTTGGCAGAAAATTTGACGGCGAGTGTTCGAGCATCTGACACGGAGTCCCTGGCCACCCGATAGACGTTTCTACTTCCGTACCGGACGATCGTCTGAAGAACTAGTTGGGTCTTGACCACGGCGTAGGCCTCTTCCGCGATGTTCGAGAATTGCGGACGCTCTCCCGGCGTCTGATCGACGACAAGGCGGGTTGTGTCGAACGCTATCACCGTGTCGAGGTCGGGACAAACAAGCCGCGCCCCGGTGGGCTTAGCCTCAGCCGGCATCCACAGTGCGCCTGTCAACTGCTCGAGCGATTCCTCTAGGGCAAGCATCGTCTCGCCGCATCGGTCGAGATAGCGATATCCGCGCTCATACCGGACTTCAAATATCTGCTGGACTTGCTTGTGTTTGTACTTCGTCACGGCACGCGCCTGAGTTTTCTGCAGATGTGATGACGTTAGAGGGTCGATTTCGACAGAGATTAGGCCACTCCAATCTTACCCCAGTAGCCGTGCCCGTTCGCGCCAGTTCCGCTCGTACTGGCGTTATCGGTCTGCGAACCTACGCTCTCCCGAATTTCGGCCTTTGCGGTTTCTCAACGCCCCCAAACCCACCAAGCCACGCCCGCCGCGACCAAAATCCCCGCCGGAATCAGCCACTTCCGGTGCTTCAGCAGCCAGAGGGTGAGCTTGGCTTTCGTCTTCATCGCGCGGTCACCGCCCGCTCCTCGAGCGTCACCCGCATCTCCACCATCTCCCGGGGCCGCTCAACTGTCGGCGGATCCTCACCAACCGGCGGAGGGTACGGCGCCTCCTCGTCGAGCAGGTAGTCAGCCGTCACCCACAGCGCGCGAGCGATCGCGTGTAGCACGTTCGCACGCGGGTTCCGTTCATGCTCGTACGTCTCGATCTTGGAGATCGCCGCGGGCGAGACGCCGGCCATCTTCGCGAGCTCCTGCTGTTTGATCCCGGCATCGAGCCGGAGGTTCAGGATCTTTCGGCCGGGGGTCATGGGTATGGGATCGGGCTCGAAGAATTTATCGACGGTGGTTTCACCGGTTTGACATCGACAATGAGAGTGCGAAGCCAAAGCTCGAGCTCGCCCGGATCCATACAGTGCGCTCCGACACTAGCCCTCATTTGTTGTCGGAAGGCGTCGGAGAGTGCGTGTCCGTGGACGAACAAGAATTTCGTTGTCGGGAGCGTATCTCCTGCGCCCTGACGACCGAATTGTCGAATGTGCGAGAGCTTCTCCAGAATCGCGTTCGAACTCTTCTTACGATCTTGACATTCGATCAACCACCAGTCTCGTGTTGCGCCGCGTTCGACGATCAGTTGGAAATCGGGGACACGAAACTCGCCTGTCACGAGTCTGATCCGCGGTTGATGCGTGAGCGAAACAAGGCGTTCGGGGCAAAGCGATTGGAACGAGCGAAGAATGCGGAAGATTCTCTGCTCGAACGTCATTCCTTTGAAATTGGAGTCTTCTGATTCAAGCCGAATCGGGCTCATGGGGCTGTCTCCTTCGCCTTCGGCGCGTAATACCGCTTCGCGCCAGCGAGCACCTTCTCGAACTGCTCGCTGAACTTCGCCGAATCTTGCCACTCCGAGAAGTCGAGCACATTGCACCGCTGAACCTGCCGCCAGAGCACCGGCTCCGCTTCGACCTTCGGTTCCCACGACTTGTCGAGAGCGATCGGCAGGATCACGTCCCGCTTCTCTTCCTTCGCCTTCCGGTTCGCCGTGCGGAGCTCTCCTTCGACCCACTCGCTGTTCACCGATCGCTCGGAAAGAACGAGCAGCACGATGTCGTTCAGCCGAACCGCGTCGACGATCTGACGCTCGAGTGGGCCACCAACCGCATCGTGTACGTCCATCCATACCGACGCGTCAGCCTCGATTAGCGAAACGCGCAGCTTCTCGGCGAGCTCGCCATCGTCGCGCGAGTACGAGATGAAAAAGCCGCCGAGGTAGAGCGGGCCTTCGACGCGTGCGAGGAAAATGGAGTTCGTGATCTCCGAGATCTCGTGGGCGGAGAGATTCGAGTCGTGGAGCTTGGCCATCTCCACGTGCCACTTCGAGTAGCCGCAGCCTCTCAGGAACACTTCCGGAAGCGAGCCGGAGCGCTGGAGTGTGTCGAGGCCGATCGTGCTTGGCGCCCAATGAGCGACCGAATCGAGGCCGGTGGTCGATGAGAGATTGCACTCGGCAAAGATTGTCGACCAAAGTTTCGCGTGGCCAAGCTTCGATTCGCTGAGGTCTGCGCGGTAGAGATTAGCGAAGCCGAGGTTTGCGCCGCTGAGGTCCGCGCGGCAGACGATTGCGCCGCTAAGGTTTGCACCGCCGAGGTTTGCGTCGCCGAGGTTTGCGTCGCTGAGGTTTGCGTCGCTGAGGATCGTGTCGCTGAGGTTCGTGCTGCGGAGGCCCGCGATGCGGAGGTCCGCGCTGGGGAGGGTCGCGCCGCTGAGGTTTGCGCCGCTGAGGATCGCGCCACTGAGGTCCGCGTCGCTGAGGACCGCGCCGCGGAGGTCCGCGCCGCCGAGGTTCGCGTCGTTGAGGACCGCGCCGCGGAGGTCCGCGCCGCGGAGGTCCGCGCCGCGGAGGTCCGCGCCGCGGAGGTCCGCGCCGCTAAGGTCAGGCCGAACCTCCGGATTCTCCTCCCGCCACGCATTCCAAGCCTTCACCCCCTTCTTCAGCTTCGCGACATGCTCAGGATTCGCCATCGTTCACTCGAGACAAAACCCCCGCCGAGCGAACCCGGCGGGGGCGGGCAGTTGTGGGCGTTGGTGGTTACTCGGCTTCGTCTTCGCCGTCGAGCTCTCCGTCGTCGGTCTCTTCTGGAAGCTCAAACTCGACGTGACCGCCGGCCATCTTGATCCTCTCGATCGCCGCCTTGAGGGTGGCGCGGGCGTCGTCTGGTTCCTCGGGACTCTCGAGCTGGCCCCTCAGTTCTTTGACGCGCGCGGGCGGCAGCGCGTCCTGACGAACCCCCTGGCTCTCCTCCCGCTTCTCGGTGTATTCGGCGTCGACAACTTGCTCGTAGTCCCTCCTTGCCGCGTCCATCCGCTTGATCGCGTTGTCGAGGCGCATGCCGTCGGCTTTCGCCTCCTCCTGCTCTACTTTCGCTTGGAAGAAACGCGTCGCGAAAAACGGAGCCTGCGCTACACTCTTCAGCCCCGAAAGGAACTGGTCCCAAACATTCGGCGGGTCACCCCTTTTCGCGGGCACCTGTTCCGACCGCTGAACGAGTTCGCGCTCCTTAAACTCGCTCATAGCTCGGACTCCGCCGGAATGACCGTTCCGATTTCGTCCTCCTTGAATCGAAGTCCGGATCCGCCCAACGACTTGTAGTACGCGGCAAGCGCTACGTAAAAGTCCGTGATCGCGTCCCGCGGCGCGTCACCCGGGTCGACGTAGACGCGTAGCGGTGGCGGTGCGAGTTCCATCGACGCACCCACCTGCGCGTTCGCGCTAATTTTGATCTCGACGGTCTTCGCCTTCGGCCACCAGTCCGGCTCGCCGTCTGGCCAGAGCTCGCCGAAAAACTCGGGCGATACAAGTGTGTCGTCGGTCCAGTGTTCGCGCTTCGCGGTTTCGCGGAGGAGCTCGTAGTCGTGCCGCTGGGCGGAGGCGACAGCGTCGTAGGCATCTGCGGCGTCGGAGTCGGATTCGGCCAATTCGCCTCCGACGCCGGCGGCGGCGGAGGCGGCGGAGGCGGCGGCGATGGCGCAGTCGAGACCGGGATGACCGGCCGCCGCCGCAGCTGCTGCGGCGGCGGCGGCAGATTCGGCTGCGAGGGAGGCGGCGGAGGCCCTCACGTCGCCGTCGCCGTCGGCGCGGGCACGCACGGCGGCGTGAGCGGCGGAGTTGGAGACATGGATGAGACCGTCGTCGTGCTGGTCGCCGCGGGAGGAATAAACGATCGCAATCGAGACCGCGTTCTTCACCGCGGCCTTCTGAACGGCACTCGCCCCCGTCCAATCCAAGAATACGTGCAGCACCCGCCGGGCGCATCGAGCTGCGAAGGCGACGTTCGCCCATCGCGGCAGCTGCCGAAAGTTCTCTTCGGTAATCACTTCGAACTTCATGCGTTCATCCTATCGCCGCGTCACTTCTCGCGGCCGTAGATCCTGATCTCGAGATCGGGGTTGAAGTGCGACGACGCCCATGCTCCGGCGTCGACGTCCATCCCCGGAAGATAGTAGACGATGAACGTTCGCTCCGCACGCTCGTCGCGCAGTCTTTCGGCGATCTTCCGGATCTCGGCGCGGGTGAGCTCCCGCGTGGTTCTGAGGCGGAAGGCCACTCTTCGCGGGAGGTCGACTTCCTTTTCGATGATGCCGAACAGGTGAGGGGAACGACCGACTCTGGGGCGTTCGGTCGCGCAGAAGAGATTTACACGGAGCAGGAGGCTGCCTCCCTGCTCCGTGTTTCGCGCGAAGTCTTAAGGGCAGCGCGAAAATCTGGGGAGCTCAAGTTCTACCGTTTCGGGGAACGCTCTGGGATTCGGTATTGCGGCCGAGACCTTCTGGCCTGGGGAGAGCAGCGCGACTATCGCCGCAAGCGCTCCGCGCGCCCGCGGCGCCGGGGCGGGAAGAAGAACAAGAAGAAGGTGGTGAAGAGAAAGGCGTCGACGAGGAAGAAAACCACCATCAAGAAGAAGCGCGCGAAGCGCGGGTAGGGAGGGAGCATGCCGACGATGACAGCAGAGTCGATAGCCGCAGGTGGCGACGATTTGCTCGGCGAGAAGGAAGCGCGCGAGCTTCTTGGTCCGCCGGGAAAGCCGATCTCGAAGCAGCGCCTGTTGGTGTTCAGGCGGCGCAAGAAGGACCCGCTTCCGTTTCTTCGCGCCGGTCGGCGTGCGCAGTACGTCCGTTCCGAACTGATCAACTGGATGCGCCGAAACGCTCGGCGCGAACCGTGAGAGAGAGGGGGACGCGAAAGTGAAATGCTACAATTCTGCTACACCAAGGAAAAAGGACTCACGACTCGAAGTCGTAAGTCCTTGTGGTTTCTTGGCGAGGCGGACGGGACTCGAACCCGCAACCACCGGATCGACAGTCCGGGACTCTAACCAAATTGAGCTACCGCCCCCCAGCGTGCGGCGCGGGCTTGACGGCTCGCGTTGAGCCGCCACGCGCACCCGTGAATCGCCGCGGTTCGCGTGAGGGTTTCCTGCTTTTCGGTCGTTCCCGATCTGCAGGGAGCATAGTGATATACTTCGCGTCTTCGGGGTTGTCAACCGGGATCCGAGCGCCGTGCGGGGCCTTCCAATCGAGTGGTGCGAGCGCGAGATCGGCGTCGCGTCGAAGGCGCGAGATCGTGCGTTGACGGGCGCTTCTGTCGGGAGCGAGCGTTTCGTGCTTCCCGGCCGGTCTCGCCCGAACGGGCGGACGAGACGGCGTGCGGAGGGGGGCGAATTCGCGGCGAATTCGGTCGATCACTTCGCCGGCGTGCTCGCTTGGACTTCCGTTTTCGGCCGGGCGGAACCGGACGCCGGCCGCTTCGCTCGCTCGCGTGCCGAGTCCGGGGACTAGGTCGCGACGCCCACCGTCCGCTCGGCGAGCCGGTAACGCTGGCTGTCCCAGTCGAAGTCCTTGTTCAGGTACTTCTTGAGCGTAGCCGAGACGCGCTGCGTGAGCTCGTCCATCGCGAGATCGGTTTCGTAGCCTTCGATCACGACTCGACTCGAGATCTCGGAGACCTTGAGCGGGCTGGGCGCCTTACTCAGCACGTCGACGATGTAGTCTTTCAAGCGAGTCTTGTTCTTCGGGAGGATGTTCGCCGCCGTCGTCGCGCGTTCGGAGGCGTGATCGGCGAGCGCGTATTTCTTCCCCTCCTTGTAGAACGCGTCGTAGCGCTGGAGCGCCTGGAAGACGGTGTTGTAGAACGACCGCGGGTTCGTCGAGCTCGACTGGTAGCCGGCCCCCGGGAGACGCTTTTGAATCTCGGACGGGGAGAGAGCCTCGCCCGCTTCGAGGAGAACCTGCGCGATGTAATCCTTCAGGTTCTTCTTTCGCTTGCCGGCGAGGAAGCTCGTCTCCGGACCGCCGTTCTCGGTCTGCTCTCGCTCGCGCGTTTCTCGATCTTCCTTTTCCAGGGCTTCGATCTCGTCCTCGACCCGCCGGAGCTCGAGACGCAGTCGGTCTCGTTCCCGGAGCAGATCACCGATGGACGTATTCCTCTTTTTCCACTCGAGAAGCTGTTCGAGGTCTCGGACCGTCAGCTCTTCGAGCACGCTCCTCGGCACGTTGGCTAACATTCTCGACTTCCCCCTTCGAGCCGCTCCGCTGCGTCGGCGCGGCCTGGGTTCGTTCCGAACGGCGTCGCCCCGCGCGGAAAACGAACTTGTTCAGCGGATTGATTCCAGACGCCGCGCCATGGGCGCGATCCTCCGGCACTCGCCGCGGAAAACCCGGCCGGTCGAACTTCGCGAAAGACTCACGAAGTCCTCTCGATCGAGACTCTGCGGCGGACAGCTTCTCCTCCTCAGCTGTGACTCCACGTTCACCGGCGCGATTCGTTCACGTCTGCGCCAATTCGAAGTGCGTTCCCACGGGCAAACGCTCATCTCCGGCGCGAGAGCGCGAAGTCTCGAGAGTGTGAATCGTGTGAGACCAACCACCTAGCGAGCCGGACGGGACTCTCTACGCGCAGCATAGTGCGTGAACCGGCGGCAACCGGATCGCGAGTGACGCTTCGACACTTCGCCGACGGGAATTGCACCCGACGATGTCGAACTCGCCGCGTCGAGGAGTCTGACCGAATCGCCAAGACACCACATGTTGAGTGCTTCGTCCCGGGTCCCTAGCGGGAACCAGAGAGAAGAACTCAATCTCCTACTTCCATTCGCTGAGCACGCCCGGTGGGGAGAGCGGGAAAGGAACACCCGCCCGACCCGAACTCGCCGGCACCAACTCCTCGGTGCTCACTGGCGACGGGTAACCAGAGATGGCTCCACCCGGAATGCCAAGAGAAAAGAGCTCTGGCGGAGACGCGAACAACACATTCCCCCGAACTCTCCAACTCTCAAGTGAGGAGTTTAACGAGATCTTCGGGTTCCTCAAGCCGTTTTTCCGGAAGATTTTCGGGATGAGGTGGGGTCTCGGTGTGGCCTTCAGGCTCCGCAACTGCCTTCAGCGCCTGGACGTACCGCGGGCTGAACCGCCCGTCCCGCGCGGCAGCTTCGAGGCGAGCGAGCGCCTCCAGCCGCGAGAGCGGCGCGCGATGGGCCCGCGGACTAATCAGTGTCGCGTAGCTGTCGATCAAGCCGACGATCTGGGCCTCGTCGCTGATCTCGACCGCGCGGAGGGCGTCGGGATAGCCGGATCCATCGACGCGCTCGTGATGGTCTCGCGCGCACGCGGCAACCGAGTCGTTCCACGCTCGGGTCGCGGACACGATAGCGTGGCCGATGCGCGTGTGGCTTTTGAGGAACTGACGATCGGGATCGCCGGAGCCGGGATCGTCGACGATTGCCGCCCGCCGGACGAAGACCATCCCGACGTCGTGGAGAAGCCCGCCCAGAATGAGATCGCGCAGCCTCTCGTCCGTCGCGGCGTAGCGACGCCTTCCGAAGAGGGAGCAGAGACTCGCGACGAGGAGGCAGTGGAGAGCGGTGGGGTCACTCCCTTCTCGCGCCGAGAGGATGAGACCCGGTGTCGCGCTCGGAGTCTCGTCGAGCATCTCGATGAGAGCGTCGACGATGCTCTCGACGCGAGCCGGAGTGAGGGCTCTCCGGCGAAGCGCCTCTTCGAAGAGGGACTCCGTCCGCCGAAGAAGATTCTGAGCTCGCCGCCGTTGTTCGGTGAGCGCCGGCGAAGAGCCGGTTTCGGCGAGGCCGGACGCCGGGCCCGATCCACGCCCGGCGAACTGCGCAAACGCGCGGTCGACCTCGATGTCTCCCGCGAGAGAGACTCCTCGAGAGGGCCCCGACTCGTGAGCACTCGATTCCGCGGCCGCACGGCGATTCGATTCCCCGGTCGCACGCGCCTCCCGGAGCACGCGCACTGCCTCCTCTTGGGCGGCCACGCCGATGGGTCGCCGCGTGAGCTTGCTTTCGAAGTAGCAGCGCGCCGCCTCCAGGTCGTCCATCGCTCGAACGAGCGCGGGAATCCACTCGACGCCCGCCGCGAGGGCCGCACGGTAGCGTTTCCATCCGCACACGATCTCCAATTCGTCCCCGCGTGGGCGCACGAGGAGCGGGGCGAAGAGTCCGCGCCGCGCCACCGATTCGATGAGCGCGGCCGTCGGCTGCTCCGAGCGCAGCGGAAAGGGGCGCGCAGCGACGCGGGGTGCTCGCGTCGACTCGGCCGTTCGGCCCGGGATCCAGGTAAGGACGGGAGTCGGTTCGTTCATGCGTGAAAAGCTCCGTGGACGGCGGCTTCGCGCGCTTCGGTTCGGCGCGCGGAGACGCGGGGGCGTGCTTCGCGGGAGTGGTCGAGAACGATTCCGGCGACGTTCGCGCCGAGCGATCGGAGTCGAGCCTCGAGCGTCCAGACCTCGAGCTCGCGAACTCGATTCGTGGGAAGCGCGAGGAGCACGGCATCGCCGGCGGCGGCGATGCTCGCGTCGACCGATGCGCGCGGGTACGACGGAAGAACGACGAGGACGATCTCGGCGAGCCGCTTGAGCTCGCGGACGATTCGGTCCGCGGCGACCGGGGAGACGGAATCGGTGCCCGCACCGCGCGGGAGCCACCGGATCCCGTCGACCCTCGTCGCAACGAGTTGTTCGGCGAGGATTTCGCGCGCCTCCGCGATCAGATCTTCGTCGGGCTCGCCGCGAGGAAACATTCGCGCCGCCGTGCGCACGAGTCCCTCGCTCGTGTGGGATTCTTGTGCCGCGAGGTCGCCGAGCTGGAGATCGCCGCTCGCGTCGACGAAGATCACGGTTCGGTTCTCACCCGCGAGCTGCCGACCTGCGCGCGAGACCCAGTCGACGTCGACGCCTTCCCAGCCGAGCACTGCGAACGAGCGGATCTCGTAGCGTTCCGCGTTGTTGTCGATGAACGCAGCGATCGCATCGGCGTCACTCCGACGGTGGCCGTCGCGATCGATCCGTTCCCCGACGACCGCCCAGCCGAGAGTTCGCTCGAAGTCGTCCGCAGACACGAGCAGGCGATTCGGCCATTCGCACGCGACGCTCACGATGCCACCGACGACCACGGCAAACGCGGTGATCGCCGCGATCGCCGGGAGGCTCTGGGGCAGCGCGCGCTGCGTCACCAGCTGATGGGCCCAAAGCGCGAGGGCGCCAGCGAACGCGAGCGCCGGAGCGAACGCATACCAGCGTCGAACGGGCGCGCTAGCGATCGAGCGAATGGAGAGGCGGACTCGTCGGTGCGAACTCATGTCGCCGTCGTCTGGGGGAGGGAGGAAACGCGACGCGCCGGCGAGAGAGACCACCGCGTCAGTCCCCTTATCGGTAGGGACATCGCGCGTTCTTCACCGCGGTGCCGGGAAGGTCGAATCCGCGAAGCTGAGCCGGGGTGTCTTACCGGCTCGTCGGCGGTTCGCCGTCTCCACCTGGGGCGCTTCGCCTTCGCGGCATGTTTGGGAGATGCGCCGTTCCCGAGGGGAGGAGTGCTCTCCGATCCGCCATCTGATAGTCTGTACGAGAGGCGAGTGCGGCTCTCGCGCCTCGACTCGGGTCCTCCCTTCGATCGTCCGCGCCGTCCCGCCTTCGCGCGAGCGCGGGAATCTGTCCGAGAACCGCTCCGCGGCCGAATCCTGCTTTCTTGGACGGGATCTTAGCTTCCAACGACCAATCGAAAACGATCAGGATCACGCAATGGGCGAATTGAGGTGTCTTCTACTCGTGGGTTTGTTGTCGGTCGCGGGCGGTTGCGCGTGGAGTGAGGATCCGTCGCCGCGGACCGGCCGCGCAGAGCCGCTGTTCTTCACCGAGTACCAACGCCTCTACCACGTCGTCGTCGACGGCACGCAGAAGGACCGCGTGCACGTCGGATTTGTCGAGAAACGATCGACCGAGGACGATCCGGACGGTACGCGCTTCATCCTCGACGCGAAGCGTGAACGCCGGGGCTTCGTCACGTCGTGGGGCGGTGCGTACGCCTTCGTCGTCGAGAACGGCGAGCTCACCGAGAGCCGCTCGCTCGGCAACATCGGGTTCAATCTCGGCGTCCAGCGGATTCTGGGAACCGCCGGTTACACCTTCGAGCTCGATCCGATCACCGCCGACTGAAGCGCGGCGCGGCCAAACGGTGGACGAGAGGCCGCGACCGATTCCGCGTGCGGATCCATGGCACGTCGGCCACGGCCCACGCGGGGGCGGCGTGCGGTTCGGCGAACCGCCGGGACCGAGTCCCGGCGAAGAGCTTCGCTACTCGATATCGCAGCCGAGGCTGCCGCTCCCGTCGTCCGACGGATCGACTCCGGGCTGCGGGAACGGCTCGGGCGGCTGCGGCCCTCCCTTAAAGAGGTAATTGAGCAGCCAGATCGGATCCGAGATGTCGATTCCCGTGTCGTTGTTTGCGTCTGCCGCGTCGAGACAGATCGGGGCGGGGCCGGCACCGAAGATGTAATTGAGCTTGTAGACCGGATCGGCGATATCGACGACGCGATCGAAGTTCGCGTCGCCGCGGATGAAGCTCTCGCGCACCTCGATGCCGCCGTCCGTCCCGAGAACCGGCCGAATCGGCGTTGTCCCGTCGAACACGAACGTGTGCAGCTCGGGGACGAGCTCGGGCGGCGGTGCCGGCACCTCGCCGCTCGGGACTCCGATGCCGTCGGCGAATTGAATCGGTGCGAATCCCTTCACCGCCGTGAAGACGAGCGCGCACTTGAGCGTCGCGACGAGCTGATCGTCGCCGGCCGGGAGAAAGCGGTCTTCACCGGTGTGAAAGTAGAACGGCGTCGCGAAGTCCTTGAGGACTGCGATGTACGCGACGCCCTCGTTGTTGTGAAACTCCGCGGTGATGTACTCGGCGCTCACCGAAGAGAGAAGCGTCTCTTCCTCCGTCTGAATCTCGTCGATTCGAATCTGCGCCGGATCGTACGTGAGCGCGATCTGGAGGCCCGTAATCGGCACGGAGTTCGAGATCGTAATCGGAAGGGAGAGGCCGGTGTTCCCTGCGGCCCCCGCGGTCGTTCCGATCGCGAGACTGAAGCGCTCGTCGCGCTCGTCGGAGATCGTGATCTCGTCCGTCGGGTCGACGCCCGGCTCCGGGTAGGGCGCGGGCGGCGGCGGGCCGTCATTGAAGAGGTGCTCGACGAGATACGTGTAGTCCGCCATCGTGAGAAGACCGTCGTCGTTCACGTCGGCCGCTGCCTTGCAGCCCGAGACCGGCACGCTCCGCGAGATCAGGAGGTAGGCGACGAGATCGACGGCGTCGTTGAGATCGACCACGACGTCGGCTTCGTCCCCCTCGAGGTTGACGAGATTCCCCCGCACGAACTCGCAATCGGCGGAATCCTGAGCTTCCACGCCTTGCGGAAGAACCACCCCGGCCAAACCGAACAGAAGAGCGCACGCACGGGCGACAGAGCTGCGGGCAAGTGAAGCCATCGGTTTCTCCCCTCGCGCTCGTGGAGAGCGCTCGTTGTCCGCGGTGCACCGGCGACATCGCGCTAGACGAGGCCGCAAGATCTCCCATCCTTCTGCCGCCTGCCTCAGCCGCTCATCGCGGCCTCTCCGCCCCAGGCTGCAGAATGGAGTCGAATCGTGGTGATGCAAGACGCGGTGAAAGACCCAAATCTGGCCCCAACCGTGGAGCCGGGATCGATTCTATTCGGGCTATTCGGGCAGCGCAAGGATCGCGCCAGCCCCGTATCGCCGGGCCCTGGCGGCCGAGTTGCGTAGCGTCGAGGGGGAACGCGTCCGGTCGCGGCTCGCCCGAGCTCGCTGGTTGAGCCATACGCCACGCGGAGTTAGGATCCCCGAGGACGGGATCCCAGGAGCCGCCTTCTCCGCCCCCGGTGAATGGCGAGCGGCTCCTCGGCGTCGAACGGTTCCGACGTGGGTTCGACCCGGGACCCGCGGAATTCGCACCGAGTGAAGAGGTTGTACGGGAAATGATCGAGCGAACGATCCGAACTACGCGCGGCGGGAGATGCGCGATCGCCCGACTCGCGTTCATCGCGGTCGCACTCGCCGTGACGGCCGCCGCCCACGCGCAGACCGGCGGGCTTCTCCGTCCGCCCGGTCGCGACGCGGTCGAGGAGCTTCCGAAAGTGCCCGCGCTCGTCATCGAGCAGATCCGCCGGGAGCCGAGCGGGCGGGGTGCGGAGCGCCGCGTGAGCGAGACGCGTCAGGTCATGATCGTCGATCTCAAGGGCGAGAAGCTCTACATGGCGGATTTCGAAGCCGCGGGGAACGGCAAGACGCGCCTCAAGCAGCATATTCTCCTGCGGATGGATGGGAACGCCCCGCGCGTCTATCGCATCTCGGCCGACGGCCGGTTCTACACCGAGCACACCGAAGATCTGAACGAGCTCCAGAAGGAGCGCCGGATCGCGGAGATGAACGAGATCAAGCGCGCGCGGCGCATGACGAGGCGCGAACGCGACCGGTGGTTCGCCGACAACTGCCATCTCCGTCCCGACCGAAAGCGAATCGTCACCGTCGAGACGAGCCCGGGAGAAACGATTCTGAACCGCGTGTGTAAGCGCCTGGTCGTCAAAGAGAATTGTCTCACGGTGATCGACGCGCAGATCGCCGAGGACATCCCCGGCGCGAAGAACTACTACCATCTCTTCCGGCGGCTCGGCGTCTTCTCGGACGAAGTGCTCGAGAAGATCGAAGGCGCGAAAGGCGTGCCACTCAAGGCGAAGATCACGGTCGTAACGGCGCTCCCACGCTACGATCTCGAAGCCGAGGTGAAGAGTCTCGTCACGCGCGAAGTCCCGTCCGCGTTTTTCGAGCTGCCGCCGAACGCCGAAGAACTGAAGGAAGGGGACGGACCCGTCGCCTGTCAGCGCTGTAAGAAGACCGTCGACAGTCCCGACTCGGCCGTGCGCTTCGCGATCGGTGGAAACGTTCTCTATTTCTGCGGCGATCGCTGCGCCGAGACGTTCATGCGGGAGCGAAACCGCGGGCGCGGCGCGGGAAATCGACCGCCACCCCGCTCTTCTCCGGCGCCGCCGAAGCGCTGAGTACGGCGGAGTTTACGCGCCGTCGCCGGATTCCGGACGCCGCCTTGACTCCGCGACTCCGGGGAGTACCATTGGCCGATCGCCTCTCGCCGCCCGCCACGGCGGAAGCCCTCTCGGGGTGTAGCTCAGCTTGGCTAGAGCGCTACGTTCGGGACGTAGAGGTCGGAGGTTCAAATCCTCTCACCCCGACCATCCGAGCCCTTCGCTGAACTGGCGGAGGGCTCTTTTGTTGTCGCGGGCGCGACCGCCCGATCGGATCTCGTCCCATGGCCGACGAAAACGTTCAGGGCTGGGACGCCAGCCGCTACGAGAGAAACGCGCGATTCGTCTCCGATCTCGGTTGGCCGGTCGTCGAGCTTCTCGCGCCGCAGCCGGGGGAGCGCGTTCTCGATCTCGGGTGCGGCGACGGAGTGTTGACCGCGAAGATCGCTGAGCTCGGTTGCGATGTCGCCGGTGTCGACGCGAGCGCCGAGATGGTCGAGGCCGCTCGCGCGCGTGGACTCGACGTCGAGAGACGAAGCGGCGACGCGCTCGAATTCGAGAGTGAATTCGACGCCGTGTTTTCGAACGCCGCGCTCCACTGGATGAAAGAGCCCGAGCGCGTCATCGATCGCGTCTGGCGCGCGCTTCGGCGCGGAGGGCGATTCGTCGGTGAGTTCGGCGGCGAAGGGAACGTGTCTGCGATCGTCGCCGCGGTCGAGGCCGCGCTCGCAACGCGCGGAGTGGCGACCGAGTGCCCGTGGTACTTTCCCCACCCGGACGAGTACGCGCGACTTCTCTCTGCGCGCGGCTTCACCGTCGAGACGATCGACCTCTTTCGGCGTCCGACGACTCTCCCGGGAGACGTCGGCGGTTGGCTCGAGACCTTCGCCTCACCGTACATTTCCGCCTTGCCACCCTCTGAGCGAGACGGCCTAATCGCGGAGGTGGTCGCATCGCTCGACTCTCGACTGCGCGATGCGAACGGTGACTGGTTCGCCGACTACGTCCGTCTTCGATTCCACGCGACGAAGCCGCGCGGGTGAGTCGGCCCGGCCCGTTAGTCCGTCGCGCATGATCCTGCGAGGGTGCGAGTGAACGAGTTCGAGCGTCTGGGGGCCTTCTACCTCGGGAAGACCTACGATGCCGAGGCGTCGGCGGTGAACGAGGACCTCCTCCTCTACGACGCGAAAGATCTCACGACGCACGGCGTTTGCGTCGGGATGACGGGAAGCGGAAAAACCGGACTCTGTCTCGCGCTCCTCGAGGAAGCGGCGATCGACGGGATTCCGACGATCGCGATCGACCCGAAGGGTGACCTCGGGAACCTCGCTCTCGCGTTTCCGGATCTTCGTCCCGCCGATTTCGAGTCCTGGATCGACGAAGCGGAGGCGCGGCGAAAGGGCGAAGCCACCGCTGAGCGCGCCAAGAAGATTGCGGCGCGTTGGAAGAGCGGGATCGAGTCGTGGGGACAGAGCAAGGATCGGATTCGACGGTTCCGCGATGCCTGCGACGTTGCGATCTACACACCCGGAAGTGGGGCGGGCCTCCCACTCGGAATCCTGAAGGGATTCGCCGCGCCGCCGCCGGAGCTCGTCGCGAATGGCGATGCCTTTCGCGCGCGGACTGCGAGCGCGGTCTCCGGCTTGCTCGCGCTCGTCGGTCTCGACGCCGATCCGGTGAAGAGTCGCGATCACATTCTTCTTTCGAGCATTCTCGACGATCGCTGGCGCGCGGGCCTCGACGTCGACCTGCCGTCCCTCATCCGCGACGTGCAGTCGCCGCCTCTCGAACGCGTCGGAGTCTTCGATCTCGAGACGTTCTATCCGGCAACCGAGCGATTCGGGCTCGCGATGATGCTCAACAATCTCGTCGCGTCGCCGTCGTTCGCCGCGTGGACGGAGGGCGAGCCCCTCGACATCGACCGTCTCCTTTGGACGACGGACGGTACCCCGCGGATCTCGATCATCTCGATCGCCCATCTCTCGGACGCCGAGCGGATGTTTGTCGTCACGGCGATCCTCGATGAGGTCCTCGCGTGGGTGCGCCGGCAGAGCGGCACAGCGACGCTGCGTGCGCTCCTCTACATGGATGAAGTGTTCGGTTTCTTTCCGCCGACGGCGAACCCGCCGTCGAAGACGCCGATGCTCACTCTCCTAAAGCAGGCGCGCGCGTTCGGCCTCGGTGTGCTGCTCGCGACGCAGAATCCCGTCGATCTCGATTACAAGGGGCTCGCGAACACGGGAACGTGGTTTCTCGGACGACTGCAGACGGAACGAGACAAGAAGCGCGTCATGGACGGACTCGAAGGAGCCGCCGCCGCGACGGGCGCATCGTTCGATCGCTCCGAAATCGATGCGCTCCTCTCCGGCCTCGAGAGCCGCGTGTTCCTCATGAACAACGTCCACGATGACGAACCCGTTCTGTTTCACACGCGGTGGGTGCTTTCTTATCTTCGCGGTCCGCTCCAAAGCGGCGAGATCACGAGATTGATGGGCCCGAGGCGCGCCGCGGCGCTGACCGAAGCTGCACGAGCCTCGACGCCCGGAGCGAGTCGACGGCGAAAGAAGCCCGCGCGGAAGCGGACGGGCTCGACTCCGAGCTCGCGCCCCGTACTTCCCCCGGAAGTTCCAGAGTTCTTTCTTCCCGCGGTCGAAACTCCGAGCGCGGAGGAGCGACTTCTTTATCGTCCCGCCCTGACCGGAGCGGTCCGCCTCCACTTCGTAGACGCTCGGCGCGGACTCGACGAATGGCGCCGACTCTCTCTCATCGCCCCGATCGAGGGCGACGACTCGGACGGTATCTGGGATGACGCGGATCTCATCGCAGGTTCGCTCGATCTCCGCGACGACATCTCCTCCGCCGCGGACTTCGAGACTCCGCCCGCGGCGGCGACGAACGTCCGCCAGTACCGAACGTGGACGAAAGAGCTCAAGGAGTTCGCCTACCGATCGCAGTGGGTCCCGCTCTTTAGCTCGCGCTTTCCCAAGGCCTCGTCGCGTCCCGGCGAGTCGGAGGGACAGTTCCGTGCGCGTCTCCGCGAGATGCTGCGGGAAGAACGCGACGCGGCGATCGAAAAACTGCGCGACCGCTACGCTGCGAAGGTCGCGACGGCGAAGGAGCGGATCCGAAAGGCGCGCGAGAGGCTCGATCGCGAGAAGGCCCAGTACTCGCAGCAGAAGTATCAGACCGCGCTCTCCTTCGGTGCGACCGTGCTCGGCGCGTTGTTCGGGCGCAAGGTCGCGAGTCGAACGAATATCGGCCGCGCGACGACAGCCGCGCGCGGCGCCGGGCGAGCGGCGAAGGAACGCGGAGACGTCTCGCGGGCGGTAGCCGATGTGGAGGCTCGCGAAGAAAAACTCGAGGCACTCGAGGAAAAGCTGCGTGAGGAGCTGGAGGAGCTTCGGGAAGAGTACGACCCGGACGAGATCGACATCGCGACCAAGAACGTCCGGCCGCGAAAGTCGGACATCGCGATCCATCACGTCGCGCTCGTCTGGACGCCGTGGATCGTTCGGCGCTCGGGCGTCGCCGATCCGGCGTACACCGTGCGCAGCAGCGGGATCGAACGCTCGTGAACGATCCGCAGCGAAAGCCGACGATTCTAGCGATCGGCGATGGCGGTGTACTGACGGGATACGCCCGAGTGGTGCGAAACGTACTCGAGCCGCTTCTCGACGCGTTCGCCGTACACCAGCTCGCGGTGAACTATTTCGGCGATCCTCACGACTGGCCGTGGAATCTCTACCCGGCGAACGGCCGCGGCGATCCGTTCGGGGTGAACCGCGTGAAAGAGGTTTGCGGGCGAGTCGAGCCGGATCTCGTCTTCGCGGTCGGAGATCTCTCGAACGTGGTGAAGTACGTCCGCGAGGTGGCGAACGCTCGTCGCGATGTTCCGTTCGTCGCGTATTGCCCGGTCGAATCGGCGCCGGTCGATACCCGCCTCGCGCATCAGATTCGCGGCGCGACGCGGCTCGTATTGTATACGGAGTTCGGGCGCCGCGCGGTCGAGCGGGCTCGCGCGGAGATCAGAGGGGCGAACGAGTGGGACGATTTTCCCGAGCTCGACGTCGTCCCGCACGGGATCGATGGGGACACGTTCCATCCGCTCGAGCCGAACGAGCCCGATCGCGCGGCGGTTAGGCGCAGGGCGCGAGTGAAGCTCCTCGGCGCAGAAGCAGCCGGCGAGATGTCGTTCGTCGTTCTCAACGCGAACCGGAACCAGCCGCGGAAACGGATCGATCTCACCGTCGAGAGCTTCGCGCGATTCGCGCGCGACAAGGATCCGTCCGTGAAGCTCTACCTCCACATGGGGCGGAAAGATCACGGCTGGGAGGTGCTCGAGCTCGTCCGTCGCCACCGACTCGACGAGCGCCTCATCATGACGGGCGAGTCGGACGGACCGCCGAGCTGCACCGACGGCGAGCTGAATCTGATTTACAACGCTTGCGACGTCGGGCTCAACACCGCCGCCGCCGAGGGATGGGGACTCGTCTCATGCGAGCATGCGGCGACGCGCGCGGCACAGATCGTTCCCGCGCATGGGAACCTCGGCGAGATCTGGGACGGCGCCGGCGAGACGATTCCGACTCTGTTGACGCTGACCGATCCCTCGGGGCTCGATCTCCACATCGTCTCACCGGACGATGTCGCGGCCGCGCTCGAGCGGCTCTACCGTGACTCCGCTCACCGCGACGATTTCGAACGGAAGGCGTTCGATCGCGTCACGAGCGAAGACTATCGCTGGCGGGGAATCGCGGAGACTTGGCGCGCGGTGTTTCGCTCGGTGCTCTGACGAACGTTGCGCGCGACTGGGACGCGCCGTTCGCTAGTCACGAACTCGTGCGGCGCGAAGCTCCTCGAGCTTCGTCTTGATCTCCGCGGGCGCGTCGGAATCCTTCGCCGCGGTTTCGAGCGAATCCACTGCACCGTCGAGATCACCGGCCGCTTCCTGGATCGTGGCGAGAAGCTGGAGCGCTTCGGGATCCGGTGTTCCATCGCGCTCGAGGACGACCTTTGCTTCAAAGGCCGCGACGCGCGGGATCTCCTTATCGACGGGGAAGTCCTCGGCGAGGAGATCGGTGATATCTTTCAGCCGCCGGCGCAACACCGGGAGAACGCGCCCCGGGGAGTCGTTCGGCTCCGCGATCGATTTCGCGATGAGTCTGAGCTCCTGAATGTGCAGCCGAAAGGAAGACGTTCGGCGGTACTCCTCGCGCTCTTCGGGCGTGCCGACTTGGTGGCGAACGCGTTCGACGTAGGAGAGCTCGCGGGGGTTGAATTGCCGGGCGTAGGCGGCGGGGTCGGTGGGGGAGAGCTGGACGACGCCGCTCTGCGTTGCGGTGAGCAACCATTGCTCGTCATCGGTGAAGTCCATGATTCGTATCGGGTCATCTTTGTCCCCGAGCGAGAGGACGGGATCGCCGGTGCGGGCGTTGACGACTTGAACGATGCCCGATTGGTAGTGGACGAACAAGTATTGTCCGGTCCGACCGAACTCGGCGCGAAACCATGCCTCGTACTCGAGATGATCGATCTCTTCGGTCGTCCGAGCGTCCCACAAGCGACTAGAATGATCTCCCGGCGAACGGGTGACGATGCGAGTTCCGCTGTAGTCGACGTGTGCAGTCGTGATCGGCGCCTCGTGCCCCCGAAACACGCGATCTTCGGACGCATCCGTCGTCGAATACAAGCGAGCAGTTCCGTCTTTAGACGCGGTGACGATCCAACGCCCGTCGCCAGAGAAGACTGCGCTCCACACGGTATCTGTATGACCGGTCAGTTCTCGGATCCTTTCACCGGTCGCTGTCTCGTGTACGCTGAGCGAATGGTAACCAAACCGCAGAATCAAGAATCGGTCACCAGTCGGTGAACTCGACACGTGCGCACCGAACCCCACCGATTTGAGACTCTTAACTAACTCAGGCTTAGAGAACGAGTACACATCGACGTCGACATCGAGCCGGTCACTGGATTTAGAGACGAGAAATGCGTGCTGGCCATCCGGTGAGAAGAACCAAGTAGCGTCTTCAAACCTGCCTTCACCGCGCAGTTCGCTACTGAGGGTCCCGTCCTCGAGGCCCCAGCGCTGGGCACGTCCATCGGAACCGATTCCCATCAAAAAACGAGCGTCTCGACTCACGCTCCGAGTTGATACCGGGCCGATCGTCGAACGAAGACGCCCGCTCTCTATATCCCATACCCGTGCTGTCTTCTCCTTGTCCCAGGTAACGACAGTGTTCTGTTCAGCACGCAGCTCGACCCCCGCGATGTTCGCGGCGTGATCAAGCACTATCGAGGGGCGGGGGTCGCCAACCGACGAGACGGTAGCAGATCGGGCGTTGAGCACGGCCGCGACCATCAACCTCCCGTCCGCGCTGACCTCGGCAAACCTCGGCTCGCCTCCGACGCGCGTGGCGCTAAGCTCGTGATGACGGTTTGTGCGCCAAGCGCGCACGGTTCCATCGAACGAGCTCGTCAAGACTCCGCGTCCGTCACGAGTGAACAACGCCGACGTTATGCGCGAATCGTGCGCGCGCAGCACGCGGGCGACGGCAATCGACTCTAAGTCCCAGATCCGAACCGTGCCATCGGATCGACCCTCGAGGAGCTGCGCGCCGTCGCCTCGAATCGCGATACAGGACGGAATTCCTCCTCCGAGCGGATTGACAGTCGTGCACTCGCCGGAATCGGTGTCCCAGATAAAGATTCCATCCGACGTCGCGCTGATGATCTTGCGTCCGTCGGGAGTGAAGCACGCGCCGACGATCTTTTCCTCGTGTCGGCGGGGTTCTTCCTCACGCCCTTCCAATACGTTCCAGACACGAAGAATTCGGCGCATTGAGGGCGTCGGCTTTCGATTCCGTTCGTCGTCTAGCGTTAAGACGAAGCGTCCGGTCGGATCGAACAGAGCAGTGCTGATCCACCCCTCGTGCCTCGCGATGACCGCGCCCAGATCGACCACCGCGGTATTGTAGATTCGGGCCGTTCGATCGTGCGAGTGCGTCACGATCAACGACCCATCTGGACTGTAGACCGCGCCGTGTATCAATTCGGCCGCGTCATGACCGCGGAGTTTTCGTATTTCCTCGCCGGTATCCGGTCGCCAAATTCGTGCGACGCCGCGACCCGCGGAAACTGCCTGCGAGCCATCCGGGCTAAACGCAATGGACGCGACAAAGGGTTCGTCGCCATCGTCTAAGTGACCCGTGAAGCGCGTGAGGAGACGTCCAGATTCTGCGTCCCAAACGCACGCAGTCCCATCGGAGGACGACGTCGCGATCCGTTGTCCGTCAGGGTGAAACGTGAGCTGATCCAGTCGTCGTCCTTGGTCGACCAGCAGAGACACTGTAGCGCCGGACTCGAAATCCGCGACGACGACCGCCCCATCCGTTCGCGCGTACGCGAATCGATCGCCTCGGGGACTCAGTTGAGGCGGCGAGCCCTTAGGATCTAGACCAAATGCTGAGTCCGAAATCTCATGCGATACCCGCAGTGACCGGAGAATGGAGCTGTTCGCGAACACGCTGGGGAGTTCCCGGTGCGACTCCAGCGCGAGTCGAAGCGCGAGACCGGGATTCTCCGATTCGACGCGAGTCGACTGAGCGGCGAGATACAATCCCTGAGAACGCCGATGGGCGGCTTCCTCCTCGCGGAGGGCCTGCTCCGTGCGGCCGCGGGCTTCCTCGACGCCACGAGAATACTCCTCGAGATCCGTGGCCCGGCGAGACTGCACCCACGCTACGGACACAAACGCCGCGATTGCGATGGCCGCTGCGGCTCCGATCGCGGCGGCTTCGCTGCGATTGCGAGCGATCCACTTCCGAAGCTCGACGAGCGCTCCCGTCCGGTACGCCTCAACGACTCGGTTGTCGAGAAACGCACGGAGATCCTCACGCATCTCCTCTGCGGACTGATAGCGGTCATCCGGGCCTCGGGCCATCGCCTTCTCGCAAATGGCCAGGAGTTCAGGAGGTGTGTTCGCCCGAACACGATGGAGGGCGGTCGGCGGGCCAGTTCGCACCGCATCCACGATTTCCATCGGGCTGCTCAAACCCTCCTGGTCGCGATACGGCGCGCGCTCGGCGATCAACTCGTAGAGAATGGCGCCGAGAGAATAGACGTCCGAACGCTCGTCCAAGACGTCGATGTGACCCATCGCTTGCTCGGGGGGCATGTACATCGGAGTTCCGATGACCGCGCCGTCGATGGTCATTTCCACCGCCGATGATTCGGACGCCGCGCCAGAACCTGGGTCTAGTTCGGTGACGCCGAAGAGCTCATCCGTTTCGCGGATGACCTTCGCGAGCCCCCAATCCATGAGGTACACCTCGCCAAAGCGACCCACCATGATATTCGCCGGCTTGAGATCGCGATGGATGACCCCGCGGGAGTGGGCGAACGACAAGGTCTCGCACACTCTAACGAGGACGCCGAGAAATCGGGTCGGAGCGGACGTCTCGGATTCGCTACGCGCGTCGGTCAGTTCCTCCTTGAGGCTCTTACCTGCAACCACCTGCATGGTGAAGTACACTCGACCGGCGGGATCCTTGCCGATCTCGTGAACGGGCACGATCCCCGGGTGACTGAGCTGGCCCGTGATCCGCGCCTCTCGGAGAAACCGCGCGACGACGCCGCTCGTCGTGTTCGATCCGGACACCGCGCCGCCCTCGTTGAGGAGAACCTTCATGGCGAGCGGTCGCTGGATGCGCTGATCCCAGACTTCGAGGACCACGCCCATCCCCCCACGTCCGAGCTCGCTCCGTTCCTCGTAAGAGCCGGCGCCCGCCGGAGTTGAAATCGTATCAAGGGCGGCCGCGTCTGCCGGCGCGAGCGATACCGTGCGGTCTACATCACCGGCGAGAGAATCTGCGAGCCGGTCGAGGATTGCGACGACGCCGTGCCCGAATGTCGTGAACTCCCCGCTCCGTTCCGGGTGTTCGTCGCAGAGCCGAGCCAGTTCCTCGTTGATTTGACCGCGGAGGCGCTCGAGGGGATCGGGACTCACTGGGAGATGACCTAAGGAGAGTAAGAGCGCCAGTGCCTCGACAGGATGGACTGTCGACGACTACAGTCGAACACGAACCGCCGGTCGCCCGAGCGAGGCTCGTCCCACCTCTGCTCGCGCTAGACTTTTCGAAACTCGACTCTTCCGATCAGAAACCCGCTGGGTGGCTCGGTGAGGGTCGCTCGGTGAGTCCACGACCCTCACGAAGCCTTTAAGATCGTCGTACGGGCTCAGGTGTCCTGCCAGAACCCGCGGACGAGACCTCTTCGCCCGCCGCGATCACTCGCACTGCTCGTAGATTTGCTGGCCGTCCGTCCCAGGACCTTTGCTGGCGTTTACTTCCTCCACCGTCGGACAGACCTTATTCGTGCCGCACTGATTCATGCCCGTCGGCTCCCAAGCCCCGTTTTGCCACTCGAACTCACACCAGTTCGACAGCGTCGGACTAGCCGTCGACTCCGTCACGGTTTGGTTGTCTTTGTACTCGACCGTTTCGTCGTCCGTCACGGTGACGTTGTTGTACCCGCTTACCGTGATCGTCCCCGACTCCCCCGAGGGTATGAACCCCGAGGGATACTGCGTCGCCTCGCCCGGGTCGAGCGTCCCGGAATACTGTCCCGAAAACGACAGATCGTACTCAATCTGCGCCTGACTCGCGTTGACGATGTACACGTGAGTTCCTCACTGCTCCGTCCCGTCGACTGCCCACCCGAACCTGCGCGCGCAGTTGTCGTCTGTTCGGAGGAACACAAGAAAACCGAGTGTTCGATTCGACAGGCGTCCACTTGTCCCGGGGTCCGACCGATTCGGACCTTCGCTGCGTTCTGACGACGCGCCCAGTGTGCTCGTATTAAGACCGGGCTGTCAAGGCGATAAGTGCTGCCTCCGAAACGACTTGTCGACTCGGTGGCGCGCAGGGAGGCTCTTCGATCGCCGAGATCGTGTAGTTGAAACGGGGCAAGCGGCGCGGATTATTCGCGAGCCCTGAGCACGAGCTCCACGAGTCGCCGTGGATCCGTCCCGTCGAAGAGCTCTTCGTTCTCCTCGTCGCTCAGTCCGTTCCGCAGCGCACCGGCGAAACCGAGAGCGCGCTTCGCCCGGAGCGAATCCGCGATGGACTCCGGCGTTCGAAACGGGATTCCGGCGCGGGCGTAGAGGTCGACGACCGCGTCGTAGTCGTCGATATTCTGCTCCGCCCACTCGGTCGTGAGTTCCTCGCGGTCGACGCCGCGAAGCATGTCGACGACGATCCGTCCCGCGCCGCCGAAGGCTCCGACGACGAAGAGTGGCTTCGGATCCTGCGACTCGAGGGTGAGAACCGCCTCCTCGAGAACTCCGGGGTACACGCCGAAGAACCCCTTCGTCTTCCCGCCGAGGACGACGCGGGAGTCGGTCTCTGCGACGAGCCTCGTGCGGAGCTCCGTGAGCGACCGCGCCCAGGCGAATCGCCGGGCCGGAGTGTCGGCGATGAAGAACTCCCCGTCCTTCACGCCGAGCTCCCCCTCGTCGACGCCGAGCGAGTGGGGTCGCTCGAGCTCTTCGAGACCCGCGAGCTTCCCGAACTGATCGTACTGCTCGTCGGAGAAGGCGTGGTGAAGCGGCCACGGCGCGTAGTTGACGAGTGGATACACGCCCGCCCGATCTTCGAGACCGAGATCCTTCGCGAGCGGGGAGTAACTGCGCACCGCGCCGAAGAGCCTCGTCACGAAATTCTCCTCGTCCCCGTCGCCGCCACCGTGGGACAGATTGCCGCCGTAGACGAGCTGCGAGCCGGCGAGGAGAAAGAAGAGGGCGAGGTCGTCGGCGAACGCGGCCATGTGCTCGGGGCCGACGCCGTACGCCCGGATGTCTTGACTCCCCGAGATCGAGAGTCCGAGACGATGCGGACGCGTCCCGGAGTGCGGACGGTGCGACGCGAGCTCCGAGAGCGGGGTCGTGAACTCGAGGTCGCCGCGTGCATTCCCGAGGAGCTCGAGCTCCTCGCGGCCGAGGGGAGGGTCGGGATAGACGATGCGACGAACCGCTGCGTCGAGCCCCGCGATGGAAATGAGCTCCGGTGCGCTCGGAAGCACCTTCGTCGACTCGTTCTCTCTCGCGCGCAGCGTCGCCAGGTGATGTTCGAACTTGAGCGCCTCCCGCACGGCGGCGAGGACGACGTCTCGCGCTGCGTAGGGGCCCGGTCGCCAACGGATGGTCGGTGCGTTTCCGATGTAGGGAAACGCGCGCGATTCGCCCGCCTCAACGGCGTCGACGACGACCACCGGTCCGCAGCGGGTCTTCGCGAAGAGGATCTCCTTCCGGCACCACTCGCGCGAGGCGAAGGAATCGGTGATCACCGCGATCAGCGCCGAGGCGCGATCGACTCCACTCTCGATGCGGGCGGCGAAGTTTTCCCCCGCGCGAATGTCTTTCGCGTCGTACCAACTATCGACACGACCGTCGGCGAAGTGCTTGAGGATTGCGCCGACGGGACCGTCTTCCCCCGGGGCGGGAAGGTCCTGCTTCGCGTGGCTGAGGAAGAAGTTGACCGGCGGACGCGGTCGATCGCTCGTCACCGTCGACTTGTCTGGGACTCGAAACCCCAAGATTTCGAGGCTGTTGACCGCGACTCGATACTCGAGCTCCGCTTCCTTCTCTTCGTCCTTGATCGCGTCCAAGCGGACGAAGCTCGTCTCTTCGAGCTCGGATCCGAGGTCGAACGCTCCGACGTCGAGCGCCACGGGAAGAACACAGTGATCGGGAGAGCCCGGCGGGACGAGCGCGAGCGACTCGATCAGAAACTTCGCCCACGCTGGGCCGCTGCCACCCGCGACACGGCGCGCCATGCGTTTGTCGGCGAGGACGACGACGACCGATTTCTCCGCCGCGTCGAGCTCGAGTCGATCGGGCGGCCCGCCGTTCGGTTGCTCGCTCCCGTAGACGAGCGGAATCCGCGGTCCGCGCGAGAGGGAGAACCGATCGAATAGCGCTCGCGCGAATCGCGCGCCCGCATCGGACTGCGGGTGGTGGAGGACCTGGATCCGAAACGGAAGACGAGTCATCGAGGTTCCGCTCACCGCGTCCCTTCACGCCCTAGGCGGCCGACGTCAGCGACCGTCACTCTCCGATTGCGCGACGCCGGCGATCGCTCCGAGCGCGTCGACGTACTGCTTGAGAGCCAGACGATTCTCCTCGAGCGCCTCGTAAAACGCGTCGCGCTCCGGCCAATCGCGGTCCTCGATTACCACCGGAGCGTCCGCGCCGAATTCGACGCGCTGCCGCTTCGTCTCCGCTCGCTCGAATTCGCTGAAGCTCGTGTGCCAGCGGACCAGAAACGGACGGAGCCCGCGATTGAGCACTTCGATCGCGATCGGCCCGACCGAGTTCGGTCCGGCCGCGACACCCGGGCCCTGGTCTTTGAGCACGCCTCGGATGATGTCGAAGAGCTTGTAGATCGAGGTCAAGGCTTCACGGACGAGACCCTGCCCAGGCTCGAGCTTTTCGGTTGCGATGCGCGTCGCGAGCTCGACGTAGAGCGCCCATGCCGCGTTCGCTTGGGCTTCGGAGACGATGACGTCCATCCCTCCGATTCCGAACGGAAGATTGATGCTGAAGGAGCTGAGCTTGAGAGGCATTACGTCGACTCCCAGACGAGACGCTCGATCGTAAGGCGCACGACTGGACGGCGGGCGTCGCGCGAGACCACAGCCGCCCGTTCCACGATCGTTACCGTTGGGTCTCAGTGTCGTCCTCTCGTGATTCGATGTCAACGCCGGTCGATCACGGAGCCCGCACGAGTACGAACGTCTCGCCTCGATTGACAGTGTTTCGTGGACAGAAGAAGATGCCGTCACGTCAAAGCGGGAGCGAGCGAGCCGACGGAGGGGCCGATGGTCGAAGCGGGGAACGAAGAGACGACGTCAGCGGGCACGTGGAAATCGAGGCTCGAGCGCGTGCTCGGCGAAGACGCGACGACGGGCGACTCGCCGCTGGCCCATCTCGCGGAGGCGCCGTGGCAGCCGAGCAAGGAGGACGGCGAGGCAGCGTGGGATCTCTACACGGAGCTCCGCACGCGGATCACCACTCAGCCGCTCCACCCGCGTTCCGGCGATGAAGCGACAGCACTGAAGAGCGTTTTCTCGCTTTTCGATCTCGTTCGGAAGCTGACGAGGGACAAGGGCCGCAAGGCGTGGCACTTCGCGACGCTGAGCACCATTCTTCTCAATCGTCGACTGCGTCCGTTTACCGCGAACTGGCACGGTAAGCTCGTCGCCGGCGCGTTCAAATCGGACGATGATTGCCGGAAGTTCCGTTCGGAGCTCGTCGGCGTTCAAGAGAGCGTGCGCGAGTTTATGACCGTCCTCGCGGAGCTCGCCGAAGACAACCACATCCGCGGCACGGAGACGGGCTTCGAGCCGAGGAAGGATCCGGTCGACGACGACTGGAGTCTCTCGGCTGCGAGCTGCCGGACGCTCATCGAAGGCTGGGAGAAGATCTACACCGACGAATCGGCGAACATCGAGCGCCGAAGGAAACTCGTCGGTTCGAAGTGCGGCGAACGGAAAGGTCGCTCGGGGCTCAGTCTCTCCGGCGGAGGCATCCGCTCGGCGACGTTTTCGCTCGGCTTCGTTCAGTCGCTCGTTAAGCACAAGGTGTTTCGCGACATCGACTACCTCTCGACCGTGTCGGGTGGAGGGTACACGGGCGCCTTCATCAGCTCGTGTCTCGCCGCGTCGTCTTCCGAAGGCGAATCCCCGCCGGAGACGGCGCCGAGTGACGAGTCGGGCGCGGGAGATTCCGAATCGGCCTCGACGGCGTCGCCGCCGCCTTCGCTACCGGTCGATACGCAGCTCCGCGACGAATCCGTTGCCGGACGCGCGGTTCGAAACGGTGCGCGATTTCTTCGCGTCGACGATCTCGTCGGCAAGGCCGTCGCGGCGGCGGCGATCGCCTACGGGATCGTCATCAACACCGCCGTTCTGTTCGCGGGCTTGATCGCGATCGCCTCGCTCGTCGCAGCGATCGCTCCCGAACACGTGGGAGCGATCCTCGAGGCGAACTCGTCGATTCTTCCGGGGCAGGTCTGGGGCTGGATCGGAGTGACTGTCGTCTCGCTTCCGTTTCTGTACCTCTTTCTTCGGTGTGCGTCGCCGCGCGCGGGATTTACGTCGTCGGTCGGGAAAGCGGCGGCGCTGACGCTGGTCGCATCGCTCGTCCTCGGCGCTGCGGAGCTAGCCTGCGCTGCATTCAGCCACTGGCAAACCGACGGGCGACTCCTTCTCGTCGTCGGGGGAATCTACGGCGCCAGTCTCGTCGTCGCGGGCGTCCTCTTCCTCTTCCGCCGTCGTCGCGGAGCGCTGGGAGTCGTGATCGCTCTCCTGGGGACGGTCTTGCCGGTCGCTGTCGCATTGTCGTTCCTCGTTCTCGCGAATCTTCTCGCGACGGACTCTTCGTCGTCGGCGGAGGGCGTGGGCGCACCGGACGCCGCAACGGGCGGACCGACCGGAGACTTCACGTGGCAGTGGATTCTCTTGGGCCTCGTTGCGATCGCGGCGGCGGTCGCGGCGGTTCTCGTTATGAACTGGCGACACCCTTCTCGCTGGACGCGCACGGTGTCGGTCTTCGTTCGAGGCGCAGGACTCACGATCGGCGTCGCGGGCTTCTTCTATCTCGCGCTTGCTCTATTCGAGAAGTTCCTGAGTGCGGACGACGCGGCACTTCGATTCCACCCCGCGTTGGTCGCTGGAGGGCTGGCCCTTCTCGCGGCGATTCTCGTAGCGATCTCGGCCGTCCCGCGCGCGTCGAAATCTCTCGAGGTCTGGGGAGCGTTCGTGCTCGTGGTCGCGGCGCCGGCGGCGGCGCTAGCGATCGCCATCCACCTCGGTTCCGTCGTCCCGTTGACGCCGACGGGTCTCGCGCTCGTTGCGGGCCTCTCGACGCTCGCGCTCTTCTTCTCCGTAGACGTCAACGAGACCGCACTTCATTTCCTTTACCGAGCGCGTCTCGCCGCGACGTTTATTGTCGATGCGAACGGACAGGCTCGTCGACGCGAGCTCGCCGACCTCGCGTCAGGAGCGGCGCCGTACCACTTGATCAACTCGGCGGTAAATCTTCCGGCGAGCAAGAACCCCGATCTGCGCGGACGGCGCGCGGACTTTTTCGTCTACAGCCGGCATCACTCGGGGAGCCCGATCGTCGGGTATAGGCCGACCGCGCAGTGGACGAACGTCAATCCGGCGCTCGATCTCGCGACGGCGATGGCGACCTCGGGTGCGGCGGTGTCATCGCTCATGGGGCGATTCACGATCGCCGCTTTGACTCCGCTCACGACCCTCGCGAACCTTCGCCTCGGTTACTGGCTGCGGAATCCAGGGCACGAGAAGGTGACCGGTCCGAGTTCACCCGACGCCCGGTACCTGCTCTGCGAGGCGCGCGGTCAGGTGCACGAGAACCTGCCGTTCGTCTACGTCTCGGACGGGGGGCACATCGAGAATCTCGGTCTCTACGAGCTCCTTCGCCGCCGCTGCAAGCTCATGATCGTCGTCGACGGCGAGGCCGACGCGGACCGCTCGTGCCGGGCTATCGTCAAAGCGCTTCGCCACGCGAAGATCGATCTCGGAGTTTCGACCGAGATCGATCTATCGTCGATTCGCCGCTCGCGAGACGAGTACAGCGGGGCTCATTTCGCTCTCGGTGTCGTCGACTACGGTACGGACCTCGATGGGAAGAAGCTCCCGCGCGGCTACATCCTCTACGTGAAGGCCTCGCTCACGGGCGACGAGGACGTCCAGATTCTCGACTACCACGAGCGCCATCCGGAGTTTCCGCACCAGAGCACTGCGGACCAGCTCTTCGATGAAGACCAGTTCGAAGCTTACCGCGCGCTCGGTGAGCATATCGGTGACCTGCTGTTCGACGAGGGCGTTGCGGGAACGTTCAACGCGGACGCATCGGCCTCGCGCGGCGTGGTCGATTGGCTGTGCGAGCTGCAGAAACATCTCCTCCCGCCCGGAGCGATCCCGGTGGCAAACACCGCGAACGAGAATTCGTCGGACTAGCGAACGAGCGACTTCGAGGTGCTGCCGTCGTGCGACCCGGTCGATTTTTCGTTTCCGCTCCGATTGCTCGGCGGATCCTCAAGCGATGAACGTGCACCGATCTCGGTCCGTACTCCCACCGGGCGTCGACGTCCAGGATGGACCGGACCGAGCGTCGACGCGCTACCATGTAGCTCCACGCGCGATCGCGTCGGCGACCGCGTTGGGATCCTCGAACGCACCCGCCGAGCATGTCCCCGAAGCCCGACTCCTTCACCCGGTATCTCCGCCGGCCGAACCGCCGTAACCTCGCGCGCGTCGTCGCCGAGTACCGCGAGTTCGTTTGGCGCGTCGCCTACCGGATGACGTCGAGCTCGGAGGACGCCGCCGACGTCTGCCAGGACGTCTTCGTGAAGCTCCTCGTCTCACCGCCGCGGGGTGAGAACGTCGAGTCGGTTCGTGGGTACTTGGTGTGGTGCGTGTTCGGCCGAGTCGGGCGCTTGCGGCGTTCGCGCGAACGTCGTCGGCGCCGCGAGGAGGAGCACGTTCGGCGTTTACACGAGAGACTGCGAGGTTCGGGCGAGTCGGCGGACGACGTCGAAGCCCTCGACCGAGCGCTCGACGAGTTGCCGCGCGATCAAAGGGCGGCCATCGAGCTTCGCTACCTCGCAGATCTCTCCCCCGGCGAAGTGGCCAGCGCGCTCGGAATCACCGAGCGTGCGGTCCGCTTCCGGCTCGGGAAGGCGCGCGCGTTCCTCGAACGGCGCCTCGGAATCGGCTCGGCGACGCTCCTCGGAGCGGCGGGTGGGCTCCACGGCGGAGTCATTCCGCCGCTTCCCGAGGCCGTCGTCAGTGGACTCGACCGCATCACCGCACTCGGCACCGCACTCGAAGGCCTCACGGCCGCAGGTGCCGGTGCGGGAGCGGGAGTGACCTCGAGTGCTTGGACACCGATCATCACCGGAGGATCCATCGTGAGTAGCAAGAAGGTTGTCGCCGCGGCGGTGGCTTCGATCGCCATACTCCTCGGCGGTTGGTGGGCTATCGGGATCGACGACGAAGCTGGACCGGAGACGACTTCGCTCGAGCGAATCGACGACGAGGAGACCGGCGAGGTCTCGAATCTCGGGCGTGGCGCCGCGAGGACGACGCCCGTTGAGCCCGCGGCGGACTCGGCCGCGGAGGTCGCGACCCTGGTTCCGCCGCCGAATCTCACGGGCAGAGTGACGGACGGACTCGGCCGCGGGATTCCGGAGGCCGTCGTTCGTCTCATCGCTGAGAGCGATCTCGCGCGACCCGATTCCGAGTTGGCGAACGAGACGATGCGCGAACTCGGCGCGTGGTCGCGCGAGCTGCGCGAAGAGTTCGTCCAGATCGTGTCGGACGCACCCCGCGTCGAATCGGACGTCGACGGAAGCTTCGCGTTCGCCGACGTGGCCGCCGGAGACTATCGCCTCGTCGTATCGAAGGGGGGCTTCCTGCCCCGGTCGGACGTCTTCGTCGATATCCGTCCGCCGGCCGTCGCCGAGGCAACCGTCGAGCTCGCCCCGGCCGCGGAGATCGCCGGTCGTGTGGTGGATCGAACCGGTACTCCCATTCCCGGCGTACGTTTGACCGCCTACGCGGCTCGGGGGTGGCACACGGACTCCGTCGAGCGCGTTCGGGAGCTCGTTTCCCAGTGGCGCCGAGGGAGGATCCTCTTCGAGCCGCGCGAACTCCAGTCGGACGAGAACGGAAAGTTTCACTTCGATTCCCTCGAACCCGTCGTCTACGACCTCGAAGCGGAGCTCCGCGGCTATCGTTCGGCGTTTACCCGCGACGTGAAGAGCGGGACCGACGACGTACGGATCGAAATGGAACCCGCGGGAGTCGTCCGCGGCCGCGTCGTCGACGCCCGGGGCGAAGCCGTGGAGAACGCGGCAGTGCGACTCGCTCGACTCGCGCGCGGTGAGGTCCATCGCCTTTTCGCGAGCGAGATCGTCGTCGCGGACGCGAACGATCAAGCGGGCGGCGAGACGCGCACCGACGCGACCGGCGCGTTCGAGCTCACCGGAGCGGGCACGGGCGCGTTCGACCTCGTTGTCCGTGCCGACGCGTTCCCTTTCTTCACGCGCGAGGTCGAAGTCGGCGAGATCACCGAACTCGGCGACATCGTCCTCGCCGTTCCTCTGGAGATCTCAGGCCGAGTCGTGGATGCCGACGGCGCGCCGATCGCGGACGCCGAGGTGGCGATCGACTGGAACCGACTCGAGGTGAACGGTGGATTCAGATCGAGGGACACTGCGGATCCGCTGGTCGAGACGCGCACTGGAGACGACGGTACGTTCATTCTCGAGCCGGTGAGCGAGGGTGAGTGGACACTCGAGATCCGTCACGAACGTTACGTGGATGCGACGCTCCCAGGGGTCGCCGCCGGTTCATCGGCGGTCGACGTGCGTCTCCGCGAAGGAGTCTCGGTTGCTGGTCGCGTGGTGTTCGAACCCGACGGAGAGCCCATCGCGGGTGCGGTGATCAAGGTTCGACAGGACGTCCCGCGAGAGACGACGACGGATGAGAACGGCTTGTTCGAGCTCGCCGGCATTCCCATCGAACGCGTCCTCGGTGGTCGACTGCGAATCTACGCCGAGCATCCGGAGATCGGACACAACTCGGAGCTCGTGACGCTGGCTCCGGACGGCGGGAAGCGCTCCGAGGTCGAGTTTCGCTTTCCTCGTCCGTCGACCCTCTTCGTGCTCGCGAGGACGACCGATGGCGAGCCCGTGCCGCGCGCTCGCGTGAGGCTCGAAGTCGAGGGCATCGGCGACTGGTACGACGAAGTGATCCTCTCGCGGCGCTTGTCGACGGACGAGGAGGGGCTCAGCCGACACTCGGTTGCTTCACGAGAGGGGCGTTCATTCGGCGAAGTCCACGTGGTCGTGACGCACGAGTCGTTCGCGCCCGTTCGAACCGGTCCGATTCGCTGGACCGACCACCAGAGTGAAGGCTCGCCTCTCGTCGTCGAGCTCGATCGTGGACTCGAGCTCTCCGGGAAAGTGCTCGACGCCGAAGGTGAGCCCATCGCCGGAGCGCGGATTGCGCTCGACGGCGAATACGGCGAGGCGGAGCGCGCGGGTCTCGAGCGCGCGAGCGTTCGCGCGACGTTTTCGGGCGCGGCGGGGCGCTACCGGTTCCGTCGGCTCCCGCGGGCGGTCGTGCCGATCACGGTATCCGCGCCGGGCTTCGCTCGCATCTCCGAAACCATCGAGGTCGCCGTCGAGCCCAACCGAGACTTCGTGCTCGAGGCCGGGAAAACGCTCGAAGGGCGAGTCGTCGACCAAGAAGGGCGCGCGCTCGCGGGAGTGCAGGTAGCGGCCCGGGCTTCCTCCGTCGATTCGGCGTCTGGACGTCGGTATTCGGACGACGAGTTCGGGCACCGCATGTCTCTGCTCACGGCGAAGGGGGAGTCGTGGACGCATACGGGGGAGGACGGTCGGTTCGAGCTCCGCGACCTCGGAGACGGTGAGTATCTCATCGTCGCTCGGCGGCGCGGCTACGAAGCTAGGAGCATCGACGCCGTGACCGCGGGCGAGCCCTTGGACGACATCGTGCTCGAGCGTTTCGCCGTTCTCTGGGGACGCGCGACGAACCTGCGTACGGGCGAGCCCGTCCGAGAGTTCGGCATCACGCTCGTCGACGTCGAAAGGCGAAAGCGCATCCAACGCGAGTCGGGCATGACCAACTACCGTGCGGGCTCGGTCGGCTCACTCCGGTTCGCCGATTCCGCCGGACGGTACAGCTACGACGGTCTCACGGCGCGGCGCTACGAAATCCAGGTCCTCGCGGACGGATTCCGTCCTTACCGACGGGAGCTCACGCTCGACGCCGGCGAGGCCAAGGAGCTGGACCTCGCGCTCGATCCGGGCGCGACGATCACCGGAAGAGTTGTCACCGAAGCGGGGAAACCGATCCCCGGTGTCCACGTTCGGGCGGCACTCACCACAGACGCGCCCGAGCCGGGGTCGTTCGAGTTCTACCACTCCGCGACCGCGACGAGCAGCGAAACCGGCGAGTTTCGGCTCGAAGGACTCACGCCGGGTGAGCACAAAGTGAGGGCGAGGGACGCGCTCTGGGCGCTGGTTGAAAAGCCCGCGCCGATCGTCGTCGACCGCTCCGCTCACATCGAGCTTCGCATGCGCGAGGTGGGCCGCATCGAGGGACGCGTCAACACGAATCTCTCGCGCGCGAGCGTGAAGCTCGAGAAGAAAGACACGCTGAACTTCCGGGTTGAGGCCGTGCGGCTCCGCGATGGTCAGCCGGATCCGAACACGCGAATGATCTCGTTCGTCAATAGCGATCGGTTCGAGTTCGAGAGTCTCGAGCCGGGGACCTACCGCGTTCGAGTGAATCGTCAGGTGATGCGGCCGGGGAAACGGATGGCGCTCGGGCCCAACGCGGGGCTCATGTCGCTCGAGGAGGTGGGGGAGCCCGAGACCATCCTCGAAGAGGACGTCGAGGTGTCCGCCGGTCAGACGTCGGACGTCGTCTGGGACGGGCGCTAGCCCGCATTTCTCACCAGGTTCTACTGCCGCGCCGTAAGACGAGAACTGCGCATCGGATGTGTCAACACCTCGATCCTCACTGTGCTAGGAGCACACCTCCGGTCGGTGCGTCCCCACCTTCCCGTCTTACGCCGTCTCGCCGCTTCGCTCACCGAATCTGGTGAGAAATGCGGGCTAGATCGACTTTCGATTCGGCCCGCCGGCTCGCGGAATCGAGTTGGAACTCGCTCACTCCCCCGTCGCGTCAGAAGCCGCCGAGCGATCCAGTGTGTCGCCGCCGGGCTTTTGTCGCGACGGGGTTTCATCTCCCGGCCAAAAGCGGAGAATGGCTCGCTTGGTTTGGCCGTGGTCGACGGCCCCGGTCCCCGGTCCGCCTGTTTCGCGCACGGAGACGAAACATCGGGAGTGGGAACGGGGCATCGGGAGTGGGAACGAGACCTCGGCCAGAGTTCCGTATCTTGCTGGAACGCGAGGCTCACCCGGGCGAGGCATGAGAGAGACACTGTTCAGTCTCGAAGGCGAGACCGCGGTGGTGGTGGGTGGAACCGGAGTTCTCGGCGGCGCGATGGCCGACGCCCTCGGCGCTTTCGGAGCGAAGGTGTGCGTCCTCGGCCGAAGCGAGGAGCGCGGCTCCGCGCGAGTGCGCGCGATAGAGGCCGCCGGTGGTCGAGCGATGTTCCATCCGGCCGACGCACTCGACCGCGCTTCGCTCGAAGCCGCGCGAGGAGCAATCCGCGAAGCCTTCGGTCCGGTCAGCGTTCTCGTGAACGCCGCGGGGGGAAACCGCCCCGGCGCGACCCTGCCGCCCGGCAGTGACTTCTGCGCGCTCTCGCTCGACGACTGGCGCGACGTCGTCGACCTCAATCTCGTCGGCGGCGCACTCCTTCCCGCGCAGGTCTTCGGCGAGGACATGCTCGCTGCGAAGCGCGGGAGCGTGATCAACATCGCGTCGATGTCGGGCATGATCCCGCTCTCCCGCGTCGTCGGCTACTCGGCCGCGAAGGCCGCCGTGCTCAATCTCACAAAGTTCCTCGCTCGGGAGTGGGCGGAGCGAGGCGTCCGGGTGAACGCGATCAGCCCGGGCTTCTTTCCGGCCGATCAGAACCGGGCCTTGCTCTACAACGAGGACGGCAGTTATACCGAACGCGGCGCGCAGATCATCGGTCACACGCCGATGGCGCGGTTCGGAAAGTCGGACGAGCTCGCCGGCGCGATCGTCTGGCTGGCGTCTCCGAGCGCGTCGTCGTTCGTGACGGGACAGAACATCGTCGTCGACGGCGGATTCTCCTCCGTCACGATCTGATCGCGGCCCTTCCGAAGCTCACCGCCTCGCGCGCAATCGCACTTTGCGATGAGCGATTACAGATTCCACTCGTCCCTCGCTGAGACTCATTGCTGGAGTTCGTTTGATGTCGGAGCTCAAAATTCGCCAAGACCCCTGTGACCTCGACTTCGCTTCGGTGGGGGCCCTCGTTCACCGCCTCGATCCCGGGATCATCCCGTTTCGTCGAGCGCGCTCGTTCGACATCCACGTCTCGGGCGGCGAGTACAACGTCGCGGCGAACCTCGCATCCTGTTTCGGACTGAACACCGGGATCGCCACGGCGATGGTCGACAACGGCATCGGCGAGCTCGTCGAGGCCCGCGTTCGCGAAATGGGAGTTCGGCCGTTCTACAAGCACTTCGAGCACGACGGCGTTCGCGGACCGAACATCGCAACGGTCTACAGCGATCGCGGGCAGGGCGTCCGGGCGCCGGTCGTCTTTTACAATCGCTCGAACGAAGCCGGCGCGCTCCTCAAGCCGGGCGACTTCGACTGGAAGACGATCTTTGGCGGCGGCATCCGCTGGTTTCACTCCGGCGGAATCTTCGCCGCACTCTCGAAGACGACGTCGGAGGTGATCATCGAGGGAATGAAGGCGGCGAAAGCGGCCGGAGCGATCAACTCGTTCGATCTCAACTACCGCGCGAAGCTGTGGAACACCATCGGCGGGCTCGAGCACGGCCAGAAGATGATCGCGCGCATCGTCGAGAACGTCGACGCGCTCATCGGAAATGAAGAGGACCTGCAGAAGGGCCTTGGCATCGCTGGCCCCGAGGTCGAAGCGAAAGCCTCGGCGAAGCTCGATCCGGGCACGTTCTTCGACATGATCGAGCGGGCGCGAGAGAAGTTTCCGAACGTGAAGCTCGTCGCGACGACGCTCCGCGAAGTTCATTCGACCAATCGCCACGACTGGGCGGCGGTGCTCTGGCTCGACGGCGAACGCTACGTGAGCCCGACGTGCCAGCTCGATGTGATCGACCGGATCGGCGGTGGCGATGGGTTCGCCTCGGGGCTCATCTACGGGCTCCTCAGCGGAAGGTCGCCCGAAGAGGCTCTCCGACTCGGCTGGGCCCACGGAGCGCTGCTCACGACGTTCCCGGGCGACGTCTCGCTTGCGAAGCTGCCCGAAGTCGAGGCGTTCGCGACGGGCGGGTCCGCACGCGTTCAGCGTTAGCCCGAGCGCTGCGCAGAACCGCGGCAGCACGCAGCATCGGAGCGACTCGATCCCCGTGGGCGCGCTCCTTGGCGCGCGAATGCGTTCTTCGTCGTCGGCTCTCCCGAGGATCGGATCAATGTTCCGCGGGGGGTTCGATTCGTTCGCTGGCTTCGCGTCGCACGATCGAGGCGTCGTGGAGTCGGCGAAGAATCGAGACGACGACCATCCCTCCGGCGAGCGCCATCAACATGTCGGCCTGGGCGTCGAACGGATCGCCTTGGTGTCCCAGCCACTCGGGGCCTTTGTCGGGGTAGAAGAGCACGACCCAGGCCCACTCGAGGATCTCGTAGAGCGCGCTGAAGGCGAGCGCGACCGAGACGGACAGAATCGGAACCCAGCGACTCCGTCCGATCGAAGTCCACCGCAGGAGCGCCTCGCGCGTGAGGAGCGCAGGCGTGACGCCTTGCGCGAAGTGCCCGACGCGATCGAAGTGGTTCCGCTCGAGCTCGAGGACGTCTCGGATCCAGCTGAACACCGGCTCTTCGGCGTACGTGTACTTGGCCCCGACCGCGAGGATCGCGTAGTGAAGCGCGACGACGGCATAGACGAGCCCCGAAAATCGAACCCGGCGCGAGGCGACGACGAGGACTGCGACGCCGATCGCGCCGAGGAGGAGCTCGAAGAACCAGGTCGCGTAGTCTTTGGGGACGATCGCCGACCAGACCGTCAGTGCCCCGGTGGCGACGAGGAGAGTTCCGTCGGAACGCGTGAACGCGGGTCGGAATTCGTTCGGGCGCATCGGCAACACCATAGCGCGATCGGGCGCGGGAACGCGAGCCGGCGATCGGATTGCCGTGGCGAGCGGTACTCCCTCCGTTCGACTGCAAACGGTGCTTTACAGTGCCGCGCGTAGCGCTTGGTGTGAATCTGGCTTAACCTGATTGGTTGAAACGACTTGCCGAAGAACCAGCGTCGCGCCTCAGCGGCGATGGCCCGCGCCTTGCGTAATCGCCGGGTCAGTCTCTACAGAACCGCGCCCTGGACGGCGCTGCTGGGGGGTCCGCCCGCGTTGGCGCCGGCGGACGGGAACGCGCGATCGGGCGGCGAACGGCCGCCCGCATCGTTTGGTCAGGTCTCACTCGGAGGGGAATCGATGACGATTCGCTCGATTGGATTGGGGTCGGTGGTGGGGTTGCTCCTCTGCGCCGCCACGAGCTCGGCACCGGCGGCGGAATTCGTTCGCGGCGACGGGAACGACGACGGCACGTTGAGCGTCGCGGACGCCCACGCGATCATGAATTACCTGTTCAACGGCATTTCGCCGCCCGAGTGTGAGGACGCGTTCGACGCGAACGACGACGGCCTCATGAACATCGCCGACGGAGTCTACATCCTCAATCGCGTCTCGCGGGGAGGCCCTCCGCTCCCGGCGCCGTATCCGGAAGCCGGAGAGGATCCGACGGAGGACGAGCTCGACTGCGCGAGCGCCGGCGACGGAAGTCCGATCGACGACCCCGTTGCCGCGGTCGAGATCCTCTCGGCGAGCTCCGTCGGCGGCGACGACGCCTCCGCGAAGATCGTTCTCGGCTTCGCGCACGCAACTGCGATCGCGGGATTCGATGCCCACGTGAAGTTTCCGTTCGCGCTTCAGAACTCGCGTCCGCTCGGCGTTCAAGTCACCGGATCGTTCCAAGACGGATTCCGTTCGGTGACGGTATCCGGGGACAGCGTCCAAGCGAGTCTCCTCTTCTCGCTCGTCGGTAAGCACTCCGTGCCCGCTACGGATACCGCCGCGGCGCTGTTCGAGATCTATGTCTGCCTTCCCGAGGGGACTGCGGCCGGCTCCTATCCCCTGACGGTCGACGCGGAGCTCGTCGATCACCAGTCCGGACGCGCGATTCGCACTTCGGGGAGCGGCGATCTCTCCGTCGGTGACGACGTGAACGCGGGGGCGGAGTGCCCGTTCCCTGCCGTCGATCCCGACCCGGATCCGGATCCGCCGTCGCCGCCGCCGAACCACGTCCCCGGCGGTCCGCCGATCGGACCCGAGAATCGCGCCACCTCGATTCAGTTCACCCTCGCTGACGCCGCCGCGGCTCCGGGATCCCCGGTCGTCGTTCCGTTCGTCGTCCACAGCAACGGCAGCATCAACGGCTACGCGATGTCGGCGGACTTCGACGAGGAGGTGCTCCAAGCTGTCGACGTAACCGAGGCTTGGCGGATACCGGGCGACTACGATATGTCGTTCGCCAAGTACGAATGGAACAACGACAACGAGACGGAGGGCAATGCGGGCGTGGACGAAGGGTTCATCATCGCCGCGTGCGTGTTCTCCTTCACGCGAGATGTGTCCCTCCCGGCAGACGAGGACGTCGAAGTTCTCCACTTCCACTTCGACATCGACGAAGAGGCCATCGATGGCCCCACCGAGATCCGCTTCATGAACGGCGGCCAGGTGAGCGGTCAACCCGTCGAGAACATCGCCACCACGCAGGGGGTAGCCGTCTCGCCGGACCTCCACGAGAACTTCGTCCTCGTCGACTGCACGCTGCTCGTTCAGGCGATCGTCGACATCACGACATTCGTCCGCGGCGATTCCAATCGCGACGACGCGGTCAATCTCGCCGACGCTCAGTGGACACTCAACTACCTCTTTGCGGCGGACGGCGTTCGGCCCCCGTGCTTCGACGCGGCGGACGCCAACGACGACGGACGGCTCAACATCAGCGATCCACTCTTCACTCTCGTCCACCTCTTCGCCGAGGACGGCCCGGCCGCGCTGCCGGCGCCGTTCCCGGAGGAGGGGCCGGACCCGACTCCGGACGGGATCTCCTGCGCGTCGCTCTCGGGGTGAGGGCCGACTGCGGAACCCCGTTCGCTCGATGAGCGGCGGCTCGCCGGTCCGGCCGAAGAGGCCACCGGCGAGCCGCCGCTTCCTTTTTTGGATTAGCCCGGATTTCTCACCAGATTCTACTGCGCCACCGTAGGTCTTGAACTGACAAGGAGGTGGCGCCGCACTGATCGGACGTGTGCTTTTGGCACAGTGAGGGTCAGGGTGGCGACACATTCGATGCTCAGTTCGCGACCTACGGTGGCTCGCCGCTGCGCTCACCGAATCTGGTGAGAAACTCGGGTCAGTGAACGGAGTTCGTCATCACGAAGCACGCCGGGCGAGCGCCGCCTCGGCGCTTTCGACCGCCGCGGCGTACTCCGACTTCGGCCGGAGTCCGGTGAGCTGTGTCACGAGCTCGCCGCCGGAGAATACGAGCACCGTCGGGATCGACGCGATCCCGTAGGTCGCCGCCGTTTCCGGTGCTTCGTCTACGTCGAGCTTTCCGACCTCGGCACGGCCCGCGAACTCGTCTGCGAGCTCATCGATGACCGGCGCGAGCGCGCGGCAGGGACCGCACCAGTCGGCGTAGGCGTCGACGAGAACGACGCCGCCTCGGTCGAGGACTTCGGACTGGAAATTCCGCTGGGTGAACTTTCGGGTGTTCGAGTTCATCGAATGATTCCTTTCGATTCGGGGGAGTTGTTCTTCCGGAGAGCTGTCTCAGCAACAATTCGCGAGCTTCATGTCAGGTCCTTTCGGGAGTGCCGAACCGAGAGGTTCGTGGGGTAAAATAGATGACCGATCGGTCATTTTTGTGCCAAATAAAAAATCCGTCCGTTCTTGCCTCAGCCATCGAGAACCTTTGACACTGTGGCGACGATCTCTTCGACCTCGCGCGCTTTGTACGGCGCTGCCTTTGCGCGCACGTAGAGGCCGAAGACACTGCTCACGAGAACCTTCGCGAGCCGGGGGGACGGCGCGTTCGAGCGGATTTCGCCGCTGCGTCGCCCGCGCGAGATCGCCCCTTGGACGATCCGTTCGATCGAGGCGATATGCCGAGCGACGATCTCCCGCACGGTCTCGTCGTGCGGGGCGAGCTCGACGATCGCGTTCACGCCGAAACAACCCATCCTCGCGTTGGTGCAGGCGCACCGCTCGGCGGCCGACCGGAGCCAGAGGATCAAGCCTTCGCGCGCCGTCTCGGCGTGCTCCAGCCGATCGCTCAGCTCCGCTCGAGCCCGCGCTAGGTAACGCTCGAGCGCCGCGACGTACAGCGAGTGCTTGTCGCCGAAAGCCTGATACAGGCTTCCCTTGTGGATGCCGATGGCCGCGAGCAGATCGCTGAGAGACGTCGCCTCGTATCCACAGCGCCAGAATTCCTCCATGGCGGTGTCGAGGGCGGCGTCGAGGTCGAATTCGCGGTGGCGCGGCACGGTGAGGCTCCTTGGGTCGGCTTCGCCGCTGGGTCCGGAGGCCCGGGCAGCGGCTGACTATGGAAGGATACGGTTATTTGACCGTACGGTCAAGTATTTTGTTCGAGATCGCCATCGCCTCCAACTTGGCCCGCGCGGAGGGCGCTCGCTCCTCGGCTTTAAGGCGCTGCGGAATGAGGGTTTAGACCCTGTCCGTAGACCGCGGACTACCGTCGCGAGGTGGCGGAAGGCGCCCTACTTCCCTCCGATCGCGTAGAGGAACTTGTCGCTCCGAAGGTACAGTCGCCCGTGGGCGACGATCGGCGACGCGTTGAAGGTGCTCCCGTCATCGAGATCGTTCTGGCTGAGGATCTCGTGCTTCGGCTTCGCCGGTAGAACGAAGGTTCCGCTGTGGCGCGTCACCACGTAGACCTTTCCGTCGACGAGGAGCGCCGAGGCGTACGGTTGCCCCGGGAAGCGTTCCTTGAAGACCACATCGCCCGTCTTGAGATCGATGCAGTACGCCGTCCGATTGCGATCGCTCACACCGTAGAGGTGACCTTCGTGGATCACCGGCGACGACACGTTCGCGCCGGCCCCCGCGTTCCAGAGTAGGTGGCTGTCCGTCACGTCGCCGCGACCGCCTGCCCGCACGGCGATCGCGCGCGACGAACGGCCGCCGACGGCGTAGACGACACCCTCGTGCGAGATGATGCTCGGACAGACGTAGTCCTCGATTCCATCGCACTCCCAGAGCGGGTCGCCCGACTTGGGATCGAACGCGAGAATCTTGTCTTTCACGCTCACGACGAGCTCGGTCTTCCCGTTCGCGAGCCGCACGAGGTGGGGCGTGTTCCACGACGATCTCATGCCGCCGCGGCTCCAGGCCTCCTTTCCCGTCTTCTTGTGGATCGCGACGAGAGACCCGCTCTCGACGCTCGCGTTGACGATGACGAGATCATCGAAGAGGACGGGCGACGTGCCGCAGCCCCAGCCGTGGGTCTTCGAGCCGACGCCTGCCCGCCACTTCTCGTTACCGTTGAGGTCGAACTTGTAGACTCCGCTCTTTCCGAAGAACACGTAGAGGTGTTCGCCGTCCGTGGCCGGCGTCGGAGCGGCGTAGCCGTGATCGCGAACGCGCTTCGATTCGGGGAGCGCCGGCTTCAGCTTTTTCTCCCAGACGATCCTGCCGTTCTTCGCGTCGACGCAGACGACGTGGAGCGTGAGGGCCTCCATCTCTCCGAAGTTCGCCGGATAGCTGCCGTAGCCGCTGTAGCACGTAAGGTAGAGCCTCTCACCGAGCGCGATCGGGCTCGATGCACCTTGGCCGGGCAGCGGAGTTTTCCAGGCGACGTTCTCGGTCGGGCTCCATTTCGTGGGGATGCCTTTGACGTTCGATGCGCCGAGGCCGCCGGGGCCGCGGAACTGGGGCCAGTCGCCGGCGCTGAGGGCGGGCACGACGAAAAGAACGAGAGCGGCGACGAGAGGTGGTCGCAAAAGTGAGTTCGCAATCGACACGAAGTGGACTCCTCGAGAGAATGGGGGCTAGAGCAAGCGGAAGACCTCGTTGCCGGCAGTGTACTCGGACGGTTCGACCGGAGCGAAGGCCGAGTTCGTCCCGCCGCTTCGGCGCAGGATGGCCGCCGACGTTGGTGAAACCCCTTTGGATCCCGAACGGAGCGTCTTCGTGCCGAATTTCGAGTTCCTTGCGATCGTCGCCGCGGTGATCGTCTCTTCGACCGGAATTGTCACCGAGGCGCGCGCGGACGCCGGAGACGATTCCGAACGGCCGAAGAACGTCCTCTTCATCGCGGTCGACGACCTGAACGACTGGGTGAGCAGTCTCGGCGGCCATCCTCAGTGCCGGACGCCGAACATCGACCGTCTCGCTGCCCGCGGCGTCCTTTTCACACGGGCGTACTGCAGCGCGCCCGCGTGCAATCCCTCGCGCGCGAGCCTCATGACGGGAGTCCGTCCCTCCACCTCGGGTGTCTACCACAACAATCAGCCATGGCGTCAATCGCCGCGACTTCGCTCTGCCCTCACGCTCCCTCAGCACTTCGCAAAGGCGGGATACGTCGCCGAAAGCGGCGGGAAGATCTACCACGGCGCCTACCCCCACGCAGAATCGTGGTCCGCGCGCTTTCCCCGCCCGAGAGATCCCGTCCCGTCAGGTCGACCGCTCAACGGCATCAAGAACGCCGCGCACTTCGACTGGGGGCCGGTCGCGGTTTCCGACGGCGCGATGGGGGATGCGAAGGTCGTGGACTGGGCGGAGACGTTCCTCCGGAAGAAGCACGACGCACCGTTCTTTCTCGCGGTTGGACTCTACCGCCCGCACCTTCCGTGGTACGTTCCCGAGAAGTACTTCGCCGCCCACCCGCCGGAGACGGTCACCCTGCCGCGCGTCCCCGAAGACGACCTCGAGGACGTCCCTGCCGCCGGGCGGAAGATGGCGAGACCCCGAGGAGACCATCGGCGCGTCACGCAGACGAACAACTGGCGCCGCGCGGTCTCGGGATACCTGGCGAGCGTCGCATTCGCCGACGCCATGGTGGGGCGACTCCTCGCTGCGCTCGACGCGAGTGAGTACGGAAAGAACACGATCATCGTTCTTTGGGGCGATCACGGCTGGCACCTCGGCGAAAAAGAGCACTGGCGCAAATTCGCGCTGTGGGAAGAGGCGACTCGGGTTCCGCTCATCGTGGCTGCACCCGGCGTGACGACGGCCGGAACGCGCTGCGCTCGAACGGTGAGCTTGCTCGATCTCTATCCGACGCTCCTCGACCTCGCGGGCATCGCCCCGCTCGTCGAGCTCGAAGGGCGGAGCCTGGTTCCGCTTCTTCGAAACGTCGAAGCGAAGTGGGATCGGCCCGTCGTGACGACTCACGGTCGCGGGAACCATGCGGTTCGATCGGAGCGGTGGCGGTACATTCGTTACGCCGACGGCTCGGAAGAACTCTACGATCACGACGGCGACCCGGGTGAGTGGCGGAACGTCGCCGAGAGGGAGGATCTCGCCCTGGTGAAGGCGCGCTTGGGGCGCTGGCTGCCCGCACGGGACGCGGAGAACTCGCCCCGCGAGAAGGTGAAGCGTGGATCTTCGAAGAAGCGTGCTGGTCTCGGGGGCGCCCGAGCTGGCGCCGCGCAGCGGTAGGATGAACCTCGCGACGCTCGAGCGCCTTCGGCACGCGAGAATCTCTGCAGAGAGGGGGTAAGGCTCTTGCGCTGGCGACGAGTTTCGACGCGGCGATTCACCGGCCTCATCCTGCTCGCGCTCGTCTCCGCGAGCAGCGCGCGAGCCCTCGACTGCAATCGTAACGGCCGCGAGGACCTCGACGACATCGCTGCGGGAGCCTCCGTCGACTGTAACGCAGACGGCGTCCCCGACGAATGTGAGCGGGCACCGCTCGAGATCGCGCTCGGGACGGATTCGATCGCGCTCGCCGAATCACCGCGAGACATCGTCGCCGCGGATTTTGACGGAGACGGTCTCGACGATTTCGCGACGGTCGAGCGTGCCGGTCGAATCGCGGTCTTCTTCAGCGCAGGTCAGGCGTTCGAACCGGGCACGATCGTCGCCGTCCCCGGATCGCCGCGGGCCGCCGTCGCCGTCGATCTCGATGGCGACGGGGACGTTGATCTCGCCACCGCGGTCTCCGACCGACTCCAGATCTCGTACAACGAGGGCGGCCGCCGATTCTCTCGGCCGGTCGAAGTCGTCGTCCCGAACGGCACCCGTTTCGTGGCCGCGGCGGATGTCAGCGGAGACGGCCGCGTCGATCTTCTCGCGACCTCGACCTCGAGCGACGCAGTTCTGGTCGCCGAGCAAACCGAAGCCGGTGAGTTCGGCGCGCCGCTCAGCTGGAGTGCAGGCGACTCGCCCCAGGCGGTTGCCGCCGGAGATTTCGATCGCGATGGCGATCTCGATCTCGCGACCGCGAATCGACGATCGGGCGATGTTTCCATCTTCGAGAACGCCGGGCCCGAGAGCGCCGGCGCGGCGCGGCTCGTCGCGCGCGACTCGCTCGCCGTGGAGACGACGAATCCGTTTGCCATCGAGCTCGTCGACGTGAGCGGGGACGGGGCGGCGGATGTCGTGCTCGGAAGCGCCGACGCGATCGTCGTCTGGTTGAGCGCGGGCGATGGCTCGTTCCGCGAGCCGGACGTTTACCCGTGTCGCCCCGAGTCTCTCGCCGTGTTCGACATCGACGAGGACGGCGCGCTCGACATCGTCTACGGCGACTTCGAGGCGAACGATGTCGTCGTTCTCGGAAACCTCGGCGCGGGCGTATTCGCGCCAAGAGATCCGCTCGTTTCCGGATTTCGTCGCTCGGTCCTCGCGCCGGGAGACTTCGACGGCGACGGTGACGTCGATCTCGCAGCGATCGCGCTCGGACTCGAGCACGCGGAGATTCTGTGGAACGCAGAGCCGTCGCTGTCCCGGGTTGCGTTCCGGACGCGGTCCTTGTTCGTCGATGACCGCCCCCACGGCATCGGAGCCGGAGATCTCACCGGCGACGGGCTCCCGGAGGTGATCACCGCGAACGGTCATTTCGACTCGTTCACCGTGTTTCGAAATCTCGGCGGCGGCGAGTTCGCCGATCGAGACGAGCACAACCAAGCGAATGTCGGTCACTTCAACGATGTCGAGGCGCCGGACCTCGATGGCGACCGTGACCTCGACCTGATCGTCCTCGACCAGGACGGCGGTCGACTCTTCGCGTACGAAAACGACGGGTCCGGCCAGCTCACTCTCTCTCGACCGTACGCCCTTGGCGTCCGTCCCTGGACGATGACCATAGGCGACTTGGACGGAGACTCCGACATCGATGTCGCCGCGACGCTTCGGGGCGGCGGCGGAGTCGCGCTTCTCCTCAACGACGGGAGCGGAATCCTCGATACGCGACGTCTCGTTCCTCTCGGCGGGGAGCCCGTGACGATCGACGCGGGAGATTTCGACGGCGACGGCGATCTCGATCTCGCCGTCGCGAATCTCGCGCTCGCTGTGGTGAATTTGCTCGAGAACGACGGCTCGGCGGAGTTCCCTCAAGTGAGGACCCACACCCTCCCGGGCCCGGTGCTCGGAGTTGGATTCGGTGACTTCGACGGCGACGGTCGTCTGGACCTCGCGACGGCGAACGACCGGCGCGTTACCGTGTCGCTCAACGCCGGTGGAGGTCGATTCTCTGCGCCGGAAGTGATCGACGTCGAGTTTTCGACGTACACCATCGAGATCGGCGACTTCAATCTGGACGGTCGAGTCGACTTTTTGAGCGACAACCGCGAATCCAGCTCCGTCGGGACGTTCATCGGGAATGGCGACGGGACATTTTCTCCACCACACGAACACTTCGTGGGACAGCAGCCCCTCGGTGCCGAGGTCGTCGACCTCGACGCCGATGGCGATGTCGACGTCGCGACGGCCGACCGCAGCTCGCTCACGGTGACGTACTTGCTCAATCAGTCGGTGAGCCGGGCGTTTCCCGCGACGCACCTCGAGCGCATCTGTACCGGACGTGACTTCGCGCGTCTCTCGGCCGTTTCTCGCGCGGGCGAGATCGAGCGCGTCCTCAAGTTCGTCGTCCCCGCGACGGAGGACCCCGATCTGCTCCCGCCCGTCTTTCAAAACTCGGTTCGGTTTCCCCTCCACCAGCAGTTTCTCGCCGCCGTCTTCCCCGACCGTTTTCCGGGTCTCACCGCACTCGAGTACTCACGGCTCGCTCTCGAACGCGGCACGCGAGCGTACTTCGCCGGCAGCATCAGCCGGCTCCGCGTTCCGACGGGCGACGGCGGCACCGAAGTCGGCTACGGGTTCAGCCTCGCGGGAAGCGAGCCGGCGAATGCGATCGAGGCCGAGTGGGTGTATTCGCTTCTTTTGGAGCGTTTCGGGCTAGGACCGCTCGGATACCTGCCCCTCACCGCCGCTGAAGACGCCGCAGCTCGAAGCTGGAATGACCCGCCCTTTCCGATCTTCGCGTCCCAGTCGGCCGATGGCGCCGACTACGAGGCCTACACCTTAGCCGTCGGCTACGGTCGCGTTCGCATCCTCGACGCGGAGGCGTTCGCCACGGCGAACGACCGCGGGATCATCAGCTTTCAGAATCTGATCGTTCTCGATCACGCTCCCCAGGACATCGAAGGAGTCGTCGGAGGCGTGATTACCGGCGAGCCGCAAGGTCAGCTCAGCCACGTCGCGGTGAGGACGGCGCGCCGCGGTACCCCGAACGCGTTCGTGGCCGAAGCCCACGAAGCGTTCGAGGCGTTTTCCGGCGAGCTGGTGCGACTTGAAGTTCACGGCGACGGTTACGAGGTTCGGCTCGCGACGGTCGAGGAGGCCGAAGAGTTCTGGCGTGAAACGCGCCCGGAGGTCCCTGACTTCGCGGCTCCGGACGAGACGACGAGCTCGCTCGCGACGCTCGATGAGATCGCCGCCCTGGATGCGGCGGGCGAGGTCTCCCCCGAGAGCCGCTACGGCGGTAAGGCCTCGAATCTCGCTCGGCTGCGTTCGGCTCTCGCCGGAGGCCCTCACGCAGATCTCGCGCCACGCGGATTCGCGGTGCCCGTTCGCGAGTACTCCGAGTTCATGCGCACGAACGAGATCCCATCGGCGCTCGATGCTGAGCGTATCGTCTCGTACGCAGAGTATCTCTCCGAGCTGATGGCGCTCGATTCTTTCGCGACGGACCCGTCCGAGCGCTTCGACCGGCTGGCTTATTTCCGCGACTACGCGCGCGAACGGGGCGTGGTGTCGAGTGGGCTCGTGACGCGAATCGCACTCAAGGTCGCGGACGAATTCGGCTCGACGCGGCTCGGAGTGCGCTGCCGTTCGTCGTCGAACGTCGAAGACCTTCTCGAGTTTAGCGGTGCGGGACTCTACGAGTCGACGGGCGCGTGCGCGGCCGACGATCTCGACCCGGACGAGGACGGGCCGTCCGCTTGTGACGCCGCCGAGAGAGACGAGCGAAACATCGCCGACGCACTCAAGATCGTCTGGACGAGCCTCTGGACGTTCCGCGCGTACGAAGAGCGCGAGTTTTTCGGCATCGATCAAGCGAAGGCCGCGATGGGCGTTCTCGTGTCGATCGCGTTCGACGGCGAGCGAGCGAATGGAGTCGCCTTCACCGGAAACACCGCGAATCCGCGCGATCGACGCTACGTCGTCACGGTTCAGGTGGGCGAAGAGAGCGTCGTCAGCCCGCGCCCGGGAATCGTGGCCGAACGTGATCTCCTCGAGATGCGCGACGGAACCGTCGCCCGTATCGTGAGGCCGGCGCGGGGGTCGTCGCTGGTTCCCGCAGGGACTTGGGTGCTTTCCGACGACGAGCTCCGCGATCTCGGTGCGCTGATGGCTCACGTCGACGCGGCGTTCCCCGTCGAGCTCGGCGCGCACCCGCGCGAGCGGGTCCTGCTCGACTTCGAGTTCAAGATCGTCGCGGACGGAACGATCGCGCTCAAGCAGGTGCGCCCGTTTCTCCACGTCCTTCCGGCTCCGCCCGCGCCGACGTTCGCCCTCGAAATTCCGAGGGAAACGGTCGTCTGCGGCGCGTTTCGACTCGCGAGCGACGTGCGCGGTCCGCGCGAAGAGTACGAGCGGAAGGGGCAGATTCGACTGGCGGCCGGCACGTTCGATCTCCCGACGTCCGCGGACACCTTCGATGCGCGGCTCATCGAGGAAGTTCGGTTCGGCCCCGAGCGCGCACTCGCTGCTTCTCTCGGTCCGGGAAGGATTCGCGTGACGCGGATCCCGGGGGACGGGAGCGACGCGAGCTTCGTGTTCGGCTACGAGGAGGAGTTCGAGACGGCGAGCGGGGACATCCTCCGCGTTGAGCTGAGGCTCCCGAGAGAGCTGCGCGGTCGGGGCGCCGAGCCGATCGATCCCACCGTGATTCTCGACGGCCCGACTCTTCTTCCCCCGGCCGGAGAGGAGCTCGTCGTCGGCTGGATCGACGACATCGCCGTCGCGTCGTTCGCGGCGTGCGACGTCTCGTCTCTGCCGCGCTGGACGGTGAGCGCTCTACTCGAGGGCGGCGCGCGCCTCGCACTCGAGGAACGGTTTCTGCCGCCCGAAAACACCGCCAAGACGGGACCCGCGAGCGTCGAGTGGGGCGAGTTCAGCGTCGCGGGCCAGCGACGGTTCGTGACGGACTACTGGCGGCTCGTCTACTCGGCGTTCCGGCACAACACCTCCATCCGCTATTGGGTCGTCTTCGCGTCGCCGCTCGACCTTCCGGGGGTCCCGGCGCCCGTCCACGCGGTGGAGCTCTCCGCGCCGGACGAGCTCGCCGGCACCGCCGCCGCTTTCGCCTATCTCGGTGAGGATTTCGAACCGGTCGCTACCGGAGGAGTCGCTGAGTTCGGGCGCGCGGAAGCGCTCGAGCCGCCTCTCGAGCGCTTTCGAAGAGGCGACGTCGACGCGAGCGGGACGGCGAACCTCGCGGATGCCGTCGCCATCCTCGAGCACCTCTTCACCGGTGGAGTCGACCCCGCCTGCGCGAAAGCCGCCGATGCGGACGACGACGGCGGGATCCGCGTGAACGACGCGATCTGGATCCTCAATTTTCTCTTCGCCGGTGGATTGCGACCGGCCGAGCCGGTCCTTCGGTGCGGTCTCGATCCGACGAACGACAGCCTCGAGTGCCAGTTCGGCGGCTGTTCCTGAGGAACTCCGCGAGGGCTCCGGGGGGAGGCTCGCGAGCGGGGGGACTTCGGCGGCGGCGAAAAAACTCGTCTGCGGGCGAAGTCGTTGCAACATCTCCGAGTGAGGGGCGTTGATGAACGTAGGGCGAGCCGTCCGGCGGCGTCCAGCGGAGTGAGGGACGCCGCGGGCTCGATCGAGAACACTAAACTCTGCGTGCGACGGGCTGTCCGGCGAGACGCGAGGGAGCGAGGAATGTCAGAACGAATTGCCGACCGGATCCGAGTCGAAGGACACGCGCGCGTCGCCGTCCCGCTTGCCATTGCGATTCTCCTCTGCGTGGGGCTCGGGCTCTTCTTCGTGTTGTCGCCAAATCCACCTCCGGGTGTCGACCCCGAGCCCGACGAGACCGCGGCGGTCGAGTCCGCGGCGGACGGGACGGAGGGCGGCGACCCCGCGGTCGCGTCGGGCGCCGGCGCACCGGAAGCCGCGGACGCTCCGCCGCCGAGCCCGACTCCGCTCGAGACGGACTCCCAGAGTTCGACGTTGATCGCCCAGGGAAAGATCACCGGCCGGGGCGGTGCGCCGATCGGCGGAGCGCTCGTGCGCTGGCTCGACGTCTCCGAGCGGCGCGCTCGCGCGCACGCCCACCGTGATCGCCTGTTTACGGCCGAAGAGACGGTCGACGTTCCATCTCCCTTGCGCGACGCTTTTGCGGCCAGTGTTGTCGTCCGATCGAGCGACGACGGGAGTTATTCGCTCCCTCTCCCGGCTGGAGCCTCCGTCGAACCCGGTTCGGACGGAAGCGGAGACGCGGCCGAGCCGGTCCAGCTCGCGGGCGTCGTGATCGTCGCCGCCGACGGGTACGCGCCCGAGATCCGCGAACTCGAGACCGTGCTCATCTCCGCCGACGTCGAGGCGGAAGCGCAGCCGCAAGTTCTCGAGCTCGACTTCGTCCTCGACGCGGCGGGGCGCATCTTCGGATCGGTCACCGACGCTGAGGGCCGGCCAGCGGCCGGAGCGATCGTCCAGTTCGATGCCGCGCAGGACGATGGGCCGGTCTTTACGAACCCGGTGAGCCGGCGAGATCCCGCCGTCCCGGTGTTCGAAGACGGGACGTACGTGGTGACCGGCCTCAAGCCGGGCAAGTACTCGGTGGTCGCGCGTACGGGCGACACCACACTCGTATCGACGCCGGTGAGCCGCGCGCGCACGGTGGTGATCGAGGCGGGGGTCGACGCCACGGGAGTCGACTTTAGACTCGAAGCGGGAGGGCGGATCCGCGGTGTCGTCCTCGACTCCGACGGCGCGCCGATCGGCCGGGCCGAGTGCCGCGTCGCCATCGAGGATATCGTCGAGGAATCGGTGAGCGGGAATGTCGACCTCGCGATGCTGGCCGAGGAGAAAGAAGTCCGGAGTGACGCCGCGGGGAAGTTCGAGATCCGCGGAGTTCCGTTCGGAGAAGCGTTCCGCGCGACCGCTGATGTGCGCGGCCATCCGCGCGCGGCGAGCGAGATCGTGACGCTCACCGAGGAGGAGCCGGATGCGGATGTTCGCATCGTCGTCGAGCCCGGATTCGCGATCTCCGGGCGCGTCATCGATGCGAACGGCGCGCTCGCCGAGGGGGTTCATGTCTCGACCGGCCCGACTCGCGAAGACTTCTTGAACGTGGATCTCGCGGCGACGTCCCGTTCGGATCGAACGGACCAGAACGGCGAGTTTCACCTCGAGGGTCTCCCGTCCGGTGCGCACACTCTCAAGGCGTCGCGCCGGATGACGGCGCTCTTTCTCGCTCCGTCGGCTGAGCTGGTGAAGCAGGACGTCGAGATCTCCGATCGCGATGTCGAGGGCGTGGAAATCGTTCTCGGCGCGTCGGAGTCGACCGATGGCATGCTCGGCGGTACGGTCGTCGACGACCTCGGCGGTCCCGTCGAGGGCGCACGCGTCCGCATCGTCCCCGCGCATGATTTCGTCGGCCAATCCGCCGTGACGGCGATCACGGATTCCGAAGGCCAATTCAGCGCGCGGGGAATCACTGGCGCCACCTTTCGCCTCGAGGCAGAGTGCGACGGGTACGCCGACGGCTCGGTGAGCGGAGTTTCCTCCGGTCGAGACGACGTCGAGCTCGTTCTCGAACGGGCGGCGCGCGTGCGCGGACGCGTCGTGGATGCGGCCGAGCAGCCGGTCACGGTCGGGAACGTAAGCACTGCGCCCGTCGACTCGGCGTCGGCTCCGCTCGAGAGCATGGCGGCACTCATGCGCGGCGGACGCGATCGAGACGGCGAACGGATCAGTCCGGACGGTACCTTCGACCTAGAGGTCTTCCCGGGACGTCTCCGCGTCGGAGCTGACGTCCCCGGGTACGCACGAGGGCTGTCGAAGGTCCTCGACCTCGCACCGGGAGACGTCATCGAGGATATCGAGATCGTCGTCGAGCGCGGCGCGAGTGTGAGCGGAAAGGTCGTCGATGTCGGCGGAGCACCGATCGCGGGCGCGACGGTTCGCCTCGTCGACGCGGACGATGCGAACGACTTCGTCGGGAACATGCTTCCCGAGATGTTCCTCAGCCCGAGAAACCGCGCGATTTCGGGCGCCGACGGCGAGTTTCGCATCGAGCACATCGCGAGTGGAGCGTACCGCATCGCCGCTTCGCACCCGCTCTACGCCGCATCGGAGCCTCGTCCGATCCGACTCGCCGACGAGGACGAACGCACCGCCGACGACATCGTCCTCTCCGAGGGAGGGAAGCTCACGGTGAGGCTGACCGAAGGAGAGCAGCCGAAGGTCGGGCTCATGGTTCAGCTCCTCGGACACGGTTTCAAGCAGGGGATCAGCGACGCCGACGGCAAGGCGAAGTTCGTTGGTCTCGCCGCCGGTGAATATCTCGTGAACGCGGTCGGTGGCTCTCCGTTGAGAGGAAAGATGTCGGTCAAGACCCGACCGATCGAACTCACCGGTGAGGGAGAGAGCGAGATCGAGATCGTTTTTGGCGTCGGAAGCTCGGTTCGCGGATCTGTGAGGGGACTCCCGAAGACGATTCCGATGCGACTCGTCACCCTTCGCCGTCCCGGCGGCCCCGGCCCCGAGGATGTCGATCCGACCGACATGAAGGCGACGATGGCCGCGGCGCGGTTCCAGGCGGGGACGGGGTTCGTCGCGCCGGACGACACCTACGTGATACCGGACGTCGATCCGGGCGAGTACATCCTCGAAGTCCCGCGCATGCCGGAAAATCCGCTCGACATGAAGGCGATGGCGAAGATGGATCGGACGCCCTATTTCCGAAAGACGGTGAAGGTCGGAAAGACGGACCTCGAGCTCGATATCGTCATCGGCGGGCGGTAGAGACTCGGACCGATTCGGCCGGCGCAAGAGACCTCCGTCCCGGCTGCGAACCGAGGTCGACGGTCCCCGTCGACTCGGGACCGGTCCACTCGAGAACGGGAACGAGAGCCGAAACGGGACGAAGTCGCGTAGCTCTGGCGAAGCGGTAGATCCCGGGCCCGAGCTCGCCGCTCACACGCCGATCACTTGAACCACGATCTTCCGCTCGCGCGGCCGGGTGTCGAAGTCGAGGAGCACGATCTGCTGCCACGTGCCGAGGGTGAGGGCTCCGTCGACGAGTGGCACCGTGATCGATGGGCCGGTGAAGGTGGCCCGCACGTGGCTGTGCCCGTTGTCGTCGTTCCACGTGACTTCGTGCTCGTAGTGGCCGTCCTCGGGAGCGACGCGCTCGTAGAACGCCGCGAGATCCGTTTCAGCAAGGCCCGGCTCGTACTCCGTCGTCGAGAGCGCGGCGGTGGAGCCGACGACGAACAGGGTGACCGTGCCGTCGGAGATACGTCCGTCCCGAAGCGCCGCTTCCACGGAGGGCGTGACGTCGACTACCTGCGCGTTCCCGCGCGTCGGGATCGTCACTCGGTGAGACTCGACCGAAACCGCTCCACTCATCGAGCGCATCAGCGCGACGCCGCTGCCTCCCACTCCGCTCGAAGCGCCGCCTCGGTGACGTCCCAGTGGCTCGTGTGCCAGCGCACCTCGCCTCCGGCGAGGAGGATGACCTGCGGCGAGGCGTGCGGAACTTCGAGAAGATCCGCGATCGCGAGCGACGCCGGGCGATGCTCGACCACGAGCACTCGCCAGACCGGGACGTCGGGGTGCTCGCGGAGAAACGCGTCGACCTGCGATTCCGCCTCAGATGAGATCGGGCAGCGCGTGCTGTGCTTGAAGACGAATCCGTCGCCCGTCTCGGTCCGGGCGGACTCGAACGTTCCGACGTCTTCGATGGGGATGACCGGCATGGGTACTGCTTTCTTGGCTGTGGCGGGCTCTTCGTTCGCGCGGAGGCGCGCTGCGGGCACCCCCCGCGAGCCTCTCCGCACATACTACCGATTCGGCGACAGTCACGCGACCCAGGCGAAACGAGTCCAGAGCGTGGACACATCGGCCGTACTGTCCGTCGGGGCGACGCAGGAGGACGGTGAGAACGAATCCCGCCGACCGCGCTGCCTCCCGCGTTCTTCAGTGATTTTGCGGTGTGGACGCGTGTTCCGCCGGGACTCTCACCCACGCGCGACCGGCACGCGGGTTGCTCTTCGTTGCTCCGAGAGGATCTCAGCGAATCGCAACCCGGAGAGTATGAATGAGAATGACTGTCGCGAATCGATCGCTGTCGCCGAACACCGCTCCATCGACATCGACTCTCGAGGGCGTCGACGTCGGAGTCGGGCTCGCGACCCTCGTTGGCGACATCACCGCGCGACTGGACCTGCGGTCGAGCGATCGTGTTCTCGACTTCAGCTGCGGCAACGCCATGGTGACGCGAGAGCTCGCGCGGCGCTGCCAAGGGATCGTCGGTATGGACGTCTCTCCGACGCAGCTTCGCGCCGCGCAGAAGAACTGTTCGGCAGTGAACGTCGAACTGCAGCAGTCTCGCTTCGGCTCGTCGCCGACTCGACCGGGCGACGACGATCCTTTCACCAAGGTCGTCTGCTATCAACCGCTCACGTATTTCGAGTCGGCCTCGTGCGGTGCCCTTCTCGATCGCATCCTTCCCCTCTGCTCCGACGAGAGCGTCGTCCTCTTCAAGAACGTCCCCAGTCGAGCCTACGCTCGCGGTGCGATCCGGGAGCTTTGCCGGCGCTCGCTGCGGCTCATCGGCTCGGTCGTCCTCAAGGTGGCGCTTCCGCGCGAGGGACAGTGGACTCTCGACGAGATCCGAGAGAGCGCCGAAAAGCGCGGACTCGAGGTCGAGGTGCTTCCACCGACGACCGGCGGCGAGCCGACCGCGCGCGGCGTGCTCGATGTTCGCTTCCGGCGCCGGGCCCGCGCCGCCTGAGACGAGCGACTTTCGGCCGCCCGCTCGGGCGAACGGTCAATCCCGCGTCTCGTCGTGCCGATGATGGAGAGACTCCGTTCGGCCGCGATCCGTCTCGACGGCCGCTAGCGATCGCTCCGCCGAGGTATCGCCCGAAATGTCGGATCCCGTTCTGACGACGACCCTCTTCCATCACGGCTCACGCGAGGAGCTGAGACGGACGATCGAGAGTTATCAGAATACGGTTTCGGTGCCGCACGAGCTGACCGTCGTCGACTTGAGCGGGGACGACTCGACGCGAGACGAACTCGACGGTCTCGCAGCGCGGTTTCCCGAGCTCGGCGAGATCGAGCTCGCGGTGCGACCCGATCGTTTCGATGTCAGCTTCGATGCGAGTCGCGCAGACTATCTTCTTCTCAGCGACACGGGAGTCACGTTTCGCGAAGGATGGATCGAGCGCGCAATGGGACTCTTCGACGCGTTCTCGAATCTCGGACAGCTGTCGCTCCACGGGCCGGTCCCCGCCGATGGAGAATCGGTCGAGCTCCGGCCATCGCGCCTCCGCTACGAGGGCGACGCCATCCTCTACGAGGCAGACGGACCGATTCGGAAAACGAGCGTGGTTCGCCGCGATGTCTGGGCGCGCACGCGAGCGTCCGAATCTGCGGTCTCCGACCACTCCGACTCGACGGCGCCCGGGGAGTTCTCGGCGCTCGAGCGACTCGCGGGAGAACTGTCCGCCACCATCCGCGAGAGCGGCCACCTCGTCGCGTGGGCGGAGGCGGATCTCGTCGATCCGAGAACCGACCGCTCGAGTTCACCCGAGACGACGGATCGGAGCACTCCGGTTCGCCGATCGTTTCTCTACGGCGACCTCACCCTCTCGGCCGAAAAATCTCGTCCGAGCCCCGAGTGTTCCGAGCCTCACCTCTGGTCCATGCTCGACGGCAATACCGCCGAGGTCGAGACGCTCGAGTTCGTCTACTCCCTCACGCGACTCCTCAAGCCGCGGCTCGTGGTCGAAACGGGGACCTGGCACGGGCGGATGGCCGAAGTCATCGGTCGAGCGCTCGTCGCGAACGGACGCGGCCGTCTCGTCACGGCCGAGCTCGATCCCGAGTGCGCGCGCGTCGCCCGCGAACGCATCGAAGCCGCCGGCCTCGGCCGCGTCGTCGATCTTCGCACCCAGAGCAGTCTCGACGTCGTCGTCGACGCGCCGATCGACCTCGCGATCTTCGATTCGGAGATCGCTCTTCGCATCGACGAATTCGAGCACTACCGGCCGCGGCTCGCCCCGGGCGCGACGGTGCTCTTTCATGACGCCGGCATCGAGCACGTCGTCGTGCGCGCCGATGTCGAGGTGCTGCGCCGGAGCGGCCTCGTCGACGGGGTGTTTCTCCCGAGCCCGCGCGGCCTAGCGGTTTGCCAGTACCGCAATCGACGCTCGCTGACTCCGTTCCCCGTGCGCCTGCTCGGCTGGAAGCGACGCTGGGCACGATCACTCGCGAGCATCGCTTCGTGTTTCCGTCCGGCGCGAGGCGCTCGGACGGGAAACTCCAAGACGGGCGGACCGTCGTGAGCACGCGCGTCCCGCTCGTTGCGATCGTCGCTGCGTACAACGAGGAGCGGACGATCCGGTGTTGTCTCGAGCATCTGATCGCAGAAGGAGCGTCGGTCGTCCTCGTCGACAACGAGTCGACCGACCGGACACTCGAGATCGCACGGTCGTTTGTGGGACGTGGGGTGCTCGGCATCGAAACTCTCCCGCGGTGCGGGGAATTTGCACTCCGCGAGCAGATGCGTCTCAAGGAGAAGATCGCGCGGCGCTCGCGAGCCGAATGGATTCTTCACGCCGACGCCGACGAGATCCACGTGTCACCCCGGGACGGCGAGCGGCTGGTCGATGCGCTCTCGCGAGTGAGTCGCGACGGCTACAACGCAGTGAATTTTGCCGAGTTCACTTTCGTCCCGACGCGCGAGGACCCCGATCACGATCACGAACGCTACCTCGAGACGATGCGGTCGTACTACTGGTTTCGACCCCCTCTCGAACACTACGCCGTCCGCGCGTGGAAGCCTTCGTGGTGGCGGCGCGTCGACCTCGTGAAGACCGGTGGGCATCAGGCCCGGTTCCTCGGTCGGCGGATCGCTCCCGAGGCTTTCCTCATGCGCCACTATCCCTATCTCAGCCGAGACCACGCGATCGAGAAGTACGCGCGCCGTCGCTTCGCGGAGGACGAGGTGCGCGATGGCTGGCACGGTTGGCGCGCGTCTCTGTGCGAGGATGCCGTCGAGCTCGCTTCTTCAGACGAGCTCAGCCGCTGGGACCCGGCGACTCCGACGGCGATCTCGCGAGCGAACGCGCGTACGCGACATGCCCTCGCACTTTCCGTCGAGCGAGAACTGGGGGCAACGTGACGAGCTCGGCGATCGAGTCTCTCAGTCGACCGGTGATCGTCATCGGCATGCACCGCTCGGGAACGTCGATGATCACCCGTGTTCTCGAGCGGCTCGGTGTCTTCATGGGGCTCCATCAAGAGCGCAACCGCGAGGCGCGCTTCTTCCTCGAGCTCAACGAGTGGCTGCTCGCTCTCGCCGGCGCGCGGTGGGACTCGCCGGAGGCCTTCGACGCGCTTCTCGCCGCCGACGATGTTCGCGCGGACGCTGTCGCGCATCTGCGTTACGCCATGGGGTCGTGGCGCTCGGCGATGTTCCTCGGCTGGCGTCGATTCGCTTTCGGGCGGCGTCTCCTTGCCGGCGGGACGGAGGCTTGGGGCTGGAAGGATCCGCGGACTACGCTCACGCTTCCGCTCTGGCTCGAAGTCTTCCCCGACGCCCTCGTCGTGCTCGTCACGCGCCCGCAGGACGACGTCGTAGCGAGTCTCCTCGCCCGGCACGAGACGGCGCGCAGGGAGGCCCGCGCGCTCTACGCCCGTGCGCGGTGGAAATCCGGCATCGTCGGACGGCCGGTGACGCTCACCGACACCGTCCGCGCCGCCACCCGCGAGGGCGCGGAGGCGATCGCCGCGTGGTACGTGCGACGAGGCCGCGAGCAGGTCGAGCAATTGGGTAGCGCGGCGATCGAGATCTCGTACGAGGAATGTCAAACCGATGCCGCCGCGGCGGTCGAGCGACTCGCGTCGTTCGTCCTGCCGGCGCGTCCGAGCCCGGAAACGATCCGCGCCGCCGCCTCGATCGTCGAGCCCGCGCGGACCGGACGACGCGAGGCCGAACGCGCCCCAGCACCGACTCCTTGAGTCCGGATGCGGTGCTCGTTGCGATTCCGAAGATAGGAACGCGGCTCGATCAGCCGATCACCGTAGAAGTCGCGCGACGCGTCCGGGTGCAAGAGATATCGGAACGTCGCTTCGTCGAGAGTGTACGAGGAGTACGGTGACATGGAGCGTTCGAGCGCGGTCGCCCAACGGAACCCGGTCGTCATCGAGCCCCGGGCGAGCTGGCGCATCGTCGATCTCGCCGAGCTCTGGCGCTACCGCGACCTCCTCTGGGTCCTCGCTGAGCGTGATCTCCGTGTCCGCTACAAGCAGACGGTCGTCGGCGTTGCGTGGGCGATTCTCCAGCCGCTCTCGACGGTCCTCGTCTTCTCGGTGTTCTTTCACCTCCTCGGACGACAGCCGGTCGCATCGGGAGCGCCCTACGCGGTCAGTCTCTTTTGCGCCTTGCTTCCGTGGCAGCTCTTCGCCGGGGCGCTCACGCAATCGAGCGAGAGTCTCATCGCAAACCAAAATCTGATCACGAAGGTGTACTTCCCGCGCCTCCTCGCGCCCGCCTCGTGCATCGTCGTTTGCCTCGCGGACTTCGGCTGCTCGCTTCTCGTCCTCGGGGGACTCTTCCTCTGGTACGGAATCGTTCCCGGATGGGCCGCGCTCTGCGTTCCCGCGTTCGTCGGACTCGCTTGTCTCGCTGCGCTCGCCATCGGAGTCTGGCTCAGCGCCTTTAGCGCCCTCTACCGCGACTTTCGCTACGTCGTTCCGTTCTGCATTCAAATCGGATTCTTCGTGAGTCCCGTGCTCTTCGAGACGGCGGCCCTCATCCCCGCCGAGTGGCGCTTCCTTTACGGACTCAATCCGATGGTGGGGGTGATCGAAGGTTTTCGCTGGGCGCTTCTCGGCGCCCCGTTTCCGGACGGGGGCATGCTCGGTTTGTCGCTAGCCGCGACTCTCGTGCTTCTCGCCGGCGGCCTCGTCTACTTTCGCCGAATGGAGCGGCACTTCGCCGATACGATTTGATGGGCGATTACGCGCTCGAGGTCGAAGGACTCGGAAAGCAGTTTCGCGTCTGCGGGCGCGCCGACTACCACCGCTTTTCGGAGCTGCTCAGTTCGCTCGCGAGAGCTCCGTTTCGGAATCTTCGTCGTCGCGTCCGTCGATCCGGAGAACGCGACGAGGTCGGCCGCACGTCCGCGCAGTTTCATTGGGCTCTCCGCGACGTCGACTTTCGCGTTCGCGAGGGCGAGGTCCTCGGCATCGTCGGGAGTAACGGCGCGGGGAAGAGTACGCTCCTCAAGGTGCTTTCGCGGATCACGGAGCCGACGGAGGGACGCGTACGCCTCTGGGGGCGAGTCGGTTCACTCCTCGAAGTCGGGACTGGGTTTCACCCCGAGCTCACCGGGCGCGAGAACATCTTCCTCAACGGCGCGATCCTCGGCATGACGCGCGCCGAGATCCGCTCGCGCTTCGATGAGATCGTCGCATTCTCCGAGGTGGAGCGTTTTCTCGACATGCCCGTCAAGCGCTACTCGTCGGGGATGTACATGCGTCTGGCGTTCGCCGTCGCCGCACACCTCGAGCCGGAGATCCTCGTCATCGACGAAGTCCTCGCCGTGGGCGACGCTCAGTTTCAGCGCAAGTGTCTCGGCAAGATGGAGACGTTTGCGAAGTCGGGGAGAACCGTACTCTTCGTGAGCCACAACACCGGAGCGGTGCAGAACCTCTGCACGCGGGCGCTCTGGCTCGAGCGCGGGCGGCTCGTGCGCGAGGGAGACGTTTCGTCGATCGTCTCCGAGTACCTGACACGCGCGCGCGATCAAGCGACCGAGCGGATCTGGGAGGATCCCACCGCGGCGCCGGGAAACGACGCGATCAGGATTCGGCGCGTTGCCGCGGCGCCGACCGACGGAGCGTCGCGGATCACGACATCGAGTCCGGTCGATCTCGTCTTCGAAGTGTGGAATCGACGCGAGGGCGCTCGCCTCGACGCCAGCCTCACCGTGCGGGGACCCGACGGGAGCGTGGCGTTCAACACGCGCTCACCCCATGCGCCGGGCTGGGAGGGAGAGCCGTACCCAACCGGCCTCGTCCGCTTCACCTGCCATGTTCCCGGCGACCTCTTGAACGACGGGACCTACTCGGTCACGCTGCGTCTCGTCGAGGATCGCCGCCGCCTCGTTCACCGCGAAGACGAAATCCTCGCGTTCGATGTCGAGAACGACGGGAGCCGCACCGCGGGCTGGCACAGCCCGCTCCCCGGGCCCGTGAGGCCGATCCTCGATTGGGAGACGGCGATTCTCGAGTCGGCGACACCGACGACGAGCTGACGACCCTCGGGCGCGCGCTAACGTGCTTCCGGCGGCGGAACGCGCTCGTACGAGGAGATGGCCGCGTCGAAGCTCGTGATCAGCCGATCGACCGGCGCCGAGATCGAGAGGTAGGTCGCGCTCAGCCCGAACGTCACCAGAATGATCGTCCAGACGTGGATGCGCTGCGGCCAGATTTCGCTCAGCGCGACGGGAATGAGGAGCGCGAGTCCGACCGCGGCGACGATCTCCGGGTGTGCACCACACCAAGCGCAGAACGGCTCGAGGGTGCGCGTGAGCTGCGGGTACGGAACGTCGATGTTCGGCGCGAGTGGAACGAGCGACGGGGCGACGAGCGTCAGGTAGTAGACCGCGAGTCCGATGGGGAGCGCGGTCCACGCGACGCGCGACCACGGGATCCAGCGCCGACGCGTCGGGCGGTGCGGTTTCGATTTTGGACGGGGCGAGTAGGTGAACGTTTCCATGGCGGATTTGACTCGGTGGGTTTGCGAGTCTCTCCGCAACAAGCGTACCGGTCGCGAATCGTTCTCGCGGCAGACGTCGGAAGTGAAGTCAGGCGGCGGAGATCCAGCTTCGCCGCTCGTTGTGGAAGGTTTCCGACCCGTTCGCGATAGAGGCGAATGTCCATGCCTCGGGCGAAATCGGCGTCGATCGTCACCGCGCTTGGCGACGGCGGAACCGGCGTGCTCGAGTCGTCAGTCGAGAACGATTCGAACCGCGTCGGAGATGTAGGCCGAACAAGCCGCGGCGATCGCGGTGATCGGTAGGAGCCAAACGAGCGCAAGTCGCCTCCGACGCCGTAGAGCGACGCGAACACAGCGAAACACGCCGTACCCGATGGCTAGGAAGGGAAGCGAGTACGAACTGACAAGGATGGCGACGACCCCTAGTCCGAGGAGAATCTCGACGAACACTCCGACTTCGATGAGAAGGAAGAGCTGCGCCAGACCGGGATTTCTTTCGATCCATTCCTCGCTCACGAGCAGTCCCGCGAGGTATCCGTCTGGGCTGGCCGCGATGTTCATCCGAAGCGCGACTCCGACGATCAGCAGCTCGAGGGCGACGAAACCGAAGAAGAGAGAATCGAACACTCGCATTCGATAGCGGTTGGACGTGAGCTTCATCGCACGTAGATCGACGCTGGTTCGGGTCGGCTCCCGATTCTGCGCGAAGATCTCGCCGACGATCGCGACGCGATGCGTTTCCATCGCTCGGCGAAGGCGATCGGTCGACGGGGCGTCGCGAGCTTCCTCGGCGGCACGGCGCCACGATTCGCTGGCGGGATCGTCGAGGTGCTCGGCGGAATACGCGAAGCACTCAGCGGCGCGGTCGTACGAGCGCCGATGGAGCGCGATCGCGCCGCGAATTCGCCAGTGAATCGGGTCGTCGGGAAGCCGCCAAGTCGCGAGCTTCGCGATCGACGCCGCCGCATCGAGGTTGCCGGCTCGATACGCCGTCTCGGCGAGCTCGCCCAAGCCGAGTCCCAGGCCCGAGAGGTCGGCGGCCGTTTCGAACTCCGCCTGTGCTGAGTCGTAGTCCCCGTCCTCGAGGAAGAGATTCCCACTCGCCCATCGCAGGAGAGGGTCTCGCGGTTCTGCTCGAAGCCCCTCTTCGAGCAGGGTGCGGGCTGCCCGCGTGCCGTTCACAGAGCGCGCCTGGCCGACGAGCGACCGGGATCGCGGTGACGCCGATCGAGCTCCGAGAACGCCTCGAACTACGCTCGACGATGCCCACGCGAGGGCGCTGGTGGCGGCGAGAAGTACCCAGATCAACTCTAATCCGGACGCTCTTATGAACTGCGGGCCGAAGGTGACCGCGAGACCGATCACCGCGCTGATCAGCGCGGCACCGACGAGAGTCGGAGACCAATCGAGTCCGAGAGACCGTCGCTCCGTCCGCCAGCGAATCGCCGCGCGCGTTCCCCCGATGGGGTGCCTGAGGAACCGGAGCACGAACGACCACGATAAGCTGATCGGCTGATTCCACTCGCTGGCCGGAGTTCCCCAGGTCACGTACCGATCGTCTCTCCGTCGTTTGGCCTGGCGGCCTCGCACGAACCTTCGGCCGGAAGGGGCGAGCGAACCGCGGCGCCGATGAATCCCGGGAAGCTACTTCTTCGACCTCGCCTTCTTCGATTCGAGGGCGCGCACCTTCACGTTCTTCAAGCGAACGACGTCGGTCGCGTGATGCACCTGAAAGGCGATCGGACCGGCCGCGGGGTCGTCCTTCTGCTCGTGTTCCGTCACGAGCTCGCCGTTCACCCACACGCGGACGAGCTTCCCCTCGGCGCGGATCCGAAGCTGGAACCACTCTTTGTCACGTGTCTTCACCTTCTTTGCCTTCGCGATCTTCCAAATCGCTCCGGTCCAAAAGTTCGGATCGCCGTGGTCGATCTGCACCTCGAGCCCGTTCGGCCACCGGCCGCGAAATCCGAGGAGATCGGGGCCGCGGATGAAGACTCCGCTGTTCCCGCGCCTCTCGCCGGTGTCGTAGACCTCCGCGTCGAAGCGGAGCTCGAAGTCGCGATAGCTCTCTTTCGTGCCGAGGACTCCGGGGCCACCCGTGGCGGACAGGATTCCGTCCTCGACAGACCACTTCCCCGTCCGAGTGGGTGGCGCGAATCCGTCGAGGTCCCGTCCGTTGAACACGAGCCTCCACCCGGCCTTCCGCTCCTCTGCCGACAGCCGATTTTCCTTTTCGAGCGTGAACTTTCCGGTGCAGTTCGCGCAGCAGAAGAGGACTCGCTTCCCTTCGCTGAAGATCCACTCCTCCGGGTCGACGGCGCGCCCGGAGAATGGACACTCCGCGTTCGCCTTTTCCCGATCGGATTTCTTCGTCGACTGTTTGGCGTCGTCGGAGACGGCGCGATTCGGGAGCGCGAGGGGGACGAGAACGAAAGCGAGAATAGCGAGGGGAAAGCGCATGAGAGTCGCTCCGAAAGCGTGGTCGTCGAACGGGTGAGTAGCGCGTTCGCGCACTCGCGGAAGAGTCCGCCTCTCAGAATGGACACTAAATTCGAGGACGTCAACGTGTCGCCCGATCAGCTCGAGCGCCGGTTGCGGAGCTCCGTCGGCTTCAGGCCGACCTGCTGAAACCGGAGGTAGACGTTTCGCTTGGTCGTCCCCATCGCTTCCGCGACACGGGCGAGATCCCCGTCGTAGCGATCGAAGAGATGGAGCAAATACTCTCGCTTCACCGCATCCATGACTTCGCGGTAGTCGCGGTCCTCGAAGATCCACGTCGGAAACTGCGGGACATCGCGCGCGATGCCGAGCGCGTCTCGGACGTGTTCCGGCTCGACGGATCCGTCGACCGTGAGCGCCAACCGGCGAACCAAGGACTCGAGCTCACGGACGTTTCCCGGCCAAGAGTATGCCTTGAGGGCTTCGATGCTCGGCGCCGTGAACGCGGTTTTCGACTCGGCGATCTCTCGTTGGAACGCCTGGACGAGACCGGGGATGTCTCCGGTCCGCTCGCGCAGCGGGGGAAGCTCGAGACAGATTCCGGCGACGCGAAAGTAGAGGTCGCGCCGGAACTCTCCCCGGGCGCTCAGATCCTTGAGATTGCGGCGAGCCGAGCTGACGACACGGATGTCGATCGAGAGCGACTCGGCGCTGCCGAGCGGCCGGATTTCGCCCGTCTCGAGAACGCGGAGGAGTTTCGCCTGCGCCTCGAGCGGAAGTGAATCGATGCCGTCGAGATAAAACGTCCCGCCATCCGCCGCGACGAGGCAGCCTTCCCGCGCTTCCGTCGCGCCGGTGAACGCGCCCGCGACTGCGCCGAACAGCTCGGCTTCGAAGAGTCCCTCGGGGATGGCCGAGCAGTCTTGGGCGACGAACGCTTCGTTCGCCCGCTGACTCCGCGCGTGCACGCGCCGCGCGATGAAGTCTTTGCCGACTCCGGACTCGCCGCTGATGAGAACGGGAAGGTTCGAGTCCCGCGTTCGCTCGATGAGGGTGACGATCTCGCGCATCACTGGAGACTCGGCGACGATCTCCGCGTTCGGATCGGGCGGAGTGCCGGGCCGCAACAGCCGCGTCGAGTCCCCGTTTTCGCCGCGATCGGTCGGAGAAACGCGCGGTAGGAGCCGCACCAAAAAGTGCGCGACGAGGTGAAGAAACTCGATCGTCTCGTCGTCGTCGACATTCCCGTCGCGGGGAACCTCCGCGCAGAGGAAACTCGGGCGGCGCTCGTCCGGCCGAGGCAGCTCGACCGAGAGCCAGTCACCGCACCGACTTCCGTCGGCCGTGAGCGAGTTGAGATCGAGCTCGCCGGTCAGGGACGAGCGACCGGCTGACCGCGCGTGGAGGAGTTTCCGCCCTCCTCCGCTCGTTTCGACGACGATTGCGACGCTCTCGGCTCCGATGGCCTCGAGCGCGAGATCGAAGGCCGCGTTGAATTCCTTGGCCGAGCGCAGTCGATAGAGGCTTCCGAGCTGCTGCGCCGAGCGTTCGGTCTCTCGCGTCGTCAACGCGTCGCCAGCCGGAGCGAGCCCCAGTCGTCGTCGCTGGTCCCGCTGGAGGTAGCTCGCACGGTCGTGCGGACCAAGTCCGGCGACGAATGCGTCGCGCGCGGCCTTCAGACGGGGATCGAGGCCACTCACGCCCCCTTCTGTCGCCGTGAGGAGGACGAGCCACTCGAGCTCGCCGACCCCCGTGAGAGAATCTTCGAGAACTGCGCGCCGGAGTGGCGCGGGAAGTCGCGACCGCGACCGCGCGCCTGCGAGTACGGCGCTTCGTATCTCGAGGAAGAGGAGTCGTCGTCTCGCGTCCCGCGACCCGAAACTCGTGTCGTGAAGGGCGAGCGCCTGTCGTGCATCGCCGAGCGAGCGCTCCGCCGCGTCTCCGTCTCTCGAACGCAGATAGAGATCCGCGAGCTGCAGCGCGCACTCGAGCCGGCCCGGGATTTCTCCGAGCTCATCGAAGAGTCCCGCGGCGAATTCGAGCTTCTCCTTGGCGCCGTCGAGCTCCCCGAGCTCGATCAGCGCCCCGGCGAAGATCACGGTGTCCCAGAGGAACGCCGAGTCCGAACCGGCATCGTCACGAAGCGACATGCTCTTCGACCAGCGCGCGAGGATCGTCTCCGCGCTCCGTCGATGTCCACAAACGGCATCGAGATACGCGAGTCGGAGGTCGACGGCACGCTGCCGCCGCGCGTCGCCCGCTCCGCTCACCGACTCCGCGATGCGTCGCGCGTCCGCGAATCGCCCGGCAAAGATCTCGTTCTCGAGCGAGTGAACGCGTGCGTATCCCGCGAAGAGCGGATCGGGAAGTTCGTCGGCGAGCGCGACCACTTCTCGCCACTGCTCGCCCGCGTCGATTCCCGCCAGTCTCGCCGTGAGCGCTCGCGTATACAGGAAGAACAGCCGGGCTCGGCGTGAGCTCGTGCATATCGGCATGGCGCGCGCGACTTCCAGCAGCTCGTCGGCGAGACTGAGCTGGCCGAGGCGCGCGCGGACTCCGGCGACGTTGCACTGGATGCTGAACACGGCGGTATCGTCGCCGAGGAGCTGCGCCACCTTTCGTGCCCGCTCGTAGACATCGAGGGCTCGACGGATCCGATTCCACTGCTGATAAGCGACGCCGAGGTTGTTGAGGATGAGCGCCGAGCTCGGGAGCGCCGCGCGATCCCCCGAGTGTTCGAGGGCTTTTTCGAACTGTTCGGTCGAACGCTCGTACTCGAATTGGCGGAGGTAGATGTGGCCCGCGATCGAATGGAGGTTGAGCGCGTGCAGAGCGCGCTTCGGCTCGTCGATCGCGCGAGCCGCATCGCTCGCGAGGACCTCGAGGCCACGGTTGGCAAACGTCGTGCTCTGGGCGAATTCGCCGCGATAGAGGTGAAACGCCGCGAGTTCGTTCGCGAGATGAAGCTCCTCATCGAGAGTGGCCGGACTCGCCGGCGCGTCGGCGGGATCGAGACTGTGAAGAGCCGCGAGGAGCGCCGAGTGTGCGGCGTCACTCTGTCCGGAGCGCTGGAGGGCGCCGCCCTTCTTTCGTTGGGCCCGGACGCGCGCGAGTCCTTGGAGATCCGTCTCGTCGAGAAGCTTGTCGTACGATTCGAGCGCCGAGTCGAGCCGTCCGGCCTTCTGCGCGAGGTCGCCTTCCTCTTCGAGGAGAGTGAGTCGCTGGTCTCCGGGCATCGTCGACCCGTGCTCGAGCATCTCGGCGCAGAGGTCGAGCGCGCTGTGGACTCTTCCCGATTGCTTGAGGGCGTCGAGTGCCTCGCGTCCGACGGCGAGACCGCGTTCGACCTCCGGAGAGCGAAGCAGGTGGCGCGCGGCCTCGCGGGAATCGGCGCGTGATTCGACGAGGGCTTCGCCGATGCGCGCGTGCAGATCGGGAACCCGATCCGGAGCAAAGGTGGAGATCGTCTCGGCGTCGAGGACGTCGTGACCGAGATCACAGCTCGTGCCGCGTCTCTCGACGAGGCCGACCGCGACGAGAGCGTCGATGCGATGATCGACGTCGTCTTCGGCAGACCCTGTAATGCGGGCGAGCTCGCCCGTCGTCGACGGTCGGCCGAGGAGACTGAGACAAATCACGACATCCTGCTCGTCTCGCTCGACGTTGAGAAACTCGAGCCGAAGCACACGAGCGAGGTCGGCGCCGCCGGCGAGGCTGCCACTCGGTAGAGGAGTTGAGCGCCGGACGAGCTGAGCGAGAAAGCCGGGGTTTCCGCGCGCCGTCTCCGCGTGGCGTCGCCGGACGTCGTCGTCGGCCCGAGGGAGGAGTGCGGTGGAAAGAGCGAGTGTTTCCTCGGGATCGAGGGGCGAGAGATCGAGAGCATCGCCGCCGGCGATCTCGCCCGCGTCTCGCGTCGAAACGATCCACCCGACTCGTCCCGCGAGCGGTGCGGGAACTCCGCCGTGGAGAACTCGCTCGACGAGCGCGCGCCAGTGAGGATCCGCGAGATCGGCGTTATCGCTGACGATCGTGAGGCGCTCTGCGGTAGACTCGTCGAGGAGGTCGAAGAACTCACGAAAGATTCGCGATCGAATCTGCTCTACGTCGAAGTCACGCAGCTCGTCGAGGCGGGTCGGGTCTTCCGCGAGACCGAGAACGGACAGGAGAAAACCGAATCGCGCATCGAGCGCGTCCGGTGTCGCCGGAGAGAGCGCCAACACCTGCTGGACCAGGCGGCGCAGTGTGTCAAACTCTCGGCGCGACTTCGCCGGCACGCTGAAAACGTTCACTCCGGTGCTGAGGAGCTCCGTGGTGCACCGATCGATGAACCGTGTCTTCCCGATCCCGGTTTCGCCGCGGATGACTAGAGGAGCCGGAGCGTCGCCCGTGGTGAACGAATCGAGCCACTCGAGAAAGCGATCGAGCTCGGCGCGCCGGCCGATGAACTCCGCGCTGCCGGCCGCACGGGTCGCCGCGAGCGCATCGGGGAACGCTTCCGCGAGCGCATCCGCGAGGGCTTCAGCGCGCGGGAAGCGATCCTCAGGAGCCCACGCGACGAGTCGGAGCACGATCGCGTCCAATGCGTCCGTCTCGGCGCGAAGACGACGCGGCGCAGCCGGGACATCCCCGCTGGCTGAACTTTCGAGCTGCGTTCGCGTGTAGGGATATCTTCCTGTCAGCGCTCGGTACATCGTGACGCCCACCGAGAAGAGGTCGCTCCTCTCGTCGGCGGGACGGCCCGCGAGGATCTCGGGCGCCGCGTAGCGCGGAGTGCCGTGAACGATTCGACGAGGTTGACGCTCGCGGTCCTCGACGAAGCCGAAATCGATCAGACGGACCCCGGCCGTCGCGAGGATCATGTTCGACGGCTTGAGGTCGAGGTGGAGGATCCGGCGCCGATGGATGTAGACGAGAGCGTCTGCGAGCTCGGCGAGGACGCGAACGAGGTGCGCTCGATCGTCCGCGGAAAGTGGGCGCGAGTAGGATTTGATCTCTTCGTCGAGGCTCCTCCCCTCGACGTGCTCGAGCGCGACGTACGCCGAGCCGCTATCGGGCATGACGCCGAAGTCGAGCGCTTGGACGATCGCCGGGTGGCGCAGATCGCGAAGGACGCGGAACTCGCGCGTGAAGCGGGTGGGGGCCGCCGCGTCGCGGCAAATCTTGAGCGCGACGCTAGAGCCGTCGATTCGATCGCGTGCGAGGAAGACGTCGCTCGTACCGCCGGCAGCGAGACGCTCCGAGATCTCGTAGCGCGGATGCTGAGGGCGGCGTCGAGAGCGCGTCATGGTACCGATCGAAGAAGAAACCGCGCCCCGCTAAGCAGCCTCGAGTCGGCGCAACCGAGTCAATCGGCTGGGTCGCTGGGCTCGTCGAGAATCGTGTCGATTGCGCAGTGAGCGCCCGTGTACCCGACCGGAATCCACTCCGGCGCGAACGTGTCGACGACAAAGAGCTGAGTCAGGATCGCGATCGGATCGCTGATGTCGAGCGCTCGGTCGGAGTTGACGTCGGCAGTGCGCGGGCAGACAAACTGCTCGGCGGAGACAAAGAGGAAACCCAGCACGCGAATCGGGTCGGAGACATCCACGAAGCCGTCGATGTTCGCGTCGCCGCGCAGAAACACTCCGACGTCTCCGATGATGTGCGCGACGACGATCTCGCCATCGGCGAGCTCTGCCTCCGTCGATCCGTCCAGCTTTGACTCCGGGCTGAACTCTTCGTCGAGCGCGAACGCGCGGGTTCGGTTGTAAACCGGCTCCGAGCCGTCGAGAAGGAAGTTGCCGGCGTACTCGGCTTCACCGACGCGAGAGAAGCGGAGAGGATACGTGCCCTCCGCCGCGTTGTCCGCGACGCGAAAAACAAGATGGATGCCCGAGCGAAGGAGTCCCGGCGGGATTGCGAAGCGCCCGCGACTGCGATAGTCGGAGACGAGCGAAATCTGAACCCAGCCTTCGACGGAGTCGACGAACACCTCGAGCTCCGAATCCTCGTGGAGAGAGCCATCCTCGCTCTCGGGATTCGACAGGCGCTCGCGGAGCTGATCGGACAGCTCGACCGACTCGAACGCGAGTGCGCTCGGATCGAACTCGACGCTCCACGTGAGTACGGAGACGTCGAGCTTTGCCGTGACGTCGAACGGGACGCGGACGAACGCGCTCGACGTCGATTCGACGGAGCCCAGGCGGTAGGCGACGGATGCGCTCGACTCCCCAGCTAACGCGGGGCAGCAAAGCGTAGTGATCCCAACGAAGGCGGCGATCCAGCCGGCACGCCGATGGTTCATGAGTCTCTCCCTCCGGAGTCGTTTAGAACCCTTCAAAGGTAACCCGGCTTCGGCGTCCGTTTCTACATCGCGGCGGGAAACGCGGTCCTCGTCGTCCGCGCAATCGATCACCGCGGCGGAGCGCGTTCGGTCGTTGATGGGGACCGCTGCCGTAAAGCGTCTCTTACGTACGCGGGAGCGAGTGCGAAGAGAGCGTTCACTCAGGTGCGGTGCCGGATCCGGTAGAGCGGAGCGGTCGACTTCTTCTTCGCGCGAGTCGGAGACCGTTATCCTCGGCGCTCGCGGGAGGATAGCGGAATTCTCCCCGAAATCTCGGTCGGGAAATCGTTCGACGTACGCGACGAAGGAATTCTGTTTCGCGAGGAGAACGATTTGCTTCACCCACAGAGTGGACGAGCGAGCGAACGCTGCCGTCTACCGAATCCGCAAGGAATGAATATGGAGCCGAGCGAGGCGGTCCGAGGTCGCCTTTCTTCGGCTCCTTTTTCTTCGCCGGACTCTCCGGCGATCCGCCGGCACTCGAACGAAGCCCGAACTTGGGCTCGCTCGCCTGGTGTGATAGACTGCTCCGGTCTATCGAGCGCCGTTCCCACCATCGCGAGGAGTCGTCCGTGCCGGAACGTCCAGAGTCGCAGGATCCCGGGTCGAGCGTTTTTGACGTCGTCGCCGAGCACCTCCGGTCCGCCGGGCGGGAGTCGTCCTTCAAGGTGAAGGTCTTCGACGGGCGACCGGTAGTCGCGTTCGAGGTGGTCGACACGTGGCACCAGAGCGCCATCGGGCGGGCGTGGGCATGGTACGACGACTTCTGCGTCTACTTCGATGGCCTCGACGTGCTCGAGTGGGGCGGTGAGCGCTACCTGACCGAGGTCGGATACGCGAAGCTCGCCCCGAAGTGCTTCGACGACGACCTCAGCTGGAAGCTCCAGAACGAGCTCGTCCGTAGGGCCGGAGGAGAATCACTCGCGGCCGAACCGAGGCCTCACGGCGCGGGGCCGGCGGCGATGCACTCCGAGCCGACCCCCTGCGCCAAGCGTCCGGACGTCCCGGATTCGCTACCCGAAGACATCGACGTCTTCTGATCGACGGCTTCTCGAGCCCGCGGTCGAGCGATCGCCGTGAAGCCCGCCGGGGATCGTCGGTGCGCCACGCTCCGGGCGCCCAAACCCGCCGTTCGACCGATTTCACTACAAAGATGTGGAAAATCGGGTCAGAATCACTACACTCTCGGAGTCTTTCCGTGTCGGGTGGTCCCCACAGGCGCTCTAAAGTGTTTTCATTATGAAGTTTACCGCCCAGGAAGAGTACGGTCTTCGGTGTGTGCTACACCTCGCGCGCGCGGGCGACGCCGCCGGCGGTGAGTACCGCACCGTCGGCTCGATCGCCGAGCACGAAGGGCTCTCGAGCCAGTATGCCGGGCGGCTCTTCCGCATCCTGGCGAAGGCCGGGATCGTCGAGGGCGTGCGCGGGTGCAAGGGCGGCTACGCGCTCACGCGACCCGCGGCCGAGACGACAGTCGCCGAGGTGCTCACCGCGCTCGGGGGCAAGCTCTACGAGCCGAAGACCTGCGAGCGCTACCGCGCGGATCGAGAGTTCTGCGTCCACAGTCCCGATTGCTCGATCCGATCGCTCTGGTCCGGCCTTCAGCTCATGCTCGACAGCGTCCTCTCGCGCACGTCTCTCGCGGATCTCATTTCGGGTGAGCGGACGATGACGCAGTGGATGGAGCGGAACCTGAGCGCCGTCGAGGAGTACGTCGAGACGTTGCGATCGGGCTCGAGCGCAGCTGCGGCGCCGAGAGTTCAGCCGATCGGGCTAACACGTTTCGACGCGGAATCGAACGCGACGCAGCCGAGCGCGTTCGGGGACCGCGAGGGTGACGGCGCCCGACCGGGCGGGACCGAGGGGCAGCCGAGTTTCACGACCAGCACGGCATCGCGCGAAGCGAGGAATCATGTCGACATCGACTGAGTCGATCCACGAGTTAGCGGATCGCGAATACAAGTACGGTTTCGTCACGGACATCGAGGCCGATTCTCTCCCTCCCGGCCTCGGACCGGACGTCGTCCGCCACATCTCGAAGCGGAAGAACGAGCCGGAGTTTCTCCTCAACTGGCGACTCGCGGCGCTTGAGCAGTGGCAGAAAATGACGTGTCCACGCTGGGCGAAGGTCGAGTTTCCCGAGATCGACTACCAGAAGATCATCTACTACTCCGCGCCGAAGCCGAAGAAGAAGCTGAGCAGCCTCGATGAGGTCGACCCGGAGCTCCGCGAGACGTTCGAGAAGCTCGGAATCTCTCTCGAGGAGCAGAAGCGCCTCACCGGGGTCGCCGTCGATGCGGTGTTCGACAGCGTCTCGGTCGCGACGACGTTCAAAGACAAGCTCGCCGAGCTCGGCATCGTCTTTTGCTCGTTCTCCGAGGCCGTGGAGCAGCATCCCGAACTCGTCGAAAAGTACCTCGGCTCCGTCGTCCCCGTCGCGGACAACTTCTTTTCGGCGCTCAATTCCGCGGTCTTCAGCGATGGATCGTTCTGCTACGTGCCGCCGGGCGTCCGCTGCCCGATGGAGCTGTCGACGTACTTTCGCATCAACGCCGCGAATACCGGGCAGTTCGAGCGGACGCTCATCGTCGCCGACAAGGGGTCGTACGTGAGCTACCTCGAAGGCTGCACGGCCCCGATGCGCGACGAGAATCAGCTCCACGCGGCGGTGGTCGAGCTCGTCGCGCTCGACGACGCTCAGATCAAGTACTCGACCGTGCAGAACTGGTATCCCGGCGACAAGGACGGGAAGGGCGGCATCTACAACTTCGTCACGAAGCGCGGCGCGTGCCGCGGAGTGAACTCGAAGATCTCGTGGACTCAGGTCGAGACGGGGTCGGCGATCACCTGGAAGTACCCGAGCTGCATCCTGCAGGGAGACAACTCGGTCGGGGAGTTTTACTCTGTCGCGCTCACGAACAACCGTCAGCAGGCCGACACCGGGACGAAGATGGTGCACATCGGGAAAAACACGAAGAGCACAATCGTCTCGAAGGGAATCTCCGCCGGCCGCGGTCAGAACTCGTACCGAGGTCTCGTCAAAGTGAACAAGGGCGCCGAGGGCGCGCGCAACTTTTCGCAGTGCGACTCGATGCTTCTGGGCGATCGCTGCGGCGCGCACACCTTTCCCTATATCGAGGTGCGAAATCCGACGGCGCAGGTCGAGCACGAAGCGTCGACGTCGAAGATCGGCGAGGACCAGATCTTCTACTGTCGCCAGCGCGGCCTCTCGACGGAAGACGCAGTCGGCATGATCGTGAACGGCTTCTGTAAGGAAGTCTTTCGAGAACTCCCGATGGAATTCGCCGTCGAGGCGCAGAAGCTGCTCAGCGTCAGCCTCGAAGGAAGCGTGGGCTGATCGCCTCCTCGAGCGCGAAGCGTTCGAGATGGTTTCAGGAATCGGTTCGTACTACGTGAAGGAACGTTCGGCCGCCGCACCGGCGCGGCCCAATCGGTGAACCCCGATGCTCAAGATCAAGAATCTCCAAGCGAATGTGGACGACACGCCTATCCTCCGCGGGATCGATCTCGAAATCCGCCCCGGTGAGGTGCACGCGATCATGGGGCCGAACGGCTCGGGAAAGAGCACGCTCGGGAAGGTGCTCGCGGGGCACGAAGACTACGAGGTCGTCGAAGGCGAGGTCGCGTTCGAGGGGAAGGATCTCCTCGAGCTCGAAGCCGAGGAGAGAGCCTGCGAGGGCATCTTCATGGCGTTTCAGTACCCCGTCGAGATTCCGGGAGTCAGCAATACCTACTTCCTGAAGACTGCGCTCAACGCCATTCGAAAGCACCGCGGTGAGAGCGAGATCGACGCACTCGATTTCCTCACCCTGGTGAAGGAGAAGATGAAGCTCGTGGACATGGACGAGGCGCTTCTCAATCGATCGGTGAACGAGGGTTTTTCGGGCGGTGAGAAGAAACGAAACGAGATCTTTCAGATGGCGGTTCTCGAGCCGAAGCTCGCCATCCTCGACGAGACGGATTCCGGCCTCGACATCGATGCGCTCCAAACCGTCGCTGCGGGAGTGAACGCGCTGCGTACGCCCGAGCGGTCCACGCTCGTGATCACTCACTACCAGCGTCTCCTCGACTACATCGTCCCGGACTTCGTGCACGTCCTCGCCGGCGGTCGCATCGTCAAGACGGGAGGAAAGGAGCTCGCACTCGAGCTCGAGGAGAAGGGATACGCCTGGATCGAAGAGGCGGCGTGAGTCCCTGCGATCGCGACGGAATCGGCGCGGCTCGATCGCTAGCGCCGGACCTCCAGGGAACCGGAGAGACATGATTCAGCTCATGGATGCCAACGACACCTTTGTCACCGCCTTCGACGCGCGCGAGCAGAATGGCGATGCCGGCGGCTGGCTCGCCGCGCGCCGCCGCGAAGCCATCGCCGCTTACCGCGCGGCGGGCCTTCCTTCCGTGCGCGACGAGGACTGGAAGTACACGAATCTGCGCGCGCTCGCGAAGCACGAGTTTCGCCCGGCGGATCGCTCGAGCGTCGCGTCGGTCTCCCGCGAGCGGGTGGAGGAGCACGAGTTCAGCGGGCTGACCGGCTCTCGACTCGTTTTCGTGAACGGTCATTTCGCCGCCGAACTCTCTCAGCTCGGCGATCTACCCGACGGCGCGACGATCCGCGGACTGACCGGTGCGTTCGATGCCGTCCCCGCCGTGGAGCCGCTGTTTTCGAGCGTCGTTCCGGAGCGGAGCCTCGTCGCACTCAACACGGCGTTCGTTCAGGGCGGTGCGATCCTCGATGTCGCTCCCGGCGTCGTCGTCGACGAGCCCGTTCACCTCCTCTTTCTCAGTGCGGCGAACGGCGAGGAGCCGGCGGTTGGCGCGTACACGCGCGTCCTCGTCCGCCTCGGTCGCGGCGCGCGGTTGTCGCTCGTCGAGGACTACGCCGAGGGACTCCCCTCGGAACGCCATTTCACGAACGCGGTGACCGAAATCGCGCTCGCTGCCAACGCGGATCTCGATCACGTCCGCGTCGTTCGCGAGGGCGCGGACACGATCCACGTCTCGAGCACGGCGATCGACCTGGCGCGAGACAGCCGTTTCGTCTCGAACGTCGTGTGCACCGGTGGGGCACTCGTTCGGAACAACGTCGACGCAACGCTCGACGACGAGGGCGCCGAATGTACACTCAACGGGCTCGTCGCCATCGGCGGCCGCCAGCACGTCGACAATCAGACGCGCATCGTGCACGCGAAACCGCACTGCAATAGCTGGGAGATGTACAAGCACATCCTCCGCGACGAGTGCTCGGCAGCGTTCAACGGCAAGATCTTCGTCGCCGAGGACGCGCAGAAGACCGATGCGAAGCAGACGAATCAAACGCTGCTCCTATCTCCCGATGCGGTAATGAACTCGAAGCCCGAGCTCGAGATTTACGCCGACGACGTCCGCTGCACGCACGGCGCGACCATCGGTGAGCTCGAAAGAGAGCCCCTCTTTTATCTACGCACTCGCGGGATCGACACGGCGACGGCGCAGAGCCTGCTCACCTACGCGTTCGCGTGCGAGGTCCTGAACGGGATCCGCATCGCGCCGGTTCGGACGGCGCTGCAGAGCTCGTTGTTCGCCCAGCTTCCGGGGGAGTCTCCGGTCGCCGTCGCCGAGGGATGAGGAATCCATGACCGCACCGAGTCGACTCGAGTCTCCGACAGACGCCGCACGAGATTCTTACGACGTCGAGCGCGCTCGCGAAGAGTTTCCGATCCTCTCGCTCGCGCCCCACGGACGCCCTCTCGTCTATCTCGACAACGCCGCGACGACGCAGAAGCCCGAGTCCGTCATCGAGGCGGTGAGTCGCTACTACCGAGAGGAGAACGCGAACATCCACCGCGGCGTTCATTTCCTGAGCGAACGGGCGACGGCAGCGTACGAGCGCGTGCGGGCGCAGGTCGCCGCGTTTCTCGGCGCGGCTCGCGCCGAGGAGATCGTCTTCGTTCGGGGAACGACGGAAGCGGTGAACCTCGTTGCGAACGCCTACGGCACCCGTGCCGTTTCGGAGGGCGACGAGATCCTCATCACCGGCCTCGAGCACCACTCGAACATCGTGCCGTGGCAGCTCCTCTGCGAACGTACGGGAGCCGCTCTGCGCGTCGCCGAGATCGACGATTCCGGCACGGTGACGCGCGAGGCGTTCGAGAGTCAGCTGAGTTCGCGGACGCGCATCGTCGCGATGGCTCACGTTTCGAACGCGCTCGGCACGGTCGTGCCGGTCAAGGAGTTCACCGCGCTCGCGCGCGAGCGCGCGGACTGCGTCGTCATGATCGACGGCGCTCAGGCGGCGTCGCGCCTCAAGGTCGACGTGCGCGAGCTCGGCTGCGATTTTTACGCGATCTCGGGTCACAAAGCTTACGGACCGACGGGAGTCGGAGCGCTCTACGGTCGTTTCGATCGGCTCGAGGCGATGGATCCTTATATGGGCGGAGGGGAGATGATCGCCTCCGTGTCGTTTGAGGGAACGACCTACAATCGCGTTCCGCACAAATTTGAAGCAGGGACTCCGAACATTGCGGGCACGATCGGGCTCGGTGCTGCCATCGCGTATATCGAGACTCTCGGGCTCGATGCCATCGCCCGGCACGAAGACGACGTGCTTCGGTACGCGACCGAGCGCATCGGCTCGATTCCAGGCGTCCGTCTCGTCGGGACGAGTTCAGAGAAGGCCGGAATCCTCGGGTTCGTCGTCGACGGAGCCCATCCGCATGACATCGGCACGATTCTCGATCAAGAGGGGATCGCCGTGCGAGCGGGGCACCACTGCGCGCAGCCCGTGATGGACCGTCTCGGCGTACCGGCGACCGTCCGTGCGTCGTTCGCTCTCTACAATACGCGCACCGAAGTCGACGCACTCGCCGAGGGCATCGAGAAGGTAAAGGAATTCTTCGACTGATGTCCGACCTGAGAGAGCTCTACCAGGAAGTCATCCTCGACCACGGACGAAATCCGCGGAACTTTCGCGCCATCGAGCAGCCGACCTGCACCCTCGAGGGCTACAATCCGCTCTGCGGCGATCGTCTCACGCTCTACCTCGAGCTCGACGGGGACCGCGTGAGAGATATCAGCTTCGAGGGCTCGGGCTGCGCGATCTCGACGGCTTCGGCGTCGCTCCTCACTGAGACGCTCGTCGGCAAGACCAAGGCCGAAGCCGAGGAGATCTTCGAACGATTTCATACGATGCTCGTCGGAGATCCGAAGGATGCGATCGATCCGGCGGCGCTCGGCAAGCTCGCAGTATTTCAGGGCGTGTGCGAGTTTCCCACGCGTGTGAAGTGCGCGAGTCTCTGCTGGCACACACTGCACGCCGCCTTGCGCGGCGAGAAGAAGTCTGTCTCGACGGAGTAGGGCCGTGAACTGGAAGCGGTGGTTCGGCGGCGGACCCGAGGAGTCCCAGCGGGAACAGAAATCCGCGGGAGAAAGATCGATGCAAGAAGACATCCCGAACGCGACGGAGAGCAAACGTCCTGAGGACTCGGCGCCCGCCGCACCGAGCGCGGATACCGATCCGGCCGCGGATTCCAGTTCGGCGGCGGGGAGTTCGCCCGATCCGAACGTCCCGGCGTCGGCGAGTCCGTCTGCGCCCGCTCCCGCCTCGCCGGAACCGTTTGAGCCGCATCCCGACGAGGAAGCGATCAAGGAGAGCATCGTCGGCGTCCTCCGCACGATCTTCGACCCGGAGATTCCGATCAACATCTACGAGATCGGTCTCATCTACGAGATCAAGGTCGACGTCGAAGGGAAGGCGTTCATCAAGATGACTCTGACGTCGCCGATGTGTCCTGTCGCGGGGACGCTCCCGCCCGAGGTCGAGCAGAAGGTGAGCGGGGCGCTCGGCGTGCGAGAAGCGAAAGTCGAGCTCGTGTGGGATCCGCCGTGGGGGCCCGAGCGGATGTCGGAGGCGGCGCGGCTGCAGCTCAATCTGTAGCTCGACCCTTGCGCGCTCGAATCCTTGCGTGTTCGAACCCCTGCGCGCTCGGCCGATCCGTGCGGCGGTTTGCGAGCGTGGGAGGAGATTGCACCACGAAGGGTTAGGGGGGGCACGAAGGGAAGAGAGAAGAGAAAAAAAATGCGGAGCGAGGGTCGCTGAGCGGGAGTTCGCGCTGCGTTCTTCCGTCGTGCGTGCCCGTCCCAAACTATCGTCGTGCGATCTTTTCCTTCTTCCCCGCGCCGCGCCGTGGGATGACACCGATTCTCAGCCGCTACTCCACGAACCCGTAGTACCGCCCGAGGTAGTACGGAAGCAAGAACGTCGCCCCGTCCGCCAGTCGTCGCCCCGAGCCACCCGTGTCCAGGACCCACGGGTCGTGGTTCCAGTGAGTGAAGAAGCGTTCGTCGACCGGAAGCACCTTGCCGTCGGGTCGGTGTCCGCGTTTCGCCTTCACTCCCGGGCGAAGGAACTGTGGAAGCAACGCGATGTCGAGTCGATGGCTGTTCGCCATCGGCCAGTCGGCGAGATCGAGCGGGAAGCGTTCGAGTGAATCGCGTGAGTCGGCGAGCCAATCGCCCCTCGCGGTGAGATCGATCGTGTTGAACGCGTCCTCCCACTTCGTGCCGCGGGCGACCGACGCGTAGAGAAAGTTGAACAGAGGATTTCGCTCGGGGCGTTCACGCGTCCAGTATTCGTGGAACGAGTACGTCCAGACCGAGCGGAGTTCCGGATCAGGTTCGTAGCGGATGAGGTTGTAGTAACCCATGAAGGCCATCTCGTCGTCCGACTGATTGCCGGAGGCGGGGCCGTTTTGATTTTTCGGGTAGAGAACGTTCAGGGTGTAACTGTGCTTCTCGCGCAGTTCGCGCGCAGCTTCACCGTACTTGGAATCGCCCGTCATGTGTTGCGCGACCGCGAGGTAAGAGAGGACGCTGAGCGAGTTGAGGCCGCGCTCTTCCCACCATGTCGGATCGTCGTTCAGCTCCCGTGGACCGAACTGCGCCCAGCGAGTGGGGAGCCCGTCGTGGTCGACGAGCCGAAAGTCGTGCGCGATGAGGTGATCGGTGATCGCCCGGACGACTTCGCGAACGGGAGCGCGCTCGGCTTCCGTCTCGCAGACGCGGTCGTAGTAGAGCGGATAAAAGAAATAGTGTCCGTCGAGCTCGTCGGAGCTCGTGTCCGATTTCCAGTACCACTTTCCGTCGGCGCTCTTCGGCCAGCGCGGCTCGATGAGCTTCCACTTCCGATCGCGTTCGGCCCGGAATTTCTTGTCGGACTCCGCGCGACCGGCATTCGGGTCGGGGCCCGTCGCCGGGCGGATCGTTCGCGCGACAAAACCCTCGGGCGGCGAGTGCTCGCCGCCTCGCGTGACCTCGCGGAGGAAGCGGAGCGCCTCGAAAGCGCGTCGCGCGCGTTCCTTTGCTGCAGGGTCGCGTGTCGCAGCGTAGGCGAAGCACTGGCTCGCGCCGTACATGCTCGTCCACAGGCCGTCGTTGTCGCTGTCGTGGTTTTGCCACTCGCTTCGATCGCCTGGACGCGAAAGCGTCGCGGAGTCGACGTACCCGTAGGGAGTGCGCCGATGGTAGCGTTCGATCGCTTCCTCGTAGGCGTCAGCCTTCTCTGCGAGCGTTGTCGGCGAGTAGGAGATGCGACCCGCGCCCTTTGCCGTCGCGAACCAGATCGTTCCGTTCGAATCGATCGCGACATCCCGTACGTCGTCGCCCGGAAGCCAGCGTCGACTCTGGCGATACGCCCAATCGCCGCCGCTCCATCGAATCGCTCCACGCCGCGTGCCGAACCACACCGCACCGTCGAGCCCGGTCGCGATCGAGGTGAAGTCGGCGTAGGGTAGGCCATCGCGGCCGTCGTAGAGCGTCCAACCGGATTCGGCTCGAACTCCCACGCCTTGTGGACTCGCGAACCAAAGGCGGTCGACCACGTCGTAGGCGACCGCGCGCACATCGTGGGGCGCCCAGGAGCGGCTCCCCGCTCGCGGGAGAACGCGGCGCCAGGAATCGTCTCGCTTCTCGTAGAGGCCGGAGGCGGCGGCGATCGCGGGTGCGCCGCTCGGACCGATCGCTACGGAGCGAATGTCGAAAGGATTCCCCGCGATCCGCGCGAGGGCGGCATCCGGCTCCGCGGCTCCTCCGCGAATGCGAAAGAGTCCGCGATCCGTTGCGATCATCGTCACGCCGCTTCGAGTCTCGAGATCGCTCACACTCCCCGGGGGAGCCGGCGCGATGCGGCGTCGTTCTCCCGCCGCCGAGAGTTCGCAGAGGGCGTCCCCGACGACGGCGAGTAGTCCATCGGGTGTTGCGGTGATCGCCGGCACGCGAGCGGGCGGAAGCTCGTCCGTCGGCTGCCATCGGTCGCCGTCGAGCCGGAACGCGCCGCCCTTCGTCCCCGCATAAACGCCGCGAGGCGTTGCGGCGATCGTGAGAACGTCCTTCTCCTCGAGCCCCCGAGGTAGGAATGCGCTTTCCTGCGCGAAACCGGCCGAACGGTGTGGAGTCGCGGCACGCTCGGGAACTTCCTTGAGAAGTCGTCCGACGAGGTCCAGACGACTCGCCGCGAGATTCTTCGACGCCTCGGGATCCGGTCCGTCGCTCACCGCGTAGAGCTCGACCTTTGACAGATCGTCGCCCTTCCGCGTCGCGACGAGTCGGTGAGTCGCCGTTCGAACGCTGACCGCCGCGCCCCAGTAACTGACGGCCGCGGTTCGGACGGCTTCGCGTTCTCCGGTGAGCATCGGCCGGAGAGTTCGCCCGTCGAGCGGAAATCGCGTTCGGGTGAATCGAGGCGCGCAGAGATCGACGAGCGTCGGGTAGAGATCGATCGTCTCGACGACGCCATCGGCGACGAGACCCGCGCGGGATACCCCCGGCGCGCGGATGATGAGCGTGCTTCGGAGCGCTCGCTCGAGCGGAGAGTGTTTTCCCCAGATCGCCGAATCGCCGAGGTGCCAACCGTGATCGCCCCAGACAACGACGATCGTCGACTCCGCGAGACCGAGCTCCTCGAGTGAGCTGAGGACCTTCCCCACTTGGCGATCGACGTAGCGCACGCACGCGAGGTACGCCCGCCGCGCGGTGATCTGGTCTTCGGTAGCGAGCGGCTTCGTCTTCTTCATCGCCGTGTCGTACTTGTAGAACTCGCCGCTTCCGTGCCAGTACTCCGAGAGCGTGCGCTCGGGCGACTCCGGCGGCGGCACGTCGACGCCGGCCATCGCTTCCCAGTCGCCGGCAGTCGCGACGAACGGGAGGTGCGGCTTGAAGAATCCGACCGCGAGAAAAAACGGTTCCGCCCGCGACGAGAGGTCGCGGAGTTGCTCGACGGCCCGTTCGGCGATCTGCCCGTCCGGGAGCTCGTCGTCCGCCTTTGCGGTAAACTCGAGGAGATCTTTGTTGCCGCCCCCGTCTTCGCGGTGCCGGCCTCCCTCGTACGCGAAGAACACGCCCCATCCACGCTTCCACGCGCCGTACGGCGTCGGTAGCGCGTCCCACGCGTTCGGCATCTCGGGGCGTCCGTCGCCTCCGCCGTTGTACGCGTAGACCTTGCCATCGGCGGTGTGCGAGATCTTCCCGATCGCGACCGTACGGTAGCCGCTCCGCCGAAAGAGCTCGGGCAGCGACTGCGCTCCAGCGGTCGGCCCGCGAACGAGCGCGGACGGACCGCCGTAGAACGAGTGGTTTCCGCGCGTGACGCCGGAGCGCGCTGGACTTCGTCCGGTGAGAAGCGCGTAGCGCGAAGCACCGCACGTCGGCACCTGGACGAAATGATTGCGAAAGACGACACCGCTCTCGGCGAACCGGTCAAGATGCGGCGTCTGCGCGTACGGGACGCCGTAGCAGCCGAGCTCCGGCCGGAGGTCATCGATCGCGATGAAGAGGACGTTCTTCGGACGAGTGTCGTCGGCGAGAGTGAACGGAGCGATGCCGACGACGAGGATGGCGAGAAGGCGGTTTCGCATCTAACGCTCGGGTTCGAAGGAGGAGGAGAACGTCGACAGACGACCCGATCTGTCGCTCGCACGCTCCATTCTCGGCGACGCGGTCCGCCGAGCTCAAGGCGCGAAACTGCCGCGTGCTCGATCCGTCCGACCGGACGGTGCTACTGTCCGCCGATCGGCTCGATGAAGAGTGGCTTCGCGTCCGGACCGAGCGGGATCCCGAGTGCCATCCAGCCGAGGAGGAGGGCGCTCCAAACGATGCTGAACCAAACGGTGTAGGGGAGCATCAGGGCGACGAGTGAGCCGATGCCCGCTCGGCGCACGTAGCGCTGGAGGAAGACGAGCATGACGACGACGTACGGGTTGAGCGGCGCGATCGAGTTCGAGACAGAGTCGCCCACGCGGTAGGCCGCCTGCGTGAGTTCCGGACTGACTCCGAGCCCCATCAGGACCGGAACGAACACCGTCGAGATGAACGCCCACTTCGCCGACGCGGAGCCCACGAAAAGATTGAGTCCCGCGGTGAGAGCGATGATCGCGAGCACGAAGAGCCAAAGCGGGAGATCTTTCTCACTCAGGTACGCGATTCCCTCGAGCGCGAACAGGACCCCGAGATTCGACTCGCTGAACCACGCGACGAACTGTCCAGCGAAGAAGGCGAGGACGACATACGAGCCCATCATCTTCATCGTCTCTGTCATCATGCGGGCGACGTCGCGATCGCTTTTGATCGACCCGGTAGCGATTCCGAACCCGATCCCCGGCGCGAGGAAGAGCACGAAGAGGATCGGGACGATCGCCCGAACCCAGCGATCGACGGGCCAGCCCGGTTGTAGTTCGACTGTTCCCTGGAGTGCCCAACCATCGACGAAGATCATCGCGAGAACGACCCCACTCGCGAGAGCGAGAGCGATCGCCGCACCGATCATGCCGCGCCGGTCGTCCGCAGTGATCTGCGTTGAGTTCGGATCGTCTGCGGCCGCGCCGGCTCCGCTCGCCCCGTCGTCGTCTTCGGGTGGATCGAGGGGGCGATCGCGGTAGCGAGGCTCGACGATGCGGTCCGTGACGTACCAGCCGACCAGCGTGATCATGATCGTCGAGACGATCATGAAGTAATAATTGCAGCGGGGATCGACAGTGTAGTCTGGGTCGAGGATCGCGGCTGCGCTCTGCGTCAGATTCTGGAGCAGAGGGTCGAGCGCCGTCACGAGGAGATTCGCGCTGAATCCCGCAGCGACGCCCGCGAAGACGCATGCGATGCCGACGATCGGTGATCGGCCCGCGCGAAGGAAGACCGCCGCCGCGAGGGGCGGAAGCACGACGTAGCCCGCGTCGATCGCCATGCTGCTCATCACTCCGGCGAACATGACGGCCGGAGTGAGCAGCTTTTCCGGCGTGATGAGGACGATGAGCTTGAGCAAGGTCCCGACGAGACCCGAGCGCTCGGCGACGCCGATGCCGAGCATCGCGACGAGCACGACTCCGAGCGGCGCGAAGCCGGTGAAGTTCGTGACGAGATTCTCCCAGACCCAGTAGAGCCCGTCGCGGCGAAGGAGGCTCTTCACCGTCTGCTCTTCGCCGGTCACGGGGTGGTCCACCGACCAACCCGCCGCGCTCGCGATCTCCGATAGGACGAGGATCAGAATCGAGCCGAGAAAGAACAGCGTGACGGGATCGGGCAGGCGATTCCCGATGCGTTCGACGGCGCCGAGGAATCCGGAGAGAGACGGGGCGGAGGAGTCGGTTTCCGGCTGTGCCATGCGAGAGTCCGTTCGAGCTGATCCATGCGGGAAGAGATCGCGCGGAACGCGCGAGGATGGGGTGCGACGCGGACCATTGTCGTCTCGTCGACGCCCGGATCAAGTGGTCGCCGAGGCACACTACATTTTGGGAACCTGTCTGAGGCTCGCTTCCCAGTCGGCGCGCGATTCAAGCTCGTCGGGTAGCGAGCTCGAGAACGAATCGGCACCCGGCGAAGTACTCGTCGAGGTCGACGTACTCCGACGTCGTGTGCGCGCCGTGCTGCCCGGCTCCGACCGTGATCGTCGGAATCCCCTTCGCGTTGAGCGCGCTCGCATCGAGGCCGCCGTCCGCAATGATCGTTTCGGGCGTGCCGCCGAGCTCGCGCGCGGTCTCGAACGCGAGCTGAACGACGGGCTCGTCCGCGCTCAACCGAAACGGTGAGTAGTCGACGTGTGACGAGAATCGCACGCGACCCGAGTCTCGCCGAGTGTTCTTGACCGACTTCGCCGCGCGCTCGAATGCCGATCGGTAGATTCCTGTGATCCGCGCCGCGAATCGAGGATCGTGGCTTCGCGACTCCCCGCGCACGTGAACGTAGTCGGTGACCTGGTTCGTCGCCTCGCCGCCGTTCAGGCTTCCGACGTTCGATGTACCGCGCCGCCTCGCCTTGAGAATCTTGCCGAAGTACCCGCGCTCCGCGACGTCCGCGATCGCTCGACTCGCGATCAGCGCGGCGGAGACCCCGTGTTCGGGATGGACGCCGGCGTGGGAAGAGATTCCGTGGACGTGCGCCTCCCAGCGCTCGGCTCCGACGGCTCCGACGATGATCTTGTAGGGTGCGCCGGAGTCGATGTTGATCCCGAGGCGCGGCCGCCCGAGATCGCTGATCTTGACTCGTTTCGCGCCCTGAAGCCCGACCTCTTCGGCCACGGTGAAGAGCGCGGTCAGCGGAGGGTGGGGGAGCTTCCGCTGAACGATCTCCTCGAGAACTGAAACGATGCACGCGACCGCCGTGCGGTTGTCGGCGCCGAGCGCGGTCGCTCCTTCCGACTCGAGACGATCGCCTCGCCGAGCGACTTTCGCGCCGCGGCAGAGCGGAACGGTGTCGAGGTGACCCGCGAGAAGTCGTCGCGGCGCGCGGAACGTACCGGGCAACTTGACGATGAGATTCCCGGTGCGAAAGTCGCCCGGTATCGACTCGTGGGCGCGATCGTGCCCGATCGAACGGCGAGAGACGCCTGCGGCGACGAGCTTGTCGCGTACGGCCTCGGCGACGCGAGCTTCATCACCGCTGACGCCCTCGATCTCGAGGAGATCCGTCAAATGGCGCAGCGCCCGCCGGTCGAAGGGACTTGATCCGCCGCCTTCGCCTGGCGCACGACGCTTTCTGGCCGTCCCCGCCGGTTTCCGCTTCGCCACCGCGACTCGACGCTCCCTCTCTCACACTCCGCTCTCGATCAGCCCCGCGGCCGACGAGCGAGCATTTTGGGAGATTCGGGCTCGAGTGTCGAGCCTCGCCGGACAGGTCGGCGTTCGATCAATCGCAGCGACTGCCTTCTACGCAGTCGAGGAGATCGAAGGTCGGATCGATTCCGGCGCGCGTGTCGGCGAATCCTCCGTCGACCCGTTCGACTCCCGGGCCGGGTGGCGGCGGGATCGGACCACTCCGAAACAGAAACCGAAGGACGCAGGTCGTATCGGCGAGATCGAGGCGACCATCGTCATTGCAGTCGCACGCGTCGAGGCACGGGGGCTCGAAGCGCACGGCGGGATCATGGAAGAAGAAGCTAATCATCGCCCCGGCGTCGTTGATGTTGAGGGCGAGCCCGATTTCCCCGCCGCTGAAATCGCAGTCTCCCCGGTAGAAACGGCCGCGACTCACAGGTTCGATTTCACAGCTGATCAGCGCGGGCGCGCGTGCCGTGTTCTCGACCGAGACGAGATTCTTCACCGGTGCCTGACCCGCGATATTCACGCCGTCGACGAACTCTACCGCGAGCGGAGTGCCGCAGAGCGCCTCGTCGTCGGCGATCGTCATCGTGAGGCAACCCATTCGCTGTGGGCCGTCGAGGGGCGGGATCGTCGCTCCATCGAACGGCGGGAGCGCATCGACGAGTACTCCGATGACGAGCTCGCAACCGTCGCCGTCCGTCGCGACGGCGTCCGTTTCGAGAGATACGAATTCCGCGCCGATCGCTTCGAGGATCGTTCCCGAGATGTCGAAGTCCTTGCCGGCCGTGAGGGAGCAGGGGTGAGCGACCCCCATCGAGAAGCCCTGGACGTGATCGAACTGCGGCAGCTCACCGACCGCGTGATCCTCCCTCGTCTCGAGGAAGAAGCAGAGCTCGACGTCGCTTCCGACCGTGCCGAGAATCGGCTGGCCGATGTCCGCGGCCTTCCGCGGGCCGCAGGAAAACGCGACGGACGCGCAGTCTTCCTCGTCGATCGATCCGTCGCAATCGTCGTCGACTCCGTTGCCGCAAATCTCCGGTCCGCACGGGTCGGCAGGCGCGCATTCGTACGTGATGCCGCTCCGAACTGGAGCCACGGAGAGTCCGGCGATGACCACCGTGTTCGCGAGCGCAGGTTCGCCCAGAATTGCATCACAAAACTCGAGTCTCGTCGGAGCGCCGGGAGAGAGGCACTCGTACTCGAACACGGCGATCTCGTGGCGATCCCCGACGGCGAGCGCTTGACCCTGAAACGGCGCATCGATATCGAAAATCACCGCCAGCGTCCCGCCGCCATCGAAGACCGACGCCGCCGAGAACTCGACGCCGACCGCGATGGCCGCCGCACCGACTTCGATGGAACGTAGACTCAGATCGGACGGAGCGTGGCAGACGGCGACGGTGTAGCCTTCGACCGGTCCGGTGTTCGACAGCAAAACGCCGGCCTTCGATTCTCGACCGCGATCGTCGAACGAGAGACGCGTCACTCCTTCGCCGCAGGTGACAGAACCTGCCGACAGCCCGAGGCCGGTCTCTCGGTCGATCGTTTGACCTTCGACGACGACGAGGTTGTCGAGGAGCGGGCCACCTTCGGCTACGGCGTACTTACCGTCAGCGAAGCGCAGCTCCGTGGTTTCGACCGCGCCGCGGCAGCGAACCTCGATCGCAGCGAGAACCTGATCGCCGATCGGAAGCGCCGGATCGCCCACGCCGTCGTCATCGACGATCACACCCAGAACGGCGTAGTCGCCCTCGAGCCGGGTGACGACCGTATCGGCGCCCGCGAGAACATCGGCCGGAGTCAGCGCGACGGCCTCGAGCTCGGCACCGTTCCATTCGATGGCGGCGGTCAGACCCTGAACGGGTTCGTCCGAGGACAGGCTCAGCTCGATCGTCGCGCTCGCGCCGACCGCCGCCGTCCCGTCGCCTAGCGAAAACGAGGACGCCGCGCGAGTCATCGCGGTCGGCGCAATCGCCAAGAGAACTACGAAGAGTACCCTCATGGGGCGCATACGATCTCCCACGAACACGCCGACGTGTTTCGGAAGACTATCGAATCGAGGAAGCTATCGACACTAGCCGAAGAGGGCGTCGTCGGTTCGCCTCGTGGCGACGCGCGGGCGATGACGCCGGATAGAACATCACCGAGTCCATCTTACGCGTTGGGGGACGAGCGTCCAGGTCACTTTCGGACGTGGCGAACGCACGGAGAGAGACCGGGGCGTGAGGCGGCGGCCCAAATCGGGGTACGACGGCCGGCTAACGTCGAACGAACGAACTCGACGTCTTCTCGAAGAGCCGGTGTTCGGCACCGCGATGACTGCGGGATTCGACGGCCCGAGTGGCCGTCGAGGTCGCGGTCACGATCCGCCGTCGCCGCCCGGCGCCCTCGCGCGAATCTCACGCCGAGTGGGGCGACCGCCGGGGCTCCTTGCCCGGAATCCGGTTCCCGGGACTCCGCGCGCCCCGTGTGGTATGCTCCCCGATTCTCTTCGCGGCGCTCCGATCTCGCCGACCGTCTCCGGCGGTCGGCGTTCCGCGCGCCGCCGGTTGACTTCGCGCCAGGAATCCATGAACGACAAGACTCTTCCGTTCAGTCGAGAGCTGCTCGAGCGGATCACCGCCGAGTACCCGACGCCCCTCCACATCTACGACGAGACGGGCATTCGCCGCACCGCGCGGCGCCTCAACGAGGCGTTCGCTTGGTGCGAAGGATTCAAGGAGTTCTTCGCGGTCAAGGCGACGCCGAATCCGTTCATTTTGAAGCTTCTCGCCGACGAGGGCTTCGGGGCGGATTGCAGCTCGCTCGCCGAGCTCGTGCTCGCCGATCGCGTCGGCATCCGCGGCGAGGACGTGATGTTCTCGTCCAACAACACGCCCGCGGAAGAGTTCGTCAAGGCGCGCGAGATCGGGGCGATCGTCAACCTAGACGATGTGAGCCATCTGCCGTTTCTCATCGAGCACGCGGGCATGCCCGAGATGATCTCGTTTCGGTTCAACCCCGGGCCGGAGCGTGAGGGGAACCGCATCATCGGCGACCCGAAGGAGGCGAAGTTCGGGGTGACGCGCGCGCAGTTCTTCGACGCGTACGCGGCCGCGCGCGAGGCGGGGGCGACGCGGTTCGGGCTCCACACCATGGTGATCTCGAACGCGCTCGAGCTCGAGGCGTTTTCGACGACCGCGCGGATGCTCTTCGAGCTCGCTCGGGATTTGAAAGATCGCCTGGATCTCCGGGTCGAGTTCGTGAACCTCGGCGGTGGCTTCGGCGTTCCGTACCGGCCGGAGGAGTCTCCCGTCGACCTCGAGGCGGTGGGGCGCTCCGTTCGGGACCTCTACGAGGAGATCATCGTTCCCGCGGGTCTCGATCCGCTCCGCGTGTACACCGAAAGTGGCCGTCTCATCACCGGGCCACACGGCTTCCTCGTGTCCCGCGTCCGCCACAAGAAGGGGACCTACAAGAACTTCGTCGGGCTCGACGCGTCGATGGCGAATCTCATGCGACCTGGGATGTACGGGGCCTACCACCACCTCACGGTCGTCGGCAAGGAGACCGCCCCCGCCGACCACGTCTATGACGTCACGGGGTCGCTGTGCGAAAACAACGACAAGTTCGCAATCGATCGTGCGCTTCCGGAGATCGACATCGGCGACCTCGTCGTCATTCACGACACCGGCGCCCACGGTCACGCCATGGGGTTCAACTACAACGGAAAGCTGCGCTCGGCGGAGCTGCTCGTTCGCGAGAACGGTGCGGTCGAGGAGATCCGGCGTGCAGAGACCCTCGACGATCTCTTTGCGACGCTCGATTTCTCCGGCATCTGATCGCGGCTTCCGGGCTCCGGTTCCGGTCCCCCGAGCTCTCCGGGGTACAATACCGCGGCCGTCGAGCGTAAATCTCGTTTTCCGAAGGATCGATCGTCGACTTTCTTCACCCCCCGCAGAGGAGGCGTCGCGTGAGAATGTCTGGGTCCCTGAACCCCGCTTCGGCGGGAGTCGTGGTCGTCACCGTCTCGTTGTTGCTCCTCTGTGGGCTGGGTCGAGACGTTCTCGCCGAGGAATCGCCCACGACGCCGAGTGGAAGTGTCGTCGCCGTCCCCGAACGGGGGGAAGTGCACATCGCGAGCCGCTTCGTCAACCCATCGCGCATCCTCGAGGTCTTCGCCTGTCACCGGAGCGGTCCGACGCACGAGACCGTGCTCGAGTTCGACGCGACCGGACCCGAGATCGCGCGCGCACTCGAGGCGATCGGCTGTCGCGGCGCGAGCGCGTGGAACATCACGGGCCCGGAGGACTTCGAAAAGACGCAAGGCGATCGTCTCCTCGCGATTGTCCGGTGGGAAGACGGAGGTGTCGCCCGGGAGTACCCGGCCGAAGGCTTGCTGAACGACGGCGACTTCGGCTTTCCCGCGTTCGTCCGAGGCTTTTCGTATGGCGCTCGCCGTGCGCGCCCCGAACCGGCTCCCCCCGCGGAAGAGGGCGACGGCGACGGGAGCGCGGAAGCCCGCGACGGAGCTCCAGCGGAGGATCGAGACTCGGCGGCCGACGAGACGGTTGAGCCGGGCGGGGACTCGCTCGACCCGGACCGTGGGGACGTGCCGTCGCGAGAGGAAAGCTTCGGCAGTGCGATTCCCGAGGTCTGCGAGATCACTCTCGGCGGCACTCTTCGGCGAAGCGCGACGCATTCGCTCCTCTGGCACGCAACGACCTCGTCACGCCTCCGGCGGTGGATGCTTCCTCCCATCGTGAACACCGATGTCGTCGAGAGCCTCGCCGAGCTCGCCTCGCGGCGCACTCCCGCGACGCTCGTCCTCCGCCGGATCCGGTCGGAGCGAGAGTGGATCGATTATCTCCGATCGGTGGCGGTCCTGAGAAAGCTAGAGAGTCGACTCGGTCTCTACGATGCACTTCTCCCGCTCGCGACTTCGATCGACGAAAAGAAGTCGGAGCTCCGCGCGATCGCCGCGAAGATCGAAACGCTCCTCGCGAAGGCGGAGCCCGCCGCCGCAGACGTTAGTGGCGCGGAAACTCGTGCGCGCGAGACGCTTCGTCTCCTGGCTCGCGGGCGAGTGATCGTCGAGGAGATCGAGTGGACCTATCTTCGGATCTACGCGCTTCAGGAAGAGTTCAAGCTCGAGTGGCTCAAGCGCGAAGAGAGCGTTCCTCCTCCCCTTCGCGAGGAGGCGACAGTGCTCGCGCGCGACGGCTTCCTGTTCGAGCCGAAAATGGCGGAGCGACGAGCGGCGATGGCGCGGCTCGACGAGCGCGGCGTTGCTCCCGACGCTCCTCAGTGGACGGCGCTCGCGAAGGAAATCGAGGTCCTCGTTCACTCCCGGGACGTACGTATCGCGCAGGGCAATCGACGGTACGTCGAGAGTCGACTCGCCGAGCTCGAGGATGAAGACGGGTATCTCCGGGAGCTCTTCGAAGGCGATCGATACCGCATCGACGCGCAGATCCGAACGATCGCCGCAGACCGCGATCTCGCGCAGTGCGACGTGGACGAAGCCCGCGCGAAGATCGAAGGTACGGCGGCTGCCTCCGCGGGGGCGATCGCCTCGCGCCGCCGAGACGCCGAGCGGCGATCCGAGCTCGGGAAGGCCGAGCTCGAGTTCGCGGACGTGCTCGAGGAGCTCCGCTGGGCGAAGAACGATCTCGAATCCCAGCTCAAGAGTCGCCGTGAGAAGGCCGAGACCGATCTGGCGAAGTTCTCGCTTCGAAAGAAGGAGCTCGAAGCGAAGATCGCGCGACTCAAGGCGAACCTCGAGTCCGCTCGCTGAAAACGGCGACTTTCGCCCGAGAGACGCCTTCACCCGCAGGCACGCGCCGCGGCGCCGGTGGGGGCGGTCGCCGCAGCGGTCGAGTTCGTTGGATCACTATTTCTCCGGTGTCGCTCGGCGAATGACCAGGCGCTCGCGGGTCTCGAGTTCGTTTCGATCGTGCGCGACGAGGGTGAACACGTTCGTTCCCTCCTCGAGCGCAACGCGCGTCGAAAACGACGCCTCCGTCGCGCCCTTCGAGTCGTCGTAGAAGATCTTGTCCGGGAGCTCCTCGCTGTGCCGTGCGCCCGTCGTGCGAACGATCCAGAACTTGAACGGGACGCCGGTAGGAGTGGACACCTTCGCCTCGAGTTCGACCGCGGCGAGAGACGTGACGAGGAGCGGCTCGGGCTGGCCGGATGTCTCGGGCGACGCGTTCAGCCTCGCGGTGATCCGCGGCGCCTCGTAGGTGATCTCCTTTGGCGGGAGGCCGCCGTCGTCTTCGCTCGGAATCTTGAGGCGACGGCTGATGGACGCGCCGGCGTAGGTGTCGATCGCGGCGACTTCGAGCTCGTACTCCGAGACTGGTTCCCCATCCCGGACGGAGAACTCGAATTCCGCGACGCTCTCTTCTCCGGGGGCGAGGTCCTTGAACTCGATCCGTCCCTTCGTGAGGAAGATTTGCCGGCCGGTTTCGTTGCGGAGGATCAGCGCGCCCTTGTGAGACGGTCCGTTTCCCGTGTTCGTCACCACCGCCCGCAGCCGGACCTCGCGACCTGGGCTGAGATGCCCGAGAGCGGCGTCGGTCTCGCGATCGACGAGTGACGTCGAGATCGAAAAACGCGGCCGGCCCGCGCCCGAGAGCGCGATCGCGGTCTCCGCGGTCGCGAAGACCGCGTTGTCGTGCCCACTGAGCTCGACGCCCATCACGTCACTCCGGGCGATCGGAAAGTACGGCAGCGTGACGCGGAGGGACCGTTCGACGGTCGCACCCGGCTCGATCTTGCCGAAGAGAAACTCGCGGTCGCGGTAGAAGACATAGTCGGACGACGACCGGCCCTTCACTCGGTAGAGCGTTTCGTCGCCTCGGTTCTTGAGCTTTGCGGTCACGAGGAGCTTGTTGATCGGGACGGGATCCTCTTCGTCGCCCGACGGCTCCTGGATCAGCTTGGTGCTGAGGCTCAGCTCCACCGAGGGCCGTTCCGGCGCCGGACCGGCGGTCCAGTCGATGCCGAGCTCTCCGAGCTTCGTGACGATCTCGCCGAAGAGCGAGTCACCGAGCGTGCGGATCGCAGCGCTCTTTTCCGCGAGCATCTCCGAACGCTTCGGCGTCTCCCGAAGCTCTTCGAGCACGCTGAGCGCCACGGTGACGAGCTTGTCGGTCGTCGGCGTCAATTCGCCGCGAACGAAGAGATCGTTGTCGGGGTCGTACTCTTCCGGAACATGGAGATACTTGATCGTGTGTGCAGGTTTCTCGTCGCGCGCGAAGCGGGAGACGATGCGGCGGTTGTAGTTCCTTTCGCTCAGCCGATCTTCGTCCGGGAAGAGATCGAACTCCTCCGCGGTGAGATCGCCGTTCAGAACGACCGGGATCGCGCGGATGTCAGGCACGACGCCGTTTTCTTGGATCGAGATATCGCCCGGGATTAGATATTCGCTGACCGTGATCTTGAGCTGGGCCACCTTCGGCGCGACGCTGTGAAGCGGGTGGAGCTGCTGCACGGAGCCCTTGCCGAACGTGCGGGTGCCGAGAACGACCGCGCGGTCGTTTCTTTGCAGAGCACCGATGACGATCTCGGCGCCAGAGGCCGAGCGTTCGTCGCCGAGAACGACCAACGGCATCTCGGGCTCCGAGCCGTCGTCGACGGCTCTCTGCCGGTTCGCGAGGCGTCCGCGGTACGCCTGGACGACGACATCGCCTTCCTTCAGGAAGAGGTCGCACATCTTGACGGCCTGGTCGAGGAGACCGCCGGAGTTGCCGCGGAAATCGAGGATCAGTCCCGCGAGAGGCTTCCCTTCGTTCTGCTCCGACAGCTTCTCGAGGTGCTCCACGAGTCCGCTGGTCGTGTTCTTGTCGAAATTGCGAATCGATACGTAACCGACGGGCGCGTCCGCGGAGCCGAGGCCGGGGCCCTTCCAGTCGCGGATGAGGGACGATTCGACGCTCTTGATGACGACCCGTTCGCGCACGACGTCGATCGCGAGCGTCTCGACTTTCTTCGGATCATCCTTCGACTTCCGTTTGACGGTGAGCGTCACCGTCGACTTGATCGGCCCGCGGATGATGTCGACCGCTTCGAGCACGGTCATATTGACCGTCGACTCGTCCCCAATCTGCACGATCACGTCGCCGCGCTGAAAGCCGGCACGTTCGGCCGGCGTTCCCTTCAGAATCTCGACCGCGGTCAGCTTGCCGTCGCGCGTCCCGACGTACATGCCCACACCGGCGATCTCGCCTTCGATGTGGACGGAAAAGTCCTCGAACTCTTTCGGGCTGAACACCAGCGTGTGCGGATCGAGCCCGGTCAAGAATCCATTGAGGACGTCGTACTGTATGTCGCGGACGCTGAGCTCGCCCTCGTAGTTGTTCTGAATGTACCGAAAGAGGGCGTTCAGCATCGGGACCGCCTCGCTCAAGCGGTCGACGGTGAGCAGGTCGTAAACGTGGACCTTGTTCCCGATGTGAACTCGGACGTACGGGTCGTCTGGGTCGGAGTTTTCTACGTAGATTTCGTCGACGGAGGTCTCGAGCGCGACGAACGCACGACGGAGGAGCTCGCGCGGCTCGGCGAGCTTCTGCGGATCGAGGTAGTTCCGTTCGAGGTGCTCCGCGAGCTCGGGCAGGAGACCGACCGCGAACGGCTCGCGCACCGAGTTGTTGTCACCGCCCTCGACCGGGGTGAACCCGGGTGAGACGGCGAGAACGATTACCACGACCGTGAGTGCGACGAGCAGCAAGCCGCGAAAGAGCGCGCGGGCCGCCGCGCTGCGCAGCGCGTCCGGTTCCGCGCGAGGCACAACGCCCCCAGAGCCGTGATCGCTCGGCGTAGTCACCATACTGGGTTGTCTCCGCTGGGTTCTCTCCTCGGTACGGGTCGGATCGACTCGTACGTAAGTCGCTTGTCCAGGATAGGATACGTGGATCTTAGCACGGCGGTATCCGGCGCGCAAAGCTCCGGGGGCAAGGCGCCGCGCCGCTTTCGGCGTCTCCGCGTGGCTGAGTCCGCCGGGAAGGAGCCGCTCAACGCGGGGCCGTCGACTCTTCCCGGAGCCGGATGAGATCCTTCATCACGGATCCCAAGCCATCGTTCTTTGTCGACGCGTTCCCGCTCGTGACTCCGCCGAACGCGTCGTGGAGCCGTCGATAAAGTCGGTAGAGCTCGGAGTAGACCGAGTTCGCGTCGGTGCGCGGACGGTACACCTCGGGTTTTCGGCCGGTCATCGCGCGCTGCGCCGCTTCGACGGAGGCGTGTCCCCCGCGGTCCGTTCCCCCCGCGACGGCGCCGAAGATCGCCGCGCCGAGGGCGCAGGTCTGGCGCGACCGGGACACGGCGATCGCGCGTCCCGTGATGTCGGCGTAGGTTTGGAGCAGAAACGGACTCTTCTCGGCGATCCCGCCGCAAACGACGATCTCCTCGATCGGGACGCCGAACTCTTCGAACCGGTCCAGGATCACGCGCGCGCCGAACCCGGTCGCTTCGATGAGTGCGCGGTAGATCGCCTCGGGCGGCGTCAAAAGCGTCTGGCCGACGAGAAGACCCGTCAGGCGCGGGTCGGCGAGCACCGTGCGGTTGCCGTTGTTCCAGTCGAGCGCGAGGAGTCCCGTCTCGCCGGGGCGAAATCGATCGGCCCGACGAGTGAGCTCCGCGTGAGTCAATCCGGCGGGCGCCCCAAACTGACGCTCGAACCAGCCGAAGAGGTCACCGAGCGCCGACTGGCCCGCTTCGAGTCCCCAGTGTCCGGGGAGGATGGACTCCTCGGCGATGCCGCAGAGACCCGGGATGTCACCGAGCGGTTCCGCTGCCGGATGGACGGCCATGTCGCAGCCGCTCGTCCCGAGGATCTTGACGAGAACGCCCGGTCGGACGCCGGCACCGACGGCTCCGACGTGCGCGTCGATTGCGGCGGCCGATACCGGGATTCCGGGTTCGAGTGCGAGCCGCTGCGCCCAATCCGCGGCGAGGCCGCCGACTTGAGTCCCGGCCGGCCGGGGACGAGGGAGCGGGTGGCGTCTCGTCCAATCGCCGAGCCGCGGATCGACGGCGCGGAGGAAGTCTTCGTCGGGGAATCCCCATAATGAGTGATAGAGCGCCTTGTGTCCCGCGGCGCACGAATTGACGGTGACGTTCTCGACGCGCGAGACGCCCGTGAGTCGCGCGGCGATGTAGTCGCCCTGCTCGATCCAGCCCGCGGTGGCGGCGAGGACTTCCGGCGCTCGCTCGAGCGCATGGAGGAGCTTCGCCCAGTACCACTCGCTCGAGTACGTCCCCCCGCATTTGGTGAGGTACTCGGGCCGGAGCTCGAGCGCTCGCGCCGTAATCCGCGCGGCCTCGGCGTGCGCGGTGTGGTCCTTCCACAGCCACGCGAGGGCGTCGGGGTGGTCTTCCCACTCCGGCCGGGCGGCGAGTGGAAGCATCTCGTCGTCGACGGGGATCGGCGTGCTCGCCGTGCTGTCGATCCCGATTCCGACGATTCTGCCGGTGACGAACTCTGCGTCCTCGCGCGCCTCTTCGACCGCCGCGGTGACGGCGGTGACGAGCGAGTCGAAATAGTCGCGAGGGTCTTGTCGCGCGAAGTTCGGATCCCGCGGGTCGCCGATCACGCCGCCCGTGCCGTGTGCGTACGGTCCTTGGCCGGCGCCGATTTCCGCGCCGTCGGCCAGGCGAACGACGAGCGCCCGCACGCTGCTCGTCCCGAAATCGAGCCCCAGGCTGTAGGTGGCGTGCACTTCGATCGACTCCCGTCTTGGGTGAGAGAACCGGGCTCGGTACGGCCGAGATCGACGCAAGATCTACGGTAATTCGAGCGCCGCCGCCAGGACCCGCTTGAATTTTCATCTTTCTCTCGGCGGTTGAGCGCCTCGTCGAGCACGAGGCGGCGTCGACGTTCGCCGGCTAGGTTCTGGTATACTGAGGGCGATTGCGGCGCGAGTCGCACTCTGGATGCTCGCGTCCGCGCGTCGCGCGGCGGCGATTCGCCGGGCCGGCCGCGCCCTTCCCTCCCGCAGACGACCACCGTCATCGATCGCGATGAGTGACCAAGATTTGAAGCGCCAGGACGACGCCGACAGCGAAGACGAGGGCGCCCGGGTGCATCGCCGAGGGTTCTTTCGCCAAGGCTTTCGGAAACTGTTCGAGCCGATCGCCGATCTCGCCGAGCAACGGATCTCGGAGTTCAAGACCTGGGAAGACAATCCGCCGTCGAGCGGCGGCGAGTACGGGGCGGGCGCGTACGGTGGTGGGGCGTACGGGGCGGGAGCGGTCCCCGCGGAGCCGAGCTCGAGCGGGGCGACGCTTCTTCGACCGCCGGGCGCGCTCCCCGAGCTCGAGTTTCTCGCGCGCTGCGTCTCGAGCGGGAGTTGCGTCGCCGCCTGCCCGGTGAGCGCCATCAAGCTCGTCGCCGATCCCGAGCCCGAACGCGCGAACAAGCCGATGATCGAGCCGGAGTCTCAGGCCTGCGTCGTCTGCGAAGATCTCTCCTGCATGAAGGCCTGTCCGACCGGTGCGCTGCAGTCCGTGCGCGCCGAGGAGATCGACATGGGGCTCGCCGAGGTCGACGTGCACCTCTGCGTGCGGAGTCAGGGCGAAGACTGCCAGATCTGCGTCGACAAGTGCCCGCTCGGTCCGCTGGCGATCGACATCCCCGACTACGGCGGTGAAGTCGAGGTGAAAGTCGAAGGTTGCACCGGCTGCGGAGTCTGCCAGATGTACTGCCCGACCGAGCCGCGTGCGATCGTCGTCCGGCCGCGAACCGACTGAGTCGTCGGCGAGAGATCAGCTCCCCGGCGCAACACTCGGGTCTCCGGTCCGAGCGGAGCGCTCGAGGAGGAGAACGAGCCCGCACCCGAGAAGCGCGAGCGCCGTCGCTCCGGCGACGGTGAGCCACTCGGCGGTGGTGCCCATCGGCGGAAGCACGTTCGTTTCGCCGAGGGGGACGCGCTGCCCCCCGGAGATCTCGACGATCGCCCCGGAATCGTCGCGGAGCCACTCGGTAGCCTCTTTCCACGGCCAGATTTTCCGGAGGCTTCCGAGCATCAGCCCGACGAGGAGCGTGACGACGAGGTCGTGGTAGCGCCGAAACAACCAGCCGAGGATCTGTGCGAACGTGATGATCCCGAGCGTCGCGCCGATTCCGACGCACGCGATGGTCGCGACGTCGATCGTCTTCACGGCGTCGAGAACGAAGCGGTACTTGCCGAGAAGAACGAGGAGGAACGCGCCGGAAACTCCGGGGAGGATCATCGCGCAACTCGCGATCGCTCCGCTCGCGACGAGAAACCACCACGTCTCTGGTGTCTGCACCGGAACGAGACCGACGATCCCGTAGGCGAAAGCGGTGCCCGCCGCGAGTGCGCCGAGGAGTGCCGGCCGCCAACGGTCGATGCGACGGCCGACGACGGCGATCGACGCTACGATCAGCCCGAAGAAGAAGCTCCAGACATAGACGCCGTGCGACTCGAGGAGCGAAACGATGAGATGCGCGAGAACGACGATCGCCGTCCCGATCCCGGCGGCAAGCGCGACGAGAAAGCGACCGTTCACGGCGCGCCACGCGGCCGGAAATCGACCGCGGAGGAGAGCACTCAGGAACTCGCCCCGTCCAAACGAGCGGATACTGTCGATGAGCTCCTCATAAATCCCGAGGATAAACGCCATCGTTCCACCGGAGACTCCGGGGACGACGTCCGCCGCGCCCATGCAAAACCCCCGGAGGGCGATCCCAACATCGCGACGAACGCCAGAACTCGAATCAGTCACTGCGCACTCTCAACAAATCCAAAAACCATTCCCCAAAAACTAATATCTCGTCATCACTCTCAGCTACTTACCCTCTCTCCTTCCTCTTCCCTTCCTGCCCTTCGTGTCCTTCGTGGTAACTCCTCTCTTCTTTCTTCCCTCTTCCCTCTTCATTCTTCCTCGCCCCCGCACATGCCGAGGAAGTACCTGTGCACCAGAAGATCCTCGGTCAGCTCCGGATGAAACGTCCCCAAAAGTAGATTCGACCAGCGCAAAAGTACCGGGCTCCCCTCATGACGCGCGAAGACCTCCGCTCCGCTTCCCGCGTCCGGTTCCGCGAGTCGAGGCGCTCGAATGAACACTCCGTGGATCGGTCGAGAGGCGAACGAGAGCGATATGGGCGCCGTGAAGCTGTCGACTTGTCGGCCGTAGGCGTTCCGCTCGATGCCGATCGGCGCGACGCCGAGCGTGGGCGGATCACCGTCTCCGCGCGCGAGCAAGATCGCCCCGGCGCAAGTGCCGAAGATCGGCAGCTCGCGCCGAGCCGCGCTGACGAGCGGTTCGAACAGCTCGTACTCCCGCGCGAGATGCGACATCGTCGTGCTCTCGCCGCCGGGAATGATCAAGCCGCGGAGACCCTCGAGGTCGGCCGCGCGTCGCACGCGGCGCACGTCGACCCCGAGGCGGCGGAGCGCTCTCTCGTGGAGCGGGAACGATCCTTGGAGGGCGAGGACGCCGACGGGCTTCATCCGATCGCCGTCCCGCTCGCGCGGCACCGCGCCGCCGGCGGGCGGTACCCCGGCCTGCGATTCACCACCCGCGTTCCTGGAGTCGCTCTCCCGCCGGGATCTCGCTCATTTCGACTCCCTTCATCGCGCTGCCGAAGTCTTCCATGATGCGCGCGAGCTCGTCGGCGTCTTCCCAGTGGGTCACCGCCTTCACGATCTTCTCGGCGGTCTGTTCCGGATTCTCCGACTTGAAGATTCCCGAGCCGACGAACACCGCCTCGGCGCCGAGCGCCATCATGAGTGCGGCGTCGGCCGGCGTCGCGACTCCGCCCGCGGCGAAGTTCGGCACCGGGAGTTTTCCCGTCTTCGCGACTTCGCAAACGAGCTCGTAGGGAGCCCCGAGATCCTTCGCCGCGGTCATCCACTCTTCGGGCGGCCGCTGCGTGAGTCGACGCATCTCGCCGCCGACCGCACGCAAGTGCCGCACCGCCTCGACGACGTTTCCCGTTCCGGCCTCGCCCTTCGTCCGGATCATCGCCGCGCCTTCGCCGATCCGCCGGAGCGCCTCGCCGAGATTGCGGGCGCCGCAGACGAACGGAACGCGGAACGCGTGCTTGTCGATGTGGTACGCCTCGTCGGCCGGCGTGAGCACCTCGCTCTCGTCGACGTAGTCGACCTTCGCCGCTTCGAGGATTCGCGCTTCCATGAAATGCCCGATGCGCGCCTTCGCCATCACGGGGATGCTCACCGCGGCCTGGATTTCGCGCACCTTAGCGAGGGGAGCCATACGCGCGACGCCGCCTTCACGGCGGATATCGGCGGGGACGCGCTCGAGTGCCATCACGGCGGCTGCTCCGGCAGCCTCGGCGATGCGCGCTTGGTCCGCGCAGGTCACGTCCATGATCACGCCGCCCACGAGCATGCGGGCGAGACCAACGTTTTGCTCCCAGTGTTGATTGCTCATCGAGGTCGTCTGAAATGCGGTGATTCTCTCTCGGGGCAACGTTGCACCGAGAAGTGGAGAATAGCTCTCGCCGGGCCGAAATGCCACCGCAGGAGGCCGGTGGGTGCGAAGCGTTCCAGGGTCAACCGGGACTACTCGAGCCGCTCGGCTCCCGAGTAGACGTTGAAGCTCGTTCCGCGGAGGAACCCGACGAGCGTGATTCCCGCGCGCTCGGCGAGGTCGATGGCGAGCGAGGACACTCCCGAGACAGCCGAGATCACCGGGATGCGCGCGCGGTAGGCCTTCTGCACGATCTCGAAGCTCACCCGTCCGCTCACTTGAAGCACGCAGCGATCGAGCGCCAGGCGCTCGTTGAGAAAAGCCCAGCCGATGACTTTGTCTACCGCGTTGTGGCGACCGACATCTTCGCGGATCACCCGGCACGCGTCGCCCTCGAAGAGCGCCGCGCCGTGAAGCGCCCCGGTCGACGCAAACACCTCTTGACCGGCGCGAAGACGCTCGGCGAAGAACGCGAAGGAGGAGCGCGGGATGCGAAGGGGGGCGCCCGAGCGGGAGTCTAGGCGCGTCGAGTCGGCGCGAGGTGCGAGCGCGAAGACCTCGTCGATCGTACGCTTGCCGCAGACCCCACAGCTCGATGTCGACACCATCCGATCCTCTCCCGTTGCGGGGGGACGGAGCCCGGGGCGCGGGCGGAGGTCGACCACGTTGTTCGCTTCCGAGGCTTCCGCGGCTGAGCCGCAAATCTGGAGCGCCATGACGTCGCTCGGCGATTCGATCCAGCCTTCTCCGAAGAAGAAGCCAAGCGCGAGATCGCGATCGTCAGAGGGCGTCCGCATGAGCGTCGCGATGGCCCGCCCGTCGACACGGAGCTCGAGCGGCTCCTCGACCACGACGACATCGCTCGAATCGGCGAGAACCGAAGATCCATCGGCGGCGCGAGAGCAAGGCACGACACGAGAACTGGGAGACAGCGATTCACTCATCGTCGTGGTCCATCTCTTCCCCGCGCCTAATCCGACTCCGGACGAGCCTCCCGAGCCATCAAGGCCTCGACGGCCGAGCGCGCAGTCCCACCCTCGAAGAGCACGCGGTGCACCTCGCGCGTGATCGGGAGATCGACCCCTCGCGTCTCCGACAACGCCCGCACCGACCGCGTCGTCGGGACTCCCTCGGCCACCTTCGTCGTCGAGGCCAGGATTGCATCCAGCGTCTCGCCGCGCCCGATCCGTTCGCCGACGGAGTAGTTTCGAGACAGGCGACTCGAGCACGTCGCGACGAGATCCCCCATTCCCGAGAGTCCCGAGAAGCTCGCGCGTTCGCCGCCGAGTGCGAGTCCGAGTCGTCGAATCTCGTGGAGCCCCCGCGTCATCAGTGCCGACCTCGTATTGATCCCGAATCCGAGGCCGTCGGCGATTCCGCACGCGATGGCGATCACGTTCTTCGTCGCCCCGCCGATTTCGACGCCGACGACGTCCGCGCTCGTGTACACACGAACCGATGGCCCGGTGAGAAGACTCTGCACACGCTCGCCGGACGGAGCGTGGTCGGCCGCGGCGACCAGTGCGGCGGGGAGGAAGCGCGAAACTTCCTCGGCGTGGCTCGGCCCGCTGAGGACGACGACCCCCGCCCGCTCGAAGCGTCGCGCGAGGATTTCCGACGGGCGAAGAAGCGATCCGATCTCGAATCCCTTCGAGCACGACACGTAGTCGGCTTCTTCCGGCAGGGAAGCGGCGATCGAATCGAGCGTCGCCGTGAGACACTGCGTCGGGACGACGCTGAACACGGTCGTCGCGCCTTCTGCCAGTCGAGCTGCATCGCCGCTGAACTCGATCGCGCCGGGAATCTCGACGTCCGGAAGGTACTTCGGATTTCGCCGCGTGCGCTGAATATCTTCCGCGTAGTCTGCGTCGTGACCCCATACGCGCACGTCGTGTCCGCGCGCGTCGAGGAGCATCGCGATCGCCGTTCCCCAGGCCCCCGAGCCGAGCACGAGCACGGCTCGGCGATCTTGAGTGGTGCTCGGGTCTTCCTTCATTTCGTCTTCTCCGCGCCTTCGGCGTCGCTGTCGTCACCCGACTTCGGTGGCGACTCGGACGTCGATCGCCCGCGGCGGAAGGACGACTCCGTCCCTGCGATCAGCCGCGCGATGTTCGCTCGGTGACGAACGACGATGAGCAGGGCCGCGACGACGCTCGCGACTTGGATCGGAACGTACACCCCGACGTCGTCTCCCGGGCGGAGGAGGGCCACGGCGATCGGGTGAAATCCCGCTCCGACGATCGATGCGATCGACACCGTTCTGGTCAATGCGAAGAGAAGAACCCAAATCGCGGCCGCGATCGCGGTGGGGAGCCACGCGAGAGCCGCGACGACTCCGAAGGCGGTGGCGACTCCCTTCCCTCCGCGAAACCGGAGGTAGATGGGAAACACGTGGCCGCTGAAGGCCGCGATGCCGACGAGGACGGGAACCCAGCCGCTCGCGCCGAGCCAGAATCGTTCTGAGTTCGAGCCGACGAGCCAAACCGCCGCGAGCGTGGGCCCGAGGCCCTTGGCGAAATCGAGGACGAACGCGGCGGCGCCCCAGCGCGCCCCGAGCGTCCGCGCGAGATTCGTTGCGCCGATGTTGCCACTTCCGTGACGCCGGATGTCGGTCCCGCGAAGGAAGCCGAGCAGAAGGCCAAACGGAACGCTGCCGACGAGGTAAGCGATCAGACAGGCGGCGAATGTGTAGAGGAAAGGCATGGCGAGGCGATCCCGTCGGGACGAACGCTCATTGAACTCGAGTCCCCGCGGTGGGACAAGGCGCCGACGGAAACCCTCGCGAGTCGTGGTATCATGCGGTTTCGATCGGAGAGCTGAGCACGCGGGACGCTAGACACATGGTGCGACGGACGAGAACGAACCTCACTTCGGCGCGGGACACCCGTCCCCCGTACGACTCGGCCGAATCCGGCCCGGTCGGCGAAGCTGACACGTCCCCGTGCGTTCCCGCGCGCGTCGTCGCCGCCGGATTCGCCGATCCGGTGTTCGCGGAGCGCGAGTTCGTCGCGCTCTTCGACGCGCTCATCGAGCTCGATCGCGTCGCCGTGGCCTACTCGGGCGGAGTCGACAGCGCGTTCCTCCTCCGGGTGGCTCACGCCGTGCTCGGCGACCGCGCGACGGGTGTCCTCGCTCACTCGGAGAGCCTCGACCGAAACGAGTTCGTCGCCGCCCGCGACCTCGCGGCGAGCATGGGGGCCCCGCTCGAGATCCTGCGCACCGACGAGTACTCGAACCCGAATTATCGGAAGAACGACGAAAACCGTTGCTACCACTGTAAGAGCGAGCTCTTCGACAAGGTGCGAGAGTTTGCCTCCTCCCGCGGAATCCCTTACGTCCTCGATGGCTCGAACGCCGACGACACCGCCGACTATCGTCCGGGACTTCGCGCGAAATCGGAGCGCGGCGTGAGGAGCCCACTCCTCGAGTGTGGGCTCAACAAGAACGCGATTCGTCGCTATTCGCGCGCGCTCGGTCTTCCGACTTGGGACAAGCCTGCCGCGCCGTGCCTCGCTTCGCGCATCCCCTACGGGAGCGAGGTGACCCACGAGAAACTGCGTCAGGTCGAGAGTGCGGAGGCGGGTCTCCGGTCGCTCGGGTTCCGCGTTTTGCGGGTGCGGCACCACGGGCAGGTCGCGAGGGTCGAACTGCCGCCCGAGGATCTCGCGGTGTTCGCCGATCCCGCCCGGCGGGCGGACGTCGCGCGTGTGGTCAAAGCCGCCGGTTTCCTTTTCGTCGCACTCGACGTCGAGGGCTTCCGCTCCGGGAGCCTCAATAGCGCTCTCCCGCCCGGGACCGTCGTTCCGGTCGACAGCGTCTCGCGACTAGATTCCGACTGACCGCGAGCCTCACCGTCACCCGGCCTACACGATGCCCGACTCCCCTTCCCTCGTCATCACCATCGACGGTCCCGCCGGCGCGGGAAAGAGCACGGTGGCGCGTCGCCTCGCACGCGAGCTGGAGCTCACGTATCTCAACTCCGGCTTCATTTACCGCGCGGTGACCCTCCTCGTCCTCGAATCGGGCGGCGAGTTCGACGACGCCGGCCTCGTCGGTCGATTGATCGGAAAGCTTGCGCTCCGGTTCGAGGAAAACGATCGGACTCGCGTCTACATCGGCGACCGAGAAGTCACCGACCGGCTCAAGGCGCCGGACGTTACGCCGCAGGTTTACCGGATTGCGAACAACGGCGAATATCGCGAGCTCCTCGTGGAGTTTCAGCGCGGCTTCGCGCGGCCGCCCGGAGTGGTCGCGGAGGGACGCGACATGGGCACCGTGATTTTTCCCGATGCGCCGCTCAAGTTCTTCCTCGACGCGACGGCGGAGGAGAGGGCGCGGCGGGCCTGGCGCGATCTCGAGGCCGCGGGTCACTCGAAATCGTACGACGACGTTCTCGCCGAGACGCTCCGCCGCGATCGCCACGATCGCGAGCGCGAGCACGCACCGCTCGTCGTCCCGCCGGGTGCGACGGTCGTCGAGACCGACGGGCTGGACGCCGCCGGCGTCGTCGCGGCGCTCGTCGGGCACGTCCGGGCGTTCGAGGCGGCGCCGGAGTGAATCTCGGCAAATCGAATTCGACGGGGAAGGTCGATGCCAACGGGAGGCGGAGCGGCGGAGAGCGGGCGGACGGGCGAGCTGACCGCGATCGGTCCCGAGCCGGGGCTCCTCAGTGTCCACGGCGTCACGCGAGGCTTCTGTCGCCTCGTTCTCAGACTCTTCTTTCAATTTCGGCGGTACCACCGGGAGAGCGTCCCGGAATCGGGGCCCGTCATCCTCGCTTGCACCCACCAGAGCAATCTCGATCCGCCGGTGGTCGGATGCGCCGCGAAGCGCCCACTCGCGTATCTCGCGAAGGACACGCTCTTTCGCCGTCGGCTGGGCGCTTGGTACCTGCGGAAGCTCGGCTCCATCCCCGTCGATCGCACGCCGGAGCGCGGCGCGATCGAGGGCTTGAGGATCTCGCTCCGTGCGCTCGAAGCGAACCGCGTCCTCGCGTTTTTTCCTGAGGGAACGCGCAGCCCCGATGGTAGAGTGCAGCGTTTGCAATCAGGGATCGCCCTCGTGGCGAAGCGAAGCGGCGCGCCGGTGGTCCCCGTCCTCGTCCTCGGCACGTTCGAGGCGTGGCCGCGCGGGCGGCGGTGGCCGAAGCGTCACCCTATTGCGGTGTGGTTCGGTTCGCCGATCCAGTACGTAAAGAAAGAATCGTACGATTCGTTCCTCGAGCGGCTCCGAGCCGCGTGGCGCGACCTGGCGCGCGACGCGGGCGCGGAGCGGATCTTCGCGGACGAGTCGCAGACCGGGGAGGCGGTCGAGAGCCCTTCCCCATCGAACGAAGACTGATCGACGGCGCGCGCTCGGCAGGAGCGCCGGACTCGATCGCAACCCCAGCGGCGATCGCCGCAGAAGCCAGGTCGGAAAGGTCCACGGATCCCTATGTCCACCAACCCCCTCGTGAAGCAGTTCGAGCTCGACGACGCCGACATCCTCAAGCAGATGGAGGAAGCGCTCGGAGGAAAGAGCGTCGAAGCGATGGACTCGATCTACAATCAGTCCGTCAAGGAGTTCGAAGCCGAGAAGATCATCACGGGCAAGATCGTCAATAAGCTCTCGAGCGACGTGATCGTCGACATCGGCTACAAGTCCGAGGGTGTCGTACCCCTCGAGCAATTCGACAATCCCGAAGAGGTCAGCGTCGACGACGAGGTGGAAGTCCTCCTCGAGTCGATCGACGAGGACGAGAACGGGATGTTGATGCTCTCGAAGCGGAAGGCCGATCGCATCCGCGGCTGGGAGCGCGTCATCACGACGTACAACGAAGGGGACGTCGTTCGCGGCAAGGTGGCGCGGAAGATCAAGGGTGGACTGCTCGTCGACATCGGCGTTCCGGTCTTTCTTCCGGCATCGCAGATCGGGATCCGCCGAACGGGCGACATCGCCGAGTACATCGGTCAGGATCTCGAGTGTAAGATCATCAAGATCGACGAGTCGCGGATGAACATCGTCGTCTCGCGTCGGAAGCTCCTCGAGGAGAAGCGCGAAGCGCAGAAGAACCAGCTCCTCGCCGACATCGAGATCGGTCAGGTCCGCAAGGGTGTTGTGAAGAACATCACGGACTTCGGTGCCTTCGTCGATCTCGGCGGGATCGACGGCCTCCTCCACATCACCGACATGAGCTGGGGACGGATCAATCACCCCTCGGAGCTCCTCAAGATCGAGCAGGAGCTCGAGATTAAGGTCCTCAAAGTCGACAAGGAGAAGGAGCGGATCTCGCTCGGTCTCAAGCAGCGGCAAGAGAGTCCGTGGACGAACATCGAGACGAAGTACCCCGTCGGATCGAAGGCGAAGGGCACGGTCGTCAACGTTCTTTCCTACGGCGCGTTCGTCCAGCTCGAGGAGGGCGTCGAAGGGCTCGTCCACATTTCCGAGATGTCCTGGACGAAGCGGATCAGCCATCCGAACCAGGTCGTCTCCGTGGGTGAGGAGATCGAGGTCGTCGTCCTCGAGATCAAGAAGGAGAAGCAAGAGATCTCGCTCGGCATGAAGCAGGTCGGGGTCAACCCCTGGACGCAGGTTGAAGGGAAGTACCCGCCGGGAACGATCATCGAAGGCAAGGTCCGGAACCTGACCAACTACGGTGCGTTCGTCGAGCTCGAGGACGGCATCGACGGCCTTCTCCACGTCGCCGACATGTCGTGGACGCGAAAGGTGATCCACCCGAGCGAGGTGGTGAAGAAGGGCGACAACATCCGTGCGATGGTCCTTCAGGTCGACCAGGAGCGAAAGCGGATCGCGCTCGGCATCAAGCAGCTCGAGCAGGATCCGTGGGAGGTCGAGATCCCCGCGCGCTTCATCATCGGAACGATCGTCGTCGGCGAAGTGACGAAGATCACGAACTTCGGTGTGTTCGTGAAGCTCGACGACGAGCTCGAAGGTCTCCTTCACATCTCCGAACTCGCGGACCGCAAGGTCGCGACGCCGGAGGAGGTGGTGAAGGTCGGCGAGACGGTCGTCGTCAAGGTGATCAAGGTCGACGTCGATCAGAGGAAGATCGGTCTCAGTCTGAAGGGAGTCGATGCCGACGAGGCGGAGACCGCTCTCGCGCGCTATCAAGCGCAGACGGAAGATGGTGGCGACGACACCGGTACGGCTGCGGCGGCGGAGCCCGCCGCGGAGGCCGCGCCGAGCGCCGAAGCGGAGCCGGCCGCAGCGGCGGAGCCCGCCGAAACTGCCGAGCCCGCGGCTGAGGCGGAGAGTGCGCCCGAGACGACCGAAACGACGGCTCCGGCCGAGGAAGCTGCTCCCGCCGAAAGCGGGGAGGCCGCTCCCGAGGAAGCTGCGAGCGAGCCCGCGGACGGAGAGAAGCCCTCCGAATAGGGTTCTTACGCCCTCGTTCGGGCGTGTGTGCGGGTTGCGCCGGTCTAGCGTACGGGGCGGCAGGATCGCGGCCGGAAGACGTTCCTCAGGGCGTCTTCCGGCCGCTCTTTTTCGCGGGGAGCGGCGAGACCGACGGGGCGGTTGACGAAAAGTCCCCGATGGTAGGATAGTAAGGGCTTCCAGGGGCACCAGCCGAGACGCCGAGTCCGCGGGGGCGGTCGACGCGGTGGGGCCGGCGACGCCTCTCTTTCCCTATCGCTGTTCGTTGTGCCGCGCTGTTCGCAAAGCGTCCGCGTCCCGCGGAATGCATTCGATTGGCCGGAGCCGGCGCCGGATCGCGCTGGTCCAAACCGAGCCCAGATCGCTTCGAGACTCGTCGCATGAACCGGATCGTCGCTATCCTCTCGTTCTCGCTCTTTCTCTTGAATCCCGTCCGAGGACAAGAGGTCGAGTCGCCCGGAGGGGAGATCAAGGGCGCAGAGACGGAGAGTCCCGCGCCCGTCGATGGTGATTCGTCGACGCCGGAGCCCGGCTCGGTCTCGGCCGAATCTCCCCGAGGCACTGCCGCCGCTCGAGAGACCGGCAGCTCCGCAGGGACCGCGAGTTCGGGCGCGGAGGCGGAGGGGGCGAATTCGCCAAACCTCGCAAGCGAAAACGTGCCAGATCCGCCGACTGACGCCCTCCGCCGGCCGACGCCGGAGGTCATGCAGGCCATTCGTCTCGTCTTGTCGTCGAACCCCCGCGATCAGAATCGCGGCGCGAGCAAGCTTCACCTCCTCGGCCCGGCGGTTTTGCCGCAGCTTCGCTACTGGTTGCGGAGCGCTCAGACGCGAACCGCTCGCGTCGAGAGCATCATCGCGACGGTCGACGGCGGTGCCGGCGTCACCGGCCGCATCGATGGGGCCGTCGCGCTCTTTCTCGCCGCGAAGCGCGAAGAGGCCGAGCGCCTCGCGCAAAGCGGGCGTCTCCGTGAGGCGCAGGATATCGCGGAGGCTCTCCTCACGCTCGATCCGAACCACCCGCACGCCTGGGAGATCCGCCGCCTGCGGCGGCGTTGTCGCGATCGCCTCGCGGCGCGCGAGCTGCTCGAGCCGTCGTTCGAGGTTTCGGGCGCGGTCTTCGATCTCGGCAGCATCCCCGATTTGACGTTTCGCCTGCGCAACCACATGAATCAGCGCGCGTACGTACACCTCGAGCAGGGCGTTCTCGGCTACGCCGAAGTCGAGGTGACGCGCGTCCTCGCGAGCGGCGATCGATCGACGGTGAAGCGCCGTCTCCGCGTCGAGGTCGACGCGCGCGAAAAGCAGATCGTGCTCGATCCCGGAACCTCTTGGACGCACGAGGTCGATTTCGAGCTCGAAGAGGATCTACCGCTCGTCGGGGCGGTCGCACGAATCGTGGTGGCGGGTCGGTTCCGGCCGACGCGCTGGACGGGGAACGATCCCAACGCGAACCTGACCCTCAGCCTCCCGGCGCTTGAGTTCTGGGTCGTCCCGCCCGGTCAGATCTCGCTCAGCGATCGTCCGCTCGAGAAGATGACCGCGGCCCTTCTCTTCGGCAAAGCGGAGGCCTTCTTCGTCGGCGGTCAGTTGGCGGTCTGGGCGGGAGAGGAGGACGCGGTCTACAACGGCCGGCTCGTCGAGACGCTCATCGAAAACCTCGATGACCTCGACCCGACGCGCCTCGGCATCGCCGGACGCCTCCTCGCGCAGGCGACGGGCGTCGACTGCGGGGCGAACGCCACGAAGTGGCGCGAGTGGTGGCAGCAGTACCGCGGGGACGAAGCCGCGAGCGGAGTCGGGAACTGACGCGGCAGAAATCGCCGCTTCCGTCGTCTCGGCCGCGCGAGGACGCGATCCCGCGCGCTTGACCCGCCTACGGGTTGCGAGTCTCATCGGGCGCGTTCTTGACCGCCATCGATCGTCCCGCACTCGACTCGCAGACGAGGAATCCCATGCTCCGCTCCGCGCTCCTTTCCACCCTTCTCGTTGTCGTTGCCGTCAGCTCGTTCGCCCTCGGAAACGGGGAAGCGGAGAAGCGCCCCTCCGAGCTTCCACCGGGATTTCGCGTCTACGAGATGCGGACCTACTACACGAACGAAGGCAAGATCGACGATCTCCATCGGCGTTTCCGCGAGCACACGAACGCACTCTTCGTGAAGCACGGGATGACGCTCGTCGGGTACTGGACGCCCGCCGACGACCGGGACACGCTGGTGTACATCCTCGCGTACCCGAGCCGCGAAGCGCGCAAGAAGTCCTGGGACGGCTTTCTGAACGATCCCGACTGGAAAGCGGCGTACGGGGCGTCGATCGCGAACGGCCGGCTCGTCAAGAAGATCGACTCGACGTTTCTCGTCCCGACGGAATACTCACCGGTTCGCTGAACGCTCAAACGCGAGCGGAGCGTTCCGCCGAGGAGTCCACCGAAAACGGTCAGTCGGCGGGGAGAATCACCGCCGAGCCGCCGTCGATGCGGACTCGCCCTGCCGCGAAGAGCCGAACGGCTTCCGGGTAGGCGATGCATTCCTCGCGAAAGACTCGCTCGGCGAGGCTGGCGGGCGTGTCGCTTTCTTCTACCGGGACCACGCGCTGGACGACGATCGGCCCTTGGTCGTACTCGTCGGTCACGACGTGGACCGTACAACCGGAGACAGTCTCGCCCGCGGCGAGAACGGCCGCGTGAACTCGCTCCCCGTAGTAGCCGCGTCCGCCGAACTTCGGGAGCAGCGACGGATGGATGTTGAGCACCCGTCCGGCGCGTTCGGGAGCGACCGGAAAATGCCGGATGAAGCCGGCGAGGAGAACAAGGTCGACCGAGTGCTCACGGATGACCTTCTCGATTCGGCTGGCGAAGTCGCTCGCGTGCTCGCGATAGTCGACGACCTCGCACGGGATGCCGTACTCGGCGGCGCGCTCGACTCCGCCGGCACCGCGGTGGCTAGAGACCGCGACGACGACGTCCGCCGCGAGGCTCCCGTCGCGGCAGCTCCGCGCGAGGTTTTCGAGCGTTCGCCCCCCGCCCGAAAACAAGACTCCTAGGCGCGGCCGCGTCGACGAACGCGCCGCAGGCGCTGGTTCCGCGGACATCGATCCCCTCTCTCGAGATTCGGTGATTCGCGAGCCCGCGCGGCTACATGATGTCGCGGAGCGACGTGATCACGCGCGATACGAGGCCGAACTCTTGCGCTTCCTCCGCAGAGAGCCAGTAGTCGCGGTCGGTCACCGACGCGACGGTCTCGACCGGCTTGCCGGTCCCCGCGGCGATCAACTCGTTCGCGCGCTCGCGCAGCTTGAGAATCTCTTGGGCCGTGATCTCGATGTCAGATGCCTGACCGCGGCCGCCGCCGGACGGCTGGTGCATCATGAGGCGAGCGTTCGGCAGGGCGAGCCGGCGTTCCTTCGGGACGCCGAGGAGGATGAGGATTCCCGCGCTCGCGTTGAGGCCGAAGCAGATGTTGTATACCGGGGCTTTCACGTAGCTCAGCATGTCGTGAATCGCGAAGCCATCGTCGGCGGATCCACCCGGCGTGTTGATGTAGAGCTTGATCGGGTCTTCGCTCTGCGAGTCGAGCCAGAGGAGCTGCGTCGTAAGGCGCTGGGTGAGCTTCGGCGAGACGGGCTCGGAGACGAAGATCGTCCGCTCGTTCCGAAGGAGGTCGTACTCCGCACGCGATTCGCGGCCGAGGCCCCGTCCGCTCTCGCAGTCGTCGTCTTCGTCGTCGAAGCGGGGGAGATCGTCGTTGGGGGCCGGCTGTGTCTTCAAGTCGTCGAGATTTCGTCCCATGAGAGTGGGCTCCTTGTGGGTGACTCGTGGATCCTTCTTTTCGTCGGCTCGAACCGGGTCGAGCATTTCGGGAATTCGCGGGTGAGTATCTCGCCGCCGGGACCCGCTAGTTCCGGATAGACGCCGCGCGGCGAGACGTTCCGAAGAACCGTTCTCGCTCGCTTCGGGACCTCGCCTCCGGAGTCTCGCTCTGGCCGGCGCCTTCGCCAGATTCTACTGCGCGTGTGCCGACGGAAACACCTGGGCCACGAGCTCGCGCGAAGAATCGGTTCGAAGCCGAGAACGAGGCCGCTCGGACGGCGAGGCGTAGCGATCGCGGGCGATTCTGTGATTTCGTCAAAGATTCGCGCCCGCGAAGGCACCCGGGAGGTCGCTTCGCGGCCGAGTGCGGTCTCTTGGATTGGCTCCTAGTCCTCTCCGATCAGCTCCGTGATCAGTTTCGTCATCTTCGGTTCGGCCTCGTTGGCGACCGCGATGATGTCTTCGATCACGACCGGCTCGAGCGCGTCGGGAAGGCAGAGGTCCGTAATGCACGAGATCCCGACGTTTCGCAAGCCCGCGTGGACGCCGACGATCACCTCGGGCACGGTCGACATGCCGATCGCGTCGGCGCCGATGGTGCGAAGCATCCGGTACTCGGCCCGAGTTTCGAGGCACGGGCCCGTCATCGCCGCATAGATTCCGCGACGGACGGCGATTCGCTCAGCGCGCGCGATGTCTTCGAGTCTTGCCGAGAGGGCCTCGTCGTAGGGTCGAGCCATGTCGGGGAAACGGGGGCCGAGCGAGTCGTCGTTCGGGCCGATGAGGGGGTTGACGCCCATCAGGTTGATGTGATCGACGATGATCATGATGTCGCCGCGGTCGAACTGCGGGTTCAGTCCACCCGCGGCGTTCGAAAAGATCGCGATCTCGACGCCGAGTGCCTTGAGGACTCTCAGGGGAAGCGTCATCTCGTCGAGGGTATACCCTTCGTAGAAGTGGTAGCGACCTTCGAGCGCGGCGACGGTCTGACCGCCGAGACGGCCGATGATCAGCGTCCCCTCGTGAGACTCCACGCGGGGCTCGGGAAATCCCGGGATCTCCTCGTAGCGGATGCGGACGTCGACGTCGATCTCGCCGGCGAGTCCGCCGAGACCCGTCCCGAGCGTGATGCCGTAGCGGGGACGCGCGTCCGTGCGCGCCCGAATCGCCGTGGCGGCGCGCTCGATCGTCTCGCGGAGGGGAGGGGACGGTGGCATGAAACTCAGCTCCTCGCATCGCTCGCGGTTTGGGCGTTGTCCCCGACCTCTCGGGCGGGACCGAGAAAGAGTACGGATTCGGATGGGAGGAGTCCATCCCATCGCCGCCGGGGCGAAACTCCGGAGGGTCTCTCGGCGGCTGGACATCAGTCCGTGATCTTGGTACCATGGTAACTATGTCACCGCGACGACAACACCGCGAACGGCGCTCGAAGCGCCACGAGGTCGAGCGTGTTCAGACCGGCGTACGGATGGAGCGCCGCCTCGTCAAAGTGCTGAAAGCGCTCGCGGAGTACCACGACATCTCGCTCGGCGATTTGCTCGAGGGGATCTGTCTGCACGCCTTCGAGGGCAAGCGGCCGTTCGGGAGAGAATCACTGAGCGTGATCGAGGACCTGAAGCGCGTCTACCGACTCGATCTCGACGCCTCAGACAGCCATCGTCTCGCGGAGAAGGGGTCGTGACGACGCATTCGTCGAGCGCGCGTACGGACGAGGAGCTCGTGCGAGGATTCGAGACGTGCAGCCTGCCGAGTCTTTCCCACGAAGACCACGTCCGGCTCGCGTATCTCTATCTTCGCCGGCCGCCGCTCGCGGATGTCCTCGCCGAGTTTCCGCGGAAGCTCCGGCGCTACGCGGAGTCGAAGGGAATGCCCGCCCTCTACCACGAGACGATCACGTGGGCGTACCTCGTCCTGATTCACGAGGGCATGCGAAAGGATCCGAGCAAGTCTTGGGGAACGTTCGCCGCTCTCCACCCGGAGCTGCTCGAAAGCTCGGCGCTCACGCGTGGCGGCTACTACTCGCGCGCTGAGCTCGACTCGGAGCTTGCCCGCGAGGTGTTCGTGTTGCCGCGAGCGCGCCGCTCGCGCGCCTCGAGCGTCTCGGACGACCAGAGCGCGTGAGCGGAGCGATTCCCCTCTCCATTCGGTTTCTCGGGCCGAGTCGCGAACTCAGACCCCGCTCGAGCAGCCGAGCGCGTCTTCTCCTTCCGAGTCGGGGCCGAGCTCCGGGAAGGGCGGCGCCGGTGGCGTGCCGTCCCGGAAGATGTACTCGAGAAGGAGGATTGCGTCGCTGATATTGAGCGACTCATCGTCGTCGACGTCGGCCGCGTCCCGACAGGCGATCTCCTGGCCGACGAAGAGATGGAGGAGCGTACGAATCGGATCGCTCACGTTGAGCGAACCGTTTCCGTCGACATCGCCGCGGACGAATTGCGGCGCCGCCATCGAGCTCACCTCGACGGTCGTCGACGCGAGAAGCTCGCCGGAGTCGCTGAGTCCGATGAACGTGAATCGATTCGCGGGATCCGGCAGCGCGAACTCGTGTTCCCAGCGGTTCGGACGTCCGCGCGTCGTAAACGTCGGATCGAACTCGATGGGGTCGCCATCGTTTCGGCTGACGAGGAACGTGGTGACCTGGACCGACGCCTGGCCGGTGAGCAGGATGGTCGGCTCCTCGCTCACGATCGGTTCGCCATCGCCGGTGAGAATCTCGAAGTCGACGTTGACGACGCGGCGGAGCGCACCCTTCGCCCGGTCGGACGACTGGCGCACGATGGCGAGCAGAGTCGTGCCGCGGCGCGCCGGAGAGCTTTGCAGAGCGGTGAGCCACGGACCGGCACTCGCGGACCAGTAGCGACTCACGATGTCATCGATCACCCGGTAGTAGAGACGCTGCTGCCTTGGGTTGTTGAGAAGTCGCCGCACCGATCGATCACGGACCCCGAGGAGCGACACGTTGCCGTTTCGGAGTCCGCCCCCCATGTCGAAGGCGAGGTGTCCCCAGAGACCGGTGACGGGATTCCAAGTCATGTAGCCGTTGTGGCCGTTTCCAACGAACAGTGCGTCGCCATCGTTCATCAGGATGCGCGACCCGAGAACGCGAAAGAACGACTCCGTGTCGAGCACGGTCCCCACCTTCTCCTCGAATTCTTCCTCCGGAGTCTCGCGCGAATCGAGGACTCGCGTGAGCTCCATGAACGGTTCCCACTGGTCGGCGGTCTGGTTGACCGAATGGAACCAATAGAATCGATAGTTTTCGGACGACGTATCCATGTGAAGCAGCGTCGCTTCGTCCCAGCCCGTTCGCTGACAGGCGTCGCTGAAGCGGAGGCGTCCGTTTCCCTTGAGGACAACCGCACCGTCGGCTGCATCTCCGCCGTACCACTTCTCGATGAAGTCTCGGTCGACCGGATCGAAGACGCCCGGAACCTGGAACGAAGCGCCGTTGATGAAAGTCGGCATGTAATCGTAGTCGGGAACGGGCGCGGGGGATCCGGGAACGCCGGCGCGGCCGATGAGGCCGTACGCGACGCCGTCGTTGGTGTCGCGGTTCGAGACGTTGATCGCTCCCTTCCGTTCACCGAGTGGGCGATCCTTTGCGAAGCGGACGCGGTAGCTCGCCCGCTGCGGCCGTCCCCAGGGACTTCCCCGGTAGCGGAGTCCGACATTGTAGTAGACCTCGCTGTCGTCAAAGACGACGGTCGCATCGACGAGATCGTTCGAATGGAGTGGACGGCGCGCGAGCTCCCGGACGCTGTCGGCGCTTTGAATGATTTGAAGCGCCGTCGGTCGCCGGCCGTCGACGCGAAAGGTGCACCACGAGGGCGACTCGCCCGGAAAGGAGGTGACTGCGCCCTTAGTGTCTTCGGCTTCGATCGCAAAGACGACGCGCGCGCGGGTATCGAATCCGGGCAGCGTGGCCGCGTAGAGTCCGTCGCCCGGTGCGCCGTCTCCGTGCTCACCGTCGTCGAAGAGCTCCGCGAACTGATCTTCCGCTTGGCTCGAGTCGAGGCGAAAGACGACGCGCGCCATCGCGATCCCGTCGGGATCCGCGATCCGCGCCGTGACTCGAACCCGTTCGAGCTCGGCCGGCGATGGCGGTGAGTGGACGACCGAGTCGATCGTCGGTCCGAGGTTGTCGTCGCCAGTCGTCTCGCGGAGGATTCGGCGCGCCGTATTCTCCGCTCCCGGAGTCCCGAGATTTCGGGGTACGGTCAGCCGGAGCCGCGCGCCGAGACTGTTGTTCGACATATTGACGTCGCGCGTCCCGAACCACGGACCCGGGGCGAACTCGCCGTGAAGAACGAGGAGGCTGCTCCCCGCTTGCCAGCGAGCCCACAGCGAGACGTCGTACGCACCGCGCGTGAGTCGCGGCGATGTGTCGGTCTCGATGCGATTGCAGGTGCTGTCACCCTTCCCGGTTGCGACGAGTCGGAGGCTTGCTTCACCGGAGTGGCGGTCCTCCGTTATGCGCACGCTGTCGACGTGAGTCCCCTCGATGCGCCAACCGGCCGTGTCCTCTTCGAAGCCGGGATTCCGAATGACGTTGTCGCCGCCTTCGGCCCGCGTGATCGAAACGTCGTCGATGTGACAGATCCCGCGTTCGACGAGGAGTATGTGGAGTTCCGATTCGCCCGCCGGAACGTATTCGTCCACCGTGTAGGAGAGCTCTTCCCAGCTCGCCTTTTCGCTCTCGTCGCTCGCGCGCCATGCGCCGGCGAAGTCGTTGTCGCTGCGCGGATCGGCGAGCTCGAGGCTCGAGCCACGGCCGTCCGCCCAGAGAGACCACCGACCGCCGTCGTGATAGCGGACTTCATCGACGAGGTTGCCGAGGGCGTCGACGAGACGGACGTTCTCTCCGCGGTCGGCGAGCCGCCCCTCGTACTCGTACGGCGTACGGACGTCGTAATGATCGGCGAGGATTTGGGCGTCCTCCGCGGCGACGATGTACTCGCCGGGACCGATCGACGTCCCCGGCGGAAACTCGAGATCGATGCCGCGCGTGAAGCGGAAGCCGCCGAGGTCGACCGCTTCGTCTGAGATATTGTAGAGCTCGATGAACTCGCCGACGCGGTCCTCCGGTGGGTGGTAGAAGATCTCGTTGATCACGATGCGCTCTTCGCGCGGAACGACGTTCGCGGCGCCGCGAGTCGGCGAAGGGGTGATCCATCCGATCCGGCCGCCGTCGGGATAGCGAGCTTCGGAATACGTCGCCAATCCGGCCGCTTCCGGAGGGCTCTCGTCGAACGCGGCTGCGGCAGCGACGTGGCCGGTCTCGGCGATGAGGAAGAACTGAACGATCTCGGTGCTCAGATCGAGCTCGGTCCCTTCGGCGTCGACGACGAGGAACTCGCCCGGCGAGAGCCGCGCGTCGTCGCCGAGCACGACACCGGTGAGGTCCGGTGAGGTCGTGATGCGGAATCCGGCGAGATCGTACTCTTCGTCTCCGCCGTTGAAGAGCTCCACCCAGCCGCCCTCGTTGTCGTCGCCGCGGAAGAGCTCGTTGAACCCGCCCTCGAGCGGCGGGGGGGCATCCTCGGAAACGAGCACGCGGTGAATGAACTGCGGCGCGAGCGAGAAATCGTTCCCGCCGATGCTGCGGTTGTATCCAACGATCGCGATCGTGTTCAGTCCCGCGACGAGCGCTTCGCGGGGAATGGGAAACAGCTCTGCTTCTCGCGCTTCGTGAGACCCGTCGGCCGAGGAGTCCCATTTGATCTCCTCGGGGCAATTCGCGCCGGTGACTTGCTCTCCATTCACGAACGCGCAGAACCCATCGTCGTAGAGGACCGAAAAGAGGAACTCGCCGGGCGCATTCACCTCCTCTTCGGTGAGCTCGATGCGCTTTCGAATCGCGATCGAGCTGAACTCGCCGCGCATTGTTTCGAACACTGTGTTGTCGTCGTCGTCTCCGAAGCCGAACCCGGACGGTCCGCTCTCCCACGCCCCGTCGTCGAATTCGGGCGTGGTCCACGCCTCCGGAGGATCCGAGAACGCCTCGCGCCCTTCGCGGTATTTCCATTCCTCGCCGACGTCGATGAACACGGTCACGTCGTAATCCGGCGGTCGATCCTCGGGAAAGTTGCGTCGGCCGGGATTCCCGCCGAGCTCGGGACTTTGCGTCCAGTTCTCCGGCTCGGAGGAATCCGAGCGGATGCGTCGGAGGACGAGGCTGTGCCCCGAGCCGTCAGCTCCAACGGGCCATTTGCCGTCGTCGTCGTAGCGGACCGAATCCACCTCGACGGCGGCGTAGTTGACGAGAGTGATGCGTTCACCACCGCCGTCGAGGCGCCCCTCGAAGTTGCCCACGACGTTTTCGATGCCGTAGTGGCGGCGAATGGCGTCGGCGTCCGCTGCGACCACGAGCGTCTCTCCGCTCTCGAGAATCGTGCCGTCCGGAAACACGAAGCGGATGCCGTCATTGAACGCGTAGCCGCCGAGATCGATGGGAGTGTTCCACTCGTTCGTCACCTCGACGAATTCGAGGGATTCCTCACCGACGGGAGGATGGTAGTGAATCTCCGAGATCACGACCGCTGGGGCCGGAGACGTCCACGCGATACACGACGCGAACACGACGAGATAGGAAAACCGTCCACGCACCATCATCTTCTCCCGATCGAGGCTGACCCGCGGAGTTCGACGATGGTCGAACTCGCCCGCGTCCAGTGTAACGCGCGTGGGGAAGACTGACGCGGCGAATTTGGATGGAGTTCGGTACTCGGTGATCCCCGGTGGTTTCGGAGGACGCCCGCTAGAGGTGCGAGCTCAGTCGTTCGGCGACCTCGTCCCACCCGATCCCATCGATCGCGAGTCGTTTCGATCGGCTCGTCTCCCCGGCGGCGATGCGTACACAGCCGGCGCGAACGCCGAGTGCCGTCGCGACCGTCCGGCAGACCTCGCGGTTGGCCTTACCTTTCTCCGGCGGTGCAGTGACCGCGATTTTGATCGCCCCGTCGTGGATCCCCACGATGCGCGTGCGTGCGGCGCCTGGGGTGACGTGCACGAGGAGGAGAACGGTGTCCGGGCGAACGACGATGTACTCGGGCGGGGTCTTCACTCGAGGCGGCTCAATCGATCAACGCCCAGGCGATTAACGCGCCGGCAGCGACACCGACGATGAACAGCGCCGCGTGGACGAGCCGCGGAGCGAACTCGCCGAGCGGTCGAGGTTTCGCGTCGTTCCCGAGCGACTCGGCAACGGCGTCGAGCGATTCGATGAGACGAGCCGCGCTCTCCGGACGGTCCTCCGGGCGCTTCTCGAGCAGCTTGCTCGCGAGCGCGGTCAGCACCGCGGGAAGCTCCGGGCGGAGGGAGGAGAGGTCGGGTACGCGATCTCGGATGTGGGCGTAGAGGATTTCCTTGACGCTCGATCCGCGAAAGGGCGGCGCTCCGCTGAGGAGTTCGTAGAGACAAATCCCGAGCGAGTAAAGATCTCCCCGGTGATCGACGGGGCGGTTGAGAATCTGCTCCGGAGACATGTACGGCGGTGAGCCGCTCAGCCCGCCGGGCTCGACGGGTGCACCGGCGTCTTGCGGAGGGGCGCCGGACCGGACGGAGGGCGCCGCGCCCGCGCGCGTCGCGATGCCGAGGTCGCCGATCTTCACCGTGCCGGTGCCGTCGACCATCAGGTTCGCCGGTTTGATGTCGCGGTGGACCACTCCCGCCTTCTCCGCGTAGGCGAGGCCGGCAGCCGCCTGGCGAATAACATCAACCGCATCCTTCGCGGAGAGACTGCCGTCGCGCCGGAGTCGATCTTCGAGACTGCCGCGCGACGTGTATTCCATCGCGTAGAAAAGTAGGCCGTCGAGCCGGTTCACGTCGTAGACGCGAACGATGTTCGGATGCGAGAGCTCGGCGGCGCGCTTGGCCTCTTCGACGAATTTCGCACTGAACGACGAGTCTCGGGAAAACCGCTCAGCGAGGACCTTGATCGCGACGACGCGCTGGAGGCTCGTCTGGCGAGCCCGGTAGACCGTTCCCATCCCGCCGCGACCAACGCGCTCGAGGATGCGGTAGCCGCCGAGCTCGCGACCGTTCAAAGGATCCGGCTCAGCGCAGAGCTCGAGCTCACAATCTCCCGCGGTGAGGCGCGCCCCGATCTCGATGTTCGCGCGGTCGACGGCGACGCCATCCACTCGCGTTCCGGATTTGCTCCCGAGGTCGACGACCCGGTAGGCGCCCGTCGTAAACTCCAGACGGAAGTGTCGGCGCGAGACGAGCGGGTCGATGAGCGGAAAGTTCGAATCGAGGGAGCGGCCGAACACGAACGGGCCCGGAGGGCGAACGTAGAGCGTCCGTCCCTCTTGCCGCCCGCTGAGGATTCGAAGCCTTGCCACGTTCGCTCGCTTAGCCCACGTCCAGCGCTTGAAAGTCCGACCTATGAATGTGGGTTACCGTTCCGGGAGGATGCCGTCGAAAAGTCTGCGACCGATGCGAACGACGGTCGCGCCCTCGGCGATCGCCGAGGAAAAATCCCGGCTCATGCCCATCGAGAGCCCTGCTCCCGCGGGGAGAGCGCCGCGCTCGCAGAGTTTGTCGCGGAGCTCGCGGAGGCACGCGAAATCGCGTCGCGCGTTCTCCGGATCGTCGGTGAAGCGTGCCATCGTCATGAGACCTTCGACGACGAAGAGCGGCGACTCGTCTGCCGCTTGTTCGTTCGCGAGCACCTCGAGAACGGCGGGGGCCTCGCTCGCAGAAAGTCCGGTCTTGGCCTCCTCGCCCGAGGTGTTGACTTCCACGTAGAGGCGGAGGGGATTCGCGCGCCGCTCGTTTCGTTCACGGAGCCGCGCCGCGACCTCGCGGGCGAGTCGCGCCGAGTCGATCGAGTGGAGGACGTCGAACCACCCGAGAGCTCGGCGTACTTTGTTCCTTTGCAGATGCCCGATGAAGTGCCAGGTCACCGGTTCGAGATCCTCGACCTCTTCGCAGAGGGCGACCCCTCGCTGGACGCGGTTTTCCGCGAAGGACTGAAGGCCGAGCGAGTGCAAGAGCCGGACCACGTCTCCGGTCACGTACTTTGTCACCGGAAGAAGCTGGACGCTCTCGGGCGCTCGTCCGGCCCGCGCCGCGGCGGAGGCAAACTCCTCGCGGATGCGGGAGAGATTCTCCGCGAGGATCTCGCGCGCGTCCGGGGGGAGCGGGGCAGTGTGGACTTCGGCCATCGTCGCTGGCGGTAAGGCGGGATGGGACGCGGACGGGCGAGCTTCGAGTCGCTCAAACGCGCAAGAAATCTCCCATACGATTCACTCGAACGCGTTCCTTCCCGCACAGATCGTTCGCCCGAGAGATGAACGCCGCGTCGGCGTTCACGAAGTTCTCGTCGCCCACGCGGAGGACGGCGTTCTGGCCGTCGCGACTGCGAAAGATGACGAAGAACGGACAACGCCCGCGGTGCTCCTCGAGGAGCTGCTTGATGCGGAAGATGTGGTCCTCGGCGTCGGCGGCGTCTGCGTCGACGAGGACGCTCACGTCGCGAGTGAGCTGCGCCGGCGCGTCTTCGATCGGAAGAAATCGCTCGAGGCGAAGGCCGGCGGTCGTGTCGCGATACTTTACGGCGCCCTGGACGACGACGAGCGCGTCGGTGCGGAGGAACTCGTAAGCCTTCTCGTACTTGTCCTTGTTGACGAAGATCTCCTCGGCGGTCGTCTTGTCCTCGACGACGACGATCCAGAAGGGCTCGCCCGTTTTCTTCGATACCTTCTTCGTGATCTTCGTGACCTGAACCGCGACCGTCATCGGATCACCGTCCTTGAGTGCGGTGAGATCGGAGAGCGACTGCGGTGCGTACTTCTTGATGACTCCGCTCCAGCCGTCGAGCGGGTGTCCGGTGAGGTAGAACCCGAGAGTCTGCTTCTCGCGCTGAAGCCGCTCCTTCTCCGACCATTCATCGACGTCGGGGTAGGACTCCTGATCGTCGTCCGCGCTTTCGCCGGAATCGTCTCCGCCGGCCTCGCCCAGAAGATCGAAGAGCGTGAGCTGACCGACCTCGCGGTCGCGCCGATTCTCGTTGCCGCGAGAGACGGCGATGTCCGTCACGGCCGCGAGCGCAGCACGCTTTCGCTCGAAGCCGTCGAGGGCGCCGGAGGAGATCAAGGTTTCGAGCGCTGCTTTGGTGAGTCCTTCCTTGCTGTCGACGCGCCGACAGAGGTCGAAGATCGACTGAAACGCCCCCGTTTCGCGCGCGCGAATGACCGCGTCGATGACGCGTGTTCCAACTCCCTTCACCGCCGCGAGGCCGTACCAAATCGTCTGCCCCTCGACGGAGAATCTCGCCTCCGATCGATTGATGTCGGGCGGCCGAATCTCAATCGACATCTTGCGGCATTCGTCGAGGTACTCCACGATCCGCTCAGTATTCGAGAGCTCGCAGCTCATCACCGCCGCCATGAACTCGGTCGGGAAGTTCGCCTTCAGGTACGCGGTCTGGTACGTGACGAGCGCGTAGGCGGTCGAGTGCGATTTGTTGAAGCCGTAGCCGGCGAAAAACTCGATCAGGTCGAAGATCCGTTCGGCGATCTTTCCGTCGATGCGGTTCTCTTTCGAACCGGCGATGAAGCGATCCTTGTACTCCTTCATCACCTCGACCTTCTTCTTTCCCATCGCTCGGCGAAGCATGTCGGCTTGGGCGAGAGAAAAGCCCGCCATCTGGTTCGCGATCCGCATCACCTGTTCTTGGTAAAGGATGACGCCGTAGGTTTCGCGAAGGATCGGCTCGAGGACGTCGTGCTCGTAGACGAGCGGCTCGCGACCGTGCTTTCGCTCGATGTAGGTGTCGACCATGCCGCCCTCGAGAGGGCCGGGGCGGTAGAGTGCGAGGATCGCGATGATGTCCTCGAACTGATCGGGCTTCATGCGGCGGAGAAGATCGCGCATGCCTTGAGATTCGAGCTGGAACACTGCGACCGTGTCGCCTGCACACAGGAGCTCGAACGTCTTCGGGTCGTCGAGGGGAATCTCGTCGATGTCGATCTCGACGCCGCGCGACTTCTTCACGAGCTGGATCGCCTGATCGATGATCGTGAGCGTACGCAGCCCCAGGAAATCCATCTTGAGCATCCCGACGAGGTCGAGATCCTCCATGACGAACTGCGTCGTGATGTCGTCGCCGTTCTTGTAGAGCGGGAGCGTGTCGATGAGAGGAGCGTCGCCGATCACCACGCCGGCGGCGTGGGTCGAGCAGTGCCGATTGAGGCCTTCGAGCCGGAGCGAGATCTCGAACAGGTCTCGGAGCTTCGGATCGCTGTCGCGAATCCGCTGGAGATCCGGATCGGCGTCGATACTCTCGCGCAGTTTCACCCCCGGACCCGCGGGGATCCGCTTCGCGATCCCGTCGACCTCGGCGAGCGGCACGTTCATGGCGCGTCCCACGTCGCGGATCACGGCGCGCGCCGCCATCGTCCCGAAGGTGATGATCTGGCAGACACGATCCTCGCCGTACTTGCGCTTGACGTAGTCGATCACCTGCTCGCGTCCGTCCATGCAAAAATCGATGTCGATGTCGGGCATGGTGACGCGATCGGGATTGAGGAAGCGCTCGAAGAGGAGGTCGTACTTGAGCGGATCGACGTTCGTGATCCCGAGTGAATACGCGACGATGCTGCCGGCCGCGGAGCCGCGACCGGGACCGACCGGGATCTGGTGATCGCGCGCGTACTTGATGAAGTCCCACGTGATGAGGAAGTAGCTCGGATAGCCCATCTCCTCGATCACCCCGATCTCGAACTCCAGCCGAGATCGGATCGCCTCGTTCGTGTCGTAGTCGGGATAGCGTTTCCGACAACCTTCGACGCAGAGTTCGCGAAAGTACTCCGCGTCGGAGAGGTGCTGGTACTCGGGCGCATCGATGACATACGTCGGGAGGTGGCTCCCGGGAGCGAAGTAGTTCTCCTGTTCGAGCTCGTCATGGAGTGTACACATCTCCATGATCCCGACGGTGTTCTCGAACGAGTCCTTGAAGTCGCCGAGCACCCGCTCCATTTCCGCCTCGGTTCGGAAATAGAACTGATCGCAGTCGAAGCGGAGGCGGTCGTCGTCGTCCATCGTCTGACCGGTGCTGATGCAGAGGTGAACCTCTTGCGCCCGGGCATCGTCGCGTTCGAGGTAGTGGACGTCGTTCGTGGGGAGAAGTGGGAGGCCGTACTCCTTCGCGAGCGCGGGAATCTTCTCGAGGATGCGGTCCTGCTCAGCGAGGCCGTGGCGCTGGATCTCGAGGAAGAAGCAACCCGGCTCGAAGATCTCGACGTACTCTTCGATTTCGCGGCGGATGTCGTCGTCGGAACCGCCGACGATCGCGCGATTGATCTGTCCCGATAGGCACGAGCTCGTTCCGATGAGGCCCGCAGAGTGCTCGCGGAGGATCTCCTTGTCGATGCGCGGCTTGTAGTAGAAGCCCTCGAGGTAGGAGAGAGACGACAGCTTCATCAAGTTGAAGTAGCCCTCGAGGTTTCTCGCGAGAAGTAGCTGGTGGAAAAACGCGCCGCCGGCGGACTTCTTTCGCTCGGTGCGATGCCCCGGGGCCATGTAGGCCTCCATGCCGACGATCGGCTGAATCCCGGCTTCCTTGCAGGCGAGAACGAACTTCACCGCGCCGAAGAGGTTGCCGTGGTCGGTGAGGGCGAGCCCCGGCATCCCGAGCGATTTCGCCGCCGCGACGAGCTTCTTGTGATTCGCCGCCCCGTCGAGAAGGCTGTAATGGCTGTGGACGTGTAGATGGACGAAGCTCACCGTGTCACTTCCTTTCGACGCGAATCCGCGCCCGCGAGGGCTTCGCTCGCACCCGTCGACGATCGCGCGCGCGGTTGTAAGTTGTTGATAATATGTAGGTTACGAGGGCGCCCGCATTATACCGGAAGTTCCGCCGTCAGATCTACGCCGATTTTCGCGCTCCGTTCGGGACGGGCCCGGCCGCCGCCTCTGCGGGCGCCGTGTCGAGAGTTGTCGTACGTCCCGGGCGCTGTTTGAGTTCCGGTTCTTCGAGTTCTAAAATCTTCGTTCGTCGAGGGTTGGCCCGACGGTCACCCGTTCGTTCCGGCCGCGTCGGGACGGCGACGACGTCCGCGCTCCTCCGCCGATCCGGCGTGGGACCGGCGACGTCGACGGGCGCGGAACCGGGCTAGCGGGCTCGAAGCGAAGCGAAGAGGAGTGACGAGGCGGCGATGGTGAGCGCAGTCAAAGATCCCAAGTACTCGATCTCGACATCCGACCACCGCTGCGCGCTCTGCGAGGCGGAGATCGCAGCAGACGAGCTCTATTTCTCTGCCGTGCGTTGGCAAGACGAAGAGTTCTGTCGCTCAGACTACTGTAATGCCTGTTGGTTGAGTCACTTAAGTGAGGACCCGGACGGCGGGCGCCCAAGGTGTGCGGGCGAGGAGGTGTTCGCCTACTGGCGGACGAGACGACCGCCTCCCCCGTCGCACGAGCCGCGCCGCGTCCGCTTCGACGCCCAAGTCGTCTTCGAGTTCTTCCTCGGGCTCCGGGAGCCGATCGAACCGACGGTCGAGCCTGCCGGGGGCGAAAGCGCCGCGCCGGAGACCGAATCGGCGGAAGGGCCCGAACGCGGCGATTCTCAGGACGCGGCCCAACACGACGCCGATCGGGTCGACGGCGAGCCCCCGACCGACGCGGAGCGACAATCTGTCGGCGAGACGCGCGAAGTTTCGACGGAACTCCCGGGGGCCGGAGACGTCTCCAAAGAGAAGAAAGCCGGAGCGGTCGCGGACAACGAGCGCGAGGAACTGCGATTCTTCCTCTCCCTTCTCCTCATCCGTAAGAAGTTCCTCGAGTTCAAGAGTTCGACCGTACGCGAAGGACGGGAGTGGCTCGTTCTCGTCGAGCGAAAACAGCGCGACCGAGTTCACACTGTGCTCAATCCCGAGCTAGACGACGCGCGCCTTGAGATTCTGAAGGACAAGATCGGTGATCTGCTCCAGATGCGAATTTAGCGGTCGAGCGACGATCGCCGCCGCCCTCGTTTGGCTCGTCGCGGGCTGCAGTCCGCCGAACGACGGGGCCGTCTCGGCCGACTCGGGAGGCGAAGCGGACGAGGACGATCGCATCCTCGTGCGAACGGTCGACTTGACCCGCGGTGACATCTCACGCCGGCTCGCGGTCGCCGCCGACCTCGAGGCGGTATCGCGCGCAGATCTCACTCCCGAAATCGCCGGGGTCGTCGCGACGGTCCACAAGCGCGAGGGCGATCGCGTCGGCGCCCTCGAGCCCGTCGTCACTCTCGTCGACACGCAGCTTCGGCTCGCCCTCGACAACAAGCGCATCGCATATGAGCAGGCGAAGATTGCCACCCGACAGGCGGAGAACTCGAAGCGCGAGGGCGAGAAGATCGCCCGCCAGAAGGAGCTGATTCGCCTGCAGGTCGAGAAGGAACTCGAGCGCATCGAGCGCGGCGGCGCCGCGGTCGCCTCAGAAGAGGAGATCGAGCAGAAGCGCGCCGAGCTCGAGCAAAAAAAGATCGATGCCGAGGCGGCGCAGATTCAGGGTGAGGGCTACGCGCTCAGCCACGAGCAGAAGCGTCAAGAAGAGGAACTGGCGCGCGTCGCGGTCGAGACGGCGACGTTTCAGCTCTCGCAGACGGTTCTCGCTTCGCCGATCGAGGGAGTGATCAGCTACCTCCGGCTGAAGCCCGGCGAGCTTGTGTCGACGGCGACGAAGGCATTCAGCGTCGTCGACCTCTCGCGGCTCGAAGCCCGTCTGTTCGTCCCGCAGCGGGAGGTCGTCCGCGTCAAGCCCGGTCTCACTGTGCACCTACGGTGCGAGGTGTTTCCGGAGCTCGAGTTCGCCGGGCGCGTCGAGGTGATCAATCCGGTGGTGGACGACGTGAAGGGGACGATCGAGGTGATCGTCGGCATCTCCGATGACCGCGGGGTCTTGAAGCCCGGGATGTACGTGAGCGGCGATATCGTTCTCGAGACCCGGCCGAGCGTCTACTTGATCCCGAAGAAAGCGATCTCCTACGAGAATCGACAGGCGATCCTCTTCTTCGTCCGCGACGGCGTCGCGCACCGCTACGTCATGAGTCCCGGTCTGTCGCAGCGCGACGCGGTCGAGCTCGTGTCTCTCACGGCGATGGACGGATCGGTGTTCCGCGCGGGAGATGACGACGCGCCCGGTATCGCCGAGCTCGGTGCGCTCGTCCTCGTCGGTCACGACAACCTCGAGGAAGGCTCTCCGGTCGAGGTGGAATCTTGACCGACGCTTCGCCGCCGAATGGTGACGCGCCGCCCCCCGCTCCCGGAGGAGTCCCCGCGCGACCAGAGGCGTCGGGTGGGGGCCTGACCGCGCTCGCGACGCGCCGTCCCGTCGCGGTGACGATGATCGTCCTCACCGTGGTGATCTTCGGTGCGATCGCGTTTCGGCGCCTTCCCCGCACGTTGATGCCCGACATCTCGTATCCGTCCGTAACGGTTCGTACGGAGTATCCCGGCGCCGCGCCGGACGACGTCGAGCTTCGCGTTTCCCGTCGTCTCGAGGAGAGCCTGTCCCAGGTACGCGGGCTCCGTCGCATCAGCTCGATTTCGCGCGCCGAGGCGTCGGACGTCATTCTCGAGTTCGTGTGGGGAACTCCGATGAGCGTGGCGACGATGGACGTGCGCGAGAAGCTCGAGCAAGCCGTGCTCCCGCTCGAGGTGCCGCGGCCGATCCTTCTTCGCTACGACCCGACGCTCGATCCGGTGCTGCAGGTCGGCCTCTACGCCACCAGCGACGCCGAGGCGATCGACTTCGGCGGTGGAAGCGCCGAGCTGGCGGCGCTCGAGTCTGACGAGGCGGCGCTGATTCAGCTCCGACTCCTCGCGGAGGAGGAGATCGAGGAGCGCCTCCGCGTCGACGGTCTAGCCGCGGTGCAGGTCCGCGGTGGCCTCGAACGCGAGATTCGGATCGAAGTGCAAGAAGATCGCCTCCGCGACTACGGCATCGATCTCGCGGACATCAATCGGCGGCTCCAGGAGGAGAACCGCAACCAAGCGAGCGGTCTCCTCTACGAGGGAGACCAGTCGTACGTCGTCCGCACGGTGAACGAATTCGAAGGTCTCGATGAGATTCGCAACCTCATCGTGAAACGAGCGGACACGGTTCCCGTGCGGCTCCACCAGGTTGCCGACGTGAGCTTCAGCTACCGCGAGCCGGACGTCATCACGCGATTGAACGGCCATCCCTGCGTCAAGCTCGACTTCTACAAGGAAGCGGACGCGAACGTCGTCGACGTCGTGCGCGGAGTGCGCGCGCGTCTCTTCGGCTCCGCCGACGGCCCCGGCCGATCGGATCGGAAGGACGAGGACGCCGAGGACGCCGAGGACGACACCGCCGCGAAGTCGAACGGCGAGAGCGAGCGACGCGGCGCGACGGGCCGACGTCGACGCGCGATCGCGGACCAGCTCCCGTCCGGCGTCGAGATGGCGATCATGGCCGACCAATCCGTGTTCATCGAAAGCGCGCTCGACAACGTCCGCCGAACCGCGATCTCGGGCGGCGTACTCGCGATTCTCGTTCTCTACGTGTTTCTCCGGCGCTTGGGATTCACGGCCGCGGTCGGTCTTTCGATCCCGATCTCCGTCGTCGCGACATTCATCGGGCTCTTTGTTTTCGACGTGTCGCTCAACATGATGTCGCTCGGAGGCATCGCGCTCGGGATCGGAATGCTCGTCGACAACTCGATCGTCGTTCTAGAGAGCATCTTTCGCTGTCGAGAGGAGGGCGACTCGCGGATGGAAGCCGCAGTGCGCGGGACGCGAGAGGTCGCCGCGGCCGTCACGGCGTCCACGTTGACGACGCTCTCGGTTTTCTTCCCGATCGTCTTCGTTCAGGGAATCGCCGGTCAGGTGTTCCGTGATCAGGCGCTCGCCGTCGTGCTCTCGCTCACCGCTTCGCTGATCGTCGCCCTCTATTTCATTCCGGCGCTCGTCGCGCGCCACATCGATCTCGGCGCTCGCTCGTCGCAGGTCACCGTCGGTTTCAATCGCGCCGTGTTTCGCCGTTTGAGAGATCGCTTCTCGATCGTCTTCACTCGGATGTCGTCGCCGCTCCGTATCCTGGTCTATCTTCCGGTTTGCATCATTCTCGCACTCGTGGCAGTCGTGACCGCGCTCGTCGAGCTCGTCCGCGCCGTCGTTACGACGATTCTGTACGGCCTCGTCGCTCTCGCGGCGGTCGCGTTCCGCCTTGTGGCGCGACCCGTGCGGGCGGGGACGGGGGCGATCTTCCGCGGATTCGATCGCGGATTCGAGGCAGTGACGTCGGTCTACCGTGCTCTGCTGTCCTGGTGCCTCGCGCACCCGGTCGCGACACTCCTCGTCGTCGCCGCGACGGCGTACGGATCGTTTCGGGTGTTCACTCGGCTCGGGACGGAGCTCATCCCCGAAGTGCATCAGGGTGAGTTCACGGCGGACGTCCGCCTTCCCGTAGGAACGCGGATCGAGCGGACCGACTCGATCGTTCGACCGCTCGAGGAGGCAGTGCTCGCTTCACCGCTCGCCGCCAGGATGGAGACGCTGACGACGACCGTCGGCGTCGAACCCGATGACGTCGACTCGGGCGATCGCGGAGAGCACTCGGCGCAGATGCTCGTCCGGCTGAAGCCCGGCATCGATCCCCGGGCGGCGGAAGAACAGGCGATGCGCGAGCTTCGCAGCGTCTTCTCTCGCTCGCCGGAGATCGACAAGGTTCAGTTCGAGAACCCCGTTCTCTTCACCTTCAAAACTCCGATCGAGATCGAGGTGAAGGGCTACGATCTCGATCGACTGGAGAGAATCACCGATGCGGTCGAGGCGTCGATCCGAAGCGTACCCGGACTCGAAGATGTCCGCAGCAACATCGCACCCGGATACCCGGAGGTTCGTCTCCGCTTTCGCCCCGACGTGATGAGTCACTACGGACTCACCGCGGAGGCGATCGGACAGCTCGTCCGGCGGAAGCTGCAAGGCGAAGTCTCCTCGGAGCTCACCGACGGCGATCGCAAGATCGGCATGCGGGTAAGGCTCGTCGAGGAGGATCGGGAGACGCTCGAGCAGCTTCGTGGGTTGACCGTCATCGCCGACGCCTCGAGTCCGCTCCGGCTCGAGGACATCGCCGATATCGAAGTGAGCGAGGGGCCGGCAGAGATCCGGCGGATCGGTCACCAACGCGCCGGTGTCGTGAGCGCCGACCTCGAAGGCATCGACCTAGGCGGTGTGACTGGGGAGATCGAGCGCGTGCTCCACCAGGACGGCGGCCTGAAGCGAGTGCGCAGCGCGGATTTCGCGATCGGTTTCGGCGGTCAGAAGGAGGAGATGGACGCGGCGCTGAGCAGTCTTCGCTGGGCGCTTCTCCTCGCGGTGTTTCTCGTGTACGTCGTCCTCGCGGTTCAGTTCGAATCGCTGCGCCAGCCGATCGTCGTCATCGCGGCGGTCCCGCTCGCGATGATCGGAGTGAGTCCTGCCCTCTGGTTTGCCGGGCTGGCTCTGAGCATCGTTTCCTTCATCGGGATGATCGTCCTCGCGGGCATCGTCGTGAACAACGCGATCGTGCTCGTCGATCGCGTCAATCAGGTGCGGAGTCGCGGAAAGAACGTCACCGACGCGCTTCTCGAAGCCGGTAGCGTCCGTCTTCGACCGATTCTCATGACGACGGCGACGACCGTCCTCGGTCTTCTTCCGCTCACTGGATTGCTTCACGGCCTTCCCGGCGTCGAGTCGATCTTCGGCGCGGGCGAGGGGGCGGAGATCCGTGGACCCCTCGCGATCACAGTCATCTCGGGACTCGTCACATCCACCTTTCTCACGCTCGTCGTCGTGCCCGTGATGTACCTGCTCGTCGTCGGCAGAGATGCGACTTTGACCGCGCCGGATGCCGAGCTCGGTCTCGACGGCCCGGCGCCGACACCACGCGAAGGGGACACGTGATGACGGGCTCCGCACCCCGACCCTCGGCGTTCATCCGCGCCACGATCTACCGCCCGATCGCGGTATTCGTGACCTTCGCCGCACTCCTCGTCGTCGGTCTCGTCGCGTATCCCCAGATCCCGCTCCAACTCGTACCGAACGGCCTCACCGCGCCGAGTTGCTTTCTTTACATCGCCGTTCCGGACGGCACGCCGCGCGAAGTGATGGAACGCATCGCGAAGCCCTGCGAGGCTCAGCTTCGCACGGTGCAGGGAATCCGTCGCGTCGGCTCGTCGTCGAGTTCGCGCGATTGCCGCATCCGGATCGAGTTTTCGCCGAGCGCGGATCCCCAGGTGGTCCTCTCCGAGATTCGGGACCGCATGGATCGCGCTAAAGCGGAGTGGATCGACGGGGTGGATCGCTACTTTCTCTGGCGGCAGAGCGAAGGGGACATGCCGATCTACGTGTGCGCGCTCAGCATGGACGTCGACGAAGAGAAGGTCGACGTCGACTACCTCTTCGACGAGGTGATCACTAAGCGCATGATGGCCGTCGACGGAGTGGCAAGAGTCAACGTATGGGGAATCCTCAAGCGCTTCGTCGAGGTCGGTCTCGATCCGGAAAAGGTCGACGCCTACGGAGTCGATCTCCGTGGTCTCATCGGCCGCCTGTCCGCCGACCACCGAACGGTGAACGCCGGCACGATTCGCCAAGGCGAGAAAGAACTATTCGTCCGCTTCGACAATCGCTTTCGGTCGTTCGACGCGGTGCTCGACTATCCCGCCGACGACCGTTTGCGCGTCCGTGACTTCGCCGCGGTCGAATACAACTACGCGGTGCGCGATCAGCTCGCGCGAGCGAACGGATTCCGATCGCGGTCGCTCGTCATTCACAAGGAGTCATCCGCGAACACGGTCGAGGTGTGCCAGCGCGTCAAGGCCGCGCTGGACACCCTCGCGGACGATCTTCGGCTCACCGTGCCCGGACTCACGAAGGTGGAGCGCCACACGTGGCTCGATCAGGGGGAGATGATCCGGTTCTCCGTCGACTCGCTCGCCCGGAGCGCGATGTGGGGAGGACTCTTCGCGATCGCCGTTCTCTACGTCTTCTTTCGGCGGTGGGGGATGACTCTTCTCGTCACGTTCGCGATCCCGTTCTCGCTCTTGATCACAGTGATCTGGATCTACTTTCGCGGGGGGACGTTCAACCTCATGAGCCTCATGGGGATGTCCCTCGCGATCGGAATGCTCGTCGACAACTCGATCGTCGTCGTCGAGAACATCGTCCGGCACGAAGATCGCGGCTACGCTCCGCGTCCGGCGGCGATTCACGGGGTCACCGGAGTCGGCGTCGCCGTCACCCTCGCGACTCTGACGACCGTGATGGTGTTCCTCCCGATCTTTTTCATCAGCGATCCGCGCTTTCAGGTGATCGCGGTCGAAATCGGCGAGCCCGTGTGCGTGAGCGTCCTCGCCTCGCTACTCGTCGCGCTCGTGTTCATCCCGCAGGGAGCGCTTCGACTCCAGTGGCGGCGCGCGCGAAAGAACGGGGCGCCGGCGGCCGGGGAAACGACCGACACGCGATCGTCTCGGCTGCCGTGGTTCCTTCGCTTCTTCACCGGCGAACGAGTCGGCGAGCCGGCCAAGATCAATCGAGTTTCCGCTCGCCTCACCGGATTCTGCGTCCGCCATCGAATCGAAACCATCCTCGTGGCCTTCGGACTGATCTTTCTCATGCAAGTCGCCTACGAGAGTCTCGAAAAGGCGACGATCCAGGACGGTCCCCGGCGACTCGAGATCAACGTCACCTTGCCGCAGAACTCGTCGCTTCGCGAGGCGGACGAGATCTTCGGGAAAATCGAATCCGCGCTGCTCGAGCAACGCGAGCGACTCGGGATCCAATCGGTGACCGCCTGGTACGACTCGGCGCGCGGCGAGCTCAATCTCTTCCCCCGCCCGGAAGTGCGAAAGACGGAGACCGAGTTCTTCGCGGAGATTCGTCCGCTCGTACCGCGGCTGCCGGGGGTGGAGTACCGCTTCGGATTCGAGGATTTCATGCGCGAGACGAGCGGGAAGCGCCAGCGCGTGTACATTCGCGGGGACGATCTCGACGCCATGGACGAACTGAGTCGTCGATTGAGGATCGATCTCGCGGACCGCGAGCGCTTCCCGGAGATCGACGAAGTGAGCGAGTGGCGCCGGGAGAATTCCGATCAGATCGAAGTGAACATCCACCGCCGAGTCGCTCAGGAGTACGGCGTCGACACGGCGACGGTATCTCAATCGGTCGCGTGGGCCCTCCGCGGGGCACCGCTGCCCGACTTCGCCGTCGAGGAGCGGGAGTACCCGTTTTGGGTCCGCTACGGCGAGTCGGTGAAGGAGGAGATCGGTGCGCTCGACCGCGTGCGCGTCTTTCGCGAGGACGGCGAGTTCGTCCGCCTCGAGAATGTCGCGAGCTACGCGATTACCGAAGGCCTGGGGGAGATCCACCGGCTCGACGGAACGATGACGCTCGGGTTCTCTCTGCGGCTCAAGAAGGGGATCAAGCGCGACGAGTTTCGGAAGAAGCTGGACGCGTACCTCGCTCGCTATCCCACTCCGCCGGCGGTGGAGCTCACGCTCGATCTCCAGCGCGGGGGGTTCGACGGAGACGCAGAAAGCGCGTCCACTTCTGCGCTCATGGCGTTCGCGCTCATCTTTTGCTTGATGGGCGTCCTCTTCGAATCGTTCATTCTGCCGCTCTCCGTCCTCTTCGTCGTCCCCTTCGCCCTCTTCGGCTCGATCGGGCTCCTCTGGGTGACGTCGACGCCCTTCGACATCGTCGGCATGATCGGAATCCTGATCCTCGTCGGCATCGTCGTCAACAATGCCATCGTCCTCGTGGATCAAATCAATCGTCTTCGCCGCAGCGGTGTTGAGCGCGACGCAGCGATCACCGATGCCGTCCGCATCCGATTTCGCCCGATTTGGATGACGGCGCTCACGACGATCTTCGGCCTCCTACCGCTGATCGTGTTTCCGCAGCAGGGAGAAGGGGTCGACTACAAGCCCCTCGCGATGGTTCTGAGCGGCGGACTGGCGACCTCGACGTTCTTTACGCTCTACATGGTCCCCGTGTTCTACACCGTCCTCGACGACACTCGGGCGTTCTGCGGACGACTTCTCCGCAGCGTTGCTTGGACGGAGAGAGGAGAACTCCTAAACGGGGCCGAGGCCGGCGGCACGCCGCCGCTCGAGGGGGGACCGCGATCGTGAACACCACGGCGGCGCGAGCGCTCATGGAGGAGTGGACCGCATCACCGGCGCTTCGCGTCCACATGGAATCCGTCGCGGCGTGCATGGCGGCCTACGCCGAGATTCAGGCGCCGGGAGAAATCGAAACTTGGACGGTCGCCGGCTTGCTTCACGATTTCGACTACGAGCGTCACCCGACCGAGGAGGAGCATCCCTACGTCGGCGTGGAACACCTTCGCAGTCTCGGCGTTGAAGAACCGATCCTGCGGGCGATTCTGGGGCACGCGGAGTACACGGGGACTCCCCGCGACACGGCGATGGCAAAAGCTCTTTTCGCCGTCGACGAGCTCGCGGGATTCCTCGTCGCGTGCGCGAAGGTGCGTCCGAACGGGATTCTTGATCTCACGCCAAAGTCGGTGAAGAAGAAGCTCAAGGACAAGAGCTTCGCCGCGGCGGTCTCGCGGGACGACATTCGAGTGGGGATCGACGAGCTCGGCGTCGACCTGACGGAACACATCCAGCGCTGCATCGACGCGATCCGCGCTCAAGCGGAACGACTGGGGCTCTCGGGGAACTCGGGCTCCGCGTGAGTGAAGCGACGCGGCTTGAAGCTCGTTCTCGTTCCGGAGAGAGAACCTAGACCCACGGTCGCGGTCCACGGTCACCTCTTCGTGAGGAGAGTTCGAGCGTCCCGAGCGAATCGCCGAGCATCGATTGACACGCCGGCCGGCTCCTGCTTGAGTTGTGTCGACCCGGACGTCGAGTCGATCCGGGTGGGAGCCGGCCACGCAAGATGATCGAATACAACGAGCAGTTCTTCGAAGGGCGCCAGGCCTCGGCGACGGACTCCGCGCGCGCAGTCGTGCCGGTGGTCGTCTCGCTTCTCGAGCCGAAGAGCGTCGTCGATGTCGGCTGTGCGATGGGAGAGTGGCTTCTCGTCTTTCGCGATGCCGGCGTGGAGGATTTTCTCGGCATCGACGGCGATTACGTCCGGCGGGAGAGACTCGTCATTCCCGCCGACCGGTTCGTCGAGCGCAACCTTTCCCAGGGCGTCGAGCTCGACCGGACGTTCGACCTCGCCGTGTCGCTCGAGGTCGCCGAACATCTCCCCGAATCATCGGCGGAGACCTTCGTCGCCTCGCTCGTTCGGCTGTCTCGGGTCGTCCTCTTCTCGGCGGCAATTCCGCACCAAGGCGGAACGGGACATCTCAACGAGCAGTGGCCGAGCTACTGGGCGGAACGATTCGCCGCCCACGGCTACGTCCCCATCGACGCGCTGCGGCCGAGACTCTGGAACCTCGCGCCGGTTCGGCGGTGGTATCGCCAGAATACTCTGCTCTTCATCCATCCGGACGAGCTCGCGTCCCGACCTGAGCTCGAAGCCGAGCGCGAGCGTACGGATGCCGATCGACTGGATGTCGTTCACCCACTCACGTATCTGAAGAAAGCCAATCCGTCGACGCGACGTCTCGTGCGCACGCTCCGGCAGCGCGTGCGGCGACGATTGTTCGGTCGGTGAGCCCGCCCAGGAGACGGTCGAATGTGTGTTCCGGGATGTCACGAAGCGGTCGTGCGAAACTTGTCGCGGCGAGCCTTCATCGGATCGGCCGCTGCTGCGGCGGCGCTCAGCGGTTGTCGGACGCTCGGCGGAAACGCCACCGCGAGTGCGGACGAAGCCCCGCGGGCGACGCACGACGGGGGAGGCTCGGGTCGGACGGCGGCGAAGGAAAGCACGCTCGGCCGCGCGTCGAGCGCGGGAAGTGCGCCGACTTTCGCCGAATTGTTCTCGGCGTTTTCTCGGGTGGTCGATCTCACGCACACGTACAGCGCAGAGTTTCCGCACTTCCGCGGCACGCCGTCGATCGTGAAACTCGACGCCGAAGCGTCGACCGCAAACGGCGATGGCTGGAACGTCTTTCAGTGGACGATCGATGAGCACGCGGGCACTCACATCGACGCGCCGTTTCATCGGAACGCCGACGGCTGGAACGTGGCGGAGATCCCGGCGCGCGATCTCGTCCTCCCGCTCGCGATCGTCGACATTCGCGACCGCGCGCGGACGAATCCCGACGCCGAATTGACGCTCGACGATCTTAGGCGCTGGGAGGCCGAGCACGGCCCTCTCCCCGAGCGCGGGTGCGTGGCGCTCTTCAGTGGATGGGACGCCCGCGCCGACGGTCCGGGGTTCATCAATCTCGACGGGGACGGCGTGCGGCACTTCCCGGGATTCCACATCGAGGCGATCGAGTTCGTGGTCGAGGAGCGAAACATCGCGGCGATCGCGACGGACACCGCGAGCTTCGACCACGGGCCGACGACGGAGTTCCCGTGTCACACCCTGTGGCTCGGTCGCAACCGCTGGGCTCTCGAAAACGTCGCGCGTCTCGGCGACGTTCCGCCCGCCGGCGCGACTATCGTCTGCGGAGCGCCGAAGGTCGCCGGCGCTTCTGGAGGGCCTTCTCGGGTGTTCGCTCTCGTCTGAGCGCCGCGAGGCTTCGTCCGGCGAGCGCGTTCTTTTCTTCGCTCGGACGCCTCCGTACCATCGCGGAATGCCCGAGTCGAACCCCACCTGCTGGATGCTCATTCGGCGAGCCGCGGAGGGGCGCGAAAAGGACCGCGAGACGTTCGTCCGGTGTTACACCCCCGCCCTCCGAGCGTTTCTCGGCGCGCGCTGGCGAACGTCTCCGCGCTCGGCCGACCTCGAAGATGCTCTCCAGGAGATCTTCGTCGAGTGCTTCCGCGAAGGTGGAGTTCTCGAGCGGGCGGACGCTGAGCGGCGAGGTGGGTTTCGCGCGTTTCTTTACGGCGTTGCCCGCAACGTGGCGCGTCGTTTCGAAGAGCGCGCCGGCCGCCGGCGCGACGGCGCGTACTCGACCGGCATCGACTTTCAGAAGGTCGAGCGAGACGAAGCGACGCTTTCGCAGATTTTCGACCGCGCCTGGGCACGTTCCCTCCTCAAGGAAGCGTTCGAGCTGCTCGAAGATGAGGCTCAGCGCGCGGGCGCGGAGATGACCCGGCGCATCGAAATCCTCCGGCTTCGTTTTCGCGACGGCACACCGGTCCGAGACATCGCGCACGAGTGGAAGGAGGACGCGAAGGCTCTCCACCGCGACCTCGATCGGGCGAAAGGAGAGTTCCGCCGCGCCCTCACCGAGGTGGTCGCCTTTCACTCTCCGGGGACGGCGGCCGAGATCGAGGAACGCTGCCGCGAACTCCTCGCAATCGTGAGCTGAAAAAAAAGGACGAAAAACTCCGCGGAAAACTGCCCCGAGGCCGGAACAGGGGATGCTCGCGAACCGTTGACGTCGAATCCGGAGGGGTACCATGACCGATTCCGATCTCGATTCCGCCGGCGAAACTCTGCCGCTCGATGGAGCGAGTCGCTCCGATGGATCGACGGATCCAGTCGAGGCCGGTCTGCGCGCCGTCTTTGAGACCCATCCGGGTGAAGCGTCGGGCGGCTCGGAGACGAGCGCGCACGAGAGCATCGTCCAGCGCCTGGGCGAGATCACCGGCGAAGTGTCGCGCGTTTCCCTACGCGACATCCTGGACGATCGCAGCCCGATCGTGCGGCCGCGTACGGCCGAAGAAGGCGACCTGCCCGAGCGAGTCGGGCGGTACCGCTTGACGGGCGAGATCGCCCGCGGCGGCGTCGGCGCAGTCTATCGCGCGCACGATGTGGATCTCGGGCGCGACGTTGCGTTCAAGGTCATTCTCGACGCGCATCGAACGAAGCCGGAACTGCTGCGACGCTTTGTCGAGGAAGCGCAGATCGGCGGGCAGCTCCACCATCCCGGAGTGTGCGCCGTCCACGAAATGGGGCTCTTCGCGGACGATCGACCCTTCTTCACGATGAAGCTCGTGAAGGGGCGCACGCTCTCGGAGCTTCTCTCCGAGCGGCGCGACCCCGCCGTGGAACGGCAACGGTTTCTCGGCATCTTTCTCCAAGTCGCGCAGACTCTCGCGTACGCGCACGCTCGCGGAGTCATTCATCGCGACCTCAAGCCCTCCAACATCATGGTCGGCTCATTCGGCGAAGTGCAGGTGATGGATTGGGGCCTCGCGAAGGTGCTCGCGCGCGGCGGCGCCCAGGAAGATCGGCGCGCGACGACCACGGCGGAGCCGCCGAGCGTCATCCGGACCCTGCGGTCGGGGAGTACCGGCTCCGAATCTCTCGCCGGCTCGGTGCTCGGGACGCCGGCTTACATGGCTCCGGAACAAGCGCGCGGCGAAGTGGATGACCTCGACGAGCGCACCGACGTCTTCGGTCTCGGCGCGGTTCTCTGTGAGATCCTGACCGGTCGCCCGGTACACTTGGGCGACAGCGTCGAGGACGTCTACCGCAAGGCGAAGAGCGGTCACCTCGACGACGCATTTGCACGCCTCGATCGCTCCAGCGCGGACGCGACGCTGATCGCGCTCGCGAAGCGGTGCATCGCCTTCGAACGACTCGAGCGTCCGCGGAACGCCGGTGCGGTCGCCGCGGAGACGGGCGCTTATCTCGATTCGCTCGAAGAGCGGGCCCAAACCATGGCGATCCGAGCCGCGAAGGCTCGATTCAAGACGGGGATCGCGGTTTTGGCCATCGGTGTGCTTCTCCTCGTCACCGGTGGTTATCTCTGGATCGAGAACGAACGCGAGGCGCGCAGAGACACGCTCACCGAGCAGATCGACGCGGGACTCGAACGCGCGCAGAATCTTCGGTTCGAATCCGCCCCTGGGGGGCGCGAAGCGATCGCGAAGCTCGAGTCCGCCATCGAGATCGTCGAGCAGAGCGTCGGGCTCGCCGAGGATCCTCACGGACCACCGGACGCGCTCAGGCGTGCGGTCTCCCTTAGGGGCGAGCTCGAGCTCGCGCTGCGAAACGGACGCATGCTGACGACGTTGGACGACATCCGAGCCGCAAGCCTCAAGAACGTACGGTCCGTGGGTCGGTGGTGGGTGATCCACCGTCGGTACCGAGAAGCGTTCGGGGAGTTCGGCATCGATTTGCTCGCTCCCTCGGTCTCGGTCGACGAGGCGGTGGCGTTCTTGCGCGAATCTGAGCTGCCGCGGATCGCCCTCACGCTCGACTACTGGCTGTGGGTGCTGCGTGCTTACGGGGCCGATCCGCAGCACCGTGAGAAGCTGCGTCGTGTCGTCGATGCGCTGGAAGGTGAAGAGTCGATCGCCACCCGACTCCGGGCGGAGTGGGCGAGACTGGGCTCGTCCGCGCAGAGGAGCGTCGGAGACGAGCTGCTGAGACTTGCTCGATCGAGAGAGCTCGAAACGGCGCACCCGCAGACTCTCGGGATCCTCGGTCACTTCCTCTTCTACTCGAACGCGCCGGAGGATGCGGAGCGCGTGCTTCGCGCGGCGTGGAGTCGGCATCCGGGCGATTTCCTGATCAACTTCGCCCTCGGTTTCGTGCTCGCCTCGAGCGATCCACCGCGTCACGTCGCCGCGCTCGAGTATTTGCGAGCGGCCGTGGCCATCGATCCGTCGAGCGCGGCGGCGTGGACCACGCTTTACGGCGCGCTCCTCGGCACGGGAGATGTCGACCGCGCGCTCCGCGCGCTGGTGAAAGCGCTCCGACTGGAGCAGACCTCTCGGCCTCTCTACGAGGAGGTGATGGCAACTCTCGAGGACGCGCCGACTGTACCCCGCTCGGAGGGGTTCAACGACGTGATCCGATTCCTCGCGGAGCTCGTCGACTCCACCTCAGAGTTCGATTCGATCGTAGCTCGGAGCTATGTCCTCGCCTGCAGCATCAACCCCGAGATCGTCGGGTCCGCCCGAGCGATCGAGATCGCCCGCGAGGAAGTCGAGCGGACGATGCGCCGCGACTCGCAAGCCTTCTATTTCTTGGCGCGGATACTCTTCGCGTCGGGGCGACGGACGGAGGCGGTCGCCGCACTCGAGGACGCACTCGAACTCGGTGCGAGCAAGCAGCGTCACTGGGCGCGCCTCGAAACGTATCGAGCCGCGGTAAGGCCGGACTTAGTCACCTACGCCTCGATCGACGCTAAGCTCGAGGACCGGACGGTCCTTATCGGCGCGGGAGAGACCTGGCGGTACTTCAAAGGGGATCGTGCGAATCCGGAGGGCTGGGAGCGGCCTCAGTTCGATGATTCTGACTGGACGGAAGGGAAGAGCGGTTTCGGCTACGACACCGAAGGCGAGTACACGTTCACCACGAACCTCGCGGATATGCAGGGCGAGTATACGACGCTCAGCGTCCGCCGGCGGTTTGAGCTCACTGCGCGCGATTTCGAGCGATTTCGCGGCTTCTTCCTGTCTCTCCGAAGCGACGACGGTTTCGTCGCGTGGTTGAACGGACAGGAAGTCGTACGGAGGCGTGCTGGCGAGCGACAGCGGCCCGTCGAATCGAGCGACGTCGCGAGTTCGAGCTACGAGGCGACGGACGTCGAAGTCTTCGAGCTGCCGAGAGATCTGCTCGAGTCCGGGGAGAACGTGCTCGCGATTCAGGGGCTCAATCGATCGCTCGATAGCTCCGATTTCTTGCTCGTGCCCCAGCTGGTCGCGGAGCTGCGCCGCGGTGAGGAACGCGATCGATTCGACGCGTTTCATGAGCTCCTTCGATCTCGGGGGGAGAACGATGCGCTCCGCGCCCGCTATTTGGAGGCGCGATTCCTCCAGCGTGACGGCGAGCTCGAGCGCGCCGCGGAGATCTACCGCGAGCTCGTCGAGCACGATCGCTCGCAGGCAGAGCCTCACCTGCGACTCTGGGAGTGCCTCAAGGCGCAGGACTCCGAGTTGGCGCGTCGGCGCTTTCGCGGCGATTTGAATCTCGAGAACCTGCCGATCGCTCATCTGCCGGTCGTGCCGGCTCAGCCCCGTGCTAAGCGACCCGAGCCCGACTCACCGCTGGCGCTACCGATCATCCTCGAGTCGAGCGACTTCTTTCACCTCGATCCGCGCGTCGAGCATGCAGCGACGCGGTGGGAGGTGCGGGAGGCGGGGACGGCGTACGACCGTGAGCCGGTGTATCACGTCCTCAGCGATCGCGATCTTGTCTCGGTCACTCTGCCGTCTGGCCTTCTCCGTCCCCGGACGACGTACTTCTGGCGCGCTCGGCACGTGGACGCAAACGGCGGAGTCAGCGCCGCAAGCGGGGAGGTTTCGTTCACGACGGCCGAGTTTCCGTTCGAGGCGGTGCCGTTCGATCTATCCGGGGTCTTCAACGCCGACGTCGTCGCCGGTCCCGACGACCCGGACGGAAACGACTGGTTCGGCGCGGTGTTCTGGCTCGGAGTCGACGGTTACGACGGCGAGCGGTCGGACAACCCAGCGGTTCGGGGCCTACCGACGAACCGTCGCATCGGAGTCCACCGACTCGGCGATTATTCGACGCCGAACGTAGTCAAGCTCAGAAAGGCGGACCGGTCGGTGCGGGTCGAAGTTGCGCGCGGTCGTTACGTCGCCGTCCGGTTTCTCGTCTCGGGGGCCGAAGGAGATTCGATCGTGCCCGTAACCCTCGAGTACGCCGACGGCAGCCGCGAGACCGGCCAGCTCCCGTGTGACGACTTCTACGACGATCCGTTCCGGAATGATTTGCGCGGCGTCCAATTCGGGAGCACTCCGATCTACGACGGCATGGACGCTTGGCCCTTGGGGCAGTTCGAGGACGACAACGACCCCGCCGTCTTCGAGATCGTCGTTCCGACCGACCCTCAGAGAGAGCTCGCGAGCTTCGTTCTCGAGCCGGAATCCGGGCGCTTCCTCATGCACTTCGGAGGCGTCGTGACGGAAGGTGCCAACGACCGGATCACGTGCTTTCACCTGCTGGCCGCGACGGGCATTCGTGCGGGGGATTGAGTTTGGCTAGCGATCGGTAACGGCGGGCTGAGGCCGATGCGAGCCGCGGACCCGTCCCGATGCGCTCGATCAAGAATCTGACGAAAACCCTGACGTCCTCCTCCTCCCGGTGACGGAAGTAAGTCACCGGAGCTGTGGTTCCACACACTCGAAGGAGGACGTTCGATGTCGAAGTCCGGTTTCCGCGCGGTGTTGTTCTGCGCGCTCATCCCGAGCGGAGCGGTTCACGCAGGCCTCGCGGGCGGCGACGCGCCCTTTATCCGCGGGGATGCGAACGCCGATGGGCTCGTCGTCATCAGCGATCCCGTGCTCATTCTCAACTGGCTCTTCTCCGACGGGCCGGATCCCCTGTGCTTCGATGCTTTCGACACGCACGACGACGGCGACATCACGATCATCGACCCGATCGCGCTCCTCAATTGGCTCTTCTCCGACGGCCCGTTGCCGTCTCCGCCGGGCCCGTTCGAGTGCGGGCTCGATCCGACGGACGATCTCCTTTCCTGCGAGAGCTTTCCCCTCTGCGACGACGCTCCGCCACCGTCGCAGAGAATCACTCTCAATTCCGACGGCAGCGTGAACGGCATCATCGAGACGGATCCGAGCGGCCTCTTCGAGCTCGAACCCGGGCGAGCCGAGAGCGCGTTCAAGGAGTGGATCGTCGCGAACGCGAGCGAGTTCGGGCTAAACGGAATCGAATCGACGCGCGATCTCGATCACCTGCAACCGTCGGAAGGCGACCTTCGCGTCGATCAGCTCGCGATCTTCTTTTACGGACAGACCTACCGCGGGCATGAAGTCGTCGGCCCCGAGCACTCGATTGCGCTTACGATCGCCGAGAACCTCGAAGACGGCCGCTTCCGTGCCATGTCCTTCACCGGCACGGTTCTCGATCCCGCGCCGGACTACTCGGGGCTCAAGGAACAGATTCCCCTTCAGTCTGCGAGGAGAAACATCCGGTTGTCGTGGCTCAAACTCTTTCGCGAGGCGCGCCCCCGGCCTTCAGAGGAACACACTGTCGGCGAGGTAGATCTCGTCGCCGTACCTCAGCGGAAAGCGATCGCGTACCGCGGCGAGATTCTCGATGACGGCCAAGTCATCGCCCTCGTCTTCGTGTCGGCAGCCGACGGCGAGTACCTCGGCTACAATTCGCTCGTGCATTTCGACGCGTTCGATCGCCGAGCGATCTCGGTCCACGCCTACGAGGTGGAGGACAACCCGGATACGAGCGAAACCGCCGCGTACCCGACCCTCGGTTCGGTCGTCGACGGCAGCTGCGAGGCGTTGCCGCCGCGTGGGCGCGGATGCCTCCTCCGGATGGGGAGTGACCGGGTGGGGATTTACGACTTTCGCGGCGACAACGACTCGCCTCCGATCGTGCGCACCGCGACGGAGTACATCCCCGGCAGCGACCCGCCGCTTCTCTGGGGAGTCTTCAATCGGCAGCCGAACTCGGTCCGCGCGTTCACGACGCAAAACATCTATCAGAAGGCGACCGCCGCCACTCGGCGCTTGGATCCGCTCAAGGAGTCGTTCCCGTGGGACCACCACCCCGATGCTCCGTTCGGAAGCGGTGACCCCGCTCCGCTTTCGATTTGGAGCAACATCGACGCTGCCCCTCAGAACGATCCTTGCTCCGATAGTCCCGCCGCGATCCACGAGTACAACTTCGACGGCTGGGACGAGATCGGTCACCCGTACCCGACGGCGTCGTTTCCCCAGGCGGCGATCGCGATGTGCTCGAGGGACGAAGGACATCTCTTCCACGAGATCGGTCACTACTACGACCTCTACTCGCGCCACGGGATCTTCGGCTCGGGATTGGTTTCGGACACCTGCGTTTGGGACACAACGGACGAGGCTCTACCGCTTCGGGAGTCCATCGCGGATCTGGTGCGCCTCGCACTCTATCGCGAGCTCTATTCGTCGCTCCCGTACGACCTCTCGACCACCGATAACCCGTGTTGGTTTAACGCGCTGGGTTTGACCTTTCCCGTCCACGGGGAAGGCTGCAGCGAGGGCGAGAGCGATGTCGGCGATTTCGCTTTCGACCGTCCAAGCGCCAGCGTCAGTCATTCCTGCACCGTCTCCACGGGATATCGCATGGCTTCGCTCTGGCAGGCGCAGTGGAAATTCATGAACTACCGGACGTGTGCCGTGGAAGGCGACCACGACTGTTCGGGCTTTCGTGCCGCTTTGGGCGATCCTCCGGCCAGCATGATCTTCCTTCGCGCCCTCTTCTACGCCCTGAGTCTCTCGAACCTTCAAAGCTACGAGCAGTTCGTCGAAAACATGGCCGTCTACATCGGCAATCAGTACGGGAGCAACTGGAGAGATCGCTTCCGGAGAAACTTCGCCGATCACGGAGTCATCGAGTACTGACGGCTGAAAGCAACGGGGTCCACGGGCCAGATTCGAGCCGTCCGGTCCCAGGAACCCGTCGCGATGCGCTTTCCGTCGGGGCCAAAGGCGGCGATCGTGAGACGTCCGGCGTGACCCTTGAGCGTGACGATCTCTTGTCCCGAGGCCGCATCCCACAGACGAGCGGTCTTGTCCCACGATGCCGTGAGGACGAGCTCGCCATCCGGACTGAATCGCGCCGACACGACACGATCGGCGTGCCCCGTAAGTCGGGCGACTTCGGCGCCGCTGTCGAGGTTCCAGATTCGCGCCTCACGGTCGTAGCTCGCCGTGACGAGCCGGCGACCGTTCGGGCTGAACCCGAGGTCGACGATCCCGGCGCGGTGTCCTCGCAGTGAGAGCAGTTCATCGCCAGAGCTCGCGTCCCAGATGCGCGCGGTTCGATCGCCGGATCCCGTGACGATCCGGGAACCGTCCGGTGTGTATTTGGCGACGAGAATCCTCTCAGCGTGCGCCGTCATGCGGTGGATGAGGTCGCCCGAGCCGGAATCCCAGACGCGCGCCGTTTTGTCGCGCGAGGCGGTCAGGATTCGGAGTCCGTTTGGGCTCCACCCGACGGAGTGCACGTCTCCGCGGTGACCTTTGAGCAAGTGAAGCTCGTTCCCCGAGGACACGTCCCAGATCTTCGCGACCCGCCCCGCGCCCGTGAGGAGCCGCGCCCCGTCGGGGCTGAAGCGAACCGCGTGAACGGGCCCGACGTGAGACCAGCGATGGAGCTCGCGACCCGAGGCGACGTCCCACAGGCGGGCGGTCCCATCGAGCGACCCCGTCGCCGCGCGTGAACCGTCGGGACTGAACCGGCCGTCGGAGACGTGCGATCGATGTCCGCTCAAGACGGTCCGCTTTCCGCCTCCGTTCGTCCACGAGATCTGCGCCGTGCGATCGCGCGAGGCGGTGAGAAGCCGATCGCCGCCGGGAGCGAACGCCAGAGTTTCGATTTCGGCGCCGTGGTGTTGTCGCGCCGCGAGACCGAAATCCGCCTCGAGGTCCCAGACACGCGCCGTAGCGTCCTTCGCCGCGGTGACGACGCGACGCGCGGAGGAATCGAACGAGGCCGAGTTGAGACTCGACGAATGGCCCCTGAGGACGAGCAAGCTAGCCCCGTTCGCTGGGCTCCAGATGCGCGCCGTACCATCGATCGACGCGGTCAGCACGAGCTCGTCGCGCGGATCGAACGACGCCGATCGGACGCCGAGCTCGTGGCCCCGGAGAGTGGCGATTCGCTCGCCCGTCTTGGCGTTCCAAACGATCGCGGTCCAATCGAGCGAGGCCGTCACGAGCTGTCGACCGTCGCTGCTGAACGCGGCTGCGGTCAAGAGATTCGTGTGCCCGCGCAGCTCCGCGACTCTCGTCGCCTCCTGTGCGTCCCAAACGACCGCGACCGTCGTTGACAGCGGACTCGACACGATCCGGTCGCCGCTTGGGCTGAATCGGGCGAAGAACGCGCCGCGGCGCCCGTACGACGCGATCAACTCTCCCGTCTCGACCGAGTACATCCGAGGCGGCCGCTGCCGCCCGACCGTGAGCACGCGGTCGCCGCGCGGGCTGAGCTGCGCCGACGAGAGACGCGTCTCGCCTCCGATCTCGCGCAGCTTGGTCGCATCGCGGGCGTTCCACACGGTCGTCATACCGTTCGTCTCCGCCGTAAGGATCCGCGAGCCGTCGAAGCTGAACTCGACGGAAGTCACGGCGCTCGTTCCCAGCGCCGCCCGCAAGCGAGGTCGCTGCTTTGGCTCGGCGCCGCGGCCGATCGACCACAGGAACGCAGTCCCGCCGGCGAGGGTGTAGATCGTCCCGCCGCCCGGACTGAAACCTGCTCCGCGGACACCGCCCACGTGCGTGAGCGTCGAGAGGAGCTTCCCGGTCGCAGCCTCCCACACTCTCGCCGTGCCGTCCCAGCCCGCCGTGATCACAAGCTCACCGCGGTGGTCGAACGCAGCGGCTTCGACCATCGTCTGGGTGTGCCCGGCAAGCGTTCGGTTCGGAATCCACGCTGCGAGCGCGGATGACACCGCGTTCACCGATTGCAGGTCTCGGTGGCGAGCGACGCCGTCGAGCGCACGCGTGAGCGCAAGCCGAGGATCGGATCCGATCAAACTCTCCGATTCGGCAGTGAGGCGTCGTCCCTCGGAGATGACGAGCGCCTCGCGTTCAGAGTCGAGTGCGCGCTCGGTGTCGAGGTAGAGAACGAGGCTCGCGACGAGCCCGGCGGCGAGCGCGATCATGACGGCGCCGACCGCCGCAATCGGTCCGCGATGCCGGCGCATCGTCTTCCGGAGTCGATAGACGAAGGTCGGTGGGCCGGCGAGGACGGGTTCGCGCCGGAGAAATCGCTCCACGTCGGCCGCGAGCTCGGATGCGGTGGCGTACCGTCGATCGGGGTCGCGCTCCATCGCTTTGGCGGCGATCCAATCGAGTTCGCCCCGAGCGGACCCGAGGGAGCCTCCTCCGGCCGGAGCGCGCAGTCGAGAGCTGAGCCGCGGCGGCGTCACCTCACCACTCACCTGCGGCATGCGCGACGGCGGCACGCCTCGCACCGACCGCGTGTCGAACGGCAGCTCGCCAGTGAGAAGCTCGTAGAGGAGAACGCCGAGCGAGTAGACGTCGGTCCGAGTGTCGACGTCGCGGGGATCTCCGCGCGCCTGCTCCGGGCTCATGTACTCGGGAGTACCGATGGCACGTCCGTGTTCGGTCAACTGCCCGCTTTCGGCGAAGCGAGCATCTAAGGCTTTGGCGATACCGAAGTCGATCACCTTTGGCGTGGCTCGCCCGTCCTCGCGCGCAACGAGAACGTTCGACGGCTTGAGGTCTCGGTGGATGATTCCGCGCTGGTGGGCGTGCTGAACCGCGCCACAGACCTCGACGAAGATGCGGAGGCGCTCTTCGAGTCCGAGTTTCTCTCGCACGGCGTACTTCGTCACCGACGTGCCCGCGACGTACTCCATGGCGAAGTAGGGACGCCCGTCGGGCGTCGCGCCCGAGTCGTACACGCGCGCGATGCGCGAATGGTTCATCCGGCCGAGCGCATCTAGCTCCGAGCGGAACCGAGCGACGACCTCGTCCGTGTCCATCCCGCGCTTGATGACCTTGAGCGCAACGGTCCTCTGAATGGGGCTCTCCTGCTCGGCGAGATAAACGACTCCCATCCCGCCGCTCCCTAAGCGACGTACGATTCGGAACGGTCCGATGCGTCCGTCGTCGTGACCGCGGGGGTCCTCCGTGCAGTCGAACCAGTCGCGGTGAGAGTCGACCGCCGGCGTCGAGAGGAAGGCCCCCCCGCGTCGATCGGCGTCGAGTAGGGACTCCACCTCGTCGCGTAGGGAGCGATCGTCACCGCACTCGCGCTCGAGAAATTCCGTGCGCTCGCCGGTCGGCAGCTCGACGGCGCGCCAGAAGATTTCGCGAATGCGTGCGGACGAATCGTTCGCCATGGGGACTACCGCCGTGACAGCTCGCGCAGAAGCCAGGCGCGGGCGAATCGCCACTGGCGATCGACCGTCGACGACGACACACCGACGACGTCCGCGACTTCATCGATGTTGAGCCCGCCGAAGTAGCGGAGAAGGACGATCGTGTGCTGCGATTCGTCCTCGCCTTCGAGCTTGTTCATCGCCGCGTCGAGGTCGAGGAGCTCCACGTCGCGTTCGTCGGTCGCCTGGAGTTCCTCATCGAACGCGATCCGATGCCAATCGCCCCCGCGTTTGAGGCGAGCTCGCTTGCGCGCCTCATCGACGAGGACATCGCGCATTGCGATCGATGCCGCGCGAAAGAAATGCGAGCGGTTTTCCCACTCCGCGTCTTTGCCAACGAGGCGCACGAAGGATTCGTGAACGAGATCGGTGGTCAGCAGCGTCCTTCCCGGCTGAAGGTGGGCGAGTCGGAAGCGGGCGATCTTCCGGAGTTCGTCGTAGACGACCGGAAGGAGACGCGACCAGGCTTCGCGGTCGCCGCCGTGGACCTCTCGAAGCAGCCCGGTGATGCGCTCGCGGAGTTCGGGATCGGTGGTCATGGGCGATGCTGGGCGATGTCCACGTTCGAGGCTCGCACGGCACGCGAGTTTCTCGAGCGGCTCGTCGCCGCGTCAGAACGCGCAGGCGTTTGGACACCCGTCGATGCGGATGCAGTTCGTTCCGCCCTCCGGCGGCGCACCCTCGGCGAACAGGAACTCGAGGAGATAGACGACGTCGGCGATGTTCACTCCGTCATCCCCGTTCACGTCGAGGAGTGCGACGTTCCCCGGATCGCCGAGGGTGTCGCCACAGGGTAGATTCCGGTCGCCAAACAGTTGCCGGAGGAGTGCGACGGCGTCGGCGATGTCCGTCCCGCCGTCTTGATTGCTGTCGCCAGGTCTCTGGATCCCTCCGAGCGGCCCACCCGAGTCACCCGTTCCCGGCGTGCCGTCGGGTTCGGTGCTTTCCTTCCAATTGAGCGGCGTCGACCAGCTCGACGAGTCGGCCAGCGGATCGACGACCGTCAGCGAGTGCCCGCCGCCGTCGGTGAGGGGGTACCACGCGTCGTCGTAGACGTACTCGAGGACGATCGAGTTGCCACCCGTCTGGAGCGTGATCACCTCGGTGCTGTTCGCGAGTCGTCCCTCGTACTCGCCCGCGACCTGGATGTTTGGATCGGGGTACTTCGAGCGGAAAACGGCTTCGTTCTCGACGACGACCACGTACTCGCCGGGACCGAGTGTCGTGACGGCGCTCCCGGCGAAGTGGAACTGGATGCCGTCTGAGAACGATACTGGAGTGAGGTCGATCGCGGCGCCGCTCACATTCTGCATCTCGATGAACTCGTAGTCGACGCCTTCGACCGGGTGGTACATCATCTCGGTAACGCGAAGAGCGCCCTGCTGCGGAAACGGTGCGGTCGGGGGGCCGGCGACAAACTCGACGGGCGCCGACCAGCGGCTCCATCGCCCGGAGTTGTCCATCATCTTCACTCGCGCGCGGTAGGTTTTCCCGACGGAGAGCGCCCCGGCGGGAATCGTCATCTCCGATTGATACGTCGTCAGCTCGCCGCTCTCCCAGTCGGCCTCGATCTCGACTGGTTTCGGCTGCTCCGGATCGAAGGGCGGTGTGTCGCCCGGATCGACCTCGGCCACGCGCCAGGTCATCGCACCGAAGGTTCCGCTTCCCTGCGGATCGCTGAACGCGCTCGCCTCGAACGTGAGAGCGTCGATGGGGAATCCCGCCGGTCCGGTGAAACTCATCGTGGGGCGATTCGGAATCGCGCTGTCACTCGCTTCGTTCGAATCGAGCCAACTTCCGCGCGACGAGACGTACGACTTGAGCACGTTTACCATTCCCGCAAAGGTTCGATTCGAGGCGAACTCGTAGTACCGCCCGTGACCCGCTTTGGTCGAGTTGATGTAGTCCGAGACGAGGATCGGGTTGTAATCCCACATCGCGCGGTCGGCGTCGACGAACGACGGTGCTCCGGCCTCGTAGACCACACCGGCCACTTCGTCGAGCAGCATTCCCGTCTGATCTGGATTGAAGAGGAGGTCCCGGAGCTCGCGAACGCGGTTTCGGTACTCGAGCCGAAACTCGGCGAACGGGTCGAGCACGTGCTGGTTGAGCGGGCCCCTCCCGCCGCCGCCGTTGTAGGTCGTCGTCCAGCAGAGATCGAGGTCCCAGTTGTACACCGTCCAGAGCTCGGTCTCCGGATTAATGAAGTAGAAGTAGTTCTTTCCAGCGTGGATGTCGTAGTCGTGGATCGCGAGAACGATCGTGCGAAAGCTGTAGTATTCGTCCAGATCGAGGTTCGCACGCCACCAGCTCGCGCTCGGTGAAGAGCCTTCGTACGTTCCCTTGAACGCGTTGAGATCACTCTTGTCGGTCGGGTGGGTCGGGCCCTGATTGTTGAGCTCGCCGGTCCCACCTTCCATCTTGTAGAGGTTGCCGTCGGGAATGCCGTGCTCGTCGAGAAAGCGACCGTCGAGCTGCTCGATCGCGAGATAGAGCCCCTGAAAATCGCCGCTCCACTGGTCGGGGCCGACTTCATCTGGGCCGGTGATGAGGCGGTAGTGAACGTAATGCGTTTTTGACGCCGGGTTTCCCGCGAGGTTGTGGAGACGAAATCCGACGGCTTCGAAGAGACCTTGCTCGCCGCGCTGGCGGAAGTTCCCCTGCTGGATGAGTGCGGAGAAATTGAGCTTGTCCCAGCGGGCCCGATAGCGCCGGCCGAAGTCGTCGCGCGCCGCGAATGAGTGACCGCGGGGGAAGTCGAACTTCCACATGTTCTTTCCCATCGAGTACCGCCACACGCCGCCACGCGCGCGGAATCGAATGTGGTCGTAGACGCGGCCCTCGTAGACGAGGGTTCCCTCCCAGCGGTAATCGGATCCGCCGTAGGAACCGCTCGTCGGCGTTTCCTCGTCCGGCGAGTTCCACCGGTACGGAACATGGATCGCGTTGAGATGGTCTTGTCGATCTGTGATGAAGTGATAGACGGGGATGCTTTCGAGGAGATCGCTCGAGTACTCGACGCTCGCAACGCCAGGACGCCGCGCTCCCGTCCACGACGGAACACCGTCGTAGACGAAGTAGGCGAAATTCGGCACGGGGTCTTCGGGGAACGGCGCCCGAACTTCGTTCCCGGCGCCGTCCATCGCGCTGAGACGGAAGCGTACGAGACGGCGATGAACGTGAAGAGCGCCCGGGAGCTCGACCGTGTAGACGTCGTCGCCGGCGAGCTCGTCGCCGCCCAGTCCGTCGTCGTGGAGTGAGACGTCCGTCCAGCCGTCTTGGTATTCCGGGTCGCTGAGTCCGATGTACTCGCCCGGATCGACGGTCTGGTAGCTGAGCGTGACACCGGTAACGCCGTCGGGGTCAGTGGCCTTGACGGAGACGTAGACCGGCATCCCCGACACCGGCTCGCGCGGAGAATGGTTCACTTGGCGAAGCTGGGGCCCGATGTTCGGAGAGAATACCGCGTTCGCCCGTCCGGGGGTCGGCGCCGCCGAAGCCGAGGTGGTGAGAAGCTCCGCGTCGATGGAAAAGTCGGAGCTGCCGATCGTCGCATTGAGTGCATGGATCGCGATGACGTTGTCGCCCTCGACTAGAAACGAAGGCGCGTTCCCGAGGCTGATCTCCTCCCACTCGGCCTCGTGGTTGCTCGCGAAGTCGTCGTACGCGAGCGCGCCTCCCGAAACGTGTGCGCGGTGGACCTCGCTCCCGTTGATCCACACCGCGGCACCGTCGTCTACGTACAAGCGGAGCTGTACTGCCGCCGGGACGCCGTTCGGCTCGATGGTGAAGCGGTGCCGAAGGTACACACTCGAGTACGAGTTCCGCATGTCGGAGAGCTCGGTCGAGTCATCGCCGTCGCCGTAGCCGATGCTCGTCGTCCCGACCGACCAGTCGGCATCGTCGAACTCGAGCGTTCGCCAAGTCGAAGGCGGCTCGCTCGTTCCCTTGCGATATCGCCAGACGGCGCGCGAACGAAGGAGAGCGTTCGATTCGTTCAGACTCGGGTTCGACGGTCGCCAGCTGGCGCCGAGATCGTTGTCGAGGTCGGGATGGGCGAGCTCGATCGAGTAGTTGGGCGCGCTTCTTCCCCCGACGACTGGCCAGGGAAACCCGTCGCCGTAGTCGACCTCGTCCTCTCGCACGCCGTCCGCGTTTCGCAAGATGAGCTGCTCGCCGCGGCCGCTCAGCCCGCCCGCAAACGGACCGACGACCCGTCCGGGTCCGAATCGATCGATCAGAGCGTCCGGGTCACTCGCGACGACGAGATAATCTCCCGCTTCGAGCTGCGTTCCGTCCGGGAAGGTGAAGCTGATCCCGTCGGAGAAATACCAACCCGAGAGATCGGCGGTGCTCACTCCATTGTTGTAGAGCTCGACAAACTCCTCTCCCGCCGTCTTGTCGCGGGGAGAGTGATGGATTTCATTGATGACCACCTGCCCGTGAAGCGTCGCCGAGGCGGCGATCGCCGAGAAGAGAACAATCGATGGTCGCATCGTCGGATTCGAACCGGGGGGTGAAGGCGGGTTGGACGGACGGACTCGCACGAAGAGGAGCCATTATCCCGCTTGGCCGACCCGCGGTCCACTCCGGCGCGCGACGGCGGAGCCCCGGAGAAACGCGCCCTCCGTCACCTGCGGTCATTCGCGTGCGAGGCCCTCGAGCACGCGCCGCGTCGTCTCGACGAGATCCGGGATCGTGCCTTCGACCCGCAGCCGCGACTCGGATTCGTACGAGACGGCAGAGATCTCGGCGATGTTCGCAAAGAGAACGCGCGTGGGAGTTCTGATCTCCGAGCGTGCGAGCGAACGCACGAGCGCCGCCGGGTGAAATCGGAAGACTTTGCTCGGTCCCGTCGCCGGAGGTTCCTCGCCGCCGGGTGTCTCGCTCTGGTCGGCCGACCAGGCCGTTACGTTCTCCTCCGAGCGCGCGAGGACCACCCACTCGCCGCGCTGGGCGAGAAAGAGCTCCACGCCCGGAAGCGGTTCGAATCGCCTCGCGGGCAGAGTTTCTCCCCGCGCCTCAATAGAGTGATCGGAGAAGGCGATACTCGCCGGGCTGCGCAAGATGTCGTGCGCCGTCGTGCGGATCGTTTGTTCGAGCGCGTCGAGGCCGCGTTCCGGCGTGGCGAAGCGGAGTGCCGCGAAGAATCCCGCCAGTGGTGGACGCCTCGGTTCGAGAGGGCGTAGGCCGATGCGTACGCTCTCCAGCTCGTCGAGGACGACGTACGCGTTCGCGAGTGGAGCCGACTCGAGGGTCGTGCGCGAGACGGCGTTCGGGTCGTCCGACGATCTGGTCTCGCCCGAAGCGCTCTCGTTACGGTCGCCGGATCCCGTCTCCGAGTCGGCGGGCAGCTCCGGAGCGGTTCCGCCGGCCTCGAGGAAGGATTCGAGGAGCGTGCGGGTCGCTGCGCTCCAATCGCTCGCTCTCGGCATGTCGAACGACATCGACGCCAGCGCGTCGCGAAGCCCCGGCGGATCGATTCCGCCGGGACGGACCGGAGGCGTTCGTAAGAGGCTCCACGCCGGATGACCGTCGCGCTCGAAAGTCGTTTCGGCCGTAACGCTCAGCTCGTCCGCAGCGACATCGAGCGCCACCGAGAGATGGAGCGCACGGATGCTATCGAGCTCGAGTCCCGAGCGCGCCGCGTCAAACTGTCGTCGCTCGAACTCCGATTGCTGGCTTCGGACGACGTCGAGTGCGTGCGAAACACTCAAGTAGGAAAAGACGAAACTGCCGGGACGCAGCCGAAGCCGCGAGCGAAACGCGGGAACGCCTTCTAGCGAAGCTCCGCCTGTCGTGTAGCGGACGATCGCCTCGTTCACGGCTTCTCCGGAGTTTCCGATGAGGACGACGTCCTCCCCGATCGCGATCGTCGCTCCCTCGCCTTCCCTCGCGACGGTCTGAAACACGGGGAATCCCTCGTGCACCGGATCCGTGACGAGGTGCGCTCCCGTCACGGCGAGAGTGAACTGAACGAGGCCGCGCGCGATGTCGCTCTCTCCGGGCTCGAGGATGACGAGGAGCCGCGGCTCCTCATCCGGTACATCGAGAACGACGAGACTCAATCCGTCGATCTTCCCGAGCTCGCGGAGAAAGCCTTCGTTGAGCACCGCCGACGCCTCGCGCACGGCACCCGTTCGCTGCACGCTCGGAAGTCGTGTGTCTACGTGCGCCCCCTCATCCGATTCGTCGGGCGTGACCTTCCGCGTCGTGCTTCGCTCGAGATACGACCGGTAGACATCGACCGGATTCTGAAACGGTGTCCCGCGAAGGAGTCGAACGAGATGGGGAATGTGTTCCTCCGGACGGATCCATTCGACGTAGAGGAGGGCATCCGGCGGGGCGAAGCGCGCCGGATGATCTCGAGCCTCTTCGAGAGCGCGGAGTGCCGCGTTGACGGTCTCGGTCTCGGACGCGAACTCTTCGCTCACCCGCCTCCACGCGGTGCGCGCATCGCGACCCCGTCCCGCCAGCGCGTGACAGATCCCGATCCGCAGCCAGGCTCTCGCGGCGATCGGTACAGTGACATCCGCTCGTTCGAGGATGCGCTGGTACGCTCGAAGCGCCTCGTCGATGTCACTCGAGGTGCTCTCGAGAAAGAACGCGGCTTCAAGTTCTTCCTCCGTCGACTCGGCGTAGCTGCCGACGATCGACAGTATCGTGACCGTAAGCACGAGCGCGGGGCGGTAGAACGCTCGCCGCGCGTGGCGCACGACCGAATCAAGCGTGAATCTCGTTGTTGAAGCGCTCGTCGTCGACACAGTGCTAGTACACGATTTTGTAGCCGAGACCGTGAATCGTCAGGATGTGCCGGGGCCGCGAAGCCTCGAGTTCGAGCTTTCGCCTCAGGCTGACGACGTGATTGTCGACGCTGCGGTTCTGCGGCTCGTTCGTGAGACCCCAGATCTCCTTGAGCATGTCCTGACGCGACACGACTTCCCCGGCGTGCTCGATGAGCATCTTGAGCACTTCGGTCTCGTAGTGCCCGAGCGCCATCTCCCTTCCGTCGCGCTCAACTCGGCCGGCGATGAAATCGACACGCGCATCGCCGATGATCGCCTCGTGGGCGGCCGCCGGCGCGGCGCTCCCGGCTCGCCGGAGCGCCGCGCGAATGCGCGCGAGCAGTTCTTGAACGCCGAAGGGCTTGGTCACGTAGTCATCGGCACCGAGCTCGAGTCCGCGTACCTTATCGATCTCTTGTCCGCGCGCCGTAAGCATGATGATCGGAGCGCGAACCCCGCGGCTGCGAAGCTCGTGGCAGACAGTGAACCCGTCGATGCCCGGGAGCATCACGTCGAGAAGAATGCACGCGGGAACGTTCTTATCCGCTTGCTCGATCCCTTCTTCTCCACTGGTCGCGACGACGACGCGATAGCCTTCGAACTCGAGGTTGTCTCGGAGACCGAGCGCCATGTCCGGATCGTCCTCGACGACGAGAATGGTCGAGGGGGTGGAGGAGGTCGGATTGGGGACTGACAAGCTGCGAACCTCAGTTTGGCGGCGCCGCGGTGGCCGTCGAGTCGAGTGAATCGTCGACGGGAAACTCTAGCGTGAACGTGCTCCCGCGTTCGGGCTCACTCTGGATGTCGACCGAGCCGCCGTGAGCTTTCACGATATGGTGGACGACCGAGAGGCCGAGTCCGCTTCCGCGCGTTCCCAGGGCCCGCGCGGAGCGACTGCGGTAGTAGTCTTCCCAGACCCGGGCGCGCTCCTCGGCGGAGATGCCGACGCCGCGGTCGCTGACACGGATCTCCACCGCGCGCTTCGACCGCTCGACCTCGACGCGCACGAAGCGCGATTCGCGCGAGTACTTGATCGCGTTCTCGACGAGATTGATCACTGCCTGCCGGACGGCGTCTGCGTCCGCTCGCACGGATGGGAGATCCGCCGCGATCTCGACTTCGTGCTCGAAGCCTTTTTCGTCGAGTCGATACTGATAGCTCTCGGCGACATCTCGAACGACCGCCCCCAGGTCGATCACGGCGAACTCGTAGGACTTTCGTCCCGCCTCGATGCTCGAAAAGTTGAGCACATTCGCGACGAGGTGGGAGAGTCGTTCGCTTTCGCGCGTGATGATGCGGTAGTACTTGTCGCGCTGGCCGTCGTCGCTCAAGCGACGAAGGAGGAGTGTCTCGGCAAACATTCGAATGAGAGCGAGTGGCGTCTTCAGCTCGTGGGAAACGTTCGCGACGAACTCCGATTTCATCCGCGCGAGTTGAGCCTCGCGCCGGGCGACCGCGAGGAGCACGCCGAGGCAACAGACGAGCCCGAGCGCGAGTCCGCCGATCAAGATCCCCGCGTGGATGAAGGGACGCCGAGCGTCGCCGACGAGGCGCTCGACCTCGCCTGCATCGAGATAGAGCTCCAGGGCTTCGAAGGGGGGAGCGAGAGTCGCGAGCGCGACGCCGGGGGCGTCGTCCGTGTGATCGAGCGCGGTCGAGGTCTCGTCTCGATCGACGCGGGGTCGAACGCCGTAGCGAGCCGCGAGATGGCGCGCATCGAGAAGCTCCTCAGCGGAGGACGCAACCTCGGTCGCCGCCGACGAGATCGCGAGGGCGGCGACGTTGGCGCGACCGGCGTCGCGGTAGGGACGCCAAAAAACGAAGCCGAGGGTGGGATCGAAGAGCGCCCGCGTTTCCCGATTTCCGGCCGACGAAAGTTCCGCGCGGACGAGCTCGGCGGCCCGTTGGGCGAGAGCCTCGCGCGCGAGTACGTCGCGGCGACGCGCCGCCTTCTCGAGAAGCTCGGCGTGGCTCGGAGAGAGCGCTGCGACGCGGCGGAGGAAGTACGCCTCTTCCGAGCGCGTCGTCACCGTCGCTCCGGTCTCGAGCCGGTCGATGGCCCGCACTAGGACCTCGCTCGCTTCGTCGTCGCGACCGGCATCGATGAGCACCGCGCTGAACGCGAGGCTGAGTTGAACGAGCGACGGAACGAAGGTCTCTCGTTCCGGAGACGCGGCGCGGGAGACGAGAGTCGAGTAGAGGGTGACGGCCGCGTCGGTGTCGCCGCTTCGCCGGAGAGAGTCGGCGCGAAGCGCCTCGGCGCGCCAGCGCGCTTCGGGCTCGGCGCCGCTTCTCGCGACGGCGCGCAGAGTGTCGGTGCGCTGGGCCGGGTCGTCGATGGTGAGGGCGGGCCGCAGACTTCCGGCGGATCGGAGCGCGGAGAGGTCCACCATCGTGGTTCCCGGCTCTCGCCGCCGCGCACCGACGAGCTCAGCCCCGCGACGTCCGACGACGAATTCGCGTCCGATGGCGTCCGATCCGGGCGTCTCTCCGGATGCCATCGCCGATTCGAGCCGATCGAGGCGCGCACGCGCTTTCTCTCTCAGCTCCGTTGCGAGTCGCGGGCCGGTCTCGCGCGCGAGCTCTCGCTGCGAGCTGAGGATCGCATCTTCGACGCGTCGGTACTGGTGAGTGGCTTCGCGCAGACCGAGTCCGCACACGACGATCGTCAGGAGGAGCGCTGCAGTCCCCGCGATCCAGAGAACGGCCCGTGATCGGAAGAAACCGGACCTCATGTCGCGCGCCCTTTCTCTGCGGTTCGGCTCGCCCTACGGTCCGCGCACTCGCTGGCAACCGTCCCACGCTTCGATCGTCGATTTTCCGGCGGCTCGACGCGGCGTGGGGGTTTCAGTTTGTCGAGAATTGTCATACGTTGTCGCACGTTGTTTGTGGAGAGCGTTGCGACTCGATTCTCGCGGGGGACGTTCCTTGAGTGACGCACGAGAAATCGCCTATCTCGTCTATGATACCGAGAGCGTCGTCGACGGTGCGCTCCTCTCGCGCACGCTCTACTCGGGTCAGGATCTCTCTCCCGACGAGGCGCTTTCGCGATACCGCGAGGAGAAGAATCCCGACGCGCCGGACGACGTGTTCGTCCCCGTGACGTTTCACGTCCCAGTCGCGATTGCCACTGCGAAAGTCGGCCCGGATTTTCGCCTGCGCGGACTCGCGTGCCTCGATTCTCCTCGCTTCGACCCCAGGGAGATGGTCGACCTCTTTTGGCGCGGAGTTTGTGCGTTTACGAAGGCGCGTCTCGTCGACTTCAACGGCCGCGGCTTCGATTTGCCGCTGCTCAGCCTGAGCGCGTTTCGCTACGGCACTTCGGCGCCGGCCTACTTCGCCGATCCGGATCGCTTCGGCTTCCGCTACCGCTTCACGTCGAAGCACATCGATCTCCTCGAGTGGCTCACGGAGTACGGAGCGTACCGACTCGCCGGCGGGCTCAACCTGCTGGCCAAGGTGCTCGGAAAACCGGGAAAGATGGAGACGAGCGGCGATCAGGTCGACGCCCTCTACCGCGACGGAAAGATCCAAGAGATCAACGACTACTGTCTCCACGACGTTCTCGATACGTACTTCGTGTTCCTCCGGACGCGAGTGATGACGGGCGAGCTCACGCTCGAGGCGGAGCAGGATCTCGTCGCGGAGACGAAGTCGTGGCTCGAGGAGCGCACGGACGAGTACCCAGCGCTCGTTCCCTACGTCGAAGCCTTCGGCGAGTGGAACGGAACGCCGTTCGTCGTGTGAAACGCTTCGAGCGCCGCGTCAGGCGTCGCTCAGCACGTTGACTCCGGGGAGCTCTTTCCCCTCGAGGAACTCGAGCGAAGCGCCGCCGCCCGTCGAGACGTGACTCACCTCGTCGGCGTAACCCGCGGCTTCGATCGCCGCCGCGGAATCTCCGCCGCCGACGATCGTCGTCGCGCCGGCGGCCGTTGCCTCGACGAGCGCCTTCGCGACCGCGTTCGTGCCGTGCGCGAAGTTCGGCATCTCGAAGACTCCCATCGGCCCGTTCCACACGACGGTTTTCGCCTCAGCGATGCGCGCCGAGTAGAGCTCTCGCGTCGCCGGGCCGATGTCGAGACACTCGCGATCGGCCGGAATCGCATCCGCCGGCACGACGAGCTGCTCGGCATCGTTGTCGAAGCGCTCGACACTCACGCAATCGATCGGGAGAAGCAGGTCCGCCGATCCGTCCTTTTCGCTCTCGCGCAAGATCTCTTTCGCCACCTCGATTCGGTCTTCCTCGACGAGCGACTTCCCGATTTCGCGTCCCATCGCGCGAAAAAACGTGTACGCCATTCCTCCGCCGACGAGGAGGCTGTCGACCTTCCCGAGGAGCGCCCGCATGACGTCGATCTTCCCCGAGATTTTCGCGCCGCCGATGATCGCGACGAAAGGTCGCGCGGGCGACTCGAGCGCCGCGCCGAGATAGTCGATCTCCTTCTTGAGGAGGAGGCCGGCAGCACGATTTTCGAAGTGCTTCGCCGCGCCGAGCGTCGAGGAGTGACCGCGGTGCGCCGTCCCGAAGGCATCGTTCACGTAGAGTTCCGCGAGCCCCGCGAGTTTTTGGCTGAATTCGGGATCGTTCTGCGTCTCCTCGCCGTGATAGCGGAGGTTTTCGAGGAGGAGCACGTCGCCGTCGCCGACGGCCTGAAGTTTGGCTTGAACTTCAGGTCCGATGCAATCGGGCGCGAAGAGCACGCTTCGTCCAAGGAGCTCGCCGAGGCGTATCGCGACGGGCTCGAGGCTCATCTCCGGGACCCGCTTCCCCTTCGGACGCCCGAGGTGCGAGACGAGAATGACTCGCGCGCCTCGATCAACGAGCGAGCGAATCGTCGGAAGAGCGGCGCGGATGCGGCGGTCATCCGTGATCTCGCCGTCCTTGAGGGGGACGTTGAAATCGACGCGAACGAGTACACGTCGACCGCGGACGTCTAGGGATTCAACCGAGCGTTTGTTCATCGAATCGAGCCGTGGAGCGGGGCCTCGGGGAACGAGAAGACGAGGGGACAGCGGCGCAACGATAGCTGCCGCACACAGTTGCATCAAGACGAGGTCCAGCGCGGCCGGCGCGCTCGGGCGGGCGCGCAGGTCCCCGAAAGAACGTGATTGACAGAATCTGTCTATCGAGTTGGGTGAACTGTGAGGAAGGCTTTACAAGATGTTGTGCGGGCGAAACTTAGAGCGGGGGAGTACAATTGAGACTTGTCGCGAAGAGGCGCTGGGAACGCGGATCCTTCGGTACTGAGAGGGCGAGGACGCTGAGATGACGAGCTCCGGATCGAGCCGTGCGACTTTGTTTCGACGAGGTTTCCGCCCGCGGGCGCTCGCTTTGTTCCTCGGCGCGACGATCCTCCCGTTCGCTTCGGCGAGCGCGCAGGCTGTCCCGGTGGCGAAGGCCCCGGTCGAGTACCACCTTCAGCTCAAGGACGCGGTCCGCGGCGGCGAAGTCGTCGTTCGCCTTGGCGTGCAGACGAAAGTCGAGCTCTCGGCGGTCTCGATCGCGGTCAACTTCGACGAAGAGGACCTCAGGCTCGTCGCCGCCGAGAATCTCCTTCCGACGGCGGCGGTCGACTCGCAACCGGCGCCGATCGTTTCGGCCGACAACCGCGACGACCTGGCCGGCAACCAGGCGAGCGAGGGCTGGATCCACATCGAGCTCGGCGAGAAGGTGCATCTGCGCGCGGTGAACAGCCATCTCGGCGAGATCGTTCCCGTCTACGCTCTCCGGTTCAAAGTGCGCGACCAGGCGAAAGACGGCGTCTCGAAGCTCCGCTTCGAGGACATCGGTCCGGTCCGAAGCGACGTCGGCGAGGTCTACTTCAAGAACGCGGTCCGTTTGACCGGCGAAGACGCGCAGCCGCTCGCCACCGAGCCTGTCGCCGATGAGAACCTCTTCGGCGGTGGGATCAACATCATCGGTGAGGTCGGCTTCTTCGTGCGAGGCGATGCGACGTACGATTTTCACCGCGACATCAGCGATCCGATCTTCTCGCTCGAGCTTCTCTTCGTCAGCATCGATCGGCCCTTTCCGTGCCAGGATTCGGCCGATTCGAACGACGACGGCCACCTGAGCATCGCCGACCCGATCCACACCTTGATCAAGCTCTTCCTCGATCCGTCGCCGTTTCCGGATCCCGACGCCTACGGGCCGGACCCGACGGACGACCGCCTCGACTGCGACGCGGGCGGGCTCTCGCACTGATCAAAGCGACTCGCTCGGAGGACGTCGCTCCGAGGATCCCGGACCCCTCGCATCACGCGTCGCCGACGAACAGTCCGCCCGCGTACGGCGGGATGAGCTCCCGCTCTTCGGCCGCACGGAAGAACGCCTCGATCGCCGCGGCGCCTTCGCTTCCGAGCTCGACCGAGAAGTCGTTCACGTAGAGGTCGATGTGCCTCGCCTGAACCTCGCGTTCGGTCTCCTGTGCGTGACTCTCCACGAAGGCGCGACTCGCTTCGGGGCGGCTTCGCGCGTACCGGACGCTCTCCCCGAGGGCGCGCTCGACCTCGCGCTGGATCGCTTCGGGCAAGTCTCGGCGAATCGTGATCCCGCCGAGCGGAATCGGTAGACCCGATGTCTCTTCCCACCATCCGCCGAGGTCGACGATCGAGGTGAGTCCGTGCGCGCGATACGTGAACCGACTCTCGTGGATGATGAGACCGGCGTCGACGTCGCCGCGCTCGCAGCTCGCGAGGATGCGGTCGAACGGCATCGCGATCAGGTTCTCTCGCGGGATCGCCGGCGCGAAGAGTCGAAGAAGCAGAGTCGCGCTCGTGTTCCAGCCGGGAATCGCGACGCGCCGTTCCTCGAGCGGAGCGCCGCCCGCGTCGCGGGCGACGAGCAGGGGACCGCAGCCCCGACCGAGCGCCGCTCCGGTCGCGAGGAGCGCATAGCGTTCGCGCGCCGATCCTAGGGCGTGAAACGACACCTTTGCGACGTCGAGCTCCTCACGGAACACGCGCGCGTTCAGCTCTTCAATGTCGCAGAACACCGTCTCCCATTCGACACCGCGCGCGGGCGTCTCGCCGTGGAGCAGCGCGTGGAACATGAACGTGTCGTTGGGACAGGGAGAGATCCCGAGGCGAAGCCGGATCGGCGGAGTGCTGCTGCTCATCGGCGGGGACTTTCCAACACGCGCGTTCTGTGAGAAGTCCGCGCGTCGGTGGAGCAACGCGGTCTCGGACTTCCTCGAGCGCTCACAGTCTACGGGCAAACCGTGACCGCGTGTGAGGCTTCGTCGGTCCGTCGCTCACCGGTGCGTTCACGCGGGACGACGAGCTCGACGGTCTCCGATGCTCCGCCGAACGCTTCGACGCGATCGCACGCGCGGTCAATCTATAGGCGGCTCGAGGGGCCCGCCCGGGGACGCGAGCTCGACCGCACCCGGGTCCGCGAACCAAGCGCGAAGCAGGGCGCTTGCGACGACCGCCGCGTTCTGCGCTGCGCCGTCGATGTCCCAGTTTTCTCTCTCGCGCGGGCCGACGAGATTCGAAATCCCTCGCACCTCGAGATACGGGCAACCGAGGCGCCAGGCGGCGAATGCAGCCGCCGCACCTTCCATCGTTTCGAAGACCGGCGACCAGCGCGCCTCGAGCTCCGCGGCGCGCTCTTCCGTGCCGGTGCACGTCGAGACGGTGACCCCCGGGCCTACCGCGAACCGGAAGCGGCCGCGGGCGGCCGCTTCGATCGTCTGCCGCGCGGCGTCGGACGGGCGGGCAGTCGGAACGTAGCTCTCGATCGGACGGCGACGCGGATCGCAGCCGAGGGACAGACCGAGCTCGGCGAGGTCGAGGAAACGACCGTCCGAACCTCGCGCGCCTTCGTCGGCGAAGATCTCGCCAGCGGCAGCGACCACGTCACCGCGCTCGAGTCCGGCGCGTCGAAACACGCCCGCAACGCCGACGTGAAGAACCAGCGCCGGTCGGAAAACGAGAATGCACTCCGTCGCCGCGGACGCAGCCGGGGCTTTTCCGGCGCCCGTTTCTACCCAGCGGATCGCGGTGACGTGCTCGTCCTCGCGCGTCGCGTCTCGTAGGGGAGCAAGTTCGCGCGCGGTGGCGCCGAGCACGCAGACCGCCGGTGGGGCGCGAAGAGTCTCCGGCGCAGCCAGCTCCGATGGGGCCAGAGATTCGCTCGCACCGTCGTGCGTCGACCGCGTGTTCTCTGTCACGAGAGGTCGGGCGGGAGGATCAGACCGGAAGGGCTTCCACCGCGTTGCCGTTGCCCCGCGCTCGATTCGACGGGACCGTCGTAGCCGAGATCCGTCGCGAGATCGAGTCCCTCGAAGGCGTCTTCGAGCTCGTCGATCAGCGTCCCGTGCCCGCTCGTCCGGCGTGTGCGAATGAGGGACGCGAGCTCGTTCACGACGCCGTGACGATCACCGACGACCGCACGTTCGCTCAGGTATTCCGATTCTTCGAAGCGCGTCCGCAGGAATTCCCCGAGATCGCTCGTCGGGCCGGGAAGGATGACTGGCCCGAGCTGGCGCCCGAGGCCGTCGAGGGCGTCCGCGATCTCGCTGTCGTCCACGCGGCCGTGCGAGCGCGAGAAGGCGTAGAGCTCGACGTAGATCCGAAGCGCGAAATCGAATCGATCCTTGGACCGGAGTCGGCGCCGCAGCCGGTCGAGAAACGGGCGGCTGCGGGAAACCCACCGATGCTGCCGGCGCTCCGCCTGGTAGTTCTCCCCCGAAAGGTGAGGGCAGCTCGCCGGGCAGGCGATCTCGCGCTGGCGGTGCTCCGCGCAGCAGCTCGCGCAGATCCCCTCGCCGAGGGCGGGGCAATCGCGCTTTCCCTTCTTCGCCCGGCAACGGACGCACTTTCCGGCTTTCGTCTTCACTCGAGGCTCCACGGGGAGGGTGCTCGCCGGTGCGGGAGGCGTCTTAAGGTATTGTTGTATTTCGCTTTACGCGCACTCCGCGGTCGGCGTGCACGAGCGGCGGGTCGACGCGCTGCACACCGGCCACGCCCGAAATTGTAGCGTTTCGGCTCGACCGGGGAACGACCAAAAATCGCGGGCCACGGCGTGGACGCCCCCACGGACGGTCCTATAATGAGCCGCTCTCGGCCGGCAGAGGTCGAGTTCGATCGGCGAAGCGGGCGGATCCGCGCCCGTCTCGAGCCGGGGCTCGGTCCCGCCGCGGCGCTCCGCGCACCCGCCTCGAACCAGTCGATCGGAACTGAGGTGAAGCGAACGACCGGACGGCCGAGTCACGAAACTCCGGCGTGTTCGAAAGGACGGTCCTCGAGGCAGGCGAGGGGGGCTTCGCACCGGAAGAGCTCCGGCCAGCGGGTCACCGCCGCCGCCGATCGTGGACACAAGCTGAGGGAGCCGAACGATGAACAACTCGGGCTTCTTTCTCTGTGGTCTCTTAGCGGGCGTGGTGTTATCGGCGGCGTGCGGATTTGATTTCTTTCCGTCCGACGATGGGGCGGTGCCGGACGCGTCAGTCGTTTCGGACGACGACCTCGCTGGGTCTGACCGCGAGGAGACCGATCCGGACGCGACGGACGATCCGACGGCGGAGCTCCGCGAGAAGCTCGCGAGCGCGGAATCGCGCGAGGCCGAGCTCGATCGTCTTCTCGCCGAATCGCGGACGGAAGCGACATCCGCGAAAGCGGAAATCGAGGCGCTTCGGGGCGCGATCGCTCAGGCGAAGCAGCGAGAGACGGACCTCACCACGGGTTCCGACGCGCTGCGGACGAAGCTCGGGGAGGCGACCGACGCGCTCGCTCTCGCCGAGACAACGCGTCGAGAGCGAGAAGCAGAGCTCAAAACACACCGCGTGGAGACGAACAATCTCCTCAAGGAGTACTTTCGCACCGAGCGCTCGGTGAACGACGCGACGCTTGTTCTCAAGTACTTCGCGAGCAGCGTTCCCGAGGACTACAAGGCGGAGTTGATCGACGTTCTCCTCGAGAAAAACCCGCACGTGCTGACGGCGATCTCACCCAGCCACGGGGAACCGTCCCCGGCCGAAGGAGAGCCCGTTCCCGCCGCGTCCGACGCCGACGCCGGTGAGCCCACACCGGGAGTCGCCCGCCCGTAGGCGGGGAATCGACCGCCGGCGAGCCCGAGTTGGCCCGAAAGTTTCGCCGAATTCGTCCGTCTGACGAGACGCGATGGAGCGAACTGGGGTCGACAACCCGACGGATCGCCACAATACTCATCGAAACGCGATTTCGATTCGGCTCTGTGCTCCGTTCTGAGCTGCCTCCCGCCTCCTCCACGCTCTCCTCGCTTCGATTCATGTCTTCGCCTTCCGTCTCGTTCTCGAACTTCTCGTTTGTTCTCGGCGTGTCGATGCTTCTCGGTGGGTGCGCGTCGCCCGAGCCAGCCGAGAACGATCCGTTCGCCCGTCTCAACGAGGTGCGCGTCTCGCCGCCGCCGCGCCGTTTCCTCGAGCTCGAGGGGCAGCGCCGCGGGAGTCCGAGGGTCGAGTCCAGCCTCCCGCCGAATACGGAAGGAGCGCCGCCGACGACCGCGCGGGCGGAGACGACTCCGACGCCGGCCGAAACGGCTACTCGCGAGTCCGACCCCATCGCGATCTCGCTCTCCGATGACACCGCTCGAGATGACGAAGGCGATCCCCCGGTCCGAATGTCCGAAATCGAGATCGAGTCGCTCGTCGGGGAGTATCTCGATCGTCTCCGCTCGCGCGACGCCGAGGACGCGAACGCGGCCTACCGCGAGCTGTGGGAGGTCTCGCCGCAGCTCATTCCGCGCCTGCTGCGCGAAGTCGATAGCGACGAGCCGACATCGATCCGCGACCTGCGGATCCTCGTCTTCGCTCCGGTCGTCCACGCGGACGACGAGGGCGAGGTCAGCTACGACATCCCAGGAATGCGGGGAGTGATGATCGACGACGTCGCCGCGGGTCTCGCGCCGAATCGGCGTGGATCCGACGTCCGCCTCCGGCGCCGGCGCGGATTCCCGCTCGGTGCGGTCGTCCGCGCGGCACTCCTCAACCGCTTCCGAAGCCCGCAGTATCCGCCGGGAGACGACTCGCGCGATCCGCGCGGTTGGTGGCGCGCTTACTACGAGGCAGTGAAACGGCGCGGTTGAACTCGACCCGCTAGCCCCAACGCCTTCGGGCTAATCGATCGGTGGATCGGTGCTCGTCGCCGGCCCGCCGCTCCGCGTGCGGATGACGCCGGTGACGTCCGTGTAGAAGGAGCGATCCGCGGTCACTCCCGGATCCTGCGGCCGCACGCTGATCGCCCAGTTGAACGAGTTCGACGCGTAGGCGACGACGGTGTACTCGGGAAAGAAATTCGGCGCCTGCATCGCCGGCACGATTCCCGAAGTGCCGAGCATGTCCGGCGTCGGTGCGTAGCGGCCGAAGCGAAGCCGGTACTGCTCGTTTCCGGTGATGATCGCCTTCAGAGTACCGATCGCCTTGGCTTCGATCGCCGACTTTCGCGAGTTGAGCAGGCTCGGAATCGCGATCGCGCTGATGATCGCGATGATCGCAACGACGATCATCAGCTCGATGAGGGTGAAGCCGGAGCGGCGGTGCGGACGGGTGAGCATGAGAGAATGCGGACACTCGGGTCGACGTCGTCGATCAGCGTGCGGACGCTGGACCGAGAAGACTACGATGTAGCGCGAGGAAGCGCCAACGACACCGGCGGCTAAGGCGCCGCGATCGATGCGCGCTCGGGGTCGACGATCGGCTCTCGCATAGCGGCATCGAGCTTCGCGGTGAGTTGTTCGGTGCCGATCGATCCGAACAGCGCTTCGGCGGCGCGAGCCTCTCCGCGAGCGAGCTCGATCCTCGCGAGTCCAACGGTCGCCGCCGCGCGGTGCTCGGACGAGCGGACCGCGTCGAACAGGGCTTCCGCTTCGTCCCATTCTTCGAGGCGGAGAAGGACGCGAGCGATCCGAAGCCGGAGCGTCGGGTCGTTCGGACGGATTCGCAGGGCGTGCCGAAAGGCCGCGAGAGCTTGCGTCGCCCCGCGTGCGGATTCGATCTCGGCGAGTCGAATCCCGCGAAAGTACGGATAGCGGAACACCCGCGGCGATAGCTCTCCCGCCTGGCGGTACGCGAAGAGTGCCGGTGGGACGAGATCTGCGCGATCGCAGAGGATCGCGAGATCACCCCACGCCGCTCCGCGCAGCGGGTGCGCCGCGAGCTCGTCGAGCGCGGCTTCGAGTTCGGGACGGATGTCCCCCGGAGCGGCGGCGAGATCGATCTCTCGTTGAAGGAGGGCGACGTCCTCATCGAGACGCTGCGGCGACCACATTCCGCGCCACAGCCACGCGCCGGCGCACAGCGCCGCCGCCGCGACGATGAAGAGACCGACGACGAAAACCGATCCTCGCATGCGAGCAGTTACTGCTTCCGCTCACTCCGCGGGAAGAGTGCGAGCCCTTCCTCGAGTCGATTCGTCTTGCCGTCGTGAACCGCGAACTTGCGACCGCTCCAGATCGAACCGGCGGCGTAGCGTCCGAGCTTGTCGACGGCGTAGAGCATGACGTCGAAGTCCGGCCGACCCGACGGTGTGCGGAGGCGTGGGTCCACGGTTTGCTTGACGATGCGCTGCAGCACGTCGCGCACGGCATCGCGCGGATGCATTCCGTGACGCATGTTTTCAACGACGATGCGCGAGCCGCTCGAGATGATCACCGCCTCCCCGCGCCCCGTCGCGCCGCAGGCGCCAACGTCGTTGTCGACGTAGAGGCCGGCACCGATGATCGGTGAATCGCCGATGCGCCCGGGGATCTTGAACGCCAGTCCGCTCGTCGTCGTGACGCCCGAGAGCTCGCGCTGATCGCTCAGAGCTAGACAGGTGATCGTCCCGGTTTGTCGTTCGGCCTCGTACGGCGCCGCTGCCTCTTCCGGCGTGAGCCAATCGTCTCGATCGGAAAGACCTTCCTTCCACCGGAGCCAAGCCTTGCGCGCCTTTTCGGTGAGGAGATTCTCGGGCTCGTAGCCGTGTGCTCGCGCGAATCGCTGCGCCCCGGGCCCGACGAGCATGACGTGATCGGTGCGCTTCATGACCAGGTTGGCGATGCGCGACGGCGTCTTGATTCCGCGGATCGACGCGACCGAACCCGCGTTGTACGTCGGGCCGTGCATCACGCAGCTATCGAGCTCCACCACTCCGTCCTCGTTGGGGAGACCACCGTAGCCGACGCTCATGTCGTCCGGATCTTCTTCGACGATGTTGACCCCCGCGATCGCGGCGTCGAGCGTGTCGGCGCCTTCGCGCATGAGGCGCATCGCCGTATCGGTGGTGCGAAGACCGTTCCCGCTCGAGATCGCAACCGGAAGTCCGGAGCCGGACCCCTTCGCGGACTCATCTTGAAGCGGCTCCGCGGCGGCTCTTCCAGGGACCAAGAGACCGCCGGCGCCGAGCGCGGCGGACGAGGTGAGGAACGATCGACGAGTGACGGGGCGAGTCATGGAGGCTCCTACGGCGAAGCGGGAACGAATGGGCATGGGAACCGGTCAGGCTAGGGATACACCAGTTCGAGCGGGTCGGGGAGCGGAATCTCGGTCACCGCATCGCCCGGAGCGAGCTTCCGGAGCTGGAATTCGGCGGCGTCTGGATTCCCGGCGAGCATCGCGTCGCGATCGCCGACCGCGAGGATGACGAGCCGGTCGGGGTGGAGATGGTCCCTCGCGACGCGCTGGACGTCAGCCACCGTCACGCTCTCGATTCGCTCCCGATAGGTGTCCCAGTGGGTCGCGGGGCGCGACGTGAACTCATCGTCTGCGAAGGTGCCGGCGACTTGAACGGCGGACGAGAAGTAGCGCGGGAAGATGCCGACGAGGTATTGCTTCGCGTCCCGGAGCTCGCTCTCGGTGATCGGCGTCGAGCGTATGCGCTCGATCTCCTCGAGCACCGTCGCCGTCGCTTCGGCCACCGACTCGCTCTTCGATTGGAAGTACACGCGAAACGTGCCCGCGTAGTGGACGCCGAGTTGGAGTGCGGATCGCGCGGTGTACGCTAGGCCCTTGTCGGACCGCACGCGTGAAGTAATGCGCGAAGTAAACCCTCCGCCGCCGAGGATGTGATTCATCACGATGAGCGGAGCATAGTCCGCGTGTTCGCGCTCGACTGCGAGGTGCCCCAGGCTCACCCGCCCCTGGTTGACGCCGTCCTTGTGGACGACGTAGAGCCCGGGCTTCGGGTTGTGCGTCGCGTCAGGGATCGGTTCGATCGGCGTCGCTTCGACGGCATTTGTCCACGACGTAAGGTGCTGGTCGAGCTTCTCGAGAATCGTCTTCGTGTCGATGTCTCCCGATACCGCGATCACGAAGCGCGACGGATGGAACGTCGCACGGTGGAAGGCGGCGAGATCGTCTCGGGTCCAGCTCTCGAGACTCGCCTTCGTCGTTCGGTCGAGGCTGAAGAACTCGTCGCCGCGAATGAGTCGGCCCCACTCGCGCGACTCGATGCCGGCAGTCCGATCGTTCCGTCGCTCGAGCGCCTGAAGGAGCTGTGCGCGGTAGACGGAAAAGCGCTCTTCGTCGAAGCCGGGCGTACGGATCATCTGCATGAAGAGGGCGAGAACGCGATCGAGGTCTTTCGTGAGGCAGTTGAACGACGCCGATCCTTCAACCGCCCCGATGCTCGTGGACATCTGAGCGGCGAGAAAGTCGAGCTCCTCATCGAACGCCGACGGCGGAGTTTCTCGAGTGCCGCCGGCTCGCAGCATGTAGCCGACCGCGCCGGCGAGGCCCGCCTTTTCCGCCGACTCGAGATAGCTTCCGGTGCGCACCGTGACCTCAACGTCGACCAGCGGAAGCGAGTGATCTTCGACCACGTACGCGATGGCGCCCGAGGTGAGCCGATGGCGGTGCTCGAGGCGCGATGGCGGCGAAAACTTGAGCGGCGGAAACTCGAGCTCCCGCGGATGGGAGGCGATCTCCGCGTCGGCGGCTGAGGCCTCCGACGGTGCCGTGGCCGGCGTCGGGAGCGATGCTTCGGTCTCGCTCTCGGCAGCGGCGCAGCTCGGGAAGAGAAGCGAAACGGTCGCCACGCTCGCGACTAGGGTTCGAAGGGTCATCGGTTGGCCTCCCCGCGGTTCGTGGTCGCTCGGCTGGTGTCCGCCGTCTTCGTCGTGTAGGTGGCGACGACGCGGCGCTCGGGAACGAGATACCTCTTCGCGACGCGCTGAATGTCTTCCGCCGTCACGGCCTGAAGCTTCTCGGAGTCGGTCGTGATCGTCTCCCAGCCGCGGTAGGCCTCGCGAATGAGGAGCTCGAGCATCAACGAGAAGTCGGCGCGGAGGCGGCGAAACTCTGCCGCCTCGACTTGGTTCTTAACCTTTTGGAGCTCCCGTTCACCGACGAGCCCTGTCCGTAGCTCGTCGAGCTCGGCGTCCAACGCCGCTTCCACGGCCGCCAGGTCTTCGCCGGGCTTCCCGACGCCGATCATCTCGAAGTAGCCGCCGAACTTCGATCCTCGTTGATACGCCGTGGTCTGCGTCGCGATCTTCTGATCGAGCACGAGCGATTTGTAGAGCCTACCGGTACGGCCGCTCAGGACGTCGCCGAGAAGCGACAGCGCGTACTCGTCGCGATGTCCCTCCGCAACCGTGTGATATCGAACCTTGACCTGCGGGCTCGTCTCGGCCGAGGCGCTGAAGCGCACCTCACCGAGCGGCTCGACTTCGGTCGTGCGGATGGCGCTCGGCTCCCGCGGTCCACGCCGCAGGCGACCGAAGTATCGCTCGGCGAGCGCGAGCGCGACTTTCGGGTCGAAGTCGCCGACGAGGCAGGCCGAGAGATTGTTCGGCGCGTAGTACACGCTGAAGAAGCCGAGCGCTTCCTCGCGACTGATCGCTTCGACGTCGCTCGGCCAACCGATCACCGGCCATCCGTAGGGCGATGATTTCCAAAAGAGCGCCTCGAACTGTTCGTCGAGTCGCCCCGTCGGTGTGCTTTCAACGCGCATGCGGCGCTCTTCTCGGACGACGTCCCGCTCGGTGTAAAACTCCCGAAACACCGGATTGAGGAGCCGATCCGACTCCATCCAGAACCAGAGCTCGAGCTTGTTCGTCGGAACGTTGATGAAGTAGACGGTGAAGTCTCGCGTCGTGCCTGCGTTCATTCCCGACGCGCCCGCCGCCGAGTAGACGCGATCGAACTCATCTTTCACCGTGAGCTCGCGTTCGGCTTCGTTGAGGGAGCGAAACTTCTGCAGGAGCTCGTTGTGGCGCGGTGTGCGCTGCTCAGGCGTGGGGGCATCGTCGAGCTCGCCCCGCAGGAGCTTCTCTGCGACCGCCTCGTCTTCGCGCGCGAGCTCCTCGCGCACGGCGTCGAGCTGCGCCATCACTTCACGGTTCTTCTCGAGGTCGCGCGTGCCGATGACGTGAGTTCCCTTGAACATCATGTGTTCGAAGAGATGCGCGATCCCGGTGATCCCCGGACGTTCGTTGACCGAGCCAACCCGCGCGATCCAACCGGCGGCGATATTCGGCGAACCGGGCCGGGGCACGAGGAGGAGCCGAAGACCGTTCTCGAGAACGTGCTCCTCGACGGGAACGCGCTGAGCCGGGAGGCGAGCCGTCTCTAGGAGAACGCAGCCGCACGCGACGAACCCGATGACGAGACGCCGCCCGGTGGTGCGCATCGGCGGTCGCCCGGAAGAGAAACAACTCCACTTCAATCGCATGGTGACCTCTTGTCGTGAGAAGAGTGGGGAGAAGGTTTGTCCCCGTCAAACGGCTTCCGATTCTCGTCCATCGGGCGATCGGATCGCAGTAGTTTTTGGGCGAGAAGAGTGAGTGCGCGACCGGGGGCCGGCACGCGCTTGGATTCGCGCGTCAAAGCTCGACTACCGCGGGGCGTGCGAGGAACTTCGTCCACGCGGATTCGAGCGCCGCGTTCTCGACTCCGAGCTCCCTCGTGAGCGCGCGGAGACCTTCGGACTCGTTAGGAAATTCACCATCGTAGGCGCGACGCGCGAAGCGGACGAACGCGCGACGGAGCGCACCGTGTGCGTGATGGCGAAAGAAGTGGACCGCCGCCCCCGCTTGATCGTAGTTCTCGGCGCGCGCCTCGCCGTGGAAGTCGCGTTCGTCGTGCGCACGGCGAAGGAAGGGGAGGAGCGGAGCCTCTTCGCGACGCAGTCGGTCGATTCCCGCCGGAGGTCGACGGCCCGCGACAAAGCGATCCGTCCCTTGGTCCCGCGAACCGCGGAGCTCGACCTCTTCCATGTAGACGGCGATCCCCTCTGCGAGCCACGTCGGCGGCCGTGACCCGCGCGCGGCCGCTTCGCCGAACACCTGGTGGGTGATTTCGTGGTAGACGGTCGCGAAGTCTCCCGAACCGTTCAGCCAAAAGTACGCTCGTCCGCTCCCGCCCCAATAAAACCCGGCGCTTTCCGCCGCGAGCGCGACGTTTCCGAGCGCGCGGAGACGGGGATCGGATTCGATCTCCGCCCGAAATGATGCCCGGTCGCGGTGAAGGTGAACGCGCAGTCGTCGCGCGTTCGATCGCTTGCCGCCGAAGATCCGCCGACGGGTCTCTTCGGCGTCGCTCCTCGCGAAGAAATCGCCCCATTCCCGCATGACCGCGGCGTGAATGCGCTCGATCTCTCGACTGAACGCAACCGCTTGATCGCGCGAGACGTTCGCGTAGAGCTCGAAGTTTTCGGTCTCGAGCTTCGTGGAAAGGTGTCCGTGGACGCTTTGTGCGAACACATCGGCGGCCGGTCGCCACGTCCCGCGATCGAGCAGTTCGCCTCGAGCGTACCGCTCGGCCTCGCTCGGCGTGACCCAGCCGAAACGCGGGTGATCGAAGCGTCCGGATCGGGCCATTCCGAGTTCGTACGGTCGGAGCCAGACAACGCGCCGGGAGCGGGTATCCGAGATGGGCTCCTGACCGATCCTGCGACGAAGTTTCGCATTCTTCGGATCGATGGCGAGCGTCGAGACCGCGAGCTCGAACGCCGCGCCGGGTGCACCGTTCTCGATCGACCACTCGATCGAGGCCGCAAGCTCCCGTACGAGCTCGCGACGCGCTTCGTCGATGCGGAGCGCGAGCCGTTTCGCGAGGGCGCACTCGTCCGCGTCGTCGCGGCCCGAGGAATCGGGTCCCGCGTCCGGTTCTTTGGTGACCGTCCGATCGAGACGGCTGCGGACGATCCCTTCGACGAGGGCGAGCTCTTCGGCCACTCGCCGGACGACGCGCCGACACCCGTTCGCGCGCGCGCGGGTCGCGGCCCGGAGCAGACGATCGGCAAACCGCTCGACGGACTCCTCGCGCTCGCGCTGGAGAGTCGCGGTCACCTCGTCGATCGTGGGACGGATCGCGGGCTTGCTCGGACGATCCCCCGGCGCCGCCGAGAGAGGGGGAATGAAAGGAACACGCTGCGAGAGGTCGAGTGCCGCGATACAGACCGCGAAGAGTGCGAGCGTTCTCGAAGGCCGCCGGATCATACCGAGAACTTAAGCGACACGCTCGCGCAGCCCAAGTGTTTCACCCGCGCTCCTCCGCGCGTGCTGGCGACGCGCAGCGCTGCAAGGTCCAGACCCGCGCGGTTCCATCGTAAACCCATTCGTCACCCTTTCGGCGGAGAACCGACTCGCGGAGAAACTCCCTGCGTGCCCGAGCGATCACCCCTGCGCCGGAACGGAGCAGCGTCGCCTGTAGCGGGCCGGAATCGACGAGCCGATCCCAGAGCTCCACTGCGCTCGCGTGCGCGATCTCGCCCGCGATGTAGCGATCGCGGAGGAGGGCGACTCCTTGTTCGTCCAGAGCGCGAAGGGCGTTCTCTTCCCAGGCCGGCCGCGCGGGCGCGCCCGCGCGCTCGAGGATCGACCGGAGACAGCCAAAGGTCTCCTTCTGCTCCGAGTGAGGCCAAAACACTGCCGTCACCGTGCCACCGGCCGCCACGGCGTCGAGCCAATCGAGGAGAGTTGTCGACGGACTCGGGAGAAGCTGGAGCGCGAACGCGGAGAAGACGCCCGCGGCGCCGCGCACTTCCGAGGAGAGCTCCTCCGCGTCGCCCCGCTTCACGCTGACGCGATCAGCGAGCCCACTCTCCGCCACCCTTCTGCGCGCGATCTCGACCATCGCCGGCGCGAGGTCGCTCGCGAGGATCTCCCGGCCGGGATGCCGCGCCGCGATCTCGATCACCTCGGCCCCGGGTCCGCACGCGGGCACGCAGATCGGCCCGCGGGGGAGGGGGCGAAAATCCGCGAGAGCGTCGAACGCGAACGGCCGAAACCGAGGTACCCAGTACTCGGCGTAGCGCGGCGCGACTGCGTCCCACGCCGCCTCGACGAGAGCTCCCTCCGGTTCGCCGGAGCGAGCGTCGTTACCCTCGGCGGGATCGTTCGTCGAGCTCACAGCGCGATCCCGGTTCGAGCCGAACGAGAGCTCGCCCACTCGAGCCGGCGCGGATTCGGCGTCACTCGCCCGGACGGAGAGCGCGTTCAAGGAATCCGAACCGGCACGACTCGCCGATGCGGATTTCTCGAGCGCTGCTCAACGGCTCATGAACTCGATGACCTGGTTGATGTTGACCGGAAGGCCAACATCGTCCGTGTCCGGATTCCGGAGAATCTTGATCTTGAGCGACTTCTCTTCGACGGCGAGGAACCCTGGCAGCGGTCGATCGACCTCTTCGACGATCCCGTTGTACATCTTCTGGAGATTCGCCTTCCCTCTCACCTCGACGACGTCGTCGGGCCGCACGAGGTACGACGGAACGTCCGTCCGCCGTCCATTGACGAGAAGATGCCCGTGGCTCACCGTCTGGCGGGCCTGCGATCGCGTCCGCGCGAGACCGGCTTTCCACACCACGTTGTCGAGACGGCGCTCGCAGAGGAGGAGGAGGTTTTCCCCGGTGTTACCCTTGATGCGCTTTGCGATGCCGAAGAAGCGGTCGAGTTGCTTTTGGCTGAGTCCGTAATAGTGACGGATCTTCTGCTTCTCCATCAGCGCGCGACCGTAGTCGGTCACACGACGACGGCGCTGGGACGGCGGTCCTGGCGGAGCGAACCGACGCGACGAGGCGCGGAGCGCGCCGTTCGAGTCGTATACCTTTTCCCCGAGACGTCGATTGATCCGCGCTTTGGGGCCGATGTAGTGTCCCATTCTGTCCTTTCCTCTGCTGACTCGACACGCCCGGGATCGTGCGGCCCGGCGCGGAGCGACCTCGTCGCGGGAGTCGCCGCTCGGAGCGCACTCGTGGGTGATCTCGTCGTCCGCCCGCGACTTCGGATCTCGCGAAGTGCCGTCCCTGCGATGCGGTCGGGGCTGGACGAAGCCCCTAATAAGTCACCATTGAGCCCCGGATTGCAACCGTTTTTCGACGGCCGGATCGCGGCGTTCCGGGGACTCGGAGCCCGCGATCAGAGATCCACTCGCGCGAGGTAGATCGAAGTCTTCCCCTCGTGCGAGGAGTAGTAACTCACCCAGAGGAGGCCCGCTTCGTAGACGAGGCCCGGGTAGCTCGTATCGCCACCCGAGGGGAGCGACAAGAACTCCTCGATCCGGGCGGATTCGGGTTCGAGCCAGGCGAGCGACGTTCGCACCCGTCCGTCGTACCGGCGACCGGCGACGACGTGGCGACCGTCCGGAAGCCGGAGGATCTTCGGACCGCCGAGCCGCACGCCGAGGTCCCGCCACGTCCAACTCGCGCCGTCGAACGGCTCGACGCCGCTACCGAGCATCGCGCTCGCGGGATCGCGCCGCGCCACGCAGAGGACCGATCCGTCGGGCTGTGGGGCGAGGCTCGTTTCGTTCACGTAGCCGGCCTCGAGCAGCGTTTCGGCGCGGGTCGCGAAACCGTCTCCGTCTCGGCTCGAGTAGAGCCGGAGGCCGCGCTTCTCCGTCGTCCCGTAGCCGATCCCGAGAGCGAGATCCTCCCGGACCCAGTCGACGCGCCAAACCCAGAAGTTCGGATCGCCGATCGGCGCCGGCTCGGTCCAGCTCTTCGCATCGGCCGAATGCCACGCGAGCGTCTGGTGGCGGATCGGGCTCGGCTGCGTGAGCGCCGCGGCGGCGGTCAGGAGAAACCGTCCGTCGGGCTGCACGCAGATCTTTGGATCGCGCAGGTCGGCCGTCGTCGAGCGGAGGACGGATCGGGATTCCCAGTGGCGACCATCGCGAGACGCGAGCACGCGAATCGCACCCTCGACCGAGACGTGCCCGCCGCCTTCTCGAAAGACGCAGTACCACTCGTCGTTGTGGCGAATGAGATCGGTGAACGCGGAGTGGGCCGCGCGGTCCCAGATGCGATCGACGGAGACGAGCCGCGGCGCGATCGGCTTCGCCGTCGTCGCGCGTGCTGCGAGCTCGCGGCGGTGGCGCTCCATCGCCGCTTCGAGGCCGCTCCCTTCGTGAAAGAAGATTCTCCCGTAGACCGTTGCCTCCTCACCCTGATCGAGGTCCGGGAACACCGGATCGGAGTGGACGCACGGGCAAGGCGGGTTCGCCCACGGACGCGCGCGAGTCCAGAGCGTCGCGATCGTTCGATCGCCGTCCGCCGATTTCACCGCCGCGCCGGCAGGACGTGCGGAGATCCCTTCGACGGATTCCAGGACTTTGTTGTCGTTCGTTTGCGCGCTAAACCCCTCGGCACCGCGAAGAAGGACGCAGACCTGCGTTCGAAGTCCGGTGAGACGCCGTCCGGTTTGATTCTTGAGGCGCAGCTGGAGGTCGACCGCGTCGCTCGTCGGACGTGCCTCCGCGGTGATGAGCGCGCCGTCGGGAAGATGAAACCGGTTCCGGAGCCCTCCGTCGGGAAGCTCCTCCCAGTCGTCGCGGCCGAGTGTCACCCCGCGCCGATCCCAGACGGTCGGGATGTGCGTGTGCGCGAGGAAGTAGAGCTCGCGTTCCCGCCAAAGCGCCTCGGGAAGATCGACGACCACGTAGCCGGCGTCTTCCCACGGGAGAAGTACGCTCAGCTTCGTTTCGCGCCAGGGATCGATCGCGCCCTCGAGGAATCCGATCCGCGGGTGCCGTCCGCCCGGGTAGGGAAGAATGCGCAGCCGCCCGTCCGGCGAACGACGGGCGACCGACGTCGTTCCTTCGCGCGGGAGACCGAGCCGATCGCGCCGCTCCGCGAGCTCCTCCGCTGAGATTCCGAGCGTCGTTCGCATCTCGACGTCGCTGTAGGCGTGCGCCGCCATGATCTCGATCCAGCGATCTGAAGCGTCGAGCTCGGAATCGGCGCCGCGGGCAGCGTCGTTCGTGTCGCCCGCGCTCAGCGAACGAACGGAGGCGAACGCGCTCGCAAGCGAGATCGCGATGCCAAACGAACGCGCGAGCGTCGCGCGAGAGCGAGGGGGTACTGAGTGCAGAGTCGAGTTCGTCACGGCGGGCCTCCGGTCTCCGAGCTCGGTGGATGATAGCCGAGCCGCCGCTCTCCGTTCCACTCGACGAACCCGAGTTCGCGGGTGATTCAGCCGGTCGCCGTCTCGCGCGACCAGATCGTTCCCGCGGTCGGCGCGTCCGCCCAGCATTCGAATTCGCCTGAGTCTCGGTTGTATCGGCGCGCCTCGAGCGACACCTCGCCGGCGGAGATCTCGTAGACGTGGTAGCTCTGCGCGTACTTCGTGTGAGTGAGCGAGCCGGGATTCGCGATCGCACTCGCGCCGACCGTCCCGGCCGGATGGACGAACCGGTCGTGCAGGTGGCCGTGAATGACGAGCGCGACGCCGTGCGACCGACAGAGCGAGAGCACCGCCGGCGCCTGGGCGAGACCGTGGAACTTCGTGTCGGGCGATCCGTCGCTTCGCGCGAGGCCGTAGTGGAGCGCGACGATCGCCGTCCGGCCGCCGAGAACGTCCGATCCCAGCAGCCAGTCGAGCGCCCGGATCTGGTTCTCCGGGAGCTCGCCCGACGAGTCGACGTGCCGCGGGCAAACGTCCCGAAGAAGAATGAGCGCGACGTCGGGGTCGAGGAGGCGAACGAGCGGGTACGGATACGACTTCTGAAACGGCTCCGGAAAGTCGCTCGAGGCGAGATCCGTCTTCGTCCACTCGCCGAACCACTTCTCGTAGAGCGAGTACTCGACGACGGACGGGACGTACACGTCGTGGTTTCCGGGAATCGATGTAACGTCGACGTCCGACGCAAAGAGCGGAGCGAACGCCCGACGCGCGCGCTCGAACTCGTGTGGGTACGACATCCCCGTGTAGTCGCCCGTGAAGACGGCCGCGTCGAATTCGATCGACTCGAGATCGCGGAGGAGGGCGGCGACGATCGTTTCGGCGCTGCTGAAATGCTCGCACCGACCGCGAAACTTTAGCGTTCCCCACCCGAGTGCGCGCTTCGAGAAGAACGGCGGTCGCCGGGAGAGAAAATCGCGCCAACGAACTTCGCGCGGCTCCGTCGTGAAGTGGACGTCGGTAAAGTGCGCCAGGCGGACGGTCATTCCGCGCCCGCCTTGTCGGTCGCGCGGGCCGCCTCGGCCGGCGAAGTCGCCTCTCCGCCGGAAGGGAGCTGCAGAAACGCGGCCGGCAAAGCGTCGACGATGTCTCCGGCGACGAGCGAAGTGTCGCCGAAGCGGTCGCGCGCGAGGTCACCCGCGAGCCCGTGCACATGCGCGGCGAGGACTGCCGCGTCGAACGCGTCGAGACCTTGAGCGAGGAGGGCGCCGACGATGCCGGTGAGGACGTCTCCCGTTCCGCCCGTCGCCATCCCGGGATTGCCGGTCGTCACGAGGTGAAAGCGTTCGCCGTCGGTGACGACCGTGCGATGCCCCTTGAGAACGAGCACCCCGCCGCGCTTCGCGACGAATGCCTCCGCCGCGCGGAGTCGAGCCTCGTCGCCGCGCGGAAGGTCTCCGCTGAGACGCTGGAATTCGCCCGGATGCGGAGTCCAAACACGATCGTCGCGCTGGAAGCTCGCGAGCTCGGTGTGCTCGGCGACGATGTTGAGCGCGTCTGCATCGACGACGTGCGGTCGATCGAAGTCGGAAAGAACCCATTCGACGGTCGCCCGCGCTCGTTCCGATCGTCCGAGGCCCGGTCCGATCGCCGCGGCAGAGAACGGCCGCGCGTCGTCGGCGATCGAGAGCGCGAGCTGCGCCGCGCCGTCATCCGTCTCCTCGTCGGCGAGGAGGAGCTGCGTTGTCTCGGGGACTGCGGCCGTGAGCGCGGGGCTTTGCGCGCCCGGAATGGCGGTCGTCGCGAGACCCACTCCGCTCCGCAGGCTCGCCCGCGCCGCGAGAACCGCGGCGCCAGTCATCCCGCGGCTTCCCGCGACGAGCAGCAGTCGACCGTAGTCGCCCTTGTGCGAATCGGCGGCGCGCGGCGGGAGACGGGGGATCGACGAGATCTCGTTCATCGGGCTCGGATTCGTAGGAGAGGCTTGGTGGTTCGCACCGCCCGCCGCACAGGTCCGAAACCATGCGGCCCCGGTGCGCGTTCGGGAGCGATTCGTCGACGGGCGGCCTTCGTACTCATCGAAGATCGTCGCCGACGAACTTTACCTTATCGCCGCGGGGACGGGAGCGCGGTCGAAATCGGATCGAGACGGAACGAGCGCAGCGAGACTGGATTCTCGGCCCTTCGAGCGCGAAGAGGTTCTTCAGCTGGAGGCGTTCGACCTTCCGTGCGATCGAGTGGCGATCTTCGCGGCGAGGTACCCGGCGCCGAATCCGTTGTCGATGTTGACGACGGAGACACCGGCGGCGCAGCTGTTCAGCATCGTGAGGAGAGGAGCGATCCCCCCGAAGCTCGCGCCGTAGCCCACGCTTGTCGGGACGGCAACCACCGGAGCGTCGGCGAGCCCGCCGACGACGCTCGCGAGCGCTCCTTCCATACCGGCGACGACGACGATTACGTCCGACTCCTGAATCTTCCTCGAGCCGGCGAGGAGGCGGTGGATCCCGGCCACTCCGGCGTCGTAGAGCGTCTCGACGTTCGTCCCTCCCATCTCGGCGGTGACGCGTGCCTCCTCGGCGACCGGGAGATCGGCGGTTCCTGCGCAGGCGATGAGCGCCCGCCCGACCGGCTCGCCGCGCGGACGTCCGACCGTCACGCAGCGCGCGCGGCGATGGTAGATCGCGTCCTCGGACGCCGAGCGAATCGCATCAAATGCGGCTTCGTCTGCGCGCGTCGCGAGGAGGAACGCCGCTCGCGCGAGGATGCTTCCCGCGATCTCCGCGATGTCGGCGGGCTCCTTCCCCGCGCAGTAGATCACCTCGGGAAACCCGCAGCGGAGGGCGCGGTGGTGGTCGACCTTCGTGTGCTCGAGGTCTTCGTAGGGAAGCGTGCGGAGTCGCTCGAGCGCCTCCTCGATGGGAAGCTCGCCGGAGCGCGTCTGTTCGAGAAGTTCGCGGAGGTGTTTCGGATCCATGGTGCGTCGTGGGGCTCTCCCGGAGGCGATGATCGATCTGATCGTACGTGCCCGCGGCGGCCGCAACAATCGGCGATCCGCCGCCGCCCGGGCTTCCCAGCGGAGATCGTCGCCGAGCGACGACAATTCGTGCCGTTTCGGGTGCAAAGGACGTCGCGGAGCGATGGGCGATCCTCGCTTCGAGGTCGTAAGCGTCTTTCGCACAACCGATTGTGGCGCGAGGTCGCGTGTGGCCACTCGTTTGCTTAATTCGTTTCCTGTCGTCCGTGACGGACGCGGCCACGGGGCCCGAGCGGTCGGGCGGGACGCGAACGCGAACACCGGACGGAAAGACGGAGTGGAATCATGAGAAGTCTTCAAGCCCTGGCGATTGTGGCGCTCTCGATTGCGGGCGGGCTCGGGCTCGCGTGCGCAGTGACCGCCCCCGAGCTTCGCGCCGAGGATCGCGACGAACGGGCGGTGCGAGTCGGGACGTTCGATTCCCGGGCGGTGGCGATCGCCTACTACCGTTCGGAAGAGTTCAAGCGCGCGATGCGCGAGCTTCACGAGCAGCACGAGGATGCGAAGTCGAGCGGAGATGCCGAGCGGGCGGCGGCGCTCGAGTCCCAGGGGCGCGAGCAGCAGGAACTCACGCACAAGCAGAGCTTCGGCGTCTGGCCCATCGGCGAGATCCTGAAGAAGACCGAGAAGGAGATCCCGGCGATCGCCGACCGGGCCGGCGTGGACCTCATCGTCTCGAAGTGGGACCTCGTCTACCGCCGGCGCGGAGTCGAGACGACCGACGTGACCGAATCTCTCGTCGCGCGGTTCGCCCCCGACTCGGAGACGATGAAGATCGTCCGCGACATTCAGACGAAAGCGCCGATTCCGATCGACGTTCTCGAGAAGCACGATCACTGAGGTCGATCGAACGGCGAAGACTCAACCCGGGGTCACCATGGGCGAGGCGTCGAGAGAGAGGTCGTCGCTCTTTCCCCGGGTGTAGAGGGCCGCTCCGAGCGCCGCGATCATCGCGGCGTTGTCGGTGCAGAACCGAAGTTCTGGGTAGTGAACGGCGATCCCCTCGCGTCGAGCGAATGTCGCGAGCTCCTCGCGAAGGCGCCCGTTCGCGGCGACTCCACCCGCGACGATCGCCGCGTCGACTGCCTCGCGCCTCACCGCGCGCCGGAGCTTCTCGACGAGAACGTCGACGACGGCTTGCTCGAACGACGCGGCGACGTCGTTCACGTTTACGGTCGGACGGAGCGGGGCATCGCGCCGGGCGTCCTGTCCCTTGACGTGATAGCGAACCGAGGTCTTGATCCCCGAAAAGCTGAAGTCGAGTGACTCGCTCCCGAGGAGCGTGCGGGGAAAACGAATCGCGCGGCAGTTCCCCTCCGCCGCGGCCTTCGAGATCGCCGGACCTCCCGGGTAGCCGAGCTCGAGAAGTGCGGCGACCTTATCGAACGCCTCGCCGGCAGCATCGTCGGTCGTCGCGCCGAGAAGGCGGTGCTCGGCGAGGCTGTCGCTCCGATAGAGCGCGGTGTGTCCACCCGAGACGACGAGGGACACCGCGGGGAAGTAGGCGTCTTCCGGCGGAGGCGTGGGAGGCGGCGGCGTCTCGAGGATGACCGAGCCGATGTGCGCGTGCACGTGGTCGACGCCGACGAGCGGCCGGTTCCATGCGAGGGCGAGCGACTTCGCCGCGGTGAGGCCGACGAGGAGTGAGCCGATGAGTCCCGGTCGGTGCGCAACGGCGATGAGATCGATCGACTCGGCCGGCCGGTCGGCGATCCCGGCGCTCTCGAGTGCACGCGCGAGGAGCCGCGTGATCACTTGCGCGTGCGCCCGACTCGCGACTTCCGGGACAACGCCGCCGAAGCGCTCGTGAAGTGGGATTTGGGAGATCACCTCGCTGACGAGGACGCGGTAGCCGTCTTCGACGAGTGCGATCGCGGTTTCGTCGCAGGTCGATTCGATTCCGAGGGTGAGCATCGCAGGCGGAGTGAGTTGCGTCCGGAGGGAGATGATCCGAGCCGGCCAGTATCGACGCTCGGGAGCGCGAACGCGAGAGGTGGGTACAGCAGCGCGACAATCCGAGTTCGCCGGGACTCAGGGGGTGGCGTTCGGCGCAAGGTGAAACTGGGACCCGGGTCTCGAACTCGTACTCGTTCCCGTTTCCGAATCTTCCTCGCGTCGCCCGAGGAAGCCGGCTCGAGGCGCGGGCTGGAGCGGATCGGCGAGATCACCTCGTCCCATGCGCACCCCGAATCTGGGGCGTGAAACGATGCGGGTCAGATCACCTCCGCTCGCCCCCCTTCGCCGTCGCGCAGCAACTCCGCGACGATTTTCAGGCCTCGCTCGAGCGACGCGTCGTCGGGCGGCGATCCCAAGCAGACGCGAACCGCGTGGGGCGCGGGCGCGCGACCGACGACGAAGGGCTCTGGTGATGTGACGAGCACTCCGCGGCGGCGCGCGGCGTCCACAAAGTCGGCAGCACGCCAGGGTTCAGGCGTGCTGATCCAGAGTTGGAGGGCGTGTTCAGAGTGATCGAGGTCGACGAAATCGTCGAGATGGCGACGAGCGATCTGTCGGCGCCGCTTCGCCTCTTCGAGTCGCCAGACAGCCGCCGTCCGGGCCGTGCCGTCTTCGACCCAGGCGCGCGCCAACTCGGCGGTGAGGGGAGGGGCGGTCCAGGTGGTCGCCATCACTGCGCTACGAGCGCGCGCAGATTCGTCCGCGGGGGGACACAGAAACCCGATCCGCAGACCGGGCGAGACGCTCTTTGAAAGCGTCGTCAGGTACCAAACGCGTCCTCGCCCGCGGCTCGCGATCGGGGCCGGTGCGTCTGGCGCGAGGAACCGGTAGGTGTCGTCTTCAACGATCGCGAGATCGTGAGCGATCGCGAGATCGAGAATCGCCTGCCGCCGCTCTTCGGGCATCGTCGCGCCGGTCGGATTCTGAAGTGTCGGAAGACAATAGAGCACGCGCGGTCGGTGGCGACGGCACGCTTCCTCGAGCGCAGCGGGAACGAGTCCGCTCTCGTCGAGCGCGACGCCTTCGAGCTTCAGGCCGAGCCATCGAGCCGCAGCGGTCATGCCGGGATAGACGAGGTTGGCCGACAGAACCACGTCGCCCGATGTCGCCGTCGAGGAGAGCGCGACGAGAACGGCTTGCTGCGCGCCGTTCGTGATCACGATTTCGTCGGACGCGACGTCGAGCCCCGCTGTTTCGGCGATCCACGCCGACGCGGCCCGAAGCTGAGGTGCCGTGCCGCCGGAGGGGTGATAGATCCAGGCGGCGCCCGGTCGTTTGGCGAAGCGACTCAAGCACTCGCTGAGCTGCGCTTCGAGCTCGCCGCGAACGGGCAGGTCGAGCGCGAGATGGATGGTCTCGCTCTCGGTGGTCTCCAGATGGAACGGATCGGATTCCCAGAGCTCCTCCGGCCTGCCGTCTCGGACAAAGGTCCCGCGACCGACCTCGCCCGAGATCAGACCTCGCTCGCGCACTTCGTCGTACGCACGCCCAACCGTTCCGACGGTGACCCCCAATCGAATCGCGAGTTCGCGCTGCGTCGGGAGGCGAGTTCCCGGCGCGAGCTCGCCATCGCTGATCGCACGGATCAGCGCGTCGGCGAGCCGTCGGTACTTGGGTCCCGTCGACCTCGAGAGATCCGGAGTCCAAATTGTCATGGTGACAATATAAGGATTGATATGAATATTGCACCCCTTATTCTGATCGATTCTGGAGTGAACCACAGCAGAACTGGAGTCCGATGATGCCCCGAATCGCCACCCGATCCGTCCACGCCGGTGACCCTCGGCCGCGCTACGAAGGCGCTGTCGTCACCCCGATCTTTCAGTCCTCGGTGTTCGAGTTTTCCGAGGGCACGACCGGTTCGTACGCCGGCATTCGATATCCCCGCATGTCGACCTTGCCGGACCAGAAGTGCCTCGCGAGGAAGATCGCCGACCTCGAGTGCGCCGAAGCGGGCCTCGCGTTCGCAAGCGGCATGGCCGCGATTTCGACGACGCTCCTCGCGGCGCTTCGCGGCACGGGCGGCCACCTTCTCGTGCAGGATCGTCTCTACGGAGGCACCTACACGTTCGTCGTCGACATTCTCGCGCAACTCGGTTGCACTCACGACTTCATCGACGGACGTCGGCCCGAGACCTGGTCCGCGAAGCTCCGACCCGACACGCGAGCGATCTACACCGAGTCGATCAGCAATCCACTCATGCAGTCGGTCGACCACGGGGCAGTCGTCGCGTTCGCGAAGGCGCACGGGTTGACCTCCGTCATCGACAACACCTTCACGACGCCCGTCTTCTTCCGGCCGATCGAGATCGGGTACGACCTCAGCGTCCACAGCTGCACGAAATACCTCAACGGTCACAGCGACCTCGTCGCCGGAGCCGTCGCCGGCAGTCGAGAGTGGGTCGAGCGGATCCACCATCTGCTCAACTACCTCGGTGGGACCATCGACCCTCACAACGCGTTCCTCGTGACCCGCGGGATGAAAACGCTCGGCGTTCGCATGCGACAGCACGCCGAAAACGCGCTCGCTCTAGCCAGATACCTCGAGCGACGGCCCGAGGTTCGAGTCGTTCACTATCCCGGCCTCGAATCTCACCCCGATCACGAGATCGCACGACGGGTATTCGACGGCTACGGAGGCATGCTGTCGTTCGAGCTCGCCGGGGGGCTGAGCGCGGCGCGATCCTTCCTCGCGGGGCTCGAGTTGCTGACGGAAGCGACGAGCATGGGAGGAGTCGAAAGTCTGATCTGCCGGCCCGCGGTGACGTCACACTCGGGGATGAACTCGGAGGAGCGGGAGGCCCAAGGCATCACGGACGGCTTGCTTCGACTTTCGGCGGGTATCGAGGACGTCGAAGACCTCATCGAAGATGTCGACCGGGCCTTCGCCCGAATGAGCGAGTCCACCGGGGCCGCTCGGGCGTAAGCGGCGGGGCACACCGCGTCGGCGCGGGTGTTTCGCGCCGTTGGTCCGTTCCTAGCGGCTCTTCGTCCTCTCTTCGGTCGGGTACAATCTGTCCCGCTCGAGCGAGGAGTCGCTGCGAGACGGTGCGCCGACGCCCGGCCGGCGCGCGACGCGGCGTGTAGAGCTCAGAACCGCGGCCGGGCGACACGGGAGTCGCGCGTGCGGGTCGGTCTCTTCGTCACTTGTCTCACCGATACGTTCTTTCCGCGCGTGGCGGTCGCCGTCGTGAAGACGCTCCGGCATCTCGGGTGCGACGTCGGGTTTCCCGAGGAGCAAACTTGCTGCGGACAGCCCGGCTACACGGCCGGCCTCCCGCGCGAGGCCGAGCGACTGCTCGTTCGGATGGCGCGCGTCTTCGACGACTACGACTATGTGGTGAGCCCGAGCGGGAGCTGCACCGCGATGGTGAAGCTTCACGGGGCAGACCTGTGCCGGGACGACGCGGAGCGCGCGTCCGTGCGCGCGCTCGCGGCGAAGTGCTGGGAGTTCACGTCCTTCCTCGACGACGTGCTAGCGGTCGATTGGCACGCACTCGGCGTGCGGCGGACCGATGCGCATACCTTTCATTATCCGTGCCATCTGCGGGGGCTGGTCGACCCCTCCCGCGCGGAGAAAGCCGCGGCGCGTCTCGGCGACGACTACCGCGCCGCCGAGGGATTCGACGCATGCTGCGGCTTCGGCGGCACCTTCGCGACGACCTGTCCCGAGATCAGCGCGGGGATGCTTCGGACGAAGCTCCGGGGCATCGAGGCGACGGGCGCGAAGCTGCTCGTTTGCAACGAGGGGGGGTGCGGGCTCCAGATCGGAGGCGGGCTCCACCGGCGTGAGTCGTCGATCCGCATTCGGCACGTCGCCGAGTTGATCGCGGAGGCGCAGGGCTGGGATCTCGAGCGGCTCGAGGCGGTCGTTTGAGTACGGAGTCGTTCGAGGAGCGCGTCCGCGATGCCCTCGCGACGCCCGACATGACCGGCGCCGTGTGGGAAGCCACGACTGCGCTCGACGCCCGCCGCCGGGCCGCTTGGGGCGAGCTTCCCGACATTGACGCCTTGCGCGATCTCGCGGCACGCATCAAGGACCACACGCTCGAGCATCTCGGCGCGTACCTCGACGAGTTCGTGGCGCGCCTCGAGGACGGCGGCGCGAACGTACACTTCGCCTCGACCGCCGCAGAGGCGGTCGAGACCGTCGCGGAGATCGCGCGGTCCGCGGGATGTCGTCGCGCCGTGAAGGGAAAGTCGATGGTGAGCGAGGAGATCGATCTCAACGCAGCGCTCGCCGCCGCCGGAGTCGAGGTGGTGGAGTCGGATCTCGGCGAGTTCGTCGTCCAGATCGAGAACGATCACCCCAGCCACATCGTCCTTCCCATCATCCACAAGGACATCGAGACGATCTCGCGAGCGTTCGAGCGTGAGCTGGGCGTCGACTACACCGAAGACGAGCAACAGCTCACGCGCGCGGCGCGCGAGCATCTCCGGCCGATCTTTCGCCGCGCCGATCTCGGCATTTCTGGAGTCAACTTCGGCGTCGCGTCGACCGGGACGCTCGTCCTCGTGACCAACGAGGGGAACGGCCGCTACGTAACCTCGCTCCCGCGCGTCCACGTCGCCGTGATGGGGATCGAGAAGCTCATTCCCCGCCTCGACGACGTCGCGGTCTTCGTCAAGCTGCTCGGACGGAGCGCGACCGGTCAGGCGCTCACCGTGTACACGAACCTCGTCACGGGTCCGAAGCGTTCGGACGACGCGGACGGCCCCGAAGAACTACACGTGGTGCTTCTCGATCGCGGGCGGAGCGCGCTACTCGGCACGCCGTTCAGCGAGGCGCTCCGCTGCATTCGGTGTGGTGCGTGTCTCAACGCCTGCCCCGTGTACAGAACGATCGGCGGGCACGCCTACGGCTCGGTTTATCCGGGGCCGATCGGGAAAGTCATCACTCCGCTTCTCGAAGGCGAGAAGGATCGCGCGGCCTTGCCCGAAGCCTCGAGCTTGTGCGGCGGTTGTCTCGAAGCGTGTCCGGTGAAGATCGACATTCCGCGGCTGCTCGTCGAATTGCGCGCGCGATCGGCGGGTCTCGGCGCCGGATCGCGCGGGAAGCGCGCTCTCGTTCGCGCCGCCCTCTCGGCGATGCGTTCACCGCGACTCTATCGCGCGGCTCAGCGGATGCTGCGCTGGAGTCTCGGGCTCGGTTCGCGCGGGGGATGGACCAAGGCGAGATCGATTCGGCGCTGGACGCGCGTCGAGCGCGACTTTCCCGTACCGCCCGCGAAGTCATTTCGCGCCATTTGGAGGGAGAGTTCGAAGTGAACCATCCGCGCCCGCGCCGTACGGAGAGTCATCCCGTCCTCGACGACGTGAAGCGGGCCACCGGCTTCCGTTCTCCGCCCGCGCCGCCGGCGATCGATCCGGCGCTCGTGAGGACGCTCGCACCGGGCGCAGACCTCGCGGCGATTTTCGCGGAGCGCGCGCGGGCGCTCGGGGTCGACGTCGAGCGAGTTTCGCGCGACACGCTCGCCCGCGCAGCCAGGGCGCGGACGGACAAGCACGGGCCGGCGATCGTCGAGACCGCGCTCCTCGAGCGCTTTCCCGATCTCGAGGACATCGGTCTGCGAGACGCGTCCGAGGAAGCGCTGTTCGAGGCCGGCTGTGGCGTCACCGGCGTTCGGTTCGCGGTCGCGGAGACGGGGAGTCTCGTCGTCTGCTCGGGTCCTGGTCGCCCGCGGCGACTCTCGCTCGTGCCGCCCGTCCACGTCGCGGTGATCGACGAATCTCAGATCGTCGCCGACTTCGGCGACGTCCTCGCCGAGTTTCGGGACGGGAGTCTTCCGTCGAACCTCGTCGTCGTGACGGGGCCGAGTCGAACGGCCGACATCGCGCAGCGGCTCGTCAAAGGCGTACACGGTCCGGCGCGCGTCGAGTGTCTCGTGGTGGTGTGACCCGTCGCTCGCCAGCTCGCGAAGGACGGGAGAAGAAAAACGGGTGCGGCGGACGCGCGCAGCTACAATACCGTGCCCACCTGAGTTCGGCCGTCGCGGAGGCTCGATGCGCATCGCGTTCCTCATCTCGATCTGCCTCGTGAGTGCATCGCTCTCTTGCGTTCGGACGGTCGAGGTTCCCGTCAACGCGGCTCTTCCCGAGGGGCCGGACGAGTCGGCGAGGCGTCAAGTCGATGCGGCTTCGCAGCCCGTCGATGATGGTCCCGTCGCCACACGGGAAGAGGTGCGCGCGAGCGTCGTCGTCAACGAGATCTGTTACTCGCCGCGGAGTGGCGAGCCGAACGAAGAGTGGATCGAGCTCTACAACCGCAGCGGGATGCGCGCCGACGTGAGTGGCTGGCGGCTCGGCGGATCCGTCGAGATCGAACTCCCCCGCGGGACCTCGATTCCTGCCGACGGTTTTCTCCTCGTCGCGGCCGACGCCGCGCGAATCCGCGAGCGCGTCGCGGCGAGCGAGGTCGTTGGCGGTTGGTCGGGCGAGCTCGACGATGCCGGAGGCGAGATTCACCTGGTCGACCGCGACGGCTCGACGGTCGAGTCGCTGGCCTATGCGGGTGGGGCGCCGTGGCCGACCATCGGGGCGGGAAGGTCGCTCGAGCGGAGGAGCGCGTCTCGCCGGGCGGACGACGTCCGCAACTGGAGCGCTTCGGGCGGTGGCGGCTGGGTTCGCGTGACGGGCGAAGGAATCGTTACTTCGCAGCGCTTCTACTTCTATCTTCTCGGTTCCGGCGCGTGCGTCGTCGACGACTTCGTTCTCCGCGACGCCGCGGGAAAGGTCGTCCTTCGCGACGATTTTTCGCGCGGCAGGAGCTGGCGGCCGTACGGCGGTCACCGGGCGAGCCGGATCGACCCGAGCGCCGGGCGAGGCGGTACGCCGGGAATGCGCGTCGTCGCCGAGGGCGCGGGATCGTCCGGGTCGTCGGCCGTCGATCGTCGCGACTTGCCGGTGACGGCCGGCTCCCGCTGTCGAGTCGAGTTTTGGGCTCGTTTCGAGGCGGATAGCGGCGCACTTGTCGCCCGATTCTCCGGCGCCGGGAATCGGCGGGATTCGATCTGGATCGAAACCGTCCCGAGTGAGGGAACGCCCGGTGCCAGGAACTCGACCGCGACCGAGGTTCTGCCGGGTCTCGTCGAGAGCGTGCGTCACGAACCGTTCCGGCCCGGCCCCGGTGAGCCCGTCACCATCACCGCTCGCGTCCGTCCCGGCGACGTCGCCTTCGAATCCCTGATTCTGCATGTCGCTCGAGACGGCGGGGCGGTCGAACGCGTTCCGCTCGAGACTCAGACGGCGGTGACTCCGGAGTTTGGCGCGCGCTCACTCCCCGTCGACTTCGCCGCGTCGCTTCCTGGCGTCGCCGCGGAGACCCTCGTCGAATACTGGGTGACGGCGACGGACGCGCGCGAACAGATCACGCGTTTCCCGGAGGGGGAGCTCGGGTCGCGTCGAGGCTATTTTGTCGAACCGCCCCGGGCTCCGAGCGCCGTCCCGGTGTATCGCCTGCGCGTTGCGCCCGAGGTCGCGCGGGATCTCCGGCGGAACCCGCACTCGGACGCCTACCGACCCGCGACGTTCATCTACGACGGTGTGGTTTACTCCGGAGTCGGAGTGCGCCACCGCGGCCACACCTCGCGGGCTTATCCAAAACGTCACTGGAAACTCAAGTTTCCGAAGGCGAATCGCTTTCGTCTCGGGCGCGGACGGAGGCCGATCCGAACGGTGAATCTGAACAGCTCGTACGGAGACAAGATCGCCCTCCGAGAGATGCTCGGATTTCGTCTCTGGCGTGACCTCGGGCGCCCGCACTGCGCCGTCGAGCACGTCGTACTCGAGCTGAACGGTGAGTTTTACGGTCTCTACGTGCAGGTCGAGAATCCCGGCGAGACCTATCTAACGAGGAACGGACAGTCGGGCCATCTGTGGAAGGCGTACTCGTCGGCGAACGGCCGGGGCGGACGATTCGAGCTCGAAGCTGGCGATCCGGCGACCGCACGAGACCTGCTCGTGGCGTGGCTCGACGAGATACGTAGGGTTAGCGGCGAAGAGCTCGACGCCTTGATTGAAGAAACGATCGCCGTCGACTCGTTCCTCGATTTCCTCGTCGCGAATCAGCTGATTCACAACGCTGACCATGTGGAGAAAAACTATCTCGTTCACCGAAGCCCGGACGGACGTTTCACTTTTTTGCCTTGGGACCTCGATCTCACGCACGGCCGTAATTTCGAGTGCCGTGGCTGGGGAGGAATCCTGAACGACCGCCTTCGGTACAATCATTGGGACGACGAGACGAACGACGACGCCCTCCTCTTCGGCACGCGTGTCCATCCGAAGTGCGACGGACCGGTGAACGGGGTGATCGACGCCGTGCTTCGTCGAACGAATTCCTTCCGCCGTCGCTACTACCGGCGACTCGCCGAGGCCCTTAGCCACTACTACGACCCGGCCGTGTTGCTTCCGAAGGCCCGGGCTCTCCGTGATCGCATCCGTCCGCTTATGCTTCGCGACCGCGCGCTCTGGCGATCGTACGGCGGCGACGACGATTTCGATCGACGCTTTGCGGCCTTCGAGGATTGGGTGCGAAAGCGCTACCGGCACCTCGACGCGAAGCTCACCGCGCTCGGCTACGAAGTTCCCCCGGCACTGAACGCGTGGTTTGACGTGGGGACCGCGAGCGGCGCGGCGCCCGTCGCGGTGAGGTTTCGGGATCGATCGGTGGGGGAAATCGTCGCTTGGCGCTGGACGTTCGGGGACGGCGGAACGAGTGAGGAGCAGAATCCGCGGCACATCTATCGCGACCCTGGGCGCTACGACGTGCACCTTCAGGTGACGGCTCGGGACGGTCGGACTCACGCGTGGGTGCTTCCGGGAGCAGTGTTCGTAGACTCTGAGAGCCCGGCGTCGAAGAGCGGAGAATGACCGTAGTGCGAACTCACTCGCGCGCGAATCCGAGCTGCGATCGCTTTGTGCGGAGGCTGAGGCGTCCGATGCCCATCAAGCTGTTCTGCGTTCTCAGCCTCGCGCTCACCGCGATAGCGGTCGCGGCGGAGGCGAGCGGGCCGACGGTGCGCATCGACACGCCGATGCCGCCCCCGGAGTGGGCTCTCCTCGAGCGCGAGCTTCTCCGCGCGAACTCGGTCGCGTGCGAGGAGTTTTACTCGCGCTACTTCGACGACCGCGGATACCTCCTCTGCGTCGAACGGTGGGGCGGGAACGACGGCCCCGACGACGCGATCGAGAACTGTAACGACTGGCCGATTCTTCACGCGCTCGGAGCTCCCGACCGCATCCTCGAGCTCTACAAGAAAGCGTGGGAGGGGCATCTTCGTCAGTACACGGAAGCTCGGACGACGCAGGTCCCGTTCGCCCGGGACGGCATGTACTACCGGGAGTTCCCCGTGATGATGGACTGGCTCCACAACGGGGAAGGACTCACCGTTTTCAATCTTCAGGGGCTCTCCGACCCGAAGGACGAGCGATTTCGAGTGCGCGTGCGTCGCTACGCCGAGTTCTACCTCGGGGGCGATCCACAGGCTCCCAACTACGATCCGGAGCGGAAGATCATCCGAAGCTTGCTCAACGGCAGTCGCGGTCCCCTGCTTCGGAAGGCGACTGCGGTCGACTGGGCCGGCGATCCGATTGCAGGCGCCGAGAGATTCAAGCTGCTTCACGGCGAGCGCGACTACGCCGACATGCTCGCTCACTTCAAAGATTACAACGACGTCATCGGTGATCACCCATCCAACCTCGCTTCGACGTCGCTCGCGCTGAACGCTTACATGCTCACGCACGAGGAAAGGTACCGCGATTGGTTGCTGACCTACGTGGATGCTTGGGTCGATCGTACGGAGCGGAACGGCGGAATCATCCCATCGAACATCGGCCTCGACGGCACCATCGGCGGCGCGACGGACGGGAAGTGGTACGGGGGCGTCTACGGCTGGGCGTTCAGCGTCGAGGTCCCGCAGACGGGAGAGATCGCTCACCGTCAGACGATCGGCCTCGGCGTACTCGGTTTTCTGAACGCGCATTTCCTCACGGGCGACGAACGCTATCTCGAAGCTTGGGGCGGAATGATCGACGCCGTGAACTCGAATGCGAAGCGAATCGACGGCAAGCGACAGTATCCACACAAGTACGGGGACGAGGGTTGGTACGCGTTTCGTCCGTCGAAGTGGTCGCAAGGCGCGATGGAAATCTGGTACGCGTCGATGGCGGAATCACACCGAGAGCGTCTCTCGGGCGACGGCTGGATCGCGTACCTCGAAGGTCGGGACCCGGACTACCCCGCGCGATCTCTCCGCCGAGGTCTGGAGCGGATCCGGGACCGCGTGCACGCCATGCGCCAGGATGAGACGACACCGGATACACGCCTTGCCGACAATCCAATGGCGTACAATCCGGCGACGACTACGGCGATGGTCGAGTTGACTCTCGGCGGTCTCCACCCCGGTCACCGCGGCGACATCCTGCGCACGCGGTTTCGCTATTTCGATCCGGTCCTCCGGCGAGCCGGGCTGCCTCGAGATGTCGCCGCTCTCGTATCGCGACTCTCGCCGGACGACGCGGATCTGACCTTGGTCAATATCCATCAGACGGAGACGCGAGAGCTGCTCGTGCAGACGGGGAGCTACGGTGAGCATCGCTGCGTCCGCGTCGTGAACGGACGGAGTGTTGTCCTCGTCGACGGACGCGCGTTCCGCGTTCGTCTCGAGCCCGGCTGTGGGGCGAAGCTGAGAGTGGATGTCGAGCGTTACGCGATGCGACCGAGCTTGGCGTTTCCTTGGGATCGGTAGCGCGCTCTGAATCGCGTAGTGGATTCTGCTGAAGGATTGGAGCGCCGACGCTCGGACCCACCGACCGGCGTGAAAGCGAAGCTCGCGGTCCGCGGAGATCCGCCGCTGCGGTTCTCGACGTCGGAGCATGGTCTCGCCGTCCGGTCGCCGGGGTCGCCCGAAGACTCGCGTACATCGCTAAGCCGTCGTCTGGAGAGATCTTAGCGGGCGCATCCGAGCCGTCCGCTCTCGCGACCCGGGCGTTCGAACGGATTCCTCCACCGATTTTCGGTGCTTCCGCGTTTCGTCTCCGCTCCAATGATCCTATCCGTGGTAGAGATCGACCGGAGTCGATCGATCGGTGCGGTTGAGGTAGGTGCAGTTCATGGGCTCTTCGGTAGGAGGTATGTATGTACTCTTCTCACTGTTGCGATGGTGTCGGCAGGCGTCGTGCGCTTTGCCACCCAGTGCTTTGGGCAGCTTTGGTCATCGGCGGCGCGACGTCGCTTCGCGCGCAGGTCGTTCTCGACCTCGTCCATTTCGATCTCGATACGGGTGAGGTTGAAGGTCTCGACGTCACTTCCGATGGCTCACTCGTTCTCGGTACGGGTCCGATCGTGCTGCCCGATCTCGGGAACGAGAACGAAGCGTTCAAGTCGGAGATGGCGCTCCTCGGCTTCAATGGGCGGTCCGGCGAGGTTCTCGGCAATCTTCGCACCGTTCAGCTCGGACGCGGCGAAGTCACGGACGCCGTCATTGGGCCGAGCCGCGACTACATCGTCGTCAACGTGCGGGACGACGATCTGTTCGATCGAAACGAGCTCCTTCTCACTCACATCGGTGGGGGACTCATGGACAAGGTCGAGCTCCCCGATTCGGCCGACGGTATCGGCCTTTCTCCGAACGGAAGGTACATCGTCGTCGCGGGTGAGAAGTACGAGGCGATCGACGTGTTTACGGTCGTGCGTCGAGCCACGAACGGAACGACGAGCGCCAAGCGGAGTCTCGAGCTCGTCGCCACGATCGGGCGGAGCGACTTTGAGCCCTTCTTCGCCGGGGAGGAAGCTCGCCTCGCAGATGAGGACATCGAGCCGGAATCCGTCACCTTTTCGTCCGATGGCAGCCTCGCCTTCGTCTCGCTCCAGGAGCAGTCGTCGATCGCCGTCGTCGATATGGAAACGCTCACTCTCGTGAATGTTGTCCATCTCCCATTTGGGTTTTTGATCAACGTCAGCGACGAGGGGGAAGAACCAGAATTCGAAGCCGTCGGCGTGGAGCCGGACGGCATGGGCGTCAGTCCGGGCGGAGAATTCTTGATTGCTGCGAACGAGGCGGACGGGGATTACCCCCACCTCGCGGGGATCTCGATCATCGATCTTCGCGGCGGGCCCACGGCGATTCCCGAGCCGATCACGCACTGCATCTTCGATGTCGACCCATCGCTCCTCGACGACAGCGGCGTCGAAGAGTGTCCGTCACTCGCACCGGGCGAGGAGCCGACGGACGAGCAGACCGCCGCGATACGGAGCCTGCCGCGACTCGACCCGAACGCGGCGAAGATCGTCGAGCGAAACCGCGGTCTCGTCGCCGCGATCAACATCGAACGTGCTCCGGAGGACGAGGATCGCGGATCCGTGCTCTTCGTCGACGCGACCGACATCCTCGGCGGGACTCTGCCGACCGCACTCACCCGCATGAGTGTCGGGATCGATTCGGGAGCCCGTCCAGAGGGAATGCAAACGTCGAACGACGGACGATTCCTGTGGGTCGGACTCCAGCGGGACGGCGGCACGGTCGCGCGGTTCGAGCTCGCGGAGTGATCTCTTTTAGTTGCTGAATGCTACGGCCGTCGCCGCGGGTGGCGGCGGCCGCACCATTTCGCTCATGCGCTCGTCCGTGGCGACGTGGTGACGCGAGCGGTCGATCGTGCTGCGCCGGCGGAACGCGGACCCCACTCTAGCCGCCGACGAGATTCAAGAACGAGAACGTAGGATTTTCGCTAGCTTCGGCGGGCGGATTTCGGTGCGGGCGAGAGGTCGTCTTCGAGCTTAGTTACAACACTAGGAAGTAACCGGCGCAGAAAGGCCAGCTACCGCGGAAACTACAACTTCGCGGAGCTTCGCAAGCTCGAGTGCGGACAGACAGCAGCGAGGAGTGAGAGAACTGAGATCACGGCGACCGTTAAGAGCCTCAGTTCTCCATGGTCACGGATGAGATACACAAGTGCGCCGGTCCAAAAGAGCAAGTAGACGAGAGCAGCAGCGCCCATTGTCACCAGCCCGTAGCGATAGAACCGCACCGGCATCAACTCAGCGATCTCGAGTCTCTTCCCGGCTGACTCTATGTGACCGAGGCAGAAGCTGCAGGTGGCGATACCCAGCAGGCTAGTTAACACGAAAACCGCGGGCACGGCTGCGAACTGTATCGGGGCTTCCGCGCCACCGTAGATACTCGCATAAGCGATCGATAGAAAGCCGATCGCAGCTACGTTTGTCGTGCCGAAGAAGATGAACCAGTTGAGCACGAGCTTCGCGCTGAGCCTCGCGTACTCGTGGGTCTCGCGATCGGTAGGGGCTTCGTGCATCTTCCGCACCTCTGATCTGTTTCGCCGTGCTTCTTCGAAGTTGGCGCCGTGAAGGTGGACGTCGCCCGATCGAGGGCGTTGCAGGAAAACGTCAGCGGAGCGAGTTTCGCGACGATCGAGGGAGGGTGGAACGATCTCGAGTCTAGACGAAAAAAAGGACTCACGACCGAAGTCGTAAGTCCTTTGCTGGTTTTGGTGGGCGGACCCAGATTTGAACTGGGGACACACGGATTTTCAGTCCGTTGCTCTACCAACTGAGCTATCCGCCCGCTGAGGAGCGACCGGCCGGCGCCGCCGTCGCGAGTTGGGGATCGCGAGGCGCTCGCGCGCGTGCGGTGTCAGTCGTCGAGCGTCCGGACGAGCCGTGTCGCCTTCGCCTTCTGTCGCGCGACGTTGTTCCGGTGGAACACGTTCGTCTTCGCGGCCTTATCGAGCCGCGAGAAGAGGCGCGGGAGGAGTGCCTTCGCCTTGTCTCCGTCCTTCTCTGCGACGTGCTCGCGCAGCCGACGGGTCAGAGTGCGAATCTCGCTCTTCTTGCTCTTGTTGCGGATTCGTCGTTTTTCGCTCTGACGGATCCGCTTCTTTGCTTGCGCGCTGTGCGCCATGTTTCTTTCGGCCCTCTCTTCTGGCCTCGATCAACTCTGCGTAACTCGTTCCCCGGAGATTGCCTGCGTCGCCCTCGGGGGAGTGGGAGATCGTAACCGTGGGCGAGGCAAAGACAAGGGCAAAAACGGGCTCGCGTCGCCGCTAGCGAGGCCGGCCCGGGGCAGCCCTCCGCCCCCGGGGGAAAGCCGGCGGGCGGCCCTCGGGCGTTCGGCCCGATCCGCGCGCACGCGATTCGGCTGGACTGCCGGCGGACCGGAGATTCACCGCGCGGCTGACGTGGCGCGCGTGAAACTCAGCCCGCGAGAAGCGCCGTCACCCGGTCGGAGACATCCTCGTAGCCGATGTCGACGGCCATGATCTCCTGATAGAGGCTCAGCGCCTGCTGCCGGAAGGTCGCCCCCTGCGACTCGTCGGTAGCACCGCTCGCCTTTCCCTCGAAGACTCCGGCGAGGCTGTACTTGATCTCCTTCGCGACCGGCGAGTTCGCGTCGGAAGAAACCTCGCCGAGTGCGGTCTGGAACTGACTCGCCGCGAGGTCGAGGAGCCCCTTCTGAAAGAAGCAGTTTCCGTTCGCGACGAGCGCGGCGACCTTGAACTTCGGGTCCTGAATCGCCTTTTGAAACTGCTCGATCGCGCCGTCGTATTTGCCGACGTCCATGAGGGCGCGGCCGAGACGCATCTTGAGCTCGAAGTCCGTCGGGTGGGCTTTGACCCTCCGGTCGTACTCGTCGACCTTGAACAAGCGGACCTGCTCTTCCTTCTTTTCGAGCTGACCGCGCAGCTCGTCGTTCGAGCCGCCGTTCGCCTCCGCCTCCGCGACCTTCTTCCGGAGTGAATCGAGCTCCTGGTCGAGGCGCGATTCCCGCAGGGCGCCGAGCTTCTCGTTCACGAACATGTCGTGAGGATTCACTTCCTGCGCCTTCTTGTAGGCCGCCTCGGCGTACTTCCAATCCTTGAGATCCTGGTAGAGCTGCCCGAGCTCGCGCCAGAGACGCGAGTTTTCCGGGTCCGTGCGCAGCTCTTCCTTCTTGAACTTGATCGCCTCGCGACGATCGTCGTCCGTGCGGATGATCTTCGCCTTCTTCTCGAGCTCGGCGCTCTTGTCCTCGTCGGCGAGCATCGCCTTGAAGGACTCGTCGCCCGCCTTGGCCTTCCGCTCTTCGGCCTTCTTCACCATGGTGGCGGCGGATAGGTCGCGAATCGCTTTCCCGGCTTCCTTGTCGTCCGGCTTGTACTGGCGGAGCTTCTCCCAGTAGGAGATCGCCTTCTCCGGATCCTCCTTCCCGGCCCAAAGGCGACCGAGGGAACGGTAGGCTTCGACGTGCCCCTTATCGACATCGAGGATGTCCTCGAGGATGACGATCGCACCCTCGATGCATTCGTTCTGCTCGAGTGCGGTCGCGAGTCCGAAGAGCGTCGCCGGGTGTCTCGGTTGATAGCGCAGCGCCTTCTCGTACTCGATGATCGCCTCGTCCCACTTCTTTTGAACGGTGAGCTTCTTCACGTTCGCGAGGACTGGCATCACCTTCAGCTTGACGGCCATGCCTCCCTGAGGGTTTCCGCCCTTCTCCTCGATCGAGAGCGTCATCACGCGGTGGAGGCTCCGGCGCTCGTCGGCGCACTTGGGGTCGATCATGAGACCCTGCATGTAGAGCTCTACCGCGTATTCGAAGTTCTGCTTCTTGGCAGCTTGCTCTGCCTTCTTGAAATAATCTTTGGACGCACTCACGAGACCGATCCTCCAGAACTCACCACCCGTAGCCTACTCCGGCGGGGGGAGCCAATCACCACTTTCGTGCCGACGCGAAGTCCGGCCGCCGAAGATTCGACACACGTTCTCCGCACCCGCAGTCGCACTACGCTTTCACGGGAAACGCACTTCTACCGCTCGGACGGCGCTGCGATCGAGTCGTAGCGCCGCGGCGACGAGGCGCGCGGATTGCGAAAACGTTTGGGACGTCGACCGTCGGCCGGCGCCCGACCCGAAGACCGTGGAAAGGGGTTTGGCCGAACGTCGGTTCGACCGCCGCCGAGGGCACGGATTCGGGCGCGATTCGGGAGTTCTCAACGTGCAGCGAAAGCTGCAGATAGGACGTCGATCCTATCACTCCGCGACGGGTTCCGTCAACGGCGGGTGGAGGGCGTGGGGCCAGTCTTTGGGCCGACGGGCTCCCAGCCGGGCTCAGTAGGGGAGATCCCCGTACCGATCCTCGAAATCGTCGATGTCGACCATGACGATCGCGTCCCAGGGACACCCGTCGAGGAACGTGCCCTCCGGTCCCTTGGCGGTGCATTTCTTGCAGCCGATGCACTTGAGCGGGTCGACCTCGATTACCCCGAATGTCGGCGCCCCGGGGTTCTGAACGAGGATCATGCACTCGTCGACCGGGCAATACGACTGGCAGACCGGCGAGCCGGCACAGCCGGTGCACGCTTCGTTGATGTAAGCGATCTGCTTCGGCTTCTTTTTGCGTTTGCCGCCCTTCGTCTTGGGTTGGGCCATGACCGCTCACCGGTGAGAGTTTTCGTTAGCGAAGAGCGCCCTCGTGACGTCGCTCATCGCCTTATGTCCAGAAGAAATCTATCCTTAAGTCGGAGCGTGCGCCAGCGAAATGCCTGCGACAGGCTGTCGCACGCTCCCGGAGAAAGCGACGTGCGGCGGAGTCAGAATCAGGTTCCGCGGGCGGGGCCGAGAAGATCGGGAAACGTCGTGAGGACGCGCGCCGGGGCGGCCGCGTTCCCCGTCTCGGGTTGGTAGCCGTAGGACGCGAATGCGAAGTCGGCGCCGGCGGCCTCGGCGGTCTCCCAGTCGACGGCGCTGTCTCCGACGTAGAGGCACGCGGAAACGGCGACTTCGTGTCGCGTCGCGATCTCCTCGAGCCCGATCGGCGAAGGTTTCTTCGCTGCGACGGAGTCGCCTCCGAGCACGCAGGGGAAGAACTTCGCGAGGTCGAGGCGCTCGAGGATGAGACGGCTCGGGCGCTCCGGTTTGTTCGTGAGGAGCGCGAGGGGCAGCGACCCGGCGAGACGCGCGAGCGTCTCCTCGACGCCGGGGTACGGTCGCGTTTCGTCGACGCAGTGCTCCGCGTAATACGCGGAAAAGACTGCGAGCGCGTGCTCGAACTCCTCGCGAGACGCGCCTGCGCCGAGACTCCGCGCGACCAGCGCGTGCACCCCGTTCCCGACGAATTCGGTGACCCGTTCGACGGCGATCGGAGCCCGCCCGACGGCTTCGAGGCCCTCGTTCACGGCGCGAGCGAGATCGCGGCGCGAGTCGACGAGGGTTCCGTCGAGGTCGAAGGCGAGAAGTTCGTAGGCGGAGAGCGAGGGATGCACGGGCGGAGTGGGGGCGCTTTCGACGACCGGCCGATCCTGACCAGCCGATGATTGTAGCTCGCGGGCGCCGGCGGCTGCCACCGCCGGCCCCTGCCGTGCGTTGTCCTTCGTCAGGGCCGGCGCTTAAGAAGCGGACGGGACTCGGCCGACGTCAGATTCGGGGGCGATGGGACAGCCGCCGGATCGGATCCCGAACTCGGCGCCCGTCGGCGTACCTATCTTTTCGATGCGCGTGGGGATCCCCGGCTGCACGCGTTGCGGGAGCCGGCGAACTTGGGGTATCCTTGTGTCGCAGAACAGCTTCGCAAAAGAGTTTACGTGCCGCTCCGAGGATTGAGCGGCGGCTGCCCCCGGGGGAGGGAGGAGACCCATGAAACCTGCGATCGTCGGGTTCGCGTTCGTCTGCGCCGTCGGAGTCCTGATCTGGCAGGCGTTCTCGTCCATGGTTCCGGTCCTCACGGTGAACCAGGTGCTCTCGGAGGAGTACACCGGGGGGATGGTCCAGGTCGACGGCGGGAAGATCATCGCGATCGAGGGTCTCGCTCCGCTCAAGTTCACGGTGGGGATTCCGAGCGACGAGGCGTCGAGGATCACGGTGGTGTCGACGCAGCCCGTCCCGGAGAACTTCAAGGTCGACCTCGACGTGAGCATCCGGGGGGAGTTCGATCAGGCTGCCGGCGTCTTTCACGCGACACGGGTCACGACGAAGTGTCCCTCGCGTTACGAAGCGTCAGAGGCCGTCTACGAGGGCGGGACGGAATACGCCCCCGCGCCGAGCGGGACTGCGGATCCTCCCGCGAAAGACTCGACCCCGGCTCCGGACGTTCCCTGACCGAAGCCCGATCCGTGAAAGGGTTGCAAAACCTGCGAACGGGCGGCACGCTCGCGGCTCGATCGGGGCGGAGCGCGAAGACGTCGAGCGATTTCCGCCGCCGCTCGCACCTCGATCCGATCGCGTCGCTGAGGAGGTGACGACGCTATGGAAGTTCTCGCATTCGGACGGGCCTTGCTCGTCCTCGCGACGGTCCTGACCGCGGCCGCGTTCGTGCTCGCTCTCGCGGGGATTCTCCGGCGGAGTCGGCGGCTCGTCGTCGGCGCGCGGACGACGTTCTACGTTCTCTTCGTCGTCATCTGCGGCTCGACGGTCTGCCTCGTTCACGGTCTCGTAACGGGGCAGTACGACAACGAGTACATCTTCAATTACTCCGAGCGGCTCCTCCCGACCTTCTTCAAGATGGCGGGACTCTGGGCCGGGCTCGACGGCTCGCTCCTCTTCTGGACCGTCGTCCTCAGCGGATTCTGCGCGATCGTTGCGCTTCAGCACCGCCGCAGCGCTCAGCACGCGACGGGACGGCGGCTCGAGCCCTTCGTCTATCTCGTCCTCGCCTCCGTTCTCGGCTTCTTCGTCGCCGTGAACTGGTACGCGAATCCGTTCGAAGTGATGCCGCCCGAACAGCGCGAGTTGCTGTCGACTTCGCGAGGAATCGAGATCGGAGAAGACGGTCGGCTTCTCGACGGCGCGGGGATGAGCCCCCAGCTCGTCAACTATTGGTTCGTGATCCACCCGCCGTGCCTCTACCTCGGTTTCATCGGATTCACCGTGCCGTTCGCGTTCGCACTCGCGGCGCTCATGGCGGGAGAGCTCGGCTCCTACTGGGTGAAGATCGTCCGCCGCTGGACGATGGTCGCGTGGCTCTTTCTCACTTCGGGAATCATCCTCGGGGGCCTCTGGGCGTACCGCCAACTCGGCTGGGGCGGCTACTGGATGTGGGATCCGGTCGAGAACGCATCCTTCCTCCCGTGGTGCACGGGAACGGCCTTCTTGCACTCCATCATGGTGCAAGAGCGACGCGAAATGCTGAAGGCATGGAATGCGTTTCTGATCATCTTCACGTTCTTCCTCACGATTTGGGCGACGTGGATGACGCGCTCGGGTGTCGTCCAATCGATCCACGCCTTCGCCGGCGGCAACATCGGCGTTTGGTTCCAGGGCTTCATGCTCGTCATCGGGTTTGTCGGCCTTTTCTTCCTGTTCTATCGCTGGCGCCAACTGAAGAGTCGGAACCGCTTCGACGCCGTGCTGTCACGCGAGTCGGTCTTTCTCTTCAACAACGTCGTCCTCGTCGCGATCATGGCCGCGGTGATGATCCTTTCCTTCTGGACGAAGCTCTCTCACGACTTCCTCGCCGAAAAGAAAACGCTCCTCGTCGCGGAGTACAACGAAGTGATGACACCGCTCTTCGCGGCGCTCCTCTTCCTCACCGCGATCGGACCCGGGCTCGGCTGGGTGAAGACGACGCGCACCGCGCTCCGGCGGAATTTCATCGGGCCGGCCCTCGCGACCGTCGGTTTTCTCGTGTGCCTCTACGCGTGGTGGTACTTCTCCGATCAGCTCGGAACGGCATCGGAGGTGCTCGTTCCGAAGGCATCGATGAACCACGCGACGGCGCTCTATCCCACCGGACTCTTCCTCGGTCTCTCGTTCTTCATCGCGGCGACGATCGGTGCGGAGCTCTGGCGCTGCGTACGCGCGCGGATGCGATTTCGCGGCGATGATCTCGGGCGCGCTCTGCTCAACGTCGTCGTTCGCAACAACCGGCGGTGGGGGGGCTACGCCGTCCACGTCGGCATCGCGGTTTTCGTCGTCGGAATCATCGCGAGCAGCATGTTCAAGACCGAACGACAGGTGAGGCTGCGCCTGGGTGAATCCGCCGTCGTCGGCTCCTACCGCATCGCGGCGCTCGAGGAGCACGAAGCCCAGCCGGGGCCCGGCGCGCCGTACATGCTTCAGAAGGTGACGTTCCGCGTGACCGAAGTCGACGAGGGATTGCTCCCCGCTGCGCACGGCGACGCGGCGGCGCCGTCGGCCGAAGGCGTGTCTTCGTCCGGGGACGAGGAGGTGTTCATCGCGGATCTCGAGCCGGAGATTCGGACGTACCCGAAACGGAACGAGACGATTCGGGAGGTCGGCATCGAACGCCGACTCCTCGGCGACATCTACCTCCACTACGAAGTAAAGCTCGACGACCGCTTTCAAGTCACCGTGCACCTCAATCCGCTCATGATCCTGATCTACCTCGGTTGGTTCATGATGGTGGGAGGCGGGATCTTCGCGGCTCTGCCGATGCCCGGGAACAAGGTGGGGCTCGCCGACTGATGATTCCGGCCAGAGCTCGGTTTCTCGCGCTCGCCGCGCTCGTCGGAGGCTGCGCCGTCGCCGTCGGTCCGGTGCGTCTCGCGGCACAGGATCGTCCGGCGGGCGGCGTGCCCGACTCCGGTCCCACGCACGATCACGATCACCACCACGACGGGTACACGGAGCACCGCGTCGAGATCGGAACGGTTCCCGACGGGGACCCGAGCGCGGAGAGCGAACTCTACGGCGGGGTCGTCGCGCCGCGCGTGGACGATTTGGTCGGCCGGCGCAGCGGGGGACGATCGTCGCTCCGGAATCCCATTCGCTCGCTCGTGCGCACACTCCGCGAGCGGTCGACGGAGCTGATCGCCGACGATCCGGCGAAGCGCGGTCGCGTCCTGAGGAACGTCACCGCCCGCGCGCTCACCGCGATCACCGACGGCGCGGACGATGCCGATCGCGCGCTCGTCGAAGCGGTTCTTCAGGATGCGCTCGACGAAGACGTCCGCACTCGACGAGGGTATCTCTGGCAGGCGCTCATCTGCTGGTGCCCGAACGAGAACTGGACGAAGACGCTCAGCGGCTGTCCGGACGCCTGCGCGAACGAGCAGAAAAACCTCGTCGAGGACTGGCTCATCGCCGGTTATTCGGTCGAGGAGATCGTGAATCGAATGGTCGCCCACCCGAACGGAGGCGAGCGTGTGCGGGGGTACGTTCGCCCCGAGGGAATCGATCTTCTCAGCTACTTTCTGCCCCTCGCGTTTTTCGCGACGGCGGTTGCGGTGGCCGTCGCGTTCGTTCTTAGGAAGACCCGTTCGGCGCGGCAAGCGGAAGAGGGGCAGCTCGCTTCGAACGGAGCGAGGGCGGGGGGCGCGCAGCCGCGCGAAGACGACGAGCGCTGGGGCGAAGAGATCGAAAAGGAGCTGAAGGACATGGACGAGTCATGGTGACGGCGATGACGGTCCTCGTTGGCGTCGCGTCGGCGGGCGTGATTCTCTACTCACTTCTCGGCGAGAGCGAGCGATGGGACATCGACGCCGGCGCCGGGCGCTTGGGACGACTTCAGCGCCGACGCGGGCGCTTGCTCCGGCGAATCAAGGATCTCGAGTTTGAACGCGAAGCCGGCACGCTGAGCGAGGCAGAGTTCTCGGCGCTGCGGGATTCGCTGAAGCGAGAGGCGGTCGAAGTGACGAAACAGCTCGAACGCGTTCGCCGACAGCGACTTCACGCGGTGAGCTCGGGAAGCCGCGTGCACACGCCCGCGAATGCCATTCGTCGGGTCGAATCGGCGATCGCGGCGCGGAAGGCTCAGATGGGAGCGGTCGCCGTTGCGCTGGCGCTCTTCGTCGCCTCGTCGGGATCACTCGAGGCCGGCGTGACCCTCGGGTTTCGCGTGTTCGACGCCGAGGCGAGCTACCCGGCGCTTCGGGCGGCGGTCACTCGCGCGAGCACCGATGCCGATTTCGAGAAAGCGTTCAGTGACGAGATCAAGGTCGCCTTCGCGTCCAAGGATGTCGTCGTGGAGATGGTGCGCGTTCGCTCCGACGACCGTGCACGGCGGGGCGAGATCATCCGCAGCTGGCCCGCTAAGACGGATGCCGAAGGACGGATCTCGGTCGAGACCGGTCTCGAGGCGCTTCCTCCAGATGCGTCGTTCGTCGTCTCAGCGACCGATCGCGGTGGACGCATATTCTCGCCGTACGTTTCCGGTCAAGGTGGGGAGACGAGCGTTCTCCTCTACCGCACGTCGGATCGTTCCGATGCGATGCGCGTTGCGACGTTCGCCGTGACGTACGATTACACGAGGAGAGACGAACAATCGTTCCTCCGCGTCCAGGTGGATCTCCGCTTCGCGTACGCCGACTACACCATGTACGTGGGCAACTCGCGGGGCGGCGATCGGCGCGAGCTCTTCCGCGTTCCGCTCCCGGAGGGCGCGACGGTCGTCGAGAATCGCGGGCCGACTTCAGCCTATGGCGGCTGGGTCGTCTCGGACGACGGTCGATCGGCCGTCGTCGACGATCCCGTCCCCGGTTTCTTCGACTCGCTTCGCGACATGGCGGGTATGCACTGGCGCCTCGGCTACGAAATCCCGGCGCGCCAGTCTCTCTCACAGAGCTTCCGAGTCCCGGTCGCCTTTGCACCGCAGAAGTTCACGGCATGGTGCGTCCACGAGGACATGGACATCGCGTCGGCGCAGATCGACAAGCACACGACGTTTCAGCACCCGGACGCGCCGATCCACCGCGATCGCGCCTTCGAAGTTTTCTTTTCGCAGGAGACGCTCGAACCCGGCTCGATTGTGAATCTCCATCTCGACGTCAACAACGCACCGATCCGCCAGGTGCGCTGGAGCTCGGTGCGATGGGTGGCGGCGTTCGTGATCACGTTTCTCGTCGCGACGCTCCTCGGGCTCGCCGCGGGAAGAAAGAACGTCAGCGTCGACGCCCTCTTCGGCGACTTGAGTGGGGAGGAGATCCTCGATCGCATCGTCGACCTCGATCGGCGCTACGAGGCGAAGTCGATCCGCGAAGCCGAGTATCGCGCCCACCGCGAAGCGCTCGTCGCCCTCGCGGCAGAAGAGCTCGGCACCGGCGCCGAAGCGGAGAGCCTCGCGCCGTCAGCGCGGGCGAAAGCAGGTTCCGCGCCGGATCCAGCCCTCGCCAAGGTCCGTGAGCTCGTGAGCCGCATCGACAAGCTGGACGCCGAGGAGCGAACCGATTCGGAGACTCTCCGCGAGCGCTCGCAGTTGCTCGAGGCACTCCTCAAGGCCGTGCCGCGAGAGGACGGGAAGTCGTGACGAACTCGGCGGCCGCGCAAGTCGAGGCCGTGCGGAAACGATTCGGGTACCGAGATGTGCTGCGCGCCGTGAGTGTCGAGTTCGCGCGCGGCGAGTGCGCGGTGCTTCGCGGGCCGAATGGGGCGGGGAAATCGACGCTCCTTCGCATCCTCGCGACGCTCTGGCGTCCGACGAGCGGGCGCGTTCACGTGTTCGGGACGAACGTCGCGCGCCGTCCCGTGGCCGCGCGCGCGCAGCTCGGTGCGGTGTTTCACGACAGCGCGCTTCGTCCGGAGCTCACTCTCGAAGAGAACCTCCGCTTCGGCGCGGGACTTCACGGTCTCGGGTGGCGGCGCGTCTCGGGCCGCGCGGCGGAGCTGCTCGAGCGATTCGGCCTCGCGCGCCGGAAGGACGATCGCGTGAGGACGTTCTCCCAGGGAATGCTGAAGCGCGGGAACATCATCCGCAGCCAGCTCCATTCACCGGGCCTGTGGCTCCTCGACGAGCCGTTCGCGGGACTCGACGCCGCGGGCTGCGCCGTGCTCGAGGAGTTCGTCGGGGAGTACTGCCGCGAGGGCGGGGCGGCCGTTCTCGTAACGCACGATGCCGCTCTCGGCGCGCGTTTGGCGTCGCGTACGCACTCGATTGAAGGGGGCCGACTCACGAGCGAGGGCGGCGCGTGAAGGGCTTCGGCCAATTCATCGCGATTGTCCGTTGGGATCTCCGGCGCGAGCTGCGCCGGCCGGAGACCGCGCTCAACATGACCCTCTTCGCGACGCTGATTCTCTTCGTCGGTCAGATCGGGATCACCGTCTTCGCCGGTCAATTCGTCGACAGCGCGGACGTACCGGCCGAGCTGCGCGGCGACGCGGTGCTGCGCGCGAGCCGGACTCTCGGGCCGACGTTCTACTGGGTGGCGGCGCTCTTCGCCGGCACGGTCGGTCTACAGCAGGCGTTCGCCGCCGAACGGGATTCGCGCTCCATCCTCGGCTGGATGGTCGCGCCGGTCGACTGGGGAACGGTATACCTCGCGCGCGTCGCGTCGACGTGGATCCTCGTCGTCGCGATGCAGATCGTTCTCCTCGGCGTCTACGTCGTGCTGTTCAATCCACCTCCGGGCGCGGGATGGATTCAACTCCTCATCGCGGTGGGGGCGTTCTCGTTCGCCTACGTCGCACCCGGCGTCATCCTCTCAGCGATGACGACGATGCTCGGCGGTGCCGGGGAGGTCGTGCTTCGCATACTCGTTTTCGTCCTCATGATCCCGCTCATCATGCTCACGCTCGACGTGAGCCCGCAGCTCTTCGGTCTCTCCGATGGACGGTTCGTCGCACGGACGTTTGCGCTCGGTGATTTTTCCCCGCTCGATTACATTTCCGTGGCGTTCGCAATCGGGGTGATTTATCTCACGGTCGGTTTCGTTCTCTTTCCCAAGGTGCTGGAGGAGTGAGATGCCCGCGTTCGTTCTCGAATGGATGCTCCGGACGTCCAATCTATTGGGGCAGGCCGAGGTCTCAAGCGAGTCCGGTCCGGTGCTCGAGACGCGTCCCATCGAGCACGTGCCAGACTACCAGCCGTACATCTTCTGGGCGTACGGTCTCGCGTGTCTCCTCCTCTTTCTGTTCATGGTGTTCACCGTCGTTCAGATTCGATCCCTGAGCGCGAATGTGCAGCGCCTCGAGGAGCGCTTGCGCGACGTTTCGTCGTCACCGAAGTCAGACTGAACGCCGTCGCTGTCGCCGACCCAACGCGCCGGGCGGCCCTGTGTGTCTACGGGTGATCGCTGGGAGGGTATCGCGGCTTGTTGTGATCGTGTTTGCGTCGCGCTTATCGGTCTCTCTCGCGCCGCAAAACGAGATTGCATGACGCTTTGGGGCGCCATAGAATACTGGCAAAGTCGAAGACCGCGGTGGCGGCCAAACGCGCTGATACGTCTCGTCCGGTGACGTCCGGCCTGGTGGACCGGGTGAACCAGGTGATTCGTCGAGCGCGCGTCCGGTCGGTGGCGAGTTTAGCTCAGTTCCACGGGGCACCTGCTGCGGTCGCGCGGTGCGAGCTCCTGGGCGCGACGCTGGGTTCGAGCGTGACTCCGTCGCGTTCCCTACGTCTCTGCGATCTCGGCGCGTCGCTCTCGTGGCCGATCCCTCACGTATCCTTCCGCCCTCACGCGAATCCGAACGAAGCTCTCACCGACAGCGATGGCTCAGCGACCCCGAGAGATCCTGACCGTAGACGACGTGCTCAGCCGCGCACCGCTGCTGAAGCGTGTCGTGCGCGATTTCGTCTCGTGTTACGAACGGCGAAAGAAGAACCGCGAGTTTCTCGACGAGTTGTCGATCATCGCGAAGAAGTTCAACTCGCCCGAAATCGACGAGACGATGTACCGGCTGCAGCGCGAAGTCGCGCAGTACAACCGGGACATGGATTCCTTCGAGAAGGAGATTCGCCAGCTCGGTGGGCTGCTCAAGGATCGTGAGCGCGGGCTCGTCTATTTCTATTCCGAGCGGGACGGACGGCGCATCTACTTGATCTGGGACATCCACCACCCGGATCTCGTCTCCTGGCACGAGCTCGGCGAGACGTACTCCGACCGCATCCCGGTCGATCTTCCCGAGGACGCGGCCGCCGCGGCCTTGGACTCGCCCGACCGGGACTGATTCGGTACGGTTTCGAATCGGTCCTCGGCGACGAGCTGAATCCTCGTGGGCGGTAGTCTCGTCGTGGGCGGTAGGGCGATGCGTCTCGTCCCGGCCGAGAATCGAACCAGGAACCGCCGAGAGAGTTCGATCATGCCCCTCTTCGAATTTCGCTGCTGCGACTGCGATCACACCTTCGAAGAGCTCGTGCGCAGCTCGAGCGAGAACGACCGTTCTCCGCCGTGCCCCGAATGTGATTCGAGCGCCACGGAGCGCCAGATCGCGGCCTTCGCCGCCCGCGTGTCGACGAGTGGTGGCGCCGCTCCACCCGGCGGGGGATGCGGCGGTTCGTGCGCCTGCCACTGAGCTCGCGCTGAGCCGGGTCGCCGCCGCCCGGGGGCTCCTCTGATCTCGTGCGGCCGGTGCGACCATCCGTTCCGGGGTTTTCCCGAGGCGCGGCGGACGCGGGGCCATAAGATCCAGCGTCTTCGCCCCACTCCTCCCGAGCATCGTCCTCGTGTTCTGCTCGCCCTTCGAATTCGTCCTGGACGCCATCGGCACCGTCTTCGCGACGTTCACCGCGGAGTCGGCGCCGTTCAGCACGTTTTATCTGTTCGCCGTGGCGATGGCCGCTGGCATTCCTCCGTTCCTTCCGCTCGTGCCCGTCGCTGCGATCGGTCGGAGATTCTTCATCCTGCTCAGTCTCATCGCCGTCGTGTTCGTCGCGCTCGCGATCGGGGCGGTCGGCATCGGAATCAGCTACGCATATCTCGGACTCGGTGCGTTTTTGATCGTGTACAACACCGTGCTCCCGAGACAGCGGGGCGTCGACTGGAGTGAGCGCCGCGAGGCGATCGAAGGCACGCCACACGGCGGGTGGAACATCGTGTCGCACGTGTGCCTCGTCGGCGCGATCGTCTGTGGGCTCGCGGGGCTCGCCGGTGACGCGGCCGAGTGGACGGACGGCGCCGACGCGACGACCCACCTCGCGATGATCGCAACGTTTATTTCGTCGTCGCTCCTTCTCGGCGGTTCGCTCGTAGCGATGGTGCTCGGCCACTGGTACCTCGTCGCGCACAAGCTCTCGTTCACTCCGCTCGCGCGAATCACCGCCGCGCTGCTCGGGATTCTCCTCCTGAGAGCGCTCGTCACGGCAACCGGCGTCGGTCTTCAATCGGAGCGTTGGGACGAAACGATCGCGCGTTCGGGCTGGGTCGGGGTCCTCCTCGAGCCGGGGATGTTCGTTCTTACCCGCGCGATCTTCGGACTCGTCGCGCCGACGGGACTTCTTTGGATGGCTTGGCGCTGCGTGAAAATCCGCTCGAACCAATCGGCGACGGGAATCCTCTACGTCACCGTCGCGTTTGTGTTGATCGGCGAGATCATCGCGAAGTATCTTCTCGTCTCCCAGCGCTGGCTCCTCTGAGCCGCGCTCCCCCGTTCTCCCACCGCAAGTGCGATGCCCGCTCCACGCTCCGATCGTCCGTCGTCCGCCCCGCCGACCGCTGAGGTCGCGTGTCCGCGCTGCGAGCAAACGACCGTCGTCGCCGTTGACGGATACGACTCCGCCTGGAGCTGCCCGAGCTGCGCGTGGACGGCGAAGCTGGACGCCTCACCTCCCGCGGGGGATGCCGCGCTCGAATCGTGCTGGATCTGCGGCGCCGACGAGTTCTACATTCAGAAAGATTTCAACCGCGAGCTCGGGCTCTCGATCGTGCTCGCTTCTGCGGGGATCGTTTTTCTCGTGATGTTGATCTACGGACACCGCGTCGGAGTCGTTCTCCTCCTTGCGATCGCTGCGATCGATTGGATCGTCTACCGGTTACTCGCGAATGTCACCGTGTGCTATCTTTGCCACACGATCTATCGACGATTCCCTCTCGGTGAAACTCACCGCGGGTTCTATCTGGGTACCGAAGAGAAGTACAAGAAGATCCGACGTCGCTGGCTCGAGGAATCGAGTGCGGCGGACGCGTCGCCGAGCGTGCCGCTGTCGTCTGGAGGAGAAGGGTGATGGTGGAGCGATTCGATCACGCGAAGTTGGTCGAGGCCGGACGGCTTCTCCTCGAGGCGATCGGCGAGGATCCCGAGCGGGAGGGGCTTCGCGAAACGCCCGAGCGGATCGCGCGGATGTACGAAGAAGTGTTCTCCGGACTCCATCGCGATCCCAGCGAAGAGATCAAGACGATCTTTTCGGAGGACTACGACGAGATCGTCCTCGTGAAGGACATCCCGTTCTCCTCGATGTGTGAGCATCATCTGCTGCCATTCACAGGGAGAGCTCACACGGCGTACATCCCCACCGGGAAGGTGCTCGGGATTTCGAAGCTCGCCCGCGCGGTCGACGCCTACGCGAAGCGGCCGCAGGTCCAGGAGCGGCTGACCAATCAGATCGCGGATCTCGTCGAAAACGCGGCGGCGCCGCGCGGAGTCGCCGTGGTGCTCGAAGCGTCGCACACCTGTATGACGATCCGCGGGATCAAGAAGCCCGGGAGCTCGGTGATCACGTCGGCGATGCGCGGCCTCTTTCGCAACAACGTCGCGACGCGAAACGAGGTTCTCGGACTGATCCGCTCGGGAGACTGAGCGCGTGCTTCGCGTCGTCGTGGGTGCAGCCGTCGTTCGAGACGGGGAGCGAGTTCTCGTCGCGCAGCGCACTCGCGGGAGCCATTTGAGCGGCTGCTGGGAGTTTCCCGGCGGAAAGGCGGAGCCCGGAGAGACACCCGCCGAGGCGGTTCGAAGGGAAGTCCTCGAGGAGGTGGGGCTCGAAGTCGGGAGGCTCGAAGTGATCGACGCGGTCGAGCATGCCTACGAAGACCGCGTCGTCGAGCTGACATTTTTTTCCTGCGCGGTTCTCTCCGGCGAGGTAGCCTCCCGCGAGGGACAGGCGCTCCGATGGGTGCGGCTCAGCGAGCTCGCCGAGCTCGAAATGCCGCCCGCGAATCTTGCGGTCGTTCAGAAACTCGTCGCCGGCGGTGACGGCGAGACGGCGCGTGACGTCGTCTGAGTGATCGACTCGAGCCTCCGATTCGGTATCTTGAGGGGCGCCGCGTGGGCGTGGAACTCCCGAGAAGCGGACCGGAGAGCGAAGACGATGGCGAAAGCGGTGTTCCTCGGACTTTTTCTCGCTCTCGCGATCGTGGTGATGGCGCTCCCGCGGAGCGTTGTCTACCGCGGCGCGAGCTCCCGGGCTCGCTGGCGCGATCTCCGCCTGTGGGCGCTTCTTCTCATCGCGGTGCACGCGTACGTCTACTGGCGCTTCGACGAAACGGCGGAGCCGCCGCCGCCTCGCGAGCCGCCTCCGGTCGACGGGGCGGCCGATGCGGGGGCGCGATGATCCGCGCCGGCGAAGACGCTACCGCATCAGGTAGCGAGCGACGGGGATTCCGTCCCGTCGCGGCGCGTCTCACGCGGGACGAGGCGCACCAGCGTCTCCGCCGCCCGCGATGGCGCCCGTCGCGCGGGCGCATCTCCGGGATCGAGATCGTCCGCGTCCCGACATACGTGCTCGCGACGGCGGTCCACGGCGAGCGCGGCCGAGGATCTCCTGAGGTTCGATTCTGCGTTGACGCGATGATCGGCGCTGTCACGCGCCTTGCGCCGGACGCTGTTTTCCCGTCGGCGCCGGACGAACCGCACGCTCCGGAGGTCGTCGCCAGATTGCCCGAGAGCTCCGTGCTCGGGCGGGCGCGCGAAGAGATCCCCTGGATCGCGCTCGCGTTCGCCCTTCGCCGTCGCCGTGCCTATCGCTGCGAAGAGTTTCGAGTGGTCGATCGGATCGGACACCCGCACTGGGTCCTCCACGAGATCGCCGGCGCTCGCCGGCGGATCCGCGCGCTCGATGCGCTCTCCGGCGCGGCCGTCGGCTCGCGGCGACGACGCGCGATCGTCGAGGTCATCCTCGCGGAATCGAATCCCCCCTCCAGCGAACCGCGCGCGATCGCCGAAGAGGGCGAAGACGACGCGCTCGGCGAGGCGCAGGTTCGAACGGAGACTACCGGGAAACGAGTATGAGAGTTCTGGTGACGGGGGCGGGAGGTCAGCTCGGTTCGGCGGTGTGCGCGCGACTCGAGCGCGGCGCGAAAACGGCGGTCGTGGCGACGCGCCGCGGCGAGCTCGACCTCGCCGATCAAACGGGAACACGCACGGCGATCGCACGGCATCGTCCCGACTGGATCGTCAACTGCGCGGCGTTCACGGCGGTCGACCTCGCCGAAACGGAATCCGAGGCCGCGTACGCTATCAACGACGTCGCCCTCGGCGCGGTCGCGGAAGCCGCGCTCGACGTCGGGGCTCGCGTTCTTCACGTGAGCACCGACTATGTCTTCTCCGGTGCGATCGAGAGTCCGAATACGTACGACGAGTCCGCGCCCGTCGGCCCTCTGAGCGTGTACGGAGCTTCCAAGTACGCCGGCGAGGTTCGGCTTCTCGGCGCGATGCCCGGCGCGCTCGTTCTTCGGACGTCGTGGGTCTACGGCGGCCCCGAGAAGAACTTTCTCCGCGCGATGCTCCGCTTGGGCGAGTCGAGGCGCGGCGGCGGGGAGCCCCTCACGGTCGTCGACGACCAGGTCGGGACTCCGACGGACTGCTTCAGCCTTGCCGAGCAGATCGCACGACTGCTCGAACCGGACGCCGACGAGCTTCGCGGAGTGATCCATGCGTCGTCCGCCGGCGAAACCACGTGGTGTCGATTCGCGCGCGAGATCTTTCGGCGCGTCGGCTGGGACGTTCGCGTCGACCCGATCCGCACGGAAGACTGGAACGCGAAGAACCCCGGGATCGCGCGTCGTCCCGTGCGCGGGGTCCTCGAGAACGCGCGTCTCCGCGTCGCCGGGCTCGACGTCATGCCCGACTGGGAAGACGGGCTCGCGCGAGTGCTCGAGAAGTCGTGAGCGCGGGCCGCCTACGCGTCCCCGCGCGGCAGAGGCGAAGCCCTATGCCTGCTGCGCCTGCTTGAGCAGCTGCTTGACCGCCTTCGGAATCACGTCGGTCTTCATGTAGAGCGTGATCGCGCGAAACTTGCTGTCGATCAGCTCCTTCACCTGGTTCGAGTTGAGCTGCTCGGAGACCACCTTGCTCACTTGTGCTTCGACGACCTTGCCGAGCTCGGTGCTCACATAGCTCTGGACGGCGCTCACCGCCGCCGCTTTCAACTTGGCTTCGAGGTGCTGGTCGACGATGCGGCCGAGGATGCCGCTCTCGAAAACCACCGCGTTGATCACCTCGGCGAGCTTCTCTTGCGATACTCCGGTGGGGGACTGAGTTTCCATCGCTTCCGTGATCTCGGGCTCGGTCGGATAGCAACTCTCGCGCTGGTTGAATCCGAACGGGACCGTTCGTGGTTTCAGCCGCGCGGTGAAGTCGCAAGGACGAGAAATGGTGTCGTTCCGGCAGTCATCGAAGAGTAGGATGCGGCCGCTCGGCCGTCCAACCACCGGCCGCGGGCGACCGTCCGAGAGCCGTCGAACCCGCGTGCGCGGATCCGATAAAGGGTTCTCGCTGGCGAGGTTCGAAGCGCGTTCACCGACGCGCAGGGGCGGCGTTCGGCGGAGGATCGGAGTGGAGAACTCGTGAGCGAAGCGAAACGCCCGGACTCGGGCGACCGACCGGAGGAAGTGCTCGTCGTCCCGCGGGCGAGTCTCGAAGATCGCTGGGGCGTGTTACCGGCCGGCTACTCGAGCGGTGAGGCGGGAACGGTGCTCGCCGCCGTCACGCAGGAGGGGTTCTTCTACCCCCGCGGGCGCGCCGAGTCGGAGGCGCGGCTCAAGCAGGTCATTCCGTACTGCGCTCTCGTCCACCGTGACTCGATCTTCCTCTTTCGCCGTCGCGGCGGGGGGGAGGAGCGGCTCCGCGACCGCATGTCGATCGGTGTCGGCGGGCACGTCAATCTTTTGGACGCCCCGGGAGGGGGCGACCTCCGCGCTGCGGTCCGCCGCGGCCTCGACCGGGAGCTCGCCGAAGAGGTTCGGATCGAGGGCACGGGTCGTCTCTCCGCCCTCGGCGTGATGAACGACGACTCGAACTCGGTCGGACGGGTCCACATCGGGCTCGTGTACCGGCTCGAGCTCGATTCGCCGTCGGTCACGGTGCGCGAGGTGGACTCCCTCGAGGGGGAGTTCGTCCCGCTCTCGACCCTCCCTGAATTCTACGATCGACTCGAGACCTGGTCACAGGCTCTCGTCGCACCCTTGATGGGGGCGCATCCGCCGAACTGATCCCGCGGGAATCGATGGCACTCGCCGCCACCGGCGGCCGCCTCACCGGGGCGTCACCGGCGGCTCTCTCCGTTGACCGGCCTCGACGTGAATCCTATACTCGGCGGCTTCGAATTCGACGGCTACCCGGTGGTGTAATTGGTAACACAGCTGGTTTTGATCCAGCTATTTGAGGTTCGAGTCCTCACCGGGTAACCACCTTACGCGGGCGCGAGCTCGGCGAAGACGTCGCCCGTCTCGGCCGCGTCCGCCGCGCACCCCGCGCCGATCCGGACGCGCTGGCGTCGTCCCGCGGACGGTGACCGTCGCCGCTGCCGCGATCCCGCGTCGGGATCGCTCGTGGCGGCGGGCGAGTTTCTTTTGCGAGAGGCTTCATGAACGTCGTGTCCGTCATCCTCGCGGCCGGGAAGGGCACCCGGATGCGGTCCGAACGACCGAAGGTGCTCCACGAGCTCCTCGGCGCACCGATTCTCGAGCACGTACTCCGGGCGAGCGGGGCCGTCGATCCCGCGCGCCAGGTCGTGGTCGTCGGGCACGGCCGCGAACTGGTCGAGGAGGCATTCGCGGATCGCGGGATTACGTTCGTTCACCAGGAGCGTCAGCTCGGAACGGGGCACGCCGCAAAGTGCGCCGTCGATGCCGTGGGCGACGACCTACCCGATGACGCGGGGGTCCTCATCCTGAACGGCGATCTCCCGCTCCTCGGCAGCGCGACGCTCGCGCGACTGGTCGAACGATTCGAGAGTGGGGCGGACGTAGCGCTCCTCACGTGCACGAAGTCCGATCCGGCGGGCTACGGCCGGATCGTCCGGAACGACTCGAGCTCCGCGCTGGCGGCGATCGTCGAAGAGAAGGACGCCGACGAATCGACTCGGGGGATTCCCGAGGTGAACGTCGGTACGTACCTCTTTCGGGCGGACGTCTTTCGCGCCGCGATCGCGAAGATCGGCACCGACAACGCTCAGGGCGAGCTGTACTTGACCGACGCGGTGGTCCGCGCGGCGGATGACGGCCGTCGCGTCGACCTCGTCGCCGTCGAAGACGAGACGGAAACCGCGCAGGTGAACTGCCGGCGTGAGCTCGCCGAGGCGACCGACATTCTGCGCGGGAGAATCGTCGGTGCGCTCATGGACGACGGGGTAACGGTCTGCGACCCTCGTTCGACCTACGTCGAGATCGACGTCGAAGTTGCGCCGGATACCGTCATCTACCCCTTCTGTGTCTTGCGCCGCGGTGTTCGGATCGGGGCTCAGTGCGAAATCGGCCCGTTCTGTCATCTGCGCCCCAACACGGTGATCGAGAATCGCGTCCGGATCGGCAACTTTGTCGAAACGAAGAAGAGCACGATCGGTGCGGGCGCCAAGGTGCCGCACCTCACCTACGTCGGCGACGCGACCATCGGCGAGAAGGCGAATATCGGGGCGGGGACGATCTTTGCGAACTACGACGGTGTCGCGAAACATCCGAGCACCGTCGGTGCGAACGCGTTCATCGGCAGTGGGTCGATCATCGTCGCCCCGGTGTCGATCGGAGACCGTGCGATGACCGCCGCGGGCGCCGTCGTCTTGAAGGGGAGGGACGTGGAGGACGATGAAGTCGTTGCCGGTGTCCCGGCCAAATCGCTGCGAAAACCATCCTCACCCAAGAAATGAATCGGTGGAGAACGTCTCCCCGACGGGAGCGATATCACCGAACCAGAACGATCCGATACGGAGACACCAAAGGAGTCGTGAATCATGGAAGAGCTATCTCTTAGCGGCGAGCTCCGGACCGAGTTCGGCTCGCGCGTTTCAGCTACGATGCGTGGCGAGGGGCGATTGCCCGCCAATCTCTACGGGCTCGGGAAGCCGAACGTGCACTTCTCGCTCGATCGGAGCGAATTCACGCGGTTCCTCGATGCCGGTCACCGAATGGTGACGCTCAGCGTCGGTGGTGCGGTCGAGCACGGCGTCGTCAAGGAGGTGCAGTACGACGGGCTCGGGTCGTCGATCGTTCACGTCGACTTCACGCGGATCAGCGCCGACGTCGAAATCGAGGTCGAGGTCGCGCTCGAGCTGATCGGCGTCCCAAAGGGCGTGGCGTCGGGCGGCTCGCTCAACTTCACCCACAAGGAAGTGCTGGTGCACGGATTGCCTCAACACATCCCCGAATCGATCGTTCTCAACGTCGAGGCGCTCGAGCAGGGAGAATCGATTCGCATCAAGAATCTCCCTCCGGTTGCGAACTGTCGTTACGTCGAGGACGAGGAAACCGTTCTGGTCGCCGTGAGCGCGCCGCGCGGTGCGGAGGAAGCCGCTCCGGCCGAGGAGGGTCCGAGCGAGCCCGAGGTGATCAAGAAGAAGGAGGACGAGGATTCCGACGCCTGAGCCACACGCCGAACAAGACGAGACCGAGCGCGACCGCGTTCGCTTCGTCGTCGGGCTCGGAAACCCGGGCCGGCGCTACCGCGACACGCGCCACAACGCCGGCTTCCTCGCGGTTGACGCGATCGTAGGCCGGCTCGGCCTCGGGCGTGGACGGAAGCGGTTTCGGTCTCGCGTGTGGGAGACGGAATGGGACGGCGATCGCCTCATCCTCGCCGAGCCGCAGACCTACATGAACTTGAGCGGCGAGGCCGTGCGCGATCTCGTGGCCTTCCATCGCCCCGAAGCCGCAGGGGACGAGGATCGCGATCTTCGGAGCGCGCTCCTCGTGGTCTTCGACGATCTCGATCTCGAGCCCGGTCGGCTGCGCTTTCGAGGGCGCGGCTCGAGCGGTGGTCACCGCGGCGTCCGGTCGATGATCGACGAGCTCCGCACCGAGAGATTCAGCCGGCTGAAGGTCGGCATCGGTCGCGCTGCGGACGAACCGGAGGCCGGAGGAGACTCTTCGAGCGCCGACTACGTCCTCGAGCGGCTCGGCGACGACGAGTTGAGCGACTTCAGGGCGGCCGCGGACCGCGCCGCCGAGGCCGCGTTCTACTGGCTCGCGAACGGCGTCGACGCGAGCGCCAATCGATTCAATGCGCCCGCGCCTTCTGCGCCGCCGGCAGATGAGACTCCCGGCGAGACTTGAGCGCCCGATCGGCGTTGTCGCCGGCTCGGCCCCGGCATCGCGACGTTTGACCGCCGGCGGACCGGAGAAGAATTCGCGGGCGACGAGGGGCTTCCATCCGTCGCTCAGTCGGGTATCCTTGGCCGTTCGGCGCCGAACGGCGGTGAGCTCCGATGGCCGGAGCCGAGACTCAGGAGGACGACTTGAATAGACTGTACGAAGGAATGTTCGTTTTCGACGCCAACCTCGCCGGGAAGGATTGGCCTGGCCTCGAGAAGCACGTCGAGGATCTCCTTCGACGCCACCGCGGCGAAATCGTTCACTCCGAGCGCTGGCCGGATCGGAAGCTCGCCTACGAGATGAAGGGGTGCAAGAAGGGGACGTACTTCCTCACCTACTTCAATGCTCCGGCCGACGAGATCCCTGGTCTCCACCGCGACGTGGAGATCTCCGATCGCGTGCTCCGTCTCCTCGTCCTTCAGAACGAGACGATCGAAGATCAGTGCCGACAGCGCCAGGAGAAGGCCGCGGAGGCGGCCGCAAATCGCGAGGCGGCGAGCGAAGAAGCCCCCGCCACGGATGCGCCAGCGGCCGACGTCACCCCGAAAGAGACGCCCGCGCCGGCGTCCGAGCCGCAGCCCTCCGCCTGAGCGGTTTCTTCCGCTCCCTGCGATCTCGACGTTCTGTCTTCGCGCGACACGACACCGGCACCGTCGTCGCTCTCCGGTCCGCACCGAAGCGAGGTGATCTCGATTCCTCGTCTCTCGGTTGCGAGGGATGGGGATCGACCGTAGGTTAACCGTCGGCGGCCGACGCGGGCTCTCGTGCGCGTGCCCACCTTCGCGCGGCTGCCTTGCCGTGCGATGGCCCGATGTTCCGGGAATCCAGTTGCCGCCCGTCCGCCCTCCTCATAGTGTGTCCACCCGTGGGGGCGAGCTGCGAGCGGAGCGAGGGGCACTCGGGCGAACGTCCCGACTCGATCAAGTGAAGAAAGATACGCGCACTCAGGAGGAGACGACGCGATGGGAAACCTCAATAAGGTCTTGCTCATGGGGCGGCTTACCCGCGACCCGGAGCTCCGCTACACGCCTCAAGGGACGCCCGTCGCGGACCTCGGGATCGCGGTCAACCGCGAGTACGCCGCAGGGAACGAGCGCCGCAAGGAGACGACCTTCGTCGATGTGACGATCTGGCGGCGTCAAGCCGAGGTCATCTGCCAGTACCTCCACAAGGGCGACCCTCTCTTCATCGAGGGTCGGCTCAACCTGGACACCTGGGAAGGGCAGGACGGACAGAAGCGCTCGAAGCTTCGCGTCGTCGCGGACAACTTTCAGTTCGTGAGCGGACGCGGCGACGGAGGCGGCGGTTCGCAGTACCGCGAGTCGGAGGGCGGCGCCGACTACGGCGCGAGCTACCGGGGCGGGGAGGATCGACCGGCGCGCGCGCCGGCATCTGGTGCGCCCGCCGGCGGCGAACCGGGAGAGAGCGGCGGATTCAGCGAAGACGATATCCCGTTCTGAGCGCCTCGGGGGCGTATTTCACAGGGGAGCGCGACCTTGCCGCGGGCCGATCTCGGGCGCGCGGTTCGCGCTGGCGTTCAGCACCCGCCCTCGCTACCATGGCGGGCCGTCGTCGGCGCGGCGGAGCCGGATCCGGCGGTCGTCCGATCGTCGTCGCTCGAACATCGCTCCTCGCACTCCGCATTCGGTCGAGTCATGAAGCTACTTCTACAGCGCAACATTCAGAACCTGGGCAAGCTCGGTGACGTCGTGGACGTCGCCGACGGTTACGGTCGGAACTACCTTCTCCCCAAAGGGTACGGAGTCGAGCTGACCGACGACAATCTCCACCGTTTCGAGCAAAAGAAGCGCCGGTTGATCGCGCAGGAGCAGGAGACGATCCAGAACTATCAGGTGCTCGCGAAGGAGCTCGAGAAGACCTCGTGCACGATCATCGCGAACTCGACTGAGGAAGGACATCTCTACGGCTCCGTCACCGCTCGGGACATCGCCCAGAACTTCGCCGCCGAAGACCTGAACGTGCCCCTCGATGCGGTGCTCCTCGACGAGCCGATCAAGAAGCTCGGGATCTACAAGGTGCGCGTGCGCCTCCATCCCGAGGTCGAGTGCGAAGCGAAGGTCTGGGTGGTGAAGGGGGATGACCGCGGGAAGCCCGCGAGCTCCGCGGAGCTGGACGAGGACGACGCCGAGGACGAGTACGGCGACGAGGACTGAGTCTCTCCCGCGGAGCCCCTCCGGCCGCACGGAGGGTGCGACCTCGGGCGGGACGAATTCCGCGCAGCAGTGTTCGTGCTGGGACGCGGCGTTGACCGCCGCCTGACGACTCGTCGAACGACGATGGGGAGTGGAACGGTGGCGCGGCGATCCGTCGGTCGCCCGGGAGGATGGGATGGCTGCGAACGAATCGACGTCGACGCCGGACGTTCTCGGAAAGCGGTCGCTCCCGCACAGCCTCGAGGCCGAGCAGAGTGTTCTCGGCGCTCTCCTCGTCGACATCGAGGCCGCTGAGAGTGCCCTTCAGCTCCTCGCGGCCGAGGATTTTTACAGCCCTCGGCACAGCAAGATCTTCGAGCTGTTCGCGAAGCTCTACGACGAGAATTCGGCTCTCGACGAGGTGATGGCGCTCGATGCGATGGAGCGTCTCGGGCTCAGCGAGAGCTTGGGGGGGCTGGAATTCCTCGAAGAGCTCGTCCAGCGTCTGCCGTCGGTCGCCAACGTCGAGCACTACTCGCGGATCATCCGCGAGAAGGCGATCCTCCGCTCGCTCGTCGGGACGTGTTCCGAGGTTCTCCAGGGGGTGTACGACTCGGAGACCTCGGCGCGCGCTCAGCTCGACGTCGCGGAGCAGAAAATCCTCGATATCGGGAATCGCGAGTCCGGCCAAGATTTCGCGCCGATCGAGACGCTCGTCGACGAGTGTTTCGAGCGGCTCGACTCCGACGTGACCGCGGATGGGAGCGTACTCAGCGGCTTCGCCGATCTCGATCGCATGACGACGGGGTTCCGGCCGGCCGACTTCGTGATCATCGCCGGGCGCCCGAGCATGGGGAAGACGAGCTTTGCGATGAACTGTGTGGAGAACGCAGCGCGCGCCGCAAAGCCGGTCGCGATCTTCAGCCTCGAGGTCGCAAAGGACCAGCTCGTCCAGAATCTCCTCTGCACGTTCGCTCAGGTCGACGCCCATCGCGTGCGCCAGCGTTCGCTCAGCCGGAACGAGTGGCAGGATCTGCTCATGGGCGCCCAGCGCCTGCGCGAGATGCCCATATTCATCGACGATACTCCTGGCCTCACCCCACTTTCCGTGAAGGCGAAGGCGCGTCGTCTCCACAAGCGCAGGCCACTCGGGATGATCGTGATCGACTACCTTCAGCTCATGGAGGGGAGCGGCAGCAACCGCGAGAGTCGACAGCAGGAGATCTCGGTCGTTTCGCGCAGCCTCAAGGGGCTCGCCCGGGAGCTCCAGGTGCCCGTCGTGGCGCTCAGTCAGCTCAGCCGAGGCGTCGAGAACCGCGAGTCTCACCGGCCGCGTCTGAGCGACCTCCGGGAGTCGGGTGCCATCGAGCAGGACGCCGACGTCGTGCTTCTCCTCTATCGCGAGGAGTACTACAAGCCGGAGAAAGAAGAGGCAAAGGGGAAAGCCGAGGTCATCATCGCAAAGCAGCGGAACGGCCCGACGGGGGCGGTCCGGCTCGTCTTCCGCAGCAATATCATGCGTTTCGAGGACATGGCGTCTCACTACACCGACGACGATCTTCCCGTCTAGTCACCGCCGCGTGGAACCCGCGCGGCGGGGACTAGACGTCTCGTCAGCGCGCCTCCGGCGACGCGAGAGCGTCGGCTCTCCGCCCTTCCCGCGGCGGAGAGTGGTGCGAAATCCGGCACAACCGCGCGCGAAAAGAGCCGGTCGACACCGGTCGTTTCTCCATTTTTGCTTGTTTTTGCTGATTTCTGGGCTTATTTTCCCGCGTTTCGGTCGCGAGGAAGTTGAACGCCCGAAAAGAGTTGCAGCTTTTCGTTCCTCCGGCCGAAAAGGTAAACTGTGGGACTCTCCCGGGAAGCTCACGACGTGCCGTACGGGAGGAGTGCAGCTCGGTTGCGCGAAGCGCGCGTCGTGGTGAATCTCCAGACAGGTGTTCCAGCATGACTCGACGAAAGACGGCAGCCGCCGCGCTCGTTCTACTCGCGTTCTTCTCGGTCGCATTTCGCGCCGCGCAGGAATTCGACCCGCCCCGGACCGCCGTCGTCGACATCAGCGAAGTCTTCGAGAGCTACCAGAAGAAGCTCGACCGCCAAGAGGTGCTCAACGAGCAGTCCGTGGCCCTTGAAGCGAAGTTCAAGGAGCTCGACGGGAAGATCCAACAGGCGACCAGCTCGATCCAGCTGCTCGAGCCCGGACCGAAGCAGGACGAAAAGGTCCTCGAGAAGACGCGGCTCGAGATCGAGCGCAACAAGCTGCGCAGTGAGGACTTGAAGAAGCTGCGCGAGACCCAGATTCGATTCCTCAAGGAGCTTCGCGAGGAGATCGCGAAGGAGATCGAGACCTATCGCGAAGCCTTCGACCTCGACCTGATCCTCGAGAAGTCGGTGACCGCGGACGTCGACCCGAAGGCGGGTGGAGGGTTCCGCTGGCCGATCGTGCACGCCGTGAAGCCCGAGCTCGACATCACCGGGCAGATCCTCAGTCGGCTCAACGACAAATACCAACGTCAACTCCGCAGCCGGGTCGGCACCAAGCCGTGACCCGGTCGAGGAATGGACTGGATTCAGACTCTCAGTTCGTACGATAGCGCTTCAGACCGCCTCCGGGCGGTGGCGTCTCCTGCGGCGGGCAGCCATGTCTGAGCAGGCGACGATCGCGGGACCCGTCACGCTCGAGGGCGTCGGGCTCCACAGCGGCGAGGCGGTCAAGATGACGCTGCTGCCGGGTGACCCCGGCGCCGGCGTGGTCTTTCGGCGTGTCGACCTACCCGGGCGACCGAGCGTCGTCGCTCGCGTCGAGAACATCGTCTCCCGGCCGCGCCGGACGGCGATCCGCTCGGGCGAAGCCGAGGTCCACACGACGGAGCACCTTCTCGCTGCGCTCTGGGCTGCGGGGGTCGACAACCTCGTCGTCGAGATCGATCGCCCGGAGCTTCCGGGTCTCGACGGCAGCGCGCTCCCCTTCTACGAGGCCGTCCGCGAGGCCGGCATCGCGACACAGGGTACGGTCGCGTCCGAGCTGACTCTCGCCCAGCCCGTAGCGGTGCGCTCCCTCGAAGCAAGCGCGGTCGCGATGCCCTGGGAGCCGGCGGAAGGGAAGCGCGGCCTCAAGGTCGGGTACACCCTGGATCTCACGCCCCTCGGCACTCGGTCGGCCGCGTGGGTCGGAAGTCAGTTCCTCGAGCTCGAGCTCGACGAGGAGACGTTCGTCCGGGAGATCGCCCCGGCCCGCACGTTCGTGCTGGAAGAAGAAATCGCGGCGCTCCGCGAGGCTGGGCTCGGCCGCGGTGCCAACACGCGCAATACGCTCGTCGTGAGCGGAGACGGTGTCATCGAGAACGAGCTCCGATTCCCCGACGAATTCGTGCGGCACAAGCTCCTCGATCTCGTCGGCGACCTCTACCTGCTCGGTTCGCGACTCCACGGTCACGTCGTCGCGACGAAGTCCGGACACGCTCTCAACGCTCAGCTCAGCCGCGGAATCCTGACTTCGTGTGTCCCGTCGAAGAATGGCACGGGGACGCGGCCGAGGGATGGTCGAGCGAACGGGGTGAACCCGACGTCCGCCCGAGGTCACGACGACAGCGAGCGCCGGGCGCGCGAGACCCGCGAAATCATGTCGCGGGCGAGCGACGGGCTGGAGCACACGGACATCCGCCGGCTCCTCCCGCACCGCTATCCGATGCTCCTCCTCGACCGCGTGGTCGAGTTCGAGAGCGGCAAGCGCGCCGTGGGAGTGAAGAACGTCACGTGCACCGAGCAGTTTTTCGAGGGTCACTTTCCCGACCGTCCGATCATGCCCGGTGTGCTTCAGGTGGAGGCGATGGCGCAGCTGGGCGGCATACTCCTCCGCGAACGACCCGAGAATTCTAACAAACTGGCCGTGTTCCTCTCGATCGACGACACCAAGTTTCGCCGACCGGTGGTGCCCGGAGATCAGCTCGTACTCACCGCGACCCTCGAGAAGCTCCGCGGCGCGACCGCGCAGATTCGCGGGGAAGCCCATGTCGGCGGCAAGCTCGCCGCGGAGGCCCGCATGCGTTTCATGCTTCTGGATCCCTGATGGCCGGTTTTCGTCTGAGAATTACCCGTGCGAGAACGCCGCGGCACGCGGCTTCAGCGCGTCTTGCATCCGAGAGTGAGGCTCTTTGAGATCATGTTCTGGTCGTCACGCAAGACTTCCGATCTGTCCTTTCGCTACGACAACGTCTTCATCCACCCCTCGGCAGAGGTGGGAGTAGACGTCGACCTCGGCCCGTTCTGTTACATCGGCCCGAACTGCCGCATCGGGGACGGCACGCGTATCCACAACAACGTCACGATCGCGGGGAACGCCGTCATCGGCGAGCACAACGAGATTTTCCCCGGTGCCGTGATCGGAGCCGAACCGCAGGACAAGAAGTACAACGGCGAAGAGAGCTGGGTGATCGTTGGGGATTACAACAAGATTCGCGAGTGCGTCACGATCCACGGCGGCACAGAGCTGGGGAACGGCATCACGCGCATCGGGCATCACAATCTCATCATGGCGAACTGCCATGTCGCTCACGACTGCATCCTCGATGACTACATCACGATGGCGAACAACGTCCTCCTCGGCGGGCACGTTCGCGTCGAGAAGCGAGCGACGTTCGGTGGACTCGCAGCCGTGCATCATTTCGTCACCGTCGGAAAACACGCGTTCGTCGGCGGGCTCGCGCGAGTGACGCAGGACGTACCGCCGTTCATGCTCGTCGAGGGGAGCCCCGTTCGAGTGTGGTCGGTGAACCGAGTCGGGTTGAAACGCTCGGAGTTTTCGAGCGAGGCGATGCAGGCGCTCAAGGATGCCCATCGCCTTCTCTTTCGCGGCTCCGTCCCGCGGCGCGAGGCCGTAGCCCAGCTCCTCGAGCGCTTCCCGGAATCGGCTGAGGTCGCGTACCTCATCGAGTTTCTCAAGAAGACGGAGCGCGGCAATCAGGGTCGAGCTCGCCAACCTTGACACCTTCGGCGAATCGTGCTTCCTAAAGCACTCCGTCCGCGGCCGACACTGGGCGCGGGGGGTTGGTCTGAACGGGAACGTCTCCCGCAGAACGCCGGTCCTATCAGCGACGGCCCCGCGTCGATCGGCGATCTCCGAGGAGATCGTAGGCGTGGGTGAAATCTCGCAGTCCGCGCCGAACTGCGAACCGCGCAGCGAAGGGTGGAACCCGCATTCCTCACCAGATTCGGTGAGCCGAGCGGCGGCGCAGTAGCATCTGGTGAGACACGGGGGTGAGCAGCATGTCGGTCGTCCGGCGACCACAGAACTTCGAGCCGATTCGCGCGCTCGTCATCGGCGTGGGGCATCTCGGCCGTCAGCACGCCCGAGTGTACAGCGAGCTCGAAGGCGTCGAGCTCGTCGGCGTCGTGGACACGAATCAGCAGCAGGCCGAAGAGGTCGGACGGCGCCTCGGCGTACCGTTCTACTGTGATCTCTCCGACGACCTGCTCGAGAACGTCCACGCGGCGAGCGTCGTGACGCCGACGCCGTCGCACTACGAGGTGGCGTCGCGCCTCATGAAGGAAGGCGTCTCCGTGCTCGTCGAGAAGCCGATGACGTCGACGCTCGACGAGGGGAGGCGTCTCCTCGACCTTTGCCGCGACACCGGCGTCACGCTCCAGGTCGGGCACATCGAACGATTCAACCCCGTCGTGCTCGCCGCGTACGAGTACATCCAGAACCCCGTCTTCATCGAGTGCGACCGCATCCACCCCTTCAGCTTTCGATCGGTCGAGACGAGCGTCGTTCTCGATCTCATGATTCACGACATCGACAACGTGCTCAACATCGTCGGCGTGCCGGTCGAGCACCTCGACGCCGTGGGAACGCGGGTGCTCTCGGAAACCGAGGACCTCTCCTACGCGCGCCTCACGTTCTCGAACGGCTGTACGGCGGTCGTCAAGTCGAGCCGCGTCGCGATCCAAAAGAATCGCAAGATGCGTATCTTCTGCACGGACGCCTACATCTCGCTCGATTTCGTCGCCAAGTCCGGCATGCGGATCGCGCTCAAGGACGGTTTCAAAAGCAGCGAGATCGATTTTCAGAAGATGGCATCGCTCGAGGCGGCTCAGGGACCCTATCCTCTGTTCACGCAGTACTTCGATATCGAGCAGCTCAGCATCTCGAATGACGAGCCGCTCCGGGCGGAGCTCGAAGCGTTCATCCTCGCGGTGCGGACGGGTCGCGTCCCAGAGGTGACGGGCGAGGACGGGTACCAAGCGATGGACGTCGCGATTCGGATCCAAGACCTCATCCACGAGAACCACGCCCGCCTCCGCGAGAGACGCGCCGGGGTCACGGACTGAGTCCCTTTCGAGGGGCGGTCGCGCCGTCGCCGCGCCGCGTCCGAGCTCGTGGCCGAAGCGCGATCTCGCGCGGACCCGGCGCGCGTTGACAGGGTTTTCCCGAGCGGATACATTGCCGGGCTTGGCGCTCGGGTGCCGTTCCCGAGTGCGCACTTCAGCCGGTCGTGTCCCGCGTCCCCGTCCCCGTTTCGACGACGGTCGCCGGGGGGCTCGAACCGGCGCAGGACCCGCGAATCGATTCCGCCCGCTGACGCTGTCGCGACCTCGACCCGGGAGGGCTTCGGCTCCTCCGAACGCAAGGTCGCACTCCTTCGGTGACGATCTTCGGCCGCTAGACCGAAGCTCGACCCCGAACCGGAGATCAGCCGCGGTGCGCGTTTGGTCGCGGTGCGAGAGCTCGAGCGAGCTGAAGGAGACCCTTCCGTGCCGATCGTTCAGGTCGAGAATCTCATCGAAGCCGGCGTCCACTTTGGTCACCGCTGCAGCCGTTGGCACCCGAAGATGGCGCCGTACATCTTCGGCCGACGCAATCAGATCCACATCGTCGACATTCGCGAGACCATCAAGGGACTCATTCGCGCGTCGAATTTCCTCCGTCAGATCGCGCAGCAGGGCAAGCAGGTCGTCTTCGTCGGGACGAAGCGTCAGGCGAAGAGCCTCATTCAGGAAGAAGCCGAGCGCTGTGGGATGCACTACGTCTCCGAGCGGTGGCTCGGCGGCACGCTGACGAACTACCACACGATTCGTTCTCGCCTCAAGCGACTCGAGGAGCTCGAGGCGCTCGAGCAGACCGGAGCGATCGAGCAGTACTCGAAAAAGCGGGTGTCCGCCCTCCGGCGTGAGCGGAAGAAGATCACGCGCAACCTCCAGGGCATCCGGAACCTGAAGGGCGTTCCGGGCTGTCTCGTCATCGTCGACGTGCGGCGAGAGCACATCGCCCGCAAGGAGGCGAAGAAGCTTGGGATACCGGTCGTCGCGCTCGTCGATACCGACTGCAATCCGTCGGACATCGACATCGTGATCCCGGGAAACGACGACGCCTACCGCTCGGTGCAGCAGATCCTTCGCGTCCTCGGCGACGCGCTCATCGCCGGGCGCGACAAGTACGTCGAGATCCAAGCGCTCGAGGAGAAGAAGCGCCTCGAGGAGGAAGCCAAGCGGAAGGAAGAGGCCGCAAAGGCGCAGGCCGAGGCCGAGAAGATCAAGCAGGCGACGCTGGCCGCGATCGCCGCGAAGAAGTCGGAATCGAGCGGTGAAACGGCTCCGGCCGCTGAATCCGCCCCGCCCGCCACACCCGCTGCCGGTGCGGAGAGCACGACTGCGAAGCCGGCCGACGCTCCCCCGGCGTCCGATTCCGACGCGGCGAAGTGAGTGGTGCGCCGCTCGCGGTGAACGAATGAAGAAGCGTCGCATCTTGCTCAAGCTCTCCGGAGAGTCCCTGTGCTCACCGGGCGGAGCGGGGATCGACACCGGGCGTGTCCTCGATCTTGCTCGGCGGATTCAGGGCGCGTACCAGCCGGACGAGCTCGAGCTCGCGCTCATCCTCGGTGGCGGCAACTTCATCCGCGGCGGGGATCTCGCCAACGAGACGATCGAGCGAGCGAGCGCCGATCACATCGGGATGCTCGCCACAGTGATGAACTCGATCGCGCTCCGCGCGACCTTCGACTCGATCGACGTTCCCTGTCGTGTGCTTTCGGCGATCCACGTCGAGGGACTCGCCGAGCCGTTCGTCCTCGCCCGCGCGCGCTCTCATCTCGCCGACGGTCAGATCGTGATCTTCGCGGGGGGCACCGGGAATCCGTATTTCACCACCGATACGACGGCGGCGCTTCGCGCGCTTCAGATCGGAGCCGACTTCGCCGCGAAGGCGACCAAGGTGGACGGCGTTTACTCCGACGACCCGGACTCCCATCCGGACGCCGTACGCTACGACGAGATTTCGTACGCGGACGTGCTACGAAAACGCTTGCGCGTCATGGACTCTACCGCCATCAGTATGTGTATGGACCACGGGCTGCCGATTCGGGTGTTCAGCATGGACCTGCCCGGACAGCTCGAGCGGTTGCTCGCCGGCGAAACGATCGGTACCTTGATCGGTCCTTGAGAGGTTCCGTACCGAGCGACGCCGCGGGGTGTTCGTTTCGAGCCGCGGTCATCGTTGCGCGCCCCGGCGGAGAGGAGCGCAGCCACCGGGAGAGCCAGCGGATGGACTACGAGACGATCTTGCTCGACGCCGAGGAACGCATGGACAAGGCGTGTACGGTGCTCAAGCAGAAGTTCGCCGGAATGCGCACCGGTCGCGCGAGCCCGGGACTCGTCGAGAACGTACGGGTCGACTACTACGGCAGTCCGACGCCGATCAAGCAGCTGGCGAACATCTCGGTGCCCGAGCCGGATCAGCTCGTGATCAAGCCGTTCGATCCGAGCGCGCTCTCGGAGCTCGAAAAGGCGATCATGAAGTCGGACGTCGGAATCCATCCGACGAACGACGGCAAGGTGGTCCGTCTGAAGATTCCTCCGCTTTCCCAGGAGCGACGGCAGCAGCTGGCGTCGAAGGCGAAGGAAATCGCGGAGGAGGGCCGGGTCTCGGTGCGAAACGTTCGGCGAGATGCCAACAAGAGCGCCGACGAGCTCGGGAAGACGGCTTCCGAGGACGAGGTCAAGGCGCTGAAGAACGACGTTCAGGAGCTCGTCAAAAAATACGAGAAGCAGATCGACGAGATTCTCGGCGGAAAGACCGAGGAGCTCACGAACTTCTGAGGAAGCGGGCGGCGTTCTTCGCGTCAAAGACCGAGGTAGCGTGCGCGCCGATCATTCTCGTACGACCGTCGTTTGCCGGCGCGCCTCGCACGCTAAAAATCGTAGGTTTTGGTGGACAAAAAGACGCGGCTCAGTACATTTGTCGCCTCCGATGAGGCCTCTCCGCCGACCGATCGGTCGGCGTGTTGAGGGAGCTTAGCTCAGTTGGTAGAGCAACGCCCTTTTAAGGCGTGGGTCGCAGGTTCGAGCCCTGCAGCTCTCACGAAACTCGGCCTCTCCGGACCGCGCCCGGATCCGATCGATGCGACGACGGAGACCGGAGCCCCGGCCGCGGACTCGATCGAAGTGCGTCGAGCGCGCTGTTTGGCCCCATCGTCTAGTTTGGCCTAGGACATCGGGTTTTCATCCCGGTAACAGGGGTTCAAATCCCCTTGGGGTCATTTTTTCTGCCTCCCGCTCTATCTCGGATTCCTCGCCAGAGTCTGCTACGCCACCGCCGGGGGCGCGGCGCTCGCTGGTTCTGGTGAGAGATTTCGGGCTAGCCTCCTGAGCGCGTCGAGGGCGATCATGCCGTTCGTTCCTCCCGACTACTTCGCGCTCGACGCCGAGCTGACGTCCGACGAGCGCCTCGTTCGCCAGACCGTGCGCGACTTCGTCGATGCGCGTGTGCTTCCGCACGCGGCCGAGTGGTGCGAGGAAGGCCGCTTCCCGGCGGAGCTCGTTCCCGAGCTCGCCGCGCTGGGAGTGCTCGGGGCGCACATCGATGGCTACGGCTGCGCCGGAGTGGGATCGGTCGCGTACGGGCTCGCTCTTCAGGAACTCGAGCGCGGCGACTCAGCGCTCCGCAGCTTCGTGAGCGTGCAGGGATCGCTCGCGATGCACGCGATCGCCGCCTTCGGCTCCGAGGAGCAGAAGACTCGGTGGCTCCCGGCGATGGCGCGCGGCGAGTGCATCGGCTGCTTCGGCCTCACCGAACCCGATTTCGGTTCGAATCCTGCAGGCATGCGGACGCGTGCGGAGCGGCTCGGCGGTGAGTACTCGCTCAGCGGCACGAAGATGTGGATCACGAACGGGGCGATCGCCGACCTGGCGGTCGTCTGGGCCAGATGCGACGACCGCATCGCCGGGTTCCTCGTCGAGAAGGGAACGCCCGGCTTTGCAGCGACGGTGCAGAAGCACAAGTGGAGCCTTCGCGCCTCGGTGACCTCCGAGCTCGTGCTAGACGACTGCCGCGTCCCGGAGACGGCGCGCCTCCCGCATGCGGAAGGATTGCGCGCGGCGCTCGAGTGTCTCAATCAGGCGCGAAGCGGCATCGCTTGGGGGGCGATCGGTGCGGCGATGGCGTGCTACACCGAGGCGCTCGAGTACGCCCAGCAGCGCATCCAGTTCTCGCGGCCGATCGCCGGGTACCAGCTCGTCCAGGCCAAGCTCGTCGACATGCTGAGCGAAATCACGAAGGCGCAGCTGCTCGCGTTCCGCCTCGCGAAGTTGAAGGACGAGGGGCGCGTCCGTCACCAGATGATCTCTCTCGCGAAGCGGAACAACGTAGCGATGGCTCTCGACGTCGCGCGCACGACGCGGGACATCCTCGGTGCGAACGGCATCACGTACGAGTACCAGTGCGGGCGTCATATGGCGAACCTCGAGTCGGTCAAGACCTACGAAGGAACACACGACATCCACGCGCTCATCATCGGGGCGGATATCACGGGCCTCGAAGCGTTCGAATAGCGGGAACCGGGACCGGCTCGCGGTTACAATGAGCCGCTCCTAGTGTCGCGAAGCTAATCCCGAATTCCTGGCTTGATCGAGCGCGCCAGAGAACGTCGAGAACTGAGCATCGGCTGGGTCGCCACCCGGATCCTCACGCTGCCGGGATTCACCCCGGTGAGCACGGCGCCTCCTCTCTCTCGGTTCCCGATTCACCGCCGCGCTCCCCGGATCTGGCGAGGAACCCCGGCTCTCGGAGGCGCCATGAAACCCGATCGCTCGATTCCTCGCCGACGCTTTCTCGCGCGAAGCGCGATTCTCGGGGCCGGACTCGGTGCCGCCCCGTCCATCTCTCTCGGAGCGCTCGGTGCCAACGAACGCATGCGAGCAGCGGTGATGGGTCTCGGCCGCGGTCTCGGACTGATCCGGACGAACGCGCGCGGCTCGGTCTTCGACGTCTCGCACGTCTGCGACGTGGACGAGGCGAGAATCGACCGCGCCGTAGCCACGATTGCGAAAGACCGACTCGGTGCCAAGCCGGAGCGCGCGCGCGATGTTCGACGCGTGCTCGATGACCCGTCGGTCGACGCCCTGTTCGTCGCGACGTGTAATCACTGGCACGCGCCGGCGACGATCCTCGCGGTCTCGGCCGGGAAGCACGTGTACGTCGAGAAGCCGGGGAGTCACAATCCGCAGGAGGGTGAGTGGATGGTCGCTGCGGCCCGGAAGCACCGGCGCGTCGTTCAGCTCGGAACGCAGCGGAGGAGCTGGCCGAGCGTGATCGAAGCGATCGAGAAGCTTCGCGCGGGCGCGATCGGCGAAGTCCGCTACGCGCGCTGCTGGTACGCCAATCGTCGCGGTTCGATCGGCCGCGGTAAGCCGGCGGAGATCCCGAAGTCGCTCGACTTCGAGCTCTGGCAAGGTCCGGCGCCGGATCGCCCGTTCAAGGACAACCTCGTTCACTACAACTGGCATTGGCACTGGCACTGGGGCGGCGGCGAGCTCGCGAACAACGGAATCCACGCGCTCGACATCGCACGCTGGGGGCTCGGTGTCGACTGTCCGCGTCGCGTGTCCTACCTCGGCGGCCGCTACCGATTCGACGACGACCAGGAAACTCCGGACACGGGCGTCGCGCAGTTCGACTTCGGCGAGAAGGGCGCGACCTGGGAGGGAAGCAGTTGTCATCGCCGGAGCGCCGACAAGCTTCCGTTCGTCGCTTTCTACGGGGACGGCGGGCAGCTCGCCATCACGGATCCGGGCTACGAGATCCGCGACCTCGACGGCAAGGTCGTCGAGACGGGGACGCCGCGGCGCGACGATGTCAACCACATCGCCGACTTCGCCCGCGCGATCCGCGGCGAGACGAATCGCCCGAGCGCCGAGATCGAGGAAGGACAACGGAGCACGCTTCTCTGCCATCTCGGGAACATCGCCTATCGTCTGAACCGAACTCTCGAGATCGATCCCGAGAAGCGTCGCATCGTCGGTGTGCCTGCGGCAGACGCGCTTTGGACGCGCGAGTATCGTGAGGGTATGGTTCCGCAGGTGTAATCGGCTTCCTGTCGTACGGGCGCGTTCGATGGTTCGACTCCAATTCTTCAGCTCGATCGGCGGTTCGCCGGCGGTGCAGCGCTCACGCTCTCGCTGGGTGATCGTGCTGCTTCTGGCCGGATACGCCGCGCCTCCCGTCCCGGGTGAGGAGCGTCGTGCCGGCGAACTCGTCCCGTCGCCGGAGGACGAGGAGTTTTTCGAGAAGCGAGTTCGTCCCGTGCTCGCCGAGAACTGCGCCCGCTGTCACGGCGCCACGGAGCCGAAGGCGGGACTCCGACTCGATTCGCGGGAGGGTCTGCTGCGGGGAAGAAGCGGCGACCCGGTCGTCGTGCCCGGCCGCCCGGAGGAGAGTCGCCTCGTTCGGGCGATTCGCCACCGCGGCGAGATTCGCATGCCTCCGAAGGAGCGGCTCCCGGATCGCGACATCGCAGCGATCGTCGAGTGGGTGCGGCGCGGTGCGCCGTGGCCCCGCTCGGTGAGTGCCGACGCGAACGCCGCGGGCGCCACGGCGCGCCACTGGGCGTTTCAGCCGGTGGGGGAGCCGCGCCCTCCCGCGGTGAAGAGAGGCGACTGGCCGAGGAACGAGCTCGATCGGTTCGTGCTTCGACGGCTCGAAGACTCGCAGCTCGCGCCTGCGCCTCCCGCCGACCGGCGCACGCTCATCCGACGCCTCAGCTTCGACCTTCACGGACTCCCACCCGATCCGGGCGATGTGCATCGTTTCCTCGCGGACACACGGAACGGAGCCTGGGCCCGGCTCGTCGATCGCTTCCTCGCGTCTCCGCGCTACGGCGAACGCTGGGGGCGGCACTGGCTTGACATCGCGCGCTACGCGGACACCAAGGGATACGTCTTCACGGCGGAGCGGCGTTTTCCGTTTTCCTACACCTATCGCGACTGGGTGATCGGCGCGTTCAACGACGACCTCCCCTACGATCGCTTCCTCCTCGCGCAGATCGCGGGCGACCGGCTCGATCTGGCGGAGTCTGATCGAGGGATGCTCGCCGCGATGGGATTTCTCACGCTCGGGCGGCGCTTTCTCAACAATCAGCACGACATCATCGACGATCGGATCGATGTCGTGACGCGCGGCACGATGGCGCTCACCGTTCAATGCGCACGCTGTCACGACCACAAATACGACCCGATCCCGATGGAGGACTACTACTCGCTGTACGGCGTATTCCAAAACTCGCTCGAGCCGGGCGAGCTCCCGCTCATCGCCGAGCCGGAGCCGACCGAGGAGTACGAGAGGTTCCGCGCGGAGCTCGCGAAGCGCGAGCGACAGCTCGAAGAGTTCACGAAGAAGGCGCGCGCGGATGTCGAACGGACTCTCCGGTCGGAGGTGGGACGCTACCTGCTCGCCGCGTCGTCCCCCGACGACTCGGTCGGCTCGCAGTCGCTCGGAAAGGGCGACCTGAAGCCGATCGCCGTTGCCCGATGGCGCGACTACCTCCGGCGTTTGAACTCCTCCCACCCCGTGTTTGGCCTCTGGATCGAAGCCGCGGCGAGCAGCGGTGAGGTGGTTTCCCAGCGAATTCGGCAGAGGATCGAGCTCAGCTCGGCGCCCCTCAACGCCGCGCTGAGGGCTGCACTCCGCGCCCGCCTTCCGGAATCGCGGGAAGCGCTCGCGGCGATCTATACGGCTCTCTTTCGGAGGCTCGCGGAGGACGGCGCCAGCGCGACGGGAGAATCGAGCGACGATCGCTCAGCCGCCGCGCTCGCCGAGCTCCGAGCCCTTCTCTTCGCCGACGGGTCGCCGACGGCGATTCCGAACGATCAACTCCGGCGCTACCTCGATCGCGCGACTCGCGGGCGCCAGCGCGAGCTGCGCAAGGCGATCGATACCTTTCGTGCGACTTCGCCCGCGGCGCCCGCGCGCGCCATGGTTCTCGTGGATCGCGCGGACGTGGCGGAGCCGCGGGTCTTTCTTCGCGGGAACCCGCGCCGGCCGGGAGACGTGGTGCCGCGGCGCTTCCTCGCGGCTCTGTCGCCGCCCGATTCGCGGCCGCCGTTCGTCGACGGGAGCGGCCGGCTCGAGCTCGCTCGCGCCATCGTGAATCCGGACAATCCGCTCACGGCTCGAGTGTTCGTCAATCGCGTTTGGAAGCACCACTTCGGTCAGGGCCTCGTGCGGACACTCGGCGACTTCGGTACGCGGAGCGATCCGCCGACGCATCCCGAACTTCTCGATTGGCTCGCTCGACGCTTCGTCGCGTCGGGGTGGTCGATGAAGGAGCTCCACCGGACGATTCTCCTCTCGGCCTCCTATCAGCAATCGTCCGTGCATCCGGACGCGGAGCGCGTGTCGGCGATCGACCCCGAGAATCGACTCCTTTCGCGCGCGACGAGGCGACGTCTCGAATTCGAGCCGCTTCGCGATGCGCTGCTCTCGTTCGGGGGGCAGCTCGACCTTCGGATGGGCGGTGCGTCCGTCGACGTCTTCCGGAAGCCGTTCTCGGTGAGGCGCTCGGTGTACGCGTTCATCGAGCGGCAGAACCTTCCCGGGGTCTTGCGCGTCTTCGACTTCGCGAGCCCGGACGCGACGAGTCCCGGGCGGCACGTCACGACCGTTCCCCAGCAGGCTCTCTACTTCATGAATGGAGACTTTGCGGCGGAACAGGCTCGGCATGCCGCGCGGCGAGAGGAGCTGAACGCGCTGCCGTCCGACGAGCACCGCGTCTCGCATCTCTACCGTCTTGCTTACTCACGCGAGCCGACGGCCGACGAGCTCGGCTTGGCGTTAGCCTTCATCGATTCCGTTGCGGGCGACGAGAGCACCGCGTGGGAGCGCCTTGGACGCGTTCTGCTGTTCGCGAACGAGTTTGTCTTTGTGGATTGAGAGGACAGACGGGCCGATTTCATGAACCACGACTCGCCCGCCGGCAGCCGACTTCCCCCGCCCGCCGCGTTCCTCACGCGGCGAGAGCTCCTCGCGCGGTGCGGCCAGGGATTCGCCTCCTTCGGACTCGCGAGCTTGATGGCGGCCGAGGGCTTGCTCGCTCCCTCACAGGTCGAGGCGAAGACCGGAGCGCCTGCGAATCCCATGGCGCCGAAAGCGCCTCACTTCGCCCCGCGAGCGAAGCACGTCATCCATCTCTTCATGAACGGCGGGCCCTCGCACGTCGACACGTTCGACCCGAAGCCGATGCTCACCCGCTACGCCGGGAAGGAGCTTCCGTTCAACCTGAAGACGGAGCGAAAGACCGGCGCGGCGTATCCATCGCCCTTCGAGTTTCGGCGGTACGGAAGAAGCGGAATCGAGGTCTCGGAGCTCTTCCCGCACGTCGCGGCCCAGATCGATGACATCGCGGTCATTCGCTCGATGCACGCCGACGTTCCGAACCATGAGCCGTCGCTCATGCTCCTCAACTGCGGCGACGCGCGGCTGATCCGTCCGAGCATGGGCTCGTGGGTGACGTACGGACTCGGCACGGAGAATCAGAATCTGCCGGGATTCGTCGCGATGTGCCCCGGCGGCTACCCGATTCAGGAAACGCAGAACTGGCAGTCGGCGTTCCTCCCGGGAATCTACCAAGGAACGCACGTCGACACGCGTCATTCAGAGATCGAGAAGCTCATCGAGAACATCCGCAACTCACATTTGAGCTCGGAGGAGCAGCGACGCGAGCTCGATTTCGTCCAGGAGCTCAACCGCCGCCACCTCGAGAAGCGGAGCCGCGACGCCGAGCTCGAAGCGCGCATTCAGAGCTTCGAGCTCGCGTATCGCATGCAGATCGAGGCGAGCGATGCCTTCGACGTGAAGCGGGAGCCGGAGTCGGTCCGAGAGCAGTACGGAAGCAGCGTCCAGGCGCGTCAGATCCTCATCGCGCGTCGTCTCGTCGAGCGGGGCGTCCGCTACGTGCAGGTGTGGCATGGTGCGGGGCAGCCGTGGGACAACCACGACGACATCGAGGTGAACCACCGCCGCCTCGCGGGTGAGTGCGATCGCGCGATCGGGGCGCTCTTGTCCGATCTCAAGGAGCGGGGACTCCTCGACGAGACTCTCGTCATCTGGGGTGGCGAGTTCGGTCGCACGCCGACAGTCGAGCTGCCCCAGAAGGGGGCGAATGCCGGCAAGATCAACGGGCGCGACCACAACCACTGGGGCTACACGACGTGGCTTGCCGGCGGCGGAGTCCGCGGCGGAATCACGTACGGCGCGACGGACGAATTCGGGTTCCGCGCCGTCGAGAAACCGGTCCACGTCCACGATCTCCAGGCGACGATCCTGTGGCTGCTCGGATTCGACCACGAGAAGCTGACGTACCGCTACGCCGGGCGGGACTTTCGCCTGACGGACGTCCACGGGAGCGTCGTCCACGATCTGATCGCCTAACCCGGGTTCGGAGCGCGAAACGTTCCGAGTCTCGCGCTGAATCTCGGCTTCGCGCGTGCTACGCGCTCGCGAGTGCTCGTCCGATTCGGCGTGCGCCCTCGACGGCCTCGTCTTCAGAGAGAGTGAGCGCCGGGCGGAGGCGGACAGAGCTCTTTCCGCACGGAAGGATGAGCACTCCCTCCGCCAGAGCTGCCGCGAGCACTCTTTCGCGCGACTCGGGATCGGGGAGGTCGAACGCGCACATGAGGCCGAGCCCACGGACGTTCGTCACCGGAGCGTGCTCCGCCGCGACCTCGTGCAGCGAGTCGAGGAGGATCTCACCGACGGCGGCGGCGTTTTCGACGAGCCCCTCCGCGACGATCGTCTCGAGGACGACCTGACAGCGGACCATGTCGACGAGGCCGCCCCCCCACGTCGAGTTGATGCGCGAGGACAAGCGGAACACGTTGTCGGGAACGTCGTCGACGCGCGGACCGGCCATGATTCCGCAGACCTGACTCTTCTTTCCGAACGCGACGATGTCGGGCGTCACGCCGGCGTGCTCGTACGCCCAGAAGCGTCCGGTGAGACCGAATCCGGACTGAACCTCGTCGAAGATGAGAAGCGCGTCCTCGGTGTCTGCGATTCGGCGCAGCTCGGAGAAGAATTCGGGACGAAAGTGGTGGTCGCCGCCTTCTCCCTGGACTGGCTCGATGATGATGGCCGCGATGTCGTCAGGGTGCGAAGCAAACGCAGCCGAGATCTCCTCGAGCGCGGCGCGCTCTTCCGCGGCGACGCGTTCGGTCTCCGCCGCGTCGACCGGGAATCGGAGTGCGGGATTGCGCACCCGCGGCCAGTCGAATTTCGGGAAGTGGGCCGTCTTGATCGGGAGCGTGTTCGTCAGCGAGAGGGTGTATCCGCTCCGCCCGTGGAACGCATCGCGAAAATGAAGCACTCGGCTCCCGCGCGGCTCTCTCCCCGCAGCTAGATTCTTGCGCACCTTCCAATCGAACGCCGTCTTGAGTGCGTTCTCGACGGCGAGGGCACCACCTTCGACGAAAAAGAGATGCTCGAAGGGGCTCGGCATCGCGTGCGCCGCAAAGCACTCGACGAACTCGGCGAGCTCGCGCGAGTGAGCGTCGGAATTCGAGGGCTTGTGCAGAGACGCACTGAGGAGTCGTTCCTCGCTCTCGGGCCGGTGGAGGGCGGGGTGGTGGAATCCGAGGGGGAGGCTGGCGAAGAAGCTGTAGAAGTCGAGGTACTCTCGTCCGCTCGCGGCGTCACGGATCCAGGAGCCGTGGCTTCGTTCGAGATCGAACACGATCTCGAATCCGTCGCCGATCAGGTGGCGCCGGACCAGGTCGTGCACGGCTTCGGGGGCGGGGTGCGGGTTCGTTGCGATCTCCGACATATCGTCCTCTTGGGTGTAGAGACGGACGGGGCCCCGGCGGCGGCGAACCCGGTGTCCGGGCCCTTCGCGCGGGGCGCGATTCCGCGGAATCTCCCTACTCCTCAGCCTAACACGCGGACGTCGGAGCGTCCGGGCTGGGTCCGAGTGAGTGGGGCGCGCCGCGTCATAACTATCCCCCGTTTTGAGGATTAGGGATCGAATCCGGGACGTCTCGACCGATCCGCCGGTTGTCCCGCCCTCCCGCCCTCGGTTAGAATCGGAATTCAGTCATCGTTAGCGTAGCGCGCGGCCGACCGACGCCGGAACCGAGGTCGCCGGTCCGTCGCAGACCGATTCGAGTAGGGCGTGCGTCCGACTCGGATGCCGGTCGGGAGGCGTATCGGACGCGGGTGAAGAGTTGTGGGCGGACGGGCGGCGGAGAGAACCGGCTGTTCCGCGCGACCGAGGAGGACGGCGTCGGCGGATGGAGCCACCCGAGATAGCGAACCCACAGATCCGGGTCCTGACCGAAGGGGCTGCGACAGGCGATGTGTTTGTCGTCGATGAAGGTCGCTGGACGGTCGGGCGCGGGCCGGACAATCACCTCATCCTTCAGGACTCGCTCGTCTCGCGTCACCACGCCGAACTGGAGTTCGACGGGAAGGATCTCGTCCTCCACGACGTCGGCGCGAAAAACCCGCTGCGCGTGAACGCCGAAGAAGTGGTCGGCCTCCGGCGCGTCGTTCACGGCGATCGCATCACGCTCGGTCGAACGGAGCTCCTCGTCGAGATTCCCTCCGCCGAGAACTCGCCGGTGCGGGTCGTTCCGAGCAGCGAAGATTCCGTGCTCGCGCCCGAGCTCGGCGCGATCAGCCTCGACGTCGCGACGGCGAGCCTTCAGCCCGAGACCGCCACCGCCGACGGGATCGCCGCCGCGAACGAACGCTTGAGCAGCCTCTACGAACTGAGCGAGCAGCTCTTCAGCGTCGCGGACGAAGAAGAGCTCTACGACGTCGTGCTCTCCTCGGCGACGCGTCACACCGGTGCTGAACGTGGGTTCTTCGGGCTCGTCCCCGTGGGGCGACAGTTCGATCCCTACGCCCTGTCCGTCGTTCGATTCTGGGATCCGGAAGCAGGGAAGGACGCGCGCGTTCTCGAGATGAGCGAGAGCATTCTCCACCGGGTCCAGCGCGAGCGGACGGCACTCTTGGTGCGCGATGTCCCCGCTCGCGAAGAGTTCGGAGAGAGCGTGATCGATCTCAAGATTCGCTCGTTCATCTGCGTGCCGATCACGCACCGCGACGACTTTCTCGGGCTCCTCTACGTCGACACCCGAGCGCGCTCGACGCAGCTCGATCGAGGGGATCTTCAGTTCGTAAACGCCGTGGGTCGCATGGCGGGCATGAGCCTCGAGAATCTACGCTTCTACCGGCGGCTCGAGCGCGAGAACGAGAAGCTGCGAAGCCTCGTCGGAGGAGGCGACGAGCTCATCGGCAGCTGCGAGGCGATCAAGAAGGTGTTCGAGGTGATCGATCGCGTCGCGCCGAGGGACGCATCGGTTCTGATCTCGGGCGAAAACGGCACGGGAAAGGAGCTCATCGCGCGGGCGATTCACCAACGTTCCCCGCGGCGCGAGCAGCCGTTCGTCGCGGTCAACTGCGCGGCGATCCCACCGACCCTCGTCGAGAGCGAGCTCTTCGGGCACGAGAAAGGTGCGTTCACCGGGGCGGATCAGGCCGCGCAGGGAAAGTTCGATCTCGCGCACAAGGGCACGCTGTTCCTCGACGAAATCGGCGACATGCCGCTCGACATGCAAGTGAAGCTGCTCCGCGCCCTCCAGGAACGGCGGTTCTATCGCGTCGGCGGAAAGAAGGAGATCGAGGTCGACATCCGAGTGATCGCCGCCACGAATCGAGATCTCGAGCGTGCGAAGGACGAGGGTGCGTTCCGCGAGGATCTCTATTTTCGTCTGGCCGTCGTGACCGTCACGGTGCCACCGCTCCGGGAACGCGGCGACGACGTTCTCGAAATCGCGAGGCACTTTCTCGATTTGGGTTCGTCGCCGATCACGATCACGAAGCCCGCGCGCGGTTGCCTCAAGAACTACCACTGGCCGGGAAATGTGCGCGAGCTGCGGAACGTGCTCGAGCAGGCGGTGATCCTCGGCGACGGCAAGCGCATCACCCCGTCCGATCTTCCGCCCCACGTGCGGAAGCGGGGACGAGGCAAGATGGTCTTCCGTCTCAAGTCGCTCGCGGACGTCGAGCGCCAGTACATTCTCCGCGTCCTCGAAGAGACCGAGGGCAACAAGGCGCAGGCGGCGGGCGTTCTCGGAATCTCGCGCGAAACGCTTTATCAGAAACTCCGCCTCTACGAGCGGGATGCCGGCCAGCGTTGATGGCGCGCGCTTCGCGCCGCGGCTCTCTGCCTCCGTCGATTGCCGTTCATAGCGGTAAGATGAATTGTCGAAGGAAGGAGATGCGGGAGATGAGGCTTCGCGCGTTCTCTCTGAGCGGGGAACGTGCACCGGCGAAGTCGCGCGCGACCGGCCTGCGCGGGATCGACGAGCGGCGAGCGGAACCGACGAGGATGCCGTGCAATCAGAGCGCGATCGGTGGTTGGAGAGGATTCAGAAGCAAGTCGACGAGAGCTTCCAGAAGAGCGAGCACGTCCAGTCGTTCGCCGAGTATCTCGATCACTTGACGGAACGACCGCGCCTTCATCTCCGCACCGCCGCGCAGTACGTCGTCGACATGATCGACAGCTTCGGATTCGGCGAGGCGCACCGAGTGGGGCAGGAGGCCGTTCGCTACCGGGTCTTCGATTCCGACGCATCCGCCGAGGCGCTCAGCCTTTCGGGCCAGGAGCGCGTGCAGGAGGAACTCTACGGTTATCTCCTCGCGGCCGCCCGGCGGGGAAAATCGGAGAAGATGTTTCTTCTCCACGGCCCGAATGGATCCGGGAAAACGACGGTCGTCGAGTGTCTCGTACGTGGGCTCGAGGCGTACTCGCACACGGACGACGGCGTTCTCCTCAGATTCAATTGGGTGTTCCCGGAGGGCGAGAGCCGTCTCGAGCGAATCGGGTTCGAGTCCGACCCGGAGACGGCGAGCGACCTCGAGACCTTCGCGTATCTCGGTGAAAAGGACGTCAGCGCGAAGCTAGAGTGCGAGCTCCGGGATTCCCCTCTCTACCTCCTCCCGAAGCCCGTGCGGCAGGAGATCGTCGAGGCCGCGGTCGCGAACGCCGCGCCCGAGCAGCGTCCGAACTTTCCGTACGATCTCTTCCTCGACGGCGAGCTCTGCCAGAAGTGCCGCCGGATCTACGACGCCCTTCTCGTCGCGTACCACGGCGATTGGCGGCGGGTCGTCCGACACGTTCAAGTCGAGCGGTTCTTCGTCTCGAAGCGGTATCGCGTCGGGGCCGTGAGCATCGAGCCGCAGGGGAACGTCGACGCGGGAGCACGCCACGTGCAGCACGACAGCTCGTGGAGTCTTCCGAATGTGCTTCGGAACCTCACGCTCTACGAGCCGGTCGGCGACATCGTCGATGCGAATCGGGGCATTCTCGAGTACAGCGACTTCCTCAAGAGGCCGCTCGAGACGAACAAGTACCTCCTCACGACATGCGAGCGCGGGACCGTCAGTCTCGCGAACTGCATGGCGTATCTCGACCTCGTCATCGTCGGGACTTCGAACGAGAAGCAACTCAACCTCTTCAAGCAAAGCGCGGACTTCTCGAGCTTCAAAGGACGGATGGAGCTCATCCCGGTGCCGTACCTCCTCCGGTACTCGGTCGAGGCGGCGCTCTATGCGAAGCAGATCGATCTCTACGCGGGAGAGCGGCACGTCACACCTCACACGGCCTCCGTCGCCGCGCTCTGGGCGGTGCTCACGCGTCTGCGGCGACCGGATCCAGACGCGTACTCCGGCCGGTTGAAGGGCGTCGTCGCGTCGCTCGCGCCGCTCGAGAAAGCGCTTCTCTACGACCGAGGCGAAACTCCTTCCCGCTTGAGCGAAGAGGATCGGAAGGCCCTTCGTGCCGGAGTGATCGAGATCCGGCGGGAATTCGAAGGCGCCGAGGCCGAATTCGAAGGCATCCCCGGTCTCGAGTACGAGGGACGGCGGGGGGCTTCGCCGCGCGAGATGATGACCGTGCTCGCGCGTGCGGCCGAGAGTGGCCGGCGAAGCTGCCTCACGCCCATGGCGGTGTTCAGCGCCCTCGAGGAGCTCATTCGAGAGTCGGGTGTCTACGACTATTTGCGCATCGCCCCCGACGAAGGGTATCACGATCCCGCGGCCTTCCTCGAATCCGTGCGCGGCCTGTACCTTCAGTGGGTGACGGACGAAGTCTACGAATCGATCGAGCTCGTCGACGAAGAAGAATACGACCGCGTCTTCTTCGACTACTTCCGCCACGTGAAAGCGTTTCACACGGGCGAGAAAGTGCAGAACCCGGCGACCGGCGCTGCGGTCGAGCCGAACGAGGAACTGATGGCCTCCATCGAATCGCTTCTCACGCTGGACGACGGCGAGGAGAAGTTTCGCTCGACCGTCATGACGCGCATCGCCGCGTGGTCTCTCGATCATCCCGAGGACACGCTCGACTACCACGCGCTCTTTCCCGAGATCGCGACCGCGATGCGCGAGAAGTTCTACCGCGAGCGAAACCGTCTGCTGACGCTCATCGAGGAGGACATCCTCAAGTACGGAACGGAGGAGTTCGACTCTCTCTCCGACGCCGAGAAAGAGCAGGTCGATCGCGCGCTCCGCAACATGCGCGAGAAGTACCACTACTGCGAGGAGTGCGCGCGTGAGGTCATCGCCTACGTCCTCGGCGTCGCGGCGAAACAGCCCGCGACGGAGTCGGACGTCCGCGAGACGGCCTAAACCCATCGCGTCGTCCGGTGGCGAGGTTCACTGGACGCTAGTAAGTCCGCGAGAGCGGCTGTAGAAGTGCGGGCTCTCGCTTGAACAGATCCAAGGCTCCGTAGTCTCGGGACCGAACGCACTGCGTCGGACCGCGCCGAACACTTCGATTCGTCGGTCCTGATTCCTGTCGCGAAATGCCGCCGGCGATGTTCGTCGAGGGACGGAATCGGGATCGCGCTTGAACACGGTTTGGTGCCCGGATAGAACGTTGCCCGTACTCGGATAGGAATAGGTCGGCTGGCGAGGCCCCTCGCGAGATCGAAGGAGACGAACACATGAAACCAGCCTCGATGATCGCTGCGCTGATCGGAGGCGTCGTCGGCGCGCTGATCTGGGCGGCGATCGTCCACTTTACGGGTTATGAGGTGGGCTATGTCGCCTGGGCGATTGGAGGTCTGGTCGGCTTCTGCTCCTACTATTTCGGCAGCCACGGTTCCACCGCGGGTTCCATTTGCGCCGTGCTCGCGATCCTGTCGATCCTCGGCGGAAAATTCTTCGGCAGCCAGTTGGCGGTCGACCAAGGAATTGAGGAGGGAATCGTTGAGCTGTACGGCGACCGCACTCGTGAGGCCGAGAACTTTGCGAAGCTCGAATCGAAGGACGAGTACGCTCGATTCATGGTGGATCACCACTTCACCGAGGTCGGGAGTGCTGAGGAAGTTTCGCAAGAGGAACTCGTTCGCTTCGAGGAGGACTACGCTCCGTACTTGCGTCAATTCCACGCTGAGAAACCGGACCTCGAAACTTGGTTGAAGAGCGAAGAGGTGTTGCAGATTCGCGCTGACGCCGCCGAGGAGATTTCCCTGGTCGATCTGGTGGTCAGCAACCTGAGTCCCATCGATCTCATCTTTGCGCTGCTCGGCATCGTGACCGCGTTCAAGGTCGGATCGTCCCGCCGAGATCACGAGACGACGACGGACGAGGGCGTCGAGGGAGAACAAGAAGAGGAAGACTCCTAGAGAGCCATCCCTGGAAACACGGCTCGCCACACAGAGTGTGGCAACGGCAACGGACTCCGTCGAACGGACGTGCTCGAGCTCTCACGGTCGAGGGAGACAGATCGCGTGGCGGCGTTCTTTAGCTTTTGCGAGCACGGGGCCGTGATCGAAGTCCTCAAACACGGCGAGCATCGGAACGTTGTCGCTGTGAGCGCTCGAAATCCTTCGACGGAAATAGACGCGCAACTCGCGGCTCCTCCCGACTCGAATCAGCGGAGTGTTGTCGTCCCCGATGTGGAGAAGGACTTTCCGCTCGCCGTCATCCCCGACCCATTCGACCTGCCAGTCGTAGCCGCCGGGGTACGTGCTGTAGTCACACAATCCGACCACACCGCCTCTCCATCGGACCTTCTCGCCCGAAAACGGAACCGTCCCTTGTTCTCTCGGGGGAAACGGGTCGATGAGCAGCGGGAGCGTGATCCCCGCCAAGAAGAGGAACAGAAGCGCGCCCGATACGATCGTGATGAGCAGAAATCGGACGAGGCGGTGCACGATGAACTCCCGGATTCCTTAAGCCGCACGTTGGGAAGAACCGCTCTCAAGTCTCCCTCCCGATCGAGCCGACCTCGCAGACCCCGGCGCGCGAGCTACCGAGCGCCGCCGTCGCCGCCACCGTCCACGTGCGCGATCACCTGCCGCACGAGGTCATCCGGGCTCAGTCCCTCGGCGCTCGAGTGGTAGCTGAGAAGAACTCGATGGCGGAGTGTAGGGAGAGCGATCGTTCGCACATCGTCCGTCCTCGCCTCGCCGCGTCCGTCCATGAGCGCGATCGCCCGGGCGCCTGCGATGAGCGCCTGCGCCGCGCGTGGGCCGGCCCCCGCCGTCAGCTTCGATCGGAGAGTCGGGGGCGAGGAGGCATCCTCCGGCCGTGTCGCGCGCGCGAGCGCGGCGGCGTACTGGACAACGGGCTCTGGCGTACGAACGGTGCGGCCGGTTTCGATCCAGCGGACGACGTCGTCACGCTCGAAACAACGCGAGGGCTTCGCGCGATATTCCGACGTCGTGCGAACGAGGACGTCGAACTCTTCGTCGCGCTCGGGATAGTCGATGAGCACGTTGAAGAGAAAGCGATCGAGTTGCGAGATCGGGAGGGGATAGGTTCCGCGCTGCTCGATGGGGTTCTGCGTCGCGAGAACGAAGAACGGCCGGTCGAGTCGATGGCGACGGCCGCTCGCCGAGACTTGGCGCTCTTCCATGGCTTCCATGAGCGCAGCCTGCGTCTTCGGCGGCGTGCGATTGATCTCGTCGGCGAGAATCAAGTTCGCGAAGATCGGCCCGCGGAGAAACTGGTAGTCCCGCGTGCCGTCCCGCTCGGCGATAACCGAAGTGCCGGTGATGTCGGACGGCATGAGGTCCGGAGTGAACTGAATTCGCCGAAACTCGAGCCCGAGAAGCTCGCCGATCGAGCTCACAAGTAGAGTCTTTGCGAGACCGGGTACGCCGACGACGAGGCAGTGGCCCTCGACGAGGAGCGCGGCGAGCACCTCGGTGATGACGGCCTCCTGGCCGACGATACGCGCTGCGAGCTCCGTGCGGAGCGCGCGGAGATCGGCGCCGACGCGGTGGACGTCGCCGCCGGTGGGGCGCTCTCGTACGCTCGGGCCTCCGGCCGCGGAAACGTTCATTCGCTCGTCTCTCCTGGGGGAGCCGGCGCGGAGGAGCGCTCGGCGAGCTTCGCCTCCTCCCACACCGCCTCGAGCTCATCGAGCGTCTGCCGCGACGGATCGGGGAACCGCTCCTCGATTGCACGGAACCGCCGCTCGAATTTCTTTAGCGTCGTGCGTAGCGCGTCGTCCGGTCGCACGCCGAGCTTCCGGCAAAGGTTTGCGACGGCGAACAGAAGATCGCCGAGCTCGCTCTGGAGCTCCGCGGTGACCGCCGCCGACGTTTCGCCCGCGGGGATCGAACCGGACTCGGCGTCGATGAGGGACGACACCTCCTCGAGCTCCTCGCGCACCTTGTCGAGAGTGCCCTGCGCGTTCGGCCAGTCGAAGCCGACGCGCGCTGCGGCCTTCGAAAGCTCGTGCGCGCGTGCCAGCGGCGCGAGGCTCCGCGGAACGCGACTCAGACGGCCGGATGGCGTCGCCGTTTTCTCGCTCGCCTTGATCGCCTCCCAGTTCGTGAGGACGTCGTCGACGCTGTCGACCTCGGTGTCCCCGAAGACGTGGGGGTGGCGTCGAACGAGTTTTTCGCGAATGCCTGCGGCGACCGTGCCGAGGTCGAATCCACCCGTCTCCGAGCCGATGCGCGCGGCGAGGAGCACGTTCATGAGGACGTCGCCGAGCTCCTCCGCTACCGCCGGGGAAGCGGTCCCGCCGTCCTCTTCGACGGCATCGGCAACTTCAGCGACCTCTTCGGTCATATGGCGCGCCATGTCGGCGAGCGTCTGTTGTTGGTCCCAGGGGCAGCCGCCCGGACCTCGCAGACGATCGACGACTTCGACGAGCTGGCGCATCTCTCCGAGCACGCGGTCCATGTCGCGGATTGTAGCGCGGAGCCCGCTCGTTCTCCAGCGGCGCAAGCGACCCGCGGTGATGCGGCGGCGCACTGATCGGATCCCGATCACCTTGATCGCGCACGCGCGATCAGTTGCGTCTTCCCCCGGCGACTCGGGCCCGTTGTCAGGCCGAGGAAGTCGCGGCCGCTCTCCGTGCTCAGAGGGACGTGCACGTCGCGAGGATGGACCCTACGTCGGCGCTCCGACGCTCCGCGCACGACCGCGCGTACGCGTTCGGAGAGCACGAACAAGCCGCTTTTGCGACGCACGAAGCCGTTGGCCGCCCGTTTGCGAAGTCCGCTCCTCGACACGCAGCACCGTCGCCAACGGAGTCCCCCGGCGACTCGGATGGTGCCGGTGGAGACTCGAAAGGAGGTGATGCTCAAGGCCCGTCGTGCACGCGCGGCCCTTACGCGCACGGGATTCGACCCTCGTCCCTCGGTAGAGTCGAGTTTCTGCGCGGCGCAGCGGGCGGTTCCGATGCGAACAGACGAACGAACGCGAAGTGAGGGAGGTCTCGCGGAGCCAGAGAGGCAGCGCCGACCGTATCGTCGGCGTTCGGTTGCGAAGGGAAGCATTGCGTAGTGGTTCTACCTTTCACTAGCGAGGTGCCATTTGGTTCAGCGGTGGGTCGGGCAATCTCCTCCGTGCGGGGCCTCTCTCACTTTTGTCTTGCGGCCGAGGGCCGAACGGTGGTTCGCGCGTGACTCGACGTGCGCCGCTGGTATGATCGTCGGCCGCGCGCGGCGCACCGCGTGCGGAACCGATGACGCCGCGACCGGAGAGTTGGCCTCATGAGCAACGCGATTCGAGTGCTAGTGAGTGGAGCGAAGGGCCGGATGGGGACGGAGGTCGTTCGTGCGGTGGAAGAGGCCGACGGACTCGATCTCGCCGGCGCCATCGACCTCGGCGATGACCTTTCCGCGGCGATCGCATCGACGCGAGCGCGGGTCGTCGTCGACTTTACGCAGCCGGACTCGGCGATGGCGAACGCGCGCGCGATCATCACAGCGGGCGTTCATCCGGTGATCGGCACGACCGGATTCACCCAGGAGGATATCGCGACCCTCGAGCGCATGAGCGCCGAACGTCGCCTGGGCGGCCTGATCGCACCGAATTTCGCGATCGGAGCCGTGCTCCTCATGAAGTTCGCCGCGGAGGCAGCTAAGTACTTCCCCTCGGTCGAAGTCATCGAGCTGCACCACGACAAAAAACTCGACGCGCCGTCCGGAACGGCGCTGAAGACGATCGAGCTCATTCGAGCGGCAACGGACGTCGAGGCGCCGCGGAATCCGGACGAGCGGGAAACGATCGACGGCGCCCGCGGCGGCCGGTACCTGGGCGTCCCGGTCCACAGCGTGCGGCTACCGGGTTACGTCGCGCACGAGGAGGTCCTCTTCGGAGGGACCGGTCAGTCGCTGTCGATTCGCCACGATTCGCTCCACCGCGAATCGTTCATGCCGGGCGTCGTGCTCGCGGTTCGGAAGGTCGTCGGACTCGACCGCCTGTACTACGGACTCGAGCAGATTCTCGAGTAACGCCCGAGACGCGCATGGAGCGGGCCGCTTCAGCCGAAACTCGATGCAGGATTGATCGGATGCGGCCGTCCGGAGGCGTGCGACGGAGCTTCTCGGCTCGCCCTAGTCGATGAGCGAGTAGTACGAGAGTGAATTCTCGCACTCGAGGTCGGTTTCTTCGTCGGCGAGCCAGCCCGGCTCCGGGTACGGCGCCGCCGGAGCCGCTCCACGCGCGAAGAGATGCGTGAGGAGATGAACCGCATCGGACACGTCGACGCCGCCGCTCGCGTTGACGTCCGCCGCAGCGGCGCAGGGGAGCGCGGAGAGTCCGCCGGTGAGGTACTCGAGGATCATCGTCGCGTCGACGAGCCGGAGCGGTGAGCGGAATCGGCCATCCGGTCCGAGGGGATCGCTCGCATCGACGTTTCCGCGGACGTAGTACGGGGAGAGGACGTACACCTGCGAGTGACGCATCGAGACAACGACGCGCCCGCCGGCGACTCCCTTCGCGGCATCGTCGAGCCCCTCCTCGTCACCGAGAAGCGCTGCCTGGAATTCGAGCGAACCGGACTCCGGAGTGTTGCCGAAGTACTTGAAGTAGAGCGTCGCGATCGCCTCGCGGAGAATGGGTCGTACCCCTCCGGTCGCACTCTCCTCGGCGTCGAGGTGGAAGACGAGCGTGACTCGTCCCGTCTCCTCGCCGATGGACGCCTCGCCGACAAGGCGGGGACGAACCGAGAGGGCGCGGTCGAAGCGGGAGAAGATCTGGTCGTAGTCGACCGTGACGAAGAGCGGCCCGTCCTGCGGCTTGAGCTGAGTCAGGTAGAGGGGAAGGGCAATCTCCTGCGCGGTGGGGCTCACCATGCCGGAACCGAGCTCGACCGAGTCGCGCAGATGAACGGCCACGCTGCCGTCGAGTCGCTCCGTTCGAAGCGCTGTCGTCAGGTGGTCGAGAGGCTTTGCGCGCTTGACGCCCCGGAACGCGTAAAAGTAGGACTCCTCCGCGTCGCCGCCGAGGGTCAGAGGCGTGCGGTAGACGTCGGCATCGAGAGCGTCTTCGATCGTCGTGTCGAGCCGAGGGGAGATCGCGAAGCGAAGCGAGACGAGATGAACGTCGTCCGAGCCGGGGTTCGGTGCCGACCGACCGCCGTAGCGTTCCGCGACCAGCTTGATCCGATTCTGATTGAGAAGGACGATCTGGCGCGTGGGCCAGAGGTCCGAGGCGACGATCCCGCGAAAGACGAGCACCGACGGATCGAATCCGATCGTGAGCGCGACACCGTCGGCGTGACCCGGTTCGATGCCGTGGATCGGGACGATGATCTCGTCCGCGTGGCGTGACGCTCGGACGTGTTCGATGCGGATGGCGCGCTGAGTCAAGCGCGACACTTCGATCTCGAATGCGTTCGCCGCCGACGGGAACGCCAGGCCGATCGCGAGTGCCGCGAACACCGACATGAGCGCGGCTCGCGCGCGGGGACGCGCCGAAGCGATATCGACGACGCGACGCGGGCTCGATCGACCGAGTCGAGTCGACCGGGTTCCCACCTGCTCCGCGAAGGATCGAGTCAGTCTGCGAACTCGCATGGAGTCACGTCGGACCGCAATGAAGAACAGGCCGCAGCCAAGTCAAACCACGCGGCGGTTCAGTTGATCGACTCGCCCGAGAAGGCGCGCATCGGTCAGCCGAACTCGCTTTCGTGTATCCGCTAAACGCTGAGGGCTCGGATCGAGACACATCCGGAAGGGCCGGCGAGAAGATGATTCACGCCGAGCTTCTCCGGCGCCATTCTCGAGTCGAATCCCCTCTCGTCGAGACCGGCGGCGGTCTCGGACGGAGACCCACTCACGCTTCTCACCTCGTTCAAAGGTATATTCTACGGGTGGTTAGCGGGCCGTCAACCAGGCCCTCGGGCGCGTTGACAGTCCCTGCCACCCCACTACAATGCCGGCCATGGTGGACTTGAAGCCCCTCCTCCGGCGGCACGCAGCCAGTGTCGAGTCTCTCCTCGAGAGTGAAATCCCTCGCGACAGCGCGGCGTTTCTCTCGGAAGGAGTTTGGTATCAGTTCGAGAGCGGGGGAAAGCGGATCCGCCCCGCGCTCTGCCTGATCAGTTGCGAGGCGTTCGGGGGGAAATCACAAGATGCGCTGCCGTTTGCGCTTGCGACGGAAGTGCTGCACAACTTCTTCCTCGTACACGACGACATCGAAGACGGCGACACCATGCGGCGGGATCAACCGACGCTCTGGTGCCGGGTCGGACTCGCGAACGGCATCAACGTCGGCGACTACCTGATCGCGAAGGCGTACCGGCTGATTCTCTCGAGCCCGGTGGCGGCGGAGCGGGTGGTGTCTCTTCTCGACAGCTTCACCGAAACTTTCGAGCGCACCGTCGAAGGGCAGGCGCTCGATATCAATCTCCGGGGCAACCCGGACGTCACGCTCGAGACGTACTACCGGATCGTCCAGCTCAAGACCGCGTTTTACCTCGCGCTTCCCTGGGTCGGCGGGGCGGTGATCGCAGGCGTCGAGGACGAGGTCCTCGGCCCGCTCTGGGAGCTCGGGCGCTGCCTCGGGCCGGCGTTTCAAATCCGCGACGATCATCTCGATCTCACGGAAGGGAAAGGGCGCGGAGGAGAGATCGGCTGCGATCTGCGCGAGGGAAAGCCGAGCATTTTCTACGCGTACATTCTCGACGGAAGCTGCGGAGCCGGTGAGGAGCGCGATCGTCTGCGTTCGATACTCGTCAAGCCTCGGGAAGAGACGACGGCGTCCGACATCGAGTGGGCGATCGAGTTCTACCGGCGGACGGGCGCGCTCGAGTTCGCCGAGCGCGAGGCGCAAAAACTCATCGACAGGGTCGATCGCATCATCGACGATGTGCCGCTCTCCGAGGAGGGGCGCGACACGTTTCGTGCGATCGGCCGGTATATCGTCGAGAGGAAGACGTAAGGCCGCGCGAATCGGGAACCGCGCGTCCCGCCGGGGATGGGGCGCGGGTACGGTGAAGAGACGATTCGAGGAGCGAAGAGATGGCGACTCCGGAACGACGCTTCCGTGTGAGCGTGCTCATGGGTGGACCGTCCGGAGAGCGCGAGGTGTCGATGGCGACCGGCGCGACGGTCGCGAGACGACTCGAGCCGAGCTGCGACGTCAAGCCGGTCGAGATCTGCGCCGACGGGTCGTGGGTCGTGCCGGGTGGTTTCGACTCGATCGGAGACGGTTCGTGGCAGGACCACCCGAGGTGCGAGGCGCTCGCGGGAGCGGCGCGACTGAGTGAGGAGGGCGTCGAGGTCGTCTTCAACGCGCTCCACGGTCCGATCGGAGAAGACGGTACGATTCAGGGCTTCCTTCGGATCGCCGGCCTCCCCGTGACGGGTCCCGAAGGCGTCGCCGCGGCGGTGACGATGGATAAGGCGCTGTCGAAGAGGGCGATGGAGTCCGCAGGGATTCCGACTCCACCCTGGTTCGTCATTCCTCCGTACGAGCGGGTCGCGCTCGATTGGGAGGATCGGGTGCGCGGCTTCGCCGCTCAGGTTCCCTTCCCCTGGGTGCTCAAGCCGAATCGGCTCGGCTCGAGCGTCGGGATCGGTGTCTTCGCGACTCCCAGCGAGCTCCTCGACGGGGCGGACGAGCTCGTCGCGAGCTGGCCGACCACCGCGAACGGAGACGCGATCCTCGTCGAGTCGCTCGTCGAGGGACGCGAGCTGAGCTGCGCGGTGGTGGAGATCGACGATCGGGCCCGGGCGCTCCCGCCGATCGAGCTCCGCCCGCGCGAGCGCGAGTTCTTCGACTACCACGCCAAGTACACGCCGGGCGCGACCGAAGAGCTTTGCCCGGCACCGATCTCCGCGGCGAGCACGGCCGCGGTGGAGGAGCTTTGCGTCCGCGCGCACCGCCTGTTCGGCTGTGCTCCGCTCTCGCGGGTCGACCTCTTTGTCACGTCGGCCGAAAAGCTGATCGTTCTCGAGGTGAACACGCTTCCGGGCATGACCGAGACATCGCTCGTCCCGCTCGCGGCGTCGCGCGCGGGCTTGTCGCTCGAGGAGCTTTTCACCGGACTGATCGCGCACGCGATCGCGCGGCACGAGCGGGAAGCCTCTCCTTCGGTGGTCTTACGTTGAGTCGATCCGACGCGCAGCGAGCGGCGATGCGATGCGCCGCGTCCGGTGGCCTCTGTGTCTCGAGTCTTCGGTGAATCCTTCGTCAACGTCGACGGCTCGCTCGGGCGAGTCGAAACGCGCAATCATTCCCTTCACCGAACCTCGGAACGAATCCGGGTTAGAATCTCGAGATGGGTCGAGTCTCCCCCTCGGACTCCGCGACGGGGGCGAAATCGGAGTGGACGGGCGGTGAGTCGTAGGAGAGTCGAATCGCCAGCATGACCGAGTGGATCCGCGTCCGCGGAGCGTCTGAGCACAACTTGAAGCACGTTTCGGTCGATCTGCCTCGGCAGGCGCTGAACGTGTTCACCGGTGTGAGCGGATCCGGAAAGTCGAGCCTCGCCTTCGATACGATCTTCCGGGAGGGGCAGCGGCGCTTCCTCGAATCGCTCCCGGCGTACGCCCGCTACTTTCTCGACGCGATGGAGCGACCCGACGTCGAGTGGATCGAGGGCCTGTCGCCGGCGGTGTCCATCGACCAGAAGACGGTGAGCCGGAATCCGCGCTCGACCGTCGGCACGATCACCGAGGTGTACGACTACCTGCGCCTCCTCTACGCGCGCGCCGGAGAGCCGCACTGCCCGCGGTGCGAGCGTCCGGTCTCGAGCCAAGGGCCGGATCAGATCGTGCTCCGCTTACTTCACGCGGCGCCAGGCCGTCGCGTGCTCGTTTGCGCGCCGCTCGTGCGCGATCGGCGCGGCGAGCATCGAAGCGAGCTCGAAGCGCTCCGGCGCGACGGGCTCCGCCGGCTGATCCTCGACGGCGAGCTCGTGACGATGTCGGATGCGCCGCTCGACATCGACGGCCGGAGTCGTCATTCGATCGATATCGTCTACGATCGACTCGTCGTCGGTGGGGATACGCGCGCGCGCCTTGCGGAAGCGGTCGAGAACTGCATCGCGATCGGCGACGGGCGAGTCGCGATTCACGAGCTCGACGACTCGGGAGCTCCGCGTCTCGTCGAGACGTACTCGAGCCGCTACGCGTGTCCCGACTGCGGCATCGATCTACCCGAGCTCGAGCCGCGACTCTTCTCGTTCAACTCCGCGCACGGAAAATGTCCCGGCTGTGACGGGCTCGGTCGCGTCGAGAGGATCGATCCCGACGCGCTCGTCGCCAATCCGTCGCTTCCTTTCGCGAACGGCGGCCTCGACTTCATGACTCGGCGCGGTGTCTTCGCGAATCGCGATCTGGATGACGCCGGCTTCGCACGTCTCGGTGAGCGACTCGGGTTTACCATCCGCTCGAGTTGGAGTGACCTCGACGAGGACGCGCGCCGCGCCGTTCTCCACGGCGACGGTATCGACTATCGCGGCTGGGTGCCGGTGCTCACTCAGGCGCTCGACGCCGGTGACAAGTGGGTGTCCCCCTACGCGCGCGTTCTCGACTGCGAGTCGTGCGACGGGGAACGGCTCGCGCCGGCGGCTCGCTCCGTCCGTGTCTCCGGCCGCACGATCACCAATGTCAGCGGACTCCCGCTCAGCGAGCTCGAGTCGTGGCTCGCCGGGCTCGAGCTCGACGAGACCGCGTCCGCGATCGCCGCGCCGATCCGGCGCGACCTCGCCGTTCGCCTCCGCTACCTTCGGGATGTCGGCCTCGGGTACCTGAGCACGAGCCGTCGCGCCGCGACGCTCTCGGGCGGCGAAAGTCAGCGCCTCCGACTCGCGAGCCAGCTCGGTGCGGGACTCCAAGGAGTCCTTTACGTCCTAGACGAACCGTCGATCGGACTTCACCCGCGCGATCATGAGCGCTTGCTCGAGACCCTCGGTGCGCTGCGCGACCTCGGAAACACTCTCATCGTCGTCGAGCACGACCGGGACACCATGGCGCGCGCGGACCACCTCGTCGACGTCGGCCCGGGTGCGGGACGGGGGGGCGGCGAGATCGTGGCGGCGGGCACCTTCGAGACCGTCGCCGCCGAGGCGCGTTCGATCACGGGGCGGTACCTCTCCGGCGAGGCGGAGATCCCGATCCCGAGCGATCGTCGCGGTCCTTCAGAAGCCAGCCTCGAGATCTACGGCGCCGCCGAGAACAATCTTCGCGAGATCGACGTCACCATTCCGCTCGAGCGCTTCGTCGCCGTCACCGGCGTGTCCGGTTCGGGCAAGAGCTCGCTCGTGCTCGGGATCCTCCATCGCGCACTCCGTGCGCGCCTCGGTTCGCGAACTACGATCGGGCGGCACCGTTCGCTCAAGGGCTACTCGAACATCGACAAGGTGATTCTCATCGATCAAGCGCCGATCGGGCGCAGTCCTCGTTCGAATCCCGCGACCTACGTGAAGGCGTTCGGACTCATTCGCGACCTCTTCGCCCTCGTTCCGGAAGCGCGCGCGCGCGGATACAAGGCCGGGCGGTTCAGTTTCAACAAGGACGGCGGACGCTGTCTCGAGTGCGGCGGCGCGGGAGTGCAGGTCGCCGATCTCCAGCTCCTCGCCTCGGTCGAGATCGAGTGCGATGCCTGCGCCGGCCGGCGCTACAACCGAGAGACGCTCGAGATTCTCTACCGCGGGAAATCGATCGCGGACGTTCTGTCGCTCACGATCGCCGAGGCACTCGAATTCTTCGCCGACCACCCGAAGATCCGACGCGCACTCGAGCCCTTGCGCGCCGTCGGACTCGATTACGTTCAACTCGGCCAGCCGGCGACGACGCTCTCGGGCGGAGAAGCGCAGCGAATCAAGCTCGCCGCCGAACTCCGTCGTCGCGCCACCGGCCGGACTCTCTACGTTCTCGATGAGCCGACGACGGGGCTTCACTTCGAGGATATCCAGCGACTTCTCGACGCGCTTCAGGCGCTCGTCGACCGCAAGAACTCGGTGATCGTGATCGAGCACAATCTGGACGTCATCAAGGTCGCCGATCACGTGATCGATCTCGGACCCGGTGCGGGCGATCGCGGCGGGAGCGTCGTGGCGACCGGGACGCCGGAGGAGGTCGCGCGTGTCGATGCTTCGCACACCGGCGCCTACCTCCGCGCGGTCCTCTCCGGAGACGAATCGCGCGCCGCGAAGAAGCGCGGACTCACGACGGAGAACGCGCCTCCGGCGGAGGGCCTCGCCGGCGATCTCGTCGTCACCGGCGCGTCGGAGCACAATCTGAAGGGCGTGGACGTCACGATCCCGCGCGGCCGTCTGACGGTCGTGACGGGAGTATCAGGGTCCGGCAAGACCTCCCTCGCGCTCGATACGATCTTCGCCGAAGGACAACGGCGGTACATCGAGTCGCTGTCGACGTACGCGCGGCGCTTTCTCGGGCAGATGCACTCGCCGGCGATCGAGCGCATCCAGGGGCTCTCGCCGGCGATCGCGATCGATCAGCAGTCGGTGCGCGCCAATCCGCGCTCGACCGTGGCGACCATCACGGAGATCTACGACTTCGTGCGAATCCTGTTCGCGCGGATCGGGACGCCGGAGTGCCCCGACTGTGCAGAAGCTCTCGACTGGACGAGTCCGACGCGACTCGCGGCGACACTCGTCGAGGAGGAAGGTGGCGAGCGTCTCTACGTGCTCGCGCCGACGAGCGGCTGGGACGACGGCGCCGAGAGCGGCGGGCAGCTCGATGACGTCCGCCGCTGGATCACCGTGCTGGTGAAGAGTGGCTTCACGCGAGTCATCGCCGGAGGGGAGGAGGTCCGCCTCGACGAGGAGGGAGACCGGCCGGCGCGTCGACTCCTCGCCGCCGTGCGATCCGACGCCGAACGCGAGGGCGGTGCGTCGACGGACCCCCTCTGCATCGTCGTCGACCGTGTCGTCGCCGGTGAGCGCGCTCAGTCCCGGCTCGCGAGCTCGCTCGAGAGCGCGTTCGAGCACGGGCGCGGGCGCGCGGCGGTGCGGGTGGGCGATCGCGCGCCGGCGATGTACACGACAGTCCCGACGTGCCGGCGCTGCGGGTTCGTGCTCGAGCGCGAAGTGACCCCCCGTTCGTTCTCGTTCAACAGCCACCAAGGATGCTGCGAGCGCTGCGGCGGACTCGGCCGCGAGAACCGAGTCGATCCCGATCGCGCCGTGCCGTGGGGGACGAAGACGCTCCCGGACGCGCTCGATCCGGTCTACTCGAAGTTCCTCGAACATTTTCGTCCGGCTGTGCTCAGGGCCTTGCGGGCGATCCTCGAAGCGCGCGACCTCACTCAGGTGTCGTTCGCGGAGTACTCGCACGCCGATCGCGCGGCCGTTCTTTACGGCGAGGGCACCGAGACCGTGTCCCTTCCCATCGAGAGCGGCTCGGTCGTCGACGTGACGTGGGAGGGACTCGTCGGATCGCTCGAGCGGTGGGAGCGACTCGGCACGCTCGGCGACGCGGCATCGGCACTCCGCGGGCTCTTCGTCGAGGGCGTCTGCTCTGCGTGCGGCGGAGGAAGACTCCGCCCGGAGTTTCTCGCCGTACGCATCCGCGGGAAGAACGTTTGGGACTTCACGGCGATGACGATCTCGGACGCGCGTGAGTTCCTCTCCGCGCTCGAGCTGTCCCCACGCGACGCGAAGGTCGTCGAGCAAGTACTCGACGAGCTTCGCGGTCGGCTCCGGTTCCTCGCCGACGTCGGCCTCGACTATCTCACCCTCGACCGTACCGCGGACACGCTTTCCGGCGGCGAGGCGCAGCGCATCCGTCTCGCCTCGCAGCTCGGCAGTCGACTCTCCGGCGTTCTCTACGTCCTCGACGAACCGACCGTCGGACTCCATCCCGCGGACACGGAGCGCCTGCTCGCGACTCTCGAAGAGCTGCGGTCGCTCGGGAACACCGTTCTCGTCGTCGAGCACGACGCCGATGTGATGCGTCGCGCCGATCACTTGATCGAGCTCGGTCCCGGAGCCGGGTATCGCGGCGGAGAGGTCGTCGCTGCAGGCACGCCGGACGATGTCATCCGTGACGCTTCGAGCTCGACGGCGCGCTTCCTCCGGGCGGAGGAGAGCGCGGTGCGCCGCGTCGAGAGAGGGCCCGCCGAGGCGCAGTTCTCGATCCGCGGAGCGCGGCTTCACAACCTGCGCGATGTTTCGATCGACATCCCGCGTCAGCGATTCACCGTCGTTGCGGGAGTCTCCGGCTCCGGTAAGTCATCGCTCGTTCTCGACGTGTTCGCCGCGAGCGTCGCGCGCAATCTGCCGCGACCCGAGACCGGCGGTGCGCGGGTCGACGGCCTCGAAGGGATTCTGCGGCTCTGCGTCGTCGACCAGAATCCGATCGGCCGATCGCCGCGGTCGAATCCCGCGACCTACACGGGGGTGTGGGATCGCGTTCGCGAGTTCTACGCCGGACTGCCGCTGGCGCGCGTCAAGGGCTTCAACGCGAGCCGCTTCAGCTTCAACGTCCCCGCCGGCCGCTGCGTCGCGTGCGAAGGACTCGGAGTCCGGTTCATCGACATGCAGTTCCTTTCGGACGTGTGGGTGAAGTGCGAGGTCTGCCGCGGAAAGCGCTACGATTCCGAGACGCTAGCGGTTCGCTACCGCGGAAAGAGCATCGGTGACGTGCTCGATCTCGAGGTCGACGAGGCGGCGGAGCTCTTTTCCGAGCATCCTGCCTGCCGCCGCATCCTCGGCTGTCTGCAGGAGGTGGGCCTCGGCTACGTCAAGCTCGGACAGCCCGCGACGACGCTCTCCGGCGGGGAGGCTCAGCGCGTCAAGCTCGCCGCGGAACTATCGAATCGTTCGCGCCGAGAGGGTGTCTTCGTCCTCGACGAGCCGACAACCGGGCTCCACTTCGAAGACGTCCGCGCTCTGCTCGACGTGCTCCAGGCGCTTGTCGACCGCGGGCAGACGGTGGTCGTCATCGAGCACAACCTCGATGTCATCGCTTCGGCGGATTGGGTGATCGACCTCGGGCCGGGGGCCGGCGAGGAGGGGGGGCGGATCGTCGCGTACGGACCTCCCGCGGAGATCGCTCGAAGCGAGGGGAGCCGGACGGGGGAGTGTCTTCGTCGGGTCTTCGACGCGGCTGCCGCGCGGAGCGGTGCGCCGTGACCTCGATCGAAGGCGGGCTCGGACCGCCGCACCGACACCCTCCCCACCGCACGGGCGGGCTGCGCCGCGCGGTGCTGCTCGCATGCGCGTTCGTGTGCGCGTTCCGGCCGTCGGCCGCCGCGGGGGACGTCGCGCCGCCCGCCGAGGTCCTGGGCGTTGACCCGGCGGCGTCCGGTTCGATCCTCGGCGTTTCCGAGCTCCTCGGATACTCCGCGCAGCTCGCGGCGAACTCTCCGCGGGCGACGCTGTTCCGTTACGGGATCTCGACCGAGGGGCGACCACTCTGGGGGATCCTCATTGCCGAGCCCGGTCGGCTCGACGCCGTTCGAGCCGGAGACCCCGGCGATCCTCTCGTCGTTCTCATCACCTGTGGCATCCACCCGAGCGAGGTCGCATCGAGTCCGGCGTCTCTCCCGATTCTCCATCGTCTCGTCTCGAGCGAGGAGTCCGCACTCGACGAGCTTCGCCGACGCGCGGTGACGATCGTCGTACCGACGGTGAATCCCGACGGCACCGACCGCGTAGCGGAGTGGCTTCGCGGCGCTGGGCGGCGCGCGCGTTCGCTGCCCGTTCTCAGCCATCGCTATACGGGACACGATCTCAATCGCGATTGGATCGTCGGCACGCAGGCGGAAGTCCGCGCGCTCGTGGCGCGAATTCACCGCCCGCTTCGCCCGTGGATCACCATCGACCTTCATCAGACGGGCGCCCTCGGCCCGCGCCTCTTCGTTCCGCCCTATGCCGATCCGGTCGATCCTTCGGTCGCGCCGGACCTTCTCGCGGAGCTCGATCGCATCGGTGGCGCGGTCCTTACGGATCTCTCCTCGCGCGGGCACCGCGGGATCGCACGCCGATGGGTGTACGACGCGTGGACGCCCGCGCGCGCGTACCCCCTCTACCACGGAGGACTCCGCTTCCTCGTCGAAGCGGCATCGGCGCGCTGGGTCTTCAGCCGTGCGGTCCACGAGCGCGAGCTCTGGGTCTTCGGTCGCGGGAACGATGCGACTCCCGATCATCCTTACCCTTGGCGCGGAGGTCTCTGGGGGATGCCCCAGACGATCGCTCTTCTCGAGGACGCCACGGTCGCCGCCCTCGCCGCGATGCTCGACGGCGATCCGCGCCGCGCGCGCGATCGGCATCGCGCGACGGCGCGTGCACAATCCGAAGCGGTGGAGATCTCTGCCGGGAAAGCGGATCCGCGCGTCGTCGACGATCTTCTCGGGGCGCTCCGTTTCGGGGGCGCACGGGTGCGAGCGAAAGGACGTGATCTCTACGAGGTCCGCGATCCGGTCGAGGGGATCGGCTGGACACGGTCGCTCCTTACTTGCATCCCGTATCCGCCCGCGCCGTCCGGCGACGAGAGCGACCGCGACGGGCGAACGACGTTCAATTCGTCGCCGTACGATTCGAGCGTCCACGATCTCGCTCACTTCGCCGGAGTCGAAACGCGAGTGATTCAATCGAGTGAAACGGGCGTGAATGAATCTGCACTCGGAGCCGCGCGGGCGACGCCGCCACCGGGGACGCTGCGAACCGTGTCCCCGGACGTCCGCGCGCGTGGCGGTGCGTGGGTCGTCACACCGCGCTCCATCGCGTTCTACGCCGAGCTCGCCGATCTCATCGAAGCGGGGGCGCGGATCGAGCGTGTCGTCGACGCCGTGAACGACTTCGAAGACCTGGTGCGTCCGGGAGACTTCCTCCTTCGCGGCCCCGACTCGTCGTGGATCGAGCGGATCGTCGACGACGGATCGGACGCGAGGGAGCTGACCGCCGAGGAACTGGTGCTCGTCGGGTCGAGTGACGTGACGCGCGCATTTCGCTATCCGGACGTCTACGTCCTCCGGGGGACGCGACCCGCGAAGGACGAAGGCTGGCTGCGCTGGGTGCTCGAGGACGCGGGGGTACGTTTTCGCCACCTCGACATCGAGGAGCTCGCGGTCCCCGCGGATTCGTTCGCGCGCGAGACTCGCGGGGGACCGGTAGTCCTTCTCGCCGCTGAAGGAACGCTCCGTCGGCCACGTCCCGAGCTTCGTCTTCAGATCGAGTCCGCCGTGGCATCCGGCGCACGCGTCGTCAGCTTCGGACGGGCATCTCGCTGGATGGCGACGACGTGCGATCTGCCGCTCGCGGAGGTCTCCCTCGAGTCGGACGCGTTTCCTGGCGTCATGGTCGAGGTTTCTTCTGCCGTGCCGTTCTCTTCTCGAGCTCGCGATGCGCTGCTCTGGGGATACGATCGCGGATTCGACGTCTTCGTTCAGGGGGGAGTCCTGTGGACACCGCCGGCGTCTCCGTTATCGCGCGCAGTGCTGCGCCTCTCGGGAAACTCTCGCCGCTGCGCACCCCGGCGTTTCGCCGCGGGCGATAGCATCGGTGCGAGTTTGCTCGCCACGTACCGCCGAGAAGGCGCCGCCGGCGAATGGGTGCTCTTCGGGTTTCGGCCGTATTTTCGCGGCTGGACGGGGAACTCGCTTCGCCTACTTCTCAACGCGCTGTTCTCTCCCGTACGGGAGTGAGCTCGTTCGCGCACCGGAGCCCGCGATGAGTCGACTCTTCCGATTCGCCGGTGCGGTCCGGCGAGATCCTGCGATCGAGCGCTGGATGAGGCAGCACGACGACGAGTTGGGGGCGATCGCGCGGCGCTGGTTCGAAGTCTTGCGTGAGCGCGGAGACGACGTGCGCGAGATCCTCCACGACGGCCATCCGACCGCCTGTGTCGAGGATGCCGCGTTCGCGTACGTGAACGCGTTTACAGCGCACGTCAACGTCGGGTTCTTTCACGGCGCGGAGATCGCCGATCCGGACGGCCTACTGGAAGGAACCGGTAGGTTCATGCGCCACGTAAAGCTGAGACCGGAGCGTTCTATCGATGAACGGGCGCTGCTTCGTTTGATCGATGCCGCGTACGCCGATATGAAAGAACGTCAGAGCTCGGCCTAGGTTCTCGATCGGGATCGGCGCTTTGGCGCATGTCGGGCTCGACGCTGCTCGCATTCGCGAATTCACCGACCCAGCGATGCGAACTACGGTTCGGCGTGAAGGCGGCGCCAAAACTCTTCTTCCGCCTCCCGTTGGCGATCGAGGCTCCGACGCACCCGTTCGTACGCGAGTTCGAGCTCCTTCTGAACGTCCTCACTGAGCTCAGGGCCTTCGGGCGCCGCGCGGTCGAGCTGGATGGTGAGATCTTCGAGGCTTCGGTGGAGCTCCGACGCACCTAGGTTGTACGCCCAGGCCGCGTCGTAGAGTTCCGTCGCCTTGAGCTCTTCGGCCGAGGGGCGGTAGAGGAGCAGCCAAGGCCGACGGCGGACTTCGGCGGTGAGCTGGGTCGCGTTGCTCGCCGTCTCGCGCAGGTCCTCGACGATCGTCTTGACGCGCGGACGGTTGTCGCGAATGAGTCCGGCCGTCTGCCCCGCGACCTTCTTCAGATCGTCGAGCGTCTGGACGATCTTCTCCGGAGTGAGGAGCAGCTTGTCGGTGATCGAGCGCGCGCGGGACGTTGTTTCCTTGAGGTCGGCGACCGCGTGCCGGAGATCGAGTCGATTCTCTTCGAGGGTGTCGCGAAGGAGCCGGATGAGCTCTTCGACCTGTGTCTTGACCGGCTCGAGGTCGCGCCGGAGCTCCTCGGGAAACGCCGCGAGACGCGCGAACGCAAGGCCGAGATCCGCGGTCGTCTCGATCTCGGTGACGACGTTCGCGATCGCCGTCGCTACCGGTTCGGCTTCGCTCAGAACTTTCTCCATCCGCTCGGCGACGGCGGCGAAGTCCGCGCGCGAACGTCCGCGGATGACGCCGGCTCGCGGCAGCTCCGGTCCAACTCCCTCGCGGAGGAGGAGGCGCACGGAATCCGCGGTCGTTCGTTCGATCACAGCGTCCGTGTCGGTGCGGAGGTACGACCAGATGCGTTCCGGCAAGGCCGCCTCGACACGAAGGCGAGCCGCTTCGTCCGCTTCGCGCGGGAGGAGCGTGACGCTCGCGACCTCTCCGACCTCGAGACCGAAGAGGAAGACCGGATCGCCCTCCTCGAGTCCTTGGACGTCGGCGAACTCGATCTGAACCTTAGCGCGGGCTTCGAGCAGCGCGCTGAGCGCGCCGGAGGCGTAGAGCGCGACGAGGAGTAGAGCGAGTCCGATCGTTGTCGCGCCACCGACCACGAGCGTTTTTCGTCGCTGCGCCATGTCGTCCCTCGCGGCCGAATGTTGTTGCCCGCCGATCGCAGTGCCATCGCTTCTCGCGTTACGCCGAGTCGCGGTGGCGTCGGGAGAGCCCGTCATTCATACGGGATAGCGATGCGATCCGCAACCCGAGTGCTCCACCCGCCAACGCGCCCTCGCGGCGTGCGTTTCGGGCTCGTGCCAAGGGAGATTCACACCCAGCTCGCGAGGTCCGCAACGGAAGAACGAGAAATCAGCCCCAGAGACGCGCGCCACGACTCTCGGGGTTAATTCGCGGTCGATGTCGAACGCAGGTCCGATCGCTGCATGGCGTTCGAAGATTCGCCGTCGTCGCCGGGGTCCGCGGCGGGCGCTGGTGCGATGTTTTCGGAACGCTCCGCGGCTCTTTCGGCGAGCTCCGCTCGTCGGTCGAGCCACCGTCGCCAGCGCGCAATCGCTCGCGCGCGATCCTCGGGGAGTGCGCTCGAGGAATACCCGAAGTCCTCGCTCGTCAGCTTTCGGAGTGCAATCTGGGTGAAGAAACGCACGGCACCGTCGCGATCGGCGAGGTTGGCGACGAGAAGCGGAAGCAGGTCGTCGCGGGACTCCGCGACCGCGCGCTGAGCCGCTGCGATGCGGACTTTCGGGTCGGCGTGGTTGAGATCGACGCTCAAGACTCCGGTCGCCGGATCACTCGTCGAACGGCACGAAACTAGCGCGAGCGCGAGGGCGATCATCGCAGCGTCGAGGAGCGAGGCGAGAGTCTCTCCCCCGTTCGGTCGCCATCGGCGTCGGGGAAGGGATCTCCGCGCGGCCCGGGTGGAAGGCTCGCTCGGGCGCAGAAGGCGAAATCGGGTGATGCGCATCAGCAGGGAGTGAAGGGAGGGGCCGCGGCTCGCGGAATCGCACAAAGGCGTTTCGTCCGAATCGCGTCGTCGTCGGGGGTCGGAGTCGTGGGTGCCCCGTCTTCCTGCTCATCTACCACGATTCCCGGGGAATGCGAGCCTCGCCGCGGTGATTTCGCTGAACGGGCGGCGAACGTCGATCCGATAAGAGTCTCACCGGGAGAGGCACGCCGCCGGGATGGCGACCTCTCGCTCCGCTCAGATCCTAAATCACCGTACTCCGGGGAGGCGCGGGCCAAGGTGCAAGCGACCATCGTCTCACTCTTTCGACCGAAGGACGGTCGCATCGCGCATCGAGGGGACCGGGCCCCGTGCTTCGCCGGTCGGTCGGCGATCACCGGCCTGATCATCGTCGGGTCGCTCGGAGCGCTCTCGCTTTCGCTCTCGTGCTCGACGGCCGCGCGCGGCCCCCTCGTCGCGACGCCGTTCGCAGAGACTCCGGCGGGAGAAGTCGTCGATGGACTGCGGCGTCGCCACGGCGACTCCGGCCGCTGGGAAGACTCTGCGGCGGTCGAGTTTCGGTACCGAGCTGCGTCGAAGAAGGGGCAGCTCCGCATCCATAGCATCGCATTTCGCCGCGACGATTTTTCCTATCTGTGGCTGCAGCTCGAACCCGGCGCACCGCGACTGCTCGTACCGTTGGCGGACGCCGCCCTCCATGCCTACGCGCAGCCGGAGTCTCGTGGGGCGCCGTCGGAAGGTGGACTCGGAGCGGCCGCGCCGAGGTCCGGTGCTCGTCTCGTGCGCTCGTATCGCGCCCCGTGGGAGGATTTCGCTCTCCGGAGCCTTCGTGTTCTCCTCGCGCCGGAGCTCGTCACCCTCGATGGCCGGTGGGAGTATCGCACGCTCATGGCGCCGCATCCGAGAGCGGTCGATCCTCGCGTCGAGGTCTACCCCCGCATGCCTGGGCTTCCCTCGGGACCGTATCTTCTCGAGCCCCACCCGTCGACCGGCCATCTCTTCCGCGTCTACTACCGCGGTGTCCACGCCTTCCTCGACGGACGGAGTCACGTCGTCGAGCTCGATCCGCCGGGCGAGGTTCGCTCGCTGAACCGCATCGCCGGCGTGCGCACCCATCGCCGCCGCGCGATTCGCCCGGTGCGCAAAGCGGGCGAGAGGGACCCGTTCCTCGAGGACGAAGCGCTCCCCGTGACGGAAGTCGTGCTCACGGAATGGATCGACGACGTGCGCTTCTTGTCGGAGGGGGAAGCGCGCGAGGTGCTGTGGATTCCTCCGCCGGTGCGCACCCTCGACGACAGCGCACCGGTGGCGGTACGACCTTGATTGCGCAGCGGAGCATCTGGCATGTTCGGCGCCGACAGAACCGCATCGATCTGCTAGTGGAGCTCCACGTTTGAGCCGAAATACGAGTCTCTTCGTAAACGTCAACGGGACTCTATCGCCCGGCGACGAAGCCCGTGTGTCCGCGCTCGACCACGGGTTTCTCTACGGCGACTCGGTCTACGAGACGGTGCGGACCTACCACCGGCGCCCATTCCTGCTCGGACGCCATCTCGATCGACTCGAGCGCTCACTCGAGCGGATCTTTCTCTCGCTCCCGGCCGCACGGGCCGATTTCGAGGGAGAAGTTCTTCGAACGATCGCAGAGGTCCCGATCGACGGCGATGTGGGTGCGCGCCTCGTCGTGTCACGCGGCGTCGGCCCGCTCGGACTCGACGTTGCTCAATGCCGCTCGCCGAGCTATCTGATCTACGTCTTCGAGCTCACGGGTCGCGTTCCAGATTCGTCGGAGAGCTCCGTCGAAGGCGGCATCGGGATCGTGATCTCGGAGCGTCGCTCGAACAGCCCGAACGCACTCGACCCCAGCATCAAGAGCGGGAACTTTCTCAACAATATCCTCGCCTACAAGGAGGCGAAGGACGGAAGCGCCGACGAGGCGATCCTTCAGAGCGCCGAAGGGTATCTCGCCGAAGGGACGACATCGAATCTCTTTCTCGTGCACGACGGAGTCATCGAAACACCGCTCAGCCACGGCATCCTCGACGGCATCACACGTGCCGTCGTTCTCGAGGAGGCCGCCGGGGCGGGAATCGGAACCGCCGAACGGAACTTGCTCCCCGACGCGCTGCGCACCGCGGACGAGGCGTTCATCACGAGCTCGGTGCGCGGTGTCGTGCCCGTGACGGCGGTCGACGGGAGGCCGCTCGGAGACGGACGCAAGGGACCCGTGACGCGCCGCGTGCAAGAGCTCTACGAGGCTCGCGTCAAAGCGGAGTGCTTCGACGTCTAGCCGCCGGGCGGAATCACCGGGTTTCCGATCACGCGATCGCCGCGGCCCGGGCTCGCGGCTTCGATGGTTCGCTTCGCGAGGGGGCCGCCCGCGACTCGTCCGTCGTCCTAGTGCCAGATTCGGGCGGCGATCCTGACGCTACTTCCCGTTCTGCGGACGGACGTTTCGGTACTCGGGTCGCGACGCAGGGGGCTGAACTCGCGTCGTGGCGACGCGAGACCTGTGCGTCGACAGGAGCTCGCGCCGAAACGCCGCACGTTTTCGCTCCGCTGCCGCGCCCGCCCGAGACTCGTGCGAGCGAGTGGCGGCGAAGTTCGCGAGCGCGAACAGCGCGTAGCCGTTCGAGCCGAGGCGCCGGGCTGCTTCGATCTGAGCTCGCATCTGAGCGGGATCGTCGAGGAGATATACCCCGATTCCGAGGTGCACCGTCCCCGGCGGCCCCGCCGCGATCGCGTTTCGCCCGTAGCGTTCGAAGTCCGCTGTCCGGCGGTGGTAGTTCATCGGATAGACGTCATCTACCCAGCCGCGCCGCTGCCAGGTGGCTACGTCTTGAAAGAGCGTCGTTCTCGCGCGGTGGTAGTTCGCGATCGAAGCGACGGAAATGCGAACTCCCGGTCGCGCGGCACGGCAGGCAGCGGCGACTCGGTAGAGAACCGTGTTGACGTTTCTTCGACGCCAGTCGTTCCATTCGGCGGGTGACGACGCGGGGGTCGCTCCGGTTTGAGCGCGAAAGAGGCCGAGGGTGCGCGAATCGAATGGGAAATCGAGAGCCCTGCCGCCGTTCGGGGCGACGAAGCGAATGTAATCGAGATGGATGCCGTCGACCCGGTAGCGCTTCGCGATATCGCTGATCACGGTCGCGAGATACGAACGGACCTCGGGGAGACAGGGATTGAGGATGGTGTAGCGGTTCTTGTCGAGCCGCAGGCGTTTTCCTGCGCGATTGACGAGGAACCACTCCGGTCGGGTGTGGAAGATGTGGCTTCGACTTCGAGGGGGTGAGGACCCTTTCCACGCGGGGAGAACGTTCACCCACGCCTCGAGAGCGATCCGGCGGCGGGACGCTTCGTCGACCGCCACCGCGAGGGGGTCGAATCCCGGGTCGCGACCGCCGATCTCTTCGCCCCACGGCTCGTAGGGCGAGCGGTAATAGGCATCGGCGCGGCCGCGAACCTGGAAGAAGACGCGATTGAGTCCGAGCTCGTGTGCCGTTCGGATCGAGCGCCGGACGTCCGCTTCGGACCGGAAGTCCCAGCGAGTGATCCAGATCGCGCGGACTTCGTCGGGCGCGGCGAGCGCCGGGCCGGCGGCGAGCAGGAACGCGATCGAAACGAATGGGGGCGGGAGGATTCTCAGGACACTCATGTCGGTCGGGGCCTCTTCCGGACGGCCCGGGATCTCATCGCGGTCGACTCGGCTGGCACGGGCCCCTCGAGTTTCGCGTGAAGCCCGGGCGAGTGGCTTCTTTCTCGGTCCTTTCGTACTATCGGCCGATTCGCGGCGGATCTTTATCAGCCCTGCGGCAGTGCCCGCGGGTCGGGAGGAGGTGACTTGAGCGAGCGGCACGACGACCGAGCCCGGGCCTGCCCGCTCTGCGGCGCCGAGCTTGCCGAGATCGCCGGCTCCTGCGCCTCGTGCGGGGCACGGCTTGCGGAGGCGCCCCGCGATTGGTCGCGGCCCGCGTTCGAACGCGCGCTCGCGGACGCGCTTCGTCCCGCGGCTGGCGCTGAGGACTCGCGTCCGCGCCGGGGTTCTCTCACCCTCATCGCGGCCGCTGCGCGGACTCTCGCGGACACCTGGCGAGCTCCGAACGCGGCGTTCAGCGAGTTTCGCCGGGAAGGCGGTGTTCTTCTTCCCTCCCTGTTCCTCGTCGTCGTCGCGTCGCCATCCATTCTCCTCGCGACGGCGCTTCGAGAGGACACCGCGCTCGTTCGGTGGGGGCACGGCCGCACTTGGTGGCCCATCGTCGTCTTCGTGGCGATGCCGCTCGTGTATGTCTACGTCCGCGCGCAGCTCGTTCACCTGTCGCTCGTCTTTTCGATGAACGCTCGCTCGAGCTTCGAGGCGACGTACCGGGTCGTCGCGTACGCGCAGGCGGCCGCGTTTCCCGTGATCGGGATCCCGTTCGCCGGAGATTTTCTCTTTCTGCTCGCAGGCACGGTCTTCGAGACATCCGCCCTCTGCGCCGCGCATTCGATCTCACTCCGTTCGGCAGTTTTCGCGGAGATCGTTCCGGCGCTGATTCTCGCTCTCTGTCTGGCGGCGGGATTCGCGGCGTTCGTCGTCGCGCCTCGCCCCGGCGGCTGACTCACCCCGGCTCCCGTCGCGTTGGCTTCGACCTGGTCTCTCCCGGCGCGAAATTGGCGAAAGCCGATCGCGACGGTTGTGGTAGAAACGGTCGTTTCCCGGACTACCTGAGAGTCGGAATGAAGAGAACGAGAACGCGTACGTACCAGAATCAGGAACCCGCGATGGTCGACTTGCATGGCGATGAGCGAGCGAGGCGTCGCTCCGGCGGATCTCGCCGGTTCGCTGCGCTAGCCGCGCTCGGGGTCGCGGTCGGCGCCACCGTAGCGTGCTCGTCGACGCTCGTCGATCAGCTCGAGGCCGCGCGCCGCGGCGACCCGCAGGACGTCCGCGCCGCGACGACGGCGCTCGGCGAGATGCTGCGCGCCCGCGAGGCGGAGCGGATTCCCTACGACGAAGGCGCGCTCAAGGCCGTCGAATACCTCGAGGAGGTGGCGCGGAGTGAGGGTGATCCGATCCAGCGCGCGCAGGCGGTGGCGGCGCTCTCGCGGCTCGAGCAGCCGAAGATCGAAGACTTGCTCGCCGATTCGCTGAGCGATTCCTCGTGGCTGGTGCGGCTCGAAGCGGCGAAGGGGTGGCTGCGCCGCCCGGCGGCGAGTGCGTCCGCTCCGCTCGCCCGTCAATTGCGTCGGGAAGAGCGCGTCGAGGTGCGACTCGAGATCGTGCGAGCCCTCGCCGCGGTGGGGGGACCGGAGGCGCTCCGCGTCCTCCTCGAGCTCTTTCTCGATGTCGATGCGACGGGTCGGTACCAGTCGATTCGCCTCACGCTCTACGACGGGCTCGTCCAGCTGAGTGGAGAGAAGATCCCGTTCGAGCAGACGGAAGCTTGGAAGCAGCTCTACGAGACGAAGTTCGGCGCGCCGACGAATCCGGGGGCTCCCTGAGCGAGTTTCTCGGACCGGCGCTAGCGGGAAACCTCACCAGCGCGGACTCGCCCGCGGCCGATACCCTCCGAAGACGCGACGGTCCTGACATCGCCCACCCGAGTACCCCGAACGACTCGATCCGCGAGTGAGATCCCCTGGTTTGAAACGGTATATCCTACCCGCCCTGAAAGCGGCGCTCGCGATCGGCCTCATCGCTTGGCTTCTCTCCTCCGGACGACTCGACTTCGAGCAGCTCCGGAAGGTCCGAGAAGGTTGGCCGTGGCTCCTCGCGTCGTTCGCGCTGTTCGGCGGTGTACTCACGCTCGCGGCTACGCGCTGGCGCTTGCTTCTTCGGGCGCAAGGAATCGATTACCCGTTTCACGACGCTCTGTCGCTCACTCTGATCGGGTTCTTCTTCAGCCAATTCATCTTCGGGACGACCGGCGGTGACGTCGTGAAGGCCTACGTCGTCGTGCGCGAGCAGAGGGGTCGAGGCGGAGCCGGTCTCGTCTCGGTGGTGTTCGATCGCGCGCTCGGACTCTTCGTCCTCATCGGGGTCGGCCTCGTCGCGATCGCGACTCACCTCGAGACGGTTCGCTCCGACGCGTGGCTGACGACGTTCGCACTCATCGTTCTGGGGCTTTTCGTCGCGGGTTTCGTCGCGCTCGCGGTGCTGTACTCGGAGAGAGTGTGCAGTGCGAAGAAGTTCGCCTGGTTTCACCGGTTCATTCGATCACGTCCGCGTCTCAACAGCCTCGCCGAAGCGCTGACGACCTTCCGGCGACATCCGTGGACAGTCGTCGCCGCGGTCTTCCTATCGGTCGCGCTGCACGTGACGGCGATCCTCGCTGTGCTGTGCGCGTCTCGCGCGCTCGCGACCGAGGGCGTTCCCGTCGGCGTGTTCTTCTTTCTCGTGCCGCTCGCGAACATCGCGATGGCCGTACCCATCAATCCTCCGGGTGCGATCGGGACGGCGGAAGCCTACTACGCCGAGCTGTTCTCTCTCGTCGGGGTCGCGACCGGCGGAATGATCGCGGTGCTCATGCGCGTCGTGTACATCGGCTGGACCGTCGTCTCGGGATTCTTCTATTTCAGACGGAAGGGCCGTGTCGCCGAAGCGGTCGCGGCGGCCGAGAGCGCACCCGTCGAGTGTGAGAGTCCGACTGTTCCCTAGCGCGAGTCCGACCGCGTGAATCGGGCGAGGACGAACTGATGAGACCCGTCGCCCTCGAAGCTTCCGGCTGGATGGGAGAGCATCCGAGCGGAGTCGCGCAGTACGGATTCGGCTTGCTCGGCGGACTGCGCGAGACCGGTTCGATCCCCCTCGAGCTGGTGTATCCCGCCGGACGATGGTCGAGGCGTTCGCGCCTCACCGAGCTCGGCGTCCCGGCTCGACCGTACTGGAGCGGTCGCCGTCTCGGCTCACGCTACGGCCTCGTCCACCTCCTCGACACGCGGATGCCGGTGGGTTACCGCGGTCCGCTCGTCGCGACTCTCTTCGATCTCATCGCCGTGAACGAAGTGAGCGACCGCGAGGAGCTCGCACCCGCTCGATTTCGCGTGCGAAAGGCGGAGGCCTACGACTCTCTCACGCGACGTGCGGACGTCATCGTCACTCTCGCGGCGACGATCGCGAGCGAGATTCGCGAACGGTACCCTCGCGCGCGACGGATCGAGGTCGTCCCGCCGGGTGTCGAGGCTCCTTCGGCGGGCGAACTCGACGCGGCGGCCACGCGACTCGCGGAGTTCGGCATTCGGCCGCCGTACGTGATCGCAGTCGGCGCACTCTGCGCGCGAAAGAACCTCGGCGCGGTGATCGAAGCTTACCGGAGAGTCAGGGACGGCGAACCCGAGCTCCGGCTCGTTCTCGCCGGCGCACCGAACTACGGCTGGGCCGGGAGCGCTGCGGAGCGTGCGGCGAAGGAGCTCGGGGAGGATGTCGTCCGGACGGGGTATCTTCCGCGACCAACTCTCTGGGCGGCGATCGATCGCGCCGAGTGTCTCATGCAGCTCTCTCACTACGAGGGCTACGGACTCGCAGTTCTCGAGGCGCTCGCGCTTGGTACGCCGGTGGTGGCGAGTCGCCGGGGTGGGCTTGTGGACGCTGTCGGCTCGCACGGCTTTCTCGTCGAGCCGGACGACCCCGAGGCGGCCGCGGACGGCCTGCGCGAGGCGCTGCGCGGCGGCCCATCGATCGAAGCGAAGCGGCGCGCGGGGGTGACGAGCGCACGTGAGCGCACGTGGTCGCGCGCAGCGGAGCGGATCGCGGCGATCTACTCGAGCTTGAGCCGGTCGTAACGGCCTCGCCGCGGCATCACGCCGATCGTCGCCTCCGGATGCGCTCGACGAGTTCGAACCACATTTTGGACAGTTCCCGAGCGTTCGGACGCCAGGGTGGATCGCGCGCTTTGCTTGAGAACCCTCCAGGGGGGCAGTAGACTCCACTCGGAAGCTTCGTCGAACTCCCGAGATCGAGTGGTTCGCTGGTTTAGAGAGCTATCGGAACTCGATCGCGCTGGACCCGTCGGGCGTCGAATTCCGAAGTAGGAACTGTACCGGCGATCGATGGGTGTCCCGTCTCGCGCGGCTTCCGAGCGGCAATCGCAATGAGCAACCCAAACAACCGGGAGACCGCGCCGCGACGCGGGGGCTGGCTTCCTCGCTGGTGTGGGTTTTGGGCCAGCTTTCCTCTCCTCGTTTTGGCGCTCGTCGGCGAGCTTCTCTTCAGCACGGTCGCAGCCGCAGCGTTTCTCGTCACCGGCGCGGCGACGAGACGCCACTACACGGAACTTCTTCAGCGAACCAGCTTCCCCAGGAATCAGCGATGAAGATTGCCATCCGCGCGCTGTTCTTCTCCGCCGGTCTGACGATCTTGTCGGGCTGCACCTCGCCGGGCCCCGGCGGGACGTTTTCGTATCAGATGAGCGAGCTGCGCTGGTCGGTCGGGGAGATCCTCGACCCGGAGGACGTCACCTTTGCGACTCCTGCGAAGGACTTCGTCACCCTCCTCATCGGAGAGGGCAACGAGCTCACGCACGAGCCGCTCGTGGATACGTTCAACTTGTGGGGCTGGTAGAGTAAGAGCCGCCGCAGGGCGCGAGGATCGCGAAAGTCGAACTAAGGAACGCCTTCGCGCCGACCGATCCAGATAAGACCGCGAAGGCGCAACGGGAGTCGCGGGCCCCGAACCGGGTTTCGAACTGTCTCAGACGTCGACGACAGGTGACGGAGTGGAGCTCGAGAAAGTCGACATCAAACGAATTATCGGTCCGACGCCGAGTGGTGCGGCCGTGCTCCTGGGGAACGACAAGAAGACGTTCGTCGTCTTTATCGGGTTCTACGAGGCGGCGGCTCTGATCCGCGAGATCAACAACGAGGTGCCGGCGCGTCCGCTCACGCACGAGCTCATTCAGAACATCTGCATCGGGTTCGACGTCGAGGTCACGAAGGTGATTATCTCGAGCATCATCGAGAACACCTTCTGCGCCACGCTGTTTCTGCGGCAGAAGCTCGCGGAGAACGGGACCGAAGACTGGGCCGGACGCCGGAACGAAGTGCGGATCGATGCTCGGCCGAGCGACTGCTTCGTGCTCGCCCTCAAGAACTCCGTGGACTTGTTCGTCACCAGCGATGTGTTCGAGCAGGTACCGGACGTGACGAACATGGCTGAGGAAGTCGAAGGAACGCTTTCCTCCGGCCAGATGTCGGTGTCGGGCGAAGGGGGAGAGTCTCTCGAGGTCGAGTTCGGTTCGATCGAGTTCGAGATCCGGAGTGGAGAGGAAGAAGAAGGCGGCTCCGAGGACACGTTCCTCGATCCCATGGAAGAATTCAGCGAAGACGAGGACGACGAAGAATGGAAAGCCTGAACCTCTCCCGCGGACGACTGGCGACGTGGATGCTCATCTTGGCGGTAGGTGCGATCGCGGGGTCCGCGCTGACGTCTCGTCCCGATGCCGCGGCGCCGACCTGGATGCCGTCGGTGGCGGCGGCGACGGTCGATCTCGGCGAAGGCGAGTTTTCCTTTTTGCCGAGTCGCCGCACGGTCTGGGTCGTCAACCGCACGAACGGGCGGATGGCGGCGTACACCTTTCTCAACAACGAGTACTCGACGGTGCAGCGGAGCCGCGTTGCCCAGATCGACTTGAATGCGTTTCCGGCCGAGCACTCGTCGATCACTTTGAGTGACCGCAACTTGAATCAGATCCTGTGGATTTGTAATTCGCGCACGGGAGATGTAGAGATGTGGCAGCTCACGCGCGACTCGGAGCTGCGGAAGTCCGGCCCGATCGCTACGAGCGCGGATCTGTCCGTACGTCGGTAGGCGCGATCGCTCACGAGCGATCGGCGGTTGCCGAGGCGCGTCGGGAGAGGGAACCGTTGATCGAATCGAGCTCGGTGGGGGAGGATCCGCGCAGCGGTAGGCGGCGCGAACCGGGCGCGCGGACGGCGGGCGGCGGGCAGAGTCGTCGACACCCGCGATGCGTCCGGCGCGCCGCGCGCATCTTCGCGCCGGCGCTGCTGGCGCTCGCCGTCGGCGCGTGCTGCGTCCCCGCGCCGCGCGCCGAAAAGTACTTTGCGCGCGATTGGCCAACCTCGACGCTGCGCGGATTCGTCTATGCGGTCGAGGCCCACCAATGGGACTTCGCCTACGAGTCTCTATCGGCGGAGTCGCGCGAAATGATCGGCCCGCTCCGATTCGAGGTCGGTCTCCGTCTGTTCGACGACCCGGTCCTCGACGTGTCGGTGTACGACCTCGTCGTGAGTGCGCTCCACCACGTCGGCTCGACGCAGGTCTCCGCCGACGAGAGCTGGGCCGTGATCAAGGTGACCGCCAAGGTCTCATCTGAGGACGAGCCGTCGGTCTACCGCGAAATGGACGTCATTTTTGTTCACGAGGAAGGCGAGTGGCGGGTCGATTTCGCCGAAACGGCCCGTCGCCTCCGGGGAGACACGCCTCCTCCCGACACGATCGGACCGGAGCTCACGCGGGGCTGAGCAGCGGGCGATCGAGACGTCTCGGCGCTCGCTCGAGCGCCCGTCGGCCCGGAGTTTCGCCCGGAACCGGACGCGCGCGTCGGGGTTTCAGCTCCGATGCTCCGAATCTATCCCGCCAACGCCGTGAGAAGGTGTCCTCATGCGTATTCTTGATCGTTCGTCGCTTCTTGCTGCCGGTTTCTTGCTCATCGCAGCTCCTGTCAACGCGGACTGGCAGCGCTTCCGCGGCCCGTCGGGGAGCGGCATCTCGGATGCGAAGAACGTCCCTACCTCCTGGAGCGAAGAGGATGGGATCCGCTGGAAGGAGCCTCTTCCGGGCCCGGGGAGCTCCAGTCCGATCGTGGCGAAGAATCGAGTGTTCGTCACGTGCTACTCGGGTTACGGCGTCGATCGACGAAACCCGGGAAAGCTTGAAGATTTGCGTCTTCACGTCATCTGCGTGGATCGCGAGACGGGGAAAACTGTCTGGAATCAGTCGATCGCGGCGAAGCAGCCGGAGCGTGAGTACGACGGGATCGGAATTCCGAATCACGGCTATGCGTCGAGCACTCCCGCGACCGACGGCGCGCGAGTGTTCGCGTATTTCGGCCGCTCGGGCGTCGTCGCGTACAGTTTGGACGGGCGAGAGGTGTGGCGAGCGGAGGTGGATCCGGACCCGAGAACCCACAACTTCGGCTCGGCGTCGAGCGTCGTTCTTCACGGTGACCTCGTGATCGTGCCGGCCAGTGTCGAGTGCGAGTCGATCGTCGCGTTCAACAAGAAGACCGGGGTCGAAGAGTGGCGCGCTCCGGCCGAGGGCTACGGTGCCTGGTGGGGAACTCCGATCGTCGTGAACGCGGGCGGGCGCGACGAGCTTCTCGTGAGTGTTCCGGACGAGCTCTGGTCGATCAATCCCGCGAACGGCAAGCTCCGCTGGTACGCCGAGACGTCGCGCGAACGCGCAATGTGCTCGAGCGTCGTGGTTCACGACGGGAAAGCGTTCGTCCTCGGAAGGAGCGGGGGGACTACGGCCGTCAAGATCGGCGGGAAGGGTGACGTGACGAAGTCGGCCGTCGCGTGGACGAGTCGTCCCGGCGCCTACGTGACCTCACCGATCGCGTACGAGGGGCACCTCTACTGGGTCAGTGACCGCGGTGGAATCGCCTACTGCCTCGACGCCGCGACGGGAGACGTCAAGTTCGAGGAGCGACTCGACGGCGCGGGATCCGTGTACGCGTCGGTCGTCGTCGCGGACGGGAAGATCTTCGCCGTTTCCCGGCGGGACGGGACCTTCGTGTTCGATGCCGCGCCGAAGTTCAAGACGATCGCGCACAACGTGATCGAATCGGATCCGGGTGACTTCAACGCCGGTCCGGTTCCGATCGACGGCGGGATTCTCCTCCGCTCGGATCGGTTCCTCTACCGCATCGGGAAGGAATGAGTCCCGGCCGGTGAGGCCGTGAGTGGGGCGTGATTTCGCGGGCGCCGAGATCGGTTCGCCTTCTCCGATTCGCGCTTCGACTCTCCCGCGAGAATTCGGTCAAGATTCTCTAAAGTTCTCCCCCGCGGGCGCCGATAGCAGGTTTGTGAGCGCCCGGTAATGAAGAGGAACCGGAGCGTCTCCTTCTCCGCTGCCTTTCTCAAGAGGGGGGATCGATGATCCAGGCGCGGTGTGTGAACGGGCGCGATCCGTCGCGGCCGCTCCACCGGACACGGCGATCGCGGCGCGATCGGTTCGTGTCCCGCAATCCGTCTCGAACGGATCCTCTCGTGAGTTCAGCCGCGGCGTGGAAGATCCTGGGATCACGCTGCTTCCCGGAATCTCTACTTGAGGGAGTCGCGAGGCCTTACGCACCGACGACGGTCGTGCCGCACGCACACCGAACTCCGGGTGTCACCAAGCGGAGGTCGCTCAGCGCACGGACGGACGTGCCGGCGCGGGCGGTGGGAGTCGACAGCGAGCAGCGTTGTCGTCTCGTCCGCCGTTTCTCGTGCCCGCGGATCCGCGCTCGCGACGGAGTGCCTCCTCCCGTCCCCTAGCTACCCCATACCCTATTCCTGTCCCGCAAGGGACAGCCCGCATTTCTACCCTCCATAACGCCCCGGACGCTTCGGCGACCGGGGCGCCTTTCATCGACCGAATGGGGTCCGGGGATTCGCGAAAAGTCGCGATACGGCGCGGCGCATCGCGCGTGAGGACATGACGGGTGGGGCGGCCCTCGTGGCGCGACCGACGACGTCCATCACCCCCGACGGCGCGAAGAAGATCCCAGCGACTTCAGCGGGAGGAGCGGTTCAAGCGGTTGGGGGAATCTCTCGGTAGACTGCCGGCCGACTATCGTGAAGTCATCATCCTGGCGCGACTGTGCGGGCTTCCGATGCAGCAAGTGGCGACGCGGATGAGCCGGAGCAGGGACGCGGCATCGATGCTCCTCTTTCGCGCCCTCCGGCGACTCAAGGACGAATTCGGCAGCACGGAAAGCTTTGGGCTTTCGGAGTGGCAGTTCGACTGGTCGGCGCTTTCCGAAGTGTCCCCTGCCCACGCTGAGCCTCGCGGACAACCGTGATCCAGACCGGCGCGATTCGAGAACAATAAAAACGGGGAGGGCACGATGGAGCTCGCGCCCTCCCCGTTCAACTCGATCGAGCGTCAGCCAGACTATTCGCCGGTGACGTTCGTCTCCCAGTTCTGAATGATCCCGAGGATCGACTTGTAGTGGTGGTCGACCGTCTTGATCTGCTTGATGCCGCCATCTTGGCAAGCCGCCTCGATGCTCGCATCGCCCATGGCGATCAGGCCGAGGTAGGCGACCATGCTCGACGTGCCGGACTTGCTGCCCGGACCTTCCTCACTCACTCCCTCGTAGTACCCGGGGTACTGGGTGTCCGCGAAGATCAGGCCCTGGAGCGGGGTGGGGCCCGACGCACAACCGATCGACGACACGATGAGGCCGACTGCGGCCAAGGAGCACAGGGTACGCATTACCATCTCCTCCATAAACAGGATGAGAACTGATCCGTTCTGCCGTCGGTAGCCGACGCGACTACCGTCCCGACGTGCGACGCACCCGCGAAGGGGTTCCGTAAACGTCGCTTACCCTGCTGTCGTCGGCAGCACAGAATCGGAACTTTTGGGTTTTTCGGAAAGTTTTGTCCGTTTCGTCAGCGCGCTCGTCTGATCTGCGCAGGACCTCAATCTCTCGCCGCTCCCGCTCGGCGCGTCCGCGCCGGACCGGACGTAAGGCTCTTGAATCACTCGCCTTGCGGCGGATCGGGGACATAGATTCTCTGCACGTCGTCGAGGTCCCGCCACGCGCCGGTCGCGAAGTCGATTCCGAGCGCGACGATGCCGGGGATCACGAACACGACGAGGAGTGCTGCATCCGCGATGAGGAGCGGATCGGGCTCGTACGAGAGCTCTCGCGACCACGCTCCGACGTAGACTCGCGGCTCTTCGGCGCGTTTTCGAATCGAAACGGCGGAGCCGTCCGTAATCTCGAGTCCCTGGTAGTGCACCGAGCGTCCGGGTGGATCCGTTCGAATCGTGACCGTCTGCGTGGTCCCGCGGAAAATCGCGGCGCAGCCGGGAGCGCTAGCGACGACTGCGGCTGCGATCCCGGCGATTGCGATGGTCGCGGCGCGCGATCGCCGCGGCGCGTTGACGTTCGAGGTTTGAGTCGTGCGTCTCATTCGGATCGGGTGCTTGATTCTTCGAGGCGCGTCGGGTTCGATCGACGTGCGAAGAGCAAGAGAGACGCGCAACAGTGTACGTCGCGGAGCGAAGAGAGAAAGCCAAATCCTTTTGTCGCCAGTGGCAGGGCGCGGCTCTGTGTGCTGCGTAGCGGTTCGTTCGCGGCTGCCCCCTACTCAACTCATCATAATATTGATTATCGGACCCGGTGGGGCGGTCTGATGGCGAGTGGGATCGAGGTCCCGCTCCGCTTCTTCCGGTTCGTACCAGCGTTCGGCCTGAGATGGCGTCTAATTCGATCCGAATTGCGCGCGGTACTCCCACTCGGCAACAAGACCCGCTTCGAAGTCGTCCGCGTGCGCTTCGCGACCAGTGAAGAGTTGAAACTGAACCGTACCTTGCGCGACGAGCATCTCGTGTCCGCCGATGCGCGTCCCGACGCCCACCGTCGCAGCCGTGCGTAGAAATACCGTCGGCTTCCCGTTCGTGTACACCATATCGAACGCAACATCGGCGCCGCGAAGCTGCTCGGCTCGCACCGGCGATCGATCCTCGGCGTGGAGTCCGAGCGGTGTCGCATTGATGAGTACGCGATGCTGGCCACCCGCCAGCTCGTCGATCTGACGTCCGGGCACTCCGAGTTCGCCCGCGACCGGCCCGCCCCGCTCGACGTTCCGATAGTAGAGGGTGGGGGACGCGCCTTTCTCGAGTAGCGCGCTGACGGCCCCGCGGGCCGCACCGCCGTTGCCGATGACTCCCACCGAGAGCTGCTCGAGATCGACGCCGCGGCTTCGGAGCGGCCCGACGACGCCTTCGAAATCCGTGTTGTGCGCGTGCGAGGCTCCGTCCGTACTGAAGACGAGCGTGTTCGCCGCTCCCGCGCGCCGCGATCGCTCGTCGCTCCGGTCGGCATACCGAAGCGCGGCTTCCTTGAACGGAATCGTCACGCTGACGCCGCCGAGGTCGAGCCCCCGACGCAAGGCGTCGATTTCGCTGAGCTCTACTAGGGCGAGCGGCAGGTAAACCGCGGCCGGGCTCGCACCGGCCAAGCACCTGTTGTGCATGTGCGGCGAGAGCGAATGCGAAATCGGCCGACCGACGACACCGAACACCTTGACCTCACGCGGCAGCTCCCCCACCCGATAGACTTCGCTCAACTCGCGCGCGGAGATTTGACCCGGCGCCACGGCCTTGTCGAGCGAACCGTACGTAAACGGCGCGCCGCGCGATACCGCGAGCACGCGGCTGTAGATGCCGAGTTCGCCCATCGCGAACCCGATGCGCTCCGGTTCGTCCGGAGATCTCTCTCCGATCCATTCGAGGAGGCGCAGGCCATCCGCGGCGGACTCCGCCGTTGCGATGGCCTTGACGGCGCGCGCGCCGAGCTCACGAGCCGCTGTCGCCAGTCGTTCGAGCTCAGGGCGCTCGATCATTCCCGCAAAGTCGTGGTACGACGCGACGAGTGGAAGTCCCGCCGCCCCTAACTCCCGCGCGGCCTCGCTTCGCAACTCGGCATCGACGAGGTCAGCGCCGAGCTCGAGCGCGGATCTGTAGATCGAGACCCGATCGCGATCCCCTTCCCAGCGTCCGCCTTCGACTTTTGTGCGCAGCGTGACGAGCACGGGGCGTCGCTGCTTGAGCTGCTTGAGCAGCGACAGAGAGGCCTCCGCGCTCGCGCAAAGATCAGCACGCAGCTCGACCCCGAGTTTCGCGCCTAGGTCGATACGTTCGAGTGCTCGAAGCTGGGTCTCGACCGCGTCCGCGGTGCCGCCGACGACGCAGGCAATCGGTGGAAACGGGAGGTTTCGCAGCGGGCTCATGGGAAGGACCGGAGTTTGCGTCGGCGTTCTCGGCCGATCACGGCCAGACTACGCCCCGCCCTTATGCGCCGAATCCTCGAGTTGTTCAACCGACATCTCCTTCTCGACGACGCGGTTGCTCGGCAATCTCCGATTGCGTTGGGCGCCGGATGAAGCAAGCGGTGGCCGGGTCGCGTCAGATCGAGCGCGACTTCTCCGATGGCTTCGTCGTCGGAGGGTTCGATCTCGCTCACCGGGACTACGTCGGGCGAGCGCCGGTCGCCGAGAGCAGTTCGAGAAACGGCGCGATCTCTTCCGCCGGGGCCGAGAACCGGCCGAGTTCTGGTCCCCCCGGAATGCCGTGCCAGTCGGATCCCGCGGTGACGCAGAGCCCGTTCTCTTCGGCGAAAGCACGGAGAGCTCTACTCTCCGCGCGTCGTCGCCACGGAACGAGGACCTCGAGCCCCGTGAGACCGGCGTCGACGAAGGCGCTCAGGTGCTCGGGGAGTTCGTCTCTTCTCGGATGCGCCCACACCGCGATGCCTCCCGTCTCCCCCACTCGTCGAATCGCCGTCGTCGCGGCAATTCCGGTCGACGGGAAGACGGCCGGGCTCAACAAATGACGGTACGCCGCACGCGGGCTCGGTGCGAATCCGCGCTGACAAAGGATCGCGGCGAGATGGCTCCGGCACACGACGCGCCCCGCGGCGGCGGCCGCGCACTCGGCCGCGCGGAGATGGACGCCACGGGCCGCGAGGGCCTTCAGCCCACGCTCGAGTCGCGCTCGGCGCGCGGCGACGAGCTCCTCGATCCAGGCGCGCGCCGAGCTCGAAAAGCCCTGCGGATAGTAGCCGAGCACGTGGATCGTGGTGTCTCCGCGGCTCGCGCTGACTTCGACGGCCGGAATGATGCGCAGGCGATCCGTGCTGGCCTCGCTATGAGCGGATTCGAGCTCCTTGTACGCGTCGATGTTGTCGTGGTCGGCGATCGCGATCCCCCGCAAGCCGCATTCTCGGGCGCGACGAACCACTTCGCACGGAGTCGCATACCCATCAGAAAGTGTAGTATGAATGTGAAGGTCAAACAAGACTATTCGATCATGCTTACGAATTAGAGAGTAGGTCTATAACGGTAAATGTTTACCTGTAAATAATTCGCGTTTGACCAAAGAGGGGCGATTCAAGAGATTAGTTATTTCCAATCTCGAATGTCGGGTCAATCCAGATCACGTGCTGGGTTCTGACGGGGCTAGTCTGCCGGAGGCTTCGACCAACCTCCCGCTTCGAGGAGGCCGCGCAGCCGCTCGTCGCCGCCTTCGCCGCGCGCGGCCCCGTCGGCCGCGTGGAGGACCCACTTTCCGAATGCGTCGGTTTCGAGATTGACCTTCGTCCCGACCGCCGTGCCGCCGAGGGTCGTGCATTCGAGCGTGTGCGGAATCGCCGCAAACGTGAATCCGCTCCTCGCGGGGTCGACGTCGATCACGGTGAGGCTGATCCCGTCGACCGCGATCGATCCCTTGGGAAGAATCTGACGGACGAGCTCGGGCGGGACGGTGATCGCGAAGGTGATCTGTCCGCCCTCGGGCTCGCGAGCGCTCACCTCTCCGACGCCGTCGATGTGGCCGGTGACGTAGTGTCCGCCGAAGCGATCGCCGGCCGCCAGCGAGCGCTCGAGATTGACGTGAGAACCCGGTCGGAGCGACCCGAGCGTGGTCTTCGCGAGCGACTCGGGGACGACGTCGAAGGCGATCCCGGTCGGCGACGGTTGCTCGACGACCGTGAGGCACGTCCCGCTCACCGCGATACTCTCCCCGATCGCGACGTCGTCCCACGCGGGTCGCCCGTTGACTTCCCCGATGTCGAGGACGAGTCGACGGTTACCGCTGCGCTCGGCTACGGAGGTGACGGCGGCGGTGCGCTCGACGATTCCGGTGAACATCGCGCGCTCGGCTCCCTCCCCTCCGGGCGGCGTCAGCTTCGGTCGAGAGCGGACACCCGGAGTCCCGGCTCCGGCTTCGCTTCGAGGATCGGTGGGAGCTGATCCTTCCGCTTCACCACGTGCCGCACGGCTCGCAGGAGATCCCGGCGCGTGATCTGGCCGACGAGCCGTCCATCCTCCACGACGAGAAGGCGCCGAAACACCTGCTTGAGGAACGTGAGCGCGACATTGATCACGTCCATGTCCGGAGGCACCGTCATGACGACTTCGGACATGTACTCGCGCACGGTCCCGGCCGGGACGGCGTTGAACGCGCCTTCGACCAGCGTCGAGAGGACGTCTTTTTCGGATAGAATGCCGACGACGCTACCGTCCTCGTCGACGACGGCCGCCCCGGTGATGCGCCGCCTCAGAAAGAGGTCGATCGCATCGTAGACATCCTGCTCCGGGCGCAGGCGCACGAAGTTCGTGTCCATGTAATCGCGGACGGTCGGAATCCTGAGCTCCATCACTGACCTCCTCCCTCTCCGAAACAACCACCCCGCGAACGCCCGGACGAACCCGTCGCGAGCGATTTGACCGGATCGGGGCCGGGGAACCGGAGCGAAGCCTCAAGAGTAGGTGTTCGAGAGGATCGTTTCGAAGCCTGCCTCGACCGTTGGTCGGCCGCATCCGCGTGTTTCAGCCGGGTCGGGGGGCCGCTCAGCCGCAGACTCCGACCCAGATTCCGCCGAGATGCGTTCGAAAATGGACCTCTTGCACCGTACGGGATCGAGCGGGAGAGTGTCAAGCTCGGCAGCGTGTCCGATTCCCCACGCCGGCCGTCGATTCTTCGAGCGACCACGAACTCATGACGATCACCGCGCGAACTCTCGATCCTCCGCGTGCGCTCGCGGCGCTCGCCGATGCGATAAGTCGCCGGCCCGTTGAGTCTTGTGCGCCGGCGGATGCTGCCGGCGCACACCTCGCTCGCGCGGTGGTGATCCCACGTCGGGCGGCGCCATCGGCGTACGCGGCGCTCAACGGATACTCCGTCGGCCCGGAGGCGACTTCCGGCGACGAGCGACCGCTCCTCGGCGTCATCACCGCCGCGGGCGCGCGCCTTGGGCCGGACGGGGAAGACCTCGACGAGAACGCTCGTTCACCCTCGCCGTCCGGCGTGTGGCGCGTCGAAACGGGGGCGCGAGTTCCCCTCGACTCCGACCGGATCGTGCCGGTCGAGTCGGCCGAACTCTCGGGTCTCGCGCGCGTCCGGCTTCAGTCCGTCCCTCCGCCCGGATTCGGCATCCGCGCCGCAGGCGGCGAGTCCGGCGACGCCCTCGAGTGGCCCGAAGGGGCTCCAGTCACGCCGCGCCTCCGCGCGCTGCTCGTCGCGACCCCGGTCGCCGAGGTCGCCGTCCGGCGGGCGGGAAGGGTAGCGTTCGGGAGCGTCGGTGACGAGTTGACCGACCTCGCCGCGGCGTCGAGCTCCGTCCGCGGCGACGTCACCGGGTACTGGCTCGGCGACGCGCTCGCCGCCGGCGGGGAGTCCGTCGTGCCGCTCGGAATCGTTTCCGATTCACCCGCCCGGCTGGGCGAAGTGCTTCTCGCTTGCTCGCGGCGGGGCGTCGACTCGGTCGTACTCTCGGGAGGCGTCGGAACGGGAGTCGAGGACCGCGTCGTCGAGTCGCTGCGCCGGTTAGGCGCGCGGATCTACTTTTCCGGGGTCGACGTCGTTCGTCGCTTGGGGTTCGTCTACGCGAAGACGCGCGGGCTCGACGTCCTCTGCCTACCCGGCCTCCCTCTGGCCGCGAGTGCGCTCTTCGACTGCCTCGTCGTCCCGGCGCTCGCGGCGCGCCGTGGGGTCGAGTCGCGCGCCTGGGACTGGTCGAAGCGCGTTCGTTCGGGCGAAGCCGCCCACGCGACCGGGGACGAATCCAGTCCAGCGGGGGCGAGCTGGGCGATCGCGCCGGGACGAATCGAGGATCGGGGCCCGGTCGCGATCGACATCGCGGAATCCGATTGGAATCGCCCGACGGTCGGGGAGTCGGGCTGGATCCTCACGCCCCCGACCGGCGCTGAATTCTCGCGGGCGATCTGGGTCGGACGCGATCTCACGTCCCATCGCCCAAACAAGGCATGAACGAGCGGCCTCAGGTGCGCACCGTGGAGGTGCGTCGTGGACTCTTTTGAGGGTTGCTTTTTGAGGCCTGGTTCCGTAAAACTGGCTAAGTCTGCCAAAAGGTGCTGGCGACTCGAGTTGAGTTCATTTGGCTCGGGTTCGAGGCGCGGGTCTTCGACGCCGGTTCAGCGCCGCGGCGGGCGATTGGGTCTTGGGCTCGCGAGAGCGTACCGTCGCCGCGCGATTCGCGTTTTGCGACCGCTGCGAGTTCCGCCGAGTCTCTTCGCAATCTACTTCGCGAGTTCGGGCGATTCTTCCGGGCCGTAACGGCTCCCCTTCCGTGCCTCGAGCTGCCGAAGCCCCCCACCTGATATCTTCGTTTTCTGCTTGCCCCTGAATTCTCATCGGCTGCAAATCCAGTCTGACACTTTCTGCGTGTCGGCGTCTTTCGCTCGCGCCGGACTCGACACGCGAACTCTCAGAGAAGAAATGAACGCAACGGGCGGACGTCCCGCCTCAGGGAGGATCAACGTATCATGAGTGCGCTTGCCAAGTTCTTCGTCGTCTTCAACCTCGTGCTCACCGTGTTTTTCTTCGGCGCGTCGGCGACGCTTTACCTCGCGCGCCAGAATTGGCGCCTCGCTCACGAGGACTTCCGATCGCAGGCGCGGGCCGAGCTCGCGCAGCTGCAGGAGAAGAATAACAGTGTCGTTGGCGAGAACTCGCGTCTCGAGCAGAACGTGAGCCGGCTGAAGAGCGAGCTCGAGAACACCGGACTGACGAACAAGAATCTGCGCGAAGAGAACTCGGACAAGGAGAAGCGTCTCCAGGGTGCGCAGCAGCAGGTGCAGAGCGCGCAGGAGGCGGTTGCGCAGACTTCGAAGCTCCTCGAGTCGAAGGAAGCGCGCAATTCCGATCTCCTCGGTCAGCTTCAGGCGGCGAACACGAGCCGCGATGAAGCGCTCACGAGTGCCGAGTCGGCAAACAGTGCGGCGAACAGCATTCGGCTCGACCTCGAGAAGTCGCAGCAGGAACTCCACGCTCTCCGCGTCGCGATGAACGAGCTCAACGAGGATCACGAAGAGCTCAGCCTCAAGTACAACGCTCTCCGCGACCGCTGCCCTGGCGGTGCGCCCGAAGCGGTTCCGCTCATCGAGGGTCAGATCGTCGATGTGGACACCGAAGAAGACCTCGTTGTGCTGTCCGTGGGGCGTGACGACAACGTCGAGGAAGGGCACAGCTTCACCGTCTACCGCGGTGACTCGTTCGTCGGCAAGGTCGAAGTGTTCCGGGTGTATCCGGGTTTGAGCGGCGCGCGCGTCCTCTACACGAAGCCCGGCGAGGAGGTTGCCCGGGGCGACCAGGCCTCGACGCGGATCAACTAAGGTCGACGCCGAGCGAAGTGCACGGAGACGACGAGACCTTCCCACCCAGGTGATCGACCATGGCCAAAACGAACCGACCGACCGAAGAGATCATCGAGAAGAAAGAGGCGAGCCCTCTCGCCACTGCGAGCCTGATCGTGAGCTGCGTTGCGCTTCTCGGCGCGATCGCATTCTGCGTGGCGGAGCTGGTGGAGTACCGCGCCGGGCTCTCGCCTGCGCAGGCGGCGGAGCAGGATCCGGCCTCGGCGATCGTTCAGAGAGACCTCCGCGCGTTCAAGGCGGACGTCGAACAGATTCTGAGCGGGAGCCCGGGCGCCGGGCTTGAAGATCCCGCGGCGTCGGACGACGACGACGACGATCTCGGCGGCGACGATGACGACGACGATGATGACGATGATCTCGGCGACGACGACGATGATGACGACGACGATCTCGGCGACGATGACGACGATGATCTCGGCGACGACGACGATGACGACGACATCTGAGACTTAGTCGTCGATCGAAAGACCAAGCGCACCGGGGCTCGAGTCGATCCTCTCGAGCCCCGGTGTTTTTTTGTTCGGGGCGGGGCCTGGATGATCTTCCCTGCCGCGGGCGGCATCTCGTCGCCGCGTCGGACGCGCCGTTTACATCGCCGCGCCCTCGGACTATGCTGCGGCCGCGAGTGATCCGGCGCGAGGCGAAGAGAAACGGCGGTCGGTTGCCCGGCGTCGCCACAGAGGAGCTCGGACGCCACACGCGATGCTCGGCCCGTTCGGGCACCGGAACTCGGACCGACCCGCGTGGATCTCGGGCTTCGACGCACTTTTTTGAAGCCGCCGCTCATGGTCTTCTCGAGGATCTTCCGCTACTTCTCCCCCGATGTCGGGATCGACCTCGGGACCGCGAACACCCTCGTTTGCGTTCAGGGCGAGGGGATCGTCCTCGACGAACCGACCGTCGTCGCGGTGAAGAAAGGGACGCAGGAAGTCCTGCTCGGCGGTGACGCGGTCGGGCGGACGGCTAAGGAGATGCTCGGGCGCACGCCGATGAGCATCGATGCGATTCGGCCGGTGCGAGCGGGCGTGATCGCCGATTTCGAGATGACCGAGGCGATGCTCGCGAACTTCCTTCGGCGCGTGTTTCAGCGCCGTCGCTGGGTGAGTCCGCGGGTCGTGATGGCGGTGCCCCTCGGCTTGACCACGGTCGAGAAACGTGCGCTCTTCGATGCCGCGGCTCGAGCGGGCGCGAGCCGGGTCTACCTGCTCGAGGAGCCGCGCGCAGCGGGGCTCGGCGCCGGGATACCGATCCACGAGGCTCGCGCGCACATGATCGTCGACATCGGCGGGGGAACGACCGACGTGTCGATCCTCTCTCTCGCGGACGTCGTGATCTCCGAACACCTCCCCGTCGCGGGCGACGCGATGGACGAGGCGATCGTGAAGTACCTAAAGCACAACTACAACATTCTCATCGGCCCGAACGCCGCTGAGACGCTCAAGATGCGCCTCGGTGCCGCGTACCCAGGGAGCGATGACGAATTCGACGTGATTCGGGGTCGCGATCTGCTCGCCGGACGGCCGCGCGCGGTGACGGTCAGCGCGGGCGACATTCGTGAGGCGATCGCCGAGCCGGTCCGTCAGATCGTCGAGGCGGTCGAAGCCGCGATCCAGCGCACCGGTCCCGAGCTCTCCGGCGATCTCGTCGAAACGGGGATCCATCTTTGCGGCGGCGGGGCGCTCCTCTCGGGGCTCGATGCCCTCCTCGAGGCGCAGACGGGTCTTCCGGTCCGCGTGACCGCGGATCCGCTCACGACCGTGGCGCGAGGGACGGGAGTATTCCTCGAGGCGCTCGATTCGTTCGTCGACGTGCTCGAAGGAGAGCGGGACGAAGTCTGAGCTCGGGGGCCGAACGCCCGCACTCGCGCAGGGGGCTCGCGCCGGCGAGAACCTGGCATGCGGCGGCTCTCTCGGGTAACGTCTCCGCTAGTCGGGCGCGTCTCGTTCGCGCGTGCGCGTCCGGCGTGTCGCCCGCTCGCTGCGGGGGCTCCGCGCCCCGCGGACAAAGGGCGCTCGAGTGGAGGGAAGAGAGGAACTGAGGAATGCGCCGACCGACCGGCTCTGCGCGAGTCGTGCACATCGTCTGGGCCGCGCTCCTCGCTGCGCCGGCTCTCCTCGGCGTGGTGCGACTCGCGCTACCGCACGTTTCGTCCGCGCCCGACCGGGACGCAGCTCTGCCGCCGAACGCGGCCGAGCTCGCAGCGCGACTCGAAGCCGCGCACGCCGACCTCGAAGCACTCCGCACCCGCGCGGGAGACGAACGCCATGCGCGGCTCCTAGCTGACGTCCTGCTCGCGCGCGATCCGTCACCACGACGAAGTTCGCTCCTCGCCGGAGTCCGGTCGAGCGGTCCCGTCGGCTCGGACGTCGCCGCGCTCGCCCCGGATGGCGCCTTGGTCGGTCGGGTGGTCGACGTATTCCCGCCGGCTTTTCTCGACGCTCCGATCGGGGAGGAGCGCTACACGATCGCGCAGATCCAGCTCCTCTCGGACCCCGGATTCCGTGTGCGATTCACGGGCGAAGGCTGCGCCGGGCTGCTCGCCGGAACCGGGCTCGTCGACGCGACGGGAGCCGCGCTTCTCGAGATCCGGTACCTCGAGGGACCCGACGAACCCCCGGCGGGAACACGCCTCGTGGTTGACGGACGGAGCGGAATCTACCCCCACGGCGTTCCCATCGGAACCATCGTCGACGACCGAGACGCCGAGCTCGCGACGCGCGCGGGGCGGCATCCGCTCGTGCGCGCAGACGCGCACCTCGCTGCGCTCCGTCGGGTGGTCCTCACTCCCGACTTGATGGCTAGCTCGTACTCGGAGGCATCCATCGGACGGGCGGGAACACGATGACTCGGGTAGCCGAAATATCGTCTCGAACGAAACTGAGCCGCTCGCGCGTCACCGGGCCGAGCTCTTCCGCGCGAATTCTTGACGATCCCTCCGGGCGCGCATGCGGTTCTCGACTCGTCCGACGGAGTTCGATCGGAGGGCGTCGCGGATGAACCGGATGCGCAGCTCGGCCGTCGCGTTTGCTGTCGTCGCCTTCGGCTTCGTCTTTCAGCTCGGGCTTCTTCCCTTTTATGAAGTCCACGTTCCGATGGGCTCGCCGGGCGCCGCGACCGCGGTCGCGCCCGACTTCGTGCTCGCAGCGGTGCTCGTTCTCGCGACGTTCGCCGCGCCGGCGATCGCGGTCACTGCCGCAGCGATCGCGGGCGGGACCTTCGACGCTCTCTCTCTCGACCCCGTCGGCGCCCACGCGCTCGCGTACCTCCTCGGCGCCTGGGCCCTGCTGCGCGCTCGCGCGCACGGCGTTCTCGACGGGGGGACGTGGCGATTCGCGAGTCTCGCGCTCACCGGCAGCGCCGCTCAAGCGATCGTCTTCGCCGTCCGCTACGTCGCCGAGGGAGGAGGCGCGCTCCCGGGTTGGGCGGCCGGCGCGGCGAGCTGCGCGTACTGCGGTCTCGTCGCCGCCGTAGCGCGCGAGGCCGCGAGCCCCTTCGGAGGCGTGTTCGCGGCGATCACGAATTCGTCCGAGTTTTCGCGGCATCGCGCGCCGCTGCGGGGAGCCTTCGAATGACCGAGCGGCGCTGCTGGCTAGCCTCGCGCCGAACGGAGGCCGCGCCATGAATCCGCGCTCTCGCGTCCGCCTCCTCGCGGGTCTGCTCGCGCTCCCGGTCGCGCTCGTTCTTTTGCGACTCGCGCAGCTTCAGCTCGTGCCCTCGCGGCACCGAGAAGCCGTCGAGCAGGCGCAGCATTTCCACGTGGTCCTCACCGCGCCGAGGCGAGGCCGCATCCTCTCTTCCGGTGGCGCGGTGCTCGCCGGGAACGCGCCTCGTTTCGTCGTCGACTGCAACTATCGAGATCTCTACCCTCGCGACGTCCTCGTCGAGATCTTGGCCGAAGAGCTCGGCGGCGAGTACACCGCCGAGCGGATCGAGTCACGCGTCGTCGAGCTGGCGCTCGGCGCTCCGGCGCCGGCCGTGGAGGGCTCAGCGGCGAACTGCGGCGGCAACGCCGACTGGGAATGGCTGCTCGGCCCGGTCGACCGCTCGACTCGGCGGCGGATCGAGCGCCGCTGGCGTGACTACGCAGGCACGCGCTTCCGGCGACTCCTCCGCTTCTGTCCGAGGACGTCGCCCGCGAGTGGCGAGCTCTTCGACCTCTACTTCGAACCGAACACGATCCTCTCGACGGAGCGCGTGCTCGGTCGCCTCGCCGACTCGATAGCGGTCGAGGACGGACGAGAGCCCGAGTCCGTCGAATCCGAACTTTGGGCGCGGGTGAGGGAAATCCGCGAGCGCTTCGATCGTCGGACGACTCGCGCGGTCGGAAGCCCGCCGGCCGTCGGAGGGGTCGGAGGCGCGCGGCGGCACCGCGAAGAGCTCGCCGCGTGGCGCCGCCGGCGATCTCGCCAGCAGTCGCGGCTCCACGCCGAGCGCATCTTGCTCGCCCGTGACGTCTCTCTCGCGGTCGTGACGGAGATCGAGTATCACCCCGAGACGTTCGCGGGGCTCCTCACCCGGTCGGAGACGCAACGGGTGTATCCCGAAGCCGATGTTTCGGGCTCTCTGCTCGGTTACTTGCGGCGCTATGATCCCGAGCGCGACCGAGGCGCCGTCACGGTGCAGAGTCTCGATCGAAGCGTGCTCCGGGATCCGGAAGCCTTCGCGCGAGCTCAGCCAGAGCTGTGGTCTCGGGAAGGCTGGACGGGGCAGGGAGGCATCGAAGAGTCCTACGATCGCGCACTCCGCGGTGCGCCCGGAGTGCGACTCGCGCGAGTGGGGAGTTCCGGCGCGCTTCGGGAAGTCGTCGACGAAGTGGATGCGATCGACGGATTGGACGTCCGGACGACGATCGAACTCGAACTCCAGAGACTCCTTCACCGCGAGCTCGTGGCCGCGGTCGAGCGACCGGGCGAGTTCGGCGGGAAGCGAGCGAGCGCGGTTGTGCTCCACATTGCGAGCGGCGCGATCCTCGCCGCCGTCGGTGTGCCGAGCTTCGATCCCGGCCGCATCCGCGATCGCGACTACGTCGACGAAATGAATGCGCGCTGGGGCCCTCGCAGCGGATGGCGCATGGATCGTCCCACTCGCCACGCGGCGGTACCGGGATCCGTGTTCAAACTCGTTCTCGGTGCCGCGGCGCTCGAGGGCGGCTTCGAGCCGGGAACGACTCTCCCCTGCGACGGAAAGTTCCGCGACACTCGTTGGCGCTGCAACGCTCAATACGGCCACGGCGGGATCACGCTCACCGAAGCGATCGGAGTTTCGTGCAACAACTACTTCTACGCTCTCGGTCTCGACGTGCTCGGCGCCGAGCGCATCCACGAGCTGGCGAGCGCATTCGGGTTCGGGCTGCCCACCGGCGTCGATCTACCCGGGCGGAGCGGCCGCGGACTGCTGACCGCGCCGGATGGGGTTCGCGGGCTCGACGTCTGCCACTTGAGCATCGGCCACGTACACGTAACGGCGACGACGCTACAGGTGGCCCGCAGCGTCGCGGCGATCGCTTCGAACGAGGAAACGCTCCCCCGCCCGTTTCTCGTCGAGCCCACCGGACCCCCCGCGGAGCTCGCTCTCTCGCGAGCGACGAAGAGGGAGCTCCGCCGCGGCATGTGGCACGCCGCGCAGCGCCCCGGGGGCACGGCGGCGAAGGTGCACTACGGTCTCCGCGGCGTGTTTCGCGTCGCCGCGAAGACCGGAACGGCGCAGCTCTCCTCGCGTGAGGCGAGGCACAACGCATGGATCGCCGGGTTCGCGCCGGCGTCCGAGTCGGGTCGACACGACCCGCCGGCCGAGATCGCATTTGCGCTCGTCGTCGAAGATACGCCGGGTTCCGGTGGCGAGGTCACGGCGCCGATCATCGCGCGTGTCCTCGAGTACTTCGCCGCTCGAGATGCGCGATTCCAAGTCTCTGCGGGCGCCCCCGAATGAACGCTCCTTCGACGAGCCTGCGCTCCGGCAATGGATATCTCCCCGGGCTGCGCTTCGTCCTCGTCGCACTCGCGCTCACCTTGACCGCGCTCGGCGTCGTCTTCGTCCATTCGACGACGACGGGGGGCGACGCGCCGTTCCCGGGGACGCAGGCGCGCCGTCAAATGCTCAAGGCGATCCTCGGAATCGCCGCGTTTTTCTTCGTATCGCGATTCGACTACCGACTCTTCGATCGCTGGGCCTACGCCGCTTACGGCGGGCTCATCGTCGTCCTCTCCGTCATGCTTATCCTCTCGGATTCGCTGCTTCGGTCGATCAATCTCTACGTGTTTCAGGTTCAGCCGAGCGAGCTCATGAAGCTCGCGCTCGTACTCTGCCTGGCGCGCTATCTCCGGTACCGACGCGACCAGAACACCGTGCGCGGACTTCTCCTGCCGTTCGTGCTCACCGTGGTTCCGATGTACCTCGTCCTGCGGCAACCCGACCTCGGAACGAGCCTCATGTTTCCCCCGGTGCTCCTCGGGATGATGTTCGTCGCGGGGGCGAACCGCCGGCACATCGCCGTCGCGGTGGTCGTCGGTCTGTCGCTGCTTCCCGCTGCCTATCTCGCCTATTCGCTCGGCCTCCCCGTCTTCCACCAGTACCAGTTTCAGCGGCTCGAGTCCTTCGTTCGGCGCGACGAGTCGACGCGGAACGACAGCGGCTACCAGCTCCATCAATCGGAGATCGCGATCGGCTCGGGAGGGTTCCAAGGAAAGGGCTATCAGCAAGGAACGCAAAACAAGCTGGGGTTTCTCCCGGCTCGGCACACCGATTTTGTCTTCAGCGTCATCGCCGAGGAGCTCGGTTTCGTCGGCGCGTCGTTCACCGTGGGCGCGAGCTTTCTTCTCGCGTTCGTCGTCCTCCGAATCGCCAGCCGCACCAAGGAGCCGTTCGGACGCCTCGTCGCGACCGGGGTCGGAGTTCAGTTCGCCGCGCAGTCATTCCAAAACATCGCGATGGCGATGGGGTTGACGCCGATCACCGGGCTGACTCTGCCGCTCGTGAGCTTCGGCGGCTCGAGTCTTGTCGCGAGCTACCTCGCTCTCGGAGTCGTCTACGGCATCGCCAGTCGCCGCGTCCAGGTCATCGCAACGCGCGACCTCTCGCCTTACGAGGCGCCGCGGTACGTTCCGCTCGTCGATGACTCTTCGGCGGGGACGATCAGCCGGCGCTGGCCGGTCGCCTGAACGCCCCATCGTCACCGCGCGGCGAGATACGCTCCGAATGCAATCGCCGCCGCGAGGTTGTACCAGCCGAAGCGGTAGAAGAGATCGCTTCGGACGAGCTTGACGAGAAGGTGGATCGCGCCGAGCCCGACGGCGAACGCGACGGGCATCGCGACGCCCGCCGCCCACGCGAGGCCTTCGAGCTCGGCGCCCCGGGTGATGTCGAGGACCTGGGACGCACTCGCCCCGAGGATCGCGGGAATCGAAAGGAGGAACGAGAACCGCGCGGCACTCTCGCGTTCGAGTCCGAGAACGAGGCCAGCGGCGATCGTGCAGCCCGATCGCGACATGCCCGGAAAGAATGCGCAGGCTTGAGCGAGTCCGATGAGGAGCGCAGCACCGAACGAAAGCTGGCGGTAAGGGCGGTCGCCGCCTTTGCCGCGAAGGAGGAGGAGGTAGCTCCCCGAGATCGTCCAGCACACCACCGGCACCCAAAGCGAGAGGCCTTCCCTCGCATCGCGAAGAAAGAACCCGATCGCGAAGAGAGGGATGCAGGCTACCGCGAGGAGTGCGAGCATCCGCAGACGACCTTCGCGCTCGCGGAGTACGCCGATCCAGTCCGCCCGGAAGTAAAGGAGGACGGCGACCAGCGTTGCTAAGTGAACGGCGATGTCGAACGCGAGACCTTCGACGGAGAAGGAAAGGAGCTCGCGGAGGACCTTGAGGTGCGCGCTCGAAGAGATCGGAAGGAACTCCGTGAGGCCCTGGACGAGCCCGAGGAGCGCGGCTTTCAGTGCATCTTCGATCACGCTCGAGTTTCTTCCGCGTCGCGACTGCGCTCCCGCCTGGCATCCCGTTCGGCGAGTGCCCTACAATTCACTTCACCGCCCGCGACACCGATCGGCTGGGCGCCTCTCTCGTTCTTCGGCTGGAGGGCACATTCCCTCGATGGAATTCGACGAGGTCAAGGGATTCTTCTACGTCGCGCACTGCGGCAGCTTCACGGGGGCGGCGGAAAAGCTCGGTCTGACGCAACCGGCGATCAGCCTCCAAGTGAAGCGACTCGAGCGACAGCTCGGCGAGCGGCTCTTCGACCGTCAAGGACGCGGAATCCGTCTCACGCCAGCCGGTGAAGCTCTCTTCTCGCAGGCGGAAGAGGTCGTCCGCAAGTTCGAGGAGTTGGAGCGGGTCTCCGTCGAAATCAAGGACCTCGATCGCGGGCGATTGTCGATCGGCGCGAGCGACACGACGAGCATGTTCGTCCTGCCCGAACTCCTCCGGAATTTCGTTGAAGCGTTCCCTAAGGTCGAGCTCGCGATCTCGAGCTCGTTTTCCGCGGGCGTGCTCGCCGCCGTCCGAAGCGGAGACGTCGAGCTCGGGGTGGTGACGCTGCCCGTGAGCGATCGCGACACGGAGCACCTCGAGATCATTCCCCTCGCGTCGGGAGATCTCGTCTGCATCGCGCCGGCTGACCATGCGCTCGCCGGGAACGAGACCATCGCCGTCGGGAGCCTCGCCGGAGAACGGCTGATCTCTCTCGAGCGCCGCAGCGCGACCCAGAGTCGAATCGACGAGCTTCTCGAATCCGCGGGACTCGATCGCCTGCCGTCGATCGAATTCAGCAGCTTCGAGATCGTGAAGCGCTACGTCGAAGCTGGGATCGGTGTTGCGCTCGTTCCGCGTTCGGCCGTCTCGTCGGGACGTGAAGCACTCGCGGTCATCGAGCTCGATCAGCGTGTCGAGCTCGTCTCGGCTCTTGTGCTTCGCGTGGACCGACGTCTGTCCCACGCGGCGCGGCGATTCCTCGCGATGGCTGGGGAACACTTCGGAGTCGCGGATCTGCCGGCGCGTTAGGCGTCTTTTTGCTGGTTTGCTCCGGTTCCTCCGCCCGGGTTTGCCGATACGAGCTGTGGTACCATCGCCTCTCCGGACTCGTCGTTGATTCGCCAGCGAAGCGGCGCCCCGGCTACGTGAGATGATCCCGCGCGCCTACGCCGGTTCTCGCCCCAGTGGAACGCGATTTCGCCGATGGACCTTCCTCCGCGCTACTCCGTGGTTCGATCCCTCGGAGAAGGTGGGCACGGAGAGGTCGTCCTCGCGCGTGATCGTCTGAGCGACGACGAGCTCGTCGCGGTGAAGCTCATCGCCGTTCGCGGCGCCGTCGCGCGACGGGAGTTCTTGACGCTCGCGGAGCTCTCCCATCCGAACATCGCCGGTGTGATCGACTGCGGCGTCGCGCCCGGCGGCGGCTTCTACTTCACGAGCGTGTACGTCGCGGGGGGCCACCTCGTCGAGGCCGCCGCGCGCGTCGAGCTCTCGCGTCGCGCGAGCTGGCTGCTCGCGCGAGCAGCAGAGGGACTCGCCGCACTCTCGTATCTCCACCACCGCTCGATCTCTCACGGGGATGTCAAGCCCGCGAACCTCCTCGTCGAAGGCGAGAGCGACGCGCTCCGGCTGATCGATTTCGCGTCGGCTCGCCGATTCGATCGACCGTTCCTCGCGTCCGACGACGGGACGCCGGCGTACCGGCCGCAGGTCGCGCCGGGACAGGAAAGTGATCCTTGGATCGATCTCTACGGATTCGGCCTCTCTCTCTTTCATGCGGCGGTGGGACGCTTGCCGTTCGTACTCGGTCGACCTCGCGCCGTCGAGGATTGGCGCGCGCGCGGCGTGCCTGCACGTCTTCGCGACGCGCTCGACGATGTCCCACCGACTCTCGACGAGTTGGTACGCCGGCTGACGGATCCCGATCCTCGAGAGAGGTTTCGAACTGCTCGCGACGCGCTCGAGTTTCTCCGCGAACGCATCGCGCTGCCGCCGCGGCCCGTCGCCCGCCTCCACCACCGGCTTTGGCTCGCAGGTCGTAGCGACGCGATCGCCGAACTCGCCGATACGGTCGCCCGCGGTGATCGACTCCCCGTCGTGTTCAGCCCGCTCCCCGACGCGGCGCGGGCGATGCTCGAGGCGATCGCCGCGCCGCTCCGCGTGCGAGGGAGACGCGTCGTGATCGCTCGCGGATTCAGCGATCCCGAGGCGGAGGCCGAGCTCTTGCGCGCGCTTCGCGATGCCGGCGAGGCCGAGGGGCTGCAGGGCGCGAACGAGCGCGCCGGGATCTACGAGCGTTGTCGTCGCGCCCGAGTGACGATCCTCGTCGACGTCACTTCCGAGCCGGCTGCCGACCCGGGCGGCGACCGATTCGCCGATCTCATTCAGCAAATGAAGCGCCGGGGCGGGGCCTTCGCCGCAGCGATCGCGACTCGGACTCCCGATTCGATCGCGGTCGCCCTGGGCGTCGACCCGAAGGCGATCGTCCGTGTCGACATCGATCCCCTGTCGACTAGGGAGATGGACGAGGCGGCACGGAGATTCTTCGTCGCGGAGTCCCTGCCGGAGAAGTTGTCCGCTTGGTTGTCCACCGGTGCGACCGGTAGTCCGGCGATCCTTCTCGCGATGCTCGCGGAGCTCGAACGGCGTAACGTGTGCGCAGATGCTTTCGGCGATCTCGCCGTCGGTGAGCTCCCCGACTGGAAGCCCGAGGACTCTTCGTTTCCGGTCCTCGAGACGCTCAGCGACAACGAGCGCCGAGCGCTCGGAGAGCTCATCCTAGGTGGAGAGCCACTCTCTCCGGACGAGTTGGCCGAACGCTTCCCCCACCGGGCGCGTTCCCAATGGCAACGCTCCGTGGCGCGGTTCGTTCACCTCGGCCTCAGTAGCGACGACGGCGACGGTCGAGTGCGGATCGTGCGGAGCTGCGTCCCGCCGGCGGAGGAGCTCCTCGGCGCTCGAGAGCTGACCGAGGCGCGTCGCTCGCTCGCGCGCTACTTCTCCGATGAGCGTCGTCGCGTGAGGTTCTCTTCCGCCATCGCGGCGCTCCGAAACGACGTCGCGCTCGGAGGGCCGAGCGGCGCGGGCGCCGGGGCGTCCTGCCGAGCCGAGGAGCGCCGGCTTCGTCGCCTGGCGCCGCGTCTCATTCGGCGCACGGAGCCGCGGCTTCTCATCGAGCTCTACGACCTCATGCGCTCGCGATTCCACGGGGAACTCACCGGCGGGACTCCGTCGCCGACGAGCGTGGCGCTTTCTCTTCGCATCGCGGCCGCGTACGAAGCCTGCGGGCGCCACGGCGACGCGCTCGACATGCTCGATGAAACGAATCTCGCGCCTACGCGCGAGGGCGAACGATTTGCGCTCGCGAAGAAGCGAGCAAAGCTCCTGATCGCCGCGGGGCGAGCGCCCGAGGCGATCGAGATCCTCTGCGACGAATCCGCACACGAAAGTTCCCCGGAGGATGCGGTTTCGGCCGCGCGACGACTCGAACTCGCCTCGCTCGCGGCGCCTCTCCTCTTTCGCGAAGGACGCACGACCGAAGGGCGCGATCATCTCGGGAGAGCGGCGGAGTTTCGCTCATGGTTTCGCCGCGCGACGCCGGAGCTGCGCGTGCTCGCCGGCATTCGGATCGCCGCGCAATTCGCGGCGGCGCACTCGAGTCACGGCGATCGGGCGCTCGCTCGCTCGCTCCTCGAGTCGGTCGTCGCCGCAGCCGAAGGGAGCGCTCGAGAGGGCGACGCACCGGCGATCCTAAACGAGCTGGGAATCCTCCACGTGCGCTCGCTCGAGTGGGAGCGCGCGTTCGCAGTCTTTGAGCGACTCGAACGCGAGGCCACCTCGCGCGGGGATCGCGCCAACGCGCTTCGAGCGACCTTCAACCAGGCCGTCGCTCACTATCGGCTCGGACGCCTCGATCGTGCGGAGGAGTGCTTCCACCGGGCGCGTCGGTTCGCCTCCGACCTCGGAACGCATCCCCTCGTCGCGACGGTTTGGTTGGGACTCGGCGGCGTGCTCCGCGAGCGCGGTGAGTTTCGGGCTGCGCTCCGGTTCTATCGCCGCGTCCTCCGTGCGGGGACGGAGACGCGGGTCGACGACCGGATTCTCGCGCACAACAACATCGCCGAGCTCTACCTCGAGCTCGGTCGGCTCGGACGCAGCCGGGAGCACAGCCGCGAGGCGGTTCGCCTCGCGCGCGAAACCGAGAGCCGGCGGTTGCTTCCGCTGACGATCTGCTACGAGGGCGTGATCGAGTGGGTTCTGGGATCTTCGCGTGGCCTCGAGCTCTTGTCGGACGCGCTCACGCGCGCGCGCGAAGCCGCGGATCTCCGCGCTCTCGGGTACTGCGAGTACGCGCTCGGCCGCGCGCTCGCCGGCCTCGATCGCCCGCGCGAGGCGATTCCGCATCTGCGGCGGAGCGGCACGTTCGCTCGCCGAGTTCGCGATGCGCTTCGCCTCGAACAGTCGAGGATCGAACTCGTTCGCGTGCTCCTCACTCTCGGTCGGACTCGATCCGCGCGACGGTGGCTCGCGCGGACCGGAGGGAGGACGGCATCGACGCGGACTCGTCTCGCCGGCGAGCTGATTCGCGCCCGATTCGACGCAGACGTCGACCCGCGCGCGCTCGCCTCGCGGTGCCGCGAATCCGCTCGCGCCGGGTGGCGCTGGGAAGTCTTGCTCGCGCTTCGTGTCGAGGTCGCTCGGAGCGGCGCGCCGGAGCTTCGCGTCATGCTCGACACGCATGTTGCGCACGTGCGTCGGAGCGTGCCGGAGGAGCGTCGAGCGTCGTTCGACGCCGCGTGGTGGAGCGACCGCGCCGACGACGAGTCGACGGGAGACGACGAAAGCCACCGCGGGGTACGGGATGCGCTCCGGGAGCTCTGTGCCGAGCACCGCCCGTGGTCCGTTGCTGCGGCTGTCGTCCTACGGATCGAGTCTGGGAGCGCCGTTTCGGTCGCTGCGTTTCCGCCGAGCGCACAGCGGTCGGAGCTTCGTTCGTGTCCCGAGGAAGTTTGGCGCGACCTACTCGCCTCCGGCGGGACGGGGCGATCGATCTGGGACCGGTGGCTTCTCCGGCGGATCGGCGGTGTCGAGGACGATTCGGTGCTCGCTTTGCGCGCGCCGGGCCGAGGCTCACCGGCTGATCTCGATGCCGCAGTGGATTGGGGGGTCGTCGTCGTTCGTCTCGCCGCGGCTCTCGCCGCCGCGGAAAAGGAACTATCGGCGCGCTCGCAGCGACTCGCCGAAGCGGAGGATCATCTTCGTTCGCTCCACGCTCAGGTCGTGAGCGGGAACAAGGAAATCGGCACGGAACCGATCGGGACGACCCCCGCCGTCCGCACGGCCCGTCTCGATCTTCGTACCTCGACGGGCGGATCCCGGCCGCGGCCACTCGTCGGGAGCTCTCCCGACATGAAGCGCGTGGTCGATCGCATCCCCGCGCTGGCGGAGAGCGATCTTCCGGTCCTCATCGTCGGCGAGAGCGGCGTGGGGAAGGATCTCCTTGCGCGGTGGATCCATTACGCGAGCGAGAGACGGGAAAAGCCGTTCGTGGCTGGAATCTGCAATACGCCCCCGAGTCTGCTCGAGCTGGAGCTCTTCGGTGTCGCACGCGGCGCGTATACCGATGCGATCGAAGATCGGCCCGGAATCTTCGAAGCCGCCGCGGGCGGGACGATCTATCTCGACGAGATCACCGATGTCGATGTGGTGGTTCAATCCAAGCTTCTCCGCGTCATCGAAGAAGCGCAGGTCCGCCGCGTCGGAGAGACGACATCGCGCGGAGTCGAGTTTCGCCTCGTAACCTCGAGTCGGCAGAGTCGCGAGACACTCGCCGCCGGCGGGCTCGTGCGGCCCGACCTCTTCTATCGACTCGGCGGACTCGTCGTCGAAATGCCTCCCCTCCGAGCTCGTCGAGGCGACATCGCCGAAATCGCCGAAGCCGTACTCGACGAACTTGCCGAAACGAACAGGATCCGTCGGCCGTTTCTTCACCCCGACGCGCTCGCCGTGCTCGAGAGCTACCACTGGCCGGGGAATGTCCGGGAGCTGGAGAACGAGCTACTGCGCCTGGCGCTTCACTCGCCCCTCGAGATCGCCGCGGAGGACGTCGATCACTTGTGCCTCCGCGGGCAAGAGCCGTCTCCGCCGCTCGACGTCGACGAGGAAGTTCGGCCGCTCCGCGAAGCGAAAGCGGCGGCCGAGGCGGACGGCGTCCGGCGCGCTCTCGAGCGCTATTCGGGTAACGTGTCGGCGGCGGCTCGCGCCCTCGATGTGACCCGGCGCCACTTGACGACGCTCATCGAAAAACATGGAGTCGACGTCGACGCGTACCGCGGTCGCGACCGGCGACCGGCGCGGCAAAAGAGCCCCGGAGCGAGGCGCTAGACAAGAAATCCCAATCCCGAACCCTTCTCTCTCGTCTGTGCCCCACTGTCCGGAGAGGACAGGTCGTCGTGGCACTCGCTCCAGGGATTCCACGCCCGCCCGGTGGGTCGGTGGTTCGTATTGCAACGATCGTGCCAGCAGCGTCGTAAAGAATCATAATTCGTTTGGTACCAGTATCTTAAGAAAAGCAGAGACGACGCCGACGCCAATCGCGATTTACGCCGATCAGTCCATCTGGGAACTTTTGTTCTCACTCCGGCTCATGCTCAATCGGAGTCGCAGGCCATCGTGAGGTCGGAGCTGGCGTCGCTGGGTTTGGGGGAGACGGTGGGCGTGCTGCGAGCTCTCCGTCGAATCGGGCGAGCGTCGGGGGGCCCCGCACAGGTCCGCAACGCAGCGCGAATGTCTTTGTTCTTCGCGCGCGGGTCGGCGAAGATAGATCTCGAAATCTCCGAGCCCTCGGAGTGGATTTCCAAGAGTCTGGGGAACGTATCGAGAATGGACGCTCGGTGGATCGCCGGCGGCCGGTGGGCGTACCGAATTCTGCTTCTCGGCCTGTTGTTCGGTGTCGTTGGGTTGTCCGCGCCCGCGCGCGCGGCGGACTCGTCCTTCTATCGCGGGGACGCGAATTCCGACGGGGCTCTGAGTCTCGCCGATGTGTTCACCATCCTTCGCCATATGCACCTCGGCGAGTCGATCGGGTGCGAGGACGCCGCGGACGTCGACGACAGTGGCCACTTGGATCTCGTCGATCCGCTCTACCTCGTAGGAACGCTTTTCTATCGGCATAGCCCGATCCCCCCGCCGTACAAGGTGCTCGGAACGGACTCCACGCTCGACTCACTGAGCTGCGAGAGCGGTCCGCGCCCGGTGCTTCCGATCGCTCGTGACGCGAAGGGAGCGGACGATCGCGACGCGGAGGCGGAAGGCGCGGCGAGCTTCGTCCGCCACCGGGGACCCTGCGAATCCCACGACGACGGAGTCGCGGATCTCGAGTTCATTCACTTTCGTCGCCACGTCGAGGTGATTCCGGGTCAGCGCTCCGTGCGTGTGCCCGTGCAGTTGACGACGACGGGCGCGGTGGAAGGTTTCACTCTCAGTTTCCACTCGTCGGCGCCGGAGATCCGCTTCAAAGGCCTGGACGTGAGCGGTGCCGTGTACGATCGAGTGGACGTCGCCCCGGCGTGGGTCCACGAGTTCGACGGGCAGCTCGACGAGGGTTTTCTCGCCCTTACCGCAGCGATGACGTTCGGCGACACCTTTGCGACGCTCCCCGCTCTCCACGATCAGACGATCGCGTGGCTCGAGTTCGGCATTTCAGACGACGCGCGGCCGGGCGACCGCTACGAGATCGAGTTTCATTCGATTCCCGAAACGGCGACGTCGCCAGCGATCGTGAACGAGCTGTCGCGGGACGGCCGCCCTCAGTTCTATTCGGTCTGCGACCTCCGCGTCGATGTCGTCGAGCCCACCGAGCTCTTCGTCCGCGGTGACGTGAATCGCGACGGAAGCGTCAATCTCTCCGATGTCGTCGGAGTCCTCGCGGGGCTCTATCAGGGAGCCGGATTCCCCTGCGAGGACGCGGCAGATTTCGACGACGACGGCTCGATCGTGATCTCGGACGCGATCTCGCTCGCCCTCCATTTGTTCGCGGGCGGTCGTGCGCCGTTCGATCCCTACCCGCAGCCCGGCCGCGACTCGCAGATCACCGATTCGCTCGGGTGCGAGTAGCGCCCGTTTGTCCCGGCCAGATGCGCGTCGTCGCGGGAGCCGAGCTATCGGCTTGATGAGCGGCGGGAATGTCGTGCGCTCGACGATCGACGGTAGGGAAAGAGACGGCAGGAGAGTGGACGATCGCTTCCCGACTGAGAATCGCGCTTCTACTCGTAGGCTTTCCGGTCGTCGGATTCGTCCTTGGATCGCTGGTGGACGGGTACCTCGATTGGGCTCTCCGGCTTTCCGTGGCCTTCGCGATCGTCGGCGGAGGGTTCGGTCTAAACCGGCTCCTGGGAAGCAGAACGCCGCCGACAAACGACCATTGAGGTCGAACGCTCCGACCCACTTCGTCACCGCGACGTTTGAGGCGTGAGGGGTCCGCAGCGAGAAGTCCCACGACCAGCGCCGCTAGGGCCGCGACGCCGAGTGCTTCTGCGAGAGTTCCTCGGGGTCGGCTCGCCCGGGGAATCCTGAGTTCCTCAGAACGATTCGTCGAGCACGACGCTGAGACCCCTAGAGCTCGGTGCGTGTAGTCCGGGAACGCTTCCTCTCGGCTGGGATCGGCGGTCTCACGATTCGCCGCTTCGCGGGCCCGCGCGCGCGGAGACTACCCCAAGCGTTCGCAATGAAAAAACCCCCCCGTGCGGAACACGAGGGGGCACAAACGAGGAGAAAAAAATGAAAAATCTAAGCTCGGGCGGATCGTTGCCCGCTGGGGGATCTGGGGCTCGTTCGAAGCGACCGCCGCGTGGTTACGGCGACCAGTTTCGGCCACTGAGCGTCGCTGATCCTGACGTCACGATCCGATCCTCGGAGAGGCCGACTCTCGGCCTCGGTGAAGAGCGGTACTGAGACCGCCCCACCAATCCGCTAACAGCCGGACCGCGAACGTTCTTCGTTGCGCCACTCCTTGACTGCCCGACCCCCCCTTGCGAATTTCGTAGCTGAGAGTCGATCCGCCGATTCGGAGAATCGAGCCGGCGATCGAACGAGACTCTAACGAAGCTCCTACACCTGGCGCCGGAACCGATGTCCCTGCCGCCCGACTTCACCGAGTCTGAAGGTCATGGTAGATCCCGACCGTGTCGCGCGCAAAAAAAAAATCCCGTTCGGGCCGCGACCAAGTCCCGCACATCCCATGACCGGTCACCACCGTGTCCCGGCCCGTGTTCGCGAACAAAAAAAAGGACGCCAGACCGTCTTCTCTGGCGCCCTTCCGTAAGAAATGAAGCAAGTCTCAAGAGAATCGTGGGTGCCCTCGGCCCTCCGACTTCCCTCATTCCCCGCCCTCCAACCATACCCGCGACCCGAGGAGCCCTTCACTCCTCGAAATCATCCCACGGCTGCATCCCTACCCTCTCTCGGGTGCACTACTAAGCAACCCATGGGCCTCGAATCCAGATCGGATCGATATTTGTCTAAGTGCTTACCTAGTCGAGGGTTGCCCTTGATTCGATGGCTCGCTCCGCAGGCCGAGCACTGGCCCTGATGGACCGGACGGCCAAAAACTGCGCTCTTCCAGCGTCAGCTCGAACCGCCTCATTCCGGTAACTCTTTCATGCAAAGGGAGTTACCGATTCCGGCCAGTTCTTGGCCGCGTCCCGGTCGGAGTGGCTGTTTCTTAGCCGAGCTGCCGGGAGTCAGCGTCGAGTCCGTCGCGCTCCGCTCGGCCGAGTCCAACGTCTACGCACGGACGCGAACGTCAGCGTTCGTAACCGCCGTAGAACGACGAAAACTGCGCCTCGACCTCGGCCTTCTTCTTGCACTCGATGCACTGGGTGGCAAAGGGGAGCGCTTCGAGTCGAGGGAGCGGAATCTCTTCGTTGCAATCTTCGCAGATTCCGTACGTCCCGGCGTCGATCTTCGCGATCGCCGCGTCGATCTGATCGAGCTGGCTCGAGTTGATGTCCATGATGTGGCAGAGCGAATCGGTGTCGTGCGTATCGCTCGCGATCTCCTCGAGATCGGCTCGATGCCTTTTCTCCGGACGCTCGAGCTCGCTCAGCTCGGACTGAAGCTGCTGCTTGAGGACTTCACGCTTTGCGATCAGGGCCTTTCGAATCCGTCCGAGTCCCGACCGCATATTTTTGGGTGTTTTCCGAGGCTTGATCGGCTTCTCGGCGGCGTCGTCGAATCCGCGAAGCGTAGCGGCCGAGGCCGCGGCCCGCGCCGGGGATTTCGCGGACGATTTCTTCTTCGCCGTACTGGAGGCGGCGGACCGCGGGGCCTTCTTCGTACTCGCCTTTTTTGCGGCGGCTTTCTTCGCCACCGTCTTCTTTGCGGCGGTTTTCTTTTTGGCGGTCTTCTTCGCCGGTGCCTTCTTGGCGGTGGCTTTCTTTTTCGCGGGGGTCTTCTTCTTCGGGGCGGCTTTCTTCTTCCCCGCGCCGGCTTTCGCGCTCGTCTTTTTCGCAGCCGCCTTCTTCTTCGCCGGGGTCTTCTTTTTCGCGGGGCTTTTCTTCTTCGCCGGGCTCTTCTTCGCCGGGCTCTTCTTCGACTTAGCGGCGGCCGCCGATTTCTTCTTCGTCGTCTTCTTCGCCATCGCTAAGGTCCCGATTGCCAGAGCCAGCACCCGCGGCGCCGGCGCCGCGTCAGGTCTCGGTCACTCATCTCGACTCTCGATCGAGCGTCATGGGCGCTCAACTCGGGAGCCCCACACTCGTTTGCTCCCTTCGCGTGGGCGGATGCGTCGTCGCCCCCGGAGCGAAGGGTGCGAAAGTATAGAGTCGGGCTAGGCGGTTTGCAACTCTGAATAAGCGTTTGTGAGATAAGGGGTTGTGTACGATTGGGAGGTGCTTGTTCGCGCTCTGCCGCGGAGGAATTCGCTTTCGTCTCGGCGGCCGGATCGAGTACAACGTCTCGACTCGGCTCCATCCGGATCAACGCATCACGCCGCGACTTAGCTCAGGAGCGCCGCTCTACGGGTGCGGGTGCGATGCGGGCCGGCGGTCTCGTTTCCCGCGGTACTCTTCGGTCGGGCGGTCGAGGGCCCCGCCGAGTTGGCTGGTCGCCGTCGCCCGCACGGAGGCGCGCCGAACCGGGCAGATTGAGGTGGGACACGCGGCGATCGCGGCGCGGGCGGATGCTGCGTCCGCCACGAGTCGCGGGCGAGCGTGGGTTCGCAGCGCTCGGCCGACGCCGAGCGTCGGCGCCTGGTTCACTAACGACGTTCATTCACTGACGACGCTCCATTCTCGATCGAGTTCGTGCGCGCGGACGGCGAAAAGGATCTGGTAGTTTCATGACGAGTATCCCGCGAGGAAAGGCGGTCATCGGTCAATCGGGCGGTCCGACCGCGGTGATCAATCAAAGTCTGGTCGGCGCGATCGAGGAGGCCGCGAAACACGACGCGATCACCGCGATCTACGGGGCGCGACACGGGATCCATGGCATCCTGGAGCAGAACTTCGTCGATCTGGGGAGCCAGTCCCGCGAGCGTCTCGAGGTTCTCGCCCGCACCCCGTCGGCCGGCCTCGGCTCGGTCCGCATGAAGCCCGATCGGGATCATTGCGAGCGTCTGTTCAAGATTCTGCGCGCGCACGACGTCCGGTACTTTTTCTATATCGGGGGCAACGACAGCGCCGAGACCGCGAACATCATCGACGAGCTCGCGCAGGAGAGCGGCTACGACTTTCGCGTCGCGCACATTCCGAAGACAATCGACAATGATCTCCTCGTCACGGATCACTGTCCCGGTTTCGGCTCGGCCGCGCGGTTCGTCGCGCTCGCGCTGATGGGGGACAACCTCGACAATCGCGCGCTAGCCGGAGTCAAGATCAACGTGATCATGGGCCGGAGCGCCGGCTTCCTCACCGCGGCGGCCGCGCTCGGTCGGCAGCGCGAGGACGACGGGCCGCACCTGATCTACGTGCCCGAGGTGAAGTTCAGCCTCGACCGCTTCTGCGGTGATGTCGAGGCTTGCCTGCAGAAGTACGGACGGTGCGTCATCGCGGTTTCGGAGGGGATCGAGGACGAAGCCGGGAATCCGATCGGCTCGACCGGCGACCTCGACTCTCACGGTAACCCTCAGCTCTCGGGGTCCGGCGCGCTCGGCGACAAACTCGCGGGCACCATTCGACGTCGCCTCGGAGTGGAGCGCGTGCGCGCCGATACTTTCGGGTATCTCCAGCGCTCGTTTCCGGGAAGCATCTCCGACGTCGACGCGCGCGAAGCGCGAGCGGTCGGCGCTGAGGCGGTGAAGGCCGTTCTGAGCGGCGAGGTGTCGAGCACGTCCGTCGCGATGCGGCGACTCGCCGGCGGCGCGTACGACGTAGAGTACTTCCTCACCGAGCTTTCGAGCGTCGCCCGCAGAACGCGCTCGCTCGCGCCCGAGTTCCTCTCTTCCTCCGGAAACGACATTTCGCGTGCATTCATCGACTACGCCTTGCCGCTGACGGGGGGGCTCCCCGAAATAGGATCCTTAGACGACTTCGCGGTGGCGAAGATCGACTTGTGAGCGAGAGCGTACTCCCTGCCGGCGTCCTACCTCCGATACCGACAGCGTTCGACGCCGATGGCGGTCTCGATCGCGAAGGTTTCGCGCACAATCTTCGCCAGTGGGACGCGACCGATCTCGCGGGATACGTCGTCTGCGGCTCCAACGGCGAGAGTGTGCATCTTTCGGACGAGGAGTCCGTCGAGTGCTTTCGCTTGGCCAAGGCGACGACGGACAAGTTTCTCATCGCCGGGACCGGCCGGCCATCGACGCGTCACACCATCGAGTTGACGCGCGCCGCCGCGAACGCAGGAGTGAAGGCGGCGCTCATCGTTCCGCCGGCCTACTACCGCTCGGCGATGAACGAAACGGTTCTCGAGACGCACTACCGTGCGATCGCCGATGCCGTGCCCATCCCGGTCGTGCTCTACTACGTGCCGAAGTTCGCACCGGTCGAGTTCTCGCCGTCGCTCGTCGCTCGCCTCTCGGAGCATCCGAACATCGCCGGGATCAAGGACACCTCGGGAAACCCCGCGTTCCTCGCGACGATCCTCCGCGATACTTCGCCCGGCTTTCGGGTGTACGCAGGACTCGGGAGCCACCTCTTCGCCTCGACGTGCCTCGGTGCTCACGGAGGGATCCTCGCGCTCGCGAATGTCGCGCCGAGGCGTTGCGTCCGCATCTTCGAGGGCACTCGAGCGGGGCGATTCGACGAGTCGCGCGCTGAACAGACCGCCCTTCTCGATGTGAACGCCGCCGTCACGGCGCGGTTCGGTGTCGCCGGACTGAAGTGCGCGCTCGAGCACCTCGGCTACCGGGTAGGGGCGCCGCGTCCACCTCTACTTCCGCTCGAAGGCGACGGTCGAAACGCTGTTCTCAGAGCGCTCTCGGAGGCGGGAATCGAGTCCGCCGAGGACGGGTAGACTGCCGGCGGGCTTCGGTTGGGAACCGCGCGCGCGAGTCGGCTTAATCCTCGCCCGCTGCGCGTTCGACGACGCGGTGCTCGCGATTCACCGCGACCGAGATCGTCTCCGTCCGTCCCGATGGCCAGGCGATTTCAGCCGTGACCGGGCTCGCGTGGTCGCGGAGCCCGAAGTGGAGCGTCACTTCGCTCGATGCGAGATAGCTTCCGCCGCGGCTCACTTCGCGCAGCTGAGAGGATCCGCCGGCACGGAGAGTGACGCGCGCACCGATCGCGTCTCGGTTGGGCCCGGAACCCACGAGTCGCAGGCGCACCCAAGTTCCGCGCGGCGTCGATCGATTCTCGAATAGCCGCGGCGGTGCGTCGAGAGCGGTGACGACAAGGTCGAGGTCGCCGTCGCGGTCGATGTCCCCCACCGCTGCGGCGCGATGTGAGCGCGTGCCGGCGGGAACGTCCGCCACTTCCTTGTACGAATTCGCGTCTCCGGTCCGACGCAAGAGCACGCAGCGCTGCGCGTAAGGGGAGCCGTCCGGGAGACGATCCGCCTGCGGGTAGACATGTCCGTTCGCCGTGAATAGGTCGAGGTCGCCGTCGTTCTCGACGTCGAGCCATTTCACGCCCCAGCCGAGAAGCGGCCGCGTCGCCGAGGCGATTCCCCAGCGGTGGGAGACGTCCTCGAAGTCACCGGCGCCGATGCTCGCGTAAACCGAGTAGTACTCCTCGGCGTAGTTCGTCACCGCGATGTCGAGGATGCCATCGCCGTTGGCATCGGCGAGATCGACGCCCATTCCAGCTTGACCCTGACCGTGCTCGCTCAGGGCCACTCCGCTCCAGAGCGCCGAATCTTCGAAGGTGCCGTCGCCGCGATTGCGCCAGAGCACGTTTGGCGTGCTGTCGTTCGCGACGTAGATGTCCGTCCACCCGTCGCGATCGAGGTCACCGGCCGCGACGCCGAGACCGTACGCGCCGGCGGAAGACGCGATCCCGGCGCGGTCGGACACGTCCTCGAACCGAGCGCCGCCGCGCCCGCGGTAGAGCCGGTCCGCCTCGGGCGAGTAGAAACTCGGTCCGCAGGACGTCGAGACGCCGGAGGTGAGGCAAGGATGGCCGTCGTTCGGGAGCGCGCTCCAATCGATCTCGACGTAGTTCGCGACGTAGAGGTCGAGCCAGCCATCGCGGTCGAAATCGAGAAAGACCGCACTCGCGCTCAGCTCCGTACCGGCGAGTCCGAATTCCGCGCCGCGTTCGGTGAACGTGCCTTCGCCGTCGTTGATGTAGAGCCGATTCCGTCCGTAGCACGCGACGAAGAGATCCTCGTCGCCATCGCCTTCGACATCGCCAACCGCGAGGCCGGTGACCCAGCCGTCGAACTCGAGCCCGGCGGACGAGGTGACATCGCGGAAGCTCCCGGACGACTCTTGGAGCCACAGGGAGCCGCCGTCGCCGCGCTGCTCCTTCGCTTGCTCGAGGCGTCCACCATTTCCAAGGTAAACGTCGAGCCTCCCGTCGCCGTTCGCGTCGAAAAGGGCGCAGCCCGAGCCTATGTTCTCGAGGATCGCGAACTTTTCGTCGCTACCCGCCGCGGACGGACGCGTGAGCCCCCGCGCTGCGGCGACGTCGACGAGCCGAACGCGATCGGCTTCGCCGGTCGGCGCCGCCGCGGGAGTCGCCTCCGACCGCGCGATCGGCGCGGGCGTTTCGGTTGGCGTCGCCGAAGGACGGCACGCCGAACCGGTGCCCGCCGCGATCGCAGCGAGCACCAAGCACGCGCCGACCCTCACGGCGTCGCCCCGCGGGCGTGCTCGCGCACGAGTCGATCGAGCTCCTCGCGAGCCGCTCGGTGGGATGGCTGCGCGGTGAGGATCCGCTGGTACTGTACCGAAGCGCGCTGGAAGCGGCCGACGAGGACGAGCGTCCGTGCGAGCGCAAGGCGCGTGGCAGGCGAATCCGGCGCGAGCCGGACGGCGGTCCAAGCATGGCGCTCGGCTGATTCAAGATCGCCGAGCTCGCGCGTGAGCTGAAGGAGCTCGAGGCGCGGGGCGAGCTCCTTCGGCGTCCGCGTGACTTTCTGCTCGAGCATCTCGACCCGGCCTCGGAGTTTCGACTCCTTTGTCCGCGCGGCGCGGAATCGCTCGAACGCCGAGCGAGCGGACGCGGTTTCCCCCGCCTTCTTGAGCGCCGTCGCCAGGCCGTAGAGCGCCTCCGGGTAGTTTTCGCGACGCTCGAGCGCGGCGCGAAAGTGCCGCACGGCCTCGCCGGGACGTCGAGCGCGCAACGCGGAGAGTCCGCGCAAGTAGGCAACCTCAGCGCTGGCGCGGACGCTTTCGATTCGCGTGAGCTCGCGCTCGGCTGCCGCAATCCGGTGGAGATCGAGGAGGGCGCGCGCGCGGTAGATCACGGCGTAGTAGTCGTCGGGACCGCCGGTCGCGGCCCGATCGAAGTGGACGAGGGCGGTCTCGGATTCGCCGCGCTCGAACGCGATGACACCGAGATAGTGGGCGGCCATTCCCGCGGCCGGGCCGGTGACGGCGGTGAGCTCGCGCTCGGCACGGTCTCGCTCACCGAGCGCGAGACGGGCGATCGCGCGGAGGATCGTACCTCCGTCGGTTTGCACCTTCGCCGCCTCGAGCCAACGAAGCGCCGCCTTCGGGTCACCGACCGACAGCGCAGCGTCGGCGAGACTCTCCGCGAGGCCCGCCGACGGCGCGAGGGCGTGGGCCTTTTCCCACGTCGCGATCGCGGCCTCGGGATCCCCACCGAGGAGCTCGATCTCGCCCCAGAGGGCGAACGCCGCGGCACGATCGGCGGGAGCTCCTCCCTCTGCGATCACGGGTCGGAGGAGCTCCACGGCTTTCGGCCAATCGCCGCGTGCGAGCGCCGCTCTCGCCGGCGCGAGCCGGTCTTCCGCGGAAGCGCCGCTCAGCTCCGCAGCGAACGCGCCGACTCCGCAGAGCGCGACGAACGCGATGACGCATCGATCGGCGGGAGACATCAGGTCCATAACACTGGGGCGGAGAGATCTCGGTGCGGAGCGACGTTCGGCGCCGGTGGGCAAACCCGTCTTCGGCCTCGCGGTCCGCTCGCCGCACGACTCGCGATGGGTGTAGACTATCATGACTCTTCGACCGAGCCTTCGTCCGGAATCCTCGGCGGTGAATGTTCCGGCGGCGGATCGGCGCGATCGTCTCGAGAAACCACGGAAACGGTCCAATATGCGGCGACGAACACTAAGGCTTCAAAGCGACGGCGTGCACGCAGGGATGTGGGTGGCGGCCCTAGGCGGAGTGATGGGACTCAGCGTTGTCCTCCAGGCGCAGGTGCGTGTTGTCCCCTCGCTTCTCGATCTCGGCGAGAGGGGCCATCGCGAGCGCGTGAAGACGTCGTTCGAAGTCAAGAACGACGACCAGATGGCGATCCGGATCACCGGCGTCCGTCCGTCGTGCAGTTGCCTCTCGGTCCGGCCGAACCGATTTCCTGCCCCGATTCCTCCCGGGGGCTCGAGTCGGATCGACGTCACGATGGAAAGCGGGCGCTCCGTCGGCGCAACGCTGCGGAAGCGGATCCAAGTCGACGTCGAGCGGGCGGACGGTCAGCGCGGTACGTTGAATTGCGGCGTCGTCTTGCGGGTCTTCCCCGATCACGCGGTCGAGCCGCGCGAGATCCGCCTCGTGGGAAGCGTCGGTGGTCCGCCCGCGACGGCCCGCCTCGAGGTGAAGAGCCGCGAGAAGCGCTCCGAAGGCGGTAAGCTCACCATCCGAGGCGTCAAGGTCCTCGGTAAGCGCCCGCCGAGAGGCGCCAAATGGTTCAAGGCCGAGGTCGCCGAGATCGAGGGCGGGTACGCGGTCTCGGTCACCGTTCTCCCCGGTCACCCCGAAGGGCGCATCTGGGGTGAGCTGGAGGGTGAGCTCGACGGCAGGCCCTTCGTCGTTCCCGTGGCCGGAGATGTGTTCAAAGGGATCGTGCTCCGCCCAAAGCAATTCAACTTCAGTCGGGTCGTTCGCACTGATCCGAAGACGTGGATGGAGACGGCGAGGCTCGAGTCGGTCGCCGATCGACCGTTCAAGATCCTCGACACCAAGGTCCGGATCCGAAAGCCCGCGGGGGCGAAGTTCCGCGTGAAAGTCAGTGCGGTGGAGAGACGCGAGGGGCGCGTGCACATCCTCACGGCGCGTCTCGAGTCGCCGGGGCAGCGCGGCTCGTTTTCGGGGGACGTGATCGTCACGACGGACCATCCGGAAAAGCCTCGCGTGACGCTCCCCTTCTTCGGCTTCTTCGCGGAGCCCCCGAAGCGCAAGTGAGCCCGCGGGAGACGTTCCGGGAACGGCGATAGCGCAAGGCGCAACGAGCGGCGGACCGATGTCCGAGAAGGTGCGCCCGTTCGGCGCCCGTCCACTCGCGAGTTGAGGTGCCGCATGAGCGTTCTCTTCGCCGTCCTTCTATTGACGAACCCGGGTACGGAATCCGCCGAGAGCATCGCGCCGGCGCGGCGGGAGATCGTCGTCGAACTCAAGAACGGATACCGCATCGCCGGGCGGCTCATCGAGGAGACGGAGCGCACGGTGGTCATCGCCGTGACGGGCGGCGAGATGAGGTTCTCGAAGCGGCGGATTGCGCGGCTCCACGACGCCAAGCGCGCGGAGACCAGCGCAGAACCTCCGAGCGCGACGGCGCCCGACGGGGAGAGCTCTGCGGAAGACGCGGAAGCTTCGGAGTCGAAAAGCAGCGGCGCGCCGGAGACTCGACCTCTCGTCGTGCCACTTCAAGGCGACGCCGAGCGCCGCGGAGTCCTCCGGCTCGAGATTCCGCGGAGCTGGACCGCCGAGAAGCCGACCGCCGCCGGCGAGCTGCGTTTCGCTGTCGACGGCGATGCGGCCGAGTTCGCCGTGCGCCCGCTCGAGACCGCGTCCGCGTTCTGGGGGCTGCCATCGCGTCTTCGCCGCGAGTACGCGGATGAGCGCGAGAACTTCGGGGTCGATCGCGAGCGCTTCGGCAATCTCTGGGGTGCCGTGAAGACGTGGGAGATCGACTTTCGGTTCGATGCGAACGGGACGCGGTTTCGCGAGCGGCGCCTCTTCCTCGACTTCGGCTTCGCGCGGCCGATGTTCTCGTTCCGATCGAGCGCGTCGCGCTTCGCCGCCGCCGTACCGCGCTTCGAATCGATCCTCGGCGGAATGCGCTACGCACGTCCCGAAGCCGACGCACCTCGCGAAGCGCCGACTCCGGCAGCAGGGACAGACGAGGCGGCGGCCGAAGGGGCCGCTGCCGTGGGCGCCGAAGCCGAGTCGACCGAAACCCCTGGGCTCACTCGGGAGAAGCGTCGTCGTTTTCCGCCGCGAGAGGAGGAGACGACTCCGCCAGTCGGCGTTCGCACTCCGCAACCCGAGCGCGAAGATCCGGCATCCGCTCCGGAAGCTTCTCCATAACGGCGAACATCCGCCGCGCGCGCCGGAGATCGATCGCCGGGCTCCCGAGGACGGCAGAGCCACTCGAAACGCTCTTCGTCACGCCCGCTTGGGCGCCGATGATGGCGCGATCGCCGATTTCGATATGGCCGGTGAGTCCCGCCTGGCCGGCGATCGTGACGTAGTCGCCGATTCGCGTCGAACCGGAGATCCCGACCTGCCCGACGATTAGACAGTGCCGACCGATCTCGCAGTTGTGGGCGATCATGACGAGGTTGTCGATCTTGGTTCCGCGCCCGATCCGCGTCGTATCGAAGGCGGCGCGATCGATGGTCGAGTTCGCGCCGATCTCGACGTCGTCTTCGATGATCACCGTTCCGATCTGAGGCACCTTGCGATGGCGCACCGGAAGTTCGGGAGCCGTGTCCGGCGTAGGCTCTTGCGTGAATCCATAGCCATCGGCGCCGACGACCGCACCGCTGTGGATGATCACGCGATCGCCGAGAGTGCAGCCGGCGTAGACGTGCACGCCGGCGTGCACGATGCAGTCCTCACCGACGACTGCTCCCGGTCCGATCGTCGCCGTCGGGTGGATCTCGGAGCGAGCTCCGATGCGAGCGCCCGGCCCGACAACCGCGCCCGGCGCGACTCCCGCGTCCTCGCCGATCTCCGCCGATTCGTCGACGATCGCCTGCGGCGACACACCGCGGTAGCGCCGCGGGGTCGGGTGGAGGTACGTCGACGCCTTCGCCATTCCGAGCGCGGGCATCGGGTGGACGATTCCGCTCATGTTCTCGGGCAGATCCGTGTCCGGCGGGACGATCGCCGCACCGGCCCTCGAACTCGCGAGGGAGGACGCGTACCGAGGGCCGTCGACGAAGACGATCGCGTCGGCGTCGGCGGAATCGAGCGAGGCCGCGCGGCGAATCTCGCGATCGCCGCCCCCGATCAGTTCGCCTCCCGCGATTTCAGCGAGCTCGCGGACGGTCGCGCGTCGTTCTGAAGCAGGCTGAGGTTCCATAAGGGCGACAGTTTAGCGCAGGACCGGAGCAAGAAAAGGGGGAAGGAGCGACGGTCGGCATCCGGCAACGGAGTCACGCTCCCCGGCGGTTCGCCCGCCCCGCCGTCTCGTCGACGATCGCGTCGAGCTCGCCCGCTAGGTGGGTCCAATCGCTCCGCGCGGCCGCGGCTCGGAGGGCCTCGCGATGCTGAATCGGGGGGCTCGCGAGCACGCGCTCGAGTACGCGATCGAGCGGCGCCTTACGTTCGTAGAGAAGATCGGCGTGGCAGGCGGCCGGGACGATTTCGGGATAGCTGAGATCGTGCGGCAGGATCGGGATGCAGCCCATGTACATCGCCTCGACCACGGCAACCCCGAAGAACTCGTGCCGGGCCGTCGATAGGACGAAGTCGGCACGCACCAAAGCTTCGAGGTACGCGGTGTGATCCTCGTAGTAGCCGATTTGAACGAGACATCCTTCGAGCTCTCGCCGCGCGCGTTCGAAGGCGGCCGGGCGCTGCTCGAACACCTCCCCGCAAAGATCGGCGCGGAACGGGATCCCCCGGCGCTTGAGAGCGATGAGCGCCTCGACCGCGCGGTCGGGGTCCTTGTCGTACTCCCAGCGATGATTCCAGACGATGATCGGCGTCTCGCTCGAACGCTCCTCCGCGGCGGCGAGAATCTTGCGGTGAACGGAGAAATCGTTTCCGACGGGAAACACGCCGGACTTCCGCTCGATCTCGGCGGGAAGATGCTCCGGAACGAAATCCGGCATCCGCCCGAGCGCGGCGGCGACTCCGCCGAGGAATTCGCGCCGGTGATAGCCCGAATTGAAGAGCACGCGCTCGGCGGCGAGCGCCGAGCTCAGATTGATCCAGCCGTAGTGAAAATCGGGCGGCGCGCCTTCGGATAGCGGGTAGGTGAGCTGGTTCTCGTGAAAGTAGATGACACTCGGCGTTTCGCGATAGCCCGCCGGCGCGAGGGCCTTCCATTCGGCGAGGTGAACGTAGTCCGATGCGAGAATCACATCTGGAGGCGAACTCTCCTCGCGCGCGCGACGGCAAAACTCGTACACGGCTCCTCGCATCCGCCACTTCCATTTCCGCGGCGGGAGACTCCAGATCTCCACCTCGTGACGCGAGAACCGCCGGTAGCCTTCGAGGAACGTCTCATGCGAGAGGCCGAAGTAGGGCTCGAGACAGAGAACGCGGAGACGAGGTGCTCGGTCCGCCGATGGACGAGCCCGGTTCAACGATTCGTCTCTCCTTGGGTGTTCTCCCGGGCCTGTGACCAGGTCGTCCGCGTCGCTTTCCACGAATTCGTATCTCCGAATCGTTCGCTAGTCGAAACAGTGTCGTGTATCCCGTGCGAGAGACGCGCGGGCGGGTCACCGTCACCGGCCGGCGCGCGTTAGGATTTCGTTCCGTGAGCGGCGGTCGAAGCCGCGAACGGAACGGGCGAACGCACGGAGGAGAAGCGGCGCGATCGCCGAGATTCTTCGGGAGCAGGACTCGAGACGCGGTATTCTATCCCCGGTGTCACTCCCCCGCCGCGCCCGCGGCGTTTCTCTTTTCTACGAAGGAGTCTCCCGACGCTCGCCCCGCTCCGCGCGCGGGACGGGTCGACGATGAGAACCGCGATGACGACGGAACCGGACACGAGCGACCAAGACGACACTCAGAAGTCGGGCGACTCCGCCTCGGGCGGCGACGGCTCGGGGGATGTGGAGCGCGATCCGGGTGGCGATCGCCGCGAAGAGGGGCCGAAGACTCCTTCGCCCGAGGAGATCCAAAAAGATCTTCAAGAGTTCTTCAAGGATCGGTTCGGCGAGACGAATGTTTTCTTCTCTCCGGTCGGGGCCGCGCCATCGCCGCCGACCGACGAAGTCGAGGACGCGGAGGAGCTGAGGCATCGACGCAGCGAAGCCCTCGACTTCTCGATGAAGCCGGCCGAAGTGAAAGCGCATCTCGATCGGTTCGTCATCGGTCAGGAGCAAGCGAAGCGCACGCTGGCGGTCGCGGTATGCGACCACTACAACCACGCGCGCCGGGCGCACGAAGGCGCGACCGACGACATCGACTACGTCAAGCAGAACGTCATCCTGCTGGGGCCCACCGGCGTCGGAAAGACCTATCTCATCCGCACTCTCGCCCAGCTTCTCGGCGTCCCGTTCGTCAAGGCGGACATCACGAAGTTCTCGGAGACGGGTTACGTGGGTATGGACGTCGACGAGCTCGTCCGCGAGCTCGTCCGCGTTGCCGACGGCGACATCGAGCTCGCCGAATACGGGATCATCTTTCTCGACGAGATCGACAAGATCGCGGCCGCTCAGAATTCGACCGGTCGTGACGTCAGCGGACGAGGCGTTCAGACCGGACTTCTGAAGCTTCTCGAGGACACCGATGTTCCGGCGCGGAGCCCGAACGACATCAGCGCGCAGTTTCAGGAGCTCATGCAGTCACGCTCCGGCGCAGTCGCGCGGCGGATGATCAACACGAAACACATACTCTTCGTCGTCAGTGGAGCGTTTTCCGGTCTCGACGAGATCGTCGAAAAGCGACTTTCCGCGCAGCGCGTCGGATTCGGCGCGAAGCAGCCGGCCACTACTGAGCCGCGAACGGAGCTCGTCCTCGGCGAGGTGGCGACGAAGGATTTCGTCGACTACGGTTTCGAGCCCGAGTTCATCGGTCGATTGCCGATTCGCGTCGCCCTTTCGGGACTGACGGAAGACGACCTCTTCGAGATTCTCGCGACTTCGGAAGGTTCGATTCTGCGGCAACACGTCGAGAGCTTTCGCGGGTACTCGATCGACGTCGCCTTCGATGACGGAGCGCTTCGAGCGGTCGCTGCGCTCGCGAAAGATGAAGAAACCGGGGCGCGCGGACTGATGACGATCCTCGAAGCGGCGCTGCGTGACTTCAAGTTCGAGCTCCCCTCCCAGCGCCACATCGAGCGCTTCGTCGTCACATCCGAGCTCATCGCCGACCCCCGTAGTGCTCTCGATCGTCTCATCGCGGATCCGTCGTCCGTCGAGCGGGAATTCGCCTTGCTCGAGGTGCGCCGATTCGAGCGCGAATTCGCCCGGCGACACGGGGTGAGACTCGAGCTGGACGAAGCGGCGTCGACGATGGCCGGGGCGATCGCCGAGGAGATGTCGCTCGACGTCGTCGAGTATCTCGAGCAGGTGTTCGACGATCACACCGAGTTTCTCGTCAAGCTTCGCGAAGAAACCGGGCGGGAGTCGTTCCCGGTAACCCCCCAGATCCTGAGTCGTCCCGGTGACGGCGTCGAGCTGTGGCTGGCGGACCGCGAGCCGGGCACGGAAGAGACACACGGATCGACTTCCGGCGTCTCATGAGGGAAGCGGCCGAAACGGGCGGGCGATTCGCCGAGTCGCTCGACCGGCTCCTTCCGTCCGACCTTCCCAATCGAGCGAACGTAGTCCATCTGGCGAATCGTCATCTCGAGCTCGTCGCCGCGGCGAACCATCGCCTGAACCTGACCGCGATTCGCGACGACGCCGAGCTCGTCATCAAGCACGCGCTCGACAGCCTCCTCCCATGGCGCGAGCTCGCGCATGCCTCGACGATCCTCGACCTCGGGAGCGGAGCCGGATTTCCGGGCGTCCCGCTGGCACTTGCTCTGGCGGAGACGCGGGTCGTCTTGGTCGAGTCCGTACAGAAGAAGGCTGCATTCCTCACCGAAGTCCGCGACGCCCTCGCGGCGGAGCCGATCCCCCGGCGAACGAACGTCGAGGTCGTCGCGGCGCGAGCGGAGCTCGTCCTCGCGGAGCGTTCGGTGGACGTCGTGGTCGCGCGAGCCGTTGCCCCGATCGAGCGCTTGCTTCGGGTCCTCCGCCCCGTTCACCACCGGTTTAAGGAGCTCTTTCTCTACAAGGGCCCCCGCGTCGGCGCCGAACTCGAAGCCGCACGACCGCTCGCTCGGCGGCTCGGCCTCTCCGCCGAGCTCGTGGGATCGCGTGCGCTCCCGTCGGGAGCGGGAACGCGAACCTTCGTACGACTCGCTCACGCTTGAAGCCGGACGCGACTCAGGCCGAAGCTCAGCGCCGGTTCGATGGGCTGCGCTACCGCGAGCGGCTGCGGGAGGACTTGAACGGAAACGATGGCTCGATCGCGCGTAAGTCGCTCTCCGCCCGGCGGCGGAGCTCTTTTCCGACCCAGTCGGGGTTGAGCTCGCCCTCGAAGGTCAGCATCTTGTAGAAGACGGTCTGCCGATTCGTGAAGATCGTGATCGAACCGGTGTACGGCTCTTCGCGATCGAAGCGATCGTATTCGTCCGACTTGTGAATCGGGATCGTCTTTCGGTTCACCTGCCACGAAATGCGCTCGGGGGCGACCGCGATGCGAAACGCCTGAGCGCCCTTGACCTGCGAGCTCACCCCGCGAGCCCAGACGCACTGCGACGACGAGTAGACGCTGAGGCGCTTACCTCGCTCGCCGCCGAGAAACGCCATCGCCGGCATCGGAACGATGTTGTTGATGCCGCGAACTCTCAGATAGCCGCGCGTGTCGTAGTGGTAGCCGATCCCGAAGACCATGAAGTCGTTTGGACTCGCGCCATCGTCATCGAAGAACGTGGTGATCGATGACGACGACGAGGACGAGCTGCTGATGGTGCTTCCGATCGTGGACACGCGATCATCGTCGTGCGTCCAGAGCGCGATGTTGATGTTGGGGGCCGCCAAGGAATACCCCTTCGCGGGGACGAGGCCGGTGACGGTGAGCCGCCGGCGGAACGGCTCCCCGCGGAGGTAGCGAATCTCACCGCGGATGCGAGCGGATTTTTGATAGTGCGAAACACTGCTCGAGGAGCGGTGGACGGGGTGGAAGTCGCGGAGCTGAGACTTTTCTTTGAAGTCGTACGAGATTTCGACTAGGCCGTTTCTCTTGTTCTTTACCTTGCCGTTGACGAGCGAAGCGAGTCCGTCGGGGCCGGCGAGCGCCGCGTGACCGTCGAGGAAGAGCGCGGCGAGCCGATCGCGGTAGCCTCGGTACGCCGGTCGTGAGCGCGTCGCTCGAATGGTCCGGCTCGTCACCTCGAGGAGTCCCCTCCAGCGCTCGAGCGCTTTCCCGCTCGCTGATTCGCCCGGCGCGCCGCGAAGCTCGTCCCGGCGACGCTCGAGCGATCCGACCGTGCGCTTGAGCCACGGCGCCTCATCCATCTTCAGGCGGAGGAGGTACTCTCCTTGGCGCTCGGCGCCCAAGACCGCCGCGTTCGTGAGAAAACCCTCCGCGCGGTGCGGGCCCTGAGTGTGGAGGACCAGAACACCGAGCGCTTCGACCGGATGCGTCTCGCCCCCTCCGTCCGCGACTGCTTTCTTCGTCGCGTTCTCGAGAACCTGCGAGTCTAGATCGAGCACCGGCACTCGTTTCGTCCGGTCGCGCTCGACATAGACGAGGAAGCGACCGTCCACCGACTTGAACTTTACCGGGGCGCCATCATCTACGGACTGACCAACGAGTCGCAGCTGCACCGTAGAGGACTCCTTCGCGAGCTCTGCGACGCCGCGCTCGAGTCGATTCCACGCGTCCGCGCACAGTTGCGTTTCGGCAACCGTCAGCGCGCGGCGCTGCTTGAGGATCCGGTCACTCAGTGCGTCCCCCGAAGGCTGCGGGAGCGTCTCCGCGAGCTTGAGCGCTTCGTCGAAACGCGCGAGCGCCATCGCGTGCTGGATTTCCGCTTCGACTCCGACGAATCCTGCCGCGGCAGTTTCGTAGTCCGTCTTCGCCGCGGTGATCTCGGCGAGCTTCGCTTCGATCTCCCCCTGAAGCACCGTCGGAAACGATTTTGTGAGAGGGCGGAGAATGTGCTCCGCAACGTCGAAGTTACCGGCGTTGAGGGCCGTCGCGGCGGCCTCCGAGACCTCTCCCCAGAGGGCCGAGGCCTTCTCTGCGAGCGATTGGAGCTCGCGCTCGATCGTTACCGTCTGATCCGGGAATGCGTCCCTTAGCTCGCCGAGTTGTGTCTCGGCTTCAGCGAAGTTCGACGCCGCGATGAGCGGCGCGATCGTCTTTTCGAGCTCCTCTTGGAGCCGTTTCTCGTTCTTTTCGCGGACGCTCTTCTCGATATCGGTGAGAACCTGGCGGATGTCTGCTTCGTACTTCGGCTCCGGGTGGCGTTCGCGAAAGCGGGCAATCCGCCGGAGGGCGGAACGATCGTCGATGAGACCGCTCCTCCACACTCGAGCGATGTCGCCCAACTCGCGCGTGACGGCGAGGTCGGCGTCCTCGAGCGTCGACGAGGAGGCTCCCGAACCGCCGTTGTTGCCCGGGCTGTCCCCGCCATCGCCCGTCGTGTGCTGCCGCATCCGCGCGAGTCGGTCCGCGAGCTCCGACGGCAACTCCGTCTCCGCCCCGGGAGTCGTTGTGCCTTTCAGGGGTGGCTGACTCGTCCCGTCTCCGGTTTCTCCGGCCGTCGCAGTGCCCCCGGAATCGGCGGGAGTCGGCGAAGGCGCGTCGCCTCCACCCGAGAACGCCCAGAATCCGGCGATGACCACGATGAGCGAGGCGATCCCGATGACGATCGCCTCGTTGTGGCGCTTCGATGTCGGAGCCGAAGCCTCCGAGGCGAGACCGCGCACTCCGTCGGTCTGCTCCCCGGTTCCGGTGAGCACGCCGTAGACGTCGGCAACGGCAGCCCGCATTTCCGCGCAGCTGCCGAACCGGGCGGAGGGAGACCGCGCGAGCATTTTTGCGACGAGGTCGTCGACTTCCGGCGAGACGTTTCGAACGACCGACGAGAGACGCGGCGCGTCGTGGGCGAGCTTTTGCTTGAGGACCTCGGCGTGGGTGCGTCCCTTGAAGGGCGGGCGCCCCGCGATGAGATGGAACAGGGTGGCGCCCAGTCCGTAGACGTCCGCGCGGTGATCGACGCGTTCACCCGCCGCCTGCTCGGGAGCCATGTACTTCGGCGATCCGACGCGGCGCTGCTGCTCCGCCGTCGCGCCCGAGACGTCGAACGCGATGCCGAGGTCGCTCAGCTTGACCGATCCGTCGTCGGCGATCAGAAGGTTCGCCGGCTTGACGTCGCGGTGAACGATGCCCTGCTCTTCCGCCCACGCGAGCGCCTCGGCGGCGTCGAGCGCGATCTCGAGGGCGCGCTCGACTTCGACGCGCTGTCCGCCTCGAAGCAAGCTCTCCAGGGTGCCGCCGGGAAGATACTCCATCGAGAAGTAGAATCGGCCGTCTTCCTGTCCGGCGTCGTAGATCTGGACGACCTTCGGATTGTTGAGGCGCGCCACGTTTCGCGCCTCCTTGAGAAAGCCCTGAACGAACTTGTGGTCCTGAGTGAGAGACGGCGAAAGAAGCTTCAGCGCGACGGGTCGATCGAGCGAGAGTTGCTTCGCCCGATACACCGTCCCCATCGCTCCCGCTCCGAGCCGCGCCTCGACGTGGTAGCCGGCGAGCGTGGTGCCGACGTTCGGATCGGTGTCCGTGATCACGAAGCTCAGCCGAAGGCGGCCGATCTTCAGCTCATCGCCCGATTCCATTGCACGCTTTGTCACGGGCTCGTCCCCGAGGGTCACGAACCCGCCGCCCTCCGGAACGACGAGAACGACTCGCCCGTCGGCGCACTTGAGCGCGCAGTGAACCGGCCGCACCTGCGGGTCGTCGAGGGTCACCTCGCACGCGGGATTGTGTCCGATTCGCACGACTCCGCTGTGCGGAAGCGTCGCCTGCTGCTGAGAGCCGTCTGGGAACGTGATGACGATTCGAGACACGGTGACCCTGATTCTGCTCGTTCTGCTCTCGAGGCGCGAACGGTCTCCGAGCCTGCGCCCGATCGTCCGTTTCAGCCCGGCAACGCCCTCGCCGCGATCTCAGATCACGGCGGCGGGTCTCCTCAGTTCAAATGCGAACGGACGGTATAGGCTTCATCGGAGCCCTCTCGAGAATCCCCGTTTTCCACGTTCGACGGGGTTCTGCAGGGCACGGGGAATCCACGCGCCGCGCGGACACACCGAAGGCGATCCCAACCGTCACTCTGGTGGCCTTTCCGGTCTCTCGAAGCGATCCGTCCAGCGCGTCCGATACCGCTGGGGCCCCACCCGGCGCGCACGTTTTTGCTCCTCCGGCGCCGAATCCGTCTTCGACTCCGCTCGCCGCGTCTCGCCCAGCACCTCGTGATTGTAGACGGTCGAGGGCCGGTTTCACCCATTTTTGAGGGTGGGCGAGCTCGACTCGCAAGCGAGCGCTCCTGTCCCGTCCGACGCCCTCCGGTCGGGGGATGTTACACTGATCGGTCGGACGCGTCGTGCCCCGACCGGGACACGACGATCGAATCGGAACACAGCAAGACCGCCGATTGGCGAGGAGTCTTCCCATGAAATGGGTTTTCGGCGCCCTGGTTTCTCTCCTTTTCCTCGGTTGCGAGGCCGGCGAGTCGACGACGAAGGACGCGCTCGGCTATCTGTCGAGCTACGACGAGGCGCGGGCGGAAGCGAGCGCCAGCGGCCGTCCGCTGCTGATCAACTTCGGCGGGCCGTGGTGACCGGCTTGCGTTCAGCTGGAGAACCGGGTGTTCTCCCTCCCCGAAGTTCGCTCCTTGCTCGACCGTTTCGTGCTCCTGAAGGTCGACCCCCGAAATCCCGGTGCCGGCGCCCCCGCCAGTGAGTGGAAGAGCACGAGGTACGTCCCGGAAGTCGTTCTTCTTTCTCCAGAGGGTGAAGTCCTCGATCGCATCGACGAATCGAGCGAGCTGAGTGCGGACGGCGCGCGCGCCGTGCTGACCGCCGCGCTCGGAAAGCTCTCACGGTAACCACCCGCGGGAAGATCCTCAGTCGAACGCGACGTACGTGCCGAAGTTCTGTCGCGCCAGTCGCCGGAGGAGGCTCGAGTCTTCGCCGATCGAGATCGTGTGGATGCGGGTGAGTCGCTTTCGGTTCAGCGCTCGCACGGCCCCGAGGATGTCCTCCGTGTCCACCCACTTTCCGCTTCCCGGCCTTCCGTCCGAGAGGAGGAAGATCGTGTCGACGCGCGAGTCCCGAAGCGCGGCGGCGAGCGGGTCGAAGATGTTCGTTCCGCCGCTCGCGTTCAATCGGCGGACGAGGTCGCGCGCGACGGCGCGGTTTCGCTTCGTCAAGGGGACGAGCTGGGAGAAGAACGGGCGAAACTCCGAGTGGAAGTGGATCACGTTGATGCGCGCCTCTTTCGCTAAGCCGTCGAGGATTCCGTGGAGTTGTTCCTTGAGAACGCGAAGGCGCGTGGTTTCTTTTCCTTTGTATTCGAGTGCCGCCGCCATGCTTCCGGATACGTCGACGACGAAGCAGACGTTCTTCGAGAGCACCTCGAGTCCGAAGTACGTGGCGGCGTCGGGAAACGTGAGCACCGTGCTCTTCCCGCTCCGGCGAGCTCCCGGAGGGCGGTAGGAATCCTTTGAGTAGGACCACCACTTTTCCCAGTCGTCGGGCGCGTAGGGCATCGGTGCTCCCGTGAGATCGTGGAGCGCTCCGAGGAGCGCGACGCGCAGCTCGCCGTCCTCCTTGTCCATTCGGTCGATCAGAAGCGAGACGGCCTTGGCGGTCTTCATCGCGCGGCAGGCCTCGATCGCCCCCTCGCGTACGCGCCAAACCCGATCCTTGAGTGCGCCGCGCACACGCCCGTAGGCCCGCTCGGCGCCGACGATCGGCAGCGCCGCGATCGCGGCGCCGCGTAGGATCGAGCTCGACGACCTCGCGAGCTTTTCGACCGCAGGCGCGGCGTCTTCGACCCCGAGGGGGATCACCATCTCCAAAAGGGCTGCGATCGAGTCCTCGAGAGACGCGTCTTTGCGGCTGCGAGTCCACTCTTTCAGCCGAGCGGCGATGTGTGGGCGTGCGGCTTCGGCGTCCTGCACCGCGACGAGGCTCGCCGCGGCCACGATGATGTCCGGTTCGATCTCCGATCCGAGAATCTCGACGCCGACGGAGCTCCGGTCTACCACGGGCCGAGTGCGCAGGGTCCCGATCGCGGTGAGACGGGCGGAGGAGGAACGCTCGACGTCCATCGCGACTTTGCGCAGTCGCTCGACGATCGCGCGGGCAGCGCGGCGACGACGGAACTCCTCGAGCTCCGCCTCGACGGTTCGATCGACCGCGGAGCCGGATTCTGGTTCTCCCGCATCCTCGACCGCCGTCCCAGCTCCCGGTGAGTTCGTCTCTGTGGATTTCGTGCCCGCCGAGTTTGCCGCGTCGTCCCCTTCCGGCTTCGCGTCCGCCGGCTTCGAGGCGTTCTCGCGCGACGAGGCCGTGCGTTCGAGAAACTCGAGCTGCGCAACGAAGAAGGGGACGAAGAGATCGACGATGTCATCGCGTGCGAATACTCGCAGCGATCGACTCGCGCCCCAATCCTCCGCATCGAGTAGCGAAAGGATGACCGCGGTTGAATCGGCCGTCGACTCGGCCGGGACTTCGAGCCCGGCGGCGATGCCTTTCACATGGGGATCGGAGAGGATGAGGGCGCGCAGAACGGTGGCCGGCAGAGCGACTCCGTTCTTGATGAAGCGGTCGAACAGCGCGACGTTCGGGCAGCGCCGTTCTCCACTCCGGCCGCGACGGACGTGCGACTCCGCTCGGCCGACAAGCGCCGTGTGAGCCGCCGGGGTGCCGATCTCGAGAAGCGCTTCCGTCACCCGGTCCGCGAGTTCCTCGATCGAGTAGAAGCGACGCACCGCGTAAACCGCCGGTGAGTCGTTCCGCTCGGACAGACGCGCGAGAATCGACTCTGCTTCGGTGCGGGCGTCGTCGTCGAGCTTCTTGCTGCAGCGTGCGTGAGACTCTGCCGCGCGACGGAGAAGTTCGTCCGCAGGATTCACTGCACCCGAGTCTTCGGGTGCAGTCTCTTCCGCGCAACGCGCCTCCGGCGTCTCGACCGGGAGCAGTGACAGCGCGAATGCGAGTACGAATCCTCGCCGCACGAATTCGGAAGATCTTGGCATCGTTCGCTTTCCCGGTACGCGCCCGAGGTCCATTCTCGCCGATCATTATACCTTTTCCCGGCCTAGGATCACTCGGGGACTGCTTTTGCGCGGAACCTCGTTGCAATCCACTCTCCGACTCGCGAAGGTTGGTCTCATGCCGACGATCGAACAACTGAGCGCGCTCCTCGAGCGAGATCCGAACGACCCCTTCCTCCACTTCGGTCTCGCGATGGCGCTCGCGAAGGAAGGGCGAGACGCCGACGCGCTCGGTTCTTTCGACCGTGCGATGGACGTCGATCCGAATTACGTCGCAGCGTATTTCCACAAGGGTCGTCTTCTGGCGTCTACCGGACGCGCGACCGACGCGCGATCGGTATTGAGGAAGGGGATCGAGATTGCGAGTGCCACCGGCGATGCGCACGCCGCTCGGGAAATGGCAGAGTATTTGGATGGCCTCGCTGACGAGTGAGTCCGAGCGCCGAATTCTCTCCCCGCGCGGAGGAGACGCGTGCGTCCGCCGCGGTTTCGATGACGAAGAAGCAGCGCTCGAGCATCGCCGCGCTCGAGCTCAACCCAGGAGGATTCGGTGATTTGGAGTAGGCGCGGTTACCGCATCGGCTGTCGTCTCCGTTCGATCGCGACCGGGCGCGATCCTTCGGCGACATCGTATCTTCTCGTCGCGGCGATCATCGCCGGGGCAGCTTCGTGCCGCTCGACTTCAGATACCGGCGAAAGCGCGCGCGACGCGGCGAGAGTCGCCCCCGTCGAGGGCTGGCTCGACGACCTGGCGAGCTGGATCGAAGCGGAACGCGAGGCAAAGGAGATCCCTGCGCTCTCGATCGCGCTCGTTCGCGACGGTGAACTTCTTTGGTCACGCGGTTTCGGGTGGGAAGACGACGCACGTACCCGCCGAGCTTCCGGCGAGACGATCTACCGTGTTGGATCCGTATCGAAGCTCTTCACCGCACTCGCTCTCGCCCAGCTCGATGCCGAAGACAAGCTCGATCTCGATGCGCCCATCACCGATGTTCTGCCCGAGTTTTCTCCGCAGGATCCGTTCGACGCGCCGCCGCTCACGCTTCGCCAGGTGCTCTCCCACCGCTCCGGACTAGTCCGAGAGCCTCCCGTCGGCCACTATTTCGACGCCACGTCGCCTTCGCTCGCCGATACGGTTGCGAGCTTGAACTCGACCCGGCTCGTCTATCGACCCGGCTCGCGGACGAAGTATTCGAACGCTGCGCTCGCGGTCGCCGGTCGCGCGCTCGAGGTAGCTTGGGATCGCCCGTTCGCCGCAGAGATTCGACGGCGCTTCCTACTGCCGCTCGGAATGGCGGCGAGCTCGTTCGAGGCGAGTGACATCCCGAGCGAACGACTCGCCTCCGCCTTCATGTGGAGTCTCGACGGGCGCCGATTCGCCGCGCCCGGGTTCGCGCTCGGAACGTCTTCGGCCGGGAATCTCTACTCGAGCGTCGAGGATCTCGCACGATTCGCGATCGCGCTTTTCTCGGACGACGATGGCCCCGGCGTTCCCGGCGTCTCGCGGCCCGTGCTCGAATCGATGTGGAAGGTTCAATCCGGCGCCGAGCGCGGATTCGGACTCGGATTCTTCGTGTCCGAGTTTCAGGGCGAACGCCGCGTCTCGCACGATGGCGCGATCTACGGGTACTCGAGTTCGTTTCAAGTTCTCCCCGATCGACGTCTCGCGGTCGTCGCCGCGTCGTCCCTCGACGTGACGAACGCGGTGGTCGGGCGCATCGCCCGTACGGCGCTCGAAGGGCTTCTCGAGACCAGCCGCGGTGGAACTTTCACGGTGCCGGCACCGTCCCGCCCCCCGGAACCCCGCCATCTCGAATGGGCGGGACTCTATCGCGACGGCCAGCGCTTCGTCGAGCTGGAGCGCCGGGACGATCGCCTCGTTCTCATCGACGGCCGCCAGTCGATCGCCGAGCTGCGACTCGTCGGTGGCGAGCTCCAGACCGACGATCGCCACCACTTCGGAGTTCCGGTCTCGGTCGAGGTCGGGCGCGGCCTCCGCGTCGGACGCCGCGTCTTCACTCGCATCGCGGACGCGCTCCCTGCGCCCGCGCCGGAGAAGTGGCGACCGCTTCTCGGGGAGTACGGTCAGGATCACAACGTCCTTTTCGTCCTCGAGCGCTACGGTCAGCTCTTCGTTCTCATCGAGTGGATCGATCTCTACCCGATCGACGAGATTTCTCCGGACGTCTTCCGCTTTCCCGATTGGGGTCTCTACCACGGCGAACGCCTCGTGTTTTCGCGCGGTGCCGACGGCACCGTCGAACAGGTGACCGCGGCGGGAATCGCATTCCGTCGGCGGCCCGAAAGTTCATCTCTGGGAGAGTCGTTCCGCATCGAGCTGACACAGCCGATCGAGGAGCTTCGCGCCGCGGCTCGGGAGGCGACACCGCCCGCGGAGGACGGCGAGTTTCTACCGTCCGATCTCGTGGAGCTGAAGTCCCTCGACCCGACCCTCCGCTACGACATCCGCTACGCCGGCACGAACAACTTTATGGGGGCAGCGTTCTATCGCACGGCGGCGGCCTATCTGCAGCGCCCGGCGGCCCAGGCACTCGTCCGCGTCCACCGGGCGCTCGAGGCGCGCGGGTACGGGATCCTCGTCCACGATGCGTATCGTCCTTGGAGCGTGACGAAGATGTTCTGGGACGGAACGCCCGAGGCGAAGCGCGACTTCGTCGCCGATCCCGCGAAGGGCTCGCGTCACAACCGCGGTTGCGCGGTCGACATCACGCTTTACGATCGCGCTACGGGGGAGCCCGTCGCGATGCTGAGCGGCTACGACGAGTTCACCGAGCGCGCGTACCCGAACTACGTCGGCGGCTCGTCGCGACAGCGATACCTGCGAGGGCTCCTTCGGCGCGCGATGGCGGATGCGGGCTTCACCGTCTACGAGTACGAGTGGTGGCATTTCGACTTTCAGAGCTGGAAGAGCTACGCGATCGAGAACCGATCGTTCGAGGAGCTCGCGGAGAGATGAGACCCGGTGCGCGGTGCCGGCTCTTGAAGGCAATTCCCGGGCCAATCACGCCGTTTCTCCGATAACTCTCTCATCGCCGCGATCGAGGTCACGCGGGCGGGACGTATCTCTCCTCGCGTGACGGGATTGTGTCGACTCCCCGTCCGCCGTTGCGCCGGTTTGCCGGATCGTGCGCGACTGTCCTATATTTCGGTAGCTGTCCGTTCGCATCGTGCCGGGGGGTCGTCCAGCGACTCGCGATCCCGTCTCGAGTCGAGCTCGGACCGATTCGGCGATCTCGCCGCCCTCCTGCCGTTCGTCGTCCGTTCGCGGCGCAGACGGCCGATCCTTACGATCCAGCCCCCACGATCCAGCGGCCCCGCGTGAAAGACTCCACCGCCGACGCGACCGATCTTCGCTGTACGTGCTTCTTCGACGACCCTCGGGTCGGGCCGCAGTGCGTCACGCTCGCCGCCATCAGCACGCGGAAGGGAATCGTCCTCACGCTCGAAGAATTGACGCTCGGAATGTACGTCGACGTGATTCTTCAGATCGGGAAGACCGCTCGGAAGAACCTCGCGGCGCAGATTCTCGAATGCGAAGACGACGTCTTCTCGTCCGATCAGGAAGTGGACGAGGAGATTCGGACCTACGCCCTCCGCTGGGTGCACTCCGACCCGGAACAAAAGACCGAGCTCGGTCGCTTTGTGCGCGATCACCTCCTCCCGGAAGACGGAGAAGAAGGCGAAGATGGCGCGGAAGCTTCCTCAGAGATCGATCTGCCCGATCCGAACGAGTCCACCTTGATCCGCATCCCGAGGGCGCGCGAGAGTGCCCCACCGGTCTTGGCGGAAAGCGAGCCCGAAGAATCCACCGCGATCCAGCCGCTCGCGGAGGGACTGCCGGAATCCGAAACGGAGTTGCCGCCGCTCCTACCGGGGATGGGTCCGGCGGAAATCGATCCCGACACTCCGCCCGTGCTCTCGGGAGCTCGCGACGTCGCCGAGGAGGTTTCCGTTCACCTCCACCGCGAGGCGCGCACGGTCAGCGCCGCCGAGCTCGCGGCGCGGCACAAGACCGTCAAGGTGCTCAACACCCAGACGATCAAGGAGCTGATCCAAGGCGCGGTCACCGAAGCGATCGGTACACGCGCGATCACCGACGAAGAACGGAAGGAGATGCTCGCGCAGACGGAGGACGTCTTCCGCGAGCGTTTCGAGACGTTCGAAGCCGAGCGCTACGGTCTAGAGAAGCAGACGGAGGTGCTCCGGAAGCAGCTCGAGCGCGCACAGGCCGCCGTCGAGACTCAGCGTGGACTCGTCGGCGAGACTGAGACGCTTCCCGAGGCGGCGGTGATCGCGCTCGAGGAACGCCTCGAACGCGTTCTCGCGCGGGCTCTCCGCCGCACGCCAGTCGCCGAGGACGTCGCCGAAGAGATGCGGAGCCTCATCGGAAGCCTTCTCGAGCAGGAGCGCGAACGCGTTGAAAGCGAACGCCGCGGAGCTCAACAGGATCAAATCACTCTCCTCGAGCGAAAGATCCAGCGTCTCGCGCGAAACCTCGACACGATCACGCGCGAGCGCGACGAAGCTCGCGAACTGGCCGCCGCGCTCGAAGCGTCCGGAAGCGGACTCCGAAACGTCATTCATTCGACGATCGACAAGGATCCGCTCAAGGAGAAGAAGAAGGAGCTGCTCGCGACGATCTTCCGCGAGAACAAAGAGATGCGCGAGGAAGTCGCCGCACTCAAGTCGTAGCTCATCGTCGGGGCAGCGAATTCCGAAAATCCGACCGATTGCGGCTCGGGTGGGACAGCTCGAAAAACGATGTCATCCTTGAGTGGCACCCGATCGCCGGTTCCGAAGAGATCGAACCACACCTACGCGTAATCCGACCCGAACACGATCGGGATGCTGAGAAACCTTCAGAGGAGGAGGATTCATGTCTGAGACCGTTTACCTGGGGATCGACCTCGGGACGAGTCGCACTTCCGTCACCGCGTCGACCGGAATCCGGGAAACGGTCTGGTCGTACGTCGGATATCCGAAGGATCACGTCGCACGGAAGAAGTTCGGCGGCCGCGAAGTCATCTACGGCAAGGAAGCCGTCGAGAACCGGATGTCGCTCAACCTGCATCGTCCGCTCGCCGGCGGGTCGATCAAGGTGAAGGGCGCGCAGGATTCCGACGAGCGCCGCCGCGCTCTCCGCGATCTCGTCGAGTACGCCGTCAGCCTCGCTCAGGCACCGTCGGGCGCGACGGTCTACGCCGTCATCGGCGCTCCGGCCGAGGCGAGCGTCGAAGGAAAGTCCGCGATTCTCGAGGCCGCGTCCAATTCGACCGACAGCGTCATCATCTGCTCCGAGCCGTTCGCCGTCGCGTACGGCCTCGACTTTCTCGACGACACGCTCGTCGTCGACCTCGGTGCCGGTACGACGGACCTCTGTCGAGTCCACGGAACCATGCCCGGCCCCGAAGATCAGCGGACTCACGAAGTCGCCGGTGACGCGGTCGACGAAAAGCTCTGCGAGCTCATTCGCCAGAACCACTCCGAGGCGCAGTTCTCGATCAACATGGTGCGCGGCTTCAAGGAGCGGCATGCGAGTGTCAGTCGCAACATGGATCGCGCCATGGTGACGATGCCCGTCGCCGGTAAGCCGCAGGAGTTCGAGATCACCGATCTCGTCTACGAGGCTTGTTACTCGATCGTTCCGCCGACGGTCGCCTCGCTCCAGGATCTCATCGCGACCTACGATCCCGAATTCCAGGCGAAGATGCGCAACAACGTCCTCCTCGGAGGCGGTGGCTCGCAGATTCGCGGCCTCGGCCGCGCGATCGAAGAGGCGCTCGACGAGTACGGGGGCGGCCGGGTCACGACCGTCGAGGAACCTCAGTACGCCGGCTCGAACGGTGCGCTCAAGATCGCGCTCGACATGCCGGAGGACTACTGGAAGGAGTTCTCCTCGATCGCCGAAGTCGCCGACAACGTCACCAACTCCGGTGAGAGCGAGGCCGTCGAGTCTCAGGCGGTCGCCGCGGGCGAATCGTCCGACGACTGAGACCATCCTTCGCGCTACGAAAATGAGAGCGGGCCGCTCGGCGAGCGGCCCGCTCTCATTTCGCTTCGCGGTCTGAACGCGCTGCCCGTCAGAGGGCGCGCGCCGCGCTCGTCGCGGCGATCAGACCTCCCAGCCCTTACGGTACTCGCGCGATACGAACTGGTCGGCGTACGGCGAGTTCTTGACGCGCATGCGCGGACCGTCCCACTCGATCGCGTGACCGGCGCGCAGGGCGACGTTCCCGAGAAGGATCGTCTCGGTGAGGAGCGCCGCGTAGTCGAAGTTCGACATCGCCGGTGCACCGCCCTTCAGCGCGTCGATCCACTCGCGGTAGTGGCCCTTCGAGCGCGGGAGCCAGGGCTCCGGCTCCTTGTACTCCGCGAACTTGTCGCGCGGGAAGAGGACGTACTGAGCGCCGTAGTCGTTCGGCGAGTAGAGCCAGCCTTCGCTTCCGATGAGGAGGCAACCACTCGTCGCGACCTCGCCGAGCTTCGAGGTGAGCTCTTTCGACGGCATCGCGCCGCCGTCGTACCAGAAGAACTCGAGGGCGGGCAGACCACCGCGCGCGGGGAAGTCGAACTTGATCTTCGAGCGATCAGGGAACGTCTCGGCGTTCTTCCCTTCGTTCTCGAGGCACTCGACGCGCGTCGGATGCTCGAGCTTGAGCGCCATGAACGGCAGATTCGCGGTGTGGCACGCCATGTCACCGAGTGCGCCCGTTCCGAAGTCGAGCCAGCCGCGCCATTTGAACGGGCAGTACGCCTCGTTAAAGAGTCGCTCGCGCGCCGGGCCGAGCCAGAGGTCCCACTTCATCGTCGAAGGAATCTTCTGCGACGACGGCCGTGCGGTCTTGATGCCTTGCGGCCACACCGGACGGTTGGTCCAGACGTGCACTTCCTTGACTTCGCCGATCCCGCCGGACTGAACGACCTCGACGCCCTCGCGGAGTCCCTTGGTCGACGTCCCCTGGTTTCCCATCTGCGTCGCGACCTTCATCTGCCGCGCCGTGTCGCGCATGAGGCGCGCTTCGTAGACCGAGTACGTGAGCGGCTTCTGACAGTAGACGCCGAGCCCGCGGCGCATCGCGCGCAGGCTCGCCGGCGCGTGATGGTGATCCGGTGTCGAGACGACGACCGCGTCGAGCGTCTTCTCCATGTCGATGAGGCGGCGGTAGTCGTGGTACTTGTTCGCCTTCGTCATCTCGGAGAACGCGCGGCTTGCGTTCGCTTCATCGACATCGCAGATCGCGACGATGTTCTCGCTGCTCACGCCGCGCATGTCGCTGTAGCCCTTCCCACCGACACCGATACAGCCGATGTTGAGCTTCTCGTTCGGCGACTTGCTCGCGGCGACGACGCTCGAGCTCGAGGTCCAGTAACCGACCCCAGCGAGCCCCGCGGCGGCGGAGGTGCGAAGGAAATCGCGACGACTGGTTTGCCGTTTCATTGCGCTCGTTTCTCCATTTCCTAGGACAGGCAATTCGTGACTCGGTGTGGGCGGACAGCGTCTCGGCTCGCCGGTGGCGAGCACGTGGTCCGCGAAACCCTTCCATCCTCACGCTCCCCCACGATACGCGAGCGATCGAGCCATTTCCATACGGGATTCCCCGCTCGCGCGCGCCGACGAGGAGCCGTACCGAACAACCCCGAGATCCCCTCCGGGACACCGCGGTCGTGTGGGGCTCGCCGCGGCGCCGAGCGCAAGCTCAGACCGTGTCCGGAACGGAGAAGGGCCCGCGGTGGTCACGCCGGACGAGGCGGTTGGCATCGTCGTCACCCACGAATCGCTCGGCTTTCTTGTCGAAGGCCAGCTTCCGCCGTCCCACGCGGTACGCGATGTTCCCGAGGTGAACGAGCATCGCACTCCGGTGTCCTTCTTCAACGTCGGCGCTCGGGCGCTCGCGACTCCGGATGGCGCGGATGAAGTCTTCCTTGTGGACGTCATCCGGGAAACTCCCGTACTGCTGCTTCACCACCTTCCCGTCGCCGGTGAAGACCTGCCACCCACCGCCGTGGCGACCGAGGACCATCAGATTCTTCGTGCCGTAGAGCTCGATGCGCGTCGCGTTCTGCGGCCAGTGCGGGAACGCCTTGCCGAAGCGGATCTGTCCGTTCGTCTTCTTCATGTACGGGAGGTACTGCGTGAGCTCGAACGTCATGACGAGATCATCGAAGTCGAACGATACGACTTGAAGGTCCGGTGTCTCGCGATCGTCGTCGAACGCAAAGTTGCCCCCTGTCGCATGGACGGCGTGCGGGACGTCGCGCCCGATGAGCCAGCGCGCGATGTCGAGCTGGTGAACGCCGTCGTCCGCCATGTCGCCGCCCGAGAAGTCCCAGTACTGGTGCCAGCCGCCGCCGTAGACGATTCGGTCGTTGTAGGGTCGCGGACTCACCGGGCCGAGCCAAGTGGCGTAGTCCATTCCCGCCCGCGGCTTCCCGTCGGGAGTCTTCCGGTACGGTCCGCCCGGCTTCATGTTGAAGACCTTGCAGAGATGGATCGTTCCGATCTCACCCGCGGCGATCATCTCCGCCGCAGCCTGAACGTAGGGCGCGCTACGATTCTGCGTGCCGACTTGGACGACGCGGTTGTAGCGTCGCGCCGCCTCGACCATCTTTCGCCCTTCCCAAATGTTGTGGGACGGCGGTTTCTCGACGTAGACGTCCTTCTCGGCTTGGCAGGCGAAGATCGACATCGGCGCGTGCCAGTGGTCCGGGGTGCCGACGATGACGGCGTCGACGTCTTGACTGTCTAACACGCGGCGAAATTCTTGAACGACCTCCGGGCGACGGCTCTGCTTGTCCTCGACGTATTTCGCCATCGATTGGACGGTGTCGCGCGCCGGATACACGTCGCAAAGACTCACGATCTCGACATCGGAGCGCTCGAGGAAACCGCGGATGAGCGATGAGCAGCGCCCGCCGATTCCGATCGCCGCGAGACGTACCTTGTCGGACGCGGAGGTCGCGCGCGCGAGGCCCGGACCGGTCGCCGCTGCAGCACCGAGGCCCACGATCGTTCGCGTGGATCGCGCGAGGAAGTGTCGGCGGTTGATCTCGCTCATGACTCGTCCTTCTCGGGCTTCGTTCCTGCGGGTTTCTCTCCGGCGGAGCCGCTCTTGCCGCCCGCCGGTTTCGCCACGTACTCCTTGAGCGGGTTTCCGTTCTTGTCGAGCTTGTCGCAGGCCCAGAGGAGCCCGCGCGCGACCAGATCGAGGTACACCTTCTCCGACATCGTTTCGTTATGGTGGCCGAGCGTCGTGACGAACATGCGTCCGGCGCCGTACGTGTTCGTCCAGACGACGGGGTGATCCTTCTTCGTGTCGGCGCCCCACGCAGTGCAGAGGACTTCGGCTTCGGGCCAGACCTTCTCGATCATGTAGAGCTCGCCCTTGGGTGTCTTCCACGTGTCCGGGAATCCGCGGAGGACGGGGTGCTTCTTCGCCACCCGCTTCACCTCGACGGGACGGTGGCGCTCGTGCCGGCGTGACGTCACGCCGAGGCACTTCCGCCACTCGTCGGTGGCCGCGGCGCGGTAGCTGTGCATCGAGCAGTGGATCGCGACGCCCGCCGTCCCTTCGAAGTGCGCGCGAGCGATGCGCTCGACGTACTCGATGTCGTCCACCGCTCCGTAGCACTCGTTGTGAACGATGACGTCGAAGCCCTTCGCCCAGTCATCTTTCGCGTAGACGTCGAGTAGCTTCTTCCGCTCGTTTGGTCCGTGGACGACTTTCCACTCGACGCGGACTCGCGCGCTCAGGGACTCGGTGAGGATCTTGATCTGGTTCTTGTAGTCGTGGCAGCAGCCGCCGGTGATGAGGAGAGCCTTGAGCGGGGGCGTGTTCGCGTCCTTCGCCGCGGCCGAAGACTTCCGAGCGGACTCGTCCGCTGCGAGGGAGCTGAAGGCGGTGAGGAGGAGGGGCGCGATGAGGATCGAAGCTCGCATGAGATCCACCGTGTCGAATGGAGTAGAAATCGTTGGCCGGTTCTTCCGGCTCGAGGCTCTCATGGTAGCCGAACGATCTCCGGGAGCCCGAGCAAAGAACCTGGATTCGTCCGATCGGAGCGCCGTCCTCTCTGGGCGGGCTATCGTCCTCTCTGAGCGGGCTATCGTCGGCCGTCGGACGCAACTCCGATCCTCTACGGGCACAAACGCTCGATCTCGCAGCCGAGCGTCGCGTCCGCGGCGTCCGAGCTCCTCCCGCAACGAGGAAACGGCGTGGGCGGAGCGGGGCCGCCGCGAAAGAGAAAGTTGAGCAGATAGAGCGCATCCGAGCTCCCTCCGAGCTCCGCGTCTCCGTTGGCGTCGCACGCCGCGCGGCAGATCAACTCCACGTTGCCGACAAAGTTAAACAGAAGATGAAAAATCGGATCGGCGAGATTGAGCCGGCGGTCGCCGTTACAGTCCCCGCGAAGAAAAATGGGCAGCGAGGCGGTGGCGGAGCTGAGCGCGGTCCGATCGCCCGTCATCGGATCGACACTGAGGAGGCGTTTCGACCCGCGGTTGACGACGACGAGATGCCCCGCCGTCTCGCCGGTGGTCTCGACCGCAACCGCCACGGGCTCGTCGAATTCCGGCCCCTCGCCTGCTGTCTCTCCTCCTCTCACCTCACCGGAAAGAAGCGTCCGGTTCCCCGTCGATGGGTTCACGCGAAGAAGGAAAGCTGGGCGTCGACCGTTCGATTGATTGACGACGACGAGATTCCCGGATGCCTCGACCGCGATCGCCACGGGCTTGTCAAAGTCCGTTCCTTCGCCGATGAGTTCTCTCGCGTATCCAGAGAGAATCGCGCGGTCACCCGTCTCCGGGTCGACTCGAAGAAGCACGCTCGGAGCAGCGGCCTGATTGAGGCTATGCTCAACGACGACGAGCTGACCGGCGGTCTCGCCGGCGGTTTCGACCGCGATCGCCACGGTCCTCCACTCGCTGGTATCGTAGCCGAGATCGTTGTTAAAACCGGAAGTGGGATCAAGACCCGGTCCGTCTCCGACTACGCGCTCCTGATCGGGGTCGAATCCAGAGAGAATCGAGATTTCGCCGGTCTGAGGGTCCAAACGAACGAGATTCTCCCAGTCCGTCTGGACGCCGACGAGCTGGCCCGCGGTTCTACCCGACGTCTCGACCGCGATCGCGTTGATCCCGGTGCGGTTCGAAACAACCGTGCGGTCGCCCGAGGCGGGGTCCACACGAAGGACGCGGTTGCCGGCGATGACGAGCTGGCCCGCGGTTTCACCCGCTGGCTCGACGGCGATCGCCGTGGGGGTTCGCAATTCCGGACCCTCGCCGACGAGATCCAATTCCTCGGGGTCTAAGCCCGAGAGAATCGTCCGATCGCCGGAGCGCGGGTCGACTCGGATGAGACTCTTACCGTCGATCACGACGAGCGAGCCTGCGGTATCCCCCGATGACTCGGCCGCGACGGCCGTGGGCCGCGTGAAATCCGGACCGTCGCCCTGAGCGAAGAGTGAAGGGACATCGAGAGCGAAAAGGAACGAGCACAAGAACTGCAGCACCCAGCCGCGGCGCCACCCCAGGCCGTGAGTTCTGCTCGGCGCAGAGTTCCTTCTGAAATCAGCGCGAGAGTCCGCTCGATTCTCGGTTCTGTTCACCGGACACCTCCGGACCAGGCGGCGCGTCGTTTCAGGTGCATACGAGCCGAAGGCTCGCTCATGTCGAACTACAGGATCTCCGCATCGTACGTGACATCGTGGCTCTATGACGCTAAAGAGTCGCCCGTCCTCCGCGAGCTTCGGGTCGATTCGACCGAACAATCTCCCTCTCGTGTACCGGCCGGAGGACTCACGTCCGGACCCATCACTCCGCGATGAATCTATGCACCGTCGTCTGCGTGTAGGTTTCCCCGGGCTTCAGAATCGTCGACGGGAACTCCGGGCGATTGACTGAATCCGGGTAGTGCTGGGCCTCGAGGCAGAGCGCCGACCGGTGCGGGTACGGATTCTCGCCTTTCCCGACGTTCGAGCCGTCGAGAAAGTTCCCCGTGTAGAGCTGGAGCCCCGGTTCCGTGGTCCACAGCTCCATCGTGCGTCCACTCGCAGGGTCGCGGAGAACCGCCGCGAGCGCGAGGTCGCCGTTCTGATTGTCGAGCACGAAGTTGTGGTCGTAGCCGTTCGTCGGCCCGTCGAGCTCAGCGATGCGCGCTCCGACGACTTTCGCCGTACGGAAATCGAGCGGCGTCCCCTCGACCGGCGCGATTGCCCCGGTCGGAATGAGCGTGTCGTCGACGGGCGTGTAGTTCTCGGCGACGATCTTCAGCTCGTGATCGAGAACCGTCTCGGCGCCCGCTCCCGCCAGGTTGAAGTACGAGTGGTGAGTGAGGTTGACGGGCGTCGCCTTGTCGGTCGTTGCGGTGTACTCGATGCGAAGTTCGTCCTCGTCGGTGAGGACGTACTTGACCGCGATGGTCAGGGTCCCCGGGTAGTTCTCTTCCTTGTCGGGACTCACGTACGAGAATAGGACGCCGCGTTCCGCGTTCCCGGTCCAGGGCTCGGACTCCCAGACGCGCTTGTCGAGTCCGACGTTGCCACCGTGAAGATGGTTCGGGCCGTTGTTGACGGCGAGTTGGTAGTCCGTCCCGTTGAGCGTGAACTTCCCCTTCGCGATGCGATTGGCAACGCGGCCGGTGGTCGCCCCGAAAAACGGGTGCCCGGCGAGATACCCCTCGAGCGTGTCGAAGCCGAGAACGACGTCGGCGAGCTTGCCTTCGCGATCGGGAACGTGGAGCTCCGTCAGTATCGCGCCGTAGGTCGTAAGCTTGGCGCGGACGCCGTTCTTGTTCGTGACCGTATAGATCTTGATCTCGGTGCCATCCTCGAGCTTGCCGAAGTCGTCGACATCGATGTTCGAGGACGACGTGAGCTCGCGCACGAGTTCGCAGGAGGGCGCGGTGAGCGCGATGAAAGAGGCCAGCACGGCGGCCGTCATTTGCTTCGTCATGGGAGTCCTTTCGGGAGAGGGAACTGCTCGAGCCGAGAGAGCCCGGCCGCGCCTGAGACTCCGGCGGGCATTCGGTGCCCGGCCGGAGGCCATCGCCACCGTCAGAGTCAGCTCGGAAACGGTCACTAACATCTACACTGCCGCCCCGCGCCGAGTAAACTCAGTCGGACGAAGGAATCGCGCCGTTCCGTTCTCGCGGTGAGAATCGATCGGCGATGAGCCAGATTCGACGACGATCTCGAGGAGCGATCAAGTTGGCGAGAACGGAGCGCGAGGAATCCCCCAAGGAACGGAGTCCGTCGCGCGCACGATCTCTCCGTCTGCTCTGCATCGCAGCGATGAGCATCCTTCTCACTTTTTCGGGGAGGGTCGCGCTTCCGGATGATTCCCCGCGGACGTCGTCGCCGCGCGCCGGTTCGGGCGCTGAAGCCAAGATCGCCCGCCCGCGATACCCCGCCGACGTGGTCGTCTCTCCCGACGGACGGTGGCTCGCCGTCGCTAACGAGGAGTCGGGGACGGTCTCGCTCGTCGACGCACGGGCGGGAAGCGTGGTGGATGAAATCGCCCTCGTTCCCGGCGGACGACCCGCACGACTGGCGCTTGCGAAGAAGGGCGAGAGTTTCACGGTCGCCGTAGCGGAGTCGTTCGCCCACCGAGTGACTCTACTCGAGGCGGCGCAGGATCGTTGGGTTCACCGCGGCTCGCTCGTCGTGGGGCGGCTGCCGGCCGACGTCGTTTTCTGGCGCGGCGGCGAGGGATTGCTCGTCGCCTGCCGAGGTTCGAGCGAGGTGTGGGATGTCGATGCCCGCGCGATGCGACTCGTCCGCCGAATTCGCGCGGTCGAAGGTGCGCGTCGATTGCTCGTCGTGGACGATGTCGGCGCTCGGCGCGATGGTTCCGTGCGAGCGCTCGTCGCCGGTCGAACGGATCTCGGCGTCATCGACCTCGAGAGCGGCGCGGTTCGGTCGCACGTTCTCGCGTTCGCGCATCGCGGCGCCCGGAATATCTCTGGACTGGCTCGCTTCGCGGATTGGGTCGCCGTCTCGCACATGGTCCAGGCGACAGAGTGTCCGATCTCGCAAGAGGCGCTCTCCTGGGGGCAGATCCTCGCGAATCGAATTACCGGTGTCGCGCTCTCCGGACTCGGGGACGCGCCGGGTCCCGGCGCCAAGTCGCGAGACTTCGATTGGATCGTCGCACTCGACCAACGGGAGAGCGCGATTGGCGATCCGACGGACCTCGTCGTCGTCGACTCTCCGCGCGGAACCACCCGAGCTGGATCGGAAGACGCGGACACGGCGCGGACGATCGTCGTCGCTTCGGGTGGCACGGATCGTCTCGTCTTCGCGGACGTCGAGCCGGCATCGGCCGAGCGCGCGGCTTCGCTCACTCGCGGCTCGGCGCTTCCCTCGGTCGACGTGGGGCGGCGTCCTTCGGCGCTTGCCCTCCATCCGGACGGGAAGAGCGTATTCGTCTCTTGCTACCTCGACGACACGATCGTCGAGGTCGATCTCATTCGGCGCGAGGTGCGCCGCACGATCCGGCTCGGTCCCCCACCGCGGCCGACGCTCGCGCACCGCGGCGCGACGATCTACTTCGACGCGCGTCGTTCGCGCGGCGCTTGGTACAGCTGCGAAAGCTGCCATCCCGGCGGCGGCAGCGACGGCCACCGCTTCGTCGTTCCCGATATCCTCGCGTGGCGTCCGCTCCGCGTTCCGAGTCTTCGCGGCGTTGCGGAAACTGGACCATGGTCTTGGCTGGGACGTTTCGAAACGCTCGAAGACAAGGTCGAGTCATCTCTTCACCACACCATGGCGGCGGACTCACCGCCGACGCGGGATGAAGTCGACGCCGTCATCGCGTACTTGAAGACTCTGAGGTTTCCATCGCCCGCTCTCGCCGAAAGCGCGAACGGCGAGTCCGTCGCGCGAGGCCGCGCGCGCTTCGACGACCTCGGGTGCGGGCGCTGCCATCGGCCGCCGACTTACACTTCGCGTCGGCCGGCGAACCCCGCACTCGCGACGGACGTGTTGCGGCCTACGTTCAATCCTCCCGCCCTACGCGGAATCCGTGACGTCCCGCGTCACCTTCACGGCGCGAACGCGAGGTCCATCGGCGATGTCTTCCGCGGAACTGCGGTACCTGAGTTTCATCGCGAAGCCGAAGGACTGAGCGACGACGAACTGCGGGATCTCGTCGCGTTCATCGAGTCGCTCTGAACGGGATCGGGAGTACACCCGAGGGAGTCAATCTTCGGGTTCCACTCTTCGCGTAGCTCGTCGCGGACGAGCGTCGGCTTCGATGAGTCGCGTCCGGAGTCGCTCCGCTAGCGACTGACCGAAATCGCGACACCCCTCCATTCCAGGGAGCGATCCGTCCGATTCCACGAACGAGCAATGGAAGAGGGGCAGTGATCGAGAATCGAGGCGGCGAAGGGAGAAGCATGCGGCGCCCGCGTCCCCGTCACCGCCGGTCTTGAGCTCGACGGCGGAGATCTCCCCCAGCGGAATCGAAACGCTGCGAAATCGCGTTATGCGACAGACTCCCGCGGCGGAATCAACTTCGACTCGCACGCGCCGAAGATGGAACGCGAAGAAGCACGCAGCGACTCCGAGGATGAGAGCGAATCCGCCGGCCGCGGCACCGGCGACGAAGAAGATGCGGTTCCCCGGATCGATCGTGGTCCGGCTGAATCCATAGAATACGGGCGCGGAGATCGCGGCCAGAATCGTGAGAAAGAACAGCGCCGTGAGCCAGCGAGAAGTGTCGGCGCGAGCTTCGATGGTGACGCCGCGCGCGTTCTCCTCAACGTTTACGCGCTGGTCGAACAGCCGTCTCTTCATCGTGCAGCCCGCATCGAGATCCGCGGCGGCGTGCGCGCCGGAGAACGGCCCCGTCGCTCGGATCCGCCGAGCTCACTCACACTGTCGAAGTACGCAATCCCGAATGTCGTCCGGCGTCGGATCCTCTGCGCACGTGCCTACGGGAGGCGGGAGAGCCCTTCCGACGAAGAGGTGAAGGAGAATCGCGAGCGCATCGCTGATTTCCGCCCGCCCGTCGTCGTTTGCGTCGACCGCGTCGAGACACTCCGGCGGCGGCCCATCCTCGAACAGATAGGCGAGAGTGAACAGCGCGTCGGCGATGTTGAGGTCGCCGTCGTCGTTCGCGTCGCCGCGACGGATCGTCGATTCGGGGTCGCAATCGACGGCGGTGGAAGCATCGCGCGGGACGAGCACCGCGTGGAAGCTGAGATCGGAGCTGCCGAGGGACGCGTTGTGAACGCTCACGGCGAGCACGTTTTCCCCCTCCACGAATTCGGCTCGCGGGAGCGTCCACGTCGCGACGTTGGATTCGCCGGACGCCGCGGCCGTCGTTTGCCGTGTGATCGTCCCTCCCGGCATCTGTCGCCGGTCGATCTCCGTTCCATTCAGATACACGACCACCCCGTCGTCGTAGACGACCGAGAGAAGCGCTTCATCGAACGCGGTTCCCGGCGCGACGAAGAATCGTTTCCGGCAGAAGACGGACGCGTAGTTGCCTTCCATGTCTGCGAGGACGGTTGCATCGTCGCCATCGCCGTAGCCGATGCCCGCGCGTCCGCGTTCCCAGTCGGCATCGTCGAACGCCGGATTCGTCCAGTCCACCGGAATCGCCTCCGACCCTCGACGGAACGTCCACTCGGCACCCGGCTCGATGAAGTTTCGCGCCGCGGAGAGTGAGGGAAGCAGCGAAAGGTCGCTGCTCCCGAGCGTGGAGTTGTGCACCTCGATGGCGAGGACGTTCGTTCCGTCACGAAGCGAGTCGGTGCCGATGGTAAAGGATTCGACCGCGCCGGCGTCGTGCGAGGACGCGGCAGTGTTGTAGGCGACGGGGCTGCCCGCCGCTCCCATCGACGCCGACCGTGCGACCTCGTCTCCGTTCAGGTACGCGACAAAGCCATCGTCGTAGTCGATGTCGAGGACGAGTCGCCCGACCGCGGCCGCACTCGTCACCTCGAACTCGCGCCGAGCGTAGACGGTGAGGTAGTTGTCCTCCATATCAGAGAGGATCGTCGCATCATCGCCGTCGCCGTAGCCGATCCCGGTCGGCCCGATGAGCCACTCGTCATCGGGAGTGAAGTCGAGCGCGTGCCAATCGGCCGGAGGCGGAGCGCGTCCCTTCAAATATCTCCAATCGTCGCCGACCGAGATGAGCGGAAGATCGTCCTCCGCGACGTATTCGACGACGAGCAAGGGGCGATCGCCGCCTTCAGTGGATGAAAAGGTCCAGCCGTTCGTGCCGATCGGAAGGAGCGCCCATCCCAGGTTGGCGCACGGCTCTTCGCTCCATGCGGCGACGCTCGCCGTGACGTCGATCGTGACCGCGCCCGGATGTCCTTCGATGGTGTCTTCGGCGCTCGACAGGGTGTGGACTCCGCGTCGAATTCCGGTCGCACCGAACGTCGACCAGCTCGACCGCTCCTCCCACGGCTCCGTCATACGGTAGAATCGCGCCCCGCTCCCTTCGTCCGTCGTCGCGACCGAGAGAGTTGCGAGTGTCACCTCGGCCCCCGGAGGAACCTGACGTTCGGACGTTCCGAAGAGACTCCCGAAGCGCAGAAGCGAATGGACCTCGAGATCGTTCGTGTCTTCGCCGTCGATGGTGAGCGCCGTTCCGCTCGGCGCCGTCGCCTGCGGAGAGGCTTCGCGGAGAATCGTGTCGATCGCCGCGGTGTAGCCATCGGTGCCTTGTCGAAATGTCAGGCGGTGAATCGGTCCGGTTCCGATGGCGACGGAGACGAGAATCGCGTCGGATCGAATCAACTCGCCGTCGTCGGCGGTAAGTGTGAGGACGTAGACTCCCGAGCGGGAGAACGTCGCCGTCGTCGAGAGAGCGCTCGGGTCCGCGAACGTTACGAGTCCGGGACCGCTCACCTGCGCCCAGCTCGTCGTGAGCGGCTGCGGTCCGTCGACATCGTCCGCCGTTCCGGCGAGCCGCAGAGTGCGATCGGGAAGGGCGAGATCGAGGTCGGAGCCGGCGTCGACCGTCGGCCGCTCATTGTCCGGGTTTTCTTGCGGGTACGTGTAAGTCACGCAGCGGCGATCCGTACTGTTCACCGGATTGCAGCACGCTTCCCACATGAGCGCGTTTGGATCGCTCACGTGCCCGAAGCCGAGTCCGTGGCCGAGCTCGTGCGCTAGCATGAACGAAAAGTTGCGACTGCCGATACAGCTCGCCTCGTTGTTGACGACGACGACCCAGCCCGAGATCGTCGCCCACGACGCGCCGTCGAAGGAATGTGTACCGGAAAGGAGTGGTCCGCCGAAGGCGAGAACGCCGCCGCAACCTTCCGAGTCCGCGATGTCGAAGCACGGATCGTTGAAGACGATGGCGTTCTCGAGCGTGTCGTTGCTCCCTCCGGAGCAGGCGACACTCGCCGCCGTCGTTCCTTCGAGGACGAGATTGACGCCAGTTCCGTCGACCTCCATCCAGCGATTCATCGCCTGGACGACCTCCTTCACACCGCCGCCGGTGAGGAGCCCATCGCCCGGAGTGCGCACGCGGATCTCGGCGCGGCCGGACGAATCGAATGCGCGCCAGCGCGTGTTGCGATTGCTGCTGACAAAGTAGGTGCAGCCGGCCGGGACGTCGCCCGCGATTCCCGGGAGATCCTCGACCGCAGGTTCGACTGCGAGAGTCTCGCCGGTCCATCGATCTCGACCGCTCAGCACGTGCGAGAGGTGAATGAGAAGATCGTCGCGCTCGTATGTCGCGATGGACTCCGGAATCTCGCCGTTCGGCGCGCGGAAGCTCGCGCCGGGTCGCGTGGCGATCGGGGTGAGGAGCGCTCGTCCGTCGCCTGCGACGGCTTCGCGCAGGAGGCCGTAGCTGAGGAGCTTGGGGATCCACGTGCCGCCGGGACGCGCGTCGAGGAAAAGGAGATATCTCTCGCCGGAAACGAAACGCGGTGAACCATCGACGATCCACTCGCGATCGTCGGCGATCCCTCCCGGACAGACGACGTCGACGGCGTCGCCCACTCGAATCGGACCGGCGACGACATCGTCGACGTGAAACTCGGTCGTCGTAAAGACGAGCGCTCCCCGACTCGCAGCGCTCGACTCTCCCGCGCTCGCTAAGACCACTGCCTCCGCCTGCGACGCGAGCTGGCCGAGGTCGGCCGGCGGGATGATCGAGAACGCGCGGGCGAGACCCGGCGCGAGCGAGAGCACGATCACGACGAGTGTGAAACGGATTCCCCAACCGACCCGCGACGACACTGCGTGCGATGGGTTCAAAGTATCTCCTGCTCCGGACTTCTCCTCCCCAGAACTCGCGCTCCGCGCGCGAACCCGCCGATAGAACGAGTGTACAGCGCCGTTCAGTTCCTGTAACCCTATCAGCTCATGAATCGAAACTGCTCACGACGGGGTACCGGCGGCGACTCGGCAGGTCCCCGCGTGCGTCCAGCGATCCCCGGGGCTGAAATGAAGCCGCTTCGATCGGCCTCGTCAAACGGTCCGAGCGATCACCTCTGGTGAGGGCTACGTTCGGGCGGGCGGCGTCGTGCAAAGGCCGACAGCGAGTGGTAGTCTGACGATCTTCACCGCTCCCGGTCGAAAACTCCGCTACCTCGAGACTCCATCATGCGAAACTTCCTACGCTTTGCCCGGTTCTCGGTCCTCGCTCTTCTCATAGTTCAATCCACCTTGACTCGCGCCGAGCCGGCTCACTGGATCAACGACGGCTCGGAACGCGCCCCGCGCCTTAGCGTCGAACAGGCGATCTGGGCGATGCGGGGTCTCCCTCGCGGCGGTCCGGAATGGTCGCGAGAGGACAAGATTTCGAACATCGCGAAGTCCGGGTTCGACGGCTTCATGCTCTTTCTTCCGCGAGAACCGGGCGAGCGAAACGCCTACCGCGATCTCGCGGCGAAGCACGGTCTAGCTCTCACTCTTCAGTGCGCCCCGAGCACGGTCGCGGAGCTCGACGAAGCGATCGCGGCGGCGAAAGAAATGAACGCACGCGGACTCGTCGCCATGATCCGTCCGACCTTCGTTACGTTCGACGAAGGAGCGGAGAAGATCCGTGCGATGTCGGCACGTTGTCGTGAAGCGAAGCTTCCCTTCTACGTCGAGACTCACCGCCGGACCATCACGCAGGATCTGGTGCTCACGGGGCGCTGGGCGAGGGAGCTCCCGGGGATCCAGCTTCACGCCGATCTTTCCCACTTCGTGATTTCGTACGGCGTCAACGGGCCCGTGCGGGGCGAGATCAAGGCTGCTTTCGACGCGGTGCTCGCTCGGACCGGCATGGTCGACGGGCGAATCGGGAACGGAGCGCAGGCGCAAATCGACGTCGGTGACAAAGGCGACACCCAAGAAGCTCGCCGCTTTGCCGGTTGGTGGAAGCAGGCGATGGTTGCATGGCTGAAGAACGCTCGGCCGGGAGACGTCTTCGTTTTTAAGAGCGAGCTCGGTCCGCCCCCCTACTCCATCGTCGGTCCGGACGGAGTCGAGCTCTCTGATCGTTGGGCGCAGGCGCTCGTCGTCCGCGACCTCGGAATCCGCACCTGGAACAGCGCGGTCGCCGAGGCGGGTGTTGGCACGCCATACCAGGCCGGCGTCGATCGAGCGAGCCTCGCGGCGGCGACACCGCCGAAAGCGGTCGGTCCCGGGGCGGCGCGAAAACCTCGCGGCAAGGACTGGGGAAAGTGGCCCGCTGCGCTTGAGCCGAAGCCATCCAAGATCCGCGTTCTGCGCGGTGTTTCGCATCAACTCGGCGACTTCCATCTCGCCGGGCAGCCGGCGCAGCCGGACTTCTACACCGCGCAGGACGAAGGCGTAAAGACCGTAATCAACGTGAGGATGGCACGCGAGCTGTTCGGACTCGGATTCGACGAGGACGTCGCGGTCGAAGAGCTCGGGATCAAGTACATCCACATGCCGGTCGCACCGCAGACCTTCGACGAAAAGGCGGCGAACGAGTTTCTCGCCGCCGTCCGCGCGGCGAAGAAAAAGGGGCCCGTTTTGATCCACGGCTCGAACGCGAACCGGGTCTGGGGTCTCTGGGCTCTCTACATCGGGATGGAGCACGGCGTCCCGCTCGAAGTGACGCGCAAGAAAGCGGCCGAGCTCGGTGTGAAGAAGCTCGTCGTCGACAAGGCGGTCGCGGAGTACCTATCGAAACACCAGGGCGGGTGATCGCGCCCGCTCGAACCGGACTCGTCTGGACCGGCTGCGGTTTACCGGACGACAGCGCCGCGGTTCGGCTTTTTTGTGTAGAAGTCGCGGCCATCTCGCCGAAGAGACCGATGGGGAGGGGATTCCTAATCCCACGAGGGTCTCTTCGATGTCGCTACTCATCTACATGCTGCTGATTCCTGTCTCGTTGGTCGTGATCGTCACGGCGCTCGGGGCCGCGGATCCGTCCCAGTCGGACGCCAAATGGTACGGCGATCCGCGCACGGCCCCCTCGCGGTCCCGGCGCACGCGCGACCGCGTGTCCTGCTGATCGCAGTCGCGGACGAATCGCACGCTACGCGAGAAGGTCGCGGATGACGTGCCCGTGCACGTCCGTGAGCCGCCGGTCGATCCCGTTGTGCCGCACGGTCAGGCGCTCGTGATCGATGCCGAGCAGGTGAAGGATCGTCGCGTGAACGTCGTAGACGTACGTCGGATTCGCGCGGTCCGCCGGCTTATACCCCCATTCGTCGCTCTCGCCGTGAGTGACGCCGCCGCGGATTCCCCCACCGCATAGCCAGTTGGTGAAGCCGAAGGGATTGTGGTCTCGGCCTTTCGAGCCCTGTGCGCAGGGCATGCGCCCGAATTCGGTCGTCCAGAGAATGACCGTGTCGTCGAGCATGCCGCGCTGATCGAGATCCTCGATGAGCGCCGACGCGCCCTTCGCCATCCCGAGTGCGAGCGGGCCGTGGTCACGCGCGATGTCTTCGTGCGAATCCCAGTTTCTCCGCGGGAAGGCGTTGTCGCAGCCCGACCAGATCTGGACGAAGCGAACGCCGCGTTCGAGGAGTCGCCGGGCGACGAGGCACTTGCGGCTGAAGTAATCGATCTCCTCGACGGGGTTGATCGTCTTCGCGAACTGTTTCTGTCCGTGATCGAGGCCGTAGAGCGAGAGGATGTGATCAGGTTCGCGGGTGATGTCGAGCGCATCGGGAGCGGCGAGCTGCATGCGCGCGGCGAGCTCGTAGGAACGCATGCGTGCACCGAGGCGCGAGTCGCCGGGGCGCAGCACCGCGTGTCGTCGATTGAGCCGACCGAGAAGTCGTTGCGCCGCCGCATCGCTTTCCGGCGTGACGAAGCTCCCTTCGGGCGGGAAGAGATTCGCAACCGGATCGTCCGAGATCGGCTGAACGATCGTTCCCTGGTGCTGAGCGGGGAGAAACCCGGCGTCCCAGTTCTTCGGCCCGTTCGACGCGAACCCGCGATGGTCGGGAAGGACGACGAAGGTCGGGAGGTCTTCGTTCATGCTTCCGAGTGCGTAGCTCACCCACGCCCCGACGCCGGGAAAGCCCGGAAGCTGGAAGCCCGTCGATTGGAGAAACGTCGCCTGGCTGTGGACTCCCGTTTTGCCGACGAGGTTGTGAATGAACGCCATGCGATCGACGCACTTCCCGAGCGGCGCGACGATCTCGGAAAGGTGCTTCCCGCAGTCACCGTACGGCCGGAACGTCCACGGCGGAGCGTACGTCGCGCCCAGGCCATTTTGAAAGAGCTCGACCTTCTCGCCAGGGTCCCACTTTTTTCCGTGGTCTCGCCAGAGTCGCGGCTTGTAGTCGAAGAGATCGACGTGACTCGCCGCCCCCGCCATGAAGAGCTGCACGACTCGCTTCGCGCGCGGACGATGGTGAATCCCCTCGCTGCGCGCCGAGCCGCCCGCGGCCCGCGCTTCGGCCTCGGCCAGCATAGTAGCGAGAGCGATGCCACCGAGACCGCCGCCCGATCGCCAAAGGAAGCTGCGCCGATCGAATAGGGCGGGTGGAGTCGAAGAACTACGGGATTCTCGCATCGAAACGAACTCTCTCAGTCGACGAATAAGAACTCGTTTAGGTTGAGCAGAACGCGGCACGCGTTCGCGAGTCCGAAGCGCTTCGCGTGGTCGAGAAGGAGCTCCGCATCCTCGCGCGATGGCTTCCGGGAGAGAGCGAGCCACACCGCCCGGCGAATCTTCGCCTCGAGCGTCTCTTCGCTCGCAAGTCGCGCCGCGAACTCTTCCGCCGCGTACGTCACGAAGCGATTGTTGAGGAGCGCGAGCGCCTGGATCGCGGTGAGCGTCTCGTTTCGGCGATCGACCATGAGCGAGGGATCCGCGCAGTCGAGCGTGGTCATGAGCGGATCCTGCTGCGATCTTACGATGAAGCGATAGATCGTGCGGCGGTGGCTGGCGGGATCGCTGGGCGAGTGCTTCGCGTACTCGTAGTGCGGCGAGTGTTCCGGCTTCTCTAGGATGAACGCACGAAAGCCCGGTCCACCGATCCTTCTCCCGAGACGCCCAGCGAGGAGAAGCGCCGTATCGCGAACCGCTTCGGCCTCGAGGCGCCTCCGCTGCATCCGCCAGAGGAGCCGATTGCCCGCGTCGACGGCACTCGCCTCCGGTCGGTCGACCGACTGCTGGCGGTAGACGGCGCTCCTTAGAATCAGGCGGTGAAGAGCCTTCAGCGACTGACCCCCGTCGTCGCGAAACCATGCCGCGAGCCAATCGAGGAGCTCGGGGTGACTCGGCTGCTCGCCCATCCGCCCGAAGTCGTTCGCCGTCTCGACGATGCCGCGGCCGAAATGGTACTGCCAGACGCGGTTCACGATCGACCGCCACGTAAGGACGTTATCGCGGCGAGTGATCCACGCGGCTAGTTCCCGCCTTCGCTCTCCTTCGGGGTGTTCTTTCGGAAGCGCGAAGCGGTGAGTCGCCGCGGCGAGAAGAGGCGGGACGCCCGGATCGACGAGAGCCCCCGGCGACTGCACGTCCCCGCGGTGGAGGACTCGGATTTCGCGGGGAGCGCCGCCGGCGCTTCCAGTCCCTTGAAATGCGCCGCTTCCGGTGTGAATCGTTCCCGCGTAGACGCGACCGGGAGCCGGGAGAGCCTTCAGGTTTCGGTCGATGGCATCGATCTCGCTCGCGATCGCAGCGAGCTCACGACGCGTGACTTCTCCTTGCGCGGAGCTCAGAATCCTCTCTCGTTCGCCGAGAAGACGTTCGATCTTCGCGAGGTCGGCGGCGTTCGCCCGCCCTCCGCGATAGTACCCGTCGACGAGATTCTTCTTCGACCAGCGGACGGGAGCCTCGATCGAATCGAGCGCAGTCACCTTCCCGCCACGCGCGGCGTTCCGCCCGTCCGTCGTGACCACCGAGAGCTCCGCGAGAGCGAAGATATAGTCGCGCTGCCGATGGGCGAGCTTCGTCGCGGTGACGCGGACGTAGCGAGCGGTGCGTCCCCCACCGCTGGCGAGCTGCGGCGTCACCCCTGGGTTGGGAGCGTCGGCGTCCGTCGAGTCGATGAGGACGTGAACGTCCTCGGCGAAATCCTCGTCGTTGGAGACGGCGATGCGATAGCGAACGGGGAAACCGAATCCGGCGCCGATCCCCGCGAAGTCGTCGTGGCACCCGGCGTAGATCACGCGCTCGATCTCGACCGGTGCACCGAGATCGACCTGCACCCACTTCTCGACGTCCTGGCGGGCCTCGATCGCGCTGTGATAGCCGAACTCTGGGCGCGGCTCCGCAGGCTTGGTCGTTTGCTCGAGTGTCGCCAATTCCCGCTCCACGCGCTCCAGCTCGGGACCGGCCCTCTGCCGCGTTTCGGCGAGAAGTCGCTCCCTCGAGCGAACGAGCTCGTCGCGCCGGGCGGTCAGCTGCTTTCGCTTGGTCCCTACTTCGTCGGACCGCTCGTAAGGGCGATCGGCTCGGTCGAGGGCCGCGAACACAGCCTGGAGACTGTAGTAATCCTCCTGCGTGACCGGATCGAACTTGTGATCGTGACAGCGAGCGCACTGAACCGTGGTGCTGACGAAGGTTTGCATCGTCGTCGTCACCATGTCGTCGCGGTCGAGATTGCGTGCGATCTTGCCGTCGATCTTCGACTCGGGAACCTCGGCGTGCCCGATGAAGTCCCACGGGCCCGCGGCGATGAATCCTGTCGCGACGATCCCGTCTCGCGTGCCCGGGTACAAAACATCCCCCGCGATCTGCTCCTCGACAAACCGAGAGTACGGCTTGTCCTCGTTGAGCGCCCGGATGACGTAGTCGCGATACGGCCACGCATTCGGGCGCAGCTTATCCTTGTCGTAGCCGTGGGTGTCGGCGTAGTGAACGACGTCGAGCCAGTGCCGCGCCCAGCGTTCCCCGTAGGCCGGGGAGGCGAGGAGGCGATCGACGAGTCGATCGTACGCGTCGGGACGATCGTCTCGGACGAACGCCTCGACCTCCTCGGGCGACGGCGGCAAGCCGTGGAGGTCGTAGGTGAGCCGGCGGATGAGAGTCCGCCGATCCGCTTCCGGCGAAAGACGGAGCCCGTTCTTCTCTAGTTGCGCGATCACGAACGCGTCGATTGGCGTTCGAACGCCCGGCGCGGGGTCGCCGTCCGCGACGAGAGGGACGTGAGGACGCGCGATCGGACGGAGCGACCACCAATCGAGATCGGCATCGAGCTTCGCCGCGAGACGTCGACCCGCCGGCCAGGGCGCGCCCGCCGCGATCCACTCTCGCAGTCGGGCGACCTCGGCTGGATCGAGCTTCGGGCCCAACCGCGGCATCGCCGGATCGTCACCCGACACTGCGGCGATGAGTGAACTCGCTTCCGGTCGTCCGCGAACGACAACTGCGTCACCTTCCGCGCCGGCATCGAGTCCGGCGCGCGTATCGAGGGCGAGGCCGCCCTTCCGTTTCGACTCGTTGTGACACGAGACGCAGCGTCTCTCGAGGAGCGGAGCCACGCGCGTTTCGAAGAACTCCGGTGATCTCGGCGGCGGAACGATCTCCTTCGCGGGCTCGGTTCCGGGGGATGCTAGGAGCATCGCCCCGATCGCCCACGCGGGGCCGAAGCCGGCCACTCGAACCGTTCGTAAGGAATTCAAGGCCACCTGCGCTCCCGATCGCTCGAGGGGTCGCATCTCGTTCTGCAGAGACGGCTAGTCTACCGCACCCGGGCGCACGGGGAGAAGCCCCCTAGGCCCGTTGGCGTACTCACGCGACGCGTAAGCGCGATCCGCTCAGGGCTTCTCCGGCGGGATCGTCAAGTCGAAGAAGACGTGCGTCGGCGGCGTGCTTCCACCGGGAAGCACCTTCGACTGAAGGAAGAGATCGCTCCGAGGCGGAAGCACGCGAACGATGCGCGTTCGACCGAGGCGAGGTCCCCTCCAGTTCCACGGGAGGAGCATTCCGATCCAGCGCAGCGGGTTGTAGCGCTGTGCCGCCGATACGCTCCATTCGTGCTCGAGCGGCGTCCGGCCGACGTAGTCGTTGTCGATCTCGACGCGAGCTCCCGGTGGTGACGATTCGACGAGCGTCGTTGCCGCGCACCCGGTGAGCGCAGAGAGAGCGAGTGCGACTGCGAGAGCTCGCCCGCGCGCTTGGACTCGTCGTCCGGATCGATCCCGCGACACGTTCATTCTCCGTTCACGAACGCGATGATCTCGTCGCCTCTCGCCCGCGCGTCGGCCTCGCCGAGCGCGAGGAGCTGGTCGACGAACTCGTGCTGGAACATCAGCATGCTCAGCGCATCCGATCCCTCGGTCACGCGCGTCCCGAGGCCGCGGGTCAGAAAGCGAAAGAGACCGGGCAGCCGGGGCTCGTGCTCCGCGGCGAGCTTGCCGAGATCGCGAGACGGCCGGAGAATCAGCGTCTCCACCCGGCGCAGTCCTCCTCGCTCTTCGACGGGGACGTGCTCGATGAGTCGGTTGATCCGTTCGAGATTTCGCGCGTCGTACTCGAGCATGTCGAGAAACACGGCGTTGAGCAGCACTCCGGCCACGTACGCTGGCGGAGGATAAATCTTGAGCGTGGCCGTATCGTCTCGAGCTTCAGACGCGAATCGCGTCGAGATCGCGAGCACGCGTTCGGCGCCGAGATAGACGGCCGGCGAGAACGGTGCGGTCAATCGGATACCGCCATCACCGTGCCACACCTCGCCGATCTTCGTCGCGGGAAAGAAGAGGGGAAGCGAGACACTTGCGAGCACGTGATCGAGACCGAGCGAACACTCGACGGCGACGCGATTGGGCCGCTCCCAGAGCGCCGGTGAGTGACTCTGAACCCACGTCGTCGCGCGTACCGTCGCGTAATCGGTCGTCGTGATTCCGACGGAATCGACGACGCCGCGGTCGATGTTGCGCCCGATGCCGACGAGTTTTCCGTCCTCGAGCTCGAGCGCGTCGGTGAGGAACCTGCGGAGCGGCGCGGTGTCCGTGAGGCCGCGAAGCTCGCTCGGCGAGAATCGCCCGCCCGAGATGAGACCGAGGCCCCAGCGGAGCACTGTCTTCACGATCTGCCAACTGTGAACGTCGAACACTTGGTCGACGGAGATACGCCGCCACAGCTCGGAAAGCTCTTCGACCGACTCCGCAAACGAGCCCGATCGACTCGCGAGATGCGCCGTGTTGATCGCGCCGGCGGAGACGCCGGTGAGGATCGGTACGGAGAGGTCCGGAACCTCGGAAGCGAGGAACCGAAGAAGCCCTACCTGATACGCCGCTCGCGCACCGCCTCCGTCGAGGAGGAGGCCGAGGCGCGGCGGCTGGGCGGTCGAGGGAGTTTCGGTGGACATCGATCGGCTGCGACGTGGAGCACCGTGACTTCTATTCTCCGCCGATCGATCTGTCCAGGTGGGTTTGGGTTTTCCCGCCGGTGGCGCGACGTTTCGCAGACGGGTTGTTCGACGAGAACGACGACTCGGCGCTCTACGTTGGGACGTCGCTCTACGTTCCGTTCTAGCTTGCGCGATCGAAAGGCCGTCGAGACGGCCGAGGAGGGCACTCACGCTTCGATCGCGCATCCGTACCGCGGTGATGTGTCGCGTGTGGCGTTTGGTCACACCGCGATCTGATCGCTTGCGGCCTCCTCTTCGATCATCGACGATCGTCGCAGCGTCGGAATTCGGAGCGAGAGGATGTCGATCGAATCGAACCCGATCTCGTGCGGACTCATCTTCGATGTCGACGGCGTCATCGCCGATACCGAAGCGGTCAACGCCGCGGCGTCGATCCGGATGTTTGCCGAGCTCTTCGGCCTCGACGGAGTCCGTCGCGAGGACTTCGAGCGTGGGCTCGGACGCGGCGCGGCTGCCTACGTGCGGGCTGCAGCCGAAGTCCATGGGCTCGAACTCTCGCGTGAAGATGTCGAGCACGCGACGACGCGGCGGCAAGAGAACTTTCTCGCGATCCTGCGGGAGCGGCCGCTCCCGGCGTTCCCCGGCGTTCTCGAGCTCATCTCGGCTGCGCGTGCGAGCGGGAGATTCGGCGTCGCGATCGCTACGAGCAGCACGCGCGAGAAGTCGGAAGCCGTTCTTCGCTCCGCCGGTGTCCCGTACCCCGAGCTCGAGTACGTCACCGGCAGCGATGTCACGCACAAGAAGCCCGATCCGGAACTCTTCCTCAAGGCGTCCGCGGGGCTCGAGCTCCCGCCCGAGCGCTGCGTCGTCATCGAGGATGCACCGAACGGCGTCGAGGCGGCGCGGCGTGCGGGCTGCCGGGTGATCGCCGTGACGAACTCCGTCCCGAGGGAAAAGCTCGGGGCCGCGGACACGATCGTCGACAGCCTCACCGAAGTCGATCTCGCAACGGTCCTTCGTCTTCTCGGGGTCGCGGACGTCTAGCCGGAGGGAAGCCAAGCGTCGTGCGGGAGTCTGGGCTTTTTGCACAGATCGCCGTCGTGGCCTTGGCTGCGATCGCGAGCTCGCCGGTCTCCGCCGAGCGGCCACGCATCGATGCAGTTCGCGCGACGACGCCACCCAAGATCGACGGTCGTCTCGACGACCCGGTGTGGCGAACGACTCCGCGGGCGGGGAATCTCCTCCAGGCCTTTCCGAACGAAGGTGCGGAGCCCACGCAGCGGACGGAATTCGCCGTCGCTTACGACCGGCGCGCGCTTTACGTCGCAGTTTGGTGCTACGACACCGAGCCCGCGGCGATCGTCGCTACCGAAATGGCTCGCGACGGCCGAACCACTCGGAACGACTATGTCGCCATCGTTCTCGACACGTTCCTCGACCGCCGCAACGGCTATATCTTTCGCGTGAATCCGAACGGCGCGCGCGATGACGCACTCATCTCCGCGCACCCGATTCCGAATGACGACTGGGATGCGGTCTGGCACGCCCACGCAACGATCGACGAGCGAGGCTGGTACGCGGAGGTCGCGATTCCACACACGTCGATCGCGTTCGCCGCGGATTCGACGGTCTGGGGATTCAATCTCTCTCGCGGCATCAAGCGGCGCGACGAGATCGTTCGCTGGAGCGGTGCGCAGGTCCGCTATCGCGACCACGATGTCTCCGAGGCAGGCGACCTCGGCGGGTTGGAAGGCCTCGAGCAGGGAATCGGTCTCGAGATTCGCCCCTACGGCGCCGCGCGGTACCGAGACGACCGTGTCGACGACGACGTCGATCGTCTCTTCGATGCCGGTGTCGACGCGCGCTATTCGATCACTCCGAATCTCACCGCGAGCCTCAGCTACAACACCGACTTCGCGGAAACCGAAGTCGACGCGCGTCAGATCAATCTCACGAGGTTTCCCCTCTTCTTTCCGGAGAAGCGGGAGTTCTTCCTTCAGGACGCGAGTATCTTCGAGTTCGGCGACGTGCGCGGTGCTCTCATTCCGTTCTTCAGCCGGAGAATCGGACTCAGTGCGAGCGGTGAGCCAGTACCCATCACCATCGCGGGAAAACTCACCGGCCGCGTCGGCGAGTACAACGTCGGCGTCATCGACGCTCTCGTCGACTCGCACGATGGGCTGCCGGCGCGGAACGCGTTCGTCGGGCGCGTCAGCCGAAACGTCCTCGAGAACTCGACCCTCGGCGTGCTCGTCACTGCGGGCGACCCGAACTCGAGGAACGACAATCTCTTCGCCGGAACCGACTTCAACTTTCGCAACACGACGCTCATCGACGACTGGACGCTCGGTGGAAACGCGTTCCTCTCGGGCACTTGGACCGAAGGCGTTGCGGGAAGCGACAACCTCGCGTTCTCCGGTGTCGCGTTGGCCGAGCACGAGAAACTCGTCACCTACGTGAAGTACTACCAGCTCGACGAGAATTTCTATCCCGCCCTCGGATTCGCCCCGAGACGCGGCATTCGGGCGTACGAACTCGAGGCGACCTCCCGATTCTTCACTCCCGACAGCGATTGGCTTCGCCGGATCTTCGTCAGCTACTTCCAGCAGCACGTGACGGATCTCGACGACGAACTCGAGACCGCGCTCTACTCACTCACCCCGATCCTTCTTCTTCTCGAATCGAGTGACGAAATCTTCTTCAACACGCAAACTCGCTTCGACGAGCCGCGAGCGGATTTCGAAATCCATCCCGGCGTCACAATCCCGCCGGACGAGTATTGGTGGCAGCGCTACCGTTTCGGATTCGCCAGCGCGACGAAACGGCCGGTCGAGCTCGATGCGGCGTACGAGATCGGCACGTTTTACGACGGCTACCGCGACCGCTGGGTGGCGAACCTTACGCTCGATCCGAGTCGGCACTTCAGCGTGTCGACGGGTTACGAGCTCAACAAGATTCGACTGCCCGAAGGGAACTTCGACACGCGGCTCGCGTCCGTGCGGCTGCAGATCAACTTCACGACGGAGCTCATCTGGTACAACCTCGTTCAGTACGACGACGTCTCCGACAGAATTGGAGTGAACAGTCGGCTTCGCTGGGAGTTCGTTCCCGGTTCGGATCTCTTTGTCGTTCTGACTCAGGAGGTCGACCGGAACGAGGGGCGTCCGCGGGTCGATCAGACGGAGATCGCGGTGAAGGTGGGGGCGACGATTCGGTTTTGAGTCGGTGCGGGGAGATTTACACGAAGGGCGCGAAGGTGCGCGAAGGAAGACGAAGGAGGAGATCGAGAGCGGGGAGATCGGGAGAGCGGGGAGAAAGGAAGAGGAAGTGGACCACGAAGGGCACGACGGACACGAAGGGAAGAGAATGGAGAGTGTGAATGGAGAGTGTGAATGGAGAGTGTGAATGGAGAGTGTGAATGGAGAGTGTGAATGGAGAGTGTGAATGGAGAGTGTGAATGGAGAGTGTGAATGGAGAGTGTGAATGGAGAGTGTGAATGCTGGCGGCTAAGGTCAATCTTGCGGAGAAGTTTGCGCTGTTTTCCGAGCATTGGTCGCCGAAGATCGTGGGCGAGATGAACGGTCAGCTTGTGAAGCTCGTGAAGTTTCAGGGTGAGTTCATCTGGCACCACCACGCGGACGAGGACGAGATGTTTCTCGTCGTCAAGGGCGAGTTTGATCTTCACTTCCGCGACGAGGTCGTTCACCTCGAGGAGGGCGAGTTTTACATCGTTCCGCGCGGCGTTGAGCACAAGCCCGTCGCGGTGGAGGAGGTTCAGGTGCTGATGGTCGAACCTGCTACGACGCTCAACACGGGGAACGTCGAGAACGATCGCACGGTCGTTCAGCCCGATCGACTCTAGTTTCGGAGGAGGGCGGGGCTGGCAGGGTCGCCTTCAGCTCAGGATCGGCGTGAGAACGTGCCCGTGGACGTCGGTCAGCCGTCGTTCGATCCCGTTGTGGTAAAACGTCAGCCGTTCGTGATCGAGTCCGAGGAGATGGAGGATCGTCGCGTGGAAGTCGTAGACGGTCGAGACGTCGATCGCCGCACGATGGCCGAACTCGTCGGTGGCGCCGAATGAGAACGGCGCCTTCACGCCGGCTCCGGCGAGCCACGCGGTGAATCCCGAGGGATTGTGATCGCGACCACTCGCGCCCTTTTGAAACGTCGGCATGCGGCCGAACTCCGTGCACCAGACGACGAGGGTGTCTTCGAGAAGGCCGCGCTGCTTGAGATCGATGAGAAGGCCCGCGGCGGGCTGGTCGAGCGCCGGCCCGTGCACGCTGTACTGCTTGTGAAGGTATTTGTGACCGTCCCAGTTGCTGACTCCCTCCCCACCCGTTTGGTACGCGCCGTTGAAGAGCTGAACGAATCGAACTCCCTTTTCGACCAGGCGCCGCGCGAGGATGCAGTTGCGAGCGAACGCGGACTTAAGTTTGTTCTGCGTGTCGTCGGCGCCGTAGAGACGAAGGATGTGCGCCGGCTCCGAAGAGATGTCGCTGACTTCCGGCACGCTGAGCTGCATCTTCGCTGCGAGCTCGTAGCTCGAGATCCTCGCGGCGAGCTGAGTGTCGCCGGGAAATCGTTTGAGGTGACGCGCGTTCTGGCGCGCGAGAAATCGACGCGTCGCAGCGTCCGCTTCGGGAGAGACCGCCGGCGGTCGAGCTAGGTTTCGCAGTGGCTTCGCGGCGTTGAAGTCCGTCCCCTGAAACGCGGCCGGAAGAAACCCGGGCCCCCAATTGTTCACACTCGACTGCGGGGTCCCTCGCGGATCGGGAATCGCGACGAACGACGGGAGATTCTCGCTCTCGCTCCCGAGGGCGTACGTTATCCACGCGCCGATGCTCGGGAATCCGTCGAGCGTAAATCCCGTCGACATGAAGTTCTCGCCGGGCCCGTGCGTGTTCGTCTTGCTCGTGAGCGAGTGCACGAAGCACATGTCGTCGGCGAGCGCACCGAGGTGCGGGACGAGGTCGGAGACCATCTTTCCCGATTCGCCGTAGGGCCGAAATTCCCACGGGCTCTTCGTCAGGTTGCCCTGCTCGCCCTGAAACGTGATGAGCTTCCCGCCCGGCAGCGGCTGACCGTGCCGACGGACGAGCTCCGGCTTGTAGTCGAACGTATCGAGGTGGCTGCACGCTCCGGAGCAGAAGATCACGATGACGCGACGCGCCGCCGGAGCGAAGTGCGCATCGCGCGGGGCCTGTGGGCGAGCGGGGTCGAGACGCGGACGGATCGGTCCGTCGTTCGCGGGTTCGCGTTCCCCACTCTCGCTTGCAAGGAGACCCTGAGCGCCGAGGAGATGCGTGAGTCCGACGCCACCGAGACCCGTGCCGAAGCGGCCGAGGAACCCACGGCGGTCGAGGAGAGGATGGGGCGGCGCGTCGACGGGGTTCATCCGCTCTCCCTCACGGAACCAAAATGAATTCGTTCGTGTTGAACAGCGCGCGCGTGAGCGCGGCGGCGCCGTACTCGCGGACGAGGTTCGAGGCGTCTTCCGCTTCCGCTGCTGTCGGCACACGACCGAAGGCCAAACGATAGGCGCGATTCGTGAGCGCTCTCGGGTCATCTCCCGCCTCGCGGATCAAGCGTTCGGCGAAGAGCTTCGCGTGCACCGTAACGAACTCGCTGTTGAAGAGGTTGAGCGCCTGAATCGCAGTCGTCGAACGACTGCGCCGCGGCGCGGTCTGGCTCGCGTCCGGACAATCGAAGGCGCCGAAGACGGAGTCTTGCTCTTGACGAACCTTCGTCATGTAGATCATCCGGCGTCGATCCTCGGGGCCGAAGGTCGTCTTCGGGAAGTAGTGCCGAACGTTTTCGAGCTGGACTTCGAAACCGCTGAATCCCGGTCCGCCCATACGAAGATCGAGCGCTCCGCTCGCCTCGAGGATGCGATCGCGGATCGACTCCGCTTCGAGTCGACGCGGTGGAAATCGCCAGAGGAGCCGAGCGCCGGCATCGACCGCCGCTCCGTCTTCGCGCGGCCGACTGGACTGCCGGAACGTGCTCGAGAGAAGAATCTGTCGATGGAGATGCTTGAGCGACCAGCCCGACCCGACGAGCTCCCGCGCGAGCCAGTCGAGGAGCTCGGGATGCGTCGGCGTCGTGCCCATGAGTCCGAAATCGCTCGGAGTGTCGACGAGCCCCGTGCCGAAGTAGTGCTGCCAAATGCGATTCGCGATCACCCGCGCCGTGAGCGGGTGGTCGTCGCGCGCGATCCACTCGGCGAACATTCGCCGCCGCGTCTGCTCGCTCGCCGATTCCGAGAGGTCGAGCTTCCCGAGCCGCGCGACGGTGTTCGGCGCGACACGTTCACGCTTCGCGAATGGATCTCCCCGGTGGAGACGGTGGACGGGGTCGGGTTGCCGAAACGTTCCGGCGTACGCTTTTCTCGTCTCGGCGGAGTCCCCTAGTTCCGCCGCAAAGCTGCGGAGCTCCGCTAGCGCTCGCTCACCGTCGTCTGCCGCGTCGCCGACGAATCGATACTGCGGAGTGTTGGGCTCGCCGAACGGCGCCCGCTCCGTCGAGCTCGCCACTGTCGTCCACCGTTCTCGATCGAGCGACACCTCGATGCGGTAGCGCGTCGGGACGCGATCGGCGAAGCGACCCTCTCGATCGCGCGCCCAGACGATGCGGTCGATCGACCGCGGTTTTGCGAGCTCGAGCTCGATCCATCCCCGGCCGGGTTCGTTCGAAATCCAGCTCCGTCCGTTGCCGTAGCGCCCGTCGTGGATGTGTTCCAGCCGATGGATCGCGTGTCCGGGGAGAGTACTCGAAGAGCGCGCTTTCGTACCGGCGCTCTCAAGGGCGATGTTTGTTCCTTCCGACCAAACTTCGAACTCGTCGACGCAGGGTTCGCCCGAGTTCGTCGCGAGAATCGTAAACCGGACGAACAGCGCTCGAGCGGGCGGAAACGACTCTTCGTTGTAGCGCGCCGTCACCGGCGCGTGCTCGAGCTCTTCGTCTCGGGCGCCGACGCGTTCGATCGACACGACATCGGTCGTGATGACGTCCCCATCCGATCCGCCGCGGACGACGAGGGTCGTTTCCGGTCGGAGTTTGTGAACGCCTGCGTCGTAGAAGCCGCTCCAGTAGGCACCCTCGCGATCCGGTCGCTCTCCGGTCGCGAACGCGCGTTGGTCGACCGTGACGAGAAGCGTTTGATCCTCGCGTGAATCGAGGTCGCCGTCGCGATCGAGAAGATACTCGGCGTTCGGCGAGTGCGTGGATCGCCCGCAGCCCCAAGAGAGTTGGAGTCGATGCGACCCGCTCGCCGCCATGTGGTAGACCGCGAAGTCCTGTCCGGCTACGTTCCTCCACCACGTGTACGCTCCCCCGTTTAGGTTGGGCGGTCGCGTTTCGCTTCCGGGGTCGCTCTTCGCCCCGCGCTCCGTCCCTTCGCGGACCTGCGCGCGAATCGCGCCGGGCCGGAGCGACGTGAACGCGGGCACGGGTGGCGACGGCGTGTCGTCGATCGAAATCGAGCTCCGACCTCCCGGTGCGAGAAATCGGGCGAGCGTGCGGTGGAGCTCGAGTGCGCGTGCACTCCGCCGCGCGATGCCGGCGGCACTCTCGTCGACCGGAGGGAGCTCGCTGTCGCCGTGCTCCACTCCCGCGAAGACGGCCTGGATCGCGTAGTAGTCCGTCTGGGTGATCGGGTCGAACTTGTGATCGTGACAGCGCGCGCAACTGAGCGTGAGTCCGAGAAACGTCGTCCCGGTCGTGCCGACGATATCGGCCAACTCTTCTTGGCGTTGATTCAGCGTGAGCTTCGGATCGGGACTCTTCACGAGGTCGTAGGGACCGGCGACGAGAAACCCCGTGGCGACGGGAGCGCCGAGGGTATCGCCTGCGATCTGCTCGCGCACGAACTGGGCGTACGGCTTGTCCTCGTTGAGCGAGTCGATCACGTAATCGCGATACCGCCATGCGTGTGGACGTTCACGATTCGTCTCGAATCCGTGAGTTTCGCCGAAGCGGACGACGTCGAGCCAGTGCCGCGCCCAGCGTTCCCCGAATCGCGGGCTCGCGAGCACTCGATCGACCATCTTGTCGTAGGCGTCGGCCCGCGGATCGCTTACGAATCGAGCGATGACGTCGGGCGGCGGCTGGAGTCCGAGCACGACGAAGTGAACGCGCCGGATGAGTGTCGATCGATCGGCTTCGCGCGAAGGGGCGAGCTTCGCTTCCCGGAGCCGCTGGAGGATCCAGGCGTCGATCGGAGACCGCCCCCACGAGTCACGGCTCACCGGAGGCGCGGACTTCGACAGCGAGGCGAACGACCAGTGCTCGCGATCGCCGCCGTCGGCCGATCCGGAGATCGCGACGATGAAGGCGACGGCGACGATCGGACGTCGAAACACGGCTCGGACTCCTTTCACGATGCGGGATCGACCGGACACGGCAATCCCGGAAGCTATTGTCCCGGACTCCGCAAGGTATCTCTACCCCGACCTGGGCTGTCGACGGGGCGCTCTCTGTTCCGTTGCGATGGGCTCGAGTATCTTGAGCGATCGAGTTCGCGAGTTGACCGCCGGCGCCGGCGAGCTCCGTTTCGTCCTCGACTCTTGTACGCGCACCGCTCGCCCATGAACACGAATCCGTCGGATCGTACCCTCGACCTCTTCGAGCGCGCGCTCGCGTGTCCGAAGGACGACCTGGGTCGCTTCCTCGACGAGGCTTGCGCCGGGGATGCGCGGCTCCGATCGCAAGTCGAATCGCTCGTGTCCGTCGCGCGGAATCTCGACGATTTCGTCCCGCACACGAAAACCGTCTCGAACGATGAAAGCGGCGGCGACGGACAGCCCGGCGACGACCGCGGCGTCGCGGACTCGGGCGCTCTCCAGCCCGGCTGCATTCTCATGGAGCGCTACGAGATTCGAGAGACCCTCGGCTCGGGCGGGATGGGAAACGTGTACCGCGCGACCGACTCGCGTCTCGGGCGCGAGGTCGCGATCAAAGTCGTGCTCGGTGCGTACGCGTCGCATCCAGAGATGCGCGAGCGATTCGACCGCGAGATGCGCTCCGCCGCGGCGTTTTCGCATCCGAACGTCATGGAGATTCACGACGTCGGCTCGCACGAAGGGCTTCAAGTCGCCGTGATGGAGTTCATCGACGGAAGAGTGCTCCGCGAGCTCGTCGACGAGGGTCTCTCGATCGAGACCGCGGTGCGTATCGCGACGGGAATCGCCGCCGGTCTCGAAGCGGCGCATCAGCGCGGCCTCCTTCACCGCGACATCAAGCCCGAGAACATCATGGTGTCGTCCGACGGCCACGTGAAGATCCTCGATTTCGGGCTCGCGCGCCCCGAGGAACCCACTGCGGATCAAAATCTGACGCGAACGGCGATGACTCCGGGGACGATCCCGTACATGTCGCCCGAGCAGGCAGCCGGAGAGACGCTCGAGCGCGCGACGGACGTCTTCTCACTCGGAACGGTCCTCTACGAGATGCTCGTCGGTACGAATCCGTTCCGCGGCGCGACACCGCTCCTCACGCTGCGGCGCGTCGTCTCGGCGTCTCCCCCACCGCTCCCGGAGGGAAAGGGAATCCCGTCCGAGCTGGAAGACCTCGTCATCCGAATGCTCCGTTCCGATCCGGGGGCGAGACCGTCGGCGAACGAGGTCGCGCGCGAACTCCGAACGGTCCGCGACGGGCTCACCGCCCGAAAAGCGGCGAGCGCAGTTTTCCCGGCGCCGGATCTCGCTCCTCCGCGAACTCAGTACGCGCGGTGCGGCGAGATTCATCTCGCGTATCAAGTCTTCGGCGACGGCCCGATCGATCTTCTTCTCGCGCCCGGATTCATTTCGAACATCGACAACTACTGGGCGAGCCCGCAGTGCGCGTTCTGGCTCCGCGAGCTCAGTCGGTTCGCGCGCGTGGCGATGTTCGACAAGCGCGGGACCGGTCTCTCCGACCGCGTGAGCGATCTCCCGAATATGGAGGAGCGGATCGAGGACGTCTGCGCCGTCATGGACGCGGCTGGCTTCGAGTCCGCTGCGCTCCTCGGCATCTCGGAGGGTGGCTCGCTCGCCTCGGTGTTCGCGGCGACGTATCCGCAGCGCTGCCGCGCGCTGATTCTTCACGGCAGCTTCGCGCGCTTCACGTCTTGGTTCGAGACCGAGGAGGCCCTCGAAGGCCTCTTCGACTACATCCGAAGCGCTTGGGGATCCGGGGAGAGCCTTCCCGCGTTCGCCCCGACTCTCGCCGACGACGCGGCGTTTCGTGAGTGGTGGGGCAAGTTCGAGCGACTCGGTGCGAATCCGACCGCCGCGATCGATCTCATGCGGATGAACAGCCAGATCGATATCACGCGAGTCCTGCCGTCGATTCAGGCTCCAACCCTCGTCATCAACCGCACCCGCGACGTCCTCATCGATCCGGACGCGAGTCGCGTGCTGGCCGAATCGATCCCCGGCGCCGTGCGCTACACCTCGGACAGCGTCGATCACATCCCGTTCGTCGGCCAGCCCGTCGAAGGCGAGCTCCGCGCGATTCGAGAGTTTCTACAGGGCATTCCGGATCTCGACGCACGCGAACGGGGTCTCGCGACGGTTCTCGCGGTGCGAGTAGATTCTCAATCGGGATCCGCGACGATCGCTCGGGTCGAGGAGCAGGTCGACCTCCACCGGGGACGCGAGCTCACCGAAGCGGGTGGCGCCCACATCGCCACGTTCGACGGTCCCGTCCGAGCGATTCGCTGTGCGCGAGCCATCGCCGCGTCCGTGCCGGGAGCGCGGCTTTGCGTCCACACTGGAGAGGTCTTCCTCGGCGGCACTCAGATCGAAGGGCCCGCGCTCGACGTCGCGACTCGCGTCGCCGCGGCGGCGGGCGAGGGCGACGTGGTCGTCACGCGCATCGTCAAGGATCTCGTCGCTGGATCCGCGATTCGATTCGAGAGTCTGGCGGACGAGGCGGCGGAGATCACCGCGGAGACGGGGCTCGTCTACCGCGTCGTCTAGATCGCGACGAACGGTTCGTATTTCCCGCTCACTCGTCCGGGTTCCTTCTCGGAGAATCCCCGCCGCGCGCTCGCACGTACTCCGCGGGAGTATTGAAGCTGGGGACGTTCGCGGCGCCGAATTCGATCGTGTCGATGGCGGCCGCGTGGCGCTCTAGAACTGCGCGAATGCCGTAGCTTCGCTCTTCGATCGCGAAGAGCTCTTCCAGATGTTCGCTCGAGAAGACCGGGGGGTGACAGCGCCGTTCGCCGACCGAAGGGACGGTGATCGAGCGGCTCGCGCTCCGATGCGCAGCGACGAGCCGCCGGAGGAACGTATCCGAGCGCGGCTCGTCGACGGCGAGGATGAGAACGGACTCGCCCGCTAGCTCGAGAGCGCGGAGGCCCGCGATGATGGAGGTCGTTTTCCCGTCGCGGTAGGACGCGTTCTCGACGATCACTCCGGGAGCGTCGCCGAGCGCACGCTCGGCGACGGACCGGAGCCTGTCCGCCTCGTGCCCGAGAACAACCGCCTGCGACGACACGGGAACGCCGGCGAGCTGTCGAATCTGATACTCGATGAGCGGGACGCCCTCCCACTCGAGAAGCGCTTTCGGCTGCCCCATGCGCGAGGACTCCCCGGCGGCGAGAAGAATCGCCGCCACTCGACGATCGCTCACGGTGCCCGTTCGGCGAGAGATTTCACCTTTGCGAGGATCTCATCGTCGACCATGCTCATCGTTCCGCCGGTGCGCGCGTTTCGCAGCGCGACGATTTCGGAGACGATGCTGAGTGCGATCTCGTCTGGACGCCGACCGCCGAGATCGAGTCCGACCGGCGCACGGATGTCGCGGAGGCGCTCGTCGGGGATGCCGGCCAGGTGGAGGTCTCGGAGGATCATCATCGCCTTTCGTCGACTGCCGAGCAGACCGACGTAACCCGCACCGGAACGCGCGGCCTCGAGAAGAGTGACGTCGTCGAGCTTGTGTCCACGGGTGGCGACGATCACCGCGTGATTCGGTCCGAGGCTGAGTCCGCGAATCGCGGCGACGAAGTCGTCGTGGATCACGCGGGCCTCTGGGAAACGCGTCGCGCTGGCGAATGATTCGCGATCGTCGATCACGATCGTCTGGAATCCGAGGAGCGTCGCGAAGGTGTAGATCGCCTTCCCCACGTGCCCCCCACCGGCGATGACGATCGTCGCTGGAGTCGTAAACGTCTCGACGTACACGCGACGTCCGTCGTCGGTTCGGACGCTCTCGATTCCCCCGCGCGGCATGAGCGCGCGAGCGCGTGTGCGGATTTCGTCGTCGAGTTTCGGGGGCTCGAGCGAGCCGGTGCTCTCTCCGTCGGGGCGAATGAACGACTTGGCGCAAGAATCGTCGCTCGTGCGGTCTCGCGAGTTGTCGCTCTCGCCCGCCGCGTACGCGAACGCGATCGCACGATCACCGCCTCCCTCGAGCGCCGAGACGATCTCCTCGAGGAGGTGCACGACGTCCGCCGGCTCGTGCACCGGATCGATGAGGATCTCCATGTTGCCGCCGCAGACGAGTCCGTCGCGGTAGGCGATGTCCTCGGTGAGACGAAATCGACGCACTTCGGCGCCGCGGGCCTCGGCGAGCATCTTTCGCGCTTCCGTGCGAACGTCCGCCTCGACGCAGCCGCCGCCGAGCGTCCCGATGGCGGAGCCGTCGGCCTCGACGATGAGCTTCGCCCCCGGCTTCTGCGGCGTCGAGCCGCGGGTGTAGACGACTGTCGCAAGGGCGAAGGGCGTGCGGGCCGCCGCTAGCTCATGAGCGGTGCGGTAGACGTTGTCCATCGATGGGCATTCAGCCGAGTGGGGAGTGAGATCTCGAGTGTACCCTGGTCGGTGCGGTCGACGCACGACCGGAGAGTGATTCGAGCTCATGCCTCCGGCCCGCACTCGAGTCCCTCTCGAGGGAAAGGAGCCGCCGATCGCCCGGCGTTGACGGACTCAAACCCACCACCTATCGTGAAGGCGATGACGATTCTCTTCTCCACCGAGATCACGTCCTCCGCACGGTTCGCGCGTTCGGGCCGTGTTTGCATCGGATCGTTCGCGCGATCGGCGATGGTGCTAAGTGCCCTCGCTCTCGGTCTCTCGGCTTGCGGAACGATGTCCGCGCCGAGCGCGAGCGGCGATGCGTTCTTCGGGCGCGCGAGCGCGCCGATCGACGTCACGGACCCTGCGCCATCGCCGAGCGAATCGGATCGCCCGAGCCACCCGACCGACGACGATGCGCAGCGCACTTCGACGGATGCGGCGAAGACTCCGCGCGCGTTTCGCGAGACCGGCCGAGTCGTCTGCCTCGCCGAAGAATTGAGAGCCCGATTCGGTGCCGCGGTCGATCCGGTGCACGATCACCTCTACGGTTTTCGCGTCGACGCGAAGAATGGGCCGCGCTACTTCACACTCGTGCGTACGCCGCACTCCGAAGCGCTCTTCGTCGACGAGCGCTTTCGCAAGCACTCGCTCGTTCTCTCCGGTCGCATTTTTCCCGGCTCGCAGCTCCTCGAGGTGAGCGGCTGGCTCTGGATTCGCGACGGAGTTCGGTACGACGTCTATTACTGGTGCGAGGTGTGCGCGATCCGCGGCGTCGATCCCGGACCTTGCGCGTGCTGCCAGGGCGAGGTCGAGCTTCGAGAGAAGGCCGTCGACCGCGCAGCGCGCTGATCCGCGGCACTTTCTCCTTGTTGGGGTCTCCCTCCCGCCGTTACAACGAACTCGCCTCCGGAGATCCTCGAGGCGCGTCCCGACACGGACGGCACTCGATCTCTGGGGCTGGGTCGAGCTCCGGTGCGCGGGATTCGTTGCTGCCGGAGATGGTGAGTTAGGACTGGGTCGCGCCGAGTGCGTCGCCGGACGACGGAGCGGGGTCCGGGCGGTTCCAATGAGCGAAAACTGATTCAGAGCACGCCGGACCGAGACGCCGTCTCGGTCTGGACGATCTGCTGTCCGCGCACTGTCGTCCGCGATTGGAGTCTCGTCCCCGACTGTCGAGCTCGCGAGTCGAAGTGCGGAAAGGAGCGCCGATGAAGCAATCTCGAGACCGCCGCGGCCGAGACCCCGATCTTGAGTCGGAAGCCGCGCCGAGTGAAGAATCGTCGAGCGTCAGCCGACGATCGTTTCTCCAGACCCTCGGCATCGGCGCCACCGCCGCCAGCTTGCCGGCGGCCGACGCGCTCGCCGCGAAGGGGCCGGGCGCCGTGCGCACGGGAGCCGACGACTGGGGGCCCGACGCGGTTCCGGTGCGTCTCCGCGTGAACGGCGAAACGCTGTCCATGCGGCTCGAGCCACGGGTGACGCTTCTCGACGCGATCCGTAACCACATTCAAATCGACACGCAGGAAGTCGCGGACGTCACTGGGCCGAAACGCGTCTGCGATCGCTCGTCGTGCGGCGCGTGTACCGTGATGCTGGACGGCGAGATCGTCTACGCCTGCGGCGTGCTCGCGATCGAGACGCAGGGACGCGAGATCACCACGGTCGAAGGTCTCTCGGACGGAGCGAAACTCCATCCGGTGCAGGAGGAGTTCGTCGAGTGCGATGGATCGCAGTGCGGATTCTGCACTCCCGGATTCGTCATGGCTGCAGTCGCCCTTCTCGGCGAGAACTCGAGTCCGTCGAAGGATGAGATCCGGCGCGGTCTCGACGGAAACATCTGCCGGTGCGGCACTCAGCCGAACGCGGCGAAGGCGGTCGAGAATGCCGCCGCGCGGATGCGAGGAGGGAGGTGATCGCCATGCCAGCTTGGCCAACTGAACGCAAGGTCATCGGGTCGAGCGTGCGCCGCATGGACGGTCCGCTCAAGGTGAGCGGTCGGGCGAAATACTCGTACGACCGCAACCTTCCCGGGATGCTGCACGCGAAGATTTACCGCTCGCCGCACGCCCACGCGCGGCTGAAGAGCATGGACCTTTCGGCGGTCGAAGCGATGCCGGGCGTGCGCGCGACGCACGTCATCAAGGACACCGGCGGCGAGCTCCACTACGCCGGTGACGAGATCGTCGCGATCGCCGCGGAGACCGAGGAGGTCGCACGCGACGCTCTCCGCGCCGTGCGCGCCGAGTTCGACGTTCTTCCGCACGTATCGTCGGAGGCGCAGGGACTCGAGGGTGGCGGCGAAGGCGTACGCGAAGGCGAGACCGAGGAGGCGGGCGATGTCGCGGCCGCTCTCGAGTCCGCGGCGACGACGGTCGAAGGATTTTACGGCGCACCCGTCGTCACCCACGTGTGTCTCGAGACGCACGGTCTCGTTGCGCACTGGATCTCATCCGACGAGCTCGTCGTCTACGCCTCGACCCAGGCCGTCGGCGGAACGGCGAACGGCCTCCGTTCGGCGTTCAAGGACATCCCCAATCTCAAGGTGACTTGCAACGCGCCCTTCATGGGAGGCGGCTTCGGGAGCAAATTCGGACCCGACGTCCAAGGGATCGTCGCGGCTCAGCTCGCGAAGAAGGCCGGACGGCCGGTCAAGTTGATGCTCGATCGCGACGAAGAGCACGTCGCGGGCGGCAATCGACCGTCGGCCTACGCTCGCGTGAAGGCGGGGGTCGATGCCGACGGCAAGCTGATCGCATTCGATGCCGACAGTTGGGGAACAGGCGGGCACTCCGGCGGCGCCGGCTTTCCTCTTCCTTATATCTATGAGCCGAAATCGAAACGCCGCGCGCACAAGGACGTGAAGGTGAATGCCGGCGATCGCCGCGCGATGCGAGCGCCTGGGCACCCGCAGGGTTCTCTCATCACTGAGCAAGTGATGGATGACCTGGCGGACAAGATCGGAGTCGATCCGGTCGAGTTTCGGTTGAAGAATCTGCCGGATCACAACGCCCGCATGCGAACGCTCAAGCCGATCTACGAGCGAGAGCTTCAGCTCGGCGCCGAGAAGATCGGTTGGTTCGCCAAGCGTCACGGACGCGGCGATCCGACGTCCGGGCCGATCAAGCGCGGCCTCGGTTGTGCGCTCAGCACCTGGGGCGGCTCCGCCGGACGCGCGCAGGCGAGCTGCACGATCTATCCGACCGGACAGGTCGAGCTCCGCTGCGGCTCGCAGGACATCGGCGTCGGCACGACGACTCTCGTCCCGATGGTCGCCGCGGAGATCCTCGGGCTCCAGCCATCGCAGATCACCGGCTTCGTCGGAAGCTCCGCGTACCCCGCTGCGGGGGGAAGCGGCGGGAGCACGACATGCGGCGGCGTGAGCCTGGCGGTCGCGGTAGCGGCGGAGAAGGCCCGCACGAAGCTCTTCGGAGTCGTCGCGCCGGCGCTCGGCGTCGCCGCCGACGACCTCGTTGCGGACGGCGGCCGCGTGCGCTCGAAGAGTGCGCCGGCCAAGTCGCTCACCTGGGCGCAGGCTTGCGCCCACCTCGGGCTCGATCCGCTGACGGAGAGCGGCGATCGACGCGAAGGGCGCGGCATGTCGAGCCAAGGCGTGGGAGGGGCTCAGTTCGCCGAGGTCGCCGTCGACGTCGGGACGGGCGAAGTGCGCCTCGAGCGTCTCGTCGCGGTCGCGGACTGCGGCCTCGTCATGAATCGACTCCTCTGCGAGAGCCAGGTTATCGGCGGTGTCGTCATGGGGATCAACTACGGTCTCTTCGAAGACCGTCGACTCGATCTCGACACGGGACGTCAACTCAACGCCGACATGGAGTGGTACAAGCTCGCCGGGCATTCGGATCTCGGCGACATCGATGTCCACCTCCTCGATTACCCCGAGCGCGGGGTGATCGGGATCGGTGAACCGCCTACGATTCCGACGGCCTCCGCCATCGCGAACGCGGTGTGCAACGCGATCGGAGTCCGAGTGTCGTCGATTCCCATCACGCCGCGAAAGGTGCTCGAAGCTCTGGGTTGAGGTCGCGCTCCGGCGCCGCTCCTCGACCTCGGAATCCGACCTGAGGAATCCCCAGCCACGAGACCACGAGACAGATCATGAAATCGTTCAAGTACACTGCCGCGACGAGCGCGGCCCAGGCTTCGAAGCTTCTCGGCGGAAACGCCGTCGCCCTCGCGGGCGGCTCGAACCTTCTCAACCTCATGAAGGAACACGTCGTCGAGCCGGACGTCGTCGTCGATTTGAAGTCGATCGGCGGACTCGACAGCGTCGCTCCCGACGGCGACGGCTTGTCGATCGGTGCGAACGTGACGCTCACCGCGCTACTCAAAAACGCCGCGGTCGCGCGCGACTATCCGGCGCTCCACCAAGCCGCGGCGGCGATCGCGACGCCCCAAATTCGCAACCGGGCGACGGTCGGCGGCAACCTCTGCGCGCGGCCGTCGTGTTGGTACTACGCGCACGGCAACTTCGACTGCGCGAAGAAGGGCGCGGGCGGCTGCCCCGCCAAGACCGGTGAGAACGAGTTTCACGCGATCTTCGACACGTCGAGCCCCTGTGTGATGGTGCATCCATCGAGCTTGGCACCGGCGCTGATCGCGCTCGGCGCGGAGGTTGAGCTCGCCGATGCGAACGGGAGCTCGCGCATGCCTCTCGAGTCGTTCTTTGCGTCCCCGAGCAGCGACGTCACGCGCGAAAACGTGGCGCGGCCGGATCAGATCGTCACCCGTGTCGTCGTCGGACCCGCGCGCGCGAACAGCGCCACCTACGACGTTCGGCAGAAGGCGGCGCACGATTGGCCGATCACGCTCGCGAGCGTCGCGCTCGAGATGTCGTTCGGCACCTGCAAGGACGCTCGCGTGTGTCTCGGCGCAGTCGCGCCGACGCCGAAGCGGGCGACCGGGGCCGAGAGCGCTCTCCGCGGCAAGCGCGTGACCGCCGAAGTTGCTCGCGCGGCTGCCGCGGCGGCGGTCGCGGGCGCGCAGCCGCTCTCCCAGAACGCGTACAAAGTCACCGCGACGCGGACAGCGGTTGAGCGTGCGGTTCTCGTCGCGGCGAATGGAGCTTGGCACTAGCCCTAGAGGCGGCGTTCGCGACGCCCCCTCGCCGGCACGGCGGGGCGGCGCGGATTCACCCCGACTTCGGCCCGTTTCACCCCATGGGACAAAGGTTGGTTCTGCCGAAACACGCTAGGCTTTGGGACATAGTTCGAGGAAGGACACTCCGATGGCGACGAGGTTCGACCACCTAAAGAAGTGCTTGCACCTGCGGTGTAAGCAGATGTTCTACGAAGACTTGGATCCGAACGAGGCGCGCGAGCTCGAGGTGCCGTCGTCGTCTTCCGATACGACGGCGTACTGGTGCGACTGCACGCAGACGGGGCGCGGACCCGATGATCGCCCGGTGAATCTGCGCGAGTGCGGAGCGCGCCGCGCGTGCTTCGAAACGACGGTCGACGTGGCGGATCTGACCTGATCGCGCTCGAGTCCGGCCGCGTTCTCGGCCCGTCGATCGCGCGGGCAGTGGGCCCGGTCCTGCCGGCGCGCGGAATCGGGGGTTGATCGCTCGGCGGTCTCTTCTGAGAATAGCTGAATCTGCCGCTCGGACCGCTGGACGCCCGAGCGTGCTTCCCCGAGTTGGGGATCGCGATTCCTGCGGATACGGAGGAGATCCCGTGAATCTGAACTCATCTCCGAGCTGGAAGCAGCTCGTCTCTTGCGGAGCCGTCCTCTCGATCGCACTCGGGGCGGGGTCGCTCGTCGGCTCCGAGCCCACACCGACGATCGTCGGCGAGTACGCCGAAGCGCGGACCTGCGATGTGTGGACCGGGCCGTGTTTTGCGAACGGCGAGATGAACCTGCGGGGCGACCACGCCGTACTCGCGTGGAAGATCGACCGCGGCTCGTGGTTGGGAACGCGACTCGACGGACTCGTCATCGTCCTCTCGATCGATGCCGAGGGAACGCTCGGCACGGATGTCGAGGGGGCCGTCCGCGGAGTCGCCTACTGCGACTCACGCGCCACGAAAGCCCAGCGGCGAGCGCTCGTCGGGCTCGTTCAGAACCTCGCACCGGCGTACACGAAGCGGATTCTCAAGGTCAAGTCGGCTGAGATCTCGTACCGGCGAGAGGGGATGCGCGTCGCCGTGCAGGTTGGAAAAAACCCGGTCGTGAAGCTCGAGACGACCCCGCTTCGCGCCCACTGCGATCTCATCTGCGGGAACGAAGACCAGTTCTACCCTGCGCTCGCGAAGACCACGGGCGCGGAGTGCGCGAAGACGGTCGTTCACTTCTACCGCGGCAAGACTCTCGGGCCTCGCTGGAGTAGTCCGAACGCGCGGAGTGCGCTCGTCGGCCGGTTCAAAATCTGAATCGGATCCCGTTCGTCCTACGTGCGAGCCGGTGCTCGTTCACCCGTAGCGGTGAAGGAGAGCCGGCTCGTTCTCGTCTCACCCTCCTCGACCGATTCCGTCCCCGCTCACCCCTTGCGGTTCCGTACACCTTGCCATGACTCGAAAGCTCCGACCGACTCTCACGTGCGCCGGATTCGTCCTTCTCGCTTCGACGCTGACTGCCGTCCACGCGGCAGACGCCTACCAGCTGAAGGCGCTCGACGAGCCCGTTCCGAAAGACTCGATTTCAGAGGAGGTCCGCGCCGAGATCTCGCCGAAGGGACTCCGGATCGTCGGCGCCGATGGGAAGCCCTATCTCGATCTCTGGCTTCGCCGGACGATCGAGACGAGGAAGCCCGACATCGCAGTGGACGGGGTCGACTTCGGGACCATCCCCGAGGGCGCGCTCGTCGCCGTCGCGCGCTACCACGCAAGGACGAAGGACTTTCGCGGTCGGCGCTTTCCCGCCGGGGTCGTAACGCTACGAAAGGCGACGCAGCCCGAAGACGGGGATCACCAGGGCGTCTCTGAGACTAGAGACTTTCTGCTCCTCTGCGCAGCGAAAGAGGACAAGTCGCCCAGGCCGGTACCGGCGAAGGACCTCCTCGAGCTCGCGACGAAGGTCTCCGGCCGAAAACACCCCGCCATTCTCTATCTCGTCCGGCTCTTCAGCGAACCGAAGGAAAAGCCGGCGCTCGAGGAAGACGAAGAACGAGAGTTCTGGGTGCTCGACTGCAAGATCCCGAATCGAAAGAAAGACGAAAAACCGGTACGGCTCGGGGTCGTCGTCGTGGGAGAAACCGAGGAGTTTTGACGGCTCCTGTCCGAACTCGAGAGTGACGACAGAGGACGCGGGAGCCACAATTGACGGGGACAGGAAACGCAGGTCTCTGAGGAGTGAACCGTGAGTAAAACTGCCGCCGCGCTCGTCATCGCGATCGTCATCGTGGGCAACGCCAGCACGATCGCGATCTTGCTCGACCAAAGAAACTCCGTCCCGACGGTCGAATTCACCGGCGTCGATGACGGCGACGCGGTTCTCGCTCCGCTTCTCGATGCCATCGGTGACCTCCGAGCTGACGTCGACGAGTTCTCGATCGCGCTCGACCAGCGCTCGCGGACGCTCGGGAACAACGCCGTTCCCGCACCGGGTGACGGCGGCGCGGCCGGCGGAGGTTTGGCGGGGCGGCTCGACGAGGTCCTCGCCCGCATCGACGGACTCGAGAAGACGCTCGCGTCGATGAAGGAGATGAACGACGAGCTCGCGTTCGCGAAGCTGCGGGAGAAGCGCGAGGAGCAGTTTCGTTCGGAGGACGGCTACATGGTCGCGGATGAGCTTCTCGCCGCGAAGAAGTTCGCCGTCGGGGCGAACGGCATCCTTTCGTTTCTCGAAGCGCACCCCGATCACCCGGACACCCGCGATCTCATGGCGAAGGCGCGCGACGCCTTCCGTCAGGCTGGATACCCGGCGAAAGCGATTTGGCTTCACGAAGAGATGATGCGGAAGTTTCCGGAGAACCGTGGCCGAGACCTCTACTCTCTCGCGATGCTCGAAAAGCACTCGCGAAAGATCGACTCTGCGCTCGAGCACATCACCGAGTCCGTCGAGCTCGCGAACAATCCGCAGGAGCGGATGAATCGAATGTTCTACCAGGCCTACTTGATCCACCAGCGCGACGGTGACCCGGCGGGCCTCGCGGCCTATCGAAATGTGGCGCGCCAGGCGACCGCCGCAGGTGTCACGAACCCGGCGAAAGAGGCGACGAGACGCGCCGAGGAGATCGCTTCGCGCGTAGGCGGCGACTGAGGCCGCCCGAGCGGTCACCTTCGCGCAGCGCGCCGCGACGAACACCAGCCTTCGAGTGAAACGACGGCGTGCGGTCGCCGCCGGGCCGTTACAACGTTCTTGCGCGTACGAAGGCTCGAGCGGAGGCCATCCCCTTGCGGTTCGAGAAGCTCTCGCTCCAAGTTTCGCGATTTCCTCAATCTCGGTAGACGTAGCTCTGTTTAGCGCGGTGGAGCCTGGTCCCGGACTTCGCGAGGGGAGCGAGCATAGAATCAGAGCGGAGGTGCGGGATAAGATGGCGCCGCTTGTCGTCCCGAGCGCGCGGCGCGCGTTCATTGTCCGGGCATCGAATCGAACTCGAACCGAAGGACACTCGTATGACCGAGCGAGACGAGACCGCGGGACGCGGACGGGGAGTCGGGCGCCGAGAGTTTCTCACCGCGGGAATCGCGACCGCGGGGACGCTGGGGTTCACCGGATCCGGCCACGCGGAGACGGGCGACGAAACGGCCGCGAAACCCGCGACCAACGACCCGCGCGATCCGGCGAGTGGTCTCCCGCTCCGGCGCTTCGGCAAGACGGGACGGACGCTCCCGATCTTCGGCATCGGAAGCTCGTCGATGGTTCAGCGCTTCATCGCCGGATACGGGGTCCCCCTTCCGTCGATGGACGAGCGCGTCGCGATGGTTCGCGCCGCGTACGACGCCGGCGTGCGCTACTTCGACACCGCGCGGGTCTACGGTGAGAGCGAGACGATCTTCGGCCGCGCACTGAAGGGCGACCGAAAGAACATCTTCCTCGCAACGAAAGCCCACACTCCCGATCCGTCGGCCGTTCGCGCGAGCCTCGAAAAGAGTCTCGAGGATCTCCAGACCGACTACGTCGACTGCCTTCAGATCCACAGCCCCGCGATCGAAGCGGTTGGTTTCAAGCGCTCGATGGAGATCCACGCGGCGATGGTGAAACTCCGCGACGAAGGGCTCTGTAAGCACATCGGCCTCACGACCCACGTCGCGTTTGAGACCGTTCACAAGATGATCGCGACGGGAGGCTTCGACCAGGTCCTCCTCGCCTACGGCTACTTCCGAAAGGGCATGGACACGATGCTCTCGCCGCGCTCCGTCGAGCTCCGCGACCTCTGCCTCGCGAAGGCGCACGAGCTCGGCATGGCGATCGTCGCGATGAAGATCTTCGGCGCGAGCATCATGAGCCACAACTCGCTGCGCGTCGTCCGCGAGTTCGACGAAGCGAAGCGCCGCAAGATGCCCGCCGCGGCGCTCCGATGGGTCGCGAGTGACCGCCGGGTGTCGATGCTCAACATCGGACTCTCGCTCCCGAGCGACGTCGAGGCGAACCGAAAGATCCTCCGTGGATCGATCGCGGTGACCCCGGAGGACAAGGCGATCCTCGCGGAGTTTTCGGCAGCGGCATACGGGTCGGAGACGGTGAAGCGGATGCGGGTGACTTAACGGTGAAGCGGATGCGGGTCGCTTAGGGGAGGCAACGAAGTAGTTCGTCGTCCGTCGGTAGGATTTCGCTTCGTCTCTCCATCGGGCGCATTCGGTGGCGCATCTCGTACCACACTTCGTCGGCCTCGGTCTCGAGGCCGAGCTCGAGTAGATCCATCGTCCCGACGAACTCGAAATACACGGTGTTCCCGTCGCCGTTCAGGTACGCGTCCTCCGCGTTCTTGCCGCGTCGCTTCGCCTTTGTGAGTGCTTCTCGCGACGAGCGAGCCGAGAAGTTCACGATACGCTCCTCGCAAAGCCGGCGTTTTCCAGGATCTCCGTCGACGTCGACCCGGAACTGAAACAATAGCTTGGCCGCGTATCTGGCCATCTCTCCAACTCTCGACGATCTCGCGTGAGCGGTCGAGACTCTCTCGTAAACTGTTCGGGGGCCAGCTCAGTCCACGCGTCGTCGCCGCAGCACCCCCGCCCCGAGCCCGATCGCGCCCGCCGCCAGCGCGGCGAGTCCGAAGGGGCCGAGCGCTGGAATCGCTACCTGCCGAAGCGGATTCAAGTACCACTCCCGATAGTACGTGTCGACCGCGTGCTCCGCGAGCGCCCCGTAGCCCTCCTCGTTCGGGTGCGTGCCGTCCCGCCAGTAGCGTTCGTCACCGCCGAAGTTCGGATCGCCGCCGGGGAGCGGATCGTAGTCGGGCGCCTGTCCCGGCCACGGGGTCTCTCCCGCTTCGAAGTGCGGGGGGAAGCCGAAGCGTGCGTGGAAGAGTCCCATGTTCGCTAAGTAGTGGGCGCGCGGGAACTCGTTTGCGATGTCGATGCGTGTTCGTGCGAACGTCGCGAATGCGACGTGCTGTGCGGCGAAATCCTCGACATCCGGCAGAAGGATGGGGAGGAACTCGTACTCGACGATCAGGACGCGAATGGTCGGCCGAACGTCGAGGAGCGCGGCGAGGATGGTCCGCATGTGCTCTACGTGCGACGCGCTGAACTCTGCGAACTCCTCGTCGGTGCGCTCCCCGTTATAGAACGAGAGAAAATCCGCCCCGCCGACGTTCAGGTGCACCATGTCGATGGTGGGGTTCTCGTTCAGCGCTCGGACGGCTCTCTCGAGGACGTTACCACCAGCGAGCGCCTCGGCCGTGAGGCCGTTCACCGTCGTACCATCGCGGAACACCGCTCCTTCGGCGTCGATTTCGTGCTTCGCGAACGCGTTCTCGATCGATTCGAAGATCGCCGTTTCGAGTGTCCAGCTGTCACCGAGGAGGAGAACCCGTGGATCCGATTGGGCGTGGACAGCCGCCCTACCGACAAGGAGAACGATCGTGAGGACGAGGATGCTGAGGGCGGAGTTCGAGCTTACTCGAGGCATGATTCGATCCGAAAAGCGTTAGGTGCTGGAGATTTGCCGGGCGGGTGTCCACAACGCCTCGTTGTAGGACGCTCGAAGGCGCGCGCTGCGAACGAAGGCGTTCTAGTCTACTCGAATTCCCGAGCGACCGGATCAAAACTCCGTCGCCCCGCCCCGCAGCTCGCGGAGCGCCGCGTTGAGGATCGTGCGTGCGCGCTCCGCGTCGGCATTCGTCGGATCCGCCGAGATCTCTTTATCCGTCGATACGTCGAACAGACGGTGGTCGCGGTAGAGCTTCCAGCGGTGCGTTCTTACCCAGCAGGTGTCGCCTCGCTCGGCGTACACCCACTGTCGTTCGCCACTCGCGCCTCTCGTCAACACGTCCGCGAAGCTGACGGCGTCGAGGTGGATCCCCTCGGGCGCAGCGGAGATTCCCGCGAGCGCGCGAAACGTCGCGTAGAAGTCGCTACAGTCGACGAGCGCATTCGTCACTTCGCCCGCGGGAGCGACGCCGGGCCATTTCACGATGAGTGGAACACGCGTCCCGCCGTCGGTGAGCTGACCCTTCCCTCCCGGAATGTCGACCCCTCCGCGCATCGAGGAAACCGGATCGCGAACGAGCTTCCCATCCTCGACGCCGATGATCGATCGGCGCGCCGTGCCGTTGTCGCCAGTAAAGATGATCACGGTGTTTCGGCTCAGTCCAAGTCGATTGACCGAATCGACGATGCGCCCGACGCGTTCGTCCATGGCGGCGGCCATCTCTGCGTAGCTGTCGTACCGGCCGTGCGGTCCGAAGGGGACGGGCTCGTCGAGGTCGTCCGTCACGTCGTGACAGAGCGCCATCGAGTAAAAAGCGAAGAACGGACGATCGCGATTCCGCTCCATGAACTCGATGAGAAACTCGGTGTAGACGTCCGGGCCGTAGCGTCCCGCGACGTCGCTGCGAATGGATCCGTTCTGCCAGATGAGTGGATCGTGATAGCGCGGCCCTTCGTGCCAACCGAAGAGCGAGTACTCTTCGAATCCTAGACGGTGCGGGTGTCCGACGTCGTCTTTGAGGAGTGTGAGCTGCCATTTCCCGGCGACGGCCGTCGCGTAGCCAGCGTCGCGGAGCGCGTGGGCGATCGTCTCGCGCTCGGCGTGCTCGGGAAAGGTCCCCCATTTCGAATTTCCGAGCCGGAACGGATAGCGTCCGGTGAGGAGTGTCACTCGCGTCGGGTGGCAGACCGGCATCGCGTACGCGTGCTCGAACCGCAGTCCGCTCGCTGCGAGCGCGTCGATTCGCGGCGTCGGGTAGGACGTGCCGCCGTACGCACCGATGACCTCCTGGCCGACGTCGTCCGCGAGGATGAAGACGACGTTCGGCCGATCGCGATACGCCCGCGGCGGAGAGGCACAACCGGCGACAGACGCCGCGAGAAGCACGAGCGCGAGGAGTCGGCGCAGGAATCGGCTTGCAGTCGAACACCGAAGCATCGCCATCGGAGTCGCGACGCGAACGGTAGACGGTTCTGGCGAAATCATCGAGGAGTCGCGACGCGGAGGCTGACCTCGAGGACCGCTGGTGGGCCCCATCCGATTTCGTGCGGAGCTGTCCAGTCTCGCGGTCTTCCCGGAAGTCGCGATACGACGAAGAGCGGATTGAATCCTTCGCCTGCGGCGTCTTGAGGTCTCGGGGAGGCGACGGTCTCGCATTGCGGATCTCCTCGGGGAGGGTTCGGGAACCGGAAGGAGGCTCGTGCGTACGGAAACGGGGACGTTTCGCGTGCCTTGTTACAAAACCGTGACGCCGGTCCGTTTGCAAGATTCCGCTTTTGCTCGTACGAACATGTCGGCCCGAGTCTAGTTCGGGCTGAGCTCGAAGATTCAATCACTCGTTCCCACGGGCGAAGCCGCGTTTTTGGAGGTTCATGATGGCTCGTAGCTCATTGCGAAAAAGACTCTCGGTTCTCGGAGCGCTCGCACTCAGCGCTTGCAGTGCGAACCGCGAGCGCGAGGAGTCACCGGTTCCGGCTCCGCTTCCGGCGGGCGAGGAGGCGCGCCTCGACGAGAACCGATTCTTCGCTGCTCCGGTGACCATGGACCGGTTGACGATTTGGCCGGTGATCGACGAGTCTCCGATCGACATCGGCGAGTTCGTCACGCTTCAGGACGCGCAGGCGAAAGGGACCGCGCAGGTGCGCGAGGTCTCGGGTGCCGGCGGCCAAAACGGCGCCCCGTCGGTTCAGACTCTCGTCAACGACTTCTCTCGAAACGGCGCACAGGTCGACACACCGGCGGGTGCGGACAACACTCCGGCCCCGCGCCTTTCCCCCGCGCCGAGACCCTCGCGCCCTCCAGCCAGCCGGACATCGTCCAGCTCGGCCGGCTGGCAGAACGGGAATCGGAATCTATCCCAGGTCGCGTCCGCCGGTGGCGGCGCGACGGTTGGCACGGTGGTCGTCGAGAACCTCGGGGATGTGCCGATCTTGATCTGCGCGGGGACGATCATCAAAGGCGGCAAGCAAGATCGGCAGATCGGCGAGGATCTGGTCGTCGCTCCGAAATCGACGGCTCCCGTCAAGGCCTTCTGCGTCGAGCAGGGACGGTGGAACGCGAACCGCTCGGGAAGCAACACCCGCGGCCGGTTTTCGGCCCAGAACATTCTCGCGAACAAGATGGTGCGCCAGAGCGGACAGTACGAGGCGAATCAGTCGATCGTCTGGAAGAACGTCGAGCTCGCGAACCAGTCGTCGGGAGAACGTCCGTCGACGGGAACTCTCCTCGCGGCGATTGATGGCGACGGTGTTGCATCGAGCGGCAAGAGTCGCGAGGAACTGTCGAAGAACATCCAGGACCGTTTCTCGACCTTGAGCCGAGCCGATGGCGGGGCGCCGGTCGGATTCGCGTACGCGATCGACGGGAAGCTGATGGCGGTGAAGACGTTCGCTCATCCCCGGCTCCTCGAGGCGCATCTCGAATCGCTCGCCAATACGATGGCGTTCGAAGCGACGCTCGGCGGCAACCAGTCGAAAGAAACACCGAAGCCGGTCACGACAGCCGACGTCGTTGACTTTGTAGAGCGTCTGAACGAGCTCTCGGAAAAGGTGCACGCGACGGCCGGTATGAACGACAACGGCTTCCGCGAGAGCGAGCTCGGTTGGAACGGCAACTGCTACGCCGAGGTGCTCATGCCGGCAGGCGACGGGACGAACCGCCCCGGGCGCGTTGCGCTCACTCAGGACTGGACGGTGAAATAGGCTGAACGACCGACCGCTCGCTGGGAGCGTACGCGTCTTCGATTCGGATCACGCTTCGCGACGAGCGGAGCTCTCGATGGAAAACGGGCCCCTTCACCAGGGAGGTGAAGGGGCCGTTGGTACGCGGTGAGAGCACGACGGCGGAACGTCTACAGTCGAGAGACTCTATCGTTCTCCGTCGCCGGCTCGAGGCTCAGTTAGAAACCCGAAGCACCCCCGCATGAGAGCGCATCGTCGGTGGGATCGATGCCCGGAGTGCCTGTCGGAGGCGGAAGCGGCCCTGCTCCGGAGAACAGAGTCGCGAGCGTCGCCGATGGATCCGAGATGTTGATCGATCCATCGTCGTTCGCGTCCGCCGAGTCGAGACAGAGCGGAGTCTCCGAGCCGAGGAAGAGGAACCCGAGGAGGTCGATCGCATCGGCGATGTTCACCGCGCCATCGAAGTTCGAATCCCCGCGGAGGAACTGTAGGCTGAGCGCGAGCTCGAGAACCATCGCTTCGCCCTCTTCCTCCTCGTTGTCGGCGTCGGAGCCGGCGCAGCGGGCGGCGGCAGCGGCGGCGCGTTCCTCGTCGCTAAGCTCGCCGTCGCCGTCAGTGTCGTACTCGGCGATGCGCGCTGCGTGGGCCGCGGCGCGCTCTTCGTCGTTGAGCTCACCGTCGCCATCCGCATCGAACTCTGCGATGCGGGCAGCGATGCGGGCTTCGCGCTCTGCCATCTTCGCCGCGCGTGCGGCGGCGCGTTCCTCGTCACTCAGCTCGCCGTCCTCGTCGGCGTCGAATTCGGCGAGAAGCTCAGCGCGTCTCGCCGCCACGGCGGCCGCCCGCTCTTCGTCGCTGAGAGCGCCATCGCCGTCGGCGTCGAACTCGAGGACCGTGCACGGGTGCGCGCGATGGCGCCGGTGGTGATGGTGGCGCCTCTCGCCGTCGCGATCACCTTCCGTGACACCGTCTCGGTCGCCGGTTGGGCGGTGGCGGTGGCGTCGCGGCCCGGCGTCGATGGCGACGGTCGTCGCGATCAGCGCGACGACGACAGCTGCCCCAAACCAGTTCCTTGAGAGAGTCATAGGGTTCTCCAAACTTGCTTCTTTGACACAGGCCCGACGGCGGCAAGCACAGATTGGGTTCGACAGAGTTCGGCGGGCGAGTGGAAGAAGTCGCGATCCAGACCGAGACGTTTTTCGCCCCGCCAGGAAGACGGAGAAGGCTGTCCACGGGCCGGAGGACGGTCGATCCCGCGCGACCTCCGGACGTCGGAACACGAGAGAGTTTAAGGGGCGAAGGTAAACGGGCGTTTAACCGCGCGGGGAATTCCCGACCCGGCGGCGCGCTCGGCGGACGAGGCCGGGTACAATCCGCCTCGAGCCCCGCAGGGGATCGCCCCAGTCTGTCCGGGGCGAATTCGTTCCGAGATCTCTCGTCGAAAGGACGCCCCATGCCCCGCACCGGCTGGTTTCTTCTCGCCATCTGCGCGCTCGGCCTCGGCGCCGGCGCGGCCGTCGTTCAGGACATCTTCAAGACCGAAGCCGACCAGGTCGTCGAGTTGGCGCCGGGGGTCTATTTCCGTCACGGGCGCATCGACGCACCGCACGGGCACTGCAACAACGGTTTTATCGTCCTCGACGACTTCGTCCTCGCGATCGACGCGAACTTTCCCGATGGCGCGAAGAAGTGCCTCGACTCGATCGCGAAGGTGACGGAAAAGCCGGTGCGTTTCGTGTTCGACACGCATCATCACGGCGACCACGCGTACGGTAACGCGGTGTGGCGGACTCGGGGCGCGCTGCCGATCGCCCACGAGAACGTCGTCACGGAGATGCGTCGCTACGAGCCAAAGCGCTGGCGAGAGACGAATCGCGACGACGTTCGCGCGCTCGGAGACGAAGGGCCGATGCCGCCGGTCATCACCTACCCCGATCGCCTCGTCGTCGACGACGGGAAACGACGCGTCGAGCTTCTCCACTTCGGTACGGCACACACTCGCGGTGACGGTTTCGCGTATCTGCCGAAGGAGAAGATCCTCTTCACCGGCGACGCGGTCGTGAACGGCCCCTTCAACTATATGGGCGATGGGGACACCGAGTCGTGGCTGCGCGTCCTCGATGCCCTCGCGAAGCTCGACGTGAAGATCGTCGCGCCTGGACACGGCGCCTGTGCGGACGAGAGCCTGATTGCACTACAGCGCGAGTACATCGCGACTCTTCGGGGCGCGGTGCGCAAGGGGATCGAGAAGAACGCGACGCTCGAGAGTCTACAGGCGTCGATCGAAGTTCCCGAGCACCTCGATCGCTACCGCGGACGCATGTTTAAGGATCAGATCGCGAAGATCTACGGAGAAATGACGGAGTGAGCGACACGCGAGCTTCATGTTTCCCCGGTGTGCGATCGTCTTGACCGGGTACACCGAACAGGGCAAGGCTCCGACTCGACTTTTCCCCGCCGCAGATCGCGCGCTTGACACACGCGGCGGGACTCCCGGATGATTCCTCTTATGGATTGAGCGCATCGCGTTCGGATGGAATCGAAATTCGAACGCGGCGAGCGGAAGGCTGCGGCGAGCGGGGCAGATCGAGGGCGGTGGATTCAGCGGGACTCGAGCTGCCGTTCCCGCGACCCGTCCTTCGCGCTGCGACGAGCGATCGCGGTGCTCGATCGAACGCCAACGTTCAATGGGGCGCGTCGTGACCGACGTGGTTTCCGGAGGCGTAGAGTATCTCGACGATCCGCGCGCGGGTTGGACGCGCGGTCGTGTTCAGCTGTGGGAGGACCGGTAGCGATGCGGTCTTTAGTAGCGACGGTGACGCGATGGATTCGCGCCGCCCTCGATTGGCTGTCCGATCTGGTCGGCGTGCTGAAGCTGTGCCGATTCAGCGGGATCGTCGTCCTCTTCGTGACGATCTCGCTCGTTTTCGTCGGTCAAGTCCAGGAGGCGCTCCGCGGACTCGGCGAGACGGAGGGGCGATTTCTCTGGGCGACGTTCCAGTGGGTCGTCTTCCTCATCGCCGCGATCGTTCTCGCGTTCAACGCGTGGTACTGGGCGCGGTTCATGTTCTACCTCCCCCACGAGGAGGAGCATAAAGGGATCAGCCCCAAGTGGACCGCCCGATTCAAGGCGCACGTTCCGCGGATTCTCGGCTGCCTCGTACTCCTTGCGTGCGGTATCGGGCTTTTTCGCTCCGCCGCCGCGTATTGGAGCTCCGATCCCCGCGGCGCCGGAGTCGTTCTGAATATCATGGGCGTCGTGTGCGTTCTCCTCGCGGTCGGGTTCTTTTTCGTCGTCTACTTCCGCACGCGCGTTCTGAAGAACGTGTTCGGCTGGGAGCCGATTCGCGAGCCCGTGGAGGGGGTCGTTCAACTAGGACGGCCGACGAAGGTGCTCCTCCTGATCTCCTTTGGGCTCTCGCTCTTTTGGTTCGTTCTCTTCACGTTTGCGTCGGTTGGCGTCGCGCCATGGATCGGAAGTGCGAGCATCCTCTTCATCGCGATGTCGAGCTGGCTCCCGATCGGGAGCTTTCTCGTCTATCTCGCGCGGATTTGGCGCTGTACCCGACTTCTCAGCGTGATTCTCGTCGCCGCCATCCTCTTCAGCTTCTGGAACGACAATCACCACGTCCGCGAGCTCCGGTCCCGACCCGCGGCACGCCGCGGGAATTCGACCGAGGAGTTTGCCGGGCGATGGCTGACCGCGCGCGACGGCGAGGCGAACGGAAAAGAGATTCCCGTGTTCCTTGTCGCCGCCGCGGGCGGCGGGGTTCGGGCGGCGTACTGGACGGCGATCGTCCTCGGCGAGCTCGAGGACAAGAGTCGGTCCCGACCGCGGCGGTTCGGCCGGCACACGTTCGCGGTCAGCGGAGTCTCGGGGGGGAGCCTCGGCGGCGCGGTGTTCGCTGCGCTGGTCGCCGACGACGCAAACGACGCGCGGCGGGCCGCGGGAGAGATCCTCGCGCGCGATTTCCTCTCCCCGACGATCGCGGCGATGCTGTTCCAGGACTTGTTCCAGCGCTTCCTCCCCTTTCCTGTCGGCTACTTCGATCGCGCGCGCTCGCTAGAGAAAGCGTGGGAATCCGCTTGGGAACGCGAGCAGAAGAACGACCGTTTCGCGCGGCGCTTCGGCGACCTCTGGCAGTCCGACGAGGCTCTCGCCGTACCGGCGCTCTTTCTCAACGGAACGAACGTCGCCACGGGAAAGCGGATGGTCATGAGCAACCTCTCGCTCAGCAGCGGCTTCGAGGACGTGTTCGAGCTGCAGACCGTCCTTCGCCGTGCCGTACCTCTGAGTACGGCGGTCGACATGAGCACGCGATTTCCGTACGTCAGCCCGGCGGGCCGGATCGACGCACCGGACTCGCTCTTCATCGTCGACGGCGGCTACTTCGAGAACTCGGGGGCTGCGACTCTCCTCGAGGTTCTACAGGAAGTGCAGAGAGGGGCGAACGCGCGCGGTCTCTCCGCCCGGATCGTTCCGATCGTGATCGTGATCAGCAACGATCCCGAACAACCCGACGAGGGCGTGCCGACGGCCAGTGAGGTCGACGAAGGAGAGTTCCTCAAAGAGGCGACGGCACCCCTGAGCACCATGCTGAGCACGCGCGATGCGCGCGGACACTACGCCGAGGCTGCGATCAAGACCGCCGTACTCGCCGCGAACGGCAAGTTCATTCGATTTCGGCTCCGATCGAGCGACGTCCCCTTGCCGCTCGGTTGGATGATCTCGGATTCCGCACGAAACGAGATGGAGCGGCAGCTCGAGGCCGAGAACGCGAGCTCGGTGGCCGAAGTTCTGGAGGCCCTCGAGTGACGGCCCAGAGGAGGAGTCGACGAGCGAACGCACCGGACGTCGCGCCGACCACCGAGATCGAGTTCGTGACCGAGCAGCTCCACGAGTGGATCCGGAGGGTGCATCCGAATGCGGAGATCGTCGGAGAAGCGTCGACGGAGAGTAGCGCCATCTCAGTGTATCTGCTGGCGTTCGAGCCCGCCCCGCTTCCGCGTGGCCGAGCCGACACCCCCATGCAGTTCGCCGTTCGGTTTCTCGTCTCCGCGTGGGACGCGTCGCCGCACCGAGCACACGCGATGCTCTCCGAGCTCGTGTTCAGCGCGCTCGAATCTCCCCCCACTCTCCGGCCGTCTTCAGAGTCCGAACCGACGCCGGCCGAGCTCGATCTGCAGATTCCGCGGGAGCTCTGGCCGGAGCTCGGCCTCGCGCCGCGACCCGCGTTCCTGTTGCGCGCGCTCGTCCGGCGAGAGCGCGTCGCGCGCGAGGTGCGCATCGTCGAACACCCGCTGGTCTTTCACCCCACGCCGATCGGCGAGCTCCGGGGACGCGTCGTCGCTCCGCTCAAGAAACGCGCCGGGGCGAAGGGCCCGAGCGAGATCCCGCTCTCGCGTGCGCAGGTGTCCCTTCCCGCCCTTCGTCTATCGACCGTCACGGATCGCCGGGGAGAGTTTCGCTTTGCGGGAGTTCCCCACCACCCACCCGTAAAGCGCCTCGTCATCCGGGCGCGCAACCGGGAACTCGCAGTGGAAACCGATCAGGGAATGAGCCCCGGGGCTCCCCTCGTCGTTCGCTTTGAACCTACGGAGGATTGAGCATGACCGACTACGGCACCCCAGGCGTTTACATCGTCGAGGAGTCGACCGGCTCGCGACCGATCACGGCGCTCGGAACCAGCACGCCCGGCTTCGTGGGGGTCGCTCCCGATCCGACGCGGCACGTTCACCAGCCGATCGCGATCAACAACTGGTCGCAGTTTCTCAAGGAGTACGTCGGCAACCGAACGAACCTCACCGATCTCGCGAGTGCGGTCCACGGGTTCTTCTCCAACGGCGGCTCTCGCTGCTACGTCGTCAACGTCGGCGAAGGCGGTTCGATCGTGGGGAAGCCGCGCGAGGGCGTCGCCGCACTCGAGCAGGTCGATGAAGTCGCCATCGTCGCGGCGCCGGGCGCCACGAGCTTCGCCGACTACAGCGCCGTCCTCAATCACTGCAGCAAGCTGAAGGACCGCGTGGCGATCCTCGACGCTCCGAACGTCACCGATCCGAAGGAGATCGATCGGCTAAAAACCGTCGGGACGGAAGGACCGCCGAAGGACACGAAGGACAAGGATGAGAAAGAGGGCGGCGGCAAGCGGACACCGGTCGGCGGCGGCGGCGGGTTGCGCCCGGCGCAGCAGGACGGCGGCTACGGCGCGTTCTACTTCCCGTGGATCCGCATCCGAAACCCTCTCAATCCGAAGCAGACGGTCGAGGTCCCTCCGTCGGGCCACATCGCCGGTGTCTGGGCGCGCACCGACGCCGTACGCGGCGTTCACAAAGCTCCCGCGAATACCGCGGTCGAGGGAGCTGTCGGAGTCACCTACCGCGTCACCGATCAGGAACAGGACACGCTCAATCCCGCGGGCGTCAACTGCATCCGGTTTTTCCCGCGGGAAGGGATCCGCGTGTGGGGTGCACGAACGATCGCGCCGGCCAGCAGTGAGTGGCGGTATCTGAGTGTCCGCCGGCTCTTCGCGATGGTCGAGGAGTCGATCGCTCTCGGAACGCGCTGGGTGGTCTTCGAGCCGAACGACGAAGATCTCTGGAACGCGATCGAACGCGACGTGACCGCCTTCCTTCTTCGGCTGTGGCGCGACGGTGCGATCAAAGGATCGACGCCGGAGGAAGCGTTCTTCGTTCAGTGCGATGAGGAGACGAATCCTCACGAAGAGATCGTCGCGGGCAAGGTGACGATCAAGATCGGCATCGCACCGGTCCGTCCGGCCGAGTTCGTCGTGTTTCGGATCGGGCAGTACGAAGGTGGCACGGAAGTCGAAGCAGAGTGAGGTAAACCATGGCCGAAACCGGCACGAGAACCGACCCTTATCGAGATTTCAACTTCAAGCTCGAGATCTCCGGCGTGACCGAAGCCAGCTTCGCGCGCGCCGAGGGCCTCGGCGCACGAATCGAGAAGATCCTCTATCGCGAGGCGGGCGCCGGGCAGCAGGTGCGTTCGCTTCCCGGTCGCGTGGAGTACTTCGGCGTGACGCTTCGCTACGGGGTGACGAGTTCGACGCAGCTCGCCGAGTGGTTCGACAAGACGTCGAAGGGGATCATCGAGCGGAAGGCGTGCTCGATCGTCCTTCTCGACGAGGACGGCACTACCCCCGTGGCGCGCTGGAACCTCGACGCAGCATGGCCTGAGGAATGGCGAGGCGCCGTGCTCGACGCGCAGGGCAATTCCGTCGCGATCGAATCGCTCACTCTCACGCACGAGGGAGTCCAGCGATTGTGAGAGCGCTACCGCTCAGGCGATGGATCCAATCGGCGCTCGCGTCGTTCGCCGCGCTCTTGAGCCGTGTGGCGGCGCGCGTCGGCCCGCCGCCATCTCGATCGGGTCGAGGCGAGTCCTCACCGGGCGACGAGCGAGCGGGCGAGAGGTCTCCCGTCCCCGAAGCGTGGAAACGACTCGTCGGCGATGAGCCGCCGAGCGAATGGCTGGAGCTGGTGGCGACGGCCGCCGAGGAGACCGAGGCGGACCCGGAGTTCGAGTCGCATCGCGCATCCGAATCGGCGGTCGATCACCCGAGTGACGTCGCGAAGCCGCCACGCGATTCGCGCCGGAAGCGTTCTAAGTCGAGTCGCGGCTCCGTTCGACAGCTCGAACGCAGCGAGACGCGCGGCCGAGAGAGGAAGCCCGTTCCGAGTGACGTCTCGGAGACTCCGCGCTCGTCGAAGCTCGATCGGCCGCGAGACGCGTCGCCGCGCGATCACCGCGCACCGAATCCCGATCCCAAGCGCGCCGTCGCCCCGTCGACGCAGGAGTCTGCTGGCGCACGAATCGCGACGTCGCGGACGGAGGAGGCCGCGCGAGCTCCGCGGAGCCGGACGGAACCGCCCGCGGGCGCGATTCGCGCGGAAGCGGGCGATGGTCCCCGCCCGCGTCAGCGGTCGGGAAAACCGCGAGCGCACGAGGCGAGATCTACACCCAGCAGCGCCGGCGCTTCCGAGTCTCGGCGACCTCCAGAACGTGCGCGGCGCACGGAGGGACACATCGCCGACCGCGAACCGCATGCCGGGCCGGGCCGGCAGCTTCGCGGCGAAACGCCGCTCGATGTCGTTATCCCTTCGGGCAGCGAAGCGGCGTTGTCTCAACCCGTAGAGGAGTTCCGGTTCGCCCGATCTCCGGCGGCGCCGAGCGCGCCGTCTCCGGTCGCCGGGAGAGCCCGATCAGCGGCTCGTCGATCGGACCCGCGATCTGATCCGGCCCCGGTGAAGGAGGACCGCGTCGACGGCGCGCGTCCAACGCGCGCCCGAGTCCCATCGACGCCTCCGCCGCGGCGCTCAGCGATATCGTCCCGCCGAGACGAGCGCTCTCGACCCCCGATCGACCCAAGCTCGAGACCGGTCGCAGCCGAGGGCTCGCTCTCGCGCCCTTCGACTGGCGATGAGACGGCCGAGCGTCGAGCACGCGAACGTGAGGATGCGTCGATCGATTCGCGGACCGGCTTCTCGCGGGAAGGCGTTCGGCGAAAAGATCGGAACGCCGTCCGATTCGATCTCGGGCGATTCCTCGCGTCGGTCGACGTCCCGTCGACGTTCGCCAATCCCACCGTGCACCCGAATCCGCAGCTCGACCGCTGGCCGAGTCTCCTCGCCGATCCGCACGCAGTGGAGACCGAGCACGCCGGCGCTGCTGAAACAGCATCGCGAGACGCAGCGCGAGCCCGTCGCATCGACCTCGAGCAGCGAGGGATTCCATGGAGCGAGTAGCCTTCCTCATCGAGTCAACCGGTGAACGCATCGGTTGTCTGCTCAATCCCGAAACGCTCACCGTTCGGCGACATTCGGGCGTTCGGCCGCGGCGATCCTCCACCGGTCCGGTGACATCGTCGGGACTCAAGGACGATCCTCTTCTCAGTACGGGCGGCGGAACGACCGAAGTCGCGCTCGATCTACTCTTCGACGTGAAGATCGCCGGCTCCTCGATCACGGCTACCGATGTGCGCGATCTCACCTCTCCGCTCTGGGAGCTGTCGGAGAACTCCACCCTCGACCGCGGAGCGCAGCGTCCCCCGCTCGTTCGGTTCATCTGGGGGAAGAGCTGGAACATTCCCGGTGTGATTGTCTCCGTGAGCGAGAAGCTCGAGCGGTTCAGTTCAGAGGGCGCGCCCGAACGGTCGTGGCTTCGTCTCAAGCTGTGGCGAGTGAGTGAGCCCAGCGACCGACTCCACACGCCGGAGACTTCCCGTCCGCTTCCGGAGTTGCTCGATCCCGACGCAGAAGTCCCGCCCGACAAGCTTTTCGAGCACGAGATTACGGGAGACGGGAACGACGCGAGTTCTGACCCCCTCCTCGCTTCGGAGCGAGTGGATGAGATCTCATTTCGCTACTACGGAACGGCCTCGTTTTGGCGGGTCATCGCTGCATTCAACGACCTCATCGATCCTTTGCGCGTTCCCGTCGGGCACCTACTGAGAGTACCGTCCCAGGATGTCTTGGAGTCGCAGCGATGAGTATCGATGTCCTTCCGCGGCTCAGCATTGAAGTGGACGGAAGCGAGCTCGCCGGCGGCATCGCCGAGAAAATCGGCCACACGGTCGCTCGCCAGCGACTCTCCCTTCCGGCGATGTGTGAGCTCTCCGTCTACGAGCCGAGTGACTTGGGAGAAGCGGCCGACGCGTTTCCCGTCGGCCGGGCGCTGCGGGTCGCTCTTCCTGACAGCGGCGGCCTCCTCTTTGAGGGAGACATTACTGCGGTCGAAGTCGCCTGCGGTCCGGCGCGCGAATCTGAACTTCGAGTTCGAGCTTACGACCGCCTGCATCGCCTTCGGAAGCGACAGCCGCAGCGAGTCCACACCGAAGTCACCCTCGCCGATCTCGCGGCCGAGCTCGTCCGCGAGGACGGGATCGATGTCGAGTGCGAGGTCGAGAGTCCCCTCTGGCGTCACGTCTTTCAGCATCGTCAGAGCGACTTCGACTTGCTCGACGAGCGCGCGAGACTCTGCGGCGCCTACTTCGTGCTCGATGGCGATCGCTTGCGGATCTTGACCCTCGATGGCCACGCGGACGAGCACACGCTCGAGCTCGGGGAGAATCTCTTCGAGGCGAAGGTCGAGGTGAATGCCGAAACGACCTGCCGGCGAGTCTCGACCCTCGGGTGGGATCCCATGACCGCGACGTTCCTCCGTGAGACGGTGGACGCTCCTCGTGTCGGGACGTCGATCGACGTCGCGCTCGCCCCCGGCGATGTCGGCGGAACGGGCGAGCGAACGATCGTGGACGTCCCCGTCGCGGACGCGGCGCAAGCCGTCGCTCGAGCGCAGGCGGAGCTCGACCGCCGCGCCGCCCACGAATCGCGCTTTTCCGGTGTCACGGATGGAGACGTGACCCTTCGCGCCGGCGACGTCGTGGAGGTTTCCGGCCTCGGCCGGCGCTCGAGCGGGCGATTCGTCCTCGGCGATGTGCGGCACGCCATCGACGGTACCCGCGGATTCGTGACGGAGATCTCGACCGACCTCCCGTCTCCTCCGCCTCGTGTGAGCCCGACCGCGTCGAGTGGAGCCGCCTGCGCGACGATCGCCGTCGTTACGTCGGTCGACGACCCCGAGGAGCTCGGCCGCGTCAAAGTGCGTCTTCCGAGCCACGGCGACCTCGAGACGTCGTGGCTCGAAGTCATGGCGCCCGGAGCCGGGGATGAGAAGGGCCTCGTCGTTCTTCCCGATGTGGACGACAACGTCGTCGTCATGTTCGCCGATCACGATCCCGCGTTCGCGATCGTGCTCGGCGGCATCTACGGGCATCGCGGTACGATCGACGGCGGCGGCGTCGTGAACGGGAGCGTGCGGCGTTTCACTTTGAGAACTCCGGGGGGACACGAGATCCAGCTCGACGACGAAGTCGAGGAGATCCGGATTCGGACTCCGGGCGGACACCGTCTCGCATTCGACGACGCGAACGAGTCGATCGAGCTCGAGACCCCGGCTGGGCACCGAGTGAGCCTCGACGATCGGGCGGAGAGCGTGGAGATCGAGACGAGCACGGGACATTCGTTCGCTCTCGCGCCCGATCTGGTTTCGCTCCGAGCGGAGGGCGACATCGACATCGCCGCCCCGGGGAAAGGCATCCGGCTGCGCGCCGACCACATCGACTTCGAGCACGCTCCCTCCGAGCCGAAGCCTGAGCCGGAACCCAGCGAAGAGTCCGATTCGGGCGACACCGAGCGTACCGGCCGTGACGACGCGGACGGCGACGCAAACTGAGAGGAGGCCGACGAGTGGAATTCCTGACCGAGAAGGCACGGCTCAGCTGCGCGCACGGAGGCGGCGTCGAGATCCAGGCGCATCAAGAGCTCGTCAAGATCGACGGTGATCGAGTGCTCGTCGAGCCGTATTCGCTCGGGGTCGGGATCAGCGGGTGCCCGAACGTCGGCGTCGGCATCAAGCCGTGCACGAACACGGTCACGGTGACGGAATCGGTCTCGTACTCGAGATTCATTCGCATCGAGGGAAAGCGCGTTTGTCTCGTCGGGACGTCCGGGTTAACGAACGGAACCCCTCCCGGAACGGTGAAATACAACGTCCTCAGTCCGGGACAAAGCTACGTGGGAGAACGCTGAATGCCGGAGGCCCGCTACCGAGCTTGGCGATTCGAGCATCCGATGATCGTGTCGGACGGTGCGACTTCGGTCGTGGACGGCACCGAGCGCGAGCGTCCGGTCGTCGGCGCCGTCCTCTCACCGACCGGCGGAATTGCGATGGTGAGCGAAGCGGCGTCGGTGCGTCAGGCGCTCCTCATTCTCCTCACCACGAATCCTGGAGAGCGCGTGATGCGGCCCGAGTACGGGTGTGATCTCCGACGTCTCGTGTTTTCGCCGAACGATGCGACGACCGCCGGCCTCGCGATCCACTATGTCCGAAGCGCGGTCGAGCGCTGGGAGCCGCGGGCGGAGGTCCTCCGCGTCGACGCCGCGCCGCACCCGGAGATTCCGGAACGCCTCGATGTCGAACTCGAGTATCGCGTGCGTCCGTCGCGTGAGCGCGATCGCATCCTCCTTCCGCTCCATCTCGGCGGAGAATCCTGATGTCGCTTCCGTCGCCGAACCTTGACGACCGCACCTACGACGACCTCGTCGCCGACGCGCTCCGTGAGATGAAGCGCGCCTGTCCCAGTTGGAACGATCAGTCCGCCGGTGACCCGGGTCGAATTCTGCTCGAGGCTTTCGCGTACTTGACGGATGTGATGATCTATCGGCTGAATCGGATTCCCGAGAAGGCCTACGTCGAGTTCCTCCGGCTCATCGGCGTCCAGCTTCAGGCGCCGACGGCCGCGACGGCGCGGCTCGTATTCTCGCGGTCCGGCGGCAAAACGGACCGGCGGATCGAGATTCCGCTCGGAACACGAGTGACGGTCGCGCGCGCGAGCGGGGATCGTCCCGCGCCGATCTTTACGACCGCGGACGAAGCCGCGATCGAGCCGGGGGCGGCCTCCGTCGAAGTCGTCGCGCACCACTGCGAGCTCGTTCGTGGAGAGCTTCTCGGGATTGCGACGGGAGAGCCCGGACTCACCTTCGAGGTCACGCGTCCGCCGATTGTCGCTCCGACGGGATCGGATTTCGACCTGACCGTCGCGGTCGAGATGGATCCGCAAGAGGCGGACGACGAACGCGTCCCCGCGATCCGCTACGGCGAGAAGCTGTTTCGTATCTGGCGGGAACGCGAGGAGGGTCACTTCGCAGAGCTCGGAGACGAGCGGCACGTCTTTGTGGCGCATCGCGTCGACGGACGGATCGTGTTCGCACCCGCCGTCGATCGCGTCGACGGCCACGACGGGGGCGAGGCGGCGCGTCCGGTCGCGCTCGCGGAGGTCCCGAAATCCGGTCGCGAGATTCGCGTGTGGTATCGCTGCGGCGGCGGCGTCGACGGCAACGTCGCCGAAGGGACTCTGACCGCGCTCAAGGATCAGATCCCCGGCGTGAAGGTGACGAACGTCGATCGGGGCACCGGCGGTCGGGCTCCCGAAAGCCTCGAGAACGCGCTCGTCCGCGGACCACAGGAACTGCGGAGCCTCGAGCGCGCCGTCACCGCGGACGACTACGAACTCCTTGCGAAGCGCCTCTCGGGTGAAGTCGCACGGGCGAAGGCCTACGCGGAATCCGATGTCTGGCGACACGGGCGGCTCGGCGCGGTGAAAGTGCTCATCGTGCCGACAATCGGCGATGACGACGCCGCGCGAAGAGTGAGCGTCGAAGATGTCGAAGGCGTGAAGAAGGAGAGCACCCTGCAGGCGGTTGCGCGTGATCTCGACCGCCGGAGCCCGCTCGGAACCGTCTGTTCCGTCGACTGGGCTCGTTACAAGAAAGTGAGCGTTCGGGCGCGCGTCGTCGCGCACCGCGAGGCGGATCGCCGCGCGGTCGAGGAGCGTGTTCTCGAACGGCTTCACGCCGCGATCAATCCGTTCCCGAGCGAGGGCTACCAGGGCTGGCGGTTCGGTACGCCGCTCCACGTCTCGCGCATCTACGACCTCGTTCTGAGCGACGCTCGAGTCTTGCGGGTCGAGGAGATCTCCCTCCACGTCGACGAAGCGCCGAGCGAAGACGTGAGCTGCATCGTCGCGGACGAGTTTCAGTCGCGGACGTGGTTCGCCGGAAGCGGACCGATCCTCTTTCGCTCCATGAACGACGGCGAGGGCTGGGAACCGGCGGGACGATTCGCCGACGAAGAAGTCGCACACGTCGCGGTCCACCCCGAGGAAGCGGGGATCGTCGCGGTCGCCACGGAGCGGAAAGGTGAACGCTCGGCCGTCTACGTGTCGGAGAACTGCGGCGAAAGCTGGGACCGGGTGTCGCAGCTCGGGCACCGAGTGAACGATCTCGCGTGGACATCGCGAGGAAGCCTCCCGCGCCTCCTCCTTGCAACCAGTAAGGGACTGCAGGAGATCGTCTTCGAGGACGACTGGCGGCGCGGACCGGTGACGCCGCGGCCGGTGATCGCACTCCCGTCCGATCCGGATCTCGGGATGTGGGCGGTCCGCGTTTGGCGCGACGCGAAGGGAACGGATTGGATCGCCGTCGCGGCAGAGAATCTCGGCGGAGTTCATCTCTCCGAGAACGGGGGCGAAAGTTTCGAGTACTTCGGACTTCGGGGAAAAAACATTCACTCGCTCCTCGTCCAGCCGGTGGGCGGGCGCGCGTTTCTCTGGGCCGCGGCGTTCGCGAAATCTGGCGCGGACAAAGGCGAAGGTTGCTTTCGCCGTGAGATCCGGAGCATCGCGGCCTCTGACGAGAAGTTCGAGCTCGTCGGTCGCGACTGGAACGCCGGAAGTTGTTACGAGCTCGCGATCGTGGACGACGGAAAGCGCGTCCTCGCCGGAACGTTTCGCGGCGGGATCGCCGAGCTCGACCTCGGAGTCGACGGCGCCGCATGGACGACCCCGCACGTCTCGTGCGGACTTCCGCTCCGCGATTCCGGTCGGTTCTTTCCCGTGCGGGCGCTCGCGGTCGATCCGACCGGACGCGTCGCCCTCGGGGGCGGCGAGGAGGGGATCCGCCGCCGTGTCATCGAGCTTTCTCGAGCGGGCGAGAGCGCTGAGCGCACGGATGAACCGACGGACGAGCCTCCGTACGAGAACTGCTCCGGGCGCTCGTTCAGCCAGCGCGTGGCCGTACCTCCGACGTGGCTCTTCTGCTCGGGAGAGCATCGCATCGATGTCGTGAGCGACGACGAGGAGACCGCGCGTGAAGACTGATGACATCCGGCGCTTGCTCCCGGGCATCTTTCAGCGTTCCGTTCGCGACGGCAATGTCTTGAGCGGCGTCCTCGCGGCGATGGAGGCGCTTCACGCGAATCCCGAACGTGCGCTCGAGAACTTCGACGAGTACTTCGACGCTCGGCGGGCGCCGCCGGCCTTTCTCCTCTATCTCACCCATTGGCTCGATCTCCAGCGCGTCCTCTCGCCGGTCGGATCGGAACCGTCTCTCGGCGCGGTGGCGGCTCCGGGGCTCGGCCATCTTCGAGAATTGATCGCGAGGAGCGCAAGCTTGAGTAAATGGCGCGGGACGAAGCGCGGGCTCGCGGAATTCCTCGCGACGCTCACGGGCGTCCCCGGCTTCGAGGTGCGGAGTGGGAAGAAGTCGTTTCACTTCGAGGTCGATGTTCCCGTGGAGGCGAGAGCGTTTCTTCCTCTCATCGAGCGCGTCATCGCCCGCGAGAAGCCGGCCTACGTCACGTACGAATTCACCCAAGGGACGTGAGTCACCGGCGAGCTCCCGCCGCGAGTGACCCGTCCACGCAACGGAGGTAGTGAACATGTCCGTTTTTGATATCCGCCCGGCGGCCGACGAGGTCGTCACTCTCTCCGGGGACGAGCGGCGCGGCGAGCGCACCTTTTCGGTGACGAACGTCTCGGGGCGAGAGATCCGCGCGCGGGCGTCGCTCGACATCGACGCTCCGGCTGAGCCGGGCTGGCTCAGCATTCAAGGGACGAGCGAAGGCGAGGACGTTCGCACGTTCGACGTCGATGGAAACGAGCAGTTCACCGTGCTCCTCGCGGCGCCGGCCGAGGCCCCGGCGGGCGATTACACGTACCGCCTCGTCGTCGCATCGACGGTCGATCCGGACAACGACTCCGGGCAGAGTGCGCCGTGCCGGTTTGCGATCGAAGCTCCGGTCGTTCCGGTCATCGAAGACGATGATCCGAAGCCGAAGCCGAAGATCTGGCCGTGGATCCTGCTCGGGGTGATCCTCCTCCTCGGTGTCATCGGTCTCATCATCGGAATCGCGACCTGCTCCGGCGATCCGCTCGAGGCGGACTTCACGATGGAGCCCGCGGAGGGCGAGCGCGTCGCGCCACACACGGTGAAGTTCACCGACAACTCGGTCGGCGGGCCGGAGGAGTGGCACTGGAACTTCGCCGGACTGAACACCGCCGAGGGAGAAACCGCGGAGTTCGAGTTCACGGAAGCCGGCACCTACGCGGTGACGCTCGAGATCGTCCGCGGTGACGACACGAACGACGCGACGAAGGAGATCGTGGTGACCGCTCCCGCGGTCGAACCTCCGCCGGCCGAGACGCTGGCCGCGACCTTCACGGCGGTGCCGCGGGGCGGCCATCTCAATCCCGGGAACTGGGGAATTACGGTCAACGATACGTCGAAGGGTGATCCCACTTCGTGGGTGTGGGATTTCGGCGACGGCAGCGGACCAAAGAGCGGGGCTTCGGTGTCGCACACCTATAAGAAGGCCGGCAAGTTCAACATCGTGCTTACGGTAGGGAACGCGGCGGGAACGACGGCGAAGTCGCGCCCGTTCGTGGCGACCGTGTTCAATCAGATGCCCAACCTGGGTAGGAAATCACTCGCCGATGCGGTCGTTCAGCTTCAGCGCGTCGGTCTCGCCGTCGGTACAGTTTCGAAGAAGCACAACAAGTCGCTCGCGGAGAATACGGTCCTCAATCAGATCCCGCGCGCGAGGTCCCGCGTTCTTCCCGGCGCGAAAGTCAATCTCACCGTGTCGACGCAGAAGGTGTCGGTTCGTCCCGTTATCTGGAGCGAAGTCATCAAGGCGAACCCCCAGCTTCGCGAAAAACTCGAGATGCGGATCGATCCCGGCGCGATCCGGAGAATCGGACAGTAGTGAAACTCGTCATCGTCATCCTGATTGTGCTCGCGATCGTATTCGCGTTCGGCGTTTTCGGCGGAGATTCCGGTGACGTCGAGCTGGACTCGAGCTCCATCGACGAGTGGAAGGAGACCCTCCGTGGGTTCGCCGGCGCTCTCTCGCCGGCGATCACCGCAGAGGAGCTCACCGTCCGTCCCGCGAGCGCACTCCGTGCCGGCAAGATCACGGTCCGCGAGGGAAGCTCGGTGAGTGTTTCGATCGCCATTAGCGATGAGAAGACGCGCATCGCGAAACTGACCGTGCCGAACGGCGCTGAGCTCAAGATCGACTACCGGCCGCGGCGAGGGGACCGGGCGATGCCGTTTACCGACACGATTCGCGGCGGAGACGCCCCGCTCGAGCTCCAGGCGCTCGAGCGGGGTGGCTTCCTCGAGCTCGAGTGCCTCCGTGGGGTCGGCTCCCCGAAGGAGTGCGTACTGTCCATGGGGATCGAGGACTAGAGGACGCGTCGATGTTCGCTGGACAGAGAACGCCGTTTTTCATCGTGGCGATCATTCTCGCGGTGTTCGTCCTCTTCGTCGACCTCGGTGCGCCGATCTGGCTCGGCGGCGGTCTCGTTGAGGGCGCGGGGATCGGAGGGCTGATCGACGAGCAGCTCCGCGAGCACGACGTCGACGATCCGGAGGAAGTGAAGGCCGACGCCAACAAGCTTGCCGAGGGCGAGGAGCCACCGGGGTTCGGAATTCCGTCCCTTGCGCTCATCGATGGGCTGCTTCTCTATCTGCTCATCGTCCAGGCGGTGTCTCAGATCACGTCGAAGCTCACGCTTCGCGCCGACGCTCGCTCGCGGGCCGTGATCCCGCTGGTTCAGGGCATCGTCACGCTGCTCGTGTCGCTCGGGATCCTGATCGGATCGATCGTCCTCATCTTCGCCGTGCTGGCGCTCCTCCTACTCATGGTCGGGCTCTTCCTCTCCGCGCCGTTCGGAACGATCGCGTACTTCTGCATCTACGGCTTCTTCGATCGCGGAGGAGCGACCGCGACCCTCACGGCGAGCATGATCCTCCGAATCGCCTTCGTGATCTTTCTCGTGCTCGCACACCAGAGGAATCTCCGCATCCCGACGCTCGTGCTCCTGATTCTGACCGGGTTTCTCGGCGTGATTCTCCTCAGCTTTCTGCACGGATTCGTGCCGATCTTTCTCGTGAGCATCACGGACGCGCTCGGAGCGATCATCGTCGGAATCCTCGCCCTCATCTGGGCAATCATTCTTCTCATCGGCGCGATCATCGCCGTCGTGAAGGGGATCATCGCGGTCGTTGCGGGGTGACGATTCGGGTCGATCCGGGGCCAGGTGAACAGACCGAGTGAACGAAAGTGAGCGGACGCGAACGCGCTGACGCCAAGCTGTCCGGCTTCGCACGAACTCAGGAGGCATAACGATGGGGAACTTTCGGGAGCTGTGGATCAGCCTCATCTTCGGGGGCGTCGCCATGACCGTGTTCATGGGCTTCGTCATCTTCGGGTGGCCGGGAGAGGCGAACGACTGCGTCGATCTCGACGATTGTTACTGCGAGAGGTTCGATCCGAACGATATCGGCGAACCGGGTGTCCTCCAGCCGTCGAATACCTGGTCGAATCTGTCGTCGCTCATCCTCGCGGCCGGCATGGCGCTCGCGATCGGCCTCGATCGGAGGTGCGGTCGCCTGAACGGCCCCGGGCGGATGAAGAGCGACACCGTCTATCCGCTGGTCCTCTGTCTCATCCTCACCTTCATGGGACCGGGGAGCATGTTCTACCACGCGTCCATGACGGCGTGGGGCGGAAACATCGACGGCCTGTCGATGTACCTCCTCTCGTCCTTCGTCATGTGTTACGGCGTCGCGAGACTGATCAACAATGCTGCGTCGCCGTGGGTCTTCGGCTTTGCCTATCCTACGTTCACCGCGCTCTTCGCGACCCTCCACTCGCTCGGCGTGAACAGCGAGATCCTCGTCCCGATCGGGGCCGGAACCGGCGGTGCGATCGAGCTCTACTTCATGCTCAGAACTCCGGTGGCCAAGCTCTTCTCGAGCTCGTCCGCCGCGGCGCGAACGGATACGACGGGCTCGACGGTGTGGGGCGTCGTCGCCTTCTGGCTCGGGCTCGCGCTCTTCATCTTCGCGATGATTTCACGGGAGCTCTCGAAGACCGGCGGGCCGTGGTGCGATCCGGAGGCGGCGTTTCAGGGGCACGCGCTTTGGCACATTCTGTCGTACGGGATGGTTCACTTGCTGTATTGGTACTACCGGGGTTCGCGGCGGTAGACGGAAGAAGGTTTCACCACGAAGGGCACGAAGGGAAGAGAGAGAGGAGTGGTGAGAGAGGAGTGGGCGCGGTCTAACCGTCACGAGAAAGGCCGGAGCCTCCTCGGTGAGAGGAAGCTCCGGCCTTTTGGGAGAACTCAGGCGCTTAGCCCGAGGTTCTAGCTCACAGGCACTCGGGATACGAGCTGCAGGTGAGCGTGTCCGACGTTCCGTCGACGCCGCATGCACCGTAGGGCTGCGGCAGCGTGTCCGTCACACCGGTGTAGAGGAAGTTGAGCGAGTGGATCGCGTCGGAGAGATCGACGAAGCCATCGTCGTTCGCGTCCGCCGCGTCCTCGCAGAGGAGGGTCGCCGTGCCGCTGAAGAGATAGTTCAGCGTCGAGACCGGATCCGAGAGATCCATCGTCCCGTCGACGTTCGTGTCGCCGCGCTCGAAGAGCCCGAGCGAGTCACTCGGTAAGGCTCCCGGCGTCTCGGCGATGAACACCGTGCCGACTCCGCCGAGACCGTCCGCGCTGCGGATTTTGATCACGTTCTCGTTCCCCGGATACAGGGAGTCGAAAACCTGGAACGAGTGCGTCTCGTAGGAGGCGAGTCCGTCGATGTTGTAGACATCCCCGTTCACGTCGAACTCGAGGCTTTGGAAACCGGGGACCTTGTTGTAGATCGTGATCCAACCCTCGAAGTCGGGGACGTCGTCGAGGACTTCCTCATAGGTTTCGCCCGCCGGGACGTCGAGGTTGACGATGTACGGATCACAGTCTACGAAGTTGCCCGCGACGTCGGTCACGCGGAAGAGGATGCGAGCCCGCTTCGACTGATCGATCTTCGTCGCTGTGATGACGATCGGCGTCGTCTGCGCGGGACTCTGGGTCCACGAGGCGACCGCGTTCTCGAGAACGAGTACCTGGATGGTGTCGATTCCGCTTCCGGTGTCCTGGACGGTGGCCTGGACCTGGGTCGGCGGTCCGGCCGAGAAACCCGTGATCGCGCAGGTCGGCGGATCCGAGTCGGACGGCGCCTCGCTGTTGCAATCGCGGTCGCAACCGTCGCCGTCGACGTTGTTCCCGTCGTCGCAGTCTTCGCCTGGGTCGATGTCACCGTCACCGCAGACCTGACAGTCCGGGTCGTCGTTGTCGATGAGACCATCGTTGTCGTTGTCTCGGCCGTCGGAACAGTCTTCCGTCCGGATGATGGTCTGGCGACTTCCGAGGTAGACGGGGCGACCGTTCAGGTTGCCGGGCGCGTTCGTCGCGGTGGCGAGGACGCGGAGTCCAGCGTAAGTGCCGTCAACGAGGAGGGGGCCGGTGAATACGTTGTGGAAACAGCAGTGGCTCAAGTTCGCGCTCGTCGTTCCCGGCGAGATCGCGGCCATGTCCGCGGTAACCGCAGCGCCGGTGAACGAGGCGTTCGCCGTCGTGAGCGGGAGCGGAAGCCAACCCCAAGCACCGACGGATCCGGCTTCAGTGAGCGCGATCAAACTGCCATTCAGGTTGTTCACAAAGTTCGCGATGTCCGCTGCACGCCCGTTGAGCGCCGCGAGCTGCGTATTGTTGATACCGCCGCCCGTATTGATCGAGTTCGACGGAACGTAGAGCAGCTTGTAGTTCGCGAAGTTGATCGCTGCGATCTCCGCTACCGTCCGGGCGTGGGTGATCGTGACCGCGGCACCCAGGATCGAAGCCGCACTCCCCGCGCCACCGTTCGACCAGGCATTGAGGTTGTTCAGCGCGGAACTGCTGTTGACTCCGACGGCGATGATGTCCGTCGGCGCGCCGCCGTTGCCGCTGTTCCCTACGGCATCCGCGATGGCGTTAGGGAAGAGGCCTCCGCAGCCGCCCACTCCGGAGCAGTGCCCGAAATCGTCGGCGTCGTCGCCCGTCAGCAGCACGAAGCCTTGAGCCCGAAGCTCCGCCGCGGAGAACGCGAGCACCGCAGCGATGGCAAAGAGTTTGATTCTCATATCGAAAGGCTCCCAAGAAACCGGATTCGGAGTCGCAACCAGCAGCGACTCCCACAACTTCGAACATTCGGTTTAGGTTCCGCAGTACCCCCTTCTCGGTATCTCCCTTGCGACGCGCGTCCTCGTACGGTCGCTTTTCTACCTCTCCGACTCTCGGCGGCGAGGCTTCCGCCGAAAGTGCGCCCCGGGCCCTCAACCCCTCGGGGCGACCCAATCGCGGCCACGCGGCGGTGCGGGGAGCAGCCGACCTTCGACCGCACGCCGAGCGCACAGAGGACCGGTCCGTGTCGGCACGGATCTCCCTCCATGCATCGCCAGGCGATGGGATCGAGAATGCTGCCCTCGAAACACTGCCACCGTATGCCCTTTCAAACCAACGCTCCGCGGTCGGAGCGACTACCCTTGGCTTGTTTCTCGAGCGAATCGACCCGTGGTCTGTTCGCCCTCGGCACTCACGCTAAGCGAATAGAGCCTACAGGGTCAATAAGACGTTCTTGCGAACCGCAGTCGCCGTTGCCGCGCGAGCACACGAGGTAAGAGCGATGTTTGGGGCGGAAACCGATCACGATCATGTCCCGACTGTCTCGATCCACTCATTCACGCGAGACGCGGTGTCATCGGGTGATCCGGGCCGGAGAATCGCTCCGCGACTCGAGCGAATCGTGGAAGCGAGCCGAACGAGGTGTGCGGCGGGATCGGATCTCCCGGTGTAGCAGTGAGGAAGTATGCGCGACGCGAGGAGAGTCGGCGAGGTCGGCTGCAGCTCGACGGATTCCCCGAACGATTCGAGCAGAAAAGTGGCGGCAAGTGGCGCGAACGCTCCTGCTTCGGTCGCGCCGAGGTCGAGCGGATCGACGAGGTGCTTTGTTTCACCGCGGGCGCTAACGTGCTCGAACGAGCGAAGTGACTCCGCACCGTCGCGGAGACCGATCGCCCGCGGATAGGCGAAAACTACGCCGTCGTGAAGCGCGACGATCTCGTCGGAAAAGAAGCCCCAACCGTGTCGGCAGAGCGCCGTCGTGAGCGTCGATTTGCCCGCGCCCGAGGGCGCGACGAGGATGACCGCACCACCGTGCGGGTGGACGACCGCCGCCCCGTGAAGTACGACGGTCTCCGGCCGGCGGCGTCGAAGTCGCGCGAGCGCGTAGTGAAAGAGGAGAACTTCTGTTGCGGTCTCTGGGCGTCCCTCGGCGATCACCGCACATTCGGTTTCCTGAAAGCGAACTCCCGCGCTACGGTCCACGCAGAGGCCGTCGGCCCACTCGAATCGAGCGTCGAGTTCCGGCGGGAAGAGCTCACGCAGAGGCGCCGGGGGGTCGAACCGAAATTCGGCACGGAATTCGCCCGATCGATTACCGGAGCCTTGGCCGTTCGGCCGTTCGGTCGATGCCGCGTTTCCCCGGTCGACGCGCGCCACGATGACCGGGACGTCGGTCTCGCGCCCGTCCGTCGCTCTCGGGTAGATTCGCCTCAACGTCGCCGCCAGGCCCGGCGCATCGAGCTCGACCCGGACGATCTCGTCGAAGACCGGAATCGCAGCGGAACGAACTGTGGACAAGCGTCGATCTCCTGTTACCGAACACGAGGCGAACCGAACGACCCGACACGTGGTCTCGAGCCTCGCTTCGTTGACAAGTGGAGCCGGCATCTCGGACAATTGCACCTGTCGTAAGGGGATCCTTTTACTCGTCCGTTTTCCATGGAGGCAAGAGTGGAACGCATCGAACCTCGTTTCGATTGGGAAGCTCCGTCCGTCGACACCGTCGACGCGCGCGAGATTCTCGAAGGCGTCGAGTTCGGCTGCTTCAGCTTCTGAGCTCGGGGCAACTCTAGAGATTAGATCCCTAGAGGCAGTATGCGATCGCTTCCCGGAAAGGAATTCCTCCGGGAGGCGATCGGTTTCCATCGGCAGTTGTTCCCGCCGTCGCTGCGCGACGCGCGGGTTCCATCCCGCGCCCGGGGCGTTCGACTTCGCGCCCCGAGTGGACCGGAGGACTGATCCGGTACCGTCGCCTCTGCGAGACTAGCGATGTCAGCCGCGCGCGTAGTCAGGAAGTCTCCGGTCCATCTTCCCGCGAACCTCTCTCGCTTCCGCAGTTACGGCGGTCGCGCGCGGGTCCGCACCCGCGGTCGAAGCATGGAGCCAACGATCCCCGCTGGCGGAGTGGTCCTCGTTCGCGGCTCCGTCGCGCCCCCGATCGTCGGCGAAATCGTCACGCTGTGGAACGGCCGCGCGGTGGTCGTCCATCGAGTAAAGGCGCTGCGGGAAACGGACTCGGGACCGGAGTGCCTTACGCGCGGCGATGGCAACTCGTTCGACGACGAGTGGACGAGCACCGACGTCGTGTTCGGTCGCGCGGAGCTCGTTCCCGTCATCGACGCGCTTTGGACACGATTCTTGCGGAAGGTCCGGCGCTGGGTTCCGCGGTTCGGAACACCGGCGGCGACCGGATTTGAACCTGGGGAGTTGTGTGTGTCCGAGCTCGATTTTGACTCCGTGCTGAGGCCGAATTCCGGCGTGACTGTCCGCGATCTGGACGTCGAGCTGCTGCTCCTCAGGGAGGGATCGTCCGAGGTGCGCGTCCTCAATCAAAGCGCACGAGCCGTGTTCCTTCTCTTCGATGCGAAGCGATCGCTCCGGGCGATCAGTGACCAGCTCGGCCGCGAGCATCAGCGCGACGTGGCAGGAGACGTGCTGTCGATCGCGGGGACGCTTTACGATCTCGGTTACGTCGACGCGGTGACGGACGACGTCGATGTCGCGCGCGACGCGTGAGTCCGCGGAGGATCTCCTCCGACTCGTCCTCGCGGCAATCGTCGAGCGCCGCTCTCCAGACGAAACGCGTTGGGCCGACGCCGGAGCGAGCGCCGACGCGGCGGCGTGGTCGAGTTGGGTGCAGCTTCTCTCGGAGCACCGCCTAGTCGCGGGAGCGTGGGCGACGCTCAAGGAGTGCGCGGCCGGCGAGATCCTTCCGCCCGATGTTCGCTCTGCGCTGTCTCGGTCGTACCAGCGAGTTCGGCGATTGAACGAACTCGCATTCGCCCGACTCGACGCCGTGCTCGAGCGGCTCTACGTCCGTGGTATCGCGCCCGTGCTCCTCAAGGGCGCGGCGCTCGTTCACCTCGTCTATGACGACCCGGGAGCGCGCACCATGCGCGACGTCGATCTCCTCGTTAAGGAGGACGAGCGTGAGGCGACCGAGTCCGAGCTCGTGGAGCTCGGGTTCTCCGTGGCTCAGCGCAGCCGGGACGCGACGCTGTTCGCCGACGCCGCCGGCGGCGTGTTCGACGTCCACCACCGGTTTCGGCTCTTCGAATCTGAGTCGGCGGAACGACTCTACGAAGTCGCCGTGGCCGATCGACTCGCCACCCGCCGGGTGCGCGTCTTCGAGCCGAACGCGCTTCTCGTTCATCTCCTTGTTCACGCATCTTCGCACGCGGATACGACGGGACCCATCCTCGGTTGGTTTGTCGATCTCGCGCTGCTCGTCGAAGCGCGTCGCGAGGACATCGATCTCGAACGTGTCTCCGCCCTCTCGGAGACTGCGGCCGAAGATCTGCAGCGCCTCGCAGACTTTCTCGCTCGAGAGAGTGCGTGGGCGCCTCGCGGGCTCGACCTCGGGCGCGAGTTCGAAGGTCGACCGTGGACACTCGACCGCATCCTCCGTGATCGTCGACTCGCCCTCTGGGAGCTGCCACGACCCCGAGGGTGGATGCGGCTCGCCGGGCGGTGCCTCGGGCTCCCACGCGATCGCCAGCTCGCGTTGCCGGAGCTTGGCGACTTGCGGCGCCTTTTCTCCCGTACGAAGGGACGCTGAGGCGCTAGTCCCCTCAGGCTCTTTCCGCGCAATCGCGGTCTCGCGGGGACGTCGCGCTTGGCTCCGGGCTCGGGGCCAGCGCGAACTCGCCATCAAACGAAAGTTCGGTTTCGATCCAACCCGACGCGCGTTCGGAGATCAGCTGCGCTCCCGTTCGCGATAATACTCGAGCAGTGCCTCGACTGCTTTGTCGCACGCCTCGGACTGGCCGCCCTGATTCGCGGTCACCAGGATCGCGAACTTCCGCTTCGGCGCGGCGCGAACGACCGCGAACCACATGGTGTTGCTGCCCGAGTGAGAGAGGACACGCCCGCCGGCCCATTCGCGCTCTGCGGTCACCCAGCCGAGTGCGTACTTCGATTCGCCTTGAGGCGTCTGCAGCTTCTCGAGCGACTCCTCCGACAGGAATCGCTGCTTCTTTCCCTCGATACCGCGAACGTGTAGAGCGACGAAGCGGCCCCAATCCTCCAAGGAACAATGGATCGTGCCCGCGGGAGCCAGGGCGACAGGGTTGTCTGCGAGCGGTCCGGGGGCGACGGGATCGCCGCCTTTCGACGGCTCTGCATGACCCCAAGGCTGTTTATTCTTCGGCGCGCCGAATCCTGCACTGCGCATTCCGAGCGGACGGAACAGCTCCCGGGCCATCAGCTCTTCCCACGACTTCCTCAGGACCTGCTCCACCACGGCGCCGGCGATCGAGTAACCAGCGTTCGAGTAGATGAACTTCGTTCCCGGCTCCGCCACCGGAGGCGTCTTCAGTAGTTCCTTGACGAGGAGGCTGCGAGCGCTGCGGGGTGAGCCGGAGAGCAGGCGGAGCTTTCTCCACAATGCGGGGTGCTCGTTCACCAAATCTCCGGTGATGCCGCCGCGATGGGCGAGGAGCTGTGCGAGCGTCACTTCGAGGTACTCAGGCTGCATGCTCTTTCGGAGCTTCGGAAACGCCTGGCCGATCGTGATCTCCCACTTCAGCTTGCGCTTCTCGACGAGACACGCGATGAGCGTCGCGGACATCGCCTTGCCGCACGAGCCGATGTGCCACCGGTCCGCCGCGGTGACCGTTCCTTTGGCGCTAGATTTCCTGAGCCCCGTTGCGCCGACGGCGACGAGTTTCCCTCCCTCGAGGATCGCCCCGCCGAGGGCGGGTACGTCGAAGCGTTCGCGAACCGTCTCGAGGAGCTCGCTCACGTCGTCGGGTTTCGACGCAGTCTTTTTCGTTCCCCGATTCCCTTGCGCGAGGGTGCCGCCGGCGCGAGTGAGGACGACCGCTAGGGCGAGCAAAAGCACCGTTTTCCCGCGAGGTATCGACAACGTCATCGCTCGTCTCGAATCTTGTGGAGGAAGCTTGCCGCACGTTCCCGTGCGGCACTTGGCCCGTCTGTCCAAGGGATTCGAATCGGCGGCATGACGGCGCGGCTCGCCTGACGATGCCGACCGAGTTGCCTCGTTCCGCCTTCGAACCCGACTCCAGAGTGTAGGGCCGAGAGACCTCGCCGGCCAAGATTCTGCGCGGAATGGTGGACGAGACGATGCACCGCCGCATGATCCGATCCATCTCCCGATGGGCGAGTTCCCCGTCCGGCCGCGTGTTTCGCGTTCGCTTGCACGGATCACCCACTGGTGACAACAAGAAGCGAGCCGCTCCTCGCTCGAAGAGCGGCTCGCTTACGATGATCGTCGCGCTAGGCGCGCCGACTCGGGTCGCTTACGGACACGCGTTAACGCACGTCCCCGGGCGACGGATGCACTCGAGTCCGAGCACGTGCGGCCCGCCGTCTCCGAAGAGCCGATTCAGCCCTCCGATCGCGTCCGCGATGTTCACGCCGCCGTCCCCGTTGAAGTCGATCACGGCGAATCCCGCTGCCGTGTACTCCGCGGGCTCGACATCCGGAGCCGCGAGGCACGCGTCGAGGGTTCCGTCGCCGAAGAGGAAATTGAGGAGTGCGATCATGTCGGCGATGTTGAAACCTCGGTCGAGGTTGACGTCCCCGGGTAGGAGCAATGCGCCCACCGGGCCTCCGCCCTCATCGCCGAAGAGCTCGATCTCGGAGATTTGGAAAAACGCTCCCGCCGTGAGCCCCGTCGCTTCCGTGATCATTCGGAACATCATGAAGGCTTCGGTTTGCTCGGGGAAGTCACGACCGCCGCGGAAGACAGCGACTTGATTGCGCGCGGTCCACACCGCGCTCGTGGGATCGTCCTGCGAATAGATCGTCGTCCACTCTTCGCCGTCATTCGAGCCCTCGATGCGCCAGACGCGTGGATCACGCGCGGGCGTATCATTGGCCGAAGCGACCGTGAAGTGAGTCAGCCGGAACGGGCCATCGAACTCGGAGAAATCCGCGCCGACGATCTGCGGGAAAACCGTACCGCAGCACCACTTCTCGTTCCCACCGCCGACGACGTTGTCGAAGACGTTGAACGCGAACTCGCCGCCTTCGAATCCCGGTTCGTCGCTCGAGAAGAACTCTGCGTCGAAGAGGCCGAAATCGTCCGGAGGTGCGTAGAGGATCGGGTCGCCGTCGTCGTCGAGATCGGTGAGATCGTTTCCGAGAAGGAGATCGCTGAACTCGATGAGCGAGCAGCTCGCGGGCGCCAGCGACCCGTTGTCGACGGAAAGGGTCGAGACGGACTCGAGGTCGCCGCCGTCGATCGCGAACGTATCCGATCCCGCGGGAAGGACGGCGAGCTCCTCGTTCCCCGCGAGGATGCGGATCTCGCTGTCGCAACCGTCGGGATTCGTCCAGACGAGCTCGACCGAGCCGTCGTCGTCGCGCTCACAGGTGAGATCGGTGACCGTTGAGCAGCCATCACCGCACTCCGGCTCCTCGAATCCTTCGGGACGGGTTCGGCCGTGGAAGATGATGTCTTCGCTGAACGGCGAGGCCCCGATCGGAAGAGCGACGAGGCCGTCCGCGAGGTCCACGATCGGCTCGAGCGTCGCCGCATCGCGAAGGCTGAAGCGGACACCCCAGCCGCCGCCCTGTTCCCAGGCGCCCAGCTTGATCACGTGGACCCCGGGCGGGAGAGTGAAGAACACCTGGTCGTTGCAGTCCCCGCGACCGCGACACGCCGGGGTGCTCCAGATGAGCTGGTCGTCGAGCCAAGCCTGGGGATCGTCGTCGCTTCCGAAGCAAGCGGAGATCTCGATAGGTTCGTCGCTCGTGTTCTCGACCCACGTCGCGATGAAGAGAACGTGCTCGTTCAGATTGCCGGCGATGTCCGAATCGAAGTCGAGGTCGGCGTCGGTCGGCGTCGCGTCCTGGTAGGGCCGCCAAATCGGGTTCCCGTCATCGTCTGTCGGGGCGTCGGGGTGGTAGCCGAACGTCGACGCGAGATCGGGATCCGGAAAGAGTGGATCACCCGGCTCATACCCCTCGACGGGGTCGCCGTCGGCCGGGAACTGACACTGAAGCGTCTCGTCCGGTCCGATATGGTTCGTGAGAAGCTGGGTTTCGTCACCGTCACAGGCGACGGGCGTAGCGAAGGGACCGAGAGCTAGCCAAGAGTTCCCGACGATGTACCCGGTTGACGTCGTCTTAAAGCCGCTACAGGTCGTACCGAATCCGCTACAGTTCCGCACCTCTACGGAGAAAACTCCGTCGGGGAACTCCGTGGCGGGGATCTCCGCGGTCGTCGTCCCCGGCTCGACCGATGCGACCTCTGCGCCGTCGATGAGGAGAAGCGTCGGATCCTCGCACTCGCAGGTCTCGTCCCAGGACACCGTGATCCCTTCACCGTCCCCCACCGGGCCGAACGCGCAAGTGACGTTTTCGACCGAATCCGTGCACTGCGCTCCGATGCAGTCGGCCGGCGGATCATCTTCTTCCCCGAAGAACTCGATTTCGCCGATTTGAAAGAACGCACCGCCCGCGAGCCCCGTCGCGAGCGTCACCATGCGGAACATGGAGTACGCGCGTTCCTGCTCGTCGTAATCCTCGCCTTCGCGAAACTCGATGACTTGAAGGCGTTCGGTCCACAGGCTCGCGGCGGGATCGCTCTGGATGAAGATTGTCTCCCAGCATTCGCCGTCGTTCGATCCTTCGATCGTCCAGACGCGCGGGTCGCGTTCCGGAACGTCGTTCGCCGACGAAACGGTGAAGTGAGTGAGGAGAAACGACGCGTCGTGCGTGTTGCGGAAATCGGCGCCGACGATCTGCGGGAACGAGGTTCCACAACACCACTTGTCGTTCCCCGGCCCGAGAATGTTGTCGAAGACGTTGAACGCGAACTCACCCCCCTCGAAGCCCGGCTCGTCGCTCGAGAAGAACTCGGCGTCGAAGAATCCGAGCTCGTCCGGCGCGGCGTAGAGCAGTTGGTCCCCGTCGTTGTCTATGTCCGTGAGGTCGTCGCCGAGAAGGGACTCCGTTCCGACGCCGAGGACTTCGAACGCATGGGTCGGCGTGGCCGCGCCGAAGAACACCACTGTCGCCAAAACCGCTAGATTCCTACCCGTCATGTAAGACCCTCCAATCGTTCCTCGAGAAAAGCTCCGACGATGGGTGAACGCCCGCGCGCGTACGCGAACGGTTAGCGTCGGGAACCAACCGTAAGAATGATGTTAACCCCGGGGCGCGGCGGTCGTCTCGCACATTCGCGCCGCGAAAGACTGCGGCTTCGCGAGCGCATGGATCGCACCCGTGATCGTGCTACCGCGCTGGCGCGACGCAAACTTTGAAGCTCAGATCGACGTTCGGAACCTCGTCCGACCGGCGGTAGAAGCTCCCGTCCGCGTACGGATTCCCGTCCGCCGTGCCGATGGCGAACTCGCCCCCACCGGTCGTGCGGAGGCGGATTCCCAATCGGTCGCCCGATTCGATCTCGAGCTCGGCGCCGGAGAGCTCGGCGAACGTCGCGGTGACGGAGCTCCCGTCGAGGCGTGTGCTCGAGCGGAAGAAGAGGAACGCGGGCATCGAGCGAACCGCGAGGACCGGAGCGCTCGCGGGTGGATGCTCGCTGAGGTCGAGGACCTCGACGAGGAGGGCGCCCACCTCGCGTCGGCTTTCAGCGATGAACTCGACGCCGGTGAGACGACCCGAGCTCTCCGCGCGGAACACCTGCGTGACGGTGCCGTTCGAAAGGACTTCGTCCGGGCCTCCGGCACTCGGCTGAAGCGCCGCGACCGTGTCGCATGCGCCGCCCGAATCCTGCGGGCACGCGCGGAACGCGGCGCAGCGGAGTCGGCTCTCGGCGGAACTTCCGCAGCCGGGAAACGGCGCGGGAGGCGGATCACCTTCCGAGAAAAGCCAAAAGAGCAGAAACAGTCCGTCGGACACGTCGATGAGCCCGTCACCGTTCGCGTCCGCCGAGCCGTGGCAGTCGACGCAGCCCCGCGTTCGTCCGAAGAGGCAGTCGAGGATCGAAACCGCATCCGAGACGTTTACGGCGCCGTCCTGCGTCGCGTCGCCCCGGACGTATCGGTCGTCTCCCGTCAGGTAGCGAAGGCGCGCGAGGCCGTAGAGGTCGCGGGCGAACTGCGCCTCGTGCGCGGCGAACGTTCGCGTGAGGTAGTCCCATTCGATAGGCTCGAGCGCTCGACCCGAGACGACGATCGGCGCGATGCGAAACACGTCCTGATCGGGGTAGCCGGGAACCCGCGGCCCGAACGCGGCGATCAGGGTGTCGGCGTCGATCGTGCCGAGCTCGGAACCTCGAAAGGAGTAGCCGTCGCAATCCGACGAGTTGAACTCCGCGTCGCGTACGAAGTCGTATGTGCCGACGGCGCTCGCCGGCGCGAGACCCATGAGGTAGAGCTCGAGTCCGAACGGCGATGGTTCGCGCATCCAAGGGCCGCAGAAGACGTCGTCGCCGTTCGCGCTCAAGCTTCCCAGCGTAGGGGGCGCGCCGAAGATCGTTCCCGCCTCGCCGGACGCGAGTGGACCCCAGTGGCCGGCACCCGCGACGACGGAATCGAGTCCGAACACGTCGAAACCCCAGACTCCCCACGTGTGAAAGATCTCGTGGGTGAGCCCGCGAGTGTGCTTTGTGTAGATCTGAATCGTCCCGCGAAGGACCCCGTCGCTGCCGAAGTCGGCCGAGCGGTCGAAGAGGCGTCGCCCGATGCCCTCGACGGAATTCCTCACCCCTGCTGCCGATGCCGACGGCCGGGAGCGGGTGTTTCCGACGTGGAAGAACACGAGCCAATCGAAGACATCCGGGAAGAACTCGTAGAAGACTCGGGCGGTTTCGACGCGGTCGATCTCGTGGGTCGGGTAGCCCCCCGAAAGAAGATCATCCCGCCGGATGTGGACGACGTTTCGGCTGGCGTAAACGTCCGGCGCGAGTGCATCGACTGCTACGTCGCGCCGCTGGTCGAGGAGCCCGACGGAAGCGCCGACATCTTCCGCGATCGTGACCGTTTCACCGTTCTCGAGTCGAAGCTGAAAGTTCGCCGTGCGGAGAAGAAGCTGAGTCGTACCGGGATCGGGCGCTTTCGCGACCCGGAGAGTGCCGACGAAGGACCCGTCTCCTTCGTCCCGGAGAACGAGCGTCTTCGGTAGAAAGATGTCCGCGATTTGACGGGTGTCGAACGCGATCGAGTCGACGTTGTCGCGCGTCGTACGGACTCGCAGCTCGACGTCGTTGGGTTTATCGACGGCGAAGACGAAGGGATGAAACTCGAACGAAGTGAACTCGTCGTCCGCTCGGGACCGTGCGAGCGAAAGCCACGTCGAAAGAGCGAACACGGCGCAGAGGAAACGTCGCCGCAGAGCGGGATCGCGGACGCACCGAACCCGATGTCCGCCGGTGCGCAACGATCGCATTATCCGTCGGCGCACGAATCGTACGACGCGCACGAGAGAGAGGGCTCCGACGTGTCGATGACACAACCGGGCCGGAGGATCTGGTCATCGGGGGGGACGCCGAAGAGATTCGCGAGGATGCGGAACGCGTCCGTGATATTCACCGTCCCCGACTCGTCGGCGTCACAAGCCGCGAGACAACTGGGGTCGTCGAGAGTGTCGGCGAAGAGATAGAGGAGGACGAAGACGGCGTCCGAGATATCCACCCCGGCGTCGGTGTTGGCGTCACCCCGGAGAAACGCGACTTCGCACGCATCGAGGATGCCGTCGCCATCGGCATCCCGTTCGGCGAGCTCGCACGAGTCGGGAATGTCGTTTCCGTCGCAATCCTCGGCGCCGGCCGAAAGCTCGCACGTGTCGAGAATGCCGTCACCGTCGCAGTCACCCGCTCCCAGGGCGATTGCGCAGGAATCGAGAATCCCGTCGCCATCGCAGTCGTCGCCGCTCAGCTCACACGAATCCGGGGTCCCGTTCGCATCGCAATCCGCTTCTCCACTCTCGATTTCGCAGGTGTCGGGAACACCGTCGGCGTCGCAGTCGCCCGCGCCGGCGGCGATGGCGCAGGAGTCGAGGACGCCGTCTCCGTCGCAGTCGGGCTCGCCATTCGCGATCTGGCAGGAATCGAGGATGCCGTCCGCGTCGCAGTCGGATTCGCCACTCGCGATCTGACAGGAATCGAGGGTTCCGTCCGCGTCACAGTCGGCACTCGCATTCTCGAGCTCGCAGGAATCGAGAACGCCGTTGCCGTCGCAATCGGCACCGCCGCTCTCGAGCTGGCAGCCGTCGGGAACTCCGTCCGCATCGCAGTCGGGCGCGCCCTCGGCGATCTCTTCGGCATCGGGCACGCCGTCGGCGTCGCAATCGTCACCGCAGGCGACGGTGAGAAAGGCCGGCTCGGTAGGCGGGTCCCGCCAGCGGATGCCGTTGACGGTCTCCGCGCTCACGTAGTACTCGAGCGTCGCGAGGCAGGGGTAATCACCGAGCGTGACGTCGAATCGATCATCCCCGCGCGCCGCGAGCGGAAACGACTCGAATTCGTCCCCGGTTCCGATGTGGAGTTCCGCCGACTCGGGATCGAGCGCGATGGCGGTCCTCGCGGTGATGGTGACGGCGAAGACATCTCCGCTCGACGCGAGCGTCGGCCGCTCACCGGCGTAGTCGAACTCGAGGAGCGGATCGTCCGCCCACCAGACGAAGAGTCCGCGGTTGATGTCGCTTCCGATGACGACCCCGCTCGGAAAGAACGGATAGCAACTCCAGAGACCGTTGAGCTGCGGATCCGTCTCCTCGGGGTAAGTGTCGAAGTACCGCACTTCGGTGGCGGCGAGAGGCGTTGCGATGTCGAAGACGCGAAGGCCGCTCTTGTAGTTCGCGGCGAACAGTCGATCGCCGAGCACGTAGAGATTGTGATCGGTGGCGGCGCTACCGTTCGTAAACGTGCCGACCTCGAGCGGCTGCGTCGGATCGGACACGTCGATCACGTGCGTCGTCGTCGTCCACTCCTCGTCGCGCTCGTCGCGCTCGTCGTTGAGGAAGAAATAGCGCCGATCTTCCGAGAGCCAGCCCTGGTGCGAGAGGCGGCCGCCGGGATACGTCGTCGCCCCGAGGACGGTGATCTCGTCCTTGTCGGTGACGTCGAGGATGTGCAGCCCCGCCGCTCCCCCGCCCGATCCGGTGTTCGAGCAGCAATAGGCCAGCTCGCGCCCCGCGTACTCGCCTTGAGTGTGAGTGACGACCTGCGCGTCATGAACGTAGCGGTTGTTCCACGTGCCGACTCGCTGAGGGGACGCCGGGTCGGACAGATCGTAGACGCGAATCCCGGCCGATCCGTCCCCTCCTCCGCAGCGGTAGAGGAAGCCGCTCGCGCTGTCGACGGCGATGTTGTGCGTGCGGCCGTTGTTGTCGTCGTCGACGGTTGCGACTTCCGTCACGACGTTCACGTCGACGTGAGTCAGATCGATGACCTGGATGCCGTTTCCCTCTTCATCGTGAGTTCCTTCTGTTACGGCATACGCGTAGGTCGCGAAGGTTTTGATGTCGCGGAAGCGGCTCGTCATTCCGGGCACGACCTCGACGAGGCGGGCGCTGTCCGGATCGCTGATGTCGACCACTCCGACTCCGATCGAGAGTCCGATGAGCGCGTACTCGCGTCCCGATGGCGCTACATATCCCCAGCAATCGTTCGCAGCGGTAGGCGTTTCCGCGAACTCCGTCCCCGAGATCCACGAAAGGAGGGTGATCCCCTGCGACTCGAACTGGCTCGGCGGGAAGCCGTCGCGATCCGGGATGTAACCGGGCTCCTCGGCCGTCCCTTCACCCTTGTCGTCGTGCGCGGTCAGCGTGGAGAGCGCGAGCGAGCACGCGGCGGCGGCGAGCCAACGACGGCGGCGATGCGCGAGGCGCAGCGACGCACGAATCCGGCTCGGGCGCGTGACGCTCGCTCTTCGAGACTCTAGGAATCTTCCGGCCGTAGACACACCGCCTCCGCCGGATGGTTCTCTCGTCGTTCGCACTCGGGTCTACCCCTCGGGCCACCGACCACACCTCGCCGCGACGCTGCCCGCGCGCGGACACGGATTTCCCATTGTACGCCTTTTGGTCCTGGCGTGCGCGACGCAGTTCCGAGCGGAATTCCCGGGTCGCCCGATCGGCCCCGGGAGCGTACCTACGCCCGCGTCGCGGACGGCGGAGCGCCGCGGGCACGGTTCTTGCGATCTGCCCGTGTCGCTCCGATCGGTTTCGCGCCGCGCCGCCGGTACAATCGGGGCCCGAGTTTTGCTTCTCGCGCCGGAAATCGCGGCGGACCGGTGGCCCCCCACGAGACCGGCCGATTCATCGGAAGAGAATGGATCGAATGACAGAAGGCGGACCGACGATCGCTCTCCTGCGCCGGGGCTCGACCCGGCTAGCGGGCGCCCTTTTGATCGTCGCGGCGGTCCTCCTCAATCGGCGTTACCTCGGGGCGGGATTTGCGCCCGACGGAGCGATCAGCTCCTCGTCGGCTCGTCTCGTGATCCTCGGGTTCCAGGGGATTCTCGCCGCGATCGGGGCGTGGCTTTTGCTCCGGCGCACGCGGCCGTTTCCTCCTCTCGCCCGCCGCGCCGCCGAGGGCTTCGCGCTCCTCGCCGTGTTGTGCGGCATCTACGGCGGACTGCGGTATCACCGACTCATCGACCCGGACCGCGAGCTCCGCGCGGCGTGGAAGCGCATGGAGGCATCCGAGGAGACGATTCTGAGATTGACCCCGCATCTCGCCTCTCTCTCGCGGAGTGTCCTCAACCTCGTCCTCCCCGACGAACGAGCGAGATCGCTCTTCGCACCGCGCGTCCAATTCTTGGATCGCGCATCTCCGCGGACCCCGCTCGAGGCGGGCGCCCTCGTAGCGCGTTTCGTCGAACGCGTCGAAGGCGTCGTGAAGGAGGTGGATCGTGAAGATCTCGACCTCTGGCGTTCTCTCTTCGATGACGTCGCGTACTTCCGTCACGCGAAGTTCAAGTTTGTTCGCGGACGATTCGCGGACGACGATCCGAATCGGTTCGTGTCCGACCTCGCATTCGACGCACTCGCTCGTTCGGCCGATGGGTGGCGTACGATCCGAGCCACCGTGGGTGTCGAGTGGACGAAGACGAGCGACTCCGACGACGAGTCGGTGCCCGGGTTCGCCATCGCCCGCTGGGTGCTTCGAGACATCGAGCGGCTCGACAGCCCTCGCCTCCTCTTCGACGAAGTCCTCGACTCCGCGCTCGAGCCCGAAGCGCTCGTGAGCGCACGTCGTTCGATCCACGAAGAGCTCGTCCTCCGCGCCTTCACCGACGAGAGCTTCGAGCGTCCGCACGAACACTTCTACGTGAAGTCTCAGGACCGCCATCCGGGTCTCGCCGTCGTCGATGTCGAGCCGGACGGGGACGACGACATCTATGTCCTCGCGCGCTGGGGAGCGAATCAGTTCTTTCGCAACGACGGCGACGGCACCTTCACCGAGTGTGCCGCCGCGATCGGCCTCGCGATTCGCGATCATTGCTCGAGCGCGATCTTCGGAGACTTCGACAACGACGGTGATCCCGACGCGATCATCGGGCGCACGCTCGCGCCGAGTCAGTATCTGGAGAACGACGGCGGGAGATTCATCGAGCGGAGCGGTCGAGTCGCGGGACGACTCCCCCACCTCGTTTCGTCGATCTCAACGGTCGACTATGACGGCGACGGTCTCCTCGACGTCTACCTCTCGACGTACGCGGCCCTCATCGGCCAATCGGCAGCGGGAGGCTCGGCGGCGTTCGCGGCGTTTCTCGACGAAGAAGACGAGCGACAGCTCTATCGACTCATTCACGAAAAAGGCGACTGGCAGCCCGTGCTGAACGACTACGGACCGCCGAACGTGCTCCTCAGGAACGCGGGCGACGGACGATTCGAAGTGATGCGCGAGAGCCCGCTTCACCTATTTCGGCAGAGCTACCAGAGTACCTGGGCCGACTACGACGAGGATGGCGACGCCGACGTCTACATCGCGAATGATTTCGGTCCGAACAACTTGTTTCGAAACGACGGCAGCGGCGCGTTCGTCGATGTCACCGCGGAGACCGGCACGGCCGACACCGGTTTCGGGATGGGCGTCTCGTGGGGTGACTACGACCGCGACGGCCGTCTGGATCTCTACGTGACGAACATGTACTCGAAGGCGGGCCGGCGCATCGTCCCCCAACTCGCCGGGATCGATCCCCGATTTCAGCTCACCATGCGGGGAAATTCGCTCTTTCGAAACCGGCCGGACGGTCGCTTCGACAAAGTTTCGGGCGATCCACCCGCGCTCACCGTCGAGCGGGCCGGTTGGGGCTGGGGAAGTCAGTTCGTCGACGTCGACGCCGATGCCGACCTCGATATCTACGCCCTCGCGGGGTACTACACCGCTCCGCGCGACGTCGAGATTCCGCGCGACTTGTGAAGCGATTGGTGGCGCCGTGCGGTTCGCACGGACCCGCTCATGCGCCGCGCCGCCGATGTGTCGGGCCGCCGCGGTGCCGACGAGGACCGCGGCGCCTCCCACAGCGGTCACGAACGAAACCATCTCTTTTTGAGCGACGCCGGAACTTCGTTCCTCGACGCCGGGGGAATCTCGGGTCTCGACCACTCGGGCGACGGCCGCGCGTTCGCGACGCTCGATTTCGATCGCGACGGCTGGACGGACATCGCTCTCGTCAGCGCGAACGCACCTCTCTTTCAGCTGTTTCGCAATCGCATCGGCGACACTCCCGCGGCGGCTTCCGCGGGGATCGTCGCAATCGCGCTCCGCGGAGGCAATCGAAGCGCGGCGCCGAGCCGCGAGTGGAGTGCGCGCGATGCCTACGGCGCGCGCGTCGACGTCGAGATCGGTGAGGTGACGCTCGTCCGCGAGCTCCGCGGAGGCGAAGGCTTCGCCGCTCAGAACAGCGCGGTGCTGCTCGTCGGAGTCGGCGCGCGCCGGGCCGTCGATCGGATCCGGATTCGGTGGCCGAGCGGCCGCGAGAGCGAAACGCGGAACGTGCCGGTCGGGACTCGGCTCACCGTCTACGAAAACCCTGCGCACTCACCGTCCGGCGAGGCGTTCGTGCGCGACGTCTACTCGGAGCCCCGGTCGGCACCCGAAGCGTCCACGCCGCCCGCCGTCGAGCGACCGCGTCTCGCGGGCCTCGCCCGCGCCGCCCCGGGACGGGAGCCGCTCCGTCTCTACACGACGATGGCGACCTGGTGTGCCGCTTGCCGGCGCGAGCAGGCGCAGGTCGCGCGTCTTCGCGAGCACTTCGCTCCGAGTGAGCTCGGACTCTTCGCGGTCCCCGTCGACGAGAAGGACACACGGACGAAACTCAGCGAGTACGTGGCGACGCATCGGCCCGCGTACCATCTCCTCCTCGATCTCGCGCCGGAAGTCCGCGATCGGGTTCGCGCCGAGGTGAACGAGACATTTGGGGAGGATCTGCTTCCCGCGACGTTCATCACGGACGAAGACGGCGGCGTCATCGCGATCGAGCCGGGCGTACCGACGGTGTCGCGCATCCGGGAACTGCTCGCGCGGGAGTGATCGCGCGGCCGCGTTGCGTCCTTCGGCGTGGGGTACGCGGACTGTTCGGCGGACGCGAACTTCGGGTGCGGAAACGACGCGCTCCAAACTCGCGTGAGCGCAGTTTTTTGGTGGATCGAGCGCGGATTCGCCTCAGACTCGCTGCGGATTCACTCGCTCGGAGTGGGCGCGAGTGATCGTCAGATTTCAGCGCTTCACCGCAAGTTCCTCCGATGGGATCGTTTTCTGCCGCCGCTGGCGGACAAGATTCAATTCGCAGCTACGACCGCTCGGTGCGTGCTTCCCCCGGACCACGATGGTCGGCGCTCTTCCTTGCTAGCTGCTTCGCGGCAGTCGAGCTCGGAGCGCCGGCCGGACTAGCGGTGCTCGCACTCTCCTCCTCAGACCATCGGGCGACTCGTACTTCCGCCTGCAGTATGCCTCGTTGTTGCTGCGGGCCGAAATGCGGCGGGTGCGGTTGCCGGCCGAGCGTCTCCGATCACGACGAGACGACCGCGGGCGAGTACATTCTCTCGTCGTCGTGCTTCGACGGTTCCGATCGCACTGCACCGAACGGGGCCAAGAAGAAGCGTCGCACTACAGATTCTTCACCGACCTTTCGCTGGTCACCGCTCGAGCTCGTCGAGTCCTGGAGCCACGAGGACGGGCTCGCCCCCGATCAGTTCGCCGGTGATCCGCCGAGCAAAGTTCCGATCGAATCTCTCCGTGTGTGAGGTGCCGGCGCGGTGCGCGCCGGCCGGATGGGTTTTCCACCTCGCGTAGCTGCGCGCTAGCGCGCGGTCGTGGCCGCATCGCATCGACGTCGCGGCCGCACTTGGACTCTGCGGAGAGTGATTATGTCTTCTACGATCTGGCGACATGGTGTCGCTCTTTTTCTCGTCGGATGGTCGTCAGTCGGTCTCGGCACGTTCGCGGACGACGCGCCGCACCGGACGTCTCCGACCGGCGAGCTTCTCTGGTCGGCTGGACGCCCCGACGGACACGCGCCGATCGGCGTCATGGGAGAACACACGCACAGTGCGGGCGAGTGGATGCTCTCCTACCGGTACATGTTCATGAGGATGGACGGCAATCGCAGTCGCGGCGGCAAGCAGAGCACGAGCGACGTCCTCGCCGACTTTCCGGTCTCCCCGACAATGATGTACATGGAGATGCACATGTTCGGGGTGATGCACGCGCCGACGGACGATCTCACGCTCGTGCTCATGGCGCCCTACATTCGCCAAGAGATGGATCACCGGACACGGACGGGCGTCGAGTTCACGACGCGCACCGACGGATTCGGCGACTTCAAGCTGGGCAGCCTCTTCGTCCTCCACCGCTGGGCGCGCCAGCAACTCCATCTGAACGCGGGGGTCAGCCTGCCGACGGGATCAATCGAGGAGAAGGACGACACGCCGGCCGCCGCGCGAGCGAAGCTCCCGTACCCGATGCAGCTAGGATCGGGTACGTTCGATCTTCTCCCGGGTCTCACGTACCTCGGCCAGAGCGACGATTGGTCGTGGGGCGCACAAGTGCTCGGAACGGTTCGACTCGGCCGAAACAGTTCCGGCTACTCGCTCGGCGACCGAGCGCAGCTCACGGTCTGGGGCGCGCGCAAGTGGACGCGCTGGCTCAGCACTTCGCTCCGACTCGATGGACAGGCGTGGGGAAACATCGACGGCCGGGACAAGGACTTCAATCCGGCGATGGTGCCGACCGCCGATCCTAACCGACGCGGCGGCGAGCGGATCGACGTGCTCGTCGGCGTCAATCTCTACGGCCGGGAATCGTGGTATCGCGGCCAGAGGATCGCGATCGAGTTCGGCCTACCCATCTATCAGGCACTCGACGGCCCGCAGCTCGAGACGGATTGGCTGCTCACGGGGGGCTGGCAGTACGCTTGGTGAGTCCGAGAGAACGAACGGCCCCCGTTCGCGGGAGACTCCATAGATGAAAACGGCCTCGGCAGACGCTCGGAAGGACGCCATCCTTCAGAGGGCCATCCTTCAGAGGGTCTGCCGAGGCGCGTGGGCATGGTGGACCTGAGGGGAGTCGAACCCCTGACCTCTGCATTGCGAACGCAGCGCTCTCCCAACTGAGCTACAGGCCCGCATCGGGCCGGCTCTCGCCGGCGATGGAGGCGCGATTATAGCGATGCGCCTATGGGGTGGCAACCGCTCCGGCGCGAGCCCGCGGCCGAGCTCGAGGACGCGGATCTCCGCGTCGCGATGCTTCGCCGCGAACACGAATTCTTCGGCCTTCGTTCCGTGAAGCCGCGATGGAGAGCTCCGTCAGGACTCGCCGCTCCGCTCCGGCTGCGTGACGATTCGTGCGCGGGGCCGAGCGAACCGTCCCGCCAGCCGGACGATGCGGAACGTCTTCCCCGCGGCGGCCTCCCATTCGTCGAGACCGGCGGCGTCCAGTGCGTCGACCCGGAACGAATACTCGGCGTGGTCGGCGACCACGAGCGTCAGCTCGATCTCCCCGCGGGCCGAGATCGTTCCCGCCGCGCGGAGAGTCCAGTCGGGACCGAGGAGCTTGAGCGATCGGATCTCGACTCCGTTCGCCGCGAAGACGAGGTGCGCTCGGCCGCGTTCGAATGCGCGGCGCGGAAGCGGTGGCGGCTCGTCCGAGTGACCGCCGTCGCTCTCGCTACCCTCGAGGGGGGCCGAACTCTTCGTGTCGCTGTCGGCCGGTCCCGTTTCGGTGGTCACGCGCGCCTCCTCGCTCCGCGGTTTCGGCGGGGATTCCAGTCGTGGCGCGACGATCTCGCCGAGGACGGTGCCCGGACCGAGAGTGATCTCACCGGCGATCGCGTCGCCGTTCGACTCGATTCCGCCGGCGATCCCGGTCGCGGCGAGCAGTTCCGATGCGAACTCGACGTCCGTCCATCGGAGATCGAGTGAGCGAAGCTCCCCGCCCCAAGCCCATTCGCTTTCGCCGAAGAGGACTGCCGTGCCGCGAGACGCGTCCTCGCCGTGGGGCCGAACCGCGATCGACGTCGCCGCGAGCCGGAACCCGTCGTCCGTCCACGAACCGGTGAGCTCGCCAGAGAGCAGGCCCAAACCATCCCAGCTCACCTCGTCGACGATCACGCGGAGCGACCGCCGCCCATCGAGATCACTCGCGTGAAGGACGCCGCGGCCGGCGCGCAGAAAGGGGAGCACACCGAAGGTCACGCTGCGAAGCGGGAACTCGCTCGTCCAGTCGCCCACCCCCTCGGGAGTGATGCGGAGTGTGAGCTCGCCGGTCGACAGGCCGTCGACGTGAGCGAGATGGATCAGTCTCGCGAGACGCGGAACCATGCCCCCGTCCGCCGGTGTGGATTCGCCGCAGACGAGACTGACGTCGCGGAGATCGGTCGATTCGAGCCGGGCGCCGACTTCGCCGCGCCCGTCGGCCAGGTGACCGTGGAGCCCGATCGTGATCCCACACACCTCGGCTTCGAATGGCGGCCGATTCGCGTACCGGCCGAAACGAACTCCGCGCGCGTCGCAGTGAGCGGTCCCGCGGATGTGCTCGAGCTCCGCGGCCCCGAGTCGGAGGCGACTATCGTAATGGCTCGAGAGGACGTCGAGCTCGAATGAGGCGCTCTCTCCCCATTCGACTCGTCGGATGTCGAGGTCGGTCTCGCCGTGAAGATCGAGCGTCTCGACGAGCCGCCGCCAGGGAGAGCCGAGGAGGGCGCCCTCGGAAGGTTTCACGACGAGCGAGTCGACCTCGCCCGCGACCTGAACCGAACCATCGCGTCCGAGCGACACGCTCAGCTCGCCGCCGCGCCAGTGTTCGCACTCGCGGAGTGCGCCGTCGACGACGACGCGATCGTCGCGGCTAGGCCGGGCTTCGACCGACTCGAAGGTCGCGTCCCATCGGCGGATCGCTGCGCCGATGTGAGTTGCGTACCGCAGTGTGAGCTCGTCGACGATGATGCGCGCGTTGCCACTCCGAACTTTGGCGAGGTCGATGTGATCGTGAAGAAGCGCGGAGGCGTTCCACTCGCCGGCGAGCGGCGAGTGTAGGGGGTCGGTCGATCGACTCTCGAGCGCGAGCTCTGCGGACCGGGCTCGCCATTCCGGAACGCGGAGCGCGCCGCCGTCGGTGCGACGCTCGAGTGTGTGCCGAAATCGACTCGCGCCCGGCGGGTCGCCGCGGAGACCGCGAAGTACGAGGAGGTTCGCTGAGACGACGACGGGCGAAGCCGGAACCGCGATCTCGTCGATCGAGACTCCGGATCCGAGCGGGTCGCTGAGACAGCCGCTCACACGAACGGGAACGGCGAAGTAGCGGGCGAGAAGATTCTCGAGCCGGAGCGTCGCTTGCGACGGCTGGTGGTAGAATGCGAAGCTCGCGGCGGCGAGCACCGCGCAGAGCGCGAAACTGTAGATCGCGGTTCGACCTGCGCGTCGCATGCCTGGCTCCTCTCCGGGTTCGACCGCCATGTCCGCCGAGTCGGTTCCCCGTAGATTCTCCTCCCGATCGGGCGCGCGCGCCCGGGGAGGACGAGCTCGCCCGCGCCTCGAGAGCCGAAGAGCGGGTGGCGGCCGGGGTGCCGAAGGCGTCGTGAGGCGCGTATCCTATCAGAACGGAGAGGAGCGCGGGACGGAGGTTTTCCGGGCGGAACGACAGGGCCGTCGAGTCCGCGCACGTGCCCGTCGGAGCCAGAAGTTTCGACATTTCCGAGACTTGAGGACGAAGGGGCGCGGATTCCGAAAGCGCCTCTCGCTGCCGATGTCTCTAATTCTTTCCGGAAGCGTGCTCGCCTCGGGTTTCGCTCCTGGTGCCGTCGCGGGCGGGCGGCCGGACATTTCGCAACTCTCGACGCTGGGCGGGGTTTCACCCGCATGAGCCCTGCGGCGACGTTACGTCTCGACTGGATGAATCGACTCGACGACTCTTCCCGCGAATCCCCGTCCCCGCTGGGACCGTCGCTCCCACGGGAGGCGCAGTCGACGGACGACGGCGTCCGCTGGATGCAGGCGTTTCAAGCCGGCGACGCGTCGGCATTCGACCGGATCGTGGCGGCCTACCGGGCGAGCGTGCAGCACTTCATCGGCAGCAAGCTCACCGACGACGGCCGCGCGGAAGATCTGACGCAGGAAGTTTTCGTGAGAGTCTACCGGGCCCGGGCCCGCTACGAGCCCACCGCTCAGCTTCGCACCTGGCTGTTTACGATCGCGAATCGTCTCGTGCTCAACGAGATTCGGGCGATTCGACGGCGGCGACGCGTGCTCGCCGATCCGGGCGCCGGAACTTCCGCACAAGACGAAGATGACGGCTCGTTTTGGGGCTCGGTCGAGGATGTGCGCTCGGCCTCACCGGGAGAGCAGGCGGAGCAGCGGGAGCTCGAGGCCGTCGTCGAGCGTCTCATCGCCGCACTCCCCGACAATCAGCGCGCGGCGCTTCAGCTTCAGCGGCTCGAGGCGCTATCCTATGCCGAGATCGCGGAGATTTTGCAGGTCACACCGCTCGCGGTGAAGGCGCTGCTCGTCCGCGCGCGCGAAAAGCTGAAGATCGGCCTCGAGCAGTACCGCCTCGCGGCTCGATCGGCGGGCGAGGCGCCGAACGTGTGATCGGGAGTGCGGTGGGAATTGTTTCGAACGAATTTGTGATTTCGAGGTGTCGACCATGACCGATCCAAACGCCGTTCGCGGTGAGCTTCCTCCGCAGTGCGAGCGTATCCAGGCGTCGCTCGTCGAGTTTCTCGACGGGGAGCTCCGAGGTCCGGCGGTGGACGACGTGCGCGAGCACCTGTCGACTTGCGTTTCCTGCCGGTCGGAGCTCGAACGACACGAAGAGATCGGTGATCTTCTGGACGCCGTCTACTCTGGCCAGAGGGCGGAGATCCTCGCCGGTTCGAGCGTGGGCGGAGAGGCAGAGTTCGTCCGCTCGGTGCGCACGAGGGCGGGGCGCGCTCGCGTTCAGTACTGGAGACGATGGGGCGCGCTCGCCGCGGCGGCTGCGCTCGTCGTCGCGGGTGTCCTGTGGTGGCTCTCGCCTACGGGCACGAATGCTCCGTCGCCTTCTCCGGAGGATGCGCTCGCCGTCGCGGACGAAGAAATCTTCGACGTCCTCGACGTCCTCGAGGTCCTCGACGAGGAGGGGGTCGAGCTGACGCCCGAGCTCGTCCAGGTTCTTCTCGACGCGCCGAGCGAGTCCGAGGATTGGCTCGACGAGGTATTCGACTACCTCCTCGAAGAAGAGCTGTCGATGTAGAGATGTAATCCCGTGTCCGTATTCCCCGTGGCCGATCTCATGAGCCGTTTCCCGAAGCAGCCGCGCGCAATCTCGAGCGTTCCGTCGAATCCACGAGAATCGACGGGTGCGAGGTCGCGTGCGCTGGCGGTATGCGCGTGGGGTTTCCTCGTCGTCTTCGGTGCCGTGCCGATCGCCGCGCAAGAGAGCGACCGGACCGGTGCGGGCGATCGCGAATCGAGCCCGACTGCTGACTCAAATCGGCCTCGCGGAGGTGCGTGGTCCGGCGGAGACGAAGAGGCGGCGGGCGAGTCGACGCGCAAGCGTGGCCGCGCGCGAACCGAGCGCGGCGCCGGGGCGCGTGCGAAGGAAGCGGACGACGAGCGTCGCGGTTCGAGATCCCGTTGGCGGGAACGCGAGGGCTTTGGGCACTCGCGGTCGGGCAAGGGCCCCGGCGAGTGGAGAAGGAACGGGGATCGCGGTCGTCCGGATCGCTCAGGGCGGTCGGGCGAGTGGCGTCGCGGTGGCCCTCGGCGCGAGCGTCCGAGTGTCGATCCCGACGAGCGACGGCGCAAGAACCGCGACCGCTGGAAGGAGCTAGACTCCGACCGACGGGCGAAGCTCGAGCTCCTGTTCGCTCGACTCAAGGAGCTTCCCGACGAGAAGCGGCGGGCGTTCATCGAGCGAGTGCGCCGCATGGGCAGCCGGAGCGATCGCTGTCGCCGGGCCGTTCGCGGTGCGGATCGCGTGCACCGGCCGGGCGGGACGCGCGAGCTCTTTGCCGAGAAGAAGGCCAAGGAGTCCCGCCGGCGAATGCTCGAGAGACTGCCCGCGGAGCTCCGAGCCGAGCTCGAGTCGCTTCCGCCGGAGGCACGAAAGATCCGAATCGGCGAACACTTCGCGGCGAAGCGGCAGAAGCTGATCGAGAGCCTTCCCGCCGCCACCCGCGCGGAGATCGAATCGCTGTCCCCTCGCGACCAGGCTCGGCGTCTTCGCCGTCACTTCACCGACGAGTTGTGGAACTCGACGTTCCCCGACGCGGCGGAGGCGGCCGCGCTCGGAGCTTGCTCGGCCGAGGATCTGAAGCGACTGATGAACGTCACTCGGCCGGACGGTCGCGTCCACGCTGCCCCCCCGTTTATCTCGGCGGCGACGTGGGCCCGCTGGACGGCGCTCCGACCGTTCGAGCGAGCACGGCTCCTGAAAAAGCTCACCGGCTCCGACCGGAGCGACCGGCATGGCCGCGGGGACCGCCGCGGCGGTCGCGAGCGGTGGCGCGACGAGCGCCGCCATCCGAGTCGGGGGGACGGTGCCCACGGCTGGAATCCGGGTGGCCGCTCGTTCCGAGGCGGTGAGCGCGCGCGCCGTGAGCGCGGTTCAGAATCGCCGTCGGCATCCTCCGAGCGCTAACGCAGGGTCAGCGCTCAGCGCGCGATCTTCCACGCTCGGTCTTCGCATCGAACCGAGGGAAGCGGTTCGCGAACGCCGCACTCGAGAGCGGGCGTCTTCGCGTCGCGAGCAAGGGAGATCTGCTCGCGGCTAGAAGTACACTTCCCAGCGATTCGACTCGTGCTTCCAGGCGAGTCCGAGGACCGCGAGGAAGAGAACTCCGCTGATCCCGAGGAGTCCGACGGTCGGGATCGCGGGCTCCGAGTCGCCTGCGTACGGAGAGATCTGATAGATCAGGTACGCGGTGACGACGATGAAGAGGAGCGCGGCGACCATCGCCATCATGAGCGAGCCCTTCTCCTTCGACTTGTGAAGGAGAACGGTCTTGATGAAATCGTCGTCCGGTCGCTTGCCCACGTGGAGACACTCGGGACAGGAGAGCGTGTCCTCGGAGAAGCTCGCGGGAAGCATGAACTCCGAATAGCACTCGCTGCAGACGAACTGGCAGGAGCTACCGGTGGGCGCGGGCCGAGCGGGCGCGGTCTTCTTCGCCGGTGCCTTCTTCGAAGCGCGGCTCTTCTTGCTCGCGCTCGACTTTCCCGCGGCCTTCTTGCCGGCCGTTTTCCTGGACTTCTTCTTCGCCATCCCGTCCCTCAAGAATGCATCAAGAAATCGGTGCGTGCTTCGGCCGCGTCCTCGGTCGAGAACCACGGATTAGAACGATCGGGGAACTCCGGTGCGGCGGTCCGACCGTCGGTCGTTCCGCGCGCCCGTTGCTGATTCGGACGTCCATGGTACCACGGCGGCTGAACTCGCGGAACAAGGTGAACGGAGGAAGCGGCCGGCCTCTTCCCGAGCGGCCGAGAGGTCCCACCTGCGCCCGGGCTGCGGCCGCGAGAGGTGCGGTTCGTACGGAGTTCGGGGCGCGCTAGCGGCGTCTCCGAGGAATCGGGGTTCGGCCCCGCGACGATCCGCTCGGGATCTCCGGCGGTCTGCGCCGAGACCCCGGACCGCAGAACGCCCCTTCGAGGCAGCCCGCGGAGAGGGCCCTCGTTTCTCGGAGCCTTCCCACCGGGAGGCGACTGGCGCGCCGATTACGCGATTGCCGCTCGGCGAGAGGGGCCGCCCCGCTAGCGTTCGACGAACACGCCGAAGTTCTGGTCGGCCAGCTCGCGGAGCAGCGCCCGCTCGTTCGGCTTCAGGTCGAACCCGATCACGTTGATCTTGATCTTGCGCAGGCGATTCCAGCGCTTCACCGTTCGCAGGAAAAGTTCCGGCTCGGTGATTCCGACCGTCGGTGCGCCGTCGGAGAGGAGAAAGATCGTGTCGACGTCCTCGTACCCGAAGGCCGACTCGAGCGCGCCCGAGAGGTTCGTGAGTCCGGCGGGTTTCGCCGTGTAGACGAACTGGAGCGCCATCGGACGGAGCTTCTCGTCCATCTTCTTGAGCAGCGCGTCCCCGCTCGCGAGCGTGTTGCGGACGAAGTCGACGACGAAGGTGTCGAAGCGCACGATGTTGAACGAAGTGCCTTCCTTGAGCCCGGTCACGACGCCGGTGAGCTCGTCCTTGGCGACCTTGATGCGCTGCTTCTTTGCGTTCTTCTCCGCGTCGGCGCGCTTCTTCTTCTCCTCCGGAGTATCGACGACGGTCTTACCGGTTCGACGCGCGTTCGCCGCCTTTTCCTTCTCTTTGGCGGGAACGTACTCTTCCTTCATGCTCTCCGAGCAGTCGATCACGAACGTGACGTAGTCCGACAGGACCCGGAGTCCGTAGTAAAGCAGCGTCGCCTTGTCCTTCTCGCCTTCCTTGATCGCGACGAACTCCTCGGCGGTCCGCCGGACGAGTTCGGCGTCCTTTAGCTTCGGGCCGTAAACGCCCCACCAGCTTTCCCACTGCGCCGACTGCGGCCCGAAGTTCTTTCCCGTGAGGCGTGCGAGTGCGTCGGCGATGTCGTCTTGGACGCGTCCGCTCGTGCGATCGATCGCGCGGAAGAGAGGCTCGATCACCTCGCGGCCCCCGCGGTGAGCGAGCGCGTCGACGACCGCGATCTGAACTCGCTTGTCCTTGTCGTCGAGGAGAGGCGTGAGGAGCTCGACGACGTCGGAGCCGCCGATGCGGCCGAGAGCGTCGGCGCAGATCGCGCGCACTTCCCAAACGCGGTGTTTCAGTCCCCGAACGTACTGTTTTTTCAGCGACTTCGTCGGTCGTCCGCCGAGGACTTCCCATGCGGCGATGCTGACGTCCTTCTCGGGATGGCGGACGAGGGACGATGCGAGCTTGACCACGCTGCTGCTCGGCTTCTCCGCGAGGGCGACGAGCAGTTTCGCCTGAAGCTTCGGATCGCGAGTCTTTCGGATCTCTTTGGAGAGGACGGGAATGCGCTTCGGACTGTGCCGCGCCGCCGCGGCTTCGAGAAGGAGCGGAAAGACCGTCTCGTTCTTTCTGAGGGCGGGGATGCGTAGGCCCCGAGAGAGAAGCCACTCCTCGGCCTCCGACGACATCGGGCCCTGCAGCATCTGTCCGATCTGCCCGAGGGCGAAACCCGAGCTCGGCATCGCTGCGATCTTCGGAATCGCGTCGGTGAGTACGACCTGGATCGCATCGGCCGACTTGATCCAAGTGAGCGCGCGACAAACGGCCGTCAGGATGCCGATGTTCGACTCGCTCTTGAGAAGTCCCTTCAGAAAGTCGACCGTACGCTTACACGGCGCTTTGCCGAAGGCCTGGATCGTGGGGATGCGTTCGTACGGCTGGAGCTCTTTCTCCTTCTCGAACTTGGCGAGGACGCGCTCGAACTCCTTTTCCTGCCACGAGTCGGCCGAGGCCTTCTTGTTCCCGCGACCCTTCTTGCTGCTCCGACTTTTCTTGTCGCTTTGACCGGCCGCAGACGCGGCCTGGACGATCGGAGTGGCGCAAACCGACGCCAGCGCGAAGACGACGAGGATCGCTCCCGCGAAGCGTCCGCTTCGGGCAGCACCTTCGCTTCGATGGGTCCGAGCGAGTGGAAGCATTCTGATTTCCTCGCGATCGACAGCTATCGGACCTCGCCGCGCGGATGATCCTCGGCGAGGCCGGTTCTTTGGCCGAGTAGGTGGGCGAACGACTGGTAACTCGCGCGCCCGTCCAAAGCCTTCAGCTTCGCCTCTCCGTCCACCGATAGCGGCTTATGAGAGGCGTTCGAACGAACGGCGCGCCGGTCGCTTCGAGGCCCCTCCTTATACTCCGAAATCAGAGTCCATTTCACCACTGGCCTTCGACTCCCCCCTCTCGGTCGAAGGCCTCTTTTTTTGTCCGTACCGCGGGTCTTCCGCACGGACTCTGCTCGGTCGGCCTCGTTCCCCCCTCGCCGCGGAGCGAAGAGCTGCGAACGGCTCAGCAGTCGGGAAAGTCGTCCGGGGTCGGATCGACGCCGGGATCGGGGTAGGGCGCCGGGATGTCGGGGCCGTCGCCGAAGAGGAAATTGAGCGCGTAGATCGGATCCGACACGTCGAAGCCGCCGTCGTCGTTCGCGTCTGCGGCGTCGAGGCACTCCGGCGGCGGCCCGTCGCCGAACAGGCGATTGAGGGAGTAGATCGCGTCGGAGACGTCCACCCCGGCAGCGCCGTTCGAATCGCCTCGAATGAAGATTGCCTCGGGAACCTCGAACGTGAAGGCCTCGGTGTCGCAGCCGTCTTCCGTGCAGAGTTCGACCTCGACCACACCCGCCTCTCCGCAGTCCGGCACCGTGGCCGTCACGACTCCGTCCGCGAGCTCACTCTCTACGTCCTGTTCGCAGATGCGCACCTGACGTCCGGCGCCGCCGAGGTTATTCCCCGAAATGCTGATGACGGCACCCGCCGGGCCCGCCGCCGGGTCGATCGCCGTAATCTCCGGCTCCTCGGGAGCGAGGTAGGTGAAGCCGTCGGTCTCGGTGTCGCAGCCGCCGTCGGTACAGACGACGACGTCGACGGCACCCGGAGCCGACGCGCAGTCGGGCGCGGTGACCGTGAGCGAACCGTCTTCGTTCAACTCGACGGCGGCCGGCGCGTCGCACACCGTGACTTCGAGTCCCCCTTGATCGAAGTTGTTTCCGACGACGACGAACATGTCGCCGGCGAATCCCGAGCCGCCTTGGACGGCGGTGATCTCGGGCGCTGGGATGGAAATCGTCACCGTACCGTTGACGAGCGTCGGGAACTCGGAGAGACCGCCGCCGTTCGTCATCACGTTCGTCACGGGTCGCTCCGGGTTGAACGGCACCGTGGCGAAGGTGAGCTCGGTGGTCGTGTTCGACTGCGCTAGAATGTCGACGACGACCGTGCTGATCGCGTGACCCTCTCCCGCGGGGATCGTCGAGTCGTACTCCGGGCCGTAGTCGAAGACGCATCCGAACGCCATCCGGCCGGTATCGTTGTCGATGATTCCCTTGTAGTAGGAGGGCTCGTCGGTGAGCGCGCCTTCCCAGGTCACGCTCTGGACGACGAGGACCTGCTCGTCGTACGTCACGCCGAATGAGAACCCGAAAAACGGGATGTCGGAGTCCGCGCGTACGATCAGCTCGACGCCGCTGCTGCCGACGTCGACCTCGACATCGTCGAAATAAAACCGGTTCTCGGCGAGGACGTTCGAAGTGAGTCCCGCGGTGACGACGGCGAGAGTCGCGCAGAGCCGGAGAGTGCGAAACATGCTGAAACCCTTCAGGTCTTTCGGTGCCGTACCCAACCGCCCGTGGCACCTAGGGCGGACGAATGCGCGGACATCGCCGCCGACGATGTCGTCGGCCGCGCGCCGCATGTGCGTGAGCTCGATCGGAATGTTCTGCCCCGTCGTAAACCACGAGCCCCGGGAGACCCACCGACTGCGTAATCCCTAACCTCGGTGGTTCGCGCCGCCCGGAGTGCGCGCGGCGGGGAACCCCCACCCACGATAACATCTGACGCTCGCGTGGAAACGGTGCGTCGCGCGAATTTCGGGCGACCGCGGGTCGCGATGGTGCGGGCAGGCGAGCTGATCCAAACGGGCCGTGCCGGACCGAGCGGGATCTTCGACCGCCGTCGGGAGATGTTCGTCGCGCGTCGCTAGGACGTTCAGAACGGCGAAACGCGGATGACGTCCGAGAGAAGCTGGCCGAGGTCGCGGCGGAGGGAGTCGATCTCGGGTGTCGATTCGACTCCGTCGAGGAGGTCGAACGCCTCGTCGATACGACCGCGCGCCGTCTCGAGATCACGCGGGTTTCCGTCCGAGCGCGCGCGCCGGTAAAGCGTGAGTGCTTCGTCGCGCAGGTTGCGGAGATCCTCGAGCAGGTTCCCGGTCGGCGCGGCTCGCGGAACGTCTTCGCGCGGGGGCGTCGACCCGTCACCGGCACCGGGGAGCCTCGCCGCGGCGAACGGGTCCTGGTCGCCGGATGCGACGAGCCAATCGGTGATCGCGGCATCGGGGTCTTCGGTGGCGAAGAGCGCGGGGACCTTGGCGGAGCCGGGGACATCCAGCAATCGTTCGAGCAGCTTCATCCCCTGGTCTTTGAGCCCGGCCTGAAAGCACCGCTGGACGCCGTGGACGTAGAGCTTGATCGGGTCGTCGAGGGCCCGCACGCGCGGCGCGAGCTTCTCCCACTCTCTCTCGGCGACGACGCTCCCGTCGACTTGCGTCACTCGCTGCACTTCCTCGACCCGCGGCTCGTAGCCGATCCCGTTCGCAAGCTGGATGCGGTAGCGATCACCGCGCTCTTCCACGCTCATCGCGTCGAGCGTGTTTCCGTTCGCGAGAAGGACTTGATACATCGTCTCGCCGATCTCGCGCTGCTTGATCGGTGCGATCAAGCGCTCGAACGATCGGGAGCGAGCGGCGACGCGAAGGACGAGGCGGCGGGCCTTCGTTTTTCCGATGTTCGCCTCGTCGAGCTGGGCGATGAGGCGAGCTGCGGCTTCTGCCGCGGCTTCGAACTCCATCGCGTCGACCTGTTCGCGGAGCTTCTCGTAACCGTCGCGGAAACCCGGCGGAAGCTCCTCCGCGGCCGACTTGGCGGGCTGGTCAGACGCTTCCTCGCGCTCGCCCGAGGGCGACGGGCTGCGACGGGCGCCGAGATCGACCGACGCCCCCGGGTCACCCGACTCGCGGGCGGGCGATGGCTCGTCGGGCTTGAGGAGCACGGCGCTCACCGGATCCAGAGCATCGGGCGCGCTCGCCGTCGCCTCCAACTCGCGCTGGTGCTCGACGCGGCCGACGATGAACCCGGCGGCGACGGCGAGCGCAGAGACGAGGATGCCGATCGTTCTCACTGGAGTCGCGCAGCGCGCTGAGGGGAGCCCGTCCGCTCAGCCGTCGACCGCGCAGTTCGCCGTACGGCAGCGGTCGGCGGACACGGGACGGCAGTCGCGGGGACCGGGGGCGGGAATGACGGGAGGGTCGCGGGAGAAGAGATAGTTGAGGAGGACGACCGCGTCCGTCAATTGTACTCCCCCCTCGCCATCGACGTCCATCGCCGCCTCGCAGGGGACGCTGGCGACCCCGCGAAAGAGCCTCCCGAGAATCGTGATCGGATCGGTGACGTTGAGCCGGCCGTCCGCGTTCACGTCTCCGCGCCGGAATCGGCTCTCGGGCTCACTGACGCCGGGCACGGAGCCGGGAGAGCCGCCGATCTGTCCGGAGCGGGCCCAGTACCGAGCGAGGTCGTTGTCGCGATCTACGCTCACGTCGGTGAGCTCGATCGAGTAGCCGAGACCGTCGGCCTCCGCCGGCCAGCCGTCGTCGGTGCCGTAGCGCAGGAAATCGACCGTTGCCGGGTACTCCGGTCCTGCGTCCTTGAGGCGGAGGATCTCGCCGTTGTTGTCCAGGTTGCCGTCGTAGCCCCCGAAAACGGTGAGCTCCGAACCGTACGCGTCCCGAAACGCGTCGGGATTCTTCGCGACGATGAACACGGACCCCGCCGGAGCGCTCGCGCCTTCGGGAAACTCGAATCCGATTCCTTCGATCGAGTAGCCTTGAAGGTCGAGCTCGCTCTCGTTCGGGTTCCAGATCTCGATCCACTCGAGATCCTCGGCGGGACCGGCTGGGTTGTACATCACCTCGGTGATCTTCAGCCGATCGTGGCCTTCGAACTGGTGCCGCGACCGCAGGTATCCGAGCAGGTACTCGCGGCGCGCACGGATGTGGGCGCGCACGCGATCTAGGTTCGGCTCGAACTCCGCCGGGGCATTTCGGTCATCCGGCCACGTGCGCGACCGTCCCCAGAGCTCGATGTCCTCCTGTTGCTCGTCGATGAGGAGCGCGTGGTAGTCCTGGATCTTCTCTTCGAAGAACTCTTCGGTGTACTTCTCCTGGATCGCATCCCAAAGGCGAACGATGTACGCGCGCCGAAACCAGGTCCCGCCGAGAGCGAAGAATCGGTTGAGGAGCTCGTTTCCGCCGCCGCCGTCGACCGAGGTCGTGTACCAGGGGTTGTTCCCGGGAGTGTGCATGCGGTCGTGAAGCACGCCGCCGTTCGACCCGTCCCAGCGCTTCCCGAAAGAAAGATCGAGGTCCCAGGCGAGGACCATCCACTTCTCTTTCTCCGTGTCGTGGTAGAGGTAGTGATTCTTGTGCGGGTAGTCGCTGTTGTTCATGAGCGTCTGCGCGAGCTGGTAGTCGATCACTCGATCGGCGTCCATCCGCTCGGTGAAGAACGCGCTCAGTGACGGGCGCGGAGTGTCGTGCATCTCGCGGAGGAACGAGCGCAGATCGTCCATGTTCGGAATGTGCTCGTTCGTCTTCTTCTCGTAGGTCCCGTTCACCTCCTCGCGAGATGCGGTCGCCTTGTAGAGGTTGCCGTCGGGGTTCAGGTTGTTCCGCTCGAGGTAGCGCTTGTCGGGATGCTCGAGGATCGCGTGGAGGCCGTAGTAGGCGCCGTTCAAGTGGAGGCGCGCGAAGTACTCGCGGCACGTCGGAGAGCCGAGCTCGTCGAACATCTCCCACGCCATCTTCTCGCGGATGAGCGACTTGTCGGTGTAGATGCTCTGAATGTTGATCTTCCGCTGGTTCTCGAACAAGCGTCCGCGGTTGAACTTGATCTTCACGTAGGGCTTGATCACGTTGCCATCGCCGCAGACCGACCCGCCTCGCCGCCGCAGACCGACGTTGTAATAGAGTTCGCCGTCGACGGCGAACGATGCCGCCTGGTAGACGCTGCAGCTCGAGAGCCGGCCCCGCATCTGCCGCGGATGGAACGGCGTGCGATGGTTCCAGAGGATCGTATACACCGGGAGCGGTGACTCGACCTGGAGGTCGTTCACATAGAATCCGTGGACTCCCGTCGGATCGCTCTCGAGCGGGTTCGTCGTCGACGAGCCCGTCTCGTCTTCCGCCGTGATGCGGAACGTGACGATCGTGTTGTGTTCCTGCGGCGGGAGCTCGACTCCGAAGATTCCGTCTCCACTCGCCGCGTCGCGGTGCGCCCCGTCGTCGGCCATCGCGATCGAGATCTCGTCGCCGGTGCCGTCGATCTGGTAGGTGAGCGCGACCCCCGCGAGCGCTCGCTCCGCCCGCACTCGAGCCGTGATCCAGACGGGCTCCCCCGATTTCGGCGCTTTCGGGAAACGCCCGATGCGCTCGACAAACGGCGGGAGATGATCGAGCTGGCGCGCGTTCTCTCGCCCCGGACTGAAGACGCTTCCCTCCCCGAGGCGAAAGAAGATTCCGCGCGTGGGACTGCTCCCCGAGAAGCGGACGTTGAAGTCGGTTGCGCCCGAGACGTACTTGTAGTCGAACGTGAAGCTGTGCTCGACGCCCTTCTCGAGCGGCGGATCGAGCGAGATGCGCATCGAGTTGGTCGAGCTGCCTCGTCCTGTCGAGATGATGCGAACCGCTCCGCTCCCGTCCGCGCCCCCGTCGGCGACCCATTCGCTCCCTTCGTGAGTCCCGCGGAACTCCCAGGTTTCCGTTCCCTCGTCGAACGAGCCGTTCGGGAGGAGGTTGACCCCGGGCGAGTCCGTTCGCTCGAGCACCAGGTTGTCGACGAGAAAGCTTCCCTCGCCGTTGACGTAGATCCGGATGATCGTGCTCGAGCTGAGCGCGAGGCCGGTTAGGCGGACGGTCGTCCAGTCCTCCGGCCGACTTTCAATCGCTTCTGACCAACTCGCCGGGTCGTCGCTCACCGCCTCCGGAATGAGCTTCTCGAGGCTCGGAGCCTGACCGTCGGCGCTGACCGGCCAGTCGCCGCTGTCGTGGTAACGAACCGAGTCGACGAAGCGGCCGTCGGCATCGACGAGCGTGATGCGCTCGCCATCGTTCGAGAGGCGACCGGTGAAATCCCCCACCGCGTTTTCGAGGGAATAGAGCCCCGACATGTGCTCGCGATTCCGGCACACGACGACGAAGCCCCCGGCGTCGACTACGGTGTCCTCCTCGAACGTGAAATTGATGCCGTCGGTGAAGGAATACCCTTTCAAGTTGATCGACTGGTCGGTGTTGTTGCGGAGCTCGACGAACTCCTCGAGCTCGTCCTTCTCCCCGACGGGGTGATAGCTGATCTCGTTGATCGCGATGCTCGGCGGGGGCACGGCCGGCGGCGGGCATTGCTCGTCCGAGCCGGCGGCGAGCGGCGTCGGGCCGACGGCGTCGTTCGCGACCCAATTCGCGGGATGCTGCGACGAAAAGCTCGCGCACACTCGCTCGAGCGAGCTCCCGGTACCATCCGCTGATCCCCACGGTGGAACGTCGTCGTAGCGAACGGAGTCGACGAGGACGCCGTCCGAATCGACGAGGGTCAGAGTTTCGCCGCCGTTCGACAGCTGACCCTCGTAGTCGCCGAAGAGTCCATCCGCTGCGAGTCCGAATTCCGCTGCGAGCACATTTCGGTTGCTGCAGATGACGACGCGTCCACCCGCGTCGACCGCCGCACCCTCGGGAAACGTATAGGAGACTCCGTCTGAGAATTGCCAGCCGGCGATGCTGACGCTCGCGCTGCCGGGATTGTAGAGCTCGACGAACTCGAGCGAGCTCCCCCCCGCGGGATTGTAGTGAATCTCACTGATGACGACGGCGTCGACCCGAGTCGGTCCGACGAGCAGAAGCACCGAGCACAATGCGGCACACGTTAACGTTCGGGTCATTCGACTGGTCCCTGGGTTCGCTCCGACGCGTTCTCGATCCATCGCGATGCGCTCGGGAAACTGCCGCGGAGAACGTGTTTCCCTGAGGCCGCAGAGCCTCCTTTTTACCTCTCCTCCGTTGCGGCGCGCCACCAAAACCCTCACGCGCGAACGAGTTGCGTACGCCGTGGGGCAGTGTCCCGGGTAGGTCCGCCGGTCTCTAGACCGAGTCTCCCGTTGAAGTTCGGGTTCGGATCTCGCGCGCCACGCGCGGTCGCGTACCCGCGAGCCCGGCAGCCCGCGTGGCCGGGAACGAAAAAGAAGCCCGGGGGCGCGTTCGGAAGAACGCGCCCCCGGGCTCACCGAGTCGTCTCTCGTACGAGGATCTCGGGTCTACAGCTTGACCGAATCGTCAGCCTTTCCCGCGGCCGTCGCCTTGGCACCGGCTCGAACGATCGAGTGCTGATTCTTGAAGGAGAATCCGCGCTCTTCGCTTCCGAACGACGTTTTCGATGAAAACGAATGAAGGAGGCCGTCCGCCTTGCTGTACGACGCCGCACCGATCGTCCGCGGCTCCCCGCCCCCATCGCGTCCGAACGAGCGCATCTGAAGATCGAATCGAAAGAGATCGGCTTCGATTCCCTTGAAGACGAACGCCGGTCCGCCGAAGCCGCCGCGATCCCCGCGACCTCCGCGACCTCCGCGGTCGCCGCCACCGCGCGGCCGATCCCCGTCCTGGCCGCGTCGTCGTCCGCGGCGCGGTTCTTCTTCCTGGGCGAACGCGACCGGAACGATGTCCGGCGTACCCGACGTGTCGGCGCGAGCTTCATCGTCGGCTCCGGGACGCCGACGCTCGCGTCCGCGGCGGCCGCGGTTCTCGCCGTCGCCATCGTCCGCCCCCGGACGCCGGCGTCGTCGCTCGGCGCCACCGTCACGCCCGCCACCGCGTTCCCCACCGCGGCGCGCACGGTAGGACTTTCCCTCCTCGAGCTCTTGGCCCTGGAACCCGGCGCCGAAGATCGTGCCGAGGTCGCTCCGGAGTGCGCTCACCTCGCGGAAGCCGGCGGGCATCTGACGGCGAAATCCGCCGCGCTCGCCGCCCTGAGGAACGGCCACGATTCCGTCGAGCCCTTCGAGATTTCGGTCCACGCGACCGTCGGCGCCGATCTTCGCCGTGATCGTCGCGCCCGCAAGCTTCTTGAGGACGGCACCCCGCTCGCCATCGCTCGCATCGGCATTCGCCGAGTCGAACGAGAAGTCGCCCCGACCGCCCGTCTGGGAGATCTTGAGTTTCGCGAACTGGACCGCGACGGTGAGGCTGCCGTCGTCGGCGACGTTCTTGACCTCGATCGAGTATTCCGCCTCGCTCGTTGACTTGCGATCGCCACGCTGCGACTTCGAGTCCGAATCGCGCTTCGAGGTAAAGCTCAGCTTAGCTCCGGCCTTGACTCCGAGCTGAATCTTCTCTCCCGCGACCGCCGGGGTGGCGACGAACGCGAAGAGAACGAGGGCTGCGACGAGGGATCGAAACATGAACCAGCTCCTTTCGAGCGAGAAGAGCCGTCGTGCCGACGGCCGTGATTCGTAGTTCCCGCCGCGCCGATGCGGCGGGCTGACGTTCGGTGATCTCGGAGCGCCCGCGCAGACGGACGGCACTCGAGGAAACCCCGGCCAGGTCGACGCGGACCGAGCATTTTCGCGTACCGAACCCGTTCCTCTCACTGCCGCATTCGCACTCAGTCGAGCGAGAGCTCGCCGAGGTCGACCGAGCCCGATGAGAGCCGGACCGGCTCGGCGAAGAGCTCACGCCCGTCTCGCTCGATGACGAGGACCGGATCCCGTTCGACCGGAATGCCGTGGAAGAAGAATGTCCCGTCCGGCGCCGGCGCCGCGGCGAGCCCCGCCCCGCCGAAGAGGAGAACGACGCGATCCGCTGCACCACCGGCGATTCGGCCGGTGAGGGACGCTCCGCCGCGCGAGAGGACGACCGGCGGAAGCTTCGTCTCTTTGCCCGGCCGCAGGCGGGGAACGAGGACCGACAGAACGCGTGCCGCGTGCCCAGGGGCCCGCGCGACGAGCTTGCCGTCCCCGGCCGGAATCGGACCGATCATCGCTCCGGGTTCGAGGAGGTCGAACTCGAGCGGGTCCGTGCCGGCGCACCAAACGCTGACCGACGCACCCGCGAGGGGCTCCCCGTTCTCTCCGAGCACCGTGACGCGGACGGCGGTGCCCGGGAGCAGCTCGACGGGGACGACCGGCGCCGCCCCGAGCTCGACCGTCGTCGGGACCCAGCGAAATCGAGAGTCTCGAACCCGCACCCAGTGCCGGCCGGACCTCGCGCTCGAGACTACGGAACGGCCGCTGCGGTCGAACGCGATGCTCGCGAGTTCGATCGAAGCGCCGTCGCCTGCGACCACGACGGTCCCGTTTACACCGTAAACCTCTTCACCCTGTCGGTTCGCAACGAGCGTCCACGATCTCGGCGCGAGCGCGCCCGCCTCGCGCTCGCAGCTCGTCGCAAGGGTCACGGCGAGCGCGAGCGCCACAGCGACTCCGGCGGTTCCGCGTCCGCCCCGTTTCGGAGCGGGCGGCCCGCCGGTAGCGAACGGACTCGGCGTCGGGGACGTGAATCGCAACAAGGTATCTCTCGTAGACGTTGACCGTCTGAGTTTCGCCTCTACTCGCTTCGGCCGGACGCGGGTGCCGGGACCACTCGCGGCATGCACCGCGGAACTCGCGGCAGATTCTCGGCCGTTCCGGACGCTCGAAGAGGTGTCGGGCAGAGTCAACTCGGCTGCGTCAGAGTCGCACCGACGGTGGGGAACCGTCGCTCGAGAACCCGTGAAGGAGGGTCCGCGACATGCCGCTCGCAGGGGGCGGAGAGCTGACGCCGAAGAAGTGATATCGCAGATTCTGGCCCGCTCGGGCGCGCGGCTCAACCGCTTTTCCCCGGCGTTCCGTCGACGAGCTCGCGATTTCGCCTCTGCGAGAGCGCTCAGAGCCCGTTTGCGATGAGAAGGTCCGGCTCCACGTCCGGTAGGCGCAGGAGAAACTCGCGGAGATCCGTCGCGAGCGGCGCGACGAACGTCACCCGCTCGTCCGTCCGCGGGTGGTCGATCTCCAGGCGGTGGGCGTGGAGGAAGAGCCGCGGAAGTCCGTAGTGTTCCCGGAAGTACTGATTGATCCGCCCTTTTCCGTACGAGGTATCGCCGAGCACCTGATGCGCCGCGTGCGCGAGGTGGCGCCGGATCTGATTGCGCCGACCGGTGTGAAGCCGCGCGCGGAGAAGCGAGCAGCGCGAGAACTCCGCGATTTTTTCGAATGAGGTGTGAGCCGGTTGGCGGTTCCCCTTCGTCTTCGAGAGCGGCCGCGTCGACTCCCAGAGTTCCGGTGTGCTCCCGCGAACGAGAGTGAGGTACTCCTTCCGCGCGCCCGGCCCCGTGAGGGACTCCTGTAGTCGTCGCGCATCGCTCGAGCTACGAGCGAACACGATCGCCCCCGAGGTCGCTCGGTCGAGCCGATGGATCGGATAGAGGTGCGCACCGAGTTGTCGCCCCACCGTCTGGAGGAGAAACACGCGGTCGGACGACTCACGGGTGCGGTGGCAGAGGATGCCGCCCGGCTTGTCGACGACGACGAGTGCTTCGTCCTCGTAGAGGACATCCACCGTCAGCTGCGCGTCGCTCACGGCTCGTCCGCCGCGGCGAAGATGCGCGCGATTTCCCCTACCCCGCGGGCGAACTCGACCGCAGCGGCGGTCGCGCCTTCGAGGTTTCCGGCGTCGCCGTAGAGATCGAGGCGCCACGCACCGCGCACGACGTCCTGGAGCGCTCGTTCGAGCGCGATTCGGTCGGGGGCCGCGAGGTCGTCGCGGTAATCCTCGAGGGCGAGCGCGAGGTCTTTCGCTTCGAGCGCCGGACGAAAGAGCTCGGCGAGACGTCGCTCCCTGAGCGCCCTTCGGACGAGCTCGGCGCGTCGCTTCACCGCGGCCACGATCTCCTCCGGGGAGGACGGAATCTCGACTCGCTCGAGCGGGATCGCCGGTTCCGCATCGTCCGCGGTGGGCTCGACCGTGATCGTCTCGAACCGAAAATCGAACTTCTCGGTTTCTCGCCCGGCGTCGAGCCGGATCTCGACTTGAAGGTCGAGCGGCGGCTCGAGTCGCGGGGAGCGAGCGACGAGGACGTTCGACTCGTTCTCGGAGGCTCGGGTGAGCGGAACCGGATCCCCGACCGCGCGAGATTCTCCGCTCTCGAGCCATTCGGTGATGATCGCGCGCGCCTCCACGTCCGCGGCGTCGAGGGGACGCGTAAAGTTGTCGTAGAGGAAGAGACGAAACTCGCCGGCGACGGGCAGCGTGCCTTCGAGGTGATGCCAGCGATTCGCGGCCATGAAGAAGACTCCCCCGTGTTTCGGGGTGTGGTCGCCGTGGGGAAGCGGCGAGCGCATCTCCTGGAGGCTCGCGTCGCAGTCGCTGCAGCGGGGCGGTTCGCCCGCGCGCGCGCCGATCGCGCGGTGTTTCGGGTGCTGGGCACAACTCCAGGTGACGGCGACGCGTCCGGCGGCGAGATGGGCGCCGCAGAGAGGACATTCGCCCGCCTCGTCGAGTGAGATCCCGGGATGGCGGGCGCACGTGTAGACCTCGCGCGTCGCCGTTGGGACGAAGGCTTCGCCGCAGGTCCGGCACGCGCCGGATTCGATGTCGATCGCGCCCTCGTCGAGGTGCGTGAGACAGACCCACGAGACGTCCGGGCTCGCGGGGACGAGCCGCATGCCGCAGCGCGAGCACTGTCCACCCTCCGGGCCGCTCACCCCCGTACACATGTGGCAGATCCACGGTCCGCTCGCGCCCGTGGCCGCCGGCGGTGAGGGTGCGGGTGCGGCCGCGCGGTCGCCGTCGCAGCTCGCTCCCGCCAACGCGAGGACTACGACGAGCGCTCGGGACAGGAAAGTGGCTGAACGGGACGAAGAAACTCGAGGGCGGTTCACGGTGACGAGCGGGCGATCGGCGGCTATCGTGGAAGGGATGGGGACGTGAATGGAGTCGTCGAGGGAGTGGTTTCGTTCGCGCCGATCATCGCAGCTCGCAGCCGTCCGTGCGAGAGCGGAGAGGGGTCAAGTCGGCCAGAGAAGTCATCGCTTGGATCGACCGATGAATCAACCACCCACCGAGAGAGCGCGCCGATCGGGAGTCTGCTTCCTCCCGCCCGCGCCGGTCTTCCGGCTTGCGCTCTGCCTCCTCTCGCTCGGTGTGGGCGAGCTGGCCGCGCACACGCCGGTCACCACGAAGTTCCGGTTTTCCGAAGACATTCTGCCGATCCTCGAACGCCACTGCACGCGCTGCCATCGCCCCGGTGGCGGGACGCCGTTCTCTCTTCGCGAGTACGCGTCCGCTCGGCCTTGGGCGGAGTCGATCAAGGAGCAGGTGCTCGAGCGGAACATGCCGCCCCTCTACGTCGACGGAGGCGTCGCGCTGAAGAACGGCTCTCGTCTTTCGGCGCGAGAGATCGACACGATCGTCAGCTGGGCGAGCGGCGGGGCGCCGGAGCGAGCGAAGGCGGAGGGAGGGCGGGCGGAGGGCGAGCCGCCGCCGATCGAGCGCACTTGGTCTCGGTTCGTGTCGTCCGCTAGCTTCCGTCTCGCGGACGGTGAGGCGAGCGTCACGGTCGAGGCGTCGTTCCCTGCCGGCGAGCAGTCGTTCCTCCACGCGTGGAAGCTCGCCGACGGTGCCGGTGCTCCGCTCCGACGCGGTCGACTCTTCGTAGAAAACGGTTCGACTTCTCAGCTCGTCGGGACCTGGACGCGCGGCGAGGACGAGTTTTCGTTCGCAGCGGACGCCGCGATCGCGCTCCCGCCCGGAGCCACGCTCCGCATCGCGGCGACCTACGTTCGGACGTGGCGCGAGCAGAAAGGCGAGATTGCGCTCCGCCCGGAGCTTCTCGTCGCCGCGCCGGCGAAACCGCCCACCGCGCCGCTCCGATCGTTCGCCTGGCCGCCGGGCTCGTTTCCTCGGCTGCCGGAGTCGGCGCAGATCGTCGCGTTCGAGCCCCCCCGCGCCGGATCTTGGGTTCGCGGCGACGACGGACACGCCCCCGCCGAGCTGGTCGTCTTTCGCGCCGATCCCAGCCACCGGGTCACGTATCGCCTCGCTCATCCGCTCGCCCGGGCCGGGCTCCGATGGGTCCCGGCGGGTGACGACTCTCAGGATCCCGGCTCCGAGGCAGGCGTCGTGTGGATCTCCGCCGACGAGTGAAGCCGCGCGACGGGATCAGCGTTTTGGAGTCTCAGTTGACTCGGCTTCCCGGCGCCCTTCGCGTTCGTCCACGAAGGTGAGTCCGACTACGCCCACGACGAAGAAGAGCGTCGTGAGGAGGACGGCCGATCGCATTCCGAGCTGCGAGCTCGCGAACCCGAACATGAGCGGGCCGAGCGCGGCGCTCAGCTTCCACACGAGCCCCCAAAATCCGAAAAACTCGCCGCTCCGTCCCGGCGGCGAGAACGTGCCGACGAGCGCACGGGCACCGCTCTGCGCCGAGCCCATCGCGACTCCGGCGAGGTTCCCGACAACGTAGAAATGAGTCGCGGTCTCGGCGACGTACGCGCCGAGCGTCACGCCGATCCAGACGAGAAGCGAGAGGGCGAGCGCGGCCTTCGCTCCCGCGCGGTCCTGAAACACGCCGAATCCGAACGCCCCCACGGCCGCCGAGACCTGGAGGATCATGAAGAAGATCATGAGCTCTCCGCCGCTCATTCCGATTTCGGACTCGGCGAAGATCGCACCGAAGGTGATGACGATCTGGACGCCGCAATTGTAGACGAGGAACACCCCGAGGAAGCGAAAGAGCTGCCGGTGCCCGCGCAGGTCGCGCAGCGTGCCGAAGACCCGCGAGAACCCGATCGCGGCGTAGCTCCGACCCGTCGCTCGGCGCGTGGCGACGGCGCGTTCGCGGAGAAAGAGAGCCGTCGGCAGTCCTCCCGCAAAGAAGAAGCAGGCGACGAGGACGAACGCCCAGCGGATGTTCACGCTGTTCTCGGCGCCGAATCCGTCCGCGAAGAACGGGTAGCACGCGAAGAGCGAGCCGAGACCGCCGATGTAGCCGAGCGCCCAACCGTAGCCGCTGATGCGTCCCATCTTGTCGGGCGGGGCGATCTCGGGAAGGAACGCCGCGATGAGGTTCTCGCCGCTCGAGAAGAAGACGTTCGACGCGACGAGGAGCGCAAAGCCGAGCCAGAGATCCCCCGGTCGAACGACGCCGAGCGCGGCGGTCGCGGCCACGCAGCCGATAAACGTGACGAGCAGGAGCTTCTTCTTCGCCGCGGAGTAGTCTGCGATCGCGCCGATGATCGGCGCCGTACAGAGAACGAGGAACTGCGACACGGCGATCGCGGCTCCCCAGTAGAGCTGCCCGTCCGTACCGGCGGGTGCGACCGCCTCGACGAAGTACACCGCGAACGCGACCGTGATCACGACCGTGGTGTAGCTCGAGTTCGCGAAGTCGAAGAGCATCCACGAGAAGATCTCGAGCCTTCCCGCCGGGGGCGGTCGATCCGAGGGAGAGTGGGCTCGGGTAGGGATTTGCGGCATGATGCTCCGGCGGCGGCTGCGACGCGCTCATGGAACCACGCGCCTCGGCAGAGCGCCAGTCGCTAGCTTCCCGTCGCGACGGCGGAGGGCGAGGTGAACGAAGTGCGAGAACGAGGTGATTCGTGAACGATGGGAGGGCCGACGCGCCGTCGGTGCTCGCGTTGATGGCGCATCCGGACGACGCGGAAATCCTCTGCGGCGGCACGCTCGCCCTGCTCTCCGACGCGGGTTGGACGGTCCACATCGCGACCGCGACGCCCGGCGACTGCGGATCGTCCGAAAAAGAACCGCAGGACATCGCGTCCCTCCGCCGGGCTGAAGCGGTCCGCGGGGCGCGCCGGCTCGGAGGTGTCTACCACTGTCTCGAGCGACGCGATCTCTGTGTCAGGTACGACGACGCGATGCTCTGCGATGCGATCGGGCTTCTCCGCGTGGTGCGGCCGCGTGTCGTTCTCACTCACAGCCCGTCCGACTACATGCTCGACCACGAGCAGATCTCGCTCGTCGCGCGCGCGGCGACGTTCGGCGCGCCGATTCCGAACGCGCCGGCGCCGCGGCGCACCTCGGCTCCGCTCGACGCGATTCCGGCGCTCTACTACGCCGATCCGATCGCCGGCGTCGATTCCTTCGGGCGACCGGTGTCGCCCGCGATCGTCGTCGACGTCGAGACTTCCCTCGAGCGGAAGCTATCGGCCCTCGCGGAGCACGCAACGCAGCGGGAATGGCTCCGCGCGCATCACGGAGTGGACGAGTACCTCGACAGCGCGCGCCGCTGGGCCGCTGAGCGCGGAAAGGCGGCGGGGGTGGCGTACGGCGAAGGATTTCGTCAGCACCGCGGTCACGCTTATCCGTCGGGAGACGTGCTCGCGGCGGAGCTCGCGGGACTCGTTCACACCTGCGCCTGAGATTACACGGCGCGTCATGGAGCCGCGCGGGCGCCCCGTGGATGGTGCCGGAAGACTTCGGTTCGCGGAATCCGACCGCGGCCCGCGCAAAAAAAAAAGAAGCCGGGCGGCGACTCGCGTGAGTCACCGCCCGGCTTCGGGTCGTCGCTGATTACGCGGGAACCGCGATCAGCACTTCTTCGGTCCACCCTCACAGCCGAGCTCGTCCGGCGTCTCGTCGAAGCCGGGGAAGATCGGGCCCGGGGCCGGCGGCTGCGGCTTCTCCGGAACGAAGAGGTATTCGAGAATGAACACGACGTCTGCCGCGTCGAGACGGCCATCGTCGTTCGCGTCGCAGGCATCCTGACAGGGCGCGTCGAACTTCCAGGGCGGATCGAGGAAGAAGTGGCCGACCATCGCCGCGGCGTCGGCAATATCGACGCCCATCATGATCTCGCCGGAGAAGTTGCAGTCGCCGCGAATGAACTCCGCCTCGCCCTCGACGCACACGCGGCAGTCCATCGTCTGCGGACGCTGCGAGAAGAAGTCGATGGCGACGAGGTTCTTGACCGGCGGGGTGCCGTTCCCGTTCAGCCCGTCCATGAACTTGATCCAGAGGCAGTGATCGCACATGGCGTCATCCTCGATGAAGAAGTCCATGCAGAAGAGGCGGCTGAACGTCGAGGTCGACGGAAGCGTACGCCCGTCGAAGGGCGCGACGGCATCCACGAGGACGCCGAGGATAAACTCGCAGCCGTCGCCGTCGGTGCCGCGGCTGTTGTTATCGACGTCGATGTGGACGAACTCGGCGTTGACGCCGTCCGCCGCGAGGACACCGCCCTCGAGGGAGAACGTGTCTTCCTGCGCGGTGAGGGCGCAGTCGTACGTGACGGCCATCGAGAGGCCCTGGATCTCGTCTTCGTGATCGCCGATCCCGCGGCCGGGCGACTTGTAGTAGAAGCACACCGTGGGGGCGGTCTCGTGGCGACCGACGACGTCCGTCGGCATGCCGTTGTCGTCGAGCTCACCGCCGCAGGCGAACATTGGCGGACCGTCGCCACCACCGACTTCGCCGCACGTGAACGAACCGGCCTGGTGCACGAGACCTTCGTTCGCCGAGATCGACTGACCGCCGCTCACAATCAGGTTGGTGAGCGTGGGGCCGCCGTCGATCGTGGCGTACTTGTTGTCGACGAGACGGATCGTCGTGCGCGTCCCGTCGTTGTCGGCGGCGCAGCGAATCTTGGCCGTCGCGACGACCGTGCCGTTGCCGGCCGGAATCACCGCCGCGTCTTGGCCGTCCGTGTCCATGACGACCGAAAACACCATGAACGAGCTCTCGACGCGAGTCACGACGAGGTCTGCGTTCGCGACGGGAGCGCCCGCCTCGAGACTTTCACCGGTCCCGCGGTCGGCGGCCCACTCGAAGACCACTACGGCGCCTTGAATGTCTGCGTCGCCGCTGACGGTCACGGGAACGTCGGCGACCTGGCCGGGATCGGCTTGGCCATCTCCGAGTCCCACTGCGTTCTCGGCTCTCAGCTCACCGCCGAAACCGGCGGCAACGAGAGCGACGAAGGTGGAGAGCAAAGCACGTCGAATCATGTCGATCACTCAGATGTATTCCTGCCGAAACAACCTATTTGCACAGATTTAGACGTCCGATTCGGTTGCCGTTCCGCGCCCCGCCACTCGCGCTCGAGCCGCGAATGCCTCGAGGGCTGCCGATGGTCGAAACTAGGAACGTAAAGAGACCCGGAATCGAGACCGCGAAGCGACGGCCATCGCGGCCCTCTCTTACGACCGCGACCCCGTCCATTGTGAATTGATGGGAAATTCCTCGTTTGGCCGCAGAAGGACTTCGTCCGGGAGGGAGTCGGCCACGTTCTGCTAAGTCGTCTCGTTGACCGCTCGGGCGCCCGTCATCCGGCCGATCGAAGCGATCCGCGCGTGACCCTGAAGCGCCGCCTTCCGCCGAGAACTCGGTGCGTTCGGAGAGAGGGCAAAGGGAGCCCTTCGCCGCGACTCGCGACGAGATTGAGACCTCTGAAGGGTCCCTCCGAAGCGCCGTACTCAGCGCGCGAAACGAGAGATTGGAGCCTATTGTAGGCCTCGCCAAATAGCGATGCAATCCCGAAACCCCCTGCGGGAACGCGACCCGAAGCGACCCGAACAAGGACGAAAAACCTCAGTGCGCCGAGCGTGGGAGGAGTGTGCCTCAGCGCACGCGAGCGCCGCGATCGGAGAGTTCGAGCGTGCATCGTAGACGAGCGTTCGCGAGCGCGGGAGCGCGGTCGACCTTCCTCGTGGAACCGGTTTGCGACGCGACGAGGGCATCTGTGCGCGCGACTTCTCGGAACGCACTAGCGAAGTTTTTTTTGTCGCTTTGAACTAGCGACGAAGGAGTCGCTAGGTGCGATCGCACCGCGTTCCTCGTCGACGATTCCCGCGTTGCCGAACGCGCTGTTCGCGTCCCTCGGAAGACGAGGTGCCATCCGCCGCGGCGCTCGCGCGCTCGCGCTGGGCTCGAGTCGAGCCGAGCGTCGACGCGAGCGCGTTCCCACGCCGCTCCGGACGCGCGTTCACGTCCTCTACGCCGTCGTGTACGAGCCGACGAGCGGAGCGTCGATTTCGCGAGAATGTGCGAAATCTTCGATGAATTCGCGCGGCTTGGGGCTTTTCGCGTTCTCCTTCGACTCTCTCGGAGACGTGTCGGTGCGAGTGCTGCCGGCGTGAACATCGCGGACGATGGCTCAGCGTAACCGAGATCGCCGACACGCTGCGAACGAGGCGCGGAGGCGAGTCTCGACGGGTGTGAGGGAGACTCGTTCACGTCTGCGCGTCGACGACGGACTCGCATGTAAGAACGCGCGTCCGCTGCGCGAATCGCACTTGCGATGTCTGTTGCGATAGCAGAGTGCGCGTCAACTTTTTTCTGGCAATTTTAGCAAAATGTTCTTTACTTTTTTGACGACCTTGTACAAAAAGCAATCGAGCCTTGCGTAGCGTTCACAGCGTGAGCAACGAAGCCACGCAGATCGCGATGCGAATGAAGCTGAGCCCGCTCTTTCGGGTGACCGAGATCGCGGGAGTTGCGGATCAAACGATCGCGACGGCGCGCGCGGGCGGAGGTGTTGAAGGAAGAGGTTCACGGAACAGGTTACAGTCGCGTCTGCTGTTCGGGCTCCATCGGGCAGCTCGGCATGACGGGAGGAGAGAGAGGCATGCTCTCGACTCCGAAGCCTTGCGCGCGCGGCACCCTGACCATCGCCGGAGAGTCGTTCGGTTCGGCGGCCGGAAGAATTCGGCCGCCAAGCTTAGTGAACGGCGCCGAGCGCGAGTCGGGGAGCCGAAGTGAACGGCGACGACGCGAGAGGAGAAGGTAGAACCGGTGAGTGACCTGTGAGCGGACCACGATCTCGCGCGGTCCGTCACTCGAGCCAGCCCCGAGGTCTTCGACGCGTCAGACTCGGAGTCAGTGCTCGCGAATCGGCCCACGGCGGGATCGACACGGTCGATCCGGCGTCAGGCATGGAAGACGCCTGGCCGTGGTTCCTCGCAGGGAGCTAAGGAGATCGTTTGGTAACGAAGCACTGTGTTGGGCTTCGCCGGACGAACTCGAGTGTTGTCGGTGTCTTCACAGCTCGTTGAGAGAGTCAGACCCACCAGCGTCGAATGCGGTTCGCCCATTTCGACTCGAGCCTCGCGGAAGGGCAACCTCCTGCGTACCTCGGTGCTGACCTGATCGAAGCGTCGCTCGGCGTTTGTCGTGGAGCGCTCCTTCAGCGGACTGTTAGGGTTTCTCTTACGCCTTTCAAAGGAGAACGGATATGGCGAAGAAGAAAAAGAGAGTAGCCAAGAAGAAGGCTGCCAAGAAGAAGAAGGTCGCGAAGAAGAAGGCCAAGCGCAAGGTTAAGAAGAAGGCCACCAAGAAGAAGGCCGCGAAGAAGAAGGTCGCGAAGAAGAAGACCAAGCGCAAAGCGAAGAAGAAAGTCGCAAAGAAGAAGGCGACTCGCAAGAAGGCCAAGAAGAAGGCTAAGAAGAAGGCCACTCGCAAGAAAGCGACCAAGAAGAAAGCCAAGAAGAAGGCGACTCGCAAGAAGGCCAAGAAGAAGGCCACTCGCAAGAAAGCCAAGAAGAAGGCGACTCGCAAGAAGGCCAAGAAGAAGGCCACTCGCAAGAAGGCGCGTCGGCGCTAACAGCTCTCCGAGAGAGCGCTCGGTGGTTGAGCTCCAGTCGCGTTCGGACCGGTCAGCGCCGGCGGTCGAAGGCGATCCGCGAGGGTCGCGAAAGACGGTCGGTCTCGAGTTGAGCGGACGCAAGTCGGAGCCCATCGGTCTGACTCTCCGGATGGCTTGCTGAGCGAGACGGCCTTGAGGTCGCAAAAAGAAGCCGGTATCCCGTTGAGGGCTGCCGGCTTCTTTTTTTGTCTAGATCACGAGCGCGCGAGTGAACGGTGGCACGTCCTTTGCGCTCTCGAGACGACTCGCGCGCGAGGTACAATCGCTCGGGTGACCGCGCTCTCCCCCGCCGCCGTCGTGGCTCCGGTGGCCATCGACCGATTCCGCAACTCGCGCTTGCGAGCGCCGAGAAGCGCCGCCGAGCTCCACTGGTCGCCCATACAGAGACGGGACCGAGCCGCGACGAGTTCGGTCTCTCGTACGTCGACTCGGCGGAACCGCGAACACCCCCACGAGGCCGCACGGTCGGTTCTCGCCGGGAGAGCGCGCGGCGCGGCGTTCCTCGTCGCGCCAGTGCGGCGCGCAACCGCCGCCGGTGGACGACCCAACCCTCGACTCGAAGACTGAAGCCAAGGATCCGTTCAAGCGGCGCTAGGGCGCGAACGGATGGACCGACGGAGCCATGACCTCTCTCGACCCGACTGGTGGGCCAAGCCCGAAGCGGCTCACGCTCGCTCTCTTCTCGCTGTCGTTCGCGACGGTTCTCTTCACGCTTGCTGCCTGGAAGCTGCTCGCGTTCTTCATCATGCCGTCGCTCTTCTTCGACTTGCTCTTCGTCGGCTTCCCGGTGGGTGCGTTTCTCGGAGCGCGCTACTTCCGACTAGACTTGGCGTCGTTTCAAAAGTCGCTCGTTCTTCTCCAGGCGGTGATGATCGTCACCGTCTTCGCGAGCCTTTCGTGCAAGCACTTCGATTACTTGCGAGCCCACCTCTTCGAGGTCGAGCTCGGCCGGCTGATCCTGCAGATGGGCACGTTCACCGCGCTCTTTGTTCCCTTCTTCTGCATGTACGGCCTGAGCGAGTACCTGGGCTACCAGCTCGGCTTGAGAGCGATGCGGCACCGGATGCGCACGGTCTACGCGCTCTATCTCTTCGGCGCCGCGTCCGCCTACGTGAGCGTGGAGCTGGCGCTACATCGCTTTCACGCGGTGGGCGTCAGTCAAATCCTCGTCGTGAGCGTGGCGCTCGTCTGCGGGGCCTCGGCGCTCGTCGCACCGACGGTTCGTGCGCGGCGGATCTTCTCCCTCGAAGCCGTGTTACTCGTCCTTCTCGGTACGATCCCCGCCTTCGGATTCGAGGAGCGGTTTCTCGACTGGTACAAGGGCGCCGGCATGCAATCGACGAAGGAGTTCGTCGATCGTGGCTACGAGATCAAGTTCCAGCGTTGGGGGCGCTACAGCCTCACGGAAATCCTCCGACGCGACGCCTCCCGCGAGCAGGCCGGATTCTATAACGACCTCTTCCAGTGGGAGTACTCGCAGGGAACCGGGTTCAACGCGCGGATGATCGGCGCCGTTCCCCTCGAGCTCGTGCCGGACGATGGCGCGATTGCGATCATCGGCTCGGGTGGCGGACGGCAAGTTCAGTGGGCGAAGCGATCCGGTCGGCGCTATCGGAAGATTCGTGCGATCGAGCTCGAGCCGGCGGTGATCGAGGGGGTGACCGAAGGCGGGCTGGCGTCCGCGTTCGACGACGTCTACGGCGGGGGAGAGAACGTGGAGCTCCATCGCGGTGAGGCGCGGGGCTTCATGGAGTCGACCGAAGAGCAGTTCGATCTCATCTTCCTCCCCAGCGTCGGCGGGTATCCGCAGATGATGCTCGAGCCCGGAAACATGATTCGGACGATCGACGCCTACCGCACACTGCGAGATCGTCTGACGGACCAGGGGATCCTCGCGATCTGGTATCCGAGTGGACTCGACCCGAAGGAGATCCTGACGCGCCAGTACGTGCGTTCGCTCGGCGATCAAGGTCTCGGGCTGCGGGCGAGAGCGTACCGCGCGTTCGGTTCCCCTCCCGGAGAGTATCTCATCCTCGCGGCAAAGAGTGATTCGACCCCGCTCCCCACCGCCGAAGATCTCGAATCCTACCTCCGGGCGGAGTCGGGCGTCCTTCCACCCGATCGAAACACGCGGGTGCAAGAGCTCGTCGTCGTCGCGGATCCGGAGTTCCGGCCGATCACCGACGAGCAGCCCTTTCTCGCCGGAAACGTTCGCCACATCTTCAGCATGGAGCAGCTTTACTCGCTGTTCGCCATCGCGTGCGGGACGCTGCTCGTGATCGGGGCGCTGCTCGCGTGGGGACTCCGGCGCAGTGGAGATCCGCGCATTGCGGGGCGCAGCTACGCGCAAGTCGCCGTGCTGAGCTTCTTGATCGGGGCGAACTTCGTCCTCTTCGAGCACTACCTCATTCTCGCGCTCTTCAAGAAGCTCTACGTGTTCCACGACGCGCTCGTCCTCGGCGCGATCAGCTTCCTCGTCGTGTCGGGTCTCGGCAGCGTCGTCATCGCGCCTCGCCTCCGCGTTCCGCTTCAGCTTCTCGCCTGCGCGCTCGTCGTAGGGATTCACTTCGCGCAAGAGTCGCTGTCCCCCACCGCGATGATCGTCTTGGTCTCGCCGGTCGCTTTCGTCACCGGTAGTTTCTTTCCGGCGCTGTTCGAGCGATCGGCGCGGAATCCGCTCGCGGTGTTCGCTTTCGATGCGATCGGGGCTGGACTCGGTTCAACCTGCTCGTTTTTTCTTCCGATCGCGTTCGGATTCCGGCATTTTTTCGCGGTAGCGGGACTCGTCTTTCTCGTCACGGCATTCTCGACGTGGCGCTTCTTTCGAGGCTTGGAACCGTCGGCGGCGGTCGAGGAAACGGAGCTGCACGCGGAACGAGAAGCATGAATCCCCGGCTCCCCCACCGCTCTCGGCGTCGAAGCCGCAGCCGCGCGCTCGTCGCCGGTCTCATCCTCTCGGTTCCCCTCGGCTGCGGCCCCAGCGTCGACGACCCGCTGCCGCCCAAGGACGATCTCTACGTCTACTCCCTCGCGGTGGCTACAAAGGCTGCGCTGCGTGTGGGCGAAACGCCGCGATCCCGGTACCACTTCGGACTCGTCCACGAGCGGTTCGGGATCGAGGAGGAGGCGCTCCTCGCGTTCCGCGAGGCGGTCGAGCGGGACCCAGGACTCGCCATCGCCTACCGGAAAATCGGGTTTCTACTTTCGCAGCGAAAGAACCAAATGAACGAAGCGGTGGCTGCGTACGAGCAGGCTCTCCGCGTCGCGCCGCGCATGGGCGGAATCCGAACGCGCATCGGACTGATTCTGCTTCACCAAGATCGAGCGCTCGATGCGGTTCGGATCTTCGAAGAGGAGGAGCGAAACGAGTCGGCCAATCCCGAAACCTTCTACTCGCTCGGGCAGGCGTACGGGAGTCTCGGCGACCACGAGAAGGCCGTCTCGGCGTACCGAAAGGCGATCGCCGAGGACTCCGCGATGCGCAGCGCCCACTACGGCCTCGCCCGCAGCCTCCGAGTGCTCGGACGAACGGAGGAGGCCGAGAAGGCGATGACCGAGTTTCGCTCCATCAAGGACGAAGATTACCGCGCGGTGAGCGAGGCGCCCGCCGTGAAGGACGATCGCCCGACGCGTCTTCGCGCCGCTGCGGCGACGTGGCGCGACGCGGCGGATCTCTTTCTCGGCGAAGCCGGGGCGACACGCGACGCGGCGCTCGCCGGGGAATTCACTCGACACGCGCACGCTGCTCTCCGCGAAGCGCTTGCACTCGACGAATCCGATCCGGAAGTCTGGGAGATGCTGAGCGCGATGCTCCACCGTGACCGGCGACTCACCGACGCGCTCGCCGTGACGACTCGCGCGGCGGAGAAACTCCCGGATGACGGCACCTGGCCCTATCGCTCGGCCCTCCTCGAGCTCGAGCTCGCGCGGGCGGGCGATGACGCGCCGCGGCGAGTACAGAGTGCGCTCGATCTCCTCCTCGAGGCGGTGCGGCGTTCTCCGAACTTCCACGAGGCACACTTTCAAATCGCGCGGGTCCTCTTTTTCGATCTGCCGAACGACGGGCGCGTGAACCTCGCGCTGGAGCACGCCGAGCGCGCGGTGAAGATTTCTCCGGAAGAGAAGTACTTCGATGTTCTCGCGCTCGCCTACGTTCGCACTAGGCGGCCGGACCTCGCCGAGAAAACTCTCGCCGACGGGGTCGCACGCCATCCCGCTTCGGAGATGTTGAAGTTCCGCCTGGCCGAGTTTCGCCGGCGCTACGGGGGAGGGACGCGATGAAGATCCTTCGGATTCCCACTCTCGCGTGGGCCGCCGCACTCGTCACCACTGCCTGCACGGGCGATCGTTCCGGCGGCAGCGCGGACAAGGTCCTCTTTCGCGAGGAGGGCGCAGCGCGCGGAGTCGATCTGCAGCACACCGACGGCAGCTCCGGGCGCTACTACATCGTGGAGACACTCGCCTCGGGAGTCGTTCTCTTCGACTTCGACGGCGACGGCGATCTCGATCTCTACTTCCCGAACGGCCGTCCCCTCCCTCCCGCCCCCTCCACAGACTCGAGCGCGCGGAACGCGCTCTACGAAAACGACGGACGCGGTCGATTCCGCGACGTCACCGAGCTGCGGGGTGTTCCGGGAACGGGATTCGCTTCGGGCGCAGTGGCCGGTGACATCGACGGCGACGGCGATCTCGACCTATATGTGTGCCAGTACGGGAGCAACGTCCTCTACCGCAACGATGGTGCCGACGCGGGCTACTCGTTTTCCCCGCTCCCCGCCGCTGCGGGCGCCGACGACGCGCGCTTCAGCGCCGGCGCGACCTTCTTCGACATGGACCGAGACGGCGATCTCGATCTCTACGTGACGAATTACTGCGTCCAGGATTTCGCCAGCGCGAAGCCTTGCCTCAACAACGGCGTTCCCGGTTACTGCGCTCCGGCGCAGTACGCCCCTGCCGGCGATTCGCTCTTTCGCAATCGAGGGGATGGAACCTTCGAGGACGTGACGGAGGCGGCCGGCATCTCGGCCGTCGCGAGCGGCCGAGGTATGGGCGTCACCATCGCCGATTTCGACGACGACGGCTGGCCCGACCTCTACGTAGCGAACGACGGGAGCGAGAACTTCCTGTGGCGAAATCGACGGGACGGCACGTTCGAGAACGTGGGGCTCGAGTGGGGCATGGCGCTCAGCGTGAACGGAGATGAACAGGGCAGCATGGGCGTCGACGTCCGCGATGTCGACGGCGACGGGTTCGAGGACGTCTTCGTCACCAACTACCAAAAACAATTGAACGCGTTCTACCTGCACGAGAGCGATCGGTTTTACGTCGATTCCGGGATGGGCCGAGGTCTCGGCGAGACCTGTCTCCCGATGGTGAGCTGGGGAACGAAGTTCTTTGACTTCGATCACGATGGGGATCTCGATCTCTTCATCGCGAACGGACACCTCGAAGACCAGATCGATCGGTACGATCAGTCGTCCACGTATCGGCAACAGAACCAGTTGTTCGAGAATCGAGGGGACGGATCGATGCAGGAGGTCACCGACACCGCGGGCCCGGGGTTACGAGAGCTCCGCTCGAGTCGCGGCGCTGCGTTCGGTGACCTCGACGGCGACGGCGATCTCGACATCGTCGTCTGCAATTCGCGGGAACGGCCGAGCGTTCTCATCAATGACGGCGGGAATCGCGGTGCGTGGATTCTCCTCGAGCTTCGCGGCGTGAAGAATCGCCACGCCATAGGCGCGCGGGTTTCGATCGAAGCGGGCGAGCTCAGAGCTTCGGACACCGTGCGCGCCGGGGCGAGCTATCTGTCGCAGAACTCGCTGCGTCTCCACTTCGGTCTCGGGACGGTGGAGAAAGTCGACCGCGTGCGAGTCCGGTGGCCGAATGGGAAGACGGAGTCGTTCGGGAGCTTTGCCGCGCGCTCGGTGCACGTTCTCCACGAAGGACGCGGTCGAGCGGAGTCGCCCTGAGGGAGGCGCGATCGGCGTGCGGGATTTCCGGGTCAACTCGGGCTGCGCTGCGAACGGCGAGGAACGGTGGCGAAGGGCGATTCGTCCGCGCCGCGTTCGAGCCCGCGTGCTGATCGAGGCTCGCGACCTACCGTTCGCCGAGCGAGAGCGATACGCGCCGCGGGTCCGGTGTCGCTTCGGGGGCCGTTCGGCGTCCGGCACGCCGGGACGCTCCTCACGGCTCGTCGCCGCGCTCGCCGGACTCATCTTCTTCGAGGTCGCGTGTTCTCCGCGCGACTCGGATCCCCGCGCGACGCCCCGGCCCGTGCCGGCGCGGCCGACCGCGACCTCGCCCCTACGCGACGTCGTTCCGATCGGCTCGATTCCGTGGCCGGAGGGGGCGCCGCCGGAGGTGGTGGAGGCCGTTGCGTCGGCGTTCGCATCCGCGCGGGAGCGGCGAGACCGGGCCCGCGACACTCGAGAGCGGACGCAGGCCGACGCGGAACTCGCGCGTGCGCTCGCGGACGCCGAACGGCGCGGTCTCCTCGTCCGCGAGCTCGGCCCGTACCATCTCGAGAGCCTCGCGAGCGCGCTGGACGCGGGCGACCATCGCCGCGTCCTCGGTCGCCTCGAGGGGTGGCTTCGGGCGTTTCCGAAGGACGTCGAGCACCGACTCCTTCGCGCGAAGGTGCTCTACGAACTTCAGCGTTGGAGAGACGCCGGGGACGCCCTCCGTTCGCTCGCGGACGAGTTTCCGCGGTGGCTCGAGCCGAGGTACTGGCTGGCGGAGACCAGCTTCCGTGGCGGCGCGCGCGCGATCGCGCTTCAGGCCGTCGAGGAGGGGCTCCGTCTGCTCGCGTTCCCATCCCCCCTCACGTGGGAGCACCCCGAGGGGCGAGCGTTTCTCGGCAATTCGATCAAGGTCCTCCACCGCTTCCGTGCCTATCCGCGCCTCGCGGAGGTCGCGCGCTACTTTCGCGAGCGAGATCCGGCGCTCGGGGAGGCGAGGATGGCCGAGGGTGTCGCGCTCGTCGAGCTCGGCCGGTACGACGAGGCGATTCCGCTTCTCGAGGCCGTCGAGAACGAGAGCGCGAATCGATCGGAGGTGTGGTTTGCCCTCGGGCTCGCGCGATCGAAGCAGCGCGAGTGGAGCGCGGCGGCTCGGCGCTTCGCACGGCTGCTCGCCGAGGATCCGTACTTCGAGCGCGCGTATTATCAGCTCGGCTTGTGCCTCGCACGGCTCGGCCGGACGGACGACGCGCGCGCGATGTTCGCTCAAGCCGAGTCTCTCGCCGCGAGCGAGCGCGAAATTCGGCGGGGCCTCGAGCTCGAGGCGACGGGTGCGATCGGGAGCGCCGCGGTCAGCCGCTCGCGTGGCTACGCGCTCCGGCTCGATTTCGAGCGAGCCGAGTCGACGCTCCGGTCGGCTTCCCTCAAGCGAGATCCACGCGCGGTATTCGCGCTCGCTGATCTGTATCTCGACGCTCTTCGCGTCGCGGACGCGAGGCGAGTTCTCGACCACGCGGCCGCGCTCGTCGGAGCAGAGCACCTCGACGTGAGCGCGCGCCGAGCCCTCGGCGAGATCGCGCGTGGAGGGGCGCGAGGCGTCGACACCCTGAACGACATCGCATCGGCGCAACCCGGGCGAGTCGTCTGGAAGGAACGCCTAGCGCGCGCCCTCCTCGTTGATCTCCGGCCGGCGGATGCCGCGGCCGTCCTCGCGACCATCGACCAGCCGGACGGGGAGGCGGCGTTCACGCTCGGGCGCGCGCTTCTCCTGGCCGGAGATCCGCGCGGGGCGCTCGCAGCGCTCCGGCGAGTGAGTGCGGGCGATAAGCGTTGGGCGTCGTGGCGCGGTGATCTCTGGCTCGCCTGGGCGCTCGCCGCCGGGGGAGAGGGCGACGCAGCGCGCGCCGAGGCGGCCGGGCTCCTGCGAAGCGTGCCCGAATCGGATCGCGCGGCGGAGGTCTTCCATCGCGCGCGTCTGGCGCTCGCGCAGCGCGCTGGAGAGGTCGCTTCACCGGATCGCGCGGCGTCCACCTCGGCGGTGGAGAGCGCGCCACCGATTCGCGCGAAGATTCGCGATGCGCGGAGGCGCGTCGCCCAGTCCGTCTGGCCGGGAACCGCGCTGGCGTATCTCGAGCTCGCGCGCCTCTACGCGGCAATCGGCGAACGACGAGAGGCGCTGCGGTGGGCGAGCGTCGCGCGCTGGGCGGCGCCGAGCTCGGTGCCCGCGCTTTCTTTATCAGCCGAATTGCGCTCCGCTGCGACCGATGTCTACTTTCGAATCGAGGCGTTGCGCGCGCTCGCGCGCGTCGGATCGAACGAGCGCGCAGCGACCATCTCGAGCGAGCTTTCCGATCTCGAATCGGCTTGGCTGTCGTTTTGAGTAGGGAGCTCGCGCGGCACCGGAGGGCCGCGTGCGTGATCGATTGGATCGAACGAGAGAGCGACGCTCCTCCGCTCGACGAGAGTCTTACCGACTGGAACGTCACGCAGCGCAGGCGTTCCCACTGGAATGCGGTCTGGGAGCGAACCGGCGCCTATCACCTCAAGTGGTTCTTTCACTCGCGGCGACTCGCGCCGGCGGCGCGCGAATGGACGAACGCGCGGCGCATCGCCGAGCTCGGAATCGAAACGGTCGATCCCGTCGGTTGGGGGCGGCATGCGCGCGGGAGCTTCATCGTTCTTCGTCACGCGCCCGGGTTTCCTGCGGCGGAGTGGCCACTGCGCGGGGGCTCCGAAGCGTCGGCGGCCGCGCTAGCGGCTCAGCTCGCCGAACGCGTCGCGCGACTTCATCGGGCGGGGATCTGTCATCGCGACCTCAACGTGTACCACGTTTTGGTCGATGGTGGTGATCTCCGGCTGATCGACGTCGGTCGAGTGCGGTCGTTCCGCCGGCGTCGCTGGATCGTCAAGGATCTCGCGTCTCTCGGCGACTCCGCGGCGTACGAAGGACTTCCTCGCTCCTCGCTTCGGGCGTTTCTCGCACGCTACGCGTCTGCCGCGGGTTTGTCGCGAGAGGAGAGACGGCGACTCGTTCGCTCCGCCGCACGAAAAGCGCGCCGCTATCGCCGGCACAACGAGCGCCACGGCCGCTGAACTCGCTCTCAGCGTGCCTTCGCGTGAAGTCGCACCGTCGGCGGCGAGGCGTTCTCACCCACGATATGAGTGAGCTGCGCGGAGCGGTAGCCGTCCGCGGCCACGGTGAGGCGGTGGACGCCCGTTCCGAGCTCACGGAATATGAACCTACCCTCGGCATCGCTGTGCGCCGTGCGGTAGGACGTCGACCGGATCCCGCCCTCGGAATCGTGGCTCCAGTGAAGCTGGACCTTCGCTGCGGCGAGCGGAGCTCCCTCCGTGTCGGTGACGGTACCGCTCAGATCGGATGCGCCCCAGTCGATGGGGAGGCGTACGTCGACTTCGCCATTCGGATCGAGACGGTATCCCTTCACGCGAAAAAACGGTACGGAGCGCGTTTCAAAGAGGAGATCGCCGGCTGGAACATCGTTCGCCTCGAAGCGGCCATCGGGGCCGGATCGAATCGAGACCGCGACGCCCTGCGCCGTCATGCTTCGGACCCAGAGCGAAAAATCCCCGATCGGCGCGCCGGACGGATCGATGAGAAAACCGGTGACGCGGCCGACGGGCGCCGTACGGAGCTCGACCTCGATGGTCGTGTCGTCCCCGGTGATGGCGACGGGATCGAGGCGATGGTCGGCGTAGCGCGATTTCGGATACACCCAGAGTCGATAGTCGTTCGCGATTTCGACCGCGTCGATCCGAAAGCGACCGTCGGCGTTCGAGGACGCTTGGTAGTTCGCGGTTCGCGATGGCGAATAGAGAAAAACGGTCTCACCGCTCACCGGCTCGCCCTCGGGTCCGTAGAGCCAACCGATGACGGTCGTCGTCTCCCCGAGAGCGCTGAGCACGACCTCGACAGAGCGAACGTCCTCCCCAGATTCGTTCGACGCGTTCGCATTGCGACCGACCGGGATGTGGACCCGCTCAGATTGAAAACCGTCTGCGGTCACTTCGACGGCGCCGACGCTTTCGCCGCGCGCAGCTTCGACTTCGAGCTCGAATCGTCCCTCCTCGTCCGTTGGTGCCGCGCCGCCGATGAGTCCGCGCGGGCGGACGGTCGCCCCTTCCACCGGCAGTCGATTCTCGTCGACGACGACTCCTCGAATCGTCAGCTCGACGCGTTTCCCCACGCGGAGCTCGGCCGAGGCGATGCCCGCGCGGAGAACGGTGACCGAGCGTCCGTAGACGTCCGTCGGTTTCGTCGAGAGGGTGTAGTCGCCGGCGCGAAGACCTTCGATGGCGAACGCTCCGTCCTCCCCCGACACGGCACGACCGACTTGCGATCGAGTCGGGGCGAGCTCGTCTTCCCGGCGGTTCCGGTTTTGGCGTCGAGCCTCGATCGAAATCCCCGCTACCGTCGCTCCCGCCTCGTCGACGACGCGTCCCGTGATGCCGAGATCGAAGCGGGGAAGAACGAGATCGAGCTCGATCGCGGCGCCATCGGCGATGGCGAGCGCCCGCGTGAGCTCGAGGACGGGAGCGTCTTCCGCCGCGAGCTCGAGTGAGTACGTCCCCGCTGCGATGTCCGCGAAGACCGCGACTCCACCCGCGTCGACAGCGACGAAGCGCGCGGCCCGGCCGAGGAGGAGGCGGGCGATCGTTCCGGCGGCGGGCGTTCCGTCTTCGCGGACCACCGTCACCGTGAGCGTGCACTTCCCCGAAGCGATCTCCGTGATCGGTGGCTCGTTCGTCGAGCTCCCCTCCGCGTCGAGTCGCCGCGTCACTTCCTTCGCGGCGCCGATCGCGGGAATCGACTCGACGTCGCTCGGCGAACCACTCTCCGGCGCGCCTTCGTCGTTCGTTGTCGCCGTACGTTCGCCGTCAACTTCGGAGGCGGGCTGATCGGTCTCCCCGTTCAGCCAGTCGAGCGCTAGCAGTGTGATCAGCGTGAGCGTGAGCACCGACACCGCGGCGGCGATCGTCGCTTTGCTCATGCGATCCTCCGCTCCACGGGGTTCCGCCTCCGCGAGCCGGCCGAATTAGTCGCGGCCGTCCGTGAATCCGTCCACGTAGGGAAGGCTGGCGGCGACTCGCGCCACTTCGTCGGGACCGGCGCAGAGGAGTCCCGTCGCGTCCCACGTGCCGTCGAGAAACCCCTTCCGTACTCCGGAAGGAATCGTCGCCGAGTAGGTCGCGGACGGTGTGCGAACTTCGCTCGACTCGATATCGATCGTGATCTCGCCACTCGGCGTGCGCTCGACCTCGTCCTGGATCGCGGCGATTTCCGCGCGGGAGAGGGGCACGCAGGGAATGCCGAGCGACACGCAGTTCCCGAAGAAGATCTCGGCGAACGATTCGCCGACGATCCCCCCGATCCCCCACCGCATCAGACTCTGCGGCGCGTGTTCGCGTGAAGATCCGCAGCCGAAGTTGCTCCCGGCGACGAGGATTCCCGCCCCTGCAAAGCGCGGGTCGTCGAACGGGTGCTTCCCGCCGAGCGCCTTCCGGTCGTCTTCGAACGCGTGCTCTCCGAGCCCTTCGAACGTCACGCAGCGAAGAAAGCGAGCCGGGATGATCCGATCGGTATCGATATCGTCGCCGCGTACGGCGACTCCGCGCGCCGTGATCGAGGAGATGCACCTCGATTCTTCGTTCGCCGTCATACCGCCACCTCCTCGAGGAGCTCACGCACATCGGTGACTGCGCCCGTCACGGCGGCGGCGGCCACCATGGCCGGCGACATCAGTAGAGTTCGCCCGGTCGGGCTGCCCTGCCGGCCCTTGAAGTTCCGATTGGAGCTGGACGCGCAAATCTGGCGTCCACTCAGCTTGTCCGGATTCATTGCGAGACACATCGAGCAGCCGGCACCGCGCCATTCGAATCCCGCTTCGCGGAGGATCTCGTCGATGCCCTCGGCTTCCGCCTGTGCTCGAACTTGCTGCGAGCCCGGGACGGCGAGCGCCTTGACCCCCCGCGCCACGCGGCGACCGCGGACGACGCGCGCCGCCTCGCGGAGATCGGAGATGCGACCGTTCGTGCACGAGCCGATAAACGCGACGTCGACTTTCGTTCCGGCGATCTTCTGTCCCGCCGAGAACTCCATGAACGCGAGCGCCTCCTCGATGCCCGACGCCTCCGCTCCCGCGGTGCGAGGATCCGGGAGCGTGCTGTCGACGGGGACCGACTGCCCGGGGTGGATCCCCCAGGTGACGACCGGGCGAATGTCCTCCGCCGCGAGCCGCACGACGTCGTCGTAGCTCGCCTCCGCGTCGGACGCCATCGATCGCCACCACTCGACCGCGCGCTCCCACGCCGCGCCGGTCGGCGCGTGGGGACGTCCCTCGAGATAGTCGAACGTGGTCTCGTCCGGATTTACGTAACCGACGCGTGCGCCGCCTTCGATCGACATATTGCAGACCGACATGCGCTCTTCCATCGACATCGCGTCGATCGCGCTGCCGGCGTACTCGTACGCGTAGCCGACGCCGCCTTGGACCCCGAGTCGATGGATGATCGCGAGGATCACGTCCTTGGCGTAAACCCCCGGAGCAAGCGCCCCGTTGACCTCGATGCGCCGGACCTTCAGCGGATCGATCGCCATGCACTGCGACGCGAGAATGTCTCGCACTTGGCTCGTTCCAATGCCGAACGCGATCGCGCCGAACGCTCCGTGAGTCGAGGTGTGACTGTCCCCGCACGCGATCGTCATGCCGGGTTGCGTGAGTCCCTGCTCGGGGCCGACGACGTGGACGACGCCTTGCCGAGGGTCGGCGAGATTGAAAAGCGAGACTCCGGACTCGCGACAGTTTTCCTCGATCGCGACCATCATCTCCTCGGCGAGCGAGTCGGCGAAGGGGCGAGCCACCCCGTCCGTCGGAACGATGTGGTCGACGGTGGCGAACGTCCGCTCCGGATGGCGCACGCGGAGGCCGCGGCGACGGAGATCCTCGAACGCCTGCGGGCTTGTCACTTCGTGAATGAGATGGAGGCCGATGAAGAGCTGGGTTTGGCCGTTCGGGAGCTGGCGAACGGTGTGGGCGTCCCAGACTTTCTGCAGGAGATGCTTTGCCATGTCTGCGTCCCCCCGAGAAGGGGGCTGAGAGTGTCGAAACGGTCCGGCTCGGGCCAAAGCGACGGGGCGAGAGTCGGCGTCAGGGTCGCTCGGTCATGCGGCCATCGCGGTCGAGCGGATTCGAGAGAAGCCTCCCACTTTACCAAGATCGGCCGGCGATGGCTCTCCGGCTTCTGTTCCGTCGGCAGGGGTTCGAATCGGACCGGTAACGTCGAGCCGGCCGCGACCCTGGCCCTTGCGGAGGAGCAGCGGGCCCTCGCAGGGGGCGAGGGTCACAGATCGCGCTCCATTCAGCCGATATTCCAGTAGCGCTGCATTCTCGGACGGAGGCGGCGCTCGCACGCGGTCCACGCGCCGCGGATGCAGCGGAAGCCTCGCAGGTCCCCTCGCGAACCGGAATCCCGAAAGGCCAAGCATGTCGAAGCACTCGCGCCCCCTCTACCGGCGACTTCTCGGAGCGGTATCGCTCATCGGCTGTCTCCTCTTCGTTTCCTGCGCCGAACGCCATTCGTTCTATCGCGCCGTCTCGACGAACACGATCGGCGCGTTTCGTCAGCACCTCGTCAAGTACCCGAACGGGCGGTATTCGGACGAGGCCTACGACCACGTCGAGCGCATCTTCTTCGAGACGCGAGTCGCAAAGGGCACGCCCGAGGCGGTGGATGAGTACCTGCGGGAGTTTCCGCGCGGACGCTTCGCCGAAGCCGCACGCACCGAGCGCGTGCGGCTCGCCTATCGCGCCGCCGTCGAGGCCGACACGGCGAAGGCGTATCGCGAGTTTCTGCGCGAGTACCCCGGCAACACGTACCGGCGAGACGCGCGCGCGCGTCTCGAGGAACTCGCCTACCGCGCCGCGGTCAAGACGAACTCGCGACACGCGCTCGAGCGATTTCTCATCGAGTTTCCTCGCAGCACTCACGCAGGCGACGCTGAAGCCGCACTCGCAAGAATCGATTTTCTCGCGGCGACGAGCGCCGACACGGTCGAGGCCTACGAAGCATTCCTCACTCGGCACGCCGAATCGCGCTTCGCGGTCGGCGCACGGTCGCGCCTGGCGCGTCTCGCCCAGCCCACCCCCGCGGCGGTCGACGCCGCGCCGGATTCGGTCCGCGCGGCGGAGTCGGCCGGCGAGGCCGCCGATCGCCCCTGACGGCGGACTCCGCGCCTCGGGGCGCGCCCCGGTCGTCTGCTGAAAGCGCGCGAGTCTCGAGCTAAGATAGCCGCCTTCTCGCCAGGGTTGGGCGAGGGTCTGGCTCAAACCTCCGAGTTCGCGTGGTACTGCGTGAGCGCCCGGATCTCCCCGGGTGCCGCGTCGGGGCTGCGTGTGCCTGCTGCTCGAGCGGATCCCTCCCGGCCCATCGACTCTGAAGAGAGGGATCCATGAGTATTCGCAGCATCGGCTCTCGTCGAGCGTCCGCAGCGCGGGCCACGGCGATCGCGCTCGGCCCCGTCGTCCTGGGCTTCGTCGCGCTCGCGATCGGAGCGGTTCGTTCACCGCTCGCGGCGCAAGAGGTCCTCTTCGATTTCGGCGCGGAGTGGAGCTACCTCCCGGGCCGGGAGCCGCCGTCCGATCCGCCGAATGCCTGGCGCGAGCCAGACTTCGACGACTCCGGCTGGCTCGTCGGAGAGACCGGGATCGGCTATGCCGACGCCGACGACGCGACGCTCCTCGACGACATGGAGGGGAATTACACAACGGTCTACCTCCGGCGAACGGTCGACGTCGGGAGCCTCGCCGAAGTCTTCGCCGCGGTGCTCTCGGTCGACTACGACGACGGCTTTGTCCTCTACGTAAACGGAACCGAGGTCGTTCGGAGGAACGCCGGGACGGAGCCTGATCTCGCCTACGATGCGGTTGCCGCCATGGGGCACGAGGCGACGGGGCCCGAACTCATCGATCTCACTCCGGCGCTCGGTGCGTTCGAGCTCGGTACGAACACGATCGCGGTCCATCTCCTCAACGTGGCGCTCAACAGCTCGGACCTGTCGTTCAACGCGCGTCTCGCTCTCGACGATCCGGTGCTGATTTGCCCGACCGATCTCGCGTGCACGGCGCGCGGCGATCGAGTTTCGCTCGAGTGGACGAATTCCGACGCGGTCGCCTACGAGTCGATTCGCGTGCTGCGCGACGGCGCTGAGATCGCGGGTTCCCCGTTCGCGGGTGCAGCGACGGCGGCGGATGACTTCGAGCCCGGTGACTTTTCGAGTCGATACGAGGTGATCGCGCGAGTCGACGGCGTCGATTGTCCTCCGATCGAGTGCACTCCTTCGTCGACGATCGCTCTCGTCGTGGTTGGCGACGAGTGGCGGTACCTAAAGGGGACCGAGGCTCCCCCCGTCGACTGGGCGGAGCGATCCTTCGACGATGCCGGCTGGGCCGCCGGTCCAACCGGCATCGGCTACGGCGACGGCGACGATGCGACGATCCTCGATGATATGGAGGACGGGTACTTCGCGGTGTTTTGCCGAAGTACCTTCGCCCTTCCGGACGCGAGCCGCGTCGGGAATTTGACGCTCTTCATCGATTACGACGACAGCTTCGTCGCGTACTTGAACGGCGAGGAGGTCGCGCGCTCGACGAATCTCGGGAGCGCCGGCGACCCCGTCCCGTTCGACGCGCCCGCGACCTTCGCGCGAGAGGCCGGAACGGTTGAGATGTTCAACGTTCCACCCGAACTCATCCGGAGCGGCGACAACGTGCTCGCGGTCGAAGTTCACAACGCGACGCTATCGAGCTCCGATCTCTCGCTCCTTCCGGCGCTCGATGCGAACATGCTCGATCGACGGTCTCGCGTGTCGCTACGACCTGGCGAACGACTCCGTTGTGATCGACTGGAACCCCCGCACGTTCGATGAGTTCGTCGTGCTCCGAAACGGTGAGCCGATCGACGGCTCGCCGTTCGCCGGCACGACGACGAGCGTCGTCGACCTCGACCCGGGAGATCGGGACAATCTCTACGAAGTCGTCGGCCGTCTTCCCGGATCCGAGTGCTCGGCGAGCTGCGTCATTGACTGCACCGATCGCTCCCCGGACGCGCTCGCGTGTGTGCTCAGCATCGGCGCGGACGAGCGCACGCAGGCGATGCTCACGTGGGACCCGATCCCGGCCGCGACCGAGATCGAGGTCCGGCGCGAAGGTGCTCTCCTCGCGACTCTGCCCGCGGGTGCGACGTCCTACGACGATCCCGACGTCGAGTCCGATGAAGGGGAGGACGATACCGATTACAGCGTCACCTTCCGCTTCGCCGACGAGACGACCTGCACGATCCGCTGCGCCGCGTCGCTCTGCCCAGAGAGCTTCGCCTGCGAGATCGTCGACGTCGGCGGCGTCCCTCGCGTGCGGATTTCCTGGGACAACATCGTGAAGACGTGGACGAGCGTTCGGATCGAACGCGACGGTGTCGTCATCGCAGACGCCGCGGATGCCGCCGCACTCGAGTTCGTCGATCTCGAAACGGTCTTGGTCGCGGGCGAGCCGCACACGTACGAGTTTTTTCCGATCTCTCCGGCGGGATACGAAGTCGGAGCGGCCTGCGATGCGACCTGCACGATCTCGCTTCCGTTCGCGGAGCTCGGCCCGTTTCCCTCGCCGCCCGGCGGTTGGGACTACGCGACGGAGTTCTCGTTTGGGGAGTTGCGGTTCAATCCGGTGGCGGGCGAACCGGGCAACCTCGACGGCCGTTGGGTGCGCGCGATCAATCGCGACGAATGGGACGGCAGCGCCCCGGACGACATCGGGGCTGCGCCGGACGGTGCCGCTCCCGGAGGCTTGGCGCTCTCGTCCGTCGCGGGAGGTTCCGCGTGCCGGACAAGGGCGAGCGTGCTCCGTCTCGTGAACCCTGGAAACACTTCCGCGCCGGCCGGAAGTCTCGCGACGGAGTTCCCCGAGGCGTTCACATCACCGAACAACCGGAGCCTGCTCTTCGGACTTCCCATCGGGAACGAGTCGCGGAATCTGCTCCGCGATGGCCTCACCTTCGCAGTGCGGTGGCGCGTCCGGCCGGCTGTCGAGTCGCCTAGCTTTCTCGACGCACAACCGATGGGCGACGGGAGCTCCCTCGTTCAGGGCGTCGGACACGTCGGCGCGCTCTTCGTCGACGACGGCACCGTCGCGACGGAAGGCGGCGCTCCGGCGTCGCTCTCGTTCGCGCTACAGTCCGTCGGTGCGCTCCAGCTCAGCACGGCCCCGGCGACGACTCTCGACGGTGCCGACATCGATCGGTTTTGGTCGCTCTGGGTGACGATCGAGGATCCCGAAGCCGACGACTCCTACGATCTCACCGTCTATCTGAACGGCTCGGCTACCGCCGTGACTCGAATCGGAACGGGAACGGGAGTCGCTCTCCAAGCGCCGGTCGTCGACTTCGGCGCGCCGTCCGGCACGTATCTCACGATCGGAATCCCCGACCCCGGCGGTGACGCGGATCTCGAGCTCGATCTGATCGCTTACGTCGAAGGCGTCGTCCCGCCGGAGTTCGGATCGTGCGGCGAGGTCCTCTTTCGTCGCGGCGACGCGGACAGCACGGGAACGGCGAACATCGCGGACGCGATCGGCGTCCTCAACTTTCTCTTCGGCGGGGGCGCCGATCAACTCGACTGTCCGGACGCTGCGGACGTCGACGACAGCGGCGGAGTGAACATCGCCGATCCGATCAACCTCCTCAATTTTCTCTTCGGCGACGGCGCACCGCCGGCGATCCCCGGAAACCTCGACTGCGGACCAGATCCGAGCGGCGATACTCTCGCGGCGTGCTTCTACGACGCGTGCTGAAGCACGATCCCGCGGGACGGAATCGACACGCCGAACTGACGAAGGTCGGTCCGAGTAGGAGCGATCGTCCAAGAACGAGACAAGCGTCGGGTCGCAGAGCGGCACCGCTCGCTCGCGATCGGCCGTTGGATCCGTGAACCCATCGGCAGCCCGCGAAACGGTACGGAAGTTGATGCCGAGCCGGCGTGCACGTACCGGCGTCGACCCTGAAAAAAGGGCTACCTTGCCTCGCCGCGGCCCCCTATACTCGCCGGTGACTACGTCCTCGCTTCCGTCCGTGGAAGCGGTACGGGAACGGGGCCGCCCTCGTCCTTCTTCCCGCCCGCGCCCCCAGCCCCGCGATTCCCCTCGAGCCATGCGCTATCTCCCCAGCTTTCGAGCCAAGGGAACGAGGCTCACCTCTCGTCTGTCCCTTGCGTACTCCGTCGTTGCGATCGTCGTGACCCTCTTGGCGTCGGCGTCCGGCTCGCCGCTGACTGCACAGGAACGGTCGGACGCCGCGGCCGAAAAGAGCGACCCCGTACGCCGGAAGTTCCTCCAGATCAATTTTCTCTTCAATCGCGGGCTCTACGATCTCGCTATCCCCGAGTACGAGAAGTTTCTCGCCGAGAATCCGAAGTTCGGCGACCTCGCGCTCGCTCAGTACGCCGTTGCGCTCTGCCACTACAAGCTCGCCACCGCCGACGAGAAGGCCGCCGAGTCCGAGCCGGCGAAGGCGAGGCGCGACAAGCACCTCCGAGCGGGGATTCGCTACCTGAAGGACGCGATCCGGAATCGGCGCTTCAGCCGGCGCGCGGAAGCGACGCGTCTTCTCGGGCAGTGTCTGCTGGCGTCCGGCGATGAGCGAAACGCCGTAAAGGCGTTCCGCTGGTCCGCCGAGAACGCGAAGAACGCAGCCCACCGCGCCGCGGCACAGCTCGGGCTCGGTGAGGCTCACTACGTCGGCAATCGCCACGCGGAGGCCGCGTCGATCTATCGAGAAATCATCCGCGAAGGAAAGGCCTCGGCGGACGACCTCGAGCGCGCGCGATTCTATCTCGCGATGTCACTCCGCCGAGAAGGAAGCGAGCGTAGCGTCGCGGATTCGCTCGGGATCTTCCGCGAGCTCGCCTCGTCTCGAGCGAGTCCCTTCCAGGAGGACTCGGCCTATATGGCGGCGCTCCTTCTCTCGGAATCGGGACGCGACGCCGAAGCGGTCGGCCTGTTCGAATCCCTGGCGAAGAAAAAGGACGGCGAGCACGCGCGTTCCGCGCTCTTTTGGCTCGGCAAAACTCTCGTTCGCACGGAGCGCTACGACGCCGCAATCGTCTCGCTCGAAGATTTTTCGGCGCGCTACCCTCGCGCGGAGCGATTCGGCGAGGCGCGCCTCCTTCTCGCGCGCGCTCACTCGGCGAAGGGCGCGCGGGACGCCGCCATCGCGGTCCTCGGCGATCTCACCGACTCGCAAGCCGTCGGCGACCAGGCGAGTCTGGCGCTCGCGCGAGAGCTCGCACAGAGCGACGCGGCCTCGGCCACGCGGGTTCTCACGAAGGCGATCGAGACTTTCCCCGAGAGTCCGATCCTCGCTGAGCTCGAGCTCGAACTGGGTTCGGCGGCGCTCAACGCGGGAGAGTTCGCGCTCGCCGCCGATCGCTTCGCTGCGTTCGCCGCGAAGCGCCCGGAGTACTCTGCTCTCGACCACGTTCGCTACCTCGAGGCCTACGCGCTCCACCGCGGCGGAAAGCCGACGCAGTCGCGCGCGGCGTGCCGGGCGTTTCGCGGAAAGTTCGCCGAGAGTGAGTATCTCGGAAACGTCCTCGAGCTCGAAGCCGAGAACGGCTTTCAAATGGGCGACTTCGCCGGTGCCCGGCAGGCCTACGGCGCGTACCTGAGTCGAGCTGGAGATGCGCTCGATGCGGCGGCGCGGTTTCAGACGCGGATGCGCATCGCTCAGACCTACTACCAGGAGGGAAGCTACCCCGAGGCCGTGCGCGTCTTCGACGATCTGAAGCCGCCGCGGAACCCCGCGACGCCGCTCGCGCGCTCCTACCATTACTATCTCGGCGACGCGGCTTACCAGAGCGGCGACTACGCCCGCGCCGCGACGGAGCTCGCTTCGTACCTCGCCGTGATTCGAAGCGCTCCGGCGTCCGACCGCGCGGAGCTCGCGCAGCAAACGGACGACGCCGCGTTCAAGATCGGCCATGCCGCGCAGCTCGCGAAACGATTCGACGACGCGCGCGCTCGGTATCGGGAAGCGCTCGAACAGAATCCGAAGTCACGTTATCGCGAGCGCATCTCCTTCGAGCTCGGTCAGATCGCCTACGAGCGGAAAGATTTCGGTGCCGCCAAACGGGATTTCGGTGCGCTTCTCGATGCGTACCCCGAGTCGAGCTTCGCGGCGCACGCCCTCTTTTATCTCGGAGCGATCGAACAGGACGCCTCCGAACCACGCCGCGCGGCGAGCTACTTCCAGCGCATCGTTGACGCTCACGCCGGAAGCGCGGTTGAAGCCGACGCGACGTTTCGACTCGCACTCTGTCTTCGTGAAGCAGGGGACGATGAAGCGGCCCAGGCGATTCTGAAGCGATTTCAAACGAAGTTCCCGGACGATGAGCGCCTCGGGCGAGTTCGACTCGAGGAGGCGGCAGCGCTCGCAAAGTCGGGTCAAGCGGAGCGGGCGCTCGCTGAGCTGAGCGTGCTTCTCGACGATCCGGCACTCGCGAGCGAGCGTGCCCGAGTTCGTTACGAGATCGCGTGGTGCTACCGGCGGCTCGAGAGGCCGGACGACGCGGCGGCGACCTATCGCAAGCTGCTCGAAGAGAAGGGCGCACCGGACGGTGAGGCCTTTCAACGGACCGTGCAGCTCGAGCTCGCCGAGCTCGAGTTTGAACGGAAGAACTACGCGGAAACGAAGAAGCTCCTCGCTCCCTTAGCGAATCTCGACGGAGCGCAGCAGCCCGACGTTCTCTACCGACTCGCATGGTCTCACCACCTGCTCGGCGAGCCGAAAGACACCGTCGGAGTCTTCGAGACGTTCGCGGCGAAACACACGAAGAACGACCTCTACCCTGAGATCGCGTTTCTCGCGGCGAAGTCTCTCCTCACGCTCGAGCAGGTGACGAAGGCCGGCGAGCTGTTCCGTTCGATCGCCGCTCAGTTTCCGGAGGCGAAGGAAACGGAGCTCGCTCTCGTCAGCTACGGAGAGTGTCTCGTCGAGGATCGAAAGTTCACCGAGGGCCAGAAGATCTTCGCGGGATTTGTGCGCCGGTATCCGAAAAGCGACGTTCTCTATCGAGCGCAGTTCGGGCTCGGCTGGTGCCTCGAGAACCAAGGCTCGATCGACGCCGCCGAGAAGTCTTATCGTGCGGTTGTCGCCGCGACGAACACGCCGACCGGCGCTCGCGCACAGTTTCAGATCGGACAATGTCTCGTCGCGAAGAAGGACTACAAGAAAGCCGTGGTCGAATTCCTCAAGATTCCGCCGACCTATCCCTACGACGACTGGTCGGCGAAGGCACTCCTTCAGGTCGCGGGTTGTTTCGAGGCGCTCGACGAGCCCGGTCGCGCGGAAGAGTACTACCGCGAAGTGTCCGCGAAGTACCCGGACGGCGATGAGGCGAAGCTCGCCGCCGAGCGGTTGCGAAAGTTGGAGACCCGTTGATGTCTAATCGTTGTCGCACCGCCTTCGAAAACGAGGCATCTCGATCGGCATCGCGAAGCGAACCGCGGGCGATTCCGGAGGAATCGTCGAGAAACTGCGACGAAGAGACCTTCCGAGACGACCGTTCTCTGAACGGATCCCGATCCTGGCGCGGACGCCTAGCCCAAGTCGCCCTCGGCGTCCTCGCGGCGCTGTGGGTTCTCCCCCTCGCCGCCCAGGGCGAAGCGGACGGAGCAACGCCCACGGCCGAGACCGCCGTCGCCGCGGCGCCGACGGTCTTCGACCTCATCGTGAGCGGCGGGCCGCTCATGTATCCGATCTTCCTCTGTTCGCTCGTCGTCGCGACCATCGCGATCGAGCGCTGGATCAGTCTCCGGCGCTCGCGTATCGGCGGGATCGAGCTCGTCGACCGAGTCGTCGACGAACTCGGCTTCGACGACGGTTTCGCGACCGATACGACCGCGGCGCAAGAAGTTTGTCGCGAGTCGAACACCACGGTGGGTCGGATGCTCCGCCAGGGCCTCCGGCGACTCCGCCGCGGGGAGGCTGAGGTCGAAACGACGCTCGAAGAGTTCGGCGCGAGAGAGCTCGACCTCCTCAAACGACGGCTGCGCGCGTTTTCCGTCGTCGCGACGCTCGCTCCGCTGTTGGGACTGCTCGGAACCGTCTTCGGTCTCATCATCTGTTTTGGCGAGGCGAGTGAGGCGGGCACGGCGGAGCGCGCACAGCGGCTCGCGGACGGAATCTACCACGCGCTCGTAACGACCGCCGCTGGCCTCACCGTCGCGATTCCCTCCATGCTTCTCCACCACGTTTTCCAGGGGCGAGTCGACCGCGTGATGGACGAGCTCGACGCCGCGGCGTCGCATTTCCTCGACCGCTGCTTCGACGACGATTCCGCCGTAACGGCCCCTCGCGCGCCGCTCGGTGTCGAGGACGTTCCCGACGACGACGACACGGAGAGAATCGGTCGGACCGATCTCGCCGCCGGTGCGAACTCTTGACCAGCGGCTGATCGAAAACGCGTGGAGAGCACACGCCAATGAGAATCCGACGCCCCGATGCGAGCGGCGATAGCGCGCCGAACCTGACGACGTTCATCGACATGATGTTCATCCTCGTCGTCTTCTTCATCGCGACGAGCCGGTTTCACGAGGCAGAGCGCGACGAGAGCATTCGACTCGCGAAGACGCGCTCAACGATGCCGATCAGCACCGTGAACGACGTCCTCGTCATCAACATCGACGCCGATGGTCAGAAGATCGTCGACGGTCGCGTTCGTGATCTCGCGGAGCTCGAGCGCATCGTCCGAGCACGCCACGAGGAAAAGCCGGACGGCGAGGTCGTCATCCGCACGGACACGCGCGGCCGCGTCACCGCGATGGCCGAGACGCTCGAGATCTGCACGCGCATCGGGTTCAAGACGCCCAACTTCGCGTTCACGCAAGAAGAATGAGACGCGAGATCCAAGGAGAGTCGCGAGCGTCTACGGGATCGCCGCCCCCCTCGCCACGATCGTGGTGGACGGCCGGCGGCTGGATCGCGGCCGTCGTCGCGACGACGATACTCGTCGCGGTCTGGGCCGGGTTTCGCACCGGCCTCGTGCGCTGGATCTACCGCGACGGCGACGTGATCTGGGACTCGAAGGATCGCCTGAACATTCGAAGCGTCCTCTGGTCGTCGCCGCGTGAGATCCCGCCCGCGATCGAGATCACCGCCGGCGACGAAACGGGTGGCGCGACGTCCGAGACGTCGGTCGTCGTTTCGCTCCGAAGCGACGCCGGTGACTACGATCTCTTCGAGCGGACACTCACGCGCGACGGCTGGACCGAGCCCGCTCTTCTCGGAGGAGACTCGGCACCGATCCACACGGAGCACGATGAGGTGACTCCCGTTCTCACTCGCGACGGGAGCGTCCTCTTCTTCGCGAGCGATCGTCCGCGCGGGCTCGGAGGTTTCGATCTCTACGCGAGTCGCCGTGCGGAGACGGGGTGGTCGGAGCCGATCCATCTCGGCTCGCGCGTCAACTCGCCCTTCGACGACTACGGCCCCGCGCCGCACCCGAACGGACGGCTCCTCGTCTTCGCGACGAACCGTCCCGAGACCTTCATCCTCTCGCCGCCCGAGGAGTGGGACGACGTTCCGATCGCGAACTGGACGGCCGCGGACGACAATCTCGCGGTCGTCTACGCTCCCGCGGGGGGGCGACTCCGCGGCGGGTGGTCCGATCCGGAGCCGATTTCCGCGAGCGCGCGGGAGAGCGACGAAACGACTCCCTCGTTCTCGCCGAGCGGAACGTTTCTCTACTTCGCATCGAATCGCGCCGGTGGTAAGGGCGGACTCGACATCTACCGCAGTCGCAGCCGCGTGAGCGGCGGCGACGAACGCTCGGCGACGCGGATCCGATGCGGGGAACCGGAGAGTATCGGCCCGACGGTGAACTCCTCGCTCGACGACAGCCATCCCGTTCTATTCCTCGAGGGCTTTGCGCTCGCGTACCGCGTGACGAACGTGGACACGGGCGCGTCGGCTTACTTCGAGAGTCGCTCGCACGAGGTCGCGCCGGAGCTTTCGCTGAATGCGGTTCCACTTGAGGTCGCGACGGAGTACGCGGTCTGGATCGGCGGATTCGTCATCGGAGGAGTCGCTCTCCTCGGGGCGGTTTGGGCGGTTCTTCGCTACCGTCACTTTTGGGCGCTCAGTCTCTCTCTCCGCTGCGCGCTCGCCGCCGTCTTTCTTCATGTCGGTATGCTCTACGGGTTCTACTTCTGGCGAATCAGCACCGAGTTCGAGCCCCTTGCTCCGAAGGCCGCGCTCGCGGAGGTCACGATCGAGAAGACCCTCCAGGCGCGGCTCACGCTCGCGACGCAGCGCTTCGATCTCGATCTCCCCGAAGAGCTCGACCCGTCCGCGGCGCCCGAGCTCTCGACTCCGACGTCGACTCAGCGCGTGCTGCCGACCACGCCGCTCGTCTCGTCCGTCGACGCGCACGTCGTCGAAACTCCGGCGCTCGAGCGCGTCGCCACGGTCGCAGCAACGGCGGCCGCGCTGCCGAATCTCCCGGAGGTGACGGTGAGTGCGCCGCGTACGGAGCTCGTCGAGGACTTAGCGCGCCACGAGCGGGTCGCGGTCGAGTCGCTCCCGAGTCCCGTTCCGGTCGAGCCGGCGAGCGAGCCGCAGCTCGCGCCGGCCGGCGTCGCAAAGAGCCTTCAGGTAGAGTCGGAAACGCCTCGACCCGGCGCGGTCGGCGCGGTCGTCGCGCACGAGTCATCTCAGGCCATCGTTCACGCCCGGACGGTCACACGGGCGGCGCGCACGCAAGTCCGCGCGGAGGTGCCCGAACCGCCCGAGACGCTCCCCCCGCTCGCGCGGGTCGCTCCCGCGCAGCCTCTCTTCCGGGACGAGCTGCCGCTTCCGGCGCGAGTCACCGAGCCGGAGCCCGAGCTGTCCGTCGAACCCTCCGCGCCGAGTCGTCGTGTCGAGGCGCGAGCCATCGCTCGCCCGCTCCCCGCGCCGGCGCCCGCTCCGCCGCCGCCGAGCGCGGCGACGCTGGCCGTTCGGTCCGAATGGGTGAGAGCACCGACGGGAGTGGCGCCGACCGACGTGCCCGACGCGGCCGCGGAGCTGCGCGAGTCGTCCCTCGACGTCGCGTCCCGACTGCCGACGGCAAAGGCAGACCCGGACCGACTTCCGGAGCCGAGTCCGGTCGAGCTTGCGCGTGCGAGCGCGGCGAGGAGCGAGATCGTCCCGCGGCCGACGCGCGCGGAGAGGCGACTCGACTCGTCCCCGAGTACGAGCTCGCGAGCCAGCGGGTCACCGGCGTCGACACCGGCGCCAGCGTCCGCTCCCGAGGTCGCGCCGGCGAACGCGCTCAACGCGGTGACCGCTGCCTCACCGGCGCCACTCGCGTCGGCGCCGACTCCGGGCAGTCTCACCACGGTCGACGCGAGCCCTACGCCCGCGCCCTTTGAGACCGACGTGCGGCTCCCCGACGGCGAAGCCGGGCGACGCGTCGCGGCGGGCGCGCCGGAGGTCGGAGACGTCCTCGGGCTCGAGGTCCCGCGTGCGCGCCTCGCACAGTCGTCGCACCGATCGCCGACGCCGCACGTCGCCGCGTCTCCCGCGCAAGGCAGCGAGCCCGCCGGCTCGTCGAGCGCGCCTTCGTCGCTCGTCGCGGAGGCCGTCGTTCGCCCGGCGCCACCGGCCGCCACCGAGGTCGCGCGCGTCGATCTCCCGAAGACGAGCTCCCCCTCGGTCGCGGTCGTTCTGCCGGAGTCCGATCCCAACGAGAAAACGGACTTGCGCAGCGTTCGGTCCGAGCCGAGTCGAAAGAAGCTCGTCCGATCGATGGGCGGAACACCGGAATCGGAGAATGCGGTCCGACTCGGTCTCGAGTGGCTCGCGCGCAACCAGTCGCCCGACGGCCGCTGGGATGTCGACGGGTTCCTCGCGACTTGCCCCGATTGCGGAAGCCCGGGATTCCACACGCGCTGCGATGTCGCGATCACGGGACTCGCTCTCCTTTGTTTTCTCGGGCAAAACCACACGCACGCCAACACGTCGAGCCCCTACCGCTACCACGTCAAACGCGCGATCGACTGGCTGCTCGACATGCAGACGAAAGACGGGCTCATCGCCGGTCGCGACCAGAAGTACGTCCTCTACAACCACGGGATCGCGACGCTCGCACTCAGCGAGGCTTATATCCTCACGCGCGATAAGCGTCTGCGCGTTCCACTCCGAAACGCCGGCACGATCATCGTCCGCGCGCAGAATCGCACCACCGGCGGGTGGCGTTACCTCCCCCAACCTCCGGTTCGGGGTGATACGTCGGTTACGGGCTGGCAAGTGATGGCGCTTACGAGTCTCAAGAACGCGGGCTACCGCGTCCCCGAGGCGAGCTTCGAGCGCGCGCGTCATTGGCTCGACGTCGAGGTCGCCGGCGGAACGCACCAGGGAATCTACGGATACTCGAACCCCGAGGAGCCTCGCATCGCCATGGTGGCGGAGGGAATGTTCGTTCGCCAGCTCCTCGGGTCGAGCCGCACGGACCGAAACATCGAGGAGGCGGCGCGGTACATCCACAGCGAGAACACGCGCAATCCTCAGCTCAACAATCTCTACTTCGTCTACTACTCGACGCTCGGGCTCTACCAGTACCAGGGGTGGATCTGGGAGCGGTGGAACGAGCAAGCGAGGGAGTACCTCGTACGCACGCAGCACAGCGAAGGCCCGAAAGCGGGAAGCTGGGACCCGACCGACTCGTGGACCGAGGGAGGAGGGCGGCTCCTCTCGACGTGCTTTGCGATCCTCAGTCTCGAGGTCTATTACCGATATTTGCCCCTCTTCTGGGATCCGGAGCTCGACTCTGGGAAGGGGGGCTGAGAGGGGCGCGGGGGCGAGGTGTCCTCTTGCCTTCTCCGCGGGCGTGTGGCAAAGAAGGGAGAGCTAGAGGCGGCCGGGCCGCATCGAGCAAGGCCGTAAAGTGTTTATTTGACATGCCTTAGGCGGTTGCTCGCGCGTGCGAGGGTCGCCGGGAGACGATACCGAGACGCGCTCGAATCTCGCTCTCCGCTAAAGCTTTCGCGTGACGCGGGCGAGGAAGAGGCGAGAGCCGAGAGGACCGCGTGGGAGGAGCCGCGGCTGGCGGAGCGTACGCGCGGTCGCAGGGCCCAGGCCGAAACGGACACCCGAAACGAGCACACGGAAGAGGCGAGCACGGTGGGTAAGAGCAAGAGCTTGGTCATCGTCGAGTCACCCGCGAAGGCGAGAACGCTGTCGACGTTTCTTCCCGACGACTTCGTCGTCGAGGCGAGTATCGGCCACATCCGGGACCTGCCGAACTCGGCGAAGGAGATCCCGGCGGCGGTCAAAGAGCAGCCTTGGGCGCGACTCGGGATCGATGTCGAGAACGACTTCGAGCCGGTCTACGTCGTCCCCGCCGACAAGAAGAAGCAGGTGACGCGGCTGAAGGCTCTCCTCAAGGAGGCCGAGGTCCTCTACCTCGCGACTGACGAGGATCGCGAGGGGGAATCGATCAGCTGGCATCTCCTCCAGGTGTTGAAGCCGAAGGTGCCGCAGCGGCGGCTCGTCTTCCACGAGATCACGCGCGAAGCCATCGAGAAAGCACTCGAGAGCCCGCGCGATCTCGACGATCGGCTCGTCGAGGCGCAGGAGGCGCGTCGCATCCTCGACCGCCTCTACGGCTACGAGGTTTCTCCGATTCTCTGGCGGAAGATCAAGCCGCGTCTCTCGGCGGGTCGAGTGCAATCGGTCGCCGTGCGTCTCGTCGTCGAACGGGAGCGCGAGCGCCAGCGATTCGTCCGAAGCTCGTACTGGGATCTGCGCGCGAATTTCGCCGCGAGCGACGGCCGCGAGTTCGAAGCGACGCTCGCCACGCTCGGCGGCGATCGCATCGCGTCGGGAAAGGACTTCGATGCGGCCACGGGCAAGCTGAAGAAGACGGACGGCGTCGTCCTTCTCGACGAGCCGCGAGCCGAGGAGCTCCGCGGGCGGCTCGAGAGCGGCGACTGGAAGGTCGAGTCGGTCGAGAAGAAGCCGTACACATCGAAGCCGTCGGCTCCTTTTACTACGAGCACCCTCCAGCAGGAAGCGAACCGCAAGCTCCGCTACTCCGCCCGGCAGACGATGCAGGCGGCGCAGCGGCTCTACGAGAACGGTTTCATTACGTATATGCGAACAGACTCGACCTCGCTCGCGAAGGAAGCGGTGACGAGCGTTCGCGGTCTGATCGGACAGCTCTACGGTTCGGATTTCCTCTCCCCGGATGTGCGGCAGTTCCGCACCAAAGTGAAAAACGCGCAGGAGGCACACGAAGCGATTCGGCCTTCGGGTGATTTCCGCCGACCGGAAGACATCGCGCGGGAAGTGAGCGCGACCGAGCTCAAGCTCTACGAGCTCATCTGGAAGCGCACGATGGCTTGCCAGATGGCCGACGCCCGCGGACATCGCATCGCGGTGCGGGTCGAGTGCGGCGACGCGGTGTTTCAAGCGAGCGGGAAGACGATCGACTTTCCCGGGTACCTCCGCGCGTACGTCGAGGGCGCCGACGACCCCGACGCCGAGCTCGCCGACAAGGAGGTCGTTCTCCCGAACGTTTCGGAGGGCGACGCGCTCGCGTGCGAAAAGCTCGAAGCGAGAAGTCACACCACTCAGCCCCCCGCGCGTTACACGGAGGCATCTCTCGTCAAGGAGCTCGAAGCGCGCGGAATCGGCCGGCCGAGTACCTACGCGTCGATCATCGACACCATCATCCAGCGGAACTACGTTGGCAAGCAGAGCAATGCGCTCGTGCCGAGCTTTACCGCGTTCGCGGTGGTTCAGCTCATGGAGAAGCACTTTGCGGATCTCGTCGACGTCGAGTTCACGGCGCGACTCGAAGACGAGCTCGACGCGATCTCTCTCGGCGACAAGGATCGCATCCCCTACCTGAAGTCGTTTTACTTCGGGAGCGATAGTGCCGAAGGGCTCAAGGCGCTCGTCGAGCAGGAGATCGACGCGCGCGAGTCGTGTACCTTGCCGCTGGGGAAGGGGCCGAAGGGCGTCGACGTCAATATCCGAGTCGGTCGCTACGGGCCCTATCTCGAGTGCGGCGACGATCGCGCGTCGATTCCAGACGACCTCGCTCCCGACGAGCTTTCGCTCGAGCGTGCGCTCGAGCTCCTCGCCGAGGATCAGGGGCCGAAGCAGCTCGGTGAGCATCCGGAATCCGGGCAGCCGGTGTTCGTGAAGACCGGTAGGTTCGGTCCGTACGTTCAGCTCGGCGACGGCGAAGACGGCTCGAAGCCGAAGATGAAGTCGCTCCTTCCCGGCATGTCTGCGGCGGAGGTGTCGCTCGAGCAGGCTCTCTCGCTCCTCTCGCTCCCGCGATCGATCGGAACCTGCCCCGAGACGGGAGAGGAGATCTTCGTCGACTACGGCCGCTACGGCCCGTACGTGAAGCGGGGAACCGACACCCGCAGTCTCGCCGAGCCCGAGGAGGTTTTCTCGGTGACGGTCGATGCGGCGCTCGTCCTCTTCAAGCAGGAGAAGAAGGGCGGGCGGAGGACGCCGAAGGTGCTGCGCGAGCTGGGCGCGCACCCCGATTCGGGCGAACCGATCAAGCTTCTCGCCGGGCGCTACGGGCCGTACGTCACGGACGGCACGACCAACGCGTCGATTCCCCGGGGAGACGATCCCGATGAGGTGACGCTCGATGCCGCCGTCGAGCTGATCCGCGCGCGGGCAGCGGCGGGTCCGTCGAAGAAGAAGAAAAAGTCCACGACGAAGAAGAAGACCGCGAAAAAGAAGGCCGCGACGAAGAAAGCGTCTGCGAAGAAGAGCGGCGCGAAGAAAAAGACGACGAAGAAAGCCGCAAAGAAATCGAGCACGAAGAAGCGTGCAACGAAGAAAACGGCGGCGAAAGACGCGGCGGCAACGAAGGCATCCGGCGCGACGCCGGCCGAAGAGACGGCGAACGCCTGAGGCGGACGGAAACCGCCCCGAATCTCCGCCGGCCGCGCTCGAGCTGCGCCGCGAATCGCGCCGGGGGTCTGCCCAGCGCCACTCGATCGTGGTACCTTCTTCGCTTCATCCATCGCCGACTGGCCGCGTGCGAGCGTGGCGTGATGCGATGGCAACGCACCGATCGAGATCAGAACGTCATGGCTAGGATCAACTCCAACTACCGGAAGCTCGCTGCGGGATACCTCTTTCCCGAAATCGCGCGGCGGGTGAAGAAGTTCACCGATGCCCATCCCGACGCGGACGTGATCCGTCTCGGGATCGGCGACGTCGTACGTCCACTCGCGCCAGCCATCGTCGAGGCGTTCCACCGCGGAGTCGACGAGATGGCGGCGGCTGACTCTTTTCGCGGCTACGGTCCCGAGCAGGGCTACGCGTTCCTGCGCGAGGCGATTTGCGAGCACGAGTACCGAGCTCGCGGCGTCGACGTGTCGCCGGACGAAGTGTTCGTCTCCGATGGCTCGAAGTGTGACAGCGGAAACATCCAAGAGATCTTCGCGCCCGAGGCGACGTTCGCGGTCGCCGATCCCGTTTATCCCGTTTACGTCGACACGAACGTGATGGCCGGTCGAACCGGCGCGGCGGACAGCTCCGGACGCTACGAAGGCATCGTGTACATGCCGTGTCTCGAGGAAAATGGATTCCTGCCCGAGCCGCCGGCGGATCCTGTCGACATCGTCTACCTTTGCTTTCCGAACAATCCGACCGGGGCGGTCGCCACGCGCGACGACCTCGCCCGGTGGGTCGACTATGCTCGTGGAGCCGGAGCGGTGCTCCTCTTCGATGCTGCCTACGAGGCCTTCATCTCGGAGGGGCACATTCCGCATTCGATCTACGAGATCGACGGGGCGCGTGAAGTCGCGATTGAGTTCCGCAGCTTCTCGAAGACCGCCGGCTTCACCGGCGTTCGCTGCGCGTACACGGTGGTGCCGAAGGAGCTTTCCGGAGTGGAGGCGAGTGGAGAGACCGCTTCGCTCCACGCACTTTGGAATCGCCGCCAGTCGACGAAGTTCAATGGCGCGTCCTATCCCGTACAGGCCGCGGCCGCCGCGGTGTACAGCGAGGCGGGCCGGGAGGAGGTGCGCGCGACGATCAACTACTACCTGGAGAACGCGCGCCTGATCCGTGAGGGCCTCAGCGCAGCGGGTATCGAGGTGTTCGGCGGTGTGAACGCGCCCTACATCTGGCTCAAGACGCCGAGCGGACTCGATTCTTGGGCGTTCTTCGACCGCCTCCTCGAGGGCGCGCGAGTCGTCGGCACGCCGGGCTCGGGATTCGGTCCCGCGGGCGAGGGATACTTCCGCCTGAGCGCGTTCGGTGTTCGGGAACAAGTCGTCGAGGCGATCGAACGAGTGAAGGCGAGCTTCTAACGGATCGCTGAGGGCTCCAACCGGCCTCTCGAGCGTGCGAGTGCCCGTGAAGAGTTGCAACTCGACTCGTCGAGGGGCCAGATCGCGTGACGTACTCCGTCCGCCGAGGTGCGAATGAATCAGGTCTCTCCGATGGCGACGGGTGAACCGGTGACATCGAGCGAAGTCTTAGGATCTTCGAGAAGAACTCCCCCTCGCATCCGCTTCGGCGTCAATCTCAATTTTGCGAAGTACGTCTACGGCCCGCGGCGCGCGTTCGAAGTCGCGCGCGAGCTAGGATTCAAGTTCGTGGAGGGCGTTGCGGACAACGATTTCGGGCCGACGTTCTTCGTGCGCGATCCCGATGCCTACCGCGAGTATCACCGCGGTGTCGGTCGCGCGGCGGGCGAGGTCGGCGTCGAGATCACGAGCGTGTTCACCGTGTACCGCGACTCGGGCGCAATCGGATCGCGAGACGCGGGCGTCGCTGAGAGCGCGTACGTCGTGGGCCGCTCGCTCCTCGAGCAGGCGGCCGCGCAAGGAGCGCCACGGTGCGGCGCGGCGCTTTGCACGCTCGATCGCGAGCAAGAGGCCGACGCCGGCGAATTCGACGTCGCCTACGAGCGCGTGATCGGCACCTGGAAACGCTGGGTGCGGGACGCACGCAGCCTCGGCCTCCAGAGCCTCGCAATCGAGATGTCGGCGGCGCGGCGCGAAGGCTGCGCGACGATCGCGGAGACGCGCGCGACGCTCGATGAGCTGCGAGCGGATCACGTCGCAAACGAGAAGACAACCGTTCCCGTGCAGCTCTGCTACGACACGGGACACGGAATCAGCGCGGCGGAGTGTCCGGATGCGGACGAGCGTGATTTCCGCGCGTGGTTCGAAGCGTTCCCAGCGGAGATCGACGCACTCCACCTGAAAAACACCGATGCCGAGTTCCTCGCGACCGAGCACTTCGCGGAACACCAAGGAAGCGCATCGGGCATCGATCTACTCGCTCTCGTCCGCGGCGTGCGAGATGTCCTCCGCTCGCCGGTCGTGACCATTCACCTCGAAGTCCCCGGGAAGCGAGGCCGGCGGATCGGTGAGGAGGCGGCGCTCCACGGTCACGCGAAGTCGAGAGAGGCTTTTCACCGCGCGCTCGAAGCGAGTGGCTATCGCGTCGACTCGAACGGCACCTGGATTCACCCGGACGGGGAGAGTGCGTGAACCGAATCAGTCTCGCCCACTGGTCGCTCCATCGCAGCATTGCGCTCGGGGAATGCCGCGGTCGTGACCTCCCGCGGATCGCGCGTACGCAGTTCGGCATCGCCACGATCGAGCTCGTGAATACCCTCGTCGGGAAGCCGACGACGCAGTCGATCCGAGAGCTCGCGCGACAGGCGGAAGAGTTCGACGTCGAGATCTTCCTTCTCATGGTGGATGACTGCGGGGATTTGAGCCACCGGCGGCCAAAGCTCCGGAGGAAGGCGATCGAGAATCACCGGCGCTGGTTCGACGTCGCGGCTGAGCTCGGCTGCCGCGCCGTACGCGTCAACACGGGCGGAGGTTCCCCGCTCACGTGGCGCTCGCCACTCCAGTCGACAGAGGTGGAGGACGTGCTCAAGCGATGCGCAGAGAGCTTCGCCGCGCTCGGCGAGTACGCTGCTCCCTCGGACATTCGTGTCCTCGTCGAGAACCACGGTGGCCTCTCGGCGAACACGGACGCCGTCGTCGAGCTCGTTCGCCGTGTGGGCGTCGAGAGAATCGGAACGCTCCCCGACTTCGGCAACTTCACTCCCACCGCCGATCCGTATTCTGCCGTGGAGCGTATGCTTCCGTACGCCGGTGGCGTGAGCGCGAAGTCGTTCGACTTCTCGAGTGACGGCGAGGAGACGACGATCGACTACCGCCGGATGTTGCGCCTCGTCGTCGCGGCGCGTTACGACGGTCCGATCGGCATCGAGTACGAGGGAACGGAGCTCCCGGAGGCCGAGGGAATCCGGCGCACTCGGGATCTGATCGAGAACATCCAAACGGAAGAGGGCTGGACATGACCTTTCGCATCGAACCCGTCGACGACGAGATCTTCGCCGAGCTGCGCAAGTTCGACACGCCGACCGTTTGCAATGTCATCGAGCTCTTCGATATTCGCCCGCGAAACACCGGCTTCATGGATCGGCGCATCGAGGCGCGGTTTCCCCACTTGCCGCCGATCGTCGGCTACGCGACGACCGCGACGTTTCGCAGCGCGCAGCCCGCGGCCGCGGACGACGCGTACACTCTGATTTCGGGGCAGGTCGAGCGGTTCGCGACGGAGCTCCCGGAGCCGAGGATCGTCGTCTTTCACGATCTCGACGATCCGCCGCTCGGCGCCACCTTCGGGGAAGTCATGTGCACCGTTTACAAGGCGTTCGGCTGCGCGGGTCTCGTCACGTCGGGCTACGCCCGAGATCTCGAGCAGGTCGGGCGCCTCGAGTTTCCGTGCTTCAGCGCCGGCGTTTCGCCTTCGCACGCGTGCTGCCGCATCGTCGACGTTCACGTGCCGGTGCACGTCGGAGGAATCGAGGTGCGTCCGGGAGACATTCTCCACGCCGATGCCAATGGCGTGACGACGATCCCGCACGAGATCGTGCGGGAGGTCGCGCGCGGGTGCGCGAAGCTCGTCCGTGCCGAGGAGGAGGTCATCGCATACGCACGCGACTCCGCATCGCCGACCATCGAGGGGCTGAAAGACGCGCAGGCGCGGATGCGTACCGCGTTCGAGCGGATCGCCGGCGAAAGCCGCCGGGAGGAGCATTAGCTCGAAACGGCGGGAGCTCGGCGCGGCCACCGAAAAAAAAACGAGCCCCTGGTCTCGCGAGTCAACCTCGAGAGACCAGGGGCTCTGCTCCGACTCTGGATTCGGAAAAGTCCCGAATCAGAAGAGGAAGGAGGCGTCGACGGACACGGTCGTCTGCGTGTGCTCGGTCCCGTTCTCGTACGGTGCACCGCCGTCGGCGGTGTCGACGCGAACCTCGCCGCGAAGGAGCAGGTTCGAGTACGGCATCCAGCCAACCGTCCCCGTCACGTCGAAAATGCGGACGTGGGTCGGCGAGCCGGAAGCGAAACCATCGTGGTCGTCGACGTGCTCGAGGCGGACGGCGGTGTAAACCTCGTCCGTGACCTGATACTTCAGGATCCCCGCGAATCCCCACAGGTTCGAATAGCCGCCCGTCGCCGAGCCGGCCTCGTCGCTCGTCCAGTCGAAGTTGCCGGAGAACGACAGCGCCTCGGTGAGCTGAAGGCCCGCGACGATGTCGATGAGGTTGCGGTAGCGGCCGGAAGCCGTCACCTCGCCCACGAAGTAGTTCAACGTCACCGACGGCTCGAGATCGCCGCCCGGCGTGAAGGTCGCGCTCGTGAGCCACGTCGGAAAGTTACCGCCGCTTCCGGCCGAGCCGACATTGTGATTTCCCCAGCCGTTCGCGACGCCGAGCTGACCGGCGAGGAGATCCTCATCACTCTCTTCCTGCTTGATGAGGCTGAAGTCCGCCTTCACACCCGTATGCACGAACGGGATCGCGAGACCGAAGAGCAGTGTCCGCGAGAACATGGTGTTCTCCGGAGCATCGATCACTTCCGCACCGGCGGACGTGAGGAACTTACCGACCGTGAAGGTCGTGCCGCCGAGCACGGCTAAGCTGTCGGGAGCGCGGATCTTGATGTTCGCCTCGTGCACATCGAGATCGTTTCCTCCGAGCGCGATATTCGGATCCTGCGTCACCGCGCCGTCCTTACCGACTGCGCCGATGAAGGAGAATCCGACCGGGTTCTCTTCGTCGACCGGCTTCGAGAGGCGGAGCGCCGCGTTGTGCACCGTGAACTCGTTGTGGAAGACGTCGAAGATCCGGACCGGCGTCTCGGGTCCCGGGCTCGAACCGCGCTCACTGTCGTTGAAGTTGTAAGAGTAGGCGACGTTGATGTACCCACTCCCTTCGATCCCTCGAAGGAACTTCATGTAGCTCCCCTCGGGCTCTTCGGTTTGCCCGAGCATCGACGCGGAGAGCTCATCGATCCCGGCGAAGAGCGACTCCGTTTGAGCTTGACCGGGACTCGCCCAACTGACGAGTCCAACCAGAATCCCGCACAACAGCAGACCCCCGTGGTTTCCACGCACCATGCAATCTTCTCCCTTAGCAGTGCGTTGACGGCCTCCGAGCGGCGCGGGCAACTTAGCCCGCGAGAGTGTCCCGACGGCGAGCGCGATGTGCTCGCGCGCCAGGTGCACCGAAGCACCCGCGCTTCGATGGGCCGAGAAGCCGGCAACTGTATGTCTAGTTCGGTCGCGAAGCAAGCGGATCAAGCCAAGGTCCGATAACGGTGGCTTGTATTTTTCGCGATTAGAGAAGTCGGCCCCACTGAACCGAGGCTCGCGAGGCCGACTTCAGCCCGTAGAGAAACAATGACTAGAAATTCAGGCCGACGCTTCGCCGAGCTGCCCGCGCGGGAGCGCGCCGCCCGGCGCGGTCCCGAGCGCGCCGGCGGGCTCGGGAAGCGGCGACTTCATGCCGTCGCGGCCGTAACCCTCCATGCCGTGCTCGGTGATATCGAGTCCGGCGATCTCTTCTTCCGCGGAGACGCGGAGGCCGACCGTCTTCTTGATCAGGAAGAAGATTCCGAAGCTGACGGGGAAGGCCCACAGGAACGCTGCGCTCACGCCGATGAGCTGGGCGACGATTTGGCCCGTCTCCCCGGTTGTGATCAGTCCGTTCGCGGTGGCGAAGAGTCCGACCGCTAGCGTGCCCCAGACTCCGCAAATTCCGTGCACGGAAATCGCTCCCACCGGATCGTCGACGCGCACGCGATCGAAGAAGAGAACGGAACAGACCACGATCCCGCCCGAGATGAAACCCGTGAGGGCGGCGAGCGGCGCACTCATCGCATCGCAGCCCGCGGTGATCGCGACCAAGCCGGCCAGCGCGCCGTTGAGCGCGAACGAAGTGTCCGGCTTCTTGAAGAGAATCCACGAGAAGAGCATGGCACCGACCGCGCCGGCGCCGGCCGCGAGATTCGTCGTCACGGCGATGAACGCGAAGCTCCCTTCTTTGACCGCGGTGGTGCTTCCCGGGTTAAACCCGAACCAACCGAGCCAGAGAATGAAGACTCCGAGCGCGGCGAGAGGAAGATTGTGTCCGGGGATCGGCTGCGCCTTTCCGTCCTTGTACTTGCCGATGCGCGGCCCGATCACGATCGCTCCGGCGAGCGCCGCCCAGGCGCCGACCGAGTGGACGACGGTCGATCCGGCGAAGTCGTAGAACGGCGTCGAGAGATTCTCGAGCCAGCCACCGCCCGCGTAGAGACCGCCCCACGCCCAACTGCCGAAGATCGGATAGACGATCGCGGTGATCAAGACGGAGTAGATGAGGTAGGCCGAGAACTTTGTTCGTTCGGCCATCGCTCCACTCACGATGGTCGCGGCCGTCGCGCAGAACACCGTCTGAAAGAGGAGAAACGCCCAACTGAAGCTCTCTGAGTTCCCGGTATCGAGCGTTCCGCCTTCCGCGGAAGGATCGAAGAAGAACCCGCTCGATCCGAAGTAGCCGCCGGAGGCGCCGAACATGAGGCCGAAGCCGACGGCCCAGAACGCGAGGGACCCGAGGGAGAAGTCCATCAGGTTCTTCATGATGATGTTGCAGACGTTCTTCGCACGCGTGAGGCCCGCTTCGACAAGCGAGAAGCCGGCCTGCATGAACATGACGAGGAACGCGGCAAGGCACGTCCAGAGGACGTTCGTATCGTCGAGGAGTGACTCGGTCGTGTACGCCGCGGGGGTCGCCTCTTCGGCGGCGAGCCCCGTCGAGAGGAGAGCTACTCCAGTGAGCGAGAGTGCGGTCGTGCGCCATCTCATCGGGCTTAGATTCCTTTCCGAAAGTGGAAGCGAGAGCGTAGTTCGCTCGGGGTCGTGTCCGGACCGACGTCCTGACGCGCCGGTCCGGACGGGAAAGAGAGGGATGGGTGCGCGACGAGACGGTCGCCGAGCGGGGAATTCCGTCGGATCGTTGCCGCGGAGGATCAGATCGCGGGGTCTCCGCGTTCCCCGGTCCGGATGCGGACCGCGTCCTCGAGCGGATAGACGAAGACCTTGCCGTCGCCGATCTTGCCTTCGGAGCCGGACCGCGCCGCCTCCGCGAGGAGATCGACCACCTTGTCGACGCTGTCGTCCGCGACGGCGATCTCGAGCTTGACCTTTTGAATGAGGTCGACCTGGTACTCGTGGCCTCGATACACCTCGGTGTGGCCGCGCTGGCGACCGGCACCCTGGACGTCGGTCACGGTCATTCCGTGGAATCCGCTGTCGGCGAGGCGTTCCTTGACAAGTTCGAGGCGAGCTGGCCGAACGACGGCCGAAACGAGCTTCATGAGGGAAGTGTCCTTACGGTCGGGAGTGCGGGTTTGAAAGCGCCGTCGGGCCCGAGGCCGCCCTGTCGAGGGCGGAACCGACGCTTTACGTCGGTGGGCCGCAAATACAAAGCGCGTGCCGCGAGACGAAAAACTCGCGGGAGGATCCTTAAGTGCATAAATCAAGAGGGGTTGTGATTTCAGCGAGGCGCCGGCCGGTTGGGATCTGACGCGACCGGATGCACTCAAAGAGTTCTATGTGCACTCTATGTAGTCTTTCTGAGTTGCAAGTGCACACTTATGAGTCTGTTGCTTTGCTCCCGACGGACCGGTCGACGCTGCCGCTCGGGATTGTCCGCGCTCCCGTTTTCGGCGGAGTTCGAGAGGGTGTATACTCTCCCGCATCGCGCTCGAATGACCGCGAAGTCACTCGATTCCCGTCGTGTCGGGCGCCCCTCGCGTCGAAGGATGAAGAAGGCCCCCACCGCGAGTTTTTCCCGCTGATCGCGCTCGTCGCCATCGGCGACTCCGCGCTGCACCGCTTGAGGATTCCTGCATGGTTTCGCGTCGCCGTCTCCCGGTCACTCTTCTCGGTCTCCTCTTTGTGTTTCTGCCGCTCGTCGGCGCCGGTGCGCAAGCGCTGACGGTCGATTTCGAGGGGCTTCCCCGGTCGGTGAACTGGACCGAAATTCGGCTCGGCCGGTTCCAGCAGACGAACCAATGGGAGCGGCTGGACGAACTCTCGCGTGGCGCGCTCGAAGCCGGGCTGAAGGCCGACCACGCGAATCTGAAGCGTATGGGGCAGTGGTACCAGACGCTCGTCGCCGCGCAGAACGGCGCGGACGCTGCCGATGTCATCACCAGTCTCGCGAAGGCGATCGAGTTCGGTTACGAGAACGTCCAGGGCATCGAGACCGCCGATCAGCTGCAGTTCCTGCGCGCCGAGGATGAAACGCGCGTCCAGTTCGAGCAGCTCGTCGCGAACCTGAAGACGAAGATCCAGGCGGACAAGAAGGCGAGTCTGCTCGAGAAGGTGGAAGCGCAGCGAGAGGCGAATGAGCGTTACGACGACGAGATCCCGGTCCTCGGGCCGTTAGCCGAGGGGGACGCGGTCGCGTTCGTCCTCTCGCGCACGTACCACGACGGCTTTGCGAAGCAGTGGCCGCAAGTCGTCGAGGCGGCAAAGAATGTACCCGGCCTGAGCGCGAAAGCCGTCTTCTACGAGGACGACGCCGAGTCGCCCGAAGTCGATGCCTTCGTCAAGCGATACGTCGAGGCGGTGGGCGTCGAGGCGTACTCCGTCATCGGGCGCGCGGATTTCGTCGCCGTGCGGAATGCGCTCGCCGCGCGCCATGCCGCGTTCACTGCGGCGTCGAAAACGCGGAGCGTGTTCAATCTCTACTTCCCGAGCCTCGTCGTCGTCGCGGGCGGGCGCTGCGTCTACTTCGCGTCGGGTTACCTTGAGGCGTGGCAAGTCGATCTAGTGCTAGAAAGCGTGCTCGGGACGGCAGAGACCGAATCCGGTTCGAATGACGCGCCGGGCGATGGCGCGGATGCCGATGCGGGCGAGGGGCCCGGCGGGGAGACCGGGGCGGATTCAGCCGAAGAAGCAGGCGACGCAAGCGACGGCGAGAAAGCGACGGAGGGCGCTTCGGACGACGGGGCGGAAACGTCCCCTTCGGTCGAGCCTGCAGTCGAGCAGCCGGCTGAAGCGGCGGACCCCGGAGAGGGTGCCACAGCCGACCCGAAGGACGGCGACGACGCGGAGGACTCGGCCGGGGAGGGTGGTGACGAAGGCTCGAGCGAGGACGCGGACTCGGGCGAAGAAGGCGCTTCGGACGACGGCGCTCCGGAGGGCGACGGGGCGGCCGAACCGGCGGAGGAGGAGGACGGCTCCGAGGGCGAGGAGCCTGCGCCTGAACCGTCGTCGAACGGCGACGCGACCGAAGACGACGAGACTTCCGGCGACGGCACGGAAGGGCGCCAGCGCTCGTTCTGATCGTCCCCGTTCGATCGAGCGTCCGTGCATCGACCTCGAACGGACGCGAAACTCAGCGGCGCAGCGAGGGTTCGAGTAGGAAGCGATCGGTCGCTGGAGTCCGCCGGGCTCCTCTTCCGGTCCATCCCGCAGAGGGCTTTTCGAAGAAGGATTCGGTCATGGATCACTCGTCCCGGTCAGACGGCGCGTACGGCCGCCGCAAGTTTCTCGGTCAGCTCGCGGTCGGGACCGCGGCCCTCGGAAGCGGCGGGCTTTACCTTCCCGGTGCGTTCGCCGAGGAGATCGTTCGCACGCCGCGCGACGCCGAAGGTCCGTTCTATCCGGACAAGCTGCCTCTCGATACGGACAACGACCTTCTCATCATCAACGACACGATCACCCCTGCCGTCGGTTCGATCACGCACCTTTCGGGCCGCGTGCTCGATCTGAAGGGCGAGCCGGTCCGAGGTGCGGTCGTCGAGATCTGGCAGACGGACAACAGCGGCGTCTATCTGCACTCGAAGTCGGATGGGCGGGAGAAACTCGACAAGAACTTCCAGGGCTTCGGCCGCTTTCTCACCGGCCGAAAGGGCGAATACTACTTCCGCACCATCAAGCCCGTCGCCTATACGGGGCGCACGCCTCATATCCACCTCATCGTGAAGAAGGGCGAGCACCGCCTCCTCACGACTCAGCTCTACGTGAAGGGCGAGAAGAAGAACGCTGAGGATTTCCTCTACAAGCGGCTACCGAGCGACGAGGCGCGTGCGGCAGTGACGATCGACTTCGCCCGCATTCCCGATTCGAAGATCGGCGAGCTCGCCGCGAAAGCGGACATCGTCGTCGGGCTCACGCCCGAGGATCCGGAGACGCCGAGGGCGGCGAACGGGTGAGCCGATTCGGATGAGAAGACCGGGCTAGCCGCTCGGCGCGTCGAGTCCCAATTCCAGCACGCCCTCCATCACGTTCGTTGTCTTCCCGGGCGATATGAATAGGTACTGACCTCGCCGCACCGTGAACGAACGTTCGACGCCGTTCTCCTCCACGTGGACTTGAGCCTCGTTGACCGCGGCTTCCACCGCCGTCTTCTGCTCGTCGACCTGAACCGCCACTTGACCACGGACCACTCGAACGGTGGCGAGAGCGCACCGGATTTCGGTCGGGCGTCGGTCGGCGCTCGATAGATTCGTCACGTGCACGATCCCACGCTCGAGCGTCAGTTGTCGTCGGCCCTGCGCCTCGTTGAATTGGACCGCCGAGTCGCGTTCGACCGTCACCGACGCGCCGCCATCGTATCGAAACTCGGTCGCACCCCAGGGGCAAGTCCAGAGCCTCTGTTCGAGGGGCGCGGACGCGCCAACCTCCAGCAAGCGCGTTTCGAGTTCCCCGCCGGCATTCGGTCGCGCGGCCATGAGCAAGCCGCGCATGCTGTGGACTCGTGGCCCGTCGCCACGGACGACGGGTACGAGTGGACGAGCCGTTTCGAGGGAGGCGATCCGGCTGTTGAGCGCGGCGATGTCCGTACGAGCTCGGTTGAGTTCGCTAGCGACGTACGCCGCCACGCTCCAACCCGAGATGGCGACCAACAGCACGGCGGCTGCCACCCACGGGGTCCGAGCTCGCCTGGCAACCGCACTCGGTTGACCGACGTCGGCGAGATCAACACCCAATGAGAGGCTGGTCAACGCCTCGCGAAGATGGACATCGAGGTACGCATCCGACAGCAATGCCTCGGCGGCCGACGGGTCGTCCGACAGCGCCCGGTAGAGCTGCTGCACCTCGTCCGCATCGGCATCGCCGGAGAGATACTTCGCAATCAGGTCGGCCTTTGGGTGCGTCATGGCTCAGTCCAGTCTTCTCACCAGATTCGGGGAGCGAAGCGGCGAACCGCCGTAGGGCGTGAATCGACAAGGAGGTGACGCCGTACTGACCGGAGGTGTGCTCTAGCACATTGAGGATCGGGGCGGCGACACATCCGATGCTCAATTCGCGTCTTACGGTGGCGCAGGAGAGTCTGGTGAAACGTCCGGGCTAGCCAGTTTTCGCAGGATACAGTCGCGCAGCGCTCGACGCGTGCGCGTAAGGAGCATCTCGACGGCACCAACGCTCTTCCCGATCTTTTCCGCGATTTGACGCGACCGGAGCCCGAGCGTGTATTTCAAGTTCAGCACCTCTCTCGCGTTCCCGTTCACTTCGAGAAGGCATTCCGCCAACAGGGCGAGGCTCCGATCGGCCTCTTCCGCAGTCCGGTCTGCGGCGTCGACGAGTTGATCGAGGATTCGATCGTCGAAGACGATCCGATTTCGAGCTGCGGAACGACGCCAACGAAGAATCTCGATCCGCGCGACTCCCAGAGCCCACCTTCGAAAAGGACGCTCGGGATCGTACTTCGGCCACTTCTCCCAGAGCGCGCTTGCTACGTTCTGCAGCAGATCTTCGGCGAGATTCATGTCTCCCGTAGCAGCCAGCAGCAAGGCTCGAAGCGATCGTTCGGAGCGAACGAACTGCGCGATGAACTCCTTCCGCTTCTCTGCCATACGAAGAATCCACCGTGGATGCCCATTCCCAACACCAAATCCTCGGGTGGGAACGAGTCGTGTCGACATCAGCGAGCTTCCAGCGTAGCGCTCGACCGGCGATCGATCTCTCTCGTTTCGGCCCGCCGCGCTCGGGGGGGATCTCGAAACGCTAGATTCGCACGTTGGGATTGATTCTCGCCGGTGGACTAAACCACAACGCGGCAAGGTGCAGGAACGACGCCGCGTTCTCGAGCCGGCGAGTCGCTCATCGGCGATCGCGTAGCGGACGGCCCTGCGTCCGGAATCAAGGGAGTGATCATGCGCAAACTGATGCTGCTTGCCTTGCTGTGCCAGTGCGGTTCTTCATTTGGCCAAGTTGAGTTCGACTGGGCGACGGTGGGCGACGTAGGAAACGAGCCCGACAGCGATTCCTTCGGCCGCGTCGACTATGAATACCGGATCAGCAAGCACGAAGTGACGAATGAGCAGTACGTGGAGTTCTTGGGGAAGGTCGCCTCGGAGGACCCGCACGAGCTCTTTCACCCGGACATGCGCATCACGCGAACCGGGTCGAGCGGCAGCTTCCGTTACTCGGTGAAGGCGGGGTTCGAGAGACATCCCGTGACTCACGCACGGTTCACCGATGCCATGCGCTTCGTGAACTGGCTGGAAAACGGACAGGGTGCGGGCGGGACGGAAAGCGGTACCTACGCCGTAGAAGCCGGGGAGACCGAGACTCGTGCGCCGAACGCGACCTACTTCATCCCCAGCGAAAATGAATGGTACAAGGCAGCCTTTTACGACCCGACCCTGGCAGACGGAGCGGGCGGCTATTGGCGCTTCGCGACCCAGAGCGACGATTTTCCCACCTTCGAGCCGCCTCCAGGTGGCACGAATAGCGTGAATACGGCGGATACCGGTCTCATCGGCACCACAGAGGTCGGTGCGTACCGCGACTCGACGAGCTACTACGGTACGTTCGACCAGACGGGCAATCTCTGGGAGTGGACGGAAGCGATCTCTACCGGCGGATTTACCGGGCGCTGCTTGCGTGGGTCGGCCTGGGGAAGCAATTGGTTCTTCATCCGGATCTGCAATCGTCCCGACGACCGGTTCACCGGAGGCGTCGGCGCGTACATCGGTTTTCGTGTGGCGAGTCGAACACCCTCTCCGGCGGAGTCTTTCCGCCGCGGTGACTGCAACGACGACGGCAACGTCGACATCTCGGACCCGATCTTTACGCTCAGGTCTCTGTTTCTCGACGAGGAAGAGCCGGATTGCGGCGACGCCTGTGACTCGAACGACGACGGAGCGATCGACATCGCCGACGCGACCATGTCGCTCGGCGCACTCTTCCTCCGCCAGGGCCCCATTCCTTCGCCCGGTGTGAGCGACTGCGGCGTCGACCCCACCACCGAGGACGGAATCGGTTGCGAACTCAACGAGAGCTGTCGTTAAGACTCGAGTTCATAGGCTAGCGTTTAGGCCCGAGCGCGGGTTCGGCGTATGGACAGAAATCCGTCGCGCGACGCGAAGAAGAAGACTCGGGAACGGGACGCTCGCTCATCAAGGTACCCCGCCCGTTGTGGCGCGCACGACGATCTCCGGGGCTCTGTCGGCTGAGACGGCGACGTCGATCTCGAGCGTCCGTTCTCAGCGCGGCTCCACGCGCGGTTCTCCTCTCACGCGGAGCGCCGGGAGCCACTGCGGGTCGCTTCCTTTCGAAGAGCCGACGAATCGTCTGACGTCGCCGTTCCCGTCGCTCGCCCGTCGCGAAACGACCGCACGCGCGGACGAGCTCACCGGTGTCTTCGTCGGTTCCGGTCGCCGGAGCGTTCGCGTCATGCCTGCCGGAGCCGTCCGCGTCGATCCATGAAGTAGGGCTCGTCCTTCTCTTCGGGGAAGAACTCGCTCCAGTGGACGAGGCGGCCCTCTCGCATCGCGATATTCGCCATCAGCGCGGGGACCGCACCCCAGACGCCCACCGCGACGTTCGCCGGCACCTGCTCGTAGCTGTAGCTCGCGGGATCGGTCCGCGCCGTGCGAATGCTCTGGAGGAAGCCGTGAATCGCGAGCATGGTCTCGTGCTTGTCGTACGCGCCCGCGACGTTGCCGGTGAAGTCGACCCAGCGCTCCCCCTCGCGCACCTCGGACTTGAGTGGATCGCCTTTCTTCCGCGGGATTCCCGCGGTCGTCGGATCGACGGTCGACCCCGAGACGAGCACCTTCTTCTGCAGGGCGCGACGCGGGTTCGTCCCTTCCTTCTGCCGATTCTTGTCGATGCGCGCTTTCTTCTCTTTGAAGAACTCTCCGCCCTGGAGCGACACTTCGAGCGTTCCGTACTGTCCGAGGATGAGCTCCGACGGCCCGAGATGCGCGTTCTGCATCACCGACATGTAGGAGAAGCGCACGTCGCGCCGCTTCACGCGGCCGTCCGGCTCCATCTCGTATTCGAGATCGGTTCCGTTCTCGCCGTCCTTGTAGACGAGCTCCCCGTAGGCGTTTCGCTTCGCGACCGGGACCTTGTAGTTGAAGATGATGTGGACGTTGTCCTCGGTGTCCCGTCCGTCCTCGTACCAATCGACTCCGCCGAATCCCGCCACGGAGTCCGGGTGCGTGCCGAGAAGCCAGTTCGCGACATCGATTTGATGGCTCGCGAACTCGGTCGTGAGACCGCCCGACAGCTCCGAATAGAGACGCCAGTTGACGATCTTCTCGAGCGCCGGATCGGCGCACGGCCGGCGGACGAGGTCGTTTCGATTCCACTGTGCGCGGATCGCCGCCACGTCACCGATTCGGTCACCGTGAACGAGCTCGGCGACCTTGCGATAGAGGGGTGAGTAGTGGCGCTGGTGGCCGACCTGGAATACCTGCGAGCCGCGCTTCTTCACCGCGTTCAGGATCGCCCGATTCTCACCGATCGTGAGCGCGAGTGCCTTCTCGCAGTAGACGTGCTTTCCGGCCTCGAGCGCGTCGAGCGCCATCGGCCCGTGGAGGTACTGAGGTGTCGCGATGAACACCGCCTCGATATTCTCGTCCTTGAGCAGCTCGTGGTAGTCCTCGAAGAGCCGGACATCGGCGAGCTGATTTCCGGCTTTGTACGCCTTCTCGACGTCCCGCTTCGCGGCGTTTCGCGCCCCCTCCTGGAGATCGCAGACCGCGACGACATCGTTCCCGGGCACCTGGACCGCACTCCGGAGAAGCGCTCCTCCCCGCCGGCCCACGCCGATGAAGCCGAGGCGTACCTTGTTGCCGACGAGCTTCGAGGTGTCGGGCGGGGGCTCTTTCTGTGAGAACTGAAACGCCGAGATTCCGGCCGCGACCACGCCGGCCGTCGTGAGCGCTGCGCTCCCGATGAACTCGCGGCGGTCGACACCGTCGTCCGCGCTCACGTAGACGTCGTCGTTGTCGTGTTCTGCACTCATGAAGACTCCTTCCGCGGTCGTCTCGACTCGCTCGCGGGCGCGAGATGCGCTCGGAAGAGGGACGGCCCGAGCGGGATGAAATTCAATTCTCGAGCGGGGCGGGCGCGCGACTCCGGCAGCGCCCACGCCGACGTTCTGCCAGTACCAGTTTAGCCCGGAGATGGCACCAGATTCTACCGCCCGAACGCCGCGGGTAAAACGTAGACGCATGATTGTCGCGCCCGCGCTCGACTCCGTCGACCTTCGGGTTCTATTCGGTGACGCCGAAGGTCGGCGCCCCGAGGAAGCGAGTCGACGTCGCGAGTCCGCCCCAGCTCTCCGTCGATTCCGTGACGAGGAACGCCCCCACCCGAAGCTCGCTCGCCCACTTGCGCGCGAGCGCTTCCGCACACCCGCCGGGCGCGAGCGCGCTCTCGCCGAGGATGAAGAGCGACGTCGACAGGACATCGCCGAGGACGCCAGCGTTCGTCCAGACAGTCGTGCTTCGAACGGGCGTTGCCGACGGACGTCCCGTGCGGGGGTCGAGCACGTGACCGTAGGTCTTCCCCCCGCTTTTGAGATGCCTCTCCGCCGCGCTCGACGAAGAGAGCACGCCCGGCGTCACGTCGAGGGTCGCAATCGTGTCGTCCCTTCGCTCGGGGTGCGCGATCACCACTCGCCAGCGGCCGCCTTCCGGCGGACAGCCCCAGACGACGATCGTCGAACGACCGAGGACGATCGCCCCGCAGCCGACCCCCCGGCGGCGCATCTCCTCGACGACCCGGTCCGCCGCGTACCCCTTCCCGATTCCGCCGAGATCGAGCTCGATTCCCGGTCGTTCGAGCGTCACGGTCGAGCCATCACGATCGAGAACGACGCGATCCATGCCCCGCGACTCGCGGAGTCGAGCGATCTCCGCATCATCCGGCACGCGCGCCTCGAGATCGATGAAACCCCAGGCCTTGAGGAGCGGCGCGACCGTCGGGTCGAACACTCCGCCCGTCAGCTCCCAGGCTTCGCGCGCGAGCTCGAGGACGTGGAAGGTATCGTCTCCAACCCGAACCGGACTTCCCGCCGCGGAGCGAGCGATCAGTGACACGTCACTCTCGGGGAGAAACTTCGAGAGCTTCTCCTCGAGACGATCGACGATCGAGTACCCCTCCTGCGCCGCCGCCTTGAGCGTCGCCTCGTCGGCGCCGCCGAGAAGGAAGACGTTCTCCGTTCCCATCGCCGGGAACGAAAAGCGAAAGAGCTCCGAGTCCGCATCGTAAGTCTCGAGGGCGGGGAGCGCGTTCACGCCGACTCCTCTTCGGCTCGCTCGAGCTGATCAGGCGCCGAGCTCCTTCGGCGAGTCGTCCTCCGAACGTCCCAGCGCGTAGAGCCCGAGACAAATCATCAGGGCGAACGAGAAATCGGACGCGGTGGTCGCGAGCTCGTTCGCGTTTTGGATGTATTTCCCGAGGCCGAGGCAGACGAAGAGCAGCGCGCCGAGACGGAGCGCCGGCTTCAGGAAGATCCCCGTCAAGATCGGAACACTGAGCGCCGCGAACACGAACGGCATGCCGTACAGGAACTTGTCGATGAACGCATCCCCGCCGACCTTCCAGAGCCACGTCGACTCGAACGGCTTCGCGAGCGCCTGCGAGAACGCCTCGGGCCCGTGGTCGAAGATGTTGAGCGCCGCGAAAAGGAAGAAGAAACCAAACGCGAATCGCAGGATGAAGGCGATCCAAAACCGTTCGACCTTGGAGAGCATCGTCGAATTACCTCCGGGGGGAGTCGCAGTGAGTTCGCGGGTGTCGCGGCGGGTAGGCGGTGAGCTCGAAATCTGGGAGACACGGGCCGCCGGCGTCGTTCTCGGGCGTCCTCTGGAGGTCGGCCGAGCTCGGTAGATCGACCGAGGCCGAGGACGATGTTCGGTCAGCTCCCGCGGCAGAACCGCCATTTTATCTGGGCGACCTTGCAGCGGGAAGGGCGATTCCGTTCGCGCGGTAGGGCCCGGCGACGTGGGCGAGAACGCGCGCCTCGCGCTCGTCGTAGAGACGAGAGAGCTTCCGAGTCGAGGCTGCGCGGACCGCCGACTGGCGGATGATGCGGTAGACGTCGGTCCGGGAGATCTTGTGGTGCTCGCCTGGGGCGTAGGGATCCTCGCTCGCGGCGAGCCTCGCGAAGGTTTCGAGCCCGATGAGGAGCGGCCACGCGCACGCGAGTCGGAGCCGCACCTCCCGCCGAGGTATCGCCGTGACGTACTCCCAGCCCGAGCGATAGAGCGCGAGAGTGCGCGCGATGAGATCGAGGACGACGGGACGCAGCCGCTCGAGCCCGGCGCGCGCGGCCAGATCGTCGACGCTCACTCCCACCGATTCGAGCGCCGGCTCGGGGAGGTAGCATCTCCCGATCGCGAGATCGGCGGGAAGGTCGCGGAGGATATTCGTCATCTGGAGTCCCTTCCCGAAGCGGACGCCGAGGTCCGCCATGATCGATGGATTCCACATCGCGAGCGAAGGCCGGTGCGCGAGCTGGAGCTCGGTCCAGAACTCCCCCACGCAGCCCGCGACGTGATACGTGTAGAGATCGAGCGCTGCGTCCGAGGGAAGAGCGCGGACGACTCCGCTCTCCTCCGGCGGAAAGAACCGGAGATCCATCTCCATTCCACTCGTCAGCGTGGAGACGAGCCGGGCGAGACGATCCCGATCGGCCGGCGAGAGCCGGAGGTACGCGCGGAAGCACGGGACGAGCGAGCGGAGCAGTGCTCGCTCGTCCGGGTTTTCCTGCGGAGCGCCGACTCTCTCGCCGATCGCTCGCAGGGCATCGACGTCGATCGACGGCCTACTGAACTGCTCGCGAAAGCGCGCGAGCGCATCGAGTCGAGCGCCGCGAGGGATGAGACGGGTGTCTGCGATCGTGTCCGCGGCGCGGCAAAAGAGATAGCCGACACCGAGCGCCGGGCGCATCGCTCTCGGCGCCACCTTGAGCGTGAGGTAGATGCTGCGACTCACTCCTCGCAGGATTTCGTCGAGCTCGCGGGACTCGTCGCGTTCGTTCATGCCGCGCAGGATCGCTTGCGCGCCACTCACGGTCAACAGCGCGGGGCTCGACTCGGCGTCGCCGGGGCGACCTGGAGACTCGTGTTCGTCCGCGCTATCATTCAGCCGCCGCGGGAGGGAGGCGCCACGGAGGCCGCTCGTCCGCGCGGACGGAGCGCGCCGAACAGCCGGCGCGACGCGCACGCGACGATCCACCGGGGGCGTGAATGCGACGGAAGTTTTACGAGCTCTTTCCCGCGACGTCCTATCTCCTCCTCGTCAACGTCGCGTTCTTCGGTCTGAGTTTCATCGCGCACGTCAAGGGGACGGGCTCGGTACCGAATCCGCTCTTCGGATTCCACGGCGGTGTCTACGTCCAGCTCGGCGCCGTGACTCCGACCTTCGTCGAGAGCGGAGAGTACTGGCGGGCGGTCTCCTACGCGTTCCTCCACGGCGGGCTGATCCATCTCGCGTTCAATATGGCGTTCCTCTTCAGCGTCGGTCACCAGTGCGAGTCCATCCTCAGCTCGTGGCGGTTTCTCCTCGTGTATCTCGTGTGTGGGATCGCGGCTGGCGTCGCTTCGTTCTTCGTCCAGCGCGGCTTTTCCGTCGGCGCGTCGGGAGCGCTCTGCGGCATGGTCGGAGTGTCGCTCGGGCGCGCGCTTCGCTACCGCGACTACGAGGCGATCGCCGCCATTCGTCGCTGGGTGATCTTCATGATCGCGCTCGTCCTCGTTCCGCTCCCGATCGATCACGTCGCCCACCTCGGCGGGTTTCTCTGCGGGGCGGTGTTCGGATGGTTCTCGGAGCACTACACCGCGAGCGCGACGGCCGCAAAGTGGCGACGGCCCGGAATCGGGGCGCTCGTCGTGCTCGTCGTCTGCCTCGGGCGCGCGGTACTCCACTATCTCGTTCCCGAAATGTCGTTCGGTGGGTGGCTGGGCGACTGAGATCGAGCGGTGCTCGCCGAAGGGCCTCGATTTTGTGGCGCTCCGGGCGTGAACGCGTACGATAACGGTCTCGTAGAGACGCGTGCCGAACGGTGGATTCGACGTCTTCCGGCACTCGGACGCAGCGGGGTGCCGCCGCAAACTGGCGCTGCTCGAGGAGACGAGCGTTGTCGAGTCCCGATCCGTCGAACGCGCGCGAGACCTGTCGTTGGCGCAAGGCGATCATCATGGTCGCGATCGGTCTCGTGTCGACGGCGGGGAGAGTCGGCCCGCCAGCGCGGATCGCGTTCGCCGATGAAGTGGCCGAGAGCGCGACCGGCGGTGGAGACGCTCCTGCGGACGCGAGCAGCGAAGACGCCCCCGACGCGTCGCGCGTCCCGCGCGAGTTTCGCGGCGATGTGGAACCGATTGTCGACTCGTCGACGGACGGAGTCCTCCGCACGGCTCGAGACCACGCGCGACGGCGCGAGTGGACGCGCGCATTCGATGCGTACGCCGAGCTCTGCGAAGCGCTCGCCGGAGGTGCGAGCCGGCGGATCGATCGCCCCGCGAAGCCGGCGGGTGGGGTCGGCGCGGCGCCCAATCTTCCCGCCCCGCAGCCGATGGCCTCTATGGACGGCAGCGAGGTCGATCCCGACTTTACCCTCGCCGACGTGCTCACGAGTGCCGACGGGATCGTGTTCCGTCCGCTCGAGACGGCGATCCTCGACGAGCTGAGCGGACTCGACGCGGAGGTCCGCGCGGCGTACGTCCGAACCTATGAGCCGGCCGCAGCGTCGGCGCTTCGCGAACTCGACCGCCTCGGTCCCGACACGCGAGTTCGGCGACTTCGCTCGGTCGCACTGCGGCACGCCCTCGCGCCGTCGGGTCGACGCGCTTGGGAAGAGCTCGCACTGAGACAGCTCGACGCCGGGCGTCCCGCGGCCGCCGCCGCGGCGTTCGAGTCTCGGCTTCGTCTTCCGTTCGATGGCGAAGACACCCCGCGGCGGAACATCCTCGCGCAGCTCGCGGCCGCCCAGCTTCTCGCGGGGAACCGATCCCGTGCGTCCGCCGCGCTCGCGGAGCTCGCGGAGCAGTACGGGGACGATGTCGTCCTCGTCCGCGGCGCCGGCGTCCTCGGGCGCGATGTCGGGCAGGATCCCCTCTTCGTCGAGTTGGCCTCGCGGGCGTTTCGTCGCTCGCCCGAGCTCGACTCGGGTCGCGACGCGTGGCTCAGTCCGGACGGTTCTTTCGACGGCCGAGCGGCTCGCATCGATGGACCTCCGTCCGCGCTCGGAAGCCACGTCGCGTGGACGTTTCCCCCGCAGCGGTCGGCGAAGACGGCACTGCCACCCCCGTCGGTCGTCGGCGCGGACGGCCTCGTCTTCGTTCGGGGCGCCGAAAACGCTCCCGACGCGATCGTCGCGCTCGAGGTGAGCACCGGAAAGATCCGCTGGATCGGAAACGAATCCGTAGGGACGCTCGTCCGCGGGTTTGTCGCCGGAGACCCTTCGCTCATGCTCTTCCGATTCGAAGAGGACGGCGGCGGGGCTCCGGCAGGATCCACCTCCGGCGGGGCCGAGGCCGGGTCGGCGGGCGAAGCGATCGTCGTCGGAATCGACCGGCGCGCCATGGGCGTCTACACCGGAGGCGGGTACCGGTTTTCGCCGAATGCGCTCATCGCCTACGGCGCGCGAAACGGTAAGCTCGGCTGGTCGCTCGAGGGCTCGCCGCGCGGAAGCGGACTCGGTCAGCTCACGTTTCTCGGCCCACCGGTACCGACGGAAGCCGGTCTCGTCGCGCCCGCGCGAAGCCGATCGAGCTTTTGTCTCGTCGGCGTGACACCGCGCGGCCGATTCCTTTGGGTGCGTCGGCTACACGAAACCGCTCTTCGGTCACGTCCCGTTTCCGTCGTGCCGCGACCGGGCTTGGCGTCGCGCGGGAGCGTCGTCGTCGCTTCATTCGGTCATGGACTGATCTCGTGCGCGGACGCGACGAGCGGCGAGATCCGCTGGCAGACGCGCTATCGATCTCGAGTGCGCGGTGGACACATTCGCGGGACGCGCGCGAGCAGCCGCCCGAGCATCGTCGGCGACCGAGTGCTCGTCGCCGCTCCGGACAGCGACTACCTCGTCGCCCTCGATCTCGAGAGCGGTGATCTTCTCTGGGATCGTCCGCTACCGGAACGGACGCCCTTCCCGCTGGGAGTCGTCGGAGACGTTTTCCTCGCGCTCGGCGACCGTCTCCTCGCGATCGCGGTCGACGACGGCGAGGATCGTTGGTCCTCGCCGCCGCTGGACGAAGAGCGCGGCCGCCTCCGCGGGATGCCCTGTTTTACCGAGGGAGAGGTCCTCCTCCCCTTCGCAAACGGCGAGATCGCTGCGTTCTCCGCGACGGACGGGAGCGAAACGCGCGCGATCCGCGTGGTCGAAAAGCGTCTCCCGGACTCGGGCGCGTGGGCGCTGGTGCCCCTCGGCGGCCGCGTGATCCTCAGCACCCCGGGCGCGGTTCACGCCCTTCGTCCCCAGGACGAGTCCTGGACGCGCGTCGCGGATTCGCAGCGAAGTGATCGTTCGAAGGAGGCCCTTCTTCTTCGCGCCGAGCGGCGCTATCCCGAGGCGCTCGAGATCTACTACGAGCTGCGGAAGAAGCTGCGAACGCCGAAGCTACGCGAGGATGTGGAGCGCGAGATCGTCGCGACTGCACGCGAAGCGGCGAAACTCGGTGGAGATCCCACCCCGCTCGCCGAGTTGATCGGCGAGCACAGCGACCTCCTCGAGGCCGGCACGCGACGTTCGCTCGTGCTTCTCGAGGCTTCGCTGCTGCTCGAGGGTGAGACCGAGGCGCTGCCGGCGAACGCCGCCCGTGTGATCGACGCACTCGGTGAGCTGTCCCGCTCGCGGCGAACCCGCGCGACGTCTCCCGAAGGGTTCGACGTCGACTGCGCCGTCTACGCGTCGGAGCTTCTCCGCGATTTCATCCGTCGCTGGCCCGAGCTCGCGGGCTCGTTCGATTCGGCGAATCGCGCGCTCGCGGAGAATTCGGGGCGCGCCGATGCGTCGACGAGATCGCTTTCGCGCCGAGCTCTCACGAGCGCGCATCTTCCGGCCGGCGCCGAGGTGGTCGCGCTCCTCGTTCGGGCCGCGGCCCGCGCGGGTGCCTGGGAGGACGCCGCGGCGCGGCTCGAGTTTCTCGCGGAGTCCTATCCGAACCTCTCCGGCGAGGTCGCCGGCAAGGTGAAGGAGTTCCGCGCGCGCGCTCCGCGCCGAGAGCACGCCGAGAGTGTCGAGTTCTTTCCGAGCGACGAGCGCTATCGCCCGCGATTCTGGATTGACAAGGAGGAGGGGTTTCTCGCCCCCGAGACGCCCCGAAGCCGAGGCGTGCGAGCGTTGTTCGCCGTCTGCGGTACGCGGATGCGCGTTTACGGCCCGGGTGGGACGGTGGAATTCGAACGCGAGCTCCCCGGCTATCCCGATGTGTCGGAGGTGAAGCTGAAGCTCGCGGCTCAGTTCGAAGAGCCGGCGAGTGTCTTCGTGGGCGACGACTATCTCGTCTTGTTCACCGCAGCCGGTCTCTACGGCTTTCGCTTCGCGGCGCCGGCGGAGACGTCGACCGCGCCGGATTGGTCGACTCTTCGGCTGAGGTGGGTCCACAACTATTCGCACGCACTCCTTCGTTTTTCCTCGAATAGCTACACCTGGGGCGGTCTCCATCTCTCGACGAGCTCGAACGCGTTCCCGGACGCCGTAGATCTCGACACTCACCCCCTCGTGTGGCTCACCGACGCGCGGCTTCGTCAGCTCGACGGCCGAAGCGGCAAGCTCCGCTGGGAGATCTCGCTCGGCGGAACGCCTCTCGGCGGGATTCGCCGCAGGGGCGCGGTTGCAGAGGTGCTCACGGGATCACCGTACACGCTTCACCGGGTTCAACTCGCCGAGTCGGCGAACGGACGGCCCGAGGCGGTGTCGACGGTGTGCAATCAAACCGGGCAACGCGCGGTCGCAGGAGCGGGCGGGCTCTTCGGCGTGTTCGAAGGCCGGGGGCTCGCGTGCATCGAGACCGCGACCGGCGCGGAGCTCTGGCGGAAGAGTACGAGTGTCGGCCGCCCGCTCTTCGTCCAGGGTGGAGTCGTGTGGATCTCGGAAGTCGACGGCAAGCTGCGCCTCCGCTCTCTCCGCACCGGACGCGTGACGCGGACGATCGATCTCGGCGGCACGGTGTCCGTCATCGACGGCGTCCGTTCGAACGGATCGAGTGAGGTCACTCTCGTCTGTCTCGGCGGGCCGGCGACGCCTTCCGCGCGTAGAACCGCCGCGGTGGCTGGGGCGAGCCTCCGTTTGATTCACATCGCTGAGGACGAAGTCCGCTGGAACGAGACGATCGAGCCGGGCGCGGTCATCTACGGTGGAGTGCCGGTCCGCGAGCGTGATTCTGGGCGATTCCTCCTTACGTTCAACACCGGAGAGGGTGAAGGAAAGTGGTACACTCGAGTCGTTCGCGTCGATCCGAAGGCGGACGCCGAGCCGCACTGGAAGAACATTGTCGAGCTCGAGATCAAGAGCAAGGGGCACCAGCTCCCGCCGCGGCTCTCGGCTCAGCGCGGAGGACTCGCGCTCGGAAACGCAGACGGATTCGGACGACTTGAGCCGGCGACGGCCGAGCGAGCGCCCGAGGACGTCGACGAGTCGAACGAGGCGGAAGCGGACCGCTCGAACGAGCCGAGTGGATAGTGGCGGTCGATGGCCGCCGGCTCTCGTGAGCGCGAGCGCTGACGATCGAACGAATCAACTAGCGAATGGAGAAGCGAGTCATGACGCGCGATGGGACCGAGATAGGACGCCGGGGCCGAAGCATCGGACTCGGCATCGTTCTCGCGCTCCTCGCCGGATGGGCGACGGAGCGGGGCTCGACGTTTGCGCAGGCCGCCGCCGAAGCCGCGGATGCCGCCGAGGCTGCTGAAGAGAAAGCGAACGGCGACGAGGCAGAGGGAAACGAGAACAAGGATGGCGACGCGGAGAAGGCCGCGCCCGAGAAGGACGCCGGGAACGGCGAGGGGAAGAAAGACGCCGGCAAAGAGTCCGACGACGATAAGAAAGCTGCCGCGGCGAAGGTGGCCGCGCAGGTGTCGGCCGCCGTCGCTGCGGTAGAGAAGTCGGTGAGCGCGCAGCTCTCCGGTGCCGGAGAGAAGAGCGAGGCGGAGGCGAAGACGAAGGACGGTGAAGAGCAACCGGCCAAGGCGAAGAAGAAGCGTGACCCGCCGATGTTTCGCATGCGCGACGGCACTCGGATCGCGGGGCGCGTCGAGCTGAGTGAGCTCACCGTGACCACGGTTTACGGCGTGCTCGCGATCCCGGTCGAGGAGCTCGTCCGCGTCCGCTTCAGCGAGCGACCCGACCCCGAGCGGGAGGAACGCATCCGTGAGCTCGTCGATCAGCTCGGCAGCGACGAGTACGATCTCCGCGAAGAAGCGAGCGAGGAGCTCGCGCGGGTCGGTCTGCCCGCGCTCGAGCTTCTGCGCGAGGCCGCGAAGTCGGAGGACCAAGAGGTGAAAACGCGCGCCGAGAAGCTCGTCGGCGACCTCGAGGAGGAGCTCGAAGAGCAGGAGGACGACGAGCGCACGTTTCTCGTTCCGCTCCGGGGCAACGAGGACGAAATCATGACGCTCCGGTTCACGGTGCTGGGGCGCGTCGATCGCCGCGAATTCGGGATCAAGACTTCGTACGGCGAGCTCAAGCTGAGCCGCGACGACATCATGAGCATCGTTTTCCGCGAGCCTCCGTACCTCCGCAAGTCGTTTAAGATCGGCGGATCGAAGGCATTCGCCGCGAACGGGAAGTGGATCGACACCGGGATCGAGGTCGCGGCGGAAGCCCCGCTCAAGATCATCGCCTCGGGCACGATCAACCTCTCGAACTACGGCCAGAACGCGGGGCCGGAAGGAACGCCGAACGTTTCCGGCAATCAGCTCGAAAAGTTCGCCGCCGGCGCTCTCGTCGCGAAGATCGGTGACAAAGGGAAGCCGTTTCTCGTCGGCTCGGAGTACGAAGGCGCGGCGAGTGGGAGCGGGAAGCTGTTTCTCGGCGTTTCGCTGAAGAGCGGCTCCGTGAAGGGCACGTTCGCGGTCGAAGTGCAAGTGAAGGTGGACGAGGATGAGGACTGAACGAAGCGTGGAGCGGCTCCTGTCGGCGGTCCTCATCGGTCTCGTTGCCGCGACGAGCACCGGACGCGCCGAGCCGAAGCGGCCCGATCACGTCACCCCCGAGATCGAACGGGCGATCGAGCGCGGAACTCAGTACCTCACGCGAACGCAGAATCGCGACGGGTCCTGGAACAATATGGGTGGCTGGGGCTCATATCCGACGGCGATGACCGCGCTCGCCGGGACGGCGCTCCTCGTAACGGGAAGCACGCCGACGCGCGGTCCTCACTGCCGCGCGCTGAGAAAGTCCGTCGACTTCGTCCTCCGCGTCTCCCAGCCGAACGGTCTCATCGCGACTCGAGGCGAGGAAGGTCGCTCGCTTCACGGCCACGGATTCGCGCTCCTCTTTCTCGCGCAGGCCTACGGCATGGAGGAGGACCGGCGGAAACAGCAGGCGATCCACGACGTGCTCGTTCGCGGAGTTCGCATCACCGAGCGGAGTCAAAGTCGAGCCGGCGGCTGGCTCTACTCGCCGAGCTCCGATGGCGACGAGGGATCGGTGACGGTGACGCAGATCCAGGGTCTCCGCGCGTGCCGGAACGCGGGGATCTTCGTCGAGCCAACCGTCGTTCGCGGAGCCGTTCGCTACATCGAGCGCTCGGCGAATCCCGACGGCGGTATCCGCTACCAGCTCTCGGGAGGCGGCGGATCGCGCCCGCCGATCACGGCGGCGGCGGTCGCCACGCTCTACAACGCCGGCGCCTACGACAGCCCGCTCGCCCTTAAGGCGTTAGCGTACTGCGACCGAACCATCACCGCGCACGGCGGCGGAGGCGTGTGGGGGCACACGTTCTACGCCCATTTCTACCTCGCGCAGGCCAAGTTCCAGCGCGGCGGTCGTGAGTGGGCACGCTACTATCGAGACATCAGCCGCTGGCTCCTCTCGAAGCAATCGTCCGATGGCAGCTGGATGGGCGACGGCGTCGGCACGGTCTACGGAACGTCGATCGCCGTCGTGATCTTGGCCCTACCCTATCAGCGGCTCCCCATCTACCAGCGCTGACAAGCGCACCGAAGATCGCGCCAGCGAGCGCACCGAAACGCTCCGACGTGTCGGCCCGACGGTGGACTCGTTCCCGCGCGCTGCTCCCCGCCCCTCGTATCGCTGAAAGATTCCCCCACTCGCGAGGTACACCATGACTCCCCCTCCGGAGAACGATCTCTCGGCCGTTGACAGGCTGAGCTCGAAGTTCTCAACGCTCAAAGAAGAGATCGGCAAGGTGATCGTCGGTCAGGACGAGGTCGTCGAGCAGCTTCTGATCGCGATCTTCACCAAGGGTCACTGCATCCTCGAGGGCGTGCCGGGCCTCGCGAAGACTCTCCTCATCCGGACGCTCGCCGATTGTCTCGATCTCGAGTTCAGCCGCATTCAGTTTACGCCCGACCTCATGCCCGCCGACATCACGGGGACCGAGGTCATTCACGAGGATCAGGCCTCCGGCTCCCGGAGCTTCCGCTTTCTCCGCGGCCCGATCTTCGCCCACGTCCTCCTCGCCGACGAGATCAACCGTACTCCGCCGAAGACCCAGTCCGCGCTCCTCGAGGCCATGCAAGAGCGTCAGGTAACGGTCGGCGGCGAGCAGCATGCGCTCCCCGATCCGTTCTTCGTGCTCGCGACGCAGAACCCGATCGAGCAGGAGGGCACGTACCCTCTGCCCGAAGCGCAGCAGGATCGCTTCATGTTCAAGATCTTCGTGCGCTATCCGTCGTGGGGAGAAGAGTTCGACGTGATCCGCCGGACCACCGAGGACGTCGAAACCAAGGTTTCACCGGTCTTCGGCGCCGACGAAATCCGCGAGTTGCAGCAGACGATTCGGCGCGTCCCTGTTGCCGATCCCATTGTTCACTACGCGATGAAGCTCGTTCGACAAACGCGACTCGACGGCGAAGAGAAGGATTCGCTCCCTGAGTTCGTGCGCGAGTACGTCGCGTGGGGCGCCGGGCCTCGCGCGTGCCAGTTTCTCATCGTCGGCGCCAAGGCGAAGGCGCTCCTTTCCGGGAGGCTTCACGTCGCCGTCGAGGACATTCAGGCCGTCGCACGACCCGTGCTCCGCCATCGGATCCTTACGAATTTCCACGCCGAGGCGCGCGGGATTACACCCGACGTCGTCATCGATCGTCTGATCGAATCTACTCCGAGCGAAGAAGGGGCGATCCTGCCGGATGGCCAGCTACGAAAGGTTCTACAGTCCTAAGGTTCTCGCTCGGATCGGCAGCCTTGAGCTGCGGGCGAAGATGGTCGTCGAGGGAATGATCTCGGGCATGCACAAAAGCCCGTACCACGGTCAGTCCGTCGAGTTCGTCGATCATCGCCCCTACGTTCCGGGAGACGACATCCGCCACCTCGATTGGAAGGTTTTCGGTCGAGCCGACCGCTTCGTGCTCAAGCGGTACGAAGAGGAGACGAATCTTCGCGGCCATCTTCTCCTCGATGCATCGGAATCGATGCGCTACGGCTCGTCGGCGATGACGAAGTACGACTACGGCGGAACGCTCCTCGCGTCGATCGCCTATCTTCTTCAGCGTCAACATGACGCCGTCGGGGTCACGCTGTTCGATGAAGAGATCCGCGACCGCATGCCGCCGAGCACGCATCCGTCGATCCTCCTCCGCCTCGCCGACCTCATGGACGGCGCCGAGGTGACGCGAAAGACGTCGGTCGGCGATACCTTCAGTGCGCTCGCCGAGTCGCTGCCGCGCCGCGGCCTCGTCGTCATCATCTCCGACCTTTTCGCACCCATCGACGATCTCGAGCGAGGCCTTCAGGCCTTTCAGCTCCGCGGCCACGACCTCGTCGTCTTCCACGTCCTCGACGAGGCCGAGCTCTCGTTTCCGTTTGAAGGGAACGTGCTCTTCGACGGGCTTGAGGACTATCCGGAGGTCGTGACCGACCCGCGCGCGCTCCGCGATGCCTACATCGAGGAGCTCGAGCGCTACCTCGATGATGTCGAGCGCCTCTGCGCGACTCTCGGGCTCGATTACCACCGAACGCACACCGGCGAGCCGCTCGACGCCGCGATCATCTCCGTTCTCGCCGCCCGGAATCGGCACGGCCGGAGGGCGAGGTAATGGGTTCGTTTTTTCTGAACAGCGCTCTCGCCTGGGCGACGCTCGCCCTCGTGTCGATTCCGATCATCATCCACCTCATCCACCGCCGGCGCGTGCGGCGGATCGAGTGGGCCGCGATGGAGTTCCTCCTTCGCGCGCTCAAGAGGAATCGACGCCGCATCCGCCTCGAGCAGCTCATCTTGCTGCTGCTTCGCATCGCGATGATGGCTCTTCTCGGATTCGCGCTCGCCCGGCCGATCCTCTCGGGCAGCAGCTTTTCGTGGCTCGGCTCGGCGTTTCGCTCGGAAGAGAAGACCTTCGTGCTCGACGACTCGTTCTCTACGACGTGCGCCATCGGTGGCCGGACGGTCTTCGAGCGCGAGGTGGAAGCGCTCGCGAGCGCACTCGATCATCTCGTGGACGAGGGCGGCTCCGATCGTGCGAGCGTGCTTCGTTCGTCGGCCCCGCGTGCGCCGCTCGTCCGTCGAGTGCCCCTCGACGACGAGGGTTCCGCCGCCCTGGCGCGGCGCCTCGCGACGTTCTCCCCGAACGATACGCGCCTCCATCTCGCCGACGTGCTCGAGGCGCTCGCGGAGGATCGCGCCGGCGTCGAAGACGCGCTGAGTCGGCCGCTCGCGGTCACCGTACTTTCCGACCTGCGGGCCGCCGACTGGACGGATGGCGCCGGCGGAGCGGACCCCCGTCTGGCGGCGGCGCTCGCGCGGCTCTCGGCCGACGAGGAGACTCCTGCGCGTCTCGTCGTCGTCGACGTGGCAAAGGAGGTTCGCGGCAACGTCGCCCTCACAGGGGTCGAGCAGCGCGGACCCGCGGTCGCCGGCGTCCCGACCGAGTTCGCCGTGAGCGTGAGGAACTTCGGCGACGCGCCCGCACGCGGACTTCAGCTCGCGCTTCGCTACGCGGAAGTCCGTGAGGACGAGTGGAGCTGGGCCGACGTGAACGGGCCGGCGCTCGCCGCACTCGAGCCCGGCGAGACGCGCACGGCGGCGGTGTTCATCCGTTTCCGTGAGGCCGGTCCGCACGCGGTCGATGTCGAGGTCCGCGGAGCGGATGACGCCCTTCCGACCGACGATCGGTACGCGGTGGCTGTCGACGTCGTCGAGTCGGTGAAGATCCTCTTGGTGAGCGGCGAGCCGTCGTCCGAGCGCTTCGAGGGGGAGACGGATGTTCTCGAGATGGCCCTCGCTCCGTCGGGCGACGAGACCTCCGGCGTCCGCCCGGACGTCGTCGTCGAAGAGAGTCTCTCGCAGGTTCGACTCGACGAGTACACGAGTGTCTTTCTCTGCAATCTGTTCGCGCTACCAGAGGACTTTCTCGCCCGGCTGAACGAGTTCGTCCGCGGCGGCGGCTCGGCGATCGTCTTTCTCGGGGATCAGGTCGATGGCGATCTCTACAATCGCGTTCTCGGAGGCGGCGCGAGTGCCGGGGAAACCAACGCGAGCGAAGCGGAGGCATCGTCCGAGCGCGAGTCGGACGCCCGCTTCCTGCCCGCTCGCGTCGGCGAGATCGTCGACGCGACCCAGGATCCGGTGCATTTCGCCCCGGACTTGAGTCATCCCTACTTTCGCTCGCTGCGTGAAGTTGGAGAGGCGTTCCAGCACGTCGACGTGATGTCGTACTTCGCGCTCGAGCCGACGGTGTCGGCTCAGGTGCTCGCGAGGTTCAGCGATCCGAGGGGAAGCCCTGCCATCGTCGAGCACGCCTTCGGCGAAGGGCGCGTGATCCTCGCCGCGACGAGTGCGGATTTCGAGTGGAGCGATTGGCCGCGCAGCCCCACCTATCTCATTCTCGTTCAGGATCTCGTCGCGACGCTCGCGCGAACGGGAGTCGTGACGACCGAACGAAGAGTCGGCGCTCCGCTTGCCATCCCAGTCGACATCGCGCGGTATGAGCGCCAAGCCCGCGTGCGACCTCCCGGTTATCCCGCGGTGCCGGAACGGACGCTCAACGCCTCACCGGCCGCGCCGGGCGCGAGCGAGTTCCAGTTCGTCGTCCCGGGCACAACGCGAGCGGGACACTACTCCTTCGCTCTCCGGACAAAGGAGGGAGAAGAGGAGTGGCGGGTCTTCGCCTTGACGCGCGCGGCGGAGGAGTCCGATCTCACGCGGGTTTCGAGCGAGGCCCTCGAGCGTCTCTACCCCGGCGTAGATCTCTCGGTCGTCTCCGGAGCCTCGACGCTCGCGAGTGTCGGTCGCGGACGATTCGAAATCGCAGACCTTCTCCTCGCGTTTCTCGTACTCGTCCTCTTCGTCGAGGCTTTCCTCGCCTGGAAGTTCGCGCACCACCGCGACTCGACCTCGGGCAACGCCCCCCGAGCGAAGGGAGGCGTGCGATGAGCCTCCACCTGAGCGGAGTCATGGGAATCATCGAGCCCTGGGTCGCACAGGCCGCTCCGTCGTCGGCGCCGCCCGACTGGATCCTTCGACTTCTCTCGGTCGATCCCGACGCGCTCGAAGGGAGCACCGCCCATTTTCGCTTCGCCCGTCTGCCGGAAGGTGCGTGGGCGCTTCTCGCCTTGATCCTCCTCCTCGCCGGCGGTGCGTTCATCGTTTGGCTCTATCGGCGCGAAGGGAACGTACCGGGACCCCGCCGCGCGGTCATGGCTTCGCTCCGGGTCGGGTTTCTCATCGTCCTCGGCCTCGTTCTCGCCTACCCGGTGCTCGAGGTGGATCGGGCGCGGGACGTCCGCGCGACGACGATCGTCCTCGTCGATGAATCGCGGAGTCACGGAATCCGCGATCGCTATCTGAGTAGCGGCGCGATCCTGCAGCGCGTCGCTACGCGATTCGAGCTCGAGCCGAGCGCCGTCACCGGGATGACCCGGGCCGAGATCGTCGAGCGCGCGCTCGACCACGACGGCTGGCGCGTGCTCGCTCGCCTCGCCGAGAAGAACCGTCTGAAGGTCTACGGCTTTGCCGGGCCGCTGCGGCCGATCGCCGCGGCCAAGCCCTCGACTCCGCCGGACGCGGATCCCGCGCGCCGGGCGGAGCCGCCGAGCTCGGCGAATCCGGAGACGGATTCCACCTCCGTGTCCGGCGCGTCACCGTCCGATTGGGAGGGACCGATCGACCTCGAGCTCCGCGGGGATACGACGGACATCGCGAGTGCGATTCGAACGTCGGTCGAAGCCGAGGCGGGCACGCGGGTCGCGGCGGTCGTCGTCGTCTCCGACGGACGGATCACCGCGGGCGAAGACCTGAAGGGCGTGGCCGGACTGCTCCGCAGCCAGCGCATCCCGGTCTACGCGGTCGGGGTCGGCGATCCGGCGCCGACGCGGAATCTACGACTCGCCGCGATCGTCGCGAACGAACGCGTCTTCGTCGGCGACCCGATCGCGATCGACGTCCGTCTCGAGCAGCACGGTTACGGTGGCGAGACGGTTCGCGTGGAGCTCACCGACACGGCGCGATCGGCCGATGGCGTCGAAGCGGCACCCGTCACGATCGGGACGCGTGACGTCGAGCTTCCCGCAGACGCGAGCGAGCTGACGATTCACTTCGAGCACGCGCCGGAGGGGATCGGCCCCCACCGCATCGTCGCGCGCATCGACCCCGATCCGGAGGAGTCGTTCGCGGACGACAACGAAAGGGCGTTCGAGCTCGAGGTCGTCGAGGAGGCGTCGCGCGTGCTTCTCGTCGCCGGCGGTCCGAGCTACGAATACCGATACCTGAAGAATCTCTTCAAGCGCGATGCCCGCATTACCGTCGCGGCGTGGCTCATGAGCGCGGATCCCGAGTACCCGCAGGAGGGAGACGTTCAGCTCAAGCGGCTCCCCGACACGGCGAAGGATCTCTTCGAGTACGACGTCGTCGTCCTCATGGACGTCGATCCGCGAGCGATGCCCCCGGCGATGCTCTCCCTCCTCGAATCGTTCGTTTCCGAGCACCACGGGGGACTCGCGTACATCGCGGGCGACAAGTACTCGATCGAGTTTTTCGACGCGCCCGCGGCGGCCGGACTCCGCGACGCGCTCCCCGTACTCGTCGAATCGATCGATGTCCGCGATCAACTCGAGCAGGGATACTTCTACGAGCGCGAATGGTCTCTCGTACCTACGGACGACGCAGCACTCCACGCCGCGACGCGGTTGTCGTCGCAGGTCGAGCGAAACCGGATGCGCTGGGCCGAGATCGCCGGGTTCTTTTGGTCGTTCCCCGCGCGCCGCGCGAAGCCGGGAGCGACGGTGCTCTTCGTCCACCCCGATCCTAGCCTCGCGCGTGACGGCCATCCGCGACCACTCGTGGCGACGCAGTACTTCGGCGGCGGCCGAGTCCTGTGGTCGGGGATCGATGCGACCTGGCGGTGGCGTCCGCTCGCCGAGGAGATTTACGAGCGGTTCTGGATCCAGTCGATTCGCTTCCTTACGGAAGGGCGCCTCGTCCGGCGCGAGCGAGCTCTCGTGCAGACGGACCGCGATACCTACGAGCTCGGCGAGACGTGGCGGCTCGGTCTCTATCTCCTCGACGAGAACTACCAGCCGATCGAGGCGGAGGACGCGGCGCTCACGATCACGGAGCCGGACGGCGACTCTGAGGATGTCCACCTCGTCGCCGACGCGAACTCACCCGGATGGTTCCGAGGCTTGTTTGATCCGAGCGCGATCGGCGAGTATGCGATCGAGTACAGCGCCGGGTCGGAGAGCGAACCAAAGCGCGTGCGAGTCGACGCCCCCCGACTCGAGTTCCTCGACCCTCGACTCGACGACGCGGCGCTGCGCGAGCTCGCAGAGTCGACGGGTGGACGCTACGTCGATATCGACGCGATCGACGGCATTCCCGATGGGATCCCGGATCGCCGGCAAGTCGTCGTCGCCTCCGAGGAGCCGATCCCGCTCTGGGACAACTGGTTCTGCATGACCGTTCTCGCCATTCTACTCGCGGCCGAGTGGATCCTTCGGAAGTTGAATCGACTGCTGTGAACGACCGCCACGAGAAGACGACCGCTCCGTCGCCGATCGCGCGCGAGCTCGACGGCGCCCTCCGGCGCCTCGCGTTCCTCATCCGCGCGAACGTGATCGTCCGTGGATTGTCGCTCCTCTTTCTGTCGGTGCTCGGCATCGTCGCGCTGTCGCTCGTCGTCGACCGCGTATTCCGCCTTCCCGTTCCGGTGCGTGCGGTCTCGCTCGTCGTCTATCTCGGAGTGATCGCCTGGCTCGTCTGGCGCTGGCTGATCTCGCCGTGCCGAGTGCCCCTCCGGCCGGAACGCCTCGCCGATCTCGTCGAACGCCGCCACCCCGACTTACTCGACACGCTGCGGAGCAGTCTCGATTTCGTGCGCGACCCGCGCGTTCGAGCAGAGAGCCGAGTGGACGACGACCTCGCCGTCCAAATGAAACGCGAGGTGGCGCGTCGCACGGCGCGCGATATCCATCGGATCGACGTTTCGAGCGTGATCGACACCCCGCGCGTCGTCGCCGCACTCACCGCCGGTTGCGCGGCGTTCGCGCTCGCGCTCGCACTCGCGGTCCCCCTCGGAGAGACGCTCGCGCTCTGGTTCGAGCGCCAGGTTCTTCTCAGCGCGACCGCCGAGTGGCCGTACCGTACGCGTCTCGTCGCCGAGGGCTTCTCCCCCCCCGAGTTCACCCGCGGAGTTCCGAGCGGCGATCCACTCGTCCTCCGAGTTCGAGCCGACGGCGAGCTCCCTCGCCGGGTGCGCATTCGTCTCGACTTCGGTTCGGAGCGGCGTCGCCTCACGCTCGCGCGCGAGTCGGACCGCATGTTCGTGTTCGAGGTCGACCAGGTGCTGGAGGAGTTTCGTTTCGTGCTCGAGGGCGGCGACTTCCGCTCGCCGGTCCACACCGTACGACCGTTGGCGCGGCCGCGCGTCGAAGAGCTCGCTCTTCAGCTCGTGTTCCCGCCGCACACGCACCGCGCGGAGGAATCGATCGAGGACGACGTGGGCGATGTCTCCGTGCCGGAAGGAACGACGATCCATCTTCGGGGACGGGCATCCAAGCCGCTCCGCGCCGCGCGTCTCGAGGCGGAGGACGAAGCGGCTCCGCTCGTCGTGACGGCCGGTGACGAGAACGAGTTCCGCGGCGTGTACAAGCCGGTGAGCGGCGGAGCCGTGTCGATCGTCCTCGAGGATACTGAGCGTGTTCCCCCCGAACGCCCGTTCCGCTTCTTCGTCCACGTGCTTCCGGACCGCGCTCCGAGCGTGCGAGCGAGGCCGCGAGGCGTGAGCGGACTCGTGACGCCCGCGGCGATGATTCCCCTCGAGGTGCGCGCCGAGGACGACTACCGCGTGACGCAGCTCAGCGTCGCGTTCGAAGTCGTCGAGATCGCCGGGGAGGAGTCGGAGGCGAGCGAGGACGCGAGTTCTGCTCCGCCCGACGAATCGAGCGCGGAAGCCGCTGCTGAGGGCGGGGACTCACCGGAGGCGCGACGGGGAGAAGAGCCGTTTCCTCCGCTCGACCCACCCGCTCGCGAGTTCGAGGACGTGCTCGTCTGGGATCTACTCCCCCACGCGTTCGAGCCGGGGATCCGCATCGATCTTCGGGTGCGGGCGGTCGACAACAACGCGATCCGCGGAGCGCAAACCGGAGAGAGCTCGCGACTAGCCTTTCTCGTCGTCACTCCGGAGCGACTCGGTGAGGAGCTCCTCCGTCGCGAGGTCGAGCAGCGCCGCGCGCTCGAGCGTGCACTCACGCTCGAAAAGACGATCCGTGACCGAGTTTACTCGGCGCTCAATTCGACGTGGCGGGCCGACGGAGAGCTCGCTGGAACGGCGATCGACGAGATCGTCGCCGCCGCGAAGACGCAGCGCCAACTTTCGCGCCAGCTCGCAGCGATCGCGGGGGCGATTCGTCAGATCCTCGACGAAATGAAGAACAATCGGATCGCGGAGGCGGAGGACAGCGAGCGTCTCGCGGCGCAGATCATCTCTCCCCTCGACGCCCTCGCGGCGGAGGCGCTCCCCGAGACGGTCACCCTCCTCCGGCGCGTCCGCGAGGAGCGTTCGGCCCCGGCGCGCGCCGAGTCGGGATGGGAGCTGGCGCAAGGCGTAGACGCGGTCATCGAGGAGCTCGAACGGATCATCCGGAATCTGCGCCGGATGGAGGGATTCACCGAGATCGTTCACCGGCTTCGCTCCATTCTCAGCATCCACAAAGAGGCGACGGCCGAGACGCGGCGACTCTACGAGGCGACCGTCGACTCGTTCTTCGAGGACGACGAACTGATCGAAGAGGACGAGGATGCCGGGGACGGCGTTGGCGAACCGGCGGAGACGAGCGACAATACGGGACGTGCGGTTCCGCCGGAGCGCGAGGGCGGCGCGAATCGGACCGAAGAGCAGTGAAGGTGATCGTGGAGCGAATGGCGAGAGCTCGAACGAGCGCGGAGGCCGAAATGGCACAGCGAGAGCGTCGCGGCGTAAGGATCCAACTTCGGGGCGTGATGATCGCGATCAGCATCGCGACGGCTTCGATCGGATGGCTCGGCGCCCCGACGTCGCTTCGCGCGCAGGATGGCGCGCGGGTCGATCGCGACAGCCTCGACGCGATCAAGCAGCGCGACGCGCGCGAGCAGATGCGCCGTCTCGAGGAGGCGATGGCGCGCATCGCCGAGCAGCTCAAGGCGACCGAACCCTACAACGCGGCCAAGCTTCAGCGTGCGTTCCTCGAGTCGAGAGAGCGACTCCTCATCGACGGGATGGACCGCGTCCTTCGCTACCTCGACGAGAAGAAGCTCGATCGAGCTCTCGAGAGTCAGGAGGAAGTCGCGATCGATCTCGACGAAGTCCTCCGGATCTTGCTTCAGGAAGACATCGACCCGCGCGAGCTTCTTCGCGAGATCAAGCGCTTGAAGGGGCTCCTCGGCGATGTCGACCGCGTGATCCAAGACGAGACACGCGCGAAGCTGCGGAGCGACGACGCCGAGGTCGCGGGGGCGTCGAGCAAGGCGCTCCGGAGCGAGCGGGAAACGCTGCGCGACCTGATCGAGCGGCAAAAAGGTGTCGAGCGCGCGACGCGTGGAGACGATGCCGCGAAGTCGATCGCCGCGCGACGAGCCGGAAACCTCGCCGGCGAGCAGACGGGGATTCAGCGCGAGACGGAGACCCTCCGCGATCGCGACGCCGCGCGGGAGGCGAACCGAGCCGAAGAGGTAGAACGTAACGCCACGGCCCGGCCGCCGAGTCGACCGGGAGAGCCGGGCCAGCCCGGTGAGCAAGCTCCTCCTCGGAAACCGGGTCAGCCCGGGGAACAAGCTCCGCCCGGTGAATCGGGGCAGCCGGGAACACCGGGAGAATCGGGCCCACCGGGAGAGCCGGGTCAGTCCGGAGAATCGGGGCCGCCGGGAGAGTCCGAGGCTTCTCCGGGAGAGCCGGAGCCCGCGGTCTCCCCGCCGGACGGCGAAGCGGGCAAGCCCGGCGCGGGCGGAGACCCCGACGAAGCTCGACCGCCGCCCGGTGACGGCGGGCTCACCCGTAAACTTCCCCGCCCTGAGCCGGCGCCGGAGAGCGTTCTCGATCGGGACGCCCTCGACCGCGCGGCTCGCGCGATGAAGCGCGCCGCGAAGGCGATCGCGGATGGAGATCCCGCGGCCGCCCAGGCCGGCGCGGCAGAAGCGCGCAAGGCGCTCGAGGAGGCGGACGGCGCGAGCGGCGACCAGCTCGACCGGCTGCGCGCTCGGCGCGAGTTCTCGCGCCTGAAGAACGAGCAAGACGAAATCAAGAAGGACACCGACTCGCTGGCCGAGAAGATGCGGAAGCCGCTTCCTCTCATCGGGTCGGAAGAAGGGGTCCCCGGCCGGAAGGATGTCGAGTCCGCCGCGCAGAACATGGGACAGGCGTCCGGACAGCTCGGGCGCGGTGAAGCCGGCGAGGCCTCGTCGCGCCAGCGTGAATCGCTCGACTCGCTCCAAAACGCGCGCGCGAAGATGGAAGAAAGTCTCGAGCGCCTGCAAGAGGCGCTGCGCGAGCGTCTTCTCGCTTACTTGAAAGAGAAGTTCACGCGCATGCTCGAAGAGCAAAAGAAGATCTCCGCCGGCACGAAGACGCTCCACCTGAAGAGTCAGGCGCGGGAGCTGGTCCGCGCGGAGGACGTCACGGAGTCCGAGCGCGAACGCTTCGAGGCGATGGCGCGACGAGATCGTCTCGTCGCGGAGTCGCTCGCCGAGCGTGAATCGGAGCTCGCGCTCATCGCGGAGGACGTCGTCGATCTCCTTCAGCAGGACGGGACGACTCTCGTCTTTCCCGAGATCGTCGAAGAGATCCGCTCGGATCTGAACGAGGTGTCGGGCGCACTTTCGCGCATCGACGTCGGGCAGCGGACGCAGTACGTCCAGTCGCAGATCGAGGCGAGCATCGAGGATATCCTCGCGTCGCTCGAGCGCGCGCAGAAGGAGCCGCCCCCGCCGAATCCGAACTCGGGGCGGGAGTCGCAGAGCGGCGCCGCTCCGCTCCTCCCGAAATCCGCTGAGCTCAAAATGGTGAGGGCGCTGCAGAAGCGGGTGAACGAGCGGACGCGAGAGTTCGATCGCTCGCGGCCGGAGGAGCTGGGCCCCGAAGAAAAGCTCCGGGTGGATTCCCTCGCGAAGAAGCAGCGACAGGTGCGTGACCTCCTCCGGAAAGTCGCGCGAAGTGTGGGCCAGTGAGCGGCGGCGGCGCGTGCCCGGATCGAGGCGGAGCCGACTTCTCCGTCGAGGCCCGGTAACCCGAAGGAATCTCTTTGACCGCCTCTTCGGGCGGTCTCATACTGACTCGAACGACCGATCGTGACTGAACTTGCGTCAATGCGAACGCTGAGAGCCACCGCGCTTTCGCGAGCCGAGTGACGCGCCTCGAAGAGATCAGGCCTGGAGGTTGAGGAATGATCCTTTCCTCGCTGAATCGTTCTGCAGTGCTCGGAGCGGTGGTGATTGGCGTCGTCGCGAGTGGGCTCGTCGCCGAGCGCGTCTCGGCGCAGGACGTCTCGCATCTCTCTCCGCAGGAGAAGATCGAAGGGTTCATTCAGCACGTCGTCAAGGTCGCGCGCATCGACCCGGCGCGATACAGCGCGCTCGTCCTCGAGTACGAGATCGGCCGCGCTCTCGACGAGCTGAGAGCGATCGAGCACGAGGCCCACGCGGCCGAGGGTGAAACCACGTGCTGCGCGCACGAGGATCTCGCCTACTCCGGGGACGACTTCATCGCCGGCGCGCTCAAGGAGATTTACCCCGAGTACCGCAAGCTCGTCGAACTCCTCGAAAGCGATCCCGCGGCGGCGCGAGAAAAAGCCCGCGAGATCGAGCGCGGGAACGACCCTTACCTCACCGCCTACGCGGCGCTCGCCGGCGTGCAGCTCGACTTCACGGCCGCGAAGCGCTCCGAGGGAAACGGCGCGGAGGCGTATCTCCGGATCGTCGAGAAGTGCGAACGCATCGTGGCGAACCATCGCCTCTACCTCGTGCCCGACTACGAAGCGAGCGAGCTCATCGCGAAGTGTTTCGGCGCGCTCGGGCGACCGCTCTTTGAACTCACCCAGACGATGATCGTACTCACCGACTTCCAGCACATGCCCGACGCGCGCAAGGCGGAGCTCAAGGGGCGCGCCGAGGAGCTTTCGAAACAGGTGGGCGCGCCGCTCGGCAAGGTCGGCAACTGGATGGGCGGAGTCGAGCGGCTCCTCGAGAAGGAGGTGACCGGTCTCGATCCGACCCAGGCGGAAGAGACGAAGATCCTCGCTGCTCTCGACAAGCTCATCGAGCTCCAGGAGGCGATCGAAAAGAACGCCTGCAAGAGCTGCGGCGGCTCGAATTGCCAGGGCGCGTGCCGTGGAGGAAACGCAGGCGGCAATCGGAGCAACAGTCCGGCGCGAGTCTCCCGGCTCGTGACCGCCGAGGGGAAGGTCCTTCTTCACGGCGTTTCGCGCGGCGACCCGGGCTCGATCTGGGGACAGCTCCGCGACCGAGACGGCGCGCGGGCGCTGCAGAGCTACTCCGGTCAGCTCCCGCCGCGTTACCAGCGGCTGCTCGAGCAGTATTTCGAGGACCTCAGCCGCACGGAACGTTGAACGGCGCCGCGCGCGGATCGCGGAGCGACGAAGCGGCGAGACGCCTCTTTCGCCGTCGGCCGCGGCGATGGGTTCAGGCTGCCGCGTCTCTCCTCGTCCTTGCGTTCGGCTCGACGCCCGCGCTCGCCGAGGACGACGCGCGCGGGACCGCACCGCAGATTCGTTTGCGCTTTCACGACGGGGGCGAGCTCGCGGGCACGCTCGAGCGGCTCGATGCGGATGGCGTCCGGATCGGGCAGCCGTACGATCCGTCCGAGCGGGGGGCGACGGGTGCGCTCGGAACGCCGCCGCGTGCTTCCGGTTCGGAGCCCGGCGCGGGTGAAACGCCGACACGCGAGACCGGCGCGCGCGATATCGCGCTCTACGAGATCGCGTCGATCGAGTTCGGCGCGGCGGCGAGGGCGCCCGCGAAGTGGGAGCACGTCGGTCAGGTCGGAGGTCCCGCCATCGTCTACCGCACGGGCGAGATCCTCCCGGGAGCCGTGCTCAGATCGGACTCGCGTTCGCTGACCGTCGATGTCGAAGGAAGTCGAATGCGGGTTCCGGTCGACGTGGTCGCCGGAGTTCGACTCGGAGCGCCGTCGCGTCGAGACGACCGTTTTCGTCGCGACCTCGCGGACTCGCTTGCGGGCGATGCCGCACGTTCCGACCGAGTCTACGTTCTTCAGCGCGGACAGCTCGTCCGCATCGAGGGACTCTTCCGCTCGCTGACGGAGACGCACCTGACGATCGAGTACCGCGGTCGTTCGCGCCGAATCGCGGTCAGAAAGGTGTTCGCGGTGATGTTCGCCCCGGCGGCGACGCGCGAGGAGGATCTCGGCTTTCCGGCGGTCTTCGAGCTCGCATCGGGAGGCGAGTTTCCGGGAGTGATCGTCGCGGCTCGCGTCGCGGACGGGCGTCACTCGCTCGCGTTTCGGTTTCGCGGCGCGGAGAAGCGCGTCGAGACTCTCCCCCTCGACCGCCTTCGCTCCGTGCGGTTTTTCAGCGATCGCGTTCTCTTCCTCTCCGACGCGAAACCGGTGCGTGTCGAGGAAGCCGGGCTCATCGGCGAGGCGACCGCGTTTCCGTGGCGAAAGGATGTCGCGACGGACGGTCGGCCGCTCCGTCTCGGTGGCCGTCGCTTTCGCAAGGGGCTCGGGGTCCACGCGCGTTCGGCTCTCGATTTTCGCATCGGCGCGAGCTACGCGACGTTTGCGGCGACGATCGGATACGTCGACGAACGGAAAGCGGCGCGGCGGACATCCGCCGCGGCGACGCAGCGAACGGACGAGAAGCCCGTCAAGAGAGTTGAGTTTCGGGTCGTCGCCGACGGCAAAGAGCTCTTCCGGGGCGAGTTGACCGATCGCGACCCGCCGCGCGAGATTGCTCTCCCCGTTCGAGACGTCGAGCTCCTCCGTCTCGAGGTCGGCTACGGCTCGGACGGCCTAGATTTCGGCGACCACGTCGCGTGGGCGGAAGCCCGGTGCATCAAGGAGTGAGGCGTAGCCCGCGCCGCGGGTTACAATCGAGGGCGAGCCGGTCCCGGTCGCGGCTCTTCCTTCGAGTCATCCGAAAGGTCTTCGACATGCTCGTCCTCTCGAACCGCTTCTTCTGCCGCTCGACTCCGGCCATCCTCGCGGCGTGCTTCGTGCTCGGCGTCGTTTCGCCCGAATCGACCTGCGCCGGGGACGTGGACGATTCCTCGCGCCCGGCGCCGAAGTCTTCGGAGGCCGAACCCGCGAAGAAGGAATCGGCGACCGAAGCTCCCGTGCTCGCGCTCGGCGAGATCGAGTGGCAGAAAGACTACGACGCCGCGCTCGCGCTCGCGAAGAAGACCGAGCGGCCGATCCTCGTCGACTTCTTCACGACGTGGTGCGGACCGTGCAAGAAGCTCGATCGTGAGACGTTCGCGGACGAGCGCGTGATTCGCTTCGTCGGGCAGTTCTTCGTCGCGCTCAAGATCGACGCCGATGAGCATCCTGAGCTCAGAAAGAAGCACGCCGTCGAAGGCTATCCGACGCTCCTCTTCCTCTCGCCGGCCGGAAAAGAGATCCATCGCATTCTGGGCTTTCGCGACGCTCCCACCTTTCTCAGCGAGGCGCAGAAGGCGGCGCGCGCTTCGAGCACGCTCAAGAAGCTGAAGGAAGAAGCCTCGAGTCGGCCGGACGATCTCGACGCGCAGCGGGCCTACGCCCTCGCTCTCTTCGCCGCGGGGAACACGGATGAAGCAGCCAAGATCCTGCGCGCATGTCTCGAGAAGAGCCCCGAGTCGATCTCGGCACGGCTCGACTTTGCCGATCTCTTGCGCTCGATTCACCGCGGCGACGAGGCGGCGAAGGAGTACGAGAAAGTGCTCGTATCCGCCGCGTCGGCCGACGAAGCTCCCGCGTCGAGCTCCGAGTATCGCCGTGCGGCGATGGCGCTCGCGGAGATCAAGATCCGCGGGCGGGACCCCGAGAGAGCGATCACGGTCCTCGGCGGTTATCTCGATCGCGGGGCCGAAGGAAAGGGTCGTCTCGAGGCGCTCTTTCTCCGCGCCCTTGCGTTAGCGAAGGCGCGGCGGGCCGGCGAGTCGCTCGCCGACTTGAAGGCCGTCGCCGAAGCGGATCCGGAGGGGTACTGGGGTTACCGCGCGAGCCTCATTCGCGACCTCGTCGAGCGGACGCAGAATGCCCCCTGAGCAGCCGTTCGGGCGAGAGTGGGCTCCGCACGCGATCGTCTTCGATTTCGACGGCGTCATCGCGGTCACTGAGGATCTCCATCACGCGACGTTCATCGAAACGCTGGCCGGAGTCGAGCTCTCGTTCAGCCGCGAGGAGTGCGATCGCGAGTTCCTCGGGCGAAGCGACCACGAGTGCTTTCGCCGTGCCTTCGAGCTCGGCGGTCGTCCTCCCCTGAGCCCGGCGGAGCTGACCCGACTCATCGATGAGAAACAGCGCCGCTACCTCGATCGCGTCGATTCGGTCGAGCTCTACCCCGGAGCGCGCGAGACCGTGGAGCACGCGCGGAGGCGGAATCCGATCGGGATCGCGAGCGGGGCGCGGCGCGAGGAGATCGTTCGCGTGCTCGAGCGATTCGAGCTCCTCGATTCGTTCCGCTTCGTCCTCTGCGCGGACGATGGCCTCGCGTCGAAGCCGGATCCGGCGATCTATTCGAGAGCTTACGATCTCCACGCCCGGGACTCGGGAGCGCGACTAGACCCCGGCCAGTGCCTGGCCATCGAGGACACCCCCGCCGGCATCGCCGCGGCGCGGTCGGCCGGGCTCCGCTGCGTCGCGGTCGGACACACGGTCGACTGCGATCGACTCCGCGAGGCAGACTGGGTCGTCGGCGGTGTCGACGAGGTCGGCGCCGCCCTCGCGGGCGCCGAAAGCCCTGTTTTTCGTGGCAAACCGAGCGCGACGGGATAGAATCCGCCGCTTCTCCGCTGCGTCGGCGTTCCGATTCTGTACGTTGCGGGCGGGCGCGGTGGGAGCGGCCGAATCAGCCCTCGTGACCCGCGACGTCGCGATTCTTTTCGGCCCCTCCGAAGCGCGCTCTCCAGGCTTGCGCCTCGCAAGAACGCACCCCTACAATGAGCCGGCAGAAGGAGAAGTGAGAGACCTGCGGAGGGTGGAACTACCGCACGCGCGCAACGCGCCGAGTCGGTCCCCGCCTCCGTGGATACCCCAGCCAAAGTGGTGGTTTACATGGTCTGGAGCCTACACGATTTCGAGCGGGAAGTGCGCCGCCAGGTGATCGAGATCGAATCGATCCGAAAGCGGGTGCCTAAGAGCGACGATCTTGCGGACCGCCTCGATCGCCTAGAGGAGTCGCAGCACTACATTATGCGCAAGCTGCGCGAAGCGCTCGCGGGGGCGGATTCCGACACCGCCTTCGACGGGCGCGTCTTCGACGCGCACGAGGGCGACGACGGTGACGGCGAGACCGCCGGGGACATGGACGAAGATCCGTTGGGGCGAAGCCACTCCGGCGTGAGCTCGGAGGGATTCAACGCGGTGAGTTCGTGGGCGGCGAGCCTCATCGATCAGCTGCGCGAGATCGCGGACGAATGCTCGAGCTCGGGAGCGGCGGCTCCTCTCGAAGCAGCGCCTCTCGAAGCGGCGGCGCGCGGCGGAGTCTCCGGACCGATCGCGGCGCAGGTTGTCGTCATCGAGCAGAAATCGCCCGAGTTTCCCGACGTGAACGAGTGTTGCTCCTCGTGCGGAAAGCTCCTCCTCTCCGGGATGCTGGCAGGTCAAGGTGTCACGCGGAACGAAGCCGGTTGGCACCATCGGGCGTGTCTCGACGCGTCTCACGGCGACGGCGGCGAAAGTCTCCTCAACTGAGATCTCGCAGCGCGCGAACGTTCGGTCGGCGAGTGGCAGGCGGCACGCTTCGTCTCGCCTGACCGCAGCGGCGCTCGCGTTGATCGCACTCGGCATCGTTTCGCCCTCCTGCGAGCGGTCCGAAACGTACCCGAATCGTCCACTCCTCCTCGTCTGTCCGTGGGCGGTCGGAGGGGGGACCGACCGAATGTCGCGAAAGGTCGCGGACCTTCTCGGGGACGAGCTCGGCGAGCAGGTAAACGTCCTCAACGCGACGGGCGGGTCCGGAGTGACCGGGCACGATCGCGGCGCGCGAGCCGATCCCGACGGATACACGCTCACGATGATCACGGTGGAGATCAACATGCTCCACCACCGCGGTCTCACCGAGCTCACGTACCGCGATTACCGCCCGGTGATCATGCTGAACAGCGTCCCCGCCGCGCTCATCGTTCACAAGGATGCGGAGTGGACGACGCTCGCGGAGCTCGTGGAAGCGGTGCGAGCGAGTCCGGGTACGCTCGTCGCTTCCGGAACGGCGAAGGGCGGGATCTGGCACCTCGCGCTCGCCGGATGGCTGAAGGCGGCGGGGCTCCAGGCGGACTCCGTGATCTGGGAGCCGAGCCAGGGGGCAGGGCCCTCGCTTCAGGAGCTTCTCACGAAGGGCCTGCAGATCGTCGCCTGCAGTCTCCCCGAAGCGGGTTCCCTTCTCGCGGCGGGAGAAGTGCGGGCGCTCGGCGTCATGTCGGCGGAGCGACTCCCCCACTATCCGGATGTCCCGACGCTCAAGGAACAGGGTTTCGACTGGACGCTCGGCGGGTGGAGAGGGCTCGCGCTTCCGCCCGAGACGCCCGACGACGTGTACCTGACGATCCTCGGCGCGATGGAGAGGATCGTCGCCGGCGACGCGTTCCGCGAGTTCATGGATCAGCAGGGAGAGGCGATGCTGATTCGAAGCAGCGAGGCGTTCGTGCGCGAGCTCGCCGACGTCGACGAGAAGATGGGTGTCCTCCTCCGGGAACAATTCGCGGACGCAGCGCCGGATCAGTTCGGTCCGTTCTTTTTCCCCGGAGTCATCGGAGTGGGTCTCGCGCTGGTTCTCATCGGGCTCGCGCTTCAGAAGCTGCGCGGAGTCGAGGCCGAAGCGGAATCGTCCGTTTCGGTGACACGAAAGGGATTCGTCCATGCGATCGAGACACTCATCGCGGTCGCGGTCTTTATTCTAGTCGTGACGCCAGTTGGATTCTTGATCGCGGGGTCGGTGCTCGTTCTCTATCTCTCACTCCGCTACGGCGTTCGCGCCGTCGTCGCCGTGCCGCTCAGCCTTCTTCTCGTCGCCGGCGTCTACCAGCTATTCAGCGGAATCCTCGCGGTTCCGCTTCCCCGCGGACTTTTCGGCTGGTGAGCTCCGCGCGATGTTAGAGGTCCTCGAACGAAGCTTCTACGCGGTCTTCGCGAGCCCCGCGACACTCCTTGCGATCCTATTTGCGGCGACGTACGGCGTCGTCATCGGGGCGATTCCCGGGCTCACCGCGACCATGGCGGTCGCGCTGCTCGTCCCGATCACCTATCACCTCGATCCCGTTTCTGCGCTCGCGGCGATCGTCGCGCTCGAGGCCTGCGCGATCTTTGCGGGTGACCTCCCGAACGCGCTCCTCCGCATCCCCGGAACACCGGCGTCTTCGGCCTACACGGAGGACGCCTACGCGCTCACTCGGCGCGGTTACCCGCGGCAGGCGCTCGGCGTCAGTCTCCTCTTTTCGGTCGTCGGAGGGATCTTCGGGGCGATCGTCCTCATGGCCGCAGCACCGGCCGTCGCCCGCTTCGCGCTCTTCTTCACGAGCGTCGAGTACTTTTGGCTCGCCGCGCTCGGACTCAGTTGCGCGGGGATCGTTGCGTCGGGTTCACGCCTCAAGGGAGCGCTGGCGCTTCTCGTCGGCCTGCTTCTCTCGACCGTCGGGCTGAGCCCCGTGCACGGAACGCCGCGCTTCGTCTTCGGGACGGACGCGCTCATCGTCGGGGTCCATTTCATTCCGGCGATGATCGGCCTCTTTGGTCTTTCGGAAGTGCTGCGGAATCTCCTTCGCGGTTTCGACGTTGTGGCGACGGGAAGTGAACGAGCCGACGTCCAAGACGACGAGAACTCGAATCCCGATGACGTGTCGAGCGGCGAACGGATTCTGCGCGAATCTGCGGGGCGCGGAATGCTCGTTCCGGCCGCACTTCTCTTCGTTCGACGGAAGTGGCACGCGCTCCGTTCGATGGTGATCGGGACGGGCGTCGGAGTTCTTCCGGGAGCTGGTGCCGACATCGGCGCGTGGGTGTCGATGGCAGCCTCGAAGAAGACGTCTCGTCATCCCGGTGACTACGGGAAGGGGTCGATCGAGGGGCTGAGCGACGCGAGCGCGGCGAACAACGCGGCGCTCGGAGGCGCTTGGGTGCCATCGCTCATCTTCGGGATCCCGGGGGATTCGGTCACGGCGATCGCGATCGGTGTCCTCCTCATGCAGAACGTCAAGCCGGGGCCGAAGATCTTCGAAGACCAGCCCGAGCTCGTCTACAGTGTCTTCTTCACGTTCATCGCGGCGAATCTGCTTTTGCTGCCGCTCGGCTACCTCGCGATTCGCGGTGCGAGCCATCTCGTCCGAATCCCGCGGCGAGTCCTTCTTCCCGCGATTCTTCTTTTCTGTACGGTCGGCGCGTACGCGCTCTACAGCGACCTTCTCGACGTTTGGATCATGCTCGCGATGGGGGTGCTCGGGTTCGCGCTCGAAGCGTTCCGCGTGCCGCTCGGTCCCGTCGTTCTGGGCTTGATTCTCGGCGCGAAGCTGGAAGAGTATTTCATTCGCAGCGTGATCAAGAATCAGGGCTCCGTGCTGTCGCTACTCAGTCCGGAACGCCCCATCGCGCTTGTCCTCGGCGTCAGCTGTATTCTGATTTGGGTGCTCCCGCCGCTCGTCGCGCGCTGGCGCTCGCGAGGTTCTCGTTAACGAATGGCGTGTTTCCCATGACCAACGATCCGTTCCAGATTCTCGAAACCTGCGCTCAAGCCGAGGGTATGCCGGCGGCATTCGATCGGCTTGTCGAGCTCCTGCGCGAAGAGAAGAAGTATCCGCAGCTCTTCGAGGCGCGACTGATGAAGAAGCGGCACGAACTCGGACTTCCTCTCCAGGGCACGGACTCGATCAACGATCTCCCGGAGGAGCTCCAGGACGAGGTCGAGAAGTACTACGTCGAGGTGTGCCGAGAGGTGGGCGCGCTTTTCCTCGCCGACGGCGATATCGCGGGCGCGTGGCCGTACTACCGGGCGATCGACGAGAAGCGGCCGATTGCGGACGCGATCGCCGATTGGGCCCCGCCCGGAGACACCGAGGATGAGGACGCGCTCACGAAGCTCGACGAGATCGTCGGGATCGCGCTCACAGAAGGTGCCGCGCCGGCGCGGGGGTACGAGCTCGTCCTCTCGGAGTACGGCGTGTGCAGGGCGATCACCGTGTTCGAGCACCAGTTCCCCTACCAGGGTGAGGTGCGTGAAGCGTGTGGTCGTCTTCTCATCGAGCGACTGTACGCTGACCTCAGCGAGAACGTGCGCTCGGACGTGCTCGCGACGAGCGAGGCGAACGACGAAGTCGACGCGCCGCCGGAGGACGCGGATCTGCGTACGTTGGTCGAACAGAACTCGTGGCTCTTCGAGGGGATGGGCTACCACGTCGACGTCAGCCACTTGATGGCCGTCGTTCGCGTCGCGGCGACGATGAAGGATCGCGCTCTCGTCGAGAAGGGAATCCAGCTCACGGAGTATGGGCGACGGCTCGGTCGAGACTTTCAGCATCCGGATCAGCCGCCGTTCGAGGATTTCTACAACGACTACCGCATCTACTTACGCGCGCTCGCGGGTGAAGGAGTCGACGGCGCCGTTCGCTACTTCACTCAGGCCGCCGATCGCCACGACGTCGACGAAGAGGGGCGCCACTTCCCCGGCGAGGTTCTCGTCTACCTGCTATACCGAACCGGGCAGTACGAGAAGGCGATCGCTGCGTACCGAAAGTACCTCTCTGGGACCGGTCCGCAGACGACGATCGCGCCGTCGTTGAGCGATCTGTGTTCGGCAAAGGGGGATTTCGCGCCTCTCCTCGAGGTGTCGCGGGAGCAGAGCGATCTGCTGCAATTCGCGGCGGGACTCGCGCAGTCGCGCGGAGTGGAGACGGCGGACTGACCGTCGAGCCACTCTCGATCGTCGACGGAAGAGCGTCTCCGTTTCGTTCCCCGGCTGGGGTCGGAACCGCGCTCGCGGATTGTAAGACTACGATCCTTAGTCGGTGATCGGAGATGCCCGGCGAGCCCGACGAGCGAGTCGGTCGTGACGCTGGCGGCGCTCCCGAGGGTCGCCGCGAATGGCCGGCGAATGCGCCCGCCGACGGATTCGCTCTGGGCTAGCGCCGACGTCCGCCTCCGCGTCCTCCACCCGGTCCGCCGCGAGACGAGCGGCCACTGAAACCGAAACTGCGACGCCGTCCGCTCGAGGAACTGACCGCCTCGCGGCTGGCGAAACTGCGTGCGTCGCGAGAGAGCTCGTCGAACGACGCGCGTTGGTCCTCGGTGAGGATCTCGGCGACTTCCGCGGCGAACTCTTCTTGGAGTTCCGCGGACGCTCGGCGGTACGAGTCACGACCGCGACGGCGGTCCCGGCGCGACTCGTCGCCGGAACGATCGGAGTCGGTCTCGCTCGCTTCATTCGCGGCGGAGACTTCCGACGTTTTGTCCTTGAGCTTGGCGTTGTAAGCGAGCGCGAGTTCGTAGTATGCCGACTTCTGACTCTCCTCGAGTCCGAGAACTTTTCCGAGAGAGTTGACCTTGAGGTTGAAGCGGTCGTACGGACCCTCTTTCATCGCCTCGAGTTCTTGCTGACGTTCTTCGATGCGGCGGCGAAACTCGTCGCGCTGCTCCTCCCTTGCTTCGTCGCGCAGCTCGCGTTGCTGGTCGAGAATGACCGCGACAAACTCCTTTAGGTCGGCTTTGCTCATGGCGGTCGAGCTCGTCGGAGTCGCGCCGGTAGCCGCCGAGACTGTCGAGACGGGCGTGAGGCGATCGAGGAGATTCTGCTGCGACGTCTGAGATTCGCGGGCGACTTCTGCCAGTTCGTCGATGGCGCCGCGAAGCGCGTCGACCTCTTCCCGGAGCTGGGAGATTTCGTAGGCCGCGTTTTCCGAAGCCGCGTCACGCTCGGTCGACGAGAGCGACGCCCCCGCGACCGCGAGCAAACCCAGCGCAGCGACGAGAACGGCTCCTAGAAGAGCGCCGAGAAGCGTTCGATTCATCACGGTTCCGTGTGTATGGGTCGTACCGATCCACCCGGGCCGTCACGACCGCGGTCGCGGTCCGGGTTGTTTCGAGTGAAACCCCGCGGCGGGCGAGGAGTTGCGGGCGGACGGGCTTACGCGAGCGGGCGAATCGCCGACCTCGGAGGACCCGCGAAGCCCGCCCGGGAAGTGGTCGGCGGGTGCGAGGCTCGACTGCTCGAGAAGCCACGCGGTTTATCGAGGGTCGGCGGGGGCGGGATCGGCGGGAGCCGGCCGGGCCGCCCGGCTCCCGTCGCACCCTACGCGCGGTCGCCATATCTACGCCGCCGGCGGACGCGGGTCGATCGGCAGATCGATCGGTCTACAGACGGGAGAACATCGTCGTCGTTTTGGCGCTTCTGATGACGAAGGAACTGAAAACGTCCGCGCACGGAACCGAGCGTGGCGACCGAAACTGTTTCGGCATCGCCGTCGAGAAGACCGCATGACGCCCGCTGCCTCAACCAGGGACTACCTCTCGATCCGATTCGATCTTCGAGATCTCGATCGGATTCGATTCTCGAGATCAGAGCACGCGAGCGCCGGCATCCGAATTCAAACCCGAGCGAGAGTGACGCCGAGCGGCGATCCTGGTATGTTCAAAGAGCGCAGACCGACTTCCTCGGGGGCGATCTGGATTCGACCGGACTCAGGAAGTGCAGGTGGCAGGATGAGGTTCCAGGAGGCCTCATAAAACCCCTGGGAAACCTTAGTTGGCAACTCCAACTACGCTCTGGCTGCTTAATTAAGTAGCCCCTTCACCGGTTTCTGCTCCCTCGAGAAGCCGGACCGAAGGTCACCCATAGAGGGATAGCGCCCGAGCCAGGCCTCGGGGCGACGGCGCGAAACCCTATCGAGGCTGGTCTCGACGGATCCTGTCCTTCGGAGCCGGAGAGACGAGACTCAAACGAAGGACTATTCCTGTAGAAGCCTGCGCGGAATAGTCTCGGGACGGGGGTTCGATTCCCCCCGCCTCCACCAATTCATGATCGACGGAAGTCCCAGCCGCAGATTCGGTTGGGACTTTTGTGTTGGGGGGCGAGAAAGGCTGTGGGGGCAATATGGGGGCACCGACTTGACCGGGATCAGGGTCACCCTGACCTTCATCGTCCGTGATGTCGTCCGTCTCGCCGTCGCCGCCGAGGACCATCCGTCCGACGCTCTCGGCCACTCGGGCCAGCCGAACGTCCTGGGTCCTGGCGTAGGTCTTCATGGTGATTCGCGGGTCCGAGTGCCGAAGAAGCGACTGCGCCTCCTTGACGTTTGCGCCGGCGTTCACCACCAGCGTCGTGTAGGCGACCCGACAGGCGTGGAAATCGATCTTACCGGCCGTGGTACGCTTCTCGATGCCAGCTCTGGCGAGATCCACGTCCAGCTCGCGGGCTGGATGGCTGGGGACGTAGAGCAACGGGTCGTCCGGCCCTTTGTCGGCTGATTCTGCGCGAAGTCGCTCCACGAGCTTCCGGGATAGCGGCTGAAACCCTTCCTTCCGGTTTTTTGTCCATGCCGCGTCGAGGCGAAGCCCGGACCGTTCAACGTCGAGGTGCTGAACCTGAAGCTGACGCAGCTCGTTCGCCCTGAGACCGGTACAAAACGCGACCTCCAAGAGCAGACGACGCGCCGGAGGAGCGACCGCCAGTAGGCGCTGGATCTCTTCGCGGGTCAGAGCCCTGCGACCCTCCTTTGGCGTGGCGTCGATCGGTGCAAGGTTTGCCAGAGGGTTCTCTGAGAGGAGTTGCCTTTCGACGCACCAGACACAGAAAGCAGCGATCGTCTCAGCGTAGTTCGAGAGCGTCTTTCCGGCGGAGCCGCCTTCCATCAGGTCGTGTAGGGCGTCCTCCACGGAGGTGAGCGAACCATCAAGATCGGAGACGTACCGCAGCTCCAAGCGCTCTTTCCACCAAGAAAGCTGACTCCTTCTCTTGCGGGTGTGTTCGGGAGCCCACGGTCTACCGTGTCGTCCTCCCTGGGTCTCACCCCAAGCGAAATAGGCGGTGGAAGCTTCGTCGAACGGACGGTCTTTCGGCTTGGGGCGAGGAAGGTGTCCGTTTCGGATCGCGGCGTGTTTCGCTTCGATCTTCGCGGCGATTCTCTCGGTCTCTGCTCTTGACGTTGTGCCGGTTTCCTTGCGCTTTCGACCTTGCCAGTCGCGATACTGAAAGCGCCAGCGGGGATGAGGTTTTCCGTTCTTGTCGGTGGTTCGGTACAGGTAGGGCATTGGGGTGATCTCCTTCGCAGATGGATGCTACTCGAAGCAGGTTGGAGTTCGTCTCTTTCTGACCGTGAGACGTGTCAAGTGTCAAGTTGACGCGAAATATTGGCGAGGGGTCTCACTTCAGTCCGTCAAGCTTTCTGGACAGACTTTCCGACTCTCGGGCAGCACTCGCAGCTCGCTCGTCGATGTATTTGAGGACTCTGCCAGCCTTCCAAAACGTTCTTCCGCCGAGTTTGATCCCAGCCGGAATCTCGCAGCGGCTGATCATTCGCCGGATCGTTCGCGGCGAAACGCACAGTGCGTCCGCGAGTGCTCGAAGATTCAGCAGTGCGTCGGAAGGTTGTTCGGCGAGTTGAGTGATGACCAAGCGGGGCTCTTGCATTGGATTGGATATCTCCGTGAAGTAGCTGCGAAAGTGCGATCGGAGCCTTTACGACCGGTGGCTTGCGTTCGACACCACCGATTCTCACCGCTACTTCGGAACGGAATAATTCAGGCGTAGTTTCCTCCGGGTACCCGACCGCCGAACACTACGGACCAGAAGACCTTGCAGAACGCTAGCACAGAGAGAGAGTCGCAAAACGGGACTTGACACATTCAGCGGAGGATTATTCCGACGAATTTTTCCGTCGCTTCCGAACCCGCTCGCGTGCGTCGTGCACGTCCTTGGTCGTCAAGCCCAACTCGATTGCCAGTTGCTCTTCGGTGCGATACCTCCCGGTGTCCCACGCCTCGGCAATCCGTCGGTCCTTATCGAGCGAGGTGGGGGGGCGCCCTCGCTTCTTCCTCGGTCGTCGATCCATTGTCGAATTAGAGGAGCCCTTTTCAAGGCAGGGACTATTAGTCTGCGGACCACCAGGAACCGGATCTGTGCGTAGGTTTCGCAGTCGCGAGCCAGCCTGATCCCGAAGTTGTTGGAGGGCGTCCTTGCGCTTCTGATCTTCCAGTCGCTGTCTTTCGTCCGCCAGTTTGACGCCCTCGGTGAAATGTTTCAGCGCCTCGTCATGCTGAGCACGCTCTTCGTTGTACCATCGCTTGTAACATTGCTCGAAAGCGTCTACGTTTCCGCTCACGATGTGGGTACAAGCGCCCGCTCCGAAGATCGTCTCCAAAGAACTCCGCACACGTTCGAGATGAAGTCGTGCGCCAGGGTAGTTAAAGTGCCGCAGCAAGCCGCGCGCAGCTTCTACGAGGAAACCACAGTCGGCTCCTGAGCTATGCACGGCCTCCAACATATCCAGTAGGTGCCACGCGCTGTGGACGATATCGGACCACATGTCAAGCGCGATCGGCTCCCACCGTTCCTTCGTGTACTGCTCAAAAAGTTCGGCGAGTTGGGAGCCAGGATTATCAGGAGCTTCCTGTGAGGTCATGACGGAAAACGAAAGAATGTCCTTTTCCGTTTTCGGCGTTTCTTTGCATTAGATTGAGTGACTCCCCTTCCTCACCAACGGAAATCTCGTATCGACCTACTCCGGTTCGACGATCGGCTTGGGACAAGAAACGACGGCGCGCGGAGAACGATTGCATACAACCGGGTCGTTTTAGCATCCACATCGCTTAGCGCTCAGATTCTTGTAAAACTTTCGCTGAGGCGCTCCACCGCAGATGCAATCGTACTTGAAGCACTCGCAGAAGTGATCCACTGCGTCCAGCGCACCCTTGTACGTGTACGGCGTAACACTCGTCGCAACTCCAGTCGCATAGTGGCTGACCCAGTTGGCGATTAGCGCCGGAAGATGCACAGCGGTCATATCGCCGAGTTGTGTTCCATCCATTATCAGGACACCCGCCTTCTCGTGAAGCGATACGTTGTCTCGAATCGCATCGAGGCAGTTCCTGACCATCTTCTTCTGGTCGCGTATCGAAAAATCTAGAGGAACAGGAATGCTCAGCGAACGTATCACTTCGAGAAGCCGATACTCCAGGTACTGTCTTACCAACGGTTCCCCCTGCGCAATCTGCCCAGCGTCGAGAAACCGGGTCGCACTCTCTCGGAGGCGATTCTCCCCCTGAGCGTGGCTGGATACGGAGCCAATCGGCGGCAGCCCCTGTAGCTTCTGATGGTGCCAATCTGCCTCGCTAGACATCGTGTCAAAATATTTTTCCAGCAAGCCATCATGACTCAGCAGCACAATCTGGGGTCCGTCCTTATTGCCAGGAAGACCGACTGCGGTCCGCAGCAGTTCCATCAGGTACCACTGGTGACCAGCATCGAAGCTGGATGTCACGTCATCCAGAACCATGAATCGAGCCGGGGATGAAACCCTCAAAGCGGCACTCAGGTAAATCGCCAGGGCGAGGGCGTTTCGATAGCTCTCAGACAACAGCGTGGCTGCCGACAAGTCTTCGAGTCCGTAGAATTTGGCAAGACGTAAATGAAGTTCCTCGGAGCCGGTCGCCTTCCGCAGACACGGTTCCACATCGGGATTGCAGGTGATCTGCCCGTAGAACTCCCTGTACTGCTTCTCGATCTTCGAGGTCATCGCAGTTGACAAGCGAACTTCAGCATCGGAGAACGTTTGCTTTGCCCGCTCTACGAACGTCGCCCATCGATCGCGAGCGTGTAGTCTTTCTTTGAGCTTTTCTGCGATTTCAGCGTTCTTCTTGCGTACACGAAGCGAGTGCTGAAGTGCCTGCGCACACTGCACTTGCTGGGTCAACTGCACCAACGAAGGCGGCAACTCTCCTTCCAGTCGAGCCCTCTCGGCAGAAAACTCCTGTACCTTTTTTTTGCGCAAGCCCTCGATTTGCTTGGCTTGCGCAATCGCCTTCTGGACATCGTCGCTTGTCGGCTGTCCGCTGCGAAACACACTGTCGAGCTGAGTCAGTTTTCGCGCATCCGTCTCGATTCCTAGATGCGACGACTCTTCCAGCCTCTTGGTCGTCTTCACCCACTGGGAAGTCGTCCACAGCTCCTGGATATCTCTCTCAAAACCCACAACCTTCGCGTACTCTTTCAGTCGTTCCCGGTTTATCTCGTCAAGAGGTTGCTCCTGACTAGAGTCACAGGTGGGACACTTCGTCGGGTCGTCCCACTCATCCGAAGCGAATACGGCGTCAAGAGCCTCGTACAACGCGTGCAGTAGAAGACCCGAAGTAGACTGTAAAGCTTCGATGCGTTGCTCAACCCGGTGCACGAGCTTCCGTTGGTCGTCATTACTTTCCTCTCCAGGCGCGAGGCGATTGAGATCGCTCTGTGCGCCTATAACGGCAGCAAGTCTCGCACGCTTTTCGCCGGTTTCTTCGTCCTTTATGGCCGCCTTCACGCTCTCGAAGTCTACATTTTGGAATGCCGTAGACTCAAAGAACCCCTTCAACAGCTCAACCTTGGACAGAGCATCCCCTGCGCGTTTGGAGATATCCTCTTCGTCGATTGTGCCCGCCGCTTCTGGTCCGAGAAGCGACTCGCAAGCCGACCGGATCTCGTTTTCGTTCTCACCAACCTGGTCGCTCAGCCCGTCCAGTCGCTCTCTGACAACGCTCGTCTCCAGGTCCGCATTCAGGTTGCCTGCATGAGCCAGGGTCTCCAGGGCTTGACGGAATTCAGAGATCGCAGCAAGCCCGAGGAGGGCTGAGAGTGCACGCCCGCGCCTCAAGGGCGTATCTTCCACGAACCTTAGGAACGTCCGATGGTCCAACAGGGCAAGTTCAGTGTTAAGCTCTTCGAGCAGACCGTCAGGATCGACATAGCCGCTCGGACTGGTCACGGATCGAGCCCCTTTGGACGAACGCTCGACTCGGATCTCGACGCCCTCTGATCCGTCAGTCGGAGTCAGAGTTAACGTGACTACCGCCTGACCGCTGTCATGGAATCGATTGCAATAGTAATCGTCAGGCTTTTCGCCCTTCGGCAGGTTGGCAAGTTTCGGTATCGTACCCTGTATGCAGTAACAGAGCGCTTCAAAGACCGAACTCTTTCCGAGCCCATTGGGTGCAAAAACAGAGTTTATCCTGTCGGGTTTCAACTTGAGATCGAGGGGCGCGCCAGAGTTGTTGATCCCGCGAAACCCTTCGACCTGAACACGACTCAGAAAGTACCGAGTCATGGGCGCTCCGACTCCTCGCGACCCGGCATGCTGTCCACGGACGCAGAAAACTCCTGGCTGTCGAGGAATTCGAGCACTTTCGCATTGAACGCTTTGCGTGCTCTCGTCCTAGCTCCACTCTGCTCTGGAAGCGGGAGCAGTTCCCCGATGTTCCTTTTGAGTAGTCGCGCGAATTCGGCATCGACGGTCTCAAGGTGAGCCAAGAAGTTGTCAATGTTCTCCTTTGAGGACGCGTCAGGTGAGAAGTCGAACGCCCCCCGCGAGCCACCAGCTTCATCAAGCATTTTCGCTGCCCTCCAAACGTTCAGCGGTCGAAAACGACGCGCAATCTCGGACACGCTCCGCCGGTGAGGATACCAAGATCTACCCTTACCGGTCCAGGCTCGCGACGGTCGGTGCCCTTTGAGAGCGGACGCCCGTCGAACTGACGCGAGCATTGGAGTCGCCTCAGTCAAAGAAGTAGCGCCGAACCCGGCGCTTGAGGACTTTGACCTTGCGCGAAACGGCGGCGTCGTTCGGAGAGTTTTCCTTGACGGTTAAGTTTCGGAAACCTGCCAAAAATGTGTGGGGCGGTGCTGGGTCCCACCCTCGGGGAACCACTTTCCACAAATGGGAGCTAATCTTTTCACCACGGTTGCCGGAGCGTTCACGGAGCTGACGACCGCCGCGTCGTACAGTTTCCCTCGTTCGTTTCGGGGACACGCTGTGAAAGACTGTCGAGTTGGACGGTCGCCTCTGGGAGAAGAAGGTCGAAGCAATCAATCGGTTGCGTTGGTTTCTTCTCGAAGACGACGCGGGGGCGTAGCCGTCCACGGGATACGGCGCGTTCTTGATTGATTTGAAAACGCGCCAATCGGCCTCGAATTCATCGGTTCTTCTTGTGTTTCTCCAGAATCTGGAGCAGTCGTTGCGCGCACAGCTCGGCCTTCTCGAAATCCGCGCACTCTGACGCCCTCACACGCTCCACGAGGACACCTTCATGAGAGAGGAGTGTCGTGCGATTGTGCGCTTCGACGGGAGTCTCGCTGTGCACTGTGTCGCCATCGACTTCGACCTGAAGGACGACCCCGTCCTTGATGATCACGAAGTCGGGCGAACAGCAGGCCGTCACAACTCTTCGCGGCTACGTTGTCCGAACGTACTCGACCTTGATTCGTAACGCCCTCGCCCCGAGTCCATGCCGTCGCCTTGCCGCGCCAGCCTGGATCGACATTCAACTTCGTGGAGAGTACGAACCCCGAGACATGTTGGTTCCCGTAGCGGCGTACGATTGGTCCTGTTGTCTCGACCAAGTCCTTCTCGATTCGCTCCCTGTCCGCATCCGTCAGTTTGGCGTACAGGGATGGAGGAAGGTCCAGAAGCACCTGATAGTAGGTTTGACCGCCATCCCAATTGTCGTACGCTGATTCCTCGATGGAGGCTTGAGACTCCGCAAGTATCGCGACAACGAGAGGATTGGCTTGCTCCGCGTACAGTTTTGCGAGAGCGCCGAGGATCGAATCCAGTTCTTCTACGATCGGGTCCATCCTGTCCAAGTCTAACGAACCCGCTGAGCGCCTACACCTCGACGCAAGCAGGGGGACCACAGCTACGCAGTCCCCCTGTGCAGTCGATCGGAAGTGTGCTAGATCCGCTGGACGAGCTTCCACCAACACGCCTTGCCCGTCGAACGAATAGGCGGGAACGTTTCCCCCCGGCTCAACGGGATCTCCTTTTCCTCGGGCGTCGGAGCTGGAGTCGAAGTTCCGTCGAGGTAACCGTCGAACCGGTAGCGTCCCGACTCGACACACGTTTGCCCGGTCTTGAACCGGGTCCCGATGCTTGTCAGCGTCATCGCTGATCTCCTTCGCATCACTGATGAGCTGAGAACGGCAACGCCCTCAGCAACCCAGCTCAAGAAAAGGTTGTTGGGGCTGGCACTATCGCCTTCCTGTAGGTGGGCTCGTGCCGGCGCTCGAAGAGAACCATCTAACTCGTATGGTCAAAAAACTCATCCGGCCTCCCGGTAATAGTAGTTCAACAGCCCTCCAAGCCGCTGTCGCCGCCGAATTGGCCCGTCGACTGCGAACTCCTCGGCCGGGAACAAGATGACGTTGTCCCTTCCCTGGTGGTTTCGCTCGCCGTGATAGTGCTCGAGGTACTCGGACAGAACTCGACGAAGCGAGGCCTCGCCGAAGAGGATCAGCTTCGAGAGGCACTCTTCTTTCACGCTGCGCACCCAGCGCTCGGCGTACGCGTTCAGATTCGGGCTACGCGCCGGCAACTTGACCGGTTTGACGTCGGCGGCCTCAAGCGTCTCGATGAACCTCGGGCAGAACTTCCCGTCGCGATCGTGGATGAGGTAGTCGCCGGCCTGAAGGAATCCGAACTCGACCATGCTGACGTTCCGAGCGACCTGGACCATCCAGTCCTCGTGCGGATTCGGCGTCATGCCGGCGATGTGAACGCGACGCGTCGACAACCGGACGAAGAACAGCACGTAGTACGTAGCAAGACCTGCCTTCGTCCACACCTCCGCGGTGAAGAAGTCAGTCGCCGTGAGGACGTCCATGTGAGAGCGCACGAACTCGCTCCACGTCGTGGCCTTAGAGCGCGTCGGCGCCGGCGGAAGACCGTGCAGCTTCAGAACGTTGCCGACCGTTTGGTCGCTGACGTTGTGTCCGAGGTTCGCCAACGCGCCGGCGATTCGGTCGTAGCCCCAGCTCCGATTCTCCTTGGCTAGATCGACAATCAACTTCTCGATCTCAGCGTCGATCGGTGGACGGCCTGGCGACCGTCGTTTCTTCGAGCCGTCGAACTTCTTCGCGATCAGACGCCGGTGCCACGCAAGAATCGTGTCCGGCTTGACGATCGTCGCGATTTCCTCGAGAGCACGACGGCCCAGTCTCTTGCCGATTTCGGCGAGCGCGCGACGTTCGCCGTCGTTCAATTTCGGCCGCCCGGAGATTTGGTCTCTGAGAATCCGGTTCTCCGTCACCAGGTACTCGTTCCGAAGCAGCAGCTCCTCGTCAACCGAGCCGGTCGCGTACACTAGCAGCTTCTTCCAATCCATCGTTTCCTCGACACCGCCGTCTGAAACCCGCGATCATGATCGACGCGTGCGGGTAGAATCAAGCGGTCAGCGGGAGCTCTAAGTCCTTCCGTATCCTGCCCCCTTCAGGATTGAGTCCACCGTTACGACGTGATCAGATCGGTCACGGAGGTGAAGACTCATGGCGAACGAGATTCCCGAGAATCTGCAGAGGTGGACCGCCAAGCGTCGAGGGGCGTTGGTGCTGTCTGTTCTTCGGGGCGAAACCACGGTGACGGCGGCTGCGCGAAAGCACGGTCTGACGGTCGGTGAGGTGGAGGACTGGAAGGAGCGGTTCTTGTCCTCTGGGGAGAACGCGCTGCGCTCTCGACCGCGCGATGAGGACGCGCACAAGGATCAGGAGATTCGCAAGCTCAAGGAGAAGGTGGGCGAGCTCGTGATCGATCTGGACATTCTTCGCGAAGCGACGAAGAACCGCCCTTTCGAGCCGAGGACGTCCGGCGAGTGATGAACGTCAAGCCAGGCTCCTCCCAGCGGAGAGTCTGTCGAGTTCTGAGGGTGAGCCGCTCGAGCTTGCAGCGGCAGCCTCCGGATCGTCCAAGTGGCAAGCGACAACACCCCTTATCAGCCTTTTTGGTGAAGGAGATCCGCAGGATCATCACCGAGCACCCGACCTTCGGGTATCGCCGGATCTGGGCGATTCTGCGCTTCCAGCGTGGGATCAGAGTGAACAAGAAGGTCGTCTATCGCGTGCTGAAACAGAAACGCTGGTTCACACATCAGCGTGTGCGAACGCCGCGACCGCGGGCTCAGACACGGACGAGTCGCTCCGAGCGTAGCAACCTTCGCTGGGCTGTAGACATCACTCACATCCCCTGCGGACGCGACGGCTGGGCTCACCTCTCGGCAGTCATCGACTGTCACGACCGCGAAGTGGTGGGGTACGAGTTCTCGCTGAGAGCGAGGGCTCGCGAGGCCGAGCGAGCCCTCGAGGAGGCTTGCCTCAATCGCTTCGGAACCCTCCGCCCGTCAGGGCGGAGGCCAATCCTCCGGAGCGACAACGGACTCGTATTCCAGTCCAGACGCTTTCGTGAGACCTGCCGCACGTACAACCTCAGCCAGGAGTACATCACGCCGTACACGCCCGAGCAGAACGGCATGATCGAGCGGTTCTTCAGGAGCCTCAAAGAAGAGTGCACCTGGCAGCACAACTTCAAAGACTTCGAGGAGGCGCGACGCGCCGTTCAATCGTGGATCAGCTGGTACAACGAGGAGCGCCCTCACCAGGCGCTCGGCTATCTCAGCCCAGCTCAGTTCCGGTCAAAACAATCCAACCAGGTGGCTTGACCTGAGGGGAGCACTACATCCGATCGGTGGCGTTCGGGTTTTTTGACCATACGAGGTGCATAGTGCCGACATGGTTTCCTTCAGTGGACAATGCAAGGCCACCTACGAGGTTACGCTGGACCTGGCTGACGGATGCAAGCTCTGCTGGGACCCGATCTGTGGCCAGAACTCGTCGTGCGAATCGCCACCGACCGGAGAAGTTTGCGACACTTGTGTGAACTCCGGGTCCGGACCACTGACCAACCGAAAAGTTAGTTACACTCAAGAGTGTGTATGTGCCAGTGGAATCTTCATTTCCCTCAAGAAGGATGATTGTTCGGCGTGCACGGAAGAGGTATCCCCCGCGTCCGGACAGGCGTTCTGCGAGTGCCCTCTGAGCTCATAACCCGTCATACCCGCGCTTTCAACCGTACGACCGTGCGTGAGACTCGAAACCCTTGATGGATTCAACATGCCCGCAACCGCGATCGTCAAGAGTTCAACCGCCCTCAACCTGAGCATCCTCGCGCTCTTGGCGGCCATAGCTATCGGCGTATTCACGTCACCTGTCTTTAATTACAAGGAAGTCCTGTCAAGACAGACGGAGACAGAGCGGCGGGTTCAGGAACTCAGCCTCCAGATCGACGCGAACATTCGAGGTCGAGAGCAAATAATACAGGACTTCGCCCCGGTTATGGACGAGTGTCTTGAGGGCTTCAAGCAGGTAAGCGAAAGAGTATCTCGAATTGAGATTGATTTGAAAACTCTTGGACAACTTCCTGTCTTAAGTGCCTGGCACTCGGAAAATAGCCCCGATTCCATCGGCGCTCTCGAATTCGAACAGTTTGCCGCACGGTACACTGACGAAATCGAACTCCCCAAACCCATCGAACGCTTTCGAGGCCGGTTCGATCCCGACATGATCGCCCAGGGGCACGAAGACGACTTCGTTGATAAGCTCCTTCAGACCGGACTATTTGCGCATGCAGCCCGCGAAGAGCTCCCTGGCGATGTCTACGATCAACTCGTAATGTTATTCGGGGCACACAAGACGATTATGAATATATTAAATCATCAGCGATCTCGGGTTGTAAGCCAGGTGATTGCCACGCATGACGTGGCCGGGAATTATCGAGATGTGCCCGTAGACGACAAGGACGGGCTGCGGTTTGCGCAGAGAGCCATGAAGGAGGGCAAAAGCGCCGGGATCCTACGAACAGTAAAACTCAAGACAGAAGGCGTCCGTCGTGTGTATTATGTGTCCTACGACGAAAACCCCGAAGTTGAGGACTTCAACACACAGGCAGTGAATTCGGCGATGCACATGCTCCGAGACTCTTTTTTCCTCCTACGTGACACCCGATGACTTATGAGGTTTCTCAGCGAGTGCCTATGTTCAACTGAGCGGGGTTGGCGTTTGCGCCTCGGAAACGCCTGACCAGCGACTGAAGATCCTCCCGCCGTTGGGCAAAGTGTCGCTTCGCGACTACTTTGACAGTGACGCCGAACGACGGAAAGTGCAGGATCCCAATAAGAGAACAACGAGGGCCGCTTGACCAATAGCCCGGCACTTGCAATGCCACGCGGAGCATTGAGGATACGACGGCGAGAGCGCGTCTGCCGTCGCCGCTCTTCCCACGTGATCCCGATCGGAAATGGCCCCGAAGCCGGCCGCTCGACTGTGCAGCAATTTCGCCCATCGGTGCGTTAACTGTCCCGGAATCGCGCGTGAGATCACGTGAGCTTCAAGATTCGAATCGGACATCTCTTCGATTGACATCTGACGACGCGGCGCGAAAACTCTCGCGGCGCGCTCCGCGACTTAGTTGCAGCTTGATTCGGAACTCGTATGGTCAAAAAACTCATCCGCGTCGTGTCCAAAAACTCAACCGAGTCGTAAACCACGTGTCTAACCGAGTTTGCTCCCGGGCCGTTCGCCCGATTAGCATCGGAAGTATGAACACGATTCACCCTTGGCAGCTGCTGCTGATCACCGTGGCCGGCTGGATCAATCGCCACCAGCAAGGCATCATCGGCTACCTCGTGGAGGAGAACCGAGTCCTCAAGCGGCAACTCGGCGGCAGGCGTGTTCGCCTGACCGATGACGAGCGCCGTCGATTGGCAGTAAAGGGTAAGGCCCTCGGACGTCGCCTTCTGGACGAGGTCGCGACGATCGTTACGCCAGACACGATCCTCGCCTGGTATCGAAATCTGATCGCTCGGAAATGGGATTACTCCGACCGAAGAAGGCCCGGTCGACCAAGAACGAAGGCCGAGCTGTCGGACCTCGTTGTCCGCATGGCGCGAGAGAATCCGACGTGGGGCTACACGAGGATCCAAGGAGCGCTCGCCCACGTTGGTCACGAGCTGTCGCGAGGAACGATCGCCAACATCGTGAAGGAGAATGGGATCGAGCCCGCGTTCGAGCGAACGAAACGAACGCCGTGGCGCACGTTTCTGCGAGCTCACTGGGACGTGCTCGCCGCCGCCGACTTCTTCACAGTCGAGGTCGCTCGACCCACGGGTTTGATCTCGTACTACGTGCTGTTCGTCATGGAGCTGAAGACCCGACGAGTCCACGTCGCAGGCATCTCCCCCACTCCGGACTCGCGCTTTATGCTCCAGGTCGGCCGTGGCCTCACGGACGCCTTCGATGGCTTTCTTCTCGACAAGCGAGTTCTGATTCTCGATCGCGACGCGAAGTACACCGGGGAGTTTCGCGAGCTCCTTACCGGTGCTGGGGTGAGCGTCGTACGCTTGCCCGCGCGGTCGCCGAATCTGAACGCCTACGCCGAGCGATTCGTCTTGTCGATCAAGAGCGAGTGCCTCGATCGGATGATCTTCTTCACGGAGGCGTCGCTTCGACGCGCAGTCAGGTCGTTCGCAGATCATTACCACCGAGCGCGATGTCACAAGGGGATCGGCAACAAGTTGATCGACGGTGATCCCGAACGTGCACATGGCAGACTTCGATGTCGCGAACGGCTCGGTGGTCTGCTCCGGTACTACTACCGGCAGGCGGCGTAGATCGCACCGCCTCCTCTTTCCTCTCGCTGTCGAGCCTCTCGCCGGTATTTGCTGCGTGATTTCGACGACCAGTCGGCCGATTAATCGATTCGGTTGAGATTCGAGATCGTCTACGTCGATAAGCTTCGTTCAGTTCGGGAATTCACGTCCGATGAGTTTTTGGACAGGACGCCTTGGACGTAGCCTTTTGGACCAGGTCGCCACGATCCTTACCCCCGACACGATCCTCGCCTGGCCCTCTGAGTTTTCAACCGAATGGCAGAGCGAACGCCTCGATGGCGATTCCCACCCGGCGAATACCTCTAACGCAGTACCGGCGGTACCGGTCAGGAGCTTGTACCACGGACTGTGTTTTCGGACAGAACGCGCTTGCGTTTGTGCTCACTCGGATACCAGATCTTCAGATCTGCGCTCCTTCCGAACCCTCGTACAGGAGGCCGGCTCCGCTTTCGCACCGCCGGGCTACGATTCCGTCTCCGCGGCTGGACTAACTTCCGCTACGCGGAACTCGGGCGACCCGAAATCCCAGGTTGCTGAACCGGACCGACGGCGCAAACCTGAACCGGAACGCCGCTCGGCAGTTCTGAGGGCCATCGTACCAGCTGCCGCCCCGGCGCACCCGGTGGGCGCCGGGAGAACCGTTAGAACCGGAGCCGATAGGGTCGCGGCCGCCCGGGAGATTCTCGGTGTACGCGTCCGCGCACCATTCCCAGACGTTTCCGTGCACGTCGTGAAGATGCCACGCGTTCGCCTGCTTGCTTCCCACCTCGTGCGCGAACTCTTCATTCGCGTCGTACGCATTCGTCCTGAACCACGCGTACTCCCCCAGCGTCCCAGCGCCGTTCCCGAAGAAGTACGCCGTCGGCTCTCCCGCACGACACGCGTACTCCCACTCCGCCTCGGTCGGCAGACGATACTCTTCGTCCGCCCCCAACTTTCGCGCGGCGCGGTCGAGCTCGGTGAGTTTCTTGCAGAACGCCACGGCGTCCTGCCAAGAAACGTAGGTGGCCGGATACCGCGGTCCCTCCTTCACGAGTTTCTGGCCCTTCCAAGGCGTGGTGTTCATCACGCGCTCCCACTCCGACTGCGTCACTTCGAGCTGACCCAGCCAGAATCCGCGCGTCAGCTCCACCTCCACCTGATCCTCGTCTTCGTCGCGACCCGCCTCGTCCTCTGGGCTCCCAATGGTGAACTTCCCTGGCGGGCACCAGACCAGGGGCATTCCGAGGCTGTTGTCCGTCCGCTTCGCCCCGGCTCGGCGCTCGTAGTTGATGAGAACATCGACACCGACGGCAACCACGATCAAGCCGATCACGCCACCCAAGAAAATGACGCTACGTTGGATCCTATTCCTCATCTTGCCCTCGGTGAGTCGAGTGCGTGCACCAGCTCGGATACCTCTTCACAGCAACGCAAAGACGTTACTTCACGTTGCCGTGGAACTTGCGAGAGGCGAAAAGGTGTGGCGGCGGGCAGTCGGGTGTGGAGCTCCCCGTGGCAGATTACGCGGTCTGATCGGCTTGATCAATCGCCGGACGACGTGGCAGTCGGACGATTACGCTGTCTGTTTGTTCTCAGTTCTCGGTCTCCAAGGCTTCGATCATCGCTCGGCGAACGCCGCGCAGAACTTTGAGTCTCGGTCGTGGACGAGGTAACGGACGCCTTCGAGGAATCCGTCTCCCGCCATCGTGACGTTTCGAGCGATCTGTACGACCCACTCCGCTGCCGGATGCGGCGTGACGCCGGCCACGTACACTCGCCGCGATCTGACGCGCATGAAGAACAGCACTTAGTAGGTCACGAGCCCCGGCGGGAGAAGCTCCTCAGCGACCGAGCCAGTCACGTACGCAAGGAACTGCGTCCAGTCCATCTCGCTCTCACCTTGTCTGTGAGCGATGATGTTGCGGTCACAACCGCGGATCACGCGGAGGGCCGAGTTCGGAAGTGGAGCCACCCGAGCGACTTCGAGTTTCTTGCCCAAGCGGGATTGGAGTGGATGCTCGGTGAGTGGACAGCGGAGATGTTCTTCAAGTTCCACCCCAAGAAGTGAAGCGACTGGGCCTCTCGTTACAATTGCATTTTCGAGTGGAGAGTAAATCCGTGAAGGCCCGCGTCCTCGTAACTTCGTCGCTTCCTGTCCTGCTCCTCCTCAGCTCGACTCTCGCTCGAGCCAAGGATCCAACCCCTCCCGAGCTCTGGAGCGTCGACCTGAAGAAGCTCACTCACGCCGAGCAGACACTCGCCCTCTCCCTTCAAGGTCTCATCTCGAAGAAGAAGCCGGCGATCTGGATCCGCAGCTCGGGGATGAATGCCCTTCTGCTCGAGGAGATGCGCGGCGAGGGTACGAAGGTTCACGACGTCGCTTCAGTCTGGGATCTCGTCGAGAAGTTTCGATCCTCGATCCGCGGCTACATCGTCTACGACCTCAAGACGGACAGCATCAACGTCGCCACGTCTCTGTGTGGTCCGAGGCGGGCGGTCGCCGTCGACGGCTCGATCGTTGACCGCGCCAAGCAGGCCGGTCTCCGCGAGATCCTGGACGTGCGCGGCATCGACGAGGTCCGGGCGTTCGCGAAGCACTCCCAACTGTTCTCCTCCAAGGTCGTCGTCGTGCAGGACGAGTCCAAGCACGCCCACCTTCGCGACTGGGCGGTCCATCAAAACGCGTTCTGCTTCTACGGCGTCGGCGATCGGGAGCGAATCCGCATCCTCCGGAAGATCGGACGAGCGCCCAACGTCTTCGGTTGGGAGGGCGAGCACGACTTCGTCCGCTCGGTGAGCCAGAGCGGTGGAACGGTCCTGCCTGCGGACTGGTCACACAACCTCTCCACGCTGTCCAGGCTCACGGTCGCGATTCCACGGCGCCCGCGTCGCTACCCGGAGCCGGCCGAGAAGGGAGAACGAATCGTCGCGTTCGTCATGAGCGACGGTGACAACATCCAGTGGATGGGAGGCGGCTTCGTCAAAGCCCGCGGCTTCTGGGCGAGCCCTCACCGCGGTACGTTTCCGATGACGTGGGAGATGGCTCCGATCCTCTCGGAAGTCGCACCGCGCGCTCTTCGGCATTTCTACCGGACAGCATCGACGGGTGCGAACCTCGACGATTTCATCACGGGTCCCAGCGGTGCGGGTTACTCGTTTCCCCACTACCTGCCCGACCGTTCGGCGTTCGCGAAGCGTACCGCGAAGCTGATGAAGAAGTCACGGCTCTCTGTCGTCACTGTTCTCAATTCGCGCGGCACGATGCAGGAGAGCCTCGAGCTGCTCGAACAGCGTGAGGTGCTCGGCGCGATCTACAAAGGCTGGATCTACGACTCGGAGAAGGGCCGGATCCTCTGGCACCGCGGGAAGCCTTGCGTCTCGTACCGCTACCTTCTTTGGGAGCCGAAGCCGGAGAAGAGTCCCGAGGGCGTAGCTCGAGCCATCGGAGAGCTTCCGGCCGATCCGACGAACGACTCCGCGAGCTATGCACTGATCAATGTGCACGCGTGGTCGTTCAAGTCCATCGGCGGACCGATGGAAGCGGTTAAGCGCTGCATCGACCTCCTCCCTCCTAAGACGCGAGTCGTGACCGCCGAGCAGTTCGTGATCTTGCTTCGAAACCACTTCGGGAAAAAGGTGTCGCGCTCGGAGGTCCTTCCGGCGAAGTAGAGCGGAGCTGCGACTCGATGATCGAGTTCGAGCACGCGATCTCAGTCGTTCGAACTTTGCCTCGATTTCGTCGGTGATCGTCGATCCGTCTGGTCAAAAAACTCAAACGCGGTTTGTAGACCGGGCTGCTGAGCCGAGTCCCTCACCGGGAGAACGGCGGATTCGGGACTGTGAGGTGCTCGCTGCGGTAGGCGAGCAATCGTCCGTAGATCAGAGACGATTTCGACCCGGGTCGCGACCGCTTCACCACCCTGCTCGAAAACGGACTCTCTCTCACCGAGACGGGTGCTCGCGATCGGATTTGCGAAATTGCGACTAGTGAAAGGGTTCGGCGGGAGCGCCCGGCGCTAAACTTCGCATAGAAGGGGACGATCGTCGGTGGCGACTCGGGCTTTCCGAACAGCGACTGCAGCGACGGGTGCAGAGCTGACTCTTCTATTTGGCCTGCAGGAATGATCCGTCGGAGTGACCGGAGCAGTCTTCACCAGAACAAGCGAACTGACGAACGAAGCATGTCCCGGTTCATCGCGCGATTCTGTGGCGATGATCGCCTCGTTCCACCCTCTCCTCGGGGACTCGCTGAGGAGCGTTTCCGTCAGGGGTTCACCTCGACGAGCCAAGATTGCAGCGCCTACGCATCCTGTATCGGCTCGTGGAAGTAGTAGCAAAGCCCATCGGGAGCGACGACAAAGAACACCTGTAGTCTCTTCCCGTCCCGTTCTTCGACACGCCAGTTTCCGACCTTCACGCCTCTCGCTTCGAGCTCGCCCTTCATTTCTTCGATGCCCGAGACGAGAATCGCCGCGCCGTCCTGAGCCGGATCCCCGCCGGTCAACGCGAAGCCGACTCGCGTGCCGTCCCGCTCCAAAAGTACCGCCGGTACGGGCTCCTCACGTCGCTCGACTTCGACCATTCCGAAGTGTTCTGCGTACCATGTGGACGCGGCGTCGAGGTCGGTGACCGGAAGAGCGAGAACGTCTTTCTGGTAGGGAAATGCTGCCTTGAACTCTGGTTGGTCTGCCATCGCACCTCCTTCCAAAGTCGCCGGGGTTGACGGGCGTCGCTGGCGCTTGACCGCAGCGCGTAGCGTATCTTTCCGCACGGATTCTGTCGAACGTCGTCTTCGTCTCCAGCGTCTTCTGAGCTCGTCGGTCGGCTCGTGCTCATCCCGAGCGACGAACTCAGGTGGCGCTGGAGGAGGGAGCCTCTCGAACTCTCGCTCATCTGCTCCCTTCCCGACTACCAGCGGATTCAAGGTTCAGAAGCTCCCGGGCGAACTGGATCTCGAAGCGACCGACGCGAAGCAAGCATTCGGCGTGAAAGGCCAGAGGTCAGGCGCAGCCTGAGCTGCTTCCAGTCCATCTCGCTCTCGCCCTCGGATTGTCTGCGAGCGATGATGTTGCGGTCACAACCGCTGACCACGCGATCAATCGGAGGGCCGAGCTCGAAAGTGGAGCCACTCGCGCGAACTGGAGTCTTGACCGGGGGACGCAGAAGTTCGACGGCTCGAGGCGCCGCGAGTCCCTCGGTCGACCCAAGCCGAACGTGGGCGTAGAGCATCTGATCCTCCGTCGCGCAAGAGCGCTTTGCTCATGTCGCCCTTGTACGTGGAAGTCGACACGGGCTCGCAGACCGTCTCGACAGGCGTGCCGTGCGACTCGACACAGTCCCCGTCCAAGGTGTGCTTTGCGGCGTCGGAGCTGGGGTTACTCAGAAGTGACCGCCCGACGAAGCCCGGTCGACTCGAACGTGATCCCGCCGTTCGACGTCTCGACGCGTATCGGAGGGCCACCGCTCCCAATTCGAGCTTCGTAGCGGCTCTTCTTCTTGGTCTGCACCTCGGCTCGCACACCGCCGAGATCGACCTTCACGCGGCCGTTCGATGTCCTAAGCGCGATTTCGCCGTGCTCGATCGTAGGAAGCTGGACGCTCACCGACCCGTTGGACGTCTTCATGTCGAGGCCGGAGCCTTCCGGAAGCTGTTCGGCGACGAACTCGATCGAGCCATTGGCGGTTCTTACGCGAGAGCTAGCCGCGCCGATGCTGTACGCCTCGACCTTGCCGTTGGACGTTTGGACGTCGACCAGATTTCCGGTGACATTCCCGAGCTCCACCGCACCGTTCGACGTTCTGACGACGACCGTACCCTCGATTCCACGCGCTTCGACCTTACCATTCGATGTCCTCAGGTCGACATCGCCGAGAATGCCGTACGTTTTGATACTGCCGTTGCTCGACCGTAAGACCAGTGCGACCCTCGCCGGCACTCGCAGGGTGACATGCGCTCCCGGGCTGTAACGTTTGATGGCCTCCGGAATCTGAACCGCGAGTTGGAGAACGTCCGGGTGTTTGGATTTCGACGCCCACTCGACACTCACCTGCTCGACGTGCGCATCTGCAGATTCCTGATCCTTACCGCGCGCGTGCTTGACGACGCTCGCCACCACTTCGCCTGTTTCGCTGTCGCCTTGGACTTCGACGCGACCGTTTTGTGTGCGCACTTCCAACGTCTCGAACGTCCCGAGATCCCGGCGCAGCTCAAGTTCGCGTTCGGCGCGGACGCCGCCCCCGATGCTGCATCCAGACAGAGCCAGAAGAGCGGCAAACGAGAAAAGTTGAGCTGTCTTGCGCACGTTTTTGCTCCGAGTCGGTTGAGTCGTCGGCGGATTCTGCAGAGGACGTCGAGCGGTGCAGCAGGGAATTCCACACTTTGTCGCCGCTGCTTGAAGCGGCCTCGTCGGACGAGCCTCTGCCGATAGCGCTAAGGCCGCCGCCTCTGCCGCGGCGGCCGGATGTAGTCCTCGTCGCGATACCGCTCTCCCCGGCCGCCCCAGACGCTCTCGTCGGTGTCGTCATAGAACGTCTTTGTCTTCTGGTAGCGCTTCTTCATCGACGCGAGCTTGTCCGCGAACTTGGGGTCACCGGCGAGGTTGACCATCTCCTGAGGGTCTTTCGTCAGGTCGAAGAGTTCCCAGCGGCTCGCTTCTTCGGCGGCGGTGCGCGGCGCATCGAAGTAGAGCAGCTTGAATTCACTCGTGCGGATCGCGCTGTGGCGCGCGACTCCGTGTCCGCGGTCGATGTAGCGATAGTAGAGCGTGTCGCGCCAGTTCGGCGGGGTGGCACCGCCCGAAGTGAGAATCGGCATCAGGCTGATACCGTGCATCTCCCAGTCAGCTTTCACGCCTGCTGCTTCGAGAAACGTCGGTGCGTAGTCGATGTTCTGGATCATGGCCGTTGCGCGGCTGCCAGCTTTGACCTTGCCCGGCCAGCGGACGATGAATGGCATGCGCATCGACTCTTCGTACGCCCAGCGCTTGTCGTACCAGCCGTGCTCGCCGAGATAGAATCCTTGGTCGGCACAGTAGACGACGATGGTATCGCCGGTCAGGCCGAGTCCATCGATGCGGTCGAGCACACGTCCGACGTTGCGGTCGACACCGGCGACGCAGCTCAGATAGATCCGCATGTAGCGCTGATAGTTCCACCGCACGCGCTCTTTTCCGGTCGGAGGATTCTCTAGGTACTTCTTGTTCTCTTCGGCGAATGCCGCGACGTAGGCGGCACGCTGATCGGGAGTCAGGCGACCGAGCACGTTCTGTGCGTCCGCCTCGTCCTTGAACACCATCAAATCGGCCGCCAGACGCATGTGATCGGCGATGCCCATCTTGTGGTTCGCGGCTGCCGCCCGGCCTTCGTACTCGTCGAACAGTGTCGGCGGTTCGGGAAACACCGTGCCCTTGAAGCGTTCCAGCTCTGTCGGGCTCGGCTTCCAATTGCGGTGCGGAGCCTTGTGCTGAACCATAAGCGCGAACGGCTTCGACTTGTCGCGCTTGTCGAGCCATTCGAGAGCGAGATCGGTCACCACGTCCGTCGAGTGACCTTGGATGCGGCGCTGGCCGTCGGGTCCGTAGAGGTCGGGATTGTAGTAGTTGCCTTGGCCGCTAAAGACCTCCCAAGCGTCGAATCCGCTGGGCTTGGTCTTCATGTGCCACTTGCCGAACACGGCTGTCGTATATCCGCTTCTCTTGAGCGCTTTGGGCCACGAAGGACGATTCGGATCGAGCGCGCCGCCGAGGTGCACGATGCCGTTCTTGTGGCTATGCAGTCCGGTCATGACCGTTCCGCGCGACGGCGTGCAGATACTGTTGCCGCAGAAGCTGTTCTCAAACAGCATGCCCTGCTCGGCCAACCGATCGATGTTCGGCGTCGGCGGCAACTCCATGCCGTACCGGTACGCCGAGATCGCCTGCGTCGTGAGGTCGTCACTGAAGAAGAAGACGATGTTGGGACGTTTGCTGCTCGCAGTAGACTTCGCCGCGGCGGTCAGCTCAGTCTCGGCCGAAGGAGTCGCGTTCGACCATGGTGTAAGGATCACGCCGAGGACGACAAACACAGCGAAACGGAGGAGGAGGTGCATGCGGTGACCTATTCGAAACAGGGTCTCAACAGAAGCGAATCACCAGTCGTTGAAAGAGACGTAAGAGGATAGATCCGCGCCGAGCGCTAATCCACCCTCTTACCTCACGGAACTCGCCTCGAGGATGCCGCTCGTGTCGCGGTTGGACGGACGAACCGCGATCTCGACGTCGCAGTCGAGCGCGACGAGGAACTTGAGTAGTCGGTCAGTAGAGAAGCCGGCGAGCTTTCCGCGAACGAGTGTAGAGACCGACATGCGCATCGACTTCCGCCAGATTTGCGACAACGTCTGACAATTCGTCGCACTCTCCGAACTCCGGAAAGCGAAGATCCACCACTTTGCGCAAGGCGTCACGAGTTTTTCTCATGAAGTTCGGTCGCCAAACCAGATCGAGTCAAACCCGCGAGACCAAGAAGCCGAGCCTGCCAGTCCTCGCATCGTTTTGTCGGTCTGCCTCGCTAGTGGATCGTTGCCTGTACCGTGTCACGAAATGAACGAGGGACGAGAGCGGAAACGTTTGCATGAAACCTCGGAGGTGAGGCTTGTCAGCCGTTCTCTGCGAGTACCCGGATACCGCAGGTGTCGTGGGTGGACGGACGAACCGCGATTTCGACGTCGCAGTCGAGCGCGACGAGGAACTTGAGTAGTCGGTCGGTAGAGAAGCCGGCGAGTTTTCCGCGAACGAGTGTAGAAACCTTCGGCTGATCGATGCCGAGGATCTCGGCGGCTTCGGACTGATTGAGGCCACGCTCCTCAAGGAGGCCGCTGATACGCCGTGCTAGCTCAGCTTTGACTAGTGCCGTCCCCGGCTCGGTGAGTTCGAGATCTTCGAATACGTTGCCGCTGCTTTCGCTGATTCGCTTGTCAGTCATCACGTCCCTCCTGTTCTTTCATCCACGCCTGGTGGAGCTCGGCGGCCCACCGCAGTCGTTCCTTGACGCGATCGATGTCTTGTTTCGGGGTCTTGATTCCTCGTTTCGATTTCTTTTGAAAAGCGTGAAGCGCGTAGACTCTCCCGCGGAATCGGACGGTATAGATCGCGCGATACGTGTCGCCTTGGTAGTCCTCGACAACCTCCAAAACGCCGGCACCGGAGAATCCCCTAAGCGTCCGGATGCTTGTCTCCTCGCTGCGCGAGATAGAGGGCGTATCCGAACGTGTTTCGAACGTCCTCGGGGAACTCGCGCAGGTCGCCGAGAGTCGATCCGACCAGAAGAGAGGTTTGGCGTGTTCGTCCATCATGCCAATTTTAGCATGGGGTTGCGCTGGCTTCCACCCGAAGGGAATTCATAGGTGCCGCCGATGGGCGGCAGGAGGGCTAACTAGGGCGCCATGAACGGGTTAGGCCCAGAGACGATTTCGGATCGGGTCGCGACTGCTTCACCAACACAACCCCTCTCCTACGTAGTCACTTGCGACTCGGCGGTTGGCTGTTCCGGAACGAACAGGAATCCGGGTGTCACCGCGCCGGAGACGCTCGGCGCGGGACGGGAGCAACCCCTCTGTTCCGAGTGGAACGAGGGCGGACGCTTTCGGCGCGAGAGCGGACCGAGCCGGAAGCGAATCCTCGTGGGCCCCACTGACGAGCTCGACCAGCTCGTCACGAAGCTCTACCGGCGGTGGCCGGCCCTCTCCCCCGAGGTGCGCACGGAAGTGCTCGGAATGCTGCGCGGACTTCTTGGCGGGAAAGAGTGAAGGCGCGTTCGCGCCGATTGTTGGGCCGTTCGTCAGAACAAGTGACGATTTGCTTCGAACGCGAAGTCTGCGGTTCCTCTCGGCCCAGTGGTACCGAAGGTGTCATGGGGCGCCTTCTGGTTCCGGTCGGGGCGGCAACTTTCCCAAATTCGTTGCTCGGTGAAGGACTCGTGGGCTCGCAACCCCTTACGCGAGCCCACGACCTCGTCGAAACCTTCCCATTCACGCACGAAAGTCAGAAAGTTCAACTGACCGTTCCAGACGACATTTCATGGGGCAGAGTCAAGCGCCAGGAAACCGAAGGAACAGGGCTCAGCAATGGAACGATTGAAACCAAGAACGTGCGCCGTCGTACTGGGTGGGGTCGTTGTCCTGCTACTGTTGGTGCTTCTGCTCGTCCTTCGCGACAAGACAGACGTCAAAGACCTTCATGGCGAATGGAAGGTCATTTCCGTCAAGGAGCGAGGACGGCCCAGCCAGGAGGAAATCACCGGGGTGGTCTTCAGGAAAGAGAAGGTCTTTCTCACGGGAGGAACGGGAACGGTTCTCATGGAATTCGCGTACCATACCGACAAACACAGATCGCAGTGGATTGACTTTGTCGCACCGAACTCACACTTGCAGGGTGTCTACGCTCTCGATGGCGACATTCTACGGATTTCTCTGAACGAGTCTTCAGACGCGAGGGCAAAGGGTTCCAGCGAAGAGGCAGCTAAGGTCGTGTTCGTTCTGCAACGAAGCTCGCCCGTAGGCTCAGAACCACCACTATACGAAGAAGTCGAGGACGTCTCCGGACGAACCACTCGGCGCCCGGTGCCGCCAGACGAAAGTGCGCCGTAGCCGTCTTTGGGCCTCATGGAACTTTCGGTACCACTGGCCCCTCTTGCTGCGCGCCAACGCTGAGCTTCTCCTTTCCGTCCGCCGGGTCGGGTGCTTGCGACCCACTCGGCGGAGGGGGTGGGTCGAGAGCTCTGGGGAGGGCTTGGGGGATTCGCGCGCTGCGGGACGGATGCGGAGTTCGGAACCGGGGCGGCGCTGGACGCGCGTGCTTCGGTCCGGTTTCGGCCGTTTTCTCGCTCTCTGTCTCTGATTGTTCGGGACTGGTCGTACCCCGTCCCGAAGGCAGACGGTCTTGTGGCGGAGGGACCTTTTCGCAGACGACGCCTTGCGGAAAGAGTTGCTGCCGACGTCAGTCTTCGAACAAGTTTCGTTCGTACACCGCATCACCGACCGTGGCGACCGTCCGGCGGCTGTCGGCGACGACGCTACCTTCGCCGAGAATCTCACGGTACAGCTCTGCGAACTGCCTCGCAGCGTCCTCGTCAGCCCAGACCGTGACCCAGCAGAAGTCGGTCTTTCTAGTGCGCACGATCAGGTCGTCCTCGAGCTTCGATGTAAGCGCAGTCGCCTCGTCGCGCTCGAGGCCGCTTCGGTTCTTCAGCAACTCCCAGACGAGGAACGCTCCGGCGCGCAGCGCGCCCGTCGCCTCACCGGCGAGATGGCGTGCCACCGGGGCCAAGCGGCTCCGCGACGTCTCCTGGCGAGGGAAGAGGACCTCCTTCGTTTGGTAGGAATAGTCCGACCACGTGCGGGCGAGAGTCTGCTCGAGCGGTTCGCCGTCGCGGTGTCTCGCCTGGACTAGAGCGAGGGAGCCATGGTAGGCGATCGTCTGGAACGAACCCAACAGATTGCGAGGGAGGTGCATCGTCTCTCCTGCCTTCAGCACGCGAGTTCCTTCGGAGTACACGACCTCCGCAGGGCCCGTGACGTCCGGCGGGTCCGCTGGAAACGTCTGTCTCCAGAACGCATCTACCGCCGCGTCGTGGCCCTTGCGGTAGGCCATTGCAATCCGTTCGGTGATCTCGGCGTCCGACTCGCAGAGGATCTTGTCGGCAAGGAACGCGTCCAGGTCGAAGAAACGTGGATCGGGATTACCGCCAGGGCGTAAGAAGTATCGCTCGTTCCGGTTGTCACTGTAGCCCTTTCTATGCGTGGCCACATGGGCGAGCTCGTGACCCAGTGTTGAAACGTCGTCGGCGCGGTCCGGGTGAAGATAGATCGATCCCAACGCCATTATCGTCAAGCCGGAGTGCCCGACGACGTCGATCTCGACAAAGTACTCATCGAGTTTCGCAAGGTCGGCATCATCCAGAAGCTTGGCGCGGGCGAGGACGCCGATGGCCTCCTCGTAGATCTCTCGCCGGTGACGCGCGAGGTCGGTGTCGAGCCGGGACAGCGCGTGACGAGGGTCGTTCCAAAAGCTGAGCACGCCGATGTCGACCTCCGCCAAGTCAACGTCGGGACGCACCGCAAGGACCGCCTCACGCGCCGCTCGCTTGGTCTCTTCGCCGATTGTGGCGCACCCGATGAGAGCCAGACCGATCAGCACAAGCAATGAAGCGATTCGGATTCCGCCGTTCATTCGAGCTCTCTTCAAGGCCTGAATTCCTGGCCACACCAGAGCCAAGTGTTCTTTTCGCTTTGCGCGTTTTGTAAAGAGTCCGCACTCGCGAGAAGCCCCGTCCTCGGCGCCCGCCGTTGACTTCATCCCGTCTGGTCAGGCACTCGAACTAGCCCCGGTGGCTCCATTTCCGAAGTCGGCTTCCGATGAAGTCCCCAAAAAGAACTCGATTTCGCGAACATTTCCAGCAATCCCAATCCATCGTCAGCGATCGCTCCTACTCTGGATGACGCCAGACGGGACGGAACGAGATCGAACTGGACTGTTCCGTCGGCGCGAGCTTGAAGCGGTACGCCGAGCGGGAGTAGAAGCCATCGGAGCCCCACGTACCGCCGCGAATGACCCGATGCCCATAACCCCTACGGCAGAGAGGGTCTTTGCCGCTGGCCTCCGGTTTCCCGTAGAAGTCCTTGTCCCAGAGATCTTCGCACCATTCCCCGCTGTTACCGTGCATGTCGTGTAGTCCCCAGGGGTTCGCCGGTTTCTCGCCGACGGTGTGCGGGCGGTCGCCGCTGTTCGCGGCGTGCCAGCCGACGCGGGAAAGATCTTTCTTCGAATCGCCAGTCGAGTAGCTCGTCGTCGTCCCGGCGCGGCACGCATACTCCCACTCTGCTTCGGTGGGCAGAGCCAATCCCACTTTCTCGCAAAACGCTTTGCAGTCGTTCCACGAGACTTGTTCCACCGGCAGTTTGTCCCCCTTTAACTTCGACGGGCTAGTTCCCATCACCGCCGACCACTGCTCCTGTGTCACCTCGAACTTCGCGATTATGAACGGACTCAGGGTGACCTCGTGGAGCGGCGTCTCGTTTTCCTCGCGCTGAAACTTATCCTCCTCGTGGGCCCCCATCACAAACCGACCTCCCGGCAGGCTGACCATCACAATGTCGGACTTCCGATGCCGGTACTCGGCCAGACCCTGTGCGTTCCTGCCCAGGCTCTCGAAGTGCGGGAAGAGCACGTACCAGGTGCGAATCTCAGCGCGGAAGATGAACCCGATCGACGCAGCGAGCAAGGCGACGATGAGTCCCGCGGCAAGAGCGATCCGTTTGCCTTTCCGGGTGGACTTCATTCCAAATCTCCGGATGCTGACGAAGCCGAAGCCCGAGGTCCGGCGGGCCTACGAACGGTATTCCCGTCGACAAACGTCGAACCGTTCCACACGGCCCTTCGAAGCGAACCCGGTCACCGGCCGACCCTGTCGGCCGAAAACGGAGGTTCTTTCTATGTATGCCGTCGGAGTCTCAGTAGACGGCGCGGGAGGATGTACCAGCCGTTTTTGAGAATTCCCGAGATTCGGGATATCGACCGGAGCCCCACCCACCAAACGAAGTTCGGTCGGCGCCAGTCGATTTCGTATCGACCGGCGCCGACCGCCGAGAGCGGTGACGGCGCTTCACCGGGCGCTCAGCGGGATCGATCGGGGACGACCGATCGCTCGCGTGCGGCCGGTGAAAAAGACGGAGTTCAACAACAGTCCCACCACCAGTCGTCGCCCCACCACCAGTCGTCGTCCCACCACGAGTCGTCGAGGCAGAAGATCTCGACCGGTTCCCTTCCGCCGCTGAAGAGGTACTCGGCGAGGTGAACGACGTCGGTGATGTTGAGCGTCCCGCTGCCGTCGACATCGCCGCTGGAGCCGCTGCTAGGGATCAAAGGGTCGGCGCAAGTCGGAATCGCCGGCGCCGGTCCCCCGGCAAAGAGGTGATTGGCCAGAAAAACGACGTCGGTCAGGTTGATCTTGCCGTTGCCGTCCGTATCACCGCTCTGGACGCTAGGCTCCCAGTACGACTCGTCGTCGTCGGCCTCGACGACGACGAAGCACGACGTGCCGAGAAGGGCAGCGAGGGTCAGTTTGTAGATCTTCATGCGGTTCATGACGAGCCTCCGAGGTTAGGAGTGTGGTGGTGGTGTGCCCCTCCCCGCCGGGAGAGTTCTGGCGACGCCTTCCTGACTTCCGGCGTCACCCTCTACGCGACGGCCTGGGCCCCATCCCCTACTCCTTTTCTCTTTTCTTTTTCCGGCGGCTCACGGCGCAGCTGCGAAACGGCCAGCGGACAGCCTCGCGCCAGCGGGTTCGGTCCAGAACGGGAGCTCCTGCACGATCCCCTAGATCCGGCGCTCAGGACTCCCAGAGTCCTCCGAATCGAGATCCGGCCGCCTGATTTCGAGGCGGAGACGCGCACGCGAATGGTCAGGACGCTCGAGCGCGGCCGGAGAAGGCCCGGTGCCGCGCGGCCGGAAGTCGAAGAAAGGCGTAACCCGCCCGGGTCACTCGCAACTCTCCCTCGCGCAACGGAGACTTGAATCCGGATCCGAGTCCGGATCCAGGTCCGATCCGCAGTCCGGAAAGGGCGGCGGTGGCTCCGGTCCTCCCGCAAAGAGATGCTGGAGGAGGTAGACGGCATCGGAGATGTTCCACTCGCCGTCGTCGTTAGCGTCGCACGCAGCGACGCAGTCCGGCTCTTCCGCCCGTTCGTCGAAGAGGAACTCGAGCGCGAAGATGCTGTCGGAGATGTTGACCCGAGCGTCGTCATTGCACTCGCCGCGGAGAAACGACGCCCCCGCACGCCAAGTCGCGACATAGATTTCGCAGGGTCCCTCGCAGCGCGACCAATAGAGCTCCGAGCCGTCCGCTGGCCATGACGCAGAGATCACGGGTACACCGTTCCAGCCGGCTGAATTCACCGCGGCGCTCGTGATCCTCCGCGGGTCCCGGAAGAAACCGGTCACGGGATCGCGTGTCGCGCACCAGAGCTCAGCCGCCGCGCCAGCGGTCGGCCAACGGTCGAAAAAGAGCGTCAAACCGTCCGCCGAAAGCGAGGGGGATCGATCCCGGTCCGGCGTGTTGAGCTCGCGGATGTTTCGGACGACCTCCCAGGGAGCTCCGATCTCGTCTCGCCGAGCCAGCCAGAGATCGCGATTCCCGGCACCTCCGGGACGATTCGAGATGAAGGCCATCTCCTTGCCGTTCGCGGTCAACGTCGCCGTGCCTTCGTGATAGATGGTGTTGAGCTCTCGGATCGGCTCGGGAGGCTCAAAGGGCGCTTCGACGGACTCACGTCTCGCCACGAAGATATCGTGCGCGTTGGCGACGGAAGAATCGCGATTCGAAAACAGGTAGAGCTCGAGACCATCCGCCGTCAAGAAGGACGGGTACTCACTCTCGTCGCTGTTCAGCGTACTGAGGTTTTCGAGGTCGTCGAACGGCTGCGCCGGATCGGTTCGCCTCGCGACGAAGATGTCCCACTTCGCCGTCCCGGGACGAAATGAGGCGAAGAAGATCTCCTTCCCGTTCGCAGACACGGGTGACTGGAGCTCGTGAGTGTCGCCTCCGTCGATCGAAGTCAACGGGCGAACCTCCCCCCAGGTTCCCTCGTGTCCGTGAGCGGCCGCTCCGAACCCGAGGAAGAGCATGGCGGCGAGTCCACACTGTCGAACGGTGCGTGAAGTCATGCGACTTTCCTTTCGCGTCGACTCATCGTGCGCGCGCTCGACCGTAGAATTCGAAGAATATCCTCGTCGCATCACTCCCCCGTCCGCTCGCGCTCGAACGCGACCAAGTACCGGCCGAAGCGAGTCACCCGAAAGGCGACGGCGTCGTGCCCCGTAGAGCCATCGCGAAAGCTCACGAGCTCGGGGACTTCTCCGAGCTCCTCCACCTCTCCGTCCTCGCCTCGTCGCCAGAAGACGCGTAGCCTGTCGGGGCTGGCACGGACTTCCTCGAAGAGGTCGAGATCCCGATCGCGAAGGCGGAGAGTGAGCACCGCCTCACCCTGGATCTCGAGAGATTCGCGAAGGATCGCGACCGGATCGGCGACTATGGCCAGAAACTCGTTGCGGCGAAACGTGTCCTTGAGAATCTCGGACGGAAAGGGGAAAACCGTGGTCGGCACGACGACGACTGGGGTGGGCTGACGAAGCGAATCGCGGCGAGATCCCGAAGCGGAGAACGCGGCGCTCGGGAGCTCGAGTCGGTACCGCGGAAAAGTGCCCGTGTCGAGCAGCTCACAGAGAGCGGGCGACGCGAGGTCTCCCGGTTCCGCGTTCGCATCCTCGGGCCACACGAGACAGCTCGCGTGGCGGATCAGATAGCGGGAGCGAAGCTGCGTGACCGTGTTCGAAAATTCGTTCGCGACAGCGAGGTCGAGAGCACCGTCGCCATCGAAGTCCCCCGCCTCGAGCACGAGCGGATCGAGACCTACCGCCATTTCCGATCTTCTTTCGTCCGTCGGACCACCGGGACCTCCACGCAGGTAGGTGACCGAATCGGAGCCTCGATTCAAAACGACGAGATCGAGACGACCGTCGCCGTCGAAGTCTCCCGATTCGAGGGCGACCGGGAGATCGCCGACGGATACGTCTCCCCGCGTCCTGTCCCCGATCGAAGCCTTGCGGCTCCAGAGGAAGGTGACGCTACTAGATGCCTCGTTCGCAACGGCGAGATCGAGGGAACCGTCGCCGTCGTAGTCTCCCGACGCTAGCGCGACCGGCGATGAGCCGACCGACAAGGTCGCGGCCACCGAAAACCCGTCGACTCCGCCGCGCAGAATCGAAACCGTGCTCGACTCGGCGTTCGCGACCGCAATGTCTAAGAGTCCGTCCGAGTCAAAGTCGCCGGCTTCGAGCGCGCAAGGCCCCCTCCCTACCGGCATCTCCTGGAGAATTGCGTCCGAGAAGCCGCCATCTCCACGGCGCACGAGCGTCACCGTGCCGGAGTCGCGGTTTGCGATCGCGAGGTCGAGCGAACCATCGCCGTCGAAGTCCCCCGGTTCGAGCTCGCACGAGCCCAGTCCGGCGAGCGCGATCATCGTCTGCTCTCGCTGCGGAAAGTCCGCACCGCCGGGAATCACGGTGAGCACGCTCGGCAAGGTGCTCACGATGGCGAGATCGAGAATTTCGTCCGCATCGAAGCGGCCGGCGCGCATGGTGACCGACAGATTCTGCACGCCGACCACGTTCTGCTCTTCTTCTCCTCGACTGAGTCCCTCGGGTCCGCCGCGAAGGTAAACGAGCGTATCGGAGCGACTGTCGATCACGGCGAGGTCGAGGGCGCCGTCGCCATCGAAGTCGCCGGCTTCGAGATCGAATGGACGGTCGCCGACTCGGATCTCCGTGCGTCTCTCGGCCGTCAAGCCTCCGGCGCCGCCGCGCAGGTAGGTGACGGTGTCGGAGTCACGGTTGGCGACGGCTAGATCGAGCGCGCCGTCGCCGTCGAAATCCCCCTTCTCCAGAGTGACCGGCGTGGCTCCGACGGAAATGTTCACTCGTCTTTCCTCGACGAGTCCCCCTGGACGACCGCGCACGTGGGTGACGGAGCGATCGCTCGCCACCACGAGGTCGAGAGCGCCGTCCGCGTCGAAATCTCCCGTCCGGACGGCGAAGGGAAGATCGCCGACGCCGATCTCGAGTTGTCTCTCGCTGTTGAGCCCTCCGCGGCCGCCGCGCAGGTAGGTGACCGGCCCGCCCGTTCCGAAGAACCCGGCGTTCGCGACAACGAGATCGAGCGCACCGTCACCGTCCAAGTCCCCCGCATCGAGAGCGACGGGATGGTCACCGACTGCGACGTCGATTCGGCTCAATTCCGTCAAGCCCTCGGGGCCGCCGCGCAGATACGTGATCGTCCCGGAGCCGGAATTCGCGACGGCGAGATCGGACACCCCGTCGCCGTCGAAGTCACCCGGCGCCAAAGCGACGGGATATTCTCCGACCGGGATCTCTCTGGCGCCCGCGTCCGTAAGCCCGTCCGGCCCGCCGGAAAGGTACGTGACCGCGGCTGAGCCGGAATTCGCGACGGCAAGATCGAGCGCACCATCGCCGTTGAAGTCCCCCGACTCGAGAGCGGCCGGGACGTCGCCGACCGAGATCTCGGTGGCGTGGCGCGCGAGGCCGTCCTCCCTGCCGCGCAGGTACGTTACCGTCGCTGAAACCTCGTTCGCGACGGCGAGGTCGAGCACGCCGTCGCCATCGAAGTCCCCCGACTCCAAAGCGGCGGGAGCGTCCCCCACCGGCGTGTCGCTCCTTCTCTCGTCTGTCAGTCCGCCTGGACCACCGAGTAGACAGGTAACGTTCCCCGAGCGCTGATTTGCCACGGCGATGTCGAGTTGATCGTCGCCGTTGAAATCGCCGGCCGCTAGCGCGACGGGGAATTCTCCCACGGAGACGACGTGGCTCTCCGACTCCGTCAGTCCACCGGCGCCGCCGCGCAGGTAGGTGACAGTGCCCGAGCGTTCGTTCGCCACCACCAGGTCGAGAACGCGGTCACCGTCGAAGTCGCCGGTTTGCAGAGCCACCGCGCGATCGCCGACGTCGATCTCCCGTCTCCGCGACTCGGCAAAACCGTCGCGTCCTCCCCGCAGATAGGTGACCGAATCGGAGAGCGCGTTGGCAAGCGCGAGATCGAGTACACCGTCTCCGTCGAAATCACCGACTGCGATCGCCTCCGGCTTGTCGCCGACGAGCGCAACATCGGTCCGGAGGAAACGCGTTACATCGAGGCCCGAAAACAACCGCTCCGTCGCGGCTCCGCGTTCGGCATCTTCAGCCTCGATCGATACGAGGAAGCTCCTCCCAACGCCTTGGTGGGAGAGCGCGTTCCAAAAGAAGGTGCGAAAGGGTCCGTCAGCGATCCCCGCTTGCGAGGGCTGGAGCGCGCAGTCTTCTCTTCCGGGTTCGGCGCAGAGCAGCGTCCCATCGGACTGTGGCAGCGGGAACTCTATGGCCGGCTCCGGACCGCTCCCGAGATCCACTTGCACGCGGAGAGACACCGGACCGGCCTCCTCGTCCTCGTTGAAGACGCGGTAGCGGATCGGAACGACGCCGCTCTCCAGGTCCCCTGGTTCGGGCGGAAGAAACTCGACGAAGGGCGCGTCGTTATTGTCGAAATCGAAGCTTGCGCTCTTCTCAGGCGAGAACGGCTCGCTCGGAAAGTCGCGGATGGAAAGAGTCACGGTCATCTCGCCGACGAACCCGAACGTCCCCGCGCGACTCAGCGCCGGGGGAATCCTCTCGTCGCGTAGGTCCACGCGAAAGCTCTGCTCGGAAGGAGTCTGCGGGGCCGAAGCGAAAACCGTCCGTGGGATCACGCTGGAAGGAATCTCGACGGGCGGGTCTCCGTCGATCGACGCCGTGACCACTATGAGGTCCTCCTCGGGCTCGCCTCCGGCGATGATCAGATCGCTTTCCGCGTCGACGATCGAGAAGCGCAAAACCAGCTCCTGTCGTTCGTTCGACGCGTGGATTTCCGAGAGGCGCGGCCCCGTGTTCCCCGCGCGAAACTCTCCGCCGAGAGGCAGAGTTCTCTCGCCAGCGACTCCTTCTTCGCGGACGATCGCACGAAGGACGACGAACGCGGAGCTTTCGCCGAGATCCGCAGCGGCGTCCCAAAGAAACGTGACCGGGACTCCGGGAGGGATCGACCGAGGTAGCTCGAAACCCGGATACGATGTCGCGGTGTGCGTCGTCCCAGTTGCCAAGTCTCCGCCGAGTGGCGTGATGACTTCGTACTCGAGTCGGACGTCGACTTCTCCGTCGTCGTTGTCGATCTGGAAGCGGACCTCGATCTGCTCGGGGTTCTCACCAGCGGGGGCGCCAAGGAGCACGACGGTCGCCGGCCGGTCCGCCGCGCTTCCACCGCCGCCATCCGCGACGTCCGCAACGAGAAGCCCCACGACGGCTGCTCCCGGAGCGCAACCCCAGAGGACCGCGAGACCTGCCGAACACGCGAGTGCCGCGATCGTCCTCGCGAAGAGGAATCGCGCTCTCGCGACGATCTTCGCGGCCATCATTCCTCCTTCCTCGACGAGGTCCGATCGCTCGAGAGTTCGTCACCACCAGTACGAAGCGAGTACCGAAATACGGCGCCGTCTCGGCGCAATGCCTCCAGACGGAGAAGCTCGCCGGATCGTGCGGGACGCGGCAAGTGATCGCGAAGCGCCACGTGTCGCTCGACGGTCGGATCGTCTGAGAACGCGACGTCGATGGCGATTCCCTTTTCGTCGCTCTCATCGAGCCAGACATACAATCGTCCGAGATCCGGCGTCGATCGATACTGAAGGGTCAGGCTCGAGGCGGCTCCGGTGACTTCGAGACCGGAAAGCAACTCGCGTTCGACGAGGGTCTCGCGCTTGATGGCGCCGGCAATCTTGGCCGCAACCTGAGCGCGGACGCGCTCGGCCAAAGAATGCTGCAGGTGGGCTTCGTCGATCTCTCTGAAAACGAGCGGCGGCGCGAAAACGGCGCCGAGGGTCGACCAAGCCATCCACGGACGGCGCTCCCGAAGCGACGTCTCGATCGAATCCGCCTCGAGTGTCGCCCCTCCCCGACGACCTCGCGCGCGCCCGCTCGGGTGCAGCGACCACTCGAGCCCGATCTGGAGGCCGGGATCGATGCGCACGTCGGCGATCCAAAGGGGCAGCAACGGGACGAACATCCACGAGACGACGCCGACGAACATCCCTTGCGTATCGACTTCCGGCTGGCCGACTCGGGGGTCGTCGGCGAGCAGACGCTCCAAGCGAACGCTCACATGCATGTCCGCATCTCCCGCCCCGCGCTCCGCTTCGTCCCAAACTGCGGAGCAAACGTTGAGCTCGCGGAAGGCGCGGATGAGGTCGGTCGACCATTCCGAAGCCTCACCGAAGCAGGTGGAATCAGCACAGTCGATTGCGATCGACACGGAACGCGGAAACGGGCTCTCGGTCGCGAGAGTTCGCATCTCCGGCGTCTCTAGCGGACTGCTGGCACAGGCCGAGACGAGAGCGGACACCGCGACGAACGAAGAAAGGCGCATCCACACACGAAGTCGCCCCGATCCGGATCTGTGCGTCACCGTCTTCACTGCTCCCTCCTTGGACGCGATCGAATCGCCCGCCGCGGGATCGCGGCATCGCTTTCCTTGAACGCCGAAACGATGACTCGAAACGGCGCTCGGTTCGCGTCGGCGCTGGCACCGAGCCGGACGACGCCTTCCGGCGACGTCTTCGCGAAGGTCGCATCGAATCCAGGGACCCGGTCGCTAGCGGCGCTGCCCAGCCACTCGCGCCCGGGACTCTTCGCGTCACTGGCGACACCCCTGCCGCCGCGGACTGCCGTCACCTGCTGGAGCGTCGGAAGCGAGACTCTCTGATCCTTCCGCAGCCAACCGTTTTTCGCGAGCTCTCGCGTGAGCCAACGAGTGATCGCGTCGGCCTCCCGCCACGAGGTATTTCGAGCTCGGGCGCCTGAAGCATCTTCGCGTCCACGTCTTCTAAGACTCTCGCGAAATGCGCGCCCCATTGCCGACGCGCGAAAGCGCTCGCGCAGGCGTACGCCAAAATCGAGAGACGTGTACCAGAAACTTCCTGCAGCCTCGTCACGCGCGTGAAAGGCGAGCGGAATCCGACCGACGTCACTTCCCAAGTCGATCGGGTAGAGCTGTCCCTCGACCGGAGGACGGGAATAGCGGAGGGGGAACTCGAGCTCGCAGTTCGTGCCGACGGCCACCACGACGTTCGCTTCAGTTTCACCGACCGCGTGGACACTCAGGGAGTTTTGAACCGAACCGTGCGTCTGCGGCTCGGAAGACTTACCGTTGAAGACCACCGTCTTGGGTCGTTCGCCTGCGCCCTGGATCGCCGTGGTCACGACGATCCGTTCGCCGGCGACGGGAGTGGCATCCGGAGAATGCGCGACCGAGACAGGCGCGCCGTAGAACACCGAGCAGCGTCCAAAGCCGAACTCGCCGGTGGTTCTGTCCGTACCTACGAAATAGAGGAGATTCTCCCCTTCGGCGAGGTGCGGCAGGAGGCGATCCTCGCGCACGCTACGAACTCCGTCGCCTTCGTCGACGAAGAACGACGAGACGTCGACTCCGGCGAGATCTCCGATCACGAACTTCGTCTCGATTTCGGAGGGATAGCCGTACTCCACCTTCGTCTCGAACATGAGTCTGGCCGGACTCGCCGATCTCCGTCGGCACGGGCAGTCGGCGTGAAAGAGCGGACGTCGCCGATCGCTCCCTTCCCCGCGAAGCGTCACGCTCACCGCGGGTTTGGCGATGCGGATGCCGTATTCTTCTAGCCAGGGCGCGCTCTCGTTTCCGTAGCGATCGGTTGCGACGACGTTGAGAAGGAGCCTTCCCTTGAGCGATGCGAGGTCCTTGTCGATGACCAATTCGCCCGACCGCGTGATCCCGGCTTTGAGGCTCTGCTGGCGGCCCGCGTCCGCGATGCTGGCGACGACCCGCCAGTCGAGCGAAGGCGGCGTGACCACCTGGGCACTTTCGCCGAGCGCCTCGAAGGAACGCGGGAAGCGCGGATCGTCGTGAAAGGACGCGGGTACGACGCTCAGTGCTCGCCGAAGGTATCGGACCTCCAGCTCGGCGATCTCCTCGGGTCGTCCGTCCTTGCTTGCGGAGAACGGCGACCAAGTCGAGACGCGAAGATTCTTCACCTGAACGGCCGAGCTGGCTGTGAATTCGAGAGAACCGAAGTACTCGGTCTCCCCGCGCTCTCTTACCTCGACCGCGCGCTCCGTCCCGTCGGCTCCGATCTGGAGAAATTCGATCTTGCCCGGTGGTCGATCGAGCCGAACGGCGAGCTCGTAATTCCGTTGATTGGTCGACAACACGTGGTCAGAGACAACGCGCGAGGGAACTACCCATCGGACTCGCCAGCTGCGTTCCGCGACGTTTTCCGCGCGATCGGCGAGTCGGACGGTCAGTCGCGAGGTTTCGGGTAAGACTTCGAAGCTCACCGCATCCGGAGCCGATAGGCTTCTGACGGGACCGACCGGGTCGCGTTCGTCCAAGGCGATCACACAGCGCTCCCGGTCCAAGGGCTCGCCGGCCCTCAGCGTCAGCAAGCTGCTCTGCATCCAAAGCAGGCTTTCGTCCGCGTCATCGACCTTGCCACCGGCGGCGATGTCGATCGCCGGTGGTCGACGGTCGAGGCGGATCGCGAACGGCTCCGAAACGAGCGTACGGCCGAGCCGTCCGCGCGCGCGAAGACGAGCCGAGCACTCGAGCTCGCTGTCGTCGACGGCAAGGGCCTCGAGGCCCGACCAGCCGACACTCGCCGTCACCTCTCCTTCGAGGACGCGACCGAGCGGGATCTCGAGAGATTTGGGGTGCTCGATGGCGAGGATCGCTTCGCCGTTCTCGTAGCCGAGACCCGAAACGGTCGCGTTGATCTCTCTGAGTGCTCGGGGTCCGACGACACCGGGGACTGATGAGAGGACGAGCTGCTCCCAGGGAGCCCAGAGAAAGAGGACCGCGATCAACGCGAGAGACACGAGGATCGACACCGCGCTCGCACGGAGGACGCGCGTGAGGCGACTGCGACGTGGGCGCGTCTGCCACCTCTCGAGAGCTTCGGCTAGCGCCTCGGCGCTCGATGGTCGGTCACCGGGGTCTTTGGCGAGAGCTTCGAGAATCAGCTCGTCGAGCTCGACCAATTGCGACGCGCGACGGCTCGATCCGACGCGGCTCGGCGGAGGCGGGACGTGCTCCTCGTGCAGCCGTCGGAACTCGTCCGGGTGCGACGCCATGATCGGCAAGCTCCCCGCGACGACCTCGTAGAGGATGACTCCGAGCGCGTAAATATCGCAGCGCGGGTCCGCGACACCTTTCCAGCGCTCCGGTGCCATGTAGGGAAGCGTCCCGGCGAGCGGCCGTTTCTCCGCGGCCGACGAGTCATCGCCCGACGTCGGCGCCGAGACGATCTCTGCGATCCCGAAGTCGATCACCTTGACGTGCCAGCGTCCGTCGACCTTCTCGATGAAGATGTGCTCCGGTTTTAGGTCGAGGTGCACGAGAGGCTCCCCGGACGCAGCGCCGGTGTGGGCGGCGGAAAGGGCGACGCACGTCTGACGCAGCACTTCTACGCCGTCGTTCACGTCCATGACGCCGCCTTCGAGGAACTCCCGCAGAGGCCGGCCGGAGAGATACTCCATGACGAGATACGGCCGCGACTCCTCCTCGCCGTAGTCGAGCACTTTGACGATGTTCGGGTGATTGAGGCGACTGACACGCATCGCCTCCTGATGGAACATGCCTCGGCCTTCGCTGGTCGCGGTGAACTCGGACCGCAGAACCTTGATGCCGACCCGCATACCCAAGATGTGATGCTCGCCGAGAAAGAAAGCGCCGAACGCTCCGCCGCCTTCGCGCGAAGAGATATGCCACTTTCCGCCGAAGACGCCGGGCAAGCCGTCCAGCCAAGCTCCGTTTCCGAGCCCGCCGGAAAGGCGAGTGCGACAGCGTGGACACTCGAGACGCCCCGGGGGGACGAGCGAATCGCAGTTCGAGCACGCTCGGAAGGATTGCGCGTCATCGCCGGGAACGCGGTCGACCGTCAGGGAGTCGAGCAGCCCTGCGATTTGGCCCCACTTCGTGTCCGTCGGCCAGGAGGCGGCGATCGAGAGATCGCGGAGCGAGGCTCCGTCTTCGGGACATTCACTTCGAGTGAGCGGGTACCGGGCGTTGCAGACCGGACAGTACCTGCTGAACCAAGCATCGGCTAGATCGATGTCCATCGTGCGGCCGGGAACGACCGCGGGGCCGAGCGAAGTCCTTTGCTGCTCCGATGCGACGACTTCATCCTCGGCCGCGAGCAAGGATTCGACCTCTCGAATGATGTCCTCGTCTCCGGCCGCGGCGGCGCGCGTGAATGGCCCGCGCTCAGAAGCCGGGAATTCGCAGGCTCTGCCGAAGATCTCTCGGACCCGGCGAAAGTCTTCAGGAGTCACACAGGTCGTCCGGTGGGGAGCGGCTCGAAGGAAGAAGGAGACCCCATCGCCCTGCCTTTCAGGATGCCACGGCGCACGGTCGTCGGGCAACGCTCCGAGCCGCGCGAGTCGGTGATGGTTCTGTCTCGGCATGTCAGGGAAAGCTCCTTCGCGGGGCTCGGATGGGAGATCGCAGATCAGCTCGTGGAAGGGTGCTCGGAGCCGAGGACCAGCTCGCTTGCGTTCAGCTCGGCCGCGGCAGAGGTTCGACTCTCCGTAGCGCCGGATCCGAATATGAACGCGCCGAAAGTGCCTCGACCACCTACAGCTTTCTGGCTTTCCCACTCCGCTTGACTCGTGGATACGCTTCTCGAGAATGTGGGTAGAGCCTCGAGCGGACCTTGTGAACGCCCCGATGGTTCGCCGAGCTCTACCGTTTTTCCTGAGGTTGCCGATGCCGGATCTCGACCCCGCCAAGACGACGATGACTCTTTCGAAAGCGATGGGTGGAGACGCGAAGGCGGCGGACGATCTGGTGAAAGTTGCGTATACACATCTTCAAAAGCTCGCCTCAAACCACCTTCGGGGAGAACGCGTGAATCACACGCTTCAACCAACCGCCCTCGTGCACGAGGCCTACTTCCGGCTCGTGGATCAGTCGCGCGTCGATTGGAAAGGCCGCACGCATTTTCTTGCCGTAGCCGGACTCGAGATGCGGCGGATTCTCCTCGACCACGGGCGAGCGAAGAAGCGCCTCAAGCGAGGCGGTGACAAGCCACCGGCCGTCGAGCTCCATGAGGACATGCTCGCCGGAAAGACCGACGTCGACCCCGCGGACGTGCTCGCGCTCGAGGAGGCGCTGAACGAGCTCGCCCAGCTCGATGAGCGCCACGCTCAGGTGGTTCGCTTGCGCTTTTACTCAGGCCTCACCGTCGAGGAAGTGGCCGCAGAGCTGGGCGTCTCGCCGAAGACGATCGAGAAGGACTGGAGAATGGCTCGCGCCTGGCTCCACCGGCATTTTCGATCGACCGGGTCGGAGTGAGTGCTCTCGCAACGGGGCGCCCAGCGCGATCGTGATCGACCGCGGCGGAGTCCCTGTTCGCGGCGGCCTCGGCACCGTCGCTCGCTCTAGCCCGCATTTCCTCCCGCAGGCTCTTGCTGAGAATGCCGGGAGGAGAAAAAGGGCGCCGGGACGCAAAGAAGCCTAGCATTCTTCTTCCGGCATGCGCGGATCTCCCGCGGAGTGCGGGATCTCCGGGGCACGAAACAAATTCGATCCCTCCGGAAAAAAACCGTAGGGCCTATCGATCGGGACGTCGCGTTCAGAGGCAGACGGCAAGGAGCCGTCGCGGCAGCCAGGCCGCGTGGTCTGGCACAACCCCAACGTCGCAAGAACCGGGCGGCAAGAAACGCTTTCGCTCGCCGTTCTTGCAACGTTGGGGAGAACCCGAAGTCGCTCCCCCGGGAGCCCGATCGAAGGAGAAGCGTCATGTTCGCGAAAAACTCGAAGCTCATGTCCTGCTGCCTCGCCGTCGCGGTCGTCTTCGGCCCCAACGTCTCGAGAGCCTCCCGCACCATCGACCCGGACGTTCCCCAGGACGGTGCGTCGTTCTACGAGGCCACCAAGCCGGCTCCGGAGTCGTACGAAGTGACACCGGCCGTTCGCATCGAAGCCGAGGGGAAGCTCTCCGTCGGTACGTTCCTCGACTTTTGGGTCCTCAAGCGTGGCTTCGCCGCCTCCGGGACCTTGATCGCGGATGAGTGTGGCGGTTCTGCGCGCCACGTTCTGACCGCTCGCCACGTGGTCGAAAGGATGCTCAACGGCGGAATCGATGTTGAAGACATCCGGGTGACCCAGTTCGACACGGCCGGGAACCCGACCACGCACGCGGTGGTGAGCGCGTGGATCCTCCCCGGAGAGAGTGATGTCGCGATCCTCAGTATCGACGGTGAGAGCTCGGAGTTCGCGATACCCGCATGGGATGAACCCTGTGTGGGCCAGGAGTTCTTCTTTGCCGGCGCCGGTTTCGCAGGAGCCGACCACCGAAGCGGATTCGATTTCGGCAACAACGAGAATCCTTCCGACAACACGAGCGACAAGGGACTCGACACGCGCTACGGCATCATGCGTCGCGGCGAGAACGCGGTGAGCGGCTACGGGGAAGCGAACGGCCGCACGGTGCGCTTTGATGTCGACATTCAAGGCTACGATCCGTTCGGCGACAACGCCACGGTCCCTCCGCTCGCCTCGGAGACCAAGATGAACGCGCTCGACTCGGGTACCGGATTCCTCGTGGAAGAAGACGGCGAGTATTGCGTCTTCGGTCTCACCAGCGGAAAACCTTCGGATGTCACCGACGCGGCGCAGTTCGCGACCCAGGGGCCGAGCGTCGCTCACTACCGTGAGTGGATCTCGCGAGTTCTCGAGCTGGACCTCTACATCGCGGAGCTCCGAATGGACGCGGAGCTCGGTCTCGAAGCGATGGAGCCGCTCTACTCGAACACCGGTGCGATCAGGACGGCGATGGACTCGGGCTTCGGAGATGTTTACGCGGCGGAAGGTGCGGTCGCTCACGTCGACGAAGCCGCGGGTCAGTTGGTCCTCCCGCAATCGCCGCAAAGCTTGGCGGAGCGAATCCCCCTCGAGTCGGAAGCGACGGGCCACTTCCTCGACGCGGCGTTGCTCGCGTTCTCAGCCGAGGTCATCGCGATCGAGGACGAGCAGGGCTTCGAGGAGGAAGTCGCCGGTGTCCAGGACGCCGTTTACGCCGCGGCAGAGCTCTGCCTCTACGACGTCGCGATGCCGAGCCTCTACGCCACCTGGGAGATCCCGGGGGTCGACGAATCGGAGCTCTACGCGGCGGGAGCTCTCCTCGAAGAAGCGGACTCCCTGCTCTGGGACTGGAAAACGGTCGAGGGTCTCCAAAAGATTCAGGCCGCGCTGGACCGCATGGCGGCTGCGGTGAGCGGAGCTCTCTGATCTCAAATTCCGAGCGGTTCGACTTCGAACGTTTCCCCTTGAGCGCGGATGCGAGAGCATCCGCGCTTCTTCTCATCATGCGCCGCATCGGAGTCGGTCGCTCGGGTCGTGTCGAGGCTGAGCTGAACACTAGACTGCTCGGAGAATTCAGCTTGACAGCTTTTAGTTTGGAGTCCAAACTAAAGAGTGAAAAGAAGGATCGGCGGACTTCTTGCCGAAGGCGCCCCCAGACCAGCGAAGATCGATGCCAAGCGGAGGGAACTCCTTCATGAACAAGGGAGACGATCGACAAGAGCTTCCCGATCGCGTGGCGGCAGGATTTCACAAAATCTCATTGGTACTGCGGCACGAGGCCTGGAAGGCAGCCGGCGGAAGAGGTTTGTCGCCGACTCAAGCCCAGATTCTCTCAACGCTTTCGACCGCCGGCAGTCCATTACGTTTAGGCGACCTTGCGCGCGAGATCGGGCTCACTCCCGGGACCGTGAGCGAGGCGGTTCGAGTCTTGGTCGAAAAGGACCTCGTGCAGAAGTCTTCCGACGAACACGACCAGCGTGCCGTCGCGATTCGACTCACTCGAAAAGGCAAACGCGAAGCTGCCCACGACTCCGGCGCCCTTTCCACGATCGTCACTGCGGCGAAATCGCTGAGCGCCGAGCAGCAAGCCGGACTCGTCGTCGGTCTAGTCGCGACGATCCGGTCGCTTCAGGAACAAGGGCAAGTCCCAGTCGCTCGAATGTGTGTCGGGTGCGTCTACTTTCGCCCGCATGCGCACAGAGCGGCGAAGAAGGCGCACCACTGCCAATTTGTAGACGCTGCGATCGGCGACGAGGACTTGAGATTCGACTGCGGCGATTTCGAATCGGCCGACGAGAGAGATTCCCAAGAGACATGGGCGGCGTTCAGCGAGGGCCGTCCCGTCTCCGACTGAGCAGGTACCCAATCTCTTCCACAAGGAGGACCATCCATGGCCACGAAAGCCATCTTCTATCACGCCGGTTGCCCCGTTTGCGTCGAAGCCGAGCAGACGATTGCCGAAGGTCTCGACGGCGAGCGCTTCGACATCGAGATCGTCCATCTGGGAGAGGACAAGAGTCGCTTGGGCGAGGCGGAAAGCGCCGGCGTCAAGTCAGTCCCGGCGCTCGTCATCGGCGGGCAGCCGTTTCACATCAACCACGGAGCCGATCTGAGCGCCCTCTCCTAATCCATCGCAAGGCATCCCTCTTCCACCGTCCCGACGCGGAAGAGGGATGCCTTGCTCCGAGTTACAGCGCCCTCACTTGATTGCGCGGAGCACGATCGCCCGACGGCGTGAAACGGTCGGTTTCCGGCATTGCGAAAAGATCAGGGCCAGTGCTTACAGCCCTGTCGCTCGTGAGGAGACCGCAAGCTTTGGAGTACGACACTCGTCGGTTTACAAACCTCTCCTCCCTCAGCCGATCCCACATCGACGGACGCACTGAAAGCAAGGCCGGTCACCATCCGTCTTCCCTGCGCTATCTGCAGCACACAATACGCAACTAAAAGGTTGCGTAAGGGAGATTCTCCGCATACGATAGTCAGCGGAAGGAGATTCCCCATGACCTCGAATGACCAAGATCGAATCGTCAAGGTGGTCGACCTCAAGGCGCCGGTATCGCGAGTGTGGCGTGCTCTCACTGATCACGAAGAGTTCGGGCAGTGGTTCAGAGTCGCCTTGGACGGTCCCTTCAAGGTGGGCGTGCGCAACACGGGTCATATCACCTACCCGGGCCACGAGCACATGAAGTGGGAGTCCGTCACCGAGCGAATGGAGCACGAGCAGTTGTTCGTCTTCTCCTGGCCACCCAGCGCAATCGATCCCGAGAGCGAGTACGACGACGGAGCGAAGGTGACCGTCGAGTTTCGACTGGAACCGACGGACCAAGGCACTCGCCTCACCATCATGGAATCGGGTTTTCTCCAGTTCCCGGAATCGAAGCGGCTAGAGATTCTGCGCATGAACAGAGAGGGTTGGGACATGCAGGCCGAGAACGTGGCCGTTCATGTCGCGGGCTAGCGCGCGCGGCAGAAGCCCCGCGCAAGTCTTCGCGGCTCTGGGTGACATCACACGCCTCGAACTGGTTTCGCGCCTCGGTGACGGCGGGCAGCATTCGATCACCGAATTGACCGAAGGACTCGCTCTGACGCGCCAGGCGGTCACCAAGCATCTCGAGGTGCTGAAAGATGCCGGCATCGTGAACCGTAGGCGCGTCGGGAGAGAGAGCCGCTTCGCCATTCGGCCCAACTCGGTGGCGCGCGCCAAGGACTACCTCGCGCGAATCTCGACTCAGTGGGACGAGGCGATCGAGAGGCTGCGCGCGTCCGTGGAAGATGGACGGTCGGAGGCGTAGTTCATTCTTCGGAGGGCGTGGCGCCTCGAGTGAAGGCAGGGAAGCGCAAGGATTCACCGGTCGAACCGAGTTCGCTCTCGCCCTTCCGTCCGCTCGAATCTGGGTAGGGACGAGAGCCGACTCGACGTCTTCCTCCGCGAGGCGCGATCACCGCCGCCTTTTGACCGCGACGATGATCCCTGTCGACCAGTTCAGCTTCGTGAGCACAAGATCCCGGCGCGATTCCAACGTCTCGATGAGAAGCGGCACCTTCGGTCGATGGTCCTCGGGCCAGTCAGGCTGCGGCAGCATGTCGTCGATGACGTAGAGCCCCCCTGGGGCCAAGAGTTCGAGCGCCTGTTCGAGGTGGTGGTACTTCCCGGGCCACGTATCCGCGAAGATGAAATCCGCGCACTTCGGCTCGCGGCGATCGATGAACTCCTCACCGCACTCGACGTGAAACCGAACTCGCTCATCCCCGCCCAAGTGCCGGCGTGCGATGTCGACGAGCGCCGCGTCGTTGTCGACAGTGTCCAGTGTCGCCTCCGCGTCCATGCCGTCGACAATCCACGCGGTTGAAAGACCCGTCCCCGTGCCGAGCTCGATGATCCTTCCCCCTGGTTTCGTCGCGGCGAGAGTACGAAGGAGTGCGCCGGTTTGACGGTCGGAAGCCATCGAGAAGCCGATGGCTTGAGTGTCCGCCTCGATGGCTGGGATCGAGACTGGAACGTCGCTGATCGGATGGTCGTTCATCGGAAAAAAACTGCGCGCATTGTGGCGAGAAGGGGTGCGCCTTCGCCTCGGACGTCGTTGCGAGCCGGATATGCTGCCATCTGAGAGCTCGCGATTCACGCTCGAATGCGAGTCGCGCTTCGGCGATCGACAAGCTCACCGAATCGTTCTCGTCGTCGCCGGCGTGACGTCGCGCCGGCGTTTCGGCCCGTCGGCGCACCCGCACTGCGCCGCGGCCGTTCGTGAGCAGAGCTCTTCGCGGCCGTCTCAGCGAACACCGACGACAACGATGATGAACTCTACCGCGGCGGCCACACGGGACGGAAGCCGACGTGGTCGCCGGGGATGCGCTGCAAGCGGTCGCTCCGCCGTGCTGAGCGGCAGTCTTCGGCATAGTTACCCCAGCCGCCGCCACGGATAACCCGAATTTCGGAACTCGTGGGCCAGCCCGATGTGCAAACGGGGTCTTTCTCGAGCGCCTCGGGCTTCGAATAAAACCTCGCATCGAACGAGTCGACGCACCACTCCCACAGGTTCCCGTGCATGTTGTACAATCCGAATCCGTTCGGCTTCAGGGCATCGACGGGGAGCGTCGCCCCGCGCTTCATCCCTTTCTTCCCTCCGCCGTAGGGAACGCTGCCGTCGTGGTTCACTTGATCCGTTGTGATCATCGCACCGAACCAGAAAGGAGTCTGCGTCCCCGCTCTGCAGGCGTACTCCCATTGCGCCTCGGTCGGCAGGGAGAGACCACTCCGCGTGCAGAACTCCTGGCAGTCGTTCCACGACACCTGATCGACGGGCCGCTTCTGCCCCTTGAAGCGCGACGGGTTGTTCCCCATCACCTTCTCCCACATCTCCTGCGTCACCTCGTACTTGGCGATGAGGAACGCGTTCAACTGAACTTCATGAGCCGGGCCTTCCGTGTCCATCCGTCTCGTTTCGGTTCCCGGGCTACCCATCGAGAATGTCCCGCCCGGAAGACTGACGAACACGATCCCCGTGTTCTTGTGTCTGTATTCCGGGAGACCCTGCTCGTTCTTTCCCAGGCTCTCGAAGATCTGGCGGAACTCGTACCACTCTCGAATCTCGCCGCGGAAGCTGACAAGAATCGTCACCCCCAAAACGATGAGGAGGAATCCGGCGGCGAGTGCGATCCGTTTTCCCTGGTCGACGATCTTCATGTGAGCTCAGTAACGCCTCTTGTCCGCTGATGTCCTCATCGGAGATGAAACGCTCGGGCGTTACAGAAGGAAAATCACCCGAGTCGCGGAGAAACAGCGATTGGACGGTAGTCTTCGCTCGTCCGGAAGACGACTTCGGAAGTCGAGCCACTGGAGCGACTTCGAGTGTCTCGACCGGATGAGATCCCGACATGCGGACCGCATCACTTCGGAGGAAAGGCGACGCGTCGTAGATACGCCGCGAAGTGCTCGAGTGAGGGTGTGCGGAGATCCGGGACTTTCGCCGCGTCGTCCCAGCGTCGGAGTCGAAGCGCGTCGCCAGCGTACCCGTCCGAGTCGAACGCCTCGACCTCTTCCGGGCTCATGGGGCCGCCCTGAAGCTCGAGGCTGACGACCGACGCCGGGCTGAGCGCGACCCGATAAGCCTCCTCGACCGCGCAGAGGTAGCGCTTCGCCGCTACATGCAGGCGCACCGGCTCGGTGACCGACGGCGGAAATCGCTCGCGGAGAAACGCGTGCCCCGATGTCTCGTGGCTGTCGTCGACGCCTTCATCGGGAGCGTCGTCCGGCAGGTCGTGGAGAAGATGGCCGACATCGTGAAGCAGCGCCGCCGCGATCAGGTCGGACGAGGCTCCTTCGTTCTCGGCGATCATCGCGCACTGGAGCGCGTGCTCGAGTTGCGTGACGGCCTCTCCCCCGTAGAGGGAGTCTCCACGTCGTTCGAACAGCAGCAGGACCTCGTCTACCGTTGGCACGTCAGCGCGCGCTCTCCGAAGCCCGATCGTCGTTCGTCGAGACATGACGATCGTCCAGCTTGCGTCGTAGATACACGTAAGCCGTGATCAGCGCGGCGATCGACCCGGCGGCCGACACGAAGAGGATCGTGCGAAAAGCCGGCAACAACAAAACGTCCTCTTGGGCGTAGTCCAAGTACGACTTGACGACGACGACCCCCGAGTACCCCAGGTAGCCCATGGCGTCGGCGACGTACATCAAAAAGCCAAGATTGCTCGGGAGAGTGGACGCCGCGATGATCCGTTCGAAGATCGTAGTATGAAAGAGCACGTAGGGCACGTAGAGACCGATGCCGCTGGCGACCATGAACGCGAGTGGAGTCGCGACGCCGGAGGATTGCGCCAAGGCCGACGCCGTGACGAGCGCGAATCCCGCGCACATGAGCCAGACGGACCAGCGAATCGCCGTCAAATTCTTGTGGATGCAGATCGCGACGGCGCTGAGTGCCGTGACGCACATCGCCACAATGGTTTCGGACGTCGCGAAGACTTCGGGCTTCTTTTCGACGCCGAGCTCCCGCCAGATCTCGACACCGAAGTCGTCGCGGATGGTGCGAACAACCGTCAGCGAGACGTAGACCGCGACGAGCAAGACGATCCCGGGAAGATACGTGGCGAGGAAACGCCGCCGCTCGGCTCGATCGATCGTCGGTCGTTCCCGGCGCTCGAGGCGGTCGGATGCGTCGGGCGGTGGTGTTCGAGAAAGCACCCACACCGACACGAAGAGCGGCGTTAGGAAGAGAGCGCCCGCTATCATCGGCATCTTGTGCTCATCGACGCCCTGCGCGTCGAGCAACCAACGCCCGACGCTCTTGACGACTCCCGACGACACGATGAAGCTCGCGCACAGGACCGCCGACAGCGCCTCGGTTTGCTTGCGCCCTTCCAAGTAAGCGAGCACGAGGCCGAAGACCATCCCGAGCGGCAAGCCGTTCAAGAAGAGCATCCCGATTTTCCACATCGGAGGCAGGTACGCGAACCCGACCAGTGCGGCCTCACCGAAAAGAATGAGGCCGACAATTGTCGCCGCTCGGTACTCGCGACGCATTTCCGAGACGACGCGGATCCCGATGAATTTCGAAAGCATGTAGCCGAAGATCTGCGCGATGATTAGGACGCCCTTGTAGTCGAGGCCGAACATCTCCTGGCCGTCGAACGTCGCCGCGGTGAACGGCTTTCGAAACGCGTACATGCAGAAGTACGTGCAGAACGCCGCTACGGCCGCGGCAAAGAGCTGTCCGGTTTTCGTCGGCTCGTTCTCTTCGTGCATCGCGCTCAGGATAGCTCGAGCCGGAGGGTGGGTGTCGGCCGGAGTGCGAGTTCACCCCTGCAGCGTCGGACTCTCATTGCGGGCGAACTCCGATCCGCAGTTCCTCGCCACGAGAAGCGTGCACGAAAGCGCGCTGGACGTCTTCGAGCGGATATGTCGCCCCGACGGCCCGATGCCACGGAACGCTCGTCGCTGATTCTGCCATAATCTCCATCGCCGCGTTAAGGTCTCGAGGGGTGTAGTTGTGCACACCGCGAATCGTCGCGTGGCGCCGTACGAGCGACTCCGGATCGATCGTCCAGCCCGGCGAGGGAAGAACGGATCCGACGAGGACGACTTGACCACCCACCCGGAGCCGGTCGAGCGACGAATCCACGGCAGCCGCCGCGCCGGAGGCTTCGAAGACGAAGTCGGCTTCCTTGACTGCTTCGTCGATGTCATGGGCCTCATCCGCCCGGAACGCCACTGCTTGCTCTCGTCTCTGAGGACGCGAATCGACGACGGCGACGTTCGCGCCGCGTGACTTTGCAATCGCGCAGAGCGACGTTCCGACCATGCCCGCGCCGAGGACGACGACACGGGCGCCCGCGAGCTCCGCTCCCGTCGAGCGGATGGCGGCCGCCGCCGTCGCGACGGCGCAGTTGGCGGGAGCCACGGCTTCGTCGCTCAGCTCCGGCGGAACGGGGAAGACAGCCGTTCCTCGCGGGAGAATGCAGGCCTCGCCGAGTCCACCCATGAGTCCGCTCGCTTCGCCGTCTCGCTCGTGGCCAAACTTGCGCAGCGACTCGCACGCCTGCGGCAAGTCTCTGCCGCAGTTCGTACAGGCGCCGCACGAGACGGCCAAGCACCACGTGACGCGTTCGCCGGCGCGGATCCTCCTCGTCGTATTCCAGTACTCGGGTTCACCGCAAACGGCGGTGACTTCACCGACGATCTCGTGTCCGAGCACGCAGGGAGTCGGGGCGGAGCGCCGTCCGTAGTACGTGTGGAGGTCGCTTCCGCAGATCGTGCAGAGCTTGACCCGCACGGCGACTTCGCCGGTGCGCAGTGGGCGCATCTCTCTTTCGGACAGATCGAAGCCGCCGTCGACTTCTCGAAAGAGAGCGACGCGTACCGGGCCGCCGGGAGTCGGAGTCGTCATGCCGGCATGATCGCATACCGGCGATCCTTTCGTCACCTCCGCCGTGTTTTGCCTCGCGACGTTTCGGACTCTATCGCACGGAACAAGTCGCTTGACGCAGCAGATCGCCCTCGGACACTCGGATCAATGACTCCCCCACCGCTTCTCGACACTCGCGACTTCATGCCCTCCTTGGGTAGCCGGACCACGCGAGCTCCCTTCCTCTTTGCCGCGAGGCTATCGGGAACGCGGCAACCGTCCCGAAGGACTTCTCGTCCGGCGTCTCCCCTCGAAACGCCGAGTTGCGCCGGCCGAACTATTCCTGCTGCCAGTAGGTTTCGATCAGGTAGCGGGTGTCCTTCCCGTGCTTCAGCCAGTCGTCGTACTCCGCTCGGGATCGAAACGGCGGAAAGTGATGCAGGCTGAGCTTCTGCGAGGTCTGCTTCAGCGGAGCCGGATTTCGGGGAATGTGTCGGGCGAGCTTAGCCTTGACCTCCTCGAGTCGAGGGTCATTTGCCAGATTGGTCCACTCTTCGGGATCCTTGTCGTGGTCGTAGAGCTCCTCGCTGCCGTCGATCAATCGGGTGTAGCGCCATCGTTCGGTGCGAACGGAAAACTCGCCGAAGTCGTAGGACGAGATCGCCGGATGGCCCCATTCGACCTGCGGGTCACGGAGGAGTGGAACGAGGCTGCGCCCGTCGATGCCTGTTCGCGGAGGCAAGCCGCAGAGGTCGAGAATGGTGGGATACATGTCCTGAAGAGACACCACGCGCTCGCAGCTCTCTCCTGATCGAGATCCCTCGGGCAGGCCCCGGGTCCCCGGAGGCGCCTTGACCATCAAGACGGTGCGGAGGACGTTCTCCCACAGGGCGAACTTGCGCCAGTGCTCCTTCTCGCCGAGCTGCCAGCCGTGATCGGACCAGAGGACGACGATGGTGTCGTCGGCGTGCGGGCTTCTTTCGAGGGCGTCGAGAAGCCGACCCAGCATGGCGTCGGCGAACGCGATGGACGCCAGGTACCCCTGGACTGCCCGCTTCCACTGCCCCGCGGCCAAAACGTGCCGGTGATATCCGCCGCCGCGGCCGGCGATGTCCCGGGCGCGATCACTCAGATCGTCCAGATCTCCATCGAGGACCTCCGGAAGCCGCACGGACTCCAGCGGAAACATGTCGAAGTACTTCCTCGGCACGTACCACGGGAGGTGAGGGCGATAGATTCCACACGCCAGGAAAAACGGCTTCTGATGGACCTTCTGCAGCTGTCCGGTGATGTACTCGACGCTCTTGTAGTCTCCCATCTCTCGATCATCGATCTCGAGGGAAGCCCAATCGAACATCATGTACATGTTCTCGAACGCGGGCATATGGACCGTCTGCGGAACTTTTTCACTCGAGCCGTCGATCTCTGTCTCCTTCCTCCGGGCAGGGGGAAGGTACTCGTCGGGCATATTCTTCTCCTGGGACGGCCAGTAGTCGTCCCAGCAGGACGGATCCACCATGTGGTAGTGGTAGATCTTGCCCGCTCCCGCCGAGTAGTAGCCGTGATCGCGGAGGTACTTCCCGAGCGAGGTGTACTCGGTGATGGCCTCGCGCCAGTCCTGGTAGTTGGAGTAGACGCCGGAGGTGTGCGGTGCAAGCCCGGTCATGATGGACGTGCGAGAGGGATTGCAGCCGGGGCTGGTGCAGTAGGCACGGGTGAAGTTGACCGACTGACGGGCGAGACGAGCGAGGTTCGGCGTGCGCGCCTGCGGATGACCTCCGAGAGGTTCCACCCAGTCGTTCAGATCATCCAGGGAGATGAAGAGGACGTTGGGCCTGGAAGGAACGCTCTCGGCGGGAGCGATTCCGTCTGCGACGGTCTCTCGCTCTGATCGGCACGCTGCCAGGAGAATCAGCGCCACGGAGGCTAGCCGCGTCCGGGCGATGACCCCGCGTTCTGTTTGCCGCACGGTCGAGCTCCGCACTCGTAAGGGGTGATGTCTAGTGACAAATGACGGCGTTCCGAGCGCAGAAGCCCTGAACGTGGAGACGAAGAACACGCCGCGATCTCTCGAGGTTTGGAATGCGGATTCGAAACTCGGCGTCTGTACCCATGACCTTGCCGTCGCCAGATCCGTAGTCTACCAGAGGGTGTGCACTTACTCCCGACGCTGATCGCGGTTCCCGTTAGCAGCGCTTAAACGGACGCTTCTCGAGAGGGGGAATCGCGATTCGAACCGGCCACGATCGAGCCGACGATCCAGAGGGTTTGCGTCGCGGGGACTGTACCGGACGGTAGAATGATCGTCTTCCCTGCCCGAGAAACCGGAACGCCGTGACCCGGAGCCAACATGAAGACGACGTCCCTCTCTCTGTTGTTCCTGACCGCGATTACCCTCGCGAGCCGGATCGCCAACGTCGCCGCGGCGGAGGCGACTCCACCGAACCACGCTGCATCGACCCGAAACGGACCGGAGGCAGATACCGCGCTGCGTCCCGCGCTGCAGATCATCAACGGTAGCCGTCAAGCCATCGACGTCTACTGGATCCGGCCGGATGGTGACCGGGTGTCGAATGGGACGGTGGAGCCAGGGGAGAACACGATCATCAGGACCACGCTCGGGCACCGATTCGCGGTCGTGGGGCGGAAGGACAGCACCGAGGCCACGGTAACCAGTCTCGTACCGGTTCAAGCATTACGATTCGATCCGCCCGACAGGGACGGGGTGCCGGCGTTCTACACGCAGCGTGTAAGCGCGGGCGGTTTTCCCATTGTGGCGTCGGCGAACGTCAATCCGTACGCGCTCAAGGAGGCCGCCTACCTCGTGAACCTTATGCTCGCCAAGCGTCCCGACGTGCGCGAGGCGATGATCCAGAGCGGTGCGCGTCTTTGCATCTTGGCCTGGAACGAATTCACGACGGACCAGCCCGAATGGGCCCGGCTGGCGAATCGTCCGGTGAAGGGCTTCCCCGATGTATCGCCGCGCAATTATCGCGACGCGCGTGCGCGCGGTATGGGCGGCAGTCTGACCGACCCGTTCTGCTCGTGCGCCGAAGAGAACCTGCTCGGCTATCCGGGCGATCCGTACGCCGCCGAGTGCATCCTGATCCATGAGCTCGCCCATAACATCCACCTGCGCGGGATGGTCAACGTGGATCCGACGTTCGACCGGCGGCTCAAGGCGGCGTACGACGCAGCGATGGCGGAGGGGCTCTGGAAAGGGAAGTACGCCAGTGTCAATCACCACGAGTATTTCGCGGAGGGGGTGCAGTCGTGGTTCGACAACAATCGCACGAACGACCACGACCACAATCATGTGGACACGCGCGAGGAGCTCGTCGATTACGATCCTCGCCTCGCGGCGATTTGCCGCGAGGTGTTCGGCGACACCGAGCTTCGCTACACCAAGCCAGTCACGCGAATCAAGGGACACTTGAAAGGCTACGACCCCTCCAAGGCTCCGCGATTCGAGTGGCCGAAACGACTGGACGACGCGAGAACAAAAATCCGTCGCGCCGCCCAGCAGCGCAGCCAGGACTCGTCACGGCGGCGGTAACTGCGCGTAGTCGGACGCGTCGCTTTTCGATCTGGTAGCCGCGCCAGGCCTTCGCTCATGTCCTCGAGAAGTCGCGACCAGGCTTCAAATCTGACGATCGGCGTCGGCGTGTTCAGCGCTTCTCTCGTTCGTCGGCGAGCGGTTGGGGAGCCCGGACCGAATTTTCATCGAGCGTCACGGCACCGACCTTTCGGCCGATGCGGATCCCGATCTTCTGACGCCCGTCGCCCGTGTCTTCGATCGTGTTTCGCCGAATGACCGTGTCCTGGGTCACCCCGTCCACGAAGAGGCCCCAGCCTTCGTTGTCGCGAACGGTGTTCTCCTCGAACGTGATGCGGTGAGCTGCCATCGCTCGGCTCTCGGCGCGCCAGTAAACACCTCCCCGCCGATTGCCGACGATCGTGTTCTTGCGCACGATGTTGTCCGTGTCCTTGTGCCCGATCGACATGCCGTAGCCGCCGTTCTCCTCGAGCCAGTTCCCTTCCGCGATACCGCCGCGTACGCGCCAGCAAAAAAAGAACCCGTCTTCGTCATTTCGCAGAGCCCGGCAGTTCGTGACCGAGGGCCGCTGGGAGCCGCTGCCCGGGTGGAGACCGAAACCCGCACACCGCTCGACGATGCAGCGGTCCACCTTCACATCATTGGATTGTTGGAAGCTGATGCCGTCTCCGCTGTATCCCCGCACGACACATTCGCTGATGACGCAGTTGTCGCCGCGATAGAGGAAGATGCCCGCGGTGCGGCAGCCGTCGACCTTCGTCGGGTTCTCGTCTCGGTTTCCGTCGACCGTCAGCTTTTCCACCCGGGCACTTTGCAGGTGGTAACCGCTGATCACCGGAAAGACCGTCGCGGCGAAACCCCCGTCGGCGACCATGATGTCCGCGTTCATCGCCCGCGAGAGGGTGAAGTAGTTTTCGCGGGCGTTGAGGATCGTCGCACACACTCCATGAAAATTGCGTTGCTTCTTCGAGGCGACGTAGACGCCCCGGCCGACCGCAAAACCGTCGGTGTTGGCGACGGTGATTGCCGCCTCGCCGAAGTCCCCATCGGCGACGAGGGCGGATCGGAACTCGCGGCATTTCTTGAGTACCGTCTGCTCCCCTGCGCCGCGAACGGTGACTCGGCTACGAAGGTGCAGCGAATCGCGCATGAGATACTCGCCCGGACCGATCTCGACGACTCCACCACCCAGATTGCCGACATAGTCGACGGCGGCTTGCAGCGCTCGGTTGTCGCGGCCGACGATGTCTGCGTCGCGCAATCCGACCGTGACGGTGATCGCTGGACGGGCGTGAAGATCGTTCTCAGCGTGTCGACGGCCGGCCTGATCCGCATTCGACTGGCCCGAAACGAGAAGAACGAGAAGAGTCACAACGGTTCTTGGAGGGAGTCGCATGGAGTCTTTTCCCGTTCGGAGCGACGTTTCACTACGTGCCGGACTTAGTTGCACGACGTAACCGTATCCTACCGCCGCGCACAGCCGCGGAGAACTACCGAGCCGGAGACTCGTTCTTCACCGACTCCTCAAGGCATCGTTTCGGTGCGGAGAGGCAGCGGAAGTTCCGACTCTCTCCGGTGCGGCCGAGAAGCTGGGCGCTGCTCTTCGTCGCGACATTCAGTCTTTCGTCGCAAGAGACACGACGAAAGACGAAGCGCGGGTGAGTCCTGTCGATTTTCCGCCTTGGATCGCCTTCGCGATGCCGCTAGGGCAGGTCGAAGTACGCCGGCCGAAAGCCGAAGTCTTCTTGATCGTAGTCCGGCGCATGAGGGCTCGGGGCGACTCCCGCGAACTTGTTGCCCGGGCCGGACTTAAAGCTTCCGCCGAAACACGGATAGGTCTTCTCGGTGGGCTTGCACCATTCGAAGACGTTGCCACGCATGTCGTGGAGGCCGAAGGTGGTCGGCAACAGCGAACCCACTGGCACCGTCGAGCTCGATTGCACGTTGGCGAACTCCGGGGTCACGAGGGCGTCGGCGCCAGGAGCGTGCGCTCGCTTTCCGTTCCAGCAGGCGAAGATCCACTGCTCCATCGTCGGAATCGAGAGGCCCGTGCCGTCGCAGAACTCACGGCAGTCGCGCCACGATAGAAAATCAGCCGGTAGGTCGTCGCCGCGAAACGCCCACTTCTTGAGCGAAGCTCCGGTTCGCCACTCTCCCTGAGAGACTTCGTACTTCGCGAGGAGATACGGTTCCAACGTCACATCTTCGTCCGAGATGTAGAAGCGAAAGGGACCCCCTCCAGGAATGCGAACCATGACGATCCCCGTTTGGCGATGACGGTATTCTCGACAACCCTGGAGATTTGTGCCGAGAGGCTCGAAGAGGTACCAAAACCGAAGGTGATCCCAGTAGATCGGCGCCACTGTCGCGAGGACGGCGACAAGAACGAATCCGGCCACCGCCGTGATTCGCTTGGCTCGACGCGGTTTCATGGCAGAAGAGACGAGCGCGTCGGTCGAAGTATTCACGCGCACCGCTCTTCAGGATTCCAGGGGATCGAGCGTGCCGCCCCGCGCCCCGATCGAATCGGTCTCCCACGCGCCATGCCCGGGAAATCCACGGGATTCGGGTCGGTGACGATCAGTCGCCGTGACTGCGGAGCATCCAGGCGTTCTTCTCGTGCAGGTCGATTCGGCGGACACCCAGGTCGACGCTGGCGTCGTCGTTGGCCTCCTCGGCTGCTCGGACAACACTCTTCGCCGACGCTGCCACCTTTTGCTGGTCGGTCACCAGGTTCCGGATCATGTCGGTCGCTTTCGGCACGCTCGTGTCCTCAGCAACGGTCGAGAGGTCCATGAACTGGGTGAAGCTTCCTGGGGCCGGAGCACCGAGAGCCCGAATCCGCTCGGCAATCTCGTCGATGGCGGCCGCGAGTTCGGTGTATTGCACCTCGAAGAGCGTATGGAGTGTCGTGAACATGGGTCCCGTCACGTTCCAGTGGTAGCTCTGCGTTTTTAGGTACAGCGCGTAACTGTCGGCGAGCAGTCTCTCCAGACACTCGACGACCTGGTGTCTCTCCGAAATCTCTGAAGTCATGGGGATTCTCCTTGGCATCGTTGGGCGCGCATTCTACTCCACGAGGGTCGTCGGGCGCCAACCGCTGTGCCGTTGCGGTTGGCGGAGTTCGCTCACCGCTGCGAGGGCGTCGCGGAGTGCCCGATTCGGAGGAGAAGCGCCCCCGCGGACCGAGCGGTCACGTAGTCTAAGAGCCGCCTGCGGTCCATCGCGTGCTCGCGAACACCCCGTCCGCGCGCGACGATGATGCGATGCTGAGTGCTACTTTGGTCTCTCAGCATGAAGCGACCTGGAGGAGGGGAAGTTCAGCAGAACGATTTCGAGGACATCGGAGGATGGACGATCGGATCTACGAATCGGCGCGGATGGCCATCCGTCGCGGTGACCTCGACGAGCTGCGCGCGGTGGTCAGCCAGGACGCATCGTTCTTTCGCTCCTCCCAGCTCGAACCAGAAGACGCGGGCGAGAGTCGACCGACTCTTCTCGACGTCGCGCTCGCCGAGAATCAAACCGACTGCGCGAACTACCTCTTGTCGCTCGTCGACCACGACCAACTCGAGCTGGGACTCATGTGGGCGGCGTGCGGCAAGACACCGCGCGCGCTCGCTGCGCTCCTCGAGGAGGAAACCAGACGAAGCGGAGAGCCGCCCGAGCTCTTCGAACGCCTGCGCTCTTCCGTCATGCACGCGTGCCCCTGGATCACCGATTTCCTCGTCGAGCTCGGCGGTCGGGAGATTCTCGTCGACCTCTGGCTCGCCGCCGGAGCCGGAGACGTCGCGGCGGTGGCCGGATTCTTCACGGAGGACGGATCTCTCGTGCCCGGCACCGGTCAGTTTCGGCAAAGCTACTGTGAGTACGGTGATTGGCCTCCCTACGAGCAGGACGACACGGAGGAGTCGATCATCGGCGACGCTTTTTGCCACGCATGTGCGTGCGGGCGGATCGAGGTCGTCGACTACTTGCTCGACGTCCAACGCGTGTCGATCGACGTCTCTCCGACGCTCGGCATCCCCGGTCTCCACTTCGCGGCGATGCAGGGCCAATTTCCAGTCATCAAGCACCTGGTCGCACGCGGTGCGCGGATCGACATCGGGAGCGCCACCCAGTTCACATGCTGGGCGCAGGCGCTGACCTGGGGCCATCGAGACATCGCAAACTGGCTCATCGATCTGGGGATCGAGTTGAACCTTCACGAGGCCGTCATGGCTGGGCGAGCCGATCACGTTGCGCGACTCTTGAACGAGGATCCCAAACGCGTCCGTGAGCGACGCGACACTTGGTTCTGGTACGAGAAACTCGAACACACGACGGCCTTGCACACGGCGGTGTACTACTCTCGCACGGAACTCGCGGTCGAGCTGCTCGCCCGCGGCGCAGACCCGGCGGCAGTGGACGGAGAGGGGCGGAGCGTCGAGTCGCTTGCACAGGAACGAGGCGAGGAAAGGATTCGCGAGATCGTGAGAAATCGAAGTGCGGACGAGAAACGCGCGGATTGAACGAGGATGACCGGGCGGGTCGAGCCGCGGTACTCGCGCGTCTATTTCGCTGAGGGCTCTTCGATCCGATAGAGATGCTTCTCGGTCCGAACGAAGATCGATCTCGCGGCGACTGCGGGGCTCGCCATGAGCTGCTCAGGAGCCAGCGGATTGACCGCCAGAGATTCGAACTCTCGAGATGATCTGATCACGGTGCCGACCGCATTCTCGTTGAAGAAATAGATTCGGCTACCGGCGCAGATGGGGGACGCAGAGTAGTTGCCCTGAATGCGCGCCTTCCAGACGATGTCACCGGTTCTCGCGTCGAGGCAGGACGCGACGCCGATCTTACTCACGACAAAGAGAAGGTCGTCCTTGAGCAACGGCGAAGAGCGCGACGGCATCCCTCGGGTCAGTCGCCATGCCACATGGCTGTCCGTCACGTCGCCGTCTCCATCCGGCCGGATAGCCCAAAGCTCCGGCCGATCATGGTCGATGAGCGCGAAGATGAGTCCGTGCCCGAACACGGGGCGCGGGGCGACTGAAAAGCCTCGGTGGCGCACCTTCCACAGCTCGTTTCCCCGGGCCGGGTCGTAGGCGATCAAGGCCTTTCCACCAGGGCTGACGAGTTGCGTGCCGGACTGCCGCGGGATGACGAGCGGCATCGAAAACGCTTTGCGCTGATTGACCGGAACGCGGCTGTAGTCGACCGATCGATCCGTCCTCCACACCGTCGTCCCCGTGGCCTTGTCGAGCGCAACGACGTACTGCACATCGCGGCCGTCCACGTTCACGACGAACAGGTCGCCCACGAGAAATGGAGAGCTGCCGGGTCCCGCTCCAGACTCATGGTCGCAGTTGAGGTCACGACGCGTCCACACGATGCTCCCGGTCGCAGTGTCGAGACAGGCGGTTCCGTACGTTCCGTAATGAACATACACGCGTCGCTCTTCGACCACCGGCGTCGGCGTGGCATAGGTGTTCCCCGCGGCAATGCGCTGTGGGCGCTCGACATCGAATACGTGAATGTCGTGAACGATGTCCCCTGAGTCGCGATCGACGCAGACCGCGAACGTTCTGTGTCCGTCAGCCGTCGCAGTGGTCACCCACACTTGATCGTCCCAGATGACCGGAGACGACCAACCGCGTCCGTGAATCCGCGTTTTCCAGACGAGGTTCTCCGTTTCACTCCAGCGGAGAGGAAGGCCCTCGGAGTCCGCATGGCCGTCGCCGCGCGGACCTCGAAACTCCGGCCAGTTTCCTACGGCATTCTCGAGTCGGACAACCCTCGCGCGATTGAATGACTCGAGATTCACCGGGCGGTGGCCAGGTCTCTGGGTAGCGGCGTCCTCTATCGGGCGCTGCGCCCCGGCGTTTCCTTGCTCGAAGAGCGCCCGCAGCTCATCGACCGAGAGAGCACGGTCGTAGATGCGAACGTCGTCGATGAAGCCGCGAAACTGCCTTCCTTTGTGTTGTGCGTTCTCGCCGATCAGCACGGGGTAATCGTTGACGCTGATGGCTCGCGAGGTCTCCTCCGAAGCTTCCAACTTTCCGTCCACGAACAGAGACGATCGGGTCCCGTCGAGAACTCCGGCAACGTGGTGCCAGCGGCCGTCATCGACGCCTGTTCTGCCGTAGAGATCACCGACCTCCCCACGCGAGAGATTCGAGCAGGCCCAGCCCACACGGTTCGTGTCATTCGCCCGGTGCAGTCTCCAGGCGCGGTCCCCTTTTGTGACGATGGACTGCCACTTCTTCGAAAAGGAATCGACCTTGATCCATGCTGCCACGGTAATCCGATCCTTGATGTCGAAGCTGCCTTCGTTCGAAATCGACACGAAGTCGTTTGTTCCGTCGAACTCCAGCGCCCCGCCGATGATTCCCTTTGTCCACTTCGCGCGGCCCACGACGGTGCCGTGGTTGCCCTTGCCCGAGGAATCGCGCGCGATCTCGCCTCTGCCGTCGTCGAACGTCCAGAGGGCGATCAGGCCGCCGGTGAGGTCTTTGGCCACGTCGCGGGTGCCTTCGGCCTCTCTCGGCACAGCGACGTTCGCCTTACCTGCCTCGTCTTGAGCGTGGAGACTCAGCAGCATCGTCAGCGCGGTGAGAGCCGCGATCTGACTTCCCCACCGTCTCCGAGGAGCGCTTACCGCCTTCACTCTAGCTTGGCAATCCTTCGCCGATTCTTCCCGGGTGGCGCTGGAGGTGTTCAGTGTTCGGGGGCACGCTTGCATGTTGTGGCTCGCTCCGAGGGCGACTCATCCCGCTGATCTTCGGCCGGTGGTGAATCGATCGTAGAACGCGCACGAGAGGGAAATCTACGGCCTTTCCTTTGGCTCCGGCAGATAGTATCGATGGCGTGCGTTTTCGCCGGAGACCCCGCGCTTCGACGAGTGTCCGAGCAGTCCGGTTCGGCCGATTGGATCCCTTCGACCAGTTCCATCCCCATCCCCTTTCCGTCTAAAGATTCAGGTCGTCTCGGCCGCTCCACGCAACCGTCGACCGATTTGGCCCGCAGCGCATGACCGTTCCGATCAACAGAGTGAAATGGTGCCCCGTTTGTAACCAAGGGTGGGTGCAGTTCGTGAGGGACCGATCGAAACAACAGATCTATCTTTGCTGCGACGAGTGCGAGTCGGAATGGGTCGACCCCGGCGAGATCCGCCGAGACAACGGGACACAGGGTTTGTTCGAGGGTAGTGAGGACGTCGACATCGAAGATCTCGAGCAAGTCGGCTGGCACGCGTACCTTTTGTCGGACTGAAGCGACAGAAGCACGCCGTTCACGCCAAGGTCTTCGAGGCGATCCTTCCCGAGGGAACGCGTTCCCGCGCGAGCAGCGTCGAGCTCGGCTCGGAGTCGGTCACGGTAGCGCATTCCCCTGGCGGCAGAGCACTTCTGACCGGACACCAGGACTCCGGGCCGTCAGAAGTTCGCTGCTTCCAACGCGTTCGAGTTCTGAGCCCACGGGCCGGATCGAATCGCCGTTTCGTCCGGACAGTTCGCACCCCGCGTGCGTCATCCATATATGCGCACGAACAGAGAACCCGAACTCGCCGCCATTCTTCAGAGGGTCAAGCTCGGTGACCGCGAAGCGTGGAGTCGCCTCGTCGAAAGCCAGGCCCGGCGTCTGTACTCGATCGCCTGGACCGTCACGCGCGACAACGGCGTAGCGGAGGACGTCGTTCAAGAGGTCTTCCTGCGAATCGCCCAGCATCGCGTTCCTCGGCTCCGTCCGGGAGCGGGTGAGGCGTTTCTGGCTCGCATGGCGGCGAGCTCCGCCATCGACGCGCTGCGGCGCGCCGCAACTCGCAAGAAACGGGAGAAGGGACGCGCCATGTCCACGCCGGAAGCGATGCGGGATGATCCGGCCGATCGATTCGCCTCCGACGAGATTCGCGCCGAGGTCGACGCAGCTCTCGAGAGTTTCCCCGCGGAAACGCGCGCCGCTCTCTGGCTGCACTTGGCCGAAGGCGAGAGCATTCGTCGAGTGGCCTCTGCATTGAGCTTGCCTCGATCGACCGTCGCGGACCGCGTTCGCTGGGGTAAGGCGCGGTTGCAACAGGCGCTCTCCAAGCGCGGCGTCGCGTTCTCGGCCCTGCCGGCGTGGCCGTCGATCCTTCGGCAAGGGGCGCCACCCGAGATGCCAACCACTCTGTCTGTGCGACTCGAAGGTCTGTCCCGATCTCTCCCGGCGAGCAGCTCGGGTTTGGGCAGTGTCCTAGCCACAGGAGGAGTCGTTATGAATGCGAAAACGTACGCAGCCGTATTCGCGGCGCTGCTCATACTCGGAGTCGGGTTCTTGCTCACGCGAGACGATTCGATCCACCAGAGTCCCCCCCTCGAAGTTACGCGCGAGAGCGAGCCTGCCGCCGTTTCGGACGACTCGCCTCCGACGGACGTGCGAGCGGTAGTCGCGCTTCCGACAAACGAGGAGAGTGAAGAGACCGAAACGGACGAGCCCGAGCGCGTCGAAGCGATCGGATTCGTCTTCGACAGCGAGAACCACGTTCCGATCGAAGGCGTCCGAGTCGAGCCGCTCGAGGACAACACCTCGGCCGCGGTCGAGACGGGCGAGGAAGGCCTCTTTCGATTGCACGTGGATCCCGACGAAGACGTCCGTCTGAAACTATCGGCTCCGGGATACGCGCAGAAGACTGTGCCGGCCCACCCGGGCGAGTTCGTCGCCGTCTCTCTGGTTCCGCTTCTCGAGGTCACGGGCTGGGTCGTCGACGCCGACAACGACCCGATCGAGGGAGCGCGAATTGCGATTCGAGGGACCGATCGTGGCGCGAGCCGGAGTTTCGTGAACAGCGAGACCGACCGCGGGACCGAGTCGGCCGACGACGGCAGCTTCACGCTTGCGCTCAAGGTGTTCGGTCAGCCGCGTCTCTGCGTGTTCAAGCCGGGCTACGGGGGAACTGTCGTCTCCGGCACCTCACCGGGCGCACGCGGCGTGGTCGTTCGCGTGCCGCGCGGCGCGACTCTGCGGGGGCGGCTCGTCGACCCGTCTGGAGTCGGGGTTCCGGACTCCCCCGTAATTTGGCGGACGGTGTCTCCTCGTTCCACGCGCTGGCGAGGGGAGGCTCGAACGGACGACGCGGGGAACTTCGAGTTCGTCGGCGTTCCCGCTCCCGCAACGCACAGACTCTTTGTCCATGGTGGAGAGCCGAGCGAGGTCCGCGTGACGAGCTCGGGAGTCGTCGAAGGGATCCTTCTCGAGCTGCCGGATTCGTCCACCGAGATCGACGAGCCGCCGGCCGAACCCGAGGTTCGGAATCAACCCAGGGACGACCCGCGCCGGGAGTTCATCGTCCACGGCAAGGTCCTCGAGCCGGATGGAACTGCGATTCCCCACTCTCTCGTCCGAGTCGTCTTTCGTTCGAGAGGGAATTACAGCAGCGACACGTTTACCGATGGCGACGGCGTGTTCATCGTCCGCGGCAGTCCGCCCGTCCTGCCCGGTCGATCGTGCGACGTCGATATCACGGTGGTTCACCGCAACTGGGCGTTCGAGAAAATGACCGTCGAGGATGCCTGCAGCGATCGTCCGAACGTTGAGAGCGCCGCCGAGGTCGAGCTCGGTCCGTACGAGATCATCCTCGAGGCGGGGACGGCGATCACCGGCAAGGTCGTGACGCCGCGCGGTGACGCGCTAGCGGGCGCGCACATCCTGCTCTACGAGGACGACAAGCTCCGAGACGTCAAGTTCTTCGGCGCCACGGACGAGGAGGGCGACTTCGCCATCGAGCACCGCCGGGCCGACCGAAATCTCCGCTTCCTGCTCTTCCATCCGGACTACGCCACCCTCGAGATCAAGCGCGACGCGTCGTCGCTCGAGAACAACGGAACGATCGAGCTCGGCACTCTGGTTCTTCGTCCGGGCGGAACCATCCGGGGCGTCGTCCTGCGGGCCGACGAGTCGCCCGCCGCGAACGTGTATGTCGTCCACCCGAATCGATTTCCCCACGCGCCGGCGAGCACCGACGCACAGGGACGTTTCACGCTCGAGCACGTGACCACGGGACGACACGTGTTGCGGGTGACCGACGGAGATCCGACCGGCAAGGGTTGGCCGCTTTCCGACAAGGTGTCGGTCGAGATCGTCGACGGAGCTACGGAGACCGTTGTGCTGCGGCTGCGTGGGTGATCGGTGAACTCACCGGACCCGTTCCGTGCTCGTAAGATTCGAGCGTCCCTCTCTATGGCGGCCTTCAATCCAACATCTCCGGCCGCGCCGTCATGGCGATCGCGAAACCCGTTCGCCTCGAAGCAGGAAGGCGCGTACGCCTGCGCGTCGAGTGGAATTCGTCCGGAACCATCAAGGAAAGATTTCCTGGGGTATGAGGGTCCCCTGTTTCATCTCCATTGGGAGTCACCCATGCACGATCGGTTGGCCATTCCGACTCGCTATCTCTACCCGAACTGAACGGGCGACCGGCGACGTGCCCCTGCGAAGGCGGTCCGCCACGATCGCTTACTCGAGACTGCGAGCTGAACTCTCTTCTATCGGACGGCACGCCCCGGGGATGGACGGGCGCGCCTACGGTAGAAGAGCTCTTGTCACTCGTTCTAGAAGGTTGCGTGACCCGTCCGCGTCACCGTGCACGTGAACGAATACCCTCCGGCCGCGACGCGGAGAGTTCCGTCTCCCTTCCAGGACTGCTCGATCAACTTTTCATCACCGATACTGGCGTAGCTCGCGCGATTGAGCGCAGAGTCGAGATCGCGGAGCTTGCCGTCCTGCCAGATCTTGATGGCATCGCGGCTCGCTCCCCACTGAAGGCGAAGGCGCCTTCCGCTGACTCCGGTGAATGCGCAGGCGCCCCTTAAGGCGAGCTCGCCCGTCTCGGGAGCGATCTCCACAGCTGCCCGTGCGTTGCAGCCGCCACGACGACGGCTGTAACGCACGGGCGTTGTCCACGAGATGCACCAACGCCGAAACGCTCCTTCGGCCTCGGGCGACCCGGAAGTTCAGAGAAGTCCGCGGAAGACCGAGAGACGTCGCTCGAGCTGACCTGCGGTCCACTCGCGAGTCGCATGTCTCGCGGCGATGACGGCGCCGTAAAGGATCGAAGGAGTCCGAGGATTTCACAAAAACGGCTAGTGTACTCTCCCGTTCCGCCTACTGAGAGTCGAGGCGAGAATCGGTCCGACCCGAAGCGCTCGGAGGAGGTACCATGTCCCTCGATCGAATCGAAACCGGGCGGCCGACTCGAACCGCTCGGGTCGATTCGTCCGCCGGAAAGACCCGAACGGGCGACAAGGGAACGACCACTAGACGCGACACGATTGACCGAGTCGGCGAGGCTCGGGACAATTCCAACATGCGACTTTCGATCATCACCCTCTCCTTCTCCATCGCTCTTGCCTCTCCCATCGGGGCGAGCGAAGCGCTCACGTTCGAGCGCGACGTCCGCCCGATCTTCCGCGCCCACTGCTTCGACTGCCACGGCGCGACCGAGGAACTCAAGGGCGGACTGGATCTCCGCCTCGTCCGATTCCTCCGGCGCGGAGGGGAGCAAGGTCCGGCGATCGTTCCGGGCGATGCAACGCGAAGCCGGCTCCTCGGCCGCATCCGCCGCGGAGAGATGCCGCCGGGCGACGCGAAGGTCTCGGCGGAGGAGATCGCCATCCTCGAGCGCTGGATCAACGCCGGCGCGAAGACGGCTCGACCCGAGCCGGAAGCGATCGGTCCGGGTGTCGGGGTGTCCGAGGAGGAACGAGCGTTCTGGTCGTTTCGTCCGATCGAGCGGAGCCCCGCGCCGGGCCCGTCGACCGAAACCCGATCCGCGATCGACGCCTGGATTCGTCACGCCATGCCGGCGAACGTCTCATTCGCGCCCGAGGCCGATCGCCGCGTGCTTTTGACTCGCTTGTCGTTCGACCTCATCGGCTTGCCGCCGACGTTCGACGAGATCCGCTCTTTTACCGACGACCGAGAAGAAGGCGCGTACGAACGCGCGGTCGATCGGCTGCTGAACTCCCCGCATTTCGGGGAGCGTTGGGCCCGCCGCTGGCTCGACATCGCGGGCTATGCAGACTCCGAGGGCGGCTCGCCCAACGACGCGTCCCGCCCGTGGGCGTATCGTTATCGCGATTGGGTGGTGCGTGCACTCAACGACGACAAGCCCCTCGATCGCTTCGTTCTCGAGCAACTCGCAGGTGACGAGTTGGCGGGAACGAAGGACGGGGATTGGACGCCGGAGCAGGTCGATTTGCTGACCGCCACGGGCTTTCTTCGCATGGCGGCGGACCCGACGGGATCCGGAGCGAACGACGCCGCGACGCGCGAGCGGGTGATCGCCGATACGCTTGGCATCGTTGGAAGTTCGCTTTTGGGGATGAGCGTCGCGTGTGCGCAGTGCCACGACCACCGCTACGATCCGATCTCTCACTCCGATTACTTCGCCCTGCGCGCCGTCTTCGATCCCGCACTCGACGCGAAAACTTGGAAAATCCCCGACGCGCGACGCGTCTCGCTGCTCACTGAGGCCGAACGTGAACAGTCGGCCGCGATCGAATCCGAAGCGCAGAAGATCACCGCGGAGCGATCGAAGAAGCAAGCCGAATACCTGAAGGCAGTCTTCGACAAGGAGATCGAGAAGCTCGCCCCCGCATCGCGCGAGAAAATTCGCGCCGCGTTCGAGACACCGGCCGAGCAGCGAAGTGCCGAGCAAAAGGCGATCGTCGCGAGTCAGCCGCAACTCAACATCCACCCCGGCGTGATCTACCAGTACAACCCGTCTGCGGCGAACGAGCTGAAGAAGTACGACGCCCGCATCAAGAAGCTCCGCGAGACGAAACCCGCCGAGCGGTTCGTCCGCGCACTCGTCGAGCCGGCGCAACACCTACCGGCGACCCACCGTCTCCACCGCGGCGACTATCGCCAACCACAGGAGATCGTCCGCCCTGCGATTCCTCGCGTCCTTGTGTCCGTGAACGACGATCGAAGCATTCCGCTCGACGATGCATCGTTCCCGTCGTCGGGACGACGGGTCGCTTTCGCGCGCTGGATCACGTCGGACGCCAATCCGCTCACCGCTCGCGTGATCGCGAATCGCGTCTGGAACCACCTCTTCGGTCGCGGCATCGTCGCGACGCCCGGAGATTTTGGGCGGCTCGGTGCGCGTCCGACGCATCCCGAGCTTCTCGACGAGATCGCGCACTCGCTGCGAAGCGGCGGCTGGAGCCTCAAGCAGTTCATCCGCGAAATCGTGACCTCGTCGGTGTATCGGCAATCATCGCGACCGAGCGCGGGTCACGTCGCGAGCGACCCCGAGAATCGTTGGTACTCGAGACAGTCGATTCGACGCCTCGACGCCGAGGCGCTTCGCGATCGAGTTCTCGCCGCGAGCGGAGCTCTCGATCGCCGACTCTACGGAGCTCCCGTCGAAGTCGCTGGAGACGCCGCCGGCCAATTTCACCTGCGAACGCCTCGTCGAAGCATCTACGGGCAGTCGCGTCGCTCGCGCCCGTCGTCGTTCTTGCGCGCCTTCGATGCGCCCGTCATGGAGACGAATTGCGTCGAGCGAAGTTCATCGACGGTCGCGACCCAGTCCTTACTCCTACTGAACGGCGAATTCCTCGCTGCCCAAGCCGGGGAGCTCGAGAAGAGAGTTCGGGCCGAGGTCGTGCAGCGCGGCAAGGACGCCTTCGCCGAGATCGATGGGATCGAATTCGCCGACCGCCCGCCGTCGAGTTCGGCGTGGGCGTACGGCTACGGCGTGCCGTCCGAAACGACCGGTGTGAAGTCATTCCGCCCGTTCCCGTACTGGAACGACGACGCGCAAGCGCAAGGAGGCCCGCGAGTGCCGGATCCGGCGATCGGCTGGGCGGTACTCCACGCTAGAGGGGGACACCCCTCGAACCGCTATGCCGTGGTCCGCCGGTGGATCGCACCGCGCGCGGGAACCATCGCAGCTGCGGGAACCCTCACGCACCCCAATGCCCCCGGAAACGGCATCCGTGCGCGGGTCGTGCACAAGGCGCGCGTCCACGGCGAGTGGCTCTCGCACAACAGCACCATTGAGACGCAGGTTGAGAACATCTCCGTTCAGCCCGGCGACACGATGGATTTCGTCGTCGACGCCCGCGGCCGAGATGGTTCCGACAACTTCATCTGGACGGTTGAGGTGCGATACGTCGACGGCTCGGGAGACGACGTGTGGCGTTCGGCGGTCGACTTCGGGCCTCCGGCAGGAGCGATTCCGTCCATTCCCGCGCGGATCGCTGCGACGTGGCGCCGAATCTACGGACGCGTGGCCACCCGCGAAGAGCTGGATTCGGCCGTGCAGTTCGTGTCGTCTCAACTCGCGTTGATGGCCGAAGATCCGACCCGAGTCCCGAAGGAGAGGAGCCGCCACTCACAGGCCCTCGCCAACCTCGCGCACATGCTTCTCTCTTCCAACGAGTTCCTCTACGTCGAGTAGCACAGATGGTCGCTTCATCCACGAACGAATCCTGTCTCGTCGGCTCCCGCCGGAGGTTCTTGGAGTGCAACGCGATGGGCATCGGTTCCGTTGCGCTCGCATGGCTCCTTGCAAAGGATCGTTCGCACGCTCGCGAAACCTTCCAGGAGGCTAGGCGTTTCGATGTCGATCCGAAAACGCCGAGTACTCCCGCGCGGGCGACCGCGATGATTTCGCTCTTCCAGCATGGCGGACCGTCGCACATCGATCTCTTCGACCCCAAGCCGACGCTCTCGCGGCTCGACGGAACGGAGTACACGGGCGACGTAAAGTTCAGTTTCATCAACCGTGCCAGCAAGCGTCTCTTCGGGAGTCCGTGGACCTTTTCGCGGCACGGCGAGTGCGGCACGCCGGTCTCGGAGCTTCTCCCCCACACCGCGAAGATCGTCGACAAGATCGCCGTTCTTCGCTCGATGCATACGGGGGCGAACGGCCACGAGGTATCGATTCGGTATTTTCACGGCGGAATCCCCGGCATCCTCGGTCGCCCGCACTTCGGCTCCTGGCTCACCTACGGCTTGGGGGCCGAATCGCAATCGCTCCCCGCGTACATGGTGCTGAGCGATCCCGGCGGGCATCCGGTCGACGGGGTTCAGAACTGGTCCAACGGCTTTTTGCCGTCGCTCTACCAGGGTACGGTCTTACGGCCCAAAGAACCGCGCATCGCCAATCTCGACGCACCGTCTCACCTGCGCGGTTCGATCCAGCGACTCAACCTCGATTTTCTGCGGGAGCTGAACGAACGTCATGCCCGTGCGTTTCCCGCCGAAGCCGATCTCGAGGCGCGCATCGCTAGCTATGAGCTCGCGGCCGCCATGCAGACGTCGGCTCGCGAAGCGCTCGACATCTCGAGCGAGAGCGAAGCGACGAAGAGACTGTACGGTATCGACCGACCGACAACGCGCGACTACGGCACGCGCTGCTTGATCGCGCGGCGGCTCATCGAGCGCGGCGTTCGTTTCGTCCAGCTCTTTCACAGCGGCCAGCCCTGGGACAATCACGGCAGCATTCGGACGAGTCTCCCCGCGATCTGTGCGAAGACCGATCAGCCCTCGGCCGCACTCGTCATCGACTTGGAGCAGCGAGGGCTTCTCGATACGACGATCGTCCATTGGGGCGGCGAAATCGGACGTCTCCCGGTTACGGAGAACCACGGCGAGGCGAAGAGGGACGGCCGCGATCACAACGGTCAAGGCTTCACGATTTGGCTGGCGGGCGGTGGGATTCGCGGCGGAATCACGTACGGAGAGACCGACGACGTCGGCCATCGTGCGGTCGTCGATCGCGTGACGCCGAACGACTACCAGGCGACCTTGCTCCACCTCTTCGGACTCGATCACCGCGAGCTCGTTTTCGAGCACGGCGGCCAGAAACATGTGATCACGGCAGGTCGCGAGGCTCGCGTCGTCCGGGGAATCTTGCTCTGATTGCTTCGCGCGGAGCGGTGATCGCACCCGGACTGGGCACTGCGACGCACTCCGCTGGAGGCGCGGTGACCGTGTCCCGCGGGATACGTGCGGCGGACATCGTGAAGCGGAGCACGGAGCGCTAGCCCTCGGAGTCAGCCGAGCGAAAACGGGTTGAGCACGGACCCGTGCGACGACGACGAGCTCGTTCACGATCCTCTTCCTTCCGGGTCTCGGTCGGTAGAAGCTCGGCGGAGTGTTCGAACGCTTCCTCCCAGCCCCGGGGACGTTCTCGTTCGACTTCTCCGAGAGCCCGCTGTGAGTTAGCCGCACTTCCGTCCGCGCTCCCCGCTCGGCGCAAGCACCGAACGGAAATCCCGAGGGGAAGGGAGACGCGGGAGTAAGCGGGCGCTTTCGCGAGCGCGAAGAGGAGTCGCCGAATCTCGCCCCGAATGCGAGAGGTGCTCGTCCCTTCATTTCAGCGGAAACGCGAGAATCCACGCACGGATGTGACCGCGACGGGATATTGGAGAGAAAGCAGAGAGAACGAACACTCATGGACTCGTCGAACGAACTGTACCCTCCGCGGATCGCCTCGCCCGAAGATCTGCTCCGGCACGCCAGCCACTTGCGCCGACTGGCTCTCGCGCTCGCTGCCGACGAAACGGGCGCGGACGATCTCCTACAGGAAACCTGGGTCAGAGCCATCGCTGCCCCACCGCGCCTCGGTGCCCAAACTATCCACTGGCTCCGGACCGTACTTCGAAACATTGCACGCCGCGCGCACCGGGACCAGACTCGGCGCCGCGCCCGCGAGAAGCGAGTCGCTCAGGCCGAGCGCATCGACGCGGCAGCGGAATCGGCCGCCGAGGAAGGCGAGCTCCTGAAGCAATTGACCGCACACGTTGCAGAGCTCCCCGAGCCGTACCGAACCGTCATCCTTCTTCGCTACTACAAAGGTCACACGGTCCCCCTCATCGCGCGAAGACTCGCTGTGGACCCGTCGACGGTGCGGCGCAGGCTGGGCGGCGCTCACGAGCGTCTGCGTTCGGCCCTCGATGCGTCTTACTCTCGCGGGCGAGACGGCTGGGTCGGTGTTGCGGTTCCGTTCGCCGACGCCGCATGGACACCACCGACCGCGTTCAGCGGACTGACGGGATCGTCTGTCGCCACCGTCGGCGAAGGAGTGTCGAACCTCGCGTCCGTGGGGACTCTCACCACCGGAGGAATCGCAATGGCAGGAAAGCTCGTGACCGCAGGCACCGTCGTCGTCGCAGGGATGGCGCTCGGATTCGGAGTCGGTCGTACTTCGGCAAATCGAACCGAGGAAAGCGCCCCGGAAGACGTCGTCGCGGGGTCGGTTCACCGAGCGCTCGAGTCTCGACGAGCGGACCTGGAAGCTCGGCTTCGCCGAGCCGAAGCGGAGCTGGCATCGGCGCGGGCTGCGGCCGCCGCCCGGGAGGCGCCGCATGTCGACGGCGAGGTCGCGTCCACTCCGCATTCCTCGCCTTCCGGGGAACTGTCTGGGCCCGCGCTCTCTTTCGCCGATCTTCGAGAGCTTCTGATCAACAACGAGCTGGATCGCCTCGCCGACATCCCCACGCCGGAGCAGATCGAGGAAACGCTCGCCTCGCACGGGCGCGAAACGTCGTACCTGATCGCGGCGTCGCTGCTGGCCGCAGATCCGACGCTCGCGCTCGCCTACCTCGAAGAGGCACTCGAGAAGGACCCCACTTCCCCGGCTGCGCTTCTCCGCGCCGCCGACCTTCTCATCCGAGAAGGCCGATTCGACCAAAACACCAAAGAGCTCCTCGACGAGTTCGTTCAATCGGATCCCGCGAATTCACTCGGTCGCTACTACGAGGCGCTCTGGCACTTCGAGAACGGCAACTCCACCGACGCCCGCGACGCGCTGCGAGCCGCGGGTGTGACGAGCCATCTGAAGGACTACGCGATTCACCACTTGCCGGCGTTCGAGGACTTTTACCGCGACGCCACGGGATCGGAGAGTGTCGGTAAGGTGCTCGCCGCGATGGGGCTCCGTCTCGACTACTTGCAGCCCCTGCGGCGGCTCAGCGAGCACGCCGCAGAGGAGGTCGAGAGGCGGCTTCAAACTCACGGAGTGGACGCGACGCTCGACCTAGTGCAAGCGCTGAGTCGGATCGGTATGAAACTGTCCGCCACCGGTCGGTTTCTCGTCCAAGACGTGGTCGGCCTGTCCATCGAAGCGCGGGCGCTCGAAAGGGAACGAGTTCTCCTCGCCGATCGCGGCGACCAAGAGCGCCTCCCCCACATCGAAGACCGTCTCGCGCGCATCGAGCAACTGAAGGCAGAGGCGAAGGCGATCGCTCAGCGAACCGAACGGGCCTTTGCCGAGCTCAGCGAAGAGGAGCTCGTCGCCTACTTCGAACGCGTAGCGCTCGAAGGCGAGACGGCCGCGGCTAAATCCCTTGTGCTCGGCGAGGAGTAACGGCACCGCGCTGCAGCCTCGCACGGTTCGTCCGGCACCGCAACTCAGCGGTTGATCCGAGGCTTGACGATCGCGGCTGGGGCCTCGATCTTGAACGAACTCTTCCGCCCGTCTTCGCTTTCTCCAGAGCGCTCTCAGCGTGTTTTTGCGACTTCTTCTGCGAGACGCGAGACTCGAGCGAACGCCGCCTACCGATCTCTCCTTCGAAACTCGCTTCATGTCGGATAGTCTCCAATCGTTCCCGCTCGACGCGGTTGATACCCTTGGAGTCTCTCGATGCGAAATCTCTTTTGCGGCGCTCGCGTTGCCGTCGCGACGATCACGGTGTTCACGGTTGCGACCATCGATTCCGGTGTCGCGGAACCGCTTCTCGATCTCGGCACACTCGAACCGACGGCTGACTGGCGCAAGCTAAAGATCCCCGGCCTCGAGGGAACGCGTGATCCGTCGCGTCCTCGCCCGGTCTATGTCGAAGAACCCGACGGACGCTTGCGGGTCGCGTTTCTCGGGAATACGTTCGTCGAGCGTGAGAGCCACTTCTGCCATGTTGAAACCGAGCTGACGCGCCGCTTCCCCGAGCGCGACATCGTATTCCGCAACCTCGGCTGGCCGGGCGATGACATCACCGGATCGGCGCGTATTGGTTTCGGGCCGGGTGAGTACGGCCGGTCGGGCTGGAAACCTCCGAACCGGGAGACCGGCGACTACGGGCTCCAGCGCATGCTCGAGCAGCTCGCGGAAGCGCGTCCGGATGTGCTCTTCATCGGGTACGGTTCGAACGTCGCGTTCGGAGGTGCCGCCGGATTCGAGCGCTTCGGGAGCGGGCTCGAGCGTCTTCTCGACGCGCTTGAGTCAGTAGGGCCGCGTGTCGTGCTCCTCTCCCCGCCGCCGCGGGAGTCCCGTGGAGACGGGTGGCCCGATCCTTCGCCCCAGAATCGATGGCTCGAACGCGTCGCAGAGCTCCTGTCGGAGATCGCGGAAGAGCGAGGACATCTCTACGTCGACGTATTCGGCGAGCTTCGCCGAAAGCAGGGGGCCTCCGAGGGCGAGCGCGAACGACTAACGGACAACGGCATACACCTGAACGAGCTCGGCTACCGCGCGCTCGCGTCCGTCGTGTCGAGCTCCCTCCAATTGCCGGGTGAACGCTGGTCGCTCGAGATTTCGCGTGAACGCGGCGTCGAGACGTCGTCGGGGTGCGGGATCAGCGCGTTTCGCGAATCCGAGTTCGGACTCCGCTTCCAGGTGCTCGACCACCGCCTGCCGAGTCTCGCCCGCGGCGCGATGCGGAGGTTCCGATTGGTTGGCCTCTTGCCCGGAAGCTACGCCCTCGACATCGGCGGACGCCGCATCGCGAGAGGAAGCGCGGACGCGTGGGCCGAGGGAATCTCGATCGAGCGCGGCGCCGATCTTGACCGCGTCGAGGAACTGCGACGCGCCATAGTCCGCAAGAACCGACTCTTCTTCTATCTCTTCCGGCCGCAGAACGAGGCCTACATCTACCTCTTTCGGCGCCACGAGCGCGGCCACCACGAGGGCGAGCAGGCTCAGTTCGCGTCGCTGGTGCGTGAGCGGGAGGACGAGATTTCGAGTCTCCGCCGTCCTCGCCCGCGCTTCTGGGAGATCGTCAAGGAGCGCGACTATCCGGATCACGAAGTTCCGGGCGCGGCGCAGCCTCCGGACATAGCGGCGGAGCTCGACCGCTTTCTCGTCGCCGATGGCTTCGAGGTGAGCCTTTTCGCCTCCGATCCGATGGTCGCGAGCCCGATCAATCTGAACTGGGATGAGCGGGGGCGTGCCTGGGTGGCAACGAGCACGATCTACCCGCACCTCGCGCCGGGAGAGGAGCCGAACGACCGCATCATCATTCTCGAAGACCTCGACGGCGACGGGCGCGCGGATACCTCGAAGACCTTCGCCGACGGGCTGCTGATACCGCACTCGGTGCTCCCGACGCAGGGCGGGGCCTACGTGACGCAGTCGACCGACGTACTCTTTCTCGAAGACAGCGACGGCGACGATCGCGCCGATCGGCGACACGTTCTCTTCACCGGCTTCGGCAACGCCGACGTACACCACATGATTCACGGGCTTCGCTGGGGACCGGGGGGAGACCTCTACTTCACTCAGTCGATCTACATCAATTCGTGGGTCGAGACGCCGTGGGGAGTTCGCCAACTGAATGGCTCCGGAACTTGGCGACTCCGCCCGGAAATCCTTCGACTCGAAATCCACAGCCGCGGGCTCGTCAATCCTTGGGGACATGCTTTCGATCGCTGGGGGCAGTCCTTCTCGACCGACGGCGCGGGCGGAGGCGGACCCGGTCACACCTTCGCTGGCAGCGCTTACCGCACGGCCAAGGGCGCTCACCGCACACTCGAGACGCTGAACCGCGGGCGTCCGAAGGAGTGCGGTCTCGAGATCTTATCCGGCCGGCACCTGCCCGAGTCCTGGCGTGGCAACCTCGTCACCGGAGACTTCCGTGCGAACCGCGTCGTGCGCTACGAACTCTCTGACAGCGGGAGCGGTTACTCATCGAAGTTCCACGGCGACGTGCTCGCGTCGACGCACCGCTCGTACCGGCCCGTCGATGTGAAAATGGGACCGGACGGAGCGATTTACGTCGTCGATTGGTACAGCCCCATCATCGATCACGGCGAGGTGGACTTTCACCACCCGCTTCGCGACGACCGCCACGGTCGGATCTGGCGCTTGACCGCCAAGGGACGCGACCTCGTGAAGCCGCCGCGCCTCGCTGGAGCGAACACTCGGGAGCTGCTCGACGCCCTGGCGGAGCCGGAGGGCTGGACCCGCGACCAAGCGCGACGCTTACTTCGAGAGCGCGGCGTAGACAACGTTGTCCCCGCCCTGCGAACCTGGCTTGCCGAGGTCGAGGGGAAGCTCGGCGATGACGATCGAAGTCTCTTCGAGCACCTGGAAATGGAGGCGCTCTGGGTGCTTCAAGGTCTACGCGCGGCCGACGAACAGCTACTCGAGCGCGTCGCGTCGGCGAGCGATCCTCGCGTGCGCGCGGCCGCCTATCCGGTCATCTCCGACTGGAACGCGAAACTCGACGGGTTCGAGACCATGCTCGCGGCCGGCGTGGCCGACGAGAGTCCCCGAGTTCGACTGGCCGCCGTCACCGCGGCGAGAGAGATCGGTGGACCGCTCGGGGCAAACCTCGCCCTTGCGGCACTCGATCGTCCGCGCGATCGCTCGCTCGATTACGCGATTTGGCTCGCCGCTCGAGAGCTCGAGTCGACCTGGCTTCCGATGCTCGTCGCGGGGAGGCCGATCTTTGGCGGCAAACCGAATCGAGTCGCGTTCGCGCTCAGCGCCGTCGGCAAGGAAGCATCGCTTCGTCCACTCGTCGACTTCGTGCGCGCCGGCAAGATCGAGGGACGCGAGCGGAGAGACGCTCTCGAGCTGATCGGATCGCTCGGAGCGCCCGACGATCTCGCGCTCGTTCTCGAAACCGCGCTCGAGCAGGCGAAGACGAATGCCGGAGGATCCGCCGGGTTGCTCGAAGCGCTCAGCCGCGGCGCGCGACGCGGAAGGCCCGCACCCCCGAACGCGAATCGCGTCGTCGACGCGCTCGCGACCGCGAACGTGCGCTTGCTTGAGGCCGCGACGCGGCTCGTTGGCGACTGGAAGATCTCAGAGGCCCTGACCGAGCTTCGGCGAGTCGTCCGCGATCCCGACGCGACAACGCCGACGCGCCACTCGGCTGCGATCTCGCTCGCTCGCATCGGCGGCGAGGGTCCTGAGACACTCGCTGCGCTGTCCGCCAACGCGGGAGAGAGCTCGGTCGCGCGCGTCCCGGCGACCGCAGCTCTCGCGACGATCGACCCGAGGCGCGCGGCGGCGGTCGCGACGGATCTTTTGGTCGGAGCAAGGCGAGCGGACGACGTCGAGCTCCTCTTCGACGCGTTCGTCGGTCAGTCGGGCGCGGATGCGCACCTCACGTCCGCGCTCAAAGACGCGAAGCTAACCACCGAGGTGGCGGCCGCCGGAATTCGCGTTGCGCTGTCCACGGGCCGGGACATGAAGCAACTCGTCGAGGAGCTGACGCGCGCCGGCGATCTGAGCCCGATCACCGCCATGCCGCCGCCCGCCGAGCTCGCCGCGCTGCTCCGAGATATCGGAGAGAAGGGTGACCCCGTACGCGGCGAGACGACCTACCTTCGCGACGAGCTCCGCTGCACGACCTGTCACGCGATCGGCGGTGCCGGCGGCCGGGTGGGTCCGGATCTCAGCAGTCTCGGCGGCAGTTCGCAGGTAGTCCATATCCTCGAAGCTCTGCTCGATCCGAGTGCGAAGATCAAGGAGGGATACGAGCCGGTTGTCGTCGTCGAGGAGACCGGGGCGATCCACAGCGGAACGATCCTCCGCCGCGGCGGCGAAGGTGTCACGCTGCGAGACACGAAAGATCGACTGATCGAGATCCCTGCTTCGAGTGTCCTCTCTGTGGACGCAGCCGACACTTCGATCATGCCGCAGGGGCTGACGCAGACGCTTCGGCGCGACGAGCTCGTCGACCTGACGCGCTTTCTTTCGGAGCTCGGGCGCCCTGGCCCGTACACACTGCCGACCGCGCGTTTCGTGCGCACTTGGAGCGTGCTCGAGGCAGCCCCGGCGTCTCTCGAGGCGGCCGCAAGTATCGCTGCGATCTCGTCGCGCGCCGACACTCTCAAGTGGAAGTCGCAATTCAGCCTCGTCGACGGTTCGCTACCGACGGCGGGGCTCACTCCCGTGACGGCCGGCGGCCCGAGAGTGCTACGGTTCGAGGTGAACGCGGAACGCGCGACCACGATCGAGATCGAAATCCCAGGCGTCCCGGCGAACGGAGCGGAGCTCTGGGTGAACGGGCAACGAGCGGGGATCGTCGGGGCGGGGACGGCGAACTTGGAGAAAGGCGTCCACGACTGCTTCTTGCTCTTGCGCGTGCCAACGACGACGGTACGGGTGAAGCTGCGGGATCGGTGATCCTCCCGCGGTTCCGAGCGCCCACGAGTCCGCGAGATCTCGTCGACGTTCGACCGGGGCCGCACTTGATTCGTGTCTCATGGCGGTTTCCTTCGAAAAACAGCGCCGAATGCTTAGGACCCACTCGTTCTCCACCGCTCTCCTAGTCGCGACGGGCACGACGGTTCTCGCCCAGTCCCCGGAGCCTCGGCCGATCGTCGCCGAGCGGGGCCCTCGCGTCCTCGAGGCGTTCGTCGGACGGGACCTGCGGCATCTCGAACCGACGGAGAACAAGCGCCTGCGAGAGTCGCTGTCCGCGCTCGCGCGTCCTCCGCATCCCTTTTTCGCGGAACGCCTTCGGCCTTGGGCAGTGTTTCGGGTCGAGCGCGGCCCAGCGAAGTGGGTCGTGCTCGAGGCATATCCGGGGTACGACGTACCGGATCTCTCCGTCGTTCACCTACGCCTATTCGATGCCGAGTGGTCGCACTTGGGATCGACGCTCGCGCGGACCGGGTATCGCATGTTCATCCGCGACGCCGTTCTCGTCGATCGGCCGGCGATCGATCGCGATCTCGTTCTCGTCCGAACCTACGGCAACGGGTTCACGAAGAAACGAGAGGAGCGTCAGTTCTATGCCGTGCTCGACGATCGCATCGCGCTCGTTCGTTTGGAAGACGGAGCCGGACGGCCGATTCGCAATCGCTACTGGAACGACATCGTCGCTCGAGGCCCCGACATCCCTTCACGGACGTCCGAAGACTGGATCGAAGCTCTCCGGTCGGACGAGATCGCAGTGGTGCTCGAGGCTCTGGTTTGGCTCGCCGGTAAGCACGTGCTCTCAACGGCGGAGCGACCTCCGGACACGAGAAAAGAGTCCATCGCGGATTCAAAGCTGTTCGAAGCAGTCCGCGGCTGGGCGGCAAGCGATTCCCTGCGAGACCTGGATACCTCGCACGTCTGGGTCGAGGATGCGGTGGAGCTCGTGTTTGCGCGCGAAACCTCGACCGCTGCGCGCGGGCACCCCGAAGGTTTGTTTCGGAAATGGACCCTTCCTATCGTGACGATCACCGTCATCGGCGCGATCGTCGCCACGGCGATCCTAGGACGGAAGAGACGACGTCGTGCCAGCGATGCGGACAGTGGATAGGTGATCTCTCGGGCCGGAGGAAAGTCCAGTTGAACGTCGCACGTCCGGGGCCAGTCGTACGCTGGTTCACGTCGAGATAGGACACCACGAACCTATGAACCGACGCCTTTCGTTTTCGTGTACGGCTCTCGCGGCCCTCTTCGCCTTGGAGCTCGTCGCGCCGTCGCCGACGGCATCCGACGCGGAAGTGTCTCCGCCGGAGCCAGGTCAAAGTCCCCCACTACCCCCTCGCCTTCCGGACGACATCCCGGCCTTCCCCGGCGCCTGGGGAGGCGGGATGTTCACACGCGGTGGTCGGGGCGGGCGCGTTCTCATCGTCGACAGCCTCGGCGACCGCGGCCCCGGCACTCTTCGCGCAGCGGTGGCGGCGGATGGACCGCGTACGGTCGTCTTTCGTGTCGCGGGGATCATCGAGCTCGAGAGTTCACTCGATATCGAGCACCCGTTCATCACGATCGCCGGACAGACGGCGCCCGGCGACGGGATCTGCATCGCTCACGATTCCCTCAATATCAACACGCACGAGGTTGTTCTCCGTCACCTGCGGGTCCGGCGCGGTCTCGCCGAGGGCGGGCAGGGATCCGACAATATCGGCGGCAATCCCGAGGGTCGGGTCATCGTCGACCACTGTTCGACGAGCTGGGGGATGGACGAGAATCTCTCGCTCTACCGCTGCATGAAGGAGGAAGACGGTCGACTCATCAAATACCCGACCAAGAACGTGACGGTGCAGTTTTGCATTTCGAGTGAAGCTCTCGACGCCAAGAACCACGCGTTCGGCGGTACATGGGGCGGAGAGGACTCGACGTTCCACCACAATCTCTTCGCGTGCAATACGGGACGGAACCCATCGATCGGCATGGGCGGAGAGTTCGACTTTCGCAACAACGTCATCTTCAACTGGCGGCACCGCACGATGGACGGCGGCGACGAAACCTCGCTGATCAACGTGATCAACAATTACTACAAGCCTGGCCCGGCGGCGAAGTCGAACATGCGCCATGTCATCGCACGCATCGAAGAGCGCGATATGTACTCGCCCGGACGTCGCTTCGAAGCGGGAGCTTGGTTCGGCAGTGCGGGGAAGCGACCGGGGAAGTGGTACGTCGCGGGCAACATTGTCGACGGTGCGCCGGAGGTGACGCGGGAGAACTGGAAGGGAATGCGCGGCCCGGAGCGACTCGCGCGCGTCAACACTGCGTTCGAGGCGTGGCCCGTTCGGCAGGAGACGGCAGAGCGGGCCTACGAGGCGGTTCTCGCGCAGGCCGGGGCGACCCGGCCGAAGCGCGACGCCGTCGACCGCAGGGTGATCGAAAGCGTACGCACGGGGAAGATGATCGCACCAAATGGCATCATCAAGAGCCCGGCCGAGGTCGGTGGCTTCCCCAAGTACGAGTTTCAGGCGAGCGACGTGCCTGCGGACTCGGATCGAGATGGAATGCCCGACGACTGGGAGCGGAACCACGGGCTCGACGCGGAACGCGCCGCGGACGCCACCACCGATCTCGACCGCGACGGCTATACGAACGTCGAAGAGTACTTGAACGGAACGGATCCGAAGGAGTTCATCGACTACCGAAACCTGGGGAACAACGTCGATTCGATCAGCAGTTGAACGCGACTGCCGGAGTGCTTCGCTCGTGAAGCTCCACCTCTACCTGCGCATCCAGATCGGCTCGACCATCTCGCCGGCGATCCGCCGCCAAATCTCGGCGAGTTCGTCCACTTTGGTCGGCTGAGTCGGCGCGAGGTCCTTCGTCTCGCCGACATCGCGGGAGAGATCGAAGAGCTCCCAGGCATCCGATGGACCACGCCTGGAGTTTCTCACGAGCTTCCAGTCGCCGACACGAACCGCCGACCGCTGCCGGAAGCGCCAGAACAGAACCTCGTGTGGCGAGGCGTCGTTGTCCCCCGTCAGAAAAGGCCGAAGGTCGACACCGTCAACTCGATCGGTCGGTGATGCCTCGATTCCCGCTGCCGCGAGTGCCGTCGCAAAAATGTCGAAGGCGATGACCGGCTTCTCGTAGACCGATCGCGATGGGAGCGTTCCCGTCCACCGCATCAAGAACGGCACGCGAATCCCCCCTTCGTACAGATCGCCTTTTTCACCGCGAAGCGGGCGATTGCTCGACGTAAGCTCGCGTGTCGGCCCGCCATTGTCGCTGAGGAAGACAATGAGCGTTCGTTCGTCCAGCCCCTCCGTGCGCAACTTGTCGAGGACCGCGCCGACGCTGTCGTCGAGATTCGCGAGCATCGCGGCAAAAATGCGCCGGTGAAGGTCCGGGATCGCGGCGAATCGCTTCATGTAGCCGTCAGCGCCTTGGAGCGGGCTGTGAACCGCGTTGTAGGCGAGACAAAGTAAGAACGGACGATCGAGGCTTCGGTCGATGAAGTCGAGCGCCTCGCGAGTGAACGCATCCGTCAGGTACGCCGTCTCGACGACCGGTTGACCGTCTCGCACGATCGGGTTGTTCGCGTCGTAGGGCGGCTCGTTGTGGCCCATGTGCGTCGTATAGATCAAGCTGCCGTCGGAACTCGTCCAGCGACCGCGCGCGCCGTCGGGGAGTGTCTTCCGCCTGAGCATCGTCACGGCGCCCCGGTAGGGTGGCGGAAGAAAGAAGTGCCCCTCGTGCGTGAAGCCGAAGAACTCGTCAAACCCGCGACGACGAGGATGATGTGCGGGGTGGCCGCCGAGATGCCACTTGCCGATGAGGGCCGTCGTGTAGCCGACTTCTTTCAGTCGCTGAGCGAGAGTTTTCTCCCGCCGCGGCAAGCCGACGGCTCGATCCTCGTTGTCCGCGCCAATCGGATTGAACTCGTACCCGAAACGCGTCTGGTAGCGCCCGGTCATCAGACCGGCGCGTGAGGGACTGCAGTAGGCCGCCGTCACGTAGCCGGCGGTGAATCGGACGCCATCACGCGCGAGGGAGTCGATGTGGGGTGTGGGGATGTCCGTGCTTCCCTGGCAACCGAGCTCGCCGTAGCCGAGGTCATCGGCTATGAGGAGAACGATGTTCGGCCGGCTCTCCGCCGACGCCAGCGAAGAGAAGTCGACTCCAAGGAGAAATACCCCGGAGATGAACGGGAGTTTCGAACGCGATCGCAGTGACTGGATGGGGATCAACGGTCGAGTCTCGTCTACTTACCGCTCGCCAATAGGTCCACCATCGCCCACCCGAGCGCCCCACCGACCTCCATGTAGGTTTCGGCGTTGTGGTTGTAGTGATGTCCAGCCCCGGTCGGAGAGACGCTCTTCTCCCGCCAAAAGGGCCGAGCGTCGATGGTTTTCACGTTGCCCCTGAACTCCGGGTACTTGCCCGTCTCACCGCTCACGGCGAGCTGCGCGTTTGCGACCGTGAGGCCGTGCCCCTTCAGCTTCTTCCCGCCAAAAGCGATCGTTGCGAGCACGAATTTCGCCTCCGGCGCACTGAAGTCCTTCCGGAGCGTCGTGATGAGATGTACGAGGTTCTGCTCGTAGCGACTCGCGTGCGCGGCGTTCTGATCCTTGTGACCCTGCCACCAGACGAAGCCGGCCACCTCGTACTTTTCTGCGCCGGGATAAAACTCGCCGAGGTTCGCGAGGATCCGCTTCGCGTTCGCGATGTCGTCGTCGTACTGCTTCCCGGCGTACCACGCGATGGGCTTCGGTTCCGTGCCCTTCTCCCACGAGAGCGGAGATTCCTTGTAGCCCGCGTAAACCTTCCCCTCAAACTCGAAGCGTTCGCTTCCCGGAGGAAGCAGATCCCAGCCGAGACTGCGGTTTCCGATGCAGGATTTCAAGATCAGCACCGGCTCGTCGAGAGCGTGACCCACGACGTGGCCGAATTGAAGCTCCGGTCCCACGTTTCCCTTCACGGTGAGCCACTCATTCCGCAGCGTGTGCATCTTGCCGTTTCGATGCATCACCTGGACGTAGCGGACGTCCTTCCTCTCGGTCCAGCCGCCGTCGTCGGTCAGCAGATGCGGATATTTCCCGTGCTTCTTCGTAAGAGACGTCAGCGTCCCATTCTTTTCTTCGGGGCCGAGTTTTCCGAAGCCGAGCATGTTCGACTGACCGAGCAGAATGAACACCTGAACGGGTTTCTTCGGATCGGCGGACAGCCCGTCCGGATCCGGCAACTGCGGCCGAGATTCAGTTGCAGAGATTTCTTCGGCTACGAGGTGAGGGGCTACCCAAAAGACCAACCCCAGCAGAAAGGCGTGAGTTCTTTTCCCGGGTGTACTCATAAACTTCCTTTTGCCGCGCGAGAGTTGTCCGTTGTCAGCTTGTCGTCCCCTAAGGTTCTCTGATCGGCGAAACCTCGAGCGCCGAAATCTTTGGGTTGTCCCGGCCGTGAACGAGTTCGAGATCGAGCCATTCGTCCGTCACCTCGACGTCGAATTGCTGGACGTGCGGTTTCCCGTGCTGTCCTGCACTCTCGAAGGGGTCGTAGTTCTCGAACACCGTCACCCCTTCGATTCTGCCGCCGAAGATTCGGTTTCCGCCTCGGGGGTACCAAATCTCGTTCGCGTGAAACGTAACTCGGTACCGCCCATTCGGCACGGGGATACGGTAGTGCGGCTTCGCCGTTCCCGGACGAAAGAAACGCTCCGTCTGGTAGAGCGGATCGTCCTCGGTGCCTGGAATGTCGTCCACGTAAAGCGATCGAGCGCCATCGAGATAGGTTCCTCCCCCGCTGAAGAACCGATCTGCGCCCCAGGCCGTGTCGTCGGCGCTCACGAATGCACCTCCTCCCCCGTTCAGTCGAAGCGCTCCAGCGAGAAGGAGTTCCGATGCCACCCATTCCCGCGCGAGTCGATCCGCCTCGGCCTCCAGGTCTCGAGCTCGGAGAATCTCGTCGAAGTAGAGCTGGAGCGCGTACCGCTCGGCCGACGTGAGCTCCTCGCGCGCTCGTTCGAAGAGCTCGAGTTCCGTCGTCAACGCCGCGCTCTCGGCGTCGTCGTAGTCGAGCTCGCCGAGGATCACGCGTCGCGCGCGCCAAGCCTTGAGCGCGTCGGCAAGAGAGATGTCAGCCGCGAGCGTTCCCCGACCCCACGAGAAATCTATGAGCGGCGCCCAAATCGCGCGAATCACGACCGGAATCTCCGCGATCGCTTCGGCAAGCGCCGCATTGATTTCTTCTTCGGGAAGAGCCGCGAGGTAGAGCGGAATCGTTCGCACGGCGGTCAGCGCCGCATCGAAGTGAAGATCCGAGCTGTTCGCAGTCGACTGATGGATCGCCGCTGCGAGAAGATTCTCGCCCGGTCTCAAGTGCTCCGCACCGGAAACCGTAAACGTTCGCCATCTCACTTCATCGTCATTGTTCTGAATGACCGATGCCATGGTCGACGGTTCGATGGGACCATTCGGGAGATTATCGCGGAGGATCTCCTGCCCGTTCAGGTAGAGGACGGCTCCGTCGTCACGTGAGAGCTCGACGCGGAGTCGGACACCGCCGGAGATGTCGTCAGGAGCAAACGTGAACCGTCGGCGGACGTAGTAAGCGATGGCACCGCGGCTGAGCGGCGTCGACTCGCGTGAGTCGCCGAATCCGAACGGAGCCAAACCGATGCTCCAGTCACCGCGACTCTCCGCCGTCATCCAGCCCGCTTCCGGCCGCGATGGATTCTCCTCGGGATACTCCCATTCTCCATTTCGCTCGACGAGTCGCGTATCGCGGTCCTCGTCGTCTCCGAGGAGAGGAGCGTAGACTTCGAGCCGGCCGGAATCGACCGCCCCCCCCAGATAGGAGGCAAGGAACAGCTCCAACAGCGCGAGCGCGACCACTCGACGCCGCGACGCGGGATCGCTCGAGAGCCCGGCGACGGCGTCCGCTGCCGCTGCGTCGAGATACTCCTGCACCGCTCTCAGGCGGCGCTCCGGAGCCTCGAGCTCCGCGAGCAGCGCTCCGAGCTCGGCACCGGCCGCACCGAAGTCCCTCGTCGCGAGTTGAAAGCGGACGCGCTCCTCAAGGAGACTCGTCAAGGCTTCGTGGTCCACCGGCGTCTCGGCACGAAGGTGGTCGATCGCCGTTCCGAGGTTCTCGAAGGCTCGCTCTCGCTCCCCGAGCGCCAGTCGGATGCGCGCTCGCCGCGTAAAGAGCGCGCTCGGACGGCCGCCGAGAGACTCCGAAAGATCGAGGCGCCGGAGGGCAAGACGACTCTGTCCGCGGTCGTGCAAGTCGTCCGCGACGCGGACAAGAGTCTCCGCGAGCTCCACACGCTCGTCGCGTGCGGACTCGATCGGCACCTCATCGAGGACTGCCGCGGCAGCCGGCCAGTTTCGCGCGAACACGTATCGCTCCACGAGTTCCCTCCACGCCGAATCGCCGGCGGCATAGAGCGCGCTCAGGTGAGAATTCTCGTAGAGGGGCTCCAGGGGCACCCCCGCCATGCGAAACAGATGCACCGGTCTTCGAGGGACGACACTCCGTCCGGAGAAGTCGTACCGGTCGAGATAGCGCGCGTAGCGCTCGCGTGCCGGCAGTCCGACCCTTGCGTCCCACATGCGGATCGCCGAGTTGAGCGCGCCGACCACGAGCACCGCGCCGCTCCCGCTGAAGCTCAAATCGAAGGGCGTCGACTCCTCGCCGGTGCGCGTATCGAGAAGGGAGCGAGTCTCTACATCGAAGAAGCGCACCGTGTCGCCTTGTGCGCTGACGGAGGCGAGCAGTTTTCCATCGGGGCTAAAGACAATTTCGACCAGGCTCGATGTCGCATGACCCGAGAAAGTCGTGACGAGCTCGCCCGTTTCGACGTTCCAGAGGCGTACGTTGCCATCGATCGACGCACTCGCGAGGAGATCCCCACTCGGCTGAAACACGGTGCGCGTGAGAACCTTCGAGTGCGCCCGTTCGGGCGCGGCGGCCCCCTCCGGAGCGGCACCGGACGACGACGCCGTAAATTCGCGAACGAGCGTGCGAGTCTCGACGTTCCAAAGTCGCAGTGCTCCGCTGAGCGCTCCGCTCGCAAGGAGCGCGCCGTCCGAGCTGAAGCAGACCGCGAAGATCTGCTCCGTCTCCGAGATTTGAGCCACCGCATGCCGGAGAGCGGCGTCCCAGAGGGTGATCCCCGGCCCGAACATGGGAGACGCGACGAGGTCACCTCCGGGTTGAAAGTCGATCTGAGCGTTGATCGGCGGAGGTCCGGGGAAGGAGCCGAGTCGCTCGCGGGTGGCGAGATTCCAGACCACGATGCTCGCGCGAGTCTGATTTCCCAGCACTTCGACGGCGGCGAGGCGTGCTCCCGTTCGGTCGAATCGCAGTCCGAAAGGCTCCCGCTCGAGGCTCAGCGCCAGCTCGGCGATCTCGCGCCGAACGGCCGGGTCGATCAGCTTCACCCCGCCTCTGACCCCCGCAGCGATGACGGAGCCGTCCGGCGAAATCCGTGCGCCGTAGTAGGGTTCGGTCGGGTGCGAGATCAATCCGACGGTCCGGTTCGGAACCTCCCACAACCGGACCGCGTGGTCGTCGCCGCCCGAAACGATGGAGCGTCCGTCCGGCGAGAATCGAGCTCGGTACACCGCGCCAGAATGACTCTCGAGTGTCGTGACGAGGGTCCCGGCGACGGTTCGCCAGACGCGGATGCTGCCGTCAATCGAGGCCGTCGCGATCAACTCTCCGTCCGCACTGAACGCGATCGACTCGACGCGGTCGTCGTGACCGTCGAGGATGGCGGTACGCTCGCGGGTGAGTGTGTCCCAAAGGATCACGTCGCGCGGACCGCTCGTCGCGAACGTCGCTCCGTCGGGGCTGAACTCCGCGTCGAACGCCATCGACTGGGACTCGAGCGTGACGAGTGCCGTGCCTGTCGCCACGTCCCAGAGTCGCACCGATCCGTCCTCGGACGTCGACAGGAGTTGCGTGCCGTCGGGATGGAACTCGACGTCGTTCACGTCGGCGTCGCCGCTCTCGAGCGTCGTCACCAGGCGATCGTCCGCGAGATCCCACAGCGCGATCGTGCCGCCCGATCGACCGAACGCGAGCAAAATTCCGTCGGGATGGAATGTCGCGCGGGCGGCGGGCCCGTGGATCTCCACCACGGCCTCGTGCGAATCCACATCCCAAATGCGAACTCGTCGCTCATGGTCGCAGGTCACCAGGCGAGATCCGTCCGGCGAAAACTGCACCCAAATCACACGACGACTCAGGCCGTCGAGCGTACGGCGTCCCTCTCCCGTCGCCACGTCCCAAAATCGAAGAGTACCGTCGTCACTCGCGGACACGATGGTCCGTCCGTCCGGACTGATGTCGACCGCACGCACCGGGCCGGCGTGGCCGTCGGCGAGATTCCCTCGGTCCGTCCCCGACGGAAACTCGACGATCCGAAGCGTCCGATCGCCTGCGACCACGAGGTCGCCGGATGGAGTGAAGACGACGGGTCCGGCGGCGCTGACGACCGAGTCGACGGCTCGCGTCGTTCCAGTGTTCAGGTCGCGAACACCGATCGTCGTGCTATCTCCACGCACGACCACCCACCGACTGTCCGGGCTGAAGTCGAGCCCCGATCGCGTCAGATTGCGCGACATCGCGGCGCCGAGAACGTTGGCGGTGAAGACTTCCGACCACGAATCCGTGCGCCGCACCGTGACGTCGCGCGAGGTAGCCGCGAGGAACTCACCGTTCGGCGAGAAGCGAAGCTCGCGTACGTTGGCGGGATGATCGAATCGTTGCACCTCCGAGCCGTCTGCCGAGTCCCACACTCGCACGGTGTTGTCTGCGCCGCCGGATGCCAGGAGTTTTCCGTCGGGAGCGAAATCGACGGCGTAGACCGGGCCGAGATGGCCGCCGAGCTCGTGAAGCATCTCACCGGTCGAAACCTTCCAAATGCGCACGGTCGTGAGCGCTGACCCCGTCACGATCCGGTCCCCCTGCGCCGTGAAGGCGATGTCGTAGACCGGACCCGTATGGTCGAGCGTCCGTTCGTGGGTGTGCTCGCGTAGATTCCAGATCTCGACGTCACCGTCGGATCGAGCGATGGCGAGATAGGAATCTTCAGCGGTGACAGCGATCGCGAGCATCGACTGATTCCCCGCATCGCCGATCATCGGCAACTCTTCGCCGGACGAGATGGACCAAGAGCGCACGGTCCCGTCGACGGCGCCGGCACTGGCTCGCGCATCATTTGCCGCGATCGCGAGGACCCTCGCCTCGAGGGCCGCCGACGGAGTGACCCAGACGAGAGGGTATTCCTCCATCCGCATCAGCTCCTCGACCTGCGTTCGCTCGAGGCTCTCCGGACGGAGAAGGGGTGGATACAGCGTGCGAAATTCCGCATCGCGGTCCGCTGCGCCGTAACCTTCGAACCCGACGGCACGCGCGGCAAACATCTTCGCCGCGAAGAAGCTCTTCTCCTCGACCAGCGTACGAGCACGCTCGAGCCAAACGGCTCCCTGCTCGTGGCGTGACTCGACGAGGAGGGAATGCGCTTCGACCTGCGCCGCCTCGGCGGCGGCGCGAGCGAGGCGCGCCTGCTCGGCCTCGCGCTCCGCGCGAGCGCGCTCGGATTGCGCCTGCTCCGCGCTCGCTCGCTCCGCTCGGGCACTTTCCGCGGCGGCGCGTTCGTTTTCTTCCGATTCTGCTTTGAGAATAAACGCCCAGACGCAAAGCGCCGCGGCAACAACGGCGAGCACGCCCATCCCTACCGCAAAGTGGCGAAAGTTCCGCGCCGCGCGCGCTTGTGCCTCGGCGAGCGCGTTCGCTTGCTCGAGCTCTCGCTGTCGCGCGGCCTCTTTCTCTTTCGTCTCGCGCTCGGCTTCCGTTCGACTCGCTTCGAGAAACTCCACCGCGAGTTCGAACCTACCACCGTACTGCGCTGCCCAAGAGGCAGTCGGACGATGCTCATCGCGCCACGTAAGCGCGATCTGAAGATCCGGATCGTGGTACAGGCCGGCGAGGTTTTGTCGCCACAAGTCGGCCGTCTCTCTGAGCCGTTCATAAACGCGCGCCGACTGGGCTTCGATCTCCACCCAGTTCCGCAGTCTCTGCCAAACGCGCATCAGACTTTCGTGAGAGAGATCGACGACCGTCTCCGGCCGAAGCTCTCGCGGAAGTCCGGGCATGAGAAACGTGACCCCGGGCTGCCGGTACGCGTCGATCACGCTCCGCACGTCCGCACCCGCCGCTCCGACGATCGCAGTGAGCTCTGAGAGTCGAGTGGGCCGGCGGATGCCGCGGTTGTCGCTCGCCTTTTCCGTCAATGCGCGAAAGACGCGTTCCGCGACGGCCCGCTGCTCGTCGGTCGAGAGGGCAGAGAAAACCTCGTCGGCGTGGCGCGAGAGCGCTTCGCTCATCCCACCCGTCGCTTCGTAGTCGTCTAAGTCGATCTCTCGATCGGTCGCTCCCTTCGACGTCCACACATCCCACGTTCGCATGAGCGCGTGCTGAAGAACGGGAAGCTGATCCGGACGGTCGCCGCCATCGTTCAGAAGATGCTGGACGAGTCGTTCGGCGATCGCGCCGCCACCGACGCGCGCGGGACCTTCGATCGCGGCACGAAGCTGGGTTCGCGTGAGCCGAGGGATGAGGTACTCTCCCTCGTTCACGGCCTCCGCGAGCCCGCGAATCTGCGCACAATCGCCGAGATAGTCGGAGCGCATCGTGAGGACGACGTAGAGCGGAACATCCTTTTGCTGTGCCGCTTCGAGGAGGAGGCTGACGAAAGCGCGCGCGCGATCGCGGCTCACGTCTCCGGTGTCGTGGAAACGAAAGAGCTCCTCGAACTGATCGACGACGACGAGGAGATTCGCCCCCTTTTCGACGTCCGATTGGCGGTACGCTTCGACGAGACCGCGGCCGGAGTGCCCGAGCGTCGCAAGCAGGCGCGGAACGGCGGACGGATCGTCCGCGTCATAGAGGTCTGCGTCGCAGAGTGCCTCGGCGAGATTCAACAGGGGATCGCCGCCCGGGCGCAGAAGGGCGATTTCCCAGGCGGAGCCCGCGTCCGTGAGCGTGCCGCCCTGGAGCTCCGGGAGAAGCCCGGCGCGAACGAGCGAAGATTTGCCGCTTCCCGATGTTCCGACGACGGCGAGAAACCGATGCTCACCGAGGAGCCGGAGAAGCTCCGCCGTCTGCTCTTCACGCCCGAAGAACAGATAGTCTTCGTCGTCGCGGAAGGGTCGAAGCCCGGGATAGGGATTCATCGCGCGTCCTCCCGGAGTCGTCGGACGAGCGGCTCGAGGAGGGACGGAGAAAAGTCGCCTTCCTGCCGAATGATCTCGGCGCTGTGGGTGCGGTAGCGCTCCTTTCGTCGATCGATCGGCGGTGCGACGAGCACGGCGCGGTGCCCGATCTCGCGCTCACGCCCGTAGCCGACCGCCTTGAGAAGACTGCGCAGCTTGATGTCGACCCAGGAGAGACGAGACTTTCCGTAGTAGACAATCGCGGCATCGCAATCGATCAAGTTCTGGCGATGGACCTCGGCCGCTTCGGTCGCGTCGGCTTCGAAATCGGGAAGACTGACCTCGAGCCCGAAGTCGAAGAGCGCATCTTCGACGACTTCCGCGGCGGCGAGATCGACCGCGTCGCACACGAGGTAGACTCGCGGCGGGCGCTCGGCGCCGTCGTCAGCTCGGTGCAGAGGCTTCTCTGCGGTTAGCTTTTCGAAAAGGAGCGGCTTCAAGCCTTCGAGCGTATCGACGACGATCTCGGCTCTAGCGTGCTCTCCAGGCTCCCGCATCAGTGTCTCGATCCACTTTGCTTGTCGTTCATCGCGACCCTCCGCGTCGCGGGGAATCCAAATCACGCGTTCGAACTCCCCCACCCGGGAGGCGACCTCGTTTTGTAGCTCCAGGATGGAGCGCTGCGATCCTTCCGGGACGACGCCGTACATGCGACCGATCGGATGAATCGACAGATCCGAGCGCTCGAGGCACTCGGCGATCGCCGTCCGCAGCTCGCCTTCGACGAGAGGAAGCGGATGCTGCGGGAGGACGGAATGACCTCGCGCCGTGAGCTCGCGCCGGATTCGGTCGCGTGCGGGCTCGAGATCCGACGTCGTCGTCGCTAGGTAAACGACTTTTCCGGTCGGCTGCGGCGCGATCGCACGACCGGCATCGGCGTCGGTCTCGTTTCGGCGATACGCCTCGAGCACTCCGTTCACTTCCTGCGCCAGGTCGTAGACTCTCTCGTGATAGCGCTGGATCGCCGTCCGGCCGAACGAATCGTCGTACTCGCGCACCCGACCGTTCTCGTCGAGCTCGAAGAATTCGAAATCGAGGAGCTGCGCGAAAAGCTCGCCGAGCGCGGGCGGAAGCTCAGCCGCGGACACGGGTCGCTTGACGACCTTGAACAGTCGCGGCTTCTCCCCGAGGCGGAACTTTCCTGCCGCTTCAGCCGACTGCCAAAAGCGCTCGACCTGACCGAGACAGCCTTCGGACTTGACGAAGGGCGGCGAGAGCACGGAGATCATCGTCTTCGCTCGCGCAAGACCATCGAGCAACTGGTCGTCGCGAAGCTGGGTTTCGGTGGGATCGGGATGCCGCCAGATCTTGACTCGTTCGCCGGAGAGTTGTTCGAGGCGGACTTCGAGGTTTCGGTGAAGCTGCGAGATCCACCCCTCACGTTCTGCAGAGAGCGCACGATCGTCGGCGGGCGCGAAGCTGATGAGAATATCGGTTTCCCCTATCGTCGCCGGGAAAGACGCCGGAGCGGGCGGTGAACTCGCGGGCGAATCGCCTTCCCTCGCCGGGGCCACAACGGATGTCGAGGCGAGGCCGAGCGCGAGATCGCGCGCGAGACTCCGGAGGTCGACGAGGAGCTCGCGAGCAGACTGATATCTGTGATCGGCATTCTTTTCGAGGCACTTCCTCACGACGCGCTCGAGTTCCGCCGGGACATCGTAGTTGAAGCGCGCGAGGGCATCCGGCTGCGCGTGGACGACTTTCTCGATCACCTCGCCGAAGGTCGTACCCGGAAACGGGAGGCGGCGAGCGACGAGCTCGTAGAGGACGACGCCAGCACTGAAGAGATCGCTGCGGTGGTCGAGTGGCCGCCCCCGCGCCTGCTCGGGGCTCATGTAGGCCGGCGTACCGAGGATCGTTCCCGGCTGCGTAGCCTCGGCGACCGGATCTTCGTCTCCGAAACGCTTCGCGAGACCGAAGTCGAGAACCTTGACTTGTCCGCGATCTGTGAGACTTACGTTCGCGGACTTGATGTCCCGGTGGACGATTCCCTTTTCGTGCGCGGCGTCGAGCGCGTCGACGAGACCGATCGCGATGTCGACGCTCTCTGCGATCCCGATCTCTTTCGTCTTGAGAATCTGTTCGAGGCTCTTCCCGTCGACCCATTCCATCGCGATGAATGGACGAGTATCGCTCGCCTCTCCGACCTCATGGATCACGCAGACGTTCGGGTGATTGAGCGCCGAAGCAGCCCTGGCTTCGCCGAGAAAGCGGCGGCGCTGCTCTTCCGAGCGCGCCATTTCCGGAGCGAGAAACTTGAGCGCGACTCGCCGGCCGAGTCGCGTGTCCTCGGCGAGATAGACCTCGCCCATTCCTCCGCGGCCGAGGAGCTCGATGACGCGGTAGTGGCCGGAGACGACGGCGCCGCCTTCGAGCGCACGGGTTTCGTCGCTTCTCGTCGCCTGGTCAACGAGCGGCGGAACGGAGGGAGTCGACGCTGGGTCCGCGCCGGGCGGAGAGACTTCGAGAGTCTTTCCCGCGCTCGCGAGGATCGCCTCGACTTCAGCGCGCAACCCGGGCGTTCCTGCATTCGCGTCGAGAAACGTCCGGCGTTCTTCCTCGGAGAGCTTCGCGGCTCGCTCAGCGAGCTCCTGTGCCGTCGATCGATCTTCGTTTCTCACGGAGTACCCGTCTCCGATCGGTCCGCTGCAGAGAAATCAACCACGCGTGGCAGAACTATCCTAACGAGCGGGCGGTCGCGAGCCAACGCCGGTACGAACTGGGGATCGCTTCGTCGCGGAATCGCGAACGCGCTAGACGGAAGTTCGTCTGCGACGGACGAAGAGCTCGGCGCACGGATCGAGACGGGCATGAGGAACGATGAGATCGCGCGTCTCGCTCCGGCTGATGCATCGCTCGGATCACCTCTTCGTCAAAGATCTCAGATAGGCGAGCAAATCGGCGATCTCCTCGTCCGTGAGACCACTGAGGAGTCCCTTCGGCATGAAGGACGAGCTCACCTTGCGAAGGCTGACGGTATTCTCGGCGGAGAAACGTACCGTCGTGTCGGCGTTCGTTTGCATGAGCGTCGCGGCCGGCGACGAGTAAACCAGGAGGCCACGATGAACCTCTCCGCTCGTTGTAACGACCTCGGTCGCGACATACGCGGGCGAAATGTCCCGGTCCGGATCGACAATCGCGGCTAGGAGATCTCGGGTCGAAAACCGCGCGCCGATCCCATCGAGATCCGGGCCGAGCCGGCGAGCGCCGCGGTGGCACCCGTAGCAGCCCTGCGAGCGGAAGACGAGCGCGCCGCGCTCGCGGTCGCCGGCGGAGATGTCCGGAGAGACGCGCGCGAGAATCTCGTCGATGCTCGCGCCCTGGACCGCCGAGACGGCGCGGGCCTCCGCGGGATGATTCTCGCCGAGCCAGTCGAACCACGGTGCGTGCGCAGCGTGGGCGTTCGCGCCGTCGGCTGATTCTCGCACTTCGATTTCGGCGCCTGTCCCGGCGGCGAGAAGCCCTCTCAGCGCCTCTCGGGTGTTCTTCTCGCGCGCGTGCGAGCAAAAGCGCCTGAGGGCCAGAAAGGCATCGACGAGCTCGTCCCGGCCGAGATTGAGCTTCATGTTAGCGAGCGCCCGTGCGGCTGCACGCACGACGTCACTTCGATACGAGCTGAGCGCCTCGATGAAGAGTTCACGATCGGCGACGTCCGAGTGCTTCGAGAGCACGAGCACAACCGCATCTCGGAGATCGGGATCTCGTCCTCTCTCTCGCAGCGCCGTGAGCGCCTCCGCATGACCCGAGCGGCCGACGTGCCGGACGAGATCGCTCGTCCACCGCCCGCTTTCGCGCGCGGTATCGAGGAGCTTCGCAATTGCCTTCGCCTTCGTCGTGTCGTCCCCGATCGCATCGAGGAACAGCGTGTGCTCGGCGTCACCGAACTGCGGGTCCGCGATGAGGTGGAAGTCGAGACGTTCGACCTTGCCCGCGAGCTGTCGGTACGCCGCGGCGACGCGCGTCGGCCAGAATCGGCTCGTCTCTCGTCGGTCTTCGCGCATCTTTCGGTGGAGCGACGCGAACGCGCTCGCGGCTGCGTGCGGAAACCCATCCGGCGGCTCTCCACGGATCCGCCCGGCGGCGAGAAGAAAATGAATGTCGTCCTCAACGTCCGAGGTTGGCGTCCAGAGCGCAGCCGCCTTGTCGAGGGCCTCGGGACAGTCCACCGCGAGAATCGCGACGGTACGAAGAAGTTCGCGATCGAGATCTCGATCGCCAGAAGGCAAAGCGGCGGCCAGTCGACGCGCGATGCGAACGCGCGTTGCGGCAGAGAGGACGCCCGGGTCCCTCGCCTCGAAGCCGTCCGTCACGCGGGGCTGATCTTGCACCACCGCGATATCGCCGAGCCCGCGGACGATCATGCGCGTCGCTTCAAGGCGCGTCATTCGATCCTTTGCTTCGCGAAGAGCGCGCTCGGCGGCGCCGAACCACTCCTCCGACGACGTCGCCTCTCCGCGAGGAGGCGCTGTCCCGCGAAGCCATCCGACGAGGAGCTTCGGATCCCGCGCGGACGCGAGCGAGATGCTTCGCGTGAACGAGTCGCGACCGCCCGGAGAACGCGCGGCGATGACCGCGGCTGCGCGGACTCGCCGGTCAGCGTGGGTGAGTCCACGCGTCCAGTCGGGTTCGGTGTTGAGGTTGATCGGACTTCCGAACCGAGCGACCCCTTCCCAGGCGGCGCGAAGGATGCGCGCGTCGTCGCTCCGCGTCGATCGTATGACGGCCTCTCGGCCGCTGGCTGTGTCGTCGTACGCGGCTGCCCAGAGCGTGCGGGCGACGATTTCCGGTTCTCTGTCCGAAAGAAGCTTCTCCGCAACCGACGCGGACGGACCCGAGAAAAGCTCGACCAGGATCTCGATCGCACGGATCCGCTCCTTCGCCGGAAGGGATTCGTCGATCACCGCCGACTCGAATGGCTTGCGGCCGAGCACCCGAGCCACGGGTACCCACTGCGCTCGCGACCACGACGCGAGCGGTTGCTGAGCGCGCAGCACCGCGACGAGATCCGATCCGAACGGCGCGGTCTCCGTCGCTGCCGATCCGTACCGAACATGGAACACGCTCCCCCTAGTTCCCCGCCCTCCGATCGCGACGAAAAGATCTCCGGACGGACCGACTGCGAGATCGACGGGAGCGAAGCCGACGTCGCCGCTCGTCTCGAGAAAGACCTCGAGCTCCGTTTCAAACGTCGATCCTCGCCGAGTGAGCGGAAGATGGTAGACGCGTCCCTTCGACCAGCACGCGACAAAGAGTCCATCGCGGTATCGTTTCGGAAAGAGGCGATGGCGGTAGACGACGACGCCCGTCGGCGATCCGCGTCCGATTTCGCAGAGGCGCTCGACGTTGTCGCAGTTGGACTTCGCCTGATTCCATGCGTGCTGCCATTTTCTGAGCACCCAGCCGTGGTGCATCCCCTGCGCGATGTCGAACACGCGCGTCGGGCTGTACCACGGAAGGTGATGCACGCGCTCTCCGTCTGCGTCGTACGTGTACAACTGGCCGAATGGACCGAAGTCGAGATCGTAGGGGTTCCGAAATCCGTCCGCGTAAACCTCGCTCCGATTCCCGTCCGGGGAAAGTCGGACCACCGCGCCGCAGCTTACTTCGCGCACCGGCGATCGATTCGTCGTGATGTGCTCCGCGTTGACGCGCGCGTCGTTTCCGTGGATCCACCAAAGCCAGCCATCCGGTCCCTTGACGATGCCGTTCGACGAATGCTCACCGCCACCGTACCCGGCCGCGATCTTCGTCGGAGCCGCATCGGCGCGCCCATCGCCGTCGGCATCCGAGAGCCGGTAGAGACCCGTTCCGGTCGAGGCGTAGAGATCCCTGCCGCTCACGAGGAGACCATGCGCGCCACCCGGGGGCCAAGCCGCGAAGAGCTCGGCTTTGTCCGCGCGTCCGTCGCCGTCGCGGTCGACCAGCGTCTTGATGTAGCCCGCGCCCGAGACGACCGGACGCCCGCGCGTGTCGAGCGTCATGGAGTAAATGTCGTGCGCGAGATCGTCGCCCGCGACGAGCTCGACCGAGAAGCCGGCGGGCGCGACGAAGCCGCTCACTTCGTCTTCGGCGAGCATCGCACTCGACGTGCCGAGGTGGACGCATACAAGGAATGTCACTGCTCGCCGACTCGAAGTCCGCATCACGACCGACTCCGATCGGAAATCGCGCGCTGCTCGCCGTGAGAGGAGCTCTTCCGAAGCCGCTCCATCAGAGGAGGTACTTCCTGACCGACCAGCGAAAGGAGAGGTACGAAATCGGGATGCTGAGCAAGAACCCACCGAGCTGCCCGACGATCTCGATCGTCTGGACGTCGACGCCCGCCGTGCCCATGATCCCACCGGCGACGGCGCCTACCGCCAGGCCGACTCCGAACCCGATGAAGGTCGCCGCGAGAAAGAAGAGAAGCCAAGCTTTGAAAATGGGAGGGCTCGCCCGGGGGTCTCCATACGCGTCCGTTTCCGGTGAGCTGTAGGGATTCCGGTCGGCTTCGGGCGCCTCGTCTTGCCAGTCCAAGCTCACTCTCTCGTCGACAAGGTCGGTGTCTCGACCGCGGGGACTGCCGGCGCCGCCGGCACGCGCACGCAGATCTCCGTTGATCGCGCGGACTCATTGTACGAACTGTCCATCGCGGTCACGACGTAATAGTAGACGTTCCCGGGACGGAGCCCGCCGTTTACGTAGGTACTGTCGTAGATCACCGAGGCGATCTCACCGTACGGACCTCCCGGTGATGTCGAGCGGTGAATGCTGTAGCTATCGAAGTCCGGGTCGACGTTGTCTTTCCAATCGAGAGCGACGTCGGTGCCGCGCAGTGTGAACGTCGGGCCGCCCGGCGCTTGTGGAGGTGCCGCTGAGCTCGGCCGCGACTTGGCGGACTCGTTGCCCGTGCGGTCGACCGCAGTGACGAAGAGCCAGTCGTTCGGACTCGCTACGTTTGTGTCGAGCGCGACGTGAGCGTCCCGAACGAGCGATTTCACGATGCAGACGTACGGCCCCTTCGCCTCTTCGGCGCGATAGACGCGGTAGCCGGCGAGATCGCGCTCCACGTTCGGAGCCCAGCGAAGATCGATGTTTCCCTTCAGCACCCGAGCCCGGACGGTTCTCGGTGCTCGAGGTGGATTCAGGTCCCGAGCATTCGCGGCTCGGCCTTCGAAACCCGTCCAGCGATAGTCCTTCACCTCGAGTATCCACTCGCCATCTCGACCGACGAAGACTCCCGCGACCCGCGCTTCGCGGCGGCGTGGCGACCACGCCGCGAGAAGATCGTAGTAGGCATTCTCCTCGGCGGTCGACGGGAGAATCTCCGCGCGCTTACGGTAATCCCACGCTACGTTCTTCGAAATCGGCGCCAGGTAAACGGGATCGCGAGCGCCCTCACGAAGGAGAGCGAGCTGACCTCGGCGCTTGATGATGCGCCCTTCGAGCGCGAGTTCGATCCCCGCGAGCTGAGCTCCGATTCTGGCGGCCCGCACCCGTTCGGACCACACGCGGAGGTTCGGAGGCTCGCCGTGAGTCTCTACGTCGATTCGCGACGTGTCTTCGTCCGGTCCGGAGGCGACGGACGCGACACCCGGCAAGTCGGCGAGGGTCGCTCGAAGAGTGGCCCAGATTTCCGTTAGACCGTAGGGGCTGTTGGCGCGGACGCCGAGGCGAAGCGCCTTCGCACTGGGGGGCACGCTCCCGAACGAGTAGAACTCGCGGACTTGGAGCACGAGGCGTTCGCGGCCCTCAGATTCAGACGGGGCGCCCGCAGAGTCGCTGACGACCGGTCCGGTGAGACGGACGCGCCGCGGTCGTCCGTCCCACTGCGCCCTCAACCGCGCGAAAGCGAGCAACTCCTCCGCGCGCGCCTCGAAGCGACGCTTGCCGCGGAAGTCGTACTCGATCTTCTGGTCGAGAGGAGCGAGCCGGAAGATGTCCGTCTCCGAGGAAACGAGGACCAGCTCTTCGCCGCGCAGCTCCAATCTTCCGTCGACCGTGGCCTCGACTCCGCGAAGCCACACGCCGATGCGGATCTTTGCGATGTAGTCCGCGATCGCCTTCGGATCGAGCATCCGCCCTCCAATGGGACGGACGACGCAAGTCTCGTTGACGTCGTTCGCCTCTTCCGCGATCAGCTCGGCGCCGGGAAGCCCCTGCAACCCGTCGAAGACCTGGGGCCAACATTCGCCGAGTCCGTACGGGCAGTTGAGGCCGATGCCGAATCGCAGCGTCCGCACCTCCGCGTCGAGTGGACGCGCGGTCATCGCGAGAACGACCGCCGCGAGTGTGACCTGGAGAGCGGAGCTCGAGAGTCTGGTCATCGGAATACCTCTCCGGCTGTGATTCTCATTCGAAGATGACATACGCGACTTGCTCCGTTCCGTGTCGCTGTTCCGAGTCGCGGATCTGATCTTCGTAGATCGCGAGATCGAGTGTCGATCCGACCGGGTTGGTTCCGTAGAGGGCCGGCCAACCTCCGTTTCCGCCGTCCATCGCCGCCGAGCTTACGATCGCGACGCTCGGATTCGAGAGACCGGAGACGGAGTAGCTGTACGGAGGCGAGTTGTCGACGCCCCGCACGATGTCACTCCCCAGGCGGGCGACGAAGGAGATGCCGTCGATCGATCCCGCGCCGGCTTCGAGGACGATGTAGCCGAGAGTCTCGCTGGCGCGCGCTGCGTTCGAATCCTCGCCGACGTGCAGTCCCACGCCAAATCCTCCGCCCGTCGGTGGATTGCGGCGGTTCGACCCATCGTTAGCCCAGAAGGCCGACCAAGCGGCGTCGTTCTCCGTCATCACTTGACCGATGACGACCGGATTGGCGTAGGCGTTCAGATAGCTCGACGGCTGGGGGAGCCACGACTGGTAGCTGTCCGTCCGCGTGCTGGCGCGTTTCACCGCTTCCATCGTGAACCCGTGTGCCGCGGTCGTGTAGGTCCCTTCCTCGACCGCGACCGAGTGGACGGTGTACCCACTCAGCACCGCGCCCGATGGGTTCTGTACCTTGAGCTCGAACTGACTCCCCGAGGCGTTTCGAACGCGCGGCACCGCGGGTAGCTGACCGGGAGTCGCGGCGACCGTGCACACGACCACCATCGACGAGTAGGACTGTCCGAGATCGACCATCACCCAGTCGCTGCCGACGTCGTGGATCACCCCAGTAGCGAGTTTCGCGAAGATCGCTCCCGGCGTCGCGTTCACTTCGTCCGAGTCGAATCCCTGGCCGCCCGCGTTGTCGGCACTGACCACGTAGTAGTACGTATTGCCGTTGACGACCGACGAGTCCGCAAACGAGCTGTCTACGATTCCGGACGCGACGAGTCCGTAGGGTCCGCCCGAGACCGTCGACGATCGGATGGAGTAACTGTCGGCGCCCGGGACGTCGTCCCAATCGAGGAGCACGACACCGTTTCCACCGACCGCCTGCACATTCGTCGGCCGCACGGGAACGGCGGCATCGGATGCGTCGTCGATTTGAAGAAGATACGCAACGAGCTGATCGAGCTCGACCGCGCTCAGCCCGCTCGTCGCGCCGTGCTGATCGATCGGATTCGCGGTCGTCAGCACGTCGAGGAGTGTCGGCGCGGAGCCGTCGTGGAGGTAAGGCCCGCCGTCCCAGAGTCCGCGCAGGGTCGGCGTGTCGAGACCCGTCAGCGGACCGCCGAGGCGCTCGCCGGATCCGGCCGTGATCGTACCGACGTCGTGAAGCACGTGGCCGCTCGTCGCGACGTTGCTGTCGGAGAAGTTCGTTCCGGAGTGACATCCAGCGCACTCGAGATCTTGAAAGATCAGCCGCCCGGCGACTCCGTCCGCGCTCAGCGAGCCGTCCTCCATCCGGTACGGACTTCGCCCGACCGAGTCGAGCGAGGCGACGTAGGCCGCGAGCGCGTCGAGCTCGACGCTCCGTCCGGCGTTCGGCGCTCCGAGGGACGCGTTCACCGGCCCGTTGATGAATCCCGTGCCGGCGAACGGGCCGCGGATATCGTGCTCGAAATCCTGGATCTCGTCGAAGTTCGCCGTCCAGTGAACGTTGCCGTGACCAGTCCCCGAGCGTCCGCGCAGGTCGACCGTGTTGCGGAGGCCTTCGCCGCGGTCGGTGAAGTCGAACACTCGACCGTCCTGCCCGCCGTCGAGGTGGCACGTCGCGCAGCTGATGTAGCCAGCCGCCGTCATCCGGGTATCCGCCGCGTTGTAGAAGACTTGCTTCCCGAGGAGGACGTCGGGCGGAAGAAGCTCCGTCGCGACCGTGGAGACGACGGCGAGCTCGGTCGCGTCGGTTCTCGTTCCGTTGACGAGCCCCGCGATGTCGAACGCGGAGACACTTCGGCTCATGAAGTTCATCACGAAGAGTCGACTCCCGTCCGGCGTGACGACGAGTCCCTGCGGTGCGAGCTCCGCTCCGAGCGAAATCTCCGCGATCGAGGTGCCTTCGTACCGATCGAACACCCGCACCGAGTTGTTTCCTTGGTAGGCGACGAACGCGAGATCTCCCACCGGGGAGAAGTCGACGCCGTAGGGGATCTCGTGATCGTCGACATCGATGCGAGCCGCGAGGTCCTCGGAGTTCGCTCCGAGATCGACCTGCGAGACGATCGAGCGCACGGTGCTGTCGTGCGTGAGCACGAGGCCGTCACGGAAGAGTCCGCGATCGGTGTTGTCCTTCTTCGACGGAATCCAGAGACGCTGTTCGTCCGGCGTGATCGCCATCTGGATCAGATAATTGGGTGTTCCGCGTCCGGAGGATTCCGAATCGGGCGTGGTATCGTGCGCCAGCGAAATCGCGCGAGTGACGGTGAGCGACGCGGCGTCGACTTCCCGCACTTCCCCCTCGAGAGGGCCCGATACGAATCTTCCGACGAAGATCCGGGTAGAATCGGACGAGATCGCAATCGCGCGGGGAGTCGAGCCGAGATTCACCCGGCCCGTTTCGGTGCGCGCCGCCGGATCCCAGCGGGCGAGCTCCCCGCTCGCCATGTAGGTCACGTACACAGTGAGCCCATTCGGGGAGAAGACGACATTCATCGGGCGCGATCCACGTGGCGTCGCCAGCTTGGCGAGCACCGCGCCAGTCTGCGGATCGAGGACGCAGAGCTGATCGGCGCCCTCAGATGCTACCCAGATCTCACTCCCGTCCGGCCGGAGGGTGAGGCTCCGCGGCTCTGCCCCGACGGAAACCTCGAAGTCCTTGGTGAGGTTCGACGTTCCGGTCCGCGTGACCGTGTCGCTGTCGGGATTGACATTCCAAATCTTGCCGCGGCCTGCGTCGTAGAGGATCTGCGTGGAGACGGTCGGACGCGCAGCGGGTAGCGGCAGATGAATCACCTGTACGAGGGTGGTGAACACCGTCGACGTTGCATCCGTGACGTATCCCGTCACCGTGTACCGGCCCGGCGCCGGGTAGCTGTGCATCGCCGAGGTCGACGGCGAGAACGCAGTCGCCGGAGAACCGTCCCCGAAATCGAAGGAGTACTGAAGAGGATCGAGATCCGCGTCGGAAGCGGACAGGGTGAACGTGACGTCGCTCAACACCGGTGCCGGATTCGCCGTGCCAACGAACGAGTGGATGACCGGCGGCGACGTCGTCGTCCCAGTCGCTTCACCCGAATCCGCACTTTCTCCGGCGGTGTTCACCGCGCTGACGACGTAGTAGAACGTCGCCCCGCCGGCGAGTCCCGTGTCCGCAAACGAGTTCGAGGTGATCCCCGAGGCGATCGTCGTGTACGGTCCGCCGGGCGTCGTTCCCCGCTTGACGTTGTAGCCGTCCGCGCGTTCGGCGCTGCTCCAGGTCAGGTCGATGCGGTTCGTTCCGCCGACAGCCGATAGATTCGACGGGATCCCGGGCGGCAGGGTTTGCTCGCCGAGGACGAGATACGCGACCTGCTCGGAGATGTGAACGCGCTCGGAATCACGGATCTGATCCTCGTCGATCGCGAGATCGAGCGACGACGACGTCAAAGCCGGACTTCCGTAGAGGATCGGAAATCCTCCGTTCGAGCCGTCCATTCCGGCCGAGCTGACGACCGCCGCGCGAGCATCACTCGGTCCGCCGTGCGCGTAAGAGTACGGGGGACTGTCGTCGTAGCCGAGAATGCTGTCCGCACCGAGGGCGGCGACGAATGGAATCCCCTCCACGACGCCACTTCCCGCTTCGAGGACCAACACGCCGAGCGTCTCGTTTGCGCGGTCGGTGTCCGAGTCTTCACCGACGTGCTTGCCGACGCGGAAACTCGCAGCCGTCGGCGGATTGCCCGCGTTTCCGTCCGACGCCCAAAAGACCGACCAGTCGACATCGGCCTCGGTCATCACTTGCCCGAGAACGACAGGGCTGAGGTAACCGTTTTGGTAAACCGCGTTCTCCCCCACCCACGAGCCGTTTCGGTCCGTGATCGTCGAGGTGAGCTTCACGGCCTCCATCGTGACGCCGTCGACCGCGGCAGTATAGACGCCCTCTTCGATCGCAACGTAATGAACGGTGTAGCCCGAGAGTGCGGCGCCGGAAGGATTTTGCACCTTTACGTCGAACTGACTCCCCGCTGCGTTGCGTACTCTCGCGACGGCCGGTAGATCTCCCGCTCCGTAGTTCGGCGATGCGACGACGACCATCGAATCATACGAACGAGCGAGCGTGACGGTCTGCCAGTCACTTCCGACGCCGCTCACGACGCCGGAGGCAAGCTTCGCGGTCGCGCCCGACGGGGTGGCGGCAGCTTCGGTCGAAAACTCGCTCTCTCCCGCGTCGTTGACACCGGTGACGACGTAGAAATAAGGCGTCCCATCGCTGAGACCAGTGTCGAGAAACGTCGTGTCCGGCCACGTGAACGCGATGCCGGAATAAGGCCCTCCAGGAGTTGTCGCGCGGTAGACGTTGTAGCTGTCGGCGAGCGGCGAGACGTTCCAGGTGAGCAAAACCTGCGTGCTCCCGGGTGAGGCCGAGAGATTCGCGGGCGGCGTGGGCGGCGCATTCGGCGTGGCGTCGTCCTCCGTCGAGTCTGGACTCTCTCCCGCCGTGTTCTCCGCCGAGACGACGTAAAAATACGTCACGCCGTTCGACACCGTGGTGTCCGCGTACGAAGTCGTGCCCACCCCTGACGCGATCGCTCCGTACGGCCCCCCGCTTGTCGTCGCTCGTTTGACGTTGTAGGAATCGACGGTTCCCGTGGGAGCGCTCCAAACGAGATCGACCTGGCCGTTGTTTCCGATCGCTTCGAGATCGGTCGGAGCGCCCGGCGGCTGCAAGCTCGGCGTCGCACCCACTTCACTCGAGTCACCGCTCTCGCCGGCGGCGTTGACTGCCGAGACGACGTAGAAATACGTCACTCCGTTCGTGAGATTCGTGTCGGTGTAGGTCGTGCTCGGGATCCCGGCGGCGACGATCGTGTACGGCCCGCCGCTCGTCGTCGATCGCTTGACGTTGTACCCCGTCGCGTCGGTTGCGGCGTTCCAGCTGAGGATCGCCTGAGCGTCACCGGCGGTGGCCGCGAGCCCGGTCGGGGTTGGCGGGGGTTGTTGTGCCGTCGCTTCGGTCGCGACGATCCAGGCGGCGACGGACGGAACGCCGTTGGTGTCGATGAGAAAGAGCATGTAGTCGCCGGGAGGACACTCATTCGCGCTCGCGGGGACGGTGACGTTGAGACCGCCGGGCGCGGGCTGAAACACGAGCTTATTGATTCGCTGATTCATGTTCTGCGTGTGCGTCGCCGCGGTGGGACGGAGCCAGTTCACCGCTCCGATCGCCGCCGCGTCGGGCGTCTCGACGAAGAACGTGCCTCCGAGCGCAACACTCACGGGCGCCGAACTGATCGTCGGGCGCGGCCCTTGAAAGAGATACGGCGGAGAGAACACCTGAAGCGACGGGTGGCCGTCGCCTCCGATGCTCGCCACGCGAGCGTCCGGAAGAAGAACGACTTCGGAGTGGTATCCGCGGTACTCGGCTTCCATCGCCCACGTGGTCCACGCATCGCTCGCGGGATCCCAAACGATCGCCGGTTTCGGACCGTCCTCCGTATTGAATCCGGATGCGCTGCTCCCGCCGATGACGAGGACTCGTCCGTCCGGGAGAATCGTGACGTCGTGTTGGCGGCGAACTTGCGGCATCGACGCGACGGCGGTCCACGTCGGCGTCGGGGCGTTGAGGTCGATCACCTCGCACGTCGCGGTCGGCGCGTCGGCCCCGCCGGCAAAGAGCACCTTCCCGACATCGTAGAGACAGGCAGAACCGTAGTTGTCGCGCCCGCTGTGCAGCCGTGTGGGCCCGGTCGTCCAGGTTCCCGTTCCCGAGGTATCGAGGAATCGCGACGTGCTCGTAGCCAGAAAGACCTGGCCGTTCGGCGCGAGAAACGCCGCGGGGAAAAGCGGCAGATTGAGGGACGCCGTCGTGAGCGGGCGCCAAGCGCCGGCATCGACCTCCCACACTTCCGGAATCAGGTTCTTGCTGCCGTCTTCGAGCTTGCCCGACATCGTCACCACGTCACCGTTCCCGAGAGTGACCATGGATGGATACCAGCGTCCTCCCGCCATGTTCGGTACCGGCGTGAAGGTGTCGGTCCACGGATCGTAGTAGGTCGCGTTGGGCAGACCGTTACAGCCGGGGATGTGCCCGCCCGTGAAAAAGACGCGGCCATCGGCGAGCAGCGTATGTCCGCCGCAGAACGCGTTGTACCCGTGATCGTTCGTGTCCGTGAGCGTTTCGCTCACGGGATCCCAGGTGTAGACGTCCGTGTTCGCGTAGATGAGGACCTTGCCGGTGGGGAGAAGTACCGAGTGTACGGGACGCCATGGGAGCGCTTGCACCGCTCCCCAGGATCCGAGCGTCGGATCCGCAACCACCGGACGGGCGAGTACGCACGCGAGCGCGATGCCAACTGCCCGAACCACAAGAATCCGGTCTCGAGACGGATCTCGGGACACAACCGCTCCTCTATGCATAGCCAAACCCTCCAACCTGCGCGATGCCGCGGCGATAAACCCTCACTTGACGAGTGGCCGACATTGTAGCACGAGCGCCGTCGAGCGGGCGATGCCCCGAAGCGCCGGGTAGGAGCGGCTTGCGTCGCATGATCGTTCGATTTTGCAAGCGGCACGCGCGTCGCGGTGACGAATCGGGACGGCAACACACCGCTCCACGTGACTGCGTTCCTCTGCCGCCGAGAGATCGTCGATCTACGCCTCAGGTAACACCGCCGGATTCGAGCTCGACCGCATCCAGCGAGAGCGACCGCGGGCCGCCACGCTCCTGCGGGAACACGTGGCGAAATCCGATTCCAAGAAATTGGATGCAGAGAAACTTCGTCCACGTTCGCGGCGGTTCTAGCGCGTCTCGAGCCGAAGACCGCAACGATCGCGAACCCAAACGCGAGCGGGCGCCGTCATTCCGCGTGGGTTTGGTAGATCATGATGAGATTCCCGCACGTATCGTCGAAGGTGGCCACGGTCTCCTCTCCGTACCGTTTGGGCGTCGTGCGGAATTCGACCTCGAGATTCGTCAGTCGCGCATACTCCTCGGCGATGTCGTCGACCGCGAAGGCGGTCAGCGGGATTCCTTCGTCGTAGAGCGCTCGTTTGAACGCTTTGGTCGGAGGATGCTCGCCGTTCGGCTCGAGGATCAACTCCGCGGCATCGGGCTCTTCGGGCGAAACGACCGTAACGAATCGCGTGTCGCCCATCGGAATGTCCCGCTTCTTAACGAAGCCGAGCACTTCGGTGTAAAACGACAATGCTTTGTCGATGTCGGAAATGAACACGCTCTCGAGTCGAATTCTCATGCGCCCGTTCCGGTGAATGGTTCAGGGGTTTGGATCACTTTCGCTGAGACGCGCCGTCCGTCGTGAATCCCAGTCTCGGTGACTGGGCTTCTCCAGCGCTCATCGGCGGCCGCATCGTAGCGGAGAGTCCTGCTTTTCCGCGACAGCTCCGCGTTCCGAACTCTTCGCCGAACTCGCGCGACCCCACTGGTCACCGTTCCGCGCCCGAAATTCTTTGTTCATTCGCTGAACGAGCGTCGTCTCTTCGTAGGAGCGAGCGCGCGGCGCGCCTGCCCGACCGACGCAACTTCGACTGAGCAGCCGACGAGGGCGACAACGCGAATATGGCATCTTCCGACGATCTTCTCCTCGACGCCTGGCGCGCGAACCGGGACCCGGATGCGTTTGCGGAAATCCTCAAACGGCATGCCGGCATGGTGCACGGAACCTGTCGACGAATTCTCCGGAACGACGCCGACGCTGAGGACGCGACGCAGGAGTGTTTTCTCAAGCTCGCGCAGAGAAGCACGAGCGTGCGAACATCGCTCGCCGGCTGGCTTCACCGCGTTGCGACCCGCTGCTCGCTCGATCTCGTCAAGCGAGAATCGCGCCGCCGCGAACGGGAAGTCGCGCTCTCCCCCCCTCCTCCGATCGACGAGGTATCGTGGGATGACATCCAGTCGCTCGTCGACGAGGCGATCGACTCTCTCCCGACCGACCAGCGTGAAGTCGTCGTCAGGCATTATTTGGAGCAAGAGACCATCGCGGCGATCGCCCGTTCGCTCGGGTTGAGTCACCGCACCGTCAGCTATCGCGGAGCGAAGGCGGTCGAGCGCATTCGCGCTCGACTGCGATCCGCCGGCGTGCCGATCGGTGCGGCTGTGTTCGCGTCTCTGCTGACGAAGAACGCGTTCGCGACGGTTCCGAGCTCACTAACCACTAAGCTCGGAAAGATCGCGATCTCCGGACTGTCGACGCCCGAGCTCTCGCGCTCACCTGGGGCAGCGCCGACTTCCGGAGGTGGTTTCTCGCGTGCCGTCGGGGCCCTTGCGGTGATTGGAGTCGCCGCCACATCGCTCGCGGTTCTGGTCAGCGTGTGGACGGAAGGTGACGATGGGACCGCTCCCGTGCCAGCCGGATCGGTCGCGGCTGTCGTCGACCTGCCGCCTGAACCCCGAGACGCACCCCTCGGGGCCGGCGACGCGCTTCCAACGGACGACGCGCGGGAAGAAATCGCGCTGCCGATACGAGTGGTGTGGTCGGAATCCGGCGAACCCGTGGCGGACGCTCGGATCGATTCTTACCGCCAGAGCAGGCAGGCCGGCGCTGAGGGAACGCGCGCCGTCGAGCGCGCGAGCACTCTTCCCCCGAGTACGACGAACGAGCGCGGCGTGGCCCGCCTAGAGTATCCCAATTCCTGGGATTCCGTTCGCGTAGTCGTCGCTCACGCGCTCGCGGTCCAGGCGACAACCGACGTCGACCTCACCCGGCCGCAGTCCTCGGCTCCCATCGTGATCCGTCTCGATCCGGCGTACATCGTATCGGGACGCGTCACGGACGCGACGACCGGGGCTCCGATCGAGAACGCGCTGATCGAGTCATCTTCGGGAACTCCCGAGTCCAGTGCACGTTCGGGTCAGGACGGCGTCTATTCCCTCGCGCGAAACGGCGCGGGCGAGACGCGGCTCGCTGTTTGGGCGGAGAGTTACGCACGGCGTGAGGTCGCGCTCCACGTGACCGAACGAGGAAGAACCGAGTGCGACGTCCAGCTCAATCCGGCGCTGGAGGTCGTTGTTCGCGTCGTCGACACCGACGGGCACGCCATCGCGGACGTCGAGGTCGAGTCGCCGGAACAAGAGCGCGGTGGCTACGCCTCCTACGGGCGCAGGTTCGTCGCACTCACCGATGCGAACGGCGAAGCGGTCGTCTGGCGTGATAGCACCTTCCGCCGCCGAGAACCGAAGTTCCGCATATCCAAGGAGGGCTACACCGTCGTCTCCGTCGGCGATTTGCGACCGAACTCAGACCAAGTCGGTAGATGGTCGTCGCGGATCGTCATCGAAGCGCTCTCTCGCAGCGTACGGGCGATCGAAGGGACCGTGTTCGATCCAGATGGCCGACCCGTCGCTGGAGCTCTCGTCGGCTACAACGACGGTACGATGTCCTTCGGCGGCGAAACGTGGAGCGAATACGCGCAAACGAGTGGTAGCGGAGCCTATCGTCTCGAGTTTACGAACCGTGCTCCCGAGATCCTCCTTGTCGCCTACGCCGACGGCTGGGCCCCACAGATCCGTCCCAACGTGAAGGTGGGAACGCCGGACGAACCGACGAAGATGGACTTCACGCTGAGTGAGTCGCGTGAATTCTCCGGAACCGTTACCGACGAGGAAGGGATCCCGGTAGAGGGTGCTCGTGTCGAAGCGATCTCGGTCGGAACGCCCTACAGCGTCTCGCTTCTGCTTCCCGGCGTGCCCCACCGAACCGTGACCGATGCACCGGGCAGGTTCTCGCTCCGGGACGTGGCGCGCCGGCTGCGAAGAATTCGTGTGAGTGCACGCGGATACTCTGACTGGAGCAAGGCGAATCCGAGCACTGAGGAGGAGCTCTCGGTCGTTCTCTATCGGCCCGGGATCGTCCGGGGCCGCGTCGTCGACGATGCGAGCGATGAACCCGTGAACCAGTTTCGCGTTCGCATCACGGGCGGAACGAATTACAGCTCGCGCCGTGGAGTCGTCGGCGAATCGTTCTCGGTTCCCGACGGTCGGTTTGTTCTCGAGAACCTCTACCGATCCGGCACCCCGGTGCCGTTCAGCTTCGCTGTCGAGGCGGACGGGTACGCGAAGGCCGAACTCACCGGCGTTCATCCCGCACGAGCGGATGCGGCGCCGCAGCATCTCATTCGATTGAAACGAGGCACGAAACTCGAAGGCTACGTCTTCGACGCGAGTTCCGGAGATCCGATTCCGAACGCTCTCGTTTATCTGAGCAGCAAAACGGGTCATTCAGACGTGTGGAATGAACGAACGCTCTCGCGGATGCGCGGAGTGGAGAAGATCGTCACTGCCGCGGATGGCGCGTTTCAATTCACCGCGAAGAACGAAGGAACTCTCCTCGTCCGGGCGCCGGGCTATCAACGCGTCGCGCTCTCGAGCAAGCAGTGGCCGGAGCTACGCGGCGATGCCGGCGAACTCTCGGTCGCACTCTCGCCCGGAGAGGTCATCGAAGGAATCCTCGTTGAGGACGGCAAGCCCGCTACCGGGCGAACCGTCCGATTGATTCGTCTTCATGACGAGGATCGCGTCGCTGAGTATCCGAGAGAGGCATGGAGCGAGGACACGATCACGGACGCCGAGGGTCGGTTCAGCTGGAATGATCTCTCCCCCGGGGCGTTTTTTGTCGAGTGGACCGTCGGTCCGCGAGTCCGCGCTCGAACCGAAACGCGCATTCGGGAGCGGGTATCGGTTACCGCGTCTCAAAGATCCCACCTGACGATCGGGAACGATCGCAGAGGGATCGAGCTCACGGGAACGCTGAGCGATTCCGGCGGCGAACCAGAGGACGGGGTCGAGATCTTGCTTCGACCGAAATTCGCGGCGAAGCACGAACAATTCCGAACGCGAACGGGCGCCGGCGGATCGTTTGTACTCCGAGAATTGCCGGCGGGTCGATTCTCCGTCGCCGTGCGCCGAGCGCAGGAGGGCGGAGAGTATCTCGAGCTCGAAGACGCGAACGTGACTCGGGGTGTTCGATTGGACCTCGAAACACAGCTTCCGTAGGAGTACCGAGCCAGCGTCACTTGTCCGGGTTCAGCACCGCATCGAACTTCGCCGTCGCTCCCTCAACGATTCGAACGCTGCCGAGCACGGTGAATCGTTCGACGGACAGGTCGTACCGCATCCCGCCGGTCCGTTCGGCTACGCGCCTTCCTTCTTCGGTGAGGATTCGCTCCTCGAAGCGCACTTCGTAGTCCCCCGGCGGGATGGCCCGCCGCTCATACTTTCCGGTGTGGAACTCGATCGTGGTCGGGAGCGGCTTCGCGTCAGCGTCATCGAGGTTGACGAGAACGAGTCGATGGCCGAACGAGTCGCGTCCGTGACGATTCTGAATCGTGCCGCGAAGAGCGCCCTCTCTCCGCGCGACGAGGCCGATCTCGAGCGTCAGTTCTTCGACCGCGTCGTCTCCGCTCTCGATCTGAAACTCCAGCCGCTCATCCGGAAGCCTGTACTCCGGATGTCGAGCTCTGACGCGGAACTTCCCGTCCACGAGTCCGTCGAGGATCGCGACTCCGTTCTCATCGGTGACGCCGCGGTACGGGTTCGGCATGTGGAGTCTCTCACCCGCGTTCCGGTCGACGGGCGAGAGGCCGATCGAAATGTCGGAGAGCCGTCGATTCGACTCGAGCTCGAACACCGTCGCGACGACGCGCCGTCCGCGCCGAAGGACGAATTCGACCGCGGCATCGTCGCCCGGGCGGAGCACGACCTCGGCGACCTCGATTCCGTAACCGTGCGCCGAGATTCCGACGGTGTACCGGCCCGCCGGAATGTCCTCGACGAGGAACGTGCCGCTCGGAGCAGCAAACTCTCGCGTGGGGTAAGTATAGGCATCGCCCTTGAAGCGGGACCGATGATCCTCGGGTCGCAGCAGAGCGATCTCGAATGCGCTCACTGGCTGCCCGGTCTTTCCGTCCCGCGCAGCCCCGGAGACCGATGCGAACTCCTCGACGACAAGCTCGAGCGAGTGATCTCCCGGTTCGACCATGGCCAAGTCGCTCGACAAGTACCCGGGGATCCTCGCGACGAGTGTTGTCTCGCCGCGAGGGAGATTCGCGAGCGACCAGTGTCCGTCCCGATCCGTTCGTGCCGAACTGGAGCCAACGGTCTCCTCGCGTCGCGCCCGCGACTTCACGTGACTCGGATCTTCGTCTGTTTCGAGCGTGGGAAACGCGAGGACTTCGGCGCCCTCGATCGGCAAACCCGCGGTGTCGACGACCCGTCCGTCGACACGAAATCCGGATTCCAAGCGGAAATCTTGAGAAAGGGGAGAGTCCATCATCTCGAGCCTCTGCCCGACGAGCGGGGCGAACTCCGTCGCGCGAACGTCGACGAGGTAGATTCCGGGTTCGATTCCGTCGAGTCGGTACGCACCGTTAGCACCGGAGTAGGTCGTCGCCGTCACGGCGGTGTCCCTCTCTTCCCCCTGCACGAGCTCCATTCGCGTGGCGTGGACTCGCGCGCCCAGGACGGCGGCGCCACCCGAGCCGACCACACGGCCGGTGATCGACGACGGCGGTGCCAATACGATCTCGATCTCCGGCCACGGCTCGCCCTCGCCCGGACCGACGAGCGGAGCCGTTCGTCCAATCCCGAAGCGAGCATGACGCGCGACGATGGTAGATGGCGCCCACTGCTCTTGCCGATGCTTCTGCGACAGTCGAAGCGAGAAGCTACCGTCCGGCGCGGTGACCGCGCGCCGCAAGCCCGCGGCGACGTCTCGGCGGAGATAGATCGTCTGGATACGACCCGTTTCGAGCATCACGACGGCGCGCGCGACCGGATTCCCCTCCTCGTCGACGACGATCCCGCGAATCGTGTCCGGTCGCCGGAGTCGGATCTCGATCTCGCGCTCGGTGTAACCGGGTCGAATTCGGATTCGTTCGGGCAGTTCGGGATACTCATCGTGGCTCGCGCGGAGATACACCGAGCGCCGCGGTACGCCGGGAATCTCGAATCGCCCCGCTTGATCCGTGGTCGCGACCTTTCCCGGATGCCTGTTGAACGCGACGCCGATTCCCACCTCGACAAGCGCGCCGACGATCGGTGTATCGAGATCTTCGTCGACGACGATCCCCCGAATCGTCGCCCCCTTCTCGAGGCGAATGTCGACACCCGCTGCGCCTGCGGGAACACGAGGAAGTACGGTCTCCGCAAAGTCCTCGGACCCCGCACGCAGTCGATAGACTCCGGCGGGGATTCCCGTCAGCTCGAAGTCTCCGTTCTCTTCCGCCTCGCACTCGACAAGCGCGACCGGGGTGAAATCGCGGCCGCCCCAGCTCATGATCCCGCCGCGCACGTCTTTCTCGATCCAGACCCGTGCGCCGGCTACTCGACGACCGTCGGGTGCGTAAACCGTTCCTGATATCGCGAGCGATGGCTCGAGCTGAATCTCCACCTCGACCGATTCGTTCTCGAGCGCGACTCGTGCTTCCCAGGTGGGATGAGACGGATGGTTCGCGCTGAGTTGATAATCCCCCGGCAAGAGATTTCGAAACTGGAAGCGAGCGAACTCATCGGCCGGCGATTCGAGCCTCGCGGGTAACGACGCGTCGGGAACTCCGACGACGACGGGATGGATCGGCTCTCCGATCGCGATCGGCCGCTCGCGTTCGGCGGGGACGGGACTGAGAAAAACCACGGCGCCAGGAATCGGGTCCCCCCGTTCGTCGAGCACTCGCCCGGTGACCTCGAGGCCGCGTTCGAGGACGATTTCGAGATCCTGTGTGCCCGCGACAACGTCGTAGCGTCGAGTCTCGGCGAAATCGGGACGCGAGAGAGTCAGATCGAATCGATCGAGCGGCAGAGCGCCAATCGTGAAGCGTCCATCTCTGCGCGTACGCTCTGAAGAGCTCGCCACTAGGAACTCGCCGCGCACCCACTCTTTGGCGAGAAGCTCGATTCTGGCGCCGCCCCGGACCGCTCGTTCGCTCGACGCGCGGGCGGTCACGCGAACGTTGTCTAGCGGCTCGCCGGCGTCATTGACGACTCGTCCGCGAATCGAATTTCCGGGAGCGAGAACGATCTCGCACTCGGTTCCCTCATCGGCTCGGACGAAGACCGTCGTGTCCACTGAGGAAAGGTGCTCCGGATGTCCCGCCAGGACGCGATACTCTCCCGCGGACAGACGCGCGAATCGAAATGACCCGTCCGTGCCGGATTCCGCGTGGGCGAACTCCGCACCGCGCTTCCGGTAGGCGGCGTGGAGCTCGCCGAGAGCGCTCGTTCGATCTCGTGTGTGTGCACGTGCGTCCCAGATTCCGCTTCCGCTCTCGACGAACGGTTGTCGCCAGGCGGAGACATCGAGGGCGACGACTCTCGCTCCGGCGATCGGGCGACCGTCCGCGTCGCGAACAGTGCCGGCGAGAGCGGGAGGTCGCGTGAGATCGATGGCACGAGCGATCTCGGCTTCTTCGCCGGTGCGCGCAGCCGCGGTCGCCCCGGGATCCGTCGAATCGTCTTTCGCGGCTTCGGGATTCTGCCCCCGAGCGATCTCGGCGTCGAGCTCGTCTCCGCGCGGGAGAATCCGGTTGCGAACAACGTAGATCCCCGTAAGCAGCAGACAGATTCCGATCCCGACGAGCACCGCGGATTTCTTTCCTCCCATTCCGAATCCTCCCGCAACGGTTTTCTGGACGACAATCGTACTCGGCACGATCGAGGCCGCGCGTGCAGTCGATGCACCGGCGGTCGCACCCAGAAGAACAAGCGCGAGACGGCGTCCCCGCCGCTGCCAGTCGCGCGCCGAAGGAATCATCTCTCGGAGAGTCTCTTCGAGCTCGGCCCAGAGCCGCGCCCGGAGGAGATCCCGTCCGCGCTGCATGCGCTTCACGACGGCGGACTTCGTGAGCCCGAGCGCCTTTGCGACGCTGCGAACCGATTCGCCGTCGTAGTAGTAGAGATAGATGACTTCCCGAACCGGCTCCGGAAGCTCCGAGACGATCCGCCAGACCCGGTCTCGCAGCTCACTCCGCTCGAGGGCCGGCGCCGACGCGAATTCGAATGGCATATCGTGTGCGGCATCGATCGAGATCGATCGACGGGAGCGAAACTGGTCACGCGCGGCGTTTCGGACGATCCGAAGGAACCACGGACCGAACGCGTCTTCCGACCGCAAGCGTGACAGATTCTCGAATGCCTTGAGGAACGCCTCCTGAACGACATCGTCCGCGCTCGGTTCCCCTACTCCGAGCGAACGCACGATCGCGTACGCGGAGCGCTGGTAGCGGGAAACGAGAGCCTCGAACGCGGCTGGATCGCGTGCCAGGGCACGGCGAACGAGCCGGGAATCCGAAGGGAAGCTCGTGGAGAGAGTCATCGCGTCTCGCCTTCCGGTGTCTTCATGAAGACTGAGACGGAAATCGACAAGAGAGATGACCGAAAAAACCTGCGTCGACCCGGGAGACTCCCGGGCTACTTCCCCGCGACGATCACCGTGTTCGGTCGGGAGAGCGCGGTTCCGCCGTCGACGAGCGTTGCCTGGAGAAACATCGGATAGATCCCCGGCTTCTCGAATGTAACCTCGAGGCCGTCTCTCCCAAGGTCACCGAGCTTCCGCTCGCCGGCGAACACCGTCACGCCTCCGCGGAGCGCAAGCCGTTTCTCGTTCCACTTCATGGCGACCTCGATCGGCTCTCCGATTCGACGGAGGACGAACGCTTGACCGTCACCGAGACCCGGCGGGCTAGTCAACTCGAAGACCGGTTCGCGAGTCACGAACGCCTGCCATGCACGGGCGGTAGTCTCGTTCGGAAGCCAGCACGCGTTCGCGCGCTCCCCGGGAAACTCCGCGATCGGGGCGATGATCGCGACGCTGTCTCGCCAGTTCGAGACATCTCCGAGCCACCCCGCGCTCTCCGGGAATGGACGGAGGGGCTCTCCGGGCGCTCCGAGTCGCCTTCGAATCGCCGCATCGAAGAGTGGCATCAGGAGGTTGTTCGCACGCGCAAACTCATGGCGTCGCCCCCACTGAACCGCGATGCCGAATCGAGCCCCTCCCACGCGGGCGGCGGGCAACTTCGTGAGCAGCTTGTCGTACTGCGATCCGTCGCGCTCACCGAAGACCGTGAGCATAGGAATCGCCAGCGCAGCTTCGTCGCGGGGACCGACTTCGAGACACACCGGACCGACCGCGATCACTCGATCCGGCATCAGGCTCGCGACCTGAGTGCTCATTCCGGCGCCCGCCGACATCCCGATCGGACAGAGCTTTGCTTTCGCGAGCTCGGGCTGACCACTCGCCTTCGCGACCTCTTCGAGAGCCGCATCGATCAGGCGCGGAAACTCTCCCTTCTTCACTCCGAAGAGGTTGGACCCGAGGATTCCGAATCCCCACTGACGACAAGCGGCCTGCCAGTGCTTTTGGGTCACGGCCTTGGTGTAGAACGGGTTGAACGTCAGGCCGCGAATCGTCTTTGCGTCGGGCGGAAGCCAGCAACGAAAGGGAGCGTGCTCGAGTCCTCCTTCGGTGCGCCCCTCCTTTTTCTTGGGCGTCTCGAGCCGGACGAGCGTCTCGAAGTACCGGCCCTCGTTCGCGCAAAGTGGGACAACACACGCGACAGTGAGAGCGAGGAGGACAAGAGAACTTGTGACGGTAGTTTTCATCGCGAGGAGTGAGAGATCGTCGAGGCGGAGACGCGTCGCGATCCTCCGAACGGCCCGGCTCCGAGGTTGGCGCGGTCGCCGAGTTCCCGGTGGAGACTCAGGAGTCAGCTCAGGCGAGGAGCTCGGTCAGCGGTGCCCGGCTTTCCTTGAACTTCGCCACCGGACAACCGATCTGCTGAAGAATCGTGAGGAATAGGTCCGACATCGGCCGCTCATCCGTCTTCCACCGCAGGTGCTGACCGTGCCGGAAGCCGAGCTTACGGCCGCCGGCGAGAATAGTGGGGAAGCTCTTTCCGGAGTGGCTGCTAATCTGCGAGCCGCCGAAGAGGAGCACCGAGTGATCGAGAAGTGTGCCGTCTTCGGCCTCGATGGCTTCGAGCTTGTCCATCAAGCGCGCGAGCGACGCGCAGAGCATCGTGTCGCGGTAGGCGAGCACCTTGACGTCCGGATGGTCGGCGCCGCGCGCGCCGGATCCCTTGTGGTGAAAATCGTGAGCGCCGCGAACCTGGCCGCCGGCCTCTCCCGCCCAGTCCTTGTACTCGACGTAGTTCGGACCGCCCTCACCGCCGAGGCAGTGCGTGACGACGCGTGTCATGTCGGTCTGAAATGCGAGCACGATCAAGTCCATCATGAGCTCGATGTGCTCCGCCATGCTGTTCTTACCCGCCGGCTCGAGGCGCACGCTCGCCTCGTCGAACCGCGGTCGACCTCGCTCGAGGATCGCCTCCTTGTCGGTGAGACGCTTCTCCACTTCTCGGATCGATTCGAGATACTCGTCGAGTCGTCGATCGTCGGCGCGTCCGAGTCGGCGCCGGAGGTCGTTCACGCTCCCGACCGCCGTGTCGAGGATGCTCCGATCGAGCTCGATGCGTTCCTGCGCTTCGGTGAGCTGCTTTCGATCGGCGGGCGGAAAGAGTCGTTCGAACACCGCCCGGTAGCTCCCGATAGCGGGGATGTCGACCCCCAACGCGTTTCGCGAAAGCGATCTCGTGCCGACGCCGTCCTGCCACGAGAGCGCGAGCGACCGGAGGTACGTGGGACCCAGGTGCTGCGCCGCGACCTGATCCATCGAGATCGTGTTCGTGATCGTCCCGGGAGTGATCTTGATGTTGTGCCCGGTGAGCCAGTTGTACGGATGCTCGTGCCCGGAGATGCGCCCCTCGATGTGAGAGAGATTCGTCAGCACCGAGAACCGAGCGCGATGATGCTCGAGCGGTCGGTGCGACGAGGCGAGCGTGTAGTTCGGTCCGGTGTCCTCGGGGAACCAACCGTACCGACTGATCCCGCCCGGAATGTAGAAACAGGCGAGACGCGCCGGATCGGCTGCGCTGCGAGCTGCCGCGACCGCCTTCTTCCCAAGGCCCATGACCTCCAGATAAGGGAGCGCAATGGTGGCGCCGAGGCCGCGGAGAACGGTCCGCCGCGAGATTCGTCGATCGAAACTGCTCATGAAACGGTGCCTCAGAACGCCCGTGTTTTCCCTTCCGCCTCGAGGAACGCTCTCGACTGTACGATACCCTTTAGCAGGTTTCTCAGTCGATAGCCTCTCGGTCGCTCTCGCGCCTGAATCGAACGGATCTCGGCCATGTCGGCAACGTCTGGTTTGCGTCCTGTCGAGTAAATGACCAAGTTCTTGAGAAGTCCGCGGACGAGATCGTCGAGGTAGTGCTCGACGACGAGATTCTTGAACTGGGCGAAGCTCGTGAATCTCTCGCCGCGCGGAAGAACTCCGGAAGCATCGACCGGGCGAGTCGCCCCCGCGCCCCGCCAGGCGATCTTTCCGTCGATCTCGTTTCGTTCGTAGCGCTCGAATTCGACATCACGCCAACGCCCGCTGATGTCGAAATTCTGAAACGCGAAGCCGAGGGGATCCATCTTCTTGTGGCAGACCGAGCAGTTCTCGTCCTTTTGGTGCTGGTCGAGAAGCTCGCGGAAGGATTTCCCTCGATTGCCATCGTCCGACGGAATCAGCTCGGGCACTTCGAGAGGCGGCGGGGGCGGTGGATCGTCGAGAATGTGTCGGAGCGTCCAGGCGCCGCGGTAGATCACCCAGTTCTCCCCCATCCAGCACAGCATCGACTGAATCCCCGCGTGAGCGAAAAGCCCGCCGCCCCGTGGATCGTCGCCCCGGATAGTCACGGGCCGGAGTGTCTCCCCGCGTATCCCCTCGTAGCCGTAGTGACGCGCGAGGATGTCGTTCATCATCGTCCAATCGCTCGCGACCAGTTCCCGCGCGGGACGGTTTTCGATGAAGAGGCGAGTGATATACGCGATCGTCTCCTCGTGCATCGACGCCTTGAGATGGCGGCCGAAGCGGAAGTCCTGCTTCTTCAAGTGATCCATCGCGATCGTGATCGGCTGCCCGAGGACAAGCCATTGCTCGATGAACGAGCGGAAGAAGGCTTCGCGCCGGGGATCGTCGAGAAGTCGGTCGACCTCTCGAGCGAGGGCGGAAGGCTCACGGAGCGTGCCGGCCGACGCCTTCGCGCGCAGCGCGCGGTCGGGCGGGGCGCCGTGGAGAAAGAAGCTGAGGCGCGAAGCGATGGCGTGCGCCTCGTTCCCTGGACCCGCTCGTTTCGGCGACACGAGCTCGCGCGCGGGTGCGCTGAGGAGCGCCGACTGAAACGCCGCACGCAATGCGTCGTCGAACGACGCTCCCTTCGCGCGGACGCGATCATAGAGAGCGAGGAAGCGATCGCGCTCCTCCGCGGTCGAAGGTCGCCTCCAAGCACGATCGATCCAGAGGGCGAGGAGACGTGCCGCGCTCCCGCGGTCGTCGCCGATTTCGCCGACGTCGACCTGCCACCGCTCCGGCGGCCACACCGCGACGTAGTCGGTCTCGATCTCGAGACGCCCCAAAATGACCCACGGAACGGGTTTCTCTTCCGGCGCTGCTTTTTTCTTTCGGTCGTAGGCGGGACGAAAGAGTCCAGTCCCGCCGGGGACTTCGTCCTTCGGCTTGCTTCGATCTTCGTTCTCGAACCCCGCGACGCGGTACGGTACCTCTACGCGGTTGATGAGTACGACGCTGAGACCACGCGCCTCTACGGGCAAGTCGTCCACCTGCACCTCGTAGACCAACTCGCGAGGACCGGCGGTCGCCGCGAGCTCTCGCATGTCGAAGGTCGTTCCCCCGACTCGCAACCAGAGGTGCGGATCGGGGACCCCGTCGAACTTTCCCGTCGTCGACGAGACGAGAGCCTTGATCCGGACCACGCCACGGCCGTCTTCCGGCGGCGGGACGTTCATGGAAAAGCCGCCCCGGTCGCCGAGCCACTTCGGTTCGATGTAGAGACCCTTTCCCAACTCGCCGACGCCGCGCACTTTCACGTAGGCGCCGCCATCCTTCCACTCCTCGAAAGCCGGTCGTGCGTCGAATCGCCCCTTTCGATCCTTTGACTCGCGAAGATCAGCGACGAACGTCTTGCCGCGCGGCGGTTCGAGAAATCGAATCCCTTCGACGGCACGGCGCGTGATCTCGAGCACTCTGGCCACCGAGTCCGCCGAGTCTTGCAGGCCCGCGGCCCCGGTATCGAACCCGGCGACTTTCCCGTCTCCGGGAAGTGCGGCGGCGTAGTCGACCGAGAGACCCGTCAAATCGCGGAGGAGCGCCGACAGCTCTCGCCGATTGAGTCGCCGCGTACTGTCCGCACGTCGGGTGCGCTGCTCGTTCTCGATCCACGCGAGAACGGCGCGTTTCTCCTCGACACTCGGTCCCGGGCGACCCTCCGGGGGCATTTCACCGGCGGAGAGCTGGCCGTAGACTAGCGTCCACAAATGAAGATCATCCCCGCGAAACGAGCTCGCGCGGTCGAAGCGAACGCCGCCCTTTTGCTTCTCTGCACCGTGGCAGTCCGAGCAGTGATCGCGAAGCACAGGCTGAACGATGTCGTCGAATGAGTCGCCGAATGCGCCCGTGAAAGGGAGGCCAGCGGTCGCGATCGCCGCGGCAAGAAAGGTTCGAGCCGTGTTCATTCGCGCCAGTCCCAGATCCGTACGGCGTCTCGGCTCGCCGACGCGATGCGGTTTCCGTTCGGGTCGAACGCGACCGCAGTGACGCTCGCTTCGTGGCCGCGCAGCGTTTTCGCTGATCGGCCCTCGTCCGCGTTCCAGATGCGCACGGTTCTGTCTTCGCTTGCCGAAGCGAGCCATTTCCCGTCTCGACTCCACGCGATAGACGTTACGTCGCTGTCGTGGCCGCGCAGAATGTGGAGCGACTCGCCGTTCTCCGACCAGATCAACACGGTCTTGTCCCAGCTTCCCGAAGCGATTCGTTTCCCGTCTGGCCGAAATGCTACTGCCGAGATCGCGGCCTCGTGACCCTCGATCGTGAATAGCTCGTCGCCGCTCTCGGTGCCCCAAACCCTGAGCGCGCTCTCGCCGTCACCGGAGACGATCCGCGCTCCGTCCGGACTGAACGCCACGGCGGTGACGTCGTACTCGTTGTCACCGGCGAGGGCGAGAGTCTCTTCGCCGTCCGCCAAGCTCCAAACTCGAAGTGTATCGTCTCCGCTCCCGGAGGCCAGTCGGCCGTGGGGCTCGTCCAAAGCGAAGGACGTGATGTTTTCGGTGTGCCCTTCGAGCGTCTGGACGATCCCGCCCGACCGTGCGTCTCGAATTTCGAGTCGGCCGCTCCACGTTCCGGCGGCGAGGCGCCGACCTCCCGCGAGAAACGCGATCCTCGTCACCGCCGAGTCGAATCTCCGGATCACGCCTAGCCCGTCGCCATTTCGAGCGTCCCACACCCGCACGGTTGCGTCGTGCCCACTTGAGACGAGGCGACGCCCGTCGCGGCTGAACGCGACGTCGCTCACCCATCCCGTGTGCCCCCTCAGCTCGATCCACGTGCTGCTCGCCGTCGGATCGTCCTCCGGGCGCTTCCGCGAAACGATCGCGGTCGAGCGCTCGACTCGCTCTACGACGAACCGCGCTCCGATGTAGTTTCGCTTGTCGCGATCGCCGTGCTTCATTCGGTGCGCGCTCCGGCAGCTCGCAGGCGTGCTCACCCACGATCCACCGCGAACCATCGCCCCGCGGCACCATTCGGCGACGTTGCCGTGAACGTCGTGGAGACCCCACGCGTTGGGCAGGTAGCTGCCGACTCGAGCGAGCTTCGCGCGGCCGTCGTCGAGAGTGCGGTGGGCCGCGTTCGCCGCGATTTCACGAGTGTCGTAATACGACTTGTCCCCGAAGTTCGCGTAGACCGGTAGATGCTCGGGTTCGCTTCCAAACGACCACGCGGTCGTCGTTCCTGCCCGCGCGGCATATTCCCACTGATCCTCGCTCGGGAGACGGTACTCCCACTCGAGAGGCAAGCGTCCCGCATCGCGCTCCGCCTTATTGAGCGGCTTGAGCTCTCGGTCGCGAGTGTCCTTCGACTGACTGAGCATGTTCATGGGATGATTCTTGTGCGTGGCAATGCACTCGCGCGACCTCTGCCCTCGCCACTGGCCGAGCGTGACTTCGTATTTCGAGATCCAGAACCCGACGGCAAACTCGACCTCGGAGCGCCGCTCGTCCGAATAGCGCCCCAGCTCGTCGGCCGGACTTCCTCTCACGAAACGTCCGGGGGGACACCAGCAAAACACCATTCCCCGGGAGTTCACCCACTCGTCGCCCGCGGCTTGTCCGACCGGAACCACGTCGGGCGGCGCGATCGCCGTCGATCCGCGACCGACGAGCACTTCTCCCGGCGCGAGATTGGCACGAGCGAAGGAGGCGTTTCGTCGAAGCGTCGCGATCAGGTCGTCGTCGTTCCCCGACGTCCCGAGGGGCGCCCCGTCGATCCCGACGATGACGACCGAACTTTGCGGTATCGCACCCTCGATTGCTCGCACGCCTTCAGTGGGGTCGACGACCACGATCTGAAGGCTGCTTCCACCGCGTTCGCTGAGATGGCGGATGAGCCTTTGAAGTTCGTAGCCGCGCCCACGTTTCCCCCCGGCGGCGGAGAGGACGATCCGAGGATCGTTTCCGTCCGAGCTTTGCGCGACCGGGCCCGAAAAGTAGACGAGCGCTGTCCCCCGCGTCGGAGTCGTCCGCGCGAACTCCTCGAGAACGGACGACAGCTCGCGCTCGTCGAGGCCTCGGTGCCGACGCACGCGGAATCCGTACCGCTCGAGGACGCCCGCGAACTCTGGCCATCGCGCATCGGGGGGCGCGCCCTCTTCGCTCTCGAGCGATCGGTTGTCGATGAGAATCGCGACGCGGTGCTCGGCGAAGGTCAAATCCGGAACTGCGACCGCGGTCGAGATCAGGAGAAGGCAGAAGAGCCGCGTGCTCATGTTCAAGCCATGATCTCCGTGAGCGGCCCCTCCTGATCGAGATCGAGGAGATTGAAATCTTTCACTCCGAAACTCGCTCGCCGTTCACCGATCGCGTGTAGAAGAGAGAGGTAGAGACTCGCGATCGTTCGGTGTCCGGGCTGCCCGTACCACGGATACCGCAAGTAGCGATTGCCGAGGTTGAGCCGACCGCCGAGATCGCCGATGAGGACGAACGGCCACTCCTCGCAAACCGGATGATGTCCTTCGGCCGAATCGGACATGTAGACGACGAGAGTGTGGTCGAGCATTGTCCCGTTGCCCACTGGTACGGACTCCAGAGTGCGGAGAACTCGCGCGAGCCCCTCGAGGCAGCGCCGGCGGATCAGAGCATGCCACTCGCCGGAATTCTTCCCGTGAGGTCCCCTTCCGTGTCCGATGGCGTGCGCGCCGACGTAGCCGCCGCTTGCGCCGACCTCAGTTGCCATGCAGCTCAGACCGATGCGGTCCGGACCGGCGCCGGCCGATACCGTGACGACGTTCGTCAATCCGGCGAGAAGCACGCCGGCGGCGATGTCGAACTGCGCGTCGAGACGATCGAAGACACCCGTGTGTTCGGACTTCGAGTCGACGATTTCACCGAGCGAGGTATCGACCTTCGGCGCTGCTTGCGCGATCCGCTCGGACATCCGCGCGAGTTTCGCCTGGCGTCCGCTCATCGATTCGAACGCTTCCAGGTACCGGTCGAGTTTGTCGCGCTCCGATCCGTCGAGTCGCGCCCGCATTCGTCGAACGTCGTCCGCGAGAAAATCGAGAAGGTTCGTATCGACGTCGAATTCCCGCCGCGCGGCGCCGCGAGCCCCGGCAGCGAAGAACTGGCGGTGGGCGAGCACCGGGTCGAGCAGCGTCGGGAGCGCTTTTCCCCGTGCGGTCGACGTCAAGTTGTACGTGACCGACGAAGGCTTGTTCGAAACGCCGAGCCCGACGTGCGGATAGACGCCGGCGAGATTCCTCCCGAGGGCCGCGTCAATCGTTTCTCCGTGAGCCTTCTTTCCCATCGGCCAGCAGCCGAGCGCCGCGAAACCGGAGTTATGACTCCCGCGCGCGATGCGACCCGAAAGCCCGTGGACAAACGTCATCCGATGGATCCAGGGCGTGAGCGGCTCGAGACTCGGGGGTAGCTCATGATCCGTGAGCGGCCGATCTTCGACCTGCGTCGGCCGCTTCGGCCGGGCGATCGTGCTCGGCTGGATCTCGTCCGGATAGACACCGTTCCCCTGCACAAAAAAGAGCACTCGCGGTCGGACGCTCCCGCGCGTCGTGGCCTCGAGCCCTCGCAAAAACGGCGCGAGGTACGCTCCGCCGGCGCCGAGCGCCGCACCGCGAAAAAACGTTCTGCGGGAGACTTGTCGCGGTCCGATCATCTGCGTCCCCTGGTTTCGGGCGTTTGCTCCGTGGGAAATTCGCGAACGCTACGAAAGAGAAATGAGTCTGAGCTCAGGAGAGAGACGACGAGCTCGCGAAAACTACCCTCGCCCTCTCGATAGGCGGCGTGTGCGTCTTGAAGCGTGTTCGCATCTCCCAAAGTCTCGTTGCGTCCCATGTAAAACCGGAATACGTGACGCACGAACACTTGCTCTACGTGCTTCGATCCGGCGAGGTGCCGCAGAAGCTCTGTCGGCCCCTCGAACTTACTATCGAGATCGGTGACACCCGTCCGAGACACCGCCCCGCTCGCATCTACCGGCTGATTAGCGTCGAGGCGACGATGGCGTCCATAGTGATCGTAGCGCTCGAACGCGACGCCGAGCGAGTCCATCTTCCGATGGCAGCGCCAACACTCGGGTTTGTTCGTCGTTCGCTCGAGTCGATCCCGAAGCGTTTCGTGCTCGCTCTCTTGTATGCGCGCGTCGACTCCGATCGGAACGTCCGGCACGGTGCCGCCGAGGAGACGCGTCCGTATCCATTTCCCTCTCTGCACCGGATGGTTGTCGAAGTTGCCCGACCAGGCGGCAAGCCACGCGGGATGAGTCAGCACGCCGGCGCGTTCGTCTCGCGGGAATTTGACGGGCTGTCTTTCCGCCGCCCACTTCCAGTCGAGAGGAAGACCGAAGGTCGCGTGGTAGGGCCACTTCCGATCGTGGGCGCGCTCGAGCGAGTAGGACTTACTCTCTTTGTTTCGCTTGAGCCGTGCGTTCACGTAGTACTCTCGCGTCGTCAACAATTCTGCGAGCACGCGACGGTCGCGCTTGAGGATCTCGCGGATCGTGAGCTCGAGGTCCCCCACCAGCAGCGCCGGCTCGTGGACTCCGCCCTCGGGCTTGTCCTTGAACACTTCGTTCGCGAACGGGTAGTTGAAGTACTCGCGAAAGAACTGAAGGACGCGGGGATTCTTATCGTGAAGCGGAGACTCATCGAGGAGTCGAGTGCGGACGTGCTCCGCGACCCCGTCGGCGGTAGCGAGGCGCCCCGACGTGGCGGCGCGCAGAAACTCGGTGAGCGGCTGGTTCCCGAGGGCGTACGAGAGCGCGTACGCGATCTCTACCGGCGCGAGGCGCACGCGTCCGTGAGCGTCGACTCGGCCATCCCCGAGCTCCGTCCGAAAGAGCACCTCCGGCTGCACCAGGATCGCGGCTAAAAGGGCCTTCGTCGCCGTTTCGCCGTCCGCGATCTCCATCGCTCGCCCAAAGAACTCCCGGTAGCGCTTGAGCTCCTCGGAACTCGGAGCGCGTCCGACGATCGTGCGAAACCCGGACTCCACCGCGGAGTCCACTCGTTCCCGCTCGACTTCGCCCGTACTCTTTGCAAGACGCGCAAACACGCGGAGTTTTGACCGGGGACCGATCATGGCGCTAGCGATCGTTTTCGCATTCGCGAGAAGCGTCGCCGTCGCCGCCTCGTCGAGGAAGTACGCGGCCGCGTAATCTTTAAACTCCGAGCCGTCCGTCGTATTGAGCCCGTTCGCGAGCGGCCCGATGCGATCGGCGAACTTCGCCATCGCGGAGGTGTAGATCGCGGGCCGAAGCCGCCAGAGGCGCGCGGGTGCGGGGTCGACCCGAGGACGCCTCGCGCCGAACAGGGCCGAGTGATCGACGTAGTTTCCGAACTGCGGGAGATCGAGCTTGTCGTCGGAGATCGCACCGGGCTCCTGTGTCTCGAGGAGCCGCAACCGCATCGAGTCGACGGCCGCGCGACGCTCCTCCGGCGTCGGCTGCTCGCTCTTCGTCGGTGGCATGTCGCCGAATTCGAGCTGCTCGCGGATGAGCCGCCAGAGCTCGAGCCTCGGACCGTTCAGGGCGCCGAGATCGTCGAACTCTTCGAGTGAGAGATCGCCGCGACGAGTCTCGTCGTCGTGGCAGTCGAGGCAGTACTTCGCGAAGAACGCGGCTAGATCCGGGACCGGCGTCGGCCCTCGTACGTCCGATCCGGCCGCGGTCATCCGAGAGCCGACGGCGAGGACGAGCGCCAGGCGGACCATCGTCGAGATCGTCGTAGAAGAGCCGGATTCAAGCACGAGAGTTCGTCGTTCTCACGGAGTCGTGGTCGGCGGAGGCCCCGTATTCTCTCCCGGATCCGGCCGGCCTGGCGCACCTCAATTCCGAGGTTCTCCCGGATTCGCTATTGATTATTATTGCGTGTTATAACATGATCGGCGCTGCACACATGCCGCTGTCGGTCGACCGCCCCGCGGTCCGAACCCCTTTTTCGTCCCCCTCCACAGAGGGATCGAGATTGAAAGACACACTCGCTCGACGTGCCTACGACGAGCTCCGAGTCCGGCTCGCTCGCGGTGATCTCCCTCCCGGAACGCGTCTCGTCAATCGCGCTCTCGCGGAGGAGCTCGGAACGAGCTTCACGCCCGTTCGCGAAGCCATCAATCAGCTCGCGAGCGAAGGACTCGTCGAGTACGTCCGCGGCGGCGGTGCGTACGTGCGCACACTCTCGCGCGTCGAGCTCGCTCAGCTCTACGATCTGCGCGAGAACCTCGAGCCGTTTGCCGCGGCCGAGGCCGCGATCCATATCACTCAACACGAACTCGACGAGCTCGACCACCTCCTCGCGGAGTGGCGCGAGCTCATCGACGAGATCGCGGTCAACGAACGAGCGGCTGCGACGACCGAACAAGCGTCGCGATGGGGCGCCAACGAGGAGCGTTTTCACATCGCGCTAGTTCGGGCGGCGCGGAACCGCTGGCTTACGAAGATCGTCTCCGATCTTCTCCTCGTGGCGTCAGCCTTTGCGCCCGTACGCACGCAACCCGATCTGCTCACGAGTGAAGCCGCTGAATCCACGCACCGGGGACATGGACGTCTCGTCGCCCTCCTTCGCGCTCGAGACAGCGACGGCGCGCGGGAATGGATGCTCGAGCACATCCGAATCGGGCGGCAGTACGTTCTCGACTACACGAAACGCAATCGAGATCAGGCGATCTCATCGAACGAGGAAACTACCTGAAGCATCCGTGGGTCGCGGGTCCTTGAGGAAGATACGAGGGTCTGAAAGGAGCAGCCGATGTTCAAGTCGAACATTTTGGCCGTGATCGCGAGCATCGCCCTGGGAACGACGGTGTTCGCGATCGATGGCAAGCGAGATTCGAGCGCATTCGGACACGGTCTCGAATTCAGTGTCGACGGAGAGATTCCGTCCGTCGAGGGAGCGGCAGACGGCTGGCAGGAGACGAGCTGGAACTTTGGCCAGCCGCCGTCGCTCGAGGTCTCGGGTGGTCTACTGCGCATCGACACAGTCGGGGTAGGCGGCGGTCACGACGTGCGCCAACCGACAGGGACCTCGGCCTGGGCGACCGAAGTCGACGACACGACCTCGTACACGTTCGAGACTCGTCTTCGCGTGACGGATCAGGGCGGTTCGTCACCGGGATTCAGCGTGTGGCTCGGGAACGGAGTTGCCGCCGAGACGGCCGTGCTTCAGGTGCGGACGAACGAGCTGATGTGGGGAACGAACACGCAGAGCCTCGATACGAACGACAACTCGGGTGACCTGGTGACGGTGCGCATCGCTTTCGACGCGGGGGCCGGTCTTTCGACGGTGTACCGAGACGGGGTGGAGGTCGGGACGGGCCTCGGTTCCACCGAGATCCAGAGCGCCAACAACTGGGTGATTCTCGCTGACTTCGGGGGCGCGAACGAGGTAGCGGCGGAAGTGGACTATGTTCGCTGGGACGCGACGGGAGCATTTACGCCTGCGGCGAAGGACTCCTCGACATTCCCCCACGCGCTCGAATTCGATACGGACGGCGAGATTCCGTCGGTGGAGGGCGCCGCAGACGGTTGGCAGGAGACGGGCTGGAACATTCCGGGGAACCCACCGTCGCTCGAGGTCGCTGGTGGGCTCCTGACGGTGAAGACGGTCGGCGTGGGCGGCGGTCACGACGTGCGCCAGCCGGTGGACACCTCGGCGTGGGCGGCAGAGGTGGATCCGGGGACGTCCTACACGTTCGAAGCACGCGTTCGCGTGACGAACGAAGGCGGTGCGGACCCGGGCTTCACGATCTGGCTCGGGAACGGGGAAGCCAGCGAGACGGCAGTCGCGATCGTGGGGATGAACGACATCCGTTGGGGCCGAAACACGACGATCCACGAAGGGGACAACTCGTCGGACTTCGTCACCGTGCGCATCGGTCATGACGGGGCGACGGGCCTCGCGACGGTGTGGCGAAACGGGGTCGAAATCGCGACCGACCTCGGGCCCGGCGACATCCAGGTGGCGAACAACTGGGTGATCCTCGTCGACTTCGGCGGCTCGAATGAGGTCGACGCAGAAGTCGACTACGTTCGCTGGGATGCGACCGGCATCTACGAACCGGACGACGGTACGCGCGACGCATCCGAGCTCGCGCATAAGCTCCTCTTCGACACGGACGGAGAGATTCCGTCCGTCGAGGGAGCGGCAGACGGCTGGCAGGAGACGAGCTGGAACTTTGGCCAGCCGCCGTCGCTCGAGGTCTCGGGTGGTCTACTGCGCATCGACACAGTCGGGGTAGGCGGCGGTCACGACGTGCGCCAACCGACAGGGACCTCGGCCTGGGCGACCGAAGTCGACGACACGACCTCGTACACGTTCGAGACTCGTCTTCGCGTGACGGATCAGGGCGGTTCGTCACCGGGATTCAGCGTGTGGCTCGGGAACGGAGTTGCCGCCGAGACGGCCGTGCTTCAGGTGCGGACGAACGAGCTGATGTGGGGAACGAACACGCAGAGCCTCGATACGAACGACAACTCGGGTGACCTGGTGACGGTGCGCATCGCTTTCGACGCGGGGACCGGTCTTTCGACGGTGTACCGAGACGGGGTGGAGGTCGGGACGGGCCTCGGTTCCACCGAGATCCAGAGCGCCAACAACTGGGTGATTCTCGCTGACTTCGGGGGCGCGAACGAGGTAGCGGCGGAAGTGGACTATGTTCGCTGGGACGCGACGGGAGCATTTACGCCTGCGGCGAAGGACTCCTCGACATTCCCCCACGCGCTCGAATTCGATACGGACGGCGAGATTCCGTCGGTGGAGGGCGCCGCAGACGGTTGGCAGGAGACGGGCTGGAACATTCCGGGGAACCCACCGTCGCTCGAGGTCGCTGGTGGGCTCCTGACGGTGAAGACGGTCGGCGTGGGCGGCGGTCACGACGTGCGCCAGCCGGTGGACACCTCGGCGTGGGCGGCAGAGGTGGATCCGGGGACGTCCTACACGTTCGAAGCACGCGTTCGCGTGACGAACGAAGGCGGTGCGGACCCGGGCTTCACGATCTGGCTCGGGAACGGGGAAGCCAGCGAGACGGCAGTCGCGATCGTGGGGATGAACGACATCCGTTGGGGCCGAAACACGACGATCCACGAAGGGGACAACTCGTCGGACTTCGTCACCGTGCGCATCGGTCATGACGGGGCGACGGGCCTCGCGACGGTGTGGCGAAACGGGGTCGAAATCGCGACCGACCTCGGGCCCGGCGACATCCAGGTGGCGAACAACTGGGTGATCCTCGTCGACTTCGGCGGCTCGAATGAGGTCGACGCAGAAGTCGACTACGTCTGCTGGGATGCGACCGGCATCTACCCGCCGCCCGGCGGCGATTGCGACGATATCGCGCCGGCCGCTCCGACCGGACTCATCGCCGCACCCGGAGTCGGCGCGATCGGTCTCGATTGGGACTCGAACGTCGAAGAAGACGTCGTCGGCTACAACGTCTACGGGTCGGACACCACCGGCGGACCGTACGACCTCATCGCGGAAGCAGTGAGCTCGAGCGATTTCGTCGACATGTCGCTTGCGGATGGCGCACCGCGTTTCTACGTCGTGACGGCGGTCGACAACTGCGACAACGAGTCCGATCCGTCCGACGAGTCGAGCGCCACGGAAGGATTCGGCGAAGTCCTGGACGCGGACCAGTTCACTCACTGCCTCACGTTCGACATCGAAGGCGAGTTCCCTTCGGTCGAGGGAGCCGCCGACGGCTGGACCGAGAGCGCGAGCTGGAACGCGACCGAAGGGGAACCTCCGACCCTGGCGGTGTCGGGGGGCGTCGTCCAGTTCAACTCCGTCCTCCCCGGTCAGCACTCCGTGGATCAACCGGCTGGCGGCGCCTCGGCGTGGTCGACGGAAATCGACGGTTCGACCTCGTTCACGTTCGAGACGAGCATCCGGGTCGCATCGAGTGAGGGCGGTGCGATCCTCTGGATCGCGAACGGGAGCAATCGCCTGATCCTCCGCATCTATCCCGATCGCGTTGCGCGCTTCTCCGACGAGACGCTCCGCGAAGGCGACAACATGACGAACTTCGTCACGATCCGCATCGGATACGACGGGATCTCCAAGCGCTATTGGGTCTGGAGGAACGGATTCGAGATCGGCGCGGGACTGGCGCCCCAGGCCGATACGGGACGCACGGCGATCTTCCTCATCGACTGCTGCTCGAGCACACAAGCCGAGGGTGAGATGGACTACGTCTGCTGGGACGGCGAGGGAATTTTCCCGCCGGCGACTCAGATCGACGATGTTCCTCCCGGCCCCCCTACCGGACTCACGGCGGTCGGTGGCGTCAACGTCGTCGCACTCGATTGGGACACGAACCCCGAGGACGATGTCGCCAGCTACAACGTTCGGCGCTCGGCGGTGACCGGGGGACCGTACGACCTGATCGCGGAGGGGGTCCTCGCGAGTGAGTACATCGACGACGACGTCACGAATGGCGTCGAATCGTTCTACGTGGTGACCGCCGTCGATACCTCTGGCAACGAGTCCGGCGACTCCGACGAAGCGAGCGCGACGCCGAACGCCCCCGAACCACGCGGAGCGGGAGGGTTCCACTGTCTAACGTTTGACACGGACGGACAGCTCCCGTCGGTCGAAGGTGCCGAGCAGGGTTGGGCCGAGGACGCGCCGTGGAACGCCAACGACCCGGATCCGCCCACGCTCGCCGTGTTCGGAGGACGACTCGTGTTCGACTCGGTTCTCGGTGGACAGCAAGCGATCACGTTGGGCGACGGCTCGACGTGGGAGGAGTCGATCGACGCGAACGTGTCGTACACATTCGAAGTCAGAATGAAGGTGGCGGCGAGCTCCGGTGACAATGGCGGCGTAATTCTCTGGCTCGCGAACGGCTCAACGCGATTCATTCTTCGCGTCGACACTATGGGCACTTTCGCCTGGCCGGACATTCCGCTCGACGCGAACGAGAACGCATCCGATTTCGTCACCTTCCGCATCGGATACGATGCCGTGAGCGGACTTTACTTCGTGTGGCGGGACGGCGTCCTCATCGGAAACGGTCTTCCGCCCCAAGCCGCCGCCGCGGGTGGGCGAACCGCGGTGTTCCTCATCGATTGCTGTTCGAGCGTACAGGTTACGGGAGAGTTCGATCACGTCTGCTGGACTTCGACGGGGATCTTCGGACCCGCCGGGACTCCGGTCCTCGCCGGCGACTGCAACGTCGACGGGACACGAAACCTCTCCGACGTGATCTGCGGGATCCACGTTCTCTTCCCGGGATTCTTTCTGCTCGCCGATCCGGTGGAACCGCCCTGCGGTACGGGGGAAGGTACCGACGCCATCCTCGACGTGAGTGGGAACGGGGCGTTCGACATCAACGATGTGATTTCGCTCGCTCGATACCTGTTCGACGGCGGAGCCCCACCGGTTCAAGGTGTCGACTGTTTCGGCGTGGTCGAGGCATTCGACTGTGCCGGGAGTGATGGATGTCCGGCGGACATCCCGTGACGTGCGGCGGAGCTCGGCGGCCTTCTCGCTAGGCGATCGAGAGGCCGCCCGATTCCGCGTCGAAGTTTGAATCTCGGTTCGCATGAGAGAAACCACGATGAAGATCTTCCGTGCCGCGTTCGCCGTCGTTCTCGGCGGCATCGGTCTTTCCCCGGCGTTCGGCGACTCTCTCGACCCTCTGAACTCGTCCGAGTTCGACCATTTCCTCGAGTTCGAGGCGGACGGCGTGCTGCCCTCGGAGGAGGGAGTGGCCGATGGCTGGGTCGAGACCGGGGCGTGGGTTGCGGACGCCGACGTTCCGCCGTCGTTCTCCGTCGCCGGCGGGGTGTTCGCGTTCGATACAACGGGTCAGGGCGAGGGCGGCGGACGATTCTTTTCCATCGACCAACCCGACGGCAATTCCGCTTGGTCCTCTGAGATTGGGCCCGACACGCCCTATACCTTCGAGATTCGTCTCAAGGTCACCAGTCCCGTAGACGGTGCCGAATCCGTTTCCGACCCCGGCACGGCGATCTGGCTCGCGAACGGAACCGGTCGACGCGCCGTCGCGATCGTGGACGTCGACGAGATTCGCTGGGGCGTCGGCGGAGCGGCGCCCGTGATTCATGAGGGGGACAACGCCTCCGATTTCGTCACGGTTCGAATCGCGTTCGACCCCGACACCGGCTGGTACTTCGTCTGGCGAAACGGTGAGCTGATCGCCCGCGACCCCGATGGAACGGCAAACGACGCGCGCAACGCGGTATTCATCGTCGACTACGGGTCGACCAACGAATCGGCCGGCGAGATCGACTGGATTCGTTGGGACTCGAGCGGTGCGTATGCGCCGACCGGCGGCGGCGGCGATGCGACGGCGCCCGACGCGCCGACCGGACTCATCGCCCAGGCTGAAGACGGACGAGTTCTCCTCGACTGGGATGACAACGCGGAGAGTGACCTTCTGTGCTACACCGTAAAGCGGTCGGAGACGAGTGGCGGCGATCCTACGCTCACGCGTACGGGTGTCTTTGCGAGTGAATTCGTCGACGACAACGTCACGAATGGAATGACGTACTACTATGTCGTCACGGCGACCGACGGGAGCGGCAACGAATCGGATGCTTCGGCGGAGGTCGACGCTACTCCGGAAGTGGGACAGGACGTCACGCCACCCGCAGCTCCAACCGGGGTGATGGCAACGCCGGACGGCGGCGGGATCCGGCTCGACTGGGACGACAATCTCGAGGCCGACCTCGCGGGATACGACGTGCTTCGCGCTGAGACTCCTGGTGGACCGTATGAGGATTTGGTCGCCGAAGGCGTCGGTGTGAGCGAGTACGTCGACGAGAGCGCCGTCTTCCTCGTTCGCTACTACTACGTCATCGTCGCTGTGGACGAAGCGGGAAACCCTTCCACGCCGAGCGCCGAGGCGAGTTCCGTTCTCACCGTGAGCATCGACGAGGAGGTCGAGAAAGACGCGGACGAGTTCCCCCACCAGCTCGCCTTCGATTCCGACGGCGTTCTCCCGACCGAAGAGGGAGCCGCCGACGGCTGGACCATGGACGGCTTCAACACCGGGCCCGGCGCCGTGCCTCCGTCACTCGACGTCGTCGGCGGAGAACTCGTCTTCGATACCGCGCTAGCGGGTCAGTGGGCGCTGATCAACAACGTCGCGTGGGCGGAGGAAGTCGACCCGGGAACGTCGTACACGTTCGAGGCGAAGCTCCGGGTCACGAGCTCCGACGGCGCCAATCCCGGCGCAGTGCTCTGGCTCGCGAACGGTGTCGAGCGGATCATCGTACGCGTCGATACCGCGAGCACGACCCAGTGGACGGGAAACCTTCTCGACGAAGGGGACAACACCGAGCTCGTGACGATCCGCGTCGCGTACGACGCACCGACGGATGGCTACTACGTGTGGCGGAACGGTTCGCTCGTCGGGAGCGAGCTCCTCGACGACGGCGGCGACGCGCGGCGATCGATTTTTCTCATCGACTGCTGCTCGAGTGCACAGGCGACCGGTGCGTTCGATTTTGTGGGCTGGGACGCGACGGGCGCGTACTTTCCCCCCACCGATCCCGGGGACACGACCCCACCTGCGAAACCGACGGGGCTCGCAGGAGAGATCGAAGATTCCCGCGTGCACCTCAGCTGGAATGCGAATACGGAGGACGATCTGAGCGGCTACGAGGTCGGCCGAAGTGAAACTTCGGGCGGTGACTACGTCGTCGTTCACTCGGGATCGTCGACGACCTACATCGACGAAGGGCTGACGAATGGCACGACCTACTACTACGTCGTCGCCGCAGTCGACGTGAATCGGAACATTTCGGATGTATCCGACGAAATCGCGCTCACTCCGCTGGCGGGAATCGACATCACGCCTCCTCTTCCGCCGACCGGCGTCTCGGCGCGCGCCACTATCGCCGGCGAGGTGCGGCTCGAGTGGGCGCTCGGTCCCGAACTCGACGCGAGCGGCTACAACGTCTATCGGGCCGAGGCGAGCGGCGGTCCGTACGAGCTACTCGCGGAGGGACTCGATCTCCTCGAGCTCGAGTATTTCGATGACGCTGTCGACCTCGGAACCACCTACTATTACGTCGTGACCGCAGTCGATCTCGCCGGGAACGAATCCGCGAACTCCGCGGAAGTCTCCGCGACTCCGGACCGATTCGACGAATTCCCTGAGCTCGCCGCGGAGGACTTTGAGCACCAGCTCCACTTCGACGAGGACGGAGTCCTTCCGTCCGTCGAGGGAGCGAACGACGGCTGGGTGGAAGACCTCGCGTGGAATATCGACGGCGATACTCCACCGTCGCTGACGGTCGTCGACGGGGTGCTTCGTTTTCGTTCCGTTCTCCCGGGTCAGCAGTCGATCGTCATGGCCGGCGGGTCGGCGTGGGCCGCGGAGGTGAATGTGAGCAGATCCTATACCTTCGAGGTCAGCGTCAAGGTCGACGCGACCGACGCGCCCAATCCCGGCGTGATTCTGTGGCTCGCGAACGGTACTCACCGGCTGATCCTCCGCGTCGACCTAGCGAGCGTCGTCACGTGGTCGGGCGTCGTCCTCGACGAGGAAGAGAACGCGGGAGAGTTCGTTTCGATCCGTGTCGCCTTCCACGCCCCGACCGGTCTCTACTTCGTCTGGCGCAACGGCGAGCTCATCGGCGAGAGTCTTCCGGACGAAGGTGCGGACGCGCGAACGGCGGTGTTTCTCATCGATTGCTGCTCATCCGCCCAGGTCGACGGTGAATTCGACGCGATCTATTGGGACGCCACAGGTGCCTACGCCCCCGGAGACGGCGATCCGCGCCCGCGGTTCAACCGCGGCGATCCGAATGACGACGCCGCCTCGAACATCGCCGACGCGATCTTTCTTCTGAACGGTCTGTTTGGCGATGGCGACCCTCCCCAGTGCGCGGAATCGGGCGACGCGAACAATGATGGTGGAGTGAACATCGCGGACGCGATCTACCTCCTCAATCATCTTTTCGGTGACGGTCCGCCGGTCACGACACCGGGGAGCCCGGAGACAGCGTGCGGAGAGGATCCCGATCCCGTCGGATCCCCTCAGGACATCGGGTGTGACGAGTATGTGTCTTGCTGACGAGCGACGAGTACGTGCTCTCTCGCGCGTCGCACCGGGCGCGGCAATCGTGTCGACGTGTGCGTTCATCGCGTTAGTCGGCACCCTCGCGACGCCGAGACTCCCAGCTCAAGATCTCGTTCTCGCCGAGTTTCTCACGCTGAACGACTCGTCGCTCCGCGACGTGGATGGCGAGCGATCTGACTGGTTCGAAGTTTTCAACCCCGGTCCGGACTCGGTGTCCACCGAGGGTTGGTCGGTGACCGATGACCCTTCCGACCTCGCGAAGTGGGTTTTTCCGTCCGTGGACATCCCGTCGGGCGACCGCCTCGTCGTATTCGCGTCCGGCAAGGATCGCCGCGCGGTCGACGGCGGCGGGGGACGATTCCTTCCGCGCGCGTCAAGCGAGTTTCCGCACGGCCTCGAGTTCAGCGCCGATGGCGTGCTGCCGACGGAGGAAGGCGCCGCCGACGGCTGGACGATGGACGGATTCAATCTCGGTGCGGGCGCGGAGCCGCCGGCACTCTCGGTCGGAGCGGGCGTCCTCTCGTTCGAAACCGTCCTCAGCGGACAGTGGGCACTCATCAACTCGGCGAGTTGGAGCGACGAAGTGGACCCCGCGACATCGTACACCTTCGAGACGCGCCTTCGGGTGACGGCCTCCGCGGGCTCGAATCCCGGAGCGATTCTCTGGCTCGCGAACGGCACGGAGCGCGTCATTCTCCGGGTCGACCTCGAGGAGACTCGCACCTGGTCCGGCACCCTCCTTCACGAAGGCGACAACACGACGACCTTCGTAACGTTCCGGGTGGCGTACGATGCGGATCGGGAGGTCTACTTTGTGTGGCGCAACGGCGAGCTGATCGGAGATGCGCTCGGCGACGACGGTGCGGACGCGCGGCGATCGATCTTTATGCTCGACTGTTGTTCATCGGGCCAAGCCGCCGGCGAAGTCGACTACGTTCGTTGGGATGCGACGGGCGTCTTTGCGCCGCCTGGAGCGTCGACCGATCTGCCGGAGCTGCACACGAACTTTCGTCTGAGCTCGACCGGTGAGTACTTCGCGCTCGTCGCGCCCGATGGTCGAGTGACGACGGAGTTCACCCCTCGGTATCCCGAGCAGTTCGTCGACGTCTCCTACGGCGAGGAAGGCTATTTCCTCACGCCCACTCCCGGGCAGCCGAACGGCGAAGCGGTCGAGGGGTTCGTCGAGCCGCCCGAGTTCAGCGTCCGCCGAGGGTACTACGATGCGCCGTTCGACGTCACGTTAGCCTCGGCGACACCGGAGAGTGAGATTCGCTACACGCTCGACGGATCGAAGCCGAGCCCGTCGCACGGCTTCGTCGCGTCGGGGTCGGTCCCGATCGCGACGACGACTGCGCTCCGCGCGATCGCGACGCGCCCGGGATGGGGTCCGTCGCCTGTCGTGACTCACACGTACATTTTTCTGAACGACGTCCTCGAGCAGACCGGAGCGGGATTCCCGAACAACTCGGACTGGGATTACGACGTCGACCCGAACGTCGTGAACGACCCTCGACTCGGCACGGACATCATCCAGGATTTTCGTTCGCTCCCCGCTCTCTCGCTCGTGCTTCCGGTCGAAGACATGTTCGGACCGAACGGGATTCACGCCAATCCCACCCTGTCGGGCCGAGCGTGGGAACGCGAAACCTCGGTCGAGTGGATCGATCCCGATGGCAGGCTCGAGTTTCAGCTGAACGCCGGCGTACGCATTCAGGGCGCGGGCAGCCGATTCCGCCCGCTCGGAAAGAAATCGTTTCGTCTCGCCTTCAGACGAGAGTACGGAGCCGGGAGGCTTCGTCAGCCCGTTCTCGGCCCCGAGGCCGCCGACTCCTTCGATACGCTCGTCCTCCGTGGCAACTACTTCGATACGTGGTCCGTCCACACAGCGGGTGACGGCGAAACGATCGGCTGGGAGTCCGCTCTCCTCTTCCGCGATCGATTCGCCTATCTGAGTCAGTGGGCGACGGGACACCACTCGCTCCGCGGAACCTGGGTGCACCTGTACATCGATGGCCTCTACTGGGGCGTCTACAACGTAACCGAGCGACCCGACGAGGAGTTCGCGGCATCGTATTTCGGCGGCGACGCCGAGGACTACGACGTCCTCAAGCAGCGGCCGCGCGGCTCCGCGAACGGGAGTCCGCCGGAGCTCGTGAGCGGAACTCGCGACGCGTGGGACGAGTTGATCGCCCTTGTGAAGGGCAATATCGCTTCGAATGCGGTCTACGCCGAGGTATCCGAGCGCCTCGAGCTCGATTCCTTCATCGACTATCTGATTCTCAATCTCTTCGGCGGAAACCAGGACTGGCCGCACAACAACTGGTACGCGATCCGGGACGCGGAAGACGTCGAGCCATTTCACTTCGTTTCGTGGGATGCCGAAAACTTCATGTTTCGCCTCGCGGAAAGCGGAAAGCTCACGACCGCGGTCGATCATTCTCCCGGGATTCTCTACGATCGTCTGAGACGCAATGCGGAGTTTCGCGTTCGCTTCGGGGATCGAGTTCACCGGCATTTCTTTCACGCCGGGGCGTTCACTCCGGAAGCGAACTCAGCGCGGTTCCGCGGGATCGTCGAGGAGCTCGAGCGTGCGATGGATCCCGAGGCGGCGCGTTGGGGCGACACTCGGATCGAACCTCCCCGGAACCGCATCGATCAGTGGGAAGTGGTGATCGCTGACAAGCTCACGCGGTACTTTCCTCTCCGAACGGACATCGTCCTCAGTCAATTCCGGAGCGTAGATCTCTATCCCGACGTCGACGCACCGGTCTTCAGTCAGCACGGCGGCCCGATCGGAAACGGATTCGCGCTCGCGGTCAACGCGGCCGAGGGCGAGATGTTCTACACGCTCGACGGCGCCGACCCACGCCTCGAGGGCGGTGCGATCTCCCCGGAAGCCCAGCGCGTCGAGAACCAGGGTCTCGTTCTCGTTGCCGAGGGTGCATCAGCGCGCGCGTTCGTCCCGAGCGATGATGGTCTCGGTCGAAGCTGGACGGAAATCGAGTTCAACGATGCGAGTTGGATCGCCGGCACGACGGGTGTCGGTTATGAACGTACTTCCGGATTCGAAGACGAGATCGGTCTCGACGTCGAGGCGGACGCGTTCGACCAAAACGAGTCCGTTTACGTGCGCATCCCGTTCTCGGTCGAGGATCCCTCCGGCTTCTCGATTCTGACTCTTCGAATGAAGTACGACGACGGTTACGCGGCCTATCTGAACGGTCGGCTCGTGGCTAGTCGAAATGCACCGGACGACCTCGTCTGGAACGCAGGGGCGACCCGCGGGCACTCCGACGGCGCGGCGCTCGAATTCGAAAGCGTCGATGTGAGCGCCCACATCGACGCGCTCCGCCCCGGCGAAAATCTCCTCGCGATCCACGGGCTCAACGCCGGTGCGAACAGCAGCGATCTATTGTTCGTGCCCGAACTCGTCGCTGTCGGCACCGCCGCAGGAGGAATTTCCCTCGAAAGAACGACGCTCGTCCGTGCGCGCGCGCGCGTCGGCGAAACCTGGAGCGCGCTCAACGAAGCGACGTTTGTAGGCGATACGTCTCCACTTCGGGTCACCGAGCTGATGTTTCATCCCCCTGCTCCTCAAGCCGACAGCCCGTTCGCGCGCGACGAATTCGAGTTTCTCGAGCTCCAGAACATAGGAGCGAAACCGCTCAGTGCGTTCGGCGTCGAGCTTACCGGCATTCGATTTCGCTTCTCCTCTCCCGACCCCGCCGACGATCTCGCTCCAGGCGAGGTCGTGCTTCTCGTCAAGAATCGCGCCGCGTTCGAGAGCCGCTACGGAGATGATTTATCCGTAGCCGGGGAGTACGACGGTAACCTGGGAAACGCTGGCGACGTGGTGGCGCTCACCGACGCCGCGGGTCGGTTGATCCTCGAATTTGCGTACCGCGATGACTGGTATCCGGCGGCAGACGGAGACGGCGCGTCGCTCGAGATCGTCGACGCGACGAGTGATCCGAGCGAATGGAGCGACTCGACCGCGTGGCGAGCGAGTGGAGAAACGCTCGGGACGCCCGGAATCGCACCGACTCCGGCCGGAGGCCGTCAGATTCCCTCCGACGCGAACCAAGATGCGAATCTCGACATATCCGACGCCGTGTTCCTCGTTCAGCGACTCTTCGTCGCGGGAGACGACACCGTTCCCTGCGGCGACGGCACGTTCGAGCATACCGGTAATGTCGCGCTTCTTGACGCGAACGGCGATGACGGCGTGAATATCGCCGATGTCATCTATCTACTCAATTACCTCTTTCAGAGCGGCCCTCGTCCCGTTCGCGGCGTGACGTGCGTGCCCATCGCAGGCTGCCCGGAGATCTGCCCCTGAAGTGGGCCGAACGAACATGAGCGCATACGAGCGAAAACTGACCGGATTGATCGCGGCGCCGTACACACCCATGCGGCCGGACGGCTCGCTCGCTCTCGATACGATCGATGCACTCGCGGAGAGACTCGTGGCGGACGGAGTGAATGGCGCGTTTCCCTGCGGTACGACGGGCGAATTCAGCTCGCTCACCGCGGATGAACGCCGATCGGTGTGCCGCCGATGGGTCGACGCCGCAGCCGGAACGGATCTCGCGATCGTCGCTCACGTCGGCGGTACGTCGATCGCGGAGTGTCGCGCGCTCGCGGAGTCCGCTCAGTCGGTGGGCGCCGACGCGATCGCATGCATAGCACCGTACTTCTTCACCCCGGCGAGCACGAGTGATCTCGTCGAGTTTTGCGCCGGGGTGGCGGCCGGCGCGCCGGAGCTCCCATTCTACTTCTACCACTTGCCCGCGCTAAGTGGCGTTCATCTATCCGTAGTCGAGTTCCTAGAGCGCAGTGCGAGCGTGATTCCCAATCTCGCGGGCGTCAAATTCAGCGACACCGACCTGATGGAGCTCGCGCGGTGCGTCGCTCTCGAAGGTGGCCGGTACAACATCCTCTTCGGCTGCGACGAGATTCTGCTCAGCGGGCTCGCCTTCGGGTGCGACGGCGCCGTCGGGACCACATACGCGTTCGCCGCTCCGCTCTACCTCCGTCTCCTCGACGCCTTCGCGGCCGGAGACTGGAGCACGGCGCGGGAGCTTCAGCTACAGAGCATGTCGTTCATCGATGTGTTTCTTCGCTACGGTGGCCACCGAGCGATGAAAGCCGCGATGAAACTGACCGGAATCGACTGCGGCCCGGTGCGGCGGCCTCTCCGTCCCCTGGAGCGCGACGAATACGACGCGATGGCCAAAGAGCTCGAACGCATTGGTTTCTCTGGCGTGCGAGAGCCGGACGAGACCACCGCCGTTTGAACGTACGTTCTCGTCGTCAATCGCGCTCGAGAAGCTTCCAGCACCGCAGTTGCATTCTCGGAAGGTGAAACGGACCCTTCCAAAGATTCCCCTTGAGCGGAACGGAGATGCGACCATCGCGGTGGAGGTAACCGTACCACTCCCCGTGCTCGGGATCGGGAAAGTGGCGATAGGACCAGTCGTGGACGGCATGGTGCCACGCGCGGTACTTTTCTTCGCCCGTGAGCCGGTAGGCGTAGAGCGTCGCGATGATGGCCTCGTTGTGCGGCCACCAAAACTTCATGTCGTGCCAGTACTCCTGGACGGGCAGTCCTTTGACGTCGGTGAAGTAGAGAAGACCGCCGTACTCTTCGTCCCAGCCGCGCCCCCACATCCAGTCGAGCATCCGAGAGCCGAGCTCGATCAGGTCTCGATCTCCGCGATGTTCCCCCTCGGCGAATATGAACCATGCCCCTTCGATGGCGTGTCCGGGATTGAGAGTGCGACCATCGAAATGGTCGATCAGCTCGCCGTTCGGGCCGACGGTCTCCATCACACACTCGATCTCGGGTTTCACGTGGTAGCGGCGAATCGCATCGACGCTCCGATCGATCCAAGCGTCGGCGTCCTCGAGTCCGATGGACTCGCGGAGTTCCTGCGCCGTGTTGATCGTGATCATCGGGAAACCGAGCCCTCGAGTCGGCCGGAGGTCCGTGAATTTCGGCGAAATGTTCTTCGGCTCCAGATGGTGATCGATGAATCGCCGAAACGTTTTCCGCGCCTTCTCGGCGTACCGGGCTTCACCAGTCGCTCGCGCGAGCTCGCCGTAAGCGATGGCCGCGAAGCTCTCGGAGAACGCGTAACGTCGCTTTCGAATCGGCGCGCCTTTCCGGTCGACGTGGAACCACATGCGCCCGTCGGCGGGATCGAAGCAGTGGCGATCGATGAAATCGATTCCGTGACGCGCGAGCTCGAGCCAATCGCTTCGCGCTTCCACGTTGTTGTAGAGCTCGCCGAGCAGCCAAGTGAATCGACACTGCTGCCAGACGCCCTTGTCTGTATCGAGAAGCGTCCCGTCGCGATCTAGCGCCATGTGAAAACCGCCGTGCTCCCGATCGACGCAGTGCTCGATCCAAAACGGCAGGACATCCTCGAGGAGCCCGTCGCGATAGACGCGGATCAGACGCTGAACCTCGGCGGTGCCCCGTCCTCCCTTATCGTCTTGATGCATTTCGTCTCAGTCCTCGACGTCGACCGAGAAGGGGGAGGCCGGGAGCCGATCTCCGTTCACAAAGTTCACCGGCGGTTCCGGATAGGGTGTCCACGCGTACCGCACCGTCTTCGGAATCGCGACGTCGTCTGCGGTAACGATCACCGCGTCGCCGTCGATTCGCGCCGCCGCAGCGCGGAACTCGCCGTCCTCGCCGGCAAGCTCAAAATGCCGGGGCGGTCGGGCGTCCGCCGTATCGAGTCCCGAAGTCGCCTGGTGAAAGCGCAGGATCACACGTCGACCGCTTCGGCGAGCCGATGTGATGAGCGGTCCGTTCGCGTCCGCATTCACTCGCCCGTACACCGTCGCCAGCGCCCACCGCGCGAGTCGATCGCCAACGGGTTTCTTGAGTGTCGGATGTACGTTCGACGGGGCGCCGATATCCATCGTCACCACCATGCCGGTTCCGGGCACGCGATCGAGCACGCGTCGCTGTTCCTCTCGAAACAGAGGCCAATGCGGTCGTCTGAGCGCGGGAAGCTGAACAAACGCGAACGGTAAGTCCTTCCGATCCCATCGCGCACGCCAGTCGCCGACGAGGAGCTCAAAAAGGCGGCCGTAGCGCGCAACCTGGGCCACGGATTCGGCGTTCGATTCACCTTGGTACCAGAGTACGCCGCGAACGTTGAACGGGACGAGCGGCTCGACGGAGGCCGACCACATGAATCCCGGCTTGAACGAGTGATTCGGACCGAGAGCGTCGCCCGGAATCTCTTCCCCGGCCGTCATCGCCCGACCGAGGTTCTGTCGAGCTCGATTGCGACACCACACATCGAGGAGCTCGTTCTCGAGCCAATCGCCATCGACGAGCGCACGGAGCTCGGGGTCGGCGGCGATAGCCGAGCGTCGAATCCAAGACTCGATCGGCGTCCCGCCGATCGAGACATCGATGAGACCGACCGGCACGTCGAGCTCTCTCTCGATCGCCCGGCCGAAGTAGAAACCCACGGCCGAGAATCCACGAGCGGCGGGCGGCGAGCTCACCCGCCACGCGCCCCGAGCGAACGCTTTCGGTTTCAGCTGTGCGATCGTCTCGGGTGAATACACGCCCGATCCGCCTCGCGCCGCTCCACGCAGATCGACGAGCCGAATGCGAGGACTGAGAGGCTGCGAGAGCGAGGCCGGTCCGGAGTTCGACTGCGAAAGCGGCCACTCCATGTTCGACTGACCCGCACAGAGCCATACCTCTCCGACGAGTACATCTCGAATCACGACTGCATCGCTGTTCGTGCGAGCCACAAGTCTTCGTGGCGTGTCGCTCGCTGCGAGCGCGGGAAACTGTACGCGCCAATCTCCTCGATCGTTCGCGACGCTCGAGCGGCTCAACTCTCCGAGCTGAACGTGCACGCGCTCTCGCGGCGGAGCTCGACCCCAAACACGAATCGGCGAATCGCGCTGGAGGACCATATGGTCCTGAAAGACTCGTGCGAGCGAGAGACGGCCGGCGTTCGGGAGACGCCGCGACTCACGCAGTCGAGCCGACAATCGCTCGACTTGATCGCGACTTTGCGGCTGCTCGGCGAGATTCCGGCTCTCTACCGGTCCGCCCTCATAGTGATAGAGTTCCCGCGCGCGAACTGCCCCGCTCGACGAATCGATCCACTCCGTGTAGCGAGCCCCGTCGACTCGCACGGAGTAGCCCATGACACCGCCGCGAGACATCTGAGAAAACGCAGCCGTCTTCACGTTCGACTCGCTCTTTCGCAACACGGGCACGAAGCTTCGCCCATCGAGGTGCCGCGGATTCGGAAGTCCCGCGAGCTCGCAGATCGACGGATAGATATCGAGGAGCTCGGTGAGCGATCGAGTTTTCTCGCCCCGCGGGAGTCCGGGCGCCGACACGATGAGCGGCGAGCGAGTCGCGAGCTCGAAGTTCGTGACCTTTCCCCAGAGTCCGTGCTCACCGAGGTGCCAGCCGTGATCGCCGAAGAGAACGATGGCGGTGCTCTCTCTCAGCCGGAGACGGTCGAGTTCGTCGAGGAGCCGACCGACCTGCGCGTCGACGAAGGAAACGCACGCAGCGTAGCCGTGCCGCATCCGGCGCTGGTTTTCCGCTGAGAAAGGACCCCGTTTCGGCTGATCCGTGTACCGCCTCACCTCCCCGGACGAGTGTCCGGCGAACGAGGCGGCGTCCGCCGGCAACGTGCTTCGCGCGGCGAGCGCGATCTCCCGCGGATCGTAGCGGTCCCAATAGCGCTTCGGGGCGACGAACGGCGTGTGCGGCTTGATGAAACCGACGGCGAGAAAGAAACGTCGATCACGAAGCTCGCGGAGTAGCTCGACTGCACGCCGCGCGACGTCGCCGTCGTAGAGATCTTCGTCCGGAACATCCGGCGCTTCCGTCATCGGGCCGAAGACGAGACGCGAGGTCCAATCGTGCGGCGCTGGATCTTCCACCCGGTACATTCGCGCGTAGGCCCGCTTCGCCGCCGCGACTCCCTCTTTCGTGTAGTAGTAGCGCGGGCCTGGGCGGTAGGGGCGAGCGGACCAAGACGCGAGATCTCCCATCGTGTCGGCCGGCTGCACGCTCGATCCGGTTGGAAACACTCCGTGGTAGATCTTTCCTACGGCCCTCGTCTCGTAGCCGTGCCGCTTGAAGTGTTCGGGCAGGGTGACCAGGCTCGGATGCCGATCGCGAAAGTGGGAGTGGTTTCCCACGACTCCCACGCGATCGGGGCGCATCCCGGTGAGCACGCTCGTGCGCGACGGGTTGCAGAGAGCGAATTGACAGTAAGCCCGGTCGAAGAGGACTCCCTCTCGGGCGAGACGGTCGATATTTGGACTCTTCACGATGGTCGACCCGTAGCAACCTAGCTCCGGCCGGAGGTCGTCTACGACGATGAACAGAACGTTCTTCCGCGTCGTTCCGGCGGGCTCGAGCTCGGGCTCGAGCTTCGCCGCGAGCGCGTCCAGCTCTTCCACCTTGAGCCGAACGCTGACGACGTAGGGAGGTTCCCCCTTCGTCCAGTGTCCGTAGGTCGTCGCGACGATCGTCCCGTCGGGGAGCACCTCGACTCCCGGGTACGCGCAATCCGCGTCCTTCGTGTTCCGCATCAGCCGAACGCGGTACTGCCCCTCCTTTCCCGCGACGATGTCCTCGAACGTGCCGACCCAGGCGACCCAGTCCCCCTTCGTCGGACTGTCGTGCGTGCGGTCCCGAAACGAAACGAACAACCGACCATCCGGGAGATACTTCCCGGTGTGGCGATCTCCGGTGAGAGATCCCGGAAGTTCGCGCGGCGCCGTCCACGTCGCTCCCTCGTCGTCGCTGAAGATCACAAACGAGTTCCGCTGGCGCGAATTCTCGCGGAGGAGCACCGCGAGCCGCTTGCCGTCCGGAGAGCGGATGCAACCTGGCTCGCAGAGATGCACGTTCGAGTCCTCGTAGACGACCTCGGGCGACGACCACGTCAGCCCGCCGTCACCCGAGAAGGTTTTGAGGAGTTGAAATCGCGCCGGGTTTCGACGATTCGGCTGTGCGCCAAGAAATCGTCCATCGTCGTGGAACATAGCGAGGTAACGCCCGGGCGTTTTGAGCTTCTCGACGAATCCCATCACGACGATGCCGCCCCAGTCCCCCGCAGGGACTAGCTCGCTCCACGACGCGCCGTCATCTTCGCTGACAGCGAGTCGGGCGGGGTAAAGACCCGACCAAAGGATCAGTCGCTTCTTCCCCGCGGCGTCGACGACCCGATGGATCGTCGGGACCTCCTTGCTCGTCGCCCAGCTCGCCGGCGTCGGCAGTCGCTCGCTCCACGTCCGGCCGCCGTCGCGGCTTCGCTTGTAGACGATTCCGCCGCGACCGTGCCCCTTTGGATACACGCAGAGGAGAGTTCGACCGTCCTCGAGGAGAACCGTGGTGGGATGGCCGAGGTACTGTCCTGCTTCCCGGTCGACGACGATTTGACGATGTCGGTCGCTCGAGAGATCGAGCGTCGGGACCGAGTACCCGCGCGACGCCGGGAGCGCGTAGGGTCGCGTCCCGCCGTAGAGAACGAACTTCTCGATCTGCATCTGCGATCGCCACGGGCTGAATCCGACGCGTTCGAAACCGGATCCGTCGTAGGTCACTCGGTGCGCGAGTTTTCCGTTCAGCCTAAATTCGATCTCGCCCTCTTTGCCGACGACCTCAAAGTCGAACCACTCGCCGCGAGGGAAGTACTCCGTCGGCGATCCGAGGAGCGAGAGTCCGCCGAAGATTCCCCCGTTCACGTAGAGCGTCTCGCGCGCGCCCTCGAAACCGAAGTGTCCCGGACCGAGAAAGAACGAAGCTGCACTCCCCCGCTGCTCGAGGATGCGGACCCGAGCAACGACGCGAAAATTCGCGCCCGCCGGGGTCGCCTTCGCGTAGAGATAGTTCTCGACGCCGCGCCCCTCAACGAACCGTCCGCGCGGGTACCATTCCCCCGCGTCGAGGTGAACGCCGACGGGCTTACCTTCGCGCACGAGCCAGGTGACGTCCTCGGCCGCGGCGCCGGTCGAGAATGCAAGCACGAAGAGGGCGAGAGTGAGGCGCCGCGGCGTTCGAATCCAGTTCACCGTCCGGTCGCCTCTCGGTTCGCGCCGCATCGCCGTCACCGTCGGCAACGATAGACGAACGCAGGCGGAACGTTTCGCCACACGATTGGGCTCAACTCGACTTTGCCGAAGAGCGACTCGAGCCGCCGGCGAAACTTGCGTGCATTCGGAAGCGCGAGCGCGTGGATGTACGCGAAAGTCGCGAAGATTCCGCCGGGTCGGAGGTTGTCCACCACCGCCGCCATCACGCTGTCCTGCACCTTCATCGGAAGGCTCGCCCAGGGTAGTCCGGAAAGGACGCAATCGGCTCCGTCTTTCCCGTGTCTCTCGAGATACGACGCGAGATTCGCGGCCGAGTCGTTGTACACCGTCGCGCGGGGCACTCGCTCACGGACGCGTTCGGCGAACTCCGGATTGATTTCGAGTGCGAGGAACGTCGCCGAGTCATCGACGGCTTCGGCGATGGCCTGAGTAAACGCGCCCGTGCCGGGTCCGAGCTCGACGATCGTCTTTGCCGCGGCGAGATCGCCACTCTCGACCATCGTGCGCGCGAGGAAGCGTGAGCTCGGCGCGACGGCGCCGACTGCGCGGGGACCGCGAAAGTACTCACGGAGAAACGCGACCGTCTCGCTGGGCATTTGATTCCTTCCGGTGGTCTCCGCGTCGATCTAGGAGCCGAGCTCCGAGTCAGCTTCTACGACGCGCTCGAGGAGCTCGAGGAAAAAGTACTCGCCCCACATGACCGACGCGTTCACACCCCACCCGCGAGGCCGGTGGTAGACGCCCTGGAGGAGGATCCCTTCTTCACCGGGCCGTCCCCGGGCGAGGAATTCGTCCGACGTGAGCGATTCCACGATTCGCAGCGCGCCGCGCCGATATCGCGCGGCGGCTTCCGGCTGCGCGTGTTCCGCGAGAAGGAAGAGGCCGCAGCCGATCACCGCCGCGGCCGAGCTGTCGAACGGCTCATCCGGGATGCCGGGCGCCCCGTAGTCCCAGTACGGAACGCCGTGATCCGGAGTGTGCTCGAAGTAGTAGTTGGCGCACCGCTCCGCCGCGGCGAGAAACTCTCGTTCGCGCGTATAGCGGTACGCCTCACTGAAGCCGTACAGCGCCCAGCCGAGACCGCGGGACCAACACGTGAAGGGAGAATATCCCTGCTGGGTCGACCAGCACCGGAATTCGCCGCGCCCGGGGTCGGTGTTGAAAATCGCCTCGTGCACGGTGTTGCCGTCCTCTTCGCCGAGGCCCGGGCCGTCGCGCCGGACGAGGAACTGGGCGGAGGTCAGACAGTGCTCGACCGCGCGGCGTCCGACCTCCTCCTCCGCGCCGTTCTGCGCCGCCCAGAAGAGGAGACGGACGTTCATCATGATGTCGACGAAGAGCGATTGCGGACCGTTGAAGGAATAGATGAACCCGCGTTCGCCGATCCCGTTCCAGCGAAACGACTGCACGGTCCCGGCGGTGACGAGAACGTCGCGAATTCGCGCGGACTCGGGATCGTCCGGCGCGATCGCGTCGAGCCATCGTCCGTGCGATGAGAGAAAGATGAACCCGAGGTCGTGAACATCGCGGTCGAAACGGCGGGGTCGGAGCGCCCGCGAGTACTCTTCGCCGCTCGTTCGCCATTCTTCGTCGCGAAGGAGCTTCGCGAGAATCCATTGCTGGCCGGCGAGAAAGCCGGGTGTCCAGTCGGTCCAAAGATCTCTAGCGCGGTACCATCTTCCTTCGACGGTATACACCGGGGCGGCGAGCCCGGCGGGCCACCTCTGGCACGTGACACGCAGTTGGTCGCTCGCGAATTCGAGCGTACGATCGACCTCCCGGCGGAGACCGGGTGGGATCGAGACGGGGTCGCCGGCAGTCATCGTGATCTCGAGTGCGTTGGAAAGAAACCCGAACCATTCGGGCGGAGCCGGGCATTCTACCGTGCGGGGACGTGAAGGCCAGATCGCCGAACAGGAAACCGCCGGGCGGCTCTGCTATCATGCCCATCGCCCACACTCGAGTTCACCGTTAGGAAGCGTCTCATGCCTTCACCGGACGCCGCGACCCGATCCGCGATTCGACTCCGCGACGACGACAACATCGCCGTCGTTTGTCGCCACCTGCGGCCCGGCGAGTGCGTGAGTGTCGCGGGAGTCGACATCGAGACGACGACCGCCGTCCCGCGCGGACACAAGATTGCGACCGAGCGCATCCCCGCCGGAGATCCGATTCGGAAATACGGTCATACGATCGGGTTTGCGGCGAATGACATCGCACCGGGGGATCACGTTCACGTCGACAACTGCGCGGCGGAAGCCTTCGAGCGCGACTACGCGTTCGCCGAGGATGTCCCTCCCCCGCCGGCGGCTCCGCCGGAGACTCGCAGTTTTCGGGGCTACCTCCGCGCCGACGGCCGAGTCGGCACCCGAAACTACGTCGCCGTGATCAGCACCGTCAATTGCTCGGCGTCGACGAGCCGCTTCGTCACCGATCGAATTCGCGACGACGTTCTCCGTGAGTACCCCGGAGTCGACGGCGTGATTCCGCTCACACACAAGACCGGCTGCGGCATGGCGTACGACAGCCCGGACCACGCGCAACTCAGCCGCACTCTCGCTGGATTCGCCCGCCACCCGAACATCGCCGGCTACATCTTGATCGGCCTCGGCTGCGAAGTCGGTCAGGCTTCGTACCTGGTCGAGACTGAGCGTCTCGTTCAAGTCGACGGCGTATCCTCGCACGGTGAGAACGCAGGTGTCCCGCTCGTCGTGACGATTCAAGAAGCCGGCGGCATCACGAAAACGGTCGAGGCGGGAGTTCGCGCGGTCACCGAGCTCCTCCCGCGAGCCGCGGCGGAGAAGAGAGTCGAAGTGCCGGCGTCGCACCTCGTCTTCGGGACGGAATGTGGTGGCTCGGACGGCTACAGCGGCGTCACCGCGAATCCGGCGGTCGGTCTCGCCTCCGATCTCGTCGTCGCTCACGGCGGTACGGCGATCCTCGGCGAGACTACCGAGATCTACGGCGCGGAGCATCTTCTCACGCGCCGGGCGATCAGCCGCGAAGTCGGCGAAGCGCTTCTCGATCGCATCCGCTGGTGGGAGTGGTACACGAAACTCTTCGGCGCAGAGATCAACAACAACCCCACGCCCGGCAACAAGGAAGGCGGCCTCACGACCATTTACGAGAAATCACTCGGAGCGATCGCGAAGGGCGGCTCGACGGCGCTTCGAGCGGTGTACAAGTATGCCGAGCCCGTCGTCGAGAAGGGCTTCGTCGTAATGGATACACCGGGCTACGATCCGGCGTCGATGACGGGGATCGTTGCCGGCGGGGCCAACATCTGCGCGTTCACGACCGGCCGGGGATCCGTCTACGGCTGCCGCCCGACGCCGTGCATCAAGATTGCTTCGAACACGCCGATGTACGAGCGCATGAAGGACGACATGGACGTCAACGCCGGGAAGGTGCTCGAAGGCGTCCCGCTTCCCGAGGTTGGTGACGAACTCTTCGAATTGATGCTGGCCGTCGCGAGCGGGCAGAAAACGAAGAGCGAGCTCCACGGCGTCGGAGAGGAAGAGTTTTGCCCGTGGTCACTGGGACCGACCCTCTAAGGACTCATTCTCGGCCCGAAGCCGCTCCGCAGATTGTGGTCGAGCTCTTTCCGATCACGCCCGGTGCTCGGGTCCTTCCCCGCCGAGAGGAACTTCCTCGGGAAGCTCGCACATCGCGCCCATCGCCTGAAAGATCTCATCGGTGTCACCCTTGAACACGTCTCCGATGAGGACGCGAACGAGGGCATCGCGATGTTCCGGATGCTGCGCGACGAAATTCGCGAAGCTGAACCCCGGTGTGTAGAACGCGTAGACCATCTTCCGAAACGCTTCCATTCCCGTCGCGATCGGAGCGCCCATCGCGCTGAGACGTTCGGCCGACATGTCGCCGTCGGCGAGGGCTGCCGCGATCGTATCCGCCGCGAGCTCTCCCGATTTCAGCGCGAGCAGGACGCCGGAGGAGTAGATCGGATCGAGAAACCCGAACGCGTCGCCGACGAGCACGTAACCGTCGCCCGCACAGCGCGTCGCCCGGTAGGTATAGTCGCTCGTGACATGGACGTCGCTGACGCGTCGCGCGCCGGCAACGCGATCCTTGACCGCGGCGCAGGCTTCGATCTCGCGCGCGAGGATCTCGTCCGGTTTCACGCCTCCCTGCATGAGTTCCCGCGATGATCCGACCACTCCGACGCTCACGCGATCCCGACTGAGCGGGATGTACCAAAACCAGCCGCGGTTTCCCTTCGTGTGGATGATGAGCGTCGCGCCCTCGTCGATTCCCTCGTCTCGCCTCGCCCCTTCGAAGTGCGTGAATACGGCGGCCTTGACGAGATGCGGGTCCCGCTGGAGGAGGTTTTCTTGGCGAGCGAGGAGCGCGTGAAGGCCCGTCGCGTCGACCACGACATCCGCGTCGAGTGCGAATGGTTCGCCCGCGGAGTCCGTCCCTTCGACCCCCACGGCGCGCTCGCCGTCGAAGCGGACGCGGCGAACTCCGTAGCCGGTACGGACATCTGCCCCCTTCGCGGCCGCGTTCTGAAGGAGCATCTGGTCGAACTCCGCGCGGTCGACCTGCCAAGTCATCGAGCTCTCGTGCGGATCCCGCTCGTAGAAATAAAACGGACGAGAGGCACGCCCGCTCTCGGAGATGAACTGAACGCTGTACTTCTTCGGGAAGTCCGAGGCCTTCAAGCGATCGAGAACCCCGAGGCGCTCGAACGTCCAGTAGGTTTCCGTGATGAGAGACTCTCCGATGTGAAAGCGCGGCATCGTCGCACGCTCTAAGAGCCGCACGCCGACTCCCGCGTCCGCGAGAAGCGCCGCGACCGTCGAGCCCGCCGGCCCACCGCCGATCACCACTACCGGGACTCGATCGTTCATTCTTCCGGCTCCGGCGGAACGATCTCGAGCAGCTCGATCGCCTGCTCACCGTCGCAGAAGATGCGCGCGATGCGTCCGTAGGCGAACCCCTTGGTGTCATCGGCGAGCGCGAACATCGTCCGGATGGGCGCGCTCAGCTTCACGCGAAGATACGCGTTGGACTCGACTCGGCGAAGAACGCGATTCGAGATTAGGATTCGCCCGAGGGGTGTCGCCCCGGAGAGGATCTCGTGCCGTACTCGGTCGCTGCAGCGATCGAGCGCGATGCGCATGATTCCTGCGAGGACGACCCGTCGGTCTTCTTCAGGAGAGCCCACGCTCAGCGTGAGCCGCCGCGTGTAGCTGTCGTCCGTCCGCTTCTCGCCAAGCACCTGGAGAGAAAGCGTCGCTCGGTGGAAATCTTCGAGCGTCACCGTCATGTGGTGGTTGTGGACGAGGAGCCGCGCGTAGGGCTCCGGCACCTCGGCTGGTGAGATGAGCTCTAGATCGCTCGAACGGAAAGGACCGTCCGGGAAAGAATCGAGGAGAGTCGTCAGCTGAACGGTCGGTGTCATGGCCGAATTCGACTTACGTATACCGAGCGCCTTGGTGCTCCGGCTCGAAGAATCGCGGGAGGAACGCGTCGACGCGCAAAAGCCCGTCTCGCGTCAAAGTGGGCGGGTCGCCGGACTCGAGATACCCGTGGTCACGAAGGTCGTCCCAGACCGAACCGAACTCTCGCGTGATCCTTAACCCGAATTTGCGCTCAAAGTACGCCGGGTCCACCGAGCCGAGCTTGAGCTGGAGGATCAATTCGCGAATCATGCGTTGGCGATCCGTGACGGGAAGCGCGCGTCCGATCGGAAGCTCGCCGCTCTCGAGCGACTCCAGGTACTGCGTGTCGGTGTCAAGATTCTGAAAATGCACGCCGGCGACGTGCGAAAACGAAGCGACCCCCGTCCCGAGCATGTCGGCGCCGCGCCAGAGCGCATCGCGATAGACGAACTTGGCGTCGGGGTCCTTCACCATGGTGTAAGCGCTCGAGACGGAATAGCCGGCTTCGCGCAGCGCGTCGAACGCGTAGGCCACCCACTCCCGCTTCCGCCCCCACGTCGCGACGGAGACTTCGCCGCCCGTTCGGAGCTCGCTCGAGTACACCGCGTTGAACGGAAGCTCGAGCTGGTAGATCGTCACCGAATCGGGCGCGAGCTCGATCGTCTTCCGCACACACTCGTGCCAGTTCTCTGTCGTTTCACCGACCATCCCGGCGATGAGATCGACGTTGATCTGTGGGAATCCGATCGCCCGAGCCCACTCGTACGCGCGAAACACTTCCGGACTGCGGTGTGCCCGTCCGTTCTCTTCGAGAATGGCGTCGTCGAAATTCTCGATGCCGAGACTGAGGCGCGTCACTCCCAGCTCGCGGATCGCCCGCAGCTTTCGTTCGGTGAGCGTTCCCGGCTCGCACTCGAACGTGACCTCCTCGGCGTCGTCCCAATCGATCGACGCGCGCAGTCGATCGACCAGGGAGAGGAGCTGCTTCTCGCTGAGGAACGACGGCGTTCCACCGCCGAAATACGCGAATCGAAACGGTCGCCCCTCGAGGACGGGCCGCTCGCTGTATAGAGCGATCTCGCGAACGAGTGCGGCTAGATAGCGCTCCACTTCACGGCTGTTCTTTTCGGTGTAGACCCGAAAGTAGCAGAACTTGCACCGTTTTCGGCAAAACGGGATGTGGAGATAGAGTCCGAGCGGTACGTCCGGCGCGGGCGATCGATCGATGGCCGCCCGGGCGGAATCTACGTGCTCCGGCTTCCAAAAGCTGAACGGCGGGTAGTTCGAGATGAAGTAACTACCGACTTCGGTATCTTCTTCGGAGAGGGGCGTCGTCATCGCGTTGGTGAGAGTCGCGGAGAGATGGAGAAATCGACGTCACTCGACTCGGCTGTCTCAGCGTTTGAAGTCGGGACAGAGTGATCATAAGAGGGCGGCTGCCGGACAAGAAAGGATTTCGACCCACAGCGCGCCGAGGCGCGCTCGGACTCGAGCGGGCAAGATTGAGATCCTCCTCGCCCGAAGGATGCGACGGGAATCGCCCCGCCGCGCGGGAGTCGCGCCGGTGCTCGTCGCGAGCGGTCGGTCGGGAACCGCTCCCGACAAGTACCGAAAACGCTCGGGCGGCCGCCGCGGCCCAAGCGGCTCGCGTCGCCGACGGTTTTGGATCGATCGTGCGAGTCGCGATAGAATCTCCGGCACCGCGTAGACCACCACCGAGACTGCTCTCCGACCTCGCCACGTCCCCGTTCGGACCTCTCTTGGCCGCTGAATTTTCACCGATTTATCTCGATCACCACGCGACGACGCCGTGCGATCCCCGCGTCGTCGAAGCGATGCTCCCGATGTTCGCGGAGACGTTCGGAAACGCCGCGAGCGCACAGCACGCGGCCGGACGGGCCGCGGCTCGCCACGTCGAGCGCGCACGCGCGGAAGTCGCCGATCTGCTCGCCGCGGATCCCCGCGAGATCGTATTCACCTCGGGCGCGACGGAATCGAACAACCTCGCGCTCAAAGGCGTCATGACCGCGACCGGTGCGCGCGGACGACACCTGGTCACCTGTGGGACCGAGCACAAAGCGGTTCTCGATACCTGCGCACGCCTCGAGGAAGACGGGTTCGAGGTGACCTATCTCGGAGTCGACGCGGACGGAACGCTCGACCTCGATCGACTCGAGAATGCGATTCGCGACGAGACTGCGCTCGTTTCCCTCATGTACGCGAACAACGAGATCGGCACGGTGCATCCGCTCCGAGAGATCTCGGCGATTTGTCGTCGGCACGGCACGCTCCTTCATTCGGACGCCGCCCAGGCCGGAGCGCATCTTCCGCTCGGGGTCGACGAGCTCGGCGTCGATCTCCTCTCGCTTTCCGCGCATAAGATGTACGGGCCGAAAGGCGTCGGCGCCCTCTATGTGCGCCGGCGTCGGCCGCGGGTGCGACTGCGCGCGCAAATCGACGGGGGTGGACACGAGCGCGGTCTGCGGTCGGGAACACTCAACGTTCCGGGGATCGTGGGCTTCGGCTGCGCGGCCGCGATCGTCGCCGAGGAGCGAGACCGCGACAGCGAACGCATCTCCAAACTGCGGGACCGCCTCTGGCACCGTCTGCGCACGGGGCTCGAGGGTGTCACCCTCCACGGAACGATGACGGATCGTCTCCCGAACAATCTGAGCGTCGGATTCGGCGTTCACAGCGAGGACCTCCTCCGCGCCATCCCCAGCGTCGCGGTCTCGTCCGGCGCCGCGTGTTCGTCGGCGAAGCAAACCGGCTCCTACGTCCTCCAGATGCTCTACGGCTCGAGCGCGGCCGCGGAGGGGTCGCTGCGATTCGGTCTCGGACGAACGACGACGCCCGACGAGATCGAGCGAGCCGCCGACTCGGTGATCGCGGCCGTGACCGAGCTGCGCGCTCGACCCCGATCGGCCCCGCGCGCCGATCACTGCCTTCCAACCGGCGAGCGCTGAGAAAAGTCACACCGATGACCGCCCCGGACGACGGCCCGATTCGCTTCAAGCGAAACCACTTCTCGACTCGACTGCCCCGCGAGTACGTCTACACGCTCTCGCACTACTGGCTCACGTGCCCCGACGAGAAGGACGCATCCACGTGGCGAGTCGGACTCACCGGGTTCGCAACTCGAATGCTCGGCGAAATCGTGGAGTTCGAGTTTGAAGTCGACGAGGGGCAAAAAGTCGAGGTCGCGCAGGCCCTCGGCTGGATCGAAGGGTTTAAGGCGGTCTCGGATATCTATTCTGTGGCGGGCGGTGAATTCGCTGGCGTGAATCCCGCCGTCCGCGAGGACCCCGAGCTGATCTGCAAGGATCCGTACGGCGACGGTTGGCTGTTCGCGCTCCGCGGGACGCCCGATCCGAAGGCCGTCGACGTCGAGGGATACGTCGCGCAGCTCCACGCGACGATCGACAAGATGCTCGAGCAACCCTGGCGGAGCGGAGTGGACCTCGGCGCGGGTGGCGCCGACTGCTGACCCACCGATACGAGAAAACTCGAGGATCCCTTGGATCGAGCACACTACATCATGGTCGGCGGCTTCCTCGGCGCGGGTAAATCGACGGCCCTCGCCGAGCTCGCGAAGCGGATCGTCGCCCGGGGACTCTCCGTGGGATTGATCACGAACGATCAGGGAGAGGGCCTCGTCGATACGCGGTTCCTCCGCGCGCGCGGCTACGCCGTTGAAGAGATCGCGGGCGGTTGTTTCTGCTGCCGGTTCAGCTCCCTCCTCGCGGCGGCGGACAATCTCAGCGCGGCGAATCGCCCCGACGTATTCCTCGCTGAGCCGGTCGGTAGTTGCACCGATCTCGTCGCCTCGGTCAGTTACCCGCTACGGCGAATGTACGGTGAGCGCTATCGGATCGCCCCGCTCACCGTGCTCGTCGATCCGCGCCGAGCGATGCGGGTACTCGGGCTCGAATCCGGACGGCAATTCTCGCGCAAAGTCGTCTACATCTACGAGAAGCAGCTCGAGGAGGCGCACCTCATCGCGATCAACAAGATCGATCTGCTCTCGCCGGACGAGAGACGTGCGCTCGAGAGCGCTCTCGCGGAACGCTTTGCGCGTGCGGACGTGATTCAGGTCTCGGCGCGGAGCGGCGAGGGCCTCGACGCGTGGCTCGATCGGATCCTCGCGGAGGATCTCCCGGGCGGGAAAGCGATGGACCTCGACTACGCGATCTACGGCGAGGGCGAGGCTCTCCTCGGGTGGCTGAACGCGACCGCGACCGTGAGCCACGCCGAAGAGTTCGACGGCAACGCGTTCGTCGACGGGATCATGGCGTCGCTGCAGGAGCGCCTGCGGGGTGACGTCCGCGACATCGCGCACCTGAAACTCACGCTCTCGAGCGGTACCGTGCTCGGCGAGCTCGCGGTGAGTCAGCTCGTCGGCAATGAATTCGTCCCCGAGACGGGAATGCGCCTCTCTACCCCGATTCGTTCGGGCGAGCTGATCATCAATCTGCGCGCCGAGGCCGATCCCGCGGTCCTCCGCGAAGCCGTCGCGTCGGTCCTCGAGGAGATCTCGGTCCCCGACGTCCGGGTCGACGATCTCGAGAGCTTCCGTCCGGGCGAGCCCCAGCCGACGCACCGCATGGAGGAATGACGGGAGGAGCGAAGCCCCGAGGAGAATCTCGGGACTCGTGCGCCCGGCCGCCGCCGAGCGCGCTCCGAGCTCCGCGCAATCGACGTAACTCCCTATCCCGTCTTGGCTTCCCTGGCACGGGAGCTGACATCCTCCGCCGATCCTGATAGCATGTCGGGATTCGGCCCGAGAGTCGTCTCCTCGACCGGGGTTTATCTCGTGGTACTTCTCATGGCACCGACTCGGATCCTCTACTGCCATTGCGCCTACGCGAAGATCATCTCGCCTGGCGTAAAGGATGCGGTTCTCGCGGAGCTCGCCCGCTCGGGCGAACCGTTCGAGGCGGTCGCCGACCTGTGTGAACTCTCGGCTCGGCGCGACCCGTCTCTCGCGCGATTGGCGGAACCGAACGCCGAGGTTCGCATCGCGGCCTGTTTTCCCCGGTCGGTGAAGTGGCTCTTCAAGGCGGCGGGAGCGCCGCTGGCTGAGGGGGAGTCTGCACCTCCGGTCGAGATCTGCAACATGCGCGAAGAGGATCCGAAGACGATCGTCGAGACGCTTCTTCGCGAGCCTTCCGCGCGACCCGCGAGTGCGGAGACCTGAATCGACGACGGCGCGACCGAGCGACGCGGCTCGGTCGGGAACACTAACCGCGGAGCCGACCGAGTCGGAGGAAGCCCAGTGCCGCCCCAAGCAGCGACCCCAGCCCCCTCGCGGGCGAGAGTTCCCGTGCTCTTGCGCGGCCCCGTCGCCGACTCGGACGCGGCCGTCGAGCGCCGGCGCGACGTCTTGAAGGCCGTGCTCGAGAAGGGCTTCGCCGTGCGGTACGCCGGCAGCGATGCCTCGTCGTTCGCGGGCGGAGGGAACGAGGCTCTCCCGGCCGATACGATCGTTCTTCGCGACGGTCGTGACGAGAAGCCGGAATCCTCCGCCGAACACAACGGAGTGCACGACATCGCTTCGGTCGAGCCGACGGCCGTGGCGGAGCTCGTCGAATCCGTGGCGCGAGACGCCGGTGCGCCCGAGCCGGGCGCGTGGAAGCCGTGGTTTCCCGTTATCGACTTCGAGCGCTGCACGAACTGCATGCAGTGCCTCAGCTTCTGCCTGTTCGACGTCTACGGGGTCGACGCGGATTCGCAGATCGAAGTGAAGAACCCGGACAAGTGTAAGACGAACTGCCCGGCCTGCTCGCGGGTTTGCCCGGAAGTCGCCATCCTCTTCCCGAAATACGGCGCCGGCCCCATCAACGGCGCGAACGTGAGTGACGAGGACGTCGAGCGCGAGAAAATGAAGGTCGACATCTCCGCCCTACTCGGCGGCGATATCTACAGCGCTCTCCGGGAGCGCCATCGACGGGCGGAGTCGCGATTCTCGAAAGAGCGCGATGAGAGCAAGGCTCTCAAGGAGCGAATGCGCTGCCTGAAGAAGCTGCAGTCCGATCTCGACATCCCCGAGGAAGTGCTGATGTCGCTTCCGTCGATGGACGAGATTCGCGCCCGAGCCGCTGAGGCGGGAGCTCGAGGGCCGAACACTGGGAGCGCGGACGCGCCTTCGGGCGAGTCCTCTTGACGAGAGAGAAGCACCGGGAGACTGAACACCGTGTCGAGCCCCCCTCCGCTCAAGCTGCTGCCGACTCTGCCGGCCGAGATTCCGAGTCGGCCCACGCAGAGCAACATCCCCGCGACCGCCGCCGAGCGCGAGCGACTGCGCGAACTCGTCCGCGGCTACGTCGCCGAGAACGATCTCGTTCCGCCGGTTCCGATCGACGCCCTGCGTGAGAGGACGCTCGAGCTTCTGAAGAAGACTGGCATCGACCAGAACTTCGTCGACTTCACCGGCGTGCTTCTCAACAACGAGCTCTGGCGAGAGACTCTCGCGACGATTCCGTTCGAGCGCCGTCTTCTCCTCCTCCCGAAGTGCCTCCGACTCGAGTCCCACTGTCCGGCGCCCTTCGACGAGTTCGGGCTCCTCTGCAAGAAGTGCGGCATGTGCTCGATTCAGGATCTCCAGTCCGAGGCAGAGCGGCTCGGCTACGCCGTTCTGGTCGCCGAGGGATCGCCCATCGTGATGTCGATCATCGAGACCGGCAAGATCGATGCGATCGTCGGGGTGAGCTGTCTCAGCGTGCTCGAGCGCGCGTTTCCGTACATGGAGGCGGCCGCGATCCCGGGCGTGGCGATTCCGCTTCTGCAGGACGACTGCGTGGATACGAACGTCGACCTGGAGTGGATTTGGGACGTCATCCAGCTCACGGCTGACGATCGCACGCGCCGCCTCGACCTCGCCGCGCTCCGCGACGAGGTGCGCGAGTGGTTTACGCGCGAGTCGCTCGATCGTCTTCTCGGCAAGCCGACCGGGGAGACGGAGGAGATCGCGCGCGCCTGGCTCGCACGGAGCGGAAAGCGCTGGCGTCCGATTCTGACGGTGGCGATGCAGCAGGCGCTCGCTGCGGAACCCGACGCGGAGCTCGCGGACGATCTTCGTCGCGTCGCGATCGCCGTCGAGTGTTTCCACAAGGCATCGCTCGTCCACGACGACATCGAGGACGACGATGCGGTGCGCTACGGCGAAGAGACTCTCCACGCCGAGCTCGGCGTCCCGGTCGCGCTCAACGTCGGCGACCTTCTGATCGGCGAAGGGTACCGAATCCTCGCGGAGTGCGAGGCGGCGCCTGAAACGCGCGCCGCGATGCTTCGCGTCGCGGCCGAAGGACACCGGACGCTCTGCCGCGGCCAGGGTGCAGAACTCTGCTGGGCCCGCCGGCCCGCTCCACTCGCGCCGATCGATGTGGTGAACATCTTTCGCGAGAAGACGGCGCCCGCATTCGAGGTCGCGCTCCAGATCGGACTTCTCTACGGCGGCGGCGACGACGCGACGGCGAAGGTGGTGACGGATTTCAGTCGCTCCCTCGGCATCGCGTACCAGATTCGCGACGACCTCGACGATCTCGCCGAAACGGCGGAGGCCGGCGACCTCGAAGCTCTGCGTCCGACGCTTCCGCTCGCGGTGGCGCGGGAAAAGGCGAAGGGAGTCGATCGGGAGCTCTTCGACGCACTCTGGCGACGCGAGGCGGCCGTTCCCGCCGACACCGTGCGGCGCCGCATGGAAGAGCTCGGCGCGGTCGCTCGCTGCCGCGAGCTCTTCGACGCCTACAAGGAAGAGGCGATACGGTCTCTCTGGCCGCTCGGCAACGCGAGCGTGAAGGGTCTCCTCCGGCGCGTCATCGGCAAGATGTTCGGCGACGCCGAGATCAAGGGCTGGTGCCGTGAGCATGAGACTCGAAATGCTGCAGGTCGCGAGACTGGCGCCGCAGCTTCTGCGTGAGTCGACGGAGCTCGTCGCTGCGTTCGTTCTCGACCAGCTCGCACCGAACGGTGGGTTTCGTGATCGCGACGGCGCGGCCGATCTCTATTACACGCTGTTCGGCACGGAATGCCTTCTCGCGCTGAGAACGGAGTTTCCTCCGGATACGCGAGAGTATCTGTGCTCCTTCACCGATCCGGAGACGATCGCGAGCCTCGATCTCGTCCATCTGTCCTCTGCGGTGCGAGCGACGGCGAGCCGCGGGCTCGAGGTTTCGACCGCGGCCCGCGCCGCTTTCGAGGCCGAGATCGACCGACACCGAACCCCAGACGGCGGTTACGCGACCGAACGCGGAGCGGACATGGGGAACGTCTACGGAGTCTTTCTCGCCGTCGGTGCGCTCCAGGACCTCGGGAGCGAAATCCCGTCGTCCCGGATCGCTGAGTTTCTGTCGGCACGCCGGCAGAGCGACGGAGGCTATGCGAACGACGCCCGCGTCGCCGAGGGCGCGACGCCCGCGACGGCGGCCGCGGTGACCGTCGCGCGGACTCTCGGGATCGATTGTCCCGCCTCGGCGGGCGAGTGGCTCGTCCGTAGCTGCCGTCGCGCCGGCGGATTCTGCGCCGGGCCGCGCACGCCGGTGCCCGACCTCTTGTCGACGGCGACGGCGCTCCACGCGCTCGCTGCGCTCGAGTGTCCTCTCGACTCGATTCGCGACGATTGCCTCGAGTTCATCGATACCCTTTGGACGAGTCGCGGGAGCTTCTACGGCCACTGGGCCGAAGACACGCTCGACTGCGAGTACACGTACTACGGGCTCCTCGCGCTCGGTCACTTGAGTCTCTGACAGGCGCCGGATGCTAAAGGACAAAGGGACGCGCGAGATGAGCGTGACCGTCGGTGCCGCCCAGATCGAGTCACTCCGGGGAGATGTTCGCGATAACCTCGATCGTCACATCCGACTGGTCGCGGTCGCGGCGGCACACGACGTCCAGCTTCTCGTCTTTCCCGAATTGTCGCTCACGGGATACGAATTGGATCTCGCCGACGCCCTCGCGTTCTCCGAGCGCGACGACCGGCTGGCCCCGCTCCGTGACGCGGCCGCCGAGCACGGCGTGACGCTCGTCGTCGGCGCGCCGATCCGGCTCGCGTCGGGACTTCACATCGGCGCGTTCATCGTCGGGGCGGATGGCCGGGAGGCGATCTACACGAAGCGCCACCTCGGGGGCGACGAGCTGGACGTGTTCGATCCGGCTGAGCGTGACCCGCTCACTCGAATCGGGCACGACGTCGCGGCGGTCGCGATCTGCGCCGACACGAATCACGCGTCCCATCCCCGGAGTGCCGCGGCGCGCGGCGCGACGCTGTACCTCGCGGGCGTGCTCTTCTCGCCGGCGGAGTTCGAGTCGGTCTCGGAGAAGCTCTCCGGATACGCTCGGGAGCACTCGATGGCCGTAGTTCTCGCGAATCACGGCGCTCCGTCGACGACGCTCGACACCGCGGGCGGGAGCTCGATCTGGTCCGAAGGAGGCGAACTCGTCGCGCGCCTCAGCGGAGTTGGCTCGGGACTCGTGATCGCGACGCGGACGCGTTCGGGATGGATGGGAACGAAGATCCGGGGGGCGGGCGGTTGAACGCGAACGCGCGGTCTCGCGGGGAGTCCTGCACACCGAACCGGCGAGTGCAGCTCACCTCCGTACCGAGGCTCTACGACGAGTCGTCGCGGTCCTGTCGTAGGTCGCTCGCCGAACGACAGGAGGGCGGCGCCGCCGCGCGATGACGGACGACTTCGACAACAGACTCAAGCGCGCCGCGGATCTCGTCGAGCAGCGACTGCTCGGTGAACGCACTTCCGATGGCCACTGGCGCGGCGAGCTCTCGACGAGTGCGCTCTCGACCGCGACCGCTACTCTCGCGCTTGCACTCGTGGAGAAGCACGGTGGACCGGAGCACCGCGAGCTCGTCGCGCGGGGAGCACATTGGCTAGCGGAAAACGTTCACACGGACGGCGGCTGGGGCGACACGCCGGCGAGCCGGAGCAACATCAGCACGACGACGCTCTGTTGGGCGACGCTGCGAGCGGTCGCACGGTCAGAGGGGAAGGTCGAGTCCGCCATTCGGGGTGCCGAGGACTGGATCGCGGCGCGCGCCGGCTCGACTTCGCCCGACGCTCTCGCCGCGGCGATCCTCGCCGTCTACGGTGAGGATCGAACGTTCAGCGTGCCTATCCTCACCCACTGCGCCCTCGCCGGATGCCTAGGCGAGGGACGCGATGCTTGGAGGTCAGTGAAGTCTCTCCCGTTCGAGCTCGCCGCGCTCCCCCGTCGCTGGTTTCGTTTCCTCGGGCTTCCCGTCGTCAGCTACGCCCTCCCGGCCTTGATCGCCGTCGGGCAAGTACACCACCACCATCGCCCCACGCGGAATCCCTTGACCCGAGTGGCGCGCGCAGCGGCACGCGCGCGTACGCTGAACGTTCTGCGCGAGATCCAGCCGGCGAGCGGCGGTTTTCTCGAAGCGGTGCCGTTGACGGCATTCGTTACGATGAGTCTTGCCGCGAGCGGTTCGGCGGGCCACCCCGTCGTGCGCGAAGCGACGCGGTTCCTCGAGCACTCAGTACGGAAGGACGGAAGCTGGCCGATCGACACCGATCTCGCGACCTGGGTGACGACGCTCGCGGTTGGAGCGCTCGCTGAAGCGGGGGCGTCCGCGCTCTCTCCCGCTGACCGAGAACCGATCCGCCGTTGGCTTCTCAGTCAGCAGTACCGAACCGTTCATCCGTACACCGGGGCGGCGCCGGGGGGATGGGCTTGGACCGATCTTCCCGGCGGCGTTCCCGACGCGGACGATACAGCGGGTGCGCTCCTCGCTCTCAAGTGCCTCGGCGAAGGCGATGCCGAGTCGCGGCGCGCCTCGGCCGCGGGACTCTCTTGGCTTCTCGACCTGCAGAATCGCGACGGTGGAATTCCGACGTTTTGCCGCGGTTGGGGACGGCTGCCGTTCGATCGGAGCGGCGCGGACCTGACCGCTCACGCCCTGCGAGCGTTCTCCGCGTGGCGCGGGACGTTTCCGGATCTCGCCCCGAGGCTCGACCGGGCGACTCGCGCGATGGGAGCATTCCTCGAGCGCACGCAACGGGCCGACGGCGCGTGGCTTCCGCTCTGGTTCGGGAACGAACACGTCCCCCAGAACGAGAGCCCCGTCTACGGGACGAGTCGGGTCCTCATCGCCCTCGAGGACGCGGAGGTTCCGATCGGGGAGTCCGTGCGGCGAAACGCGCAGCGTTGGCTCGTCGACGCGCAGAACGAGGACGGCGGCTGGGGTGGCGACCACGGGGCGCCGTCGAGCGTCGAGGAGTCGGCGCTCGCGCTCTACGCGTTGCTCGGGGCGGAAACGGACGGCGATCTCTCGGGCGAGGATGCCGTCCAGCGGGGGCTCGAGTGGCTCGTGGGCACGGTCGAGGCGGGCGGACTCGAGGATCCGACCCCGATCGGCTTCTACTTCGCCGACCTCTGGTACTTCGAGCGCCTCTATCCTCCGGTCTACGCGGCAGCGGCCCTCCGGCGCGCGCTAGGCCGCCTGGCGAGCCGGTGAACGGTTGACATCCGGGCGTGAAACACTTAACAAGTGAACGTAGTTCCGGTAACGGTAGCGGCTCGGGTCGTCCTCACGGGTCTCAGAGGACGGCGAGAGGGTTCGAGGCGCCGGCCATCCGGAGCATCCCGTTCGAAGAGTGCCGCCGTCGCCGCGTCCGGCCGAGCGTTGCCCACAGGCGAGACGGATGTCCGCCTCGAGCCGCTCGACGGAGCTGCGCGGTGCCGTAAAGGTCCGGGCCGTAAGGTCCGGTCTGAGCCCTAAGGTTTGGGCTGGGAACGGACGAGCGTCTGGGTTAGTGTTTTGTTTGGCGGGGCGAAAAGAAGTGAGGTAGGCATGATGCGTTCACTGCGATCTCTTCTCGCCGGATTGTTGAACTCCTTCGCTGATCTCTTCCGCTACACCCGCCCCGCGCGGTAAGCGGCCTAGAGACTTCCGACTCTCGGCCCGCGCGGATCCCGCCTCTCAGGTGACCTCCGCCGCGCCGAACGCCGTCGGCGGAGACTCCACCGTCGGATGTGCGGTTTCATTCCGGCTAGCGGGGACGGCTCTCGCCCCGGAGGGCGTCCACCGGGGATGAGCTCGCGAGCGCGCGCTGCATGGACAGAGCCGCGGCGCCGAGCCCGGCGGCGGCGATCACCGCAACCGTCCCGAGCACGCCGGAGACCGATACCTCGCCGGCGCCGCTCAAGAAAACGGGCACGGACGCGAGCAGCGCGGCACCGCCACCGACAACGAGGCCACCGGCCAGAAGCGTGCCGGTCTCGCTGAAAACGACCCACCGCACCGCGGCCGGCGTATACCCGACCGCCCTCAGCAGCCCGATCTCCGCGCGTCTCTCGTTGACGTTGCGGACGAGAACGACGGCGAGGCCGAGCGTCCCGAGGAGGAGTCCGAGTCCGCCGAGGATCTGAAACGTTGAGAGGTACGTGTTCTCGACGCGCTTGAACGCCGCGAGGACTTCCCCCGTCGTCCGAACGTCGAACCCGTAATCCGCGAGCGCCGACTCGAGCGCGCCGGAAAGGTCGACGGGCGCGGGTCCGTTCGGGACATCGGTGCGAAAGAGGAACTGACTCCAACCGGTCTCGCGCGGAAACGCGCGGACGAAGGTCTCCGATGCGATGACGAGCTCGCTCTGGAAAATGCTGTGAGCTAGGAGTCCGACAAGGCGAATCTTCACCGGTCGAGCGTCTTCCGCGAGGACTTCGATCTCGTCTCCGAGTCCGACGTGAAGAATCCACTGGGCGGTGTTGAGGTCGGCGATCGCGGGAATCGCGCCGTCCGGAAGCGTGCGCTCTAGGAGGAGCCACGGGTTCGCGCGCTCTTCGGCGGAGTCCGCGAGGGTCTTCGCCCAACGAAAACCTCCCGCGGCGCGAAACGAGCTCTCAACACCGACGATGCGCGGAGACTGCGGTCGGTAGAGATTGAGGCAGCTCGAGTCGTCACCGGGCTTCACGCGGAGCGCGTGGATCTCCGCCGCACCGACCAGCGCATCCGCCGCGCCGACGAGATTGAGGGCCTCCCGACCGTCGCGTGACCCGAGGGAGCGTGTGAGGGGCACGGCCGACCGTGCGACAAGCGAATACCCGCCGTCGCCGGAATCGCGCTGGGGATCGTCGTGCCGGACATCGCGCCGCTGTGCGGCCACGGCGATGACGATGAACGCCGCGACGGCGAGCACGGACGCCGTGAGGAGACTACGGGCCGGGCGACGGCCCGCGTTGCGCACACCGAGGACGATCAGGGCGCGGACGCCCCGACCGGCGAACCCCTGGGGCGCGAGCTTGCGGAGCGCGACGTCGAGCGCCGCGAGTCCCGCGACGAGACCCGCCGCTCCCGCGCCGAAAAAGCACGCCTCCGGGGCCCACGCATCGAGCGTCCCCACAAGAGTCAGCACTGCGCAGGCAACGCCGCCGGCGACGACGACGAAGCCTCGGCTACGGGTCGACGTTCGCCTGAGAACCGGGTCGTCGCGCGTAACACCGGCGAGGAGAGCGCGGGGCGCAGTCCTCGTGATCCGCCGGGCAACGACGATGATGACGGCGAACGCGAGAATCGCTGTCACCGAGAGCCCGATCGCGATCGAGCCGGCGGTGACGTGAAGCTCGAGAAAGGGCGCGCTGACGGCCCCACTCCAGAGCGTGCGAAGGCCCGCGACGAGCGCGGCGGCGTAGCCGACTCCGCCGACCGCGCCGACGATGGCGCCGATCACCACGAGCCCTCTCCCTTCGCGAAGAAGAAGCGTCGTCGCGTCTCGTGCGGTAAACCCCGTCGCGAGAAGCGTACCGAGTTCGCGCGCGCGCAGCTCAGCCGCCAGTCGAAAGACGAGCGAGAGAAGCACGAGGGCGCTCACGATGAGAAAGAAGCTGAACGCGACGAAGAGCATCGCAAAATCCGTCGCTCCGCGCGCGGCGGTGAGGGCTCGAGCCTTGACGGCGTCGAGCGAAAGTCCGGCCGCTCCGGGATCGAGTCGATCGAGGAGGGCGCTCGCGAACGTCTCCGCCGAAAGCCCAGTCTCCGCGGGGTCGACACGCACGGACGTCGCCCGCCCAAATCGCGTCGCCCAGAGCTCGATTCCCTCGGCGAGCGCGATCGCGCCCTTCGGCGTCGCGCGGTACTCATCCCAGTACTCTTCATCGCGATCCTCGATGCGATCGAAATCGACGGGGAACGGCGGGTCCCAGTCACGCAGCGATGCGCTGTCCGAGATTCCGGGAAAGGTCGGAGTCCAGGACGCGTCGAACGGTCCCTCGTCGATCGGAACGATTCCCGCGAGCTGAAACGTCGCCTCGGCTTCGCGCAGCTCATTCCCGGCGACGACGACGAAGTAGCGAAGGGTCACGCTCTCCCCCACCTTCGCGTCGAGCTCGCGGGCGGCCCAATCATTGAGGACGATGCTCTCTCCGGCGAGCGGTCCGGACACCGCTTCAGCGAAGAGTCGTTCCGCTGAACCGCCATCCTCGACGGCAGTGATCGTCGAATAGGGAATCTCGCGCTCACCGACGCGAACCGTGTTCGCTAGATACGTCAACACGCGGCGGGTCGTCGCCCCGAGCGCGCGCGCGGTCTGCTCGGCGGATTCGACGACCGCGTCCGGGAGCACGAGCTCTCGACTTTCGAGCACGAGCTCGCTCCGCGCCGATTCCGGAGACGCGGGATCGCCCCGGGCTGCGACCGACCGCACCGCGAGTCCGAGATCTCCGACCTGAAGCCTCTCGCGGATCCGCGCCCGCAGGGCGCTCGAGGCTTCGTCCTGTGGTCCGCCGGCCGCGATGAGAGCGACGTTCGCTTCCCCCTCTCGCTCGAGAGTTCGCTGAAGAAACGAGAGGGGAACGTAAACGACGTGCGGATCGTCCTGCCCCTGATCGAGCCGGAAGTACGCCGGACCGGCCGCAGGGATCACCCGGCGGCACGCGACTCGGAGCGTGCGAACGGCGTCGTCGCGCGCGCCGAGGAGGTGTTCGGATGCGACGGACTCCGCCTTGCCGAGAGAGAGCAGGAGCGTGTCGGTCGCTTCGCTGCCGATCGCGGCGGCGAGGGCGGGATTCACCCAGCACCAGCGCCGACCTTCTTCGCCTCGAAACGGCTCGGCGAGCGACTCCGTCTCCTCCCAGAACGACCAAAACGTCGAGTCCACTCCGATGATGTGAACGCGGGCGGAGCGCTGACGCGACTCTGCGTGGACCGCCGACCCCCGGAGGAGGATGACGGACGTCGCGCGGATCGAGCTCTCGTCCCGGGCGCCGTCCTCGTCGCCACGGTCCGGGCTGCGAGCCTGAGACGACTCGTCCCGCAGCAACTCCTCGCGGAAGAAACCCGTGCGACTCGAGAGAGCGAAGTCGACGGCGCCGAAACGCTCGAGCGCGCGGTCGCGCAGGCTTCCCCGCACCGAATCACCGACGAGTAGGGCGCCGGTCACGACCGCCGTCGCGACGGCGATCATCGCTACCGAAGCGAGATACGAGCGGCGGTGCCACCGGAGTCCGCGGAGCGCGAGCGCGCGGAGATCGAACGCACGCCCGGAGCTCATGTCGCAGTCGGCGCTCGCGGAGCGTCGCGACGGGCCTCGTCGCCCACTGCTCGGAGCTTCCCGTCGTCGAGAACGAAGCGGCGGGGAAAACGCTCGGCCAGCTCGACGCTGTGCGTGACGACGACGAGCGCGTGGTCGCGCGATCCCGCGAGCTCGAGAAAGAGGTCTCCGACGTGGCGCGCGCTCGCCGGGTCGAGGTTCCCGGTCGGCTCATCGCAAAGGAGAAGCTGCGGCGACCGAATGAGCGCGCGAGCGATGGCCACGCGCTGCCGCTCACCTCCCGAGAGCTCGGACGGCAGGTGGTCGCTGCGGTCCGAGAGTCCGACACGCTCGAGAAGGTCGCGCGCGCGCTTCTCGCCCGACGCGGCCGCACTTCGCTCGACGAGCGTCGGTACGAGCACGTTCTCGAGCGCCGAGCACTGCGGCAGAAGATGATGGTCCTGGAAGACGAATCCGATCTTCTCGCCGCGAAAGCGCGCGAGATCCGTCTCGTTCAGAGTCGACGGGTCCTCGCCTCCGAGTGTGACGCGACCGGATGTCGGCGTGTCGAGAGCGCCGAGGATGTGGAGCAGGGTACTCTTCCCGCATCCGGACGGACCGGTGATCGCCGCCGCGTCGCCGATCTCGAGCTCGAACTCGACGCCATCGAGGACGACGAGCGGCTCGGCCGGGGTGGGGTATTCCTTAGAGAGGGCGTGAACTTCGAGTTCGGGCAATCGATCCTCCGGCGTCTCGCTCGGTCGATCCGTCGATCGGGGTCATCGTTCGCGAAAATCGAGTGCCCCCTCGGGCGCGATTTCAACGAGATCCGTGAACGCGTTCGGGAGCGCGGTCTTCTCGATGCGTCCCTCAGGATACACACGACACGCGATGACGGTAAACTCCCCACGAGCGACCTCGTCGCCGTCCTTCTCGAAAAGGAATTGATACGTGACGGTGCTCGCACCGAGTCGCACGACCCGGAGCCGGATGTCGACGACGTCCTCGAAGCGGATCGGCCGCGAGTACTCAAAGCGACTTGCGAGGCGCGGAAAGCCGATCGTGTGTCCTTCGTGTTTCATCTGGACGCTCAGTCCGAGCGAGCGGAGAAATGCGTGCTCTGCTTCTTCCGCGTAGCAAGCGAAGCGGGAAAAGTGAATGATACCGGCGCAGTCGGTGTCGGCGAACTCGACGCGCCGCTCGTGGCGAAACTCGTGAGTCATTCGATCGTGGGCCTTTTCGAGTCCGAAGACGAGGCGGGACCCGAGCGTGACTCGCCGAGTCGTGACCAAACGGCGACGGCACGCTCTGCCATGTGCTGCGAGCCAAAGCGCTCGCGGACGACGCGCGAGCCGCTCGCTCCGAGCTTGCGGCGGAGCTCCGCGTCGCGAAGTAGCTTACGCAGGCCGGCGGTGAGCTCATCCGTCGAATCCGGTGAGTGGAGGAGCCCTCCCTCGGTCGCATGGATCCACTCCGGGATCGAGCCGGCCGCCGGAACGACCACCGGAACTCCGTGGGCGAGCGCCTCGAGGACCGGGAGAGCCTTCGATTCGACGTGGACCGAAGGCATCGCAAAAACGTCGATCGAGCGAAAAAAGTCGCGTTTTGCTGCGCCGTCGAGCGTACCGAGGAACTCGACCTGGGAGCTCAGTCCCGCCGCATCGACGCGCCGCCTCTGCGCGCGGACGTAGGCGCTGCTCCGGCGGCTCGAATACCCTGCGATGCGAAGCCGGAGGCCGGGGACATCGCCCGTTTGCACCAGGCGAACGAATGCATCGACGAGGAGATGGAGTCCCTTTTCCGGCGCCATTCTCGACAGAAAGCCGATCGCGAGCACGCCGTCCTCGCGCCGCAGACTTCGCTCGGGGTCTGCGGGCGCGTTCGAGGTAGAGAGCGCGACGCCCGGTTCGACGACCGCGATCCGGTCCGGATCGAGACCCGCCCACTTCTCCATGTGATCGGCGTAGGCGCGACTCGGTGCGAGGAACGCGTCCACGGAGCGCCCGTTCGCACGAATGAGATCGAGCGCGAGCGAGCGGTGCGGCGCGGGAATGTTCTCGACGAACTGATCCTCGCCCGTGAGTCCGCAGGTCATCGGTACCCCGAGCCGGGCCCGAAGCGCCGGCGCGAGGCCGGTGAGGAGAAGATTGCTGAGGTGGATCACGTCCGCGCGGACGTTTGCCGCGAGCCAGTCGACGAGCTCGAGACAGCTCGTTCGCTGGTTCCCGTCCGTCCCTCGGAGCATCGAAACCGTGAGCGAGCCGAGCTTCCGTGGATCGTTGTCAACGGCGAGCCGCGACACCCAGCGGAGAAGCGCGTTCGAGCCGAGAAGACGGCGGAACCACCCTGCGCGTCGAGCGATTCCGAGCGAGTTTTCCGCGTACACCTGCAGTCCATTGAGGAACACGCGCTCCGCCGGCGCCGCTCGTCCGTCGACACGGAGCGGAGTGTACGTCGGAACGAAGGTGACGCCGTGACCGAGATCGACGAGCGCGAGCGCGAGCGCGTTGTCGCGGAGGCAACTGCCGCAGTACATCCCGGCCGCTCCGGCCGCTACGAGAGCGATGTTCATCGTTCGCGAGTCCACCCTCGCTCTGCGGACGGCGTCAACGCGGTGTGAGATCGAAGCAGTGGATGAGTCCCTCGTCCGAAGCGACGACGAGCCGACCTCTCGCGACGGCCGGCGAGGCCCGGAAAGGGGACCCCGCGTTGAAACTCCATTCGAGCTCGCCGGAACGCGCCGAGAGGAAGTAGACGCGCCCGTCGAGTCCACACACGATCGCCGTCTCCCCGACGATGACCGGAGAGGCGTCGATGCGGGCCCGAGTGGGAAAGTCCCAGAGGTGGTCGCCGGTGTTCGCGTCGAGGCAGTGAACGAGCTTGTCCCGTCCCGGCGCGATCACGACGGTCCGCGCGGGCGCGCCTTCTGCGGTCGCGATCGGAGCGATCGCGGCGCTCGCGTGGTAGGGGAACTTGCGCCGCGCGTGCTCGTAGACCCACGCGACGGGAGACGAGACGTCCGGTGTGGCTTTCTCCGCGGTCGGGGCCGGAGCGGGACTGGGGGCCGGAGCCGGAGACGGACTGGGTGCTGGGGTCGTCGACGGGCGTTCGTCCGAGGCGGAGTTCGACGTGCTCGCGACGGCGAAATCGTCCTCCGGAGGGGGCAGAGTGATCTTCCCCTCGCGCCTCCAGTCGACTGCGACGAACTGGTTGGCGTAGGTTCCGACGAACAAGCGGTCACCGAGAATCGCCGGCGACGCAGCACTGTAGGCACCGAGCGGAGCCGCGCCGACGCAAGCGCGCTCGGCGAAGGAAATCACCCGGAGCGACTCGTCGCAGCCGGCGACGAAGGTGTAGCCGTTCGCGATGGCGGGAGTGCAGTGGATCGGACCGAGCGTCTCGACCTTCCACGCGAGCTTTCCGCTCGTCGCGTTCACGGCGTAGAGATACGCGTCGTACGAACCGAAAAGAACGAGGTCGCCCGCGAATTGAGGAGACGACGGGGTCTCCGTTCCGCTCTCCGTATCGAAGCGCCAGATCCGTTCCCCGGAGTCGGCATCGACGCAGTGGAGATATCCCTCGTCGCAGGTCACGTACACTCGTCCGTCGCGGACCGAAGGAGACGAGCGGATCGACAGCTCGACCGGGTACTTCCAACGGAGCTCGCCGCTCTTCGACGTCGGCGAAAGGCGGAGGGCGAGTAGACCCTGGTCGTCGGTGCCGACATAGACGGTGTCCCCCACGATGGCTGGCGTCGACTCGATGTAGGTGTCGATCTCGTATGTCCAGAGAAGCTTCGGTTCGCGCGCGACGCGGCCGGTGCGATACCCGCGCAGCATCGGGTCGCCCCGAAACGTCGGCCAGTCGGCCGTGTAGGGTTCGGCCCCCGCGAAGAGACTCGACGCGGCGCCGGCATCCGACTTCGCACCGGTAGATTCGCGCTCGGGTCGATCGTCCGCCGGTTCGACGAGCGGAGCGCTCTCGCCGCAGGAAAGAGCGATGGAGATCCCCGCACCACCGGCGAGCCAGAGACCCGCGATCCAGATCCGGGCGCAACGATTCACAGAGCGCATCGATAGATCTCCTCGAAATCGGGACTCGAGATCGGACGCGGGTTGAACTGCGCCGTCCACTGCGTCGCGGCCTCCGCGGCGAGCGCGGCGACGGCGTCCGCCGTCACCCCGCAATCACCGAGTCGCGCTGAAAGTCCGGTCCTCCCGTGGATGCGCTCGAGAAGCCCCGCGAGCGCCGCGCCGGCCCCGAGCTCGTCGACTTGAACCCCGGCGAGCGCCGCGAGCTCGGCGTAGCGTTCGCCGACGTCGGGCGCGTTGTAGCGGACGACGTGAGGAAGAAGAATTCCGATCGCAACGCCGTGCACGGTGCCGTAATGCGCCGTGACGGGATTCGCGGCCGAGTGGGTTGCCCCGAGCATCGAGTTTTCGATTCCGATGCCGGCGAACGTCGCGCCGAGCTGCATCCGGCCGCGGGCGTCCACGTCATCGGGTGCTTCGAGGACTCGCTCGAGGCTCCCCGCGATCAACCGGAAGGCTTCTCGCGAAAACACCTCTGAGAACGGGGTGCGCTTCGTCGTCACGAAGCTCTCGACCGCGTGCGCTAGTGCGTCGATCCCGGTCGCTGCCGTGACCGCGTTCGGTTGCGACAACGTCAGCAGAGGATCGAGGATAGCGACTCGGAATGCCGCCCGTGAGTCGCCGCAGGCCATCTTCTGGTGCGTGTCCGGATCGGAGATCAGGGCGAAGGACTGGGACTCGCTCCCCGTTCCGGCGGTGGTCGGCACGGCGATCATCGGCAGCATCGGTCCGGTCGCCTTGCCGACCCCGAGGTAATCGCGCATCGTGCCGCCGCACGAGTGGATGAAGTTGATCCCCTTCGCGCAATCCATCGCGCTTCCGCCACCGAGTCCGACGATCATGTCGAACGCCTCTCGCTGCGCGAACTGGACGCCTTCCGCGACGTGATTCGAGGTCGGATTCTCCGCGACTCCGCTGAAGACGCGCGTGCGAACCCCCGCCGCGTCGAGGCTGGCGACGGCGCGGGCGACGTGGCCGGCGCGTTCGATTCCCGGGTCGGTGACGAGGAGGACGCTCGTCCCGCCTTCGAGTACTGCCGTCGGACCGAGCTCGTCGATCGTTCCGTTCCCGAAGAGGATCCGCGTCCTCGGTGCGTACTGGAAGTGGAGGCGATCGAGAATCGATTTCGACATGGGTGCGGCGTACTCGGGCTTCGTCTACGCCACGTACTGGAACGCGCGCTGGCGGTAGAGGTGCTCGAAGAGATTCCCTTCGTGCGGTTGATCCCAGCTGATGCGGCAGGTCGGCTGAGGGCCGATGTTGAGGCGGTCGACGTGCGGGCAAGTCATGAGAGCGGCCTTCAGCGCGGGATCATCCGTGATGACGGTCGCGACGAGAGTGGGGCCGATGCTTTCGAGCATGTCCTCCGGTGGACACTCGACGACCGCGACGTACGGGAAGAGAAACTCCTTCCCCGCCAGTGGATGCTCGCGATCGCGGCACCAAATCACCGTTGGGAGTAGATACGTGCAGCCGTCTTGTCGAACGAGGCGCTCCGGCCGGTGAGCGAGCGACAAGTCCTCGGCGCCCGGCGTTCCGAGACCAGCCGTGATCGCGGCGTCCATCATCTCCGCGAACTTCGGGTTCACGAAGGCCGGGAGCTCCGCGGCGGGATCGTCTGCCGGACGCGGCGCGATCGACGCCAGGCGTTCGGCGAGCGCAGCGGCGAGCTCGCGTCCGTGCGAAGGCGTCCAGATCGCCGAGGCATTGATGCAGGAGCGTCCGCCGTTGAGGGCCACCGACTCGGCGAGGACATCGAGATGCTCGCGCCAACTCGCGGCGGTATCCGGCCCGAAGATCACCTTGCTGAAACCAGGTCCGTGAACCTGGACGGCGGGATTGTTTTCCCACTGTCGGGTCGTCGACGCGTCGCCGAACACCATCGCGCGACCGGAACGCATGAGAATCTCGCGCGCACCGTCGTGCGTCGTCGGATAGAAACCGCACGCATCGCCCGGGATCCCCGCCTTGAGGAAGGCCTGGAGCACTCGGTACGGAGACCACGGCTCCTCCCGCCCCGGCTTCAGGCAGAGGCACGCCTTGAGAGCGATCGCCGGCACCCACAGCGAATGAACTCCGGGCGAGTTGCTCGGAAGAACCGCACCGAGCGTGCGCGCCTGCTGCATGAAGCAGAGAGTCCGTCCGTTCTGCTCGCCGAAGCCGCGATCGAGGATCGAGAGGTCAAGGCCTCGCGTGAGCCCTCCGAGCACCTCGTCGATCTTCGCCATCACATGGTAGATCTTTTCCGCATTCGCTCGGCAGAGAGTCTTCGGCAATCCCGTCGTCCACGAGAGCTGCTCGATGTAGTCGTCGTAGCTCTGCGTGGAGTCCCCGAGCGGAAGCTCACCGTGAAGGAAATGCTCCGCCGCTTCCTGCGTGCGGGAGATCAGCTCGGTCGTCGACACGTGGCGAAGTGGGCTCGTCGCGATGCTCTGGTCGCGGAGGTCACGCGAAATGAGCCCACCGTTCGCGACGCTGAGCATCGCGACGGGCTCGCCCGTTCGGTAGTCCCGCACTTCGGTCTTGTCGATACTCTCGTAGGGCCGGCCGCCGCGGAGGATCGGAATGTGAAGCATCGCTCAGTAAACTCCCTCGATCACGGCCGTTTGGAAGCGGGAGAACGGACGGACGTTCTTCACTCCCGGCCAGGGGTATCTTGCGATCGGTCCGACGAGTTCGGCTTCGTCGCGCTCGAGAAAGCCCGGTACGAAAAACTCCTTGGTGAGCGTGGTGAGCTTCACGCGGCCCACTCCGCCCACATCGACGTCGCGCTTCGGATCGTCGGGATCCACCACCGAGAGAACGGCTCGCGGATGCGGTGGGAAGTAGATGATCGCGTAGTCGTCCTCCGGAATGTACGGCTTGTGACACGCGAGCCCCATGAGCGTGTTCCCGTAGGTCGGGACGAACTCGACGCCCTCGAGGAGCTCCTCTCGCGCGAAACGATGGAACTGGGGAGTCATCTGCGTGCCGCCGCAGAATATGCCTTTGATGCCGACCTGCTTGAGCGAGATCTTCTCGCAGAGCGCCTCGAGCAGCTTCGGCGTCGTGAAGAGACACTGAATGTTCTCGTGCGCCTTGAGAAGCGTGAGAGCTTGGTCGATCACGTGAGTCTTGTACGCCTCGGCGACGTCGAGCCAGCCTCGCTTGAGACACTTCGTGAACCAGCGTGGGTCCATGTCGAGGCAGAAACAGATGCCTCCGCGCACCTGGGCTAGGTGCTCGACCGCGAGGCGAAGTCGCCGTGGACCGGTCGGCCCGAGCGACAGCCAATCGGCGCCGCGCGGGAAGCCGTCGTCCGAGAGCGTCTCACTGAACATCGAGTAGTCGGTGCGGAAGTCTTCGATGTTGATGCGTGACTTCGGAACGCCGGTCGTCCCACCCGTTTCGAACACGTAGACGGGTTTTCCTTCGAGTCCCTTCGGAACCCAGCGCTGGACCGGACCGCCTCGGAGCCACTCGTCCTCGAACTCGTCGAATTTGTTGAGATCGGCGAAGCAGCGCACCTCTTTTCGCGGATCCCAATCGAGCTTCGATGCGTAGTCGAGCCAAAACGGACAGCCCGTCGCGGGATCGAAGTGCCAGTCGACGACCTCGACAACCCAAGCGTCGAGGCGTTCCCGGGCGGTACGGATCTGCTCCTCGGACGCGGGAGCCGTCAGTTCTCTAACGTCATTCGTCATGATGTACTCGGGAGGCGGCGGGCGCGCCGTAAGGAGGTGTTCTCGAGGACAGGATCAGCGCTACTTCGCTCCGATCGCGTACAGGTGCGTACGCGTCGAGATGTAGAGGATTCCGTTGGCGACGATCGGTGTCGTGTAGACGGAGTCCTCCATGTTCGTCTCGAAGAGGACTTCCTTCGCGTCCTTGCTGTGGCGCAGCACGACGACGTCGCCGTCCTCGTCGCCGAGAAACACCTTGCCGTCGATGACCGTCGGCGAGCCCCAGACGGCGGCGAAGGTATCGTGAATCCAGTACGGACGGCCGGTCGACGCGTCGATGCAGTGGAGGAATCCGCTCAAGTCCGCCGCGTAGACGAGGCCGTCCGCGACCGCAAACGAGGAGATCGTTCGCTTGAACTCCTTGCCCCCGTAGTGCCAGAGCTTTCCGGACTCGGTGATATCGCCCGTCTTCGATGCGTCGATCGCGTAGAGATGGCCGATTCCCTCACCGTGCTCGGGATCCTGTCCGACCGCGATGTAGACCACTCCGTCGACGCACGCCGCGGTCGAGATCAAGTTGTTGCGGGTGCCGCGACCTCCGAGCTCCCACACGGAGTCTTTCGGGTTGGTATCGAATTCCCAAATGATCTCGCCGTCTTCCGGTTTGTGGCTGCGGACCCAGCCGTCTCCCGCCGGGAAGATGATCTGGTCCTTCCCTCCCGCTCGAATGAAGGAGGGTGCCGACCACTGCCCGTGCAGGATGTCCTCGCCGGGATCGGCGCGATCCCACTTCAGCTCGCCCGTATTCTTATCGAGCGCGAGGAGGCTCGGCGCGCGCGGGTTCGGGATCGTAATGTGGTCGCGCTCGACTCCGTTCGAAGTGATCACGAAGATGAGGTCACCGATGACGAGCGGAGAGCAGGTCGCGAGATTGTGAGGAAAGACTCCGAGCTCGTCCATCATGTCGAAGACCCAGATGGCGTCTCCGTCGATCTTGCTCGTGTACTTTTCGTCCTTGTAGGGTCCATCGTTTTCGCCGTCGAGGAACCCCTCGACGTCGGCGCACACGACCTCGGCGCGGTTGCTCACGTAGTAGATCCGGCCGTCCTCGCAAACCGGTGACGAGCAAATCCCCTGCTCCGGCCAGTCGTTCACTCGCCCCGCTTCCAGCTTGTCGTGCACCATCTGCCAAAGGAACTCGCCGTCCTTCTCCCGAAAGCACATGATCACGCCCTTGTCGCCCTTGATTTCCGGGTTCCGGTGGCCTTCGTTGTTCGTGCCGATGAAGATCCTGCCGTCGTGAACGACCGTGTTCCCGTAGGACTGCGAGCCGAGCGCCTGCGCCCAGAGGATGTTCTTCTTCGATTCGAGGTCCCACTCGGCGGGGATGTTCTTCGCGACGGTGTTGATCATGTTCCGCCCGGGTGTGCCACCCCACATCGTCCAGTCCGTTCGCGCGGGAGCAGGTTCAGGGGTGGGCTCCGGTTCGGCGTTGGTCCCGCCGGCCGAATTCGAAGAAGCGGCATCGGAAGCGACCTCGACGGCCGCCGATTCCGCATCGCCATCGCCGGCCGACTCGGACGCGGACTCGGCCGCGTCGACATCCTCGACGCTCGCCGACGAATGGCAGCCGATGGCCACCGCGAAAACCAGAGCGGCGGCGATCCAGCCACCGACGGTGCGACTCGAGAGATACCTCATTGCTTCGCTGATCTCTTCTCGTGGGTTGATGAATTCGTTCCGTGCTCGCGCGAGCGTTCGGGAGTCTCCCGAGACACTCAATTTCGCGTCACCTTGACGTTGTCGTAATAAATCTGAGCGCCCGCCGACTTGGCTCGCGCCCCCGCCGAGTAACCGTGGAGAGCCGGAGCCCCGCCCCCGTTCGGGTTCGGGTCTTCGAGTTCGACCGTCCACGCTTCCGGCTCGGCATCGTCGCGCTTCCAGACTTTTCCCTGAAGGGTCGCGACTCCCCCCTTCTCCGCGACACGAAACTTCATACGGTACCAAACTTCCGGGTCCCACTTGAAGCGCACCTTCTTCTCGATGCGCGGCTGCGGCACCCACGACACGATGCGGAGGCGCTGATGGTTTCCCATCAGCACGAACTCGTATCCGGAGTTGATCACGCCGATGTTGGGCAGATTCCGCTTGCGCTCGATCGCGAGCACATCGGCTTCGATGGTGTAATTGCGCCACGTCGACAGTCCGAAGAACGTCTCGGCGTCCATGAACTTAGAGCGAGTCCCCGGCTTTGTGAGAACCGCTTCGCCCTTGTACTCTGCGCCGACGAACTTGATCCCTGCACCGACCCAACCCGCCGGCGGCTTCGTCGCAGCCACCCCCGAGAAGTCCACGCTGAATGGGATCGGTGGCGTCGTACGAATCCGTGCGCGCCCCTCGAGATCTCCGAGCTTCGCGACGACGAAGCCCTGCCCGAAGGAATTCGCGGCGGACACCGTCAGCTTCCCGCTTGCGGAGATTTCACCCTCGACCCCCACGACCGACCACTCCGCCTCGCCCGAGAGCTCGACGGCGCGGCCGGTGTCGTCGAACGCCTTCGTTCCGAACGCGATCGACTGACCGGGCTCGAGGACGACGTCCGCCGGCACGACGTGAAGCAGAGTCGCCTTCGCATCCGCGGAAGCGACCTCGGTCGGCGCGGCGGGGGCTTCGGCGGTGCTTCCGTCCCATTCCTTCGCGCCCAAGCAGTAGAGCTCGTCGCGCGTGTTGAAGTAGATGCGGCCGCCCGCGATCGCCGGTGATCCGAACATTTCGACGACGCCGTCGTCGGTGTGGAACTCCTTGGTGCTCAGAATCTTGCTCTTCGTTTCGCCCGCATCGAGGATCAGGAACTTGCCGTTGACTTCGCAGATGTAAATCTTCCCGTCCGCGACGACGGGCGACCCCTTGGCAACCGTGCCGAAGTTGATCGCCCAGAGTTCAGTTCCGGTCGTTGCATCGTAGCAGTGAAGATTCGCGGAGTTGTCCGCGACGTAGCATCGTCCATTCGAGATCGCTGGAGAGGCGTAGCCGGCCGTGATTCCGTCCTGGCGCCACACTTCGTGAGTCTTCGTGATGTCGCCGCGTCCGGTCGCATCGATGCAGATCACGCGCCCCATCGAAGCTTCGTCGATGTTCTCCTCGCTGTGCGAGACGAAGACCTTCCCGTTCCACTCGACCAGCGAGGCATTGATGCCTCGCTTCGACACGCGGAATGTCCACAGCCGACGGCCGGTGCGCGCCTCCATACCGTAGACGTTGCCATCGGCGTTTCCCGCGATGAGTTGTCGCACGCCGCCGACGACGGCGACGACCGGAACGGAATAGGTCGTGTCGAGGGGAGGCCCCCCGGGCGTCGCCCACCACTGCACGGCGCCGGTGCGCTTGTCGAAAGCGACATAGCGATGTCGACCCGGTGCCTGCGGTCCCCAGCTCGAGTTGAGGAAGCTGATCACGACGCGGTCTTCGTCGATGATGGGAGTATGCGTGCGACCACCGTACCCGTTGATCGTCCCGTACTCTTCGTGAAGCTGGCGACGCCAAATGACTTTGCCGTCGCGGTCGAGACAGATGAACGTGTTCTGGACGCCGTGCGCGTAAACGTGTCCTGTCTCCGGATCGACGACCGGACTCGCCCATCCGATGCGAGTCGAAGGGATGTCGGTGAGGTAGACGCCGAAGCGGTGCTCCCAGAGGACATCGCCGCTCTTGGCGTCGACGCAAAGGACCCGCTCCTGCTCGTTCACACCCGAACCAGCCCGGTTGAGAACATAGACGCGCCCGTTGTGCACGACGGGGGTCGAACGACCTCCGAAGGGCGCCTTCCAGCGCAGCTCCCATTCACCGGGCAGCTTCGTCTCTCGCGCCGCGCCGTTGTTCTCGGGGCCTCGCCAGTTGGGCCAGTCACCGGCAAACGCAGAAACACTGAGGAGCGCCGCGACGACGCTTACCGCTCCGATCGCGACACTGCGAGTCCGCGGACTTTCGGTCTTCGCTCGAGCCACTTTAGGTATCACCATCGATCTCCTTCCCCTCCGTCGGTGATCACCGTCGGAGAGGGTGTCTACCGTCCAGTTTGCATCCCACGCAGAAGAGGTTGGATCCACTTCCGGCGCGTGTTCCTTACTGATTCTCTCCCGAGGATTCACGGACGACGCGCCGTCCCTTGAGCTCGAATCTCGGGAGCGAGCCCGGGGACACTTCCTTCACTTCCGCGCGGAAGAGGAGGCGCGTCTCGAGCCTCGCGGCCACTGCGGCCGCGAGCTCGCCTCGATGCGAAACCGACCGCTTAGATCCCGCTCGAGGCTCGATCTCTACGACAAGCTCCGCCATTTCTCCACTCGGGAGAACGCGGACGCGATACTCGGCGACGTCGTCGAACTCGCGCAGCACGGATTCGATCGCCGACGGGTATACGTTGTTTCCCTTCACAATCACCATCTCGTCGATGCGCCCCCGGATCCCACCATCGAGCCAGCCGCACGCCGAGCCGTCGTCACCGGTTCCCGTGACCCAGCGGACCGAGTCGCCCGTTCGGTAGCGAACGACGGGGCTCGCGGTTCGACCGAGATTGGTGATGACGAGTTCGCCTTCACCGTCTGCGGCGCGCGATTGCGAATCGGGCGCGAGCACTTCGACGATGAACTCATCCTCGAGGACGCGAAGGCACTGCCCGCGCGAGCCATCGTCGACACCAAACGGTCCGACCTCCGTCATGCCGCAGTGATCGAAGCAGCGCGCACCCCATGATTCCTCGATGCGGCTTCGCGTCGCGGGAATGCAACCGCCCGGCTCACCGGCGACGATTACCGCGCGTACACTCGACTGCGCGAGCTCGATCCCCTCGTCGCGCGCGACTTCCGCCAGATGGAGCGCGTAAGTCGGCGTACAAGCGATGACGGACACATCCTGATCGACGATGCATCGGAGCCGCTGCGTCGATCGCATTCCGCCGCCGGCGATCACGAACACTCCGAGTCGTTCCGCCGCTTCGAAGCCAGCCCAGAACCCGAGAAACGGACCGAATGAAAACGGGAATAGGGCGCGATCACCGGGGGTGACCGCCGCTCCGTGGAGGACTTCGCTCCAGCAGCGGACCACCCAATCCCAACTCTCGCGAGTGTCGACCCAGCGGAGCGGCTCGCCCGTCGATCCCGAGGTCTGGTGGACGCGCACGTACTCCTCGAGCGGCGACGTGAGGTTGTCGCCGAACGGCGGATGCTCGGCTTGCGCGGCTTGAAGCTCCGCCTTCGTCGTGAGCGGGAGCGAGTCGAGAAGCGAGTCGAGCTCGAGCGGGCCGTCGAGCACCGAAGGCGACCATCCCGCCGCGCGCAGCTTCCGCGTGTAGAACGGATTCCGCTCCCAGAGCGCGCGGAGGAGCGCGGTGAGTCTAGCTAGCTGGACGCGGGCGAGGTGAGCGCGGGTCACCGGTCGATGCTTGTCCGGTCGAGAGGAATCGGGTTTGGCGCGCGCCCGGTGGCGACCGCGCTCGCCCCTCGGGCGGGACGAAACGCCCGATTTTATCCCGGGTCGCGGGCTGGATTCTACCGCGCCGACCCTCGAACTACGGCCTTTCGGCGATCCGCGGCGGTGTCAGGCGACCCGTTCGAACACTCCCGCCGCACCCATGCCCCCGCCGATGCACATCGTGACGAGGGCGAACCGAGCGGATCGGCGCTCGAGCTCGTGGACCGCGCTGAGCGAGAGACGCGCTCCCGTGCATCCGAGAGGATGCCCGAGCGCGACCGCCCCACCGTTGACGTTCACCTTTTCAGGATCGAGCTCGAGCTCCTTAATGACGCTGAGCGCCTGACACGCGAAGGCTTCGTTGAGCTCGATGAAATCCATGTCCGCGAGCGAAAGTCCGCATTGGTCGAGCGCCTTCGGAACCGCGGCGACCGGACCGATCCCCATGATCTCCGGGAGGACGCCCGCGACCGCGAAACTCCGCAGCACGGCGCGCGGCTTGAGTCCGAGGGCGTCGGCCTTCTCGCGCGAGAGAAGGGCAACCGCCGCGGCGCCGTCGCTCATCTGGGACGCGTTTCCTGCGGTGACGGTCCCTTTTCGGTGAAAGACCGGCCGCAGCCGTCCGAGTCCTTCGAGCGAGGTGTCGGCCCGCGGACATTCGTCGCGCTTGAACTCGATGGTCTCGACGACGGTCGCTCCCTCCGCGCCGGGACGCCGAATCGCGACCGGGTAGGGCACGATCTCGGCATCGAAGTTCCCGGCGTCGATCGCCGCGAGCGCCTTCTGATGGCTCTCGACAGCGAAGGCGTCCGCGTCCTCGCGGGAGACTCCGTACTTTCTGGCGAGATTCTCGGCGGTGAGTCCCATCCCGAGATACACGTCCGGCCAGGCCTCGGCCAGCTCTGGATTCGGGTACGCGCGAGCGAACATTTCGATGCGGCTCATCGTCTCCGTTCCGCCCGCGATGACGCAGTCGGTACGCCCGCACTGAATCGCGTCCACTCCCATCGCGATCGTCTGCAGCCCCGACGAGCAGAACCGGTTGACCGTCGCCGCCGGGACCACGGGCGGAAGACCGGCCCTCAGGCTCGCGATGCGCGCGACGTTCATCCCTTGCTCCTGCTCGGGAATCGCGCACCCGAGGAGAACGTCACCGACATCCTTCGGCTCGAGCCCGGGGGCGCGCTCGACGCACTCGCGGATCACCGCCGCGGCGAGGTCGTCGGGTCGCACTGTCCGCAGCGTTCCCTTGCGTCCCTTTCCCATCGCGGTCCGTGCACCGCTGACGATCACTGCTTCTTTCATGAGTCGATTCCTCCGTGCATCGCCGTCTCGCCGTCGAGTCGAGCTCAGCTCTCAATTCCGGAGCGGTTTTCCGGTCTTCAGCGTGTGCGCGATGCGCTCCTGAGTTTTCTTTTCCCGGACGAGTTCGAGGAACACCTCGCGTTCGAGGTCGAGCAAGTACTCCTCCGAGACCGTGAACTCGTGGTCGATGTCTCCGCCGCAGAGGACGTAGGCGAACTTCTTTCCGAGGTGGAGGTCGTAGTCGCTGATGAACTCTCCCTCGCGGTACTGGTGAAGGAGAACCTTGAACTCTGCCCATCCGGGACGACCCGCAACGCGCACGGAACGTCGGGGGAGAGGCGGACGGTATCCCGTCGCGGCGAGTGCGAGGACGCGCGCCTTCGCATCGGCGATGACGCGATCCGGACTCATCGTGACGGCATCCTCGCGCTCGAGAAACCCGAGCGCTCGGGCGTCATCGGCGCTGCTCGAAGTCTTCGCGTTCGCCACCGTATCGAAAAACTCTTGGAGATACGCGAACACCGCGTTCGGCGACTTTCCCGGTGCGCGTTCATGCGCGCGGCACGCGAGCTCGCGCGTTCCTCCGCCCGCCGGGATCAATCCGACGCCGAGCTCGACGAGGCCCATGTAGGTTTCTGCCGCCGACTGGACCCGAGTGCCCGCGAGCGCGATCTCGCAGCCGCCGCCGAGCGCCATGCCCTGCGTCGCAACGACGACCGGCGCCGCGGAGTATCGCATCGCGAGTGCGGTTCGGTGGAAACGGCGGATCATCGCGTCGATTCCATCCCACTGTTCCTGGTCCATCGCCGCGACGACTTGCTTGAGGTTCGCTCCGACCGAGAAGTGCGGAGCCTCGTTCCCCACCACGACGCCCTCGTATCCACCCGTCTCGGCCAGTTCGACGGCGCGCTGAATCGTGTCGAGCGTGTCGCCTGAGATCGAGTTCATCTTCGAGTGGAATTCGACGCCGAGGACTCCGTCCCCGAGATCCCAGATGCTCGCGTCGTCACAGCCGTCGATCGGTCGACTACGATCGCGCAGCGCCGTCAGGGAGAGGACGCCTGGCCGTTCCTCTATCGGCGCAAACTCTCTCGTACCGGGATCGAAGACCGAGCGCGTCTTTCCGGACGAACTCTCGATGTAGCCGTAGAACGACTCGTGTCCGGCGTCGAGAAGCTGCGTGCAGAGAGGGGGAATGTCGTGACCGTCGGCTCGCATCCTCTCGACAGACTCACGGACACCGATCGCGTCCCACGTCTCGAACGGGCCGAGCTCCCAGTTGAATCCCCAGCGAAGCGCGCGGTCGACACTGACAAGATCGTCCGAAATTTCCGGGATGCGCCGCGCCGAGTAGAGAAGCGTAGCCGCGAGCAACTTCCAGGCGTAACGCGCCGCGGCATCGTCGCCACCGACGAGCGCTCGAATCCGCTCGCCCGGCGTCCGCACCTTGGACGCGGCAGCGAGGCTTGCGAACTCCACCGGCTTCGATTCGCGGTATTCGAACGTCTCGAGATCGAGAACGAGAATGTCGCGCCCTACTTTCTTGTAGAAGCCGGCCCCGCTCTTTCGGCCGAGACGTCCCGCGTCGACGAGCCGGCGAAGAATCTCGGGCACTTCGAATCCGGCGAGGCTTTCGTCGTCCGGCAGCAGACGCTTCGCATTCTCCATGACGAGGACCGACACATCGATTCCGACTAGATCCTGGAGCTTGAACGACGCCGTCTTGGGGCGGCCGAGCACCGGACCGGTGATCGCGTCGATCTCCTCGATGTTGAGGCCCTCCTCCGCCATGAGCTGGGCGCCCACTCCCATGACGTAGACGCCGATGCGGTTCGCGATGAAGTTCGGACTGTCCTTGCAGTGGACGACCCCCTTCCCGAGCCGGACGTCACAGAATCGCTCGATCTCCGCGACGACTTCCGGAGCGGTCTCGGGACCGGGAACGATCTCGAGGAGGTGCATGTACCGCGGCGGGTTGAAGAAGTGCGTGATGAGGAAGTTCTTGCGGAAGGTCTCATCGAAGCCTTCGGTCAGCAGGCGGAGCGCGAGCCCCGACGTATTCGAAGAGACAACGGCGTCCGGACGCTTCACGCGCGCGATCTTCTCGTAGAGCGAACGCTTGATCTCGAGGTTCTCCGTCACCGCTTCGACGATCCAGTCGCAGTCGGAGATCCGCTCGAGATCGTCATCGATGTTGCCGACGTCGACGAGGTCGCGCTGAGCGGCCGTCATGAACCCCGGCGGCCTTCCCTTCGCCATCCGATCGACACCGTCGATCGCGAACTTCGAGCGCGCGCGCGGATCGCTCTTCGCCGCATCCGGGAGGTCGGGTGGCACGATGTCGAGGAGGAGACAGGACACACCCGTGTTGGCGAGTTGAGCGGCGATGCCCGCTCCCATCGTTCCGGCGCCGATGACGGCGGCTTTCTTGATCATTGCACTCTCCCTTCGCCGGACGAGCTCAGACCCTCGCGTCCCTTCGGTCGCGACTGGACGATCGCGTCGGTGTCGTGTGTCGGGATGCCTCGTTCGCGGATGCGGTTCGGACTCGCTGCACTCGGTCGGGATCGCAGAGAATCCTCCGAGCGAGCCCCGGTTCGTTCATTCTGATTTTCGCGCCCAGAGAAGAAGCGCGCCGCCCTTTTTGTGTACCTCGACGGACTCGAACGCTCCGTTCTCGCGAACGACGCGCTCGAGGTCGTCGCTCTCCGTGCTTCGCTCGGCGAGCGCGAGCTCGCCGCCCGGCGCGAGGATCCGGGCGAGCTCGGCACACACGCGGACTCGATCAGATCGTGCTCCGACGAGCCTCCAGCCGGCGACCGCGTCGATGCCTGCCGCTCGGAAGCACTGCGTTCCGGTTCGATCGACCACGTACCGAACGAGTCGATCAACGCCTTCCCGCGCGAGTCGGGACCGCTGCGCCTTCGCTTCCTCCATCTCGGATTGTGTCCCATAAATCTTTACGAGGGGGTTCTCGGCTGCGAGTGCCCACGCGAGGAGTCGCTCTCGTCCGAGGACGAGCACGCGATCGGCGCGATCGAGGGCGATCGAACGCGCGAGCTCACCGGCGAGCTCGACTGCGCCCTTACCGAACTCGCTCGCGAGATCGCGCATCGCCCGCTCGACCCGATCGCGTTCGGCGTCGAGGCGCGCCGCGGCTGGGAGCGCTACGCCCTGACGCTCTCGGCGCCCATCCAGCCCGTCGGCGAGCTCGCGCTCCCGGCCGATGCGCCCCGGTTCGTAAAACCGCGCCCCCTGGAGCTCGCCGGGAAGATACTGCTGCGGCACCCAGTGCTCGCGAAACGCGTGCGGATACCGGTATCCCTTCCCGTGTCCGAGACCGTGCCGATCGCGCGAAGGATCCTTCAAGTGATTCGGAACCTCGTCCGAGGCTCCTTCCTCCACCGCGCGCCGGGCGGCGAAGTAGCCCGCGGTACTGTTCGATTTGGGCGCGAGCGCGAGGTAGAGGCTAGCCTGCGAGAGGGACCACTGGCACTCCGGCATTCCGACGTACTCGACCGCGTGCGCCGCCCCGGTCGCGACCGCGAGGGCCCCCGGATCTGCGAGGCCGACGTCCTCGCTCGCGAAGATGACGAGTCGACGGGCGATGAAGCGCGGGTCTTCGCCGGCGGCGAGCATGCGCGCCATCCAGTAGAGGGCCGCGTCCGGATCGGAACCCCGCAGGCTCTTAATGAAGGCGCTCACCATGTCGTAGTGAGCGTCGCCGTCTTTGTCGTAAAGGAGCGCCCGCCGCTGAATCGACTCCTCCGCCACGGCGAGAGTCACCTCGATCACCCCGGCCTCGTTCTCCGGAGTCGTCTCGACGGCGAGCTCGAGCGCATTGAGGGCGTTCCGAGCGTCGCCCTGCGCCATAAGAGCGAGGTGCCGGAGGGCGTCGGAAGCGAGCTCGACCGAACGTGAGCCGTACCCGCGATCGGAATCGGCGAGGGCCGCACGAAGAACCTCTCCGACTTCGTCATCGCTGAGCGGTCGAAGCTCGAAGACGCGCGAGCGGCTGACGAGCGCTTTGTTGACTTCGAAGTACGGGTTCTCCGTCGTCGCGCCGACGAACGTGAGCGTGCCGTTCTCGACGTGCGGGAGGAGGGCGTCTTGCTGCGCCTTATTGAATCGGTGCACCTCGTCGACGAAGAGCATCGTTCGCTGTGAGCCGGCGAGGCCCGTTTCGAGGCGCTCCTTCGCGCGGGCGACGACTTCCCGGATGTCCTTCACGCCCGCGAACACCGCGTTCAGACTCTCGAACTCCGCGTGCGTCGTCCCGGCGATCACGCGCGCGAGCGTCGTTTTCCCGGAACCCGGTGGGCCGGCGAAGACGAGAGAACCGAGTCGATCCGCTTCGATCGCGCGGCGGAGCAGCATCCCAGATCCGAGAATATGGCGCTGACCGACAAACTCCTCGAGCGTGCGCGGACGCATTCGCGCGGCGAGTGGTGCGTTGGCCTGCGCGTGAAAGAATTCGCGGGCATCGCGATCGTGAGTTGGAACGGAGCTTCGTTTCCGGGACATCGAGTCGGTTCGTCGAGATGGGGGACGGCGCGATCGCCACGACGAACACATTCTCGCCCGCCACCCGATCGAAGTCGACGGCGAGAGGAAGCACACTTCGCGCGAGATTGCGACTGGGTTTTTCCCTCGGACATCGTTACAACCACTTCCCCGCATCGCGCCGGCCGGAGAAAGTGCGAGAGTGTCTCGGCGGTGGTAGGCTGGAGAGTGTCATCGAGCGAGGAACTCGAGAGGGCTCTCCGAAATCCCACCGCAGAACCGGGATTCGAATCGAAGAGCAACACTCAAGGCTTCGAACCGAGACGTCGAGAAGACGTAGAAGCTTCGAGCACAACGTCAGCCAACGAGAAATCAGTGACGAGAAAGAATGAGTCAGGGAACGACTCGGGACCGTCGTTCACCGCGTCGCAGTTGAAGTCCATCCGCGGTGCGCTGCTCGCGCGCCGTGAGCAGCTCGTGCAGCAGCAAAACAGTCAGTTGAGCGCTCTGCGGAGCGCCGACCGACACCACATCGCCGATCTCGAGGAGATGTCCGGCGACTCGTCGGACGCCGATTCGCTCTGCGCCATCGTCGATCTCGGTGCGAGCAACATCGATCAGATCGATTCCGCTCTCGAGAAGATCGCGGCCGGCACCTACGGCCGGTGCGAGGACTGCGGCGGCGCGATCGCCCCCGCACGACTCGAGTTTCTTCCGTTCGCTCGGCTGTGCATCGACTGTCAGCGCCAGGCGGACGTCACGTCGAGCCTCGTCGACAGGGTTGAATAACCGGGGTTGAATAACCGGGGTTGAATAACCGGGGTTGAATAACCGGGGTTGAATAACCGGGGTTGAATCACCGGGTAGCGACTCGACCGGGTCACGACGGCGGTTCGAGCAGGTGCGAGATCTCGGCGCGGACGCGAGCATTCGTCGAGATTCCGCTCTTTCCGAACACGGTCCGCGCGCCGCGCCAATCGGTGAAGGATCCACCGGCTTCCTCGAGGATCGGAAGCAGCGCGGCGCAGTCCCAGTCGGAGAGGACCGGGTCGAGCATCACTTCGGCGCGGCCGGTCGCGACGAGGATGTGGCCGTAGCAATCACCCCAGTTGCGGACCAGTCGGGCACGCCGGCTGACCGCGTCGAAGGCCGCGTTCGCATCTCCTTCGGCAACGGTCTCGAGCCCCGTGAAAACAACGCAAGCCTCGTCGAGCGTTCTCGTGTCCGAGACGCGCGCCGGTCGATCATTCCAGCGACAGCCGCGTCCCTTAGCGGCCGAAACCGTCTCGTCGAGCGCCGGGAAGTGCGCCACGCCGATGAGAGGCTCGCCGCTCGCGTCCACCAGAGCGACGAGAACACCGTACAGGGGAACGCCCTGCACGAACGATCGCGTGCCGTCGATCGGATCGACGATCCACCGGTAGGGAGAGGTTCCGGGGCGATCCCCCCGCTCCTCGCCGAGGAAGGCATCCGCGGGGAATTCACCGAGGAGGCGATCGAAGAGGAGCGCCTCGGCCTCGCGGTCAGCGACGGTCACCGGGGTGTCGTCCGCCTTGAGCTCGGTCTCGAGATCCGCGGACTGAAAGTAGCGGAGGGTGATCCGTCCGGCGTCGACCGCCGCGGCTTCCGCCAGGCTCCGCCTTCGATCGAGTTCGTCCTGGTCCATGCCTTCATCCTTGGCGGGCCGAGAAGCTCGAGTCCGCGATCCCGCTCTTCGAACTCGCTTCGCGCCCGCACGATACCACAGCGGGAGCGATCTGAAAGGGACGTGCACAAGGGGCGACGAGCTTGATTCGGGGCGTCTTCGTGGTACGAAAGAGGTCCCTCCTCCTTCCCGCAGCCGGACCTCGTCATTCTTTACCGATTGGGTGGAGATTCCGCGGCGGCCCCACCGATAAACGAAATACTATGGAACGAACGCACACGAATTCTGTCTGGATTTCTCGAGGCCTCGTTCTCGCAGCGATCGCGCTCGGATCGTCCGGTTGCGCGTCGCACAGCCTCGAACCCGGAAAGTGGCGCCTCAGCTTTCACCTTCAGCGGAGTCAAAACCTCCTCCCGTTTCCAATCGAGGATCGAGACGTCGACCTGCGGATCGGCTGGGGTGAGAAGAACGAGCTCATCGAGCTGACGGCTCCGGGCATTCCGCCCCTCTACGGCGACGTCAAGACGGCCAAGTCTCGCGACGGAGAGAAGCCGGCGACCGTCGTCTTGGTCGAGCACCGGAGCGAAGATTGGTTTTGGCGCATGAGCGGCGTCGTCGCCGATCCTCAGACCGTCACCGGCGGCGCATTCCTCGCGCGGGCGCTCGAGTACGAGAATCTGGTCGTCGAGGGACGGTGGACGCTCCGGCGGATCGGCGATTGACGTCCGCGGCGTCGCGGCGGTACTCGCGAGCGCTCGGACTGCTCGTCGTCGTCGCCGCGCTGGTCGGTCTCGTTCACGTCGCAACGGGAACCCCGGCGGAGCGCGTTCTCGTCCCGCTCGGTTGGGCAGCGGGGTTCGCGCTTGTCTCCGGGCTCGCGTGGGAAGTCGTCGTCCGCCAGAGCGCGCGCCGTGAACCGGCGACGACGCTCGCGTGGATCGCGTTTCCCGTCGCCGTACTTTCGGGGCTCCTCTGCGCGCCCTGGCTCGTTCAGGTCGTCTACCCGGAGATCGGCGATCGCATCCGGGGAACCGACTTCACCGCTAGCGTCGTTGTCGACCGGCACGGCCGAACGGTGATCGAGGTGCAGTTCCCGGACGACACTCGTCGGCGGGGCGAGAATCTCCGACTCGACTCGCGCGAGCTCGAGCACGGATTCGCCCGCGCGAGCCCCGGTTCGCTCGCCTGGCGCGATGCGCGCACGCTGGTGATCGATCTCGCCGCTGAGCTCGAGCGACTGGCGGTGAACTCGATCGATAGCGTCGGCATCAACCGCCTCGCGAACGTCAGCCGCTTCGAGTACGTGAGCGGACTCACGGTGCCGGAGCGCACGCTGGTCCTAGGGCGGTAGCGGGCGATCGAGCGCTCGCGGGTCTGGTTCGGCGAACAGCGGCCCAATTCCCGCATCTTCGGCCCGTCACGGGGCGGTCCTCTCTTGTCGCGTCGCGCCTCAGTTCCTACACTACGGGATTCTCGAGCGCGTCACCGATTTACGGCGGTGCACTCGGATAAGTCCCACTCCCGCGCTGGGAGCCGGTTCGAGACACCGGCCGAAGCCGATGTTGACCGGGTCCAGGTCAGCGACGCGAAGCGCGGACGGGCGACCGAGGTGACGGTCCTCCGTCGTGACCGGCTCCTCCGAGCAGCACGCGGCATCGCGACAAGGCAGAATCAAACTCCATGGTTAAAGAGATCCTCGTAGATCCGAGCAAGGTCCGCCGTTCGACACAGGTCGAGCTCGGATCGATTCCGGTCAATCAGTACGCGAGATCGCTCGCGGACGAGATCGCGGCCGGCGCGCTCTCCGCCGGCGACGCGCTGCGCATGTACCGCGACATGCTTCTCATCCGGCGCTTCGAGGAGATGCTCGGCGAGGTGAAGAAGCTCGGCAGCTTCGGCGGCGTCGCCTACGATCACAAGGGCCCGGCGCACCTCTCGGTCGGCCAGGAGGCCGCCGCCGTCGGTGAAGCTTTTCATCTGACGGTCGACGACCACATCTTCGGAAGCCACCGCAGCCACGGCGAGATTCTCGCGAAGGGAATGCGCGCGATCGAGACCCTCGACGACTCGAGCCTCGAGCGCATCATGACGTCGTACCTCGGCGGAGACGTCCTGCGAGTGATCGAGCGAGAACGGGTCGAGAGCATCCGCGACCGCGCCGTCGACTATCTCGTCTACGGACTTCTCGCCGAGATCTTCGCGCGCAGCCCCGGGTTCAATCGCGGACTCGGCGGATCGATGCACGCGTTCTTTCCGCCTTTCGGCGTTTTCCCGAACAACGCTCTCGTCGGCGGCAGCGCCGATATCGCCACGGGCGCAGCGCTCTACAAGCGGGTCCGACGCGCGCCGGGGATCGCGGTGGCGAACATCGGCGATGCATCGACCGGCTGCGGTCCCGTGTGGGAGTCGTTCAATTTTGCGACGATGGGGCAGCTCTGGAGCCTCTGGAAAGATCCTTACCGCGGCGGACTACCCATCGTGTTCGCCTTCATGAACAACTTCTACGGCATGGGCGGCCAGACTCAGGGCGAAACGATGGGGTTCGCGCGCCTCGCGTGCATCGCGGCGGGGCTCAATCGGTTCAACCTGCACGCGGAGACGGTCGACGGGAATAACCCTCTCGCGGTCGCAGACGCGTTCCGACGCAAGATCGAGGTCATCCAAGGCGGCGATGGGCCGGTGCTGCTCGACATCCTCACCTACCGGCAGAGCGGTCACTCGCCAAGCGACGCGAGTGCCTATCGGACGCGGGAAGAGATCGCCCTCTGGCGCGAAGTCGACCCGATCAAGGAGTTCGCCGAACAGCTTCTCGCGGCGGGATGCGCCTCCGACGAGGATATCGACCGCGCGGGAAGTTACGTGGACGGAAAGCTCGAACGCGCGTACCGGTTCGCGATCGATCTCGAGATCTCACCGCGGCTCGGGGGGGACGACATCGCCCGCGTGATGTTCTGCCACACGCCGGAGAGCGATCTCCCTGGAATCGGTCCGGACGCGGTTTTGAAGCCGCTGGAGGAGAACTCGCGCGTTCGCGCGATCGCGGGAAAGAGTCGGTCGGGCCGCGACCCCGAGACCGGCGCCGAGCTCCCGGAAAGCCGTGCGGTCTCGTATCGCGATGCGCTCTTCGAGTCCATCGTTCACCACTTCTACAACGACGAGCGACTCGTCGCGTACGGGGAAGAGAACCGCGACTGGGACGGCGCGTTCGCCGTCTATCGCGGAATGACGGAGAGCCTCCCCTACCACCGATTCTTCAACGCCCCGATCTCCGAAGGAGCGATCGTGGGTACGGCGGTCGGGTACGCCATGGAGGGTGGACGGGCTCTCGTCGAGCTCATGTACTGCGACTTCATGGGCCGGGCGGGCGACGAGATCTTCAATCAGCTCGCCAAGTGGCAGTCGATGTCCGCGGGAGTTCTCCGCATGCCGGTCGTGCTCCGCGTGAGCGTGGGTAGCAAGTACGGCGCGCAGCATTCGCAGGACTGGACGGCGCTCACGGCTCACATCCCCGGTCTGAAGGTCGTCTTCCCGGCGACGCCGTACGACGCAAAGGGGCTCATGGCGTCGGCCCTCCGCGGCAACGATCCGGTCGTCTTTTTCGAGAGTCAGCGCACCTACGGAGTCACCGAGCAGTTTCGCGACGAAGTTCCCGCGGAGCTCTACACGATTCCGATCGGCCTTCCCGATGTGAAGCGCGAAGGGCGCGATCTGACGATCCTCACCGTCGGCGCGACGCTCTACCGCGCGGTCGAAGCCGCGGATCGGCTGGAGCGAGAATTCGGGTTGAGCGTCGAACTGATCGATGCGCGGAGCCTCGTCCCCTTCGACTACGACCTCGTCCTCGCTTCGGTGAGAAAGACCGGACGCATTCTGCTCGCCTCCGACGCCTGCGAACGTGGGAGCGCGCTCCAGACCATGGCGACGACCATCCAGCAGCTCGCGTTCGACGACCTCGACGCCCCGGTCACGATCGTGGGCGCGCGGAACTGGATCACTCCCGCAGCAGAGTGCGAGGATCTGTTTTTTCCGAGCGCCGACTGGATCCTCGACGCGATCCACACGCGGATGCTGCCGCTCGCGGGGTACCAGCCGACGACCGACCGGACGGACGGCGCACTTCTCCGCGATCAGCGAGAAGGAGTTTGACGGTGACGGAAGGTGAAGAGAACGTTCCCGCGGGGAACGGATTCGCTGTCGACGAGGAAGCCTTGCGCGAATTCGTGCTCAAGGCCTACCACGAAGCTCGAGACACGTCGGAACGAGCGCGGCTCGGGTGCGACGCGGTGAGGCAGTTTCTCTCCGGTCCTCCGGGCGGACGTACCGTGCCGGAGCGATACTGGTTCGAGGAGAACCCGGAGGCGTCCATCGAGAGTTTCTTCGACGACCTCGAGCGGACCGATCCGCAGCTCCCCGCGGCGGTGTTCGGCCCGCTCGTCCAGGCCGTCGAAGACATGGAGGCACAATCCGCGTCGAGTCTCGCGCCCAACCTCTCGGTCTACGTCGCCTCGCTCGCGGGCTCTTGCGCCGTCAAGGCCGAGATCGACGAGGCGATCGCGGCGGCGATCGTGTGCGCCGCGATTCTCGGACTCTCCCGGCTCGGACGGACGCCGTTTGTCCGGGCGCTCTCGAAGCCTCCCGCCTGACACCGTTGACGCTCGAGCGGGCGGTGCGGAGAATTCGATGATCGAGCTTCGTCGGCGGGCGAACGCACACCGGCGAGTCGGCGATGCGCCCGCCCGACGGGTGTGATCCGCCGATCGCGCAAAGGAGGGAAGAGATCCGTGACTGACAACAAGGCCGCTCTTCTCGGCGGCGATCCGGTGGGCTCGATCGATCCCGATCAACACCCGGAATTCAGCCGTCGTGCGATCGCGCGAGCGACCAAGCTCCTCGAAACCGGCATGACGGTCGGTCTCGGGAAGCATCACCCGATCATTCGCGAAGCGGAAGAAGCCATCGCCGAGTGGCAGAACGCGAAGCACGCGATGGTTCTCTCGTCGGGTCATGCGTCGCTTCAGATGGCCCTCGTCGGCCTCGAGATCGAGCCGGGGGACGAAGTGATCACGACCCCGTATTCCTGGGGGGCGTCGGTCTCCTGCATCCTCCACTGCGGTGCGGTCCCGGTGTTCACGGACGTCGATCCCGACACCGGAGTCATGGATCCAGCGACGATCGAGCCGCTCATTACGCGGCGCACGAAGGCGATCCTCCCGGTCCACATCCACGGCCACCCCTGCGACATGCCGGCGATTCTCCGCGTCGCGAGAAAGCGCGGCATCCCCGTGGTCGAGGACGGAAGTCAAGCCCACGGAGCGGAGGTGCGCGGTCGCAAGGTCGGAGAGTTCGGCGATGCGGCGGGATTCAGCTGCATGGGATTCAAGCTCCTCGGGACACTCGAGGCGGGATATCTCCTAACGAAGCAGGAAGACGTGTACTGGAAGGCCGCACTCTGTTGTCAGCACATGGGTCGATCGCCGGATCCCGGTTTCCCGCGCGCGCTTCTCCCCTACGTCGATTCGCTCGTCTACTCGTATCGTTTGTCGCCCGTGGCCGCCGTGCTCCTCACGGAGCAACTGAAGAAGGTCGACCGCGAGGTCGAAGGTCGACGAAAGAACGTCGCCCGGCTCAAACGACTCCTCGCCGGCGTGAGCGCGGTTCGCTTTCCAGACTTTCGTGCCGACGAGAAGCCGGGCTACTACACCCTGAGCCTCAATTTCGACGAGGCTGCGGCCGGAATCCGCCGAGAGACGTACATCCGTGCGCTCGCAGCGGAGGGTCTCGAGGTCGGCGGCTACGTGCCCGCACCGATTCCGCATTGGGAGCGACTTCGCGCGAGTGGCTATCGTGGGCCGAAGACGATTTGGACGAAGCACCTTCGCGACGCTCGCGTGCGCTTTCGCGGTCAGCGTTTTCCGGCCTGCGAAGAGAAGATCTCGAAGTCGCTCGACATGGAATGGAACTTCATCCGGCAGGACGCCGGTCGCATGCGCCGTCTCGCGTCGATCTTCACGAAGCTCGAGGAGAATCTTCCCGCGCTTCGCGAGTGGGAGAGTCGGGAGGCACGACGCGCGACGCGAGGGCGGTCGAGAAAGATCCGACCGACGCGTCGCGAGGTCTTGTGACCGCCGCGTCCCTCCGCGAGCCGATTGGATCAGCGCCGGGAGGGACCGATGCGAATCCGAGATGACTACGATCGCCGCGGCGTCGTGCTGCAGCGGGGACTCCTCGACACAGGCGCGGTCGCCGAGCTCGAAGCCGCGCTCGATCGCTACCGGCGCGAGGTTCTCCCCCGACTCCCGGAAGACGACTACGTTCTCGAATCAGACGGTGAGAGCGTGCGGAACTTTTGGCGCATGGACAAGCACGATCCGTACTTCCGGCGGTGGATGGTGCAGCCGAGCTTTCTCGAGCTCGCGGCCGAACTCGTGGGCGAGCCGGAACCTCTCGGTGTCGAGACGTTCTGGAAGCCGGCGCGCGTGGGGTCCGTCGTTCCCTACCACCAGGACAACGCGTACTTCTGTCGGCGCCCTGCGGATGTGGTGACGCTTTGGATCGCGCTCGACCGCGTCACGCGTGAGAACGGCGCCGTCGAGTACCTGCTAGGATCCCATCGCGAGCTCGAGCCCCACCGGGCGTCGGGAGTCCGCGGCAACTCTTTCGCACTTGCGAACGAACCGCCGGCGAACCGATTCGAGGTGTATCAGCCCGAGCTCGAACCTGGAGACGCGCTCCTCCATCATTCGCAGATCATTCACCGCAGCCACCCCAATCGGAGCGAACGCGCGCGACGGAGCATCGTCGTCGTGTACCGCGGTCGTCACACCACGGTAGACCCGGAGTTACAAGCGGCGTACGACAAGGCACGCTCGTCGGCGACCCGGAACTAAGAGCCCGCACGAGGGCGCTCGTCATTCCGCGCGCGGAGAGCCGACACCGATTGCGGCAAACTCGTCGCGGATCGATTCGAACCCCTCCTTGACGAGAATCAGGTCCGCCGAGTGACACAGGAACCGCGCGCCGCGATCCACGAGCTCACGCGCGTGGTCGACAGAGAAACAGGGCGTTCCCCAGTGCTTCCCCGCAGAACGGGCGGCGTTCGCCACCCGGTCGACCGCCGACCGGATCCGCTCGTGGCCGAACTGCCCCGGGATTCCCGCAAGCACCGAGAAGTCGGCCGGCCCGAAGAAGATCACGTCGACACCTTGGACCGCGGCGATCGCTTCGACATTCTCGAGCGCAGCGGGACTCTCGATCTGAACGACGACGAAAGTCTCCGCGTTTGCCTCCTTCACGTACTCGGCGATCGGCATCGAGCAGTACGGCATATCGGGATTGCCGCCGTCAAATCCTCGGACGCCTTCCGGGGCGAACTTCGCGTTCCGGACGATCTCGACCGCCTCGTCCGCGCTCTCACAGCGCGGATACATCACGCCAGTCGCGCCCGCCTCGAGTAGTCGCGCGAATCGCATGAATTCGCCGCGCGCCGCGCGTGCCACGACGTCGCAGTCCCCCACCCGCGTCGCCCGCATCAGCCGCGCCGCGGTTTCCGCACTGTAGAAGTGGTGCTCGAGGTCCATCCAGATCCCGTCGAACCCCATTCCACTCGCGAGCTCCCATACGGACTCGTCGGTGAAGTGAAGCTGGGTGAGGAGCACCGGCTCGTCCCGACGCAGCTTCGGCAGAATGCGGCTTTTTCTCATGCGGGATCGCTCTTCGGATCGCGGGGGAAAGGACGGCGGACCGGAAATGCTTAGTGCTACGATGGAGTGAGACCTCCCGCTTCGGAGAGTACTATGATCCGTTCCTCGATGCACTCGCCCGGTCTCCTCGCGTTCGCGATCGCGACGATGGCGTGGGTGTCGGTCGGAACAGAAGCGCGCGCGGGTCTCCCGGAAGACCTCGTGATCAGCGAGCTTCTCGCGTCCAACCGGAGCGGCATCGAGGACGAGGACGGCGACGCCTCCGACTGGATCGAGATTTGCAATCGAAGCGGCGGCGACGTCGACCTAGCCGGCTGGGCGATCGTCGACGACCGCGGCGAACCGTGGGTGTTCCCGGAGCGCGTTCTCAGTCCGGGCGATTACCTCGTCGTCTTCGCGTCGGGAAAAGATCGGAGTCCGGCGTTCGGCGAGCTTCACGCGAGCTTCAGTCTGCGGAGCGCCGGCGAACATCTCGCGCTCGTTCGTCCGAATGGGGAACTCGCGCATGAATTTGCGCCGAGCTATCCACCCCAGCGGGAAGACATCTCTTACGGCCTCGGCCGGCCAGACGCGCCGGAGCCGATCGATGGCGGGCTCTCGTGGCTGGTCCCCGTCCCCGGTGACGCGGACCTCGAGTGGACGGCGATCGAATTCGACGATTCGAGCTGGTCGCACGCTCCGAGCGGCACTCGAGCGGCGCTACCCCTCGGGTACGAAGCCGACGGCGAGGTCGAAGGCGTGAGCGTATACGCAGCCATCGTGCGCGCGAGCGATCGACTCGGCGCCTACTGGCGACTCGGCGACTCAGAACCGGATGCCGCGGCTGACGAAACCGGCCGCTACCCGGGCGAGTATCAGGGCGACGTGTCGCTCGGCGCCGCCGGCGCGCTCGTCGGAGACGATGATCCCGCGGCCGAGCTCGCGGGCGGCTATCTCGACATCTCGGACGCCGGGGACCTGACCGCAATCGGAGAGTCGATCTCGATCGAAGCGTGGGTGAAGCCGTTGTCGGGCGGCAGCTTTCAGTGGATCACGGCCAAAGGTTCGAGTGCTTCCGCCACCGACTTCTTGCTCGGCATCACGAGCGCGGATCAGTTTCGCTTCATCACTCAGGGGCTCGCGAACGTCTTGACGTCTCCAGCGACCTACACCTTCGATGGTGACACCTGGTTTCACGTCGTCGGTATCCAAGATCTCGCCGCGGAGTCATTGGCGCTCTACGTAAACGGCGATCTCGTCGCAGCGGCCGAGCTCGAGGAGCGGGGGGTCGAGCCATCGTCGCTTCTTCGGATCGGCGATCGCCCGTTCGGGACGAGTCAGAGGTATCGCGGTGGACTGGACGAGGTAGCGATCTATCGGCGCGCGCTCGGCCCCGCTGAGATCGCAGATCATTTCGCGGCCGGGATCGAGCCCCGCGGCTTCGATGAGATCGTTCGCACTGACGTCGAGACCGAGCTCCGCGGTGTGAGCTCGTCACTCTACGCCCGGTTCACGTTCGAGATCGACGACCCCGGCGGCCTCGAGTCCCTCCTCGTTCATCTTCGCTACGACGACGGCTGCGCTCTCTATCTCAACGGGCGTGAGGTCGTCCGCCGAAACGCGCCCGCAGTTCTCGACTCGAGTTCGGCTGCCGAGAGTGATCGCCCCCGTCTCGATGCGCTGAGAGTCGAGACGATCGACATCGGCGGCCACCTGGACGCGCTCGTCCCGGGACGGAACGTCCTCGGGGTGCACGCGCTGAACGACGGTCCGGACAGCCCCGATTTCCTCCTCGATATCGGGCTCGAGCCTCGCGAGACCAGTCGACGGCTCTATTTTCCCCGACCGACGCCGGGGGCGCCGAACGGGCCCGGGCTCTTCGGGTTCGTCGGCGACACGCGATTCACCGTCGATCGCGGTTTCTTCTCCGAACCGTTCGAGGTGGAGATCGAGAGCGACACGAACGGCGCGGCGATCCACTTCTCGCTCGACGGAAGCGATCCCCGGGGACCGGCCGCAAGTCTCTACACCGGACCGATCACGATTACGGGTACGACGGTGCTCCGCGCCTGCGCGACTCGGCCCGGGTTTTTTCCGACGAACGTCGACACGCAGACGTATCTCTTCCCCGAGGAAGTCATAGAGCAGACGGGCGCGGGATTCCCCGCGAGCTGGAACGGCACGCGTCCCGACTACGCGATGGACCCGAACGTCGTCGACGACGCGAGGTACTCCGATCGCCTCGCACACGATCTCCAGGCGATCCCGACCGTGAGCGTCGTCGCGCCCGTCGAAGATCTCTTTGGCCCCGAAGGCGTCTACTCGAATCCGACGCAGCGCGGGCGCGCCTGGGAGCGCGAGTGTTCGGTCGAGCTCTTTGGTGACGCAGGACCGGGAGAGTTTCAGATCGACGCCGGACTGCGAGCCCACGGTGGAAGCAGCCGCGATCCGAGCATCACCCCTCAGCATTCGCTCCGGCTCCACTTTCGAAGCGAGTACGGCGCTCCGAAACTCGACTTTGCGCTCTTCGACGACAGCTCCGTCGACCGCTTCGACACCCTCGTCCTCAGCGCGAGCTCGAGCGACAACTGGACGAGCGCAAATCTCGCGACCGGCCAGAACGCCCAGTTCATCCGCGACCAGTGGGCCCGCGACGTTCACCGCGACATGGGACACGAGCACGTCGCCGGAATCTTCGTTCACCTCTATCTGAACGGACTCTACTGGGGCCTCTACAACCTCGTCGAGCGCGTCGACGAGTCGTTCGCGGCCGAGCATTTCGGCGGAGATTCCGAGGACTACGATGTCATCATCGATCGCGCGGCGTTCAGCGGCGACACGCGGGCGTGGAGCACGCTGATTCAGCGAGTGCGCGCGAACGACTACCCGGGCGTGACCGAGCTTCTCGATGTCGACAACTTCATCGACTACATGCTCGTCAACATGTTCACCGGGAACTGGGATTGGCCGGATCACAACTGGCACGCAGTCCGCAGGCGCGCACTCGACGAGAAGTTCCGGTTCGTCGTATGGGACGCAGAAGTCGGCCTAGGGCTCGACGTCAACATCCCCGGCCCGATCCGCCCGAACGTTCTCACCGTCGATCTCACCGGCTCGCGGGCGGACGTATCGGCATCCGCGCTCGCGAACGGACCCGGCGAGATCTACAACCGCTTCCGCGGTCACGCGGACTTCCGCGTCCGATTCGCCGATCGTCTTCAGCAACACATCGTCGACGGCGGAGTCTTAGCGCCCGAAAACGCAATCGAGCTGTACGGCCGGCGCACGGACGAAATCTTCGCCGCGCTTCACGGAGAGTCCGCGCGCTGGGGAGACGTCCGGCGCGAACCGCCCGACGTTCCCGACGGCCGGTGGGAGAGCCAGCGTCGGTGGATCGTCGAAACATTCTTTCCTCGGCGACCAGACATCGTCCTCGACCAGTTTCGTCGACGCGGACTCTACCCTCCTCTTCCCCCGCCGAGTCTGAGTCTTCCCGAGGGCTCCGTCGCGCCGGGAACGGAGATCACGATCACCGCGCCGAACGCGACCGTCGTCTTCACGACCGACGGCACCGACCCCCGACTTCCGGGAGGAGAGGTGTCCCCGGACGCGGTCGAAGGCGAAGGGAGCGCCGCGTTCGTCGTGGAGGCTCCGGCGCGAGTCTTCGCTCGCGCGCGCGACGGCAACAGTTGGAGCGCTCGTCGGGACGCGCTCTACTTCTTCGATCTCGGCGTTCGCATCACCGAGATCCTCTACCATCCGGCCGAGCCGCCCGACGATTCCCCCTGGCTCGAAGACGCGTTCGAGTTCGTCGAGGTGGCGAACATGACGGGCGCGGAGTTCAACCTCGAGGGGCTCCGCATCGACGGAGGAATCCGCTTCGAGTTTCCGGCTCGCGTACTCGATCCCGGCGAGGCCGTCGTCGTCGTCCACAACGAAGAGGCGTTTGGAGAGCGCTACCCCGACGCGTTGGGCGCGGTCGTCGGCGAGTTCGACGGACGACTCAGTAACGGCGGCGAAACGCTCATTCTTTTCGGACCCGTCGACGAACCTCTTCTCGAGTTCGAGTACGACGACGAGTGGTACGCGATCACCGACGGACCCGGCTTCTCGCTCATCGCCGAAGATCCAGGGGGACCCGCGTCCGCGTGGGGCGACGAAGACGCGTGGCGACCGAGCGCTGCAATCGGAGGTACGCCGGGCGTCGTCGACGCGGATCCGGAGGATGCGGGAACGCAGATTCCCGGCGACACGAATCAGGACGGAGGACTCAACATCGCCGACGCCCTCCGGCTGATTCGCGATCTGTTCGGTGGCGGCCCCGTCCTCGCGACGCCGTGCGGTGACGCGTTGATCACCGAAGGTGCGAGCGCTCTCGTCGCGGACGTGAACGGAGATGCATCGGTCGATATTTCCGACGTCATCAGCATTCTCAATTTTCTCTTCGGCGACGGCAGGCCGCCTGCACTCGGGGTGGAGTGCGTGCGGATTCCCGGCTGTCCCGACCTTTGCGCACCTTGATCGTGCGTGCCCCAGAGGAGTTCGGGTAGGATCGAGGCACGCGGTCGACGAGCGGTCGAACTCTCGGCGCGTGTGGAAGTGCAGACTGGAGGGTGAGACATGCGGACGCTGTACGCTTGCGCGATCGCAGTAGGGTCACTGCTGCCGCTTCCGGCCGTGGCGATCGAGATCTTCTACGACTTCGAGGGCGACTCCGGATCTACCGCCACCGACAAGCTCAGCGAGGACGGCGCTCAGGACGGAACCCTCCTCGGAAACGTCGAGATCCAGTCGGACGATGTTCCCTTCGGAGACCGAGCGTCGCGCTTCTCTCCCCCCACTCCCGTCGGGCCGCCAGAGCAGTTCAGCACGATCGAGATCCCCGATTCGACGGAGCTGGGCGACGAGTGGACTCTCGCCGCCTTTGTCGACTACGAGAACACGGGATTCACGCGACTCTTTTCGAGCTACCAGGGGACGGGTGCGGTCGAACCCAATCGAGTCATTCTCGATTTCGACCCCTCGGGTGCCGCCATCAACGGGATTCGCCTTCTCGTCGGCTCGGACGGAGCGACGTCCACCGTCGTTCCGCCCGAGCTGAGCGAGGCGGGATTCAAGCACGTCGCCGTCACCTTCGAGCTGGGAGAGATCGCTGTCTATCTGAACGGTGTCCCGGTCGCGATGGACCGCGATCAGTTCGAAGCGACGAGCGCGTTTGCGCCGGTGAACCTCCGCTTCGGTGAGGATCCCCACGACGGCGGCGGCGCGGCAAACGAGCAGTTCCTCGGCAACGTCGACGATCTCATCGTCGTCGGACAGGCGCTCTCACCGGCAGAGATAGCAGCCATCGCGGACTCCGGCGTCGAGGGGAACTTCACGCCGGGCGACGGCGTCTTTGCCGTCTACTACGATTTCGAGAGCCCCGACGCCGGGACGACCATCACCGATCGATTCGACGCCGACGGCGCGCAGAACGGAGTGGTGCGCAATCGCGTCGCGATCGATCCGAACCGCGCGCACCCGCTCTTCGGGGCGCAGTCCGCTCGACTCGAGTTACCCACGCCGCCGCAGCTCTTCAGTACGATCGAGTTTCCCGAGACGGCCGAGCTCGGGAGCGAGTGGACCCTCGCAGCATTCGTCGACTACGAGAATGAAGGCTTCACGCGACTGTTCTCGAGCTTTCAGGGAACGGGCCCGATCGAGCCGAATCGCGTCATCCTCGACTTCGATCCGAGCGGTTCCGTCATCAACGGGCTTCGCGTCATCGTCGGTCCCACCGCATCTCAGGCGATTTCCGTTCCTCCCGAGCTCGGCGAGCCGGGCTTCAAGCACGTCGCGCTCACGTTCGATTCTGGGAGCATCGCGGTCTACCTAAACGGCGTCGAGGTCGACATGGACCTCGACGAGTTTCCCGAAACCGAGGCGTTCGCTCCGGTGAATCTTCGCTTTGGTGAAGATCCGCACGACGGCGGTGGAACGGCGAACGAGCAGTTTCGCGGACACGTCGACGATCTTCTCGTGATCGGTCGCGCCCTTTCCCCGGCCGACATCGCCGCGGTGGCGGATTCGGGCGTCGATGGCAACGTGACACCCCAGGACGGTGAGTTCGCCATCTTCTACGATTTCGAACCGCCAGACAGCGGGACGACGCTCACGGATCGTTTCCAGGCAGACGGCGCGCAAAACGGGATCGCGCACAACAACGTGCGGATCGACCCCGACGTAGCGCATCCGCTCTTCGGGAGTCAGTCGGCGAAGCTCGGCCCCAAAGGCGACGTCCAAGAGGAGAACCCCTTCAGCGTCATCTCGGTCGGTCCGGTGGGCAACCTCGGCCCCGAGGTCACGTTCGCCGCGGTGGTCAACGTCCCCGGCGGTGGGTTCAGCGCCGGCGGACTCACTCGCCTCTTCAGCACCTTTTCTGGCACGGGGAACCCTGCGGGTCGTCTCGTCTTCGATTTTGACCCGAACGCGTCGGTCGAAGGGATCGGCATTCGCTTTCTCGTTCCCGACGGGACGGCCTTGATCTACGACGGGACGTTTTCCGTAGACGAGGACCATCACATCGCTGCCGTCTATTCGAGCGGATCGATCGAGATCTTTCTCGACGGTGTGCAGGTGGCTGCGCGTGAGAGCTTCGGCGGCGACTTCGACCTCGGAGAGTTTCCTCTCCGGATCGGCGAGGACCTGGACGGCGTCGTGAACGAGAACTTCATCGGTGTTCTCGACGAGGTGTTGATTCTCGAAGAGGCACTGAGCGCAGACGAGATCGCTCGAATCGCCAGCGAGGGGTTCGGCGGCGGCGATCCTCCCGAGGGTCAGTTCCGTCGAGGCGATCCCAACGACTCCGGAGCCGACGATATCGCCGACGCGATTTTCCTGCTCAACAATCTCTTCGGCGACGGTCCGCCTCCGACCTGCGCGGAGGCCGCCGACGCGAACGACGACGGGCAGGTCAACATCGCCGACCCGATCTTCCAGCTGAATTTTCTCTTCGGCGACGGACCCCCGACGAATCTTCCCGGGTCGGAGCTGTGTGGTCCCGATCCCGAGCCGGGGACCTCCGTCGGTTGCGAGGCGTACACGAGCTGCTAGCCTGAAGCGGGGCATTCAGAGATCAGAGACAAGAAGGTCAGAGATTCACACGAACTGCGCAAAGAAAGCCGGAGAAGACGGGATTTGCGGTTGATCCCATCGCCTTCACGCGCCGTCTCCACTCGACAGAGATGACTCACGCGGGAACAAGCTAGGAGGGAATCATGCGATTGATCTTGAGCTCGATCGTGGTGCTGCTACTCGGCGTCACTTCTGCGCCGCCCCGTGCGGACGTTTTCTTCGACTTCGAAGAGGACGTTGGAATGATTGTCACCGACAAGCTCGACGCCGACGGGGCCCAAAACGGAACGATCTTCAATAACGTCGAAGTGCAAGGCGAGCAGGTCCCCTTCGGCGCGAGCGCGGCGCGTTTCTCGCCGCCCGATCCTCCGGCCGAGTCCCGCCTCTTCAGCACGATTCAACTCCAGGGTTCGAGTGAGCTCGGGAGCGCGTTCACCGTCGCGGCCCATGTCGACTACGACAACACCGGATTCACGCGGCTCTTCTCGAGCTTTCGGGGTACGGGACCCGTCGCAACCGACCGGATGTTGATCGATTTCGATCCGAGCGGCGGAGTGATTCCCGGGATCCGGGCGATCGTGAACAACACCGTCGTCCAGACCGCTTCTCCTCCCGCCGGGATCACGGATCCCGGGTATCACCATATCGCGCTCACGTACGATGACGGCGACGTCGCGATCTACTTCGACGGGAGCGAGGTCGCGGCCGGAAACGTCGGCAGCGGTCCGGTCTCGATGAGCGCCGACCTCGAATTCGGCGAGGATCCGCACGACGGTGGTGGCTCGGCGAATGAACAGTTCCGCGGCAATGTCGACGAGGTACTCGTCCTCGGTCGCGTCCTCAATGCGGCCGCCATCGCGAATCTCGCCGAGAACGGCGTAGCGTTTACGCCGGGCGGCGCGGAACCCGCGATCTTCTACAACTTCGAGCCGCCGGACTCAGGCGGGACGATCACCAATCAGTTCGGGGATCCCGCAAACGATGGAATCGCGCACAACAACGTAGCGGTCGACCCTAATTCCGCGAACGCTGCGTTCGGGACGCAGTCCGCCGTTCTCGGCGACCCGGAACCCGAGCGGCTGTTCAGCTCGATTCTGATTCCGGGATCCGCCGATCTCGGGCGCTCGTTCACCCTCGCAGCCGAGGTGAGCTTCGAGAACGACAGCTTCACCCGCCTCTTTTCGAACTACGGCGGAAGCGGGCCCGTCGGGACCGAGCGGATGCTGATCGATTTCGATCCGAGTGGCGGAGTGATCCCGGGGATCCGCGCGATTCTGAACAACACCGTCGTCCAGACGGCCTCTCCACCGGCCGGAATCACCGACCCCGGATATCACCACGTCGCGGTCACGTTTGACGGCGGCGACGTCGCGATCTACTTCGACGGGAGTGAAGTCGCGATGGGAAACGTCGGGGCCGGAGCGATCTCGATGGCCCGCGATCTCGAGTTCGGCGAAGACCCGCACGACCTGGGCGGCTCCGCGAACGAGCAGTTCCGAGGCAATGTCGATGAGCTCCTCGTCCTCGGCCGCGCGCTCGACGCGGCGACGATCGCTGAGATCGCCGAAGATGGAGTGAGCTCAGCGATTCCCGACAATCAGGCGCTTTCGATCTACTACGACTTCGAAGGCGACATGGGCGATCGACTCGTGAACGACGGGGCCCAAGACGCGGTGTTCCTCAACAACGTCGCCCTCGACCCGAACTCGGCCAACGCCGCGCGCGGCGTAGGCTCCGCGATTCTCGACGACGTCGCCCCCGACGTCCCGTTCAGCGTGATCGACGTCGGCCCCATCGGGAACCTCGGCGACTCCTTTACGCTCGCCGCCGTCGTCAACGTCCCCGGCGGTGGATTCGCCGGCGGCGGCCTGACGCGGCTCTTCAGTACGTTCGCCGGCACCGGGAGCCCGGCCGGGCGCCTGATCTTCGATTTCGATCCGAATGCGTCGGTCGAGAGCATCGGGATCCGCGTCATTCTTCCGGATGGGACCGCCCTCACGCATTCGAGTGGATTCAGCGTGAACGAGGATCACCATCTCGCGGCGACGTACAATATGGGTGACCTCACGATCTACCTCGACGGAGAACCCGTCGAGACGACGACGGGTGGCGGCGGCGCGATCGATTTGGGAGAGTTTCCTCTCCGCATCGGTGAGGACCTCGGAGGCATCGTCAACGAGAACCTCGTCGGGATCATCGACGACGTCCTGATTCTCCAAGACGCTCTCTCCCCCACCGAGATTCGGAACGCCGCGACGTTCGGCTTCGGGAACGAACCCCCACCGGCCGTCCCCGCGGTAGCGGGAGACTGCAGCGGAGACGGGAGTCGCGGGATCGAAGACGTGGTCTGTTACGTCAAGAACCTCTTTCCCGGATTCCTGCTCCTCGGCTCGCAAAACGGAGCGCTCCCGTGCGCCGGTGAGATCGGGTCGGACGGCAACGCAGCGATCCTCGACGTCAGTGGCGACGGCGAGGTCAACACCGGCGACGCCGTCCACCTCGCCATGTTCCTCTTTGGCGACGGAAGCGCGCCGTCCCAGGGCGCGGGCTGCTTCGACGTCCTCGAAGAGCTCAACTGCGCGGCGAATCCCGGCTGTCGGTAGTCCGCGAATCGTAGCTCGTCCGTGGCCGGGACCCCTCGCGAGCACGGCCGTGGTCTGGATGGACTCAGACCACGGGCGTGCTCCGATTCATCGGCCGAACGTATTGAGGCGGACGGCCGGTTCCTTCAATGTCAGCGTCCCGTCGAGCTCGGTTCGAGCTTCACGATTCGCGACAGGTCGACGAGCTCGATCCCCACCCTCTGTGCGATCTCGAAGATACGCTCGTCGCGGTAGAACTCGCCGAAGAAAATCCGGTTCATTCCGGCGTTGGCGATCAGCTTGAAGCAGTTCCAACAGGGACTCGCCGTCGTGTAGATCGACGCCCCGTGGATGCTCACGCCGTGCTTCGCCGCTTGAAGGATCGCATTCGCTTCAGCGTGCACGGTACCGACGCAGTGACCGTTCTCCATCATGTGGCCGACATCGTCGCAGTGCGGCATACCGACGATGGAGCCGTTGTATCCCGTCGAGAGAATGTTTTTCTCGCGAACGATGACCGCGCCGACGTGCTTTCGGTCGCAAGTCGCGCGGCTCGCGACCTCGACCGCGATTCGCATGAAGTACTCATCCCACCCGGCGCGTTTGGCCACGACTGATCTCCTCCTCCTCTACCTTTCGCGAACAGACTCTCACGACGAGGCACATTGTGCAGCGCCGTCGCGGGATTGCAAATGAGGAGGGCGATTCGTGGGAACTACGCTCCCGCGCGAACTTCGGCCGGGGAGATCACTCGCCCCTCGGTCGCTCCTCGGTAGCATGCCTCGACCAGAGCGAGCGTCTCGAGATTGTCCTCGGCGCTGATCTCCGGCGTCTCGCCTCGTTCGAGGGCGACGAGGAGCTGAGCCATCGTCCCGACGAACGCGTCGGGAAACCAGACCTCGTCCCAGGTCGGCTCGATCCACTCGCTGCCGCTCGCCCGCGTCGAGTACCGAAGCGTGCTCGGCGTTCGCTCCGGATAGCTGGGCCAGCCGATCGTCCCCGTCGCGAGTCCCTCGGTCCCTTCGACGCGCCAGCGAATGGAGATGTCCGCCGCGGCGCCCTCCCGCGCCGGTCCGGCCCAAACGTCGTCGAGCCCGAGGCACCGAAGACCGCTCGCGTACTCGAGGATGTAGAGCGTGATTCCGTCGCGATGCTGGAACTCCGTACGCGGGTCCGGGCGGCAGCTCGCGAGAACACGCTCGGGAGAGCCGAACAAGAAGCGGAAGGCGTCGAGGTGGTGGATGCTCATCACGTAGTACGAGAGCTTTCCGTAGGCCTTCACCCAGTCCATCCAGTGCGGGATCGCGCGCATGTCGATCGTCGCAAGAACGGGCTCGCCGAGGAGTCCGCGGGCGAGGACATCGCGAAGCGCACGGATCGATTGGTCGTAGCGCATGTTCTGATTGACGCTCAGAACAACTCCGGCATCAGCGCACACGCGGACGAGACGCTCGGCCGTCACGTAGTCGAGAGCGAGCGGCTTTTGCGCGAGGATTCCACGGACTCCGTTCGGGCGCGACGCGATCGATTCGATCATCTCGGGCTGCGCATGTGGCGGTACGGCGAGATCGATCACTTCGACGCCCGGGTCGTCGACGACGGAGCGCCAATCCGAGTGCACGCGATCGATGCCATGTCGGGCCGCGACTTCCTCTGCGCGCGAGCGCGATCGACTCTGAATGGCGACCGGCCGAAACCCGGCGTTTCGGTAGGCGACAAGATGGCAGTCCGCCATGATGAAGCCGGCGCCGATGCAGCCGATTCCGACGCTGCGGTCCTTGGGAAGTTCGGGGCGGTAGTCGAGATCGTTCGGTGACTCGGTCATTCGCGTCGTCCTCCACATTGCGGATAAGCCAGGTATGATGGGAAGAGCGCGCCTTCTCCGCCAGCCTGAAGTCACCGTATGCCCCTAGCCCTTCGCAGCTCGATCACTCTTCTTGCAGCGGCGCTGCTCGTGGGCTCCGTGCGTTCGAGCGCCGCCCCGGACCGGCCTCCGATCGTACGAGTTCGCCTCGAGGGTCGTTGGCTTCTCGACCAGCGCGGCGAGCCGACCTTGCCCGGGTCGTTCACGCGCGGCCATCAGCCGTCGGGACTCACCTACTCGAAGGGAGAGCTCTGGTGTATCGGCGACCAGCGGAGCGCGTATCCGGGCCATATCGTGCGCATCGACCCGCGAACCGCACGCTGGTCGGATGCGCCGGTTCGCCTTCGCCTCTCCGCCGATCTCGCCGCGGCCGAGGATGGTCGACGCTACAAAGCGATTCCGAATCACGATTTCGAAGGCCTTTGCCACCACCCCTCGCGTCCGAATCGCTTCTTCGCGGTGACCGAGGACAAGATCCCGTGGGTGGCCACGATCCAGCGGACGAGCGGCGGAGAGTTCGAGATCGAGACTCTGACTCCGATTCGTCTGCCCGCTGGCGTCGAGCCGTGGCGTGGTGACACGAACTTTCGCTGCGAAGGCATCGTCGCGTCTCCCGATGGACGGTGGCTCTACATCGCATTCGAGCGCGCTCGCGACGAGCGACCTCGGCTGCTCCGTCGAGCGCTCGAAACTGGAGAACTCCTGGGCGATTCGGAGTGGGAGGATGTTCCCGTCCCGTTCGTTCGCGTTCCGCCTCGCGCGGAGAAGCCGAACGCCCGGCTCAATCTGAACGGCCTCGCGTTCGCCGATCGAGGCGACACCAGCGTCCTCCTCGCCCTCGCGCGCGATCAGGAACGCGTTCTCGTGATCGATCCCGCCCGTCCCGAGGACGTACCGGCGGTCGTCGATCTCGAGCTCCGCACACCGGACGGACGCGAGATTCTCTGGGTGTCGCCGGAGGCCATCGCAGTTGATCGTAAGACCGAAATGGTTTGGATCGTCAACGATCCCGACTCCGTGCGCGGGAACTACCGCGCGGCTTCGACACCTCGAGCCGAAGGACGCTTCGCGGAGTATACGCCGCTCTTCTTCACGGTGCCGATGTCCCGACTTGTACCGGGCACGCGCTGACTCCCCCTCGCCGCCGGAGCCAGCCGAGACGGCTGCACTTCCCGGTGCCCCGTGAGCGTTGAAGACCGTGCGCGGGGGCTCACGGTGAGCCGCCATCTCTCCGCACGACGGGTTCCGTCTCGCCAACCGATTCCGGCTTCGCACAAAGCTCGGTTTTTCCGAACGAACGCCTCGACCTTTCGTAATGGACGATTTGTCGTTTCCGCCCGATGCTCGAAGTGAAAGACAGACCTAGTCACGCCAAAGGAGGAAATGACATGGAACTCGTCCTCACCAGTCGCCGCAGCGTCCTCACCCCCAGCGACCGAGAATACGCTCAAAGGCAACTGCGGTTCGCCGTCGGACGTTTCGCCAATCGAGTGCTCCGCGTCGCGCTGACTCTCGATGACGTCAACGGTCCGCGCGGCGGAGTCGACAAATACGTCCGTCTCGTCATCACTCTGCGGCGAGGCGATCCCATCGCGATCTCCGGCATCGCCGCGAGTGCCCGCGAGGCGATCGACTTTGCGGCTGAGCGAGCGAAGCGCGCGGTCTCACGACAACTCGGGAAATTTAGGGCCCGACGAATCAGCGCCGGCTTGAGAGGGCTCCAGCCGATCGGAGTGTAGCGAGTGGACGACTGCGGGTTCCCCACTCGTTCGTCGCGCCCGCGGGCAGGTCGATCCGAGATCCGGTAGGACTGCTCCGCGCAATTCCACCATCGGGCTCGCGGCATATGTTCCCGACCGCACCGGGTAACTCCCGCGGGTTGCGACCCTCACGCGCGTGCTGCCGAGTCGAGTCGGGAAGGTTCCACTCGGCAGCGCGCCGATCAGTCCGTTAGAAGCAGAGTCTTCGCCTTTTCCGAAAGGGCGATGACCGCGGGGTTCTTGAACCGGCGCTCGACAGAGATCGCGTAAAAGCGCTCACGGATGGATTCGACCGTCCCAACCTTTTCGACTCCGTAACGCTTCTTGACCTCGCGCTCGAGGATGGACGGCACGAAAAAGAGCCCAGCTCCACTCTGACCGACAACCTTGATCAGCGCGCTGTCGTCGAACTCGCCTCGTATCGTCGGCGTGATCCCCTCGGACTCGAGCCAGTCCTCGACATCCCGGCGCAAGACGGCGTTCGCGGTCGGCAGCAAGAGAGGCGCTTCGTTCAGGGATCGCGGAAATCCCCTCCGGTACTTTCTGGCGAGCTCTCTCACGCCGCACAGAGTGACGGCGCTCTCACCGAGTACATGATTGAACGCGCGCACCCGTACGGTCGGCGGAATCGGCGAGTCGGAGATCACGACATCGAGATTGTGCCGCGCGAGCTCCGCGAGAAGTCCTTCGGGCTTCCCCTCGAGACAAGTGACTTGCACATCCTCCGGGAGCGCGAGAACCGCCTCGATCAAGTGATGCGCGATGAGCTTGGGGACGACGTCCGCGATGCCGATGGTCACACGGAGCTGCCTGCCCGTCGGACTCTGGCCTTTGAGCGTCTGGAGCATTTCCTGGCCGAGACCAAAGATCTCGTCCGCGTATCGCTGGACGACCCGACCGGTCTCGGTGAGCGCTAAGCTCCGTCCGACGCGCTCGAAGAGCTTCTCTCCGAGAGCGTTCTCCAGCTCGCGAATCTGACCGCTGATCGTCGGCTGAGCGACGCGGAGCTTCTCCGTCGCTTTGACGATGCTCCCCTCTCGGGAAACAACCCAGAAATAGAGCAGGTGGTGATAGTTGAGCCATTCCATGTCGAGATCGTAGTTCGGTTTTCTCTATGCTTCAACTCGATAATACGTATTTGTCGAACTGTCCCCGAACGCCTACCCTTCCCTGAGAACAGAATTCGATGGGAAGGAAAGCCATGAACCGATTCGAAACCATTTCCGCAGCAAACGCGGACCAGGACCGAATCCTCCTCGGAAAAACCATCTCGAAGGCGCTCGCGCGAGTCCGTGGCGCTGTCCGCAGCATCGAGCCGGGGAAGATCGTGAGGACCGATACGGGCTCGGGACCGGCCGAGAACGACGACGGAGGAATCTCGTGAAAAAGGTCGCGGCATTTTCCGTACTACTGCTTCTCGGTCTCGCGGGCTCGCAGATCCTACCGCTCCTCGTCGGGGACGAGCACCTCGGCCCGATCAAGCACGTGCTGACTGCGCTCACGATGTGGATGCTCGCGTTCATCATGATCCACGTCGGCTACGAGTTCGACGTCGATAAGAAAAACCTCCGGCAGTACGGCTGGGACTACGTAGTCGCCATGACGGCCGCGGCATTTCCGTGGATCTTCGTCACGCTCTACTTCCTGTTTGTCATGCTTCCCGCGGGCTCGTACGAGTCCTTCGACGCGTGGAAGGAAACTCTCCTCAGCGGCCGGTTCGCCGCCCCGACCTCCGCCGGAGTGCTCTTCTCGATGCTGGCCGCAGCGGGTCTGAGTGCGACGTGGATGTTTCGAAAGACGCGGATCCTCGCGATCTTCGACGATCTCGACACCGTTCTCCTCATGATCCCGCTCAAGATGCTCATGGTCGGGCTCGCCTGGCAGCTCGGCGGCATCGTGGTGTTCATGGCCGTGCTCCTTCTGCTCGGTTGGAAGTACCTGCACCGAATCCGGATTCCGATTACGTGGCCGTGGGTGCTGGGCTACTCCGGGGTGATCACGGTGATCTCCGAGATCATTTACCACGGGAGCAAGCTCTTCGATGACACTCTCCCGATCCACATCGAAGTGCTCCTTCCCGCCTTCGTGCTCGGCTGTGTGATGGCGCGTCCACCGGGGCATGCTCCTCATTCCGACGACGCTCGAGAAGGACATCTCGAGGGACCAGAGAGCGAGTCGGAGCAGCGAGTCTCGACGATCATATCGGCGGTGTTCATGGTGCTCGTCGGTCTGTCCATGCCTGCGATTCTGAGCGCAGGAGCAGGCTCGGCCGAGACTCTCAGCGGCTCTCAACCGATGCTGGGCTGGGGAACGATCGCGCTGCACGTCATCGCAGTCACGGTGCTCTCGAATCTCGGCAAGATGTTTCCGCTCTTCTGCTACCGCAAGGAAGCCACTCTCAAAGAGCGACTCGCCGTATGCGTCGCCATGTGGCCTCGCGGGGAGGTGGGCGCTGGAGTTCTGATCGTCTCCCTCTCCTACGGAATCGGAGGGCCGATCCTCACCGTCGCGCTCCTGTCCCTCGCGCTCAATATCTCTCTCACCGGGCTCTTCATCCTGCTCGTCAAGCGCCTTCTCGCCCGAGACGATGAAGCGACGGATCGAACCGTCCGGCCACACGCGGAACACGCGGAGGTCCGTACATGACACAGGCCGCCTCGGCGGCGCCGAACCACACCTAGAGGAATCCGCTCACAAGGAAAGGAGTTTTCCATGAACTGTCCACGAGGCTGCACAGCAGAGCGCTTCGAAAGGGATCGCGACGGTGTGACCGTCGACGTTTGCCCCGAGTGCCGCGGACTGTGGCTCGATCGCGGCGAACTCGAGCGACTCGTCGCGCGCGCTCGCAGCGACTTCGACGACGATTCGACATGGAGAGCCCGCGACGAAGGGCGCTACGAGCAACGGAGAGAGAAACCCAAGAAGCGAAGCTGGCTCGAATCCCTAACCGACTTAGTCGGAGATTGAACGCACCCGACGGCCCGCGCGGCGGCCTCCGACCCGCCTCGAACTCAGCGCCTCAGACTCTCGCTCGAAGCGGGGGTTCGACGCAGGCGAGGACTTCTCGGTCGGAATCAGCGGCAACATCCGAAAACGCGCGGCGAGCAAGCTTGCGCTGAATGCGGCGAGATCGGAACTTGCGTCGTTCGGGCGCCGATAACCGCGGCGGATTTCGGGACCGTTTGCCGGTTCTCGGCCCCCAGGGAATACTTTCCTGGAGGTTGCGAACGTTTTGGGGCCTCCGGCGGCCCAACCGTTCCGCATAACGACCGGCGTTCGAGGACCGAGAAATCGATGACCGCTTCGAAGCGAACCCGTAATCCTGCTCGCGGAAGTTTCCTCGCCCGCACAGCGATCGCCCTCGTGACAGCCCTCGTCGTCACGACGACGGTCGAAGCGCGTGACATAACCCTCGAAGAGCTCACCGTATCCGTCCCCGACGGCTGGGAATCGAGGTCGCCCGCCCGTGGCGAGAGCACGGTTCGCCGCTGGACGAGCCCCGACGGCCGTGCGGATCTCGTCGTCGGCGTTCTCCCCCGCGCGACCGCCCTTTCTCGCGCGCACGCGGCTCTCACCCACCATTCTCTCGAGTCGAGGCTCGGGGGTGATCTCGGTCCCGATCTAGATCAGTTCTCCTATGACGAGTACGCCGGCCGGCCGGCGTACCGCGCCCACCTCGAGTGGGTGGACGAGCGCGGATTCGCCTACGCCCAGAACGTTCTCGTCCTCAGCGCGGAACAGACCTACGTCATCGCCGTCTCCGCCCCGGGACGCGACGCCGACCGCTACGCCGAGTCGGCGTTTCGCTCCACTCGTCTCCCCGTGCCTCACGAACGTTCGAGCGCCGATCACCTCGCATTCCTCGCGTCGATCGTCGTCGGTGCCGTGCTGCTCCGCGCCGGAACGCTCGCGTGCGGTCGCTGGCGACCGACGTCCGCTTAGGAAACGGTTCGAGTTCCTCGGACGAGCGCAGGCAGCGGGCAGGCGCTTTGGCTACTGCGCCGTGCTCCCACGGGTGGATCTCCCGCTCACATCATAGCGAGCTCGTCGACTCACCGTCGGGATGGCGGTGTGTGATCGGATACTGAAACTCGACTTCGTCGCCCGCGAGGATTCGGATCAGTTTTCTCCCGATCGAGGCGTGATCCTGGACGCCGTGAAAGCGCCGCGATCCCGGTCCGGTCGAGAAGACGGGAACCGGGGCTCCCGTGTGAGAATCGGTCGAGAACTTCGGCGTGCAACCGAGTGACGAGTTCTCGTCCCTCGTGAGGGTGAGGCCTCCCGTTTCGTGGTCCGAAGTGAGAACGATCAGAGTCTCATCGGCGATTCCGGCCTTCTCGAGGAATCGCTGCACGGACTCGAGAGTGTTGTCGAAGTCCGCCATTTCCTGCACGACGTAGCCCGGATCGTTGTCGTGGCCGCCCCAGTCGATCTGTGATCCCTCGATCATGAGCACGAAGCCGCCGGGCGATTGCGACAGAGTTCTCAGCGCGGCGATCGCCATCGCCTGGAGACCGGGACTGCGTCCCTCGGTCACCTTGGGCATCGCCTCGCCGTCGAAGAGACCGATGATCTTATTCGGGCCGCGCCCGACCGCGACCGCGAGCTCGGGGGCGCTGCGAACGAAGGTGTAGCCGCGCTCGACCATTTCCGCGACGAGGTGGCGGCCGTCGGGTCGCGCGCCGTAGGGCACTCCGTCGTGAACGAATCCGGCCGGCGGCGCGGCGGCGACTTTGCGGCCTAACGCACTCGTCGCTCGCGTGAGGACCTCCGTCGCCCTCGGGTTCCCGCGCGGAGCGTCGAGTCGCCGGTGCGGAAACGGAAGAAACTTGTCCCATCCCCCGCCGAGGATGACGTGCGTCCCGCTCGCTGCGATCTGAGCGGCGATCTCGAACTCATCGTTCCGCGATGCGACGTGAGTCACCATGCAGGCCGGCGTCGCGTGAGTGATGCGGCTAGTCGCCACGATGCCGGTCCACTTGCCGCGCTCGTGCGCGTACTCGAAGAGCGTTTTCGTCGGAGATCCGTCGGGGTGCTGCGCGATCGCTCCGTTCTTCACCCGGAACCCACTCGCGAGGGCGGTCGCGCCCGCCGCGGAGTCGGTCACGAAATCCTCGAGACTCTGCGTCTCGGAAAATCCGACGACCGGCATGTCATCGAGAGCGAGAGCGCCCTTTTGAAACCGGCCCGAGGTGATCTGCGGCAGTCCCATCCCGTCGCCGATCATGAGGATGATGTTCCGCGGCTGCGCCTCGGCGGACGTATCCGCGACGAGCTTCGCCGCCGAGAACTCGAGCGCGCACAAGAGCGCGAGGAAAGCCGGGACGACAGGGAATCTCTGGGGGCGAGTACGCATATCGGAGGTTTCTCGAGGGACGGGCTGAGAGAGTATACCCTCCGCCGACTCGGCCCGATGACGTGACCGGACCCTTGCGCTCCCGCCGAGCCGTGGCATCTTGGCGGGCCTCGATCGGTGTCCCGGCGACCAAATCAGGTGACGTGCTCCGATGTGGTACCCCTACCTCGCGATGGCTGCGGTCGTGATCCCCCTCCTCCTCATGGGGATCGGCTATTTCGTGCTCGGTTCTCGTCGCCGGCGGTCTGAGCTCAAGGGCGCGGAACGCCCGGCGAACTCCGACTCACCGTCGCGATCATAAACAACCTAAAAGAAAAGGCTTACGGAGCCCTCGAGCCCTCGCCACCGCACTTCCGAGCTCGATCGCCGGCGCTCTCTCAGCACCTTGCGGGCGAAGCGGCAAGTCGTTATGCTCCAAGGCTTACGGAAACTCGCGACGAGTTTTCCGCGCTGTTTCTCCGCACTAGGAAAACGCCCCGATGGCCCCCCCGGTGAAGACGTTGAGCAAGCAGAAGGCGCAGAAAGCGCAGAAGGCTAAATCCCTCCCCGTCTCGAAAGAGAAGCTGATCGAGTTTCTCCGCGAGATGCTCCGGATTCGCCGGCTGGAGGAGCGAGCGGCACAGGCGTACGGCCAGGGGAAGATCGGTGGATTCTGCCACCTCTATATCGGCCAGGAAGCCGTCGCGGTCGGCGCCCTGGCGGCCCTCAAGCCGGGCGACGCCTCGCTCACGACCTACCGAGACCACGGACTCGCCCTCGCGGCGGGGATCGACGCGATGCCTTGCTTCGCCGAGCTCTTCGGCCGGGTCGACGGCTGCTCGAAGGGGCGAGGCGGCTCGATGCACTTCTTCAGCAAAGAGAAGAACTTCCTCGGCGGGCACGCGATCGTCGGAGGTCATATCCCGATCGGGACGGGCGTAGCTTTCGCGGCGAAGTACCGCGCCGAAAAGAACGTCGTCCTCTGCCTCTTCGGCGAGGGTGCGGTCAACAACGGCGCCTTCCATGAGTCGCTCAACCTCGCGGCTCTGTGGGGACTTCCGATCGTCTATATCTGCGAGAACAACCGCTACGGGATGGGGACGCCGGTCGAGCGGGCGAGCTCCGTCTACGATCTCCACAAGAAAGCCGCCGGCTACGACATGGACAACGCCTGCCTCGACGGCATGGATGTGCTCGAGGTGTACGACGGCGTCAAGAAGGCGGTCGACCGCGCGCGTGAGGGACATCCAGCCTTTCTCGAGATCCGGACCTACCGATTTCGCGGGCACTCGATGTCCGATCCCATTCACTCCCATTACCGCACCAAGGACGAGGTGGACGACCACCGAAAGCGTGATCCGATCACGAATCTATCCGCGCTCATCCAAGAGCGCGGCGTCCTGTCGGAAACGGAAGTGAAAGCTCTGGACAAGGAAGTCACCGCCGAGATCAAGGCGGCGATGGAGGCCGCCTTGGAGAGTCCGGAGCCGAACCCCGACGACGTGTACGACTTCGTCTACAAGAACGACCCGTACGTCGGACGACGCTGATCCACCACGGCGATCGGGGTCGCGAACCAGCGCGAACGAGTTCACGCGCGAGCGCGATGCCGTCCGATGCTTCGACGAACCGAGCGAGAGCGAAATGGCTACACTGCAGATCCGCGAAGCCCTCAATCAGGCGATGGCGGAAGAGATGGAACGCGATCCAAACGTTTTCCTCATGGGGGAAGAGGTCGCGTTCTACAACGGCGCGTACAAGGTGAGCCAAGGGCTCCTCGAGCGCTTCGGCGAAAACCGAGTCATCGACACGCCGATCACGGAGTGTGGTTTCGCCGGCGTCGGGATCGGATCGGCGATGGTCGGGCTTCGCCCCATCATCGAGATGATGACGTTCAATTTCGCGACTCAGGCGTTCGACCAGATCGTCAACAACTCCGCGAAGATGTCGATGATGTCGGGCGGTCAGTTTCACGTCCCGATCGTCTTCCGCGGCCCGAACGGCGCCGCGCACATGCTCGCGGCAACGCACTCCCAGTCCTTCGAGTCGGTCTACGCCCATTTTCCGGGCCTGAAAGTCGTGACGTACTCGACCGCGCAGGACGCAAAGGGACTCCTCAAGTCCGCGATCCGCGACGACGATCCCGTGATCTTTCTCGAAAGCGAGATGACGTACGGCGATAAGGGGGAGGTCCCAGATGGCGAGTACGTGATTCCCCTCGGACAGGGCCACATCCGCCGACCCGGTCGCGACGTGACCCTCATCGCCTGGTCGAAGATGGTAGATCTCGCGGTCAAGGTGGCGGACGAGCTCTCGGATCAGGGGATCGATGTGGAGATCATCGACCCGCGGACGATCAAGCCGCTCGATGAAGAGATGATTCACCGCTCCGTCAAGAAGACGAATCGGGTCGTCGTTCTCGAGGAGGACTACCGGTTCTGCGGTGTTGGGGCGGAGATCGCGGACCGCATCTACCGCGCGTGCTTCGGATTCCTGGATGCGCCGGTGGAGCGAGTCACATCGCTCGATGTTCCGATGCCCTACGCGCACTCGCTCGAAAAGACCGTGCTTCCGAGCGTGGAGCGCTGCATCGCGGCAGTCAAGAAGGTCATGTATCTCGACTGAACTCGACCGGCTCGCGAGAGCGGCCGTCGCGGGGACTCGAGAGCGAGCCAAGAACTAGCGGAGAGTTTGCGTGGCGATCATCATCGAGATGCCGAAGCTCAGCGACACGATGACGGAAGGGAAGATCCTCTCGTGGCTGAAGAGCGAAGGCGATGAGCTAGAGCCCGGTGAGATTCTCGCCGAGGTCGAGAGCGACAAGGCGAACATGGAGCTCGAAGTCTACGACGCGGGCTTTCTCCGAAAGCTGCTCGTCGCACCGGGCGAGGCCTGTCCCGTCGGAGCGGCGATCGCCGTCGTCACGGAAGAGGCAGACGAGGACATCGAGGCGGCGCTCGCCGGCCTGAAGTCACCGAGCTCCACGAACGGCACGAAGGAGGAGAGCGCTCCCCGTGCGGAGGAGCCACGCGCTCCCGCGCCGGCCGCGCCATCGCAGACGCAAGAGCCGGCGCCTGCTCCCGCTCCGCCGGCTGCTCCAGGCCCACCCCCGCCACCCGCGGGCGGTCGAGTTCTCGCCTCCCCGCTCGCGCTTCGCATGATGGCGGAATACGGACTCGGTCCGGCCGAAGTCCCCGGGACGGGCCCCGAAGGGCGCATCGTCAAGCGAGACGTCGAGCAAGCCCTCGCTCGACGGCGAGCCGACGCCGTGGCCGCCTCGAACGCGTTCGCGAGCACCGCTCCCCCGCCGTTCCAGCCTGTCGGTCTCGATGCGGTTCCCGAGCAGTCCTTCGAGTCCGTTCCGGTCACCTCCATGCGGAAGGTCATCGCCGAGCGGCTCACTCACAGCATGCAGGTCGCGCCGCATTTCTATCTCACGATGCAGATCGACATGCGCAACGCGATCCGGGCGCGCGAGCACGTCAACGGCATGGAGGGCGTGAAGGTGAGCTTCAACGACTTCGTCGTCAAGGCCACCGCGCTCGCGCTCACCCGTCACCCGACGCTCAATTCATCGTGGGCCGGCGACAAGATTCACTACTACAAGTCGATCGACATCGGCATCGCCGTCGCGCTTCCCGAGGGACTCCTCACACCGGTCGTGCGCGGGTGCCATCTGAAGGGGCTCGCGCGGCTCTCCCAGGAGATCCGCGAGCTCGCTCAACGGGCGAAAGAGAGAAAGCTGAAGCCGGAGGAGTATCAGGGCGGCTCGTTCACGATCAGCAACCTCGGGATGTTCGGCGTCAAACACTTCACGGCGATCGTTAATCCGCCACAGACCTGCATTCTCGCTGTCAGTGCGATTCGCGACGTTCCCGTCGTCGACGACGGGAAGGTGGTCCCCGGTTCGGTGATGGAGTGTACGGTCAGCTGCGATCACCGCGTGGTTGACGGCGCGCAGGCAGCGCATTTCATGCGCGACCTCAAATCGATCCTGGAGAATCCCGTTTCACTCGCACTCTGACGGCGAGTCCCGCCGCGACCCGCCGTCGATCGCGTGAACGCGAGGGACCACCGGAGTGTCGGAGCATGTCGACCACGGAATCGGATGGCCCCGCCCGCCGAGCGCACGAGTCCCACGACGCACCGCTGCCCCAAGCCGTTTCGCTCTTCATTCCTTGAGGATTTCCATCGATGTCCGACTCCTACGACTTGACCGTGCTCGGCTCCGGTCCCGGAGGGTACGTAGCGGCGATCCGCGCCGCCCAGCTCGGAATGAACGTCGCGATCGTCGAGCGCGCCGAGCTCGGCGGCGTCTGCCTCAACTGGGGCTGCATCCCGACGAAAGCTCTGCTCAAGAACGCCGAGAACTACGAGCTCCTCAAATCCTCGGGCGACTGGGGTTTCGACATCGGCGAGGTCGCGGTCGATTGGTCGCGCGTCATCGCTCGGAGTCGTGGCGCCGCGGGCAAGCTCTCGAAGGGCGTCGCCCATCTGATGAAGAAGAACAAGATCACGATCGTCACCGGCCACGGCCGCTTCGTCACTCCGAACCGAATCGCCGTCGCGGGCGAAGGCGACGCGACGCGAGAGCTGTCGACGAAGCACTCGATCATCGCGACCGGCGCGCGGCCGAGTACGATTCCCGGAGTGGAGATCGACGGTCGCGGCGTAATCTCGAGCAAGGAGGCGATGACCCTCGAGCGCCGGCCCGCGAGCATGACGATCATCGGCGCGGGCGCGATCGGCCTCGAGTTCGCCTACTTCTATCGTGCGTTCGGAACCGAAGTGACGATTGTCGAGTACCTCGACCGCCTGCTCCCGAGTGGCGACCAGGACATCTGCGCCACTCTCACGAGAGCCTTCAAGAAACAGGGAATGAAGATTCACACCTCGAGCCGAGTTCTTTCGGTCGAGACGAGCGACGAGGGCACGGTCACGACGTTCGAGAAGGACAATACCCAGTTCACCGTCGAGTCCGAGACCACGCTGATGGCGGTCGGCGTTCGCGGAAATGTCGAGGGAATCGGCCTCGAGGAGATCGGCGTCAAGGTCGAACGTGGATTCATCGAAGTGGACGATCACTACCGAACCTCCGCTGGCAGTGTGTTCGCGATCGGAGACGTCGCCGGGCCGCCGGCCTTGGCGCACGTCGCGAGCGCCGAAGGGCTCGTCGCCGTGGGGACGATCGCCGGGCGTGACCCCGAGCCGATCGACTACTCGAATATCCCCGCGTGCATCTACTGCCAGCCGCAGGTGGGAAGCGTCGGCCTCACGGAGGAAGAGGCGGTCGAGCAGGGGCACGATGTGCGCGTCGGCCGCTTTCCGTTCGCTGCGAACGGAAAGTCGGTCGCGGTCGGCGACACCGAAGGCTTCGTCAAGATCATCGGGGACGCCAAGTTCGGAGAAATCCTCGGCGCCCACGTGATCGGCCACGAAGCCACGGAGCTCATCGGCGAGCTCGCCGTCGCCAAGGCGACCGAGCTCACGGTGAACGACCTCCACCACTCCATTCACTCTCACCCCACGCTTTCTGAATCGATCATGGAAGCGGCGGCCGACTGGGCCGGCGAAGCGATCCAAATCTGACCGAAGAACTCCTCCCGCACGGAGGATTCCATTCAAGCTTTCGGCTAGACCACGACTGGGAGGACCGAATCATGGCGACGGCGCGCGATGTGATGTCCAAGGTTGTCCGCCGGATCGACCGCGAGGCCACGGTCGAACAGGCGGTGCTCAAGATGAACGAGCACAGCATCTCGAGCCTCATCGTCGACAAGCAGAGTCCCGGCGACACGTTCGGCATCCTCAGTATGCGGGATGTTTGCTACAAGGTCGTCGCGCGTGGACTCAGCGTCAACAACGTGCGGGTTCACGAGATCATGACGAAGCCGATTATCTTCTGCCTTCCCGAGATGAGCGTGAAGCACGTGGCGCGCCTCTTCGCGAACAATCGCGTTTCGCGCGCTCCCGTCGTCGACAGTGGCGAGATCATCGGCGTCGTGGCGATCAAGGACCTCATGACGGACCTTCACCTCGTCAATTCCATGATGTAGCCTCGGCGCTTCGCTGCCCCGCTCGCGGCGAAAGCGGGCGAATCGATTTCGAGACGAAGAGCTCTATTTTGCGGGACGAACTGGCTGGACTCTGGAATTGCCTCGCGGACTCCGAAGCGGAGCGCCTAAAGGCGATCTACGAATCCGGCGCGGGGCTCGAGCCGGCTCTTCGCGCGGAGCTCGAGGAGGCGTTTCGCCACGCCAGCCGGAGCCTCCCCCTGGTGGCCGAAGCGATCCGCGAGTACCCCTCGGCCGATGCCCGAACCACCTTCGGCGGACGCGAGCGCGACAACAGCACGCTCATCGAATCGCTCTGCCGCACGGACGAAGCCGACATGGACTTCATGATCCCGACCGGCGCGGTCCTCGGGCGGGCGTTCGTCCAGGCGAAGATCAACTTTCTGAAATCGCTCGAGCGTCTTTTCCCGGCTCCCGAGGAGGGACAACCATCCGAGCTCGGCGACCTCGTCGGCGACGCCGTCTTCTCGCGCCTCGCCGAGGAGTTGCTCTCGGCCGTGCTCGCCAACCCCCACAATCCGATCGAACTCAAGCGAGTCGCGGCAACTCGGCTCGTTTCGATGTGGAAGGACCGACTCAAGATGCCGGTCGGCGAGTTCCCCCAGGCTCTCCTCTCGAGCTGGAAGGCGCGACGCCGCGTCCGCGCGATCTTCGGCACGTTGATCGGAGTCACGGAAGTGTTCTCCCTGATGAAGGCGGACTGCGAATCGCAGTTCCTCAACTACTTCTCGCGCGACAAAGTCACACAGGACGAAACTCAGGCCTTTCAAGAGTTCCTCTTCGGGCTCGCGTACGAGGAGCTCTGCGAGGTTCGCGAGTACATGAAGGATCGCGAGATGACCGTCATTTCGCCGGAGGAGGTGCGTGAGCTGATCAAGTCGCCGGTGCGCCCGCCGTTCTTCGGATATCCGACGCCGGACCAGATGTACGCTTCCTACCGGCGGCGGCGAACGAGGGCCGAGTACCGGGCCGTGTCCGGCAGCCCGGGGCCCCGCAAGACGGCGGAGGGATACCTCATGGAGGGAATCCTTCGCGAAGAGATCGGCGGAGACTGACCCCCCGAGCGGCGCTCGGTTCCCGTCGCTCGGCGCCGGAATCGAAGTCCGTCCGTCGACGGGCTCCGCGATCGCGCGGACGCTTCTCGAAGCCGGCATACGCCGGAATCGCGCGCGGACCGATACCTCGAGCGACCGGAGACCGCCGGCGACGCGCTGTCCGCCGGTTAGACCGTCCGCTGGCGCTCACTAGCGACGTCGACGAGGAGACGCTCCATCTCGTCGACGTGGCGAGCCCAGGCGATCCGCGGTCGCGAGGCGAGGGCCCGGGTGTGATAGCGATTCCAATCCTCGGCGATCGACCGGAGCGCTCGCGCGACGCCGGCGACATCGTCCGGCGGTGAGATGAGGCAACCGGCGTCGAACTCTTCGAGCAACTCCCCCGAACCACTGAGCGTCGAGGCCACCACCGGGGTCCCGCAGGACATCGACTCGAGCACGACGAGCGCGCAGGCATCGTAGTGGGTCGGAAGGACGAGCGCGTCCGCAGCGGCGAGCAGCGAGCGCGGTTCGTCGACGGGCCCGAGGAAGTGGACGCGATCGGCGACACCGAGTCGACGCGCGAGAGTCCGGAACGGCGACGGATCGCCGCGTCCCGCTACGGCGAGCCGCCATCCCGGCGAGGCCCCGAGAGCTCGAACGGCCGTTCCGAGTCCCTTGGGCGCGAACTGATGCGCGATGAAACACGCGAGTCGTTCGGGTCGCTCCCCGATCCGGCTCTCGAGTCCGGCCCTCGCATGCGAGCGGTCACGATCGTGGAAGCGCTCCGTATCGACGCCCAGATGGATCACCCTTCGCGCAACGGAGAGATTCGGATACGTTCGTCGAAACTCCTCGTCGACCTTGCGTGAATTCGCCACGAGAACGACCTCCGGCGAGCGCGCAAAGAGCTCGCGCTCGAGACGACGAAGAACCCTCTGGGTAGGTCGCCAGCGGCCGGCGAAATCGAACGCCCACCGGCCGATTCGCGAACGATGGGCGTTTTTCCCGCGCCTCGCGGCGACGATGCAGCCACCGTGAGGTTGAAACACGTCGGCTTCGTAGGGGTGTCGAACGGCGAAGAGGAGATCACGACCGCTCTCTCGGTGGCGGATCGCCGAACGACGAGCAAACTCGAGCTCGCGCCGCCACCGCTGTCGCGCTCGCACGGGGAGGCACTCGATCACGAGTCCCGGAGGCGGTTCACCCTCCGCCCCGCTCTCCATACAGAGCACGGTGACCTGGTGCCCGCGCCGGCAGAGCTCCCGAGCGAAGCCGTCCAAGTAGATCTCCGCTCCGCCCCGGCGAGGATCCCAGCGGTCGAGCGGCAACGATATGGAAAGCGGTCGCGAATTCGGCACGGATCTTTGCTCGGAAACCGAGAACCGACCCGAACGAACTCGAGTCGTCCCCATCGAATCGAATGTTTGGTAGGCTGGCAAGTGAGCGCGCCCGGATCCCGAGCGATCCGCGCTTCGCCCGCTTCGCGAACGTCTCGCGATCGCACTCTCTTCGACCAAGAGGAGCAGCATGGCCAAGGACTCGAAGCCTCTCCCGGGCCCCACCCCATCCCCCTCGCCCGCACCGGCCACTCCCGAAGGGGAGCGCTCCGACGGCGCGAGCGCGGAGCTCAGCCGCCGGCACTTCGTCCGGCGAAGTGGATCTTGGGTTGCGGGAACCGCCGCGGCGGTTTCAGGTCTCTCTCACGGTCTCGCGCGCGCCGAGGAGACCCCGCCGGTGCCCCGCGTCCTCCTCGGCCGGACCGGAGAGAAGGTCAGCCTCCTCGGCCTCGGAACCGCTCTCCTCGGACACCGAAACGGCAACAAACCCGACGTGAAACAAGTCGCCGGAGTTTGTGCGGCCGCGATCGATCGGGGCATCAATTACGTCGATACCGCGAGGATCTACGGGCGGGCCGAGGAAGCTCTGCGCGGGGTCCTCAAGACACGACGGGACAAGACCTTCCTCGCGACGAAGGCCTGGGCGAACACCTACGAAGAGGCGAAGAAGTCCTTCGAAGAGTCGCTGCGCACGCTCGGCGTCGACCACGTCGACGTCCTCCACATCCACGATCTCGGCGGCAAGGACGTCGACCGCGTTCTCGACGAGAAAAACGGCGCGTGGAAATACCTCGAGCAGGCGAAGAAGGCCGGCAAGACGCGGTTCATCGGGATCACCGGACACGAGCATCCGAAGAAGTACGTTCGCATGCTCGAGACCGGCACCGTAGACGTGATGATGGTCGTTCTCAATTTCGTCGATCAGCACATTTACGGCTTCGAGTCGAAGGTGCTCCCGACTGCGCGAAAGCACCGTACCGGCGTCCTCGCGATGAAGGTTTACGGTGGTCTACGCGGCGGCTGGGAGGCGTACGGCCGCAAGGATCCCGTGCCGTCGCGCCTCGCGGAGGATCTCCACGAAAAATCGATCGCGTACGCCCGCAGTCTCGAAGGCGTCCACGCGATGGTGATCGGTGTTCACTCGGAGGAACAGCTCGTCGACAACATTCGCCGCGTCGCGAGCTCACGCAAGCTGACGGCGGCCGAGCAGAAGCAGCTCGACGAGCTCGGCCGGAAGCTCGCTCCCACGTGGACCGCGCGCTTCGGCCCCGTCGCCTGAGAGCGCTTGAGAGCGTGGGTCGTTCTTCGCTTCGAATGCCGATCGGACCGTCGGAGCCGCTCAGTCCTGCCTCGCGCGTGAGGGCCTGCGCGCGGCCGCTCGCATCGTCTCGGTGCATCTGCGTCCTCGGCCTCGTCGCCCTAGCGATCAGCGGTCTCGGGTGCAACGAACGAGGCGCTGCGCCCGAGCCGGATGACCGGCGCCGCGCGTCTCGGGCCGGCTCCCCCGAGCAACCGGTCGCCGGTTCTTCGGAAGACGCTGGCCCATCCAAAGTCGCCGGCTCCCCCGGCGAGTCCGCTGTCGCGGTGAGCGACTCCGGCTCGGCGGTCGAGTTCGGAACCGTCACCGATCCTCGGCTCCATGAAATCTCGGGCATGGTGGCCGCCTCGCGTCGCGGACACTTGTGGGCCCACAACGACTCGGGCGGCGGCGCCCGCCTCTACCTGCTCCGCGCGGCGGGAACGATCGCCGCGGTCTTCGAGCTCCCGGTGCGAGCGATCGACTGGGAGGATATCGCGCGCGGGCCCGGACCGGAGCCCGGCCGAACGTACCTCTACATCGCCGACTCCGGGAACAACAGCCGCCGGCGCGACCGGTTCGTGATCTACCGGTTTCCGGAACCGGACATCGACGAGATCGCGAGTCGGCCGAGCGGAGAGGTTTCGCAGACGATCCCTCGAGACTCGATCGCGGCGTTCTCGTTCGGCTTCCCGGCGGAGCCCGCGGACGCCGAAGGCCTCGTCGTCCATCCCACCTCGGGGGTGGGCTACCTCTTCACCAAGGACGTGACGCGGTGCGATGTTCTGAGGCTCGACTTCGGAGCGACCGGAAACCTGCGGACCGCTCCGCGCGTCGCGACGTTTTCTCCGGGCTTCATGGTGACCGCAGCGGACATCGCGACCGATGCCTCCCGCGTCCTCGTACGAACGTATCTCGAAGTGCTCGAGTACGCCGTCGAGGGTGACGTCGAGTCGGCGTTTGCGCGAACACCGCGGCGTCTCGCCTCCTCCCGTGCCGAGATTCAGAGCGAAGCCATCGCCATCACCCAGAGCGGAAACGGTTACGTGACGACCTCGGAGACCGTTCCGGCGCCGCTCTCGTTCTTTGCGCTCGAACCGCCAGCTCCCCCCGCTTCAACCCCCGAGCGCGACGACTCGACCGCCTCCGACTCATCCGACCGTTCCGAGGCCGCCGCAGAATGACTTCTGCGGAATCGAATCTCCCCGCGCAAGTCGACGCGGCCATCGTCGGCGCAGGGCACAACGGCCTCGTCGCCGCCGCTTATCTTGCGCGCGCGGGCCTCCGGGTGGCCGTCATCGAGCGGCGCGAACTCGTCGGCGGCGCCTGCGTCACGGAAGAACTCATCCCCGGCTACCGGTTCTCGCGCGCGGCCTACGTCACGAGCCTCTTTCGTCCGGAGATCATTCGCGAGCTCGAGCTCGAGCGTCTCGGCCTCGAGCTCCTTCCCCGACAGCCGTCGTCGTTCACTCCGCTCATCGGTGGCGGCCACTTGTTTCTGGGCTCAGACCTCGCCGAGAACCAGCGCGAGATCGCTCGATTCTCGCCGCGCGACGCCGAGGCCTACCCGCGGTACGAACAGCATCTCGATCGGCTCGCGCGATTCATGGAGCCGTTCCTCGACGAGCCGCCGCCCGATACCGCGCCGGAGGGCGCGAGCGCGCGTCTCGCCTCCCTCACGGCCTTTTCGCGCATCGGACTTCGCGCGCTCAAAATGCGCGCGGATCTCCCGGCCCTCTTCGAAGTCATGACGGCACCGGCTCGCCGGATCCTCGACGCTTGGTTCGAGTCGGAGCCGCTCCGCGGCACCCTCGGTACGGACGCGATCATCGGCGCCATGGCGAGTCCGTCCACTCCCGGGAGCGGATACGTCCTCTTCCACCATGTCATGGGGGAAACGAACGGTGCTCGCGGCGTCTGGGCGTACGTCCGCGGTGGAATGGGAACGCTCAGTGAAGCGATCCGCCGGTCGGCGGAGTCGCGGGGGGTCGTGATCCAGACCGGGGACGGGGTCGCGGAAGTGCTCGTCGAGAACGAGCGCGCGGTCGGCGTCCGCACGGCGAGCGGTCGAGAAGTCCGCGCTCGGGTCGTGCTTTCGAACGCCGACCCCCACGTGACCTTTCGCCGACTCGTCCCCGAAGGGATTCTCCCCGGCTCGTTTCGCCGTCAGGTCGAGAGTCTCGATTTCCGCTCGCCGGTGACGAAGATCAACGTCGCGCTCGACCGAGCGCCTCGATTCGCCGGCTTGAGCGAAGCAAGAGACTCGAGCGCGGGTACCGGTCCCGAGCTTCACGGGACGATTCACCTCGCGTCGACGCTCGATGAAGTGGAGCGCGCCTACGCCGATGCCGAGCGCGGGATTCCCTCCGAGCGCCCCGTCATCGAGATGACGATCCCGTCGTCGCTCGACGACAGTCTTGCGCCGCACGGGAAGCACGTCGCGTCCCTGTTCGTTCAATACACTCCGTACGAGCTCGCCGACGGCTCGTGGGACGAGCCCGAACGTCGGGAAGCGTTCGCCGATCGTGTGTTCGCGGTCGTCGAAGAGTACGCCCCGGGATTCACGGCGTCGGTCGTCGGGCGCGACATCCTCACGCCGCCCGATCTCGAGCGCACGTTCGGCCTGACCGGCGGTAACATCTTTCACGGCGCCATGGGGCTCGACCAGCTGTTCTGGCTTCGCCCCGCCGCGGGCTGGGCGCGCTACCGGACGCCGCTCCGCGGTCTCTACCTCTGCGGCGCCGGAGCGCATCCCGGCGGCGGAGTCCTCGGAGCGCCGGGACGAAACTCGGCCCGGTCGGTCCTTCGCGACATCGATCAGCGGATCGTGTAGGCGAAATGCGGCCGTTTGACCCCCCGCGGGACGGCCCATGGTCGGGAGAAGGTCGGTTGGGTAGAATGTGCGATTCGTCGATTCCTCTTCTCCTCGTCCGGTCGCCGAAGGATTGCGCAAACCTTTCGATGCAGACGCCGACCCAAAGACTCGGCCCGGGGCGTTTCTTGCGCTGCGAAGTCTCCGGGCACCCCCTCACCTTCATCGCCCTCTTCGTCGCCGCGCTCACCGGCTGTAGCACGCAGCCCGCCACGCCCGTCGCGACGGAGCAGCCGCAGGAAGAGCCCGGTGGAGCCGACACGAAGAACCGATCCCCAGCGATCGAACAACTCGACCTCGCGGCCCTCGAGGCGCGCGTCAGTGAGCTCGAGACGCAGCTCCGGGATCGCGGTGTCACGCCTCTCGCCGACGTCGAGACCATGATGGATCTCCTCGATCGGCACGACGGGGCCAAGCTCAGCCACGAGTTCGAGCGCCTCCTTCTGCTGGGCCCGAAGGGACACGCGGTCCTCTTCGACTTCTTTCACGCGTGCGATCTCGATCGCCCGAAGATGCTCAAGCTTACGCATCACCCGCAGACCGTCCTCGCGATGCTGCAGGTCATCACCGGGCATCCGGATGAAGTCGTCAAGCTCGTCTACGACCTCCTCGACCGCACGGCGGAGATTCCCGAGTCCTTCATCCGGCGGGAGATGTTCAACTTCGTTCCCGTTCTGCTCGCCCATCACGAGGGGAAGTACCCCAAGCTCGCCGAGCGTCTCAAAGAAGAGATCGAGCTCCAGCTTCGGAGCGGCGGCGAGTGGATGTACAAGACGATGCTCGCGGCGGAGATTCTCGAGTACGAGCCCCCGGTCGACGCGTTCGAGGGAATTCTCGGCGATCTCGAAAAACGCGCGTTCCACGCGATGATCATCGACCACCTCTCCGGACGCGGCGCGGATGGTCTCGAGGCGATCTACCGCTACGTTGATGCGACACCGCCAGAGGGGAGCCCCGCAGTCGGTCGGGCGCTCACCAAGATCGCGACGCTCGAAGGAACCAGCGACCGCTTCGCGAGGTATTTGCACGACGATCGGAGTTCGGTACGACTCGCGGCGCTTACGATCTACTTTCGTGAGGAGCGCGCGGGGTCCGACGTCGAGTTGGCGCGCGACTTTCTCGAATCCGAAGCACCGAAAGGGATGAAGCGCGCTCTCCTTCGAGTTCTACGCCGCGCGAACGCCGCGCTGGTCGCGTCGTTGGTCGAGGCGCGCGACAATCTCACGCACGCCGAGGCGAGAGAGATCCTCGACGCCGAGGCGAAACGAGCCGCGAGGAAGACCCGCAATGCCGGTTAGCACGACTCGACGACCGTTCCTCGGTGCAACGATCTGCGCACTCTGCATCGGGTTTTGCGTGACGACTGCCGCAAGCGCGGAGGAGGCTTCGGTCGAACGTCGCGTTCTCGCACTTCGCGCGCGCGTCGCTCTTCTCGAGGAGCAGCTCGCTCGCGCGGGCGGGGAGGCGGCGACCGACGCGGGAACGCGGACCCACGTGTCGACGAGGGCGGCGGGAGAGGCAGCGGCGAAGCGATCGCCGGTCGAGCTGCCCGCGGGTGATCTCGATCGATTCATGGCGGGTATCGCGGCACGGGATGGCCGCGGACTCCATGCTCAGATCGGCAGCTATCTCGCGCGGGGCTCCGAGGCGTTTCCAGAACTGTATTCGTTTCTCGAGCACCTCGACAAGGACACTCGCGCTGCTCGAGCATTCACCGCGAACTACCAGATCCTGTTCGGATTGGTGCACTTCGCTCGCGAGTACGAAGCGGAGGTGGCGCGGTTCGCGCACTACACTCTCGTCGCCACGCGCGACTCGCCTAAATCGTTCATTCGCCGCCGACTGTTCTCGTACATCCCGGTGTTCCTCGAGTTCCACCGGGGAAAATACGCCGAGCTAGAGGGCGAGTTCGCGCGACAGATTCTCGCCGAAATCGAGGCCGGTGAAGGAAGCCTCGATCTTCTCCTCAACGCAGCTCGCGCCATCGGCTACTACCCGCCGATCGAAACGGTTGCGGGAAAGCTAGCCGAGGCCGCGACTCTGCAGGAAAAATCGCTCTACATTCGTCACCTCGAATCGCGGGACGACCCGCCGGCAGTCCGCGTCCTCGTCCGCTATATCGACACGCAGTCGCAGCGCCCGCGTCCCGATCAGAATCTTGCCCTCGCGCTCGGCGCGCTTCAGCGAATGACGAGCCCCGAGGCCGAGGAAGCGATGGTGCGCCACCTGAGCGGATTCGTTCCTCTCGCTTTCTCCGTCGCGATGTACATCCACTTCGCAACGCCGCGCGGGATCGACTCGGCGCCCTACATTTTCCGGTTTCTGAACTCGACGCTCGACATCGGGAACAAGCACCGCTTGCTATCGGTACTCCGGCGAACCAACGTCGAGCTTCTCGAGCACGTGAGGAGCCAGATCGAGGACATTCGCTTCGAGGAAGTGCGCCGCATCGTACTCGAGTGACCAGGATCGACCGCAGAGACAGATGACGGCAAGGTTTCCTCCGGCTCGGCGGGGTACGCGCGAAACGCCTTCGAGCACCGTCGCGTCGAGGGCTGCCGTTCGCGTTCCTATCCGGTTCGGGTCGCCCGCAAAGCTTCGGCGAGGCGCGATTCGAGTGGTCCTCGCCGGACTGTTCGGGGCGACCGCGTTCCTCGGTTTCGGGTGCACTCCGGAGTCGTCGCCGAACGAGAGTCGTTCGCATGGGCCGACGAATCCGACGACCGCTCAGGCCGCCGAGTGGGCCGCCGCGGGTCAGCTCGTGCGTGCCGCGCGAGCGCTGCGCACGATCGCGCCGACGCTCCCCGACGAACGGCGCGTCGAGGCGCACTCCCGCGCAGGAGAATACTACGCTTCGGCGCGCCTCCCGCGCGCGGCGCTCGAGGAGGCCGACCAGGCCTTGTCGCTGAGGGGGGATCACGTCCCGTCGCTCTTCGTCCGCGGTCGTGCTCTCCTCGAGCTCGAGCGCCACTCCGAAGCGGCCGAGACCCTCGAGAAACTCCTCCGTGCCGAGCCCGAGCACGATGACGCGGCGATCGAGTTCGCGCGCGTTCTTCTCGAGCTCGGTCGGAACGAAGAAGCGCTCCGCTGGACTCGCGGCTATTTCGCGCGGGAAGGTGCGTCTCCGCCGACCGGCGCCGCGCTCCTTGCGCACGGGCGCGCACTCCGCGCGGCCGGCGAACTTCAACCCGCGGTCGACCGCTTGATCGAGGCGATCGAACGATCCCCGTTCGAATCGCGCGCGTACGCCGAGCTATCGGGCACTTACTACCGGTTGCGGAAGCGGCGGCTCGGCCAGCTCGCCGAACGAGTCTACAGCGCCCTCGAGCAAGCTGCGTTCGAGGATCACGTCGCCGTGGAATTGGCGAAGATCGGCGCCGCGGCCGCCGGCCTCAGCCAGCGGGCGATGAATTTGGTCAAGGCGAAGAGATTCGTGGAGGCGCACCGAACGTTCGGATTCGCCTTACAAGCTCTCGAGGCGCCATCGTCCGGCGACGGGATTTCTGCGGGAGGAGCTAGGCCGATCGACGCGCGGGTTCCGTTTCACTTCGCTGAGTTTCTCCTTTCGATCGGGCGGTCGCGCGAGGCCGGAGAGATCGTCGAGGGCACGCTCTCGCGACCGACGTTTCCGACGTCCGGTCTTCTCTGGCTGCGCGCACGGATCGAGCTCGACCTCGAGCGCTGGGACGCGTCGCGCGCGAACGCACGCGCCGCGCTCGAGGCGGCGAACGCCGAGGGTGAGCTCGGCGGGTACGTCAAGGCCCAGGCGCCACGTCTGGCGGCGGCTCTCGTCTGGACGCGCGCGGCCCTCGAGAACGCTCCCGACGAAGCCGAGGCGGCGCTCGCTGCCGCGCGGGAGTCGGAACCGGAGCGCTGGGAGGTTTCGTACTGGTCCGGCCGCATCGCGCTCGCGCGGGGAGACCCGACCCGCGCTCGGACGGAGTTCGGGCTCGCCGCGGCGCGCGGCGCGACCGACTTCGCGGATCTCTACTACTGGAATGCCGTCGCGCTGCGCGAGCAGGGTTTCAATTCCGAGGCGTCGGCCCAGCTTCGCCAGATTCAGGCCCGGGAGCGGATCTACTCGCGGGCACTCGAGGCTCGCATAGAGATTCTGGATTCCGACCCCGGCTCGGGCGAGTCGTCGGCGGCGCTGCGAGCGGAGCTCGATCGGGCGGTCGCCCAGGACGAGATGCGCCAGGCGCTCGAACTCGGGGTGGACGAGGGCGCGTTCGCCACTCGTGCCCCGGCGTATCTCGCGCTGGCGCGCTTTCTCGGGCGCATCGGCGACCCGGCAGCTTCCGATCGCGCGCTTCTCGCCGCGCAGCTCGACTCATCCGGTGTGGACGCGATTCGCCTCGTGCTCCCACGGCTGACGCGACCGGAAGACCGGTTCTACCGACTCGCACTCACGCGGAAATGGCACGAGCGCGCGCCCGACGACGTAGCGGCGGCGGGAGCGTTGCTCGCCCTCTACCTCGAACTCGAGACTCGGGCGGACGAGGCCCGTCGCCTCGCCGACGTGCTGCTCGCGAGCGGCGAGGCGCCGTACTGCTTTCTTCTCGCCGCGAGTGAGGCCGGCCGGCGCGGTGACCTCGACGCCGCTCGACGTATCCTGCGCGAGGGGATGACGCGGCATCCCGGCGCGGACGAGATCGTGCGGGCGCTCCGCGACCTCGACTCCAGAAGCGAACCGCCGTCGGAGTGAAGCGCCCCCCGGGACGCTCGGCGACGCTCCGCGTTCGGGAAATGAACGGGCCGGCGCAGTAGTTGACTCCCCCACTCTCGCCGCTAAGATGCACTGGTAATATGCTGTGAATTCCGTGAGGGGATTCCCAGCAGTGGTATGGATTGGGTCAATTCTTTTCCTTTTCCTCGTTCGAAGGGAGGGTTTCCGTATGCGTCGCCGACGGACACTAGGGCTTTCGTTCTGCGCGGCTCTTGCGCTCAGCGCATGGTTGCCGGCGCAGGAAGTGGGATTCGACGACAACTTCTTCGACGATCCGAGTGAGTCCGGAGATTGGGTCTTCAACGGAGTCGCCCTGTGGGTACCGCCTCCCGGCGACGTCGATGAATGCCTCGATCCGAACGCGGCCGTCGAACTCGGAAACGAGTGCTCCCTCTACACCGAGGACATCGTCGACGATCTCGGGTCGAGCACCGAAGATTTCGGCGGATACATGCTCATCACTCCCGCCCTGGGAAGCCAGGCGGGCAACGTGTTCCGCGCCGAGCCGGACGAGTACGACAACTTCCGCCTCGAGGTCATCCTCGAACTGCGCGACGGCTCCATCGGTGGCGCCGGCCCCGCGGACGGAATGGTCGTTACGGTCGTCGGCGGTTCCGAGGCTCCGAACCGCACCGGTACGGGCGGTGGAGGAATGGGCGCGCCGTGCGTCGGCGTGACCGACACCGAGCCCCAGATGGCTTGGGAGTTCGACGACTGGAACTGCAACACGGGGGACGACGGGAACCGAAATCACGTCGCGTTCTCGTATTCACCGACGGGATTCCCCTGTAGCGATGCGATCCAGCCGGATGTGAAGGTGGAGATCCCGGAGGACGTTGCGGACCTCCACACCGAGCAGCCCCCGCCCGCCGATCCGAACCGTTACAAAATGACCGTCTTCGCCCAGAACTGCGGCGGGACCCTGACGGTTGCGACCGACCTCGAAGCGCTCGATTTCAACGGCGGCGTCGACCTCGGACGACTGTTCACCCACGTCGTCGAGAACTTCGAGCCGTTCGAGGGTTACCTCGGAGTCACGGCGTCGACCGGTGGTGCTCAGCAGAACCACATCCTCCACTCGGCGACGCTCATTCCGCTCCCGGATGATTTCTGCCTCCAGCCGGCCGCCGGTGCGAACCGCACAATCGCGGGCGACCGAACCGCGGAGGAGAATTGTGGCGAGTTCCTCCCCGGCGACACGCTGAACGTCTCGCTCGAGCTCACGAGCGTGCGCGAGGGGAACGACTGCTGCTCCGCGGCGGGTGCGGTGACCGTCACCGATGCTCCGCCAGTCGGATGGGAGCCGGTTCCGGGTAGCATTTCGGACGGCGGCTCCTTCGCGGCCGGCGTCGTCACGTGGATGCTCGATGCGGGCGACGTCACGGCGGGGAAGACCCTTAGCTACAACGTGGTCGCCGAGGACGTCGCCGGCGCGACGGTTCCTTGGGGCATCGGGTCCGTAGTCGAGAACGTCGCGGGCTCCGCGAACGTGGTAATCGGCGGCATGAGCACGATCACCAAGGACGTGCCCTTCGATGACTGCGGCGGAATCCGCTGCTGGAACATCCTCGGTGCGTTCACCCAGATCGGCGGTGCGGCGCCCGGCGAAGAGCTGATGCGCGGCGACTACCTCACCGACGGCGAGTTCGACGAGCTTTCGTTCGTGTTCGAGCCCGGCAAGGAAATCTCGCCGGACTTCTTCGGCGACTCCGCCGCGGACGGAATCTTCCTCGACGGTCTCAACCGGAACCCGAAAGCCGACGAAGACACCGTGACGGTCTTCGCCTACAACGGCAGCGACAGCTTCATCAACCTGAACAACGACGTGTTCCCGCCGACGCCCGACAACGTCATGGCGTACGGTCAGATCTACGTCTTCGCCGAAGAGGAGACCGAGGCCTTCCTCGGTGTCTCGAGTGACGACGCCGTCCAGGTGATCCTCAACGAAGAGGAAGTCTGGATCAACAACGTCGCGCGCGGTGGTGCGTCGGCCTGCAACCCGCAGGACGTCTCGATCGAACCGGTCACTCTCCTCGAAGGTGAAAACCGCCTCATCATCAAGGTCTTCGAGGGTGGCGGCGACTGGAACTGGGCATTCCGCTTCCAGGACGACCTCGGCAACCCGATCACCGAGGGCATCAGTGTCTCCAAGTTCCCGACCGCCGGCTGCCGCACGGCGCCGCTCTCGGCCAATCGGTCGATCGATGCCAGTGGCTCGGTGATCATCGGTGCTCGCGAGAGAGATTCTTGGAGCGTGGAAGGCGAGACGCTCGGCGTCGCGATCGCGCTCACGAATCCGCGCGGGGCCGGCGATGGCTGCGAGGCCCTCGCGGAGGTGACGATCGTCGAGACCTTCCCGGTCGAGTGGTCCGCGACGAACCCGTCGCACGACGGGGCGGTCGTCGACAACACGATCTCCTGGACGTTCGCGGCCGGCGAAGTTCCCGACGCCCTCACGTACGACCTCGAGACCGCCGGAGCCCTTGTGGAAGGCCGTTTCGGCGGTTCCATGACGGACCCCGGAACTCCGTTCTCGTTCGGTATCAAGGGTGAGAACACGGTGGTTTACGCTCCGGCTCCGTTCGGACGCGGCGACACCACCGCCTTCATCGATGACGACTTCGACGAGCACACCGATGAGGAAGAGTGCCCCGACGGCTGGGTCTGTAACGGCGGCAACGGCGGCTTCGATCCGTTCATGCCGGGCGTGACGCAGGAGCCGGGTGCCGAGGGTCGTCTCCGGATCACGAACAACGAAGGAAACATCGGCGCGGCGGTCATTTACACCGAGCCGATCGACCTCACGGAGAACTCGTTCTCCGCGGAGTTCGATGTCTTCTTCAGCCACCCGGGTGGCGATCCGGCCGACGGGCTCACGTTCGTCGTTCTCGATGCCGACGATCCGCTCACGCAGAACCCCGACGGAGTGGTCGGCGGCGCCGGCGGTGGAACGGGCTACTCCGGACTCAACGGTTTTGCGGTCGAGTTCGACTCCTGGCAGAACAACGCCCAGGAGCCGAGCGGCTACAACACCAACGACTACCTCCACATGGGCGTCATTCAAAACGGTATCGTGACTCCGCACGTCCAGACGCACATCGACCTCGATCCGAACCGTTTCCCGACGTTCCTCGGCGGTGACGGCTGGCCGGAGTTCATGGACTTCGGCGGAGTCGGAATCCCGATCCACGTCGAGATCGAGTACAACAACGGCCACGTCGAGGCGTACATTTCGGCCCCCGAGACCAGCCAAGGTCAGGAGCCGGAGTTTGAGCGTACGAAGGTCCTCGACACGGTGGTGACGTTCGACACGGTCGGGGGCCAGCCGGTCGCCGAGGATCAGGAGCCCGTGCTTCGCCGCGCGTTCGTCGGCTTCACCGGTGGAACCGGTGGCGCGTTCCACAACGCCGACGTCGACGACGTGATGGTCACTCTCCACGCGAAGAGCGACGCCCCGCCGATGGGTCAGATCAAGTACGGCGACGCCAACAACGACGGCAGCTTCAACATCGCAGATGCGATCTTCATGCTGAACAACAAGTTCGGCGACGGTGGAGATCCGTCCTGTCTGGAGACGGCCGACGTCAACGCCGACAACTCCTACAACATCGCGGACGCGATCTTCGCTCTGAACCGGCTGTTCGGGGATGGACCGCCCCCGATCGACGGCGCCGGGCCGGACGGGATCGACTGTACCGATCCGAATCCGGAAGGCTCTCTCGGCTGCGTGCTGTACGACAAGTGCTGATCGCGGACGAGTGATCCCGGACCGCCTCGCGCGGGCCGGATCGCCGGAAGAGGCGGCTCCCTGGTGACAGGGGGTCGCCTCTTTTTTTGTGGAGCGGGCGAGGGCGTTCGCCTTCGGCCCGTACGGGTACCGTTGTGTCGTTCCCCGTCCCTTCCCGATCGATTCCGCCTCGGCCTTTCAATTCGCGCCGAACGGAGGAGAATATCCTCGCAGACTTGTTCGAACTCCGCGAAAGGACCCCCCGAATGCACACTTGGCTGTTCTTCGTCGTCGGCGCGGCTCTCTCTTGGGGAGCCTACGGTCCAGCTCTCCACAAGGGACAATTGGCGTTCGACGACGCCGAGCGTCTGCACAAATCGCTTCGCGCCCTCCTCTGCGTGGGCGGGGCGTATTTCCTCGTCGGTGTGCTCGTTCCCGCCGGGTTTCTCGCGGCGAAGGGCGAGCTCGCGGGATTCACGGCGAGGGGCGCGCTCTTCTCGACGGCCTCCGGCGTCTTGGGCGCACTCGGAGCGGTGTGTATCATTTGGGCGTTCAAAAGCGGCGGGACTCCTCTCGTCGTCATGCCGCTCGTCTTCGCCGGGGCTCCGGTCGTCAACGCGATGATCTCGTCCTTTTCGCATCCGCCGGAAGGCGGGCTGTCGGCGATTCACCCCGGGTTCTACGCTGGGCTGGTGCTCGCGGCGACCGGCGCGTATCTCGTGCTCGCCTTCAAGCCCGACGCTTAGCTCTTTGGCGCGGAGTTCTCGGGTGAGCGCGAGACGCCTCCAGCTTTGGATACTTGTGAGCGGCAGTGTGGCGCTCGCCGCCGCGACGGGGATCTTTCTCGCGAGCTCGGACGAGCCGTCACGGGATCCGCAGGGCGGAAAGCGACCGAATCCGACGCGGCCCACCGTACCGGTCGAGCGCAGCTACGCCGGTTCGGCCAGCTGCCGGGAATGCCACGCGGGCCAGTACGAGCTCTGGGCGTCGTCCCATCACGCCCTCGCGGAGCGAACTCTCGACTTCGAACGCGACCGGAAGGCCTTCGAGCCGGCGCGCGACGTGAGCTTCGGCGGCATCAGGTCTTCGCTCCGAGAGCGCGACGGCCGACTCGAGATCGTCACCCAGGGTCGCGACGGCGGGAGCTCGCCTCACGTCCCCGAGCGGATCATCGGTACGACCCCGCTCATTCAATTCCTCGTCCCCGGAGAGCGCGGCCGCCTGCAGGTCGCTTCACTCTCGTTCGACCCGAAGGAGAACGAGTGGTTCGACGTTTTCGGCGAGGAAGACCGCCGGGCCGGAGAGTGGGGACACTGGACGGGACGCGGCATGACGTGGAACTCGATGTGCGCCTCGTGTCACATGACGCATTTGCGGAAGGGATACGACGCCCGAGCGGACGCCTACACGACCACGTGGAAGGAGATGGGCGTCGGCTGCGAGGCCTGTCACGGTCCGTACGCCGAACACGTCGCCTGGTATCGTTCCGAGCGAAAGAGCGAGCCCTGGCCGGAGAAACCCGTCCGGACGCCCGACACGATCCTCGACACCTGCGGCGCCTGCCACGCGCGCCGGTCCGAGCTCACCGAGGGCTACATCGCGGGTGAACGCTTCACCGAACACTTCCGTCCGGTGCTCCCGGACGAACCCGAGATCTACTACGCCGACGGTCAGGTGCTCGGCGAGAACTACGTGTACACGTCCTTTCTCTCGAGCCGAATGCACGGTGAGGGTGTGCGCTGCACGCACTGCCACGAGCCGCACGGCGCGCGACTTCGTCTCGAGGGGAACGCACTCTGCCTCTCGTGCCACAAGGGGAAGATCGATCCCGCGAGCCATAGCCACCACGACGTCACGAAGCCCGGCGGCCAGTGCGTGAACTGTCACATGCCGGAGACGACGTACATGCAGCGGGATCCCAGGCGCGATCACGGGTTTACGATCCCGGATCCACTTCTCACGAAGGAGCTCGGAATCCCGAACGCGTGCAATCGTTGTCACACGGACCGGAGCACCGAATGGGCGATCGAAGCGACCGAGAAGTGGTACGGGAAACGCATGGAGCGAAACACGCGGGCTCGCGCGCGTACGGTCGCGCGCGGGCAGCGGGGCGACCCCGACGCCATCGCGCAGCTCGCCGCGATGGTGGACGAGGAGAAATCGCCCGTCTGGCGCACGGTGGCGGTGAATCTCCTCGCCCCTTGGATCCACCTCGAACCCGTGCGAGGTCGGTTCGTCGAGTGGCTCGGTGACCCCGAACCCCTCGTTCGCGCCGCGGTCACTCGCTCCTTCGACCTTCTTCCCGAGGGCGCGGCGAGGGTCGCGCATCTCGCGGGCGACACTTCGCGACTCGTCCGCCTCGAAGCCGCCTGGGTGTTGCGACGGCGACTCGACATGAGCTCGAAGGCCGGAAAGGAGCTCGCCGCGCATCTCGACCAGATTGCTGATCAGCCCACGGGCGCGATGCAGCGCGGGTATTTCTACTCCGAACGCGGCGATGTCCCGCGCGCTCGCCAGTGGTTCGCGAAAGCGGTCGCCTGGGACCCGAACTCGGCGGGGATTCGCGAGGCCTACGCGGTCCTCCTCTCGGGCACGGGGGACCACGCGGGCGCCGTCGATCAGCTCGCGGCGGCGCGGAAGCTCGAGCCGGAGAGCGCGGGGATCGCGATGTCCTACGGCCTCGCACTCGCCGAGGCCGGCCGCATCGACGATGCGCGTCGGGAGCTCGAGGCGGCCTGCGCGCTCGACTCGACGTTCGCGCGCGCCTGGTACAACCTCGGGCTCCTGCTGAACGAGGTCGGAGACGAAGATCGCGCGCTCACGGCTCTCGCGCGCGCGGAGAAAGAGGATCCTCAAGTCCCCGAATACCCCTACGCGCGGGCGACGATCCTCCTTCGCATCGGTGACCTTCCCGCCGCGCGCGAAGCGGCGACGCGGGCGGCGGAGATCGCGCCGGGTTACGTGGATGCGGAGCGGTTGATCGGTGTCATCGACGCGCAGATGAATCCGCGACGGTGAGAGATCCCTAAGGCCCTCGCCGAGATAACGACGAAGGCCGAGAGGTCGGGCTATATGCTTCGACCCGTTCCGAGTCTCGGCGAAACCGTCGCGCTGATCACGATCACGGTCCCCAACGCCCCGCCGCCCGAAACTTCGCCTCCGCGCGAGGAGCCGAGTGCGAACTGAGTCCGCGCGGACCCGCGGATTGCGCCCGATCGATCGACGACCGCGGCCGCGACGCTATCTCGTCCCGTCCCGCCGCTCAAGCAGGGCGAAGTAGTGGCCGCTGAAGAAATGCGCGAGCGGCCAGGACCGGACGAAGTCGAACCCGGCGGCGGCCGCGGTGGCGCGAACTTCGTCGTGGTGAAGCGTGTACTTCCCGCGCTTCTTCGAGCCGAGCTTGATCTTGAGCCGGCGAAGGCGGTTTTTGAGGCTCTCCGTCCCGAAGAACGTAACGAGCACGAACCGGCGGGAGACGCGGAGAAGCTCTTCGATGTGCTGGAGTCTCTCTTCGCGCGCGGGAAAGTGGTGCGAGAGTCGAATCGACACGACGAGATCGAAGCTTCGCGCGGGAAACGGCAGCTGGAGCGCGGAGGCGTTCGCGAGAATGGGCTCGTAACCGTGCTGGGCGGCGTTCGTCCGGCAGAGCTTCGCCATCTCGAGCGAGTAGTCCACCTCGAAGACGCGATCGGCGTAGCGCGACAGGACGCCCGAAAGGCGACCCGCGCCGCAGGGTACGTCGAGGAGAGTCGGCTGACGACCGATCGTCTCCAGAATCTCTCCGAGGAGTCGCTTTTCCCGCGAATCGGAAAGGCGCTTGTGGAATTCGCGCTCGTACTTCGTGTTGTAGCTCGCGGCTTGATCGGCGCGGCGTAGGTTCTCGGAGTAGCGATTGCGCTTCGTCGGTCGCGTGTGTTCGCTGGCGGACACCATCGTCTTCTCTCGCGTTGCGGCGACCCTCGGTCGCCGGGCTTCCCATCGAGAAACCCGGCGGCCGCGGCTCCTCTCTTCCTTCGTTTTCTGACTGTTGAGTAGCAAATCTCCGTCAGAACGGCCAGTACTTCCTCAGCTCGTAGCGGTTGAGAAAGCGCCGGAATTTCTTTCGGAGGCGACCGGCGCGGGTCTCGTGGCGAAGAAACGCCGACTTTCGCGCGACCCGCTCGCTCCACTCCCGCAGTGACCCCGCCTCCCCGCGCTCGCGCAAATACGCCCGTAGGAAGCGGAGACGCTCGCGCGGCGAGTACACGGATTCCGCCCACTTGCCGAGGCAGCCGAGATCGAACACCGCGAGCCGCCGGCTCCCCGCGTTCGGCCGCCACGCCCACATGCGCGAGACGTCACAGAGACAGAGCTCAGCCGCCTCTCGGCCGACGCGGACGAGGATGTTCTTCCCGTAGAGCGATCGTACGAAAATCCGGGCCGAGTGGAGTCGGGCGAGTTGACGGGAGAAACCGAGAAGAGCTTTTCCCACCGCCTCGACGTCCTCGGGGCTCGGTGCAGTCCGCGCCCACTCTTTGAGATTCGGCGCGCCCGCGAATTCTCCGGTGACGAGAACGCTCGCGCGAAAACGCGGCCCCGTGGATTCCTCGGCGCACGCTATGGGCTCGACCGCCGGCACATCGGCGGCGTGAAGTCGGAGGAGGTTCCGGAATTCGCGCCGCGTACGACTGGTCGCGACGAGGCGCGTGAGTCCGGCGACGATTCCGTAGGGCTCCTCTTTGATGTAGACGCCGCGCGAGTTCGCGCCGTCGCCGATCTCCCCCCGGTAGACCGTGCTCTTCCGCGTCGACTGAACGAGCTCGACGTGGCGGGTAGACGATCGCGGACGAGCGAGATTTGCCTCCCCCACGGCACCGCGATACCAATCCGCGTGCTCGGGCAAGATCCAGACTCGCTGAAGGCTTCCCGTCGACCGTTCCTCGACGGGACACGGCAGCTCGACTCGCGCCGCCAGCCGCGACGGTCGCGCGGGGCACTCGAGCGACGAGTCTCGCGAACTCTCCGCGGGTTCGCTCGCTGCTTCACTCACCGAGTCGGGTGAGGAACTCACCCTAGCCTCGCAGCATCTCGCGGAGGACCGTGTGGAGGATGCCGCGATTGCGGTAGTACTTCACTTCGACCGGAGAGTCGATGCGCACACGGACCTTGAATCGCCGTTCGTTTCCGTCCGGCGTCACGGCGCGCACCTCGGCTTCCTGTCGCGGCTCGATGTCGCCGTCGAGCCCGAGAACGTCGATCGTCTCGGAGCCGTCGAGCCCGTGCGTGTCGGCGCTCTCCCCCGGGAGAAACTCGAGCGGGAGAACCCCCATTCCGATGAGGTTGCTCCTGTGGATGCGCTCGTAGCTCGCCGCGATGACGGCGCGAACGCCGAGAAGAACGGTTCCTTTCGCCGCCCAGTCGCGCGAGCTTCCCGTACCGTATTCCTTCCCGGCGAGGACGACGAGCGGAGTTTCCTCACTCGCGTAGCGCATCGCCGCGTCGTAGATGCTGAGCTCGTCGCCGCTCGGAAGGTGCTTCGTGTACCCGCCTTCGACTCCCGGAACGAGTCGGTTGCGGATCCGGATGTTCGCGAACGTCCCCCGCATCATGACTTCGTGGTTTCCGCGACGCGAGCCGAACGAGTTGAACTCGCGTCGCTCGACGTTGTGTTCGACGAGGTACTTGCCCGCGGGACCGTCCGGAGGAATGGCACCGGCCGGTGAAATGTGATCGGTCGTTACGGAGTCGCCCAGAAACGCGAGCACGCGCGCACCGCGGATCGCGACGGAATCCGGCTCGTCGACCGATAGCTCCTGGAAGAACGGCGGCTCCTGAATGTACGTCGACTCCGCGCTCCAGGAGTAGAGGTCTCCGCCTTCGACGGGGATCGAGTTCCACTGCTCGTTGCCGTGGAACACGTTGCCGTACTCCGCCGCGAAGATTTCGGGACTCAGGGTCTCCTCGACGGCGCGGCGAATCTCGTCTTGGGACGGCCAGATGTCGGCGAGGTACACCGGATCGCTGTTCGCGTCGAACCCGAGGGGCTCACTTCCCATGTCGATGTCGACCGTGCCCGCGAGCGCGTACGCGACGACGAGGGGCGGCGAAGCGAGGTAGTTCGCGCGCACGTGCGGATTGACACGGCCCTCGAAGTTCCGATTGCCGGAGAGAACCGCCGCGGCGACGAGGTCGTTCTCCTTGATCGCGCTCGCGATCGGCTCGGCGAGGGGTCCGCTGTTTCCGATGCAGGTCGTACAGCCGTAGCCGACGACGTGGAAGCCGAGGCCTTCGAGGTAGGGGAGGACTCCGGCCCCCTCGAGATAGCCCTTCACGACGCGGGATCCCGGTGCGAGGCTCGTCTTCACGTGCTTCGGGACCGTGAGGCCGCGTGCGACAGCGGCCTTGGCGAGCAGCCCCGCACCGATCATGACCGAGGGGTTCGAGGTGTTCGTGCAGCTCGTGATCGCGGCGATGACGACGGATCCGTGGGTGAGCGTCGTCTCTGTCCCGCGCACGGCGACCGGTGTGCGCGCCGACGCGTAACGATCCTCGCGCGTTCCCACCTTCGTTTTCGTACGCGTCGCCGCCTCGACCGCGGTGGCGGTCCCGCCGGCGCCGGAGCCGCTTCCGCGCCCCGTGATCGAGCCGAACGTGCTCTCGAGCTCGTTTTCGAACGAGTCCTTCATGGCCCAGAGAGAAACGCGGTCCTGCGGCCGCCGCGGTCCCGCGAGCGCCGGCTCCACCTCGCTCATGTCGACGGCGACCACGTCGGTGAAGCGCGGGTCCGGCGACGCGCTCGAGTGGAAGAGTCCCTGCGCTTTCGTGTAGCGCTCGACGAGATCGACCAGCTCCGCCGGTCGTCCCGTGCCGCGCATGTAACGAAGCGTTTCATCGTCGACGGGGAAGAATCCCATCGTCGCGCCGTATTCCGGTGCCATGTTGGCGAGCGTCGCACGGTCGGCGAGGCTGAGCCGGGAGAGGCCCGGGCCGAAAAACTCGACGAACTTTCCGACGACTCCGTGCTGGCGGAGAACTTGGGTGACGAGGAGGACGAGATCGGTCGCGGTCGCTCCCTCCGGGAGCTCTCCGTCGAGCCGGAGACCGACGACGTCCGGGGTCAGCATGTACAGCGGCTGGCCGAGCATCGCCGCTTCGGCTTCGATCCCTCCGACTCCCCACCCGAGGACTCCGATGCCGTTGATCATCGTCGTGTGCGAATCGGTGCCGACGAGGGAGTCCGGGAACGCGACGGCCTTTCCATCTACCGTCCGTGTCTGAACGACGCGCGCCAGGTATTCGAGGTTCACCTGGTGGACGATGCCCATCGCCGGCGGGACGACCTGAAAGTTGTCGAAGGCCTCGGCGCCCCAGCGGAGGAACTCGTACCGCTCGCGGTTCCGCTCGAACTCACGCTCGGAGTTGAAGAGGAGCGCGGCCGCCGACCCGAAGCGGTCGACCTGAACGGAATGATCGATCACGAGATCGACGGGAACGACCGGATTGATGCGGTTCGGGTCGCCGCCGAGACGCGCGGTCGCGCTTCGGAGAGCGGCCAGATCGACGACGGCCGGCACGCCCGTGAAGTCCTGCATGAGGACGCGCGCCGGCTTGAACGGAATCTCGACCGGCGCGGCGCCACCGCCCCAGCGCGCGATCGATTCGACGTCCTCGACGCGCACCTGGAAGTCGTCCACCTGGCGGAGCGCGGCCTCGAGCAGCACCTTGATGGAGAAGGGGAGCGTCGGAACGTCAGTGAATCCCGCCTTCTGAATCGCCTCGAGGGCGACGTAGGAGACGCTTCCGGCGCTCGTCTCAAGGGAGCTCCAGGCTCCGAAGGGGTCCTTAGCTTTCGACATCTCGAGCTCCTCGGGTCGCCCCGTGCGCGATCATTAGCTGACTAGGGTCGGCTTCGCGACGGAGAGACGATCGGTGGACGCTCGGAGGTGCCGCCGGATCGTCGCTCGGAGCCGAAACCCTGCCGGTCCTGCGGTCCGCGTTCTCGTCCGTTCGTTCCCACCACGTCCGGCGGCGCACGTCGTCCTAGCCACAGGAGTCAGCTGAGCTGCCCCGGGGGCGGCGCCAGTCCGCGCGAAAGCTGGGCATTATCGCCCGCGCGGCGTGGAAGTCCAACCGCGAACCGGGTCTGCGGAGACTGACTCTGCGAACGCGAGCTAGCGACGCGGTCCCCGCGTCTCGAGAGCGAAGAGGACGAGCGCCAGCGCGACGAGCGCGAGATTCCCGAGCTGCTCCGTCAACGCGGGCACGATCCCGCGTTGCGCGAGGCCTCCACCGAAAAGCTCGAGACCGAAGAAGAGCCCCGGAACGACCGTGCTCGCGACGAAGAACGGCAGGAGGCGATTCCCGGAGGTGAGGAAGATGCCGATCGCGAACGCAGCCAGGGGGAAAGTGAGGCAGCTGAGCGCGATCGTGATGCGGCGGTGCTGCTCGCGAACGATGGAGTAGTACTTTCGACGCGCGCGCTTCGTGTCCGCGTCGCCGCGCGCTTCGAAGCGCTTCCACTGCTCGTACATCTCGACGCGAAACGCGGCGAGAGCGGGACCGACGAGGTCCTTCGTACCGTGCGACTTGTCCGCCGCCGGGATCTCCCACGTCCACGACGCCAGATATCCCCGCTGAACGAAGTCGGACGGCGACCCGCGATCGAAGAACTCACCGTCGACGAACACGCTCACTCCTTCGAGCTGAATGCGGTAGGCGCGATCGCTGCCATCCCGAACTCCGACTCGGCCGCGCTCGGCAAAGAGGTAGACGGGATAGGTCGGCGTCTCGACATCTTCGAGGACGCTCTTCGAGATCGGTCCTTCACCGCGTTCGCCCTTGATCGCGAGGAAGATCCCCTCGAGATGGCCGCCGACGTGCCGCTCCACCCAGATTTCGTACGAGTCCTGACTGAACTCGAGCCCCCACCCCTCACCGAGGTACGGCAGCTGATCCATGATGAGGGTCGCGATGTTCCGGTTCTGGTACCGAAACTCGGGCACGAGGTAGTTATTGATCGGATAGGAGATCGCACTCAGAACGAGGCCGAGAATGATGACCGGAACCGCGAGCTTGGTCGGCGAAATCCCAAAGCTGTAACAGGAGATCAGCTCGCGATCCGCGCGCAGCTTCCCCACGAGGAGGCTCGTCCCAAAGAGGAGCGAGACGGGCAGGGTGTAAATCATCGCCTGCCCGATTGCGCGCGCGAGAACGGGGAGGATGAGCAGGAAATCGACGTCGAACTTTTCCGTCGCGCGGACGGTGCCGATGACTCCCATCACGGTTCCGAGGACGATGAACGCGACGAGCGAGTAGCTCCCGACGCCCCGTATGACGTAGAGAGCGAGCTCCCGCGAAGTCCGGACGCGTCTCTCGCCAGTTCGCGCTGGCTCGGCGTTCGCGCCCGAGCTCTCGGTCTTCACTTCAGCCACTTGCATTCCCGGTCATCCTCGCCGGAAGGCTACGCCGCCCACCGCGAGCACTCTCGTCGTGGGCGTCAGTGGAGTTACTACTCGGTCTGAGGACGCGGCGCAACACTCGTCGCCTGAATCGAGACGGCTCCGGCTCGCCCGGGCACGAGCGAGCGCTCCACGCCGAAATGGGGAAGCGGCGAGTCGGCGCGGTCGAGGACCTCGCCGAGGGGAACGACCGCAACCCCGACCGATGCGAGCCGGCGCAGCCAGCGCTCGAACGGACGCGCGTACGATCGCCCCTCAGCCTCGGCGTGCGCCGTGAACACTTCGCGGCGCGCCGATCTTGCGACGGTCTCGTGCGCCTCCGCGAAGAACTCCTCCGCAGTCATTCGCTCCCGGCCGACGGCCTCGTCGAGCGTCGCCATCGTCGCCGGAACCTGTGGCGTCCGAAGCGCCTCGCCGTTCACAACGGGGAGAAACGGCGCTTCCCCGCGAACGTCGCTCGCGTAACGAAATCCGTAACCATCTCCCACCCGAAGGCTGGCCGCCGATGCGAGCCATCCCGGCGCCGCGGAGGCTTCGGGAAACTCCTCGGCCGCGCGCACGAACGCCACGCTCGCCTCCCGATAGTCGGCCGCGATCTCGCACTCTCCCCAGCGGTCGAGTCGGTCGTGCCACGTCACGTGGTCCCACGAGTGGATCCCGAGCTCGTGACCGCCCGCTCGGATCGCGCGGAGGAGCTCGCTTGCACTCGACCCGACGAGCGGGCTCGGCAGGACGGTCCCGTAGAGCGCCGTGCGCACTCCGTACATCGCGAGCCCGCGGGTCCGCAGCATCTTGCGGAGGAATCCCGGTCGAGTGAGGACGCGCCGCGCCGCCCGACCGGATCGATCGGGCCCCATCGCGACGAAGAACGTCGCCCGCGCCCGCGCGCGAGCGAGCCGCCGGAGCAGCTCGGGAACTCCGTCGTACAGCCCGCGGTGAGTGCAGACATCGACGCGTAGACCGAGAATGCGCGAGCGACTCGGCTCTGACCCGGATCGACCCGTCACGCGAGCGCCTCGCGGACGGCGACGATCACGGAATCCACGTCGTCGTCGGTGAGCGTTGGGAAGAGCGGAAGCGAGACGACCGAACGGGCGACCGCCGAGGTCACGGGAAGTGATCGGCCCGCGTCCGGATAGCGTCTCCGGTAGTACGTGAGCTCGTGAACGGCCGGGTAGTGCAGCCCGGTGCCGATGTTTCGCTCGCGGAGTCGCCGGCGAAACTCGTCGCGATCGACGCCAGCACTCTCGTGGATCCGGATGACGTAGAGGTGCCACGAGTGGCGAGACGCGTAGCCGGAACCTTCACTCGGCAGCGAGATCCCCGCGACATCGCGAAGAGCATCATCGTAGCGGAGAGCGAGGCGCGCGCGCGCTTCGACGAAGCGGTCGAGACGCTCGAGCTGCGCGCAGCCGAGCGCCGCGGCGAGGTCCGTCAAATTGTACTTCCAGCCGGGCTCGAACAGATCGTAGGACGATGGCTTCCCACCTCCGTGTCTTCGCCATGCGTCGTGGTCGACGCCGTGGAAGCGAAGCGAGCGGATTCGCTCGGCGAGCGATCGGTCGCGCGTGACGACCATGCCGCCTTCGGCCGTCGTGATGTTCTTGACCGCGTGGAAGCTGAAGACGGTCGCGAGCCCGTCGCCCGAACCGATCGGGGCGCCGTCGTACTCGGTGCCGAGCGCGTGCGCGGCATCTTCGAGGAGGCCGCAGCCGCTGGATCGGCAGAGCTCTCTGAGAGCACTGAGGTCACAGGCGTTCCCCGCGAAATGCACTGGCAGAACGAGGCGCGTTCGCGGACCGACGCAACTGGAGACCGCGGGCACCGAGAGCTGCAGCGAGTCGGGATCGATGTCCGCGAAGACCGGCCGCGCGCCCGTTCGCTCGATCATGTTCACCGCCGCGGGCCAAGTGAAGGAGGGAGTGACGACCTCGTCGCCGGGCCCGATCTCCGCCGCAGCGAGAGTGAGGTGTAGACCGGCGGTGGCCGAGCTCACGGCGATGGCCTCTGGCGCACCGACCCGTGCGGCGAAGAGGCGTTCGAACTCGCCCGTGCGCGGCCCGGACGTGATCCAGCCGGAGCAGAGCGCGTCGGTGACGGCTGCGACGTCCGTCTCGTCGATCGTGGGCCTCGTGTAGGGAAGGAATTCCGATCTCATGGGGCGGATCGCGAGCTCGCTGCCGGGGTCCCGCGCGGCGTTACGCGCGGGCGTTCTTCGAGCAGTCCTTGGCCTCGCCGTTGGTCTCGTTCGAATCCCCCGGACTCCGTCAGAATCGGGAGGTGAATCGCAAATCTTTTACTCGATATATTTTACAGAAAAGGCGGACCAGCGCGTCTCGCGCTCGAGCCCGGATCCGAGACTCGGCCAACGATCCTCTCTCGAGTGCACTCGAAGGAGCTCCACCGGCGCGCTTTCCCTTCCCTTGTCGTCCGGATCTCGGTAACGTATAGGAACTTAACTCGGATTTGACGGCGAGTTCCAGCCCGCGCGCGTGGCGCGGCGGCTTCGAGCTTCGCCGGAAGGTTGGGAAATCGTAGATCGATCAAAGTCCTGTTCGCTGCCGAGGTCTCCAAGTAGGAGACCCGGTTCCCGAGCGGCGGAGATTCCGTCCGGGCCTCGTTTCCGGCGGCCGCCCGTCGTGGTGGTTCAACCTCGGTTCGAAAGGAATTCGTATGAAGCTCAAGATTGCCTCGCTCCTAGCGCTTCCTCTCGCGCTTTTTCTCGTCGGTGCGGAGAAGAAGGAAGTCAAGTGTCCCCTGAGCGGCAAGGCGGCGAATCCGGACATCTTCCTCGAGGTGAACGGCGCGAAGGTCGGGTTCTGCTGCAACAACTGCCCAAAAGGTTACGCGAAGAAGCTCGGCGTCAATCTCGAGAAGGTCGGCAAGTGCCCGCTGAGCGGCAACCCCGGGAAGGCGGAGCAGAGCGTCATCCGGAAAGAAGCTAAGCTCGTCGCGTTTTGCTGTGGCAACTGCAAGGGAAAGTTCGCCGAGAAGAATAAGATCAAGGTCGCCGCGGCAAAGGAAGGCGCGAAGTGCCCCCTCAGCGGCAAGGCCGTCAATCCCGAAGTCACGCTCGCGGTCGGCACCGAAACCGTCGCGTTCTGCTGCGAGAACTGCCGGAAGGGTTACGCGAAGAAGTCGCTCGGCGTCAACGTGGCGAAGCCCGGCAAGTGCCCCTTCAGCGGCAAGCCCGGTAAGCTCGAACAGTCTCTCGTCGTGTTCAAGAGCGAGCTCGTCAACTTCTGCTGCGGTAACTGCAAGAAGAAGTACGTCGCCGCGAACTTCAAGAACGGCCTCGTGATCAAGAAGGGCGAGGGCAAGAAGAAGGGCGAAGGCAAAAAGAAAGGCGAGGGCAAGAAGAAGGGCGAAGGCAAAAAGAAAGAGGATGCTGAGAAGGGCAAGAAGAAGATCAGCATCTAGCCCCGGTTCCCCTCGATCAAGCGGACGCGGCTTCGCGCCGTGTCCGAGCGACGCCCCGGCGGATCAACGCGGTCCGTCGGGGCGTTTCTGTTGATCCGCGGCCTCCGCCCGAACCTCGATTGCCGCGGCGCACTCGACGACCGCCGGCCGGCGACCTGTCCCTCGCCCGACGCGCTGGACCGCGCGGATTTGCGTCTCGCCGAGAAACGCGGAGCCATCGCGGCTCAGGTACACACGAACGTCGTCGAGCATTCCGAGGAGCGCCCACGCGCGCCGACTCGGCGTTCTCAGCTCCGGTCGAAGATGGCCGAGGCTGATCACCGGGTCGGACCCGAGCCGCACAGGCTGAAACACTCCCGCCGACTCTTCGACGAGGACGGCGGGTGATCCGGCCGATCCGACAAAGAGCTTCGCCCGCCCTTCCGTCCCGGCTCGCACCGTCACCGCGAAGAAGCGCCAGTTCTCGCGTCTCGCGTCGGGATCGACAGGGAGAAGGTCGTGATTCATGCCGAGAAGCGCGAGTCCGTCGAGTCGTCCGGTACGCAATCGCACACCACCGCCGGATGTGGCCTCGACGGTAAGCCCGCCGATCGCCTCGCTCGCTGTCGACACGATACAGGCGCCGCCCACCCGGGGAAGTCCGCGCAGGTTGATCCAGCCCGTCACCGCGAACGAGTTGAGAGGGACGCCCGAATCGAGCCCCGTCGCGACCGTATGGACGCCGTGCGGGCCGCGGACCGCGCCGAAGTCGAGGGCGAACGAGCCGATCAATCGGTGCGGAACGTTCGCGCTCCAGCGGGGATAGTCGGGCGTGAGGAAGGCGTCGATGCGAGAACCGAACGCCGCGGCGAGCGATCTCGAGCCGACTCCCTCCTCGAGGTCGAAATAGACGCTAGGGCTCGGGACTTCCGCCACCTCTAGCTCGATCGGCACATGGCCGATCGAGCGCGCCCCTCTCGCGTTTGGCGGGCGCGCTCGATCAGCGATGCGCGCGGTTCGGAGGGAGTAGCGTCCGGCCGGAATGTCCGCGACTTCGAGCGAGGCGACGAGCCCGTCGGCTGAGATCTGCACGTCGTTCACCTCGAGGTGCGGCGCGAACTGATACTGTGCCGGAAGGGTCGACTCGATCGGGTTCACCGGCTCGGAGAATACGACATCGACCCGCGTCCGCTCGGCGTTGGCGGCCGCGCTCACGACTTCGGGTGGGCACCGGTCCGGCAGGAGGTGACGCCGGAGCACGAGCACCGCCCAGTCGCCCTGATCGGGATGGGCCGGGATCGTCCACACCGGCCCGTTCGCCGCCCCGAGCTCCGACCACTCGCCCGCGCGCGGGTTCCAGCGGAGCGCACGGTAGTCCTCTCCCTCGAGGCGAAGGCGCGCGGACGCGCCACGCGGCGAGTAGACCGCGTAGAACTCGCCACTACGCGCGAGGCAGAAGCCCTCGCCCTCTAGAAGGTGCGGGCTCGCTTCCGCCCGCCACCACTCGAACTTGGCAAAGAACTCGCGTATGGGAGCGATTCCCTCGAGCAGTCGCATGTTGTCGTCTCCGCGACCGTTCACCCAGCCCCCGCCGGTGTCGGGCGGGACTCCGGTCCCCTGCCGGGCGGATTCGGCGAACGTCGCGTAGGCTCCAGCCATGTAGATCTCCCACGCGCGCCGGCGGAGGACGTCCGCGGAGCGCTCACCGGCGACTCGCTCCCACGCGTCCTCGATGCCAAAGCTGTCGAGAACCGTGGGCACGAGTCGTCCGGTCTGCGCCTGCTCCTCTCGCTCGCGGCGGCATTCGCGGTATGGCTCCGCTCCCCACCACTGGAGGAGCTGCATGTCGAGCCACATCGAGTCGTCGCCGCGGTAGGCGCGGTTGTGCGCGCCGATCAGGTGGTCGTACGGGTCCGCCGCCTTGACGGTGTACCCCGTGATCTCCGGCCAATCGGGAGACTCACGGGATAAGTCGTGCTCGTGTCCTAGATCCCACATGACGTTCGGAAACGCGGCGAGGCGACTCACGGCATAGCGGAGGAAACGCCGCTCCTCCGCGGTGCCCGCCGCGACCGGAATCTCCGCCCCGGGCCCCCCGAGAAAGAACACCACGGCGACGACGATGCCGCGCTCGCGTGCGGCGCGAACGAGTCGATCGAATCGCTGCCAGTATTCGACTCGAAAACGCTCGAGGTCGAAGCCTCCCGATCCCCCCGCGCGCGGCCACGGCTGCAGGCAAAGCGAGAAGCTATCCGTGGGAACCACCGGAGTACCCCAGGGGCGCGGTCCGACGCAGCCGGAAAGGAGAACGCGGACTCGGTTCACGCCCTGAGCATCGAAGCGATCGAGGATCGCCGCGACGTCGGGGTCGTCCCACCCCGCGAGAAAGAGCGCCGTCGCTCCGGTCCAGAAGAAGTGCTCGTCCGTGCCTTCGAGCTTGAAGTGCTCGGGGTGTTCGGGATCGACGCGGACGGGCCCGCTTCGGGTGGATTCGGTCACGCGGAAGGCGCCGTGCGCCCTGCGCGTGACGTCGCGGTGCCGGAGGAGAACGCGGTATTCGTACTCTCCGGCCTCTCCCGGAAGGAATCGAATGCGATAGACGCTCCCGTCCGGCGAGTCGCAGAAGCCCGTGACGTCGATCGGTTCTCCGATCTCCGGCGCCCACTCCGGCGCCGCGGGGGCCGACGATTCCTCCGGCTCGTCTTTCGTCTGCTCGCCCGCGGCCGACGATGGTTCGACCAGCCCGAACGAACCCGTCACTTCGACCTCGGTAAACGGGTTGTCGAATTCGACCCCGCTCACGTCGATCGCGATGTCGACGGTCTCCCACTGCTCGACCGTGGCCGGGCCCGGTCGAAACTCGACCCGCAGCGGGGAAGCAGCGCTCGACGATTGCGCGGCGAGAGAGCACTCGAAGGCTAGCAGTACGCCGAGAGCGAGGGACGAGACGGCGTCGGGGAGTCGCCCGCGCCGCGAATGAGGCGACCGGGCGGCCGACACAGAAAGGGCGCGGAAGATCGAGACGAGCAAGCGACAGTCGAACACGAGAGGATCACCTCGAACGGAGAGCGATACCTCTTCTTCGTGTCGTCTCGGTCGAGACTGGGAGCGGCGCGGTTATCGGGTCGTCCGGTCGGAACCGGTCGAGAGCGGCGCAATGCGCCTACCGGCGCCATTCCGTGGCGTTCTCAGGCTTCCCCGGTGATGCGCGAACGTCCCCGTGCATCCCGGCACCGAACGGAGTCGGTCGATCGGCACGCCGGCGTCTCCGCGGCCTTCGCCTTCTTCGTGTCCGGGCACGCCGCCTTCTGGCCGGAGCTTCCCGCGCTCTCGTTCCCTTCCCGGCAGCGTCGTTCGCGCGCTTGGATCTCGACGTAACTCGAGAACTGTTCCGGCGACAGGATCGCCTGGAGTCGTTCGTCGCGGCGCCGGCGGAGTCCCTCGAGCTCCTCGAGCACACCGGTTCGCGCCGTGCCCGCGCGCTTCCGCCCGAAGAGATCCTTCCGCTCGAGCCCCCATTCGAAGAGAACGCCGTAGGCTCCGGCGACCTGCTCCGGAACGAGGTGAAGCTCGCGGCGAAGCTTCGCGATCTCGCGGTCGACCCACGACTGGACGCGGCTCTCCGAGAAGCGCGAGCGAACCGCCTGGAACCGCTGCGCCTGCTCCTCGCTCAGAACGTCGAGCACGCCGCAACGGAGCTCCGCGGACAGCGAGGTGAGCTCTGCACGGACGTCGCGCAGGCGGTCGAAATGAATCGCAAGCAGGTTCTCGAGGCGCTCGCGTTGATCCGGCGAGAGCGCGAGCTCGTCGTACACCGACTCGCTCGTCACGAGATAGAGCGGGTAATCGGGGTCTGGATCCACGATCGCGCCGAGCTCGTCGGTTTCGGCGGGCGGGCTCGGTAAGGACACCGCGTGACCCGACCGGATCCGATCACCGGCGAGGTAACCCACGGCGGAACCGGCGGCGAAGACGAGAAGCGTACACAGCGTGATCCAGAGCTTCATTCTCAGTACTCCACCCACGTGGGCGTCGCGATCGACCACGCGAGCGCTTGGTCGAGATCGAGGCTTCGTGCGGGAGATGAATCGGGTGCAGGCTCGAGCGACGTCACCCGCGGCGGAGTCGATCGGCTCACGTGATCCGGAGCTGAGCTCGGAGCTGAGCTCGCGAGGACCGCGAGCGTCGACGCGAGGACGAGGCCCGCGGCGAGCGCGGTGCGCTGAAGCGAGCGGATCAATTGGCGTTCGCCGCTCTTTCGTTCCCGACGCGACCGGAGAATCGCGTCCGCGCACCGAGGACGCGGGAGCGGCAATCGCTCGCCGGCCTCACGAATCGCACGGCTGATTCGCCGGTAGTCATCGCAGAGCGAACGCGCCCGGACGGATCGCCGGACGAGACCGGAAACCTCGCGCGAAGACCGCGGCCCGAGCTCGCTGTCGAGCCAGCTCTTCACGCGACGAGCGGTGGTGCGATCGCGGCGACTCATCGCACGGCCCTCTTCAACTCGCGGAGCTGGGAACCGGGCCGAGCTCCTTCAAAGAGCACCGGGCGCGCATCCGTCCAGACGGAGCGCAGCCGCGTCATCGCGCGGTGAAGCCGCTGCTCGACAGCTCCGCGGGAACAGTGGAGCACGGAAGCGATCTCGTCGTAGCTGAGACCATTCATCTCGCGGAGGACGACGACGACGCGTAGCTTCTCAGGAAGCGGTCGAAGGAGCTGCGTGAAGACCTCGCGACCTTCGAAATCCGGATCGTCGGCCGGGCGGTCCGCAACGTCCCCTACGATCTCGAGCGGGCGCGGATTGTAGCGCCGCCAGCGACGTCGCCCCTTGATCGCGGCGTTGACGGCGACCCGGTAGAGCCACGTCGAGAAGAGCGACTGGTTGCGAAAGCCGGGGAGCTTCCGGTGCACCGTCGTGTAGATGTCCTGGCAGACATCCTCGGCGTAGTGCCAGTCCTGAAGGATCCCCTGAACCAGGCGGAAGACCTTCGGGTGGTGCCGCTCGATGAGCGTGCGGAAGGCCTCGGCATCTCCGCCGAGGATGCGCTCGATGAGCTCCGGGTCGGCAACGTTCTCCGCCGAAGATCGAGCCGGCGCGTTTACCGCCTCCACGCTCTTCGCCGCGTCACTCTGCACGCCGAGACCGGACCGAATCGCTCTCATTGTCCCTCACTGACACTCGTATGCGGCACTTCGTATCCGGGGCGGCGACCACGAATTGCCGCGGCCCGTCGCCGGCCCCGATCACCGGTTCATTTTCGCCGCGGGTGGGGAAGAGCGCACGGAAAAACCCACGCCGCCTCCCCGAACCACACCCGACCAGCGGAGGCGAGCGCGGCGGTCGAACGAATCACCCGCCTCACTCCTCTTGCCGATAATGAAAGGTGGTTGCGCCTTCCTTCACGTCGACGTCGCGTGCCGGGCCGACGGTCTGGTTCGCCGCCTCGAGCGATACGCGGTAGCTGCCGGGAAGTAAGCCCTGGATCCGGTACCGCCCTCTCCGGTCGGCGATCGCGCGGCGGACGTATCCCTCGGACGACTCGACGGCAACTGTGACGCCGGCGGCCCCATCGAGCTCGACGACACCGCTGAGGGTTTCGCCCGGATCGAGGTCGACGCGGAGATTCGAGACGACGGTCGTGTCGTCGACATCGAGCTCGAGGAGGTACGGCACGTAGCCGTCCTGCTCGAAGACGACGCGGTAGGCTCCCGGCGTGACCTCCGGCACCTTGAACCAGCCGTCGTCATCGCTCCGCTGTTCGTCCGCGGCGCGGCTTGCCGAACGAGCGAGGAGCGCAACCGCCGAGCGACTGAGAAGCTCTCGGCTCGATCCCCCGCCATCGCGGCGCCCGGTTCGCCCTTCTCGTCGCGTGCCGCGCAGCTCGCGATCGGCTCGCCGCCCCGCGGTCGGCGACGTGCTCTCCCGGCGCGTACGGCTCTCCGCGCGACTGTCGCCGTCGGGCGAGCTCTCCTCCCGCACGGGAAAGACCAGGATCCTCGCGCCCGCGAGCGGCGCTCCGGACCGGCGGTCGACCACGGTGCCGGAAATCGACAAGCCTTCCTCGAGCGCGACGCTGACGTCGTCCGTCACGCGTCCCTCGTAGACGGTCACCGAAACCGACGCCCCAGCGTGGCCGTCGGCGAGGACCTCGAGTCGATACTCGCCCGGCGGGACGTCGTCGAATCGAAACGCCCCGGCCGGATCTTCGAAGCGTCGCCAGCGACGCGGATCACCGCGATCTCCCCGGCTGAAGCGCCCCCGTTCAAATCCGCCGCGCTCGCCGCGCACCGTCCGGGACGAACGACCCGAGGCGGACTGGAGCCGCGCGCGATACGAGGCGATCGGAGCTCCGGTCTCGGCGGTGGCGACATACCCGGCGACGCCGCCGAGTCGCGCGAGCACGAAGTCACGTCGACGATTGACCTCGACGCCCTCGAGCCTCGTCGAGCTGAATCCCTCCGCGCGAATCGAGAGGGCGTACGTGCTGTCGCCGAGCTGCCCGATCCGGAACGTCCCGTCCGGACCCGAGCGCCCCTCCTCGGACTCGCGTCCGCGGCGGAGCTGGCGGCGAAACTCGCTCTCCGCGTCCTCTTCACTCACGATCGACGCGGGATCCGGGGTCTCGCGCGTCGCCGTGATCCGCGCGCTCGAAACCGGCGCGCCGAGTCCGTCGACGATCCGTCCGGCGATGAAGTTCTCGCTGAGGAGGCTCGCGACGACGTTCGTCGAGTCGTCCTCGACGAGCGTCACCTGCGCGTAGAAGGGCTGAAACTCGCGGGCCTCGACGTGAACGCGGAAGAGCCCGCCCTCGAGACCGCTGAACACGGCGTTCCCGTCCGGCCCCGCATCGCGCGAGCGTCGCCGGCCGACCTCACCCCCGCGGGACATGTTCTGGATGAACCGCTGAATCTCTTCGCGCCGCCGCTCCGCCCGACGCTCGTCGTCCCCACGATCGCCGCCACCGGCGCGAGTTTCGCGCTCGGGCGCCTCGTAGCGCTCGAGACGGACGCGCGCGCCCGGGACCGGCTCGTTGCCGCTCCCGCGCACGGCGACGATCGCGGTCGCACCGCGGCGAACGACGAGCTCGATGTCCTCGAGCTCATCTCCCGCAGCGACGTCGATCGAATCGCTGCTCGCCGGCCGGAAATCGACGTGCTCGACCGCCGCGACGTACGTCTGATCGCCGCTCAGATTGTCGAATTCGAAGCGGCCGTCGATATCGGTTCTCGTGCTCGCGGCCCGCCGGAACGTCTCGCGGAACGTGCGGCTGATGTCCTCGCGTTCCGCGCTGATTTCGAACTGCGGGGTGAGACGGACCATCGCCTTGCGGACTCCTTGTCCGTCCGTATCGACGACGCGACCGCGGAGCGACGCAGCCGGATCGAGCACAAACTCGAGCTCCTCGACCTTTCCGTCGCGCACGTCGAGCGCCAAATCGCGGACGTACTTCGTCGTGTAGCCATCGGCGGCGATGCGTACCTCCTCGATCTCCGCGGACGCGACACCGTCGACGACGAAGTTCCCCGCCGCGTCGCCTTCGACGAGTCGACGATTCCGGCCGGTGATCGAGAACCGTATCTGAGCGTCGGCGACGGCGCTGTCGTCCCGACTGGAGCGAACGCGTCCGCGCACCTCGCTACCCGGCTCGAGCTGGACCTCGAGCTCGATGTCCTGCTCGACGACGACATCGTCGACGCGGTAAACGGGGTGGCGGTCGGACTGAACGCTGAGCGAATAGCTTCCGGCGGCAACCGGTTCGAGAGCGAATGAGCCGTCGGGCGCGGTCTCGACCGCGGTCTGTACGCGGAACAGGGACACCGGCTCCGGTGGGCGGACGTCGTCTTCCTCGCCCCCACCTGCCTCCGCGTCCTCGTCGCGGCGATCGCCTCGGTCGCCGCGATCCCCGCCGCGCCGACCGCGAAACTCCCCGCCCCCGCGTCCGCCGCCAAAGGGACCGCGGCCGAAGCGGGCTCGGCGGTCATCCCGATCGGAGCTTTGCGCGACGGCGACGAGTGCACCGCCGATCGCCTCGCCCGAGTCGCTGCGTACGATCCCGGAGATCACTCCCCCGGGTCGGAGCGAGATCTCAACGGACTGCTCGATCGGATCGGCGTCCGCGGCTTCGTCATCGTCCGGCTCGAGGTCCCCGGACGCCTGCACCGGAATGAACCCGGGGCGTTCGACCAGGAGGGCGAAATCGTCCGCGGGAATCCCCGCGAACTCGAAGCGCCCGTCCGACCCGGTCACCGCCGTCGCACGCGGCGACGCGGCCCAGCGCCAGAATCCGGCCGCATCCGCGACGCGAATGTTCTGGTTCGACGACGGCTCGCCGTCCCCGCGGTCACCGCGCCGGCCCCCGCGACCGCCCCGGCCTCCGCGACCGAACGTACCGCGTCCGCCTCCTCCCATGACGAGGGCCACTTCGGCGCCGGCGACCGGACCGCCGCTTTCCGAACGGACGACGCCCGTCAGCGTCGCACCAGGCCGGAGCTCGACCACGACGTCGGCGACACCGATGTCGACGTCCTCGATTTCGTTGCTCGTGAAGCCGGCGGCCTCGGCCTCGATGTCGTACGTGCCGCTGGCGACGCTGAGCAAGAACTCTCCGCGCTCGTCCGTCCAGACCTGGTCGCCGAGTGTTCGCGATCCACGACGCCCGCGGAAGCCGAACTCGCGCGAGCGCGATTGCGGAGTCGCGGTGACGCTCGCGCCGGCGACGGGATTCCCCCGCGGGTCGACGACGATCCCGGTGATCGCTCCTCCGGGCGCGAGAGCGAAGTCGACGGTCGCCGACTCGTTCGTCCACTCCCACTCTTTTCCGTCCGTCGCGAACTCGTCGAATCGCGCGTACACGACGTAGTTCCCGCGCGGGATCCGGGCGAGAGGAATCGAGTAGCGGCCGTTCGCGTCCGTCGTGGTCTCGACGGCGATCCCGCCGGTAGTCTCCCGCACCGGGACTCGTCGGCGCAGCCGATCACGGATCATCGCCGAGAAGTCGCCGCCGCGGAAGAGCGCCGTGAACTCGGAGCCGCGAATCAGGAACACGCGCGAGCCGACGAGTCCGGTGCCGAACTCATCCGTCACCGTTCCCGAGAGGGTCGCGTCGCTCGCGACGATCTCGTCCGCGGGAAGATCCGAGTTCGGCGTGGCGGCACCGAAATCGGCCCGGGTGGCGGGAGAGACCGTGTCGACCTCGACCGAGGCGTCGACGACGACTTCCGGATCATCCGCTTCCCGAGTGAACTCTCCCCCTCCCGGGTCCGAGAGCATCATGAAGAGAATCGCGAGCGCGATGACGATCGTGCTGACGATTCCGGGGATCACCAATTTCCGCATCGTTTGCCGCAGCTCCGTTGGCAGCGAGGTCGACTTCGTCCGGGAACCCAGTCCCGCGACCCGGCTTAGACTTAGACTCCACGTACGACGGGAGTTCGTAGCGCAAAACCCCGGCGGTCCGGCATCCTACCGGTTCGTTTCGCGGATGTTCGACACCCGCGGGGCCCGCGAGACCCGCCGTCGGGACCGGAGCCCGCCCGGGTCCGGCGGAACCGGGTGAGCGACTGATAATCGCGCCTTCGAAACCCTGAGGGGCGGGCCGGTCGATAGAGAAAAAGTCCATTCCTGGGGGGCCGCGCCCACGGTTCGTGGTTCCGCACGACCCCCGGGTCGGGAGCCGGCGCCGGCAAAGGGTTCGAGCAACCCCACCGAGCGCGGGCTCGTCGCGAACATCGCCGAACTCTCTACCCGGCCGCGAGACAGCGGATCCGTCGAGGGGACGCTCCCGCGGGAGCCGATCGCGCCTCGGGCTCCGTTCTCTCCGCGCGTCGCGGGGGCCACGCAGGAAAGGTGACTCGAATGACCCTCTCGAAACTTCTCGCCGTTTCGCTTCTCGTCGCCGCGGTGGGCTGTGCCGGCCAAGGCCGGCTGACGGCCGTCTCCGACACCCCTCCCACCTGGGTCGACCTCCCGGTCGTGAGCGCGGACTTCCTCGACAGCCAGCACGGTGTGACCCTAGCGGTCGAGACGCGGACTCCGGGGCCCGGCTGGCAAGTCGAGCTGCGATCCGTTGCGACCGAAGAGGAATCGACCGCGGAATTCGAGTTGGTCGGAGCCGGCTCGACGGGTGTTTCCGAAGAGACGACAACGGCGATCGCGACGGCACGCATTCCGTCGGCTCCGAGCACGAAACTCGTCGTCGTCCGAGGATCGGACGGACAGCTCGTCCTCCAGGTTCCGCACTGACAAAACCGAGTCCTGATCCCGGTTGCGAGGGCGGTTTCCCTCGGTTGCGTTCGAGTACGCTCGACCGTATAGTAGCGCCTCCCATCCACTGATCCTCAGTAGCTCAATTGGTAGAGTAGCCGGCTGTTAACCGGTAGGTTCCTGGTTCGAGTCCAGGCTGAGGAGCCACTGAAATCAACGTGAACCCCCGGCGATGTCCGGGGGTTTTTGCATCCGCCGCGACGCCCGATCTGCGACGGAACTGGCGGGGTTCCGGCTAGTCCGCGCGTCGGGGATCAGCGGCCGCGAAGAGCGCGCGCAGCCAGTCGTCGACCACGCAGTCGATCACCATGTGCACCCGGTGCTCGGAGCTTTGGTTCTCGACGCGGTGCGGGAGGTTCACGTTCAGATACCAAGTCTCTCCCGGTTGCAGCTCCACACGATTGCCATTGAGCCAGAACTCGACTTCGGGGCTCGTCGCGACGGGGACGTGGAGGCGAACCTCGCCGTCTTCGAGCGCGAGGCAGTGGTCGGTGTGTTCCTTGATCGCCGACCCCGGCCCCAGGCGGAGCAATCGAACCGAGAGCAGCGGGCATTCGAAGCGCCCCATCACGTCGCGGAAGTACGGGCACTCGTCGGCGAGTCGGGTCTCCGCCCACGCCGTGGTCCCAGGATTCGCGAAGAGCTCCTGAATCGGGTGCGTCACGTCCGCGGGTCCGCGGAGCGCGACGCCGCTCCAATCGCCCGCGTAGTTCGTCGTATTGAAGTGCGCGATCCAGCGGTCGTCGTCGATGCGGTCGAGATCGCGGCGAAGAAGCTCCGGTGAGAACTCGAGCGGGAGACGAAGCGTTTCGATCATGGTCACTCGTCGGCGTGGGCCTTCGTGCTTGCGCTGCGTCGCGCCCTCCGATTTTACTGCCTGCGCCGGGCGGAGTCGGGGTAGGCGTTGCGATCCGCGGCCGAAACGCACGGCGGAAAACTCCGCCCTAACTTGCGCGGGACATCGCACAATGACGCGAACGCGAAACTCGGAGCCCTAGTTTGAATCACACCGGTACCAACAGCGCATCGACGGTCGCTCTGTTCTTCGCGCTGGCGTCCGTCGTGCCTTCTTGTCGTGCCCCGGCGGAAGACGAAACGCTGGGTGTCGCTGCGGCCGCGGCTGCGCAAATTCGGCCGTTCAACGTGGGCGAATGCCTGCTCGGGGCGGACCACGTCCTCGGAGCCGCGCATTCCGCTGACGAACGCGTGCCGTTCGTGATCTATTCCTTTCTCGTCGAAACCCCCGACGGACGATCCGCGCTGATCGACCTCGGTCCGAAGAGTCTCGAGTACACGAACCGGATGTTTCGCCACCACGGGTTCTTCCGCGACCTCGGGGCGGAATTGCCGCCCGAGGAGCGATATCCCGACGACGTCCGCCAGCCGTACGGCAACATCATCGCGCAGCTCGAAGCAACGGGTCGCGGCATCGAGTCGATCGACCATATCGTGTTTACCCATCTCCATGCCGACCACCACGGAATGCACGACGCACGCGACGGAGGTGTCGCCGAAGAGTCTCCGAATGCACTCCTTCACGTCTCGCGTCGAGGCTGGGAAGACAATCTCGCGCGTCGAGACGGCGAGCGGTGGAACAGCTACGTCGACTACGCGTTCGCGGATTTTCTCCTCCGCCGGGAGGCGGAGAGAAAAGTACGGTTCGAGGACGACGCCGAGATCTTTCCCGGACTCCGCACGCTCTATCTCGGCGGACACTCGATCTGCAGCCAGGCGGTCGTCGTCGACACCGATCGCGGTCCCGTCATCATCTCGAGCGACGACATCTATCTTTATCGTCTGCTCGAGAACGCGGTCCTCCCCGAGATCAGAACGACGCCGGAAAACCTCCGCAGCGCGGTCCGGCGAATCGTCGACCTGGCCCGGCGGGATCGCGGGATCATCGTCCCGCTCCACGACCCGATCGTCTGGCGGACCTACGCGCGGGATCCTGCGGGCTGGCCGGAGTCCCTCCGCGAGCACAGCGATCGCGCGATCGCGGGGTATCTAGCCCGGCAACCCTGAAGACCTGCCCGGACCGTCGGGTTCGGTTCGATCTCCGCTCGTCTCCTTCGCGAATCCGTACCGATTGCCCACCTATCCGTGGAAAGATGGCCTAAGATCGACGCCGTCGGCGTCGTCCCCATCTACGGAGAACAGTACGCGGAGAGCAGGTCCTGAAGATGAATTCGAGCGGAATTCGAGGGTACGGGGCGACGTCGCGATTCTTCGTTTTCGGTCTCGCCGTGCTCGCGTTAGCCCTCCTCGGTGCGAGCCGCGGCGCGCGGGCTGAGGACGAGGGTCCGAGCACTCGTGAGACGATTCCACCGGAGCTCGCACAGACGGCCGCCGAAGAGAAGATCCGCTCGCGCTTCAAAAGCGAGTATCGCGGCAAGCGGCCGCGGAACCCGAAGACCCTCGGCCGCGAGTACCTGCGCATCGGCCAAACCGAACGCGACCCCGCGTTGCGCTTCGTACTCCTTCGCGAGGCGCGTGATCTCGCGATCTCCGTCGGCGACACGGAGACCTGCGACGCGGCGATCGCGGCGATCGCGAAAACGTTCGTCGTCGACAGGACGCGGCTGCGCGTCGACGCCTACAGCGTCCTCGCGAGGAGCCTCGAGCCAGTCGAGCTCACGGGAAAGCTGGTCGAGATCGTGGACGGCGTCGCCGACGAATCCGCGTTTGACCGACTCGAAGCCGAGGAGGGGTTCGAAATCCTCAAGGACCTGGAGTCGCTCCTCAAGAAGGGCGCGCGGGCGACGAGATCGGAGTGGCCGCGCTCGATCGTCACCTCGCGCCTCGAGCGAGTAAAGCGTTGGCGCAGGCAGAAGTCTGTCGTGACGCGCGCGACCAAGGAGCTCCTCGCCGACGCGAGTCACCCGGGTGCGAACGAGGAGCTCGGGCGTTTCCTCGCTGTCGAGCTCGGGTCCTGGCGCTCCGGACTCGAGCGGCTTCGACGCTGCGGGAACCGTGAGCTCGCGGACGTCGCGAAGAAAGACCTATCGTCGCCGACCGAGCTCGGCCGGTGCGAACGCCTCGGCGAGCTCTGGATGGCGATCGCCGCGAAGGAAAAAAGAAGCGAGCGACACGGTATCGGTGCCCGCGCCGGCTTGTGGTTCGGGAAGGCGCTCAAGCAGTCGTCCGGTCTGGCTCGGTCGCGCATCGAGGAGAAGCTCTTCTCGGCCGCGCCGGAGATGTTCCTTTCCGACCTCGAGCCCGTGGACTCGGAGGTCGGCTACGGTGAGCTCGGCTTCGGAAAGCTCGGCTTCAGCGTGCCCGGAATCTCCGATACTCGCATCCGGGTCGAAGGCGTGCCCTCGCCGCGTGGAATCGCAATGCACGCCAAGACGCAAGGTGACGCGAGAGTGAGCTTCCGCATCCGCGGACAGTTCCAACACTTCTCCGCCTTCGTCGGTCTCAACGACACCGCGCGTCCGACCCGCCAACGCGCCAGCGTGAGGTTCTTGGTCGTCGGAGACGACAAAGTCCTCTGGGAATCGAAGCCGATGCGCGGCAGCGGAAAGCACGTGAAGTGCGACGTTGCGATCGCACGCGTCGAGGAGCTCGCGCTCGTTGCCACGTGCAAAGGCCGGCGCGACTGGCTTCACTGCGTCTGGCTGGACCCGGTCGTTCGAAAGTAGCACTTGCGAGCGGATCCGGGCGCGATGAGCCCCGCCAGATTTCGTGGCGGAGCGCTGTCACGGAGCTCCGGCTCTGCCCCTTCTCCTCCGGTCTGACCTCGGATCGACCGAGCGATAGTCTCCGCCGTTCTCCTCCGCGAGATTCTTCAGGAACTCGGTTTCGAGACCAAAGCTGATGCAGTGAATCTTCGCGCCGCGGACGCGATTGATCGCACTGATCTCGCGGACGATCTCCTCCGGATCGGAGATCTTGCCTCCCACCGGGCGCCCGTCGGATAGGAGGAAGATCGTATCGACGCGCTTGTCGTCGAGAGCGATCTCGAGGGTGTCGTAGATATTCGTCCCGAAGTCGGTCTTGAGATCCTTCACGAACTGAATCGCTTGCGCGCGCCCAGCTCCCTTCAGGGAATGGAGCTCCTTCTTCCAGGGGACGGGATTGCGGTGGAACGGGATGATGTTGACGAGCGTCGATTCCGGGAGTTTTTCGAGGATGCGCGTGAGCTCTTCCTTCATGAGGACGAGCTTCGAATTCGTGCCGCGAGCTCGCCCGCCGTCACCACCCCCTCCGTTTCCGTCATCGCCTCCCCCCCCGGGCCCACCGCCCCGCCGGCCGCCACGACGCCCACCGGAACGCGGCTCCATGCTGAGCGACGCGTCGACGAGAAACGAGACCCGTTTAGACGCGACCTCGATGCCGAAGTACTCGAGGTCCGGTGTAACCGTGATCGTCGTTCCGGCCGGCTTCTGATCAAACTCAAATCGCGGCTCGGCCCCCTCCCACCACTTCGACCAGTCCTTCGCCTCGAAGCCCATGTTTTGTCCGGTGAGCTTCACGAGGAGACGGACGACGTCGACGCGAAGGTTCTCCTCCTTCTCCTTGGCGAGACGATCGACGGCAGCTCGAACCACCGCCTTGTGCTCGTAGTACTTCAGCGCGCGAATCGCCGCGCTTCGAATCTGCGGCGAGCGATCCGCCAAGGCCTCGATCAGCGCTTCGCGCGCATCCGGCTCCTTCGGCGTCAGCCTCAGGCTGCCGATGGCCACCGCGCGCAGCGTCGACTTCCCGCGCGAGGCGAGCTTGATCACGAAACGGAGACCGTCCGGGTTCGCGTGTTTGGCAAGTGCATCGAGAATCCGCGCCTTCGCGCCGAACGTCCACCGGCCGCCGCGATTGAAGCCGGCAATGACCGTGCGCACCGCATTCTCGTTTCCGCTGTCGAGCATCGCGAGACCGACCATCGCGGCGATCTCCGGAATCGGGTCTCGATACTCGCGAGCGAGGTACGCGAAGCTCGGTTTCGTCTCGAGCTTCGCGATGCGCCGGAGGATCGGTTGCAGCTCGGGACGTTCGCGTCGTCCGCCGCCTCGGCCTCCGCCTCGGCCGCCTCCCCGTCCTCCTCCTCGGCCGCCGCCGCGGCGACCGGCATTCGCCTTCCACTGCTGCCACGCCCGCTTCGCTTCTTCGTATTCCTTCACGAGCTCATCGAGCTCGCCCGCCGCTACCGTCACGGGCGAGCCCGGAGATCCGAATCCGACCGCGGGCGAGATCCCGACGAGCGCGACATTCGTCGCTAGAAAGACAGCAAGACTCGGCATGACGATTCGACACATGTCGGCGCTCCCGCGCATTCAGCTGGGGTGGGGTGGTGATCGAGCCGCGCGCCGCGTCGACGCGCGGCTCGATCGCGTCTCACACCACGTCGGCTCCTGGTTGAACCGTCGGAACGCCGAGGAGGGTCGGAAAAAACCGAGACACGGCCCAGTCGAGCACTCAGTCCCCGGCGGCCGGGGGCTTCACCGCGACGCCGTCCGGCCAGCTCGCGCCGCCATCGATCCACGCGCGGAGAAGCGCGATCTCCTCCTCGGTGAGCGCCGGATACCGGTCGCGCTTGGCTGGCGGCGGCATCTCGAGATCCTCGACTCGATCGGACACCATCGCGACGAGCGGACTGTCTCCGCTTCGGCCGGGAACGATCGACGCCACCCCACTCTCTCCTCCCTTGACGAGCGCGGCGCGATCCGTCACACGAAAGCTCGCCTTCGGGCGATCACCGCTGTGACACGCGGCGCACGAGCGCTCGAGGACGCGAGCGACGTCCCGCTTGAACTCGACGTCGGCCGCTCCGCGGTCCGGTGGCGTCGGCGGCTCCGAGCTCGAGTTCGAGTTCGCCGCACTCGGCGGGGCGACGCTCGCTCGCGAATCGTCGCTCGATTTGGCCTCGAGTTGGACGTCGATCGTCACTTCGGCGAACGGTTTCACAGCGAGCGTGAGCGCCATCGTCGCCCACGCGGTCGCGGGCGCCGAGATCCACTGGTCTCGTCCGTGAGGAAAACCGCCGTCGAAGTGCGGCTGAAACGGCCACGCGCGAGTGGGGACGAACCAAGAGCCATCATCGAACTGCGTGCGAAGAAGGAACTCGAGGCCCCGTTGATACACCCGGTGCGTGGTCGGCACCGCTGCCGCGGTCGCGAGCGCGACGAGAGCTTGGCCGGTCGCCCAGGCGTCGCTCCCTAGCCCGGGGAGCTGCGCCCAGCCGCCGTCCTCCTGCTGGCGAGCGAGGATCTCGTTCGCAGCCGCCGACAGTTCGTCGACGCGGGCGCCGGTCCACCCGAGGCCGAACAGACGAAACACCGAATCGGTGAAGGTCGCCGGCTCCGACTCCGAGAGCCACGCGCGAGCGCGCTCGAGTCGCTGCGCGAACTCCTCGCGATGGATCGTGAGCGGATATGCGCTGAGCGCACGCGCGGCGAGGGCGGTCGCAACGACGTCGCTTCCCCCTAGTGGAGGACGCAGAAAGCCCGACGTCCAGTGTCCCGACGGCTTTTGAATCTTCGCCAGATACCAGACGACCGCGTCGGTCAGCTCGCCCGGCGGATACCCGAGCGCATCGAACGACCACAGTCCCCAGCCGAAGAAGCGCGGCGGTACCGGCGCGACGTGCTGCATTTCGTAGAGCGCGCGGGTCATGCCCGACCACGAGCTCTCCTGACGACGGATCATCCGTCGGACCGTGCTCGCATCCGTCTCGAAACCCCGATCGCGAGCCCAGGCGATCGCGACACCGGGGAGGTTCTGGTGGTGACACGAGACGCAGCCCTCCCGGTTCTTGAGGAATACGTCCGAGCTCGATTGAAGAAGAGGAAGGCTTTTCGCGACAGCGTCCTTTGCAAGCCGAAGACGATTCCCGGCGTGGAGCCGGACGGTCCGGTTCGGCATGTCCTTCGTCTTCGCTGCGCTCTCCCCCGCTGGTACTCCGGCCTCCTCGAATAGCTGGATGAGCTCGCGATGCCCACGGCGTCGAGCCCACGTGAGGGCGGTTTCGCCCTTGGCGTTCTTCGCCTTCACGTCGACCCCGCGCGCGAGGAGCAGCTTCGCTGCATCGACCGAGCCGGCCTCGGTGTACGCGGCGAGGACAAACGGAGGAACGTCGCCGACGCGCGTAGCGTGGTCGAGATCGCTTCCTGCTCGGATGAGTTGCGTCGCGATCTCCGCTCGATCCGTGAGAAGAGCGGCATTGAGCGCGTGCCCGGCGAAGTCACCGTCGCCGGCGTTCGGGTCGGCGCCCCGGTCGAGAAGAAGCTGAACGATCGCGGGGTCCCCTCTCTCGGCGGCGATCGCGAGAATCGGAGTTCGGTTCCTCGCCGGCTGCTCCTCCGACGGAGTGACGTCGGCTCCGCGATCGAGGAGGAGCCGAATCGTCTCGACGCTGCCCGACTGGAGCGCCGTCATGAGCGGTGTGAAGCCGCCGCGATTGCGCGTGTCGACGTCGACGCCGCGCTCGAGGAGAAGCGCCACGCTCTCCGCTCCCGACGGGTAGCCGGCGGCGGCGAGCAGCGGCGACTGCTGACGCGCGGATCGAGCATCGGGGTCGGCGCCGCGCTCGAGGAGGAGCGTCACCTTCTCGGCGTCGCCCGCTCCCCAAAGGAGAGCGGTGACTCCGTCATCTGTCGCGGCGTTCGGATCCGCGCCGTGCTCGAGCAGAAGCGAGACCATGTTCGCGTCGTTGTGAAGGGCAGCGAAGAGGAGAGGAGTCGTGCCATCCGCAAGGCGAATATCCGGTGGAGTACCGCGGCGAAGAAGATCGACGACGCCGTCCCGGTCGCCGCGGCGAAGCGCCCGAAAGAGCGGATGCTCGAGGCGCTCGCCGGCGACGGCGGCCCACGGCGCTACCGCGAGAAGCGAGAGAACGCCGAGAAGGAGCCGGCGCGAGAATCGGTTCGAAGCCGGAGAGCGAGGCTGCTCGGCCGGCATCGCGACGCGGACCACAGGTGGTACCGGAACCGTCGCGGACACGGCCTCGTGTTTCCGGCGCGTGGACTTCGCGGAAGCCGCCCCGAGAGGGAATTCGGTTCCTGAACCGGCGCAACACTCCTTCTCAGGGAATAGGCCTACGGTGAACGGCCGATCGGTGACGCGCATGGACGAATCTCCGTGGGTTCGCGGAACTCTGGTATAGGTTGGAAAACCTCGATCCATCTTATTCGTTCAGCGACGCCGCAACGTCAAGCGAATCCGCCGGCGCGAGCGGAGAGCCCCAACCATCGTCGAACCCGAGCGAGTCGCCTTCGTCTCGGCTTAGGTGCCGTTCGACGTCGGAGTCGGCACCACGGCGAGCCGGAAACGCTTGATCTCGATCGTTCATCCGCGCCAAAATCGACCGAAGTATCTGGGCCGGCGAAAGTTGCCGCGCGCGAGCCGCAAGCATAGACGGACGAGGTCACAGTGCTCAACATCACCGACGGAAGACTCGACCGAAACTGCGAGGGGTGGCGCCGCCGCGACTTTCTTCGCGTCGGCAGCCTCGGCCTCGGCGGGATGACGCTCGCGAACCTCCTCTCCGTGCGGGCACGCGCTTCCGAGCTCGGACTCGCGGTGAAGGATCGTTCGGTCGTCTTTCTCTTCCTCCAGGGCGGTCCGTCGCACATCGAGCTCTTCGACCCGAAGATGAGTGCGCCCTCGGACTACCGAAGCATCTTCGGCGAAGTGCCGACGACTCACGCGGGGATCACGTTCGGCGGGACCTTTCCTCGACTCGCGAAGATGGCCCACAAGTTCTCGATCGTGCGCTCGTTCGCGTCGGGAAACTCCGGCCACACCTACCGCGACGTCGCGAGTGGACGCAATTCACTGCGAGCGACACCGGGCGCTCTCTACTCGCGCGTCGTCGGAACCACGCATCCGCGCACGGGAATGCCGTCGAACGTGCTCGTGAAGCCCGAGGCGGTCGATGCAGAGCTCGAGCTAAAGCGCAACTTCGAGACGGGTGCGTTACCGACGCTCACGGACCCGGGAATGCTCGGCGAGTCTCACCGCGCGTTCGATCCCGCCTCTGGCGGACCGCTCGTCGAAAACATGGAGCTCCGCATCCCGGCCGCGCGCTTCGCGGATCGACGGACACTTCTCGCCAAGCTCGACTCCGCGCGCGCCGTTGCTGAGTCGGCCGCAGCCCGCTTTCGGGCGAACGAATTCCGCGAGCAAGCCTTCGATGTCATCGCGCGGGGGGCGGCGTCGGCATTCGACCTCTCCGACGAGGATCCGCGGGTCGTCGCCGAATACGACACGAGCAACCTCTTTCGAAACGAAGACGTGCAGAAGTGGGGCGACATGCGCCGGGCGACGAATCTCCTCGGCAAACAGATGCTGCTCGCTCGCCGCTTCTGCGAGGCGGGCTGCGGATTCGTGACCGTCTCCGATTGCGGGTGGGACATGCACTCGAACGGGAACAGCCCGAAGGGACTCGGCGGCATGAAGTACTTAGGCCCGCAGGTCGATCATGCGGTCGCCGCTTTCATCGAGGACGTCGAGCGCCGCGGACTCAGCGACAAGATTCTCCTCGTGGTCACGGGCGAGATGGGCCGTACTCCGCGCATCAACAAGAACGGTGGCCGCGATCATTACGGCAATCTCACCCCGCTCCTCGTCTACGGCGGCGGACTCAAGATGGGACAGGTCATCGGGCGTTCGGACGCCAAAGCGACCGAGCCCGCGACCCGGCGGTATGGTCCCGGACATCTTCTCGCGACCATGATGCAGTCGCTCTTCGATATCGGCGAGCTGCGGCTGCTCCGGGAGCTGTCGAGTGACGTGAGCACGGTGATCACGGAAGGCGAGGCGATCCGAGAGCTCGTTTAGTACGGTTCGTACCGGCCGACCCTCTGGACCGGTACCCGGGCCCGGCGCGCCCTACAAACCGATGCGGCGATCCGCGAGCCCTCTCGTCCTCACTCCTCGACTTCGAAGCTAGCGAGGACGAGGCTCTTCAAGAACTCGACCACGGCCGCGCGATCGTCGTCGTCGAGTGCGAGGAAGGCGTCGCGTGACTCCTGCGCCTCGCTCCGATCCGCATCGCCCACCGGCGGCGGGGAGTCCTCACCGTGGAGTGCGATCGCTTCGTCGAGCGATGCCGCGCGGCCGTCGTGAAGCCAAGGCCCGGTGTTCCCGACCCCCCAAAGCTCGGGGGTGAAGAATGTGTCGGCGGGAACGTCCACGAAGGCACCGTCGATCTCGAGCGGATCGCCGTCCGCAGTGGTCACCGCCGTCGGCTGCGCGTCCGCGAGCGCGCGCCCCATCCGGTGGCGCTTGAAATCGCCGAAGACTTTGGCGACCGCCCGACCCTCTCGGTCGAGCTCGAGTCGAGGCGCGTCCCCCTCGCGCACGAGGTCGAATCGAAACGGGCGTGCGGGATCGAGTCCAGTCGCGATCGGATCGATCGTCGTGTCGAAGAACTTGCCACCGCCGCGCGTGGTCGGCTCTTCGAAAGTCGGAACGCGCAGCGTGAGGGCCGGAACGTGGCACTCCGCGCAGCCGATGAGCTCGAAGAGCTCCCGCCCGCGCGCAATCGCCACCGCCGTTTCCGCGGGCGGCGGCGCTGCAAATCCCTCTCGGGCGAGGCGAGCCGTGGTCGTCGGCACTTCTTGCGCCGCGCAGTAGATCGTGAGCGCGGTGATGTCACCGACCGAGAACTCCCCCACGATCCCGTCGCCGTCGGGATCGTCCCGACCGAGCGCGTCCCGAGCGACGAGCTCATCCGCCTCCATTCCGAGCTCGTTCCGCGACGCGCCCCGCACGAAGTCTCGCAGGGTCGTCGCGTTCCCTTTCCAGCCGAACGGCCGAACGACGAGATCCGGATCGATGCCCTCGACGCCCGACGCGTCTAGGTCGACCGTACCATCGAGCGCTCGCGTGACCGAAATTTCGCCGAAGTCGATTCCCTTCGAGGTGAGCCTTCGTGAGACGGGCGCGCCTCCGGGGACCGCGTCGAGCTCGGCCGCAGACTTGAGAGCGAGGAGGTCTTCGGTGATCTCCTCGGCGAGTCGCTGGATGACGCCTGATCCGAAGAGACTGATCGGATTCCTCCGATTGAACGGCGGCATGCCGGTCCCCGACGGATCTTGCGCGACGTTGCTCGCCGCTTCGCCCGCCGATGTCGGCAGAGGAGCGTTGTGACATGCGGAGCAAGCCTGCGCGTTCGGACCGGTGAAGCGTCCACCGCCGGGAGGCACGCGCGAGAATCGACTCGGCAGCGGAGTTCCATCGGGAAGGAGGAGCGCCCCCGCGCCGTCGAGGGAATTGAACTCGGCTTCGAAGAACTCGTCGCCGAGAACGAACAGCTCGTCGAAGAGAATCGCGCCGCTCGTGATGCGAACTTGGTCGACGTGAGCAACGAACGGGAACGCGGGAACGTCGCCCGGCGGATCCGGCTCGGCGGGAGGATCGAGCGACGTCGCGCCCGGGCCGTCCGTACCTCCTTTGCACCCCGCGACGACGAGCGCGAAGGCGAGCGCGGCCGTCGAAATTCCGGTTCGCGGTGAACAAGGGCGAGACCGGCCCACGCGGGGAAGGGATTCGCTAGCACCATCGAGTCGGGCCATCGTCCTCATCCATTCAGTTTCACTATGACCAGCTCGTCAACGACACGCGCCGGATATTCGCGGAGCGCCCGCCTGGCCGGTCCACCCTGCCGCGCTCCTTCGGCATCGAAGCTCGAGCCGTGACAGGGACAGCGGAATCCACTCCCGGCCGATTCGACCTCGCAGCCCTGGTGAGTACACACACCCGAGAGGGCGGTCACGCCCGCATCGGTCCTCGTGACGAAGACCAGCCGTGCGGTCGGGTGGAGAACTCGCACACGACCGCCCGCGGACGCGAGCTCGGGATAGCGGTCGAGCGGAATCTCGATCTGCGCCGAGTTCGGTGAGCGAATCGTCCGCACGGGAAGAGTGCAGCCGGAGAGACACGCGAGAAACGCGCTCGCCCCAGCGGAGCCGCGGCGGAGAAAGTCACGGCGCTCGAGCGGGAGCGGAGTGGTCGCTGCCTCGCGGCCAGAGATTCCGCTCGAGCTGAGATCAGAAATAGGTCGAGAGCGAGAAGACGAAGCCATCATCGTCAAAGGTTTCGGTGCCCGGCACGCCGCGCAGCCCGAAACTCCTCAGGGAGAACCGATACGAGAACTTAAAGACGGTGTCAGCGACGGGACGAAAGCTGAATCCGGGCTCGATGATCTCGCCGCGATCCCCGTCGAGGTCGATCCAGTCCCACCGGAGCGCGAGCGAGAGCCGCGCCCCGTCGCCCCCGAAGACGTGGGGTGCCGCCTCTCTGAGGAACGCGGGCATCCCGCCGAACGCGCCCTGTAGATAGAAGCCCCAATAGAGGTCGGGGACACCGGCACTTCGAGCGAAGCGGTCGCGATCGAACTCCGCGGCGGCGATCTCGCCCTCGACGGAAAATGGTTCCGCGACCCAGGCGAGGTCGGCAGAAACGAGCGAGAGGAGATTGTCCCCTCGCTCGTCGTATGTACCCACGTGCCACGACCCGCCGACTTGCACCACGTCTGCCACCTCGAATCCGATGCGCCCCGTCGTCGCTATGCCGTCGTTGACGTCGCCGCCGAGTGCCGTGCGCCCTTCCCGCAGGAACCCGTGCATCTCGGTCGGTCCCGTCGCCAACTCCCCGGACGCGTCGAGCAAATTGAAGCCGTTCACCGCGTACGCTTCGTACGTGAGCGCGAACCGATCGCTCAGCGAAAAGACGCCGTGCGCTCCTCCTCCGACCTCCGACAAGGTCGTCGGGATCACGAACGTCGAGACGAGTGGGCGCTCCGTGAACTCTCGCACGGGCCCATCGTGATTCACGTTGATGCGCCCGAGAGGCGGGAGGATCACCCCGCCCCGAAGGGTGAACTCCTCGTAGATCGTCCAGTCGAGCATCGCCATCTCGAGCGCGACTTCGATGTCGTTCGAATTCTCCGCGCCGTCGAACTCGGTCTCGAACTCGATCTCGCTCGCGAACCGGACGTTGTCGGCGACGTCCGTGAAGAGAAAAAGATTCGTCCGGTGCATCCGAAACCCTTCGGGGATGCCCTGGATTCCGTCTTCGAAGGAATGGTACTCGAGCTCGGTGTAGCCGCCGACGTAGGCACGCCGCCACAGGCTCGCGAGAAAGGGTTTGTCCTCGATTCCGCGAAGAGCACGCGGAATCGCGAGCCGTTCGCGGTCCCAGAACGGCTCGAGCTCGACCCCGCTGTCCTCGGGGTCGCTCGGTTGGGGCTCCAGTTCTTCGTCGGGCGCCTCGAGGCGTTCGATCGCTCGTTCGATTTCGGCCAGTTCGCCGCGTAGTCTCTCGATCTCCTCTCGCTCGCTCGTGTCACGTCGGACTCTCGGGCGGCCGAGCGTTCCGCTCTCGATGTCGATCTGAGCCGAGACAGGACTCGACACGCCCAAGGCGCCGCCGGCGACGACGAGGACGAGCGCGGCGCGGAAGAATCTCGCTCGCGGGCAGCCATGCCCCGCCGGCGCGAACGGCTGCGAAATCGACGAGGTCTCGACGTACGGAGTTTTCAGCATCCCTGAGAGGTATCCGGGCATGAGTCACTCGAGGGTCGGTCTGCCGGCGGCTCGAAAGATCACGATGGCGATCGGGACCCGCGCGACACGGACGGCAAAAGTTACCCGAGGCTAAGTCTCTCGCAAAAAAAACTCGCTAAGCGAACTTAGCGTGAGGTAACTTTATTTCCGGATCAGGTTACCGCACTCGCGAGCCCGGTCAACTGAATTCCCGTCCTCTCCCCGTTTTCACATCGAGGATCTCGCGGTGGCGCACGAACTCACCCCCTGTCAGGAAAACTACCTCGAGCACATCCATCGCCTGTCGGGCACCGGCCGGCCGATTCGGATCCGCGATATCGCGGACGCCGCCGGCGTCCGCATGCCGAGTGTCACCCGAGCGGTTCGCCGCCTCGCGGACGCCGGACTGGTCGTACATCAGCGCTACGGCACGGTCGAGATTACGCGTCAGGGAATCGTCGCCGCCGAGGCGGTGCACCGCCGCGATCGCTGTCTCCAAACGCTCCTCATCGACGTCCTCGCGATGGACGAACGCACCGCCCGTGCAGAGGTGTGTCGACTCGAGCACGTGCTCTCGAGCGAGGTGCTCGAGCGGCTCGAGGTCCTCCTCGATCACGCACTTCGAGACTCGTCGCGAACGTGGCTCGGCGGCCTCCACCGAAAGCTCCGGCGACGAGACGCGGGGGCGACGAAAAAACCTCGCGCGCAGATCGGAACGTCGAGTCTCCACGTTCGGCACGAGTAGCTCGAAACGAATCGGATCCTACCCGCTGCCGGACGTCGGCTACGGCTTCCACTCCTCGCCCGCGAGCTCGCGCACGTAGGTGATGTAGTCCGTGTTCACCGGATCGTGTCCGAGCTCACGAACTCGACGGGCGATTTGTCCCCGGTGGTACCCCCCGTGGATGAGGAGATGCCAGAGGATGTCCCCCACCTGGGTCGCGTACGCGAGATCGTGCTGGTTCGAGTACTCGACGATGCGAGTGAGCTCGGCGGGAGTCGGCTCGCGCTCGAAAAGACCGAGGGCGGCATACCTTCGTTCGAGCGAAGCGATGCGCGATTCACACTCGTCGAGAGTGAGATCCGGCCACACGGGAACGTCGCGACTCTCTCTCCCTTCGAGTCGAAGCGCCCAGAGCTCGAGCCCAGCCAGATTGTGGGCGAAGAGGCCCACGATTTCGGGAATGACCTCGGGGAGCGCACGGAGGCGATCGAACCAGCGACGGGTCGCCCAGAATTCGTAGCGAAAGAGTTGGGAAAAGGTCATGGTGAGGGGAAGAGGTGAAACTCGATGGCGACGCGCGACACGAACGCGATGACCGATCCGGCGGAACCCACAACGGGTGAAGTGCCGATTCTATCGCTTCACGGCGTCTCTAAGATGTATCCGATGGGCGAGATCACCGTTCACGCCCTCCGCGAGACCGACTTCGAGCTCCGCGCGGGCGAGCTTCTCGTTCTCCTCGGCCCCTCCGGAAGCGGAAAGTCGACTCTCCTTCACATCCTCGGCGGATTGGACGTTCCCTCGACGGGACGGATCGCCTACCGCGGCGAGGATCTCTCGAACGAGGGCGATCGACTCACCGAGTTCCGGCGGGAACACATCGGATTCGTGTTCCAGTTCTACAATCTCATCCCGAGTTTGACGGCGCTCGAAAACGTACGGATCGTGACCGAGATCGCGACCGCGCCGATGGATCCGGGCGAGGCGCTCACGATCGTCGGCCTCGCCGATCGCGTCGATCACTTTCCGGCGCAGCTCTCCGGCGGCGAGCAACAGCGGGTGGCGATCGCGCGCGCCATCGCGAAGCGCCCGGACGTGCTCCTTTGCGACGAACCGACCGGAGCCCTAGACGTCGAAACCGGAAAGATCGTTCTGCGCGCGCTCCGCAGCGTCAACCGCGAGCTCGGTACAGCGACGGCGATCATCACCCACAACGCGGCGATCGGCGCGATCGCGGACCGAGTCGTCCGCATCGCGGGCGGGAAGATCGCGAGCGACGAACGGAACGAGACTCCGGTCTCCCCGGACGCGATCTTTTGGTGAGGCATGCGCGCGCTCGACATCAAGGTTCTCCGTGATCTAGCGCAACTCCGCGGTCAGCTCATCGCGATCGCGCTCGTGATCGCCTGCGGAGTCGGCGTCTACCTCGGAATGCGCTCGACGATGCGATCTCTCGAAGCCGCGCGCGCGTCCTACTACGCGCACGAACGGTTCGGCCACGTCTTCGCGTCGCTCGAACGAGCTCCCGAGAGCGTCGCCTCGACGCTCGCCGCGATTCCCGGGGTCGAGGCAGTCGAGACGCGTGTCGTCGCGGAAGTGACACTCGATGTTCCGCGGATGGCGGAAGCCGTCAGTGGTCGGCTCGTGTCCATTCCGGATCGCGGCCGGCCGGCGGTCAACGATCTCCGCCTGCGCTCCGGCCGGCTACCCGCCCCGCGAAGGAGCGACGAGGTGATCGCGAATGAGGCATTCTTCGCAGCACACGATCTCGAGCTCGGGGCGAGAATCGGCGCCGTGATCAACGGCCGGCACGAGGAGCTCACCGTCGTCGGCACGTGCCTCTCCCCCGAGTTCACCTACGCGATCGGACCGAGCTCGATCTTCCCGGACGATCGACGCTACGGGATTCTGTGGATGCGTAGAGAGCCGCTCGCGGCGGCGTTCGACGTCGACGGGGCTTTCAACGACGTCTCGCTCCGCGTGTCGACCGATGCGCTCCTCGGTGAGATCATCCAGCGCGTCGACGCCCGCCTGGATCGCTACGGCGGGATCGGCGCGATCGCGCGCCGCGATCAGGCGTCGGCGTGGTTTCTCTCGAACGAGCTCGCCCAACTCCGAACCTTCGCCGTCCTCGTCCCCACGATCTTTCTCATCGTCGCCGCCTTTCTTCTCTCCATCGTGGTCGGACGCATCGTCGCCGGACAGCGCGAGAAGATCGCGATCCTGAAGGCGTTCGGGTATCGAGACCGCGAGGTCGGATTCCACTACGCGAAGTTGGTCAGCGCCGTCGTCTTGGTCGGCTGCGTCCTCGGCGTGCTTCTCGCCGCGTCGGTCGGCGCCGCGATGACTCGGCAGTACGCCGAATACTTCCGCTTCCCGGAACTGCCGTTCGTCCTCGGAGTGCGCGAAACGATCGAGGGGGTCGCCCTCAGCGTTGTGGCGGCCGCCGGCGGAGCGTGGGGAGCAGTGCGGAGCAGCGTCGTTCTCCCGCCCGCCGAGGCCATGCGTCCTCCCGCTCCGCCCTCCTACCGTCCGACGATCGTCGAGCGGGCAGGATTCGGAGAGTCTCTTCCCGTGACGCTCCGCAGCGTGCTCCGCGAGCTCGAGCGGCGACCACGCCGCACGATCTTCGCCGTGCTCGGAGTCGCGATGGCCACGGCGCTCACGATCATGAACGCGTTCTTCTTCGACGCCCTTCAGCACATGCTCAACATCGAGTTCGGGGTACAGCGCCGCGAAGACGTGAGTCTCACCCTTTCGTCGCCGCGCTCGGTCGATGCGATCTCGTCGATCGAGGAGCTTCCCGGCGTGCAACACGCCGAGCCGTACCGCACGGTACCGGTACGCTTTCGCCGCGGGACGCAGACAAGAAACGGGGCGATCATCGGGACTCCGTCGGATTCGGAACTCACGACCTTGCTCGACACGAATCGGCAGCCGGTCGCCATTCCGCCCTCGGGGCTCGTCATGGCGCGACGGCTCGCGCAGGTCCTCGGGGTCGAAGCGGGCGATTCCGTGCGCGTCGAAGTTCTCGAAGGTGCGCGTCTCCGTCGCGACGTGCACGTCGCCCGCATCGCCGAGACCTACGTCGGCACCACGACCCACATGAACCTCAGAGCTCTCTCTAGACTTCTCGGCGAGACGCGAAGTCTGAGCGGCGCCCACCTTCTCATCGACGAAGCGGAGCTCCCCGCTCTCCACGCGACCATCAAAGAGACGCCCTTACTCTCCGGCGTCGCGTCGCGGAGTTCCGTTCTTCAACTGGCTCAGAAGCTCATTCGGGAACACCTCGGAACCTACGTCGCGACCAGCCTAGGCTTCTCGCTCGTCATGGCGCTCGGCGTCCTCTACAACACGATTCGGATCGCTCTCTCGGAGCGCGCCCGCGAGCTAGCGAGCCTCCGTGTCCTCGGATACCGGCGAGGCGAAGTCGCCGCGCTGCTCGTCGGCGAAATCGCGGTCGTTCTCGCGTTTGCGATTCCTCTCGGACTCCTCGGAGGACGCGGGCTGGCTGCACTCTTGGTCGCGAGTCCCGGTTTCGATTCCGAGCAGTTTCGCCTTCCGCTCGTAATCGATTCGCGAACGTACGCGCTCGCGGTCCTCACCGTTCTCGTCGCTGCGGGGATCTCCGTCTGGATCGCCCGGCGAAAACTCGACCAAATGGATATCGTTGACGTACTCAAGGCTCGGGACTGACTCCATGAAACCAGCGAAGCGAACTTGGAAGCGGCGAGTCGTCTGGATCGCTGCCGGTCTCGGCGCCATCGCCGCGCTCGCGTACTCGTTTCGACCGGCGGCCGTGATCGCGGACGCGGCAGTGGTATCACGCGGCACGCTCCGGGTCACCGTCGACGACGATGGCCAGACGCGAGTCCGCGAACGATATACGATCAGCGCGCCGATCGCCGGACGGCTGCTCCGGACGGCGCTCGAGCCCGGCGATCCGGTGCGTGTTCGCGAGACGCTCGTTGCGGAGTTTGTGCCCGTCGCGCCGAGCCTCCTCGACGCGCGGAGCCGGGGCGAGGCGGTGGCCCGCGTGAGCCGAGCCGATGCCGCGTTCCGCGCCGGTGAGGCGCGTCAGGCGCAGGCGGCAGCCGACCTGCGTCTCGCCGAGACCGAGCTCCAGCGCGTGAAGGAGCTCCGCGCCCGCGGAAGTCTTCCGGAGGAGGCACTCGACCGCGCGGTACGCGATGAGATGAGTGCGCGGGAGGGACTCCGAGCCGCCGAGCTCGACGTCGAGGTCGCCCGCTACGAGCGCGAACTCGCGAGCGCGAGTCTCGTCGAATCGAGTGCGGAGGATGACGAGGCGGGTCGGACGGGAACTCAGCCCGACCCGATCGACGTCCCCCCGCTTCGAACCGAGGAGTATTTGCTCGTTCCCGACGAACGGGAGAGCGAGTCCGGCCGACTCCTCCTCCGCTCTCCGATCGAAGGCACGGTACTTCGCGTGTTCGAGGAAAGCGCTCGCACGCTCGAGGCCGGGACGCCGATCCTCGAGGTCGGAAACACGGACGCACTCGAGATCGTCGCCGACTTTCTCTCGCAGGACGCGGTCAAGGTGGCTCCGGGGATGTCGGTTCTCGTCGGGGACTGGGGCGGCGAGCTCCCGGACGGAACGGATCGCGCGCTCGAAGGGCGAGTGCGCGTCGTCGAGCCGGGTGGATTTACGAAAGTGTCGGCGCTCGGAGTCGAGGAGCAGCGAGTCAACATCGTCGTCGATCCGGTCGGCGAGCTCGCCGCGTGGGCATCGCTCGGGGACGGATATCGTGTGGAGCTCCGGATCGTGCTCTGGGAGAAAGACGACGTGCTCATCGTGCCCACCGGCGCGCTCTTTCGCCGCGGCGACGGCTGGGCGGTTTTCGTCGTCGAGGACGAGTACGCGCGAGAGCGTCGCGTGGTACCTGGCCGGAGGAACGGGCTCGAAGCGCAAGTCCTCAGTGGCCTCGACGAGGGAGAACGGGTCATTCTTTATCCGAGCGAGCTCATCCGCGACGGCGCGAGGATCGACGTTCGTTGAAAGTCGATTCCGTTTGTTCGGGTCGCGACTCGTTCCAGACGTTGCTCCGACCCGCGTCGTCGACTACGCTTCGCCCATCGATCTATGATGCGCCGTCCGAGGTACCGAAGTCTCATGTTCATGCTCCGAGTCTCTCGACTCCCCGTCGTCCCGTTGTTCGGATTCCTCGCACTCTCTCTCGCGTGCTCGCAACTCGCGGCGCACGACCGAATCTTGACGGAGTTTCGACGGATCGCTCTCTCCGAAGAGTTCGTCAGCGAAGGCGCGAGCTTCGCTGACCTCGATGGCGACGGTCACCACGATGTGATCTCGGGTCCGTACTGGTACGCCGGACCGGAGTTTCGCGAGCGTCGCGCGTACACGTCGCCGCGCGCCGTGCCGATCAAGCAATACTCGGATTTCTTTTTTTCGTTCACCCACGATTTCAACGGTGACGGTCGGATCGACATCCTCTCGATTCCGATGCCCGGCGCCGCGGGCCACTGGTTCGAGAACCCCGGGCGTACGGGCGTTCACTGGCGAAAGCACCTCGCGCTAGACGAGGTGAGCAACGAGTCACCGACGCTCGTCGACATCACGGGAGACGGACGGCCCGAGCTCGTCTGCATCCGCGGCGGCGCCTACGGCTACGCCGAGCCCGATTGGGACGCGCCGACGAGGCCGTGGGCGTTCACTCCGATCACGCCGAACCGCGGCTACGGACGCTTCACCCACGGTCTCGGAGTCGGTGACGTCAACGGAGATGGCCGGCCGGACCTTCTCGAGACGAACGGCTGGTGGGAGCAATCTAGAACGCGCGGCGAGCTCTTTCGTTTTCATCCCGTCCGCTTCGCTGAGTCCGGAGCGGCGCAGATCTTCGCCTATGATTTCGACGGCGACGGCGATCGCGACGTCGTGGCGACCCAAAACGCGCACGCCTACGGCCTCGCCTGGTTCGAGCAGACGGCGCCAGGGGAATTTACGCGGCATCCGATTCTCACGCGCTCACCGAGCGAGAATCCGTACGGGCTTGCGATCTCCCAAATGCACGCCGTCGCTCTCGCCGACGTCGACGGTGACGGCGTTCAGGACATCATCACCGGAAAGCGCTACTTCGCTCACGGAGGCGGAGACCCTGGAGCGCACGAGCTCGCGGTGCTCTACTGGCTGAAGACGCACCGAGACGAGACGGGCACTTGGTTCGAGCCGTGGCTCGTCGATGCGCGCTCCGGCGTCGGTACGCAGCTCGTCGCGGGCGACGTAACCGGCGACGGAAGAACCGACATCCTTGTCGGGAATAAGCTCGGCACGTACGTGATGGTAAACCGCGGACGAAGCGTTTCTCGCGCGGAGTACGAGGCCGCGCGTCCGAAGCGGCGGTCATCCGCCGTCCATGTTGCCGGGACATCGGTCTTCTCTCAGCACGTGCGGACGACTCCGCCCCTCACCGCAGTCGAAGCGGCGCGCGGCTTCGTCGTGCCACCGGGATTCGAGGTCCAGCTCGTCGCATCGGAACCGGACATCGCAAAGCCGCTGAACCTCGCCTTCGACGCTCGCGGCAGACTCTGGGTCACGAGCTCCGAGGAATACCCTTACGCCGCGCCCCCCGATCGAAAACCGAAGGACACGATCAAGATCCTCGTCGACGAAGACGGCGACGGCCGCGCGGATTCCGTCACGACATTCGCCGACGGACTCAACATCCCGATCGGTCTCTACCCGCACGCGGATGGGGTGATCGTGTTCAGCATTCCGAACATCTGGTTCCTCCGCGACACCGACGGCGACGATCGCGCCGACGTTCGAGAGAAGCTCTACGGCCCGGTCGGTTGGGAGCGAGATACGCACGGTCTCTGTAACGCCTTCACCCGCGGACTCGACGGTTGGCTGTACGCCTGCCACGGATTCAACAACGAGACCCGTCTCGCCGGACGCGACGGTCACGAGATCCACATGCGCTCGGGAAACATTTGGCGCATGAAGGTCGACGGCTCGCGCGTCGAGCAGTTCACCTACGGCCAAGTCAATCCCTTCGGACTCGCCTTCGATCGTTACGGCGACCTCTATTCCGCCGACTGCCACACGAAGCCGGTGACGCTCCTCATCGAAGGTGGGCGCTACGACCACTTTGGTGCTCCGGGAGACGGCCTCGGGTTCGTTCCGAATGTGATGGAGCACCTTCACGGCTCGACCGCGATCGCGGGGATCGCGGTCGGCGAGTCGACGAACTTTCCGTCCGCCTATCAACGGAGCACGTTCGACGGCAACGTGATGACGAGCCGGATCAATCGGAACTCGCTCGAGCGAGACGGCGCGAGCGTCCGCGCGAGAGAGGAGTCCGACTTCCTCGTGTCGAATGACCCCTGGTTTCGGCCCGTCGACCTTCAGGTTGGACCGGACGGCGCTCTCTACGTCGCCGATTTCTACAATCGCATCATCGGTCACTACGAAGTCCCGCTCGACCATCCGGGTCGAGATCGCCATCGTGGTCGCATCTGGCGCGTCGTCTATCGCGATCAAGCTGCGCGGCGGGACGCCGGAAGCGAACGAGCGCGCGCGCGGGTCGATCGGACTCCGGATCTTACGCGTTGGTCGCTCGAAGAGGCCGTCGCCGCTCTCGACACGAATCTCGAGACGCGCGCCCAGCTTCTCGTCGAACGGATCCTCGGCGAGCTCGATGAGAAGGCTCTCGAACTCGTCGTCGAGTCGTTTCGCCGCGGGGCCCCGCTCGCGCGCGCGCGGGCGAGCTGGATTCTCCATCGTTCGGGTCATCTGACCGACGAACGATTCTCTGCCGCGGGTGCGGATCGCTCTCCACTCGTTCGAGTTCACGCGATGCGCATCGCCGCGCTGCGCGATGATGCGCTTTCGCTCGGCGTACTCCGCGCGGGTCTTCGCGATGCCGCCCCCCTCGTCCGCCGCGCCGCCGCGACGGCGGCGGCAACGCGACCGGCACGAGACTTCATCGATCCGCTGCTCCACACGCTCGTCGAGATCGGCGAACGGGATCCGCACCTGCGTTACAGCCTCCGCCTCGCGCTTCGCTCGCATTTGCAGAACGAGAATTGGTTCGCCGAGATCGCAGCCGGCGATCTTCCCGCGAACGCCCGGGCCGAGCTCGCTGACCTCTGCCTCGCCTTGAAGACCGCGGCGGCAGGAGAATTTCTCGCCGCGCATCTTCTCCGCGCTCCGATCGAGGACCGCGGGCGACTGACGCGGTACCTGCGATTCGCCGTGCGTCATGTCTCGCCCGATTCGATTCGCGCTCTCGTCGAGCTCGTCCGCGATCGTTTCGAGGGCGCCCACGCGCTCCAGCTCGAGTTGCTCGACGCCGTTCGCGCCGGACTCGAGAGCCGCGGACTCGAACGCCCCGCCGTGGTCGTCGACTGGGCCCGAGCCCTCTCGACGTGGTACCTCGGAGTCGGCGGAGAGGCGCAGCCGAAGTGGTCTTTCGCGCGCTCGAATGACGGCGCCCCAAACCCGTTCGCTCCCGAGCAGAGAACATCCTCGGATGGCGATCGGGCATCGTGGTTCGTCGGAAGCCTCGCCGCCGGCGAGAAACTCACGGGGAGTGTCGTCTCGCGCGAGTTCACGCTTCCGCAAACCTTGAGTTTCTTTCTCGCGGGTCACTCCGGTCCCCCACCGAGACCGGCTCGAGTCGAGAACCACGTTGCGCTCGTTCTCTCCGGCAGCGGAGAGGTCCTCCGGCGCGAGCTCCCGCCGCGAAACGACATCGCTCAGCGGGTCGAGTGGGATCTCACCGAGCATGCGGGGGCGAAAGCTCGCCTCAAGATCGTCGATGGCATCAGCGCGGACGGCTTCGCATGGATTTCCGCGGGACGCTTCTCCGTGACCGGAGTGAATCCAACCGGAGAAGATGCGATCGAGAAAGCAGCGGCGACAACACCGCTATCCTGGTCGTTCCTCCCGCATCCCGATACACCGGAGAGACAGACCTGCTGGGTCGTCTCCACGCGCCGTCAATCGTCAGACGGGAGACGATCGACGCGTCTCTGGAGCTCGTTTCCGCGCGGCGAACAGCGAACCGGGATCTTTCGTTCGCAGTCGTTCTCGCTTCCCGAAGCGTTTCGCTTCTTTCTCGCGGGACACGACGGCGCCCCGCCGGGAGCACCGTCGGGACGCAACGCGGTCCACGTTCGCGATGCCGGCACGCATCGAGTCCTGAAGCGCTTCCCGCCGCCGCGAAACGATGTCGCGCAGCGGGTGACTTGGCAGACCGGCGACCTCGCCGGCCGAAGAGTTTACTGCGAGCTCGTCGACGGCGATTCACGAGGAGCCTTCGCGTGGTTGGCGGCGGGTCGATTCTCCGTCGATGGGCTCAACCCCAGCGAGATCCCCGAACGGGTTCAGACGGGTGCTCGACTGGCGTCGGAGTTTCGCCTGGAGTCGCTGCGCGGCGAGCTCGCGACGCTGCTCCGCCGGCACGCCGGCGACCGCGACACTTCGTCGGCGCTTGCAGACTCACTCGCCGGGATCGATGCGGGCTCGATTTCGTCGGCGCTCGCCGACGTCGCTCGCGTGCGGGGCGCCGACCTCGCGCTTCGTCGTGCATCGTTCGAAGCGCTGATCGCGGGTGACGCGAACGCGGCGACCGCTTCGCTTGCGACCGCGATGAAGGCGGCGACCGCAGCGGAACAGCTTCGGCTTGCGGATCGACTCGCATCCGATCCAAACGGCGCGAGCCTCCTCGTTTCGTTCTTCGCCGCCGGGACGGCTTCGACTCGGCTCCTCGCTCAAGTCTCCTTTCGGGCGAAGCTCTCCCGCGCGCTGGTTGCCGCCGATCGAGAGCGGGTCGAGGGCTGGGTGCGCGACCTCCCCGACGAGTCCACCGAGGTAGCGGCGGAGCTCGCGTCGAGACGGAAGCGGTACCTCGAGCGGGGCGGAGAGCCGGGTCGCGGTCGCGAGATCTTCAAGAAGCAGTGCGCCGTATGCCATCGCGTCGGAGACGAAGGCGCTCCCTTTGCGCCGAATCTCGACGGGATCGGCAATCGCGGGCTCGATCGACTCCTCGAGGACATCGTCGCTCCCAACCGGAACGTGGACGTCGCGTTTCGGCAAACGACGATCGTGACCGTCGAAGGCGACGTCCTCAGCGGACTCCTGCGACCGTCCGACGACGCGCTCCTTACGATCATCGACCGCGAGGGAAAGGAGCTTCGGCTAGCGAAGGATCAAGCCGCGGAAGTGACCGAGACGAGCGCCTCGCCGATGCCGGGGAATGTCGGTGAGATCCTGAGCGACGACGAGTTTTCCGATCTCCTCGGGTATTTGCTCTCGCTCCGGTGACCCGATCCCGGCCCGATGCGGGTTCGCCGACGAGACGGCGTCCGTCGCTGCGGTATCCTGAGCGGGGAAGTAAGGCGTCGGGACCGAACCGATCGTCCGGGCGGCGTATCCGTCGAGAAGTCCGAAGCGGGTCGAACCGCCGAAGCCCCGCGATCTTGTTTGCCCGCAGACCCCGACACCTCGAGTGGCGTAGTGCACGACGGATGAACGTCGCGGGGCGCGTCGCCCGTTCGCCCTTCGTCGAAGACTGAATCCGTCGACGATTCGTGGCGATCCCCGACGCTCGTGGTCGAAGAGGGGCCGAGCGGTGGACTCGCCCGGCTCGTTCGTTACGATCCACAAAGATCCGGCGCCGGGTCTTCCCGCGCGAGTTGCGGGCTGCAAGCGAAGGAGGAACTCCTGCGCCGGTGAACCGGAGGGTACGCCCGGCCCGATTAGAGGGAGATTAGACGGAGATTGGCGGACCGGTGAACCCTCGGTTCCCGGTGACTTCGTCCTACGTCGAATCGCGTGGGGACGGCGACGGCACTCGGGTCGGCCTCCTCGCGAACCCGGGTGCGTTGCGAACGCGCTGATTCCCCTCATGCTATGGATGCCCGGCCCTACCGCGGTGGACCATCGACGGCCCGCGCGACGACGTCTACATCGCGGAGGTTCAACGGTTTTGGAACCGAGGAGATTCCTTCCTGGCGCGACGTATCTGATCACGCGCCGGTGCAGCGGACGGCAGTTCCTGCTTCGCCCCGAAGACAAGGTGAACCGTGCCGTCCTCTATTGCCTCGCCTATGCAGCGGCGAAGACCGGCGTAGCGATTCACGGTTTTGTGATCCTCTCGAATCACTACCATCTCGTGCTGACCGATCCGTCGAACCAGTGCGCCGAGTTTCTGCAGCGTTTCAATCTCCTCGTCGCCCGCTGCCTAAATGCGCTCCGCGGTCGCTTCGGGAGCCTCTTCGACTGCAGCGGACCGAACTGCGTGCGGGCGGTAGAGTCGGCCGACGTCATTCGGCAGCTCGTCTACACCTATTGCAATCCCGTTTCCTCGGGGCTCGTCCCGGCGGCGAGTGATTGGCCGGGACTCCGAAGCGAGCCGCGTCAGTTCGGCGCGACGATCTCCGCGGAAAGGCCCGGATGGTTTTTTTCCGATCTGATGCCCGATGAGGTTTCACTCCAACTCACACCGCCTCCGTGCTTCGCCGGACGAGAGCGCGAAGAGTTTGTCGCGGAACTGGAGGAAGAGATCGCTGAGCGCGAAGCCGACTACCGCGCGGAGGTCGCGCGAAAGGGTCCAGGATTCCTCGGCGCGAGGCGCGTACGAAATCAGAGTCCTACCGACGCGCCGGTTAGCTACGAGAAGAAGTGGAAGCTCTCGCCGAACATCCAAGCGAAACGACCCGAGCCGAGAATCGAAGAAATCCGCGCACTGATCAGCTTTAGAAAGCGCTACCGAGCCGCACTCGAGCGGTATCGGAGCGGTGTGAAGGATGTGGTGTTCCCCGCCGGGACGTATTGGATGCGCGTGTTCCACCTACAAAAATGCGATCCACCTGTTTCAGGCGCGGTGCCGGCGGCTCCGTAGGTCGCTCGGATCGCCTCGATGCCTCGTTGAGCGCGCCAAGATGATGCGCTCGAACGGAGGAGAACCGCCCCCACCTCAGAACTTCTCGTTGAAACTTGTCGCGTGCGGGAAGGTCTTGTTGATTCGCCGGTGAACCAACCGGACTGCGGGCGCTCCTCCTCGCGTTCGCCCAGCCAATACTAATCCATATAACGTACGCATTTCCAGATGAACAGAGTTCACTCAAAGCGGACCCGCGTTCGGGGTCGCCGAACGTGTTGATTCGCCGGTGAACCAACCGGACTGCGGGCGTTCCTCCTCGCGTTCGCCCAGCCAATACTAATCCATATAACGTACGCATTTTCAGATGAACAGAGTTCACTCAAAGCGGACCCGCGTTCGGGGTCGCCGTGTTCGCATTTTCAGATGAACAGAGTTCACTCAAAGCGGACCCGCGTTCGGGGTCGCCCGCGCGAAGCGGACCCGCGTTCGGGGTCGCCGGAAACCCGGGACGCAAGGACTAACCAGCGGACCAACCACCAAAAAGGGACTCACGGTGATTCACCGCGAGTCCCTGAATTCTTGGTCGGGGTGATAGGACTTGAACCTACGACCTTCTGACCCCCAGTCAGACGCGCTACCAAACTGCGCCACACCCCGCGGTTATCGTCCTCAACGCCCTTTGTGCTTGCGCGACAAGGAGTTAAGCGAACGCGATGTGTACCACGCGTGCCGAGGAGCGTCAAGCGCGGTTATGGTCGCCGCTACTTCGTCAGCGCGCGAAGATCGATCGGTTTCCCGTCGGCGTCGGTCACTCGCGCAGCGAACACCCACTGGCCGCCGCCCTGTGAAATTTTGAGGAGGATTTCGTTCTTACCTTTCTTCAGGCGTCCGTCCGCCGTATCCGAGTCGCGCGAATACCCGCGGGTCGCGGGATTGCGATGGATCTCCTCGCCGTTCAGAAACACCTTGATCCCGTCGTCGCTGCCGAGCCGGAAAATGATGGGGAAATCGTCCGCCGCGACGAGTTCGGTGTACGCGTACGCGATCACATTCTCCGTTCGGCGGAAAATCTGCTCGAAGTCGACGAGTCCATCGTCCGCCGTCGACTGAATCTCGCGCCACTTGCGTTTTCGGTTGCGGTGATCGAGCTGCTCGTTGAGATCGACCGCCTCTTCTGGCGAGAGCTCGCGATCGAGATGCTCGGCTCCCGTGCCCCCGGGAAAGGGACCGAGCACCCAATAGGATGTCAGAATGCCGCGCAGCTTCTGCGAGACCGCCGGATCGCCGCCGAGCTCGATAATGGTCTGAAGCGCGAGATCTTTAGCCTTACGGCCGCCTTCTCCCGACGCGACCAGGGCGTTCAGCGATTCCAGAGCGGCAGCCGTGTTCCCGTAGAGCCCCTCGCCGCGGGCACGGTAAATCTTCGCGAGCGTCGCGGGAACTGTGAGTCCCGGATCCTCATTCGCCTTCGCGATGATGTCTCCGAGACCCGGAGTTCCGATCCGCGCGAGTGCCACGAGCGCCTCGCCATAAATTCCCTTGTCGTTCGTCGCCGCGAGAATACGGCGGTACATCGCGCGCGCGCGTGCCGCGTTCTCACTCCCGAGAGCCCCTGCCATCTCGAGATAGGATGCGATCGCCACCTCGCGGACACCCGGGCCGCCGTCCTCGATCGCCTCGACGAGGAGATCTTCGACTTCGGGACTCGCGAGGTCACCCGACAGCTCGAGCGCGGTGATCTTCACGTCGACGCTCTCGTCTTCGAGTCCCCTCTTGATCAGCTCCGGAGCGGCGTCCGCCTTCCGCGCACTCAGCACTCGGAGCAGTCCTGCCCTTCTCGACCCCGACGACGATCCGTACGTCGCGACGAGAGTCCCATCGAGCTCCTTTCCCCCACCGGTACTGAGGAGCTCCATCGCGAGTCCGCGAAGAACCTCGGACTCGTCGTCGAGGGCGTTCAGAAGATCTCCGACGTGCCTGGCGGGATCGTCTTTCGCGAGTGCGTAGAGCGACGCGTAGCGGATCGTATCGATGAAGGAATTCTCGTAGGCGCCGCGGTAGATTCGCTCGGCGCTCTGGACCTCGCCTTTCGCCTTCAAGCGATCGGCCATCCCGAGGACGTCGTCGCTGAGATCTCGCTGGTCCCGCCCGCGGACAATCTCGATCACGCGAACGATCTCCCCGAGCGATTCGGCGTGATCGAGGCGTGTGAGTGCGCGTGCAGCCGCGACGCGCGCGCTGATCGCACCCGTTTGCACGAGCTTCACCAGTGCACCGATCGCCGTCACGTCGCCGCGCGTACCGAGAGTCGAGATGAGCGACTCGTGAAACGTACCCGCGGTACCCTCGAGCGCCCCGATTAGGGCGCGGGTCGCCGCCGCTCCCGGAACCCGCTCGAGCGCTCGACGCGCCACGTCCCGGAGCCGACTCTCGCGGAGGAGTCTCTCGAGCGCGGGGACGGCTTCGTCGCCGCCGATCGACCCGAGCAACTCAGCGAGTTCGCGCCGAGCGAAGAGCGACAGATCCTTCGCCCCGAGAGCTTCGGCGATCGCCGTGCTCACGGCGGTTCGTCGTTCGCTCCCCGCTTCGGTTCCGTGCGCGAGCTTTCGAAGCGCGAGCTTCCCCGCGAGCGGAATGTCACCGCGCGCGGCGTCGATCAGCGCGGCGATCGGCAGAACCGCCTCGGCGCCCAGTTCTTTGGCCGCCGTCCACCCCGCTCTCCGCTCGCCGCCGTCCGCACTCTTGAGCTTCGCGACGACTTCGTCGACATCCGCGGCCGGGAGCGACGCCGCGCTCGAGGCGCAAAAAAGAAGCAAACTCCAGCTGAAATTCCGGTTCATGGGTGCGTTTCTCTCGATGGTTGTCACTGGATTCTCCGGCAATCGACTCGGCCGATTGCGCCTGCGGATCGTCTCGTCGCGAGGCCCGTGCTCGTCGAGAGATTCGATTGCCCGCAGGATCGACGCGCATCTCAAAGATGCCACGGCGCTCGCATCGGCCGAGAGACCCAGCGGTTCGCTTCCTCATCGCCGATGAACTGCTCTTTCGCGGGATCCCACTTGAGCGGGCGGCCGAGCCTCAACGAGATATTCCCGAGGTGACAGACCGAGACCGAACGATGGCCGGTCTCGACGTCGCAGATCGGACGCTTCCGCGACTCGAGGCAATCGACGAAGTCGCGGTAGTGATTCGCGCTGTCGTAGAGATGGATCTCGTCGTCTCCGATCGGCTCCTGAATGATCTCGCCAGGCTCCGAGCTCAGCCGACCGCGATTGACGTAGATCTTGCCCTCAGTGCCGTGGAACCAGCAGGCGTTTCCTTCGCTGTTGCACTCGAGCTCGACCCCGCTCGCGTACTTGTACTTGACGCGGTAGCGAATCGGCGTGTCCATGAGGCCCGAATCCGGAAACTCTCCCCACCCGTCGATCTCGACCGGGCCGCTTTCATCCATTCCCATTCCCCACTGGGCGATGTCGTTGTGGTGCGCCCCCCAATCGGTGAGATTTCCCCCCGAGTAGTCGTAGAACCAGCGAAAATCCCAGATGAAGCGCCGCTTGTTGAACGGAACCCAGCGCGCGGGACCGAGGTAGAGATTCCAATCGAGACCCGCCGGGGGATCGGTGTCCGGTTCCCAACCGACTTTGTTGTTCCGGCCGACCGACGTCACGATGTGAGTGAGCTTCCCGATTCTTCCGTTTCGGACGAGCTCACACGCGTAGCGAAAGTTGTTCGCCGAGCGCTGTTGACTCCCCGTCTGAAAGACGCGGTTGTAACGCCGCACCGCGTTCACCATGGCGCGCCCTTCGGCGATCGTGAGCGAGAGCGGTTTCTGGCAGTAGACATCCTTTCCCGACTCGCACGCTGCGACCGCCGTCAGGGCGTGCCAGTGGTCCGGAGTACCGATGTTGACCGCGTCGATGTCGCGCCGGTCGAGCACGTCGCGAAAGTCGTTGTATTCGTCCGCCCCCGGCGCATGCGCTCTCTTGGCGCGTTCGCGATGGCGAGCGAACACGTCACACACGGCCACGTATTCGACGACGCCCCCACTCACTCCCTTGATCGCCCCCATATCGTGCGTCCCCTGCCCGCCGGCGCCGATGATCCCCATGCGGATCCGGCGATTCGCTCCGAGCACTTTCGTGCTGAGGGTCGGCACAGCGAGCGCCGACGCCAGTCCGGCACTTCGGCGAAGAAAGCTACGCCTGTCGAGTGGTCTCATCCTGCGATCTCCCGCGATGTAGTCCTCTGGAGAATCGACGCGCGCTTGCGACGCTTCGGCGATCGAGCCCGCCATCGTATCTCGCGGAAGATGCACCGGCAACGACGGATCAAGAGCGGCAGCCCGTGGTATAAAGGCGGGGAGCGAAGGTCGCGGATGCCGCCTCCGAGCGAGCGCTGCAGACGGACTGGCCCCAAACCTGACCCTCACCCCCATCGCGTCGTGATCGATTCTCACCCGTTCTTGACTTCTCCGCGCCGAGCCGCTGGCGCGCTCGTCGTCGCCCTCGCCTTCGCGGCGAGTTTCTCTCCGGTCGCGGGCTCGGCCGCCGATGTCTTCGTCGAGCGGACCCGAGAAGCCGGAATCGACTTTCGCCTCCGAACCGGTGCCGAAAAGGGTCTCAAGCATCTCGTCGAGAGCATGATCGGCGGGTGCGGCTGGTTCGACTATGACGGCGACGGGCTCCTCGATCTCTACCTCGTGCAGGGGCACGACGATTCGGCGAAGTCGTTCGCGCGCGGCCAGGTCGGCAACCGCCTGTTTCGCAACTTGGGGAACGGCAAGTTTGTCGACGTCACCGCGAAAGCGGGGGTCGGAGACCGTCGCTACGGCAGCGGCGTCGCCGCCGGAGACTTCGACAATGACGGCGACACCGACCTCTACGTGACGAACTGCGGACCGAATGTCCTCTACGAAAACCAGGGCGACGGGACGTTCCGGGACGCCAGCGCGACCTCCGGAACCGCGGGGAATCTCTGGAGCGCGAGCGCGTGCTTTCTCGACGTCGATGGCGACGGCCTGCTCGATCTCTACGTCGCGAACTATCTCTTCTACGACCCGAGCGTGCACAAAGCCTGCACTGGCAACAAAGCGAATCTCCCGGCGTACTGTCACCCCAACAAGTTCGACGGCGCTCCGGACGCCCTCTACCTGAACCGAGGGGGCGGAAAGTTCGAGGACATTACGAAGCTCGCGCGAGTGGGAGTTCGCGGGCGCATTCTCTCTAAAGGACTCGGCGTACTTCCGACCGATTTCAATGAGGACGGGAGGATCGACGTTTTTGTCGCGAACGACTCCGTGCCGAACTTTCTCTGGAGAAACCTGGGTCGAAGGCGCTTCGAGGACGCCGCGCTCGAGGCCGGCGTCGCGCTCGACGCACGTGCGCGCGCAGAAGCATGCATGGGAATCGACGGCGGCGATGTCGACGGTGACGGACGCATCGACTACGTCGTCACGAATTTCTCGGAGGAAACGGACACGCTCTACCTGAACGAAGGAGACGGATTCTTCGACGACGGAACTCCGCGCTCGGGTCTCTCCGAGCCGACGTTCATTCCCCTCGGATTCGGCGTCAAGCTCTTCGACTACGATCTCGATGGCGACCTCGATCTCTACGTCGCACGCGGACATATCCTCGACAATGTCGAGAAGCTCCATCCCGGCACGCGAATGCGTTACCGGCAGCCGGATCAACTCTTCACCAACGATGGTCGCGGTAAGTTCAGCGATGTGTCCGCCACCTCCGGATCGTGGTTCCAGCGACGAACCGTCGGTCGTGGTGCGGCCTTCGCCGACTACGACAACGACGGCGACACGGACATCTTCGTCGTCAACAATGATTCACCGAGCGTCCTCCTCGAGAATCGCAGTGCTCCGAAGAGCCGATGGATCGGCTTCGAGTTCGTCGGCGGAGGACCGTCCAATCGAGACGCGTACGGAGCTCGAATCGACGTCAAGATCTCGACTCGCCGATCGCCCATTCCCCTCGAACTGAGAACGGCGGCGAGCTACCTCGCGGTGAACGACCACCGCCGAGTCATCGGGCTCGGTGCGACCGGAGAGTTCGAGTGGCTTCGCGTTCGGTGGCCCGACGGGATGCGCGAAGAGTTTCGCGGCCTGCCGCTCGGTCGCTACCACCGGCTGGAGCGTGGATCCGGAAGCGCGCTCGGTCGTTAAGCCTTCTCGCGCTTCGGGTCGACGAGATCGAAGGCGTTGCAGCCGCCTCGCCCACTCGTCATGATCCCGACATGAGACGAGGCGCGCCACTCGACGGACTTTCCGACAAGGAGCTCATCGCGCGTATCAACGATGGCGACGACGAGGCATTCCGGATTCTCTACCTGCGCTACCGCCGGTGGGTCGTCGATCTCGCGTTCCGATTCACCGGGCACCGCGAAGACGCGCTCGACGCACTTCAAGACGTGTTTCGCTACGTGCTCGGGAAGTTTCCGGGCTTCGAGCTCACCGCGAAGATGACGACGTTTCTCTATCCCGTCGTTCGCAATACGTCCCTGAGCACCGTGCGGCGAAGGGCGCGACTCACGGCCGAACCCGATGCGGCGGAGGCCGTTCCCGATCACTCGGTCGCGCCGCCCGGACGACACGTCGACGCCCCTCTCACTGCGGTGCTCGCGCTGCTTCCGAAGGAGCAGGCCGAAGTCATCCACCTACGATTTGCGGAAGACTTTACTCTCGAGGAGATCTCCTCTGCACTCGACGTTCCGATCGGAACGGTCAAGTCGCGAATCCACCACGCCCTCAAGCGGCTGCGCGAGGATCCGCGGACGCGGCGGTACTTCTTCGATTGAGGTGCCATTCGCTCGACCGTCAGAATCCATGAACCTTTTCGTCCGCCGGTGCGCTTCATTTGCATGAGCAAAGCGGAATCCGACGCGGACAACGCGCCCCAGAGAGACCCCAACGAGCAGTTTCGTCGGGACTTACGACAGTCGGTCGGCTCTCGCATCGAGATCCCGGGGGACGTCGACGACGCGGTGATCGCGTTCGGTAGGCTCCGGCTCGGTCGGATCCGTCGGCGGAGAATTCTCATCCGCGTGTCGGCCGCGGCGGCCGCGATCGCGTTCGCCTCGGTGCTCTCTTTCGCTCCCGGGGGCCGTGACGGGCGGGCTCCCGCCTCGGTATCGATCGACGCGGCGACCGGACCGGACGTGGACAGAAGCGGCCGCGTCGACATTGTCGATGCTCTCCTTCTCGCGCGAGCCGTGGAGGCGGGGCGCGCGCCGAGCGCCCTCGATCTCGACCGTGACGGCGACGTGGATCAAGGCGACGTCGACCGCGTCGCCGCCCTCGCGGTACAGCTTCGGTGATCAAGATGACAAACGGGCGTACGACTTCGAGAGTTCACCGGGATTCGCTCCGGGGAGAGCTGCGACGAACGGTGGCGGTGGTCGGAGTGCTCGCGTTCGCGCAGCTCGCGACGACGATCGGCCAAGAAGCCCCGAAACGGGCGGTGCGGTTCGAAACGCGCACCGTGCACGTCGATCCGCAGGGAAGCGCGCTCGCGGCCTATCAGTTCTCCGTCCTCGATCCCTCGGAGAGCGCCACCCTCGTCGGGATCGAAGGAGGCACGCACCCCGCGTTTTCGCAGCCACCCTACTACGATCCCGAAGCGCTCCGGAGCGGACGCGCCATCGTCGCGGCCTATTCGCTCGCGGAGGACCTTCCGGTTCGTTCTACGCACGTCGCCACTCTTCATTGGATGGTCGAGAGCGACGGAGAGCTCGAGCTCGTAACGACTCTGATCACAGCCTCGGATGCGAACGGAAATCGCGTCGGGGCTAGGGTCTTCTCGACGAATCCTTCTCGAACTGCCCCACCGGCCGAAGAAACAAGCCAACGCGCTGCTCAGGAGCCGAAAGAATGATGCGCACCGTACCGTGGACCTTCGGAATCGCCGTCGCCGTCACGGCGCTCGTTGTCGCGTGCAGCAACGTCGCTCGCGAGCCGGCCGTACTCAGCCCCGACAGCGGTTACGCCGACTTCGACGAGTACCTCATCGTCGCACGGGAGGCGCAGCTCGACGGTTCAGCGAGTTCGCCGCCGGTCCTAGGGTTTGAACGCTTCGAGTTCTCAGGCGACGGGAATCGTTCTCGCGGCTTCCTGGATCTACCGAAAGACGTAACCTCAGGTGCAGAATCCGAGACGGAGCGCTCAGGCCCGCCCGGAAGCCGAGGGACCGACCGAGCGCATGACCTCGATCTCCTCCGCCATCCACCCGGATGTGGAGCTCTCGTCGCTCGAACGGAGCGAGCCCCTCGGCTTGTTCCGATTCCGCTCGAGCACACGGACGTCCAAGCGAAGGTGAGCGGGTACGTAGCGTCCGTCGAGGTCGAGCAACGGTTTCGCAACCCCTTCGACACCAAGATCGAAGCAGAGTACCTCTTTCCTCTGCCGACCGATGCGGCGGTGAACGATTTCGTGATGGTGATCGGGGAGCGCCGGATTCGAGGGATCATTCGAAAACGCGAGGAGGCGAAGAGGATCTACGACGCCGCCCGCGCTCGAGGGCACACCGCGACGCTCCTCTCGCAGGAGCGTCCGAACATCTTTAGGCAACTCGTTGCGAACATCGAACCGGGAAAGGAGATCTCGGTCGATATCACTTACTTCCACACGCTCCCCTACCGCGACGATTCGTACGAGTTCGTCTTTCCGATGGTGATCGGCCCCCGATTCAATCCGCCGTGCTCGTCCGATGGAGTAGCGGCCGTTCCGCGCACGCACACCGGTCCGAGCGGCCAGGCGACCACGGTCTCGTACCTGAGCCCCGACGAGCGGAGCGGGCACGACATCTCGCTCCGAGTCGAGCTCGACGCCGGCGTCCAAATCGAAGCGCTGGAATCGACTACGCACGCGGTGAGCGTCACTCGTCCGAGCTCGAGTCGGGCCGTCGTCGAGCTCAACCCGTCCGATCGAATTCCCAACCGGGACTTCGTCCTCCGTTACCGCGTCGTCGGCGAACGACTGAAAGCCAATCTACTCGTTCACCGCGACGAGCGAGGCGGGTTCTTCTCGCTGATGGCCTACGCGCCGCGCAGCGTCACGTCACTTCCGCGCGCGCCGATGGAGATGGTGTTCGTTCTCGACTGTTCGGGGAGCATGAGCGGACTCCCCATAGAGAGAGCGAAGCGCGCCGTCGTTCACGCGCTCAAGCTCCTCGGTCCGAGCGACACGTTTCAGGTCATCCGCTTCTCTCTCGGGGCGACCACCCTCGGCCCGGAGCCGATTGCGGCAACACCGACGAACATCCGCCGCGGCATCGATTACGTCCGATCGCTCGAAGCCGATGGTGGAACGATGATGATCGAAGGGATTCGCGCCGCGCTCGGCTTTCCGGTCGATCCCGAACGACACCGACTGGTCTCGTTCCTGACCGACGGCTACATCGGGAACGAGGCGGAGATCCTCGCCGAGGTCCACCGCTCCATCGGGAGGACGCGGATCTTCTCATTTGGAGTCGGATCGTCCGTCAACCGCTATCTCCTCGGAAATCTCGCCTCGATCGGCCGCGGGGCGGTCGCCTACGTCGGACTCGACGACAGTCCGGTGAAAGCGGTCGAAAGGTTCTACGAGCGCGTCCGCTACCCCGCCCTCCTCGACCTCGCTCTCGAGGCCGACGGACTCGAGCTCACGGAAGTGCAGCCCGGCCGTCTCCGCGACGTCTTTGTCGGCCGCCCTCTCCTCGTTACGGGGCGCTTTCGCGGCGAAACAGGAACGATTCGATTGCGCGGGATATCGGGAGACACCGAGATCGTGCTCCCGTTTCGGGTCGCTGCCGACACCGTCGGATCTCACCCGGCCATCCCTAGCGTCTGGGCTCGCGGGAAGCTCGCGACCCTCATGACCCGCGCCCTCGCCGAGGGGTCTCGGTCGATCACCGGCGATGCGACCCGCCTCGCGCTCGAATTCAACCTGATCTCGGCCTTCACCTCGTTCGTCGCCGTCGACGGCTCGCGCCGGACGGAAGGCGATCACGGGATCACCGTACGCGTTCCGGTGCCCGTACCCGAAGGGGTTCGCTACGAAACGACCGTGGGAGGGCCGGCCCAGGACGGGTAGTCCGCGTGCGACCGATCGTCGCGCCCACCGCGAGAGGGATGCGCTTGACGCGGAGAGTCACCGAATCGAGACTGACGCGACGCGTCGCGGACTGAGCGGCGCACGGTGGATCCTCTCCCCCCCCTCGGTCGCGCGAACCTCGCTCGCGCGTTTGCCGTGATCCGGCGCTTCGCATCCTTCCTCATTCGTTGGCGGATCCCCGTCGGCCTCGCCGCGCTCGCGCTCGTCGCGACGTGCGCCTGGAATCTGCGACACGTCGAGCTCGACCTCTCGCTCGATCCGATCCTCCGCGCCGACGAGGAAGGACTCCGTCGCACGGCCGAACTCTACGAAGAGATCGAAGTCCAGGATCGCCGCGTCATCGCGAGCGTCGAATGGCCTCGGCGCATTCGTGCCGCCGAGCTGCAGGACCTAGAGGCGCTCACCACCGCGGTCGAGACGGAACTCGGCTACGCCGACGCGATGTCGCTCGCTCGGCTCCAAACGCTCGACACCCGTCGTCCGTTTCCCGAGCTCCATCCGTTTCCCGAGCTCGTAGGAGACGGAACTGCCCTCGACGTCGCGCTCGAGCATCGACTCCTCGTCGGCCGACTGATCTCGCTCGACGGGCGCGGAGCCACGGTCACGTTCAACACGCGAGTCGCCCACGAAACCGTCCGCGCGCGCTTTACGGAGCTCGTCACGCGGATCTGCGGCGCAGAGGCGGCTCCTCACTTCGTCGGTCCCGACTTCGTCGAGGGCGCGATGCGCGATTTCATCGTGCACGACACCACGCAGACCGTCGTCCTCGAGTCCATCGTGCTCGGCCTTCTCCTGCCGTTTCTCTTTCGCAGCCTGCGTGGGAGTCTCATCCCACTCGTCGCGACGCTCGCCGCCGTGATCTTCAATCTCGGTCTGATGGTGCTTTTCGACTGGCCGATCACGCTCCTCGGAACGGCTGTCCCGGGCCTCATCGTGATTCTCGGGCTCTGCGACAGCGCTCACATGTTCCAGCGTTTCGAAGAAGCCTTACGCGCCGGCGACGACTGGAACGAGGCGATCCTTCGGATGACCGAACGCGTGGGACTCGCGTGCTTCTACACGTCGTTCACGACGGGTGTCGGATTCTTCTCGCTGATCGCCGGTGACCACCCGGCGGTGCGAGAGTTCGCCGTGCGCGCTGCGATCGCGGTGTTCGTCACGTTCGGGACGGTGATCGTTCTCCTGCCCGTCCTCCTCGCTCTTTGGCCCGCTCGACGCCCGAGCCGCGAAGGGCTGCGCTGGGTGACAAGCGTAGGCATTGGCCGATTTTGGCCGACGCTGACGCTCGGACTCGTGCTCACGGCACTCGCGTTCTCGGGGGTGCTGATGTTGCGAGTCGATTCGCGCTGGCTCGAAGAGCTCCCCGACGACCATAGCGCGGTTCACGACCTTCAGTGGTTCGAGGAGAACTTCGGTGGGATCCTCCCGCTCGAGGTGCGGATCGAAGGCGAGCTTCTCGCGCCCGAGGTCGTGGCGGCGATCGACCGACTCCAGACCGCGTTCGTCGGTCGCGGAGGGATCACCGTGGCCGAGTCGTACACGGATTGGATCTACGAGATTCTCGGCGCCACCGGGCCGCTCGACGCGGAGGACATCGAAAGCGCCGTCACTTCCCTCGACTCCATCAGCGGGGCGTTCCCGCACCACGTCGTGGACGAGGACTTCACGATCGGCCGCATCGAGTTCCGGACTCGGGATCTCGGCACGCGCACTCTCACGAAGGTGAAGGAAGAGCTCGAGCTCGCCATCGCCGATCTCCCCCCGAACGTTCGCGCCGAACCGACCGGCACGCTTCTCGTCGCGTTCGAGAGCGCCGAGCTCGTGGTGACGACGATGGTCCGAAGCTTCGTCCTCTCGCTCATCGCGATCACACTCTTCAGTGCCCTCATCTATCGATCGCTCCGCGTCGGCCTTCTCTCGATGCTACCGAACGTGTTCCCGCTCCTAATGGCGTTCGGCCTGACCGGCTGGCTCGGGATTCCGCTCCGCGTCGGAATCGTGATGATCTACAGCCTCGGGCTCGGTCTGGCCGTCGACGATACGATCCACTTCCTCACTCGATTTCGCGAAGAGAGAAAACGAGATCCAAACGGGTCCGTCCGCGACGCCCTCGCCCGGACGCTCCGCACGACCGGGCGAGTCATCGTTCTTACGTCCGCTCTCCTCACCGCCGGCGCGCTCTGCTATCTCGCGACGAGCTTCCGGTCGATGTTCGACGTCGGCATCATTCTGACCACCATCGTCGTCACCGCTCTCGTCGGTGATCTGTTCCTCTTGCCGCCGATCATCGAGCGGTTCCTCGGGGGGCGGCAGGGAGCGACCGCACGGAGCACGAGCCCGATCGACGATGGGCACGACGACGGATCAGGGGACCTCACGGGGAAGAGCTGAGGCACTGAAAACGGCGGGCTCGGTGTTCGGCGGCGCCGCGCGGATCTTCAGCGCTTTGACCGGCGAGCCCCTACCTTCTTCTTCGCCGTCTTCTTTCGCGCGACCTTCTTCGTCGCTGTCTTCTTCTTCGTCTTGCGCGTAGATTTCTTCTTTTTTCCGCCGGTGCCATTCGCGTCGGCCTGCCGCTCCGGCCGGAGCTCACGAAGAACCGACCCGATCTTCCACATCTCGGTCTCGCGGACTTCCTTCAGCTCCTTGGCTAGGTCCTTCCGGTAGGTCTTCTTCGAGTTCGCCTCGAGCGTGCGTTTCGTCTCGTTGCCGTTCTTCACTTCGCGGTAAAGCCGCTTGAAGACCGGCTTCGACGATTTGCGGAACTCCTCGAACCAGTCGAGCGCCCCCCGCTGAGCCGTCGTGCTGCAGTTGGCGTACATCCAGTCCATTCCGTTCTCGCCGATGAGCGGATAGAGACTCTGCGTCGCCTCCTCCACCGTCTCATTGAACGCCTCGGACGGACTGTGCCCCTGCTCGCGGAGGACTTCGTACTGCGCGAGCCACAAGCCGTAGATGGCTCCCATCAGGACGCCGCGTTCGCCGGTGAGGTCGCTGTAGACCTCATTCTCGAACGAAGTCTCGAAGAGGAAACCCGAACCGATCGCGATACCGAGCGCGATCGCGCGATCGCGCGCGCGTCCGGTGAAGTCCTGGTGGACCGCGAAGCTCGAGTTGATTCCGCGGCCTTCGAGGAACAGTCGACGTACGGTGGTTCCCGAGCCCTTCGGTGCGACGAGAATGACGTCGACGTTCTTCGGCGGGACGACACCGGTCTGCTTTCGGTAGACGACCGAGAAGCCGTGCGAGAAGTAGAGCGCCGCGCCTTCCTGCAGGTTGTCCCGGACGGTGGGCCACGCCGCCTTCTGCCCGGCGTCGCTGAGAAGGTACTGAACAACCGTTCCGCGCTGCACGGCCTCGGGGATCTCGAACAGGGTCTTCCCCGGCTTCCAGCCATCCTGCTGCGCCAGCTTCCAGCTCTCGCCCTTCCGCACGCCGATGATCACCTTGACCCCGTTGTCGCGCATATTGAGCGACTGACCCCGGCCCTGAACGCCGTATCCGATGACCGCGACGGTTTCCTTCCCGAGGATTCGCTTCAGCTTGGCGGCGGGCATGTCCTTCCGCTCGATGATCTTCTCGGTGACGCCACCGACGCGCACGGTTTTCATCTCGGTCGTCGCTCCTAGTTATCGCTGTCCGCAGGAAGGTGCACATGCCTCTCCGCGGGGACGACCGTCGCGTCCGCCCGACTTCGTCGACGCGCGGATCGGTTCGCCGTCCGTACGGGCCCGTCCGAGCCCTGCTCGGGCGCTCGTCGCCTCTTCTCCCGAAGCGGCGGGAACGGGAAAACCGCTTCTTATAGCGGATTTGGCACAGTCCTGCAATTTCTCGAAACTCCCCGGCGTTCGGCGGGAAATCCCGCGTCGCCGCGACGATCAGCCACCCGTCCCGGTGCCGAGCTAGCGACCGGGCGCCCGTCCGGCTCCCGAACGTGGACCCGCGGCTGGGTGGCGGTAGAATCGAACCCGGAACGAGAGCCGACGCCCACCGGAGATTCACTCGCATGGAACGCCTCGAAGTCACCCGATCCCGGATCTGGGTGCCCCTTCTCGGAGCGCTGTTCATCGTCGTCTTCGTCCGACTCGCGGTCGATGCGATCAGCCCTCTCCTCCCCCGCTGGGAGACCTCCGACGCGGCGCAGGAGGGCCAGCTCACGCTGTTCAACAACGTTCGCGACGGCGGCAACTACGGGATGCCGGTCGAAATCGGCGATTGGGATGGCGACGGTCAGTACGACCTCGCGGTCGCGGCCATGGCCGCTCCGTTCGACGGCGACCATCCCCGGCGGACGGCCGGCGAGGTGTACCTCTACAAGGGCGACGGCTCGTCGACCGGAGTCATCGATCGCGACGATCTCTCGACGCCGGCGATTCGCCTTCTCGGGGCGCGCACGGAAGACTTGCTCGGAACGGAGCTCTTCACCGGCGACATCGACGGCGACGGGATCGAGGATCTCTTACTCAGCAGCCAGAACTACGATGGGCCGGACGGCGATCGCACGAACTCCGGCGCTCTCTACGTCGTCTTCGGCCGCGAAGATCTCTTCGGCGAGTCCGAACGGACGATCGATCTCCTCGAAGGCGTTCCGAGCGACGTCCTCGCCATCTACGGCGATCAGATCGGAGGTCGACTCGGAATCTGGGTCGAGACCGGCGATCTCGACGGGGATGGGTTCGAAGACATCATCGTCGGCGCCGATCAGGCGGGTTCGGACGATCGCCTAGATCCGGCGTTTCACCAAGGACACGTGCTCGTGATCTACGGCCGCGCCGAGTTCCCTCCGGTGATCGATTTCGCCACCGAGGACGGCGCGTCCTTCCCCGGAGTCAGCCGCGTCATCGGTCGAGACGCCGAGGACCACTTCGGCGCCTCGCTCCATGCGGCGGATCTCAACGGGGATGGACAGGACGAGCTCATCGTTGGGGCTGCGCTCGAGCGTCTGTCCGCGGGGATCGGAGGGACGGATGACCTCTGGGCCCACGGCTCGCTCGTCGGCGGCGATGGCCCCGCGGACGACGAGCGTCCGCAGTGCGGTGAGGTCACGATCATCTTCAGCGACGGGTCCGGCGAACGGCTTCCGGCCGAGTTCTCGACGGCGGATCCACCGGCGGAGTACGAGGGGCGCATCACGATGATCTACGGCGCCGAGTTCGATGAGGAGCTCGGGGAGGAGATCGCCTCGGGTGATTTCAACGGTGACGGCCGCACCGACCTCGCGCTCGGCGCGATCACGGGCTGGCAGCCGAAGTCGCTTCTCTACCGCGTCGGGAGGGCGTACGTCGTCTACAACGATGGCAACCTCGAAGGGATCGAGATCGACCTTCTCGAGGCCGACGAGAAAGGGGTCGTCACTCCCGACGTCCGCGTTTCGCTCATGTACGGCCTCGAGAGAGTCGACATACTGGGCGACACGCTGAGCGTCGGGAACTTCAACGGCGATGCCTACGACGACCTCGCGGTCGGAATCCCCCACGCCGATCTCGACGGGAAAGCGGACGCCGGGATGGTCGCGATCCTCTACGGCGGCCCGGAGCCGTTCCCGGCCCTCTTCGCGCCCCAGGCGGATACGCTTCCCCCCGGCCTCGCGGCCGCGGCGGTCATCGGCGCCGCGTCGTACGATCTCCTCTCGTACTCCATGGAGGCGCGCGACTACGACGGCGACGGATTCGACGATCTCTTTCCGAACGCGATGCGCGCGGACGGCGCGGACGACGAGCACCTGAACGCGGGGGATGCCTACGTCATCAGCGGCTATCGCCTCTCGGGAACGGAGCTCGCGATCGAGGCGGTGAGTCCGCCCGTCGGCGAGCTGGGTGCCCCGATCGAAGTGCGCGTGCTCGGGTCGGGATTCACGGCGAATGACGATCTTCGGTTTTTCGTCGACGGCGAGGCGCACGCGGCGGATCGCGTGAGCAGCACCGAGCTTCTCGTCGCACTGCCCGCAGCACTCGTGGAAGCGGAGCTGACCTTCGACGTCGAAACGCGCTATGGGCGCGTCAGCGCTCCCAGTGCGTTCCGCTACGTCGACGGGTTCGCGTTTCGACGAGGCGACATCGACTCGGACGGAATCTTGACGATCACCGACCCGATCCGCATCCTCAATCACCTCTTCGGAGACGGTCCAGGATTCACCTGCTGGGACGCCGCGGATGCCGACGACGACGGCGAGGTCAACATCGCTGACGCACTCTACTTCCTCAATTACCTCTTCGGTCCGGGTGCTGCCCCGGCCGAGCCCTTCCTCGAGCTCGGTCTCGATCCGACGCCAGACGAGCTGCCCTGCGAGGGTTGAGCGCGAGCGCCGCGATCGCCCCCGCGATCGACGACGTCGACCCGGGATCGTTCCGGGAATCGCCGTCGCCGTTCTCGCAATGGGATTGGCCCGCGGTGCGAGTGTGCGCGGTGAGGACTCGCCCGGCGCGAGCCGAGACTCGGCGGCCGATTCCGTCGAGGACGAGCTCGCCGCCGAGATCGACGAGATCATCGCTCGCCCCTTGTTTCGCGCGAGTTCCTTCGGTGTCCTCTTCTGCCATGTTCGTTCGGGACGCATTCTCTACGAGCACGACGCGCGAAAGCTGTTTGCACCGGCATCGACCACGAAGCTCTTGAGCTGCGCCGGTGCGCTCGACGCGCTCGGAGCGGACTTTCGCTTCGAGACGCGCGTCGTCGCGACGGGCCCGCTCAAAGAAGGCACGTTAGCCGGCGATCTCGTTTTGCTCGCTTCGGGCGACCCAAATCTCTCCCAGAGGCTGCGCGCTCGAGACCGGCTCGCCTTCGAGAATACGGATCACTCCTACGCCGGCCTCTCCCGCGCGAAGGTCGTCAATGGCGACCCGCTCGCGATTCTGCGCGAGCTCGCCCGGGACGTGCGACGGGCCGGGGTGACCCGCGTGACGGGAGACATCGTCGTCGACGACGGACTCTTCGCCGAGACCTTCGATCCCTTCGTCGGGAAGTTCAGCGCCGCGTGCGTGAATGACAATCTCGTCGATGTCACGGTTCGTCCCGGACGGGCGGTCGGTGAACCCGTCGACTTCGAGGTCCGGCCGGCGTCTGAGCACATTCGCGTACGCTCGACGGCCGAAACGGCGAAGAGCGGCTCCCCGTCGTCCCTTCGACTCCGACTCGCCGCGGGCGGCGAAGACGACAGCTACGAGTTGACCGGAAGCATCCCGCTCGATGCATCGCCCTCGCTCCGCGTCGCGCCCTTTCGGGAACCTGCGATGACCTGCGCACGCCTCTTCGCAGAGACTCTTCGCGCCGAGGGCGTCCGTGCCGATGGCCGCACGAAGAACGCGCGCTTCGGACCGACGATCTACTCGGACTACGACGTCGTCGCCCGTCACGTCTCGGCCCCGCTCTCTCAGACGATTCGCGTCGTTCTCAAGGTGAGCCAAAACGTTCACGCGACGATGCTGCCGCCGCTCGTCGGGGCAAGACTCGGGAGTCGGGGATCTACGCGTGAGGGCTACGGAATCATCCGGGATCGCTTCGCCAAATCCGGTCTCGACATGGACAGCATCGTCGTCACGAGCGGATCGGGCGGCGGCCGCGCCGATCGCATTTCACCCCAGTGGCTCGTCCACTTTCTCCGCTACTGGGCGACTCGACCCGACTTCGGCGTCTTTCTCGACGCTCTCCCGATTTCCGGTGTCGACGGAACGCTCGCAAATGAGATGCGAGGCTCGGAGCTCTCCGGAAAGGTCCGCGCGAAGACCGGAACGCTCGTCTACCGAAACGCTCTCAACGGCCGCTGGATCTATCTGACGAAGTCTCTCGCCGGCTATCTCGATCTTCGCACGCGATCGGAGAAGGACTCGCTGTGGGCGTTCGCGATCGTGATCAGCGACACCGTGACCACGAATCGTCGAGCCGGAGTCGTCGAGCTCTTTCGCGCCCAAGCGGACATCCTCCGCGCGGCTCGCCGAGCGATCGCCGCTGGCGGCGGACGGCCGCCCCGAGCGGAGTCGAGCGATTGAGCGAATCGGGGGCCGGCCCCGAGGGCAATTCCCAGTCCGCGGCCCGACTTGTGGGGTTTCTCCGGGAGTGCGTCGCGACCGCCTCCGCCGGCGAGATTCCGTAGTCGTCGGTCGGAGTCGCCGCGGTAGCATGATGGCCAAGTTCTCGCTGCGTCGACCCGCTTGCGTCGCCGCATTCGCTTCCACCACCCCGGGTTTAGAGAGGGTATCGGGATGAGTCTCCGTCGAATCATCTCCGCGTGTTGCATTCTCGCCGTGTTCACCGCCTCCGCGATCGCTTCGCCCGAGCCGGCGAAGAAGGGCGCGGATCTCAAGTCGGTGGGCCCGCTGGCGTTCGGGCCGGGCGGCGTTCTGCTCGTCGCCGATCCTTGGGGCGCCGCGGTGTTCGCCGTCGAGACGGGCGATACGAAGCCAGTCAAAGGAGAGCTCGCCGTCGAAGCGATCGATCGCAAGGTCGCCGCGCTCCTCGGAATCTCCGCCTCGGAAATCGAAATCCGCGACCTCGCCATCAATCCCGCCTCCGGCGTCGCCTACCTCTCCGTCGTTCGCGGCCGGGGACCGACCGCAAAGCCGGCGATCGTCACGGTAGCCCCCGGCGGAAAGCTCGCGCTCCTCGATCTCGGGAAGCTGGAGGTAAGCCGCGCCGAGCTTCCCGACGCGCCGTCTCCCGAAGCGGTCGGCCGGCGCAACCGAAAGCTCCGCCTCGAGTCCATCACCGACGTGGCGCTCGCCGACGGCCGAGTCCTCGTCGCTGGACTGTCGAACGAGAAGTTCGCGTCGACCCTGCGCTCGATTCCCTATCCGTTCTCCGGATCGACGAAGGGCGCGTCCGTCGAGATCTACCACGGCGCTCACGGCAAGTTCGAGACGCACTCGCCGGTCCGAACGTTTGTGCCGTTCGACATCGAAGGTGAAGCCCACCTACTAGCGGCCTACACTTGCACGCCGCTCGTGAGGCTCAAGATGAGCGATCTCCAGCCCGGAAAGCACGTCAAGGGAACGACGGTTGCGGAACTCGGGAATCGCAATCGTCCTCTCGACATGATCGCGTACACGAAAGGGGAGAAGAAGTACCTGCTGCTCGCGAACAACAACCGCGGAATCATGAAGATTCCCACCGCGGGGATCGGCGCGGCGGAGTCCATCGAAGACCCGGTCGCGCGGGGGAAGACTCATGGTGTCGGGTACGAAACGATCGAAAGCTGGAAGAACATCCATCAGCTAGATCGACTCGACGAGGAGCGCGCGGTCGTCATCCACCGCGACGATGAGGGTGCGTACCACCTCGAGGTGCGGCCACTCCCGTGAGGCGCCGACTCGCATTCGCGTCGGCCGTAGTCGCTCTCGGGTGCGGAGCGTGTGCGCACCGCACCCAGATTCGGTACACCCCGGGCGAGGATCCGAGCGAGCCCGGTCGCTTCACGGTGGCTCCCGTCGAGCTGAGCGCGGGCGAGAACGAGCACGATTTCGCCCGCGCTTTCACCGTGCACGTAGCCGACGAGGACGCCGACCTGCCGCCGATTGCGGGGACGCATTCACTCGCCGGCGACACGCTCGAGTTCGAGCCGCGCTTTGCGTTGTCGCCGGGTCTTCGCTATCGCGCGACGTACGCGCCGAAAACCGGTCCGCCAGTCGTTAGCGAGTTCGCCCTGCCGCCCGAACGTTCCGAGCCGGTCGCACGCGTCGACTTCGTCACTCCATCTGCGCCGCGGCTCCCCGAAAACCTCCTCAAGTTCTACATCCACTTTTCGCACCCGATGACTCAGGGGCAAGCCTGGGACCATCTCGAGCTCCTCGACCCGGCCGGAAAGCCCGTCGAGCTCCCGTTTCTCGAGATCGACGAAGAGCTCTGGGATCCGTACGGAAAGCGGTTGACCGTTCTCATCGATCCCGGGCGCATCAAACGGGAAGTGAAACCGCTCGAGGACCTCGGTCCGGCGCTGGTCGAAGGCGGCACGTATACCCTGCGCGTCAGCTCGGCGTGGGAAGACGCGCGCGGCGCGCCTCTCGTTTCGACCTTCGAGCGACGCTTCGAGGTGACCGCGGTCGATCGCCGATCGCCCGTACCCGCCGAGTGGCGCATCGTCTCTCCCCGCGCCGGCACGCTCGACGCGCTCGTCGTCGAGCTCGGAGAATCGCTCGACCACGCTCTCCTCTTCAGCTCGATCGGGGTCACTCGGACGGACGGCTCACCGGTCGACGGCGCCATCGCGGTCGGCGATCACGAGACGCTCTGGCGCTTCGTGCCCGCCGGCCCGTGGCAGGAAGGAACGCACGAGCTCGTCGTGTCAACCGGACTCGAAGATCTCGCGGGGAACCGAGTCGACCGGCCGTTCGAAGTCGATGCGGAGCGGGCGGTCGAGTATCGGCTTTCGGAGAGTGTGGTGCGGCTTCCGTTCGTCGTGGGTGGGATCCTCGGAAGAGGTTCACACGAAGAGCGCGAAGGGGACGCGAAGACAGACGAAGGAAGAAAGAATGAAGGGAGGGAGGAATGAAGTGTTTCGGGGCTCCGGAGCGCGCAGTCACTCGACAACGTCTAACGAGGGGAAGTCTTCGTGAATCGAGAACAGATTCGATGTCGGAAAGGCACCGCCTGAGATCTTTTTCCACACCGGTTGACGGCTCTTCATCGACCGGTATTCGAGGGATTGCGAACAAATACGACGTCAGAGATGCACCGCCTGAGATCTTTCCTCTCTCACTCCTCATCAGTCTTATTTTTGCTCTTCCTTCGTCGTGCTTCGCGTCCCCTTCGCGCTCTTCGTGTGAATTCTGCCTCTAGGGATCGAGACGACCCGAGCCGAAACCGAGAGCTCCCGTCAAGAAGAGACCGCCAGGAGCGCGAGCGTCGCCCACGCTGTCGTCGAAATTCGCTGCGCGTAGCTTTCCGCGCCCGACGGTCGCGTCGTCTCCGGCCAACCCCCGTCTTCGTCTTGCGTCGAGACGAGAAACTCGCGGGCGGCTCGGATCCAGGTGTCGACTTCGCGTTTCGCCGGACCGAGGATCTCTTCGCGATCCCTTGCACTCGCGAGAGAAAGAAGAGCGAGCGCCGTATCGAACACTTCCGGCGCGTCATTCGCGTAGGGTCCCCATCCGCCGTCGTCCGAACGTGTGCGACCGAGAAGATCGAGACTCTCGCGGACTCTCGCTCGGTTCGGTCGGTCGCTGAGTGTCGATTGCGCGAGCAAAGCGATCGCCGCGACATGAACGTTTCGGATCGGCCGCGCGTCGAGCCAGTCGGCAGCCCGGCGCGCAGCTTCCTTCGTCTCTAGTCGATCGACGGTATCGAGCACTGCAGCGGCGAGGTAGGTCGCGAGGGTCGAGCTGTAGGCGGTCGGTCCCCCCACGAGGTTCTCCGAGCCCCCGGCGAACGATCCTTCGGCGTGCTGCGCTCCTCTTAGGTCGCGGGCGGCAGTGCGCAGCGCCTCGTTCGCCGCCGCGCGGTTCGCCCCGAAGGCGTCGGCCGCGATCGCCTCGCGAAGAGCACTCGCGTACTGGATCCGCGCGAGCTCCGGATCATCGAACTCGTCCGTGACGACGCTCTTCCCCCACCGCGCGGGAGCGCGAAGCCAGGGGAGCGTCTCGGGCCAGATGCCGCGGGGCACTCGCCGCCCCGAGGCCTGAGCGGCAAACAGCGCCCGCGCGGCATCTCCCGTGTTGTGGCAAGAGAAACACCCGTTCTTCTTAGGCCAGCTCGCGTGCTCGCGGGCGAGGAACTCGGTTGCGCGCGTCAACGCACTCTCCCCAGGCGTCGCGCTTCGATTTCGGTCATCCCGTTCGCCGATGCAGATCAAACGCCGTTCCGTCCGGAGGAAGAGCTTTCCCGCGGCCGCCGCCGGAGACGCTACGGTGTATTCCTCGACGTCGTTCTTCGCTAGAACGTCGAGCTCGTCCGCGGCGCGGAGGACCCAAGTCGTCCCGTCCTCCGCCGGGAAGTAGATGCGACCTGCTCCCGCGATCGGAGACGCCACGAACTTTCCGTCGAGTCGTCCTTCGAAGATCCGTTCTCCCGTCGAGGGACGAAAGCAGCGGACCACGCCGTTGTCGCGAATCACGTAGAGACGGCCGTCGTAGAGGACGGGCGACGTCACGTAGGCACCTACTCGCGGGACGGACCAGTCGGTGTGCGTGTCCGTCACGTCCCCTCGACCGCCCGCGCGAAGGGCGACGACGGGGCCGTTCTTCCCCGAGGTCGCGTAGACGATCCCGTCCGCGAACACCGGGGACGGAGTCACCCAACCGGTGAGTCCGCGGACGCGCCACAGCTCTCCGCCGCCGACCGGATCGTACGCACGAATCGCGTCCTGTGCGCAGACGATGAGCTCGTCGCCCGTCGGCGTGCGAACGACGATCGGCGTGCTCCAGGATCGATAGAGCTCGGGCCGCTGGGTACGCCAACGAATCGCTCCATTCCCGAGGTCGAGCGCGACGACGAACGAATCGAAGGTGCGAAACCGATCACCGTCGTGATCGCAAACGACGATGACATTTCCGCGGTGGAGAATCGGCGAGGAGGCGAGGCCGAGCTCGGTATCGAATGCACCGAACGTTCGCTGCCAGCGGAAATCGCCTTCCGCCGTGTACGCGACGACCCCGGAGTTGCCGAAGAACGCGACCACGGTGCGGCCGTCGGTTGCCGGGGTCGACGCCGCGTGACCGGTGACGGACGAGCTCAGCTCCGGGTCGTCGTCGCTCAGCGATCGCGACCAGAGGAAATCGCCCGAGCTCGTCGCGAGCGCGTGGATCGATCGTTTGGCACCTCGATCCGACGCCGACGTCACGAATACGCGATCGCCCCACACGATCGGGGACGACGACCCTTCGCCGGGGATTTCAATCGACCAAGCGAGTCCGTCGCTCGCGCTCCAGCGCTCGGGCAGTCGATCCCCAGAGGCAACGGCCGAGCCGTCCGCTCCGCGCCACCTCGGCCAGACCTCGCTCCGGCCGGGATCGTCCTCGGCGGAAGCGGACGCGCTCTTCGCTCCGCTGGATTCCTCCGCCGCAGCAACACGGACCGAAACGCTGGCGAGGAGTCCGACCAAAAGCGCCACACCGGCCCGCGAGACTCGACTCGCGGGCATCGGCGTTCTCGCGACGCAGTCGCCGAGCGCTAGAGATACGTGTTGATCAGATTCTCGATCCACTCCTGGCGACCGCTCGCGTTCGGACGGACGTCGCCCTGCTCGAGCATGTAGGCTTCGAGCCGCTTGAAGTCCGCCTGGCCCGTCTCGATCTCCTGCCCGATTCCCGAATCCCACGTTCGATAGCGCTCTTCGACGAACCGACTGAGCTTTCCGTCGGCGCGAATTGCAGCGGCGATCTTGAGTCCGCGGGCGAATGCGTCCATCCCGCCGATGTGTGCATGAAAGAGATCGACCGGCTCGAAGCTCTCGCGCCGTACCTTCGCGTCGAAGTTGATCCCGCCGGGGTTGAGACCGCCGTACTTGAGGACGGAGAGCATGCACGAAGTCGTGAGATAGATGTCGGTCGGAAACTGATCGGTGTCCCAGCCGAGGAGGAGATCCCCCGTGTTCGCATCCATCGAGCCGAGGAAGCCCTGGCTCCCGGCGTACTCGATCTCGTGCTGCATCGTGTGTCCGGCGAGCGTCGCGTGGTTCGTCTCGAGATTGAGCTTAAAGGTGTCGCCGAGCCCGTACGCACGGAGGAAATTGATGCAGTTCGCCGCGTCGAAGTCGTATTGGTGCTTGGTCGGCTCCTTCGGCTTCGGTTCGATGAGAAACTGCCCCGTGAAGCCGATCTCTTTCGCGTAATCGACCGCGAGGTGGAAGAACTTCGCGAGGTGGTCCATCTCGCGCTTGAGATCAGTGTTCCAAAGATTCTGGTAGCCTTCGCGCCCGCCCCAGAACACGTAGTTCGAACCTCCGAGCGCCTTCGTCACCTCGAGGCATTTCTTCACCTGAGCGCCTGCGTACGCGAAGGCGTCCGCGTTGCAGCTCGTTGCGGCCCCGTGTACGTAGCGCGGATTGCTGAAGAGGTTGGCCGTTCCCCAAAGGAGCTGAATGCCCGTGCGCTCCTGCTCTTCCTTGAGCGCGGCAACGACCGCATCGAGATGGCGATTCGTCTCGCTGAGATTCGCGCCCTCGGGCGCGACGTCCCGATCGTGAAAGCAGTAGTACCCGACGCCGAGCTTCTCGAGGAACTCGAAGGCGACGCGAACGCGCGCGATGGCGTTCTCGACCGAGTCCTCCGCGGCCTCCCAAGGTCGCACCATCGTGCCGACGCCGAACGGATCACTTCCCGTGCCGCGGAACGTATGCCAGTAGGCCACCGCGAACCGGAAGTGGTCCTTCATCGACTTCCCTTCGATGACTGCAGCCTCGTCGTAGTGACGAAACGAAAGGGGATTGTCGCTGTCGGGACCTTCGTACTGAATCTTCGGGACGTCGGGAAAGGCCGGCATGGAAATCGTGCTCATCGGGGTTCAAAAGAAAATCGCATTCAACCGTCCGCCGGGCCGCCGACCGCGGATACGGCGCGCCTCCGTCCCGGCGATTTTTCAGGAAATCTTCCGAGCGGCACGGAGCGGCAACATGATGGCAGAGGCGAATCACGCTGTAAAGCGAAGCGTGTCGGGCCGCGGGTGCCCTAGGGCGAGGTCGTTTCTCGCCAAGCGGTTCAGACTCCGATCCACACGTCGCGGACGCGTACAGAGTAACTTCCCGGCGCGCCGCCGACGGACACGAGGATGGCATCGGCCCGAGCGCCTTCGCGGACGACGCCTCGGTCGTTCATCCCGAGGAGCGCGGCGGGCGACGCCGAACACACCTGGCTCGCGAGCGCGATTCCGTCGGCGAGCTCGAGCGCGCGGTGGCGCCGGTAGTAGACGCCCGCACGTTCGGTCGTCACGAGGTTGAGCAGATTCTCGAACACGTCCCGCATCTGCGCTGCTGCGCCAAACAGGCGACCGACGTCCGAGCTTCGCGGGTTCTTCGGCGCGCTGTCGGCCGCGACCTGGAGGTACCGTCCGTCCGGCGATACGACGCCACCGACGCCGAAGACTTCGAACTCCCCGGCCGGAAAGTCCATCGCGAATGCCGCATCGCTCACCGCCACGAAGCGCTCCGGTTCCTTTCGCTCGATCCAGTCGCGCACGAGGTCGAAGTGCACGTGGTAGCCGTCGACGATCACCGTGACGACGAGCGCGTCGTTGCGAAGCGACTCCTCGAGCATCCCGCCGTCGTGGAAGCCCTTGAGACTGCTTCCAGTCGGTCCGTTGCCGAGGTGAATCACGTAGCGAGCGCCCGCGGAGATCGCTTCGCGCAGACATTCGGCGTGAGGCTTCGCGTGGCCGACGCCGACGACGACCCCCGCCGCCGTCGCTCGCCGGATCACCGCCATCGCTGCGTCGCTCATCTCGGGCGCGACGTTGATCAGCCGCACGGCGTTCGTCGCGAGAAACTCGTCGAGGACGTCGAGAGCCGGCGGGACGATCCATTTCGGATTGTGCGCACCGCAGAACTCGGGATTCATGAACGATCCTTCGACGAGTCCGCCGAGGAGGATCCGCTCCGCCGGGTCGGTCGGGTTCGAACAAACGAGGGCGAGACCGCGGAGGTACGCGATGATCTCATCGATCGGGGCCGCGAGCGTCGCGAGTGCGAGACCGGTGACGCCAGTCTCCGCCTGCAGTCGGCAGATTTCTCGGACGCGAGCCGCGTGCTCCTCCGGATCGCGCAGGCCGCCCGCGACCCACGCGACGTCGTTCACCTGGAGATCGATCCATCCCGGTAGCAGCCAATCGCCGCCACCGTCGAGCGACGATTCGGCGCTGGATCCGCGGTCTCTCTTCGCGTCCACAATCCGGCGGATCTTCCCGCCGACGAACTCCACATCGACGAGCTGGTGTTCACCCGGGATGCGCACCCCGCGAACGAGCTCGCGATCGGTCGGACGGAACGTCACCGCTTTGGCTCCGCGTCCACCGAGACGGCGAACGCCTCGCCGAGAACCTCGAGTCCCTCTTCGAGCGCGTCTTTCGGAGTGCTGAGCGGCGGAGCGATCTTGACGCAGCCGCCGCCGAGTCCCACCGGTGCGAAGAGGAGGAGTCCGCGGTGAAAGCACGCCTCGACGATCCGCGCGGCGAGCTCGGCATCCGGCTCCTTGGTTCCGGGTCGTACGACCCGCACGCCGCCGACGAGCCCTCGCGCGCGCACGCAGCCGACAACGTCTCCGTGGCGTTTTTCGATCGCTTCGAGACCCCCTGCCAGCACCGGCTCGAGCTCCGCGGCTCGTCCGACGAGCCCGTCGCCCGCGAGCGCCTCGAGACTGCCGAGCCCCGCCGCGACGCTGAGGGGTGAGCCTGAGTGCGTCGACGTCATCGATCCCGGCGGATAGGTGTCGAGGACGTCCGCACGCCCGATCACCGCTGCGAGCGGGAGCGAGCCCGAGATCCCTTTTCCACACGCGACGAGATCCGGCGTCACGTCGTAGTGTTCGAAGGCGAAGAACTTTCCCGTTCGACCGAATCCCGACTGCACTTCGTCGAACGCGAGAAGCGCGCCGTGCTCGTCGCACCATCGCCGCAGCCGCTGCGCGTACTCGACGGGAAAGAAATCGGGGCCGATGCCGAGGTACGTCTCCGAGATCACACCCGCTACGTCGGCGCCATCGACGCCGGCGTCCGCGAGAGTTTGCTCGAAGACCGCGAACGACTCGTCCTCGAGCAGGTAGCCATCGGGGAATGGAACCTGGAGAAAGCTCACGTCGTCCCCCCCGATCCACGTCTTGAGCGCGGGGATGCCGCCGGCGAGCTGCGAGCCGAGCGTGCGCCCGTGAAACCCGCCGCCGAACGAGACGATGGTCTTCTTCTTCGGCGATGTGCGGAGACCCCACGTGCGCATGAGCTTGATGGCGTTTTCGACGGCTTCGGATCCGGTGGTGAGCAGAAAGACTTTGTCTAGCCCCGGCGGCGCGACGTCCGTGAGCCTCTCGACGAGCTCCGCGCGTTCGGCGTGCGGAAACACGTAGGTCGCGAGCTGGCGACGAGACACCAGCGCGGCGATGCGCTCGACGATGCGAGGGTGAGCGTGGCCGCAATTCGCGACGAGGACGCAAGATGACCAGTCGATCCAGCGGTTACCGAACCGGTCGCGGACCGTGTGCCCTTCCGCGCTATCCCAAAGGATCGGCGGCTGCCCCGACATCGACTGAGGCTCGTTCCGAAGGAGCTTTTCGAAGTAGGGAAGCGATTCAGGAACGGGCAGCGCCGTCGCGATGCGGCGGTGCGCGGTTTCTACGGGCTCGACACGAACGGGCTCGAGCGAAAAGCGACCGTATCGGCGCGGTTCAGACGGAGACGGGTTGGATTCTCGGAAATGCGTCGGCATGCGGCCTCGCGACGTCGGGAGAGCGGATCGACTCGGCGCATCTGCGTCTCACCGAGCGCCCAACGAATGCTGAGCAGTACATTTTGCGCGCGACCCACGGGAGAATCGAGCCCTCACGCGCACGAGCGTATTCTCCCATTTCCACACGCTCGCGCTTCCTTCGTGCCCTTCGTGGTGAATCTCTCCTCAGGGAGCGCACGAGAGCGACGATTCCTCAGTCGCCGCGGACGAGGCCGCGCCGCAGCCGCTCCTCGTCCTCCGGGTGGCAGACGAGAAGATCGCTCAAGAAGCGCCAGCGTCGAGGATGCCCCGGCTCGAGTACGTACGTCCGGTCGCTCACTTCGCCCGAGACCTCGCAGCGCACTCCACCCGGAGCGACCGTCACCGAGAATCCCTTGCGGAGGAGAAGCGCGAGCGCGCCCGCGGCGTCCCAAAGGCGCACGCTCCCGAGGTAGCCCGAAAACCGCCCCTGCAGAAGTCCCACCAGCGGGACCACCGCCGCTCCGAGGACGAGCGTCGGGTTCGGCAGCTCGACTCGCCCGCGCTTCGCGAGATCTTGCGTGATCGCGAGGAGGCGCTCCCCGGCCGGGTCGGGAGTCGGGTCGGGGGTTTCAGAGAATTCACTGGCGGCGGTCCAGTCCTCGCCGGTGCGCACGAACCTCGCTTCGAGCGCCGCCGTTCCGGAGCTGATGACGAGCTCTCCCACCGCGGGAAGGAATACCGCCCCGTCGACCAGCCGCCCTTCGACGAGTCGGCCCATCGAGACTCCCCACGTCGGTAGTTGATGCGCGTAGGGTGAGGTTCCGTCGATCGGATCGATCACGAACGCCTCGTTCGCGAGCGCACGGGCGAGGTAGTCCTCGCCCTTTAGGTGCGACGTTTCCTCACCGATGATGAACGCGCCCGCCTCGGGGCGTTCAAACGCGTCGCTGAGAAGCTTCTCGACTCCGTGATCCGCTTCGGTGACGAGGGAGCGGTCGCTCTTTCGCGACGTCGCGATGCCGCGCTGCATATCGAGCGCCATCGCGCCGGCTTCAAGCAGCACCTCGGTCACTCGGTCGACGTCCCAGGCCATCTTGGTCTCTCTCAGCGATACACTTCGTGGGATGGGGGAGAGACCGTATGACAACCTTCCGGCGGTGTCAACGCGAAGCGGCCTCCGGGGTCAGCTGTCGACTCCCCAGCCGCTTCGGCTCGACCAAAAGACGACGAATGGATCGATGCTGTAGTCCCCGACCGAGAGCTGGCAGGACGATTCGCTCAGCGATTCGTATCTCCACGCTCCGAATCGAGTCGGCAGCGGAAGCTCGGCTCCCGCCTCGGAGAGGTTTGCCGGGTAGCGCCCTTCGCGCTCGCGAAACCGTTTGATCGCATCGACCGTGGGCTCGCCGAACGCCCGGAGGTCGTCGCGGCTGGGAGCGCTCTTGTCGTAGAGAGCGAGTCCGGCGAGCGGGAGCGAGCTGATCGCGACCGCAACGAACCCGCGCGCCATCGGTCCGTACACGCGCGCCGCGACGAGGAGCGCGATCAGCCAGACGCCTCCGACGATGAGGGCAGCGAGCCCGGGCACTCGAGGAGTGGAGAGGAGAGCGAAGAAGAGCGAGACGAGACTCACGCCGATCGACGCCAACGCAGCAGCGAGAGTCCACCACCGATTCGCCGGGCTCATTCCACCTCGACCGCCCACCGCGCGAAGATGTCGGCGAAGTGCGTCTCGATCCGCCGCCGAACGACCTTTCCCGATGGCCCGAGGAATCCCGCAGTGCGAAGGTCCTCGGCGCAGAGCGCCCACGCCTCGATGCGCTCGTCGACCGCACGCTCGCGATTGAACTCTTCGAGGAGCGAGGCGATCTGCTCGCGCACCGAAGCTTCGTCGTCGACGCCCTCGCGGAGGAAGAATACGGCACCGAGCCGAGGCTTTCCGTCACCGATGACGATGACGTCGGCGAGAACGTGTCCGCGATCGAGATCGAGCGCCGTCAGCCTCTCCTCGAACGGAATCGGGTTGTAGTTGAGGCCGTTGTCCGTGGTGATCCGATCCGACGCCTTGCCGGTCACCCGCAAGCGGCCAACCGCATCGAACTCCGCGTGGTCGCCGGTGCTCTTTCGCCCGTTGAACGGTACGAACTCGCCGCTCGGCTGGTGATAGCCGCGAGCGATCTGTGGACCTTCGACGATGAGCTCGCCGTCCTCGACGTACGCCTTGGTATCGGGGAAGAGTGTCCCGCACGTGCCGAATGCGCCGCGGAATCGATCCCGCAGACGGCAGACCGCGAGAGGTCCGGTGGTCTCCGTCATCCCCCAACCCTGGAGGCATCGGATGCCGAGCGCCTCGAGAAAGGCCATCGCTCGCAGGTTTGGCTTCGCCCCGCCGATGACGACGAACTCCGGCGATCCGAGCCGCTCGCGCAACATCCGCCCGAAGAGTCGACGCGCGGTGAGAATCGATCCACGGCGTCGAAGTCCGATCCTTCGGCCCTGCTCGCGATCGATCACCGCCTCCTCCGCGCGCTGGACGATCTGCTTCAGTCGTCGCCGAACTCCCATCGGGACCCGCGCGAGCCGCCGCAGCTCGGGCGGCGCGCTCTTGCGGTCGAGCTGCGCGACGATCTTCTCGTAGAATCCGGCGCGCAATCGGTTGAGCACGATCGGGACGAGGATCAGCGCGTCGACTTTTCCGGTGCGAGTTTGCGGCAGGCGAGCGAGAAACTGAACGTCCGAGAAGAGGAGTCGTTTCGGCTTCACCGCCAAAAGGCCCAGGACGACCGAGAACGCGAAGATGTGACTCGTCGACAACGGGTTGTGGAGGGTCATTCCCGGGCGAACGAAGTCGAGATCGCGGATGTTGTCGATCGCCGCTTCGAGATTCGAGAGCGTGATCTCCGTGAGCTTGGCGAGTTCCCCGGAAGTTCCGGACGTGAAGATCCACGCGCACGGTTGATCGCCGCGCATCATGTCGAAGAGCTGAAGAGGACCGTCCGGGAGCGGTGGGATGCCCTCGTCGAGCGAGATCTCGAAGATCTTCTCGATCGGCGCGGTGCCGACGAGCCACGATTCCGCCCGCCCGAGGAATCCGGTGCCGACGGCGATCCCACGGAGATCGTAGGCCTCGAGATAACGAACCTGCGTCTCGTCATCCCAGTTCGGGTACAGCGGGACGACAGTCCAGCCTTCGGCCATCGCCGCGAGCGTGACGACGAGAAACTCGATCGCCTCCTCCGGACGGAAGAGAAGCGCGACCACGCGCCGGCCGTCGACATCACCGTCCCGGAACGCCGCCCGGTGGTGCTGGACCGCCGCGAGAAAATCGGAAGAGCCGACCCGCCTTACGCAGTCTCCGCGTCGGTCGTACTCCTCGAGCGTGACGTCGGTGCTTCGGAGCCCGTCGAGAACCGTGCTCAAGACTCCCATGCGTCCTCCCCCGCGAGTCGCTTGCGCTCGGATGCGCGCCCGCCGACGTCTCCGCGAGCGGCTGCGTCGGCGCGCTCAAGTCGACATGGTAGTCGGGTCCTCAAGCGAGGTCGATCGGGAAACCCCCGGGAATCTGTGGGCAGACGTCTCGTTTGCTCGAGACCTCGGCTTCGTGTGAACTGCTTCGTGGCGCGACACGGGCCGGCATCCGACTTCAGATATCGAGCTCGTCGACGCTCGTCGCCCCTTCCATCACGAACTTGTACCGCGCGCCCGAGTCTTTCCCCATCAGCTCGTTCACCGCTCGATCGGTCTCGAACTCATCGTCGATGAGAACGCGGTGAAGCATCCGCGTTGCGGGATCCATCGTCGTCGCCTTGAGATGCGCCGGGTTCATCTCACCTAACCCTTTGAAGCGTGTAATCGCGTCGGCTTTCAGCTTTCCTCCGAGCTCTTCGGCGATGCGGTCTCGTTCCGCGTCGTCCCAGGCCCACCGCCGCTCGCTCCGATGGTCGATGCGATAGAGGGGTGGCAACCCCAGGTACACGAATCCGCCGCGGACGAGCGGCGCGAGGTGCCGGTAGAAAAAGGTGAGGAGCAAAGTTGCGATGTGGTGCCCATCGGAGTCGGCGTCCGTGAGGACGATGATCTTATGGTAGCGGAGCTTCCCGAGGTCGAAGGTCTTCCCCATCCCGCACCCGAGGACGGAGACGAGATCGGAGAGCTCCTTGTTCGCGAGCACTTTGCTGAGAGTCGCCTGCTCGGTGTTGAGCACCTTGCCCCGAAGCGGCAGGACCGCCTGCGTGTGCCGGTCGCGGCCTTGCTTCGCCGAGCCGCCGGCCGAATCTCCCTCGACGATGAATAGCTCGCTCTCGTCGGGGCGCGTGCTTTCGCAATCGGCGAGCTTTCCGGGCAGGTTGAGACGGTGAGAGACCGCGGTCTTCCGAATGACCTGCTGGGCGGCCGCGCGCGACGCGGCGCGTGCGCGGGCCGCGACGATCCCTCGCCCCACCACCGCCTTCGCGATCGTCGGATTCGAGTTGAAGTACTTCTCGAGAGTCGACGCGGCGAACGAAGAGACCTGCGCCTGGATTTCGGGGTTGTTGAGTCGGTCCTTCGTCTGCCCCTGGAACTGCGGCTTCATGAGATAAACGGAGAGCACGCAGGTCAGGCCTTCTCGAATGTCCTCGGCCGCGACGCTGACGCCCTTCGGCTGGAGATCGTGACTCTCCATATAGTTTCGCACGGCACGAACAACGCCTGACTTGAGGCCGAGCTCGTGGGTGCCTCCCGACGGCGTGCGAATTCCGTTGGCGTAAGACTGGATGTGTTCCGCGGTCTCGTCCGTCCAGAGAAGCGCGATCTCCACGCGAGGATCCTCATCCCGCGACGCATAGAAGAGAAAATCCTGCGTGGGCCGGTACTTTCTCGTCGCCACGATCTTCTTCAAGTACTCCTGAATCCCCTCGTCGTACTTGAACGTTTCCGACGTACCCGCCGATTGATCGCGGTAGACGATCCGAAGGCCGCGGTGGAGGTACGCCTTCGATTCGATGACCTCGCGGAGTCGCTTCGAGTCGAACTTCGTCTTGCTGAAAATCTTGGAATCCGGCCGGAAGCGGATCGTCGTTCCGCTCCCGCGCGCTTTGCCCTTCTTCTTAACGGGCGTCGTCGGCTTGCCGCGCCGATACTTCTGCTCGTATTCGGCTCCGTCGCGGCGAACCGTCGCCACCATCTCTTCGGAAAGCGCGTTTACGACGGACGAGCCGACGCCGTGGAGACCGCCGGAGTGGAGATAGTTCCCCTCGTCGAATTTTCCACCGGCGTGGAGAGTCGTGAGGATCGTCTCGAGCGCGGGTCGCTTCGTTTCGGGATGCTTGTCGACCGGGATGCCTCGCCCGTTGTCCGAGATCTCAATCCCGCAAGCGTCTTTGAGGAGCGTGACTTCGACGGAGGTCGCGAAGCCGTTGATCACCTCGTCGATCGAGTTGTCGAGGATCTCCCACACGAGATGGTGGAGACCCGTCGCGTCGACTCCGCCGATGTACATGGCGGGGCGCCGCCGCACGGGCTCTAGCCCCTTGAGCACGCTGATGTTCTTCGCCGTGTACTTCGTCGTCGCCGCCAAGGCTCAGCTCCTCCCTCTGCTCACGAGTCCCGTTTCCCCCCGCTCCGCTTTCCGTTTCCGTTGAGCTCCGGAAGCTCGATCGGCGGCCTCTCGACGCGCGCGAGGCCACCGCGCTTGATCACTTCGACGCCTTTTCCACCGCGACTCGATATGCGGTAGGAGCGCGGTGTGACGTCGACTTTTCGCCCACCGGTCGTGTACGCACGGAGACCTTTGCTCTTCTGCCGGGAAATCGCCGAACCGATCACGCGGTCTTTCGCGTCGAGCTTGATGCCGATCACGCCGCGTCCGGGTCCAGAGAGGACGTTCACGTCGTCCGCCGCGAAGAGTATGACGCGCCCCGTCCTGCTGGCGAGGACAACCGTATCTCCCGCGACGACGCGGTGAAACCCGATGACCTCTTCTCCTTCCTTGAGCCGCGCAAAGCGCCTTCCAGCGCGGGTCGAAGGTTCCGCGAAGAAGTAGAGCGGACTGCGAAAGGTGTATCCGCTCGAACTGACGCCGAGCCCCAGCTCGACGGACTCGTCGCTCGATTCCGCCGAACCGATTCGCTTGAGAAGCTTCTTGTCGAAGAGGATCGCCGCGAGCACTCGCTCGCCGTCGCGGAATTTGAAGAACCGCTGGACCGGCTCGCCGTACCCGCGCGATGCTGGAATCTCGCTCAGTCGAATCGTGTACGCCGAGCCAAAGTTCGTGAAGAACGCGACACAGTCGCGCGTGCTCCCCGCGAGAACGTCGAGGAGCTCGTCTTCGGGGCGGAGACGGACCTTGTCGAGGCTGCCGATCCGCCCCGCGCGCTTCACCCAGCCGTCGCGCGAGAGGAGAACGTAGGCATCTTCGTCGACGATGAACGCTTCCTCGTCGACCTCGACCTCGCGCAGACCACGCGCGCCGACGACGGTGCGTCGCTTGTCGCCGTACTTCTCGCGGGACTCGGCGATCTCGGTCTTCACGATGCGCCAGAGGCGCTTCGGACTCGCCAGGATCGCTTCGATCTCCTTCACTCTTCGCTTCTTCTCTTTCAGCTCGTCGAGGATCGCCTGAATCTCAAGGCGCGCGAGCTTGTAGAGGCGAAGATCGAGGATCGCTCCGACCTGGACGTCGTCGAGGTCGAAGCGCTTCATGAGCTTCTTCGCCGCGTCACTCCGCCCGTCGGATCGGCGGATGAGTCGAATCGCCTCGTCGAGCGCGTCGAAGATCTTGCGGAAGCCGTCGAGAATGTGAATCCGCTCGCGGAGCAGCCGAAGCTCGTGCTGGAATCGCCGCTCGACGACCTCGTAGCGAAACTCGATGAAGTGCTCGAGGATCGACTTGAGATCGACTCGCGCCGGACTGCAGACGTCCGTGTCGGGAGTGGGAACGAGACAGGTGAGATTGACGCTGAAGTTGCTCTGAAGCGGCGTGTTCTTGTAGAGGTACGCCATGACGACGTCGGGATCGGCCTCGGGCTTGATCTCGAGAACGATCCGGACGTCCGTCGTCGACTCGTCGCGCACATCGAGGAGCTGCGGCACCTTGCGCTCGAACACGAGATCGCCGATCGCGCGCACGAGCGCATTCTTTTGCACCATGTACGGAATCGAACTGATCACAATGTGACGCTGCGCCTTGCGCCCCCTCCCCGTCGACTCGAGCTTGAACTCGCCGCGAACGCGGATCGTGCCGCTCCCCTCCTCGTAGATCGCGCGAATCTCCTGGCGCGAGTTGAGGATTTCCCCCCCGGTCGGGAAGTCCGGTCCGCGGACGAACCGGGTGAGATCCTTCGTGGAGAGCTCTCTCTCGTCGATCAGAGCCTCGCACGCGGTGCAGATCTCCGTGAGGTTGTGCGGCGGAATGTTGGTCGCCATTCCGACCGCGATCCCCGTCGCGCCGTTCACGAGCAGCTGCGGCACCCGTGACGGGAGGACGATCGGCTCCTTCGTCTTACCGTCATAAGTGGGACGGAAGTCGACGGTGTCCTGACCGAGCTCACCCAAGACTTCGAGCGAGATCGGCTCGAGCCGGGCTTCGGTGTACCGATACGCTGCCGCGCTGTCCCCGTCGAGCGAGCCGAAGTTACCGTGCCCGTCGACCATCGGATAGCGGAGAGAGAAGTCCTGCGCCATCCGGACGAGAGCGTCGTAGACCGCAGTGTCCCCGTGAGGGTGATAATTGCCGAGAACGTCACCGACGATGTGAGCGCACTTGACCGGCTTGTTGGTCGGTGCGAGATGCAGGTCGTGCTGCATCGTGTAGAGAATGCGTCGCTGGACGGGCTTCAGGCCGTCGCGGACGTCCGGGAGCGCTCGGGCCGTGATCACCGACAGGGCGTAGTTGAGATACCTGCGCCGCGTCGCGCGATGGAACGGGACGTCCTCGATCTTCTCGTCGACGACGACTCGTTTCTTCGCCTTCCTTCGCGTGGTCTTTTTGGTCGCTTTCTTGGCCATTGGTTCCCGATCGGACCAAAGGAGCGTCTGGCGTTCGAGCTAGCTCGAATCCCATCGAGACGGAATCGCGGACGCGGCGCTCGTCGTTTAAGTCGGAGCGCGTCCGACCTTACGACTTGAGTGCACGGTACTCCGCGAACCGCAACGAGCACGCTGCACGCGACCGCCGACGCGCCGTCGACTCGAAGCCCGAACGCGGCGTGTACTCGAGGCGGTCTCGAGAGGCTCCTCTTCGCTTCCTCCGGTTCTCTCTTCCCTCGATCTCTTCCCCCTCCCCGCCGAGACGAACGCGGCCGCTCAGCTCCGTCGTCGAAACGCGGGGATTCCCTTCGATCTCCTCGGGTCGTGCCCGGACGGCCTCGGGGGGCCCTTCGTTCCGTGCTTCGGCGAATGGTTCGGCGCGCGTTAGGGCGACGATTCGACCGTGCCTCCTCGCACTCGCGAACTCGTCGAGCGAGTTATACAAACGTCCGCGCCCGAATTCAACGCGTGCGTCCGGCGCGCACGAAATCCCCTTTCGGCCCGCATCGAGCGCGCTTACGATCGAAGGCGTTCGCGGCCACTCTCGAGCTCGCTGCGCCGCGACCCGAACGGCTCGATCCACCGAACGAGCGCGTCCCTCCGCACTCGCTCCCCCGCCCCATCTCCCAGGTGCTTTCATGAACTCCCGATGTCGACATTGTCGGTTTGCGGTGCTTTCCTTGGTCGCGCTATTGCTCGGTACTTCCAACGTCCGCGGAGAGGACGCACCGGTTGTCGAAGGGTTCCAAGTCGGAGCGGAGCGGGTGAACGACCTCCCGAAGGGAAAGGAGGCGGACGGAATCAAAGGTGACTTCGTGTTGCGTAACCGCTACGTCGAGGCGCTCGTCTCGGGGAACCTCGAAGGGCGCAAGGCCAACATGACAACGAAGTCCAATCAGGTCACGCCCGGCACGGTCTACGATCTCAGCGTGCGCGGTTCGGACAACGATCAGTTGACGCTATTCGCTCCGGGAGATCAGGACGGGCAGCTCTCCAAAGTCGAGCTCGAAGCCGACGGAGGCAATGGCCGCGCAATGGTGTACGCCCATCGCACGCCGGCTCGGGGCGGCGGCAAGGAAGTGAGTCATATCTACTGGCTCGAGCCCGAGTGGAGGCATCTTCTCGTTCTCTCACACTACGAGCTCCACAGCGGAGAGAAATGGAAGCTCACCCCAAAGCCCTTCGTGAAAGGACTCCGCGCCGCAGCTCAGTTCGGGGGGATCCACTTCGCGGACGCCCAGAACCCGACCGACCGCCAAGGCTACGCGTGGGCGCCGATCAGCCGAGCAGAATCGTCGTCCGATTGGAAGGAACTCGAGCTCAAGAAGGGCGAACGGCGCTCGTACGCCATGGCGATCGCCCCGGGGACGTCGCCGGCCGAGGCCTACGGCGTGATCGCCGGGCTCGTCGGCGCAGTGGGCCGACTCGAGGCCACGATTCACGGGGATTCCGGAGACGGTGTTGCGACCGCGACGCTCTCGATTCGACTCGATGACAAAACGACTCTACCGGCGTACCCGAACGACGCCGGCGAGCTGCACGTCGACCTGCCCCCGGGGACGTACACCTTTAGCGCCTCCGATATCGGGCGCTCGACGCGGAGCGGCGAGTTCACGGTTCGCGAAGGAGAAACCACGCAGCTCGACGTTCCGATGGACGTCGCCTCACGCGTCGAGTTCGACCTCGCCGAAGCGGACGCCCCGGACGCGGTCTTTCCGTGCAAGGCGCAGTTCATCGGTATCGCCGGAACCGAAAATCCGATGCTCGGCGTCGACGTCCAAGCCCACGGCTGCAGGAACCAGTACCACTCGGAGTCGGGGCGCTTTGGCGTTCAGGTTCCTCCCGGAGAGTATCTCGTGGTGATCACGCGCGGCATCGAGTTCGAGCAGCACACGGTGCTCGCGGTCGTCGCGCTCGGCACTTCCGTCAAGATTTCGCGGCGCTTCCGCCGCCTCGTCGACACGACGGGCTGGGTCTCCACCGACTTTCACAATCACTCGACTCCAAGCGGCGACAATTACTGCGGCACGAACGACCGCATCATCAATCTCGCGGCCGAGCACATCGAGTTCGCCCCGACGACGGAGCACAATCGCCTCTACGACTGGACGCCGCACATCGAGAAACTCGGCCTCGCAGACGCCGTCAAGACGATCGTCGGGATCGAGCTCACCGGAAGCGGAGCTCACTTCAACGCGTTTCCGCTCAAGGTGGTTCCGTGGGTCCAGGACGGCGGTGCTCCGGTTTGGCAGAAGGATCCGCGCATCAACGCGATCGTGCTGCGCGATTTTCAAGGTGGCGGCGCCGATCGCTACGTGCAGATCAACCATCCGAACGTCGGCGCGTTCTTCCGCGACCGAAACGAGGACGGAATCCCCGACGGCGGCTACGTGGACCTCGAGTCACTGATCGACGCGGCGGAAGTCTGGTCGACCGAGATCCTCAACCCGCGTCCCTGGCTCGAGAGCGGGAGAGCGAACCGCACCTTCGCGTGGCTTCAACTGCTCAACCAGGGACGAAACATGTTCTGCGTCGCCGTCTCGGACGCTCATTCGGTGTTCGGAAACGGAGTGGGAAGCTGGCGCACGTACATCCCCAGCCACACGGATGCGCCGGGAAAGATCGACCCGGCCGAGATCATCCGCAATGCGAAGGCCGGCCGCATGATCGTCACGAACGGCCCCTTCCTCGAGGTCGAGCTCGAAGACGGAACAACGGTCGGCGGCCACACGATCGCCAGCGGATCGATCGGCGTGCGCATCAAGGTTCAGTGCACGAACTGGATCGATGTCGACCGCGTTCAGATTCTCGTGAACGGCCGGCAGATTCCGTCTCTCAACTTCACGCGAGCGAATCACGCCGACAAGTTTTCCGACGGAGCCGTGAAGTTCGAGCAGCTGGTCGAGGTTCCGCTGACGACCGACGCGCACATCATCGTCGCCGCCGTCGGCGAGGGCTCGACGCTCGAGACCGGCTACGGAGAGTCCTGGCAATCGGAGATGCATCCCGTAGCCTTCACGAATCCGATCTTCGTCGACCACGATGGAAACGGCTTCCGGGCGAACGGAGACACGCTCGGGCATCCCCTCCCCGTCGGAAAGAAGCTCTGAGTCCGCAGGCCCGCGACGTCCCGTTCGCTGAGTCGTCTGGGGTCTCCCGCGAATCGACAATCGCGCTAGAACCACCTCCGAGGGGTGTCCGCCCCAATGCGACTCATGGGTCGGTGCGCACTACGAGCGACGGTGCGCCGGACGCCAAACCGCCGACGCGCGGCTGGCGGTTTCGGGAGCGTCCGCCTCGCCCGACTCGGTTTCCGTCTCGAGCGCCCCGGGCGCGGGAGGAGCGGTGAATTCCGGCTCGGTCGGCTCCTCGGGCGTATCGAGGGTCGCGCTCCCACTCAGCCCACCTGGCGGCGCCGGCTTCGGCGGCGGAGTCTCGTGGTCCTTCGCAACGAGATAGCGCGCGAATACGATCGCCCGCTCTCCCGTTTCTCCGCCCTTCGTCGGCAAGACGTCGATGACCTCGGACGCGACGAGCCCGAGCTTCGGGGCGTAGTACTGCCGGTGTTTTCGATTCTCGGTCTCGAAAAACTCGACGACTAGACAGCGCGGATGGCTCGGCAGCAGACCCGCGCGAAACCCACGGTCGATCTCGGCAAGTGTGCGCACTTCGCGCCTTCCGCGAAGGTCCACCACGTCCTGCGGCTGCCGGTCGACGAACCTGCCCTCAAAGACGTACTGGTCCTCCTCGAACCGGGCCGGCAGCTTGAGCTCGAGCCGCCTCACCGCTTCGGAGACGTGGCCCGATTCGACGTTGAGGATGCGGAAAGTCGTCGCGAACGATTTCTCCGCATCGTCGATCGTCCAAATCACCACGCGGTTCCCGGGATCGATCTTCACCGTGAGCTCGCCCGGCGATTCCTCGGCGAGAACCGTGTAGGTGTACTCGCTCTGATGAACCCCGTCGCGAAAGGTCACGAACGACAGCACGTCACCGGGAACGTAGGGGACGAACGTCCTGACGTCCTCCTCGAAGAAGGCCGGCTCCGCTTCGACGGGGACGTCGGGCGCGGAGGATCGCCGCTCCAGAGGAGGCGCGGAACCGGGCTCGCCGGCAGGCGCAACGGCGACCATCGCCCTCAGTCCGTCTCCGAGCCATCGCCAGGTTTCGGGGGCGAAGAGCCAGATCCCGCCGGCGACGGCGGCGAGCACCAAGCCGGCGGCGAAGAGTTTCTGTCCGAAGCGCCACGCCGACTCCGGCGAGGAATACCGAGGCGTGAACGTGGGGAGGGCATCGATCGCGTCGCGAAATTCCGCCGCGCTCCGGTATCGATCCTCGCGTCTCGTCCTCAAAGCCCTCGCGGTGACCCTCCAAACCGCTTCGGGAACGGGATGCGGCGCGGGATCCGGAGGGACGAGCTCGGACTTTCGCCCCCGGTCGCCCTTCGGCTCGACCTCCGCGGGCACGCATCCGTAGAGCATTTCGTAGAGCACGACGCCGATCGAGTAGAGATCGGAACGCTCGTCCAGATTCTCGGCGCCCTTCGCTTGCTCGGGTGACATGTACCGCGGCGTCCCGAGGATCGCGCCGCGTGAAATATTGCCGGTTTCCGAGCCCTCCAGGCGCTTCGCGAGACCGAAGTCGCCGACCTTGACGAAGTCACGCGATGAACGGTGCTCGAGGAAGACATTCTCCGGCTTGATGTCGCGGTGGATGATCTCGAGTGCGTGAGCCTGCTCCATCACGGAGAGGATTTGACGCGTGATCGCGAGCGCGCGGTTCACCGTCAAATACTGCTCCTTCGCGAGAACTTGCTTGAGCGGTTCGCCCGAGCAGTAGTCCATCGTGTAGAAGAGACTTCCTTCGGGCATCTCGCCGAATTCGCGGAGCTGGATCGTGTTCTCGTGCACGAGAGACATCGCGAGCTCGGCTTCGCGCAAGAACCGGCGCCGAAACTGCTGGTCCTGGCTGAGCGAAGGGTGGAGAACCTTGAGGGCGAAAACGTTGCCGTTTCCGAACACGAGGTGCTCAACCTCGTAGACGGCCCCGAACCCCCCTTCTCCAAGGCGGGAGAGAACGCGATACTTCTCGTTCACGATCCGACCGATCATCGGGTCGTTCGCTGCGTCCTCGCGCTCGGCCGCGGTCGCTCGAAAGCTGAACCCGCAGTGAACGCAAAAGTCGCCCAGCTGCGAATTGTCGCGCTTGCACCGGGGGCAGGTGAGACCGGGTCGTATCCGCGAGCGCTCAGCGCGCTCGAAGTCCCGCTCGCTCTCGATGCCCGCGTCGATCGGTGTCGTCTTCCGGATCAAACGATCCACTCCCCCGGGGAATTCCGTCTCGCCGGACGTGCCTCGCCGATTTCACCTGGCGAACGAGGTGCGCCCGAGACACGAACTCCGGTACGCGCCCGTGCGGTCGGAGTCGTGCGCAGGGGTCGGCTGCAGCGGAGCCGACTGCGGACCCCGATTGTATCGTCGGGGGGGAAAGCTAGCCCGGATTTCTCCGCAGAATCGCCCCGAGCGTCGCGGGGGCGGACCGAGGGCGCGAACGAACCGGTCGAGACGGAAGATCGCTCTAGCTCTCAGCAGCCGAACGCGTCGCAGGCCATGTCCTCCGACGCCGGGTTGTCCGCTTGGCCGCACGCTCCGGCGGGAGGTGGCGGCGGCGTAGACCCCGCGACGAAGAGGAAGTTGAGGAGTGAGACGCCGTCCGCGAGGTTGATGTCCGAGGCGTCTTCCTGTCCCTCGGTGCCGTTGCTCGTCGTACCGTCGAAGTTGTAGGCGACGAGACAGTTGTTTTTCGTCTCCTCGCCGGCCGGGAGCCCGTCTGCGAACAGGAAATTGAGGATCAGAATTCCATCGGAAATTTCGATTCGGCCGCTCTGGTTCACGTCGCCGCGAAGGTACGGGGCGTTCCCCGCGCCCGCTTCGTTCACGGTGACCGTGAGGGTCGTATCCGCGTCGGAGGTCGGGAGCTGAGTGACTCCCGCGAGATCGAGCACCACTTCGACCTTCGGGTCTCCGAGTTCGCCGGTGATCGAGACGTCCGCCGTCCCCGTCATGTCGGCACTCGCTGTGTACCTCAAGGCGACGATCTCGTTCGTGCTGTCGCCGGGAGGAAGTGCGCCGTCCGCGCACTCCATGGTGCGGAGTAGAAGGGCGATCGTCACTCCGTCGCCGCCGGCCGGAGACTCGTTGATCGCGAGGAACGACGGGTCCGGATCACCGCCGGGACACGCCGCGCCGACTACGTTGAGCACGTCCGCGCCGAGCTCGACCGAATCGAGGGAGAGAAGCGACGCATCGTGCTGTACACCGAGCGAGAACCCGGTAACCGCGTCGGGCGTATTGCGAAGGACGATTCTCGCGTTCACAGCTCCGCCCTGGACGACCGTCGCCGTCGTCGAATCGAACGAAACCGTGTACTCCTGTGCGTACGACGCAGTCGAAACGCAGAGAGAAAGAACGAACGCCGATCGGAAGAGGGGCAGCAGAAGCTCCGCCTTCATGACAGTCTCCCCAGGTACTCGAGAGGCCCGGTCGTTGAATGCCGGCGGCTGGCCAGTCGCGATCGTGCCGGCGGCGGGAAGGAGTGGGCGAGGATTTCGCACCAAAGGTAGGAAGATGGCAATTGTAGCCGAGCGACGGCGACGTGTCACCCGGCCGCCCGCTCCGACGCTCGCGGCGATCGACAGAGAAGGCGGCGACCCAAAAAAATCCCGCCCCCGTACTCGGGTACGGGGGCGGGATTCATTCGTCGAGACGAGCGGCGGCTGCGCCGCTCGGATCCGAGCTCACTACGGCTGGCAGTTCGAATCCGCCGTGCAGTTCGAGTTCGGATCGATCGCGCACGCGCGGAACGGCGCAGGCGGTGCCGGAGCCGTCTTCATGAAGACGAAGTTGAGCAGATAGAGCCCGTCCGAGACGTCATTCGTCCCATCGCCGTTCGCGTCGAGGATCGCCGGACAGCCCGGGAATCTCGGCGGGATATTTCCAACGATGTTCTGCACGATGAGGACGCCGTCGGTGACGTTGTACTTGCCGTCGCCGTCCGCATCTCCGCGGTTGAAGGGCACGGAGACGCCGCCCTCGCCGACGGTGACCTTGAGGAGCTCGTTGACGCCGCATTCCGCCGCCGGGCCGGTCGCGGGAATCTTCAGCTCGCCGTTCACGACGTCCGCGACGAATCCGGCGAAGAAGCCCTTTCCGCCCTGATCGGGCTCGAGCTCCGCGAAGTAGAAGTCGGTCTCCGCAAACGGAGCGAGCGAAGCGCCGGGCTCGACGTTCGACGGATCCTCCGTCGCCGTCGCGGTGTTCCCGGACACGGGCGTCTGGCTGTTTCCGTCGGCGTCCGTGAACACGAGTTCGATGATCTCCTGGTTGCCGAGCTCACCGGAGAACGTCCAGCCGCCATCTTCGGCGATACTCACGCCGACCTGGAAGCCGAGAAGCTCCGTCGAGTTCCGCGAGGTGATCACGGTCGACCCCGTGACGGTGACGGCATCGCCGCTCGCCGCCGGGCCGAAGAACACGATGTAGTCGCCCGCCGGACATTCGCCCTGGCAGTTCGGCGCGTCGGCGCAGTCGGAATCTTGGCAGTCGACCATGCCGTCGCCGTCGTTGTCGATGCCGTCGTCGCAGATCTCAGGCGGCGCGTCGGACTTCAGCTGAATCCGCGCGTTCGTGAGCTTCCGCGGGAACCTCGACTGCCCTCCCGCGGCGGTGACGAGGAGCTCAGCGGGCGGTGAGTTCGGAACGCCGATCTCCTTGTTCACGAACTGGAGGACCGTTCCGTCCACGCCGGCGTCGGCGTTGAGCGTGTAGGTCGCGCGGAGAATCGTGTTCGTCTGGAGGGGGAGAACGCCCGCACCGAAGAGATCGAGGACGTACGCGGAAATCATTCCGCCTTCGACCTGCTTGTTCTGAACGAACGGGTTCTCGCCGTGCGCCCCTTGCGCGTCCGTGCCTTCGACGACGATATCGTCATCCGTAATCGAGAGGATCTCCTCATTGTGACGGACGCCGTACGACCAACCCTGAACGCCTTCGCTCACGGTCGTCATCGTGAAGACGGCGGTGATCTTGGTTCCGGCCGCAAACGCGTCGTACTCGAACACGTTCGACTGGCCTTCCTTGGCGCCCTCGAACGCGATCGCGAGGTTGTCGTCGGAGCAATTGTCCCCTTCGGTACAATAATCCGCGACGAGGCTCTCGTCGACCTGCGCACGCGCGGTCACGGCATAGCCGAGCGACGCGGCGAGAGCACACATGGTTAGAACGCGTCTCATTCGAAACACTCCTTTGCCTTACTGGAGAGGGTCAACCCAGGCGTAGACTCGGTGGCGAAGTATCAACTGCAGAACCGAGATTCAAAACGGAGGGTTTCTCTCCACACCAAAACCCTGGACCGCACGATTCCCGCGGGTCGAATTGTCACTCTCGGCCGACTCACCGACACGCGTGGATGCGTGTTTCCGCGGTCACCGCAGTGGGACAATTTTCCTCGTTTGCGAATCGATTCCCAAAGAAGCCGCGCCTCGTTCGCGCAAAAACTTCTTCCTCACTCGTCGATCATACCAAAGGGGAACGAGGGGACAAGTTCTAGACCGGATCTCTCTCGGATTCGGCGCCGGGATCCCCGGACGAGGCACGAACGTCCCGAAGCGCTCGCGCTCACGGGTGTTACGAAGCGGAGCCGAGCTCGGCGAAGCGAACAGAACGCCAACTCTTCGATCGGACTCGGGCTGCGGTCTCGTTTCTCCCCCGCGGCCGCGTCGTCGCGGCGACGCCGCCGTGATCCCGTCAGTCCTTTGCGTCGTCGTCGAGGAGCATCTCGCGGAGAAGCACGCTTCGATCGACGGGCTCCGGCGCCTCGGTGGGCGCGGCTTCATCCCGACCCGCCGGTTTGCGCGCGTCGAGGTCACTGATCTCGACGACCGACCGGTCGAGATCGCGCAGAAGACGGGCCAGGCGATCGATACGCCGCTCGACTTGCCGGAGGCCGACTTCGTGCTTGGTCTTCAGCGCTTCCCACCGGCGCTGGTACTCGCGCGAGAGACGCCCGTCGGCTGGCTCCCCGGACGCGCCGTCTTCGCCGATCGCGCCTTCCCCGCGGATCGACTGCCGCGCGTCGATTACCTCGGCGAGAGACTCCTCGACGAACTCGCGAATCAGACTGAGGAACCGGGACTCGCTGAGGATGCGAAGCTCCCGGACACCCTGACGGGAGAGCGACTCGGTGCCGACGAGCGTCGAGGCTCGATCGAGGAAATCCATCGGGTTGACGTCGGGGCCGGCCATAGCACGAAACTCCAGCGAGGGCGTAGTCGTCGATTCGAGCCCTCGACTCGACCACCGCCGGTCGACTCGGACTCAACGGACCGCGCAGCAAGATCCGTTCCCGGCCGCGGACGACCCCCTCGGTCAGCACGAACCCCGCAGTTCGATCGATCGCCCTGCGCTGGGCGATCGGGGGGAGACAAACGCCCCTCCCTACGTCGGCGAACGACTCGATGCGCGGCGAGGGAGTCGACGAAAGTCGTCCACGTTCTGGACGGACCGCGTCACGCTACGGCGATGTTGGGGTGCCAACCGCTCTGCCGTCGACCTCGCTGATGCGAGGAGAATGAGCGCCGTGGGGAAGCCTCTCGCAACGACGTTCGGGCAGGGAATTGCTCTTGCGCGCGGACCGCGAGGGGACGGGGAACCGGGGACCTCTGGGAAAAGGCTCGCGAAGAGGACTCGTCCCGACCGCGGGAGCGTCAGCTCGCGGTCGTGGTGGCGGTGGCGGTGGCGGTCGCCTCTTCCTCTTCCTTCTTCTTCTTTTCCTTGCCGCGCTTCTTCAGCTTCATAACGCGGACTTTCGGCAGCCGGTACGGAGACGCGCCGTCCTCGTCCCACTTCCCGCCTTTTCGCAGCTCGAGGATTCGCTCGTAACGCGTAAGCACGTTTCTCGCGCGAACGAGGTTCCCGCCGGTTCGAAGGCTCTTGTGAACGCTCATAATCATCCGCTCCCGAAGGAGGCTCGCCGGTGCCACGACCGGTCGCGCCCAGCACGGCTGTGAATCACTTGTTTTAGGTCGACTCCGCCACTCTGCTCGCGGAATCGAACGAGGCATTGTAGTCGCGGTCCGAACCGCGACAAGGGATTTCTCTGCGCAGCGTCGGTTCGTCGCCCCCTCAACCGAGCTCGAGCACCGCCTCCCCCACTCCCGCCCCGAGCTCGCGCGCGATCACCGCACATTTCACGCGCAAGAGGTAGAAGATCTCCTTCTCGACCCCTTCCTTGCGGAGGTCATCTCCCGCCAGCGTTTCAAACGCCGCCTGCCCCTTCGCGATCACCATGTCGGCGGCCTCGTAGCGCTCGCGAAAGGCCTGCGAGCACGCGTTGAGGGGGACTCCGAGACCGTCGATCCCGATGTCGAGGATCTCCGCGACCTCCCCGAGGCCCACGGCCTCGGCGTCCGCGAGCGTGGCGTCGGCGAGGATCGTCGTCTCGCGAACGACCGAAGCCACTGCCTCTCGCGGCTTCTCGAGCGCCTCGATGAGCAATCGATCGAAGAAGAGCTCAGCCGCGCTGTCGTGAACGAAGAGCACGCTCGTCGCCTTCTGCGCCGCGAGGCGAAAATCCTCGACGCTGTCCTCCACGAACGGGACGTTCTCGAACCCGCGAACGAGCGACTTGAGCGAGAACCCGTCGACGATGTCGGCGCGGAGCTCGTTATCGAAGATATTCGCTACGATCGACAACCGCAGCGCGGCGACAAACGGGTCCGGCTTCGTGGCGACCTCGGAACGGATCCACTCCGCGTTTCCGGTGATCTCGTCGAGCCAGCGCTTCCGCTCCTCGGCGTACGGATCCACTACGCCGAGAGCCCGCGCCGTTTTCTTCGCAACTCCGTGGACGAGTTCGGCCGGGGTCGCGACCTCGTCGACCCGAGAGAGGTCCTGCATGACCTCTCCGAGAATCTTGCGGTGGAGCCACTCGTCACTCGTCTTCTGGTCCGCGGCCTTGAGGACGCGGCGGAGACAACACGGGATGCACTCGGGTCGATTGTTCATATTGACGGGACCTGCGCCCGACCGGAGATCGTCTTCGAGCAGAGTGAGAATCCACGCGGGCGTCGCGCTTCCGGTGGCGGCTGGCAGGTTTCCGTGCCGCGGCGACTCGAGGTTGACGACGGGAGCTCGATGCGGACACGGAACGCCGATCCGCCACGCGGACTCACCCGTCGGCGCGAACGACGCCCGCCGGGGCCTCGCTCAACGCGCGAACGTCCGCCGGACGGCGAGCGCGCCCTGGAAGTCCCTCACATAGGACTTTTCGTAAGGATCGTCCAGCGCCTTTTGTTTCAGTCGCGCGAGCTCGGTGTCCGCCGCAGCCTTATCGGCAAATGGAGTCTCGACGAACACGGCGTAGAGCTGTCGTCCCTGCCGGACAACCCCCTCCTCGGGCTCGAGGCGCGCACGGTAACCGAGACGCATTTCGAAGTAGCGACGGATCAGCTCGGCCTCGTCGTCGAACGCCATGCCGTGGATCCGAATGAACCAGTAGTGATCGGACCGTGCCGGGGCCGGCGGCGGCGAGAGCCCTTCCTCGAGATCCCTCGGGGCGTCGGGGAGCCTCGAGGGTGGAGGCGCCTCCGTCGTCTCCGCCGAGTCGACGCTCGGACCGGCCGCGACTCCGGTCGATCGATTCTCACCCGCCCCTTCACCCCGGTCGCCGTCCGCTACGCGAGTGACGGCGCCGACCACGTCGCCTTCGCCGAACATCGGTTTCGGCGAACCGAACGGAGCTTCGCGTTCGCCGATCGGGTCGAACTCGCCCGCCGCGCCCGGCTCGAACTCGCCGTCGCGATTCGGCTCGAGATCAAAGAACGTCGTCGGCTCGGACATGCCGCGATTCGATCCTCCCTGCAAGTACGCAAGCGCGCAGACGACGACCGCGACCGCGGAGAGGGCGATGACCGTTGCCACCCGCATCTCGAGTCGACGATTCAGCGCGGACGTGAGGCCGTCGCCTAGCAGCCAACGCCCGCCCCTCCGGACGCTCGCGCGGGAACGCGCGAGGACCGCGAGCGCGACGGCGGCACCTTTCGATCGCGCCGGCGGGGATGGGACGGACGAACGGTCGCCGGGAGTCGTCTCGACCGCTGGCGCGTCGACCGGACGGAGAGATGCGTCGCGAGCTGTGCCCTCCGCGCTCGTGGCGAGAGCCGGTTCGGAATCGGTCGAGCCGACCCCCGAACTCGTCACATCCGCGGAGAGTTCCGAAGAGTCTCCCGGCGCCGCGGGTCCAGTCTCGGCCACCTCGCGGTCGACGCGCTCCGATTTCCTCCGCGAGGAGTCTCCGTCCGCCGGGCGACTCGCGGCCGGGCGACCGGACGATCGCGTCCGTTTCGCTCGCCGCTCCCCGCCGGAACCCGGTCGCCCCTCCGAGCGGCGTTTCCGCTCGCTGCGCCGCCGCGAGTCGCTCCCCTTTTTCTTGCCCGATTTCGTCTTCGACCCCCTCTTCGCTTCGGTCGCGGCCATCGCGAACGCGACGTCCGTCGGATCGCCGCCCTCGCCCGCGGCCTCGATCGCGTTCGACTCCACGTGCGTCTCCGCGGGATCGTCCCACTCTTCCTCGTCCGCGAGCTCCCAAGCGACTCGTCCTCGACTCGGCTCGGCGAAGATGTCGCCCACGCGATCGGCCGGAATCCCGACGTCACTCGATCGATCGGCTCCCGGGGGAGAAGACCGCCGCGCCGCAGCCGGAGGAAGCGAAGATCCGGAGCCCTCGTCGAATCGATGCGGGAGGCGGGGCGCGGGCTCGGAATCCGCTCGGGCCGAGGCGCTCGCCGGTCCGAGCAGCGGCTCGGGAGCAGGAATCGGCGAGGCCGGATGGGGATTCGGAATCGGAGGGCGTTCCGGAGGTGACGGCGGCGCGTAAGCTGCCGCCGGGTGGACGTACCCGGGAGGAATCGGCGGATGGAGCGTCCCGGGATCGATGGGATACTGGGCCGGGCCCGACTGTCGCAGCGCGAGCCGCGGGGAGACGAGCGGACGCGGCGCCTGCATCCACGTCCCGGCGGCCGGACCCCACCCCGGGGGATTCGCAGCGGTGGCGGGTGGAAACGAGCCGCCGCCAGCGGGGTATCCGCCCGAACCCGCCATCCCGGCCTCGGGCCCGCGCCAGCCAGCACGGGCGCGAAGGAGCGGCTCCGATCGCTGCGGAATGTGGAGCGGCAGAGAACCCGATGACCCTCGGCGCGAGGGGTCGCCTTCACCCTGCGCACCGCACGCGGGGCAATCCCCTGCGTCGTCGCGAGCGGATTCGGCTGACGCGGTCCCCTCTCGGCTCATCTTGTAGAGCACTTCAAACGCTTCGGCTGTGTTCTTCCGCCGCGCCATCGTTCCCCCTCTCCTTCTCTTCCGCTCTCGTCGCTCTTCACCGGCCTGGTCTGGCCGGGAGGGTCGAGGTCACGCGAGCCCGCCGCGTGCGGACGCCGATCGCCGCGGCGATCGGAACGTCCTTGCGCGCCCCGACACGTCGAGGTCGACGGTCGGCGACCGCAACGTCACGGACGCAGGCGCGTGGCTCCTCTCTCTGGCCTCCCATGCGTTCGACCGGCGAGGCCTTCAGCCGGCTTGCACGGGACACTCGACTCCGTGTCGTCGACGGCGCTTTCGCTCGCCCGAGATCGACCCTCTGACGAGTCGACCCGCGTCGCAACGAAACGCACTCTTCACCTTCCGAGAAGATAACCCCGCGAGTCGTTTTTGCAAGGACCGCCATCGTCGCAAACCGTTTTTGGTGGAAGCTTTCCGTAACGAGACATAGAATCCCGATCGCGCGCCTTTCCGGAACATTGGTGTCGGGGGGCGAGCGCTGAGCGCCGCCGCGCGTCCGGTCGGTCCCACGCCCACGGACAGCGATTGCCGGTCTCTGATTCCCGGAGGGTGTCGTCGCTCCGGCCGAATCCCCGGCGGACATCCCACCCGCGCTGCTTCCGGACACGCGAGACCGACGGGACGGGCCCGAGTGAAGCGTCCGTCCGCGCCCATCCTGCGACGGACGCAGAGAGGCCCAGGTGCTGAATCCGCCGAGAAGAACGGGCAGTCCGCTACGCTCACCGTCCGAGAGATGAAGGGGAACCGCCGCGTCTCGCCGGTCGATTCTCGTTCGCTCCTCGCTCTCTCCACTCCGACGGAGTCCCATGATCTCGATTCTGGTCTCGGTCCTTGCTCAACTCACCGCGCCGGACGCTGCGCAACCCGCCCTCCGCGCCGCACCCGTGGCCGAAGTGGTCGTCGAGGTCGACACGCTCACCGAGACGAGAGCTCTCACTTTTCCGGAGGATCCGGCGGTCGCGATCCGAGTTGAGGACGGCGGTCGCTTTCTCGATGTAGGCGGGCAACGAATCGCACTCGACGAGCTCCTCGGCGTCCGGTTCCGACGCATCTCGACCCCGTCTTCAGGGAGTGACGGCTCGTCGTTTTGGCTCGTCCGGTTTCGGAACGGAGATGTCGCCCGAGCCCGACTCAGCGCCCCGTCGGCGGATCTCGACGAAGACGCGCTCGGACTCACTCTTCTCGGCGCGTCCGCTCCGCGGGATGTCCCGCTCTACGCCATCCGTGCGCTCGCGCCGGCCGCGTCGGTCGCGGGCACTCCCGGCCTCGCGTCGGACGCGGCGGGCGCCGAGTCGCGTCTCTGGCGGCGGCTCGCCGCCGTCCGCTCGGAAGACGACACCGTGTTCGTCCGATCCGATCGCCCGGACGACGCGACCAACCGCATCGTCGGTCTCGTCGAGGAATTCGCGAACGAGCGCCTCGTCGTCAACTCGGATCGACTGGGCGACCTCGAGCTCCCCTACCGAAAGATCGAGGCCGTCGTCCTCGCCGATCCGGACGAAGACATCGAGCCTTCGTCTCCTCCGGCCGCCGACGCCGCTCAGGCGGTCGAGCTCCATCTGGTCTCGGGCGATACTCTTTCGGGTGCGCTGGTCTCGCTCTCTCCGAACGAAATCGTTCTCGAGCACGCGCACCTCGACCGCTGGACGTCTTCGCCGAAGCGAGTGAGCGCAATTTCCTTTGCAAACGACCGCGTCGAGTACCTGTCGGATCTCGATCCGAAGGCGAAGGACGAGTTTCCGGGCCCGCTCTTTCAACTCACTCGCCGCTTCGAGTTCAAGCGCGACACGAACGTCCTTCACGGCCCGCTGCGGATGAACGGTCGGCCGTACCGAAAGGGACTCGGCGTGCACTCGTACTCGCTCCTCGTCTACGAGCTCGACGAGGCGGCGCTGCGATTCCATGCGACGATCGGGCTCGACGATTCGGCGAGGCCGAAGAGTCCGGACGCCGCACGCGCGAACGTGGCGTCGGTCGTTTTCCGCGTTCGAGTCGATCAGAAACTTCTCTTCGAGCGCGCCATGACCTGGCGCGATGAACCGGTTCCGATTTCGGTTCCGGTCGCCGGCGGCGAGACGCTCTCGCTCGAAGTCGATTTCGGAGGTGTACCCGGAACGATGAACTCCGTGCTCGACCGAGCCGACTGGGCCGACGCGCGCATCGTCCGACGGGAAGAAGATCGCTAGCGCGCATCTCGTCCGGCTCGCGCCCGGAGCTGGCGCGTCCATGCGCGGCACCGACCCTGCGGGTCTTTCGTAGTGAATACGTTCGCGGAACGGATCGCCGTCCGGCCGATCCGATCCGCACCTCGACTCTCTCCATTCGCCGACGATCCTGTTCGATGCAAACACCGCGACCGTCCCGCCCCCGATCCGGCCCGATTCTGATTCCGCTGGTCGTCTTCGCCGGCCTCGCAGTGCGCCCCGGCGGACTCTTTGCCGACGACGCAGCGCTCGCCCTAGCGAACCAGTCGATCGCGCGCGCCGAAGCGAAAATCGCCGCCGGCGAACCGTTCGCCGCGTCCGAGGCTTACCGGACGGCGCTTCGACTGGCCGCTCCACTTCCTCCCGAAGCGCTCGCTCCGTGGCGAGGGGAAGCCGTCCTCGTGTTCGTTCGTCTCGCCGGTCTCCGCGGCGTCACCGGCGAATCCGTTGAGGACGCGAGCGCGCTCGAGTCGTGGTCGAAGCGCGACGACCTGCCGCTCACCGCGGCTTGGGCGAGACGACAGCTCGGCTATCTGGACCTCGCGCAGGGCGCGTCCGTCGACGCGGCGCGCGAACGCTGGAGGCCGCTCGGGTACCTCGAACGCTGGCGCGTCATCGGTCCGTTCGACAACGAACGCGGCGGGGGTTTCGAAACCGCGTACCCGCCGGAAACCGAGCCCGTCGACTTCACCGCCGCGTACAACGGAAAAACTCAACGCGTCTCGTGGCGAGAGCTTCCCTCCACCCCGCTCGCCGGTCTCGTCGACCTCGGCAGTCTGTTCGAGCCGAACGAGGAGTGTCTCGCGTACGCGCTCACTTATCTCGAGTCGGCGAGCGCGCAGACGGTCGCGATTCGTCTCGGCACCAAAGACTCCTACAAGCTCTGGGTGAACGGGGAGCTCGTTCAGTCGAAGAACCTCCATCGGCCGTTCCGCCGGGGCCAGGATTCCGCCGGTGTTCGGCTCCGAAAGGGGTGGAATCAAATCCTCGTCAAGCTCGCGCAGTCGAAGGGGCCGTGGCGCTTCTCGGCGCGGGTCACCGCGCCCGACGGGAGCCCGCTCGCCGACGTCGAGGAGGGCGACGCGCCGGCCGAGGAACGCGCGAAGATTCCGGAGGGACCGGCCGAAGGATCGTCGAACGAATCCCCAAAGATCCGACCGAACGTCCTCGAGGAACTCGCCGCGGCGACGACGCCCGAGACGACCGACGCGCGCGAGGCTTACCGTCTCGGAGCGCTCTTCCTTCAGCTCCACCCGCACGACGAAAACGAACACCCGGACGAAGAGTGGATCGAGCGCGCCGTCGCACTCGACGCCGACCCGTCGCTCTACTACCTGAGCCTCGCCTCGAGCCGGCGGCGCAATGTCTCGATCGCCGCGCGCCAGGAAGAAAACGCGTGGCGTCGGACGATGCTCACCGCACTCGACCGCGGATCCGCACGTGCGGCGTACGAGCTCGGTCGCTACTACTACCGTCAGTTCCGCAACCTGACGGTGTCGCGAACGTACTGCGATCGTGCACTCGAGCTCAATCCGTCGTGCGAGGCGGCGTTGCGCCTCCGCGCCGACATCGCGACGGCAGCGGGATTTCCTCTCGCGGCCGAGCGGCTCGAGCGAGATTTGGCGGCACTTCCAAACGCGAGTGTCCTTACGCGCTCCGAACGGATCGACAAGACGCTCCGCGCGGGCAAGCTCGCCGAGGCCGAACGACTCCTCCGCGAGCGACTGGCGACGAATGCTCTCGACGGCAGGCTCCGCTCTCGTCTCGCCACTCTCCTCGCGGGTACCGCTCGCGACGAAGAAGCTCTCTCCCTCCTCGAGGAGGGACACACGCTCGATCCATACTCGGACGCGTGGCTCGGTGAGATCGCTCGCTTTCACGAGGGACGCGATCACTTGGACGGCGCTCTCGCGGCGATTGCGCGCGCGGTCGCCATCTGTCCGGATGATCCCGATCTCGTCGAACGACGAGCGCGACTCGAGCTCCGGTCGGGAGAGCGCGCGTCGGCGCTGGCCAGTTTCGATCGCGTTCTCGAGCTGAAACCGAATTCGCCACAGATCCGCGATTACGTCGAGTATCTGCGCGCGAGTGGGGATTCGTTCGAAGACGAGCACCGTCGCGACGTCGCCAGCGTCATCGCAGCGGCTCTGGCCGCCGAGCGCGACGACGAGGAGTCACCGGCACGCATCCTGTTCGAGCTGACGGCAACCGAAGTGAACGTCGACGGAACGGCACGGGAGTTTCACCAAACCGTCGTCGAAGTGCTCAACGACTACGGGGTCAGGCAGTACGACACCTTCGGGACCTACTACGCTGACGGCGATCACGAGCTCGAGTTCGTCAAAGGGCGCGTCCACCACCGGGACGGACGCGTGACGGACGCCAAGCTCGAGCGCTACGGTGGCGAACGCGGTGGATCCGGAACCTACCGCCGAGGCGGGATCGATCTTCCCCCGCTCTCTCCCGGTGACGTCGTCGAAGTCGAGTACATCCGCCAGGATACTCGGCAAAGTTTCTTCGGCGACTACTTCGGCCACCGCGAGCTCTTTCAGCAGAGTGTCCCCATCCGCGAGAAGGTCTTCGTCCTCGAAGTACCGCGCGCGCGACGCTTCAACTTTCATCGGCGCAACTTCGACGTCGAGCCGAGAGTCGAGGACCGACCGGAGTCCGACTCGATCGTCTATGAATGGGTCGCAAAGAACGTCCCGAAGCTCGAAGCCGAGCCCGGGATGCCGCCGCTCACCGAGATCAGCCCGCTCCTCGAAGTGTCGACGTTTGCGAATTGGACGGAGTTCACCTCCTGGTACTGGAATCTCATCCGAAAGCAATTCGAGAGCAGTCCCGAGATCCGCCGCAAGGTGCGTGAGCTCACGAGTGGCGCGGAGAACGATCTCGAGCGGATCCGTGCTATCTACAACTTCATCGTCACCGACATTCGCTACAACATGTGGGAGTTCGGCGTTCACGGATTCAAGCCGTACAACGCGGCGAACATCTTCGCGCGCAAGTTCGGCGACTGTAAAGACAAGGCGACGCTGATGTCCGTCATGCTGAAGGAAGTCGGCATCGACGCGTATCCCGTTCTCATCTACGGCACACAGTCGCGCGCGAACGAAGACCTCTCGCTGCCGCTCGTCAACCACTTCAATCACTGCATCACCTACATTCCGGGGAGCGACGAACACCCCGAGCTCTTTCTCGACGGCACGGCTCAGCGACACGCTCTCGAAGAGCTCCCGTCGATGGATCGCGGCGCGGACGTCCTCGTCGTGAATCCAGACGGCGGCGAGCTGAAGGAGATCCCGTGGAACGATCCGAACCGGCTTCAACTCATCGAGGAGACGCGGGTTCGCGTCGACGAGGATCTCGGAGCCGAGCTCGATCTTCGCGTCGAGTGCACTGGCGACTACGCGGTGTACGTACGCCGCTCCTTCGAGATCGAATCGAAGCGAAAGGAGACACTCGAGCGGTGGTTCTCGCGCAAGTTCGCCGGTTCGACCATCGAGGCACAGGAATTCTCCGCCCTCGGCGATCTCGATCAGCCGGTGTCTCTTCGCGCGTCGATCCGCGTGCCCAAGTTCGTGGTCGAAGCGCCCGAGGGGCTGACGCTCAGGCCCGAGAGCGACTTCTTCTCGTCTTCGGCGCAGCTCGCGGCCCTCGGCGGGCTCGAGGAGCGGCGTTTCGACGTCCTCGTCGGCAATCCACGACGATCATCGCTCGAAACCGTGTACGAGCTTCCCGCCGGCCTGCGGGTGAAATCTCTCCCGGAGCCGCTCGAGAAAGAGACCGCGCACGGCCTCATCCGGGTCGAGTACACCGCGGATTCGCCGCAGCGCGTCGTGGTCCGCCGGACCATCGAAGTTCGCGCGGCGCGAGTGGACGTCGCCGAATACGACGTGTTTCGCGAATTCACGAGCGCGATCGGAGAACTCGATCGGAAGCGCATCCTCCTCGAGCGCACCTGAATGGACCTTCCCTTACAGCGACGCTCCGAGCTTCTTCCGCATTCGGATCGCCGCGGCTGAATCAACCGCCTCGCCCCTCGGCCCGAAACTCGACTCCCATGCTCCATCGCACGTTGACTCTCTGGACGGTGACCCTCGCTCTCTCGCTCTCGGGAGCGCTCCCGGCCGAAGCGGCTCCGCGCCTCGCGCAGATCGCGATCGGCTCCGATGCCGAACGCGCGGGTGATGCCGACGCGCTAGCGCAGGCCTTGCTCGACGGCCTCCGGCGCTACGGCGACGACCCGAGAAGCGAGCTTCTCGCGCGCCGTCTCGCCGATCTCGTCTCCGATCTCAGCGATCCCTACGCGCTCGAGGAAGAGTTGACGCGACTCGCCACCGGAGGGGCGCTCTCCGGGTGGACCGAGACTCCGCTCGAGCGTGTTCTCGCACTCCTCGCCGCGCAGCGGGGAGACCGCGACGGCGCCGCGGCCCGCCGTGCGCGTGACGGCCATCTGCGGACGTGGTGGGTCATCGGCCCCTTCGGGAAGACGGAGAGCCGTTCGCTCGACTACGCGTACGGCGTCGAAACGCAGCCCGGCCTCGACGTCGATCACGCCGATGGTTGGCAGCAACTGCGTTGGCAGCGGATCGAGATTCCACCGGATCGCTCGTCAGTGCGTCCAACGCAGCATCTCCATCCCCGATCGGGGACGTTTTACGCTCAGACCGAACTCCGCGCGGCCACCGCGATCGATGTCTGCTTCGAACGCGAATCGGCCGACGAGCTTCTCGTCTGGCTGAACGGCACCGTCGTCGTACGCGACGTGAACCGCCCGACCTTCGAGCCGTCGCCGCGACGCTCGCTCGTTCGCCTCAGCGCGGGATGGAACCGCGTGCTCGTCAAGTGCCGCGGCTCGTTTCGGCTTCGCCTGACGGACCCCGGTGGTCGCCCGATCGACCGGAAAGCGGTCGAGATCAGTTCCCATTCCGAGCTGCACGAGGCCAGCGCTCCCGAAGAGCAGCCCACGGCACCGGTCCGCACTCCGCTCGCAGTGTGGGTCGAACGCGTCCTCGGTCCGCGTGAGCAAGAAACGAGGGCGCCTTCGGTCGCGGCGGATGCGGTCGAAGCGGCCCGCGACGCCGCCGGGCTCGCGCGCCTCGCCATCTTCTACGATCGGGATGACCTCGCGGTCGAAGCCGCCGAGCGCGCCCTCGAGCTCGCGCCTGACGAGCCGTCGATTCTCTACCACACGGGGCAAGTGTTCCGCTACGCGGGCTACCTTCCCGATACGGTACGGAAGACACAAGCCGAGACCTCGTTCCAGCGGTGCGTCGAGATCGACCCGAAGTTTCTTCCCGCGTACGAGCGAGTGGCGCGCTACCTCGAGGAGGACGCGAAGTACGGCGAAGCCGCGACGACCGTCGAGAAGGCTCTCGCCCAGAACCCGCGGTTCGTACGCGGGCTCTTTCGGCTGCGTTCGATCTACCGGACCGCGGAGTGGACCACGCTCGAGCACGAGGTGATCGAGCGCCTCGCGAAGGTCTTGCCGAAATCCCCACTGCCGCATGCGGTAGAGGCCGAACGCTACGAGAGCCTCGGGAATCCGGCCGCCGCGCGCTCCGCGCTCGAGAAGGCTTACGCACTCGACCGCGCGAGCGTCGATCGACTGCGCGAGATCGGGCGGCTCGCGTGGGAGCAAGGCGCTCTCGCGGATGCCGAAAAGCACTATCGCGCCTACGCCGAGGTGAGTGGACGACGACGCCCCGCGCTCGATGCGCTCGCGCGCTTTCTCGCCGACACGGGCCGGTTCGACGAGGCGCTCGAGATTCGACGCCGCGTCGCGGCCGAGAACCCTCAGTCGCCGACTCTGGCTCTCGCGGTCGCGCGAACGCTCGAAGCGGCGGGAGCCGCCGACGAAGCTCGCAAGGAGTACGAGCGAGCACTCTCGCTCGACCCCGGCCAATCGGAGCTCGAACGCTATCTGAGGAGCGCGCGCTGGCGCACCGACGAAGCGACGTCCGACGAGTTCGCTCTTTGGGACGAGCGCCTCGAAGACTGGATGGACCGAGTCCCCGCCGAAGGTCCGCTCGTCGACAAAGCGAGCGGGATCGTCGTCCTCGACATCGCGGTCCTCCGATTGCGAGCCGACGGCTCGTCGACCGAGTACACCCACCAGGCGTTTCGGCTTCTGAGCGACGAGGCCGTCGAGTCGCTCTCGACGGTTCCGACTCCGGGTGAAGTGATCCTCCTCCGCTCGATCGATCCGGACGGCAACGTTCTCGAGCCGGTTCCCGCGACGGGCCGCGGTGCGTACGACATGCCGGGACTCAAAGTCGGAAGCTGGGTCGAGTTCGCCTACCGCGTGGACCGCAGTCGTCCCGTCGGTCGGCCGCTCCGCGGGTCGCGGTTTTACTTCCAGGATCCGCAGTTCGAGCAATCGTTCTTCCTCAGCCGGTACGTCGTCGTGCTCGACCCCGGAGTGGATGCCGAAGTCATAGAGTCGAACCTCGACGTAGATCGGCGGGACGGTGGCCCGGAGTTCGCGCGCGTCACGAAGACCGAATCCGAGCTCGAGGGGGGCGCCCGAGTCATCGTTTACGAAGCGCGTGAAGTTCCGCGTCTCGTCGCCGAGCCGTTTCAACCCTCGGCCGATGAACTGATTCCGGCCGTGCGAGTTGCCGCAGCGAGCGACTGGGACGAAGTCGCGCACCGGCTTCACGCTCGCGTGGCGCGCTCGGCTCGCGTCACCTCCGAGGTCCGCCGAGCGGCCGCGGCCGCGACGGAAGGGCTGGAGACGGACGACGAAAAGGTGCGGGCTCTCTACGAATTCGTGAACGACTCGATCGTCTCGCCGCGGGGTTCGAGAAGCGCGGCCGCCGTTCTGCTCGAAAAAGCCGGCGACCGCACGGTGCTCTTCAAAGCGCTCCTCGACGCCGCTCAAGTCCGTTCGAGCTGGGCGTTTCTTCGTCCGAACGAGGAGTTTATGCCGGCGATCGATTGGCGGTTTCCGTCGACTTCGTCGTTCCAGGCGCGCCCCTACGTCTGCCTCGAAGCGCCGGGAGCCGAACCGCGGTTCATCACGCTCGCGCAGCGAAATCTGCCGATCGGCCTCCTCCCGGAGGTCCTTCCGGGAGGCGTCGCCTACATAATCGCTCCCGATGCTTCCCGCGGTCGCTTGGTGTCGCTCCGAGGTCTCGATCCCGCTTCGATCGCGTCATCGTTCGATGTGGACGTCACGCTCGACGGAAACGGTCCGACCGCTTCGGTCGTGATCGACATGACTTCGCGCGTTTTCGCCGGCTTCGCGCAAAAAGATCGCATGAAAACGATTCAAGAGTTTCAGCGTCGCTTCGCGCTCCAGGGAATGGCGACACGACTCTACCCGGGAGCCCGCCTCACCGCCGGCGAGTTTCACGGGCTGGACGACGACGAGCCGTTTCGCATTCACATGAAGCTCGAGTCGACGCGCGTCCTCGAATCGGGAGCGGACGGGGAGTTTCTTTTCCGCCCGATTCCGCAGCCGCTCCAGCTCGTTCGGAGCTACGGCGGCAAGGCCGAACGCGAACATTCGTTCGTGCTGCGGGCGATTCGCGTCTCCCGCGACGTCACTCGACTGCGGATTCCGGACGGTTTCGCCGTCGCTCGACTCCCCGCCGGCGCGACGCTTCTCTCCTCGCTCGGATCCTACTCGCTCCAGTACGAACCTGGGGCGGGCGAAGTCGTCGTCCGCCGCGACTTCACGCTCAGGCCGGGGACGGTGGAACCGGAGGACGTCGCGGCGCTCGTCGAGTTCTTCCGTGCGGTCGACAGCGCGGAGACGGAACGGATCGTGCTTCGGTCGTCGACCTAGACGACTCGGCGTCTCCGGTTCCCGTCCTCGCCCGCTCACGACTCACGGTGACGCTCCGCGCCGACGCTAGACGAACGCCGAGAAGCGGGACTGGGGAACGGGAACGAGCCCGTTCCGTCAGTCTTGCGGCCAGAGCACGCACACAGTCGTGCGAATTCCGCCTCGCGTTCCGAAGTCACCATGGATCTCGAGTGACCGCGGTGAAATGTGAGCGAGGAAATCATCGCGCACGCGATTCACGGCATGCTCGTGAAAGATGCCGACGTTCCGAAAGGCGAGCATGTAGAGTTTGAGCGACTTCAGCTCCACGCAGAATCGATCGGGAACGTACTCGATCGCAATCGTCGCAAAGTCGGGGAGTCCCGTCTTCGGACAAACGCACGTGAACTCCGGAATCTCGATGCGGATCCGATAGTCGCGGTCGGGATACTGATTCTCCCACACTTCGAGAGGGGGGAGCTCGAGGGAGCGAACGTCGCCCTGCAGTCCCTCGTAGTCGCTCGGAAGGCTCGATGCGTCTGTCGGCATGATGGTTCGCGCTGGAGTAAAGTTCGAAGAGCTCGAGGTGCGGGTCGCTCGGCCTCCGCCAGTGCGGTCGAGCGCTCAGGCGGATCAGTGTACCGCAGCCCCGTGCGATCGCTGCGCCGAGATCCGGACGGGCGACTGGTGAACTCGAGCCGCGTCTGCGTCCGACAGTAGAATCCCGCAAGAGCTCCGGGTTAAGCTGCAGGTTTCACCCTCTTGCGCGAATTTAGCTCGATGAAGCCATCATGAAGGAAGAACGCCCCACTCTGCCCGTACGGCTCATTCTCGCCGATCGCGACGCCGACGTGCGCTCCGCGTGGGAGCTCCGCTTCGCACCTTGCGAGTACGTGGAGATCCGCGACGCCGATCCTCTCGAGACCGAGGTCGACGCGCTCGTCGTCCCCGGGAACGCGTTCGGTTTCCTCGACAGCGGTTTCGAGCTGCGTGCTTCGGAACGGTTCGGTCTCGAGTTCCAGGATCAGCTCCGGGCGCGCGTTCGTTCGGAATTCGCCGGCGAAATGCTGGTCGGACAGGCGCTCGTCGAACGGTACGGTGGTCGAGCTCTCATCTACGCTCCGCTCTGGCGAACGCCGCAGTCGATCGCCTCGACGGTGAACGCCGCCCTTTGCGCTCGAGGCGCTGTGCGCGCTCTGGCCGCCGACCAGGCCGCGGGCCAGCCCGCCGTCGAGACGCTCGCGATCCCCGCGCTCGGTGTGGGTGCTCCCGGCAATCTCCACCCCGCGATCTCCGCGCGCCAACTTCGCTACGGCTTCGAGGTGGGAGCGGGGTATCGCGGCGGCGGCGGGAAAAACCTCACCCGTCAAATCCGCCGGGAGATTCGGCTGAAGTCGATGCCCCGCACCGCTGCCGACACCGACGCGGGCGACGATGGGACCCTCCCAGCCGGTTCGTAGGCCCGGACTCGCGCACGGCTCGTGCGAACACCGCTAAATCTTCACACGGAACGGCGTTAAGCGTTCTTCCCCTCCCCCGGGGTCCAGATATAATGTCGGTTTCGGCTCGTCTGGGCAGAGATCTCGGGGGACGGCCGCGGCTGCCGCATGAGCGGGAGCCACTCAACGAGTCTCGAAAAACGGGGAGGAACCAGTCCGCGGGCGGTCAACTGTCGCGGATCGCGAAATCGCCATCGATTCGAGCGCGCGGGCAGCTCGCCTGTTCCCCTAACGGATCGGTGAATCGATCTCGCCTTGTGGTCTTCGCATGCCGTCTCCTCGGGGACGGCGACTCCAGACGAATCGGAGGAACGCACATGGGTCGGTGTTTCTCGACCTCGGCGGCGCAGGTTTCGCCGCGGGTCGCTGGGCAGAGCGCACGTTCGATCAAGATCGCTCCGCTCGTCCTCGTCCTCTTGGCGGGCGCACTCTTCTGCGAGGTCGCCCCGGCGCAGGATCGAAACTTCATTCGCGGCGATACGAACGCCGACGGCGACGTGAACGTGAGCGACGCCCTGGCGATCTTCAACAGCCTATTTACGTCGGCGGGCCCCGTGGGCTGCGACGACTCCGCCGACTCTAACGATGACGGCGCGGTCGACATCTCCGACGGCCTCTACACGCTCCTCTTCCTCTTCGCCGACGGTCCTCCCCCGCCCGCTCCCGGTCACGAGGAGTGCGGCCCGGATCCGACGGCAGACGCGATCGGCTGCCTCGCGTACGAGCTCGACGGCTGCGAGCAGGTCGAAGTCGACGTATCGGAAGCCGGACATTTGCTGAACCGCATCGCCTACGGACCGACGCAGGCGGAGCTCGATGAAATCGATCGCGTCGGCATCGACGCATACATCGCGGAGCAGCTCGCGCCGGAGTCGATCGACGAATCGGCGAACACGGCGCTCACGTCGCGTGAAGAAGCACTCTTCACGGAATATCAGCCCGCCGTGGACGTGCCGATCGTCGCCTCGAGCAGCCTTTGGCGCTACTTCAAGGGGACGACCGCGCCGCCGGCTGACTGGGCCCAGCCAAGCTTCGACGACAGCGCCTGGCTCTCCGGCCTCGCTAGTTTTGGATACGGCGACGGCGACGATCTCACGCCCTTTCCGGACATGGAAGACAGCTTCCTCACTTGCTTCATCCGGACGGAGTTCACGGTCGATCCCGCGGACGTCGATCGTCTGATGCTGAGCATCGACTACGACGACGGATTCGTCGCCTACCTGAACGGCACGGAAGTGCTTCGCCGCAATGTCTCGGGGAGCGCGACCTACAACCGGTCGGCGTCACAGGGACACGAAGCCGAAGGCGCCGAGACCTTCGACATCACCGCGCGGAAGAATCTCCTCGTCGACGGAGTCAACGTGCTCGCCGTAAGCGGCCACAACGTCAATCTCGGCAGCTCGGACTTCACGCTCAACCCGGCTCTTCTCAATCGCGCGTCACTCGACGTCCCTCCGATCACGACGATCGACGGAATCGAGAGCCTTCAGGAGTTGATCCACGTACGCGGAGTGTACTCCCGCCGGCAGTTGCAGTCGGTGCTCGCCGACTTCTGGGAAAACCACTTCTGCACCGATTACGAAAAGATCGTCGAGTACTTCGACGAGCTGCAAAACTCGGACGCGACCGACGCGATGGATCTCGCTCAGGCGGAGCGCGAAGCGGCCCAGCTCGAGTATCTCGAGTATCAATTCTTCTATGAAAATGGGCTCGGAAACTTCGGCGACTTGCTCCTCTACAGCGCCACCAGCCCGACGATGCTGATCTACCTCGACAACGTCCTCAATCTAAAGCGAGACGCGAACGAGAACTACTCGCGCGAAGTGCTCGAGCTTTACGCGATGGGCGTCGACAACCGGTACACGCAGCGCGACATCGAGGAGCTCGCCGAGGCCTTCACCGGCTGGACGGTCTGCAAGGTGACGCCAGGCGATGTCCAGAGCTTCCCGGAGAGCGCGCGGAACGCACCGGTCGAGTGCGGCGTGCAGTTCGACGACACGCAGTTCCTCGGGATCGGATCCGGTTGGAAATACTTGAAGGGCACGGAAGAGCCCACGCCGGACCAAAACGGCGCCGCGACGACCGCGTGGGCGATGCCTGATTTCGACGACTCGACCTGGACGGACGGGCGGACCGGAATCGGCTACGGCGACAGCGACGACCAAACCGTCCTCTCCGACATGAGGAACGGTTACTTGTCGGTCTACCTTCGTCGCACGTTTACCGTCGACGATCCGGGCGCATTCCGGAACCTCATCCTCGAGGTGAGATACGACGATGGTTTCGTCTGCTACCTGAACGGCACGGAGGTCGCCCGAAGCGAAACGATGGAAGACGCGGGCTTCCCGCCGGCGTTCGACGAGGAGTCCGACTCGCACGAGGCTAGCGAAGGGGCCGAGTACTTCAACCTCCAGCGGGCGATCAACCTCCTCGAGCCCGGGGAAAACGTTCTCGCGATTCAGGTGCACAACACCGACATCTCGAGCTCCGATCTCACCATGCGTCCGCGCCTTCTCGATCGCGAGGTTCTTCCCGGTAGCGTCGAGAACGGCGATCCGTCGGGAATCTGGACCTTCCGCTTCAACGCGGACGAGCACAACACCGGTTCGAAGACGCTCTTCAACAACACCCCGTACGAGATCAACGTGCCATCCGGTCGAACGGGCGCCGCGGGTCTCCAGGACGCACTCGAAGTGATCGACGCGCTCGTCGAGCACCCCTCGACGGCGGAGTTCATCTGCATCAAGCTCATCCAGAAGTTCGTCTCCGACGACCTGACACTGACGAGCTACAAGAACGGGACCGCCCCGCCGGAGCTCGTCGGACTTCTCGCGAGCGCGATCGCCGCATGGAACTCGACGACGCCTAAGGGGAATATCGAGACCGTCTTGCAGGCGATCCTTGCGGAGGAGTCTCCGTTCTGGGCCCCCGATTATTTCCGGGCGAAGGTGAAGACACCGCTCGAGTTCATCAACAGCTCGCTCCGCGCCCTCGACGGGATTTCGAGCGGGAACGATCTCCCGGATCTCAACGACGAGATGGGAATGCACTATTTCACTCGAGACGAGCCGGATGGCTGGTCGGAGTCCGGCCTCGACTGGATCGACACCGGAACGATGCTCTCTCGCATCGAATTCGCGCGGGAACTCGCCGACAACGGCGATCGCGACTACACCTGGGACACCGACTCGTTCCTCGCCGAACGTGGTCTCACCACGGCCGAGGCCGTCGTCGATTATTTCAGCGGACTCCTCTATCAGGGGTCGCTGCCGGCGACAAACCGAGCTCAGCTCATCGAGTTCCTGAACTCGGACTCTAGCGGTAATCCACTCACGTTCAGCCTCGCACGAACCGACGCGGAGCGACGCGTTCGCGAGCTCGTCGGACTCCTGTTGAGCCTTCCGCTCTGGAACTTCCAGTAGCACCTCGACGGCGAACGAACACGAACCATGAGAACCACACAGCAGGTGAATCCATGAACTGGAACCGACGCACGTTCCTGAAGACGGGTGGACTCTCGACGCTCGCGCTCGGCATGCCGTCCTTCATGCCTACCATGCTTCAGCGCCACCTCGCGGCGGCGCCGGGACTCGCTGACAAGAAGATGATCTTCATCTTCCAGCGCGGCGGAAACGACGGCGTGAACACGGTGATTCCGCGCGGAGACGCCGACTACAACACGACGACGCGGCCGACGATCTACATTCCGGAAGCAAACGTCACGGCGAACGGCACGGACCTCGGCAACGGCTTCGCGCAGTTTCACCCGATGCTCGAGCCGATGATGGAGATCTACAACAACAGCGCCCTCAACGGCGTCGACGGCCCCGGGAACCTCGCGGTGATTCACCGCGTCGGCTACCAAGGACAGTCGCAGTCGCACTTCGACAGTCAGCTCTACTGGGAAAACGGGATGCCCCGGAGCGATCACGAAGAGGGCATGATCTATCGTCACGTCGAAGAGCTGCGGAAACAGGATCCCGCTGCGTTCCTCGCGGCGGCGATCACGAGCAACTCGATGGACGCCCTCAAGGGCGCGAACTCCATCCCCACGATGCGAAACGTCGAGAACTTCAAGTTCTCGGGGAGCTCGACCCGCGTGCGCAAGTTCCTCGGCGCACTCCCGTCGGCGCCGGGCGGAGCAGACGGGGGAGGACTCCTCGGCGTCCTCGGCGGCCCGAAGGACTACCCGGGTCGCAAGTACCGCGACCTCGTCTACGGCACCGGCCTCACGCTCGCCGATTCGATCAACGTCGTTCAGCAAGCGGTCGCGGCGGGTCCCTACTCGCCGTCGAACGGAGCGGTCTATCCGGGCGGAAGCCTCGGAGACAAGCTCCTCCAGGTCGCGATGCTCATGAAGCGCACTCCCGTGCGCGTCCTCGGCGTGAACATCGGCGGGTGGGACACGCACTCGCGCCAAGGCGGGACCTACGGCTCCCACGGCGATCTGCTCACCCGGGTCGCGCAAGGGTTCCAGGCGCTCTACCGTGACCTCCAGGACCAGTGGGAGAACTTGGTGCTTTGCACCATGACCGAGTTCGGCCGCACGTCGAAGGAGAACGGGAGCGGCGGCACCGACCACGCGTACGCGACCGTGATGTGCGTCGCGGGCGGCGGAGTCCAAGGCGGCGTCTACAACTGCGACTCGACCACCTGGTCGTCGGGTGACCTCTTCAGCAAGAACGGGAAGTACGTCGCGCACCGAACGGACTATCGCTCGGTGTTCGCCGAGATCTTCTCGTGGATGGGGAACACGAACCTCGACTCGACCATCCCCGGGTACGACTCACTCAAAAACTCGAGCGACTTCACCCCGCTCGGCTTCATGGCCTAGCCTCGGTTCGCTTCACTACGCGCGATCCCGCGATTTGAGTTTCGCTCCAGGTTAGGGGCGCATCGCGCCGATACCTGGGCATCCCTCCTCCGGGTCTCAGCAGTGACCCGCGATATCGTGGGCTCCACGGTCTCCCCTCCCACCGTGGAGCCCACGTTTTTTTGTGCCCCTACCGTTCTCGCCCCCGGGTGCGCGAGCGAGGCGCGCGGCCCGAACCGAGGGGTAGAATGGACGGACGCAGAGCGGATCCGCCGTAGTCGCCGGGTGCCCGCTGGAGTTTCGTCCGTCTTCGAAGTCGAGTTTGGCCATGAATGAGCGAGGGCGCGGCCGCGAGGATCGTCACGTACGAGCCGTGAGGCGAAGGCCGGGCGGGAGCACCGTCGCGCCCCTGAGACGCGACCGGATCCGCGTCCAAGTTCCGAGATTCTTCGCGGTCTCGGTGCTGGGAGTTTCCCTCGTCGCCGGCGCGGGATGCGACAGCTCAGTGCGCCAGACGATCACCGTTCGCGATCGCCCCGCCGAACTCGAACCGTTCTTCGTCCGCGCGATCTCACCGCCGGCCGGACGCATCGAACTCGGCCCGGAGCTCGCGTGGCGACTCACGTTTCCGCGCGAGCTCGACCGGACGACGATCTCTTCCCCGCTCGAGCTGCGAGAACTCGGCGACGGTGCACTCGTCAGTGGACGGAGTTCGCTCGAAGCTGGTTCCGTTCCGGGGGAGCAGGTCCTAGTCTGGAGGCCGAACGTCGACGACATCCGCGCCGATGCGACCTACTCGCTCACGATCGGCGACGACATCGCAGCGATCGACGGAGCCCCCGTCGAGCCGGAACCCGGCGCCCCCGAGCTCGTCTTTCCCCTCGAGTACGAAACCTTCCGCGAGATCCCGCGACTTCGCGGAACGATCTCAGCCCACGCGACCGCTTGCGACGCGATCTCCGTCGTCTGGGAGACTCTTTCCGTCGACGACAACTCACCTCCGGCGGAGATTCGTTACCGGATCTTCGTCGCGCCGAGCGACACCCCGCTCCCCGAGGACGAGGCCGCACTGCTGACGCCGCCGGGCGAGACCTTCGCGTTCGTCTCGGGACTCAGTGCGGCGACGAGCTACCGCGTTGCCGTGGCCGCGGTCGACGCGATCGGCAATTCGAGCCCGCTCTCGGATTCGGTCGAAGTGACGACGCCGCCCGAGAACCGCTGCGACCCGATCCCCCCATCCTTCGACGGCCTTGAGAGCGCAGCGACCGACCCGACCTTCCCGACCCGCGCGAGCCTCGCCTGGACTGAGGCGACGGACAACGAGACGCGGAGCGAGGACATCCGGTACGACCTCTTCTTCGCGCTCGTCTCGGGCGGCCAGGACTTCGATGCGCCCACGCTGACCGTAGTCGGCACCGACGCCGCGGTGGTCGAAACCCTCGTACCCGACACACTCTATTTCGTCGTCGTTCGAGCCGTGGACGCGAGCGACAACAGCGACACCAACACGCGAGAAGTGTCGGTCCGGACGCCGGCGAGCTGGTCGCTCAGCGTCCGCCCGATCTTCGACCTCGCCCCTCCGAACGGCGGAGGGTGCTCGCAGCGGTTCTGCCACTCGGCGGAGACCCTTTCGGGAGGCCTCGACCTCGCTAGCTACCGCTCGCTCGTGATCACGGGAGGAGACACCCGCGAGCCCCCGACGGTCGTGCCCGGAGACAGCGCCGGCAGCTACCTGATGCGCCGCGTCGACGAATCGAACCCCGACTTCGACCGCGCGCGCTCGCGGATGCCGCTCGGGAGCCCCGATCCGCTGCCCGAAAGTGCCATCGCGACGCTCCGGCGCTGGATCGACCAGGGCGCGCTCGAGAACTGAGCGCTCGGCGCACCTCCGTTCCGCAGTCGCTCAACCGGCCGGACGGACGCCTCCGCCCGGAAGAAGTCGCGTCAGGTTGATCAGTCCGCGCTTCACGGACGCGCCGCGGTAGACGACGCGGTCGAGCTTCAGCGTCGCGAGGAGCCCCTCGACGATCAAGGCGCCCGGGAGCAGAACTCGTCGTCGGTGCGGTTCGACCTCTTCCCAGGGCTCGCCGCGAATCTCCCGGTCGACGAGCGCGCGGATGTTCTCCCCATCGAGCGCCTCGCTGCCGACGAGACGAATGAGAGTTCGCATCGTCCCGCCCGTCCCGATGAGCTCGCGATAGGGGGGCGTCTGACCGACCAGATGGTGCTCGACGACCGCGGCCACGTGACGTCGAGCCTCCGTGACGTAGGCGAACAGATCCTTCGTCGAGCGGAGCTGACAGTGAAGCCGGATCGCCCCGAGCGGAAGACTCGTCTTCTTCGTTGCGTACGCGCTCAGGTATTCCACGAGCTCGAGACTGCCCCCGCCGAGATCGAAGAGCCCGGTCGGGTATTGCGTCACGGTCGATCGAAAGCCGGTTTCGAGCAGGAAAGCCTCGATTCCGCCTTCGATGACGTGAATCTGAAGGCCGAGCTCCTCCCCGATCACGCGCTGGAAGACGTCGGCGTTCTGTGCTTCGCGGAGAGCGGCCGTTCCGACTGCCGTCGCAGATTCGAAGGAAACGTCCGGATACTCCGCCTGAAGCTCTCGCAGGGTCGCCGTGCCACGGGCGATCGTCGTCGGACTGATGCGCGCGTGCTCGAAGACGTCGTAGCCGAGATCCCACGGGATCTTCGTCTCGACCTCGACCTTACCGGCATCGGGCCCGGTGGCCGTCACGAGGTAGAACTTGATCGATGTCGAGCCGAACTCGAGAAACGCGGTGCGAGGTGCCAACGTCGCCGTTCCGGGTGTCTGGAGAGAAAAACGGTCAGCGCCTTCCGTCATATCCGTCGATCATCGATCAGGGTTCTCGCCGGTTGGTCCAGAGTGGCGTCCTGTACGGCGTGGCTCGAACGTCCCGAGTGCTCGGACGTCGCGAGCTCGCGCCCGACGCGTACAATACGGACGGCGTCCGCCGTCCACCCGAAGTGATTCTGGGCCGCTCCCTTTAAAAACCTATCTCTGGACCGTGAATTTTGCATGAACCCAGAGTCGCTATGATCCGAAAACTCCTGCTCGGCTGGATCGGAGTGCTCGCGCTCGTCGCGTGCGAACCGGCGAATCCGCCGGAACCGACTCGCGTCGAGATCATCTCGGGCGACCACCAGAGCGCGGCCGCCGGCGGCGAGATCGAGCTCCCGCTCCGAGTGCGAGTTCTCGGCCCTCGACGCCTCGACCTCTTCGGGAGGAAGCGTGAGCGCCAACCCGTCCCCGGCGTCGCGGTTCACTTCGAGGTGGACGGTGTCCGGGACTACCTTCCCGATGCCATCGTCGAGGTGGCGTCCTTTGACGTGCCCGCCGGCACTCCGCCCCCGTACCCGGTCTTACTTCTGCCGGAAGCAGCCGGAGCGGGGTCGGCCTCCGAGATCGATCGCGAGAACCGAGCCCCCGCGCGCCTCGGCTTCACTGTGACGAGCGACCGAGACGGCATCGCCCAAGTCAACGCGCGGATGGGAACGCTGACGGGAAACTGGCGTGTCGAAGCGAGCATCAACACGAAATCCGACAAGGTTCACTTTCACCTCAACTCAGGCGTCGAGCTCGGGGTGCCCGCTCGCGTCGAAGCTCCGGTGGGCGACGACGTCGATCTTTCGCTGACGCTCACGCGCTGGGACGAAGAGGAGGGCCAGGCGGTCGCGATCCCCAATCGGGAAGTGCCGTTCCGGCTCGTCGAGATTCCGCTTCGCGCGAACGAGTCGACCGTGCTCAAGCGCGAGCGCCGCCGAAATCGAACGACGGACTCTGACGGCTTCCGCGAAGGGACACTCGGGATCGGCGACATCTCGGGCGAGTATCTCGTCCTCGCTCAGGTCCCGCCGGAGCCCGACGCGCCGCGTCCGCCGGACCCCGTGGTGTTCACCGTCGTTGCGACGGATTGGCTCGGGGTCGGAATTCACTGCGCGATCGCGACGATCCTCTTTGTCATCGGCGTGCGTCTCCTCGGCGGAGGATTCCTCCTTTTGACGAGTCGCTATTCGCACCTGCCGACCGAATCCTGGGCGGCCAACCGGTTCAAGGGGTTCGCCGGCGGCGTCGTGGCGGGAGCGACGTTTCAGTCGGCGTCGCTCGTCACGTCCTATCTGACGAGCCTCGCGAACAGCGGGCTCCTCCAAGCGAAAGGTGCGCTCGCCATCGTCCTCGGCGCCAACGTCGGCGGAACGGTGCTCTGTCAGCTCCTCGCCCTCGAAGTCGATGCGATCGCCGCGCCTCTCCTCGTCGTCGGCGCGCTCCTGTTCCTCGCTCGCCGGCACACACAGTGGGCTTCTTGGGCGTGGATCTGCGTCGGCTTCGGCCTCGTATTCGCGAGCTGGACCATACTCCGGCAAGTCGCGTCTACCGCCGCGCTCAGCGAGCAACTGCGCGAGCTGCCGCTTCTCCGACCGACGACCGGCTCGTTCACCAGCTACGCCGGAATGTTCGTGTCGGTGCTCGCGGCCGGGACGCTCACGGGCTTCGTCTTCCGCACGTCGAATCTCCTCGTCGTGTTCGCGATGGTGCTCGTCGAGTCGAGCCTCCTACCGCCGGCCCACGCGATTCCTCTCATCATCGGCGCCAACGTCGGTGCCGCCGGAATGGTCCTCGCGCTCGCCGCCAGGAAGCGCCGCGAGGCGCAACGCACCGCCCTTCTCAATTTCATCTTTCACCTACTCGCTGCCGCGCTCGCGTCCATCCTCTCCATTGTTCTCGTCGACGGGCACTCGCCCCTTCTCTGGCTCGTCGAAAGCTGGGTGCCCGCTCCTCTTCTCTCCGAGTTTCCACAGAACGCGACGCAACACATCGCGACGGCACACACGCTGTACAACCTCATCGGGGCGGCCGTGTTTCTCGCGCTCCCCGGTCTTCTCATCCGTCCGCTCGAACGACTCCGGCCGAGCGCGGGTGAAACGCAGATCGTCAAGCCGTTCCACCTAGACGAAAACCTGATCGCAGTCCCGGCGCTCGCGCTTCGCCAAACAACGGCGGAAGTCGTTTACATGACGGAGATGTGTAGAAAGACGGTCGCCGAAGCGTTCGACGCGTTCCGCTACGACGATATCGATCTCTCCGACCAAGTGGTTCGACGGGGACAGGTTCTCGCAGACCTCCACCGCGAAACAAGCCAGTACCTCGTCGAAGTGGGAGCGAGCCAGCTCACCCACCGCGACGCGATGCAGGCCGAAATCCTCCAGAGTGCGATCGAGTCGATCGCACGCATCGGCACGTACGCGGAGGGGCTGCGAGAGCTCGCCGCGCGCAAAATCGACGAAAAGATCCTCGGATCCGAGGAAGTCATTCGCGACCTCGGAGAAGTCTACGATCTCGTCGTCGCGCAGTTCGGGAACATTCTCAGCCTCCTTCGGGAGCGCGACATCCGGACGGAAGAGAACGCCGTCAAGATGGTCGAACGACTCGCGAAGTACTCGAGCCGCATCGAAGCCCAGTGGCGCCAGCACACCGACGCCGAACACCGCGATACCTTGCCGCTCAGTGCGCACAGCCAGACCATCGTCTACGGGCAGGCGTTCGGAATTCTCTTTCGCATCGCCGCAGATCTCGCGCACATCGCCCAGCGCATGCGAATCCTCGCGCCGAGGCAGTAGAGCGTCAGGAGCGTTCTCCCCCGTTTTGTGTATCGCGTCCGGATGACAGTCGAAATGGGGACTTTTCTTCCGGTTCGGGCTCGGTTAGAGTTCGCGCCCGCGTGAAGGGTACGCAACGCAAGTCGCGGGACCCGACGCCTCAACGAGCCCACAACTGCCCCGACCCTCGGTGCCCTCAATCGTGCCGAGGGTTTTTTTCTGCCGCGCTTTTCGAGCATCTCGTCGAGATCTCGTCGGGGTCTCGCCCCGCGTCGAGGCGCCGCCAAGCGACGTCGAGACGCCTCGAGACAACTCCGTTCGCCAAAGCAGAACCGAACTAGCCCAGAACCGAACTAGCCCAGAACCAAACTAGCTGAGCACTACGCTTCGCTGCGCCAGCGCGGCGCGCGAGTCGATGCCCAGCTTGACGAAGATCCGCCGGAGGTAGGTCGAGACGCTTCCCGGTCGGATCCCGAGCCGGATCGCAATCGTCTTGTTCCCGAGGCCCTCCGCAACCAGCGTGGCGATCTCCCGTTCGCGCGGACTCAACCGCTGAACGCCTTGCGCGGGATGCCGGACAAGGGCGTACACGAAACCGTCGTGCTCGACCTGAATCATCGTCTCGACGCCGCTATCGCGGGATCGAGTCGACTCGGAGTCGAGCTCGACGCTCCGAAGGAAGCCCCGCAGGGCATCGGCGAGCGTGCTCGATCGCGGACTCTTGGTTCGCATTGTATCCCCCCCAACTCACAGGCGTTGCTCCCGCGCTCGGACGCCGATTGCGCATTTTGAGCCCGGGCCTCTCACCGCGACCGCGTCGAAAGCCTCCGCGCGATGCGCGGGGCTCGCGACGCTACGGCCCGACCACGAACTCGAGAACTGATTCAAAACCCGACCTCGGCTTCGGTACGGATCTGCACGTCGCTTCCTCGCTCCTCGCAAGGGTTCGACGGGCTCGGCCTCCGGCCGACGAAACAGGTTTTGAGACAGCCCCCGAAGAGTGCAGTCGCTCGATCTTCGCCGGCCGGCTCGGCCGCGGACGACGGCGGTTGCAGACCGGCTCGTGACACGTCTCGGCCACGATCGACATCCGGCTCCGTCGTGCGTCCCGCCCGCGTTGAACTCCCCCCTCAGCCTGCCCTCACGAGGATGCTACCACTCGAATCGCACCGCGCGGATTTCTTTTTCGCCGGGTCGCGTCGACTACGGCGCTGCGAGCTGCTTGAGAAACGTGTCGAGTTCCTTCGCCGGCAACTTGCAGACTTTGTCCCGGCAGACGTACGCAGTGGGACTCCCCGCGATCGCGAGCTTCCCTTCGACCAGTGGGACGAGCGCGGCGAGTTTCGCGTTGGCGCCTCCACCGGGAACGCGGACGAGGATCTTCGCCGGCAGAAATCGATCGTAGACGGCATCGCGCCAGGATGCCGTACTCGCGGCGTCGCCCGCGATGACGAGCTGCTTCGGCTCCGCCATTCGGTAGTACGCCGCGCAGAGGAGAGCCGGGTAGCTCGCGGGGGCACGAACCGCGAGCGCTGCCGCCGCGCCCTCGAGCTTTCGCGCCGCGGCGAGGACCTTCGCGTCGTCGGTGTACTGACCGAGTCGGAGGAGAACGGAGAGGGCGACGGAGTTTCCCGACGGCACGGCGCCATCGTAGAACTCCCGCTGTCTCACGATGAGCTTTTCCTGGTGCGCGCTCGTCGTAAAAAAGGTGCCGCTCTCCGAATCCAGAAAATCGCTCAGCAGAGTCCCCGCGAGTCGATTCGCCCACTCGAGCCACCGGGGATCGAAGTCGGACTCGAAGAGATCGAGAAGACCGTCGGCGAGGAACGCGTAGTCGTTCAGATACCCCGGGAAGCGAACTTCACCCGCGCGGTAACGTCTCTTCAGATGGCCGCCCTCGGCGAGATGCTCCTTTACGAACGCGGCCGCGCGCTGGGCGGCGGTGAGGTAGACCTCGTCGCGAGTCACCTGATACGTGTACGCGAGCGCGGAGATCCCGAGCCCGTTCCACGCCGTGAGCACTTTGTCGTCGCGGAGCGGCTGTGGTCGCTCGTCGCGAACAGCGAGCAGCCGCGCTCGCGCCGCGGCGAACCTGTCTGAAAGCTCGGCCTCGGAGAGCTTCCGCTCCGCGGCGATCCGAGCGAACGCCGACGGGTCCGGAATGCTGAGAATATTGACGTGCTCGCCACCCTCTTCGAAGTTGCCCTCCGGCGTGATTCCGTAGTAGGCGCAGAAGCTCTCGCCGTCCTCGCTCCCGACGACTCGGAGCACCTCCTTCCTCGTCCAGGTGTAGGTGAGACCCTCGACGTGGTTCGTGTCGGCGTCCTCCGCGGAGTAGAGTTCCCCGGACGGCCCGGTCATGCGGCCGCGAACGTAGTCCATGATCTCGCGCGCCACGGCGAGGTACTGCTGGTTCCGAGATATCCGGTACGCGTCGACGAGCGTGCGCGCGATGAGCGCCTGGTCGTAGAGCATTTTCTCGAAGTGAGGAACAAGCCAGATGCGATCCACCGAGTAGCGGTGGAAGCCTCCCGCGAGGTGATCTCGGATCCCGCCGTGGATCATCTTGTCGAGCGATGTGAACACCATCTCGAGCGCGTCCGCCGCGGTCTGTTTCGACTGGGCGTCCTTCGTCTGGGCGTAGCGAAGAAGGAGATCGAGCACGGACGTCCGGGGAAACTTCGGCGCGTGGCGGGGCGGCCCCCGAAAGCCACCGTGCTCGGGATCGTAGTTCGCGACCAGCGCATCGTAGGCGCGACGGACGAGCTTCGGCTCGACGGTCGCGCTTCCTGTCGCAACCGTCGACTGGTTCTCGATCATCGTTCGGAGTTGATTCGCGCTCGTTTCGATCTGAGCGCGATTCGTCGACCAGACCTCGACGACTTTCTGACAGAGCTCGAGGAAACCCATTTGCGCGCCCCGCGCGCCGGCGCGCGGCGGGAAGTACGTCCCACCGTAAAACGGCAAGCGATCGGCGGTGAGAAAAGCGGAGAGCGGCCAGCCGCCCCGACCCGTGATCGCCGTGACCGCGTCCATGTACACGCCGTCGACATCCGGCCGCTCCTCACGATCGACCTTGACGGCGACGAAGTGCTTGTTCAGGTAGGCCGCGATCTCTTCGTCTTCGAACGATTCCCGCTCCATGACGTGACACCAGTGGCATGTCGAGTAGCCGATGCTGAGAAAGATCGGCTTATTCTCGCGCCGCGCCTTCTCGAACGCTTCGTCGCCCCACGGATACCAATCGACGGGGTTGTACTGATGCTGGAGGAGATACGGGCTCTTCTCTTTAGCGAGCCGGTTCGGCGTCCGCTTCTCGGCGTTCTCCACGGTCTCCGGCGCGACCTTCTCGCTCGCTTTCGCTCCGTCGTCGGATTCCTCGGGAAGGTCCGCCCCTGCAGCCTTCGCCGGAACGCAGAGTAACGTCGCGACCATCGCGGCGAAACCGGCCGGCCCGATACGAAACGCAAGGTTCGAGCGACGTCCGCGCATGGTTTAGTCCTCCAGCGAAAAGTTGCCGAGTCGCTCGAGCACTTTCAGCATCGCCTGAGTCCCGAGCTCTCCCTCACCGTGCGCGACGTTCGATTGAAAGTACTCGTGCGCAAGCGACGTTCCGGCGAGCGGAAGGTGAAGGCGCTTTGCCGCGCTGAGGACGATGTTGAGGTCCTTCAGGATGAGCTTCACCATAAAGCCGGGATTGAAGTTGTTTTCGATCATCGCGCCGCCGAGGTTTTCGAGCGCCCACGAGTTCGCCGCGCCGCCGGTGACCACTTGGTGAACCTTCGCGAGATCGAGTCCGTTCCTCCGCGCGAGCGAGAGCGCCTCGCACACCGCGACCATGTTCACCGCGCAGAGGATCTGATTGCAGGACTTCGTCACTTGGCCCGCGCCGACTGGGCCGACGAGCGTGATGCGCGACCCCATGGGCTCGAAGACATCCTTCACGCGATCGAAGACGCTTTGGTCACCGCCGACCATAATCGTGAGCGTCCCCTTCTGCGCGCCGATATCGCCGCCGCTCACGGGAGCGTCGAGAAAATCGACGCCCTGATTCTTCAATCGATCGGCGATGTCGCGGGTCACGTCCGGAGAGATCGTGCTCATGTCGATCACCGTCGCGCCCGTGCGGATTCCGCTCGCCGCGCCGTCCGGTCCGAAGAGCACCGCTTCGACGTCGGGTGAATCGGTCACGATCGTGATGACGACGTCCTTGCCTTCGCCGCACTGGCGCGGCGTGTCGGCGACCTTGGCGCCGGCTTCCACGAGCTCGGCCGTGCGCGATTTCGTCCGGTTGTAAACGGTGACGTCGTAACCGGCGTCGATGAGATGGCGCGCCATCGGCCGACCCATGATGCCCATTCCGATGAACCCGATGGTCTTCGCCATGACTCCTCCGTGACGCGTCGTTGCACTCCACCCCGTCGCTAGCGGAGAGGGCGGTTTCGCGGTGTTCTTCCGAAGCGCGTTAGGGTATCATGCGCCGCCTGACCGCCCGCTCCAAAAAGTCGTACGCGAGCGACCGGTCGAGGGAGACTGCGGCGCGGCCGTACGATGCGGCCCGCGACGATGGTGAAGGGACGTCAACGGGAATGCGGATCGGAATCCCGCGAGAGACCGCGCCGAGAGAGCGTCGAGTGGCTCTCGTTCCCGCTGCGGTGGCGCGCTTGCGCTCCAAGCTAACGAGCAAGGACGCGGACGACGACGAATCGAACGCGTCGGCCGCGCCGTCTTTCGCGGTCGAGAGCGATGCGGGGAAGCGGGCGTTCTTTGCGGACGACGCCTACTCGGAAGCCGGCGCGGAGATCGTCCCCAGCTTCGGCGATGCGGCCCAGGGCGCGAATCTCGTCCTCAAGGTTCAGCCGCCGACCTTTGACGAAGTCGAGGCGTTACCTGAAGGCTGTGTCCTCGTCGGCTTTCAGTTTCCGCATCTCCATCTCGATGTCATCCGCGCACTCGCGGGCCGAGGAATCACGACCCTCGCGATGGACTGGGCGCCTCGCATCACGCGCGCTCAGAGCATGGATGCGCTGTCGAGCATGAGTACGATCGCCGGTTACAAAGCCGTCCTCCGTGCCGCGAATTCGCTCGGGAAGCTGTTTCCGATGTTGGTCACCGCCGCTGGAACGCTCACACCGGCGAAGGTGCTCATCCTCGGGGCGGGAGTCGCCGGACTCCAGGCGATCGCAACCGCACGACGCCTCGGCGCCATCGTCGAGGCGTTCGACGTCCGGCCGGCGGCCAAGGAGCAAGTCGAGAGTCTTGGAGCGAAGTTCCTCGCTCCTCCGTCGCTCGACAAATCCGCCGAGGACTCGGGCGGCTACGCGAAGGCCCTCGACGAGGAGACCGAAGAGCGCAACCGCGCCGTGATCGCAGAAGCAGCCGCGCAGGCGGACGTCGTGATCTCGACGGCGCTCATACCGGGGCGCCCCGCGCCGGTTCTCCTCACCGAGGACGCGGTGCGCGGTATGAATCCCGGATCGGTCATCGTCGACCTCGCCGTTGAAATGGGCGGAAACTGCACTCTCAGTGAAGCCGCCAAGGAAGTCGTCCACCACGGAGTCGTGATCATCGGTCCGGTCAATCTGCCGTCGACCGCCCCGACTCATGCCTCCGAAATGTATTCGCGCAATCTCAGCACCTTGTGCGAACACATCGTCCAGAGCGGCAAGCTCGAGATCGATCTCGCGGACGAGATCACGGGAGCGATGTGCGTCACCCACGACGGAGAGATCTGCCGCGAGGATCTCCGCCAGCTCTGCGAGGAAGAGAGAGACTCCGCATGATCGAAGGACTCGTCGGAGGAATCGTCGTCTTCGTGCTCGCGACGATCATCGGCCTCGAGCTGATCACTCGCGTCCCGCCGACTCTCCACACGCCGCTCATGTCGGGCTCGAACGCGATCTCCGGAATCACGATCGTGGGAGCCCTCATCGTGACCGGCGCCGACGCAGGAACACTCGCAGACGTCCTCGGCTTCTGCGCGGTCGTGCTCGCCACGATCAACGTCATGGGCGGATTCCTCGTCACCGATCGAATGCTTCAGATGTTCGGCGGCGACGATTCGAAACCGAAGAGCTGAGTCGGGGCTCGACGACACTCGAGGGAAACGATTTCGGTGGCGTTCATTCAACTCTCCTACCTCGCGGCTGCGGTTCTCTTCATCCTGGCGCTGAAGCGTCTCGGCTCCCCGAAGACCGCTCGCCGGGGGAATCTCCTCGCCGCGGTCGGAATGTTTGTCGCAGTCATCGCGACGCTGCTGGCGCGTTCGGAGAGCGGTGAACCTCTCGTCGCCGCGAAGTCTCTCTGGCTGATCCTCGCCGGCGTCGTCGTCGGCTCGGGCATCGGCGCCGTGATGGCACGGAAGGTCCAGATGACCGCCATGCCGCAGATGGTCGCGCTCTTCAACGGCTTCGGCGGCGGTGCCTCGGCACTCGTTGCCGCGGCGACGTATGCCCAACTCCCCCGCGAAGCGGAGCCCGAGCTCGCGCTCGGCCTCTCGATCCAGCTCGGAGCCGTCGTCGGGAGCATCACCCTCTCGGGAAGCGTGGTCGCGTTCGCGAAGCTCCAGGAGCTGATGACCGGCCGTCCGATCACGTACCCCTTTCAGCGACTCGCAAACTTCGCGCTCTTCCTCGCGGTCATCGGAGGAATCGCGTTCCTCTCGGGTGCAGCTCCCCGGGGCGACGTCTTCAGCTTGCTCCTCATCGCGTCTCTCGTATTCGGCGTTCTTTTCGTCATTCCGATCGGTGGCGCCGACATGCCCGTCGTGATTTCCCTCCTCAATTCGTTCTCCGGCGTCGCAGCGGCGATTACCGGGTTCGTCATCTCGAACAGCGCACTCGTCATCTGCGGCGCGCTCGTCGGTGCTTCGGGACTCATTCTCACTCAGATCATGTGCCGCGCGATGAATCGGTCGCTCGGAAACGTCCTCTTCAGCGCGTTCGGTTCCGGTGCGACCGGCGGCGCGGTCGACGGCGATCGCGATCGCACGGTGCGCGACGTCCAGGCGGACGATGTCGCCCTCCTCATCGGATACGCGCGGCTCGTTGTCTTCGTTCCCGGCTACGGGCTGGCCGTCGCGCAGGCGCAGCGACAAGTGCGCGAGCTCGCGACCCTCCTCGAGGAACGCGACGTCGAGGTGAAGTACGCGATCCATCCGGTCGCCGGAAGGATGCCGGGCCACATGAACGTCCTTCTCGCCGAGGCGGACGTTCCGTACGAACAGCTCTACGACATGGACTCGATCAACTCCGAGTTCTCGTCGGCGGACGTGGTGATCGTCGTCGGCGCCAACGACGTGGTCAATCCAGCGGCGCGCGACAATCCGACGAGCCCGATCTACGGCATGCCGATCCTGAACGTCGACGAGGCGAAGAGCATCGTCGTTCTGAAGCGCAGCATGAACCCCGGGTTCGCCGGGATCGACAACGAGCTCTTCTACCACCCGAATACGCGCATGCTCTTCGGCGACGCGAAGGCGTCGCTCTCGAACCTCGCCGCCGAGGTCAAAGAGCTCTGATCGACGACCCTGAGGCGTCGATCGGTCCCAACCCGTTGGCGGCCGCAACCGCGGGCCCCGGCTTCCGCACCTGCCCCGCGTGCGGCCGCTCGACTGCCAATATGGCTCCCACCCTCAAGCCCAGGCTCTCCGCGCGAACCAGAACTGCCACATCGGCAGCCCCACTCTTCTCGCCACTCACCTATCTTCTTAAATTTAAGGGGTTTATAGCTTCCGATCTCGTGGCACGCAGATTGCGATTCTACTTCCCAACCGAATCCCGCAACGGAGGTGAAGGCATGAATCTGCAGAACTACACCACTAAGTCTCAGGAAGCTATCCAGTCCGCGATCGGTTCGGCGACGGACCGGGGTCACCCGCAGCTCGAGGTCGAACACCTCCTCGCGGCCCTGCTCGAGGATCACGAGGGTCTGGCCTCGCGCGTCCTCCAGCACGTAGATGCACCGCTGGCCGACCTCCGCTCCGGACTCGCCGAGCACCTCGCGAAGCTGCCCCAATCTTCCGGGCAGACGCAGCTCGGAATGAGTGCTGAACTCGCGCGGGCGCTCCGGTCGGCGGAGAAGTGCGCGAAGTCCTTCGGTGACCAGTACGTGAGCGTCGAGCATCTCCTCCTCGGAATCCTCGAAGACGGCAAAGGCAGCACGGCGGCAAAGCTCCTCGGCGCAGCGGGCGTCCACGCGGCCGCGGTGCGCGAGGCGCTGAAGCAGATTCGCGGCCACCAGCACGTCACGACGCCCGACCCCGAGGCGACCTACGAGGCGCTCGAGCGTTACGGCCGCGACCTCGTCCAGCTTGCCCGTCAGGGAAAAATCGACCCCGTGATCGGGCGGGACGAAGAGATCCGCCGCATCGTGCGGATCCTCTCGCGCCGCACGAAGAACAACCCGGTTCTGATCGGCGAACCCGGCGTCGGAAAGACGGCCGCCGTCGAGGGCCTCGCGCAGCGCATCGTCCGCGGCGACGTGCCGGAAGGGCTGAAGGACAAGACGATCTTCGCGCTCGACATGGGCTCTCTCGTCGCCGGGGCGAAGTACCGCGGCGAGTTCGAAGAACGCCTAAAGGCCGTTCTCAAGGAAATCGAGAAGAGTGACGGGCGCATCCTTCTCTTCATCGACGAGCTCCACACGATCGTCGGTGCCGGGAAGTCGGAAGGCGCAATGGACGCCGGGAACCTCCTCAAGCCCATGCTCGCGCGCGGTGAGCTCCACTGCATCGGTGCGACGACCCTCGACGAGTACCGCCAGCACATCGAGAAGGACGCCGCGCTCGAGCGCCGTTTTCAGCCGGTCACACTCGACCAGCCGAGCGTCGAAGATACGATCTCGATCCTGCGTGGACTCAAAGAGCGATTCGAAGTCCACCACGGTGTGCGCATCCAGGACTCCGCGCTCGTCTCCGCCGCGACGCTATCGCACCGCTACATCTCCGATCGCTTCCTCCCCGACAAAGCGATCGACCTCATCGACGAGGCCGCCGCGGCGATCCGCACCGAGATCGACAGCATGCCGACCGAGCTCGACACATTGACTCGACGTCAGCTTCAGCTCGAGATCGAGCGCGAGGCGCTCAAGCGCGAGAAGGACCGCGCGTCGAAGGAGCGCCGAAAAAAAGTCGAAGCCGAGATCGCGGACCTGAAGACGCAGGTCGACGCGCTCCGCGCCCAGTGGGAGAAGGAAAAGGCGGAGATCGGCGAGCTGAAAGCGATCCGTGAGGAGATCGACGCGACCCGCGTCGAGGTCGAGAAGGCCGAGCGGGAGTACGACCTCAATCGCGCGGCCGAGCTCAAGTACGGAACGCTCGGGGAGCTCGAGCGCCGACTCGCGGAGCGCGAAGCCGCCGTTGCGGAGAATCGTTCGGAGTCGTCCCTCGTCAAGGAAGAGGTCACGCCCGAAGAAATCGCGGAGATCATCGCCCGCTGGACCGGGATCCCCGTCGATCGCCTCCTCGAGAGCGAGCGCGAAAAGTTGCTCCGCCTCTCCGAGATTCTTCACGGCCGCGTTGTCGGACAAGACGAAGCGGTCGACGCGGTCGCTGACGCGGTGCTCCGGGCTCGCTCGGGGCTCAAGGATCCGCGGCGGCCGATCGGATCGTTTCTCTTTCTCGGTCCGACCGGAGTCGGGAAGACCGAGCTCGCGAAGACCCTCGCCGAGTCACTCTTCGACAGCGAGGACAACGTCGTTCGTCTCGACATGAGCGAGTACATGGAAAAGCACTCCGTCTCGCGCTTGATCGGTGCCCCGCCCGGGTACATCGGCCACGACGAAGGCGGTCAACTCACCGAAGCGGTACGCCGAAAACCGTACGCCGTGCTCCTCTTCGACGAAATCGAGAAGGCGCATCCGGACGTGTTCAACGTCCTTCTTCAGTTGCTCGACGACGGTCGCCTCACGGACAGCAAGGGACGCACGGTCGACTTCAAGAACACGGTTGTCATCATGACGTCGAACCTCGGCGGCACGGAGCTCCTCGAAGGAGTCGACGCGGACGGGAACATTCCCGAAGGGCTCCGGCGAAAGATCTTCGAGCTCCTCCGCAGCGCGTTCCGACCGGAGTTTCTCAATCGCATCGACGAGACGGTGCTCTTTCGCTCGCTCACGACCGAGGAGCTCACGCGGATCGTCGCTCTCCAGCTCCAGATCCTCGGAGCCCGACTCGCCGAACAGCGGATCACCCTCGAGGCGACCGACGCTGCCCTTCGCTGGATCGCCGAGACGGCCTACGAGCCCGCGTTCGGCGCAAGGCCGGTCAAGCGGTTCATTCAGAAACACATCGAGACGCCGCTTAGCCGACGGATCATCGCCGGCGAGGTGCTCGAAGGCGCGACCGTCCACGTCGACGCCGGAGACGGTGAGCTCGCCTTCCGCGTCGACGAACCTTCTCCGGAGACGGCGAGCGAAGCGGAGGACGCACCCAACGACTTCGCCGCGGCGTCTTAAGGTCGATCGCCCCGTGTCCGCGACGCGAGAGCCTCCGACTCGCGTCGCGGTCACGTGCGCTCCTGTCGACTTCAGCCCCACCGTCCCTTCGGGACGACGCGGCGTTCATGGACTCACGTTCACCGTCCGTGATCCCCGCGGACAGGGACTCATGCGGCCCGAATCGGGGCCTTCTCGGGCTCCACTCGCCCCCTCCGCTTGCCCCTCTCCGAGGGCGTCGCTACAATCGCGGGCTTTCGTCGACGGAGCCCGGGCTGTTCACCGGATTCCACCGCGCCGCCGGAGAGAGTACCGACATGAGCAAAATCCGCGTCTCGGGCCCTGTCGTCGAGCTCGACGGCGACGAGATGACCCGCATCATCTGGGAGAAGATCAAAGCGAAGCTTCTCCTTCCGTTTCTCGAGATCGATCTCCGCTACTTCGACCTCTCGATTCAGAAGCGGGACGAGACGGAGGACGAGATCACTCTCGACGCCGCAAAGGCGATCCGCGAGCACAAGGTCGGCGTGAAATGCGCCACCATCACTCCGGACGAAGACCGGGTCGAAGAATTCGGACTGAAGAAGATGTGGAGGAGTCCGAACGGCACGATTCGAAACTTTCTCGGGGGGACGGTGTTTCGCGCGCCGATTCTCTGCACGAACGTGCCGCGGCTCGTCCCCGCGTGGAAGAAGCCGATCGTCGTCGGCCGTCACGCGCACGCGGATCAGTACCGCGCGACCGACATCCGCGTACCCGGCCCCGGGAAGCTGCGACTCGTGTACGAGCCGACTGGCGGCGACGCGAGCGACTGGACGATTCACGAGTTCGACGGCCCCGGCGTCGCGCTCGGAATGTACAACACCGACGCGTCGATCGCGGACTTTGCGCGGTCCTGCATGAACTACGGTCTTCAGGAAGGCTACCCCGTCTACCTGAGCACGAAGAACACGATCCTCAAAACCTACGACGGCCGGTTCCGCGACATCTTCGCCGAGGTGTTCGAACGCGAGTTTGCCGACCGGTTCTCCGCGGCGGGGATCACTTACGAGCACCGCTTGATCGACGACATGGTCGCACAAGTGCTCAAGTGGGACGGCGGCATCGTCTGGGCGTGCAAGAACTACGATGGCGACGTGCAGTCGGACACGGTCGCGCAGGGCTTCGGCTCTCTCGGTCTCATGACTTCGGTCCTCATGTGTCCCGACGGTGAGACGATCGAGGCGGAGGCTGCGCACGGAACAGTGACGCGCCACTATCGCGAGCACCAGAAAGGGAACCCGACGAGCACCAACCCCGTCGCGAGCATCTACGCGTGGACTCGCGGCCTCGCGCACCGCGGCCGACTCGACGGAACGCCGGCCGTCAGCGAGTTTGCGAAGACGCTCGAGCGGGCGTGCGTGTCGACGATCGAAAGCGGGACGATGACAAAGGATCTCGCCGTCGCGATTCACAAGACGACGCGGCCCCCGGCCGAATCGTTCGTCACGACGGATGAGTTTCTCGACGCGATCGAGACGACTCTGAAGCAATCACTGGACGCCTGACCCCTTCGCGCGCAAGCCTGATCCCTTCGCGGAAGGGCCTCAATCGCCGAGAAACCAGCCCCGCACGCGATCGAGCTCGCGGAGCCGATCGGGCGATCGGTCGACATCCGCGAGCCGCCGAACGAAGTGAAGGTGCGGGACGATGAGTTCCGGAGTTCGAGTCCGCTCGGCGAGATGGCGGAGCGCCCCTGCGTGCCTCGGCTCGCGAGCAAGGAGGATCTTCGCCGCGCGATCGGCGCTGCCGGGATCGATTCTCTTCGGCGCGAGGAATGGTGCGATCGCCGAGTCCAGTCGTTCCCACTTCGCACTCGCTACGGCGAGACGCAGTGCGGCGAGAGGCGGCGTGCTCGAGGCGATGCGCGCCCGAGCTCGGTCCACGGCGCCGGTGACAACCGCTCGGTCGATCCCAGCGCCCCCCTGAGTCGAAGCAACGTGGAGAAGATCGAAGCGAACGAGGAGAAGCGCCGCCGCGGTTCGCGCTTCGACCGTCCCGGCCGCGCTTAGAGCCCGCACGGCGAATCGGACGGCGCGCTCGGTGTCTCCGCTCCGCTCGGCCGCCGCCGCCGACTCCGCGAGTGCACCGGCGCGATCTCCGCTTCGAGCGAGGTGCTCGGCGCGCGACGACGGCCCGGCGCTTTCCTTCAGGAACTCGAAGTACCGCGTGACGAGTGCGGCTTTCTCGATCGAACCGCCCCGCCGACTGCGGACGAGTTGGCGCGAAACTTGGTAACAGACCTCGAGGTCGAACGGGTCGCGTTCCGCCAACGTGACCAGCTCGCGGAGCGCGTCGACCGGGCGTCCGAGGCGCCCCCAAGCGAGCGCGAGCTCGAACCGCGCGGCGCGCTCCCACTCCGGGGACCGTGCCGCAGCCCGAAGATCGTCGACGGCTAGCTCGGGTGGTCCGTGTTTCGCCGCGCGCGCCCCTCGCGCGAAACGCACGAGAGGATCGTCGTTCCGCGCGTGCTCGATCTCATCGGCGACGGCCCCTGCGTCTGCGTACCGGCGCTCGCTCAGATAGATCCGCGCGAGGAGGCGCCTGGCTTCATCGCTCGGCGATTCCGCGAGAAGCGCGGTGAGGATCCCCGACGCCGTCTCGGCGTCGCCCTGTCGCCGGAGGGCGTCCGCGAGCGTGAGGCGGTTCGCCGTGAGGAGAGGCACGCGCGACTCGCTCTTCGCGATCAGGGCGCGCGCGTCTCGCTCCGCCTCTGGGTAACGACCGAGCGCGAGGAGCAGCCGTGCCCGCTCCGTGCGGAGCTCGAGTAGACCGTCCCCGCTCGGCGCGCGGCCGATCTCGCGATCGATCTCGCGCAGTCGTTCACTCGCTCGCGCCGAGCCGTCCCGCTCGCCGAGGTCTCCACTCCCGAATGCGAAGCTCCAGCTCGAGCCGACGACCGCTACGAGAAGTCCCGCGCCACCGACCCGCGCGAATCTCGCCCGCCAGCTCGCCGCGGCCGAGAGCGGAGAGATTTCCCGATCTCGCCGTGCGCCCACGAGGTAGCCTGGAAACAGGTGTACGGACCAGCCGGCGGCTCGCGCTGCCGCACGGAGTGCACGATCGGCTCGGTACTCAGTTGGGATGGAGGGCGCGGCCATGAGTCGTATCGATCAAGTCCTCGTGGTGTTCTTCTCTACGTTCGTATCGTCTAGTCCCCTCGTCGCGCAAGCGATCTTCCTCGAGGAGGACTTCGAGTCCTACCTCGACGACTTCGAAGTCGAAGATATCGGCGAGTGGAGGCTCGTCGAAGAGAACGAACCTCTCGAGACCGGATCGAAGTGGACCATCACGAACATCGGTGCTCGCCCGAATCCACCCGACGCTTCGGGAATCCCGGGGGAGTTCTCGCAGTTCATGATCTCCGATTCGGACGCGTCCGGGAGCGCCGACGAGCAGGGCTCGGGAATGTCGCACGACCTATGGAGCCCACCCTTCGATACCATCGGAAGCGATGTCGTCTGGCTCCACTTCGACTGCACGGCCATCCTCAATAACAACGGACTCGGCGTATTTGACATCGACGCCTCGAGCGACGACGGCGAGACTTGGACGAATCTTTTTCGCCGGGTGGCGCCGGCACGGACCGCGTTCGCTCCGACCGTGAGCACCGAGAACTGCAATGGGTTTCACGGGCGACTCCACGTCGACCTTTCGTCCGTGGCCGCGAATACGGAAAACGCCCGCTTTCGCATCCGGCAGTTCGAGCCGGACGACGAGTGGTGGATCGCGGTGGACAACGTTCTCGTCGACGACGTTCCGCCGCCGCTCGGCGGAGAGGTCCCTCTTCTCAGTGCCTCGTTCACGGGAGGCATCCCTTCCACCTGGACGATCGTCTCGGAGCCGGGCAACGAGGGAGACAACTCCTGGACTTCGAACGACGCTTGCACGCGGAACCTCATCGCGTTCAACGGTGGCACGTTCCCCGACGGCGACGACGGCCGCCGCATGCACCGGATCCACGGTGACTTCGCTCTGATCGATCCCGCCTGCTCGACGGCGATCGTGAATGATCGTTTGATCTCTCCCGCCGTTGACGCAACGAACGCAACTGCCGTCTATGTGAGCTGGAAGGAGGAAATCCGCGGCACGGACTCGCCGACGACGTACGAAGTCGCCGTCAGCTACGACGGCGGCGCCACGTTCGAGGAGCCCATTTTTTCCTTCGACACGAGCGTCTACGGCGGCGCGGGAGACGAGGATCCGTTCTACGCGGAACGGGCATTTCGCCTCGAGGGGGCAGAAGGGCAGTCGACCGTCTCGATCGGATTCTTGTACGCGCCGTCCGCGACTCCCGGGTGGGTGGCGATCGACGATGTCGTGATCTCCGCCGACGGGGAGATCGATGCTCGAACCTGCGCTTCTCAAGCGTTCGAAGTGGAGGCGTACGACGCGACCTCGAATTCGATCTCGATGACGTGGCGGGGACTTCCGGGCGACGCGGCCTATCGCGTCCTAGCGGACGGCGTCGATCTGAGTGGAGAGCTCGCCGCGGAAGTTCGGTCGTTCACTCACGCGGCCCCACCACCCGGCAGTACGATCACCTACTCGCTCGAGACGATCGTCGGGGGAGCCGTCGACTTCACTTGCGAAGCCCCTCCCGTCTCCGCTTTCGTCTGTCCGGCGGAGATTCGCGGCTGCGTTCAGGGCGGCGCGCTTCGGCTCGAATGGGAACCCGGAGCGAACCTCGCCGGAGAGGCGGTGCGCGTGCGGCGAGGCGGAGAGGTCGTCGCAACCCTGCCGCTCGAAGCCTCGAGCTTCGAAGATTCGCCTCGCGGCGGTCAATACGTCTATCAGGTCGACGTCAGCGGCGGCTCGTCGTGCACCTCCGCGCTGGAATACTTCGCCGCCGTTCCGGGAGATGGAGTTCTCTTCGCGGAGAACTTCGACTGTTTCGAATCGGACGAGGACGTCACCGCGGCCGGCTGGCGTGTTCTCGAAGTGAACGAGCCGAACGAAACCGGATCCCGCTGGACCGTGACGAATCCAGGTGGACGCGCAAATCCCCCCGTGCTCGACGGCACTCCGAGCCAAGGAGCCTTCATGATCTCTGACTCGGACTGGTCGGGCGGCACGGACTCGACCGGGAGCGGAATGTCGCACGATCTTTGGACTCCGTCGATCGATGCCACCGGCGTCGATTCGGTGTGGCTTCAGCTCGACTGCTCGGCGCAGCTCAACAACAATGGCTTCGTCGTGTTCGATATCGACGTCTCCTCCGACGCGGGGGAGACGTGGGAGAACGCGTTTCGTCGCGTAGCCCCCGCCCGCGGCGGAGCCGTTCCCGAGCCGTCGAACGAGAACACCGACGGGTACTTCGGTCGCCTCCACGTCGACCTTTCGGACTTCGCGCCGGGAGGGCCGTTTCTCGTTCGCATCCGCCAGTTCGAACCGGACGATGACTGGTGGATTGCGATCGACAACGTCGTCGTGTCGACGCGCGGTCCACCGGGCGGAGAGGAAGACGTGCTCCCGAACGAGACGTTCGAGGACGGCGTTCCGGACGAGTGGTTGTCGATCCACGCCGACGGCGACGACGGTCGATGGGCCGCAGAAGATCTCTGTTTTCGCCAGATTCCGGAAGGGATCAGCGAGCAGGGGATCAATCGCATCGGACAGAGCTTCGCGCTCGTCGACGCCGAGTGCGACGGGCTGAACCCCTTCGACGAGTTTCTCATCACTCCGGCGATCGACTGCTCGGACGTCGTCGGCGTGACTCTCCACTTCGACTCCGAGGTGCTCGCCTCCGAAGCCGCGGTCGAGAGGGTGCTTCTCAGCGTCGACGGCGGCGAGACCTTCCTCGACCGGCCGCTCTTCTCCTACGCCGGCGGTGGCCTTTTCGACAGCCGGGAGGAGCCCTTCTTTGCCACGCGCGCCCTTCCCGTTCCCGCCGCGGACGGTCAGGACGGCGTCGCCTTCGCGTTTCACTATCGCAGCGCTCCGGCCGCCGGCTGGTGGGCGATCACGAACGTTCGCGTGTCCGGCACGACGGAAGAGACCGAGCTCCGCTTCAGACGAGGCGATCCGAACGACTCGGGATCTGCGAACATCGCCGATGCGATCGGGTCTCTGAACCATCTCTTTGGTGACGCGCCGCTCCAGGTTTGCCCGGAGGCGATGGACGTGAACGGAGACAGCGCGTTCAACGTCGCCGACCCGATCTATCTGCTCAACTTCCTCTTCGGAGACGGCGATCCGCCGGTGACACCCGGTCACCTCGAATGCGGGCCCGACGAAGACCCGGAGAGCTCGCTCGGTTGTGATCGCTACGTGAGCTGCTAGCGCGCTTTCACAAAAACGTTCGGTCAGCATGGCTGCCTTCGGTGGCCCCGGTGCACGGAATGGGTCCACGTTTCGCGCATCGGAGCAATGCTCATGAGAGCGAGAACGAAAGAGAAACTCTGGCTCGGCGCGCGGCCGGGTCGAATCGGGAAAGGACTCGGCGTGTGAAGAGTACGACAACGGCCATCGCCATTCTGGTCGCTTGTTGCGGAGCGCGCGCGATCGCGGGCGACATCGAGCTCGTCACCGTGACCCCCGATCGAACGGGCATTCAGTTCGTCCACGAGTGCGGCTCGCTCGAAAAGGACTGGATCTTCGAGGTGAACGGTAGCGGTGTCGCACTCTTCGATTTCGATTCCGACGGGGATCTCGACATCTACTTCGTGAACGGCGGCTCGCGTTCCTGGTCGGAATCCGGTCCGCTGTCCGATCCTCGATCGATTCCGACGAACGCGCTCTACCGAAACGACGGCGACTGGCGATTCACGGACGTCAGCCGACAGAGCGGGACCGACGGCGCCGGTTGGGGCTGCGGGGCGGCCGTCGCCGATGTCGACAACGATGGGCACCTCGATCTCTACGTGACGAACTGGGGTCCGAACGTCCTTTATCGCAATCGCGGCGATGGCACATTCGATCGGAGCCCCCGCGGAGTCGAAGACCGGGCGATGAGCACGAGTGCGAGCTTCGCCGACTTCGACCGCGACGGTTACGTCGATCTCTACGTGGCGAACTACGTCGACCTGCACCCGGGGCGCGACAGCGACCGAAGCCGCCGCTCGGGTCGCTGCGTGTACAAGGGAGAGGCGATCTTTTGCGGCCCGGGCGGACTCCGACCCGCTCCCGACCGCGTCTACCGCAATCTCGGCGAGGGCCGGTTCGAGGACGTTACGGAGAGATGGGGATTCTCAGCCGTGACGCCATCCTTCGGACTCGGAACGCTCGTCATCGATGTCGGCACGGACGGCTGGCCCGACGTCCTCGTCGCGAACGACACGATGGCGAACTTCTGTTTCGTCAACGAACGCGGCAGGCGGTTTCGTGACGGCGGACTCTTTCTCGGGCTCGCGTACAACGACTACGGTGTCGAGCAGGGAAGCATGGGACTCGCGGCGGGGACTCCGCGGCGCTTTGACCGAGAGGACATCTTCGTCACCAACTTCGAAGATGACACGAACACGCTCTATCTCGCGGAGTCCGGGACCAATTACGTCGAAGGCACCTTCCCGGCCCGACTCGGCGCGGCGAGCTACCGCTACCTCGGCTGGGGAACTCTCTTCTGTGATTTCGACGGCGACGGTGACGAGGACCTCTTCGTCGCGAACGGCCACGTGGCCCCGCAGGCCGACGCGATGCGGGGCAGCCCGGGCTACCGTCAAAGAAACCAGCTTTTCCTCAACGAGGACGAAGGACGCTCGTTCCGGGAGATCTCGGAGGGCGTTGCCGCTCTCGCGCTCGAAGCGTCGTCGCGCGGCGCCGCGACAGGCGACCTCGACGGCGACGGCGACCCGGACATCGTCGTCTCGAACATGGACGCGCCGCCGCAGATCATCGAGAACCGCTCACCTCCGGCGGCGAGAATCACGTTCGGGCTGCTCAGTTCCGGCGCATCCAATCGAGCGGCGATCGGAGCGCGTGTTATCATCGAAGCCGGCGATCGTCGACAGTCCCGGGTTCTTCGCAGCGGATCGAGCTACGCGTCGCAGCCCGAGCTCGTCGCGCGCTTCGGGCTCGGCCGCCCGTCATCGGCACCCCCCCTCACTCGGGTGACGGTCGAATGGCCGTCGGGCCGGATCGAAGACTTCTCCGCGCCGTCGCGTCGATCGCTCGCCCTCCCCGGCCGCGTTCGTCTAGCCGAAGGTACGGGCAGTCGAACCCGAGACCGCTAACCCATCGCTAACTCGAGTGCCGCCCGTGACTCCCGCACCTCCGCCACGCACCCAAGCCGACGATCCGCGGGCGCGAAGTGCGACGTCCGTCGAACCCGAGGAGCATCGCCGCGGCGTCGCGGCGCACCGGCACACGCGTCGCTGGATTCTCGGCACCGCTCTTGGCGGAGCGCTGCTCACGGTGGTTTCCTTCGCCGTCCTGGCCACGCCGGCGATCGAACGCGCGCTCGCACTCGCGAAGCTCGAACGCTCGCCGGAACTGTTCGAATCCTGGCTCGTCGACGCGAACCTCTCGCCCGCCCAGCAGGCAGCGCTCGACCAGCACCTTCGAGATGACACCGGGAAGGCGAGGCTCCTCGCGCTTTTTCTCGAAGACTTCGACGCGCAGCAATTCCCGGCCCTCCAGCTCGGCCGGATGCTCGACCAGCTTTCGGGCGACACACCGACCGGATTCTGTCTCCTCACGGAGAACCACTGCGACGTCGCGCTCACCCGCGGACGCAACGTCCGGAGCAGCGCCTCGATGATCAACCCGGCCGCGAATCTCCTCCGCCGACGGGCGATCCTCGCGCGGCTCGACGCGCTCGTCGGCGAGCCGTGGCGCGTCTCCTCGCGTCCGAACGTCGAGTTCTTCGTCGTTCCGCTCGTCGATCAGCACGCGGATCGACCACCGTGGAACGCGAGTGTCTCGACGGGTAAGCGTCGCTTCGGCAATCGACGCGCGACGCACGTCTGCTATTTCCGTCGTGTCGGCGACGAACCGTCGGACCCGAAATCTCCCGATTCCCCGAGTTCGAGCTGAAGCCGACGAACTCAGTTTCGTCGCGTCGAGAGGGGCCCGGCGACTACCACAGCCGCTTCCGCGACCGCGTCAAGCTGCGCTCTAGAACGCCGAGCGTTTTTTCGAGAACGGTTTCCGGCTGGACCGCTCGCGTGCAGATCTCGGCCTTACACGGCGGGCAGCCGTCCTTCTCCCAGCAGGGCGCGTACGGTAGCTCCGGAACGAGATTGACGTTCTGCTCGTAACCGAACATCGCGGGCGACACGTATCCGGTGAAGAGAACGACGCTCGGGACTCCGAGCGCGGTTGCGAGGTGAGCGAGGCCGGAATCCTGACCGACGAACGCGTCCGCACTCTGCAAAATCGCTGCAGCGAGTCGGACGTCCATACCGACGATCTCGCGGTGGCTCGGACGCTCGGTCGGTGTCGCGGGATCTTCGACTTCGCCGAAGCGCACGGTCTCGATTTCCGGCGGTAGCGATTCGAGGTATCGCTTCCAGTGGCGAAAATCCCACTGCTTGGAGCGTGCGGCGAAGAATCCGCTGAACGGATGGACGACGAGCAAAGGACGCGAGCTCGGTGGCCGGATGAGGCGCGCCTTCGCTCGCTCCTCCGGCGACGGATAGTAGTACGGCGAAAGATCCGGGTCTTCGATGCCGAGCCGCGCGCAGAGGATTTCGAGAACGTGGCGCGTGTCCGTCGGCGGCCAAGGATCGTCGTAGCGGAGAACGATCGCGCTCCGCTGTGCCTTGTTGCCGGCGGGAAAGGTCGCGTCGACGTCGCGATTGTTGAAGAAAATCTGCGGCCAGTGACTCTCGACGACGACGCGAATGTCGGGTCGCAGTTTCTTGATCTCGCGCGCGACCGTCGTCGCGAGAAGAGCGTCCCCGAGACGGCGCGAGCCCGAGTAGAGGCGGACCTCGTCCCGGTCCTTCCAAGAGGTGTCGATCATGCGATCCGTACTCGAAGGATCCGTGCGCGTCGACCCGCCGCCACCGTCGTCGCCGTCGCGACCGCCCCGATTCGGCGCACGACGCGTCGGTGCGAATACAAAAACGGACTCGCGAGCGCACGCCGCGAGTCCCTCCGGTGGTGACCCCGGCAGGATTCAAACCTGCGACCTTCTGCTTCGGAGGCAGACGCTCTATTCAGCTGAGCTACGGGGCCTCGGCATCGGCGGAGACGTGGCCTCCACCGGATCCGGCCCTTATAGCACCGGCGCCGATGGGGATCAAGGCGAGGCCACCGAGGCCGCGACCGGAACGGCAGCGACCGACTCCCGTTCTCTTTCTTCGCCCCGGGTCGTCGGATAGGATACGCCGGCACCGGGGTGAGTCTCCCGCGGTGGACGTCGGATCCCCGTCCCCGCACTTCGGGGGGCGGTTCGAGAGTCTTGGTGACGATGGACATCCTTTCGTGAAGCTGCGGCGATTCCTGCGACCGGAATCCGTATGTTTGGAGCTCGAAACGCGAGCGATTCCGGGCGACCGAAACACGAACGACGGCGATTCGGACGACTTCGACGAGACCGACAAACGGAACCTCAATCGGATCCGTGAGAGTGTCGCCGCGGAGCTCACGACGCTGTTCGAGGCAACCGGGGCGGTCGCCAACCCGCGGAAGCTCACCCGCGAGCTCTACGATCGCGAGAAGAAAGCACCGACGGCGCTCGGGGGCGGAATCGCCCTCCCTCATCTGCGGACGCTCCAAGCGAAGTCGTTCGTGATGGCCTTCGCCCGATCGACCGAAGGGCTCCCGTTCGGCGCTCCCGACGACGAACCCGTCCATCTTTTTTTCGCGATGATCGCGCCTCCGTACGACGACCGCACCTACCTTCGAGTCTACAAGAGCCTCGCTAAGTTCCTCCTCCAACCCGACGCGGTGGAGCGCCTGCGTACGGTCGACGATGAGCATCTCGTCCTGCGCTATCTCGAGGAGATTCAGTAGATGCCTCTCATCGAAGATCCGGCGGTGATCCGTTCGATCGCGGCGGAAGCGACGACCATCGCGGTCGTGGGGATTTCCCCTCGACCCGAGCGTGACTCCCATCGGGTGAGCGCCTACCTTCAGTCGGCCGGAAAACGCATCGTCGGCGTTCATCCGTCGCTCGACCGCGTCCTCGACGCCCCGTGCTACGATTCCCTGAGCGATATTCCGGATGACGTCCGTGCCGAGATCGACCTCGTTCTCGTCTTCCGCCGCCCCGAAGCTGTTCCGGCACTCCTCGAAGAGGCGGCGGAGCTCGGACTCGGCCCGGTGTGGCTTCAACTCGGAGTGTCGTCACCCGCGGCGATCGCGCGTGCAGAGTCGCTCGGCCTGACGCTCATCGCCGAGACGTGCATCCAAGTCGTCCATCAACTCTACGCCCGGGCGTGAGCTCGAGTCGGGTCATGATTCAGCTGGCGCGAGAGTGCGAGAGTCGCCGGGGACGACCTCGAGGAACGAGGCTGTGCCCGAGGCCACGGCAGGCCGGGCCAGTTTCGAGGTAAGGCGATGGCGAAGCGCTCGTCCTCCCGCGCGCAGTCGGCTGGCATCGCGTACACCGCGCTGATGGCGAAGAAGCGCTGGAACCCTCTCCCGCCGGTGGTCGCTCTAACGGGTGGCTGCGCGTTTCTCAAGAAGAGAGTGGTCGCGCGATTCACCGAGACCGTATTCGGCGATGCGAGCGAGCGGGTCGTCTCGCAGTTTCGCGGGCCGGCGAACGACCGAGAGCTCTCGACGCTTCCCCCGGCGCAGGTCCTCGACGAGCTGCGCACGCCGTCCTTTTTTTCGCCCTACCGTGTCGTCGTTCTCGAAGACGCCGGCGCGTTTCTCTCCGCCCACGGCGATCTCCTCTCGCCCTTCCTCGAGACCGGTTTCTCGGGCGGGTATCTTGTCGCCCTCGTCGCGGGAAAGCTCGACGGCAGGCGAAAGATCACGAAGGCGATCGGTCGTTTCGGCTGGATCGTCGACTGCGCGCAGCCCTACGACCGGCCGCCGCCGTGGGACTCTCGGACGCCAGCGTGGGACAGCGAGCTGTCGCGTTGGATCGTTGCCGAAGCGCGGTCGAGGGGCCTCGAGCTCGACCTCCGAACGGCGTTCGTGCTCCACGAGCGAGCGGGCACGGATCTCTCGGTTCTCGACGAAGAGCTCGAAAAGTTCGTTACCCTGACCACGGCGCGGGGCGATCCAGAAGTGAAGGAAGCGGACATTCTCGCGATCACCGCCGACGCGCACGACAGCTCGGTGTTCCACCTCATCGATCTCTTTCTCGAGGGACGAAGAAGCGAGGCGCTCGCCGAAGCCGAGCGGCTGTTCACCCACGGTTACTCGTCCGGTCCGCGCGGCGCGAAGTCCACGGATCCCATGGGAGTCGCGCAGCTCTTCATCGGAGCGATCGTCCCCCGACTCCGCGGCCTCCGCCGGGCGCAGGAGATGCACCGTCGCGGTGCGAGCTCCGACGACTGGCTCCGGGAGGGTCTCGTCCAGCGTCCGTTTCTCGGGCGATTCGAGCGTCAGTTGCGCGCGACTCCCGGCGCTCGAATCGCGCAGATTCTGGAAGCGCTCTACGACGCAGATCGCGGGATGAAGAGGGGAGGCGATCCCAAGGCGGGGCTCGAGATGGTGCTGGCGCGCGCCGGCCCCATGCCCGAGGCTCGAACGAGATAGTCGATCCCCTCAGCGAATCGCCGGCGCGCGCGGAAGGAGGATCGTCGTGAACGTCTCGGCTCGCGCTTGACCACTCTCCTGCCAGCGCACGGCGACGTGGACGACGAGCTCGGACGGCTGCCACTCTTTTCCCTGGGGATGCGCTACCGTCAGGTCGAATCGGTAGCCGTCGATCACGGCGGGGAGCCGGCCTTGAACGACTCCCGGAATCTCGGCCGCCGTGCGGCCCGGGACATAGGCGATCGCAGCCTCGGCGATGACCTGCTCCGCGACGAGTGCCGCGCGCGTACGATCGACGGAGCGGCGGTGCGTCGACGAGCCGGCGGCGAAGAGCGAGATCACACTCGCCGCTCCGACCGAGAGCACGAACATGGCGATCAGCACTTCGAGAAGCGAGAAGCCCTGTGACCCGGTGAAACCTCCGAATCGACGCGTCACGGCGATCATCGTCCCCGTCCTCGCTTTCGCAGCGTGCGTCGCGTCGATTTCGGCGGCTCCGACCCAGTGCGGTAGCTCGGAATGGCGACCACTCGCCGGAACTCGATCCCGCTCCGGACGCGGGTCCCGCGCGAATGCGCCGATGGCGTGGAGCCGCGCACGCCGCGTCCGCCTTTCCGCACTGCGAGGGTCGATCCCGACAGGCGCTCGACCGCGATCCACTCGTTCCCCACGAGGACGTAGTTTCCGCCGGCGCGTTCCGGGAGATCGAGCGGCGTCGACAGCTGAATCGTCGAATCTTGTGCCGTCATCGGCGCCGTGAGCCGAGGGCCGAGCACCTCTTCCTTCGGCTCGAGGGCGAGCGTGACCTCGACGAACTCCGGAAAGACGTCGTCGCTCGCGTCCTCGACGGATCCCGTCCTCGTCGTTCGCGTTCTCGACTTCGGTCGAAGAAGCGCGCGAGTCGAGTCCCAGTACCAGCTCGGCCCCACGGCTACGGTCGCGGCTCGAGCGCTCGTGCTCTCCGTTTCCGCCCACGTCGTCGTGCTGCGAGTCCAGAAACGAAAGCCGACATAGAGGACCTGTTCCGAGACCGGCGTCGCGAAGCGGCTCAAGTAGAACGGCGGCGGCGCGGGCGGCGGGGCCGTCGTCTTGGCCGTGGGATCCGTCGCGCTCGTCGCTGCGCTGCCCGCGGGTTTCGCCGGAGCCTTCGGCGGCGTAACGGCCTTTAGCGGGGGAGCGACGTTGGCGTCGATGAAGAGAGAGTCCGCCCCTCCGACCGGCGCTCGCACCGCACGCCACAAAGTGCGTGAATCCTGACGCGGATCGAGCATGTAGAGAACTTCCATCGTCCCGGCCGCCGGACGAAGAAGTCCGGATTCCGCGGCCCCCGAGAGCGGCGACCCGTCGTAGTAAAGCGGAGTGCGCGATGCGAGCTTCTTCCCTCCGTGACGGAGAATCGGGTCGGCCATCTCACCGCCTGTCGTCCGCACGAAGCGAAGGCGCTGCACGGCACGGAACTCCGACTTCTGCTTGCCGTGAGTTTCGGGCGAAACCGCATCCGCGAGGAAGCGTATCCACGAATCGTCCGCCGAGCTGTGCGCGCGAATCGCCGTCGACCGAAGGTCCTCGGTGATGAGGTCGAGCACCGCCCGCGCCTCCTCGTACACGCGGCCTCGCTCACTCGCGGTTTCCCAAATCCCCACGCCCTCCCGGAGCAGAGTCACAAGTCCCCCGCCGAGCGCGACGAGGAGCCCCGTCGCGACGATGATCTCCATGAGCGTGTAACCGGCCGAACGGCAGCCAGGCAGCCGCTGCGACGTCGAGCCGTCGGGAGTCGACCACGCCAAGCTTCGCTGGTCGCCGAGATCGCTCCTCCGCCGCCGCGCGGCGGCGGCGTCAGAAGGGAAGGATCTCATGGCGCAAATTCGTTCCTGCCTTCTCGTACTCGATCTTGAGGAAATCGAGGATCGGAGTCTGTTTCCAATCGTTCGACCACACGTCCTCGTTCACTCGGCGGTAGGCCCCGGGGCGGTACCGGAAGTAGACGCGAATCTCCATCTCGTCGGCGAAGCGGTCGAGCTCGAAGCGAGGGTCTTCCCGGCGACTCCGGCTCTTGTCCTCGAAGAGATAGAGTCCGCCCGGTTCGTTCGTGATCTCCGCGTCCCACTCGGGCGCGCCGTCGAAGCGAGCGACGACGACGAGGTCGACGAGACGGTCGCGCAGGTCCGTTTCTCGCTCCCGCCATTCGAGCGCGCGCCAACGCGCCCCCGGGATGCGGTAACTCTTCTGCAAGTACGCGAGCTCCTCGCTGTCGATCCCACCTTGGTAGCGGTCGGGATAGCGAAAGGGGAGCTCGATCGCGATGTGGTCGCGGGAGAGGGGACGCTGCGGCGTACCGAAGGCGGCGCGGAAGATCCCTTCACCCGTCTCGCTGCGCGGTCGCGCGAGCACTCCCTCGCCTCGCGCCCCGAGATGAGCCGCGATCTCCCAGGGCGCGGTCGGGTGCCCGCCATCGAGAATGAGGTAGCCCGGGGAGGGAAACAGCTCCGCGCGCTTCAGTCGAATTCCATCGTGCGTCATCGGGCCGCTGATCGGGCTCGCACGGACGTAGGGGACGAAGGACACCGCGTCCCCGAGCGAGTGCGTGCGGCGCTCGGTGCCGAGAAGACTCCGCGCGACGAGGCGGATCCGCCGCGTGACGTTGACGATGGGCGCGCCGCGATGGAGCTTCGAGCTCTGAAGAAGGAGCGGAGTGTTGAACTGCCCGCCGAGGCAATTCGAAAAGCTCCCCCCACCAAATCGGTTGTAGTAGAACGTCTCGTAAAAGCGCGAGATCTCCGCGTCATTGCCTTGAATCCGCGCAAATCCCTCCGGCTCGAAGTGACCACTCACCGATGCCGTGACTCGCGGGATCACGAGCATACGCGCCAGCGGGTCGCGTTCGTTCCGGTAGAGCTGAATCGTGTTCTGCTGATTCTGGTTTTGATTCGGGTTGCTCGTCGGGCGACGAATCCCGGTGAGTCGTCCCCCTCCGGCCTGCCCGCCCTGGCCCCCTTGACCTCCCTGCCCTCCGACTCCCTGAGTCGTCCCTTCGCCGCCATCGCCGCGCGGATCTTCCCAGTAGAAGAGCTCGTCGCCGATGCGAAGGAGGCCCTCCTTCTGGCCTTGGGCGAACAGAACGACGCCTCCCGTGCTCCGCGAGACAACGAGCACCTCGAGCGGACTCGATGGAGTGATCGCCTTTCCCGCGGGAATCGATCCCGAGACCATCGCCCGGTTGCTGCCGGATCGCTCCAGCCGGAGCGGAAGCGGCGCCACGACGAAACGAACGCTCGAACCGCCGGCCTGGCTCGACGGCACGCTAGGATTGTAGTAACGCTTGATCTCGTCGATCGTGATTCCCGTCGGCTCGTCCTCGCTCCGCCGCTGGCGACGATTGCGGACACTGCTGCCCGTTCGGCGACGAATCGACGAAGAAGCCGCCTGCCCTTCGGAGAAAAACGTGAGTGTCCCCGTCCCGATCTGAGGTAGGGTCCACGAAGGGAACTTAACCAGCCGCGGATTCTCTTCGGCGGTGTAGTCGTAGCGAAACGCCTGGATCGCGGACGGAATGTCTTGACCGGCTGAGTTCGTCTCGTAGAGCGAGACGAAGAATCTGCCGTCGGTGTGCTCGAACGATTTGAACACGCGGTAGATTTTCGGTTCGTACTTGAGCGGATCGTTCGTCGCGATCGTGACGTAGTCGCCGTAACCGGCGCCGCCCTCGGAGAGCTCCATGACGAGTCGCAGCGGCTCGCTTCGTTCGTGATCGAGCTGCCGCTTCAGCTCGAGATCGCGTTCGGGATAGCCGCGAAAGTTGCTACGGCGCGAAATACGCCCGACGAAGAGCTCTCCGCCGCTCGGATGCGGCGTGATGTCGACGTACCGAATCCATTCGACGACATCTTCCGGGTGCCGGCCGAACACCGACTGCCCCGCTGACCCCCGTCGCCACGTTTCCCACGGCGCAGGCGTTCCGCGCAGCTCAAGGATCCCGGTCGGCGGGTAGCGGTCGGAAATCGAGCCGTCAGCCATCAGGCTCCGCTGGACCACGGGGTAACCGAAACGCCAACGCAGCTTTCCCGACTGCCCGGGAAACTGCGCGAGGAACTTCTCCGCTTCCTGAACCGCCTGCCAGGTCTTCGTGAGGATGCGGTCGTACGCCGTCGCGCCGGTGCCGTCGGCTTGACTTCCCGCATACCCGCCGACGATCTTGAGCGCCATGATGGAGCCGTTCACTTGCACCTGCGGATCAGCGCCGAGTGCCTGTGCGTACTGAGGCGGAAGCGGCACCTTCTCATAGAAGAGCGGGAACGATCCGCTCGAGCTCCAAGTCATGATCGCACTGCCGTTCCCCACGATCTCGAACTCGAACTCCGGGACGTTCGACACGAGCACGATTCCCCGGCTCTGGTAGTAGTCCGAGGCGACGCGCCCGGCCGCTCCCGGAAGCGCGACGCTCAGATTGCCCATCGCGTGGCTCGAGCCGTATCCACCGAGAAACGAGTCGTCCCAAAACCCCGCGGCGTCGTCGAGGTGAAAGAGCGGAATCAGATATCGCTCTTGGCTCGGCCCCACCTCACCGGGTCCGATCTCGTAGTGAAGGATCGTGTGCGTGCCAGGAGGGAAATGGAACGCGGGGAGCGGGTCGCCGAGCTGACGCCCTCCGCGCCCCCAGACCAGTCCGTCCGTCTGGGCTTCTTCGCCGTTCGATCGGCGGAGCTTACGCCGGATTTTGAGAGAGTAACCGTGGAGGGACACCTGCGTCCCGGCGCCGTGCGCCGCACCGGTCGATCCGCGCCGGTTCCACGGACCTCGCATGACGTCGACTCGATCGAGGGGAAGTGTGGCCCCCGGCCCCCCGCCGCCGGGTAGGCCGCCGCCGGGCCCGGTTCCTCCGGGACCGCGGGGTCCCGCTCCCCCTCCGCCGGGAGGTACCGTCTGCCCGAGTGCCTTCGCCGTGAGGGACGGCTCGCCCTCGCGCTTCCCCCGTCCTCCGGTCCCGCCGCTACCGCCCGTGCCCCCGCTCCCGCGCGGACGGTCTTCGTCCGGTGGCGCCGGAATTCGCCCGCCGCCGGGACCGATCTTCACCGCATCGAGATCGCGGTACCAGAGCCGCGGCGCCCGGTTTCCGAGCGCGGGGATCGCGTCGTTCAGCTTGTCGGGCTGGAGCTGCCACGAAGACTTCGGCTCGCGCCGAATCTGAAGCGAGTTTCCGCTTCGTACGTACTCGAAGATCTCGCCCCCGAGGACGACGGCCCCCTCGCGCGGAAAGCGCTCGCCGTTGCGAACCGCGAGCGACGTCGCCCGCGCGTCGCGCTCGCCCGGCGCGGGGATCGCGCTGATCAGCTCGGCCGAGAGGTTGTTTTCGCCCGCGGGCACTCCGTCGATGAAAAGCTGACACCCACCACCGTAGGTCCCGTCCCAGACCGCGCGGATCTGGTACCACGTCTCGAGTTCGAGTGGCCGGAACGCGGAGATCTCCAGGTACGGTCCTCCGTCGCGGACACTCCGCATCGACGGGTCGGGAAGCGAAGCGTCGTAGACTCGAAGAAGAAACGCGCCGCGACGTTGATCGTAGAGGAGGGCGATGCGGTTCCGCTCGGGATCGTCCCCCGTCGAGAAGAGCACCATGTGACCGTCGACGGAGCGCTCGGTCGGGTAGGTGGACATGCGGAGCCAAAACTCGATCCCCGCGGGAACGGTCGAAAGATCGCTCGTACCGGCGCCGAACGCGATCGCGTACGGCTCGCCCGCCTCGAGCTCGAGGCCGTCGTAGGTGTCCCGGAAGTGCTGGATCCGATCGATGACGAACCCGGGCGGTCCCTCCACACTCTCTGAGTGAAGAAGCCGCAGGCTACCCAAGTCCCCGGCGGCAAAGTGCCGCGGCGCCCGGTGAAGAACCAGCGGACGCGAATCGAGCCACCGCCCTCTCGTTCCGCTGAACGCGAGGAGGAACCGGTGATGAAAATCGGGAAATCGCCCGCCGAGGAGCGGGTCGACGAGGTAGCTTCCTTCGCTGAAATCCCTCTGCGTGAGGAGCCCGATCGAGCGAGTGCCGGGTGCGGACGCCTCCCACAGATCTCGGAACTGAACCTGAGCCACCGATCGTCCGCTCGGCGCGCGGACCACGGCCCGGGAGTCGATCGAGTAGACGTCCCCCGTTCGAAACGTGAACCCGATCGAGGACGCCCGGAGCGAAGCGTGCGTTGGCTGGACTGCGTTCGTGAGGAGGACTTTGACATCCTCGTCGTCGAGCGCGTCGTCGTTCTCCCCGGCCTCGTCGAAAAGCCGATAGAGGGCGGCGAAACCGTCGAGCGGCCGCGCGCCGACGATCCGTCCGGCGATTCCGTCGGCTTCGTAGAGCGTGACGCGGGCCTTCTTGTCTTCTCCTTTCAACCCCGCGAGCGCAGCCCGAAGGACGCGCCGAGAAGCCGTGTTTACGTTCACCGGGTGGCGCTGAAGCGCCTGCAGATACGCGTCGTACGCCCGCAGCGTGCGACGAACCGGAAACGCGAGGGTGATGCCATTCGGCCCACTCGAGCTCACTTCATTGAACTCGAGGTAAGTCGGATCCTTCCGGCTGCGAATGCGAACGATCGTTCCGGCGTTGAATTCGCTCGCACGCGGAAGGCGTGCGTCCTGGTCTCCGCCGGCGACGAGGTCACTGAGGAGGGCTTGTCCCTCGGACCACGTGACCGGTACCCACGAGTGGCAAGTGAGGTACGGACGGAGCCGCTCGACGTCGCCGGGAAGGAGCGTTTCGATGCCCTCGGTGTTGTATGCGGCGGCGAGATCTTCGAGGCAGCGTCGGACGTAGCCGCGCGGAAATTTCGGCACTTGGCGTTTCCCGCCGGCAAGTGATTGTTCAACGGCCTTCTCGAGCGTCTTCACGTCTTCACTTGTCGCGCCGGTCAGTCGCGCCGCGAGCTCGACGACGACGTCGCCGCCGCGAGCTTTCTTCAGTCGCTTCACCAGATTCGCCGAGAATCGAAGCCGCCTGAGCTCTCGCTCCGCCGTCCGAAGCCGTGCCTTGCGTTCTCGATCGTCCGTCTCGACCTCGTCGACGAAGAGAAAGGGGTCGAGTCCGAGCTCACTCACCTTCTTGACGTTGATGCCGTTCTCGCGAAGAAACGCGGCGGTGAGACCGCGACCGCTGAAACGACCCAAGAAGAGCGACGCGACCTGCCAGTTCGCGATGTCGCGCAGCTCCTCGAGCGTCCGAAACCGCGTGAGGTCACCCGGATGGAAGCCTCCCTCCCGTCGCGCCCAGAGACGGTGGTACGCGATCTTCCAGCCGCGAAGGTCGAACACCATCGTGCCTTCACGGAACCGACCCCGGCGGAAGGGAAGCGAGAAAAACGCACCGCGGAAGCAATCCTCGAGTCGCGTACCGATCTTTCGCCGATAGGTCACGACCTCCATCCCACCGCCCCCTGGATCCCAGAGGACGACGGCTCCGTCGATCGATTTGGCGTCGTGGTCGCCGCGGAACTCACTCGCGTCGACGAGCGAAAGGCGGGTCTCCTCCGGCCCGAGCTCGTACGCGAGCTCCGAGACGCCGAGTACGCCGGCGATGACCGGCGGCGGCGCCGTGTTGACATTGATCTTCCCTTGTTCGTCCGTCACGCGTGCGTCGGCGTACACGCCTCCGCGCAGGCTAACGGTCGCCGCCGGACTCGGGCCGACGGTCGTGCGAGTACTCGCAGGTTTTTTTGCCGCAGGTCCCTTGGTGCTCTCGGCTCGCGCCGGGAGCGGGATCTTCTCCGGCAGTTCGGTTTCGATCTCCGATGACGAGTCGACCTCGCGCTCCGACGGCCCCTTCTCGGAGAGCCGCATGTATTCGGGGAGCGCGTTCGGGTTCTCGTTGGTCTCGTCGTCGCCCCGCAGTCTCGCGGCGCGGCGGAGGCCGTCGCTCAGCCGGCGCTTCGTTTCCCCGAGATCGCCGCGGACGACGTTTCTCCGCACTCGATCGAGCGAGCCGAGCTTCGACTCCGCTCCGAACCGGCGCCGGCCGACCGTCGTGCCGCGCTTTCGACTGCCCTTCGGGCGCTCGGGCTCGAGCGCGTTCGCTTCTCGCTCCCATTCCACCGAGTAGACAGTGTTCTGCAGCTTTGCGATCGCGTGATTCCTCGCCGCCTCGGCCGCGAGCCGCGCGCTCACTCGTCCCGCGAAGTGATGGCTCTCACGGTCTTGAAGGGTCATCGAAACGACGAAGGGAACGCCGAGCAAGGCGAGTGTCGTGAGGACGAGAAGGACCATGATGAGCGCTACGCCGCGCGCGTCGAAGCTCTCTCGTTCCGCCGGCGAGACTTGTCGTTCCTCGCAGCACGCACGGTTCATGGCTCGAGCTCCTCCCAGCGAATCGTGCCCAGCCGTCCGATCGAGATCGCGATCTTCCGCGCGCTCGCGTACACCGCGAGCAACTTCCTCTCCTCGTTTTCTTCGGTGAGGTCCGGCGGCGGCTCCTTCCATCGTGCGCGCCAATCGTCGAACGTTCCCCCGAAGTCGACCACCGACGTGCTTGTGCCGCGTGATGCGAAGTCGGGCAGCTCGACGAGAACAAGCCGCACCTCGCCGTCGTGACTCCGCCCGTCGAGGTGGCCGCGCCGATCGAACCGAATCACCTTCTTCCACCCGAGGATGAGCTCGCCATCCGACCACGTGAACTCGACCGGCTCGACAGATCCAGCCACGCGCACTTCGTCGATTTCGCCGTTGAACGGAGAGGTGGCCGAAGAAATCGTCAGCGGAGCGCTCGTGACGGGGGCGAAGCTGGGGACTTTCGACTTCGCACTCGCGCGAGCCGGCTGCGTTGAGCTCGACGCTTCGGAGCGCGCACCGGCGATCGATCCGAGGCCCGTTAGTCCGGCAGCTCCCGCGAACGGCCGCGTACGGCGCGGAACGCCCTCGGAGCGAAGGTCGATCTCCTCGCCGTCGTACCTAAGGCTCACGAAGATCCAGCGACCGGGAGGAACGACGGCGTCCGTCGTCTCGACCGTGTAGTTTCCGATCGAGCCGCGCAATCGCCCTTTCTTCGAAAGCGCAAGCGAGTAGGCACCGGCCTTCTCGACGATCGCGAAGGACGCGTCGGGCGCCGCGCGCGCCGGCGTTCGTCGCCTCTCGAGGCGGCGGCGTCGATCCTTCACCCGGCGGTCGGGGGGAATCGTTCGGAACTCGCGGTGGCGGATCCACGCCTCGATGAGAATCGAGTCACGAAGCTGAAACTGCGGTAAGTTCCCGCAATCGATATGGCCACCGCCCGCGAACGATCGACCCCGTCCGACCTTTCCCGATACGGCGCTCGTCCGAACTTCCTTCTCGCGCCGAACCGAGAACGAGTTCGGAGTTTCGTCGAAGCTCCACTCACCGACCGGGTCGTACACGTAGGCGCGCGCGCTTCTCTCGACCGGGTCTACGACGACGAACGCCGGGCTGCCCGCATGAAGCGCGGAGTTTCGCGCCGCTCGCAATACGGCCTGCAGCTCTCCTGCCGTCGCGTTGAGCGCGTAGCTCCGGCGAGCAACGTGGAACGCTCCCGTTCCGAGGGTGCCGATGATCGCGACGATGCCGATGACCGTGAGGAGCTCGGCGAGCGTGAATCCGACGGATCGTCGTCGAAGCGCCGCCGCCGCGCCGAACGCTCGCGCACGATGGCGGCGGTGGCGCGTTCCCCCTTCGGGGTTCGACCGAGCTCGCGTCCGGATGTCGATCCGCCTCATTCCATCCTCGCTCCCGCTCCCATCGGGTTGTTCGTCAGCGTGCCGGAGGCTCGCCCTCCCTCGGGGAATTGCGGTGCGATCCGACTTCCGACGCACGGCGAGTAGACGACGCCCGCTGGGGAGGCCGTCATCGCCACGAGACGAGATCGTCGCCTCCGCCGTTTTCGTTGATTCCGTTCGGTCCGATCGACCAAAGCTGAAACGTCGTCGGTGCGAAATATGTTCCTGTCTGCGCATTCTTCTGCGCGGCGACCTCGACCTCCGAACCGTCCGCAAGACGCACGCGCCGAGCCGTGCCGTAGTCGCGGTGGTGAAAGTAGATATAGGGTTGTCCCCAGAGATCGCAGTACTCGAGTAGATTGCCGTTCCCGCGAATCCAGTCGAGCTCCTTCTTGACGATGCCGAGCTGTTCCGTCGTGAGCGAGTCACCGTCGAGATTCTCCCAACGGTCCTCTGCGAGCTCGGCGTGCGGACCGCCGCCGCGTCGCGACAAGAGGCACGCGAAGAGGCTCTCGTTGCCTTCGTTGAGGGGATTTCCCTTCAGCTTGGGATCGAGATCGCTCAGCCGTGTCGGCGGATAGTCACCCATCGCAACGCTGAATTTCTCGATCGCGGAGCGAAGGAACTGTAGGTCGGTCTCGACGGCGCTCGAGTCACCGGCCTCCCGCGCGGAGTTGATTCCCACGAGCGCGACCCCCATGAGGATCGAGATGATGCTGATGACGACTAGCATCTCGATCAAAGTGAAACCCGCCACTCGTCGAGACCGATCTCCACGACGCCTCCGTCGCGCGATCGATCCCGCTTCCACCCGCGGGATCTCGTCTTGATGTCGAACGGCAAACAGAGCAGTTGTTCTCATCATCGAAGCTCAGCGCCTCGCTCAGGTTCGGACAGCCTCCCCGTATCCCTTCGTTCTAATAGCGCGAACGCCGCTTTGCCCGTGGCTGCTTTCGGTAGAGATGGAATTCGTCGACGGAAACGGAGAATTCGTTCCCCTCCGCGTCGGTCTGCGCCGAGATCGAGAATCGGAGCTTCGCGCGTGAGAGGCCGCTCACGGGAACGAAGCTCGCGACGTTCTCACCGTCGAGCACGACGTCGAATGTGTCCTTGGTCGCGCGTGAGGAAGTTCCGAGCTTCGGCTCCGGACTCCGGCGAATCTCGAGCCGGCGGGAGGCGGAGTCGTTCGGCCAGGAAACGGTCCCCGGGTAGACGAGAGCGCGGCGGGATGTGCGCCGGCGCGTGCTACTTTCGTCCTTGCCGTCTTCCTCTTCCGGCTCGGTCGGCTCGAGAGGTTTCCACGACCCTCGCGTGCCCTTCACGAGAATCCGCACGGTTCCGTCGAAGTCGCGGTGGACGAGAATCCCCGTCGAGGCACCGCGCTGCGTCTCGCCTTCCATCCGAAGACCGAAGCGAACGCGCCCGCTGTGAACCGCGCCGCGCATCGACACGCGATCAAATGACGCGCTTTCGGCGGTGCGATCGAGCTGGGCGAGCGTGACGCCGTCCGCCTCTTCGCGTTGAGTTCCCGCGAAGAGCATCCGCCCGCCAGCGCGCGAAATCGCGATGCCGAAGCGCTCGACTTCCGTCCATCCATCCACCCGCGGTGCGTCATCGCCCGCGAACTCCGCCCGCCAAATCTCGAGCTCCGCGAGATCGCGCAGCTGCGCTAGACTCGCCTGGGCGTACGCGAACAGCGCCATCCGCGCGCGGTCTTTTTTGTCGCTCGCTTTCTGTGCGCGGGTCAGCTTCTCGACGAGCTTGAACTGGATCGCCGCCTCCGCCAGCTCACCCCGCGAGTAGTGGTAGTACCCGAGTGCGGCCTGCGCAGACGGACGCTCCTCGAGTGAACCGAGCGCGCCGAGGTGACGGTAGGCTTCGTCCAGATTCCCCTGCCGGATGAGAACGAGACCGAGACGCTCGCGCAAATGCGCGTCCTCGGGTCGGAGCGCGAGCGCACGCTCGAGATGCGCCGTGGCAGTGCTGATCTGTCCGGCCGCGAGCTCGGCTTCGGCAAGAATCCGAGTTCCCGCGACGAAGACTCCGGGATCGTCTCGGTTCGCCGTGAGAAGTGCGCTCGCGACAAGGCGAGCTTCGTCGGCTTCACCCGCACGCGCGAGCGCCGCGCCGAGTGCGAGCTGCGCGTCGACGAACGACTCATCGGCTGCGACCGCCGCGCGATACTCGGTGATCGCACCGGCGAGGTCACCGGCGTCTTCCTTGATGCGTCCGAGCGCGGCGTGCGCCGCAGCGCGATCCGCTCCCGCCGACTGCCCGAGGATCATCGCGAGCGATTTCGTCGCCGTCGATCGGAGGCCGCCGGCCGCTTGAACGACGGCGAGGTTGACCTGCGGTCCGATGCGGCTCGGATCCTTTGCGATCGCCTCCTTGAGGTGCTTCATCGCGTCGCGGTGGTTCCCGGATTCAAACTCGAGCGCGCCGAGGAGCTCGTAGATCGGCGCGAACTCGGGCTGGATCGCGCGCGCCTGCTCGAGAAGAGCTTTCGCCCGCCCTCTCACGGCGGGGTCGGCGTCACCGGCACTGAGTCGCCCGAGCTCGTAGAGCGCCTCGAAGTTGCTCGGGTCCGTCGCCGGCTCGACGAGGATCTCTTCGAACACCCGCCGCGCTCCAGCTCGATCTCCCGCTTCGACGAGCGCCTCGCTGAGGAGCTTCCGGGCCGTCCGGCGGTGGGCGCGATTGTCGTAGTCGCTCGCGAGAACTCGCCGGAAGTCGGCGACGGCTTTGTTCTTGGATTGCCCGTGAGTCGCGATGATGTACCCGCGGCGAAAGACGACTTCCGGAAGATCGAGTCCTCCGCGCTGCGCAAGCTCCGCCACGAGCAACTCAGTTTCGATGCGCTCGGCGCTCGCTTCGTCGAGGCTCCCCGTGGCGGAAAGCTCGTCGAGTACGAAGGCGTAGAGATCTCGCTGCGTCGGATCGATCTCGAGCGCCGCGAGAAAATGCTCGAGCGCCTTCTCCGCCCGAGGCGGCTGACCATCCAGCTCGATGCGCGGTGCCCTGCACCAACGCGCGAGCTCGGCGTAGGCGTTCGCCCGCTCGCTCTCGTCGCCGATGGCGGCAACGCGCTCCTGCTTCGATTTGTAGACCTCTTCCACCGTACGGCGGCGGACGATGCGCTCGATGTCTTTCGTCGCCAGCTCGAACTGCCCGCGCCCCGAGCGTGTCTGGACGAGAATCTTCTCTGCCGTCTCGAGATCCCCGGCGCTCAGAATCGTGCCCTCGATCTTGCGACCACCGGAGAGAAAGAGCGTGTCGAACAGGCGAATCTCGTCGTCGACGTCCGCGCGGAGGAACGGCGCGAGACCGGTAACGGTCACGAGTCCGCAGACGCCCAACCAAACTCGGCCGCTTCGAAGCTTCACGGGGTCTCCTTCCGCTTCGGAATCATCCGACGTTCGGCGAACTCGACGTGACGCTCACTCGCGCGCTCGGCACCGTAAAAGAGCGGCAAGGGACGCGGCGCCGGCGGGAGGGGAGGCGGGTCGAGTGGCAAGGCGTCGAGTCGCTGCCACCCCTCGCTGAACGTGAAGGGATCGCGAGCGAGCTCGACGTCCCGGACGTGCGAACGGATCGATCGCGGGACGACGTCGCGCCGTGCCTTCGGGATCGACGCGTCGACGAGCTGCACAGACCCGGCCGGGGCGAAGAACCCCGGGACGATCTCGCGGAGGCCGATCGCCAGAATCGCGAGCGCTAGGATCAGGGCGCAAACTTCACGATTGAGCTTCATGGGAAGGATTCCGCGACCTCAGTCGCCAGTGAATTGAACGCGCGTACCGGCCCTCGCGCGCGGCTCGACAGTCGTCAGCTCACAGGTGCCGAAGATCATGTCGGCGCGAAGGAGGCTGCCGTCTCCCCCCTTGGGGACGGCGAGACTCAGGATCTGCACCTGAAGAAAATCTCCCGGCGTTTGCACAGACTTGAGGAGCCGTACGTACGTGTCGTACGACGCGAGCGTGCTGAAGCGAACGACACGGAGAAGAAGACCTCGCTCCGGATTATTTTCGATGGCATGAACGTCTTCGGCGATGAGCTCCGGCTGACCGAGCTCACGCACGTCCGCTTCGAGGATCGCATTCATCGCCCGACGAATGATCGCGAGGTATTTGTAGTACCGTTGAAACGCCGTGAGGTCGTCCGACGGCTCGTAGCCAAAATCGTCCGGGCTCAATCGCTCGGGCAGCTCGACCCCTTGGCGATTCGCGATCTTGAGCGCGTCTTCCCAGACCTTTTCGATGGACTCGTTGAACTCGACGAGAAGCGCGTTCTGGTCGAGTCGACTCGCCTCGGAAAGCGGCGCCACCGCGAGATCCCCAAGGAGACGCTTCTCCAGCTCGGCGTAGTCGTCGATGCGCCCGCGCACCTCCCAGTAACCGCCCTTTAGCTCTTGCTTGAGCTTTCGGCTCTGCTCGGCGAGCTCGCTCGCCTTTCGCAGCGTGGCGTCCGCGCCCGCGAGGTAGGAAGAGATCCACGCGTTCAATCCGAGAAACACCGCCAGACCTGCGCCTGCGACGAGGAAGAAGCGCTTGTTCTCCTCCCAGATCCTCTTGATCTTGCTCTCGTTCATCGTCAGTACTGGATGTAGTTCGGTCGGATCGCGACCGAGAAGTTGTACCAGCTGCCACCCTTCTCAGGCGCCGATTCGATGAGCGCGGCCGAGCGAACGGTCTCCTCGCTCTCGAGGTCGCTCAACATCTCGCGGATCCAGCTCGACGCGCGCCGCTTTTCGTTGTTCGCCCGACCTTCGACGTGAAAGACGTAGTCGATCTGCCCTTCCGAGGACTCCTCGGGCTCCAGCCACGCGCGCTGGAGCTGCAGCTCCGGTCGGAGCCGCGCCCCGAAAAAATCGAGGAGGAGCGCCTGAAACGCAGATTGCTCGGCCTCCGCTAGGAGACGATTCATTCGACTGCGAGACGCTTCTTCGGCGGTTCGGTTCGCCGCGTACTCCGCCTGCATGCTCTGGAGCTCCGTGAGCGTGGACTGGTTGTGAGCGAACACGGAGTTCGCCTCACTCGTCCGCACGACCCCGAGCAGAAGGCGGGCGAGGAGAACCAAGACGAGGATCGCTCCCGCTGCGTAGAGAAACACCGTACGCTCGCGGAACGTCCGCTTCTCAACGTACTCGCCCGGAAGAATCGAGATCGCCTCGATCCCCTCGGCACCTGCGGCCTGACGCAAGTGAGTGAGTCCCAGTCCAACGGCCGTCGCGGTGTCGGCGGGGCGACCGGAGATCGCCGCTTCGGCGTCGGCCTCGACCGAGAGTCCGGCGGGACGGAAAGGCTCGACCGCGCAGCGAAGACCCTGCGCGAGAAACTGATCCAGACCGCGAAGGCCGAACCCGCCGCCGAGGGTCACGACGCGCGTGAGCGGCGGGAGCGTCAAATTGATCTGCGTCGACGCCAATCGCACGGTGGACTGGATCAGCGTGAGGAGCTGACCGCCGGTGGCGCGGAGCGGCGCGACCGTGTCGTCGAGTATTCCCTGCTTCGCCTCGAGGCCGCCGCGCTTGATCTTGAGCCGCTCGGCGTCTTCGAGACTGATCCCCATCGACTTCGCGAGCGATTCGGTGAAGGTATCACCCCCGAGACTCGAGTTGCGAGCGAACGCGAGTCTTCCATTGAGCAGAATCGCGAAGTTGACGCTGCGCTTGCCGAGATCGGCGACGAGAGTCACATCGTCGTCTTCCGACTCGAGGTCGATCTCCGGTCCGAGTGCGTCGTACGCGGCGAACAGCGCGAGCGGCTGCGGATAGGCCTTCTCGATCGCAATCCCCTCCGCGCGAAATGCTTCGAGCCACTCGGTGAGAAACGCCTCCTTGGTGAGGGCGAGCAGAACCGTCTGATCTTCACCCGGCTCGCGCGGGAGCGAGAGCACGCGAAAGTCGCTCGCGACGGGTTCATCCATCCGTTCGGCGACTTCGGTGACCTCGTATTTCATGATGAGGTCGAGTCGCCACGAGGCGACGGGTGCGACCTGCGCGTAGCGGAGCATGCAGTCCTGCTGACCGACACCGAGCACGACTCCGCGCGTGCTCATGCCAGCTTCCTTCATCGCGTTCGCAACGGCCTTCGCGACGGTGCGGGCATCTGCGCCGAGCCCGAGGCGCCGCCGATCGAGAGCGACCGCGCTCGCGATGCGGACGCCATCCGCATCCGCGAAAGTTTCGCAGACGAGGATTCGCTGCGCTCCGAGATCGATACCGACGCCGCTCTTCGGCCCAAACACGATCGTTACCTCAGGTGGGACGCGCGCTGCCGCGCGCGTCGCTTGTCGATGCTCTCGAGAATCGTGGTCGCCTGCCGGGCGAGGTCGGACTCCCTCTCCGCCTCGATGACCCACTCTAGATAGAGTCGCGCCAAACCGAGTCGCTCATCCCCGAAGAGCGCGCGCCCACGCTCGTAGTACTCGCCGAGCTCGCTTTCGGCTCTCTCCTCCTGGAGAGACCTCCAAAGCGACTCGGACTCGTCCCGGATCTCCCGCGCCCGCCGCCCCGCAGCGAGCCCTTTGTAGCTGGTCTCCGCGGCGAGGGAACGCTTCTCGATGAGTCGATAGAGGATCGGCGCCGGCGCCGCCCGGAGAGCGGCGAGATCCGCCGCAATCGACTCCACTCGGGCGTCGGCTTCCTCGCGCCACGTAGCCACACGCTCACTCGCGAGCGCGATCTCGTCTTCCTGCTCGGGGTAGAGCTCGGCGATGCGACCGAGAAGCGCAATCGCGCCGCCGACGTCTCCGCCCTGATACTTTGTTTCGGCGTTTCGGACGAGACCGAGCGTCGCCGAGCTCTCCAGCCGCGACGCGATCGAGACGGAGAGGACGAACTCCGTGGGATCCGCGCTTCGCACCACCCACGTGCGCACGGGCTCGCCGTTCGCTCGGGTGCGGAAGGCGTGCGGCGCGATGGCGAGCGGGGACGGCGGCGCAAATCCGAGCGCAACCTGACGGCTCCGGCGTCCGACGATGAGTTCCGGTTGCGCATCGTCCGGAAGCAGACGATCGAGGTCGTTCGCTCCGCTCGTCACGTCGATTCCTGCGTCCGGAAGTCGAACTTCGAGGTCCGTCGACGGCAACTGAAGATAGGCGACGAGGTCACCCGGGTCATCGTCACCCGCGTCGACGACTCGGCGAATCGTGAGCGTGAGATGCTCCGGCCCGCGAAAGATCGAAGATTCGACCGTCACCCATCGCCGCTTGACGACATCCGGGACCTGCGCGACGAACGCGAGGCCGGTCGCGTCTTCCCGGGTGATGCGCATCCCGGTCATCGCGGTCCCGACACCGGCGGGGTCTCGTTCGGGCGCCAGTCCGACCCGGCCCGACGACACCGCCGACTGAGCTCCGCGCCGAAGCGAGAAGCGACCGTTCGGCGTGAGGGAGAAGGTGATGCGAGAGCGATCGCTTCCTACCGTGAACGAACGGACGAGACTCTGCGGTTTCGCCTCGTCATCGCTCGCCTCGACACTTCGGAAGGAGACGCGGTCGAACACCGCCGTACCGCCACCCCAGACGAAGCAGCCGATGCGAGCTTCTTCGGCGCCCGGAGGAGCGAGCACGACTTGATCGATGCTCAGTGTCTCACCGCGTTCCCGCGCGACCTCCGAGTAAGCACGATCAAACTCGACGAGAGTCCCGCCGCGAGTTCGCAGCCAGTGGACGATGACGCCAGCCGCGAAGGGTCCGCGATTCCCGACGAATGACTCGAGTCGGTACGCGGTGCCGGCCGACACGGGTACGGCTTCGTCCCGCACGATCTCGACCGCGGTGCCCGCGTCCCCCGCCCCCGTGACGACGAGCGCCCGTCGGCCCGGATGCTGCGCGAGATCGGTCGTCGAGCCAAAGCTGCCCGTCGGAGACTGCCGAGTCCACCCGGCGGGCACGGCGTCCTCGCCTTCGCCTTGGATCGCCTCGAACGACCATGCGGTGCCGAGAAGGTTTCCGGCTTCGACGGGGTCGAAGGTCGGCTCGACGAGAACTCGACGGGCGAGATCGATGCCGAAAAACGAGATCGCACCGAGCACCGCGACGATGCCGACGACGGCGAGCGGATGCTCGGCTGCTCCGCGACCGGCGAAGTCGCCCGCATCGAATCTGCCAGGTGCGGCGACCGCGTCGTCAGCCCATTCGGCCTCGTCGTCGTCGGCGCTCGCGACCTCCGGAGCCGCTCCTCCGACGCGGAGCTTCGTCGACCCGATCGTCACGGTGAGTCCCGGTACGAGCGCCACCCGCCGCACGCGTCGGTCGCCGACGATCGTGCCGTTTCGACTTTCGAGATCCTCGAGAATCCAACGCGCACCGTCGCGGGTGATCCGGGCGTGCTGACCCGAAGAGCGCGCGTCCTCGATCACGAGGTCGTTGCTCGAGCGCCGTCCGATCGTGAAGGGGACCTCCCGGACGTCGATCGACTCGACGCGCCCGTTTTCGTGCTCGACGTCGAGAGGGAGCACGAGACGAGAGGGCTCGACGATCGTCTCGACGTGGCTCGCGCTCGAGTCGACCGAAGAGGGCTCCGAGTCGACGTCTTCGCCCGTCTCGGCGAACTCGCCCTCGCCTTCTGCTTCGGAGACCGGGGCGTCTCGAAGGGTGAAGCACGCCTGTCCGATGCGGAACTCGTCGCCGAGCTTGAGCAGGGTCTTCTTGACCGTTGTTCCTTTGAACACCGTGCCGTTCCGACTGCCGAGGTCCTCGAGAACGACGCCCTGCGGCGTCGCCAGCACTCGACAGTGGTTTCGCGAGGAGCGCGGATCGGCCACCGCGATCGTGTTCGTGGATCCCCTCCCCACGGTGACTTCGCTCGTGAGCTCGACGCTCCGGCGAGTTCCGTTTTCCTCGACGTGAATCCAGAAGGTGGCGCTCATGGGATCAGGGAATTGAACGGCAGAGAATTCGGGATCGTAGGATCGGTGGAACAGACGACGCGAAGAATCCGCGCCGGGAGGAAGATCAGCCGTGCGGCGAGGACCGGCACGTCACGTCCGCGGCGAGCGGAATCCGCCGCGAATCCTCGAGGAGGGAATCAACTCTTCGTGGGAGCGACAGACGCTCCGCTCGCGCCTCCTTTCTTCGGTCTCGTTCGAACCTGAGTGTCCGCGCCCGAAGTCCCCGGGGTGTCGTCCCGAGTGAGTCCGTACTTCTCGATCTTGGCGTCGAGCGTCGGGCGCGAGATCCCGAGAATCTCGGCCGCGTGCGTCTTCTTCCACGACGTCTCGAGAAGCGTCGACTGGATCACGTGCTGCTCGACGTCTTCCACGGTTCGCGTCACGATCTCTTTCAAATTCTTCCCCGAGGCCGCGACCGCCCGTCCCTGTCCGCGGTTCTGGATGTTCGGACTGAGGAGATAGGGATCGATCGTGTCCCCGCTCAGCGCCGCGAGACGCTCGATCTCGTTCTCGAGCTCGCGGATGTTCCCCGGCCAGTCGTACTGATAGAGGAGGTGAAACGTCTCGCGCTGGAGCTGCTTCGGCTGTCCGGTTCGCCGGGCGATTCGATCGAGGAAAAAATCGATCAGCAGCGGAATGTCCTCTCGTCGCTCCCGGAGGGGCGGCAGATTGAGAGTGATCACGTTGATGCGGTAGAGGAGGTCCTCGCGAAACTCGTTCTGGCGCACGAGATCGTAGATGTTCTTATTCGTCGCCGAAATGATCCGGACGTTGACCTTGCGGATGTCCTTCCCGCCGACCCGGCGGATCTCGCCTTCCTGAAGTGCCCGGAGGAGCTTCGTCTGCATCGCGACCGGCATGTCGGCGATCTCGTCGAGGAAGAGCGTGCCCCCATCGGCGACCTCGAAGAGTCCGCGCTTGTCGCGCGTTGCTCCCGTGAACGCTCCGCGGACGTACCCGAAGAACTCGCTCTCGAGGAGGTTCACCGGAATCGCCGCGCAGTTTTCCGTGACGAACTCTTGATCGGCGCGCGGACCGTTGTTGTGAATCGCCCGCGCGATCAGCTCCTTCCCGGTCCCACTCTCGCCGAGGATCAGGACGGACACATTCGACTCGGTCACTTTGTCGAGGAGCGCGAAGATCTCGTACATCTTCGGGCTGCGCGTGACGATCGACGTGTAGTCGTACTTGAAGTTCCGCGGACTCTCGCGGGGAATGAGCTTGATCACCTCCTCGAGCTGGAGGCTCTTCGAGAGCACCTTCTCTTCGAGGTCGAGGTTCATCCGCTCCATGCGCACCTGCGCTTCCTCGAGCTCGCGCGAGCGAGACCTCAGGTCCTCGAACATCTGCGCATTCCGAATCGCGACCGAGACGTTATTCGCGAGAATCTCGAGCCAGCGCAGGTGGCTCGGACGGAAGACTCCCGTCTCGTAGCGGTGCTCGAGGTAGATCGCACCGAGGCACCGGTCGTCCGTGATGACCGGCACGCAGAGCATCGAGTGAAGCTCGCCCTTTTGCAGCGCGCGAAAGCGCTTGTCCTTCCCTACGTCGTCGCTGATGAGCGGAGAGCCGGAGTCGCGCACGTTGCCGGCGATGGACATGATCGCGCTCACGTCTTTCTCGCGGATGTGCTCGCGGTCCATGTTGCGAGCGCACTTGACCGCGAGTTCGGCGTTCTCTTCGAGGAGAAGGAATCCGCGCTCCGCTCCCGAGACCTCGATCACTGTATCGATGATGCGATTGAGAAGGTCCTTGAGCACGATCTTCGAATTGAGCGTGCGACTCACCTCGAGGAGCTTCAGGAATATCTCTCGCTCGCTCTTCAGCACCTCGAGCTGCCCCTCTTCCTCCATACCGGAAAGCGGCTCGAGGAATCGATCCGTCGTGACGTCGATCGTCTCCTGCGCGTAATCCGACGAGACGTACTCGAAGAACATCCTCGTCTTCCCGATCTCGATGCAGTCGCCCGGGCGGAGCTCCTTGCGAAGGACGAGGATTCCGTTGACGAGCGTGCCGTTGCGACTCTTCAGATCGACGATCTCGAAGCCGCCGTTCTTTCGCTCGATGCGGCAGTGCTTCCGCGAAGAATTGATGTCGTCGATTTCGATCGCGTTTTCGTGCGACCGACCGACCGTCGTACTTCGGTCGTTCAGCTCGACGGTTCGTTCCGAACCGTTCTCCTGAATGATGAGAGTCGCGGACGGCTTCGCGGCGGATCTACGCATGGACGTACGAATCTCGAATCGGTGCCGCACCCTCGCGGCGCGCGAGAGCGATCGTCGAGGTGAATCGTCACCTCCCCACCGGCGCCTACCGCGCCTCGCCCCATCTCAGACGTCAATCCGGGCGGTGAACTCAGCGTCTATCGGCGAGAATCCTCGTCTCCAGCCGCTCCCAGCTCGGGGCGACCCGGCACGCCGTTGTAAGAGGCGCTGAACATTCCACCCAGATTTGTAAAGCGATGTTAACACCGCTTGGGCGGACGCACCAGAGCCGATTCCTCCCGATTCCGCCGGCGCTCGACGCCCGAACTTCCGGCCGTTCCGGGGGTTGAACCCGCTCGCGGGGCCTCCCGGCCGGGAGCCGGGAAACGGACCGCCCGCGAGCAACGTGCGCCGTGGGCGTTACCGCGGGTCCCCGAGACGGCGCATCGCCCGAGCCGTCTCGTCGACGATGCGCTCGTGCAGATCCCGAGGCGATTTCGCGCGTTTCGGACGGCCGTTGACGAGGACGACGAACGTCCACGTGCGGCCGGCCGCGTCGACGCAGCCCGCGAGGTTGGACACGCCCCGGATGCTCCCCGTCTTCCCGGCGACCCGCTTTCGCAGCTCCGGATAGCGGCGAAACCGGTCGTCGAGCGTGCCGTCGACGCCCGCCACGGCCAGCGATCGGCGGTAGAGCGTCCCGTGCTTCCCTCGAAGCGCGGCCGAGAGAGCACGCGCGAGCGTGAGCGCGGAGACCCGACTTTCGTGCGAGAGACCGGATCCGTCGCGCACCGCGAGACCATCGTTCGCGATGCCGCGCTCGGAGAGGTACCGACGGATCGCGCGCTCGCCTCCCTCGACGCTGCCGTCACCGAAAAGGACCGCACCGAGCGTCTTGAGAAGGATCTCGGCGTGAAGGTTCTGACTGTTCTTGTTGATCACCGGCAGGTCCAGTCGAAGCGGCGATGCGTGAGTGATGAGGACGACCTCGCCCGGAGCGCTGATCGGCGGCGGCGCCGCGTCGCCGTTCTCGGTATGCCAACCCGGGGCGTAGCGACGCTCCGTGCCCCGCGCCCGCCGGACTCGGCCTCGCAGATGGACTCCATGTCGCCGGAGGACGTCCCGGAGGGTGGTTCCGAAGAACATGGCCGGGTCCTCGATCGTGACGTGATCGTAGTAGTTCTTGACTCGCACACCGACCCGCCCGCTCGCGGCGATCTCGCTCGTCCCCGGCCTACGGTGGAGCACCGCCGCACGCACGGAGCCCCCCACCGTCCGAATCCGTCCGGAGCTCTGAATCGCCGACGACTGCGGGACGATGCGCACGGAGGCGGAAACACCCGGTCGCGCTGCCGGGACGATGTAGACGTCGACGCAGTTGTCGTTCAGCGAGAGGGGACTGATCTGCGCGCTGAACCATCGCCCCGCGTCCGCTGGATTCCACCCGGGAAGGAACCGCTCGTCGTCGAAGAGCGAGTCGTCGACGACGAGATCGCCGCTCACTTCGACGAGCCCTGCGCCGCGAAGGTCTCGGGCCCACCGCTTGAGGAGGTGAGTGACATCGCCGTCGTAGAATCGGCCGGAGATGTTCGGGTCGCCCGTCCCGCGAAGAATCAAGTCTCCGGTGATCCGACCCTCGGCGATCGGCGCGGTAGAGAGCAGCGCGGTTCGGTACTCGTACTCCGGGCCGAGCAGATAGAGCCCCGCGGCGGTCGTGAGGATTTTGAGGGTGCTCGCCGGCTTGAGCGGGGTCTCGCCTCCCACGCTCGCGCGAACTGCGCCGCTCTCGTCGAGCACGACGATTCCGATGTCGTCGGCGCCGTAGCCGAACTGGCCGGTCGCGATCCAGCGGAGATCGCGCTCGAGTCGATCCGCGTCCGATCCGGCCGCGATACGATCTCCGGCGCTGAGGAGCGCGACGACGAGCGCGAAGCCGGCGACGACTCCGGCGTGCGGCGTAGGCCGAGGGCTCGGTCTCGCCGCCGCCATCCCACGCCCGCGGCCGTCCTCGCGTCCGTCTCGCCGCTTCTTCACTACGCGCCGTCTCATTCTCGCTCCCCCCGCTCGCGATTCGGGCGGAGACCTTAAAAGAACTCGGCGGCGGACGTCAACGCGAATCCGGCGTCCGAACGATTTCGAGCGCGCTCACTCGAGGCCGGAGGCGGCGCGGAGAAACGGCTCGAGAGCTTCGGCCGTCAGCTCGTCGCGATCGCCGTGATTGTCGAGCTTGATGTGAAAGACGAGCGGCGATTCACGGGAATTGTCGACGTGTCGCAATACTGCGACGAGGCCTCGGCCGTTCAGCGACTCAGCCCCGTCGTCTTCGACGATCGAGTCAAACTCATAGCGGATGTAGCGAACAAGATCGTCTTCTCCCGCGGACTCTTCGACGACGCGAAACCCCCGTCGTCCCGCGGCGATCACTTCGAGGAGAGCGTAGGGATCGGTCATCGCGATCGCGTCTCGCTCCGTCGACTTCTCCGAGAAGCGAACCACCCAGGCCCGATCGCCCGAGTACTCGACTCCGCGGTACTGAAAGACGGCGCTGTCACTCCGGATGTCGAGCTCGGTGAGCACGAAGCGACGGGGGTCGACGTGGTAGCCCAGCGCGTCCGCCGCGAGCGCGAGCACATCGTCGTTCGCAACGTACTCCATTTCCGACGACGTCAGGGCGGCGCAGGACGCCGCGGCGAGGGAGACCGCGATCGCCGCGACCGATCCGGGCCCGCCGCGACGAATCCGGTTCCGGGTCTGCCTCGAGAGTCCTACCTGCGCCATGGTCTGCTCGCTCCCTCGGTCCATCGTCCTCGACACGGTCGCTCCTCCCTACGAAGACCGCGTACCCTTCGGGTCACTCCTCGTTCGACCCGGCTTCGCCGTCCGGATCGCCTTCGCGGTGAGCCGCGGGTCGAATGTCGCCGTCACGGTCGTTCGCCGATTCGGGGCCGTCCTCCGAGCTCGTACCAACGCCAGACAGTACGCGCAAGCGCTGGAGTTCCCGTCGCTCGGCCTCGTCGAGGCCAGCGGCCTCGAGATAGCGTTCGCGACCGGCCCGCTCCGCGTTCCGCACGAGATTGAGCACGTAGCCCGCGTCTTCGACTCCGAGGAAGAGGTCGCGCAGACTGCCCGCGATCGAGGGATCGCGGTAGAGCATGCCGAGCGATCCCTCGCCGGCTTCGATCGAGCCCAGGATCCGTTCGAGCGAACCGGACGACGATTCGAGTCGAGCGACGAGCGTTTTGAAGTTGGCGGCGAGCTCCGCGTCGCGGACGAGATCGGCGACGATGCTCTCACCGCGGAGGGATTCGTGGACGTCAGCCGCGACCGCGTCGACGTGGTCGATCAAGCGCTGAACCGAGGCGTGGAGCGCGGCTCCGAGCACGACCCGTCCGATCGACTCCTCCCCGTCTTCGACGTCGGCGAGGATGCGATCGACTCGACCCGCGACCTTCTCGATATGCGCCAGGCCATCGCCCACCCGCTGAGCGTACTGCTCGGAGAAAATCGCCTTTCCGACGACGCCTCGGCTCTCCTTGATCGCGGTGATGATCTCGCCGAGGTCCGAGCTGAGTGTCTCCACGCGTTTCGTCGCGGTCTGCATCGCCGCGGTGAACGTGCTCAGGTTGTCGTAGAGCTCGGGGTTCTTGAGAAGCTGCCCGAGCGTCCCTTCGCCCTTCTGAACGTCGTTCAGAATCGCGATCGCGGTCTCCATGATCGACGCTGCGGTCTCCGTCGATCCTTCGCCCGCGAAGTCGTCGAGCATCGCGCGCGGACGGTACGGGATCTCGCTTCCGGCTCGGAGTCGCTCGCCCTCGGCGCTCAGGCTCACGTGGAAGGCAGCGTCGCCGAGGAGACCCTCGTTCTTGATCCACGCCGTCGAATCGGGACCGATGCGGAGGGAGTGGCGGTACACGACGGCGAGCGTGACCTCGACCTTCGGGATTCCCGGATCCGACGAGAAATCGATGCGCTCGACTTGACCGACGGGGACTCCGGAGAGGTAGACCGTCGATCCCTCGCGAATCCCGAGGACCGTCGGGACGAGGACGCGATATTCGGCGTGGCGCGAAAGTGGACCACCGGCATTCCCGACGAGAAACAGCCCGACCATGACGACAATCGTCGCCACGAACAGGACGAATCCGACGCTGAACTCTTTTGCCCAGGACTGTCTCATGCGTCTCGTGCCTCGTCGACACCCGAATCCTGCAACTCCCGCACCCATCCGTAGGCGCGGATGAAATCGGCGACTCCCCCCCCGCTTCGAAGGAGCTCGGTTCGCGTCCCTTCCGCGGCAATCCGTCCGTCGGCGAGGTACGCCCAGCGGGTCGCCACGAGCTCTGCGGACTGAAGATCGTGTGTCACGATGATGGACGTCGACTCCAGTTTTTTGTCCAACTTCTGCATAAGGAGGGAAATGCTGCGTCCCGTGAGCGGGTCGAGCCCCGTCGTCGGCTCGTCGTAGAGGACGAACTCCGGTCCGTCGGCGAGCGTACGCGCGAGGGCGACACGCCGGCGCATTCCCCCGGAGAGCTCGCTCGGGGGCTTGTCGGCGCTCTCCGCCAGATCGACCCACGCGAGACGTTCGAGCACGCGAACGCGCACATCGTCCTCGGCGAGGTCGCCGCGTTCGCGGAGCGGGAACGCGACGTTGTCGAAGACCGACATCGAATCGAAGAGAGCGCCGGACTGAAACACGACCCCCATCCGGCGGCGCAGCGGCCGCCACTCGTCCTCGCTGAGCCCGCTCGTCGGTTGACCCCAAAGATAGATCTCTCCTTCGTCCGGCACGAGTAGACCGGCGATCAATCGGAGGAGGACGCTCTTCCCGCTCCCGCTCCGACCGAGGATCGCGAGGTTGTCCCCCTCGCGGACGCAGAGGTCGACTCCGGTGAGCACGGGCTGTCCCCCGAGAGATTTCGACACACCCGCGATGCGCAGCACTTCGACTACAGGCGAGGCCGGCGCGGAATCGGAGACGTTCACGGACGATCAAGCTCCGAGGCCGAGAAAGAACTGAGTGAGCATGAGATCGAGAACGAGGATCCCGAGGACACACCGCACCATCGTGGTCGTCGCCGACTCGCCGACGGCCTCCGTTGCCCGCTTCGTCCGAAATCCGGTGTACGTCGACAAGAGGCCGATCAGCAGGCCGAACACGCCGGCCTTCGTCACGCAGGCGATGATATCGAGCTGTCCGAGCGCACGGAGCACCGAATGAACGTAGGTCTCGCGGGAGTACCCCATCTGAAAGACGACGACCAGGTAGCCGCTGAAGATTCCCACGACGCACGCACACACCGTGAGGGCTGGAAGCATGAGCGCGGTCGCCGCCACACGCGGCGCGGCCAATCGAGCGTGCGGGTCGACTCCGAAGGCGCGGTAGGCATCGATCTGTTCCGTCACGACCATCGAACCGATCTCCGCGGCGATGCCGGTCCCGATGCGTCCCGCGAACATGATCGCGGCGAACACCGGACCGATCTCGCGCACAAAGGACGCACTGAGAATCGTGCTCACCTCCCCCTTCGCGCCGAACTTCGCGAGGAGCGCGCCGGTTTGGATGACGAGCACGAGCCCGATGAAAAACGCGCAGAGATTGACCACGGAGAGGGACTCGACCCCGATGCGATGCATCTGATAGACGAGGGCATCGGCGCGAAACTCCGGCCGCAGAATCCGGCGTAGGATTCGATTCGCGTAGATTCCGAAGTCGCCGAGCGCGGAGAAAAACCGAGTCATGCCGTGAACACCCTGTGCGCGGGACGAGTGCGGTCGAGTTGAGCGAGACACTCGGGTAGACGGTTTTCCCGGTGTGCCTCGATCGACGGCTTCGGCGGGCGATCTCGACGGAGCTTCGTCACGGGCGACACCTGGAGCTTAGAAGAAAGCCGAAGTGAGATAAAGCCGTTGCAAACCGTTATCGGAAGCGAGACGCTGTCACCGCGAGTCCAAGTTGCGGCACCGAAGCTGGTCGGTGTCGCCGCTCTCACTCGAGCTCTAGGACTCGCCAGACGGAACTCACCGTCGCGGTAACGGTTCCTCACGTTGTACGCGCGCTCGAGATTATGGTTCCTCTATCGACGGAAGTTCGGGACGAACGATCGCTGACCGACTCCTACGCGTACGCCGCAAGGATCACCAAGGCTGAAGCCAAGAACTTCTACTACACCTTCGGCTTCCTCCCTCCCGAGCGTCGCCGGAGTGTATTCGCGGTGTACGCGTTCAGTCGCCGAGCCGACGATGCCGTCGACGCGGTCGAAGAGCGCGGCGGGACTCCCACGGAGGCCCGCGCCGACCTGAACGGGTTGCGACAACTCCTCGATTCCGCGGCGGTCACCGACGATCCCCTCCGCGCTGCGCTCGCCGATACCATTCGCCGGTACGAGATTCCCACCGTCCTCTTCGAGGAGCTTCTCCTCGGGATGGAGATGGATCTCGAGAAAAAGCGCTACGCAACCTTCACCGAGCTGGAAGGGTACTGCTACCGCGCGGCGTCCGTCGTCGGCCTCATCTGCGTGCGCATCTTCGGGCTCGCCCGACGAGACGCTGCGTACGAGGACTGTCGAGATGCGGCGGTCGCGCTCGGACTCGCGATGCAGCTCACGAACATCCTCCGCGACGTAGCCGAGGATTGCACGCGAGGACGCATCTATCTTCCCGCCGAGGACCTCCGCCGGTTCGGCTGCTCCGAGGACGATCTCTTCTCGTCGAAGCTCACTCCCGAGTTCCGCGCCCTCATGAAGTTCGAGGTCGACCGAACGCGCGAGCTCTTTCGTCGGGCCGAGCCGCTCTACCCGGAAATCCACCCGGATTCACGCTACTGCCCCGTCCTCCTCATGCGGTTCTACTCCCGCATTCTCGATCGCATCGAGCGGGCGGAGTTCGACGTGTTCTCGCGCCGACCTTCCCTTCCCCGTCGCGAGAAGATCGCGCTCGTCGCCCAGGCGTGGCTCGAATCGAGACGGTTCATCCAGCCGCGTTTCTGACCGTCGACGCACTCGAGCTACCGAGCTCCACGTCGCAGTGCCGACGGACGAACCGCAGTCTCCCGCAACCGCTCAGCCCATCCAGTACGACGTCACGTAGCTGCTCAGCCGCGTCACGATGAAGATACCGGCGTTCCAGCGGTGGAGCTTTCGGCCACGCCCCGAGCGCTGCAAACGGAGACCGGTGACGAGAGCGACGACGTACCCGAGGATGCAGAGGACGGAGACGATGATATGAAACTGCTCGATCCACTCACCCCCTTCCGAGAACGCGTCGACGCCCTGTTCGACGGCTCCTTTTCCATCCCCCCGCGCGCGCGACTCGATGAGCCCGACGAGGATGACGTCACCCAGAAAGGCGCCGCCCATGACCGGCATGTGAACGCGAGGCCGACGGCGCTGGGCGATCCCGTATGCGATCACGAACAGCATCGCGGTGTTCAGAACCTGAAGAATGATCCAGCTCGGTTCCACGGTCGATCGAACTCCTCACCAGTCATCGAGATAAGCGACGTGCATGGACTCGTCGCGAAAACCGCACTGCTCGCAGACCACGCCCGGCTCTCCGCGACGGATCTTCACGAGACCCGACTCCCCGCAGGTCGGACAGCGGCGGTCCGGCTTCGACGGCCACATCGCGGAGACGACGATCCAGCCGATCGCAACGAGCGCGATCGCCCCCCCAACCGCGTAGGGCAACACCTCGCGGGCGAGAAACGCCAGATACGCCAGGCCGGCGACGACGATGAGCCAAACAAGCTGAATCATGAATCTGTCTCGCCTCCGCGCGCAAGATCGAGACGGGGCCCTCCACTTCCGCGCGACGCCGGGAAACGGCGCTCGGATTGAACCACGACCTCGCCATATGTACCATAGCTGGCCGTCATTTCTCGGAGCCTGTACCAAAAACTCGATTCGGCCGGAAGCGGTCCTCTCGGGCGAGTGCGGGAACGCGAATCCTCGCCGATTCCGTTCCCTTCGCCGGCGATTCGCTCGCGCGCTCTCCGCGCAGTGGAACCGTTCTCCCTCCGATCGACTCGTCCGGAGAAACTTCTATGTCGGCTGAGCAGCGCCTCACGGAGCTCGGGATCACGCTTCCCGAGGCTCCCGTCCCCGTCGCCAACTACGTGACCTCGCTCCCGGTCGGCGATCTTCTCTTCATTTCCGGTCACGGTCCGGCGCCGAAAGACGGCCTCCCGGCGGCAGGAAAGCTGGGTGCGGAGCTGACAGTGGAGCAAGGCTACCAGTCGGCTCGCCAGACCGGACTCGGGATCCTCGCGACCCTGCGCAAGTCGCTCGGCTCGCTCGACCGCGTCGCGCGTGTCGTCAAGGTGCTCGGGCTGGTGAACGCCACGCCCGAGTTCAGCGACCACCCGAAGGTCATCAACGGCTGCTCCGACCTCTTTGTCGAAGTCTTCGGAGAGGATGCCGGCCGCGCGTCGCGCTCCGCCGTCGGCGCGGGCTCACTCCCCGGTCAGATCCCGACCGAGATCGAGGCCATAGTTCAAGTGAAGAAGGATGGCTGAGCGATGCTGACTCCCGACGGCTGCCAGCAGCGGCTCGCGCGGCTCCTCGAACGCATCCGGGGTGAGGCGGACGCTCTCGTCATTCACCGACCCGAGCACCTCCTCTATCTCGCGAACTTCTTCCCGCGACCGAACAGCCTCAACCTGAGCAGCACGAGCTTTCTCTATGTCGACAAAGCCGGCGAGAGCACGCTCTACATCGATAACTGGCTCGCGGACGCGATCCGGGAGACGGACGAAGGAGCCGTCGAGCACGTAGAGGCCGACGATTGGTACGATTGCGTTGGACCGGCGAAGCCTCGATCGGCCGTGACGGCGCAGCGCGTCATCGATCGAATCGCGCGCGATCGAGTCGAGACGCTCGCCGCGGAGGTCCATTCCGTCCCCGCCTCGATCGGTCGCACCGTGAAGCAGGTTCGGGACGTCGACGCCGATTTACGTGAGTTCCGGCAGGTGAAGGACGGGGACGAGCTCCGAGCGATCGGGCGAGGGATCCGAACGGCGGAGACGATGCACGCCGCCTCGCGCGAGTTCCTACGTCCGGGGATGACGGAGCTCGAGTACTACAGCCAGCTCGTTCAGCGTGCGACGCTCACCGCGGGCGCGCCCTTCGTCATGATGTGCGATATCGCATCGGGTGACCGTGCCGCCAAAGGGGGCGGCGCGCCGACGGAGCGCGTGATGCAGAACGGCGAGCTGGTCATCCTCGATCTCTTTCCGTACGTCGAGGGTTACCGCGGAGACATAACCAACTCGCTCGTGGTCGGCGGCGCGCCGTCGGCCGAACAGAACGATCTGTTCGCCGCGGTCCGAAGTGGTCTCGAGGCGGCCGAGTCGACACTCGGCCCGGGCCGGCCGGTGCGCGACGTATACGAGGCGGTCGACGCCGCGTTCGAAGCGGCGATGCCGGGACGGAAGCTCGTCCATCACGCCGGTCACGCGATCGGCCTCGGGCACCCCGAGGCCCCGGAGATCGTGCCACGGAGTGACGCCGAGCTCCGCGCGGGCATGGTGATCACGCTCGAGCCGGGTCTCTACGACGCGCCGACGGGCGGGATCCGCGTCGAACACGATTATCTCATTACCGCAGACGGCTACGAGCGACTCTCCGGGCACGAGCTCGGACTCGCGTAGTCGCGTCCGGATTCGACCTCAGTCGTCGAACCACTCGTCGGCAGGGTCGAAGGCGGGAATCGGAATCACCAAGACGCGAAGTGCACCGACCGCACGGTGCCGCGTACCGGGACGGATCAATACCGCGGTCCCCGGGCGCGCCTCGACGCGGTCGCCGTTGAGTTCGATGTGCCCTTCACCCTCGAGCACGTAGTAGATCTCCGTCAGCCGCTTGTGATAGTGAACGCGGCTGTCCTTTGAGATCTCGACCTCGTGAATCGTTGCCACGTCGTTCCCCGGGACGCCGAACGCGCGGCGCGACGTGCCACACGGGCAGTCGACCGGGGCGAGCTCGCTCAACTGAGCGACGAGAAAACCTTCGGCGAGGGTATCGGCGGCGGAATCCATCGGCAGTCCTCGAAACATTGGAGTGCAGAGTCGGAAGACGGTCGTCGCAGCGCTATCCTACTCCCCCGCTGCGCGGACAGAAACGGCCCGATGCGCGATCCTTCGGACGCGGCTCACTCGCCCGCGCCCTTCTCCGCCGCGGGTGTCGCGAACTCCACGAGGCCCCGGCGGCGGCTGAGCGCGAAGAGGTCGGCCGCGAGCGCGTAGTTCGCCAGCCCGTCTTCGACGCCCTGCGACCGCAGGTACGTATCGTATACCCGAGACTGAACCTTCGACAACGCGTCCGAGCGATACCTCAAGTAGGCATCCCGCTCTGCACGGAGATCGGCCCGTGCCCGCTCGGGGAGACGCTCGACCCAAGCGCTCTGTTCGGTTGCGGGAAGGCGCCGCACCACCGATCGAAAGAGATCGAGCGCGATTGCGTAGCGCACGAACGCGTGCTCCGCCTTGAGTCCGCTCAGCGCTGCGGCGAGATCGGCCTCGGCCTCACCGCAGAGTCCCGCCACGTGAGCGAGCTCGTGGGCCGCGACGCGCACGAACGCGGCGTCGGGGAGAGCGCGGTCGACGTGCGCTTCGAGCGTGAACGGCGACGTGACACCCGCCGAGCCGAATGTGAGGAGTGACCCGCGCGGCGGCGATTTGATTCGCGCGGGAAGGGTCACCGGCACGCCGTCCCAAGTCGCGATCGTCGCAGCGAGAGACGCGCGGAACGACGCGAGAGCGACATCGACGTCTCGGGGAGCGGTCTCGGTGGCGGCGATCACACCGAGCAATCCCGACGCGCAGTCGCGCCACTCGTCGTCACTCACCGATGCTTCGTCGAGGCCAAGACGATCGGCGAGAGGAACGCGACGGTATCCCGCCCCCCAAAGCGCGACAAAGAGCACGTAGACGACTAGCGCGAGAAGGGTACAGCGGAGCGCGCCCCAGCGGAGAGCGTACCAGCGGACTCCACGGCGGCGGCCGCGCCGCCACGCCCGCCACCAGAGAACGAGACATCCCGCCGCACCGACCGCGCTGCCCCAGACGCTGAGCGAGAACGGCGCGAGGTCGGTGAGCGGGACGAGAATCGCAGCGATTCGGCGATAGGCTCCCCGCGAATACCACGTCTCGATCGTGAGTCGATCGAGCGGAAGAAACCACCACAAGAGCACTGCGAGTACGGCCCCGCCGGCGAGGACGAACATCCAGATTCGTCCGCGGAAGAACGATGTCCGGGAAGACATCGCCGCGCTCACGCTCTCCACTGGCGCGGGACTCTCGCGAGGCGACTCACTCACCGCCGAACCCGAAATCCGGACTCACCGCCCGATACGGCGGCGATCCACTCGCTGGCGACTCCGGTCACCGTGGCGTAGGGGGACCCTCGGTTGGCCCAGGCGACCAGACGCTCGACATCTTCGCGCGGGCCTTGCGCTTCGATCTCGACGCGCCCGTCGGCGAGGTTCCGCACCCAGCCCGATAGCTCCAGATCGCGCGCTTCCTCAACGGTGTACGCGCGAAAACAGACTCCCTGGACTCGTCCGGAGACGAGCAGTCGAACTCGAGCGGGCTCGGTAGATTCAATCGACATGACTCCGTCGATCGCTCCCTCCCTCGGAGTGCTCGCTCGCGGCCATCGAATCGACGATCATCGCCGAGACGTTTCGGCGCGAGTCGTCTTCTGACAAGATAGGCGTCTTCGCGCTACCCCGCAACGTCCGAGGCGTGCTCCCGCGCCGCGTCCCCGAGCCGTACGACGCTTCCACGAATGACTCCTCAGGTGCCGGATCAACGCGAACCGCTCGGAGGCTCAGCCCGCGAGGCACTGCGCTCGCTGGTTCGTGCGGCGGGTTTCGATCGCGTGGGATTCGCTCACGCTCGAGTCGCACCTCACGCGAAGGAATTCCGCCGCTGGGTGAGCGACGGTTTCGCGGGGACGATGGCGTATCTCGAACGCCGGACAACGCGGAGAACGGACCCGAGGGAAGTGCTCGAAGGAGCGAGAACGGTGATCGCCCTCGCGATCGAGTACCGGGACGACTCGCCTTACTCGATCGACGCGCTCGCGGACGGAACCGCGCACATCGCGGCGTACGCGCGCGGAACCGACTACCACCGCGTTGTCGAGCGCCGACTCCGCGCGGCCTGCGAAGCTCTGCACGAGCGTTACTCCGCACGCTTTCGCTACTACGTCGACACCGGCCCAGTTCTCGAACGAGACTGGGCCGCGGCCGCAGGGATCGGGTGGCTGGGAAAGAACACCTGCTCGATCCATCCTCAGTTCGGATCGTTTTCCTTTCTCGCCGCGGTGCTGACCGATCTCGAAGTGGAGCCGGACCGCCCTGCCGCCGATCACTGCGGAACCTGCCGACTCTGCATCGATGCGTGCCCGACGGATGCGATCGTCGAACCCTACCGACTGGATGCACGCCGCTGCATCTCGTACCTCACGATCGAGCTTCGCGGAGAAATCCCGCCCTCGCTCGAGCCGGATGTCGCGGACATGGTGTTCGGCTGCGACATCTGTCAGGAGGTCTGTCCCCACAACCGGCGAGACGAGCTTCGCGGCGACGACGAGCTCGCCCCGCGACGAGACAACCTTCGCCCGCAGCTGAGCGATCTCTTAGCACTCGACGAAGAGGGCTTTCGAGCGCGTTTTCCCCGGAGCGCCGTTCGTCGCGCGAAGTTCCGCGGGTTCCTGCGCAATGTGATGGTGGCGATCGGGAACGTTGGCACGCTCGCCCAAGGAACGATGCTCGAGGCCCGAGCCCGGAAGGCGGACGTTCGAGACGATTCGGTTCTCAACGAGACCGCGCAGCGCGCGCTTCGGCGTCTGGCGGAGCGGCACGGTTCCGCCGCGGACGGGTTCGGGGGCCGGTCTTGACGACGCCGCGCTTCGTCTGGCGGCCGAATCGAGCGCCACGGCGGCGGCGATCGGTCACCCGGATTCTCGAGCTGCGTCCGCGCTCGAATCGACGGCGTAGAGCAGAGTTCCTGCCTTCCGGTAGAGCTCGGAGCCGTAGCGATTGAGGAACGTCGCCAGAAGCTGCTGCTGCGCGAGAGTGAGATCGCTCTTTCGCCTGGTCGCGTCGAACACGCAGTCGAAGCGAAACACGAAGTGAGTAAACCCGCGCGCGCGGAACTCTCCGGCGACGCCGCTCGGCGTCGCCCCGCGCGTGAGGAGCTCCTTCAGGGTGTGATTCTCGATGAACGCGTCCGCGTAGTACCTCCGCTCGCAGAGAAAGCCAGGGTTTCCCAGTGAACCGAAGAGGAGGTACGCATCCTCGGGAAGTTCGTCGGCGATGAAGCGAAACATCGAGTAGTCACCGCCGGGGACCTCACGCTCGAGATAGGCGTCGCGCGACTCGAGACCGAGCACCACACCCAGTGGACGGTGACCCGCGAAGTGAAAGAGCGCCATGCCGACGTTGAGCGCAACGGCGGCAACCACGGCACCGCGAAGGAGTCGGTCTCCCGTCTGCATGCGCTGAATCCCACAGGCGGTGAGTGCACTCAAAACCGCGAGAGCCGGAAGGAGAAAGCGCACCTGACGCGTCGTGAGAATCCAGAGGAGCACATGAACGGCAACGAACGTCCAGACGATCCCGCATCCACTCCCCCGCCGGAGAGTGAGCGCCAACGCGGGAACGGCGAGCAGGAATCCCGCACCGATGACGCCGTCGAAGTGGACCGGATCGAAGAACCGTCCGTCCATCGTCACTCGCCACGGGAGCGCGATCGTCGCGAAGATGCCCCGGTCCCCACCCCACTCGCGGAGAGATCCGCTCAAGATCGCCTGCCGCTCCGCATCCCAGCCCTCTCCACCGAAGAGACCGAACGCGAAGGGATAGAGGGGATTCCCCGTGTAGGCGATGTTCTTCAACCACCACGGAGCGGCGACGAGGGCGACCACACCGGCGAGGATGAATACGGTCCGGAGGAAGCTCCTCCCCGAGTAACTGCGCGATCGCGCGATGGCGATCGCCGCGCCGACGACGATCAAGCCGTTGAGTCCGCCCGTGTACTTCGTCCCCGCGGCGGCTCCGGCAAAGATCGCACCGAGCACTCCCCACCGGATCGTGTCAAACTCGAACCAGCGCAAGAGGCAGAGGAGCGTGAGGAGTGAGAAGTGGACGATCGCGAGATCGACGTAAGCCCACCCCGCGACGAGCATCACCGTGGGAAGAGTGGCGAAGAGAGCCACGGCAAGACTGCGTGACGCACGTGGGTCGAGTGCTCGCACGAGTCCTGCGAGCGCGATCGACGAGGCGACGCCAAATCCCCAGTGAACCAGTTTCGCGAGCTCGGGGCCGTCGAGAAGGAGTGCCCAGGTAAAGAGCAGCTCGACGTATTGAGGAAACTGGGCGAAGAAGTTTCCCGGGACGGGAACGATTCCTCCGGCGTCGATGTAGCGGGCCGGAATCGCCAAGTGGTAGACGAGCGCGTCCTGCGACACGGGAGGCGCGAGGCCGGAGACGAGAGCTAAGGCGCCGCCGACGAGCGTGAGCGCAAGGAAGTATCGATCGGACGGCCGCGGGTTCGAGCGACCCGTCCAGCGACCGCGAAGGTCTCGCCAAAATGCGAGGTGATTCCCGGCGAGAAGCACTCCCAGCAATCCGTAAGCGACGACGGGGCGAAGGGCGCCGAGGAATCCGAGCGCCGTCACGCTCAGCATGGCGATGAGGGCGCCGAGTCCGAGTTCGTAGGCGGTCCGCTCGCATCCGCTCGAGATCGCGTCCGTCCCGGCGCCGATCGCTCGACGGAGCAGACGAAAACCGGTGAACCAAATGGCGTAGCCACAGATCACGGCCCACGCGAGGGTCACGGTCCTCGCGATGGCAAGCCCGAAGAGTGCTCTGTGCTCGACGGCGAAGAGAGCGAGTACGAGCGCGCACCAGGCGGCGAGTGCGCAGGCATACCGTACCCGCGGGCTCCGACCGGTGAGGTTCTCCGGGCCGACGCCCGTTTCTTGCGAAGGTGCGTCGGCGATCATCGTCGTCGATGGCATACGGAAGCGTTCCCGAGCTTGGTTCTTGTAACGCTTCCATCATCTCGGACGTCCCGGCGGATGGACGTGAGCGCCCGGAATCGCCCGAGAGAGTTCTCGGACCTCGGCCCCACGGGTCGCCGAGCTCGCGACGGCAAACGCGGTCGGATTACGCCTCGCGCGTCTCGCGGAGGCCGAGCTTCTTCACGCGGTAGCGCATCGACCGGTAACTCATCCCGAGGAGGCGCGCGGCCTTCGTCATTTGGCCGCCCGACTGCTCGAGAGCTTGATCGATGTACCGCCGCTCGATGTCGTCCAGCCTCTGCTGAAGGTCGAATCCTTCCCGCGGAAGAACCACGTTGTCGGGAGTGACGATCGGTGCCTCGGCATGCGCGGTCGAGCTCGAGCCGGGCAGCTCGACCGTTTCGATCTCTTCGCCGTCGGCCAGCGCGACGTGCCGCTGGACGATGTTTTCGAGCTCCCGCACATTGCCCGGCCAATCGTAGCGCGCGAGCGCCCGAAGCCCATCGTCGGAGATTCGGGTGACGTTTTTCCCCATTCGCTCGGAGTACTTCGCGAGGAAATGACCGACGAGAAACGGGATGTCGTCTTTCCGCTCGCGGAGGGGAGGCATGTGGAGAGGGATCACGTTGAGTCGATAGTAGAGATCTTCTCGAAACGTTCCCACGGCAGTTTCACGCACGAGGTCGCGATTGGTCGCGGCGACGACGCGGACGTCGATCGGAACGATCCGCGAGCTGCCGACCGGACTGATGCACCGTTCTTCGAGAACGCGAAGAAGCTTCACCTGAGTGGAGAGGCTGGTGTCTCCGATCTCGTCGAGGAAGATCGTCCCTCCCTCCGCGGCGGCGAATACGCCGTCTTGGTCCTCGAGTGCGCCCGTGAACGCGCCGCGAACGTGGCCGAACAGCTCGCTCTCGAGGAGGGATTCCGCGAACGCACTGCAGTTGACGGGGAGAAACGGTCGGTCGTGGCGAGCCGACTGAAGATGAATCGTACGCGCGATCATCTCCTTTCCCGTACCGCTCTCGCCTTGGATCAACACCGTACTCTCCGTGCGGGCGACGCGGCTCACCATCTCGAGCACGTCTTGGAGGGAGCGGTGATTGCCGATGATGTCGCGGTAGCAACCAGCGGAAGCATCGCTCCGTCGGGACGTGCGGAGCACGGCTCCTCGAACGACCTTCCGAATCATGTCGGTATCGAACGGCTTGCGAAGATAGTTGTACGCTCCGAGACGCATCGCTTCGACGGCGTCGTCCCAAGTCGAAAACGCCGTGACGACGATGACGGGAAGCTGGGGCGCTCGCCGCTTCCAGTGCTTCAGTAGATCGAGACCGCTCATCCCGGGCATGCGGACGTCCTGAATGACGACCTCGATCTCGCCGTCACACCGATCGAACACGGCGAGCGCCTCGACTCCGTTCGAAGCACACTGCACCTCGTACCCTTCGACTTCGAGCACGACGCTGAGGAGCTCGCGCAGGCTCGGCTCGTCGTCGACGATGAGAACAGTGCTCTTTTTCTCAGACATGACTCGCACTCTCAACCGGTACGGGGCGGGGATCGCTTTCGCGGCGCTCGCGACTCCGCGGGAATCGCACGCAGAAGCGCGTCCCGGAGCCTAGCGCGCTCGACACTTCGATGGTCGCACCGTGGTTTCGTACGATGCGCTCGACGATCGCGAGCCCGAGTCCACTTCCACGCGCCTTAGTCGTGTAGAAAGGAGTGAACACCTTCTCGCGCTCGGCCGCCGAGAGTCCTTGGCCGTTGTCGGAAACACTCACCTCCACAACCTTCGGATGGTCACCATCCCCCTCGTCCGGCGTCCCGCTCGCCGTACGAACCTCAATTTCGAGACGACCGCTCCGATCGTCGGTCGCTTCGATGGCGTTGATTCCCAGGTTGAGAAGGAGCTGGATGAGTTGATCGCGCGATCCAGGGACCTGCATCGCTGCGCGACTCGGCTCCTCGGCGACGCGCACGTCGAGCGAACGAGCTCCGAACTCGTCTCGGTTGCGAATGAGCACACTCGCTTCCTCCACGATCTCGCCGAGGTCGACGTCCGTCTGAGTGATTTCACCGGGGCGCGCGTACTGCAAAAAGGATTCCAGGGTCTCGTTGAGCCGATCCGATTCGCGCGAGATGATCGACCGAAGTCGAGACGCGTGCTCCTCGGTCAGTTGACGCCGCTCGAGCTCCTGCACGCAGCCGCGCACCGAGGCGAGAGGATTGCGGATCTCGTGAGCGATGCCGAGCGCCATCACGTGGAGGCGCTCGAGTTCCTCGATCCGCGCCTCCGCATCCGCCATGTGGTGCTCGAGGCTCAAGTTGGAAAGGACAGCGATCCGAGTTGCCGCCTTTGCGCGGGGACTCGCGATGCGAGAGATCGACACTCGAGTCGGCACCGGGGTCTCGCCCGGAGCCGCGAGAAGAAGGCGATGGTCCGTCGCGTCGTCCCGGTCGATGACGCTTGCGACCGCACGGCCGCTCTCTCCAGTGAGGACGGAGTCGAGCGACCGGCCGACGCTCTCCGTCGCACTCTCCCCGACACCGCAGATCCGGCGTGCTTCGCGGTTGATCTGGAGAATGGCTCCGCGCGAGTCGACCGCGATCACGCCCTGCCCCATCGCTTCGAGGATTTCGCGATGGAGCTCCGTGTCGCGTCTTCGACCTTGCGAGAGACGAGAGCCGAGCGACGCGCAAACGTAGAGCCCGAGCGTGCTCGCGAGGAGATAGGAGCTGACGAACTGCCCGTCGGCCTCGGGCGATTCGGGCCGGGCGTCGGATTCGGCGTAGGCCGCGAGCGAAAGCTCAACGAGTATCGGGGCGCAGAACGCGACCGCCGTGATCGTCGAAAGCGCGAATGACTCGCGCGCCGAGACGAACTCGGTCGCGGCGACGAGCGTCACGAACAGAATCGGCGTGTACACGCTCAGGACTCCGCCGCTCATCCACACGAGTGCGCCTTGCGTGGCGACGTCGATTCCGACCTCGAAACGAGACGTGCGAGCCCGCGGCGCGAGGAGGCGCGCGACCGCAAACAGTGCGTACGCTGCGGCGACCGCCGTGAGAACGAACGGCGAAGCACTCGACTCCGGTCGAAACGGGACGAGGCCGAGCGCGAGTAGGGCGATGAGAAAGCGCAGCAGCCGGTAGCGCATCGCCGTCGGCGCCGCGGCTCGCGGTGGGCGCAGCGCGTTCTTCGTCGGCGAATCGCTCGACTCGTCCGCTCGTCCGCTCGCTGGCGCCATCGCTCTCGTCCTCATTCAGAAAGATGCGCTTCGTCTCACCGCTTCTCTCTGCCTGCTCGAACGCCATCCTTCTCAAACGACGCGAAGCGGGAAACTAAACGCGCGGATCTCCGCGCGTCGAGTTGGATCCACGGGACGGGCGGTACCGCGGAACCAACTCGACGCGACGCGAACGGTCTCAGCCGCTGAGCGAGCCGACCATCTTGAAGATCGGGAGGAAGATCGCGAGGACCATGCCGCCGACCAGGAATCCCATGACTCCGATCATGAGCGGCTCGATCAGGGACGTCAGTCCGTCCACCGTCGTCTTCACCTGCTGATCGTAGAACTCCGAGATCTTTTCGAGCAGCTGCTCGAGCGCACCGGTCTTCTCCCCGATCGATACCATCTTCGTGACCATGGGCGGGAAGACGCCGCTCTGGCCGAGTGGGTCGCCGAGAGTCTCACCCTGCTTCACGGACTCCGCGGCGTTGTTGATCGCGTCGGCGAAAATGCGATTGCCGCACGTCTCTGCCACGATCTCGAGAGCGCCGAGAATCGGTACGCCGCTTTGGATCAGAGTCGAGAACGTCCGACTGAACCGCGAAATCGCAACCTTCGAAAAGAGCGGACCGAAGATCGGCGCCCTCAAGGTGAGCCAGTTTGCGACGTACCCACCTTTCTCCGTCTTGAAGTACATCACCAAGCCGGCGACAGCGCCGGCGGTCCCGAGCAGGATCAAGAGGAAGTTCGACTTGAGGAAGAGACTGAGCGCGAGCAGCCCCTTTGTGATCGCCGGCAGCTCGACCGACATCGAGCTGAACATGTCTTGGAATTTCGGAATGATGAAGACGAGGAGGAATACGCTGATTCCAAGCACGAGCACGAGCGAGACGATGGGATACGTCATCGCCGACTTGATCTCGGACTTGAGCGCTTCGGCCGCCTCGGAATACTCCGCCAATCGCTGAAGAACGACGTCGAGCTGACCGCTCGCCTCACCGGCCTTCACCATATTGACGTAGATGTTCGGAAAGAGTCGCGGGTGACGGGATAGTGCCTGCGACAGATCTTTTCCCGCGCGCACCTGCTCGGTTACGTCCTCGAGGCAGGCCTTGAAGCCGACGTTGTCGGCTTGCTCCGCGAGGATATCGATCGATTCGACGAGCGGGATACCGGCGCTGATCATCGTCGAGAGCTGTCGCGTGAAGACGACCATCTCGGCCGACTTCACCCGCACGCGAGCGGTGTTCGCCCCGGCGGTCGACGCGGCCTTCGCTTTGCGACCGCCGCCCTTCTTGGCGCCCTTTCCGCTCCGAGTGATCTTGACGACGACTAGGCCCTGACGGCGCAGATCCGACGCGGCCTCGGTCTCATTCGGCGCGTCGATCGTTCCCGAGATTCGCTCGCCGCCGGGTCGAACCGCGGTGTACTGGAAACTGGCCATCCACTATTCTCCCATGGTTACTCGAATCACTTCTTGAAGCGATGTCTTGCCACGTAAGGCGTTGAGCAGCCCGACTCGGCGAAGACCGATCATGTGCTGCTCGAGCGCTTTGTCTTTGATGTCGAGTGCGGTACCACCCCGAATGATCACCCGACGCAGCTCGTCGTTGAGCGGCATCGTTTCGAGGAGCGCGAACCGCCCCTTGTAGCCGGCGGCGCAGCGGTTGCAGCCGACGGCCTCGTAGAACTGAATCTCGGCCCCCGCGAGATCCTGCTCGAGGAATCCCATCCCGTAGAGATCGTCGAGCGGCGGAGTCTCTTCCACAGGGCGCTTGCAGTCGTCGCAGAGTTTCTTTGCCAGCCGCTGCGCGCAGACGCAAACGACGGACGACGCGACGAGGAAGGGTTCGATTCCCATGTCGACGATTCGAGTGATCGTCGACGGCGCATCGTTCGTGTGCAGCGTCGAAAACACGAGGTGACCGGTAAGCGCCGCTTTAACGGCGATCTCGATCGTCTCGAGGTCGCGAATTTCTCCGATGAGAATCGTGTCCGGGTCTTGTCGCAGAATGGAGCGCAGAGCCGCCGCAAACGTCAGCCCACGCTTCACGCTGACCTGGACCTGATTCACCCCCTCGAGTTCGTACTCGACCGGATCTTCGACCGTGATGATGTTGTCCTCAACGCACAGCACTTCGCTGATGCATGAGTAGAGCGTCGTCGATTTTCCGCTTCCGGTCGGTCCCGTGACGAGGAGCATGCCGTAGGGCTGCGCGGTAGCTTCCCGGATGTCTCCGAGCGACTTCTCCTCGAACCCGAGGATATCGAGATTGAGGCTGAGGTTGCCGGAATCGAGAATACGAAGGACGACCTTCTCGCCGTGGATGACCGGGAGGAGCGACGTTCGAAAGTCGATCTTCCGGCCGTCCATCCGGATTTGGAATTTTCCGTCCTGCGGCTTCCGCTTCTCTGCGATGTCGAGACCGGAGATGATTTTGATGCGACTCGCGATCGCGCTCATCATCTTCTTCGGCGGTGACATCGCTTCGATGAGGGCGCCGTCCACGCGATAGCGCACCCGCACCGTCTTTTCCATCGGCTCGATGTGGATGTCGCTCGCCTTCCGCTTGATCGCTTCGACGATGATGAGGTTCACGAGCTTGACGACCGGGGCGTCGCCATCGCGGACCGCGCTGATGTCCTCGCGCTCGTCGTCCTTCGCCTCCTCTTTCATCTCGACTTCGGTGTCGCCGATGTTGTCGAGGAGGTCGTCGACCGCCTTCTGCCCCTTGTTGTAGAGCTCGGGGATCGCAGACTTAATGGCGACCTCGGTGGAAAGCACGGCCCGAACCTCGCACCCGGTGACGATCTGGATGTCGTCGAGCTGAAGAATGTCGAACGGGTTGGCGACCGCGAGCGTGAGGACGCTTCCGACCTTCGCGACCGGAATCACCCCGTAGTAGTTGGCGAGATTCTCCGGGAGGAGCTCGGCCAGCTTCTCGTCGGGCTGGACCTTCGCCACGTTGATCGGCGGGAGATGCGTCTCCTCGCTGAGCGCCGTGACGAGATCTGATTCCGAAATCGATTCGTCCGCGAGGAGGACCTGAGTGAGAGAGTTTTCGGACTCGCGCACCTTCTCTAGGGCGGCGGCGAGGGTCTCCTCTCCCACCAATTCTCGACGTTGTAGGATCGACCGGAGTCTTTTATCGAACTTGCGAACTGGCATCGTGTTCCCGCGAGATCACATTCCCTGCCGCTGAAGCAGCCGCCGGAGATCATCCGGATCCGAAGAGTTGGAGACCGCGTCGTCGAACGAAATGAGATGCTGACGATAGAGGTCGTGCAGCGTCTGATTCATCGACCGCATGCCGTGTCGGCTTCCCGTTTGAATGATGGACATGAGCTGGTGCGTCTTGTCCTCGCGGACGAGGGACCGCACCGCAGAGTTGGCGATCATGATCTCGGCGGCGAGTACGCGACCGCGGTGGTCCGCTCGCGGGACGAGGCGCTGGCAGAACACGGCCTCGAGAGTGAACGAGAGCTGCGTTCGGATCTGCTGCTGCTGGTGCGCGGGGAAGACGTCGACCATTCGGTTGATGGTCTGCACCACGTCGTTGGTGTGAAGCGTGGCGAACGTCAAGTGCCCCGTCTCCGCGATCGTAAGTGCGGCGGCGATCGTCTCCTGGTCCCGCAACTCACCAATCATGATGACGTCCGGGTCCTGCCGCAGAACGGTACGCAGCGCCTCGCCGAAGTTCTTCGTATCGCTCCCGACTTCGCGCTGGTGGACGAGGCTCGCCTTGTTGCGGTGCACGAACTCGATCGGGTCCTCGATGATGACGATGTGATCGTTCCGCGTCCGGTTGATGTGGTCGATCATCGAGGCCAGCGTCGTCGACTTTCCGCTTCCGGTCGCGCCGGTCACGAGAACCAGACCCTTCGGTCGCGCGCAGATGTCTTCGCAGACGTTGCTGGGGAGACCCAAATCCGCGAGAGTCTTCAGCTCGTACGGCACGGCTCGCATGACCGCACCGATCGTGCCGCGCTGGTAGTACACGTTCGTTCGGAAACGACCGAGCCCCGCGATCCCGAAGGACATATCGAGCTCGAGGTCCTTCTCGAAGCGGAGGATCTGCTCATTGTCGAGAATGCTGTAGACGAGCTTCTGAACGAGCTCCGCCGACAACACTTCCTGCTCCGTGCTCACGAGTCGCCCGTTGACGCGGATCATCGGCGGCGAACCCGCCGACATGTGGAGGTCCGAACCACCGCGTTCGACGAGTTGCTGGACCAGTTCCTCGATGGAGACCATGCGCGCACGCTCCTCGTTAGAGTTGAATCGATACGGGAATCGGCGACGCGCAGCCGCCCCGTGCTGCGTTCCGCCCGAAGGGAGATCGGAAGGAAAGACTGAATGAATGCGGAGGAGAGAGCCCCGAGGAGGACGAGGGACCGGGCGCGAACGACCGAACCGAGCGCTGTGGCCGCGCCGGAAGCGCCCTCATCTCTTCGAGAGTCGTCGGAAGACTACCATCGGAAGTTCCGCCGACGCATACGAACGCGCCGATCGCCCCACGAAGCGTGCGTTACCGTCACGCCGCCGGACAATCGCGTGCGACTATCGGCCGTACGGCGGCGGGAAGGGAGTTCAGTGACGGAGCGGGATGCGGCGCGCGCTGCCGACCCCTCGGCCACTCGCTACCATCGAAACGAGGCCGTCCGGTCTACGGACCGGACGGCCTCACTCGCGAATCGGAGTCTCGTGCGGCTCAGCCCGCGCGATCGAGAATGGTAATCTCCACCCTTCGGTTCTGACTCCGCGCTCGCGACGACGATCCGGACGCGAGCGGCCGGTAATAGCTGTAACCGACCGGGAAAATCGTCGACGGATTGACGTCGCCGTGAGTGATCAACTCTCGGACCACCGAGCAGGCGCGCGCGGTCGAGAGCTCCCAGTTCGTCGGGTAGAGATGCTTCACCTTTCGCGTGGGCGTGTCGTCCGTGTGCCCCTCGACACGGATGTTGTGACCGGCGTATTCGCGACGGATCATTCGTGCCACGCGCGCGAGGATCTGCCGACCACGACTCGAGAGCTTCGCCTGGCCGGGCGAGAAGAAGATGCGGTCTTCGAGCGTCATCTTGATCCCGTCGTCGGTGCGCGAGACGCTCACTCCTTCCTCGAGCGAGTCGATCACGAGATCTGCGTCGCCGGCGCGAATCACGGGTTCCGTCACCGGCGCCGGGTTGGCGTTCAGATCGGGCGCCGGAGTCTCAGGAACCGGCGGCGCCAAAGCGAGGGAACGCTGCAGCTCATCGAGGTCCGCCTCGAGGCGGTTGTTCTCGGCGATCAACCGGTCGTTCGACTCCCGCAGACGCTGGTTCGTCTCGCGCAGACTCTTCATCGCGCAGCCAGAACCGAACGCCATCCACAAGAAAGCGAGGACACACAGTCCAAGTCTTTGTCGCTTCATCTCTCTTCTACCTCTCCTCCCGATTTCGCCCGAAGGCCAACTCCGCCTGAACTATCGCCGAAGGCACGGTCCGAGCTGGATCCCGCACCGCTCGCCGGGGCGGCACCTACGGGTTCGACGGTGACGTGACGACGCAACTGCGCCGTGCTCCGTTCCGGCCGTCCGCCACGCCAGTTCGGCGCGTCGCTGGAGCACTCCGCTCGCCGCGCGGGACGAGGCCAGGGCGCCCATCGACATCGGAGGGACCGCGGGACGATCGACGTCACACCACCAATCCGTTCTCGCCCCCGAAGCTCTCGCCTCCGCGACTCGACCGGAAACCGTCCGGCCGGACTCCTCGTCGCAGCGGTGGCGCCTCAGGGAGACACTTCACTCCACATCCGGCTCTGCGTTCGCCCGTCCGCTCGGTCGAAAGGAACGTCCGCGCTCGGCTCGGCTGGATGTACGGGTCTGGAGTTTAGCCAGGCGGTCTCGGAGTGGCAAGTGCCAACCTCGAGCCTCCCGGCCTGCTCATTCGATCTCCCCGCGCGAAACGGCGGCCGAGGACCCGATTCCAGCCGGGTCGAAGTCGAAGACTGGCCCCGGCGCGGATTCAGAGCCACCAGTCGAGGACTCGGGCCACGAGATCCGGCCAGAGAATGTAGAAGAGAGCACCGGCAGCGAGAAACGGCCCAAACGGCAGGTAGTGATCGCGTCGCCGGATGAGGATCGCGACGCCGACGATCGACCCCACGAAGCACGCGAGAAAAAAACCGATGAAGACGCCGAACCAGCCGGTGAAGGCGCCGAGAAGCCCCATGAGCTTCACGTCTCCGAAGCCCATGGCCGGCTTCCGAAATACGACTCGGCCGAACACCCCCACACCGAGCACGAGAGACGCGCCGGCAAACATTCCGGCCCCCGCGGCGCACAAGCTGTAGACGCGCGGCGAGAGGAGGAGCTCCGGCCGAAAGAGAACGACGGTCGCCGTGCCCGACGCGACTCCCGCGAGCACCGCCCCGAGCGCACCGTCGCGGAGCGGCTTCGGCACCCCACGGTGCGCGAGGCGCCAGTAGCCGGCGAACCCGTAGAGTCCGCCGGCTGCGCCCAGAGCGGTCGCCAGAAGCGCCACCAGCGCGATCCCGACCCCAGAGAGCGATGGAAGCGCCGCGTTCGCCGCCTCGACCCCCGGTCGCGCCGCGACAAGGAGCCACGCGACCGTATCGTCGACGGGACGCGCGTGCATCTCGGGAACCGCGAGCGCGACGAACGGGCTCAGCATCATTCCGCCGATCGTGATGCGATCGGGAAGCAACCGCAGCTCCAGATCGATAAACGACGCGACGATGAGAGCCGAGACGAGTGCGACGAGCACCGCGAAGAGGCCGATCTGAGGACTTTCGGCGGCGAGAAACTTGAGGGCGAGCACGGCGAACAGCACCGCCGTGAGCGCTTCGACAATCGTGTAGCGGACGGAGATCGGGGCGCGACAGCGCCGGCATCGTCCGCCGAGAGCCAACCAGCTCACGATCGGCAGGTTATCGCGCCACGGGATCCAAAACCCGCAGCGCGGGCAGAACGAGCGGCGCGGTCGATTCGGCGACATGCCATCGCGCGGGAGCCGGTACACGCAAACGTTGAGGAAGCTGCCGACGGCGGCTCCGAAGACGACCGCGACTCCAGCGACGAGGATGCGAACTGCGTCGTCCAACTCGACTCCTTCTCCCAGCGGGCGCAGCGCAAGACAGATCCAGGAGAGACTCCCGCGGGCTTGAGCCCGTCCTCCGCCGGCGGTCCCGGCCCGAGTCTAACTCGGGTCGACGACGTCCTTACTATCGGACGGATCGCTGGAGAATCCGGGATCTCTTCCCGGACTCCGCGAGCACCGCCTCACCAATTCGTCGACGATTGCGTCCCCATCGCGCTCTTCGGTGTCGATCACCTCGTGCGCACTCTCGGCGTAGAGCGGCGTACGCTCGGCGAGGACCTCGTCCACCTCCTCGATCGCACCGGCGCCGGTGAGCGACGGTCGAGTGTTGGCCGATCCGGCGTCCGACCGGAGCCGCTCCCGAATCGCTGCCGCATCCGCGCGGAGCCAGATCACGCGACCGGCCTCCCGCATCGCGCGGACGTTCTCGGGGTCGAGGACGATTCCCCCGCCCGTAGCGACGACCGCCGTCTCGTCTCTCCGGCACACCTGCCGCAGCACGGCCGCCTCCCTCTCGCGGAACGCGCCTTCTCCATGCGCGGCGAAATACTCACGAATCGACTCGCCGATCTCGCGCTCAACGATCCGATCGGTATCGCAAAACTCCACCCCGAGCCGCTCGGCGAGCCGGCGACCGAACGTCGATTTTCCCGTCGCGCGGTATCCGATGAGAAACACCTTTCTCGTCATGCGAAGTCTATCTCTGGGGACCTGCGCGGGGAGTCGGGTTCAGCTCGAATGCGGTCCTCGCCGACTTCGCCCCCAAGTCAGAGGGAGAATCGGCCGGAGCCACTAGCGACACGGCCCCGCCGATCCTCGCGGATCGACGGGGCCGTGTCCAGGAGCGCACGAGGCGCGCGAACCGTCACTCGCCGAGGACGACCTTCGCCTCGCTCTCGTTATCGCCGCGACGCACCTTGAACGCGATCGAGTCGCCGGCGTGCTTGCCGGTGAGGACGGCCGCGAGATCGTCGAAGCTCTTCAGTGCGCGGTCGCCGGCCGAGACGAGGACGTCTCCGACCTTGAGACCGCTCTTCTCGCCGGCGCCACCCGCTTCGAGCGACCGAACGACGATCTTCCCGTCTTCGGTTTCCTCAGCCACGATCCCGAGGCGTCCCGGCTTCGGCGGAGCGGGTACCGTTTCTCCCTCGGCTCCGACGAGTGCGTCGGTGATCGTCACCTCGGAGTCGCCACGCGCGACCACGATCGAGATTCTCTCGCCCGCGGTGAGACCGTTCACCACCTCGACGAGCTTTGCCGTCGCCGTGACGTCCTGGGCGTTGATCTTCTTGATCACATCACCTTTTTGAAGTCCGTAGGCCGCACCGGTGCCCCCGTCCGCGACCGCCTCGATGACGGCGCCGGCGTCGCCGGGAACGACGTCGAGACCGAGGACGCCCTTTCGCGTCGACGATTCCGAAGAGAGAAGCTTAGCGTCGCCCTTCCCGTTTCCGGCGACGACTGCGACCGCAATCGTCTGAGCTCCCCGCTGAATGGAAAGCTCGAGTCGATCGCCCGCGTGCACCGGCTGAAGCTTCGCCGAGACCTCCTCGAGCGTCTTCACATCGGCGCCGTTCACCTTGAGAAGCCGATCGCCGTCCTTGAGACCCGCGACCGCGCCGGTGAATCCGTCCTCGATATCGCTCACGACGAGGCCGTCGTTCTCCGTCACCCGGACGCCGAGCACGACCGGCTTCAGCTTTTGAACCTTTTCCTTCCAGAACGCGTCCTTGTCGACGAGCGTGACCTCGACGTCCGCTGCGCTTCCTTCACGAATGCGAGTGAGCTTGATCTTGCTCCCGGGCGCAAACGTCCGAACGGCGGAGCTGAAGTTGGTCGACGAGACTCCGCGTCCGTTGATCGCAGTGATCACGTCGCCCTTTTGAATTCCGGCCGCGGCCGCCGGTCCCTCGGCGATGAGGTCGGTCACGACCGCACCGCCTTCGACCTTGAGCGCCTTTTTCTGCTCATCCGGGAGATCGGTGTAGCCGAGCCCGACGAACGCACCCGTCAGCTCCTTCTGCAGCCACGGATCGATGGCCTTCGCCTCGGCGAGCTTCGCCTCGAGCGACTTCAATCGCCCTTCGAGCTCTCCAATGCGCTTATCGCGCGCAGCGAGATCGGCATCGAACTTCGTCTTCGCCTCTGCGAGGTGCTTTTCGGTGATGCCGAGCACCGCCTCGACAAAACCCTTTTGAGCTTCGGCGAGAGCCTCATCGATCTTCCCCTTGAGGAGAGTCCCGAATCGGTTCGAGCCGTCTTTCAGCAGCTTGTCGAGATCGCCCTTGAGGTCGCCGGCGTTCGCCACGGCGGGAACGACGCAGCACGCCACGATCACTGCGAGAAGCCTGGGCTTCATACCAATCTCCATGCGTGTCCTGTCTATAAGATTGACGTCCATCCCACCCGCGAACGCACCGTCGACCGCGAGCGAATCTCTCCGAACGAGATTCACCTCGCAGCCCGCGGCTCGATGCGGAAGGGCGAACGGATGGTCTTGAGAAGGTGGCGGCCTCATCGGCCGTCCGGAATGCTCTGGGCCCGAGGCGCACACTACAGCCGCAGTCGGACCACTCGGCTTCCACTCTACCGATAATCGGCCGCCGGGAGAACCCGCGGGCCCCTAACAGCTCGTGAAAGCGGCGTGCGGTGAAAGCGACCCGGAGGCGGCGACTCGGTCACGAGCTCAACACTCTTCGAATCTCGTGCCGCGCCGTTCATCGTTTCGGCGAATTCGGCTCGCGGGCGGTAGGAGGCCGGGACGAACGCGCGTTATTCCGCGGGCCTCGGTTCTCGGCCGTCGACCAGCGAGACCACGGCGATTGCGGCCGCGTCGGCGTCGCTCAGCATCGCCGCGCGATCGATCGTGAGCGTCTTCCCCGCTTCGATGCAGAGAACGGCACCGCCGGCTGCGCGCATCGATGCGATCGTGTCCGGACCCACCGCCGGGACATCGAAGCGCATGTCGTGACCGTCTTTCGCCACCTTGACGACGGTGAATCCTCCGCGCCGATAGAACTCACCGGCTCGGCGGATATTGCGATCCGTCCCTTCGATTCCCTCGACGGCGAGCGTCGATTTCTCGCAGACGACGACGCTCTGCCCGACGTCGAGGTCGGCCATTCGCTTCGCGACGTCCCAGCCGAAGCGAACGTCCTCCCACTGGGCCGGCGTGGGTCGACGTCGCGACAGCACGCCCTCGGGTGCGAGCAACTCGGGGCTGTACTTCACGGAATGCGACAACTCGAAACCCTCGGCGGCGAACTCTTCGGCGAGCGCGCTCAGAATCGTCTGATTTTGGCGATCGCGCCGCCGGAGACGCACGAAGTAGAAGCGTATCATACGCCAGTCGGGGACGAGCCGCAGCCAGCGCCAGCGCGCGAAGATCGACTCCTTGCGGATCCAGCCGGCCCAGGTGAGCTCGCGGACCTCGTGCCGGCGAAAAAAGCGAAAGAGCGGGCCGAGGCGCGCGAAACCGAACTTCCGCACTACGACGCAGGCATCGGCGAGCGCGGGGTCGTCCTGACCGTGGAGGGTCGCGCAGACTACCTCGACTCCTCGTCGTGCGAGTCCCTCGGCGACGAGCACGGGGAATCGCCCTCCACCGGCGACGAGACCGATGCGTTGCGGGAGCGAAGCGTCCGGCGCGGAGTCGACGACTGAGGCGTTCACGCAGTAGTTCCTCGCGCGAACCGGCGGCGGCGCACAGTTCAGCGCGCGCCGCCCGAGACGCTCCTCGAGAGACCTGGCCGAAGCCGAGAAGAGCGGATGTAAGTGGTGGTGCCCAGGGCGGGAGTCGAACCCGCATGGACAAAAAGTCCACATGGCCCTCAACCATGCGCGTCTGCCAATTCCGCCACCTGGGCACGAGGGAGCCACAAAGATGACGGACGAGGTTCGCGGAATCAACCCCCCAGCCCAAGCCGGCCGCGCTCCCTCCTCAAATCGGGTCGTGCGGTTCGATCGGGGCGTCCTGCGCCGAGAAAACTCGGCTCACGAACTCGCGAGCGCTTCCTCTCGAGAGATGGCGACGGCGGCACGACCACCCGTCGAGACGCTCGGTGCGACCTTTTCGGTCGATCCGCGGTCCGCGCGCGCGCCGACCGAAAGACTCCCCCGGCGAATTCCGATACTTCAAGCAGAGAGGGCTATCGAGAGGAACCATCCGATGCAGCCACAGTTCGAATGCAACTGCGACACCGTCCTCGCGATGGAAGAGCACGGCGTGAGCGTGGAAGACATTCTTCAGTACGCCTCCGCCGTCCTTCCTCGAAGTGATCTCGCCGCCCTCATCCGGGGACTCGAGTCCCTCCGCGAGCGGCCCGAGTTGATGCCCAACGAAGTGGTCGCAGAGCTCGCCTGAGCTCCATTCGGGTCCGAGTCGAGGTAGAATCGCGGCGACGCGACGGGGCGGCGGGTCCCTTCCCGAAGAACCCGGTTCGCAGACCGCGGCGGTCCGGTCGACAACGGCGAAGATTTCGGTTTCCGTAGAGACGTGCTTCGGATCGTCCTCACGAACGACGATGGTATCGCCGCGCCCGGCCTCGCCGCCCTCTTTCGCGTGTGCCGCGAACTAGGTGAGTGCACCGTCGTGGCGCCCGCAACCCCGCAATCGGGGGTCGGGCATGCGACGACGACCTCCGACGCGATCGAAATCGCCCTCCACGTGGAGGGCTGGTACGCGGTCGGCGGCACGCCGGTCGACTGTGCGCGACTCGCCGTGTCGGAGCTCTGCCCCGACGCCGACTGGGTGATCTCGGGCATCAACGCCGGAGGCAATCTCGGCGCCGACGTGTACGTCTCCGGCACGGTCGCAGCGGCGCGGGAGGCGGCGCTGCTCGGACGACCCGCGGTGGCGATCTCGCAGTTTCTCGCCCGAACCTTTCCGGTCGATTGGAGCGCCTCCGAGCGCCACGCGGCCACCGCGCTTCGCGAACTCCTCTCGCGCGACCACGAAGACGGGCATTTTTGGAACGTCAACCTCCCCCACCTCGCGGCGCCGAACGACTCGCCGTCCCTGCGCGATTGTCGGCTCGACTTCAATCCACTGGAAATCGCGTACGAAACTGTGTGGGAGGGAGACCGCGCGACCGCGCGCTACAGCGGGAGCTACCACGAACGGAAGCGGACTCCCGAGCGCGATGTCGACGTTTGCTTCGGCGGCGATATTGCGGTCACCCGCGTGCCGCTCGAGCTCCATCGCGACGAGTGAGCCGTCAGCGCGTCTCGGGTAGGCTCAGCGTCTCGGCGCGGGCCGACCACGAGCAAAGGGCTTCAGCCGTGTAGAGTTGCTTTAGCTCGTCGAGCCGCTCCTGGCTCTCGAGCCAGAAGTACTCTCCAGGGATTCCGAGCGCCATCTCCGCGACGTCGAGCGCAAGCTCGGGCTCGTCCGCGCGCGCGAGGACGACCGCGGCTCCGAGAAGAGCCGCCCGTCGCCGCCCCCCCGAGTTCATGTAATCGAGATACGTCGTCCAGGCTTCCTCGTACCGGCCCGCGAGAGCGAGGAGGTTGCCTCGGGCTTCGAGGATTCTTCCCTCGTTCGGAAAGCGCACGGCGACGGCGTCGAGGATGGAGCGCGCGGTGGAGTGCCGTCCGCTCTCTGCGGCGATGCGCGAAGAGATGAGCGAGCCGACAAAGGAGTCGGGGTATTCGCGCTCGAGCGCGCGCGCGACCTCGAGCTCGCGCTCATGGTCGCCGAGGCCGCGGTAGGCGAGGGCGAGATTGAGGTCGTATTCGGGGCCACGGAGACCCAGCTCGGCCGCGCGCTCCGCCGCGGTCGCGGCCTCTTCGTAGCGTTCGCGAAAGAGGAGCTCGACGGAGAGCTGATTGTGCGCGAAGGGATTGAGCTCGTTCTCGCGGAGCGCCGACGTCCAGAGTGTCATCCCGTCGTGCCAGCGCGCCGATTGCGCGTACGTCGCCGGCACGAGGAGGAGAGCGAGCGCGACCGCGATTCCCGACCCGAGCGCCGGGCGCGTCTCGGCGCGACGAGGCAGGATCGCCACCGCCGCGATTACGAGCGCGGCGAGAACCGACAGACCGACGGACGGGAGATACGTGTAGCGATCGGCGACGAGTGTGCTCGTCGGCACGATTCCGCTCACGGGCGCCCAGGTGAGTGCCGCGAAGCCGACCCCGAGAAACACGATTCGTCGTCGCCGCCAGCTCAAGCCCGCGAGGATCGCGGCTCCCGCCGCGAGCGCGAGGCCGACGAGAACTCGCGGGTCGCCGAGATGAGTCACCGGCTCGAGAACGTAGCGCGGGGAGAGAAGCTCCGGCCAGAGCCACTTCTCTGCGTAGAAGCTCACCGCGACGGGCACCGACAGCAGGTGGTGCCCCCACGATCCGCCGTGGAGTCCCTTCACCGCGCCATCCTGTGACTGCGCGAGGACTCCCATCACCGCGAACACGATGGACAGCACTCCGAACGGGAGGATCGGTCGCAGTGTCGACCAGCGGCATTCGCGCCGCGCGAGAAGGACGAGGACGAGCACCGCGGGAAGTGTAATCGCCATGACCTTCGCCAGGAGAGCGAGCACGAAGCCCCCGAGCGACCACCAGTACCAGCGCGCGCTCTGCGTGTCGCGATAACGAACGTAAGCGAGCACGGACACCAAGAAAAAGAACGTCGAGAGACAGTCCTTCCGCTCCGCGACCCACGCCACGGACTCGGCGCGCAGAGGGTGGAGCGAGAAGAGAATCGCGCCGCCGAGCGCCGCCGCCGGGAATCGAATCCAGCGCACCACGAGGAAATAAACGAGAATCGAGGACGCGATGTGGAGCAAAACGTTCGTCAGGTGATACACCCACGGCGCCGCACCGAAGAGGGCGTACTCGATCATGTACGAGAGATACGTGAGCGGGTGGTAGTTGCAGTTCGAGAACGTCGTGGCGACACGCCAGATCGACTGCGGAGTCAGCTCCCAGACAAGGGGGTTCTGCGTAACGTAGATGTTGTCGTCCCAGAACGTAAAGCCGGCGCTCAGCGCCGGAGCGAAGGCGATGAACCCGAGCCCGACGAGACACGCCGGAGCGATGACGCCGGCGCGAACGACGGGCGATCGAATCGCCGAAGACGAGCCGGCGCGATCGGACGCCGAGGCTCGGCCGTCCATCACTCGTCGAACTAGGATCCGGAAGAAACCGGCGAAGGACATCAACTCGGGACCTCAAACTGCGCTCTCGACTTCGTCTCCATCGACGTCCTTGACTCGGGACGTGAACACGCGGCCGATAACGCCTCGCGTCCGATCGCTCACCTCATCGAGCGCGTTGCAAGCCGGCGGAGCATCGCGTGTAATCCGCTCACCCAGTCGGACCGAGAGGTACGGACGCGTCCACGCGCAAATCCGAAGACGGCGATCAGCGGGAGGAAGTCGATGGACGTACTACGCGGGATCCTGGGCATCGCGGTTGTTCTCGGCCTCGCCGCCGCGCTTTCGACCGCACGCCGACGCATCCCCTACCGCCTCGTCGCGTGGGGAATCGGGGTGCAAGTCCTCCTCGGCCTCGCTTTCTTCAAGACGGAGATCGGCGCGCGAGCCATCGAGGGCATCACCGGCGTGTTTACGCGGATCCTCGAATTCAGCTACGCAGGATCTAGCCTCGTATTCGGCCCGATCGGGTCCAAGGAGCCGCCGGGCGGCGCGAACTACCTCGCGTTTCAGGCCCTTCCGATCCTGATCTACTTCGCCGGATTGATGGCGATCCTCTATCACGCCGGCGTCATGCAGATCATCATCGCGGCCATCGCGCGCGTCCTCGGGCGGACGTTCCGCGTGAGCGGGGCCGAGTCGATGGCCGTCGCCGCGAATATCTTCGTCGGCATGACGGAGGCGCCGCTCGTCGTTCGGCCCTACCTGACGCGGATGACTCGCTCCGAGTTGATGACGCTCATGTGCGGCGGGTTCGCGACAGTGGCGGGCACCGTCCTCGGTGTCTACCTGAGCTTCGTCGGTGAAGACTACGGCCCGAACCTCGTCGCGGCATCGGTCATGTCGGCACCCGCTGCGATCCTCATCGCCAAGATCCTCGTCCCCGAAACCGGAACGCCGGAGACACTCGATCGCCCGAAGATCGAGTTCGAGGCGCGCGGCCACAATCTGCTCGATGCGATCGCGCGCGGCGTCAAGGAGGGTCTCTTCCTCGCACTCAACGTGGCTGCGATGCTGCTCGTCTTCAACGCGCTCATCGCGCTCGTCAACTGGCCGCTCCAAAGCGCGGGCACGTCGCTCGAGTCGCTCTTCGGAGCGGTTCTACGTCCCCTCGCTTGGATCCTCGGCGCAGAGTGGGGAGACGAATCCGCGCGGCTCGGCACGCTGCTCGGCCTGAAGATCTGCGCAAACGAATGGATCGCGTTCCAGTCGCTTCAAGGCATGTTAGCGACCGGTGACATCGCGCCCCGGACGGCGCATCTCGCGTCCTTTGCGCTCTGCGGTTTCGCCAACTTCGGTTCGATCGGCGTGACGCTCGGCGGGCTCCGCCAACTGATGCCGGAACGCAGCCAGGAGCTCTCCGAGCTCGCGTTTCGCGCGATGCTCGGCGGCGCCCTCGCTTCGTTCCTCACCGCGGCGGTGGCGGGGATGCTCGTTTGACGCCAAGAGCCGCGGGCCGCTACCCGCCAAAGCCGGGCGACGGCGCGCACCAGCCGGCCAACTGCACCCAGAATTGACGTTTTCCGTCAATCTGAGCCGTAGAATGGAGCCATGAGCTCCCCCGAACCCTTCCGTCACCCGCGCTACGTGCTCCGCGAGCTTCTGGGCGAGGGAGGAATGGGAAGGGTCTATCTCGCCGACGATGTGCTCGCCCCGAGTCGCCCGGTCGCGCTCAAAATCTACCGGTCGATGGACGATGCGGAGAGACTTCGGGCGGAGTTCGCCGCTCTTCGTCGCCTGCGGCATCCCGGGATCGCGCGGGCACTCGATTTCGGCGTCTCCGATCGAGACTCCTCCGGCCACGGCGCGCACCCGTTTTTCACGATGGAGCGGGTCGAGGGCGAATCGCTCGCCGACCGGCTCGCACGCAACGCGTCGACAACGACGTCCGAAGAGGCAGAGGAGATCCTCGAACGGGTCATCCTTTCCGTCGCGTTCCTCCACCGGCGCGGGTTGCTCCATCTCGACATCAAGCCCCCGAACATCCTCGTACCGGGTCGAGTCGGCGATCCGTGGCCGGTCCTGATCGATTTCGGACTCGTCCGCGCCCGCTCGGGCGACGCGACTCCGATGGGTCGCGGAACGCTGCCGTTCGCGGCGCCCGAAATCTTTCGTGGAGAGCCGCCCACCGCAGCGTCGGACGTCTACTCGCTCGCGGCGACCTTCTACTCGGTCCTCGGGGGGCGCCCGCCCGTGACCGCGCGCAGCGTCGCCGAGGTCACTCGGGCGCACCGGGAAGATCGCCCCATCGCGCCCCTCGATCTTCCCGGCGACACGTGGAGCGTCATCTCGCGAGCCCTCCTCCGGCCGCCTGCGGAGCGGTACGCGGACGCGGGCGAGTTTCTCGCGGCGTGGGTACGCGCTCGTCGCGCGTCGCCGCGGCCGCGGCGTGCGCCGGTGTTCTCCGACCCGGCGTTCGTCGGTCGCACGACCGCTCTTCGCGCCGCCGCGCAGTGGCGTCGCGGCCGCCCCCAGACACCGCCTCTTCTCGCCGTCGTGGCGCCGGCGGGATTCGGGAAGACGCGATTCCTCGACGAGGTTTCGATCGCGGCCCAACTGGACGGCGCCGAAGCGCTCACCATCCGATGCGGCGACGACCCCACGGGGTCCTTGGTCGACCGGCTCGTTCGCTGCGCTCGCTGCCTGGACGGCGACGCGAACTCGGCTTCGACAACGTCGCCCGGCCACGGCGAGAAGGTCGGTGCGGTGCTACGCCTCCTCCGCCGCCCGCTCTTGTTCATGATCGATGATCTCCACCTCGCCGACGGCGAAGCCGTGCGCTATCTCCTCGAGCTCGCCGCAGCCCTGCGGCTGAGCGCGAACGCGATAGGAGGAATCGTCGTCTCGTTCGACGAGGCTCGCATCGAGTCGTCCGAGCTTCGCTCCCTCCTCGATACCCACGCCGAACGCTGCGCGCTCGGACCCTTCTCTCGCGCGGAGTGTGAAGCGATCGACGTCGTCGCCCCGGACGGCCGGTCTCGCCGCGCGGACGTTCCGGCTTCTCTCCGCCACCGCATCCATCGCGAGACGGGCGGCCACCCCCTGCTCTGCGTTCACGCCCTCACCCGCGCTCGCGGCGGCGAGACTCCGGCCGGAGAGGTCGCGATCGACCTTGCCGGCGAATGGAGTCGACTGGGCACCGACGCTCGCGTCGCGGCGCTGACGCTCGCCGTCCTCGATCGCGTGGTTTCCCCCGACGAGTTTTCGAGCTACGACAACGCGCGGGGGAACTGCGTCTCCGGCGTGAACGAGCTCGAGCGACGCGGACTGGTGGTCGTTCAGGAGGGGGAGCTTCGCCTCGTCCATGCTTCGCTTCGCGACGCCGCGCTCGCCCACGCTAAGGAAGTCGATCGACGGGCGACGCACACCCGCGTCGCGGCGAATCTCGAGGCTCGACGCGAGGACGTTCTCCTCGAGCTCGCGTGGCACCGACGCGAAGCCGGCGACGGACGCGCGGCCGCGTCGGCGGTCTCGTCCTGGATCGCGCGTCCGACTCCGCTCGCTGCATGGATCGTCCCCCGCGCCGTCGAGCTTCTCCGCTGGGCGGCGGACGCCGGGTCCCACTCCGCCCGCGAGCAGTGCTTCGGACGGCTCGCCGATCTCTTCGAAGCGCGAGGTCGATACGAAGAGGCGGCCGACGCGCGCCGCGAGCAAGCGCGCCGGACGGAGACGCGAGCCGATCCGGCCGCTCTCGTGACCGATCTCCGTCGACTCGCCTCGACGTCGCAGCGCGCAGGACGCGTCGACGAGGCGAGGAAGGTCCTCGAACGCTGCGTTCGCGAAGGGCAGGACGTCGCGCCGGCGGAGGTTCTCCGGGCGCACGCGGAGCTCGCGCTCCTTCACCATTTCGCCGGCCGTCCCGAGGTCGCGCTCCGTCACGCCGAGACCGGGATCGGCGCGTGGCAACGGCTTCGCCCCCGACTCGCCGGCTGCGAGCAGAGCGCGGTCGACCTCTACTCCGTCGCCGGCCAGATCTTCATCCGCCAGCTCCGCGCCGACGAAGCGATCGAACGTCTTCGCGCGGGTCTCGCCGTCGCCGAATCGAGTGAAGCATCGATCGATCTCGGCGTCCTCCTCAACAACTTCGCCCTAGCGCTCCATCTCGCCGGAGATCTCGAGAACGCGCTCGCCGTCCTCGCGCGGGCGGACGAGCTCGCCCGCGTGCGGGCCGACATCCTCGGTCGAAGCAGCATCCGTGCGAACACGGCGCAGATTCTCGCCAAACAGGGGCACTTCCATCGCGCCGCCGAGATCTTCGACGAGCTCCTCGCGAGTCCCGCCGTTCAGCAGTCGCGCCGGCTCGGCCTCTCGTGTCGCTACACCGGCGCGCTCATCGCGAGCCTCGCCGGGGACGGCGCGAGCGTGGACTGGGAATCCGTCCGCCGCGAGGCGGAAGAGCTCGGCGATGCGTTTCTCGCTGCGTTCGCGCGCCTCCATCACAGCGACGATCTGATCGCGGGCGGTCGCTACTCCGACGCGCGAGAGGTTCTCGCGCCGCCGCTCGCCGCACCGACCGCGGCTCGTGCGGTCGAGGCGATGCGGCGGGCTCGGCTCGATCTTGCCTGCGCGCTTTCGGGAATGGAGCCATCTCGAGCGCGCGTCGCGCGCGACGCGCTCGAGGCCGCGCCCCAATTTGCCGCGTGGAACGATCTCTACTGCGGCATCGCGGCGATGGAACGAGGACGATTCGCGAATGCCGCGCGACGCGTCCAATCTGCGATCGATCGCTGCCGCGCGTGGGGGCTGAACGTCACCCGATTCGAGGCGCTCCTCGCCCAAGCCGACCTCGAGCTTCGGCGCGGCGCGGCTCCCGAGGCCGTCAGCTCGATCATCGACGAAGCGCGCGCGATCGAGCTCGAGTCGCACCGCGACCGGACTCCGCGTCAACGCGGCGTACGACTCGCTCTCCTCGACGCTCGCTGCGCCTTCGCTCGTCTCGTGAGCCTCCCACTCGACGCCAAGGGCGGCGATTCAGCGAGCGCACTCATCGCGAGCATCGACAACGCGCTCTCGCGGGCGATCGGCGATCCGCAGCTTTCCGCTTCGCCGGACCTCGAACTCCAGTGCGCTTGCCTCCGCGCGGCGAGAAGTCGACTCGACGCAGGAGCACGCCTTGATCCAAACGCCGAGCGACGACTCGGCGATGCGGCGCGGGCGGCCGCCGCCCGCCTAGCTCCTCGCGATCGGAGTTCGCTCGCGAATCGGGACCCGTGGTCGCGGTTCCAACTCGGGGCGTTTCGACGGGAAAGGCACTCGAAAGCGGGCCGCTCGAGGTCCGCCCCGGTCGCTCACGATCGCGCGATCGCCGAGATCGCGCGCCTCCTTCCCGCGGCGGACGACCCGGCGGAGCAGCGGCGGGCGTTCGGCGAGGTCGCCGAGGGCGTCGGAGCGGTGCTCGGCGCCGATCGCGTCGTCCTGCACTCGGATGCAGGCAGCTCTGTCGTTTGGAAGTCTAAGTCGAGACCATCGCCGCACGCGTCCTCGATCGCAGCCGCTCTGGCGAGATTTCGCGACGAGGTGACGGGAGCGGTTCTCGCCGTACGATCTCGCGGCGAATTCGCGCGCGCCGACGATCAGTTCCTCGCTCTCGTGGCGCGGCTGCTCGCGCCGCATCTGAGCTCCGCCCGCGTCGATCGTCCCGGCGTCGACCCGCCGACACCGGCACTCACCGAGTGGGTCCAGGCCGGAAAGTCGATCCGCGACGCCGAGACGGCCGCGCTCGAGTCCGGGCGTCGGACGCGCACGCGCCGCTTGGTCGCGCTCGCCGAGGAGACGGGATTCGTCGCCGGAAGCCGCGCGATGCGAAAACTCCTCGGGAGCGTCGCCAGCCTCGCTCAAAGCGAGCTTCCCGTCCTCATCACCGGCGAGTCCGGCACCGGGAAAGACTGCCTCGCGAAGCTCCTTCATCTCTTGAGTCCGCGGGCGGCATCTCCGTACGTGACGCAAAGCTGCAGCGCCATTCCGCCCCACCTCTTCGAGGCCGATCTCTTCGGCTACGAGCGCGGAGCCTTCACCGGGGCGGACGAATCTCGAACCGGCTTTCTCTTTCGCGCGGGGGGCGGAACGTTTCACCTCGAGGAAATCGGGGACCTCGCCGAGGATCTTCAGACGCGACTTCTCCGCGTCCTCGAGGGCGATGCCGTCCGGCCGGTCGGCAGCACGGCCCCGCGCAAGCTCGACGTCCGGTTCATCGCGTCGACCCACCGGGACATCGACGCGCTTCTGCGCTCGGGACGCTTCCGCCGGGACCTCTATTTCCGCCTGAGCGGGGGGCGAATCCAAGTCCCTCCGCTGCGACAGCGACTCGACGATCTCCCCGCGCTCGTCGACCACTACTGGCGGCGATTCGCGGGCGAATCCGCACCTCCGTGGTCCGATGGTGCGATCGCGGTTCTACGGGCTCACCGCTGGCCGGGAAACGTGCGCGAGCTCATCAGCGTGCTTCGACGGCTCAGCGTCGAGTGCGCCGGCGAGCCGCGGGAGCGCGAAGTCGCTGCGGCGCTCGACCGACCCGGGGATGCCCGTCTCTTCTCTCCCGGGGTTTTCGAGGGCCGCGACTACGAGGAAGTTTCGCGCCAGCTCGAAGAGAGCTACCTCGAGCATCTCCTCGATCGGTTCGACGGCGACATGGAACGCATCGCGAACCATCTGCGCAAGACGACGCGGAGCGTGTACCGTCGGTTCGAGCGTCTCGGACTCAAGCCGACGGACTTCGAACGGAAGCCCCGATCGGCCGGGCAGTCGAGCTGAACCGGTTCGGTTCGTTCAATCTCCCGGCGAGACCGGAAAATCGTCGTCTTCGGGAACCTCTTCCACCCACTCGCGCGGCCGCTGTGGATCGTCGACGAACGCGGACTCGATCCACGCCGATGGCGCCCCGATCACCGCGGCCCCGATTCCGCGAAGGTACTCCGACGGCGCGAGACAGAGCGGGACGAGGTGGTCGCCCGGCGCCGAGGCCTCCTCGGAGGCGCTCGGCTCGCGTATCCCGCGAGCGTGGGCGTCGAAGAAGTACGTCGGGAAGAGGAGGATCGTGAACGGCGTCGAGATCGCGACGCCGACGAGACCCCCGAGTCCCCCGCTCACTCGAGTCACCACGGAGCGCTCGGGATTCTCCATGTACTCGACACCACGTTGAGCAGCCGGACGGAACGTCGAGCAACCAGAACCGGCGACGAGCGTCACGAGAGCGAGAAAGACGACGAGGAATTGATGCGAAGTCGGAGCTCGAGTCCGCTCGATTCGCGTCGCGCCGTGAGCCGCAGGCGATTCTAGATGGACCGTCGAAGACGCTCGACGAGGCCGGCGGAGAGGGCCGCCCTCCGACCGAATCGGGTCCTTTGGAGGAGCACTGAGCATGGCGAGACCTTCCTTTCACTTCTCGAACGACTTCTCATCGGAGTCGAGGCGACATTGTGCCAGCCGCGCTCCGTCTCGCCAGCGGTTTTCCCTGGGTTCGTTCCGGTAACGGTTCCCGCTTCAATCCGTTTCGCTCGCGGGGGTTCGCCGGGCGTAGATGACGTAGTCCTCGCCGAAGTGGATTCCGCCGTGCGCGCGCGCGTACCCGAGCGCGCGGCTCCGCACATCCGCGATGCGGTCGCGGAGTCCCCGCGCGAGGCTGCGGCTGCCGATGCGATCGAGCTTGCTCTCGCAGACTCGAAGCTGCCCTTCGACGAACTCCTCGCCGTAGCGAATCGCGAACGAGGTGACGTCCTCCACGGCATACCCCGCCTCCTCGATGCGTGCGACCGTCCAATCGCGCGGATACTCGCGGTAGCACCGATCGCCCGCGAGGAGGATCGACGCATCGCGGAGCCGGGCGATCTCGCGAACGATCGACCCGGCGGCGGAGTCGGCAAGCATCTCGTACGGCTCCAGACCGACGACGTAGAGCTCGCGACCGACGTGCGGACGCAGTCGGCGAAAGAGCTGCGACTGAAAGTACGGCGCGAATCCATCGATCGCGCCGAGGAGATAATCCGCAAGAACGACGTCGTACGTCTCGCCGTGCAGAAACGCAGGATCGATCCAGTTTCCGGCGACGATGCGATCGACCGAACGCATCGTTTTTCGCCAGCGACGCTGCAGCTTCTCCGCACGCGCGGAATCACCGGTTACGGCCGTCCAGCCCGACGTGCGGAGCCCGGCGATCCACTCGAGCGAATGACGGCCGGTCCCCGCGTCGAGGACCCGTCCCCAATCGGGGGAGCCGTGGAGACGCTCGATGTGCTGAAAGAGTCGATCTGCCATGTTCGAGCCGATCGGGCTAGACTAGCGCGGAACATGCTCGGCGAGCTGAAGAACCGTCTCACCGCGATGGTAGACGTTGACCTCGCCTGTCGACTGGGACACGGTGACCGCGATACAGGGGGCGACACCCGTCAGCCCACACGCGCTCCGATGTCGAGAGCCGTACCCGCCGGGAAGATCGACGTCCTTCGGCGCCTTGAGATAGGTTCCCGCGGACGAGAGCACTCCCGCCGTACTGATGACGAACGCGCCGTCGATCGTAGCGAACTCCTTGATCGTCTCTTCGAGGGTCGGATCGAGGATGTTTCTTTCCTCTTCGGGGTAGCCGCGAAAGGGGTTCATCACCATCTGCTGGCACCACTCGTCGAGCTCCTCCGGGTCGCCGATGATGAAGGTCGCACCGAGTCGCTGCCCTTCGCGCCCCTCGCGTGCGATATCGGTCGCGAGAGTGATCACGCGTTCGAAGATCTCGGGGCGCATGCCCGTCGAGAGCGCTCCCGATGCGGCGGCGAAGCGCCCGAACTCGCGGCTGATTTCCATGATCGTCATGGAATCGAGGCTCCCGCCCTCTCGTCCCGAGAGAAAGGCGACGACGTCGCCGCGCGCTATGAGGCCGTGGGCGATCGCCATGAGTGCGGTGAGACGCACGCGCGCGTCGCGGCGAAGAGACACTTTCGGAAGGAGCAAGACGCGTTTCACGACATCTTCCGCTGAAGCCGCGATCTCGCGCGAAGAAGTCGCCACGATGAACTTGTCGCGTCGCGGAAGCCGCCGGATCACCTTGAGCTCGTCGAGACTTTCGACCGCGATGACGACGGCGGTCGCTCCCATCTCGAGCGCGATCTTTCGCGAATGGCTGAGGAGGAGCTGGGTGAGTCGGTGGGTCTTCTTTCGTCGAGCTCGCCGCGGCGCCGCGTCGAGGCAGCGTCGCATCGCGGCCGCGTCGGCGCTCGAGAGGATCCTTGCGCGGACGTTCGCGTCCTTGAGCGCCGCCGCGACGGAACTGAGGATCTGGACGAGATCACTCTGCGGGTCATCGTTCCCCACCACGAGGACGGCGATGCAAACCGGTTGATCGGTTTCCAGACCGAAAGGGAAGCCCTCGGAGTTCGTCGCGAGCGCGAGCGCGACTCGCTCTACCCCCTCCACGCGAGCGACGGGGATGGCGACGCCATCGCCGACGTACGTCGTCACGGACGCCTCACGCTCGACGATTCCTTCGCGGATGGCCTCCACGGTCTCTTCGTCCGCGTTCTCCACGGCGACCTCAGCGAGCGCCGCGTAGAGGTCCTCCTTCGAGTCGACGACCAGATCCACGAGCACGGCGTCGAGACGAAGATACTGCGAGAGCTTTTCGGCTCCGCCGTCACTCTTCTTTCTCGCCGTCAAGCCTTCACTCCTCCCCCGCACCAGCTCTCCGACGATCGCGAGCTCAACCGGCGATCGATCGCAAGAGCTCGATTCCCGCCCGGATGTCTCGCACGCGCTCTTCCTGGCTCCCGACTTCGCGCTCTACGATGAGAGGGCCGTCGAAGCCGATTCTTTCGAGCGCCGCGACGAACTCGGGAATCCCGACGTCACCCTCGCCGAGCGGAACTTCCTCGCCCCAGGCCCCCTTCTCTTTCGGGGGACGAGCATCCTTCACATGCACGCTCGCGATCGCGTCGGCAAGGGTGTCGATGGCTTCGATCGGATTCCCCATGTCGTAGAGAATCATGTTGGCGGGATCGAAATTCACGCGAAGGCTCGGGCTCTGCAGCTCATCGAGAGTCGTCTTGAGGAGCTGCGCGGTCTCCTGACCCGTTTCCATATGGAACGCGACGCCCTGCTCCGCCGCGATCTGCGCGGCGCTTCCGATGCAGTCGAGGAAGCTCGACCGGGCCGGATCACCGGGCGCCGGAATGAACCCCGCGTGACTGACGAGACTCGAGACGCCGAGCTTTGCGGTGCGGGCAACCGCGTCCCGAAAGATTTCGAGGCACTCCGCACGAGTCGACGGATCGCCAAACCCGCCGGTCGCCTGAATCGTAGCGGGCGTGGTGTAGTCCTCGCCGGGATAGCCGATCATCGTCGCCGAGATCGAGATGTCGCTCTGCTTGAGCGCGTCGAGCACGCCCGTCGCCCCCTCCTCCCAGCTCGCGTGATTCGGATCACCGAGCGCAACTTGCGCGACGCTCGCTCCGACTCGATCGAGCAGACGGACGAGCTCCGGGACGCTTCCCACCTGGAGCGACCAACTGCACACGCCGATCGACATCCCCATGCTCACCTCCGTCTCGAGCCGCGATGGACGCTCGTTCTTCGATTCCGGCTAAGAGTTCACCGCGAGGACCGCTCGTCCCCGCGGTGAACTCTGCGTTCGCGCCGACACCAAGTCGACGACGACCGCCAATCCACCCGACCGAGAAGCCACTCAGTCGCGGAACTTTTCGTGACACGCGTCGCAGGTAGCTTCCGCCGACTTGAAGAGCTTCGTCACGGCCTCGGCGTCTTTCTTCTTCGCCGCCTTCGACATTTCGAGGAGATCCGCGGTCCCCTTCACACACAGCGAGTCCCAAGCTTTTTCCTTCGCGAACTCCTCGCTGTGGCGACTGACGTTCAGAATCTCCGCGACGACGAGCGCGCTGCCGCGCGCTTTCTTGAACTTCTTCTCCTCGACGAGGTCTTCGATCCCGTAAAAGAGGTCGTCGACGTGCTCCATGAGGACGTGAAGGTCCGCCACCATCTTGTAGCGCCCGCGCTTGTGCTCGCCTTCCTTCTTCTCGTCGTCGTCCGCTGCGGCGACCGAGCCCGCCGATCCACCGGCGCCGACTAAGCCCCCCGCGGAAACTGCGAACAACCCGATGACGGCCAGACCCACGAGCGCGAGCGATGCCGCGCGACCTGCCTTGGACTCCCAGCGTGCGATTCTCATAACGGTGTCTCCTTCTCGGGGAGTTGGGATGAGTTCGATTCCGCGCGGGTCGCGGGTTGACTGGTTAGCGTTCGGCTCCGGATCGCCGCGAGGGCGGCCGTTGGAACGGCCTTCGGATCCGCGGTCCCGGGGACGAGTTGCGTGCGCCGCGCGAACGTATTCTCGCCGCGTCGTCGAGACATTCAAGCCCCTTCCCTTCCGATGCGGTCCAGGTCTAAACTCGATCCCATGAACTCACCCAAGCCGATCCGCATGGCTCTCATCGGCGGCGGAATGTTCGGGGGCGATGTCGTTCTCCGCACCATAGAGGATCTCGAGCGCTGCGGCCTCGCGCCCTATCTCGGTCGCGTGGGACTCGACGACCGGGCGCGCCGACTCGCGCCTCTCGAGTTTTCGCTCGTAGCGATCGCGACGCGCACTTCGGCGAGCGCCGAGAGACTCGTCGCGCGCTATCGCACGGCTCTTCCGAGCGCACGGCCGATCGCGTACTCCGGCGAGACACCCTGGGTCGACGTGTTCGCCCGGAACGACATCGATCTCGCGTTCATCGCCACGCCCGATTCGCTCCACCATGCGCCGACCATCCACGCGCTCCGCGCCGGGGCCCACTGCGTCGTCGAAAAGCCTCTCACGCTTCGCGTCGAAGAGACAGACGAGATTCTCCGCGAAGCGCGGGACCGAAACCTCGTCGTCGGGGTCGACATGCACAAGCGCTACGACCCCTGTCACCGGTTCATCTTCGAAACGCTACTCTCCTCGCTAGGAACACCTCTCTACGGGCGAGCGGTACTCGAAGAGCCGCTCGAGGTCTCGACCGAGATCTTCCGCTGGGCGGCGACCTCGAATCCGTTCAGCTACGTCGGCGTTCACTGGGTGGATCTCTTCGGACACTATCTCCGGGCGACTCCGGTCTCGCTCCACGCCGTCGGCCAACAGGAGCTCCTCGCGAACTGGGACCGTGAAGGAGGCACCAGTCCCATTCGAACCTTCGACGCGATGCAGGTCGCCGTAGACTATGCGAGCGGTCTCCGCGTCGACTACGTGAATCACTGGATCAATCCGAAAGAGTTCGAAGGCGCCGTCAACCAGGAGATGGAGCTCACGGGAACGCGGGGCAAGGTCGAGTTCGATCAGCAGGACCGCGGTCTCCGCGCGGTCATCACCGATGTGGGGACGAAGACGTTCAATCCGCACTTCACTCGCGATATCCCGCGCCCGAGCGGCGACGGCGCGGCGTACAATGGTTACGGCAAAGACTCGATCGTCGCGATCGTCGAGCGGGCGATGGAGGTGCGACTCGGGTGGGCCCGACGCGACGAGCTTCGCGGCACGTATCCGGACGCCGAGTCTTCGCGCGTCTCCGTCGCCATCCTCGAAGCCGCCGCTGAAGTCGCAACGCGAAATCTCGCCTCGCTCCGCGCCGGACGTGGCACGCCCGTCACCGCACGCTTCACCGGCGGCCGGATCGAGATCCTCGACCCTGACGGAACGAGCACGACCCTCTACGACGGTGCGCCGTTCGACGGTGAATAAGCGCCAGATCGAAGCCGCCCGTTGAGCCGCGCGCGGCTGTGAAACGGGACTCCGCCTTCGGCTAGGCCCCGTCGTCTTTCCGCTCTTTCGACTTAGATTTCGAGCGCGACTTTGATTTCGACTTCGATTCGCGGTCGTCCCGATCTTTCGATCTCGACCGCGACTTCGAATCGTCTCGATCCTTCGATCGCGAACGTTTCTTGTCCCTTGCGCGCTTTCGCTTGGCGTCCCGCTCGGCTTTTTTCTTCGCCGCGATCTCCTTCTTGAGCTTCTCGCGAAGGAGCTGCCGTTTCTTCGGCTGCGACTGATAAGCATCGAGGAGAACGTTGAGGAGCAGGTTCTGGAGCGAATGCTCGTCCGCCGTCGTCTCCTGTTTCCCGAAGTGACTGAGGATGACGGTGACGACTCCCGGCGCGCCGGCAGTCGGACCGGGCTCGCCGGGCTTCGGATGGCGCGGACTTCCCGGTCGGAAGGCGACCGCAACGGCACTGTTGCCGTCGGCCACCTCCTTCAATTGCTTGCTCGTCAGGAGCGGAACGACTCGTCGCCGATCGGAGACGACGAGCGCGTAGCTCTCGTCGTCGATCGACCAGCGGTGCCGGATATCGATCGCCTCCGGAGGTTCCCGGAGATCCGGATCGTCTTCATCGCCGCCGACGACGATCGTGCGACTCGAACTCTCGTCGTCGTCATCGTCGTCGTCTGCGAGAAACTCGCTGGGATCGAGCGCATCGTCGTCGTCGTCCGGAGCCTCGAAGATCCCGTGGAGATAAGGATGTCCGCCCTTCCCGCGCGCGGGAAGAACCTCGACCTTCCCCTGGCGCAGCTTCTTGCCGGCAGCGACAAACTTCGGAAACGCGGCGCCGACGACCTCTTTCACCGTCCAGTCTTCGCAGAAGAGATACCCCCCGCCTTTCACGAACTTTTGGAGCTTCTTCAGCTCGGGGCCGCCGAGCTTCGCCGAGAACGTCGTGTGCTTGTTGCAGCCGGTGCACTGAAAGAGGCGATTGTTCTGTGCTCCGCCGGGCCGGCAGTCGGGGCAGATGCAGAACTTGTGGAACTGCGCGCAGTTGATGAGGATGACGCTCGTGGCGGAGAGGTCGAACTTGAGGAAATCCTCGCGCCGCACGACCATGTGCGGAACGCCCATCTGCTCGAGCACTTCCTCCATGTGGTCGTTGTTGAGGTCGCGCTGGGTCTTCCTCGTGTACTCTGCGCTGAGGACGATGACTTCCTGCGGCGGCGCCTTCTCGAGTCCGAGAAAGATCTCGTTTCGCGCCGGATCCGCGACGAGGTAATCGACCGCCGTCCCGGTCGAGCGGACGACTTCATCGTCGTCCTCCGCCCGCCGGAGAGGCTTCTTTCGATTCTTCGCCCACCAACCTTTCCAGTTGACCGAGGTCGGACCGAAGTTCTTCCCCGTGATCGTCGTGAGTCCGCGCGTCGCCGCCCACATCAGCGCCGTCGGTCGTTCGGGCTTTCCTTTCTCCTCGCCTTCGAGCACGGCGATCAGCGCGTCGACAGACGCGTGGCCGACGATGCGTCCGATCTTCCGCACGGCGAGAAGCCGCAGATCCTCGGGGCCGTCGAGCGCGATCGCCCGCAAGGTCGTCGCGAGATCGCGCGATGAGTTCCGTGAGAGGACGAGCAGTAAGTCGCGTGCGATCGGCTTACGATTGTGTTTCTCGAGGTATTGACCGAGTGTCGCCAACGCGGCTCGATCGCGAAAGGCGACGACACCGCTGAGGAGCGTCCAGTAGAGCGCGTCGTCGACTCCCGCCGCTCGCGGAACGAGCTCGAGCAGCCCGTCCACCGCGGTTCGCCCACCGATGCGCGCGAGAGCGAGGCAGGCTTCCTGAAGCGCCGGCGGATCGTTGGCGGCGACCGCGGACTTCGCGGCTAGAAGCGATTCTTTGAGATCGTCCGCCAGAACCGAGGGCGCGAGAAACGTGAGGGCGAGGACGACGAGGGTCGTCGCTCTCGCGCCGCGTCTGCAGGCGAGAACGACGCTCCGCCCCGTGCCGGCCGTTCGGTGACAGGGTTTACACGGCGGAGTGGTTTTCGCGCGCGAATCGATGGAGAGAAATAGCATCTTCAAGCGTTGGGCTCCTCACTGGCGAGGTATCCGGCGTCGACCTCGAAACTCGACCATCTCAAACCGTAATCTTAGCAGCGCCCCCGACGGTGCCGCGCGCGGAAAACCGCTCCGGATTTCGCCCGATTTCCCGTCCGGATCCCCGCGGTCTCCTCGGCCCGCGGAGGCGAGTCGCGACTCGATGCTCAGTACGTCGCACGCCCGCCGGAGATGTCGAAGCAGAACCCCGTTGTGAACGAGAGTCGAGGCGAACAGAGAAACGCGACGAGCTCCCCCACTTCCTCCGGCTGCCCCGTCCGTCCCATGGGGATCTTGCTGATCATGTACCGGCGAACTTCGGGTGTCACCTGCTGGAGGATCTCCGTCTCGATGACCGCGGGTGCGACGCTGTTGACGAGCACGCCCGAGTCCGCGACTTCCTTCGCGTAAGCCTTCGTGAGCCCGATCACCGCGGCCTTCGTCATCGAGTAGGGGACGAGTCCCGGGTTGCCCTCCTTGCCGGCGATCGAGGCGATATTGACGATCCGCCCGAATCCGGCGCGACCGAAGACGTCGTGCACGGCGGCGCAGCCGAAGTAGACGCCCTTCACGTTGATCGCGAGGATGCGATCGATCGCCGCTTCGTCGTGCTCGATGAGAGAGCCTTGGGCCCCGGCGATTCCAGCGTTGTTGACGAGCGCGTCAATTCGTCCGAAGCGCTCTTCGGTCTCGCGGACGGTGCGTTCGTGGTCCGCGCGACGGGTCACATCCATCGCGACGGCGAGCACTCGGCCGCCGCTCGGATCGAGCTCCCGGGCGCTCGCCTCGGCCGCAGCGCCGTCGAGATCCGCGAGCACGACTCCCGCGGCTCCTTCGCGGAGCAGAATCTCAGCGCACGCCCGTCCGATCCCGCGCGCCCCGCCCGTGACGATGGCGACTCTCGATTCAAACACTCTCCCGTCTCCTCTCCGATTCCCGGGCTAGTCCGGGACGCGCTCCCGACCCGCCGCGAGGATCGCCGGGGCGAAGCGAAGGACGATCGTACCGCTTCGAGGTATCCTCTCGACCCGATACACTTTTCCTTTTTCGCATATCCGCTTCTTCATTGCGATGACCGGAACTCCACGGGACGACCCCGCCGCGAACGAGAGCGCTTCCCCGAGCGCCCGCGACGGACGCCATCACCGCCAGGAATTGTTCCTCCCGGACGGCCCGGACGCCCAGGGTCGACTTCGACGCGCGACGGTCACCATCGTCGGCTGCGGCGCGCTCGGGACGAACTCCGCCGAGCTGCTTGTCCGCGCTGGCATCGGCTCGGTGCGCCTCGTCGATCGCGACGTCGTCGAGTGGTCGAATCTGCACCGACAAGTCGGCTACACCGAGCGGGACGCGAGAGAGCACCGAGCCAAGAGCCACGCCCTCGCCGAGCACCTGGCGCGGGTCGATTCGGACGTAAGGATCGAGCCCCACGCGATCGATTTCAATTTCTCGACCGCGGCCGGAGTCGTTCGCGGCTCCGACTTGATCGTCGACGGGACCGACAACCTAGCGACGCGTTTCCTGATCAATGATCTCAGCTACGCGCACGCGATTCCGTGGATCTACGCGGGCGCCGTCGGCGGCGATGCCCGCGTTCAACTCTTCAGCGGCGACGCCGGTCCGTGCCTCCGGTGCATCTTACCGGAGCTTCCACCGCCGGGGGCGCTCCCGACCTGCGACACGGCGGGGATACTCGGTCCGGTCGCTGCGGTGGCGGCGAGCTGGCAAGCCACCCTCGCCCTCCGCTTTCTCGCGACGGGCTCCACGCGCGATCTCGCGTGGAAGCAAGCGATCCTCTCGCCGTGGAACGTCTCCGCACGGGTCGTCGGCGTCGCGCCCGCTGCGGACTGCTCTGTGTGCGTGAAGCGCGAATTCGAATTTCTCCGCGGCGACGCGTCGGCGCGCGTGACGCCGCTCTGCGGCCGGCGCGCCGTGCAGGTCTTGCCTGCAGCGGATCGGTACGTCGAGTTTCCGTACGACGACGTCGTCGAACGGCTCAAGTCGCTCGGCACCGTCGTCTCCACTCCGCCCTTCAGCCGCTTTCGCACGAGCGAATTCGTACTCACGATCTTCCGCGATGGACGCGCGATCTTCGACGGCTTGACGGATCCAAACCAAGCTCTTAGTCTGTACGCCCGCCTGGTCGGGCAGTGAGTCTCTGCGCGTGCTGAGCGCCGTTCGTTCTCGCTCTCGGCGTGTCCCCGTTGTCACTCTCGCCCGCAGATTCCCGGGAATACCCCGCGATGAAGTCACTCTCCCGCCTCCTCACTCCCGACCGTATTCTCTGGCTCGAAGCGGAGACGAAGTCGGAGTGTCTTCGTCGCATGGTCGACAGACTGGCTGAGACCGCGTCGATCGGACTCGCCGAGGACGTGTTCCACGCCATCCTCGAGCGGGAGAAGCTCCTCTCGACGGGCTTCGGACTCGGCCTTGCGATTCCGCACGCCAAGCTGCCCTCGATCCAGGAATTCGTTGTCTCGCTCGGCATCCACTCTGCCGGCGTCGCCTTCGATTCGCTCGACGACAAGCCGGTGCACGTCCTCGTCATGATCCTCGGACCCGATTCTCGCCAAGAGGAGTACTTGAAAGTCCTCTCGCGAGTGACGGCGTTCCTCAAGGACAACCGGGAGCGGCTGCTCTCGATCGAGAATCCGCAGGACGTGTACGAGCTCACGTACGATTACTAGGCTCCCCACGAGCGCGTCGCGCTGATTCGAAGCCCACGAATCCGCCGTCTCGCGTCGGCTTTCGCGCCGCGTCCTCGCCGCGGCGGCCACCGCGATGGCATCACCGAGGCGTCCTCGCCTCCGCGGCGCCGAGCCCCGAGAGCCGATCGCGCGGTTCCGGAGGGGCCGGAGTCTCTGCCTTCGGATCGGGACCTCGACCGATCCCCCCGTCCGGCGGGTCCGTCCGAAGAAAGCCTGCGAATCGTGCCGTCCCCGTGCATCTCCATCCCCTGACCCCCGGCTGGGAGGCTCGCCAGGAACTGGGATGCTCGAGGTTCGCCGGGGCCGAGAGGACAAGGAGTCGCGAATGTCAGTGGATGTGAAGCAGATCGGAGCGCGGGTGGAAGCCGAGAGCGCCTTCGTCGAGAAGTTGTTCGGCCAGATCGGACAGCGGATCGTCGGCCAGCAGGGGCTTGTGCGGGCACTCGTCAACGGTCTCCTCTCCGGTGGCCACGTGCTCCTCGAGGGAGTTCCCGGCCTCGCCAAGACGCTCTCGGTGAGCTCCCTCGCGGCATCGATCGACGCGGAGTTTCGGCGCATCCAGTTTACCCCGGACCTCCTGCCGGCGGACCTCGTCGGAACGATGATCTACAACCCAGCGTCCGGCGAGTTCACGACCCGGAAGGGTCCGGTCTTCGCGAATATCATCCTCGCCGACGAGATCAACCGTTCGCCGGCGAAGGTGCAGAGCGCGCTCCTCGAGGCGATGCAGGAGCACCAAGTCACGATCGGCGAGTCGACGTTTCCGCTCCCCGAGCTCTTCCTTGTCCTCGCGACCCAAAATCCGATCGAGCAGGAGGGCACCTATCCTCTCCCCGAGGCGCAGGTCGACCGGTTCCTCTTCAAGGTCAAGGTGTCGTATCCGAGCAAGGAGGATGAGCGGCAGATCCTCGATCGCATGGGCTCGAATCGCTGGCAGGAGACGCCGATCGAGCCGGTGATCACGCCCGAAGAGCTCCTCCGCGTTCGGCAGACGGTCGACGAAATCTACGTCGACGACAAGATCAAGGACTACATCGTCGCGATCGTGCAGGCGACGCGCTATCCGAGCGATAACGGTCTCGACGATCTCGATAACTTGATCGACTACGGCGCCTCTCCTCGTGCGACGCTCGCCCTCGTGATCGCGGCGAAGAGCAACGCCTTCATCGAAGGACGGCCGTACGTCACTCCGCAGGACATCAAGGACGTCGCGCTCAACATCTTGCGCCATCGACTCGTCCTCACGTACGAAGCCGAAGCCGAGGAGCTCACCACCGACGACGTCGTCGCGAAGATCCTCGACGGCGTCCGCGTGCCATGATCCCGCGCGAAATCCTCCAGAAGGTTCGCCAGATCGAGATCCGGACGAACCGCGTCGTCGACAGCGTTCTCGGCGGCGAGTACAACTCCGCGTTCCGCGGCCGCGGAATGGAGTTCGAAGAAGTACGAGAGTATCAACCGGGTGACGAAGTGCGGACGATCGACTGGAACGTCACCGCGCGCGCGGGTCAGCCGTTCGTCAAGACGTATCGCGAAGAACGCGAGTTGACGGTGATCACCATGGTCGACGTCAGCCCATCGGAGAGATTCGGGAGCGGATCTCAACTCAAAGTCGAGCTCGCCGCAGAGTTCAGCGCGGTGATCTCCTTCTCCGCGATTCGAAACGGCGACAAGGTCGGCACGATCTTCTTCACCGACGAAGTCGAGAAGTACATCCCGCCGAAGAAAGGGCGCCGGCACGTCCTCCGCGTCGTCCGCGAGCTCCTCACCTTTCAGCCGAAGTCGCGCGGGACAAATGTCGAGGAGGCGCTTCGGTTTCTAGCGCGTGTCCAGCGCCGCCGTGCGACCGTGTTTATCATTTCCGACTTCATCGCAGAGAACTTCGAGCGCGCGCTCGCGGCAGTCAAAGGAAAGCACGACGTGATCGCCGTCCGGACGAGCGATCCACGCGAGTCGACCCTCCCGGATGTCGGGCTCATGACCTTCGAGGACGCGGAGACCGGGGAGATCGTCGTCGTCGACTCTCGAAGCGCGCGGATTCGCGATGTGTTCGAGGATCGCGCCCGCGCGGACCGCTCGACGCAAAACGATCTCCTGCGCTCGCTCAAGATCGACGAGCTGGAGATCACGACCGGCAAAGACTACGTCCAGGAACTGTCGAACTTCTTCCGCATGCGCGAAAAAAAGATGTTCCGGTGACCCACCACCTGGAGCTTCGATTCCGATGAAGAGCTCTCTCGACCTCAGCCTCCCCGAGGCACCACCCCCGAAGCGCCGCGCCTCGATCGTTGCGTGGCTCACCTTCCTTTGTGCATTGAGCGCGGTTGCGTTGCTCGCGCTCGATCGTTTCTCGGCGGACTCGCGATCGGAACCTGGAGTTACCGACTCGTCGGACGTCGAGCGACTCGAGCGTCTCGGCACGACGCTCGAGAAGCGAACGCTCTACCGCGGCGCGGCGGACGTCTGGGCGGAGCTCATCGCGCGGCGTCGCCCGACGGGGGCCGACCTCGGCGAACTCGTCTACCGGCGTGCGAAGTGCCTCCATCGCGCGGGCGAATACGACGCAGCGGCGCGCGGTTTCAGCGAGGTGCAGGATCTCGGCGTTTCGAAGGACCTCAAGCGGCGCGCTCGCCAACATCTTCTCGAGTGCCTCTCGGCGCTCGGCAAAGAGGCCGCGCGCGAGCACGTGGCGAAAACCTTCGCCGTCCCAGGATCCGAGGAGCGGGGAGTGGGCATCGCGGTCGTCGGGGGCGACGAGATCACCCGCGAGGACCTCCGCGCCGAGATCCTCGATGCCGCCCGCGAAGCATTGCGCGCTCAAGCGATCGGCCTCTCCCCCGCCCAGTTGAATGCCGAGGCCGCCAAGATCGCCGATGGGCACCTCGCCGACCCCGAGCGCTCGCGCGCGGCCCTCGGTCAACTGATTCAGCGCGAAGTCCTCTATCGCGAAGGACTCGCGCGCGGTTTCGAGCAGGATCGGTCCCTCGCGGAGCGAGTCGAGAAGTTTCGCCGCGATGCCATCGCGAGCCAAGTCGTCGCTGAGGAGCTCGCGCGGGTCGCAGCGAGCGTCGGGGAGACGGATCTACTCAATCATTTCGAGGCGCACCGCGACCGTTTCGTCGAACCCGCGAGCGTGAAATTCTCACTCGCTCGCTTTCCCTCGGAAGACGCCGCTGCGGCGGCCGTCGGCGGCGATTCGATCGATTGGCAAGCCTCGCCCGAGCCGGCGACAGCCGGAGCGCCGGTCCCCGGGATCGGACAGAGCGGCGAGATCAGCGCTCACCTCTTCGCGCTCGCCGAAGGCGAGACGAGCGATCGCCCGCTCGTCCACGGTGGTGCGGCGTATCTCTTTCGCGTCGACCGAAAAACCCCGGAGCGCCCGCTCGAATTCGAGGCCGCCGCCCGGCGAGTCGAGGTCGACCTCCTCCGCGCGAAGCAAGGTGAGGCCGTCCGCGAGCTCGAAGAGTACCTCCGTCAGAAGTTCTTCGTCACGATCTCCGAAGAGAGCGAGAACCCGGCTTCCGCGGAGGGCTCTCCCGCTCCGGCGAACTCATCCGGGGGTGGCGCGCCTTCCTCGGCACCGGCGCCGAAGACGATCCAGCCTCCCGACGATCGAACGAGGTAGCGCGGCGTGGAGATCGGCACTCGACTCTCTTGCGTTTCGTCGTCGAGCATCCCGCGGGCGCTCAGCTTCGCGGCGATCGCGGGTGCGCTCTTCGCCACTTCGTGCGACGGCAGCGGCAGCGAGTCCGATCCATCGCAAGGCGCGGCGAATCCGCGGTGGGCGTACGAAAAGGAGTTTTCCCAGGGTCCAGTCTCCTTCGTCCTACGAGTCGACCGCGTGGAAGGGACGCTCGCCGATGAATTCGTTCTCGAGCAAGAGCTCCGGGCCGAGCCGGGATACGTGGTCGAGTTCCCCGAGTTCCTGCCCGAGGACTTCGAAGGCTTTTCGGTGATCGACATCACCTATCCGGCGCTTTCGTCCCCGGCGATGGGTATCGACGGGGCGTCCGAAACCGAATCCGGGGTGAGCTCTCCCCCTCGAGCGACGCCACAGCGAAAGCGCCTCACGCTCGAGCCCGAGCAGAGCGGCGAGCTCGCAATCGCGCCGTTTGCGATTTATTTCCATCGCGAAGAAGCGGCGGAAGAGAACTCGTTTCTCACCGAGCCGATCGCGATCCGCATCGAGACTCCCGAGGACCCGAGCGCGCTTCGCCTGGAGCCGCTCCGGAGCATCTATCCCGCGCCGCCCGCCGAACCGGAATCGCGCACATGGATTTGGGCCGTGGCAGCCGGCGTCGTCGTGCTCGCCGCCGCCATCGCGGTCTTCCGGCGACGCCGCTCGCCCGCCGCAGTGAAGCGGGCCTCCCCTCACGAGGTTGCATACGACGCGCTCCGGCGACTCGTCCAGCTCGGACTCGTCGAAAAGGGCGCGATCGAACTCTTCTTCGTCCACCTCTCGAGCGTCCTTCGCGAGTTCATCGAGAGCCGATTCTCCGTGCACGCCCCCGAACGCACGACCGAAGAGTTTCTCGTCGAAGCGACGCGCCATCCATCGCTCCGCGACGCGCGCGATCGCCTAGCCGAATTCCTCTCCCTCTCTGACCGGGTCAAGTTCGCCCGCTTCGAGCCGGACGAAGTCGCCATCCAAGGCGCGTTCAACAGCGTGAAAGAGTTTCTCGCCGAGACGAAGGACGAAGCGGATGTGGCCTGACGGCTTCGAGTTTCATCATCCTTGGGTCCTGCTGCTCGCCCTACCGGCGCTGGTCCTGGTCGCATGGCAGCGCAGAAAGCGATTTTCTCCCGCCATCGTGTTTCCCACGGTCGCGCGCCTGCGCGGACTTCGGCCGACGCTCCGCCAGCGAGCGCAGTTCTTGATTCCGCTCCTCCAGGCGCTCGCGATCATCGGTTTCCTCGGCGCCGCGGCTCGTCCGCGTCTCGGCGAGGAGCACACGGTGGTCAAGAGCCAGGGGATTGCGATCCAGATGGTCGTCGATCGTTCCTCTACGATGCAGAAGCCGATGCGCCATCGCAGTCGAGAACGACCTCGAATCGAGATCCTCAAGGACGTCTTCGCGCGGTTCGTTTCCGGCGGGGAGGGACTCGAAGGCAGAACGACAGATCTCATCGGCCTGACGACCTTCGCTCGCTACACCGAGGAAAACTGTCCGCTCGTTTCCCAACACGAGCCGCTCGTCACCGCGGTGGCAAATCTGCGCACGGTCGCGCCGGCGCTCAATCGCTACGACCAGCCCCTCACGCTCGAGCAGCTCCGCGAGCATCAAGCGAGGCGGAGTCACGTCAAAGCGAACCCGCTCGACGGGACCGCGATCGGCGATGCGATCTACCGCGCCGTGCTCTCGCTCGTGTCCGCCGAGGAAGACCTCGCCGCCGTTGCGGAAGATTCCGAGGACGCGGACGATTCGACCACGGGATACGAAATCAACGGCAAGGTGATCATTCTCCTCACCGACGGACAAAACAACGCGGGGATGGATCCCGTCGAAGCCGCGCGCTACGCCGCCGAAAACGACATCCGGATCTACTACATCGTGTTTCACGACCTAGTGGAGTACGTCCCGACGATCACTGGCCGCCAGGTCAAGCGGGAGCTCGATCGCGACGAAGTGCTGGCCGTTCCGCGCGAGATCGCCCAGCTGACGAAGGGAAGGGCATTCGTCGCCGGCAGCGGCGACGAGCTGCGCAGCGTCTACGAGGAGATCAACACCCTCGAAAAGTCGGAGATCGGAACGATCGAGTTCCTGAGCTACGAAGAGAAATTTCGGTTCTTTCTTCTGCCCGCGCTAGGCTGCGCGATCGCTGCTCTCGTCCTCGGAGAGACTTTGCTCCGGCGCTCTCCCTGACCGGCGAGAACGATGTCTAAGACGATTTCTTCCGAACTGCGATGATCGAAGAGTTCGAGTTCGCCCATCTCCACCCCTGGGTGCACCTCCTCTGGAGCGCGCCGGCGGCGCTTCTTCTCGTCCTCTGGGGTATCGCGAGTCGCGCGCGGACGGTCCGCCGGTTTGGGATCGGTGGCGGCAACGCCGACCGCTGGCTCGCGTCGGTTCGCGGCCGGAGGCGAGCTCGCGGCGTTCTTCTCGCCGTCAGTCTCGCGTTCTTTGCGACGGCAGCGATGCAGCCCCGCTGTAATCCCGAGAAGCAGTCGATCAAGAGATCGTCCCGCGACATCGCGATTCTCATCGACGTCTCGCGCTCGATGCTCGCGCAGGACCTCCAGCCGAGCCGCCTCGAGCGCGCCAAAGAGGAACTGCTTCGCCTCGCCGACCGCCTTCGCGGTGATCGAGTCGGGCTGATCGCCTTCGCGGGAAATGCCGAGATCGTGTGCCCGCTCACACGAAACCTCTCGTACTTTCGGACGACGGTTCGGAATCTCTCGACCGCGAGCGCGTCCGAAGGCGGCACCCACATCGGCGACGCGATCCGAAAGGCGCTCGACGACCTCCTCCACATCGAAGGGGAAACCCTCATCGAAGAAGACGACAAGGACGGCGCGGTCGGACGAACGGTGCTCGACGAGGAACTCAAGGGACGAAAGGAAACCTACGCCGACATCCTTCTCATCACCGACGGTGAGGATCACGCCTCCGAGCCGCTCTACGCCGCGCGACGGGCCGCGCACCTCAACATCGGGATCTACACGGTCGGGCTCGGCGCCGAGGGAGGTTCGCCGATTCCCATCGCCGGCCCGAGCGGTGAGGTGGAATTCTTGAAGAATCGCGACGGTGACATCGTACGTACGCGTCTCGACACGAAAACGCTGCTCGAGATGACGAATACGGCGCCGCGGGGAGCATTCCTCCCGGTCGGAACTCAGAACTTCGACCTCGCCGACTTTTACGAGCAAACCATCGCGAAAGACTCCCGCCGCGACACCGTCGAGACCCAAATCTATTGGACCGAGATCTATCAACCGTTCGTGCTTGGTGGACTCTTCTTCTACGCTCTCTATCTTCTCGTCCGCGAACGCCCGCGGGGCGGACAGCTCGCACTCGAGACGGTAGAGTGAGGGTAGAAACCCGGCCCGAAAACAGAATCCCAAGACCGATGAGAGCACTCCGAAACGCCGAGGATCCGGCCGACTCTACCTGTGTGAATCGCTTCCGGCGCACGCAAACTCGGGCGTGGCGCGTGATCGCAGGCGCCGTCGGTCTCTTCGTCCTCGCTCCGTCTGCGATCGCGGCGGAGAGCGACCTCCGCGTGGGAAACGCGGCGTTTGAGACCGAAGACTTCGATCGCGCGATCGCAGCGTACGAGAACGAGGCGAGTGAAGAGGATCGACTCACCCGACGATTCAACGCCGGAGTGAGCTGGATACGAAAAGGCGTTCTCGATACGGCGATCGAACGCTTCGAGGATGTCTCCGCGCGCGCCACCGGCGAGCTTCGCGCGTCGAGTCTCTACAATCTCGGCTGGGCCCACTTCGAAAAGGCGCGCACCGTCGTCCAAACGGTCGGCGAACTCGAGACGATCGACGAGAAGATCGAGCGTCTCACGGAGTCGGTGCGCAGCTACCGCTCGAGCCTCGAGTTCTTCCGTCGCATCACCCCTCCGACGGACGCCGCGACGAAGAACATCGTCGTCGCGAAGACGGCTCTTCGCTCCGCGCTCGATCAGCTCGCGCGTCTCGAGGAGGAGAAACGACGAGCGGAGGAAAACGCACTCCTCGACGAGCCGGCGCAGCTCATTCGAAAACTGATCGCGACCGAACGCGGTCACCGCATGTTCAGCCGTAGTCTCGCGTCGGAACCCCAGCGCCGGCGTCGCCTTCCCTGCCGGCGACTGCGCAAATCGACGGCGGAGAATCGGCGCCTCGCCGAACTTCTCCACCACCACGTCTCGAAGGAGCCGGAGAGCACGGACGACCAGCCGCCGCCCGCCGAGGAGGAGCGCCAGCGTCTAGCCGGCGCCGCCGCGGCGCTCACGAAAGCGATCGACGCCATGAAAGGCGCGGAGATCGACTACGGGAAGCTCGACGCGAAGCGGGCGACCGAGAGTCACACGACGGCGATCCGCGCGCTGCGGGAGGCCGCACTCGCGTTTCCGCTCGAGATTCCGCAGCTCATCGCCGAGGGGGTCGCGACGCAGGAAAGCGTCCTGGCCGCGACTGAGGCACTCGACGGAAAGACCCCCAACGCAGCCGCCGGGAACACGCCGATCGGAGTCGGAGAGATGGTTCTCGACGCGCTGAAGAGCAAGGTCTTGAGCCCCATCGCGAAGTTCCTCACTCCGAAGCCGGTCGACGAAGCCGAGGCGCTCGCCGATGAGGAAGAGGAGGTCGTGTGGATCAGCACGATTCTCACTCAGGTCGAAATCCCCCCCACTCCTCCTCAACCGGAAGGCGGACCGCCTCCCGGGCCGAACGCGCCGCCGCCTCTCGACGAGGCCGAGGCGCGCGAGCTGAGCGAGGCGCTCCGGCGTGAGGGCACGTCCGCGCTCGAGTCGGCGCAGGCGGCAAGTCGCGAGCTGCGCGCCGTCGCGCTCGCCGCGGCGGCGGAGCGCGGACGTAGTGCTCTCGCGGCCCTCGAGCGTGCGCGCGACCTCCTCCCGCAGCGGCCGAAGACTGTCGAGGAACAGCTCGCCGAGCTCATCGGAAAGCAGCACGAAGCGCGCACCGCGGCGAGCTCACTCGAATCGCTCGCGGAGGACGAGCGCGCCGGACCCGCCGGAGCGCTCGTCGAGAGTCAAGGCCGCGACGGCGTCCGCGCCGGAGAGATCGCGTCCGAGCTCGAGACGCGCGAAGGCGACGAGCGCGCGACGCGAGCCGCCGCGGAAGTGCGCTCCGGCGAGCGGGAGATTTTTTCGTCGGCCGAGGCTCTCCGGCGGAGCATCTTTCCCGATACGGTCGCCGCGATCGATCGCGATCTCGCGCACCTAACGGAAGCTCTCAAAATCCTTCGCGGCGAGGATCAGAACGAGGGCGAAGACGAGCAAAATCAACCGCAACAGCCGGACTCCTCGCAGTCGGATCCGAATCAGTCCGGAGCGGACCAGAATCAGGACTCCGGCGACGACGGCGAGCAGAACCAACCGCGCAGCATGTATCGTCTGAGCGCCGCGAAGGCGAAGGAAGAGCGCGAGAAGATGGACCAGAAGCGACGCGAGGAGCAGGCGAAGATCTTCAGCGGAGGCGCGAGTGTCACGGTTGAAAAAGACTGGTAGCTCGCGCGCGCGAGGAGCGGCGTTCGAATCCCGGCGATGGGCGCGCGCGCTCGTCCCCGAACCTAGGGGATGGTGTCGCAACGCGCTCGCTCGGGGCCTCATCCTTCTCGCAATCGTTTCCTCGGACATTCGAGCTCAGTCGGTCCGTCTCCGACTCGATCCTCCGCAGGTCTATCCAGGCGAGAAGACCGCACTCTGGGTCGAGATCGAAGGCAGGTCGTCTCGGCCGACCCGCATCGACATTCCGCCGGTCGAGGGGCTCGAGATCGAGGGGCCGTACGGCCCGCAGTCGCATCCCTACCAAGCGAACAACCGCGTGACGTCCACCGTCTCGTACCAGTACGTCGTCACGCCGACGAAATCGGAGCGCGGGAAGTACCGGATCGGACCGGTTTCGGTGACTCGGCACGGAGGGGCCGCGCTGACCGCGCAACCCGTCGAACTCAGCGTCGTTCTCAAGCCGGAACCGGGCATCCGATTCGAGCGAACCATCGACCGGCCGAACGGCGCCGTTCTCCAGCCCTTTCGCGTGCTCTACACGATCCTCTATTCGGGCAAGCGAGCGGACGAGGTTCGCTCTCGCGACCTTCTCAGCGTCGGACGGAGCTCGAACTTCGGGCTCCGGAGCCTCAGCCTCCCGCTCCTCGAGCGCAAGGAGGCGCTGATCTTCCCGCTCCGCGTTCTTTCCGGTGTCGATGGCTCGAGCCTGCAAATCGGCAAGGAGCATCGGGTGTTCGTCCAAGAATCGACGACTCAGCGGGATGGTGGCTACGGCTACCGAACGCTCGTCTTCGGGTTCGACGTCTTTCCTCTCCGCGCGGGGCCGCTCGATCTCCCGCCGGCAAGCGCGAGCCTCGAGCTCGTGACGAAGTTCGAGCGACGCGTACGGCGAGACTTATTCGGAAGCCGCGCGGTAAACGCGCCCGTGAGAGAGACCTTCTCTGCGAAATCCGCGCCGAATCGCTATCGCGTAGACTCTCCGCCCGATGCGGGCCGGCCCCCGAGTTTCAACGGTGCAGTCGGTCGATTCTCGGTCGAGGTCTCCGCCGCGCCGACGGAGGTCGACGCGTTCGCGCCGATCACCGTCACGGCTCGGGTCCGCTGCACGAGCCCGTTTCGACCGGACGTGAAGAAGGCGCTCCTCGAGAACCTCTCAGCGCCGCGCTGGTCGGAAGAGTCGAGTCTCACCGAGCAGTTCCGCGTTTCGAATGAAGTCCGCGCGGGAGTCGTGGAAGACGATGTCGTCGTCTTCACTCAGCGTCTCCGTCCGATCGGCGACCACGTCACTCAAATTCCAGCAATCCCTTTTCCCTACTACAACCCGGACTCGAAGCGCTACGAGATCGCGAAGGGCGACGTGATCCCGATCGTCGTTCGGGCCGTCGAGACCGTGGACCCTACCGATGCGATCCGCTCGACTCGCACGATCGAGGGGAGCGGCGAGGCGCCGTCGGCGATCGCCCCCTCGATCGCGCAGCTCGACGGAATTGCGGCGAACTTCCAGCGGATGGGCGAGCCACGAGGGTCGGTCGACCCGCGCGACCAACTGGCGAGCCCTGCGTTTCTCGTTTCCGTCTTCGCCCCGCCGGTACTCTACGCGTTCTTGCTCGTCTATCTTCGGCGGCGCCGGGATCCTCGCCGCGCGGAGCGGAGCGCGCAAGGACGAGCGCTCGCGCGGGCCCTCGCGGGGCTCGGAAGCGCCGGCGGGGACGCCGAGATCGCGTCCGCCGCTTACCAGAACTTCTTTCGCGAGAAGCTGCAGCTCGGTAGCGGTGAGATCACTCCGGGCGATCTCCGCCGCTCGCTCCGCGAACGCGCCGTCGACGACGGAGCGGTCGAGCGCGCGGTCGAGCTTCTCGACGGATTCCTCTCCGCACGCTTCGCGGGTGATGGCCGTGAAATCGGCGAGCTCTCGCAACGGGCGGGGACCTTACTCCGGGAGATCCAAGCTTGTCTTCGCTAGTCGAACCGGGCCGGCCGAGAACAGCGAGGCTCACGGTCGGGTTCGCCGTTGCCCTCGTGATCGCTTCGCCGCGATCGACCGCAGAAGACTCGCTCTCGCGCGCTGGGAACGCGGCGGACCGATTCACCGCCGGGCTCTCCCTCTTCGACGCGGCGCGAGCCCACCAGCGCGAGCATCCGACCGACGCCGCCGCAACTCACGCGAAGTACCTCGAGTCGGCACTTGCGTTCGCGGCCTCCTGGGAGGCCGGGGCAACGACGAGCGAAGTGGCAACGAACGCCGCGAACTCGTTTGCGTTCGCCGATCGAGCGGGACAAGCGATCCTCTGGTATCGCCGCGCGCTCCTCGTCGACGGCGGCAATTCGCGGGCGCGCTCGGGTCTCGATCATTTGCGCCTTCGAATGCCGATCCGGTCGCGCGCCGCCGGAACCGCCACCTCCCTCGCAAACGCGCTCTTCTTTTGGCACGACGCGCTCTCGTTCTCGACGCGAAGAGCTCTCTGCATGGTCCTCGTGCCGTTGGCGTTCCTCGCGTTCGCGATCGGGCGAGTGAAACGCCGTCCATTCGTCGCGCTCGGCGTTCTCCTCATCGTGCCGTCACTGGCACTCGGTGTTTCCCTCGGTCTCGACGCCGCGAGTGGTGCGCTGACCGACGAGGCCGTCGTCGTCGTCGCCACTCAGGGTCGGCGAGGTGACGGCGAGACCTACGGCGAGTCCCACTCGCGTCCGTTCCCGCCGGGCACGGAGGTGTCGCTCACCGGGACGCGCCGCGGCGAGTGGCTCGAAGTTTCGCTGCTCGACGGCAGCCGCTCCTGGATCCGCGCGCGGACGCTCGAGTTCGTCGTTCCTCGCCGGCAAGAAGATCCGGACGCTCGAAGGTGACCGTTCACCGTTCGCCGACACGCGCCGCCGGCGCACTGCACATCGGAGAAGCGCAGGCATGACCTACCGCAGTCTCCGGGAGTGCGTCGAAGATCTCGAGGCGAACGGCGACCTTCGCCGCGTTGCGGCCGAGATCGATCCCGATCTCGAGATCGCCGCGGTGCAGCGACGACTGTTCGCCGCCGGCGGACCGGCCGTGCTCTTCGAAAACGTTCGCGGGTGCGCGTTCCCCGCGGTTGCGAACCTTTTCGGGACGCTCGATCGCTGTCGCTTCCTCTTCCGTCACACACTCGAGCGGCTCCGGCACGTGATTTCGCTCCGCGCCGATCCCGGATCGTGGAGAGCATCTCCCCTTCGATCCGCGGGCGCGTCCTGGACGGCGCTCACGGGTCTCCCCCGCCGAGTTCGGAGCGGCCCCGTGCTCGAGTCCACTTGCAACGTGAGCGAGCTCCCTCAGATTCGCTCGTGGCCGCTCGACGGCGGCCCCTTCATCACTCTTCCCCAGGTCTTTACCGAGGATCCTTCCCAGCCGAGCGTGATACGGTCGAACCTCGGTATGTATCGAATTCAACTCTCCGGAAACGACTACGAGCCCGAGCGCGAGATCGGACTCCACTACCAGATCCACCGCGGCATCGGCGTCCACCACACGCGCGCGGTCGAGGCCGGGACTCCGCTCCGGGTGAGCGTGTTCGTCGGCGGCCCGCCCGCGCACACCTTCGCCGCCGTTATGCCTCTTCCTGAAGGACTCTCGGAGCTTCTCTTCGCCGGGATGCTCGGAGGACGGCGCTTTCGCTACGTGCGCCGCGACGGCTGGGTGATTTCGGCCGACGCGGACTTCTGTCTGACGGGAACCGTCGATCCCGAACGCACTCTTCCCGAGGGCCCGTTCGGCGACCATCTCGGCTACTACAGCCTCCAGCACGAGTTTCCGGTTCTCCGAGTGGAGTCGATTGACCACCGCCGCGACGCCATCTGGCCGTTTACGGTCGTCGGGCGACCGCCGCAGGAGGACACGTGCTTCGGCGAGCTCATTCACGAGATCACCGGGCCGATGGTGCCGCGCTCGATTCCCGGTGTCCGCGCGCTCCATGCGGTCGACGCGGCGGGAGTTCATCCCCTTCTTCTCGCGATCGGGAGCGAACGCTACGTTCCTTATGGGGAGCGCGTGCCTCAGGAGCTCCTCACGATCGCCAACGCGATCCTCGGCTTCGGTCAGTGCTCGCTCGCGAAGTACCTTTGGATCGCCGCCGGAGAGGACGACACCGCACTCGACGCGAACGATATTCCCGCGTTCTTTCGGCACGTGCTCGAACGCGTCGACTGGGCACGAGATCTCCACTTCCAAACGAGAACCACGATCGACACGCTCGACTACTCCGGGACCGGGCTGAACTCAGGATCGAAGCTTGTCGTCGCGGCGGCGGGTCCCGCGCGGAGGACACTCGGCACACGGGTTCCCCCCACGCTTCAACTCCCGGACGGATTCCGCGACGCGGCGATCGCGCTTCCCGGCGTCCTCGTCGTCGGAGCCCCCGCGTACGCCGATCGCCAGTCCGCTCTCGCCGCGATCGAGCGCCTCACCGCGCCCTGGTCCGAGGTCGAGTTGCTCACGGACTTTCCGCTTGTCGTTCTCGTCGACGACAGCGTGTTCACCGCCCGCGACCTCCGCAACTTCCTCTGGGTGACCTTTACGCGATCGAACCCGTCCCACGACGTCCACGGGATTCGCGCCTTCAGCGAAGACAAGCACTGGGGCTGCCACGGCTCGCTCGTGATCGACGCGCGTTCAAAACCGCATCACGCGCCGCCGCTCGAGGAGGATCCCGAGGTGACGACGCGAGTCGAGGCGCTCGCGGCGGCCGGCGGGCCGCTCCACGGGCTCTACTGACCGGCCGTCGCTCACGCGCGCAACGAGCCTCTTGCCGGAGAAGGTTCGTCGCGGCATCTTGTCCCGGGCTACGATTCTTCGGGCAACCCCCAGTTTTCTTCCGACGGACGATACGTTCCGAATTCTCATGACGGTCGCGGCCAGGGAACCGCGCGCCGGAGCGGGAACGGAGACCCGACACTCTCGATTCACGAAGACCATGAACCAAGAGACCCAAGACGAAACTCGCAGCTACGAGTTCAAGGCCGAGGTCAAACAGCTCCTCGATATCCTCATCCACTCGGTCTACACGGCGAAGGACATCTTCATTCGCGAGCTCCTTTCGAACGCGGCCGATGCGCTCGAGAAGGTGCGCTTCAGGCAGGTGAGAGAAGAGGAGCTCGCCGATCCCGATGCACCGCTCGAGGTGACGATCTCGATCGGCGGCGAAGGAGAGCGAAAGACGCTCGTCATCGCCGACCGCGGAATCGGCATGTCGGAGGACGAAATCCGGACCAATCTCGGAACGATCGCTCACAGCGGCGCCACGGCGTTTCTCGACGAGCTCAAGGGTGAAACGAAGAAGGACCTGAGCCTCATCGGACGTTTCGGCGTCGGTTTCTATTCGGTGTTCATGGTCGCGGACGAAGTCGTCGTCACGTCGCGTTCGGCGAATCCCGCGGCCGCCCCCGTCCGCTGGTCGAGCGATGGACTCGGCTCCTACGCCGTCTCCGACGCGCCGACCGACACCCCACGCGGAACGCGGATCGAGATCCGACTCAAGAAGGATGAAGAGCGCTTCGCCGAGAAATCCACGATCGAACAAGCGATCCGCAAGTATTCGAACTTCATTCCGTTCGCGATCCGGCTCGAGGACGAGCAGGTCAACCAGACCTCGGCTCTCTGGCGCGAGCCTCCTCACCAAGTGAAGGCCGAGCAGTACACGGAGTTCCACAAGTTCGCGAACCACGCGTACGAGGACCCCCTGCTCCATCTCCACCTGTCGGTGGACGCACCGCTTCAGTTCTCGGCGCTCCTCTTCGTTCCGAAGACGAACACCGAGGTCCTCGGCTTCGGCGAGCGGAAGGTCAGCCTACAGCTTTACGTGAAGCGCGTGCTGATCGACGGCGAGAATGAGAATCTTCTCCCGTCCTACCTGCGTTTCGTACAGGGGGTCGTCGAGTGCGAGGACCTCCCACTCAACGTCTCGCGCGAGACGCTCCAGGAGAATCCTCTCGTTGCCAAGATCCGTGACACGCTCACGAAAAAACTGCTCAAGCAGTTCGCCGATCTCGCGGCGAACGACCGGGAGAAATACGGCGAGTTTTGGCAGACCTTCGGCCGCTTCATCAAGGAAGGTCACTCGGACTTCGCTCACCGCGAATCGATCGTCGCGCTCCTTCGCTTCGACAGCTCTCACTCCGAGAAGGGGGACGATCTCTACAGCCTCGCCGACTACGTGGGACGAATGCCGGAAGGGCAGAAGGCGATCTACTATCTCTCGGGTCCGTCGCGGGATGCGCTCGTTCGGGATCCGCGACTCGAGATCTTTCGAAAGCGCGGCGTAGAAGTGCTCTATCTAAGCGATCTCGCCGACGAGTTCGTGCTCGGCAATCTCGGCCGATTCGAGGAGAAGGAGCTCGTCTCGGCCGACCAGGTGAAGCCGGAGGACTTGAAAGAGCTCGGTGGCGACGGCGAGAGTCCGTCGACGGACGAGGGAGACGATACCTCGGTCTCCGCGGACTCCCCGGACGTCACCAAGCTGATCGACCGCTTCAAGTCGATTCTCGGCGAGCGAGTCGAGGACATCCGTACGAGTGAGCGTCTCGTCGACTCTCCCGCCTGCCTCGTCGGCGATCAGGTGTCCGGACACATGGACAAGATGCTCCGACTGATGAACAAGGATGTGACGCTCCCGAAGAAAACGCTCGAGCTGAACCCGAAGCACGCGCTGATCCGCAGTCTCGAGCGACTCGTCGAACGAGACGAAGAGCCCCAGTTCGTGGAGCGCGTGTGCGAGCAGATCTTCGAGGGCGCGATGCTCGCCGACGGCTACCTGACCGATCCCCACGAGCTCGTGCGGCGAATGCACACGCTGATGGAGGACGCGGCGACGCAGAAAGCCGGCCCAGGAGAGGACTGAACCGCTCGCTCACTCGGCGCAGGAGTCCACCGCGCAGCTTTCGACGAGCACTTCGTCGCACGCCGGGTACGGCTCGATCGGCGACTGTGCGCCGACGAAGAGATGGTCGAGGAGGAACACCGCGTCCGCGATGTTCGTGGGGCCGTCCGAATTGCAATCGACCGCAGCGTCGCAGAGCGGAGCGGAGCCGTCTCCGAAGAGCGAGAGCAGGAGGAAAATCGCGTCGGAGACGTCGACGTTGCCGTCGGAGTTCGCATCGCACAGCGTAAACCGATGAGTCTCCCCGAGCGGCTCGTACGCAAAGGCTCCCATGTCGGTGCCGTCGCTCCCCGTCCCACGGCACGGCGACGCGAAGCGAAGACGCAGATCCGCAGGCGCGTCGACGAACACCGGGTCGAGAGCGATGTTGCCCGGGCCGACTGCGGCCCCACCTTGCGTGTTGGACGTCGAAAGAGCGATCGTTCCTCCGCCGCCGGTCTCCTGGGCGCTCGCGGAGTTCCAGACGATGAGGCTGTGGCCGTTCAGGTCGCCGCCGCTGTCCGCGCGAAGGCCGGTCGTCACGTCGTAGAACGTCGCGTGATCGATTGCAGCACTTCCCGTGTCGGTCACTTCGAGGCCGATTCCGGCCGTACGCACCACGAGTCGCGTCCCGGTGAGCTGCCCCGGACCGCGAAGCGCGAAGGCCGATCCCGTGACGTCGTGAACGTCCACGCCGGAGCACTCGACCGATTGAGCCGCGCCGACGACGCCCTCGCCGCAGCGCTCGACGCTCGAGTCACGGACGATGAGGGGGACTTCCGACGCGCCCGAGCTCTGAACCGCCGTCCCCGGAAGATCGACAAAGGCGACCGCGGTGATCGTCGCCCCCGCATCGGCGATGCGGACGCCATCCTCGGTGCTCTCGAGAACCGACCTCTCGAGCGACAGCTCGCCGTCCGACCGAACGCGGATCGAGGAGGTCGCGGTCGTCTCGATCGCGGTGTCGACGATCGTCGCTTCACCGCCGTCGATCACCACACCGCCGCTGAATCCTTGCGCGTCGGTCAGTCGAGTGAGCTCGCAGTGCTCGAGGCGGCTGCCGGAAGAGGATCCGAGAAACGCGATCCCTTCCCATCTCTCGCCGCAGTCATCCTCGCGAAAACGAATCGGTTCGTCCGCCGTTCCCTCGGCGAGCAAGCGTCCTGCAATCTCGAGGCCCGCGTCCGCATCGAACCACACTTCGACGCCCGGCTCGATCGAAAGCGTCGCCCCGCTCTCGACGACGATCGTGCTGCCCGCGCGGTACGGACTGCCCTCGCGAGTGAGCACCGTATCGGAGCTGATCGGATTCGGCACGGGGGTCGTCCCGCCGGTCGCGACGACCGGATATTCGAGCCGCGCCACCTCCGTCCCGTCGCGGTACCGCGCAACGATCTCGAGCAGGTCGACCTCGCTCAGATCCCGCGTCGCCGACCAAGCGTTCGACACCGGGTTGAAGCCCGCCGGGAGGCCGGCCACGAGGACTTCCGTGGTCCCGCAACCGGGCGCGAGTCCGCTCAGGCTGACGTTCCCGGCGGTTCGCGTGAGCGTGCCACCGCAGATCGAACCGCCTTGGTCGACACTTGCCACGAGGTCCGACTGAATTCGAGCGGAGATGAAGTCGCGCCGAGCGGCAGCGAACTGCCGAAGCTGACCGGTCACGTTTTCGGAGAAGAGGGGTACGAGGTGGTCGATGCGATCGTTCGTCAGATCGAGCAGAAACGCTGATTCGAGTAGCGCTTCCACGTCGCACCAGTAGTCCGGAGCGTAGCGCGGATGGCGCAGGAATCGCATGATCGCCTCGACGCGAGGCCGGAAGAGCTCCTGGGTCTCCGAATCGAAGCAGCTGTCGAGATCCCACGGGAGCAGAATCCAGCGGTCGTCGGAGAACCGCCGGTAGCAAAAGTAGTCATCCCCGTTATTGAGAACGATGCTGTTCTCGGTTGAACCGAGGAGCGCGAAGGCCGCGAAGTAGTTCGCCCATTGCCGAACGTCGACCCGTTCCTCGACCGCGGCGGGAAACTCCTCATCGGACGAGTTCGTCATCCGGTCGCAAATATCGATGACGTCCGAATAGTCGTCGAGCGCTTCGTTCGTCCGCTTTTGAAAGTGCTGGCGGTAGTCGTCGGGATCCTCGCCCCGGTAGTCGAAATTCGCGCGAGACACGCCGCGATAGAGATTGCCATCGTCGTCGAACGGCATCGTGCGCGTCAGAAAAGAGTCGTCGATCGCCTCGACGCGGAGATGCGCGCGCGTCTCCCGCTCACCGTTGAGCGACAGAACGCGAAACCATGACTGCGGCGTTGGCACACCCGTTCGACGAAGGAAGTCGAGTCCGATCCATTGGCGCTGACGATTGCAACCGTTCAAGTTGAGACGCTTGATGCCGTGGAACGATCGGTCGTGATCGAACTGGATGCGGTAACTGAGGGGGTCACAGGATCGGGCCGAGCTCCCACGGTAGCGGATTCCTCGGTTGTAGTAGGCCTCGCCCGCCGCGACGAAGGTCGCATCGAGGAGGACATTGCTATTCACGCTTCGACTCTCGAGCTCGTCGAGGTCGGAGTCGCGCATGACGACGCGGTAGAGGGGACGGACTCGCGCACTCTCGGGAGACTCGACCTGATAAAGAAATGAAGGTCGCGGCGCGCCGTTCGGTACCGTCGTCTCTTGCCCGCCGTCGGCTCGGGCCCGGATCCAAAACGCGATGATCGCTCGATCGCCGAACGGGGGAATCGTCGCGCCGAAGATCCCGTTCCCGGCGATGCCGTCGTCGGCCACCCCGTCGTCCTCCATGTCGACGGAAAACGGCCCGGGCCCGCGGTCGACCTCATAGAAGAGGGTCGCCTCGGTGACGGCTTGGTCGTCCGAGACCGATGCGAGCACGCGAACGGAGTCGTCGGGGGTCGGCACCGCGGGTGCGTGCCGGACTCCTGCGACGATCGGCGTGGGATCGGCGGCGAGACGCGAGTTCACCGCTCCCGGTGTCCCCTCGCCGTCGCTCGCTCGCCACGCGGGTCCGTAGCGATTGTCGAGGTCGGGATGGACGAGCTCCGCGGAAGGTCCGAGCCCGTCTGGTTCCGGCGGCCACGACCCCTCGTCGGCAAAGCGCACGCGATCAGCGACGTTGCCGAGGAAGTCGCGCAGGATCACCGTCTCGGCGTCGTTGTCGAGGCGCCCGGTGTACGGCCCGAGCACGCCCGCGATCTCGTGCTTCGCTTCGACGGCCGCCGGATCGGACGCGACGACGAGATAGTCTCCCGCGGCGATCTCCGTGCCCGGCAGAAACGAGTAATTGATTCCACGCGCGATCGCCCACCCCGAAAGATCCACGGCCTCGTCCGATCGATTGAAGAACTCGATCCACTCGCCACCCGCATCCATGTCGCTCGGATGGTACTGAATCTCGTTGATGACGACTCTCCGCTCGGGATCGGTCATGTTCGCCGCGTCGCGCGAGTGCGCCGAGAAGAGATAGCGGTTCCCGTCGCCGTCGGGGTAACGCCCAGTCGACTGCCCCGGCCCGGTATTGAACGGATTCAGGGCGTCGATCCACGCTCCCGCGCTCGTCGTGAACATGAGCACGGTGATGAACTCGAGCTCGAAGCCGAGCGCGGCTTCGTCGACGACGAGCGTCTCGTTCGGCGGAATGATCGCGTCGGCGGGGAGAGCGTAGTCGCCCTGCGACGCCGGAAACACCCGGAGTCGGCGACCCGAAACATCCACCGCGTCGGGTCCTGGGTTGTAGAGCTCGACCCAGCCGTCCCCGTTTCCTTCCGGAGCGATCTCGTTGATCACGACGTCGCGCCGCGGCCGTGTGAGGGCCTCCGGCGGCGGGTCCGGATCGTCCGGTGCGATCGTTCCTTCGAGCTGCGGGTGAAGCGAGAAGTCTCCGCTCTGCACGCTGCGGTTGAGACCGATGGCGCTGAGCACGTTCGGGCCCGTCTCGAGGAGATCGAGACGACCGCCGAGATCGACGATGTCGACGAGAGCGGGCACCGTCCCCTCCGAAGCGATGTCATCGTGCGCGACGAACGAACCCGTCGGTCCCGGAGCGTTCTCTCGACCGATCTCCACGCCGTTTAAGTACGCGACGTACCCATCGTCGAACGAAATCTCGAAACGAAGCGCTTGGACTCGGCTCGGATCCTCGATGAGGAACTCGCGACGCACGTAGACGGTGGTGTAGTTCCCCTGCATGTCGTCGAGAATCGTCGCGTCGTCACCATCGTCGAAACCGAATCCCGCCGGACCGAGCTCCCACGCCGCGTCGTCGAACTCGATCTCGTTCCAGTCGGCCGGCGGTTCGCTCTCGCCGCGGAAGAATCTCCAGTCCGCGCCCGGTGCGATGATGTCGTCCGTGTCCGCGGGACCGGATGGCTCCGCGACCGCCGCCGAGTTCGGTCCACCCGGGGTTCCTCCGGGCACGATCGACGCCGCCCACGCGAGTGCGTCCGCTTCCTCGCGGATGGGCGAAACCCGCTCGAGCGTTGGCCCCAGCCCGTCGGCGGTCTCCGGCCAAGGCGAGGAATCGTCGAACTCGACGAACGAAATCAGGTACCCATCGCGACTGAGCAGCTCCACGCGCTCGCCGTCGTTCGATAGATTTCCCGCAAACTGACCGAAAACCGCATCCGCCGCGAGCCCGTAGGCCTCCGCGAGCGCATCTCGGTCGTTCGCGAGGAGCACGTAGCCGCCGGCCGGAACCACCGTCCCGTGAGGAAAGACGTAGTCGATTCCACCGCGGAGAAAAGCGCCGGAGAGCTCGACTTCGTCCGAGTCGAAGTTGTAGATCTCGACGAACTCTCTCGACGATCCCCCGCTCGAAGGGTGGTAGTGAATCTCGTTGATCACCACCTTGAACGCCGACGCGACCGCCGGGAGACCGAGCGTGGCGAACGCGAGCGTGACCGCGCGGAGAAGACAGCGCGAATCACGAGTCGCGGGAGGAAGAGGGATGTCGGAGAGACGAGGCGTCATGGAGGGAATCTCGAATGGGCGCGGCTTACGCCCCGTACCCACGCGCCTCCCCCGGGTGTGATCGCCGAACCGGGTCCAGCTCGGCGTCGTCCGATCGGTCGAACGGACCGCGCTCCATTCTACCCGGAAAGCGCGGGAGAAACGGTGAGGAAGCGGCACTCCGGGGGCGGCAACGCCCGCGACCAATCGGCGCACGCTTCGAGCACGAACCCGAGCCGAACCGAGCGTCGAAAGTCGTCCACGCGGAAACGCTTACGAGAACCGCCGCAGAGCGTCTTCGCGCGCCCCACGAGGTTCTCCGGTGCCGACAGGTTCAGTCGCCGGTTCGGTCCGCCGCGACGACGCGATGGAAGTGGAGCTCCACCTCGCGGTCGAGCACACGGCGAAGTCCTTCGACGAGGCAGCCCGGTTCGTGCTCGACTTGCCCGCGCGCGCGGATGTCCTCGAGCGATGTCCCCGGGGCTACGCTGAACGCCGACTGGTGGATGATCTGATTTCCCGCGTCGAGCTCCGGCACGATGAAATGAACCGTCGCGCCGTAGGTCAGCATGCGACTCGCAAAGGCGTCGCGATACGGACGTAGCCCCGGAAACGGCGGCAGCAGTCCGTGGTGGAGGTTGATGATGCGCCCCCCCGCGAACTGCCAGCACGTCGCCGCCGGCAAGACGCGCATGTAGCGCGCAAGCACGATGTAGTCGACGCGGTGCTCGTCGAAGAGCTCGACCATGCGAAGATTGTCGACTTCGCCTCGGTCGTCGCCGACGCACTCCCACGGAACGCCGAATTCCTTCGCGACGGATTCGCACTGCGGCCGATTCCCGATGAGAACGGCCGGGACCGCGTCGAGTCGTCCGACTCGAATCGCGTCGAGTACGGCTCGGACCGGCTCTTGGCGATACGTAGTACAAATCGCGAGGCGCGCGGGGTCGGTGCCGCGGGCCCAGGCGCGGATCGAAAGACCGGTGTCGGCCGCGATTCGATCGAGCCCCTCACGCAAGTCGTCGAGCGTCACCGTGTCGATCCACAGACGCAACATCATCGCGAAGACGCGTTCATCGTCGCGATCGTACATCTGGATCTCGCGGATGTTCGCGCCGGCGTTGGTTACGTAGTGAACGATCGGATCGGCCAACCGAACGTTGTCGGGTCCGACCGCGGTGATGATGGCTTGCATGTCTCTTAGAGTTTCGGCCGGACGCACGCGGAAGCTGTTCTCCGATAGGAGAGAGCGATCGCACGCGACGAGCGGATGGGAAACGACGCGAGAATTCCCAGCTCGGCGGAGTCCCGCAGGTTCATCGACGCGCTTTATCGGAGCGGGCGATGAACCTGCGGGCTCCAGCTCGTTCGTCCCGTTCGGCTCATTCGAGAGCCGGGGACCGTCAGTTCGACGGCCCGACTCGAATCGGGCCGAAGACCGGAGCGGACATGTCGCTCTCGTCGGCGAGGGTGCACACCGGGTCGAGTCCGGCCCCGTAGCGAAGGTACGTCTCCTCGCCGAGTTTCGAACGCAGCTTCAACACGACCGTGTTCCCGTCGCTCGGATCGACGCTCGCGCGGTAGATCAGCTTGAGATCCTTTCCGTCCTTCGCGTGGAGGGAAAAACCGTCGATCTTTCGCTCGGGCGTCAATCGACCGTTCACGCCCGAGTACTCGACGCGTACGCTGAAACCGCGCGGACCGGCAGAGACCTTCGCCAATTGCGGGCCGCTTTCGATCCCAGCGCCGCCGTACAAATTTCGGTGGGCCGTAAGCGCGAGTCGCCTGCCGAGCCTCTTGAGTCCGTCCGTCCCGATATGAATGAGGTCATCGAGTGGCAGATCGACCGCCGCGACGACTGCCGTGTGAGGAATCCTCGTGGCCAGGATGCGCTGGGAATCCTGCACGCGGTTCCAATCGTCGCCGGAGTCGCGCAAAACGACGAAGCGACCGAGCTGCACGCTGTAGAACGGAAGCTCCGGCTGCTCGAAGTCGCGCCGAAACGCGGCGACGAGCTTCTCAAACCGCTCCTCAAAAAGCGGTACCGCCGCGGGATCGAGCGCGTCCGACTCCCCCTGGTACCAAAGGACTCCTTTGACGGCGCCGCCCGCGTTCTTCACCTGCTTGAACATCGAGCCGTAGAGAGACGATCCGCCGTCGTCGCGCCGGGTGGGATCCCACTGCGTCATCGACGTTCCGCCGTGAGCCGAAGCGATCAGTCCGATGGGAACGCCCGTTCTACGGACGAGCTCGACGGCGAAGGGAAGTCCGAGACCGGCCCCCTTTCTCCGGTGGCGGCGCACCTCGGCACGCTTCTTCCGCCGTCCGGCTTCGTCGAGATCGCGAAGCCAGTGATGGCTGTGAACGGGATCCGGAGAATCGACGAGCCAGTGAAGCGGCTCGCGCGCGATCTCCCAGCGGTGGGCCATGGTGAAGCAGTGAACGAGCGGGCTTGACTCCGTAACGCCATCGAGGTCGCCGACGCCTTCCATGTTCGACTGCCCGGCGAGAATCCAGAGGTCCCCGACCAAAACATTGGCGACTTCGGTGTGCGCAGCGATGTTTCCGAATCGATCCCGCCGCCGAACTTCGACCGTGTACTCACCGCCAGTCGGGACTTCGGCGAGAACGGCCGTGAACGCTCCATCCACCGCCGCTCCGACTTCGCGCCAGTCAAAGCCCGGAACGGTTCGCCGTCCACCGCGGAGACGCGCCTCGATCTTGCCGTCCGCGGAGCACACGCCTCCGAACTCGATCGACGCGGTCCCGTCTGCCGAACGTTGATACACGCGGTAGGGTTCGAGCCCGCTCGTCACGAAGAGGGAGCGATCCGCAGGCGTGACGGTGAAGTCGACGACGAGGGGTTCGGCGAGGACCGGACCCACCACAGAGACGAACGCCTTGTGCGCAGGATGCGGCAGGTAATCGTTTCGCGCCCGCTCGTTCACGAAGGTGAGTAGGAACGCGTGCGTAAATCCGCGAGCGAGCTCGGTCGAGCCCACGTTCGTTCCGGCTTGGTAGCGGAGGAGGCCGGAGATCTTCTGCGGCAAGGTGGCGAACGCGTCGACGACGCCCTGAACGGCGGCCGCTTCGGCGTCCTCCTTGAAGCGAAAAAACACCAGGTGATGGACGCGGCCGACCTCCGCCGCCGGCGGTGCCTCCTCGACTTCGAATGAGAAGGAGAAGAGATCGGCGATCCCCTCCTCGAGCTTGCCGGCCACGGCCTGGAACGCGTCGCTCTCGAGGTACTCCGCGCGCGCCTCGGCGCTGGCGTACGTCACGACGAAGCCGTGGGTGAATCCCTTCGTCAACCCCTCGGGGCTGTTGTTCGTCCCCCACTGGAATCCCAGGACTCGCTCGTCTCTCGCGGCGATTTCGTAGGCGTCGCGGAGAAGTCGAGCCTTCTCGCCGGCGCTGAAGTCATCGCGGAACTTCACGAGAGAAAGCGACTGAACTGCGCCAAACGATTCGCTTCCCAGCGCGAGAAGCGCACAGAGAACGAACCCAAACGAGAACGATCCAAACAGCGAGCGGGACGCGGCGCCTAGAACCGCGCAGTTTCGTGAGTTCAAGATCTACCCTCCTTTTATCCACACCGGACCGAGCCGGTGCCGCAATCGATTCCTTCGACGATGTCGTCGAGCGAGCTCCTCGTGCGCCCGATTCACACAACGCCCGGTCTAGATGACAAAGTTCACCAGTTTCCCCGGAACTGCGATGACCTTGCGAACCGTCTTTCCGTCGAGGAGCGCCGCGACCTTTTCGTCTCCGCGCGCGAAGGATTCATAGTCGCCTCGTTCCGCGTTCGACGGAATCTCGATCTTGGCCCGCACCTTGCCGTTTACCTGCACCGGAATCTCGATCCGATCCTCGATGAGAAGCGCGGGATCGAATTCCGGGTACGGTTCGTACGCGATCGTTTCACTGTGCTCGAGCTTCTCCCAGAGTTCTTCGGCGAAGTGCGGCGCGAGCGGAGCGATCATCTTCACGAGGGCGTAGGCGACTTCACTCGGGACGGCCTCGAGTGAGACGAGCTGGTTGTTGAGTTCGATCAGCTTGGCGATCGCCGTGTTGAACCCGAGCGCCTCCATGTCGCGAGTGACCCCGTCGATCGTCTTGTGAAGCGCGCGCCGCAGCTCGTCGCTCGGAGGTTCGTGCGAGACGAGGAGGCGACCCGTTCGCTCGTCGACGAGGTTTCGCCAGAGCCGCTGCAGGAAACGATGGACGCCGATGATATCGCGCGTGTTCCACGGCTTCGACATCTCGAGCGGCCCCATCGCCATCTCGTAGAGGCGGAGCGTATCGGCGCCGTACTCCGCACAGATCTCGTCCGGCGTGACCGCGTTCTTGAGGCTCTTTCCCATCTTCCCGAACTCTCGCGTCACGGGTTCGCCGGCGAAGAAGAACTCGTCGTCCTTCTCCTCGACTCGCGACGCCTCGACGTAGACGCCGCGCGCGTCCTTGTAGGCCGCAGCCTGCACGTACCCTTGGTTGAAGAGCCGGTGAAACGGCTCGGGAGTCGAAACGTGCCCGAGATCGAACAGGACCTTGTGCCAGAAGCGCGCGTAGAGGAGGTGGAGAACCGCGTGCTCCGCGCCGCCGACGTAGAGGTCGACGCCGCCGAGCCTCGCCGTTTCCGGGTCGTAGCGCTCCGGACGATCCTCTCCCTCCTTCGCGCGCAGCATCCAGTAGGACTCGACGTTCGACCCCGCGAGGGCGTCATCGTTCCGCGGGTCGAGATACCTTAGGTAGTACCAGCAGGAGCCGGCCCAGTTCGGCATCGTGTTCAGCTCGCGCGAATACGATCGCCCGTCGATTTCGACGCGCGCCCATTCCTTCGCGCGGCCGAGAGGCGGCTGCGGTTCGGAGTCCGGATCCGCGTTCACCGCCGGGCGGTAGTCTTCCATTTCTGGAAGCTCGAGCGGCAACTCCTCGACAGGTACCGTGCGGACGCTTCCGTCATCGTCGGCGAAGAGCACCGGAAACGGCTCTCCCCAGTAACGCTGGCGACTGAAGAGCCAATCGCGGAGGCGAAAGTTCACCGTGCCGCAGCCGAGACCCCGCTCCTCGAGCCAACGAGTGATCGCCGGCTTGGCCTCCACGCTCGGAAGGCCTTCGATCGCTTCGGACGCGATCGCGGTTCCCTCTCCCGAGAAGACGGCGAGCGAGCAAGCTCGTCCCTCCGGATGATCGGAATCACCTGCATTTCGATACGCCGAAGCGAGCGTATCGACGTCGCCGACGTGAATTCCCGCCTCGGCGAGCTGCGGAGCGATGGCGTCTCTAAGCCAAGACTCCGGCGGCAACACCACGACCGGCGTCTCGAGTCCGAACTGCGTCGCGAACTCGAAGTCGCGCTCGTCGTGCGCAGGGACTGCCATGATCGCACCGGTGCCGTACCCCATGAGGACGTAGTCCGCGATGAAGATCGGAATGCGCACGCGCGAGACCGGATTGATCGCGTAGGCGCCGAGGAAGACTCCAGTCTTCTCTTTGGTCTCGACCTGGCGCTCGACGTCCGATCGACCGGAGGCGTACTCGCGGTACGCGCGGACGAGGGCGCGCGGATCGGCGTCCTGCGGTCGACCGGGAAAGCGTCCGCGCCAAACCTCAGGCGATTCGTTCGGCCACGAGTCCGCGACGAGTCGATCGACAAGCGGATGCTCCGGTGCGAGCACCATGTAGGTCGCGCCGTAGAGCGTGTCGGGGCGCGTGGTGAACACTCGAATGACGTGATCTTCGTCGGGCGCCATCGAACGCCACTCGGATCCCGCTCGTTCCTCGAACCATCCGTCCGAATCGACGGCGCGGCCGGGGACCTCGGCGAGAAAGTCGACCTCCGCCCCCTCGCTCCGCCCGATCCAGTTCCGCTGCATGAGCTTGATCGGCTCGGGCCACTCGAGCGCTTCGAGGTCGGCGAGAAGCCGCTCGCAATACGCCGTGATGCGCATCATCCACTGGCGGAGGGGACGCTTGTAGACCGGGAAATCTCCGCGCTCGCTTCGACCCTCGGCCGTGACCTCTTCGTTCGCGAGCACGGTCCCGAGCTCTGGGCACCAGTTCACTGGGAGCTCGGCGACGTACGCGAGCCGGTGGCTGTCGACAATCGCGCGCCGCTCGGCGTCCGTGAGCTTCGCCCACGCAGTTCCGGCCGGGTTCGTTGCCTCGTCTCCCGGGGCTCGCTCACCCGATTCGAGCTCCGCGACGAGCTCGGCGATCGGACGAGCGCGATCCGCATCGCGGTCGTACCACGCGCCGTAGATCTGGAGAAAAATCCACTGGGTCCACTTGTAGAAGTCGACGTCCGTGGTGGCGACGAATCGATCGGGGTCGTGGCCGAGGCCGAGACGACGCATCTGCGCGCGCATGTTCGCGATGTTGCTGTCGGTCGTGACGCGCGGATGCTGACCCGTCTGGATCGCGTACTGCTCCGCCGGGAGGCCAAAGGCATCGAATCCCATCGGATGGAGGACGTTGCAGCCGCGCATCCGGAGATAGCGAGCGTAGACGTCGGTCGCGATGTATCCGAGCGGATGTCCGACGTGGAGACCGACTCCCGATGGATACGGAAACATATCCATGATGAACCGCTTCGGCTTCGCCGGGTCGAAGCCCGGCTCGCCGGGATTCGGGGCGTGGAACGTTTTCTCCGCTTCCCAGCGGTCCTGCCACTTCGACTCGATGCGGGTGGCGAGCGTCGCCGAGTACCGCCAGGAGGTCTCGGGATCGCCTCCGTTCCTCTCGCTCGCTGGCGCCATCGTCTTTCTGTCACTCCGAAGGGGCTGAATCGCGGAGGCCGACGGCCTCCCGCTGTCTCGTGATCGGTCGTCCGCGTGTCTCACTTGGGGAGAAACGAGCCCGACATGGTAGCAACCGCTCCAAAGGTCGGAAAGCCTCTCGTGAGAGAGGTGCACCCTAAGTATCGTGATCGTTCCCCTCCCGGGAGCGGCGCTCGATCGCATCGAGCGCTCGCCCCGGTTGTAGAGGCTGTTTTCAACGCCCCGTCCCCAGGCCAACCGTTCGCCCCGACCGAAATGACCCGCGACGATTTCGAATCTCCCCCGCCGATCGAACGCTCATCCGACGCGAAACTTCCGCCCGGCATCGTCCTCAGTCGGAACCGCATCGCATTCGCGTGGCTCCTCAAGCTCCGCTGGGCTGCCGTGTGCGGTCAGATCGCGACGGTGTTCACCGCCGCGGTCGTGTTTCGAGTCGAGCTCCCTCTCGCGGAACTGGTGTCGCTCATCGTGTTTGCAGCCGCGACGAACATTGGCTTCCTGGTCTGGTTTCGCCGCCGACTGCTCACCCGGCCGGCCGGCGAGACTCGGGATCTCGAAACTCGCATCATGACTGCGATCATGGTGATCGACGTCCTCCTCCTCTCCGGTCTTCTCTACTTCTCGGGAGGCCCCACCAACCCGTTCAGCGTGTTCTATCTCGTCAATCTGACGCTAGGCGCGGTCCTACTCCGAGAGCGTTGGGCTTACACCCTAAGCGTGCTCGTATTTTCGTGCTTCACGCTCCTCTTCTTTTTTCACCAGCCGCTGCCCGCTCTCGGCGACATCACGACCATGACGCTCGAATGGCCGGGTCGCGAGGGTCCCATCCCGCCCGTCCGGCTCTATCTGATCGCCACCGTGGTCGCGTTCGGCGCGTCGGCCCTCATCGTCGTGTCGTTCATTCTCCGCGTGTCGAGCGAGCTCGCCCGGCGCGAAGACGATCTCCGCGGCGTGCGCCAACAGCGCGCCCACAGCGAAAAGCTCGAAGCACTCGCGACGCTCGCGGCCGGGGCGGCCCACGAGTTGGCTTCGCCACTCTCGACGATCGCGGTCATCGCAAAGGACCTCGAAGTACAGCTCGAACGCGGCGCTCCCCTCGACGACGCCGTCGAGGACTCTCGACTCATTCGCGCGGAGGTCGGACGCTGCCGCGCCATCCTCGATGAGATGGCCGCCGAGGCCGGCCAGGGGACGGGCGACACGCTCGTGCGCGTGACGATCGACGATCTTGTCGAGGAAGTGCTCGACGGCATCGTCGATCGCACGCGCGTCCACGTCTTCGGACTCGAAACGACGACCGAGCATCGGCTGTTCGCGCCCCTCGGACCGCTCTCGCGCGCACTCCGGGCCATCGTGAAGAACGCTCTCGACGCGGCGCCGCCCGATTCACACGTCGACCTCACATGCTCCGGACGCCGCGAGAGCGTCGTCTTCGAAGTCACGGATCGCGGGGCCGGCATGGACTCCGACATGCTCCGCCGCGTGGGAAATCCGTTCTTCACGACGAAGGATCCCGGCCGTGGGATGGGCCTCGGCCTTTTTCTCACCCGCACCGTCGTCGAGAAACTCGGCGGCGAGCTCGACTTCGAGTCGACCGTAGGTACCGGGACGACGGTCACGATCACGCTCCCGACCGAGCGCGAGCCTGAGGCGAGCTAGCTCGATACTGCGCTCGAGTGTCGCGGCGCCGGCACGTGAGAAGAGCTGGATCTCTGCGATGCGGCTCGTTACGCTCAGGGGCTGGCCGGGAGATGCTCAGGCGATGGCGGACCCAGAAGAGACCCGCAGCGACGACCATCCTCACTCGATTCTGCTCGTCGACGACGATCGAATCTTTCGCGATCGTCTCGCCCGCTCGTTTCAGCTCCGCGGATACGACGTCCGCGTCGCGAGCACCTACGACGAGGCGATCGCCGAAGCCGAGGCGGACTCGCCCGAGTTCGCCGTCGTCGACCTGAAGATGCCCGGAAAATCGGGGCTCGAGGTCGTCCGCGACCTCCGGAAGATCGATTCCGCGACGATGGTCCTCGTTCTCACCGGGTACGGCAGCATCGCAACCGCCGTCGACGCGGTGAAGCTGGGCGCGTCCAACTACCTCCCCAAGCCGGCCGACGTCGACGACATCATTTCGGCGTTCGCGCGCGGCGAGACGCCCGCGCTCGAGCCATCGCCGAAGACGTACCAGGCGCCGACGCTCGCGCGCGCGGAGTGGGAACACATCCATCGCGTACTCTCCGATTGCGGCGGAAACATCAGCGAAGCGGCGCGCCGGCTGAACATCCATCGGCGATCGCTGCAGCGAAAGCTGCAGAAGTACGCCCCCGAGGAGATCGCCCGCGCGAACAAGCGTACGTCTTAGTTTCAACACAAGCGCGTTGCGCTTCTGTTGAAACTAAGACGTCCTTGTGAGGGCGCTTTCGCGAAACCCCCTCGCCGACGCGGCGACGCCGCGCCGACTTCACCCCGACGAGCGAGCCTTCGGCTCGTTCGCGCCCACGGGCGCCGGTCCAAACTGGTCCTAGGTACCTTTCGCGACCGGGAGGGCGATCTCAAGCAAGCGCGTTGCGCTTGTCTTGAAACTAAGACGTCCTTGTGAGGGCGCTTTCGCGAAGCCCCCTCGCCGACGCGGCGACGCCGCGCCGACTTCACCCCGACGAGCGAGCGCTACTCGGTCCGCCGGCCGAGAGCTTCTCCGGTGAGCGGCTCCAGTGCGATGAGATGCTCCTTCACCGGCCGGCCACCGATGAGGTGCTCCTCGATGATCCGGTCGATGACCGGAGGGTCGCATTCTCCGTACCAGGCGCCGTCCGGATACACGACCGCGATCGGGCCGCCGGCACAGATGCGGAGACAGTTCGCCTTTGTCCGCTGCACCCCGCCTCGGTCGACGAGACCGAGCTCTTTGAGTCGACGCTTCAGGTGATTCCACGCGACGACGGAGCGTGAACGGTCGCAGCACTTCGGCTTCGCCTGGTCGCAGCAGAGAAATACATGCCGACGGAGCGCACCGATCCCGAGAGTTTCCGCGATCGAACGCTGCGCCTCGCGGTCGGGTTCGGCGCTGACACCTGAACCATCCGTGCCCGCAAGCACGGTCGCCACCGCGTGCATGAGCGTCCAAACCGAGTCTCCGCGCCGGAGCGGAACCGCCGTCGAGATCGCGACGACCCCCTCGGCGCCACCTCGACCGGAGAACGGAACCGCGACGGACTGCCGAGCCGCGAATCGAGCGAGCCAGCTCGCCGAACCCGGAAGGCCACTTTCGGCGGCGTCGAGCGTCCCCATCTGCGTCTCTCGGAGGACGACTGCCGCCACACATGCGAGTCCCGTTTCCCGAAGCGAAGGTGCTCGCATCGCCTCGGCGAATCCGTCGCTCACGTCTCTCGGCATGTCGGGCACCGCGCGGAAGCCGACTAGAGCGAGTCGATCTTCACCGGAAGCTCGCCGCCAGAGCCCGGCGGCTCGCGCCCCGGTCTCCGCGAGGAGATCGTCGAGGCCCGAGTCCGCCGCGTCGCCCTCGAGGAACGCGGCGCGAAGGCTCGCGCCGATGCGCTGTACGGCGGCGGTCGTCACGGGATCGAGGACACTTCGAGCTGCGGCTTCCGGAGGCTGACCGCGGGCTCCGATCGGAGCGAACGCCGTCCGCGTAGAGAATTGAATTGGTGCGAGAGATGGGACTCGAACCCATACCCCCGAAGGGACAAGAACCTAAATCTTGCGCGTCTGCCAGTTCCGCCACTCTCGCACGATGGGCGATCGCGGCGATTGTAGGGAGAACCCTTGCTCCGATTCCAGATCCTCGCGGCTCATCGCGCCGATTCGGGAGCCGGACCCGACTCACCGCCACCCGCGTCGGGTGTCTCCGGTCGATCACACAGGTAGGCCCAAATTGCGGCAAACTGACGCTCGGCGTCGCCCTCGAAGGCGCTTGCCAGGACCGACAGGCCGTCGCGGTCCGCGTAGGCGGGCATCGCCGTCCCCGGTGCGATGCGCTGCGGATTCAGCATCCATCGCCGGAAGAACTCCGGACGAAGGCGCTCCGCGCTGTGCGCGAGGTTCACGACTCCGAAGTGAAGATCGTTCTCCGCCGGCCTCGAGCCAACGGGATGGCACGAAGTGCAGCTGAGTCCGCTCGCCGAGCCAAGGAGCGTCTTGCCCTCTCGGGCGGAGTCTCGCGCGGCCGATGTCGCGGACCGCTGCGGACGCGGACGAGCCGAGAATCCGTCGGCGTGAGCGAATCCGTCCGCGAGGCTCGCAGCAAGCGGACCGAACGACGGCATCCGCGCGTCGAGCCACGGGCGAAGACGGTACCCGAGATCTCCCCCGAGGAGCCGCGCGATCCACTGGACGCGGAGCTGCTCCCCGAAAAACGAGAGCGCAGGTCGCGTCTGGACGGAGATCCGCGACTCTCGCGGAATCCGTAGATGCTCGAACGCCGCTTCACGCTCGTCCCAGCGCGCCGCTTCGCCGTCGCGCGCGTGACACGCGGTGCAAGCGAACCCCCGCACGGTGCGCTCCGCCGCCTCCGCCATCGACCGGCGAAAGAGGCTGTGCGCATGGCGCCCAAACTGCGCGATCGCACGTCGATCGCGATCTCCGAGCTCGAGCCGAGGTGCGGCCGACCGCCGAGTCGACGGCGGCGCCGCGCAGCCTCGCTTCGACCAATCGAGGCGTGCGATCTTCTCGAACGGTGCGGCCGGTTGCGGCGCGACACCAGGGATTTCGTGACAGTTCGCGCATCCGTTCGCTTCGGCGAGGGACCGACCTCGTTCGCGGTCCCCGCGAAGGGCCGACGCCGGAACGCGGATCGGTGGCTGCCGGTCGCCGACCGGGGAAGCTGCCGTTCGTGCGAGGAGAAACGCCGCGAGCTGATCCGCTTCGGCGCCCGACAGATCGAAGTCCGGCATGCGAGTCGCGGGAAAGTGACTGTGCGGTTCGAGGAGATACTCTCGGAGTGCACCGGGCTGCCACTTAGCCGCGACGTGAGTGAGCGGCGTGAGCTCGCCGTCGGCGGTGTCCGAGTCGAACGTGTGACAAGCGAAGCACCCGAGACGCGCGAAGAGATCGCCGCCCGCGCGGGCGCTCGCTCGCGGCGGAGCGCCCCCGTGGCGTCGAGTCACCTCGGCACGGAGAGTCGAAAGGTACGCCGCGATATCGAGCGCTCGGCGATCGATCGACACGGTCGCCGTCGGAGAAACGTCATCGAGGACGCCGCGAGGCGCGAGCACGCGGGGCATCGTCGCGCCGGGCCGCTCGCGCGCGGGATGCTCGATCCATCGCGCGAGCCATTCCTCACGCAGCCGCGACCCGATGCCGTCGAGCGTCGGCCCGCCGAACGAGAGCTCGGGCATTCCCCGGCGAAGCTCGGCGGCGTCCGCCCGGTGACAGTCGAGGCAGCGGTGACGCGCGACGAGCTCGCGTCCGCGCCTTACTCGCTCGGCGCGTCGGAGGTCGAGCGAAGGCGAATGGGACAGAAACTCCGCCGACACGGTCTCTTCCCGAAACTCCCGCCCCTCCCAGTAGAGGCGAAGCGTCGCGTCGCCTCGGTCCGGCGATCGGTAGGAGAGGACGATCGCTGTCCGTCCGGCGCGCACCCGGACGGGAGGACTCCAGCCTTCGGCGAGGCGAGAGCTTTCGTCGCTCTCCGACTCGAACACGACGCGGCCATCGAGCTCGAGCTGCGCGCGCCCACTCCCCCGGACACGAAAGCGAACTTTGTCTCGTTGCGGAAGAACGAGCTCCCCGCGAAACACGGCGAGGAATGGGCCCGGCTCGATGAACGGGCTCGGCGACTCTCCCGCGCCGACGAAGAGCGCGGCGCGGCGAGCTCGGCGATGATCCGGTTCTCCACCCGCGAGCGGTCTGAGTGTGAGCTCGAGCCCCGAGCGAGCGTCGTCTCGCGAACCTGCTTCCGCGGTCGGCCGCGCGCCGGTCGCCCCCGGCGCCGGAGCCGGCTCGAGCTCGAACGGGGGATGGAGCGCGTGGACCGTCGCGACGAGATCGATCGAAGCATCCCGACCGTCTGCCGCATCCAAAAACGCGCTCACCGAAAGCTGATCGACGGGTTCGAGCGCGGGAACCTCGAGGAAGATCTCTCGACCGCCGTCGAATACGCGGACCGAACGAAGCGACACGGGATCGTGTCCCTCTCGCTTCGGGTGACGGGCGGAGTACTCCTTCGAACCGTAGGTCTTCGCGTACTCGTAATTCCACGCTTCGAGCCGGTAGCTCCCCGCATCTCCAGCGGTCGCGGCGTCGAGCGGCTCGCTGAAGCGAAGCCAGAGGCCGTTCTCGTGCACGCGGTAGTCGGTCGGAAGCGCGAGTGGCGCCCCAGTGTAGCGGACACGCTCAAGGCAACCGTCTTCGACCGCGTTCGTTACCCAGCCCTGCATGCCACTGACGTAGAGATCGCCCGTCCGTGGATGAAACCGGCCACGCATCGCGCCGGATCGGAATCGTCCGTCGAGCTTGACGACTGCGCCTTGCGGCTGATCGCCGACGCGGTCGCGAAGAATGAGCTGCATCGAGCTCGTTCCGAACGAAAAGCTGAGCAGTTGTCCGGAGAGCGGCCCCCAGTCAACTCGTTCGACCCACACCTGACCGCCGGTCGAGTTGTCCACGCCGCGCGGCAGATAGCAGAGCGGAAGATCGTATCCGCGCGGCCTCGACACGTCGGGTCGCGGCCCCGGATAGCCGTAGTAGCCGCCGAGCTTTACTTCGACGATCTGCGATGCCGGAGTCCACTCGCCCTCCTGCGGGGCGACGGTGATCACGCCCTCCGCGCTGACGGAAAGCCCGTTCGGGTTCCGCCAACCGGTGGCGATGACTTGTTCACTCGATCCGTCCGGCGCCACGCGGTGAAGACCACGCGGGCTCACGTAGTAGAAGTTCCCGCTCGCATCGGTCTCGAGAGAGGAGACGTAATCGTGTCCGTTCGCGGTCGTCTTCGTCGTGTGGGAAAACGCCTCGTACAAATCCGCTTCACCGTCGCCGTTGCGATCGGAGAGTCGAGTGATCTGATCGCGACCGCGCACGTACACTTCGTCGCGAACGATCTTCAGTCCGAGCGGCTGGTAGAGGCCGGTTGCGAAACGCCGCCACTCGATCTCTCCGAGATCCGCGTCGAGCCCGCTCGCGATCCACACGTCGCCGTGAAGAGTGCTCACGGCCGCTCTACCGTCGCGGAAGAAATCGTGACCGCTCAGGAAGAAGAGCGCGCGGTAGGGATTCTCGAGTGGGAGATCGATCGTATCGATGACGTAGGCACCCGAGCCCGCACCGAGCCGCCCTGACGTCTTGAGCGTCTTCCAGCGAGGGCGCGACGGCATCATGGCCGCCGCGATCGCCGTCGAGGGAGACGGGCGAGAGAGTTCCGCGGCGGATCGGAAAAACTCGTCGACGCCGGCACGCGGCACGCGAGCGAGAACGACGCGACACGAAGTCGGCTTCGTCGCTGGACCGAACTCGAGAATCACTTTCGGTCCGTCGACCCGAAGCCACGCCTCCGCAGCTTCCGCCCCGAGGAGTGCGATCGCGTTGACGTGATCGCCCTTCGCGGGGACGAGGGCGCGCTGAAAGTGCCTCGAGTTCAGTTTCGCGGCTGCCGTTCCCGTACACAAAACGGTCGCGAGACTCCGATCGCGCGGGGCGACAGCGAAGTCTCGCGTGAATGCTCGCAGCTCTCCGAGGTGATCCGCCCACGGCGCGTCGCGGATGCGAATCCCGTTCACCTCGTACTCGAGCACGGGCCGCGCACCTCGGTAGAGTCGACGATAGCGAGTGGCGGCATCTCCCCACGCCTTCCCTTCGGCGCCGATGAGCTCGATCGTTCCCGCGATCCTCGGCATCGCGATCACCCCAAACCGCTGCGGGTCGAACGAAATGAACTCGCCCGTCCACGCAACCCGATACGCGAGATCGGCCGTATCGAAGGCCGCCGCAGCGGATGCGTCGTCGCCGAGGCGAAGCGCCAGAGACTTGAGAGCGAGGCCGGCGGGCGTGCGAAGCGACGAGCTCACGAGCGAGCCGACGTCCATTTGATTCCAACGCCCGTCTTTCCAGTCGCCATCGTTCTTGATTCCCCAGTGCCCACCGAGACCACCGTCGAGCCCGGGGTTCGGCGGCAACACTCCCTCGGACGCGCTCTTGTCTCCACCGGCCGACTCAGAACCGTCTTCTGCGGGCTCGTCCGCTTTCTCGCGCACCGGCTCCTCGCCTTTCGCTTCGTTCGCCTCGGCACGCGCTCGCGATTCCGCCGCAGTCCACGGACTTCCCGCGCGAAAGAGCATGCCCTCGACGATCTCGGGCGGTGGATCGAATCCGAGCGGAGAAGACCGCGCCGACCAGACGGTCCCGCGGCGGATGAGCGCGCCGGCGCGCCGAACCGACTCCGCCGCATGTCCGAGCAGAGTCTGAAACACTCGCCCACGTCCGTAGTCGTAGGTCCACGCGAGTGGCTCGACGTTCCCGGTCACTTTGGATCGCGCGTTTGCGAGCGGAACAACGGGAAGGGGGCCCTCCTGGCGAAAGTACAGCTCGTCCACGGTGTCGAACGATTCGAGGCCTCGCGTCACCTCGTGCTCGACGTCCGCGATCTCGACGCGAAAAGGACCGTACGGATCGTGTCCGCTCTTTCCCTCGCCGTGAACCCAGACGCGCCGCACGATGCGAGTGCGGTACTCCTCCCAATCGGAATCCTTTCGGGGAAGCGAGTAATGAAACGCGCCGTTCGCGAAGTGAACTACCGTCAATCCCCCGCCCGACGAGAGGTAGTCCACGAGTCCCTTCTTCGCGCGGTCGCTGAGGCCCGGACGCTCCCAATTCGAATAATTGAAGACGAGGGTTCGGTACGCCTCGAGGCCAGATTCGCCGAGGCGCTCGGGATTCTCCGTGACATGGACGATCGCACGAGGATCTTGCTCGATGACTCCGATGAGTGCTTCCGTGACCGATCGCCAGTCGTGCGCGGGATGGTTATGACCCGTCACGACGAGGGTTCGGAATCGTTCTTCCAAGTTCGACTCGACCCCGCCCGGCGGCACTTCGGCGCCGCTCGACCACACGATCGCGTTCAGGATGAATCGGCGAAAGTCGGTGTTCCACCAGTTCGCGTAGAAGTGTCCCCCGGTGAAACCGAATCCGCGGCCGCCGTCGTCTCGTTCGACGGCCCACCCCACGACCCCCTCGCGGCCATCGGCCACCGCGGCGAGCGGAACGAGCCGTGGATCCACGTCGCGAAAACGGATGCGGTAGTAGAACTCCTCGCGGACTCGGAACGGTCGAACCCCCCGCGCGATGGGGTGACGCGGAGACGGCAGCGCGACCGGCCACTCCTTCGTCTCGATCGCCGAGTACCACTTGCGCGGCGCGGGTCCGGTCTCGTAGTCGAAGTACCCGCCGACCCACTCGGTGATCCGGTCGTGCTCGCGCGCGGGATGGAAAGTCGTCCAGTGAAAGTTCACGAAGCCGCAGCCCCGATTCATCTGCCGTGCGATGGTCTCCATTCGATTGCCGACGTAGAGGGGGTGGCTCTCTTCGTTCCGGTCTCCTCCGTCGGAGATCAAGACGATCGAGTCGGCGTCATCGAGGGTAGACTCGTCTCGCGGCCAGCCTCCGAAGTGCGCCTCGACCAGGAGACCGCGCAGATTCGGCGCACGATCGAGCAGATGCTTGAGCAAGACGACGCTCTTCTCGTACTCGTGCGTATCTTTCGGGTGACCCGTGATCGGACCGGCGATGAGGACGATCTTCCTCGACTCGGATCCTTTCCCGTCCGCGTCCGCTTCGAACGTGGCGGCTCGCAGCGGCAGCGCGAGGATCGCGGCCGAGCACAGCGCGGCGCTCCAGAGAAGCGTGCGGTTCGTCGCACTCGCCGGTGTGACGCAGCGCTTCACAGATCGACTCGCAGCTCGCCGGCCGACTCGCGCGAAGCGGCCTCGAGATCGGGGAGTGATTTCCATCGGCGCGTCCCGGGCTCGCCGACGGCGACGCGGTAGCGTCCCGGCGCGAACACCCAGGGGTGAAACTCGCGACCGCGGATACGAATCGTGTACACCACCTCGCCCGTCGCTTCCGCGATGACCTGCACCACCGGATCCTCCATGCCGGAGATCTCCAGCCGCGGCAAATAAGCGCGGGCGGCGCGACCGTAGTTCGACTGCTGAGTCACTACGCGCGGCCAACCCTCGTACTGCGCATCGCGGCCGGGAACGGCGTAGCGCGGCCAGCACTCGACGCGGATGGTTCGCGTCTCCTTGTCGAGCCGCAGGATCCCGTACCCGGGCATGCTATCGTGGAGATCTTTCGGCTCGCGCCCCGTCGATCGACCCGGATTCGACGCGCCGAACACGGTGACTCGGTTCATGAGTCCGTCACGATGGCGACCGGTGTACTCCGGCGCTCCGGGCTCGCGGTTCTCCCCGGCCGTCTTCGGCTCCCACTTGCGCGGATAGAAGTTCGCGATCGACGGCACCGCAAACGACCACCCGGCGTCCTCCCAATCGTCGATTCCGTGGTGAACGATCGTCGCGAGGTGTTGATCGCCCGCGAGATGGAACGCGAACCCGCGCCGTAGCTCCTCGAGCGCTCGTCTCCGACCGGACTGCGGCCAGCCGTTCGAGTCGAGGTCGGCGCGCAGGTACTGCAAGTTTCCGCCGTGGTGCGTGGCCATACCACCGAACACGGTCTGGGAAAGCGCGACCTTCATGTCGGCGCCGCGCCAGTCGGCCGCCCAGTCTGCGAGAAAGTCGAGCTGACGCCGTCCGAGGAGCTGAACTCCCGGCACGTCCGCCTTCATGACGTCAAACTCCTCGTCGACGATGTGGTCGGCGCGACGACTTCCCGACGGCGGCACGCGTCCCGAGCAACCGCTCTTAAACTTCCGGTCCTCGAGCACCGCGAAGCTGATCCGTCCGTACGTCATTCCGGTGTAGTAGACTCCGATCTCCTGCGCGATCGGGGTCGGATCGTACGGATCGGGAAGGTTCGCCGTCTGCGTGCGCTCGACCATGCGGACGAATGGTGCGGGCCAGACGTAGCCTCCCTTGTCGTCCTTGTCGGTCTTGCGTCCACCTTCGCCCCAGAGATTCCCTTGGTAGACGTCGTGGTCGTCGGGGATCGTCACCGTCGGAATGTCTCGCGAAAGATCGCGGAACGCCCAGCACCAGAGGTACCACTTATAGAGATAATCGAGATAGACGTTCGCGCGGTCGACGCCCGTCGGACTCGCCCCCTCGTAAACCTGATCACCGCTGAAGAAGAGGACGTCGGGTTCGTGCCGAACGAGATTCGCGACGAGATCGTCGTGCGGAAACCACAAGCCGCGCAGCCAGTAGTAGGGACCGCGCCGGTCGACTCCCCGGCGACAGTTGTGATTCCCGGTGAAGCCGGCGACGACGATCGTCCGCTTGTCCACCGGGTCGCGCCGGATCGTTCCGCCCCACGAACGTCCTTCGTGCGTCACTCGGTACGGGAGATCGCGGCTGTCGTCCCACCCCGGCAGGCGGAACGTCGCGGTCCAGCCGGGCGCGATGACTTCCGCCGTGGCGATGTTCTTCCAGCCGTCGCCTGCGTTCACTTCGAGCGTGACGCTCCGGTCCTGCGCGAGTCCGATCGGCATGAGCTGCGCGGTGAGCTTGAGGATCCCGCGCGAGAGAGTGTACTGAGTCGAGAGAACCGGACCGGCCGTGCGGGAGGCGTCGATGTCGAGCTTCGTACCGCTCACCTCGAGGCCGCGGAACCAAAAGCGCGCTCGTTCTTCGCCCGGATGGGAAACGAGGGCGATCCCACCCACCGCGCGCGCAGCCTCAATCGTTGCCGTCGTTTCGCTGAGTGGTTCTCCGCTCGCCGAATCGAGACCGCGGAGTGTCACGCGATAGGCATCTCCGGCGGGTTCGAGATCGAGTACGAGACGCACCGACGCTAGCGCACGCGCGGCGGTGCGATCCGGCGGCGGCGATGGTGCGGAGTGGTCGCGAATGAAGGTACGCCCCGCGCGATCGACCCCGCAAAAGACTCCGGCCCCCGGACCCGGACTGTGGTGAACGAGCGCGGCGGCTCGGTAGTCGAGACTGTTCCCTCCAGCGCCGATGAGGAATCCCGCCGCCGCCGTGCCGGCACGGGCATTCGACGCTTCGACTTCCCCCGTGACGACCTCCAGTCGCAGCGAGCCGCTCTGGTCGCCCACCCGATGCGTAAGAACGTGCACCGTCCGCATCGGCTTAGCCTGCCGTCCCTCCACGCACTCGATGCGCCCGGAGCTCAGTTGCCAATCTTGAAGCCGATTGGCCCAGAACGCCGGCCCGATCCAAACCCGCTGCCCAGTTGCGGGGAGCTCGGCGAAGAGATCCGCACTCTGGAGGTCGCCTCCGGCTCCGAACGCGAAAGTGAGCCCGCAGAAGAGTCCGAGGCGCACGACTTCGATCCGCCGAGCCCGGAGTTCGATAGCAAGATCCATCATCGTTCGCGTGATTCCTCGTCGTTTTCGCTGAGCGTTGCGATCGCGTCCCGTCGCTGCGACGCGCCCGCAGGGCGGCGGATCGACGGTCATTCTACGAGATCGCCGGACGATCCCAACGGGCGCGGTGGAGCTCGACGGTCAAAGTTCGAGCTCCACCTGAGCCGCCGGCCGTCGCCGACGAGACTCGGGTGCGGTCGAATCCCTCCATCACCGCGCGGTCCGAACGCGGACCGAGCGTCGTCCGCCGTTCAACGCGGCCGATCGACCCGCAACGGATAGGTGTCCAGAAGATGGACCGTTTCGTACGGGCATCGCGGCTGGCGATTGCCGCGAGAGCGCCTGTCCGGGTGCGATCTACTGCCGATCCGGTCCGCTCGGTGTCGCGATCGCGTTTTCGAGCTGGTGGATCCGGTGGCTCAGCCAGTCGCGAAACGACTTCGCCGTCGTGAGGTCCATGACGACGTCGGCTTCGATCTCGCGCACGAAACCTGAATCGACTTCACGTTCCTCGGGAATCTCGAACGCGCGGCCGTCGCTCATTTCGCTCAGTGTTCGCCGCGGAAGCGGGAGGCGCTGGTTGTACAGCGCGGCTCGGATCGTTCCGTCCGGCGTGACGCCGCCAATCGCACCGGTCATGTAGACCGTGCGGAACTGTGAGCTCTTCTCGTAGTGGATCTGAAGACGCTCGCGCGATTCGCCGCGGGTGCTAGCGGGCGGATCGGACGCCGCAAGGGTCGCGGCGGATTTCGGGGAGTGGGGTTTGGTTCGCTTCGGCATGATTCTTGGTTCCTCTCGGTCGTAGGTCACGCGGGCGAGATCCTGATCACCGGTATTCTCGGAATCGCGCCGCGTCGACCTTCAACTTTCAGTCTCCACCTCCCGCGAGCAGGGGCCGAAAAAGTCGAGGCGCAGGATCGATTCGCTCGTGGTAGAGTTCGGACTTCGTTGAGAGTTCTTCGCTATGTCTCGCCTACCGAATCGACTCCAGCCTCCGTGCGAGAGGCGCCCCCATCGGCCCCGAGCGGTCGTGCGATGGGCGACTGCGCTGGCGGCACTGATCGCTCCCTCGCTGCTCGCCTCGGAGCCGATCGAATACTCGATCGCCTTTCCGAATCGCGCCCACCACGAAGCAGAGGTCGCGATTCGCGTGAGCGCGCTTCCGGAGGGGCCGGCAAAGCTTCACATGAGCCGAAGCTCACCCGGACGCTACGCGCTCCACGAATTCGTGAAGAACGTGTACTCGGTGAGGGCGACCGACGGCAACGATCGACCGCTCGCCGTCACGCGCGACGGAACTTACCGCTGGACGATAGCCGGCGGTCATGACGGCACGCTAACGGTTCGCTACACGCTCTTCGGCGATCGCTGCGACGGCACGTACGCCGCGATCGACTCGAATCACGCGCATCTCAACATGCCCGCCACGTTCGCATGGATCGGAGGCACGGAAGAGCGCGCGATACGGATTCGCTTTCGCCGTCCGGTTCCCGAGTGGCGAGTCGCCACGCAGCTTCTCCCCACCGGCGATCCGGAAGTCTTCACGGCCCCCGACCTCGACTACTTTCTCGATAGCCCCACCGAAGTGAGTGCGCACCATGTGCACTCGTTTCACGCAGGAGAGGGCGACAACCGACAGGAAATCCGTCTCGCCGTGCACCATCCCGGCACACCGCAGGCGGTCGTCGACTACGCTCGCGCGGCAGAGGCCGTCGTCCGTGAGCAGATCGCGATCTTCGGCGAGCTCCCGCGCTTCGAGGGAGGGCGGTACACCTTCATCGCCGACTACCATCCCTACGCGAGCGGCGACGGCATGGAGCATCGCAACTCGACGATCCTCACGAGCAGCCGACCGCTCGAAGGAAACGCGGCGCAGCTTCTCCTCACGCTCTCTCACGAATTCTTTCATGCGTGGAACGTCGAGCGCATCCGTCCGGCCTCGATCGAGCCCTTTCGCTTCGAGCGCGCCAACCCCTGCGGAGAGCTCTGGTTCGCCGAGGGATTCACGAGCTACTTCGATCGACTGACCGCACACCGCGCCGGCCAACTGTCGCTCGACGCGCTCGCAGCGAGCTTCGGACGGACCATCGAGCGAGTCCTCCTCTCCCCCGCGACGCGCTACCATTCCGCCGTCGAAATGAGTCTCCAGGCGCCGCTGGTCGATGCTGCGACTTCGATCGATCGGCACAATTTTGTGAACACGTTTCTTTCGTACTACACGCACGGCGCGGCGATCGCGCTGGGACTCGATCTCCTCCTTCGAACGGAGCACGCCCCGGCGACGCTCGACGCCTATCTGCGCGCGGTGTGGCGGAAGCACGGCGTCGAGGAGATCCCGTACCGAAACGAAGACCTCGAACGGATCCTCGGCGAGCTGACGGGCGATTCGACCTTTGCCAAACGATTCTTCGCGCGCTTCGTGTACGGCCGTGAAGTGATCGACTACACTCCTCTCCTCGCGGCCTTCGGGCTCGAGCTCGGGAGACGACACGCCGGACGCGCATTCATCGGTTTCGCCCGGCTCGACGCCGCGGATGACGGACTCCGCGTCCTCAGCGCAACTCGCGTCGGGTCTCCTCTCTATCGTGCGGGCGTCGAACGAGGAGACACGATCGTCCGCGCCGGCGGGACTTCCGTGAAGGATCCCGACGCGCTCCGTGACCTCGTCGCCGAGCGCTCACCGGGAGATCGCATCCCCATAGAGTTCGTTCAGCGCGGCGAGCGCCGCTCGGGGGAGATCGTTCTCGCCGAAGATCCCCGCCTCGAACTCGTGACCTTCGAAGCCCGCGGCAAGGTTCTCGATGCCGACGCAGCGGAGCGGCGCGAAGGCTGGCTCGGTTCGCGCGCACCGCGGCGCCGGCGCTTCTAGGCGAGCGCGGGCCTTCCGGCGATTCCGGCTCGGCCGCGAGAGGGCGCGATCCGCTCGGTCGCGATTTCGACTCGCTCTGCCGAGGTCGTCGGCGTTCGGATTCGAGTCGAGCCGCGGGTCCGGGTTCGGAGTCGAGAACTCGGGCGCGGCCAAAAACGAGACTCGGTCAGCGCTCGAGTCGAGCGTACCGGTAGTAGACCTCCAGACAGAGAATACTGAGCGCCGTCGAGTACACGCGCCCGCCGATCTCCGCGCGGTAGCCGCGAGGATCCCAACTCCCGTGCGCCGACCCGTGCTCGTCCCCAACCTGGTGCTCGAGGAGTACGCGCGTCAGGTTTTCGTTCCAAACGCGCCACGGTTCACCGCCGGTTTGGAACATCGCGAGCGTCGCGTAGTACCAGTAGTAGAAGTTGACGCCTTCCATGTCCTCTGCGCGCGGCAGGTTCTGGACGAGAAATTCGGCGGATTCCCTCTCGGCGCGAAGGATCGCTTCGGCCGATCGGCTCTCGCCCTCGAGCAGCGTGTCGGCGAGCATGAGATGCGAGAAATACCCCTGAGCCGTCATCGCGAGGGATGATCGCGTCCTTCCCGGTTGATAGCGATAGCGTCCTCCCGCGCGCCCAAAGCGCACACTGTCGAGATACGCCGCCCCTCGGCGCAAGCAGTCGTCATCGACGTCGAGGCCACCGAGCCGTCCGCTCTTCAGTGCCATCAGCATCCAACCGAAGACGCTCGTGTCGACCTCTCCGCTCCGGGGGTGTGGCTCGTAACGCCACCCTCCCTTCCCGGGATGCTGACTCGCAACCGTAAAGTCAATCGCTCGCTGCGCCGGATCGCGAAGATTCGGGTCGCGCGTGAATGCGTACGCCTCGCAGAGCGCGAACGCGGCGATTCCGTGGACGTAGAGGTTGCCGCCGCCGCGGAGGTCGCCGTTCGGGCGCTGGACGCGGAGCAGCCATGCTAGTCCGCGTGCGACGGCCTCTCGACGCGGCCCGACTTCGAGGTGCGAATCGCCGTGACCGAGAAAGGCGAGGAGAGCGAGTCCGGTCGCTGCGGCGTCGCCCTTCGCAGCCTTTCCGCGCCCGCCGCGACTCGACGTCCGCCCGCGGCCGTTCCATCCGGGGTGCTGAAGATCGCGGAGAGACGTCGAAGGCAGATGATCGGTGTAGCGATCGAGTCGCCACCGGCCATCGGGCGATTGGTGTCGAACGAGCCAATCGAGCCCGTCCTCCACTGCGCGCTCGGTCCGTTCACTCCCACCCCCGCGAGCGAGTGCCGTTTCGCGCCGATCCTTCGCTCTCAGCTCGTAGATCTGCGGACGCTCTCGCTCCGGTTCGGCGGGTCGGATGCGAGTGACGATCGGAGTCGCGACGCTCGCACTCGGCTTCGGCAGCTCCACCTTGGCCGCGAGCTCTTCGCGGGACGTCGCCGGTGCCGGCTTCGACCGATCGAGAGGGGCGGTGGCCGTTCGCGCGCGCACACCGAGGCTGCGCAGTTCCCGGTGCGGGTCCCGCGAGGCCCGGCGTCGACGATCACGCCGAAGTTTCACCTGACTTGACGGATTCGACTCCGCCGCTCTCGCGCTGGCGACGGTCGCTCCCTCGTCGCGAGCGGCGACCTCACTCCCCTTCGGGGTGCTGGGAAGCGTGTCTTCTTCCGTACGAGCGAGGGTTTCGCGGGTGAGCGTCGGTGCGGGCTCCGTGCGAACCGTGCTCGGCGAAGAGGGCACCGCGAGCTCTACGCGATCGCGCCTCGAAGGCGCGCGCTCGAGCGCGGAGGCAGCCTGCGACGCGGCTTCCGCTCTCGACCGTTCGTCGAGCCTTCGCGCGACGCGCGGCAAGTCCGCGGCCCGGGGCAAGCGCTGTCGCGCGTCCTCGCGGCGCTCGAGGCGGGGAGCCAGCGAATCGAGCGCCCGCGGTCGCTCGTCCTCCGCGTCTCGCCGGACGCCGCGTCGACGGGACTCGAGTCGCGGCGCGCTCGCTGTCGGAGCGGGGCCCGGCCGGGGGGCGACGCTCGCGATCGGGGAAGGCGGCGACGGAGCTTCGCTTCGGCTTCGGCGAGGCGGTGCGGTTGCGGTGGACACGTCGGGCGGAGCGGTCGCCCGGGTAGCTACGGACGGCGAGGCACGCGGAACGGTAGCGCGCGGCGCGCCTTCGGGGGCCGAACGAGCGGCGATGTTCACTTCGACCGCAAGGGGCGCGAACTCTTCCCCCACCCCCTCACCCGACGTTCGATCCCGTACCGACCGGCGGCTCGGCGACTCGAGTCGAGTGACAGACGCCGGCGCCGCCGACTCTTCTGGCGTGACCGATTGCGCCGCGATCTCGGGCGCCGCGTCGTCTTCGGCCGCGGCGGCGATGTCACTCCGAGGTTCGGAACCGCGAAGCGGCGCGTCGGGAAGCTCGGCGTCCGCGAGCGCAGTCGCCGCGAATTCGGGCGGGGGAAGATCTCGCACTTCGCCTGCGGTGAACTCCGGAGCGAGCGGTTCCGGAGTGCTTCCTTCGGCCGCTTCACGGTCCGCTTCCTCCGGACGTTCGCGAGAGAGTGCGAGCGCGACGTGCTCCTCCGATTCGAGAGGACTCGCCGTCGCTTCGCGGATCGCGACTCCGACCGACTCTTCGGGCAGCCCCTCGACCGTGACCTCGAACGCGTCGAACTCTTCCTCATCGGCGACACCGTCGAAGAGCATGCGCTCGACATCGTGTCGGTGCATCCAAAGCGCCGTGCACAGGTGCAGAAGGACCGCAACCAAGAGCGCACGCAGAAGAAGACTCGGTCGCCGGAGGAGCTTTCGAACGAGCGCGTAGAGTAGCGCGGCGAGGAGGAGACAAACGAGAAACGCGAGAACATCGAAAGGAATTAGACGCAAGAGCTCAGAGAGGAATCGCAGCACCGCACCGATGCTCCAGTACGGATCTCCGCTCTCTCGGTCCATGTAGACCTCGCGGGAGAGCGAGACGAAGAGATCCTCCTGACCGTCGACGGCCCGCGCGAAGTAGAGCTCGTAGCCGCCGGTGGCGAGCGCGGGATCGATCTCGTCCGACGTCGTGTTCACCTGCGGCCCCAGAGACTCGATCGGACCGGGCTCTTCGCGGTTGATCCGCACGCGGTAGAGGTCGAATCCGCCCTCTCCGCCGTGTCGATTGCTCGAGAAGTAGAGAAAATCGTCGAGCGGCGACACGGCGACGGCGCCTTCGGCGGAGCCGGGACGGTTGAGCGCGGAGAACGGCTCGGCCGGCGCGAACGCGAGTTCGCTCGCATCCGTTTCATCGGCGGAGTTTCCACCTCCGCCGTCCGCTGTCGACTCGTTCGGACGCCTGGCGACGTAGATGTCGTATTCCGCGGCGTTCAGGCGCGCGCGAATCGTCGCGGTCCACGGCGGCGAGGTTTCGGCGCCCGCACGGCGGTCGCTCGTAAAGAAGAGACGCCGGCGGCGATCATCGGGAGCCGGGCTCATCTCGTTCCACGGTGAGTTGACCGCGGGACCGAGATTGGTCGCAGGCCCCCAGCTTCCGTCATCTTCTCGCCGGCTGGACCAGATGTCGTAGCCGCCGAGTCCACCCTCGCGGTTCGAGTAGAAGTAGAGGCGTTCGCCGTCGGCGCTAAACGCGGCGCCGAGCTCGTCCGCATCGGTGTTCACGCCGTCGACTGGACGCGGCTCCATCCAGCGTCCGCGTCGCCGCACGCTCGACCAAAGATCGGCGTTCTGGCCCGGACGCCGGCGAGTGAAGATCAACTCGTCGCCGAATGGACTCACCCGCGGTTCGTACTCGTCGGATTGGGGTGAGCTGAGGAGCGGCTCGAGGGGACGCGACGGTTCCCAGAGGATCGATCGCAGTGCATCTTCGGCGAGGTCCGCGTCCTCCCGCAGTCGGTCACCATCGGTGTAGTACGACATCGTTCGGTGGACGATAAACGGGAGCGCCACCGCGACGGCGATCGCGGCGATGCCGAGCCACCCCCACCGAATTCGCGACCCGTTCCTGCTTCGCTGCGTACTTTTTCGATCTGAGCCCATGTTCGTCCCTCGTCTTCTCGCTCGACGTCTTCCCGTTCGCCCGACGGAGTGCACTACGGCGACCGCGGCGCTCCACGCGGCCGCGCTCGCCGCTCATTCGAGCTCGACGAGCTTCGTCACGATGTACGGCCGGGCGACACCGCCCCGCTCGATCGACTCGAGCGCGAGAGCGACGTGACCGTAAGCCGCGCGGCGATCAGCGCGCACCTGCACCTTCAGCGGGCGCCGCGCACGCTCGCGTCGCTCGCGAATGATCGCCGCGAGCTCGGTTCGGTCGACGTCGTCGCCGTAGACTCGTACGCCGCCTTCAGCGAGGACGTTGACGATGAGGTGATTGTCGGCGTTCCGGCTGAGACTCCCCGGCGTTCGATTCGCCGGCAGCAAGACGTCCTGCTCACGCTCCTTGTCCGTGAAGGACGTCGTCGTGAGGAAGAAGATCACGAGGAGGAAAATCATGTCGACCATCGGCGCCATATTGAGCTGAAGTCGCTCGCGCTGCGATTCGATGTGAATCATGACGCCGCTCCTCTGAGCCCGCGGGCTTCGACGAAATCGACGACGAGCGCGTTGATCGAATGAAGGTAGTTATCGATGCGCGAGTGAAGCCAGTGGTAGGTCACGAGCGCAGGAATCGCGACGATGAGTCCCGCGGCGGTCGTGACGAGTGCCTGGTAGATTCCCGGCGCGAGCGCTTGACCGGAGCCGAGTCCTTCGAGCGCCACCTCGCGGAACGCCTGAATCATTCCCGTCACCGTCCCGAGGAGTCCGAGTAGCGGCGCCACCGAGGCGATCACGGCGAAGACGCCGATGAATCGGCGCAGCTTGTGGACCTCGCGCTGCGCGGCATCGTTGACGTAGAACTCGATGTTCTCGCGATCGGAACCGAGGTGCTTCGCTGCCGTCCGAACGATCCGCGCGCAACTCGAATCCCGCTCGGTGAGGATGCGCTCGACCGCGTCTCCGTCCGTCTTGCCCGGCTGGAGCATCGAGAGATCGGACGCGAGCGCCCGCGGAAACACCCGCGCGCGGCGGAGCGCCGTGAGCCGCTCGATCAGAAACGTCAGCCATACGACGCTGAGGAGCGCGATCGGAATCATCAGGTAGCCGCCCGCGAGTGCGAATTCGAGATACGACTCGGGGTGTTCCTCGGTCGGGAGGATTGTTCCCGCTGGCGGAGGCGGAGGAACTCGAGTGGCAGAAGCGGCGCTCTCGGCCGGTGCCGATTCAGTCTCGACTTGGGCGCGGACCTGCAGCCCGAGCGCCGCGACGAGAACGAGTGAGGTGGCGACGATGGCCGTTCGCGCACCGCTCGACATTCGCTTCGACTGCTTCTGGGATCGAATCATCACTTCACCTCCTCCAGTCTTGTCTTAGCCGCCGCTGCTTCGTCCGAGCCCGGGAAGCGCGCGACGAGTTCCTTCCACTGTGTTTCCGCCGCGGCGGAGTCACCCGCCGCGGCGTAGGCGATTCCGGCGGCGAGAAGTGCGCGGCGGAGCCACGGACGGTAGTCGCCTTCGAAGTCGAAACTCGCTACTACCGCCAGAAACGCCCGCGCAGCTTCGCGGTGCTTCTCGCCGTCCATGTAGCACTCACCGATGTGATACTGCGCCCGCGCGGCGATCGGCGCGGTGGTCGCGCGGGTGACTTCCGTGAAGAGCTCGACGGCATCATCCGGGCGATCGAGGAACTGGTACGCGAGTCCGAGCCCGAAGCGCGCTTCGTGGCGTCGCCGGCCGTCCGGGATCTCGTCGAGCTGCCGCCGGTACGTTTTGGCCGCCGCCGTGTAGTCCTCGACGCGGTGACAGCACTCGCCGAGCCGGAGGAGCGCTTCCTCGAGGAGCTCGCCGGCGCTCTCCTTGAGCTCCCCGACGACACGCTCGAAGCGGCGCCGCGCCTGCCGGACCCCGCGGCTGAGCATCCACGAGCGGCCCGCGTAGAACGTCGCGCGGACGAGCAGCTCCGCGTCGTCTTCGGCCGCTCCGGCGACGCGATCGAACAGCGAACGCGCCGAAGAATAGTCCTCGGTCTGAAAGTGAACGAACGCGAGGCCGAGCTGGCCCTGAAGGTGGAGATCGGGGCGCGGCGTCGCGTCCTCCGACTCGAACGCTTCGACAACGCGGCCAAACTCGCGCTTCGCGACGTCCCACTCGCCGCGGTTGAAGAAGAGCTGAGCCAGCTCGAGCCGCGCCTCGCTCGCGATCTTCGCTCTGGGATGATCGCGAAGAATCGTTTGATAGTCCGCCTCCCGGCGTCGATCGAGTGCGGTCGCGACCTTTGGGTCGCCGCTCGCCGCCGCAGCGTCACTCAGTGCCCAGGCACGAACATAGAGAGCGTCGGGGCGGCGTTCATCCGATTTAGGTCCGCGCACGAGCGGCTCGACAACGCGCATCGCCTCGTCTCCGTCGCCGGCCTCGACGTGGAGATAGCCGAGCTGCACGCGGCACTCGGATTCGTGCTCGCCGCCGGCGTACTCTTTCAAGTAGCGCGCGTAGGCGGTCTTTGCGTCGGCGTCGCGTCCGAGGTCGAGCAGCGTCGATGCTCGGTCGAACGCGATCCGAGCGCGCAGTCCGTCCCCCGCGACTCGTCCGAGGTCGCGCGCGAGCGCCGACGCCCGCTCGATCAGCGCGAGCGCCTCGGTTCCGCGCGAAAGACGCCGCTCGAGAGTCGCGGCTTGGAGATACGCGCGGGCGCGCAGCGCCGGCTCGCCGCCGCTCTCGGCGGCGACGCGGTAGGCTTCCGCAGCGCGCTCGAACTCCTCGAGCGCTAGGTGCGCGTCGGCGAGAGCGAAGCGGATCGTCGCCGCCCGTTCGCTGCGCGGGTGGTCGGCGAGAAATCGCCGATACGCATCGCGCGCCCGATCGATCTGCCCGAGCTCTTCGTAGAGGAGGCCCTGCTGCACCCGTGCGGTTTCGGCATGCTGCCGATTCGGCACGCGAAGGTAATCCTCGAATCGCTTCGCGGCGGTTTCCGCACGCGCGACGTCCTCCGGACTCGGCGGCGACCGGCGCGGGATTTGAGCGAGCGAATCCGCGAGGTAGAAGCCGAGCTCAGCGAACGCTGCCGGTTCTCGTTCGAGATCCGCGCGCGCGCGATCGACGCCGGCCAACGTCTCGGCCGCCTGAGTGAACTTTCCGGCGCGGTAGTGTGCTATGCCCGCGAAATACCGGAGCTCGGCCGCCTGGGCCGGATCGTCGATGAGCGCCGCGGCCTCCTCGTAATGCTCGGCGGCGACGGCGCGGACAGAATCGGCGAGTGCATCCTCTGGCGCGTAGAGTGCGTTCTGGCCAGACAGCTTCAGCGACTCGACGTAGAACCGCGCGCGAGCGCGCGGATACGCACGCCGGTAGCGCTCTCCTAGCGCCGCGCACTCGGCGTGTTCGCCCGCGCGGTACGCCGCTTCCGCCTGCTTGAACAAGGCCTCCTCGGCGATGCGGGGCGAGACCGTTCGAGCCGAAGCAGCGACGGCACCGAGCACCCTCGCTGCGGCTCGCGCCGAATCGACGTCGTTCACGGCGAGCAGTGCTTCCCCGCGCCAGAAGGAAATCTGAGCGTGCTCTTTCGAGCCGGGCGGAGCGTCCCGAGCCGCTCGATCGAGCACTTTTTCCGCCCGCGCGGGATCCGCCTTCCGCGCGAGGAGAAGCGCCTGCCCGAGTGTCAAGCCCGCCGACGCGCGGATCGCCTTCGGAGTCGCCCCGTCGGAGACGAGATCGGAAAGACGCTCGGCCGCTTCCTCGAACCGCTGAAGACGAAACAGCGCCAAGCCTTCGAAGTGGAGTGCCTCGATCGCGAGCGGATGGTCCGGCGAGCGCTGCCGAAACTCGGAGAGTCTCTTCGCCGCCGCCTGGAGATCCGTTCGCGTGCCCGAGTCGTAGCGAGTGAGAGCGAGGCGATAGCCAGCCTCTTCGGCTCGCGGCCCCCTGCGCTCGACAACACGGCCGTAGAGTGCGAGTGCGCGGTCACGATCGCCCGCAAGCGCGTGAATCTGCGCCGCGAGAAAGGCCGCCTCCTCCCAAAGTGGCGTCCGCTCGCGACCGGCCTCGGTCAGCACACTCAGCGCCGCAAGAGCGACGGTGTAATTCGGCCGCTCCGTCCCGCGCGCGCCCGAGTACTCGGCGAGGGCCAAGAAGTAGAGAGCGCGCCCCTGCGCGTCTCCAACCGCCGATCGCGCGGGGCGACCGCCCGCACGGACGTCGTCGAGAAACGGTTTCAGAGTCTCCCGGGCCCGCGCGATGTCGCCGGCGTGATAGAGCGCCTCCCCCTGCGCGGCGAGCGCGCTCGCGCGCCGGCTCGTCACCCGAGCTCGCTCGCGCGAGTCGGACGAATTCACCCGATCCCAAACGGCGGCGGCCTCGCCATAGCTCTTCGCCGCCGCCCGCAGCAACGCTGCGCGCCGGGCCGAATCGGCGTCTCCGCTCGCAGCGAGCGCGTCCCGGGCCTCCCCCGCGTAGAAGTACGCGTCCGCGAACCAAGCCGACCCCGACGCGTTCGGTGCCCGCACCGCCGAATCGAAGTCGCGCACGGCGTCGGCGTACCGCTCGAGGCGGAGATGACAGTAGCCGCGAGCGAATCGCGCTTCTCCGGCCTTCTCGTGACGGCCGAACTTGGTGAGAAACTCGTCGAACGCGACCCGCGCTTCCGCCCAGTTCTCCTGCCGGTAGAGCCGGCCGGCGGTGTTGAAGCGAAGCGTCGCCTCGCGGTCCTGCGCACGCACTTCGCGCTCGGGAGCGAGCACGAAGCAACCGGCGACAAGACCCGCGAAAACAAGCTTCGCGACTTCCCCGCGGGATGGCCCCCGTCTCCCCCGTACGGGGATCGATCGTCGCACCCGAGACGTGCGCACACGGACTCCGCGCGCACGACATCGGCTCCGCATGCAGCGTGATGCCATGACCCTCTCCTTCTCTGGCTCGAACCCGAGAAGGGACGAGCTCTAGCACTCCCCATCGGCGGAACCCACCGGTCCCGGCGATGTCACCCTTTGCCGCTCGCGCGCTGGATCATTATAGAGCGAAGCGCTCCCGTTGCCGCCTCGAGTCGTAAGTCCTCTCCTCGCGCAGAGCTCGACACGACCGGCGCGCCCGCGTCGGGACGAGAATGACGAGCGACAACCGTTCGCAGAGCCGCTTGGGAGCCGGTCTCGAACGCCGATCCGACGCGGGGGGAGTACCGCGGCTAGAGGTGAGACGTTCAAGATGAACGCCCGCGCGTAACGTCGGCGTCCCCGGCGCCGACGGTCGACGACCAGAGTCCACCCCCGCCAGCTAGTCGCGCGACGACCCGGACGCCGAGGTCGCCTCGACCTCTCCGCCCGCGGACCTCGGCGAATCCGAAGGCCTTAGCGGCACCTCAGCGCCGCGATTCGCGCCGACGCGCCTTCGGGTCGAGGGCTTTCTTCCGGAGGCGGTAGATCTTGGGCGTCACTTCGAGAAGCTCATCTTCCTCGATGTACTCGAGCGCCTCCTCGATCGACATCTGCCGCGGAGGCGAGAGGATCACATTCTTGTCGGAGCCCGCGGCGCGGATGTTCGTCAGCTTCTTCGTACGGCAGACATTCACCGTGATGTCGTCTTCCTTACAGTGCTCGCCGACGACCATGCCCTTGTAGACGGGCTGATTGGGCTCGATGAAAAACGGGCCGCGGTCCCGCAGACTGAAGAGTGCGTACGGAATCGCCGCTCCACTTTCACTCGAGACCATCACTCCCTGCGTCCGCCCCGGCACCGAGCCCTTGTACGGCTCGTAGCCCGAGAAGCTGTGAAACACGACGGCCTCGCCCGCGGTGAGAGTCATCAGGCGAGACCCGATTCCGATGAGGCCGCGCGCAGGCACCCGGAACTCGATGAGCATCCGTTCTCCCTGCGGCTCGTAGCGAGTCATCTCGCCTCGCCGTGCACCGATGAGCTCGATCACTTTCCCGGCGGAGCTCTCCGGAGTCTGAACGACGAGGTGCTCGACCGGTTCGAGGCGAACGCCCTGCTCTTCGCGGAGAATCACCGTCGGCTTGCCGACCTGGAATTCGTAGCCTTCGCGGCGCATCGTCTCGATGAGGATGCCGAGGTGAAGAGTTCCGCGCCCGGAGACCTCGAACACGCCCGCGTCGGACGTGTCCTCGACACGGAGCGCGACGTTCGCCTCGAGCTCCTTGAAGAGCCGCGCGCGAAGCTGACGCGAGGTCACGAAGCGCCCGTCCTGCCCCGCGAACGGACTGTCGTTCACGCAAAACAGCATCGAAACGGTCGGGCGATCGACCTCGGTGAACGGGCGGCGAACCGGATGCTCGGGATCGGTGAGCGTCTCGCCGATCTGGAGGTCGTCGATCCCCGTCACGGCACAGATGTCGCCGGCGGCGACCGACGGAATCCCGATCTTGCCGAGCTTGTCGAAGAGATAGAGCTCCTTGACTCGCGCCGACCGGTCACCGTCTCGCCCGCAGACGAGGACGCGCGCCCCGTTCTCGAGCCGGCCGCCGTAGACGCGACCGATCCCGATCCGACCGACGTAGTCGCTGTAGTCGAGCGTCGTCACCTGAAACGCGAGCGGACCGTCCGCCGAATCGGTCGGCGCGGGTACGCGATCGAGAACGAGGTCGAGGATGAGCTCGACACCCGCTCTCTCGCCGTTCGGCTCCGATGCCGCGTAACCTTCGCGCGCCGAAGCGTAGACGACCGGGAAGTCGAGGACGTCGAGCTCGTCGCCGACGTCCACCTCTTCGGCGAGTTCGAGAAAGAGATCGCCGATCTCGTGGACGACTTCGTCCGCACGCGCGTCCTTCCGGTCGATCTTGTTCACGACGACGACCGGCACGAGCTTTTGCTCGAACGCCTTTCGCAGGACGAAGCGCGTCTGCGGCATCGGCCCCTCGGCCGCGTCGACGAGGACGATCGCCCCGTCGGCCATCTGGAGCACGCGTTCGACTTCCCCGCCGAAGTCCGCGTGCCCGGGCGTATCGATGATGTTGATCTTGGCGTCCCGGTAGTAAAGCGAGATGTTCTTCGCGAGGATCGTGATCCCGCGCTCGCGCTCGAGGTCGTTCGAATCGAGAATCCGTTCGCCGAGATCCTGGTGAGACGGGATCGATCCGGTGGCGGCGAGGAAGCGGTCGACGAGCGTCGTCTTCCCGTGATCGACGTGGGCGATGATGGCGACGTTGCGGATCGCCTGAGTGCCAGTCTGCTGCATGCTCGAGGTAGGGGTCGTGGTCACGTCGAAGTCGGTCTCAGTGCGTCCGGGGCCAGAAAAGCGGAGCCGGGGATTGTACCACCCGATCGGCCGGCGACCAGTGAGGAGCGCGACGTTCTCCCGCGGCCGAAACGGCGATCACGCGGGCGCGCGAACGAGCGGCATCGTCATGCAGCGCGGACCGCCGCGCGCCCGCGAGAGCTCGTGGCCGGCGACGAGGATCGCGTAGCGCGTCCCTTCGGTGAACGCGTACCGGCACTCGCCGTCGGGGCCGAAGTCCATCTCGTCGACGGAAAGCACGTGGTACCCGCGCTTCTCCAGTTCTTCGGCCGTTCTGGTGTTGCGAGCGTAGAGGTAGACGAGGCCCGGTCGCTGCGCGAACGAGTTCGCGCCGTCCGTCCACTGCTCGCGGGCCTGCTGGATGTAGTCGTCCTCGCCGCCGCAGGAGATCGGACGGAGATCGACGCCGAGCTCACGCAGCGCCTCGAGGAGGGACGGGCGCCGTCGCCCCCAGTCGCCCGCTCGGGCGAGGTCGATCGTGATGACGCTCAACGTCTCCGGACCACCGGGAAGGATCAGCGGCGCGTAGACGAGACAGTCGTCCTCGGAGGTGCGCGTGAAGATCGTATCGAGGTGCATCGCGCTCCGCTGTCGCGGGAGCGGCACCATGACGAGCGCCCGAAACCGGTCGAGCGAGCGAAGAGTCTCGGTCAAGCGGTCGACGCCGCGCTCCATCGTCCGCTCGCTCACTCCGGCGACGACGACACCCTCGCGAAAGACGAGGATGTCTCCGCCCTCAAGCGTCGGCAGGGCCGGCGTCCGCGATGACGCACGCCGAAGCGGTGCGGCGAAGTCGGCCCGGATCGTCTCGGGGCCGAAGCGCGGGTGATGAGTAAAGACGAAGCGGCTCAGGAGGGCCTCGCGCTGGCGCGCGCGGCGACTCATCCCGCTGATGACGACCCCGTCGCCGAGGACGACCTGAGCGTCGCGCGAGAAGAGAAGATTGGGCACGGGAAGGATACGGAAGAGATTCTCGGGCGAGAGATCCCGTCGATCTACGCGCTGCCCTGCGATGAGGACTTCGGCGAGCTCGGAGGGGCCGAGCGCGGCGAGCTCGGCGGAGGTGCTCCGCGGAAGCTCCTCGAAGCGAGCGACCGTATCGAGGAGCTCGCGCCGAGCGTCGCCGGCGTGCTCGAGCGCGCCGACGAGCAAATCGGAGAAATCCGTCACCTTCGCCCCAAGGCAGCGCAACACGGCGGTGAAGCGCGCGTGCTCGCTCCGCGCTCCCGGTCCGTAGAGAATGTCATCGAAGAGAAACTCGCCCATGAGTTCCGGCGGCATCGAATCGACCTCGGGGCCCGGAAGATGGACGAGCACCTCGCGCAGCGTACCGATCTCCGAGTCGACGTGGAGCGTCACGTCAGAAGACCTCCGCGATCAGACAGCGAAGACTGCCGCCGCCTTTCTCGAGCTCGTCGACGGCCACCGGATGGAGGCGAAAGCCCCAGGATTCGAGCGTCCGGCGCGACGCCGGTCTCAGGGCACGCGCGGCGGATTCGCTGAAGACGAGATCGCTCTCCGTCACCGCGAGGCAGTTCCCTGCGAACGCGTCCTTTTCTTCGTCGGAGAGAAGCAGCGTGTGATCGGGGTAGACCGTGCGGAGCGCGTCGACGACTTCGGGATCCCCGAACGAGGCTCGATGCGCGACGCAACCGCGGCCGGCGAGGACGCTGAGGACGAGATTCGTGTGGTACTCGGTCGGGACGAGGTCGAACGAGAGCGTGATGCGCAGGTCGAAGGCTTGGTGAAGCGCACGGACGCCGGCGTCGTCGACGCGACGCGTCCGGCCGCACCACCCGATTCCGCGCGCTCGATCGATGACGAGGGGGCCGGTGAGCTCGGCGACAAGCGACTGCGCCGAGAGATCCCAGAGCTCGTAGCCGAACGTCGTCGTGAAGAGTTCACGCACGTCCGCCCGTTCCGCCTCGCGCTGACGGACCGGGTGCAACATGCGGCCGACGATGAATCGGCGCGGGATCGTCCCGAACACGTTGTTCGGGTAGACGCCGTCGTCGAGCCCCTCGCGTCCGGGAAAGACGATGGCCGGAACTCCGATTCGAGTCAGCGTCGCGACGACTTCCGCGTGCTGGGCGTGCGCGCGCTCGAGATCCACCCGGACGCCGCACTCCATGTAGTGATTGTCCGTCGCCGAGTCTTCGTTTACCCGAAACCCCGTCGGATCGACGACGAACGCCGCTCGCATCACCGAGGCACGGTCCGGCGGAAAGTTTTCTCCCGTCCCGTAGAGACGCCGGAACATGTCGGGATCGGTGGCTACGCGCTGTGCCTCTTCCATCGCAGCTCTCCTTCTCCCCGTCTTATCGGCAGGATCGCCGCCTTGCCTCGAATGATTCGGAGCTCGCGCTTCGCTTCCCCGCCGAGGGTCGGCGCCGCGCTTCTCCCGGGGCGAGTCCGTCGAATCCTCGGGCTCAGACGAGCCGAAGACCGTGACCGAGGAGGGGGCTTCGCTCACGTCCCCTCACAGGATAGCCGTTCTGCGGTCAGTCGGCTCGCCGTCTTGCGCCTTCGAGGTACCGCACGCGGTAGCGGAGCTCGCGGGTCTCACCGGGCGCGAGATCGAGCTCGAACTTGAGCGTGTCGAGATCCTCGGTCGCCATGGCGCCCTCGCTTCCCGCGAGCGCCGTCGCGCGGTGGTACTGATGCCGGAGGTTGCGGCGGATCTCGACGCGGACGGGGATCTGCTTTCGGTTGCTCACCTCGAGGCGATACGTCTGGATCTCCTCGAAGCCGGCGACGTTTCCGCGACGATCGAACGCGAAGTTCTCCATCTCGAGGTTCGCGAGGATCGGCTCGACGAGAACATCCGCCGCCGGCCCGATCTCGAGCTCCGCCCGCTGGCCGACGGGGATGTACTTGAGCGCAGCGGCGCCGACGTAGCCGAGGCGACCGCCGTCGTCGACCGTTCGGTAGATCGACGCGTTCCCGGCGGGAATCGGAGATTCTCCGAGTCCACTCGCCTCGTCGTTCGCGAACCGGAGGAAGCGCACCACGGCCCGCCCGAAGCGTTCCTCCTCGAAGCGGTAGAGGTGGACGACAGGAACCTCTGCCGCGGAAAACGAGGGGAGGCGCTTCGCCCAGCCGTGCTCGAGCGTCTCCGTTCCTTCGATCGTGTAGAGAACGTATTCGGAGAGCGCTTCCTTCGCGATCTCCTTGAGGTCTCGGAGCTCGCCCCCGAACGCGTCGCTTTCCTCTTTTTCCGGGGCTTCCAATGCGAACCTGGTCGCAGTCGTCACGCGAGGACGCGGGATCGGTGAACCGTAGGGGAACTGGCGCTGGGCGAGCATGGCGATGCGGTCGATGAGATTCACCTTGCCGACGAGGACGCGAGTCGTCGCGTTCTCGTAGTTCTCGCCCGACTGATTCTCGATCCGTACGTAGCCGTCGAGGCGCATCGTGCGCTCGTCGGCGGCGAGCGTGACCCCGTAGAACGCCCGCCACGAGAGTCCCGACGTGAAGAACGAAATCGCCACGGGAACCTCGCCCTCGATCTCCGATTCGACCGTCCACACCGCCTTCGCTCGCACGCCGGGCGGGTAGCTCACGTCGAGGAGCTCGACCGCATCGGGACGATCGACCGCCTCGAGGTGGAGCGACGTCGGATCGATCAGAGTGCCCGACCAGTCGAACGAGAGTCGATTGGTGCCCTTTCGCAAGGTGAGCCGCCTCACGTCGCGCACGAGGGTGAGATCATCTGAGTTGTAGACCGTGACCTGCACCCGTTCCCGCTCGGGAAGCGTGACGAGATCGATTCCGTCAGCGAGCATCGGGCTCGCCGCGAGCAACGTGACTGCCGTCAGCACCGCGAGCGAAGCGGGTCGAAGCGGACTTCGCGTCTGCGTGGTCATCGCAGCCCCCTCAACGCACGTTCCGGCGGTGATAGTGGAGGCGAAGAGTGATCTTCTCCTTCGGCTTCAGCTCGATGCGGAACTCGAGCGTCTGGAAGTCCTTCTTCACGAACTCGTGACTCGCCTCTTCCATCTCCCACTGCCCGGGGATGTGCTCCGTCACGAAGAGGACGGCGGGCTTGTCCTTGAAGTTTTCGATCTTCGCCTCGAGGATTTCGTCTGTGTCGTAGAGGACGATGTTCCCGGCGCGGTTCTTTCTTACGTTGATCTTCTCGTCGCGGAGCTTTCGCTGCGTGACGACGATATCGCGGCTGTCACCGATCCGGACCCGCGCGTCTTCTCCGACTGGCGTAAACCTAAGGCCGTCCTCGCCGAGGAAGATCGTCGAGCCGTGGCCGTCCTTCTGGTAGACGCGGGCCTTCCCGCCCCAGAGACCGTTCGCGCCCAGTCCGCCCGCGGTCGTGTTCTTCACCGCATAAAAGACCGGGATCCCGACGTTCGAGCTCTCCTTCTCGGGGTCCCAGGGCATCTGCTGGTCGTCCCAGGTGAAGGTCTTTTCGATCGGCACATCCCCTTTCGAGAAGAACAGGAGCCGCTTCGTCTCTTGATTTCGGATCGACCGCTCGAACGCCTCGCCGTAGTCGAGCTGAACGCGCGCGGCGCCGAAGCTCTCGCCCGAGAAATTCCGGAGGACGACGTGACTCTTCAGAAGGAGCTTCGATTCGTCTTTCTCGGCGACCGCCGTGTACGTCACGAGTCGATCGATCCCGGAGAGGAGATAGGAGATCCGGACGTCTTCCTCGTACGCCTCGGGGGAGCTGACCTGCCACACGAGCGCGGGCTCGCCCGGTGGGTAGCTCACATTGAGAAGCTTGACCTCTCCCGGGTGGCCGAGGATTCGCAGACGGATCGAATCGGGGAGAATCGAGACGCCCTTCCACGAAAAGTCGATGCGGTTGATTCCCTTCTGCAGGGTGAGCTTTCGCTCTTCCTCGACGAGCGTCGCATAAGGGTGATCGAGGCGAACGATGGTTGCGTCACGATCGGGAAGAGCGACGAGCTTGATGCGCGCAGACGCAGTGCGGGGAAGGACGAAAACGGCGACGAGAAGAAGAAGGAGCCACCCGGGTCGGTTGAGGAGTCTCGGTTTCATCGGAAAGTCTCTCGAGTCAGGGAGTCAGAGGAAGGGTTCAGCCGCACCGTAGTGGGTGCGAAACTCAGTTCGCGCGAGATCCTTCGCGATACCGCACGGTGTAACCAAATCGCCGTTCGGCGCCCGGCGCGATCTCGAACGTGTAGCGGGCGGTATCGAGATCAATCTTCTCGAACTCGCCCGCGGCGACATCCGTATTCGTGAGCGTGTGAGACTGGTGACGGAAGTTTCGCGTCACTTCGACGCGAATCGGGATCGCCCGGCGATTCTTTACCGTAACCTCCCAGGTTTGCTCTTCGTCAAAGCCGCGGATGTTACCGTTCGAATGAAACTCGAAGTTTTCGTACTCGATCGAGATCTGCTTCGGCGTGACGAGGACGTCCTGGGCGGCACCGAAGCCGAGCTCGGCTTTTTGCTCGACCGGGATGTACTGGATCGTCGTCGCACCGACATACGAGAGGTGCCCCGCGTCGTCGACCGCCCGGTACATCGAGACGTTGCCTCCCGGGAGGGGCGTCTCACCCAGACGGTGCGCGTCGTCGTTCGCGAACAGAATGAAACGTACGACGCTCTGGCCGAAGCGTTCCTCTTCGTAGCGGTAGAGATTGACAACGGGAACCTCGTCGACGGCGAACGAGGGCAGTCGCTTGGCCCATCCGTTCGGAATCGTCTCCGTTCCTTCGATCGTGTAGAGGAAGTACTCGGAGAGGCCCTCCTTCACGATCTGCTTGGCCTTGGCCGACGCGAGATCGAGGGATCTGGAGGCACGCTGCATCATGACGCGCCGCTTACCGTCGACACCCGATTGCGGCGCACCCGGAACGCCGGGTCGACCGTACGGTTCGTTCCGCCGAGCGAGAGCAGCGATTTCGTCGAGGAGATGGATCTTTCCGACGATGAGCCGCGTTACGGCGTCGGCGTACTCCTCGCCGGACTGATTCTGTACCCGCACGTAGTTTTGAAGGCGCATCGTTCGCTCGTCCGGCGAGAGCGTTCCCATGTAGAACGCCCGCCAGCTCACACCGGAGGTAAAGAAAGTAATCTCGACCGGGACTTCGCCCTCGACCTCCGACTGGACGGTCCAGACTGCCTTCGTGTTGAGACCGGGAGGATAGGCGACCTCGACGAGCTCCACGGCGGTCGGGTCGCTGACGGCGCGCAGTTGTAGCGATGTCGGGTCGATGAGTGTCCCGGCCCACTCGAACGACAGTCGATTGAGTCCCCGCCGAAGCGTGAGCCGACGCACGTCACGAACGAGGGTCAAATCGGCGGAGTTGTAGATCGTCAGTTGAACGCTCGCGCGTTCCGGAAGGGTGACGAGGTCGATGCCGTCGTCGGCGGTGAGGGGGGCGGCGTACGCGAAGATCGCGACCGCCGCCGCGGCAACCTCGAGGGTGAAGGACGGTCGTTTCATAGCGAGCTCCAGGAAAGACTCGGTAGACGGACGCATTTAGTCGAAGCTTCAGCTACCTAGACGATTGGCCCCGATGGAGACTTAGCGGTTCCGCTAAAAAAACCCGCGCCACCGGGCCGGAAGAAAGCACTCCGGGTGCCCTTTCTGGCACGCCAACTGCACGGGATGGGCCTCTTCTTAAGGTAGATCGACGCGAGCGGTCGATTCCCGTCGCACTCACGGCGGCGGACACGACCGGTAACGGATTCGCGCGATTCTCGCTCGCCTAGCGCACCGCGCTCGTTTCCTCGACGGCGACAGTGGAGATCTTCGCATCTCACGTCGAGAATCAAAGTGTGGACGGTTCGCGGCGCCACAGAGATTCACCGCGATGGTCGATTCGATCGTGAAAACGTCACCCCGAGCTCCTCTCCCGGAAGGTCCCGTCGATGTGATCGTCATCGGCGGCGGGATCAACGGTGCGGGCATCGCTCGCGACGTCGCGCAGCGGGGCCGATCGGTCGTCCTCGTCGAAAAGGGCGACTTCGGCAGCGGGACCTCCAGCGCATCGTCGAAGATGCTCCACGGTGGAATCCGTTACCTAGAGCAGCTCCGGCTCGGGCTCGTCTACGAATCGCTCCGCGAGCGGCGGACGGTCCTCGAGCTCGCCCCCCACCTCGCCCGCCCGCAGTCGTTCCTGATTCCAGTCTACGCCGGCGCGAGTCGCGGTCCGTTCTGGATCCGACTCGGTCTCTGGCTCTACGACCTCCTCGCCCTCGGGCGCGGGGTCGGGCGAAGCCGCTTCCTCGGACCCGACGACGCGCGCGCCCGATTTCCCGAGCTCGCTGCGAACGGACTCCGGGGCGCGGGCGTCTACCACGACGTCGTCATGGACGACGCGCGGATCGTTCTCGCAAACGCCATCGGGGCGGTCGAGGCCGGAGACGGCCGAGTCACGGCACTCTCCTACACCGAAGTCACGGGAGTCGAACCCGGCACTCCCAACGTCGTCCACACGCGCGACCGACTCACGGACGAGAAGCAGCGCATCTTCGCTCACCGCGTCGTGCGCGCGCTCGGGCCGTGGACGGATCCCGATCTCCTCGTCCGCTCGAAGGGGATTCACATCCTCCTTCCGCGGTTTTCGTCGACGGACGGCCTCCTCCTCACGCACGGGAGCGACCAGCGCGTCTTTTTCGTGATCCCGTGGCTCGCCGGCGCGCTCGTTGGAACGACCGAGACCGTCTTCGACGATTCCCCCGACTCGCTCCGTGTGGAGGCGGACGAGGTCCGCTACCTCATCGACGAAGTGCGCCGTGTACTCCCGGGCGCCGGTGTGTCCGCAAGCGACATCCGCGGAACGTTCGCCGGAATCCGCCCCCTCGCCCGCTCGGAGTCGTCTCGAAGCAAAGCCACCGGGCAAGTCTCGCGCGTCCACCGCATCGTCGAGGACGCGGGCCTACTCACAGTTTTCGGCGGCAAGTACACGACGTACCGAGCGGTCGCGGAAGAGGTCGGCAATCGCCTCTTCCCCGGAACGAAATCGTCGACGCGAACCGCACCGCTCCCCGGGGGAGAAGCGGGCCCGCTCGAACGTTACCGACGAGGCCGCGAGGCGTCGCTCGCCGACCTGACCGACACCGAGCTCGAGCGGCTCTTCTCGCGCTACGGCTGCCGGCTCGAACGCGTCCGCGAACTCGCGCGCGCCGAACCCGAGCTCGCCGCGCCGCTCTCGGATGGAACCGCCGAGCAGCGCGCCGAAGTCGTCTACGGGATCGCGTCCGAACACGTGATCTATCCCGAGGATTTCCTCGCGCGCCGGACGACGCTTCGCTTCACGCCCGATGGCGGACGCGACGCCTACGACGCCGTCGAGGAGCTCATTCGAGAGCACTCCGCGTCCGTGCCGAGCGACCTCGCCGCGGCGCGCGAACGGTACTTCGGCGCTATCGAACGCGAGCATCGACTACGCGAGGAGCCGGCGCCGGCTTCGAGTGGCGCGGGATCGTAGGGTCGGGGCTTCCATCGACGCCGCTTCGCGGGTCGCGGACCGACGAGCCGTCTCAGCCCATGACCATATCCGGTTCGTCCGCCGTCGGGCCGTAGATCTGCGGTAGCGGCACGTCCTTCAATCGCAGGTACACGTCGAGCTGTCCGCGATGATGAATCGTGTGATTGAGGACGAACGATCGAAGGACCACCACTCGGGGCATGCTGAACGCGACCTGATCCCCCACCTTCATCGTCCACGGCTGGAGAAGCCGCTCGTCGCTCGCAGCGCTCATAGCCTCCACGGCGGCTTCGACGTTCTCGTCGAACTTGCTCAGCAGTTCGGCGACGCTCCCGCCAATCCACGGAGTAAACGTTTCGGGGTCGATCGTCATCTCGTCCTGAGCGAGAGTCGGGAGCGCCCACGAGATTCCGTCGACCACGTGCGACGCCAACGCCTGCAGCGACATCGACTTCTCGTGCGGCTGCCAGTCGAAGTGCTCCTCCGGGACCCTCTCGAGGAGACGTCGAGTACTGGTCGCCTCGTGCTTCAGCTCCTCGACCATCGCATCGACCATTCCCATGTCACCGTCCTTTCATTCTCAGTCGAGATCATTCGTTTCCTGGACCGCCACACGATCCACGAGGATCGAGCCCCGCCCCGAATCGTCGAGCGCGCGCGAGCGGCGCTTCCGACTCCAGCAATCATGCGGGGCGATGCGGGGAATCCCCACCGAATTCCGGCGCGAACTCGGACACCCACTCTGCTGCTCGAACCCGTGAGCTTCGCGGGGGTTTACACGTGCTCGCCCGCGAACGATACTCGTCGGGTTGTCGGCGCCCAACGGCTCGATCGTAGGGCGAGAAGAAGGTGGCGCGCCTCCCTTCCGCGTCGCTTCGAATCCGTCGAAACCACCACTCGCACGCAATGATCTCGCCGTCCACTCTCCCCGCAGTCCTCGATCGCCGGCCGCCGTCGCGCATCGTCGTTCACTACGGCGAGATCGGTCTCAAGGGCAAGAATCGCGGCCAGTTCGAGAACCGCCTCGTCGAGAACATTCGCGCGGCCCTTCGTCCCGTCGGCGGAGCGCGAGTCCGCCGTCTCCACGGACGACTCGAAGTGGAGCCCGGCTCACCCAGCGCATGGCGCGATGCTACGGATCGTCTCGCGCGCGTCTTCGGTGTCGCCTACGTCCTCCCCGCGGTCTCCTGCGGCAGCGATCTGCCGGCGATCAACGCGACGGTTGGAGAGCTCGTCAGCGGAATCGACGGACCGCTCCGCTTTGCGATACGGTGCAAACGCGGCGCGAAGGATCTGCCCTACACCTCCGTCGACGTGCAGCGCGCGGTCGGTGCGCACGTCCAGGAGCTCACCGGCTGGCCGGTCGATCTCGCGACGCCGGAGCTCGCCATCCGCATCGATCTCGTCGGCCGGACGGCGTTCGTCGCGCTCGGACGCGTCGAAGGCCCCGGCGGGCTTCCCACGGGGGTCTCGGGTCGCGTGGTCTGCCTCCAATCGGGCGGCATCGACTCACCCGTCGCCGCGTACCGGCTCCTTCAGCGTGGCGCGGTCCCGGTGTACGTCCACTTCCACAGCTATCCGCACACCGGAATCGAGAGTCAGGATAAGGTTCGCGACCTCGTCCGCTGCATCCATCCGGCCGGTGCGAACAGTCGCCTCTATATGATCCCGTTCGCGGAGCTCCAACGTCGCATCGTGAGCGACTGCCCACCCCCTCTTCGCGTCGTCCTCTACCGCCGCTTCATGGTCCGCGCGAGCGCGGCGATCGCGCGGAAGGAACGGGCCCACGCGCTCGTTACCGGGGAGAGCCTCGGGCAAGTCGCGAGTCAGACTCTCGAGAATATCCGCTCGATCGACGCCGCGAGCGACCGGCCGATCCTCCGGCCCCTCATCGGGTGGGACAAGGTCGACATCGTGAACGAAGCAAAGCGCATCGGTACCTTCGAAACATCGATCGAGCCGCACGACGACTGCTGTTCGTTCTTGATGCCGTCGAATCCCGCAACGAGGACGACCGTCGCGCAGTTGGAGGAGGCGGAATCCGAGTTCGACATCGAGACGGAAGTGACCGCGCTCGTGTCGGCCGCGGAAGTCGAACCCGTCGGAGACGAACGGAACGAGTCGACGCGCCCCGCGGGGGAGTAGTCGGTTTTCGTGGATCCACCTCTCGCGGAGAGCTACACTCGCGAGTCCGTCCGACCGAAGCGATTTTGCGTCAAAAAGAGGATCAACCCATGCCGCGCGCCTGCGTTCCGCTCGCCGATGGATTCGAAGAGATCGAGGCGATCACGATTGTCGACGTCCTCCGGCGCGCCGGCGTCGAGGTCTGTGTCGCTCGCGTCGGCGACTCCGCTGGCGATCTCGGAGTGACCGGAAGTCACGGGGTCGTCGTCACGGCGGACGCGCCGCTCGCTGCGGCCGCAGAATCGACGTGGGACTTGGTCGTGCTCCCCGGCGGGCTTCCCGGCGCGCACCATCTGCGCGACGACGCCGGCGTGCAGCGACTCCTTCGCGCTCAACACTCGTCCGGGCGTCGCGTCGCCGCGATCTGCGCGGCCCCGATCGCGCTCGGGGCGGCGGGAGTTCTCACTGGGAAGCGCGCGACGAGCTACCCCGGATTCGAAGGTGAGCTCACCGGCGCAGACTGCGTCGAGGACCGCGTCGTCCGCGACGGCAACGTCGTGACGAGCCGGGGGCCGGGTACGGCCCTCGACTTTTCGCTGGCGCTCGTCGAGGAGCTCTGCGGCGCGGACACCGCTGCCGAGCTGCGAGCGGGGATGTTGGTCGCCTCGTGAAGGCATCGCTCCTTCCGCGTGAGCTCGCGGATCTCGCGCCCGACGAGCTTTTCGTGAGCGAGCTCTTTCTCAGTGTGCAGGGGGAATCGACTCACGCCGGAAGGCCGTGTTTCTTCGTCCGGCTCACCGGCTGTCACCTGCGGTGCGTCTGGTGCGACACCGAGTACTCCTTCTTCGACGGTCGGCGGATGACCGTCGGCCACGTCCTCGGCGAAGTCGAGCGCGCCGGCTGCGATCTCGTCGAGGTCACCGGCGGCGAGCCGCTTCTCCAGCGCGCCGTGCATCCCCTCATGACCGGCCTCGCAGACGCTGGCTACGAGGTTCTCCTCGAAACGAGCGGTGCCGTGGCGATCGATGCGGTCGACCCGCGCGTGAAGCGGATCGTGGACTGGAAGACTCCGGGGAGCGGCATGGAGCGGCACAACCGCCGGACCGTACCCGACGAGCTGCGCGGCGGCGACGAGCTCAAGCTCGTCGTTCGAGATCGCGCGGACTACGAATGGGCGCGGGAGTGGCTGCGGGCGAATCGGGATCGCTGGCCGGCGGAGATCCCCGTTCACCTCTCGCCGTCCTTCGGCGAACTATCGCCGCGCGATCTGGCGGAGTGGATCCTCGCGGATGCGCTGCCGGTGCGCCTCAACCTACAGCTCCACAAGCTCGTCTGGGATCCAGACGCACGCGGGGTCTGATCGCGGCCCGGTCCTCGATCGACGAGAAGCGTCGAGAGAGGAACGAAGGGAGACCGGCCTTGAACGAATCGATCGGAGAGAACGGGCGTGTCGCGTAGGCTTCGTGCTGGAACGGTCCTCGCTCTTCTCGCCGCGCTCGGGTGGGGCCTGGTCTCGCTCGACCGCTGGGAGCGCCCCCCGGCGCGTCTCCTCGTTTCCGCGCAGTTTGCCGACCGACGCATCGATGTCTTCGCGTCCTCCGAGCGACTTCGCGTCGTCGTTCTCCTCAGTCCGGAGTCGTCCTTCGACCCCTGGCGCGGCGTCGTCACCGCACGCTCCGCCGGGCGCGAAGCGATCGTCCCCGCGGGGGCCGGGATCGTCCGATGGTCCAAAGACTGGACGCTCGACGTCGCGCGGGGCGCCGCGCCGGAGGGATTCGTCACCGTCCTCATTCAGAACGGTCCGCGGCCCGCGGAATCGCTGGCCGAGTGGCTCGAAGCGCACGACCGCGCCCGGACGGCGATTGCCACCGCGCCGGCCGAGGTTCGCCGTCTCCTCTCACCGTAGCGCGTCGTCGCTCTCGCTCTCCGACACGGCGTCGATCGGGCTTGGGCACGGGTTCTGCACTTCAGCGATGCGTCCGCGTGAGTCCCCGGCCGGTCGCCCGGCCTCCCGCCCCCCGCTCTCCCCGCGCCGATGTCCCGCCACCGCTCCGTCTTCAACCACCTCTCTGTTGCCGACGCGCTTCACCGCGTCGCATTCGCCGCGGCGACCGCGTCCGCCCTTTGGTCGCTCGCGCTCGTCGGCTGCGCCGGAGCTCCGTCCTATCAGACGTCGCCCGCGCGCCCCCACAAAGATGTGCTCGAGTGCGTCGTTCACATCGAGGACGAGCTCGACGTCGCCGGCTACCGCGAAATCGCCCGCCGAGAGATCGAGCGCATCTTACGCTCGGAACACGACAGCGCGAGCGTTCCGCTCTACGAAGTTCGCTTCGAGTTCTTCGTTAGCGTCGATCCGAGCGATCACTGGACGAAGTCCGCCACCGTTCGCTACCGCTTCGACGGTCTGAGCGACGAGCCGTCGACTCGGGTCATCCTCCATCCCAAGACGGGCGGGATTCGTCAGTGAGTGTTTGGAGTCGGTCTCGCGACCATCGCTATCGGCGTGCGGCCTTGTCCCTGGCGACGATCGCCTTGAGCGCGTTCGGCGGTACGAGCTGCGAGCTCGTCTACGATCAGAGCTACCGCTCGGACGGTTTCGTGATCTACTCGGATCGCGACCGGGAGTTCGTTTCTTCGGTCGGACGCGATGTAGAGCACATCGTCAACGCGTATTTCGACGTGTTCGCGCTATCGCGCGATGACTATGATCACCTGACGATCGTTCTCGAAGGAGCGGACTCCGACGTTCTCGACTACCGCTACTCCCCGGACGTTCTCGGGTACTACGTTCCTCTCCTCGACTACGTCTGCATCGATACGAATCCCGTTTGGCCCGAGCTCGATCGCGTTCTCGGTCAGATTCTTCTTCACGAGATCGCCCATCACTTCATCGCGATGGTGCACCCGGAGGCCGGACGTAGCTGCTGGCTGAACGAAGGACTCGCGGGAACTCTAGAGGTGACGCTCTTCGACGAGCGCCACTTCGAGTATCCGCTCTTCCACCCCGTGCTCTTCCAGGTCGCATCGCGTGCAGCGTTCGCCAACGAGTCGCCACTCCGCGTGAGAGAGCTCGTCGAAAAACGCTGGAGCGAGTTTCACGCGAGCGACGCGAAGGAGCGCAACTACGCGCTCTCGTGGTCGCTCGTCTACTACGTCCTCACGCACCACTTCTCCCCCGAGCGTCCGCTGGACGAGCGGATTCGCCACCTTCTCCGGCTCAGCCACGACGAGCTCGTCGAGCTCGAAGCCGGTTGGAACGTGTTTCTCCGCGGCTTCGACCGAACCGGACACCTCCTCGAGCTCGCGCGGTCGGCCGCTCCCGAGCTCCGATTGACCGGCGCGTGGGCGCTGAGGGAGCTCGGCTCTCCTCGGGGACGCGACGACCGGCGCATCCTACGGGGACTCCGCGCGCTCTTCGACGACCCACGCCGTGAGCGACGGCACGCGGCGTACACGGCGTTTCTCCGGCGCCTCGAGTCGACACCGTTCTCATTCGTCTTCGGCGAGCCTTGGATCCAGGAGGCATTGCGCGAGCTGCGGGGGCGTGTGCTCGACGCGAGAGAGCCGGAAGAGTTTCGCATCGAGGTGGTCGGACTCGTCGGAGAGAGCGTCGTCTACCGATCGCAATGGATCCCGCTCCTCATCGATCTTCTCGAAAGCCAGAGCGGACGCCTCCGCCGCGCCGCCGCGGAGAGTCTCGTGTCGCTAACGGGCAAGCCCACGATCACCAATCCTGCGTTCTGGGAATCCGGCGGGCAGCGAGAGCGCGGAACCGAGGTCGAGGACTGGCAGAAGTGGTGGACGGGAGATCTCGCGCACTGACCGATTCCGTCCGGCGGGACGAACGGCACGAAGCCCGACTGTAGGCGGAGCGCGCGCGTCGATCGAAACCTCGATCTTGACCCGATCTCGGTTTGCGCGTGCCAAACCGATCGAACCGCTGATCCTTCGCCCGAGAACTCGCGCTCTCGGCGTTGCGACAGCGTCTATCTGTCTTCGTCCGATAGAGTTGCGTCGCGCGGAGGTGCTCTCGCTGGGCGATCTCGACTCCGCATCCTAAGCTTTTCGGGGGATGGTGGCGGCCGGTCCGATCCTGTGAACTCCCGACCGTCCACAGCCGGTTGCGGGTTCTCGGCCCGTCCGCCGCGTCCTCAGATCGCGTTCCCGTCTTCGCCCCGGTCCGAAACTCAGCCGCTCGAGAGCTGCGCCCATGAACGCTCGCACCGTCTTCGGCATCGTTTCCTTCACGCTCCTCGCTGCGGTTCCGTGCCGTGCCGACAAGATCGAGCTGCGAACCGGGGAGGTGTTCTTCGGTGACATCCTGCGGGCGAACGAACGCGAGGTCTCGATCCGACTTCACGGTGGCGGGATCCTCTCCTTCCGGGTCGCGCAGGTTCGCAGCTACCGAAAGGACATTCGCGACGGCAACGATTGGAAGCTGGAGACCCACGTCCGCACGCCGGAGCCGAGCGCGCCCTCGAACTACGTGACGCTGCCGGAATCCGACGACGAGACGGACGTCGATCGCCGGACGGGCGTCGGCCCGGCGCTTCCAGAAGTTCGGATGCGCGACGGATCTCCTCGTCCCCCGCGGTACGATCTCGTCGACGATGTGATCAAACATGCCGAGGCGGGTTACCGCGTCGCCCCGCCGAAGGGGTTCCTCCGCAAGGACGGCGCTCTCTCCTCGAGTGTCGTCGGCTACTTCGAGCATCCGGTGACGAGTGCCAACCTGACGGTCCTCTCCTATCGCTCCGACGAGAAGATCCGCGCGATCAAGACCCGCGCCGCGGAGTCGTACGCGGAACAGGCGCAGAACATTCACGTCGTCCGCGACGAGCCGTTCGGCGGAGAAACGCTCGCCGGCTGGATCTTCGAAGTCAGGAATCGCATCGCGGGCTCGAGCGTGCGTCAGATCCAGGTATTTACGCGGCGCGACGAGTGGGTGTTCGTCCTCACGTACTCGTCTCCTGAGAATGCATTCGGCCGCTACGAAGAGGCGTTCGCCGAGAGCATTCGCTCGCTCGAGCTCGTCGATCGCGTCGACGGGGCGGATGCGAACGCAGCGGCGAACAGCGAGCCGGTGGGTCCCGTGCTTCCGGAAGACGGTCCGCCGCCCGTCGAGGACCGCTGAGCTCGAGAACCCCCGCGCCTCCCCGATGACGGACATCGCCGCAGGCCGGCAGCGGCCGGTTCTTGACACGATACGGCTCTCTCATCGACCATTCGTGGAGTCCGTCTCGACGCGCGCACGCTCTGCGCGCGCACTCTCTCGCGGAGTCGAAGAGTCTCGCAACCGGGCGGCATCACGGCTGGCCAGAGAATCGCGAGGCATCGACTCCTAGCGGCGAGAAGCGAGACGAGGTCGTGGTTTGAGCGGACCGAATGACCGCCGAGTCATCTCCCTCAAACACGTGAGATCACCCCGAACGGAGTCTCGATGAGCCTCAATCTCGCGGAAATCGTCCGCCAATCCTCGCTCCGCTACGCGGATCACTGCGCCCTCCTTCACGACGACCTGCAACTTTCGTATCGCGAGTTCGAAGGCCGCGTCCAGGCCTTCGCTGCCCACCTCCTCGAGACGGGCATCCGTCCCGGAGAGAAGGTCGCGCTGCTGTCGCCGAATCGCATCAGCTTCACCATCGCCTATTTCGGCATCCTGCACGCCGGCTGCACCGTCGTCCCCATCAGTTTCCTCTCCGTCGGGCGCGAGATCGCCTATCTTCTCGAAGACTCCGACTCCGTCGGACTCGTTGCGTGGCACGACTACCACGCCGCGGCGAAGGAGGGCTTCGAGGAGGTCGACACTTGTCGCCGCCTCTTCGTCTTCGACGAGAGCGACGGGCCGCTCACTTTGAACGGCGGTGACCCCGTCGATTGGACTAGGCGCCTCGACATCGCCCGTACTACTGCGGAGGAGACGGCCGTCATCCTCTACACATCCGGAACGACGGGACAACCGAAGGGCGCCGAGCTAACGCACTTCAACATGTACTCGAATGCGCAGCTCTCGAATCAGTCGCTGCTCTCGTCGCCTGAGAAGCCGGTGAGCCTCGGGCCGGGAGAGACCATCCTCGCGACACTTCCTCTCTTTCACTCGTTCGGACAGACCGCGAATCAGAACAGCTCGGTGTTCGGCGGATCCCGCCTCACGTACGTCGAGCGCTTCGACCCCGAGCGCGTCCTCCACGTCATGGAGCGCGATCGCGTGTCGGTTTTCAGCGGCGTTCCGACGATGTACTTTCAGCTCCTCAACTTCGCGGATGCAGACCGCTACGACCTCTCGAGTCTCCGCTACTGCTTTTCGGGCGGAGCCGCGATGCCGGTCGAGGTGATGAAGGAATTCGAGAAGAAGTACGGGGTGGTGATCCTCGAGGGTTACGGACTCTCGGAAACCTCGCCCGTCGCTACGTTCAACGTTACGTACAAACCCCGGAAGCCGGGTTCGATCGGCCAGGCGATCTACGGGTGCGAGGTGAAGATCTTCGACGCCGACGATCGCGAACTCGGCCCGAACGAAGTCGGCGAAGTCGTCATCCGCGGCTTCAACATCATGAAGGGGTACTACAAACGTTCGGACGCGACGGCGGAAGCCTTCCGCAGCGGCTGGTTTCACAGCGGCGACGTGGGAAAGATGGACGAAGACGGCTACTTCTATATCGTCGACCGGAAGAAGGACATGATCATCCGCGGCGGGTTCAACGTGTACCCGCGGGAAGTCGAGGAAGTCCTTTATGCGCACGGAGCAGTGCGCGAGGCGGCCGTCGTGGGCGTCCCGGACGACCAGTACGGCGAAGAGGTGAAAGCGTTCGTCTCGCTGAAGGGTGAGGTGACGGAGGAGGAGCTTCTCGCGCACTGCAAGGCGAACCTCGGGGCGACGAAGTATCCGCGGCTCTTCGAGATCCTGGACGATCTGCCGAAGGGATCGACGGGCAAGATTCTGCGGAAGGAACTGCGAGGCTGAGGCGCTCGCAGCGCCTCAGCTTTGGAAGTGCGGCCGATCGGCGTCGACATCCGCGAGATCGGCCGCCTTCTCGTCCAGTCGCCGGAAGAAGCACGTTCGCTTCCCCGTGTGGCAAGCCACGGCCGCCCCCTGCTGCTCGACGAGAACGAGCAGACAGTCCTGGTCGCAATCGACGTAGACGCCGACGACCTTCTGCGTGTTCCCCGACGTGAGCCCCTTGACCCAGAACTCCTGGCGCGACCGACTCCAAAAGCACGAGAGTCCGTCGACGAGCGTTCGCCGGAGCGACTCTCGGTTCATGTAGGCGACCATCAAGACTTGGCCGTTCGTTGCGTCCTGAACCACCGCGGGAACGAGCCCGCGGTCGTCGAACTTCACGCCGTCGAGAAGGCCATCGAGATTCGTCGTCGTTTCGTTCATCCGTTCTACGTCTCCTCCGGCCGCTGCGTGAGCGCGATGGCTCTCTTGAGATCGACTCCGCCCTCGTAGAGAGCGCGCCCGATCACGACGCCCTCGAGGCGCGGGTGAGCGAGCGCGAGCGCGGCTTCCACGTGGGCGAGGGTTCCAACTCCGCCGGCCGCGACGACTCGTGACGTCGAGCCGGCGAGGACCCGTTCGACCAGGTCGACGCGGAGTCCACCGAAAGTCCCGTCGCGGTCCGTCGCCGTGACGAGAAAGCGGTTCGCACCGGCCGCCTGCGTGGCGGTGATCGCCTCGTCGATCGTGAGTGGGCTCTCTTCCTCCCACCCGGCGATCTTGACGCGATCGTTTTCACAGTCGATGGCGACAACGACGCGCTCAGGGCCGTACGTGTCGACCATCCGCTGAAGAAAGTCGGCGTCGCGGAGTCCGCGAGTTCCGAGAATGACGCGCCCGACTCCCCCGTCGAGGAAGCGCGCCACGCGCGACTCGTCCCGAATGCCGCCCCCCGTCTGAACCGGCAGGCCGACCGAGCGAGCGATCTCGAGCACGACGTCACTCGAGTCCGGCTCGCCGAACGCAGCGCCGAGATCGATGACGTGGAGGCACTCCGCGCCGTCGTCACGCCAGCGCGCAGCCGCTTCGAGCGGGTTCGCGTCGTACTGCATCTCCGCGTCGCGCTCACCGCGCACGAGACGGACGCAGCGCCGGCCGCGGATGTCGATCGCGGGAAAGATGCGTGTCGAATCGAAGGTCGGAAACGACACGGCTCAGCTCTCCTCCGGCGCCCGCGCCGCACTCTCCGTGAGCGTTCCCTTGGTCGAAGGAACGTCTCGCAGCTCAACGTCGCGCGCCACCGCGTCTCGGAGCGCGAGTGCCGTCGCTTTGAAGATCGCTTCGATCTGGTGGTGCGCGTTCGCTCCACTCAGAAGATCGAGGTGTAGATTGAGCTTCGCGTTCGACGTAAGCGCCTGAAAGAACTCGAGCACGAGATCCGTGTCGAACTCGCCGACGCGCGCCCGGGAGATCGCAACCCCGTAGCGAAGATAGGATCTTCCGCTGATATCGATCACGGCGCGGGCGAGGGCCTCATCGAGGGGAGCGTACGCCGAAGCGAAGCGAGCGATCCGCCGATCCTCACCGAGTGCGGTGTCGATCGCTTGGCCGAGACCGATTCCTACGTCTTCCACGAGGTGGTGCTGATCCACCTCTAGGTCGCCCTTGGCCCGAACGACGAGCCCGAAACGCCCGTGCTTCGCGAGCGCCGTCAGCATGTGGTCGAAGAACCCGACACCCGTCGTGACGTCGGGTGGATCGGCCCGATCGAGGCGGACGCGTACGCGCACGTCTGTCTCGCCGGTCCGCCGCCGGATCTCCGCTTCTCTCTCTCGACTCATGACTTCGCTCCGCGCTCGGACGTTCGAGATATCGGCCGTTTTCCCTGCTGGACTTCAGTCCATGCGCTCAAGAGCCGGTCGTTCTCCTCCGGGGTACCGACACTCACGCGCAAAAAGCGCGTCAGACGTTCGCCACTCAAGCGGCGGACGACGACCCCGCGAGAGCAAAGCGCAGCGAATACCTCGCCCGGAGACTCGACTTCGGCCAGGAAGAAGTTTGCCTGCGACGGGACGACGCGCACTCCCGGCACCCGGCCGAGCTCGACCGCGAGACGCTCGCGCTCCTTGACCAGCGTCGCGACACGCTCGTCGAAAACGACTCGGCTCTCGAGCACCGTGAGCCCCATCACGGCGGCGAAGAGATTCAAGTGAAACGGAGGAACGATCTTGTGCAGCTCGCGCGCGATCGCCGGAGAGGCGAGCGCGTAGCCGAGACGCATGCCCGCCGAGGCGAAGGCCTTCGAAAACGTCCGCACGAGGATCACCCCATCCCGCTCGCGGACGAGTGCCGTGCGATCGAACTTCGCGTCGCTGAACTCCCGATACGCCTCGTCGATGACGAGCAGGCTTCCCGCCGCCTCGGCGGCATCCGCGATGCGCGACACCGCCGCGAACGGAAGCTCGGTCCCCGTCGGATTGTTCGGGAGGCAGAGAACCGTGAGCGCCGGGCGAGCGCGCTCGATGGCCGCGACCCAGGCGTCCGCGTCGATCCGAAACTCCGCGTCGAGCTCGACGTCGACTCTTCGCAGCGAGCAGATGTCCGCCCAGAGCGGATAGAGCGAAAACGACGGCTCGGGGAGAACGACGGCGTCGCCCGGCTCCGCGAAGGCTTCGAAGATCCACTGGAGGATGAGATTCGAACCGGAACCCAGGATCACGCTCGACGCGTCGACGCCGGCGTCCTCTGCGATCCGCGCGGCGAGCTCTCCGGGGAGCGTTTGGTGGTAGCGATTCCACTCGACGTCGCGGAGCCGCTCGGCGACGGCGTCCTTGATCTCGTTCGGCACATCCCAGGGCGATTCGTTCTGGTTCAGCTTGACGTCGGCGCTCTCCTCGACGAGGAGGTACGGCGTGACTCCCCGCACTCCCGGGCGAGCCCGGACCTCCGCGCTGCCTTCCCGCCGCAGGCGCACGCTGTTCGCGTGTCCCGGGAGCTGCTCGCCGGCGGCGAGGATCTCGACGTCTTCTCCGCGCTCCACGATGAATTCGCGCGGCATTTCGCAGACGTTCGATCGCTTCATGAAATCCTCGACCGAGAGGCAGGACGAAAAGCGCGCCGTGGTTCCGGTCGGGAGGACGTGGTTCGGACCGGCGTAGTAATCCCCCACCGCGACCGGACTGAACCTCCCGAGGAAGATGGCGCCCGCATTTCGCACTCGCGCGAGCGCCGCCCACGGCTCGGCGACTTGAATCGAAAGGTGCTCCGGGGCGATCGCGTCGATGCGTCGCGCCGCAGCGTCGGCGTCGGGGGCGATCTCCGCCCGTCCGCCGTTCCTCCACGCCGCGAGGATGATCTCTCGACGCGGTTCGGCGTTCGCCAGGCGTTCGAATGCGCTCTCGATCGCGCGAAGGACCGCCGCGCTCGAAGCGAGCACGGTGACTCGCGTCGCCTCGTCGTGCTCCGCCTGTGCGATAAGATCCGACGCGACCCAATCGGGTTCGGCGGTGTGATCGGCGTAAACGACGACCTCGCTCGGACCGGCGAGCATGTCGATTCCAACCTCACCGAAGAGCTGCTTCTTCGCCTCGGCGACGAACGCGTTTCCGGGACCGAAGATCTTGTCGACACGCGGGACCGACTTCGTTCCGAGTGCGAGAGCGGCGACCGCCTGAGCGCCGCCGACCCGGTAGATCTCGTCGAGCCCGAGTATCTTCGCCGCCATGAGCACGGACTCGCTGACTTCACCCGATGGGCCGGGCGGCGAAACGACCGCGATCCGCCGAACCCCCGCGATCTGCGCGGGAATCGCCGTCATGGCGAGCGTCGACGGGTAGCTCGCCTTTCCCCCGGGTACGTAGAGGCCCGCGGCCTCAACCGCCGTCCAGCGGAGCCCCATCCGCACGCCGTAGTCATCCTCGACGAAGGACGAACGCGGCTTCATCGCTTCGTGGAAGCGACGGATACGCCCCACCGCACGTTCGAACGCGTGCGCGAACGGCGAATCCACCGGGGCCGCCGCGATGGTTTCGGGTGGAACGCGGAGAGTCTCCGGTGTGAGGTCGGCGCGGTCCCATCGCGCCGTGAACTCGAGGAGCGCGGCGTCGCCTCGCTCCCTGACGGCCGCGACGACGGCCTTGACGGCACTTTCGATTTCGTGGGGTTCCATATCGATCTTTTCCCCCGTTCCCGATCCTAGTCACCGGTCGCGATTCCGAATCGGCGATGCCGAGGTCGCCCACCGGCAGTCGGCGCGAAGATCGCGGCCGCAATCGAAGAGCACGAAAAGCTGAACTCGTCGGGAAACGGAACGGGATTGCGGCTCCGGCCGGCCTCAGTAAATCACCTTGTTGAGCGGATACTCAATGATGTCGACCGCGCCCGCCGCCTTGAGCGAGGGAATCATCGTCCGCACTTCCGACTCGAGGAGAATGGTCTCGAGGGCGACCCACCCGGATCGGCTGAGCGGCGCTACGGTGGGATTCTTCATCGCGGGGAGAACGTCGAGAATCGAGTCGACGCAGTCCTCCGGACAGTTGAGCTTGAGACCGACACGCCCTTCCGCTTCGAGTGCCCCGCGCAGAAGCAGCGCGATGCTCTCGATCTTCTTCCGCTTCCAATCGTCGGCCCAGGCGTCACGATTGGCGATGAGCCGAGGCGTCGTCGTCAGGATCGTGTCGACAATCCGAAGCTTATTCGCCCGCAGCGACGACCCGGTTTCGGTGATCTCGACGATGGCGTCCACGAGGTCCGGAGTCTTCGCCTCCGTCGCGCCCCAGGAGAACTCGACCTCGGCGTCGACGCCCTTCTCGACGAGATACCGTTTGGTGAGGCCGACGGCCTCGGTCGCGATCTTCTTGCCCTCGAGGTCGGCAGCCGTGCGGATCTCCGACGCCTCCGGCGCTGCGACGACCCAGCGGCAAGGACGCATCGACTGTTTCGAATAACAGAGCTCCATCACCTCTTCGACATCGGCACCCGCCTCGAGAATCCAGTCCTTCCCGGTGAGCCCGACGTCGAACGTGCCGTCCTGCACGTAGCGCGCCATCTCCTGCGCGCGAACGAGCATCGCCTCGATCTCGTCGTCGTCCGTCGACGGGAAGTAGGATCGCGACGACACGCTAAAGTTGTAACCGGCGAGTCGAAATAGGCTGAATGTCGACTCCTGTAGGCTTCCCTTCGGAAGCCCGAAACGCAGCTTCATAGGTGTTCTCCACGAAACAATCGACCGTGAGCGCTCTCACGAGGGCGAGGAGAGTTCCGGGGGGAACAAAAAACCCCTCGCGCCGTTTTTCGCGAGGGGCTCGTTCTCTCGGAAATACCCGCGGATGCGATCAGAGTGATCCGTCGGGTGAGCTCCCTCGCGTGGCGCCGGGATGCGCCGTGCTCGAGCAGCGACGATGGTGCACGCGCGAATGATGCGCCCGCGCGCCGTGCAGACCGAAGAGGCCGTGAAGACCGTAGAGATGGTCCCGCCGAATGACACGTCCGTCGCGCTCCCGTCGGGGCGCGCTGCGGGACGAATCGCGTCGGGTTGAGTCGCTGGTGAGCTGTCGCATCGGTTCGGATGTCTTTGCGCGCATCGCGCTTCGCTCGGCCGGGATCGGGCCGGAGCGGGGAAACTACAGCGGGCTATCGTACCGCGCGGCGGAACGCGCGTGAACCCCGATTTCGGGCATCCTCTCACGCCGCGAGCGTTCAGAGTCGCGCGTGCGTCCCGTCACACATCGGGCCGTTTTCGCTGTGCTTGCAATTGCAGAGCGCGACCCGCCTCGCCTCCGAGAGCTTGATCTCCTGAGGCGTAAACGACGTCGTCGCGTGCGCTCCGTCGCAGAACGGCTGATTCTTCGAGAGGCCGCAGCGACACCACCAATACGTTCCGGGCTCGAGCTCGATGACGGCCGGACTCTTGCTCGCGATGTGGGGCTGATCCATGAGATCTCCGTACGGTCAGAGGGGACGGCGTCCACCGTGGACGACCGCCGCCGGGGACGGGCGCCTCGACCTAAGCGACGAAACCAGGCGGAGTCAACCGTCCGTTCCGGCGTCACCCGGTGCGAGGTGCGCGATTTTCGGGAGGATGTCCTCGTAGAGAAAGCCCGGCGCTTTCATCCGCGCGATCCAGGCGTCGAGCTTCTGGGCGAACGCGCTCGGATCCTCAGCCTTCAACTGTCCGAGCGCGTCGAGCTCCTGGCGGAGCGAGCCGATCGCCTTCGGCCAGTCGACGACCCAGTCGTCGATCACCCACTTCGAATCGACCCGGATGAGCTCGAATTCGTCGCTCGCCGCGGGCCCTTCCTCCGGAATGACGGTGAGGCGCAGTCGCGCCCAGTCGTTCCGGCGCTCGACGAGCTCGAGACGCAGATCGCGGAATCGAGCCGCGACGACCGGATGAGACATCAACTCTCGCGCGATTCCGTCGGAGAATGTTCGGAGGAGCGTCTCGGCGTCGAGCGCGCGAAACTTGGCGTAGGTTTCGGCGCCGAGGAGCGAGCTCAGCTTCGGGACGCGCTCCGCGATCACGTCCCAGATCGGATCGTCCGAGCCGAACTGCGCGCGGAGCGCCGCGATCCGCCCACCGATGCGATCGATGGCGCCCGCGAGCCGCTCGTGGTCCTTTTCGTCTACGAGAGCGGTGAAGCCCGAAATGAGTCCGTCCACGTCCTCGCGATAGGCGGCCGGGAGCCAACGCGAGTACGCGGCCGCGAGGTCACTCGACTGCACCGCCTCGACGACCTCCTGAAACTGGGCGACGGGGTCGGGGGTCGGCGCCGCTCCGTCGCACCCGAAGAGGATCGCCGCGATGGCCCACCAGGCGCGCGATCGACCGCGAGTCTCCGCCGGAACGCGCTCGTTCATCCCTCACCTCCTCTTCTCCGCCGATCGCCTCGGCTCAAGGTCTCCGATCGTCCGCGTCCGCATCGCCCGGCGAGACGTCGATCGGCGCGGGCGCACTCGCGCTCACGGGATCTGGGTTGGCGCCGGGCGTGGAATCGCCCTCAGATCCGCCCGGTTCTTCGGCACGTTTCGCGTCCTTCTTGACCGGGCCCCACAGGCGCTCGAAGATCCCACCGGCCGGCGGCGGCGTCTCCTTCTTCTTTTCGATCCGCCACGCTGGGATCCACTCGAATCCCGTTCGCCGCATGCCGAACTCGTCGATCAGACGGCGCTCTAGGTCCGGCAGATGTCCGGCGCCGTAGAAAATCCCGAGGCGCCGATCCCCTTCCGCGATTCGCTCCCGCAGGACGGCGAGAGCCTTCCGGTTTCTCTCGACGACGAGGACCGACCCACCGTCCGGCCCGGCGTCGGGGTCTTCGATTCCGGCGAGCACGTGCTCGGCCTCTTGCATCTGCTGGGCGAGAAGGTACTTGAGCGTCCGAGCGCTGTCCTCGCTCGAAAGCGCGATGAGCAACTGCACCGGCGTGATTTCGTGGGCCTCGCCGCCCTTCTTCCGCCGTTCGAGCTCGACCGCCGTCGCCTTGAGGAGAAGCCCGGCGATGCTCTCTCCCTTCTTCTTCTGAAGCTTCTGAAAGGACTCCCAGTCGAGATCGGCGTGGACGAAGTTCGCTTTCGAGTAATCGATGGCATCGAGCTGGAACTCGAGATCGAGCGCGTCCTTGAGGGCGCGCTGAAACATGCTGATGCCCGAAGATGTCTTCGGGACATCGTCCGGCGCTGCTCCCTCCGGCCGCACCATCTCGTAGAGGAGGCTCTCGTAGCTCGCGAATCGGCGCTCGAGATCGTCGTAGTACGCTGCGTCGCCGACGTGGACCGCCCCGATGAGGTCGACGCGGACGCCGTCCTCCCCCGCCATGGTGACGAGCGCGGTGTAGAGCGCCCCTTCGCCGGAGTTCTGCCCCTCGAATCGGAGATACGACGGTGCCTTCCCGTTCTGGGCGGAGTCGCCCGAGGAGTCCACACCGGCGGTGGGATCTTCCGCGCGATCGAGCTCCGGGGTAGTTTCCGTCGCCGTCTGAGCCCGCCCGCCATCGCAGGCGGCGAGACCGCTGCAAAACGCGGCGATCGCGAATGCCGGGGCCAAACGTTTGCGTCGTGTTGGTCTCATGAGTCGCCCGATCGTCGTACTTTCGTTCTGGAATCGCCACCGTCAGTCGACCGTTAGGATAACGCGAGGGGTCGCTTTCCTCGACCTCCGGATGCCCGGCGCGCACCTCGCTCAGCGTCCGCTCGCCCTCTCATTCTCGGGAGAAGCGTGGGCGAGGCTTGACCGCCCCGGCGATGGCCCGATAGCCTAGCTGCCCGCGGAAACGTGCTTCGCGTCGAGAACCGGCGCGTTTGCGGTCTAGCGACAGCGATAGACGCAAGCGGTCGCCGAGGTTTCGGGAATTGACGCGGCGAGAAGGAGCGCGAAGGCCTCCGCTCTCGGCCGAGTGAATTCTCTGAATGGGGTGCTCGCGAGGCCTAGTGTCGAAACCGGACCCGCGTGGCATGCTCGCCACGGCAAGCGCGGGCGTAGATCCCCAGTGCCGGAACGTCCGTTCCCGGCAACGCTGAATCACGATGGAGGATAGCCTTGAAACGACCCACCGATTCCCGCTCGGTGTCCCGACGGAGATTCCTGCACGCGGCCGCTGGCTCCGCCGTCGCGGCCGGCTCGACGCTGAGCGCGCCGAGTGTTCTCGGCGCATCGAAGCACGAGTTCAAAGTCGGCCTCATCGGCTGCGGCGGCCGCGGCACCGGCGCCGCCCGGAACGCGCTTGAAGCCGCGAAGATGAAAGGCGACTCGGTTGTCATTCACGCGGTGGGCGACACCTTCGCCGACAAGGCCAAGCGGGCGCAGCGTTCGTTCAAGGTCGACGAATCGCGCGCCTTCGTCGGCTTCGACGCGTTTCAGAAAGTGATCGACTCGGGCATCGACTACGTGATTCTCGCGACCCCGCCCCACTTCCGCCCCGAGCACTTCGAAGCGGCGATCAAAGCCGGGAAGCACGTCTTCACCGAGAAGCCCGTCGCCGTCGACGGACCTGGCATCCGCCGCTTTCTCGCCGCGGGCGAGAGTGCCAAGGAGAAGGGGCTGAGCGTCGCGGCCGGAACTCAGCGCCGGCATCAGAAGCAGTACATCGAATGTCAGCGACGCATCGCCCACGGAGCGATCGGCGACATCGTCAACGGTCGCTGCTACTGGAACATGGGCGGCCTCTGGAGCGTCGAGCCGCGCGACGAGTGGAGCGCGATGGAGTGGCAGATCCGCGACTGGCTCTACTTCACGTGGCTGTCCGGTGACCACATCGTCGAGCAGCACGTTCACAACATCGATGTCATGAACTGGTTCATCGGCAGCTATCCCGTCCGCGCGCGCGGCATGGGTGGCCGGCAAGTGCGAAAGGGAAAGAAGAAGTACGGCAATATCTTCGACCATTTCGCGACGGAGCTCATCTACGCGAACCCGAAGGGAAAGGGCCATCCGGACATCCGCGTCACCAGCATGTGCCGTCAGATCGACGGGTGCTGGAACGACGTGTCCGAGTACCTCGTCGGGACGAAGGGGAGCACCAACTGCCGGAGTCGCATCTGGGGTCAAGGGCCCTGGGACGCAAACGACTGGCACTGGCGCGGGAATCAGGTGAATCCGTACGTCCAGGAGCACATCAACCTCCAGGCGAGCATCAAGGGCGGGAAGGGCGCGCTCAACGAGGCGGAGAACGTCGCGAAGAGCACCGCGAGTGCCATCCTCGCCCGCACCTCTTGCTACACGGGACGAGACGTCACTTGGGATCAGCTCATGTCGAGCGAGGAGCGGCTCGGACCCGAGAAGTACGAATTCGGTGACATTCCGATGCCGCCGGTTCCCGCCCCGGGTAAGCCGATGTGAACCTCGACCGCGAACGACGGCGAGCTCCGGAGCCCAAAGCGGCCTCGCTCGCCCGTCGTCCGCGATTGTGGAATCCGAGAATCGAGTGAAGAGAGCGCGCCGCCGACGCGTCGAACCTTCGACCGTCGGCGGCTCGTCATCTTACTTGTGCCCTACTCGCCCCTGCCCCTCACGTCCGGCCTACTCCATGAGATTTTCCGCCGCTAAGTTCGTTCCTGCTTGTGTCCTCGTCCTCGCCGCCATCGCGCCGTCTTCGTCGCGCCTCGACGCTGACGACAAGCCGAAAACACGCATCGCGATCGTCGACGGTTTCTGGGAGATCAACGGCGAAGCCACCCACGCCGGAAGCTCTGCGGAGGGGCTCCTCGTCAACGTCCGAATGCTGAACGCGACCTTCGAGGACGCGAATCCGAAGACGTCCCCGAAGGGATTCGACGCCGACGCGAACACCGCGGCGTTCATCGCGGCGATTCCGGAATACGTTCGTCACGGCGTGAACGCGTTTACGATCGGCCTCCAAGGAGGCGACCCCGGGTACGAAGGCGCGAAGACCTCGGCCTTCGCTCCCGACGGCAGTCTCCGCCCGGACTATATGAAGAGAGTCGCACGCGTGATCGACGCGTGTGACGCGCAGGGCGTCGCCGTTATCCTCAGCTTCTTCGATCCCAAGCAGGACGAGATCCTCGAGGACGGCACGGCCATCGTGCGTGGAGCGACCGCCGTCGCGGGCTGGATCAAAGAGAAGGGCTGCACGAACGTCATCGTCGACGTGGCGAGCGGCTTCCTCGATCCGGGCTACGACCACGATGCCCTCCGCGACCCCGTCGCCCTCGCCGATGTGATCGCATCGGTCAAGAAGGCCTGTCCGGGGCTCCTCGTCGCCGCAAGCGGAGTGGGAAACGGCCGGACGTCGCACCAGGTCGGGAACGCGTCCGATTTCATTCTGCTACAGTTTTCCAAAATCCCCGCGGGCCAGATTCAAGCGCGGGTGACCTCAGCGAGCAAGTACGTGAAAGCCATCGTCTGCAACGCCGACGAGAAGACCGGCGACAACGCGATCGCCTCCGCGCAAGCCGCGGTCGATTCGCTCTGCTCGTGGGGCTACTCGAACGTCGGGAAGAATCAACACGCCCCGTTTGCGTTCGAAGGCGCGAAGGACGATCCCGCCCTCTACGCGAAGCTGAAGGAACTCACGACCAAGTAGCGGCAACGGACCATCACGGCCGGTTGTAGTAGATCCGCAGATTCTTGGTCGCCCGCCCGGCCGCCACGATGTCGAGCCGTCCGTCGCCGTCGAAATCGGCGAGGCGAAGGTCTTCGCAGGCCATCTCGTTCCGATCGACGCGAAGGACTCTCCACTCGCTGCCATCCCGATTCGGGACGTAGAGACGAACTCCCACCTCACCCTTCGCGTCGGACTGCCGCCAGCCGACCGCGACTTGATCGCCCCCGGTTCCGAGGAGGTCTCCGCAGGCGACGGCGTGGCCGCCCTTGAGGGTCGCGTCGAGTTCCCGTTCGCTCCAGAGACCGTTCGCGTCGGTCGCGCTCGGCACGTAGGCGACGACGCGGTTCCCGTGGAACGGCTCGATGGTCACGAGCATCCGTCGACCGTCGGCGAGTCGACCGGCCCGCACCTCGCTCGCGGCGCCGGCGCTGAGCTGCCGGCGGGACCAGCGGTCGCCCGTCGCGTCGAAGAGGAACACTCCCTCGCGACTCGCGATCAGGATCTCGTCTTCCGGATCGCCGTCCCACTGGACCGGATCCGCGTTGTGGGTCATGTGGAGCTGCCACGAGACGAGCTCTTGGCGCCACGGCGCCCGCGGCGAGCCGTTCGCGGGCGGATGGTAGATCCAGGTTCTAACGCCGACGCCTTCGCCCCCACGATTGCCCCGGCCGTGGAGCGGGACGACGAGAATCCCCCACGCGCTGGTTCCGGTCCGCACCCAGCGCATCCGATGCACGGTCGGCTCGTGCGGAAGCGCGACGGGATGCCACGAACCGCGGCGATCGGAGGTCGGGATCATGTAGTGGACGGAGCCGCTCTTCACGGTGTCGCCCGGGTTCCACTCGGCGCCTACGGCCACCTCGGCGCGGCCGTCGCCGTCGATATCGCGAGCGGCGACGCAGACGTGGTCGCGCGGCGTGAGCTTCCCGACGATCTCGAACTTCGCCCAATCGGGGTTTCGGTACCACGCGACGTTCTCCTTGTCGACGAGAACGACATCGAGCCGCCCATCGGCATTCATGTCGGCGACCGCGACGCCGTAGCCGATCCCCACGTTGGTGTCGATGTCGATCGCGTCGAAGTTCGCGGGTTCCTCGGCACGGACGATTGCGGCGAGGCCGATCCACGCAGTGAGCGCGAAGCTGAGCTTCGTCATGATTCGGATACTCCTCGTCGGATGTACTCGGTGAGTCGACCAGAGGGCGGGAGCGCCATCGTAGCGAGCGATCGTTCGCCGGGCCACTCGGTCTCGGTCAACGCACGGCCGCTCGCCGCCCGGTCGAGGGAACTTCGATCCCGCACCGTCGCAAATCCTTTCGCGCCGCCGTAGCCCAGCCGCGATTGGCGGCGGGGCTCTGCGGGCTCGGATGGAGAACGCGACCGATCTCGACGTCCACGTCTCCGAGCACATCGCGGGCACGCGCTTCGGCGAACGCGCCGACACCGATGACAATCCGCGGCGCGAGAAACTCGATCGAGCGGCGGAGCGCGACATCGCAAGCGGCGAAGAGCGGCTCGCGCTCGCTCCGCGCGCACTTGTCCGGCGTCCGGTTCTTGCCCGACTCCTCCATGAAGACGAGCGGGCAGTAGTTGAGAATGAAGAACTCCTCGAAGAACGCGTCCGGAGTTCCGTACGCATCGCGCGCCCAGCCCCAGAGACGCGTTCCGCTGACCTCGCTTCGCGCGCAGTCGAACCCGTGGATCGGTCGTTTCGGGTGCTCCGGATCCGGCTTCCCGACGGGTGCCTCGATCCCGAGCCAGTCGCGGACGAAACCGACGTCTCCGAACGGCACGCCGGTCTGCGCCATGCCAAAGGGCCCGGGATTCATTCCGAGCAGCACCGCGGGAATGCCGCGCCGCGAGTAGCGCCGGAGATAGCGCTCGTGCGGTTTCCGCGCGTACTCGAGTGGATTGTAGACGTGGGTAATCGGTGCGCCGAAGCTGAGATCGGCGAGCGCGCGCGAAAGAGCGCGGGAGATGCGAACGAGACTCATCGCGGTGAGTTCCGGAGAGAGGAGTCGAGAGCGGGCGAAGCAAGCCGGCGGGGCTGGCTCGCGAGCGTCACGCGGCGAGCCACCCCTCGCGCCCTATCCTCCAAATCGTCGCCCGGGTCGCAAGAGCGCCTCGGGGCGTCCGAACGCCCTCAGCCGTCGCGCGCAGTCTCGGGAACGGCGACGACGGCCTCGAGCTCGCCGCCGCAGTAGAGACAGTTCGCTCGACCGGGCCCCGAGGCTCGGCCGCAGTCCGCGCAGAAGTAGCGCGTCCCGTCGTCGGTCGCGTAGTGCTTCACCGGGGGGCCGAGAGAGACTCCGATCCACTCCGCGAGGCGTGCCGCGAATGCCTGCGCCGCATCTTCGTGGCGGTCGTCGCCGAAGGAAACCGCGAGGTCGAGCATCCCGATCTCGCGGGTGAGAAGAAGATCCGAGCGGAACGAGAACAGAGGGACGTTCGTGCAGGGCTTGATGACGAGCGACACGGTGAACTGTTCGTAGCACTCGAACGTGTCGTGCCTCCCCCCGAGCTCGAGACTCCGATGCCTGAGATCGACGTGGGACACGTCGCGAAACGAGACCTCGCGCTCGTTCTTCCAAGCCCAAAGCTGCTGGGTGCGGAGGGTGACGGTGCGCGCGGCTCGATCGACGGTCACCGTCCGATCGTAGGAGAACAGCGTCGCGGCGCGGAGGAGAACGTGTGCGCGAGTGTGGAAGCGACCGCCGATCGTCCACATTTTCGGGGTCGCAGTGAGCACGGATCCGAGCGGCATGGGTCAGAGCTCCAGAGCGGACGCGGCGGATCGATGGCGCGGAAGTGAGTACGAACCATCGAAGAATACCCCAGTCGCGCTCTCGCGGCCGGTCGAGCAGTACCGGTCAAGGGCCGAGAATGCGAGTTCGCCCGGCGAAGGCGAATCCCGTCAAAGATGTGCGGAGGCGCTTCCGATATAATGCTCGTTCTTCTCGCAAGAAGTTTGCCCGCACGCCGGTTTTTCCTTTATGAGCCACTCATCCGAAAAGATCGTCCCTTCGCAGCGCACGGGCGTCGACGAGGACGCGATCCGCGCTCTCGTCGAGGGACGCAGTCACGACCCCTTCGGGATCCTCGGTCCTCATCCCGTCGAAAGCGACGGCGAAACGCGACTCTCGATTCGAGTCTTCGTTCCGAGCGCGAAGCGCGTGTGGATCTTCCCCACATCCGATCCGAAGGGCGTTGAAGAGCTGAAACGCCGCCACGACGCCGGATTCTTCGAGGCCACGATCGGGCCGGTCGGCACGGACTTTCGGTACCGCCTGCGAGTAGAGGACGAGAGCGGCCACGCGTGGGATGGCGAGGACGCGTTTCGCTTCGGCCGCGTCCTCACGGACTTCGACCTCCATCTACTCGGCGAAGGGGAGCATCACCGGAGCTTCGACAAGCTCGGTGCGCACACGATCGAGCTCGATGGCGTGAGCGGCGTTCACTTCGCGGTCTGGGCTCCGAACGCCGAGCGAGTCAGCGTCGTCGGCGAGTTCAATCAATGGGACGGACGGCGCCATCCCATGCGCGCTCTCGGCGCGTCGGGAATCTGGGAGATCTTCGTTCCGGAGATCGGTGAAGGACAGCTCTACAAGTTCGAGATCCGCTCACGCGTCGGTGAACGCGTGTTCCTGAAGAGCGATCCCTACGCATTCGGCAGCCAGCTTCGGCCCGAGACGGCGAGCGTCGTCCGCGACACAGACCACTTTCAGTGGACGGATGACGAGTGGATGGGGGAGACGCGCGCGCGCCGTCAGGCGCTCGACGCCCCGATCTCGATCTATGAAGTGCACCTCGGCTCGTGGCAGCGCGGCGAGGATGGTCGCTATCTCACTTACGCCGAGCTCGCCGAAGGACTGATTCCGTACGTGAAGGAGATGGGCTTCACGCACATCGAGCTCCTTCCCATCCAAGAGCATCCCTTCGACGGTTCCTGGGGATACCAGCCGCTCGGGTACTTCGCGCCGACGAGCCGGTTCGGAACGCCGGCCGAGTTCGCGGCCTTCGTCGATGCCTGTCACCGAGCGGAGATCGGTGTTCTCCTCGACTGGGTTCCCGCCCACTTCCCGCGCGACGACCACGGCCTCCGGCAGTTCGACGGCACGTGCCTCTACGAGCACGAAGATCCGAGGCAAGGCGAGCATCGGGATTGGGGAACGCTGATCTTCAACTACGGGCGAAACGAGGTGCGCAATTTCCTCATCGGAAATGCTCTCTTCTGGCTCGAGAAGTACCACCTCGACGGGATCCGCGTCGACGCCGTCGCGTCGATGCTCTACCTCGACTACTCGCGCGAAGAGGATGACTGGATTCCGAACGAGCACGGCGGCCGCGAGAATCTCGCCGCGATCGATTTTCTTCGTCGCTTCAACGAGATTTGCCACCGCGAGCATCCCGGCGTGCTCACGATCGCGGAAGAGTCGACCGCCTGGACGGGCGTCTCACGCCCGACCTACGTCGGCGGGCTGGGGTTCAGCCTCAAGTGGAACATGGGGTGGATGAACGACATCCTCTACTACTTCTCGCGCGATCCCGTCTATCGGAAGTGGCATCACAACAACCTCACGTTCGGGATGCTCTACGCGTACACGGAGAACTTTCTCCTCCCGCTGTCCCACGACGAAGTCGTGCACGGGAAGTGTTCGCTCCTCGATAAGATGCCGGGCGACGCGTGGCAAAAGTTCTCGAACCTGCGAGCGCTCTACGGGTTTCAGTACGCCTTTCCCGGAAAGAAACTGCTCTTCATGGGTTCCGAGTTCGGCCAGGGGCGGGAGTGGACGTGCGATCAGGCGCTCGACTGGCATCTCCTCGAGACCGGCTGGCACCGCGGCGTCCAGCAGTTCCTGCGCGATCTCAATCGGGTCTACTGTGAAGAACCCGCGCTTCACGCCATCGACTTCGAATGGGACGGCTTCGAGTGGCTCGACTTCCGCGACTGGGAGAAGAGCGTGATCGCGTTCGTGCGAAAGGGCCGCCGCCCCGAGGACGAGGTCGTTGTCGTCCTCAACTTCACGCCCGAATTCTGGCGCGACTACCGCCTCGGTGTGCCGACGCCGGGATTCTACCGCGAGCTGATCAACAGCGACTCCGAGCATTACGGCGGGAGCAATCAAGGGAACTCCGGCGGCGTACACTCCGAGGACGTGCCCAGTCACGAGCGACCGCAGTCGCTCTCGCTCAACATTCCGCCGCTCAGCGCGTTGATGCTGAAGCGCGCGAAGTCCTGACGCGCGGCGTCCGCTCGGGGGATTCCCGATAGAACCCGTGAGCAATCCTCGCTATCGTTCACGAACGATCGAGTTCGTGTATCGATCGGAGCGTTTGATCGGACTCGGCCCGTCTCACGCGCGCTGAGTTCACCCCTCGCCCAGTCCGTCCGGATTCGAGGGGCGGGTACGGATTAGAGAAAGGATCCGCGGATGAGCAAAAAGCTAGAAGAGATCGAAGGAATCGGCGCAACCTACGCCGGGAAGTTGCGCGAGTGCGGCATCGGAAATCAGTCCGAATTGCTCGACAAAGGCTCGACGAAGAAGGGCCGAACCGAGATGGCGGAGGCGTCCGGACTCAGCGAGAAGCGAATCCTCGGCTGGGTCAATCGCGCGGACCTCGCGCGCGTCAAGGGAATCGGTGAAGAGTACGCCGATCTCCTCGAGTGCGCCGGCGTCGACACGGTTCCCGAACTCGCGCAGCGGAAGCCGGAGAACCTTCACGCGAAGATGACCGAGGTGAACGCGGAGAAGAACCTCGTCCGCAGCCTACCGTCGGAGAGTCAAGTCTCCGATTGGGTGGCGCAGGCGAAGGAGTTGCCGCGCGTCATCACGCACTGAGGATCGGACGACGCTTTCCGGACCCCGCCCCCGATCCCGACCAGCTTCCTCATCGTTCTTCTCACCGCCGCGCGTCGACTTCGGTCGCCGGGTGTCGATGGACGAACGGCCGGAGGCTTCCGACTCCGTCGTCGGGAACGGGACTCGGGATCGGGGACGGGCCGGACGCCCCAAGCAGGCTTCGACCTTCCCGGGGACGGTTTGCGAGTATGAACTATCGCTCCCCGCGATCACTCATTTCGAACCGCCACCGCCAGCCGGCGAGCTCGATCTCCTCGCCGCCTTCGAGCGTGACCCACTCGTCGGGGGCGATCCGCTTCCCGTCGACTCGGGTCGACTCCTCGTGGATCACCTTGAGGTCGGTCGGACCCGAACCTTCGCGGGGAATGTAGAAGCGGAGGTTTTCCGCTCGGAGACCCGGCCCGCCGAGGAGGAGATCGGCGCGTTCGCGGTGCGTGCCGACGATGATGCGCACGTGATCGCGAGTCTCCGGCCACGCCGATCGCCGCTGGACGAGCTGCTGCCGGTCACCGGGCTTGAGTGGCGTGCCTTCGCAGACGATCACCTCGGCCGCCGCGCCGGGCGCCGCGCCGAGGAAGACGAGCTCGCGAATGGACATGTTCGGAGCCACCCGAGGAATCGACTTTAGATGTCGGCCCCGCCGTCGCCGAAGAAGCTCTTGCCGACGATGAAGAGGACGAACCACGCGAGCCACAGAATGATGACGCCCACGATAATCCCGGTACCCTTCGCGAATTCCTTGTACTGACTCGACACGCTTGTCCTCCGTCGGATCGGTCGTTCTCGCGGGTGCCCTCCCGCGCTACTCGGTCGCGCTCGCCGCCGTTTCTTCCGCCGCCTCTCCAGTCCCCCAGTCGACCCAGAGGAGCGAGTAGCCGAGCGCGAGCACGATGAGAAGCACCACGACTACGCCTCCGCCGACCTTGAGGAAGTGGAGCGTCTCGGGTGCTTCTTCGGGAAAGAGCTCTTCGAGCTCGTAGCGTTCGGGAGCTTTCGTGTCTCCGGCCATCCGGTCGCCTTCCTGATCTGCGTCGTTGGCACGGCGCGCCCGATCGCGCGACGCGCGCCCGTCCGAGAAAGAGCGCGAGTATAGGGACTCTCGCGCAGCCCGAAAAGTCCCTTTTCGAGTCACGGGCAGTCCGCCGACGGCGGACGCCCGAGCGGAGACTGCGACCGTTCGCCGCAGGCGCCTCCCGGCGGTTCGCTCCTTCGGGCTAGGAGTCGGATCCGGCGGGCGAGTGCGGCGCCATCCGGGGCTGCTGCTGTGTGATGCAGTGGATCGACCCCTGACCGAACACGAGATCGAAGGCGTCGATACCGACGACGCGGCGGTCCGGGAAGAGGTCGCAGAGGATCCCGAGAGCGCGGTCATCCGCGGGCGATCGGTACGTCGGAACGAGGACGACCTCGTTTCCGATGTAGAAATTGGCGTAGCTCGCAGGAGCTCGAAGCGCGCCGTGTACGACCGGACGCGGGAGCGGGAGCGGAACGAGGTCGATGACCCGGCCTCGCGCGTCGCGCGCGCAGCGAAGATCTTCCTCGAGTGGGAGGAGTCGGGCTCGATCCTCCGCGGAAGCGCCGCCGCCCGCGACGAAGACGGCCGTTCCGGGACGAACGAAGCGCGCGAGGTTGTCGACGTGTCCGTCGGTGTCGTCTCCCTCGAGCTCGCCGCCGAGCCAGATCGTTCGTTCGACCCCGAGGAGGCGTTCGAACTCGGCTTCGAGATCGCTCGCCGTCGAGCTCGGATTGCGATTCAAGTGGAGCGCGCAGCTGCGCGTCGTGAGGAGAGTTCCTTCGCCGTCGACCTCCAAGGCACCGCCTTCGAGAGTTCGGCGCGCGCGGACGGAGGGCGCACCGATCAGAGCGCAGATGGCTCCGGCGGCGCGAGCGTCGTCCTCCCACGGAGGGTACTTCTCACCCCAGCAGTTGTAGTTCCACCTCGACCCTGCGAGCCGAGGAGCCCGCGTGCCGTTCTCTGTCCACGCGACAAACGTCGGCCCGTAGTCGCGGATCCAAGTGTCGTTCGTCGGAATCTTCACCAGCTCGATTCCGTCGAGGTCCCCGCCGAATGCACCGGAGACCGACTCGGCGGTCGGTTCGTCCGGAACGAGGAGACGGACGAGCTCACCGGCGCGAAGCTCGCGGGCGATCTCCACCCACACCCGGGTGACGCGAGGGAGCAGGTGCTGCCAAGTCTCCGACGAGTGAGGCCATGCGAGCCAAGTCGCGTCGTGGGGCTCCCACTCCGCGGGCATGCGAACCGATCCTCGCCCCCACTCGGCCGCGGACAGCGGTTGGACTTCAGGCATCGGTGTCGTTGCGAGCCTCCGACTCGTCCGCGCCGAATCGTAGCGTGAGCGAGCCGTAGAGATCGGGGCGACGATCGCGCAGAAACGGCCACGTCCGCCGTGTCGCCTCGATCTCTCTTCGGTCGCAGTTCGCGATCAGGATCGTCTCAGCGTCCGTGCCCGCCTCGGCGATCACTCGGCCGAAGGGATCCGCGACGAAAGAGCTCCCCCAAAACTCGAGCGACTGTTCGCGCCCCACGCGATTGACGGCGGCGACGAAGACCCCGCTCGTAATCGCGTGCGCGCGCTGCACGGTGCGCCACGCGTCGCGTTCCGCGCGCCGAAGCGACTCGGGAGCGTCGCAATCCCAGCCGATGGCGGTCGGATAGGCGATGAGCTCGGCACCGTCGAGCGCGGCAAGCCGAGCGGCCTCCGGAAACCATTGATCCCAGCACACGAGCGGCGCGATGCGGAGATACCGCGTCTCGATCGCGCGGATCGGTGTGTCGCCCGGCGTGAAGTAGTACTTCTCGTAGAACCCGGGGTCGTGCGGTATGTGCGCCTTGCGATAGACTCCCGCGAGCCGTCCATCGGCGTCGAAGACGACCGCCGTGTTGTGATAGAGACCGGCCGTGCGGCGCTCGAACACCGAGCCGACGATGACGATCTCGAGCTCGCGCGCGAGCGCGCCGAGGGTCTCCGTCGTCGGACCGGGAATCGTCTCGGCGAGATCGAAGAGCGCAGGATCTTCGCGCTGCGGGAAGTAGAGGGAGCGGAAGAGCTCGGGGAGGACGACGACCTGCGCCTCGCGCTCGGCCGCCGATCGGACCGCGTGGACGGCGCTCTCGACCGCGACGTCGGGATGCTCCGTTCCCGGTTTCTGAACGAGGGCAACGGTGGTCATTCGAGGCGCTGCGTCACGAGAAGACGGCCGCGTCGTCGGACGACGAACGCCGGCATACACGTTGGGACGACGCGCCGCGACCGATAAACCGAGCGGGATACCAGCGGCGCTCGTTCCCGGCGCGCGAGTCCTTGACCCGCGGCGGGAACCGCGTATGATACGACGTTCGCACTAGCCAGTGCGACACCTGCCGCGGGGTAGAGCAGCCTGGTAGCTCGTCGGGCTCATAACCCGGAGGTCGGGGGTTCAAATCCCTCCCCCGCAACCAAGTACGAAACGGACTTACGACCATGGTCGTAAGTCCGTTTTTCTTGCTACTGAACCGTGACTGGACGTTGAATCCGCTTCGCCGCAGATACACGCGAAGGGATTTGGCGCGATCGAGCAGCTCGTTCGCTTTGTCCGCATCGACGTCGTCGCTCTTCGCCTCGAGCCACCGGATCGCCCGCTCGTCGGACCGTCGAGGCCCACGGGACACCAGCTCGCACACCTCCGGCACGTCGTTCCTACTCCACCGGATCGCCTGCTCCGGGTCGAGCCCGAGCGCCAGGTAGTCGCGGGCGACGTCGGCGACGTTCCCCGCATCTGGTCCTTCTCGCGGACGGTCGTGAGCGCGTGGAAACTGGCGGTAAAGTAATAGCTCTCGCCCTCGGTCTGCATCTCGATCCGCTGCCTCACGGCACCGTAATCGTTGCCGCGGTGGAGGGATCCCAAGGTTGTCAGACCGGAGAGGATACGCATCGGACGTCTACTTTCGTGACAGTGGGCGCCTCCGGCGGCCCGTCGGGCGCTGTTAGACGTGCAGTGTCCCGCCCGCCTCACCGATGATTGGGCTGGCGGAACGGCTCTCTTTACCTGAGGCGCGACGCCTCGGACAATCCGGATCCGCGAATCTACCGGGACGAAGGCAATGGCCCAAACCCTCCGCCAAAAATACAAGCGGGCGTTCTTCGCCGGACTGGCCGCCCTCCTCCCGACGATCCTCACGATCGGCGTGCTCGTCTTTTGCTGGAACGTGCTCAACGAGTACGTGGCGGGCCGCATCAACGAGGGACTCCGCTTCGTCCTGCGCACCGAGCTCGCGCAGGAGTACTACTGGCAGGGTCTCTGGAACTTGCCGGAGTGGCAGCTGTCGGAGGACCCGATCGCTCCGCCGGGGTACCCCGCGACCCCCGAAGACATGCTGGCCTTCAGCGTTCGCGTCGAGGCCCACGTGCCCTTCTGGCTCGGGCTGGTTATCGCGGTCGTTCTGATCCTGATCATCGGCTTCATCTTCAAGGGGTACGTGGGCCGGCAGATCCTGCGGCTCCTGGAGTCGTGGATCCAACGGATCCCGATCATCAAAGTGATCTACCCCTACGCCAAACAAGTCACGGAGTTCTTCTTCGAGGGCCGCCGCCCCATGGACTACGGGAAGGCCGTCGCCATTGAGTACCCGCGGCACGGCGTCTACAGCGTGGGCTTCGTCACGAACGAGGGCTTCAACGACATCGAGAATCAGGCTGGCTCGCCTGTCGTCGCGATCTTCATTCCGTCGAGCCCGACGCCGGTGACCGGCTACACGATCGTCGTCCCCAAGGCGGACATCATCCCCCTCGACCTTTCCGTCGACGAGGCGCTGCGCTTCACGATGAGCGCCGGCGTGCTGCTGCCAGCCGGGCAAATGTCACCGTTGGCCCTGCGCAAGCTCGAGGGCGCCGCGGAGGAAGAAGAGAAGACCTCTTCGTAGCGGCCGCCGCGCGGTCCCATTTACGGCAGGAATCCGTGCAGTCTCGAGATACGAAAGCGAGTCAACTCTCGGCAAAACGCGATCTTGCTGAAGTCGACCGGTGATACCTCGAGAAAGTGTCTCACTCCGGTACCGGTCTCGCGGATCTTCATGCGCTCGCCCGTGATCGTGTTGAGCGCGGAGACGGACTCATCTTCCGTCAAAAGAACGAGATGCTCGTTCCCCCACCACGAAAAGATCCGATGGCTCGAATTGTCACCGTCGCCGAGTGACCACGTGTCGCGCGGCTCGTCGTCGCTGCCGTCGGCCGCAAAGACAAGGACGGATCCGTCAGATTGGAGCGCGAGCCACTCGCCATTCGGAGAGAGCCGAGGGTACTTTCCGGCGCGCTTCGAGATCGCGATGGGGTCCAGCGTGGGATTCTGAATCGAGTCTTCGACCGTCGGTAGACAAAAGGTCCCGATAGCTGGGTGCGAGTACCAGATCGAGCGGCGGACGGGGTCGACACAGAAATTGTGCATGCGGATGCGCAAATCGACCTCCGCGACAACGCGTCGCTTCCGGGACTCCAGGTCGATTTCGTAGAAGCGGCTAGCGGAACCTGTTTGCGGGAAGTCCAAGTAAACTAGAGTTTGATCGTCTAACCAACGCGGGCCGGACGCGCGAAACACCGGGGGAAACGGAGGAATCGGCTGGACCGACTCTTCGACCTGAGTCTTCACGTCGAGCAACATGAATTCCCAGGGGCCTCGACTCCAGGGTCCAAGTCGCCCGATTTGACCCACTCGGTACGCGACTCGCCCTCCGTCGGGCGACCACGCCGGCTGAAAAACGCGGCGTCGGAACCGATGAGAACCCGGTCTCACGCCCGTCATTCGGAGTTCGAAACTCGCATCGAGTTCGCCAAAGAGAAGGTCGGAACCGCCTAGGCTCTCCGAGTAGTAGAGAGCGCCGTCAGCGGTGACGCCGACGCTTCGCCCTAAGAATGTCGCTTCGACGCACCGGGGTTCGCCGACGAGCTGTCCGGCTTCGAACTCCGCGGTCCAAAGACCGCTCTGCCCGCCGCGATCGCTGATGAAAACGATGTGCCGGCCATCCTGAGATATGTCAGACAAACGGTCGTCGCTGCGTCCTTCGAGAACCGGAACTACCTCTTTCGTCGGAACGTGGACTGCGACCAGGTCGCGTCGCCCGGGCGATGCTTCTTCCTCGCGCGTAAGAAAGACCCAGGCACCGTCGGGCGAGAGTCGGGCGGCACCCACGTAGGTGTGAGCGGTGGCTCTCCACTCAAAGTCGCACCGCCATTCTTCAGACGCCGAGTACAAACCGAACGAGAGTGTCGACTCCCCGGCGCGGTTCTCCGGTACGACGTGCCGCTCGAGTAAGACTTGAGATCCGTCCGCCGACCAGTCGCGCGGGTAATACACCGCGTCGCCCGGATCGATCCGTCGCGGCGCGGCGTCGTTCTCAGCTTCGCCGTCCAGGTCAACCACTCGAAGCTCTCCCGGCCCGTCACGGACCGGCTCCCACCAAAAGCAAATCCGAGTGCCGTCGGGCGAGATGATCGGACTGTTGGCGTAATGAGTGAGAGTCGCCCAGTTCTCGTTGTCCGTCACCGCGGTCCAATCGGATCCGGTTTCGAGATCGCGAACAACGAGATTTCCATCGGTCCAGTCGACGGCGACGAGTCGCCGCCCGTCGTGCGAAATCTCGGTGGACCCGGTGAGGGAGTCTCCTTCCCAAACACGCGTGCGTACCGTTCCCGCGGGCTGAAGGAGCTGGATAACGCCCGCGCCTCCGACCGCAGCGAGGACGATGAGCGTGACAACGCCGGCGAGGCGCCGACGGGCCACCCACAATCGGCGGATCCCGCGTCGCCATTTCGGTAGCGGCTTCGCCTCGATCGGCTGACACCGGACGAATCGATCGAGGTCTTGGGCGAGGGCCTCCGCGGAAGCGTAGCGATCTCGAGGGTCCTTGCGCAGACACTTAGCCACGATCGCGTCGAGGTCGCGATGCACGACGGCACCCAGAGACGGTGGCTCGCGTTCGATCGCGTCTCGGTAGAGTCGCGGGCCCGCGCTCCGACCAAACGGGTGGCGAAACGAGAGCATCTCGTAGAGGCAGAGTCCGAGGGAGTACACGTCCGAGCGTCGATCGACCTCGACTTCGTGCCCGGTTGCGGCTCGGGCCTGCTCGGGACTCATGTACCGAGGCGTCCCGAGAAACGCACCATCGACGGTTAGGCTTTCGTCGCCCTCGAGTCTCGCGAGACCGAAGTCGAGAATGCGCAGTCCGCCCTGAGAGTCACCCGCAGACACTTTTCGTTCGAGGATCAGGTTGGAAGGCTTGATGTCGCGGTGAACGATGCCGAATTCGTGCGCGTGCTGGAGCCCGCGTGCCACCTCGGCGAACGCCGACGCGACGGTGCGTCCGAAATGGGCGCGGATGGCAGCATCGCTGGCCGAATCGAGATCTGCGGGCGCGGTCTCCGCCGTCCGTGGGAAAGAGTCGACGATTTCAAGCATTGCGCTCCGATTCGGTGGCGAACTTTGTGGCGCATCGCCCGGAACGCCGAGTCGAGTGAGAATCCCCGCGAGCGTCTCGCCTTCCACGAACTCCATGGAATAGTAGGGAGTTCCTTGCGAGATCCCCATCGCGTAGACCGAAACGATGTTCTGGTGGTGGAGTCGGCCGGCGGCTCGGGCTTCGCGGCGAAAGCGCCGGAACACCGTCCCATTGGCCGCGGCGCCGGGCGGGAGCAATTTGACGGCGACTTTACGCTCGAGAGACTCTTCCCACGCTTCGTAGACGACTCCCATGCCGCCGCTTCCGACGCGGCGGATCAGTTTGAAGTCGCCGACTTCGCGCAGCAGATGGGTCGACTCGTTTGCGCCGTCGATGCCGAGAAAGGTCGCGAGTTGGGTGATCACCGCGGGCGCGAGGCGAGGGTGTTCCTCAACGATTTGGTCCGCGGTCAGCGTCTCGCCGAGATTGAATCGGTCGACGTAGTCCGCGACGAGTCGATCGATCTCGTCCTCGTCTTCCGGGTAGAACTCCGTGGGATGATCGGTCATCGAGCTCCAGTCTCAGAGTCGCAGCCTTCGACGTCGAGCGAGCGATTCGGAAACGCGAGACTCTCCGTGTCACCGAACGAGCTCCGGAGCTTCCGGAGCGCTCGCGAGAGGAGTTGCCGGACCGCGTCGTGCGATCGGCCGGTTCGCTCTGCAACCTCCCGCGTGGTGAGTCCCTCGATGCGCGTGAGAAGGATCACCTCACGGTCTCGATCGTTCAGTCCGCGGAGAGCGGCCTTGAGACGAAGAAAGCGCTCTTCCCGGCGAAGCGCTCGACTCGGGGAAACGTCTCGAGCGGGGACTTGGCTCGCTCGATCGAGATCGGATGTCGGGAGGCGCTCTCGCTGAGCCGCGAGAACGACGCGCCGAGAGATCCCGGCCAGCCAGCGAAAGAGCGAGTCGTCGCCCTCCCAGCGAAAGCGCTCGAGAGCCTGGAATCCGCGGACGAGTGTCTCCTGAACAACGTCGTCGGCCTGGATCGCGCTAGCACCGAACTTCGCGAGCCGCGAGCGCACCGATCGCTCGAGCCGATCGCGGTAGCGCTCGATGAGGTTTTCGTAGGCACGAGTGTCGCCTCGCCGAGCTGCCTCGATCAGGCTCAAGGTCTCCCTCGCGTCCGTCATGTTGACCTCGATTCAGTGCAACCTCCGTCGATGATGCCGAAATCCGCCGAAGTGTGACAGCGAGATCGGCCTCTCGAGGGGAGATCGGGCTCTCGTTCGATCCGAGGGGGGCGAGAGTTTGAGATTTCTCGTCACAGATCGGTCGAATTGCGCATTTCGTTGGGGATAGAGGAGCGCACCGCTTCGGAGACAAGGGAGAACGGGAGGACGCGCATGCGAGCAAAAGATTCACGAACGTCGGGTCACCTGATCGTGGGCGCTACGCTGCTAGGGAGTGTCCTCCTCAGCGCGCCCGGGTACGGACAACTCGAGTGCTTCGACCGCGTGAGCCCGGCCGGCGCGTCGCGAGATTTCGGTACGCACGTGGCGATCGACGATGACACGCTCGTCGTTCTCAGCGATTTTGCCACGTTCGTGTTCGACCGCCGTGGCGAAGAGTGGATCGAGTCCGCAAGTCTTCCGCGAGACAACAACTTTACGGGGCCCATTTCCCTGAGCGGTGATCGCATCCTCGTCGGGGGGAGGGAAACCCGTCCGGTCGTTTGGCGCCGGAGCGAGATGAGTGACGACTGGTCCGTGGAAGGGACACTGGCCGGAGGCACGCAGCCGAGCTACGGGCAGTACTCCGCGCTCAGCGGAGAGCTCGCGGCCGTGACCGAGCTCGAAACTGATACCGTCCATTTCTTTCGTCGTGCCGAAGGTGGGTGGATCAAGGAAGACGAGATCCAGCTCCCCGAAATCCGCGGATGGGTTCCCACCTTGTTCGGATGGAACGTCGTCCTCGACGGCGATCGAGCGGTCACGGGAGCGTGGAGCCCGGGAACGGCGGTGGTGATGCGTCGCCGAGTGGAGAACGATACGGCGAGCTGGGTCGTCGAAGACGCACTCCGCCCCTCGGACGAGTGTGAAGTGTTCGGAGCCGGCCTCGCTATCGACGGCGACGTCATTGTCGTCGGAAGCGCGCCCGATTTCGCCCGCCCGTCTTCGCCGTGCCGACGTGCGTACGTCTTTCGTTTCGACCCGAACGCGGAAGAGTGGGTCGAGGAGCAGACCTTGACCGCTCCCGAAATCGTATCTGCAAACCGGTTCGGTGGGAGTGTATCTGTGCAGGGGAACCGTATTGCGATCGGCGAGATGGCTCACTCGGAGTTCGAGTCCGGGAGCGGGTTCGGCACGGTGTATAGCTACCACTACCTCGGAGACGAATGGAGGCTCGTCGGAAAGCACACACCGACCGACCAGAATCAGAACGACGATTTCGCGCGCACGGTCGCCGTCGCTGGAGGGACGATCGTCGCGGGATCCAGGAGAGCGGAGGCCGCGTACGTCCTGCGTCCGGGAGCTAGCATCGAGATCACGATGAGCCCGGAGCGCCCCTTGGTGGGCGAGGAGGTCACGTTCGAGGCCACGGGCATCGATCCCGACAACGACGCCCCGATCGTCGAGTACCAGTGGGATTTCGGCGACGGTCTCGAAAAGGGCGCGGCTACGATCACTCGCAGCTTCGACGAGGCCGGCCGACACTTGGTGTCACTCTCTGCGACGGACGCGAACGACCGGTGTTCGTCGGCGTTCGCGTGGGCAATTGTCGGGTGCCCGCCGACGTCACACGGGGTCGCGCCGTGGACCTCCGGGGACGTGGGAGCTCCCTTGATCGCGGGATCGTCGAATTTCGAGGAAGCCGACGACTCGCGGGAACTCGTCCTCTGCGCGGGGGGCGCCGGACTCTCACGCTCGGAGGTATCGGACGGATTTCACTTCGTCTATCGAGAGCTTTCGGGAGATGTGGCTCTCACCGCCCGGGTTCGGGCCGTCGAGGGCGGATCCGTGGAAGCGACGGCAGGGGTGATTCTGCGCGAGAATCTCGACTCGGGTGCTCGCTTCGTCGGCGTTCTTCTCGACCCCCGCAGGATCGTGGGCGGATTTCGATTCCTCCGTCGCGAGGAAACGAGCGGGGAATCGACCAGGACGAAAGGGGACTTCGCGCGGCTGCCCGACACGTGGGTCCAAATCCGGCGGGAGGGGAATGAGTTCATCGGACTCAGTTCGTTCGACGGAGAGCGGTGGGCGGAGATCGATCGGGTCTCCCTCGACTTCCCCGACACGATCTTGGTCGGAGTCGCGGCGGGTGGGTCCGGCGACGAACGAGACCAGTCGTTCTCGAGCGTTCGGGCGCGAGTTTCGAACATCGAGCTCTCGCCGGCGCAAATGAACGAGCCTACGTTTCGCCGCGGTGATCCGAACGCGGACGGCACGCTCAACATCGCCGATGGCGTCGCGGTCCTCGAGATTCTGTTTGGGACGTCTGGGCAGTTCGGCTGTTCGAAGAGCGCCGATGCCAACGACGACGGGGCCACGAACATCGCGGACGCGCTCTACATCTTCAACTTCCTCTTCGGGGACGGACCGGCGCTGCCGCCTCCGTCGACGGAGTGTGGCGAGGATCCCACTCCGGACGACCTCGTTTGCGAAGAGCACGCCGCCTGCGCGTGAGACTCGCCGCCGTTGTGGACCGAAGAACTCGAGAGCTCGCTAGAAGACGTAGCGCAGAGGCCGCTACCTGGTGAGACGCCTCGATGGGGTATTCAAGAATGGGAGGTCGGACTACCGTGCTAGCTCATCGACCGAACTCGATCGTTCGCGAGACGCAACTCGTCGCTCTGATGCTGATCTGCTCGGGGCTCGGATTCGCTTCGCGAGCGGCTGTCGCCGACCAAGTGACGCGCGATGTTTCGTCCTTCCTCGGCGGCGACGCGGAGGACCAATGCACCGGTGCGGCGACGGACGCGAGCGGGTTTCTCTACTTGACGGGAATGACCAGATCGAGCTCGTTTCTCGGCGAGCCGGCAGCGATGAACGTCGCCACCTACGTCGTCAAGCTCGACCTGGAAGCGACTCCCCCCGCCGTGGACTGGGTGACCATGTTCGACAGCAGCGCCGTCGAGATTCCCGCTGCGATCGCCGTCGGTTTGAATGGCGTTTACGTGGCCGGTTGGACAGGTGCGAACGTCGCCGGACTCCAATCCTTCGCGGCGTGTCCGGACCCCGATGCTGCCGGGACGAGTCGCGACCCGTTCGTCATCCGGCTGAACGCCGCCACCGGGTCGGTCGAGGCTGGAGCTCGCGTTCGGGCGAGCGGAACGCTCGAACGAGTGGGTTCGCTTGCCATCCATGACGGGAGTGGGCGGGTCTACGTTAGCGGTCGCACGAACACTCGTCCGAACGACGACTGTCCGTTTCCGACGACCGACGGCAGCACGGTGAGCTGCGGATCCAACGGGAAATGTAATGTGGATCTCTTTCTCTGCGTGTTTTCGCCCGATCTCGTACTCGAGCATGCAACTGTGATCGGTGGATTTGGTATCGACGACCAAGACGACGGGAGCCATGGCCTCGCCGTGGACGACGCGGGGCGGGCGTACATCGCCGGCTATTCGACGTCGGACGACTTTCCCGTAACGGACGGGTCGACGGTCGGGGGAAGGGAGGACGGCGTCCTCGTCGTCGTCGAGCTGCTCGCTGCGGGCGCGACGAACGTGGCGACGGCGAAATACATCGGAGGGTCCAAGTCGGATCGCGCCTCGGCGATCGCAGTAGAGGGAAGCGACGTTTGGCTCGGCGGCAGGACCGACTCGGACGATTTTCCGGGAGCAGCGGGGCCGAATCTGGGGCAGGACGACGTGTTCGTGTCGAGGCTAGATCCGGACGCTGGCTGGGCAATCCTTCACACGACCGCGCTCGCCGGGTCAAACGCGGAGAGCGTCGAGGATCTCGCCGTCGATTCGTCGGGCGGAGTGTTCGCTCTCGGTACGACGAATTCGACCGATTTTTCTGTGACGTCGGACGCGGAGGACGGTTCCCACAACGGACAAGGGGACGCGTTCGTAGCCCGGTTAAATGACGCGGGCGCCGTCGTGCATGCGACGTTTCTTGGCGGCGCGTCCGGCGAGCGTGGCGGAGGCATCGCGCTATCGACGCTCGCTGGGGACCCGGCAGGGACGACCCGAGTCCGGGTGGCGGGATCGACGAGCTCGTCCACCTTTCCCGTGACGCCGGATGCGATCCAGGCGACCTTCGGTGGTGGGTCGGACGACGCCTTCGTCGCGTCGTATCGGTTCGTCGCCGGACCGCCCGCCGAGAATTGTACGAACGGCGTCGACGACGACGGCGACGGACTGGCCGACTGCGCGGACCCCGACTGCGCGGTCGACGCCGACGGGGACGGAGTCGACGCGGCGCCCTGTGGCGGAGACTGCGACGACGGAGATCCGTCGATTCCCGGTCCGGGGGAAGTTTGTGGCGACGGCGTGGACAACGACTGCAACGGGCTCGTCGACTGCGATGAGGCCGTCTGCTCGTCCGATCCAGGCTGTCAGGCGCCTCCGTGCGGCGAAAAGAACGATCCGTGCGCGATCGACGAGGATTGTTGCTCCGCGAACTGCCGGCCGAATGGGCGGTGCGCGGGATCTTCGGGCGGTGCGGGATCGTACCAAGGCGTCGAATTCCGCCGCGGCGATGCCAACGCGGATGGCGCGGTCGATATCGCCGACGCTCTCTTTACAATCGACTTCTTGTTCCTTCGTGCGCGCGACCCTGTTTGCGCCGACGCGTCCGATGCCGACGACGACGGTTGGATCACGCTTGCCGACGCGGTCACCACTCTGCGTGTTCTCTTTCTCGGGAGCGATGCGATCCCACTCCCCGGGACTCACGTCTGCGGCGTCGACCCCACCGTCGATCTGATGATCTGCGAACGATCCGCCGGCTGCCCGTAGGCGGTCAGACCAGCGCGGGCGAACCGAACGTCGAGGGTTCGAATCCCCCCACTTGCAGACGAGTGCCAAACGACCCACTGCCTCCACCGTGAGTCCGTTTGTTCCTTGCATGGTCACTCGTCTCGTCGGAGGTGGTCACCCCGTCCACCCTCGCGCCACGTCTTGCGAATGGTGAAGCTTGATCAGCCCCGCGCTCACGAGCGCGAACACGACTCCCGCCAGCACAAGCGCGATCATGGGGCGACGCCACGGCCCACGCAGATCGTCCACGGCGAGAATTACGAAAAACGTCCCCGTCGCGCAAACGAGTCCGACGAACAGGTCGGCCGGCACGAGGTCCCGCGATTCCCCTGCGTAGTCGAGGCGGAGTGTCAGTCCAGCAAACGCTAGGATCAGACCGAACGAGGAGACCGCGACGCCGATGACCGCGCTCATCCACTCTCCTAGCGTCGCCCGCTTCGGGTTGTTCGACGCGTCGTTCCCCAATTCGCGCTCCTCCGAATGGCCGAATCATCATGGCGGGTGCGGCGCGGATTCCGCCCGGATTGCGAGCAAGCGCCCTTTTCTTAACATTCCCCGCGCCGAAATCCGAACCGGGACGCGCCTCTCGAGTGGCTGCTTTCGCCCCCGGGAGGGTGCTTTGCGCTCGAGGACCGGCGAGGACTGAGCGCCCCCAGCGCTCGGTGCCGGGGACACGGTTCGGACTACGCGAGGCTCGCGGTCGACGGAGAGAATCGAGCGGCGGACCCGCTCGTGGCCGACCTCAGGGAACACATCGCCCGAGATCGTGCGCCCCGCCCCAACACCGCCTCGAGCCCACATACGACTTGCTCCCACCCTAACGTTGTGCTGAACTCGATGCGTGGCGCAATCGATGACGCGGATCCGGCGACGCCCCGCCCGGTCCCGCCGCGACACTGCGCCGTTCCTCCCGGGGACGACACTACTAGCGCGCCGCCCCCCGTTCGAGGGCCTCGCCGGCATTCGCCGCCTTCCGGCGGCGGCGGCCGGGACGGCCCAGGCCGAAGCTCCGCTCCTCTGCGATCGGGCGGAGCTCCGAAGGAGTTCTTAGCCTCATGGGTCAGCGACTCTACGTCGGAAACCTTTCCTACTCGACGAACGAAGACAGCCTCCGCGAGCTGTTCTCGCAGTACGGTGAGGTCGAGTCGGTCACGGTCATGTCGGACCGCGAGACCGGCCGTTCACGCGGATTTGGATTCGTAGAGATGGCGGACGCGTCTTCCGCGATGGAAGCTCTCAACGGCGCCGAGTTCGAAGGCCGCACCCTGCGCGTCGATCTCGCGCGAGAGCGGCCCGGCCGCGCCTGATCCGCCCCTCGACCGATTGCTACTGCGCCCCCGAATCCTCGGGCACCGCGAGCTGGCTCCGCCGCAGAGTGAGCGAGTAGATGTCCCGCCCGTCGAGATCGACGATCGTGTAGCGCACTTCGGGATCGTCGATCGTCGTATCGAACGCAAGCATCCCGAACGAGCACTTCTCGTTGTAGCCAAAGAGTGACTGCGGAAACACGCGGTGAACGTGCGAGTTCGTAAGTCGCGACGACATGAACTCGTACAGGGGATACGCGCTCGGTCGCTCGGTTCGCCAGGCGTCTGAGCGGTGGCGATCCGCCGCTACGAGCACGACTCCGTCGACGCGGTTCTCGGCGATGAACGAGAAGATCTCCTCGCGCTCCTCCGCGTAACCGTCCCACGTGTCCTTGCTGCCGGGCTTCGTGCCCTGGGAAAACGGAACCGAGCTCGTGAGGATCTTGAACGTCCCTCGTGACGACTTCAGCCGATCGAAGAGCCACTTTTTCTGCGCCGCCCCGAGCATCGATCGCGGCCCCGGCGCGTTCGGTGCGGTCCGGTAGTACCGGCAGTCGAGCAGGATGAAGTGCACGTCGCCGATCTCGAAGTCGAAGTAGCAACCCGGCTGCGCGCGGCCGCCGCCGTACGAGGGGTTGTTCCAGTTGTTGCGGAAGGTATTCCAGACGTCCCGCTTCCACGGCGGCGTTTCGATCTCGGGGCCGCCCCAGCAATCGTTGTCGCCGAAGTCGTGATCGTCCCAGATCGCGGCGATGGACGTCGAGGCGACGAGCCCGCGGTAGGCCGACGACGACTGCCGGCGGTAGTAGCAGTACTCCTGCACGACGCGGCTCTCCGGTTCGTCGATGTACACATTGTCGCCGAGTTGAAGAAACGCGACCGGCTTCCGACCGGCGATCGTCGTGAACACGTACTCGCGCTCCGGTGTGAACGCGGCACCGCCACCGAACGCAACGGCGAATCGAGCCGGTCGTCCCGCCGGTGGGAAGGTCCGGAGCCGATGACGAACGGTCTGGCGCTCTCCGTCGAGGACGAGCGAGTACTCGTACTCCGTATCCGGTCGAAGCCCTCCCGCAGTCACGACCGCAGTACGGTCGCGCTCGGCCTTGGTGAACACCTCGGCCGAAACACTCTCCGCCGCGCCGCCGCCCGTCTCGCTCGCAGAGTTGACCGCACGCAGAACGACACCGACCGAAATCTCGCGCGTTGTCCGCACCCAAAACCGCGCCGACGACTCCGTGACGGAGCCGACCATCGGTCCGTGGAGGAGAACCGGTGTCTCGCCGTTCACTGCGCGCTGGAACTCCGGCGTCGCGACGAGCCGCCCGACGAGCTCGGCCGGTCCCGCGAAAAAACGCTCGGCCGGAACGCCCGCCGCGAGCGCACGCCGCGCGTAGTTGACCGCCGCACCGAGCTCCCCCAGCGCCGTGTGCGCCGCTGCGAGCACGAAGAGCGGCTCGGTGCGCTCGGGCTCGGCCGCGAACCATTTTTCGACGCGTTCCACCGTCGCTTCCGCCTTTCCCGCAACGACGATGTCGACGATGTCCTCTCGCCCTTCCTTCCGCTTCCACTCCTGGGCGCGGAGACTCGCACCCGCCGAGAACGCGAAGAGGAGCGCGAGGGAAACGCAGACCTCCGGGCGCGACGAGCGATCGGTCGACGACGCGATCCCTCTCGCCCGAGTCAGATCCGCCACGGTCCGCGATACTCGCGCGAGAGGAGTGCGTTCGCGCCCTCATCGTCGGCGATGCGCTCCGCGACGGGGTCCCACTTGAGATCACGTCCGGTCCGAAGCGCGATATTGCCGAGGTGAGCGAGGGTGATCGAACGGTGCGCGATCTCGATCGGCGCCACGGTCTCCTTTCGCGACACCATGCAGTCGATGAAGTTCTTCACGTGGTTGTCGCTTCGGTACAGGTGGATCTCGTTCGGCCCGATCTCTTCCTTGAGAAGGGACTTCGGCTCCGCGTCGTGTCGCCCGCGAGTCGCCCACACCCAGCCATCCGTCCCTTCAAAGGTGACGCCGCCGCGCTCTTTGTCGCTGATGATCAGCTTCACGCCGCTCGCGTACTCGCACTCGAAGTAGTAGTCCGTCGCCGTGTTGTAAACCGGCCCGTCGGCGAACGACCCTCGCGCGTTCTTGATCGCGACGGGCCCCGACGTTTCCGTTCCCATCCCCCATTGTGCGATGTCGGGATGGTGTCCGCCCCAGTCGGTGAGCTGGCCGCCCGAGTAGTCGAGCACCCAGCGAAAATTCACGCCGACCCGCGCCGGACAAAACGGGGCCTCCGGGGCCGGCCCGAGCCAAAGGTCGTAATTGAATCCATTCGGAACGGGGACGGTTTTCGTGAGGTGCGCCGTCTTCCCGTAGTCCGGAGTTCCGCCCGGAAGTCCGCATCGCACCGTGTGGAGCTTTCCGATGCGACCGTTTCGTACGAGCTCGCAGGCCCGGCGGAAGTTCCGATCCGAGCGCTGCTGACTTCCAGTTTGCCAAACGATGTTGTTCCGCTGGACCGCCTTCACCATCGCCCTCCCCTCGGCGACGGTGAGCGAGAGCGGCTTCTGCCCGTAGACATCCTTCTTCCGATCCGCGGCGGCGATCGCGATGTGCGCGTGCCAGTGATCGGGCGTTCCGATGTAAATCGCGTCGATGTCGTCGCGTTCGAGAACGTCGCGAAAATCCTCGTACGCCGCGCAGCTCTTATCCTTGTAGAACTCGTCGACGAGTTTCCGCGCGGGTTCGCGCCCGCGGACCGTCCCGCCCCAATACCCACCACCCTCGCGATTGACGTCGCACACCGCGACGACTCGGACGCGCGCGTCGCCGAGGAACGGCCGGAGCCAGTTCGTCCCATTGTTTCCCGTACCGATGAACGCCACCGTGATCTTCTTGCTCGGCGCGTCGTCACCGAGCAACCGCGCGGGCACGTAGAGCGGGGCGGCAGCGGCGGCGAGCGACGCGGAGAGAAATCGCCGGCGAGTCGTAGAGCGTCCCTGATTCATGGATTCCGTCCTCGGTGGGGAGATGGGCGGCGCGAGAAGCGATCTCGGAGCCGTGCTCCGGGTCCTCCCAATCTACCAGAGGGCAGCCGCCGGGCGGAAGTCAGCCGGAGTTCGGCGAATGTTTCGAACTCGCAGCGCGACCAGCACCACCCCCGATCGACGCGTCTACGGACGCCGAACTCGGAGAGCGATGCCCACCGCCAGGCCGACGATCGCGAGCGCACTCAGCGCGAGTCCCCAGCGAAACGAGCCCGGTGCATAGGTGAAGCGGACGACGGAGTCGCCGTCGGGCACCGCGACGCAGCGAGCGTAGAGATTCCCTCTCACCATCCGGACCGGCTCGTCGTTCACGCTCACTCGCCATCCCCGATCGAAGGTATCGCTGAGAAGAAGGAAGCCGCCGCCGCGGTTCCCTTTCACGTCGACGACGACCTCCGTCGGCGACTCCACCGCGACGGACGCGCGACCGGCGGCGGGGCGCGCGGACCCCTTGACCGTCCCCTCGCCGCGGAGCTCCGCCGCGTCGGCATCGAGCACGACGACGGCGGCCTTCGGGTCGAACGAAGCATCGAGCAAGCGCTGAATCGCGGCGGTGCGATCCGGCACGCCTTCGATCTCCGTCGTCACGTGGACGCGCGGGAGAGCGGTCTCACGCTCCACAAGAACGACGTCACCATGAGTCGTAGGGATGGTCCACCGGCGCGCGCGTTTCGTGACGAGCCCGATCGCGCGCACCCGGGGGTCTTCGAGCTCGACCTCCGACGAGAGGAGCCACTCCGCGGCGAAGAGATCGGCCAGCCGTCCGACGCGTCCGCTCTCCGCGGCAGACTCCCAGAGCGCCTCGACGACGTCGTAGCGAAACGACGTGATCCCGGACACTCGCCGGAGCCCGGAGCGCGAGGCCGAATTGCCGAGGAGCGTGGATTGGTTCCATGCGATCCGCGCGCTCCGGTCGTGCTTCGGATCGGCATCCGGAAGCTCGCGGAAGCCACCGATGGCACCGTCTGACGGGAAGCGAAGAATCCGCTGCGACGGATCGAACGACGGGACGACCGAAGCAACATCGAGTTGCGACGCCTCGCCGTACGCGTTCCCGTCGACGAGCCGCGCGCTGAGGAAAGGACTGAGGCCGAATCCGAGATCGAGAGTGACGACGATGAGGAGGCCGGCCGCACGAATCCAGTTCCCGCGCGCAATCGAGGCGATGCCGAGCGCTGCCATGCCGGCGACGGCGAACGAAAGCAACTCGATCCACTTTTGCGGATATCGGAAGAGCGACATCCCCGGGATCCACTCGCTGAGCGCACCGACGAGCGGAACGTTCCGTCCGAGCGCTAGGACGAATGCGCCCGCACCGAGGACGAGAAGCAGCGCCGCGCGCCGACGCTTTCCGGCCCCGCGGCGACAGGCGAGCAGGAGACCGATGGCCGCTAGGATGACAACGCTCGCGCCCAGATACTTACACGCGATGAAGTCCGTCGCGAACGCGCGCTCTCCGAGGCCCCGCGGATCGATGAACTCCGCGAGCTGACCGATGCTGAGCGAGTGGGCAAAGCGCTCGTCGCCGAGGTGAGTTCGATCGGAATCGGCGAGTACCGCGGCCGAGGGAAGGAGCTGTACGCCGACGAGCGCGAGTGTCACGCAACCGGCCGCGAGGTTCGAGCCGGCGGCGTGAAGCTTCGTGCGCCAGGATCGCCGTGCGGCGAACATCGGGGCGAGGACGGCGATGGCCGCGCCCGTGTACGCCGTCTGGAGATCCCCCTGCAGAAAGACAAAGGCGAACGCCGCAACCGCAGCGAGCCAGCGCGAGAGCGTCGCGCGGCCGCGTTGGTCCACGGATTCCGCTACGCGCCAGGTAACGAACACGAGGAGAGGAATGCACTCGAAGGCGAAGCTGACGTAAGCGCTGATCGAGAGGAGAGGGCCGCTGAGCGCGAATGCGACTCCGCCAGCGGCCGACGCGACTCGACCGATTCCCCAAGTGCGAAGGAGCGCGTACTGAAAGATCGCGCCGAGCATGTGTTTCCCGACGATGAGCAGCTTGAACGCGACGCCGAAGGGGAGCACGAAGTAGAGCAGATTCTGCGGTGCGAACGCGCCGGAGATGTAGCTTCCGAGTAGCGGATAGCCGCAGAGCGAGTGCGGGTCCCAAAGCGGCCAGCGCCCGAGTGAAAACTCCCGCGCGAGGAGCTCCTTCATCGGGTAGAGGAGGGCGTGAGTGTCGCCCTGGTAGAACTGGGATGGCGTAAGAAGAACCCGCCAGAAAAACACTCCGACCCCAAGGAGCATCCAGAGGATTACGGCGGATCCGCGCAGACGATGGAGGCGGCGTCGGCCGGTGTTCGGCGCCGCGGACGGAGCGTGCGCGCGCTTCCGGCGGCGCTTTCGCCGGGAGGGAGTACGAGCGGGAGTGGACGTCGGGGTCAAGTGAACCTCGAGGGCGCGAGAATCGACTGCGGGGGGATTGCTAGGGGGAGCGCGGGTGCGCAGCTTCCCTTTTCTTCGGTCTCGTCGGCCTTCGGTCCGGAACGAAGTCCTAGGGCGTACCGGTCGCGCTTCGTTCTCGGAACTCAGCCGCACCGACGTTCGCCGTCGATGATCTCCTCGCGCCGTGTTCGATCCGGCCGCGAGTGCACGGCTCGACCGCGGGCTGGAATCCGCGCATCGGATGTGTCGCCACCCTGATCCTCGCTGTGTTAGAACCAGAGGTTCGGTCAGCGCGGGCCACGTCTTCGTCAGCTCCCCCTACGGCCGCTCGCCGCACCACGGACCGATGCTCGGGACGAATCCGGGATCGCGCCGGAAGCTCACGAACGCCCGAAAACCAGCGGTACCCCACATGCTTCGGAACTCGCTCTTCGCCCTCGTTCTCTTCCTGGTCATCCCGATCGGCGCCGGCGCAGAAACCGATCGTCCCGATGTCGTCGTCATCCTTGCGGACGACCTCGGCTACGGCGATCTCGGTTGCTACAACTCGGCATCGAAGATCCCGACGCCGAATCTCGACCGACTCGCGGCCGAGGGGATGCGCTTCCTCGATGCGCATTCGCCATCCGCTGTTTGCTCCCCCACCCGGTACGGGCTCCTCACGGGACGTTACTGCTGGAGAACTCGCCTGAAGAGCGGCGTTCTCTGGGGAACATCGCCGAGCCTGATCGCGCCGGAGCGGACGACTCTCCCGATGCTGTTTCGAGCGAAGGGCTACCGCACCGCATGCGTCGGAAAGTGGCACCTCGGCTTCGGCGACGCCAAGGCGACCGATTACACGAAGCCGCTCCGACCGGGAGTCATCTCGATCGGATTCGATTCCTTCTTCGGAATCCCGTCGTCACTCGACATTCCCCCTTACCTCTACGTGAAGGACGAGAGCGCCGTCGGAGAGTTGTCAACGCGCATCGAGAAGAGCGCTCACCGACGGCAAAAGGGCGGTGGCTATTGGCGGGAGGGAAAAATCGCACCGGGATTTCGTCACGCGGACGTACTCGATCGACTCGCCGACGAAGCGATCGACGTCCTCACGGCGAGACGATCGCCGGCGCAGCCGGTCTTTCTCTATCTACCGCTCACGGCGCCGCACACGCCGTGGCTCCCCCACGAGTCGTTCCGCCGAACGAGCGGCGCAGGATACTACGGCGACTTCGTTGTGCACGTCGATGCGGCCGTCGGTCGAGTTCTCTCCGCGATCGAAAGCGCGGGCCGCCAAGACGACACGCTCGTCGTCTTCACTAGTGACAACGGCGCGCACTGGTATCAACGAGACATCGACGAGTTCGGACACCGTGCGAACCGACATCTCCGCGGTCAGAAAGCGGACATCTGGGAGGGCGGGCACCGCGTGCCCTTTCTCGTACGCTGGCCCGGACGAGTTCGACCGGGGACGACCTCGAATCAGCTCGTCTGCTTGACCGACATCTTTGCGACGTGCGCCGAGCTTCTCGGCGAAGCGCTCCCGCCGGACAGCGGCGAAGACAGCTTCAGCTTCCTCGCAAGGCTCGAGGGCGGCGTCCCGGAGCGGCCGCGGCGGACGATCGTCCACCACTCGCTCGACGGCATGTTCGCGATCCGCGATGGCCGCTGGAAATTGATTCTCGGGCTGGGGTCGGGAGGCTTCTCCGCGCCGCGGCGCGTCGATCCCGCGAAGTCCCCGAACGGCACGGAAGTTCAGCTCTACGATCTCGCGTCAGACCCGAGCGAGACCCTCAATCGGGCGCGCGAGCGACCCGAGATCGCCGATCGACTGCAGGTGATTCTCGAGGGTTATCGCACCTCGGGACGCAGTCGTCCGTGAGCCCGCCTCGTTCCCCACGGGGAATCCGAAAAAACTCGTGGGTCCCGGGGCCTCCAATCTCTGTCACGCCGGCTCGGGGAGCGGCGCGGACGATGCAGTTCGCCGCGTGTTCGCCGTACGGGCGACTTCGGCTCGAGTCCGCCGCGCTCGGTTGCGAAGTCCGCCTCGGCGAGCGTCCGTTTCCGGTCCCGAACGTCCTCGGAGACGAGAGACGAGAGGGCGTGAAGAGAATCCAGCCGAGAAGGTAGAATCGCCTCCATGAACAGTGTCATGTGGAACTCGTTCGTCGTCCGCAGGGGACCGACTTCCGCCGTCGCGGTCGCGCTCCTCGCGGCGATTTTTCTGAGCGCCTGTTCGCCGAGCGCCGGCGGCGAGCCGCCGACCGGCACTCGCCCGGGCTCGACTGCCGAAGCCGCCCGTTCCGCGCGTGCCATTCCCGTCGCCGTCGAGGACGCGGTCATCGGCTCGATCTCGAGTTACTACAGCGCAACCGCCACGCTCGAAGCCGAGCGTCGAGCCCAGGTGCTCGCTCGAGTGCCCGGGATCGTCCGCGAGCTCCTCGTCGAGGAGGGTGACGACGTGCAGCTCGAGCATGCGCTTCTCCGGATCGACGACGCGGAGTTCCAGCTCAAGGTCGAGCAGGCGGCGGCGAAGCGAGAGCATCTCGAGACGCAGCTCAGGCGAATCGAGGATTCGCCGGATCTCGTCACCGGCGAGGAGCTCGATCAGACGCGGAACGACCTTCGAACGGCGAAGGCGGACGAGGGACTCGCACGCCTCGAGCTTTCCTACGCCCAGGTCGAGTCACCTCTCAGCGGACGGATCGTCGAACGACTCGTCGAAGAGGGCCAAACCGTGAACGTCGGGACCCCTCTCTTCGCGGTCGCCGATTTCGACCCATTGCTCGCGCGCGTCCACGTGCCGGCGAAGGAGTTTCAGCAGCTTCAATTCGGGCAGACCGTCGAGCTCGTTCTCGACAGCACGGGGGAGCGACTCCGCGGGACGATCACCCTCATCAGTCCGGTGATCGATCCGTCGACGGGAACCATCAAGGTCACGATCGAGGTGCCCGAGTACCCCGACGGAATCCGGCCCGGCGACTTCGCGCAGGTGAAGATCGTCACGGAGACGCACGCGGACACGGTGCTCGTCCCGCGCGGGGCGGTGTTCCCGGACAAGGGCGACCAGATCGCGTACGTGGCCGTGCGAGAAGAAGACGGAGCTGCGACGACGGCCGAGCGACGGATCGTCGAGGTCGGATTCTCCGATTCGCAGAGCGTCGAGATTCTGAGCGGGATCCGCCCGGGAGAATCCGTCGTCGTCAAAGGACAACGCTCCCTCAAGCACGGAGCGAAGCTCGCCATTCTCACCGCGGAGCTCACTCCGCCCCCCGCCGCTGAGGCCGAGTGATGCGAAGGATCGTCTCGTTCGCGGTGAGACGACCCGTCACCGTGACGATGACCGCGCTCGCGGTCGTCGCGTTCGGCGCCGTCGGATTCTCGCGTCTCGCGCTCGAGCTCTTTCCCGATCTCTCCTACCCCTCGATCACCGTGCAGACGGATTTCCCCGACACGGCGCCCGAGGAGGTCGAGAATCTCGTCACTCGGCCGGTCGAAGAAGCGGTCGGAGTGCTGCGCGGCCTCCAGTCGATCCACTCGGTGTCGCGGTCGGGAGCGTCCGAGGTCACGCTCGAGTTCGAGTGGGGATCGAACATGGATCTCCTCTCGATGGAGGTTCGCGAGAAGCTCGACCGACTGATCCTTCCGGACGAAGCCGAGGATCCGATCGTCCTTCGCTTCGATCCTTCGCTCGATCCCATCGTCCGCTTGGCGCTCGCGGGCGGAGAGGATCTCCGCGCGATGCGATACTTCGCCGAGCACAAGGTGAAGACGGACTTCGAGACGATCAAGGGCGTCGCCTCCGCCCAGGTGAAGGGCGGACTCGAGGAAGAGATCCAGATCGAGATCGACCAGGAACGCCTCGCGGCGCTCGAGATTCCGATCGACCGCATCCGCCAGGTCGTCGAAGCCTCGAATTTGAACCTCCCCGGCGGGGCGCTTCGCGGGAGAGACGAGCAATACCTCATTCGGACGATCAACGAGTTCGACGACCTCGAAGAGATCGAGAACCTGATCGTTTGGCAGCAGGGATCCGCCTCGGTTCGCCTCCGCGAAGTTGCGACCGTCAGTCGAGGCGCCAAGGACCGCGTCGAGATCACGCGACTCAACGGCGTCGAGGCGGTCGAGCTCGCCCTCTACAAGGAGGGCGACGCGAACACCGTTCACGTCGCTCACCGGATCCGCGAGAAACTCGACGAGTGGGAGCGCAAGCTCCCTCCAGGCCATGAGCTCGTGGTGCTCTTCGATCAGTCGCACTTCATCGAAGCCGCGGTCGACGGAGTTCGCGACGCCGCGCTCGTCGGGGGTCTGCTCGCGATCGCAGTCCTCTTTCTCTTTCTCCGAGATCTCCGCAGTACGCTGATCATCGGCCTTTCCATCCCGCTTTCCGTGATCGCGACGTTCATGGTGATGTACCGGGCGGACATCTCGCTCAATCTGATGTCGCTCGGCGGACTCACCCTCGGGATCGGCATGCTGGTCGACAACTCGATCGTCGTCCTCGAGTCGATCTTCCGGCACCGTCAGCAAGGCCTCGATATCCGCTCGGCCGCAGTCACGGGAACCTCGGAGGTGGGCGCCGCCGTCGCGGCCTCGACTCTGACGACGGTCGCAGTGTTCCTTCCGATCGTGTTCGTCGAAGGAATCGCGGGCCAGATGTTTCGCGACCAGGCCTGGACGGTCACGATCAGTCTCCTCGCCTCCTTCGCCGTCGCGATTACCGTGATCCCGATGCTGAGCGCAGCGGGCTCGCGCCGCCGATCGGCGACGGCCACGGCAAATGCCCCGGATTCCGAATCGCTGAACGACCCGGCGAAGTCGCAGACGATGACTCTCGGCGTTCTTTCGCGCCTCTACGATCGCGTCCTCCGCCTCGCGCTCCGCTTGCGCTTTGCGACGGTGTTGCTGGCCTTCTCCTGCCTCTTCCTGTCGATCTGGTCGCTTCAGTTTCTCGGTCAGGAACTGATTCCGCAGCTTCGCGAAGGGAAGTTCTACTTCGAGGTCAATCTCCCGGAGGGAACCTCCCTCGAGGCGAGCGACCGCACGATCGGCGAACTCAATGCCGCCGCCGCGAAGCACGAGGCGATCGCCAACACGTACTCGACCGCGGGAAGTCGCCTCGTGGCCGGCGGCATGTCGCTCAATACTCGCGGTGAACACTTGGGGCAGCTCAACTTCGTTCTCAACGACGAGGTCGAGGCCGCCGAGGAAGAGACGGTGATCGCGTCTCTTCGCGACGAATTCGCCGATGTTCCCGACCTCGAGATCAAGTTCGGCCGTCCGTCGTATTTCAGCTTGCGAACGCCGATCGAGGTCGTCGTGTTCGGTGAAGAGCTCGACGATCTCCGCGCCTACTCGGTCGATCTCGCAGAATCGCTCGCGGCGATTCCGGGGCTGGTGGACGTTCGCTCCTCTCTCGAAGCAGGGAACCCGGAGCTCCAGGTCGCGTTCAACCGCGACCGCCTTGCCGCGAGCAATCTCGATATCGCGCCGATGTCGGCGACGCTCAAGAATCGCGTCCTCGGCGTCGTGCCGACGCGATTCAAGGAAGAGGATCGACAGATCGACATCCGCATCCGGAATCGAGCGAGCGATCGCGCCTCCGTCGGCGACGTGGAACGCCTCATCGTTCCCGGTGCGGAGAACGCCCCCACCCGCCTCCTCACGTGGGCGGACGTCGTTCTCGATCGCGGCCCGGCGGAGGTCCACCGCGTGCAACAACAGCGAGCCGCCGTGATCACGGCGAGCGTTCGCGGGCGCAGCCTCGGCGCGGCGATCAACGATGTCGAGGCATTCCTCGCGAACCACGAGCCGCCGGAGAAGCTCTCGACGGAGGTCGGCGGACAAAATCGCGAGATGCAGGTCTCGTTCGCGAGCTTGCGCTTCGCTCTCCTCCTCGCCGTGTTCCTCGTCTATCTCGTCATGGCATCGACGTTCGAGTCGTTCCTCCATCCGCTCATCGTCCTCGCCACCGTCCCGCTCGCTCTGATCGGGGTCACGGCCGGACTCCACGCGACGTCGACTCCGATCAGCGTCATCGTTCTCATCGGCTCGGTGATGCTCGTCGGCATCGTCGTCAACAACTCGATCATCCTCGTCGACACCATCCGCCGCCTTCGCGCGCGTGGAGCAGCAAAGATGGCGGCGATCATCGAAGCGGGTCACATCCGGCTCCGCCCGATCGTGATGACGACGCTCACGACCGTGCTCGGGATTCTCCCGATGGCCATCGCGTGGGGGGACGGCGCGGAACTTCGTGCGCCGCTCGCGATTACGGTCGCGTCGGGATTGATTCTCGCCACGGGACTGACTCTCATCGTCATTCCCGCCGTCTACGCCCTCGTTCCGTCGCACGTCGCCTGCGAGAGCGAATCTCCCGTGGAGCTGAGCGATGACGCTTCCTGAGCTCGCGATCCGCCGCCACGTCACAACCCTGATGCTCCTCGTCAGCATCGCGGTTCTCGGTGCCGTCGCCGTCGCGCGCCTCCCCCTCGCGTTCCTTCCCGATATGGAGGAGCCCGAGGTGTTCGTCCGCGTTCCCTATCCTTCCGCTTCACCCGATCAAGTCGAGCGGATGATCGCCCGACCGCTCGAGGATGTACTGGGCAGCGTCGGCGGTCTCCGCCAGCTCTACTCGCGCTGCAGCGACGATGGCGCCACGCTCCGCCTCGAGTTCAGCTGGGACACCGACCTCTACCTCGCTCGCGTTGAAATCTGGGAAAAGATCGACCGCGTCCGACGCGAGCTCCCGGACGACATCGGCGACATCGAGGTGAGCGACCACTGGCACAGTCGTGAAGCCGATGATCCGATCCTCGAAGTTCGGCTCAGCTCCGAGGTCGATCTCAGCGAGAGCTACGACACGCTCGAGCGACGCATCGTGCGTCCGCTCCAGCGCGTTCCTGGCGTCGCGCAGGTGCGGCTCGACGGAGTCGAACCAAAGGAAGTTCTCGTCAATCTCCGCATCGCGGATCTCGAGCTCCACCAAATCGACGTCCGCGACGTAGCTCAGGTGCTAGCCAGCAACAACTTCAACGAGTCGCTGGGACGGATCGTCGAGGGGCCGCGGCGATACACGCTGCGGACTCTGGCGAGTTTCACGTCGATCGATCAGATCCGACGTCTCGTGATCCGCGACGACGGCCTCCGCCTCGAGAACGTCGCCGACGTGATCTACGCGCAGCCGCCGCTCGAATTCGGCCGGCATCTCGACGGCAAGTTCGCCATCGGCATCACGGTGAGCGCGGAAGCCAAGGCGAACGCCGTCGAGGTCTGCGCCGCGCTCGAGAAGCGCATCGCTGCGATGGACGACGATCCGGAGCTCCGCGGAGTGACGTTTCTCACGCGCTTCAACCAAGGGAAAGAGATTCGCCGAACGCTTCGCGAGCTCTTCTTCTCCGGCGTCTTCGGCGCGATCCTCGCGTCGATCGTTCTCTACGTGTTTCTCCGGCGGTTCTCGACGACCGTGATCTCCGTTCTCTCGATCCCCCTCTCGCTCGTCGTGACCTGCGGGATCGTTTGGGTGCAGGGTCGAAACCTGAACACTCTCACGCTGCTCGGCCTCATCGTCGGGATCGGGATGCTCGTCGACAACGCCGTCGTCGTTATCGAGAACATTTTTCGCCATCAAGAGCGCGGTGAAGACCGAAAAACGGCGGCGCGGCGCGGATCGGCCGAGGTTTCGCTCGCCGTCATCGCGGCGACCCTGACATCGGTGATCGTTTTTCTTCCGACGATCTTCAACAAACCGAGCGAGATGAGCATTCCGCTCAAGGAGATCGGACTCACCGTCTGCGTCACGCTCCTCGCGTCACTTTTCGTCAGCCAGACGCTCATCCCCCTCGCGACCTCGTGGTTCATTCGACCGAAGCCCCGACCGCGGGAGCGCTGGATGGTCTGGCTAGAGGAGCGTTACGAGCGACTTCTCCGCGCCGTGCTCGCCCACCGCTGGCTCACGCTCGTGATCGGGATTGGGACGGCCGCCTCCGCCGTCTATCCCTTCCTCAACATCGATGTCGACTTCAGTCGCCGGCGCAATTCTCTCTACGCCGAGGTGCGCTACGACTTCAGTGAAGACCTGAGTATCGACCGCCGCGAGGAGGTCGTAACGCTGGTCGAAAACTATCTCGAGCCCTACCGCGAGCAGCTGATGGCGAAGTCGATCTACAGCTGGTGGAGCGATCGCTACAGCATGACGCGGATTTACCTGAAAGACGGTTTCGTCAACGACGAAAACGTCGAGAAGGTGCGCCGGCGACTCGCGGAGATCCTCCCGCAGCTACCGGGGATTCGCCTCGAAATCCCGCGTGAGCGCAGTTTCTGGCGCCGGGACCGCGGCAAGCGCGTCGCGTTTCAAATCATCGGCGAAGACAGCGAGGTCCTGGCCGACCTGGCCGAGGAGGCGCGCCTCCGCCTCGACGGCATCCCCGGTCTCAAGTCGAGCTTCATGGGAAACGATCAGGGAATTCAGGAGCTCCACATCGAGCCCGATCGCGACCTCGCCGACCGCTACGGCGTGACGGCGAACGACGTCGGCTCGTCGATCGGTCTCACGTTCCGTGGCCGACGCCTCCGCAAGTACCGGACGGCCGACGGCGAGCGGGAGATGCGTCTAGCGCTCGATGAACGTGAGACGGAGAGCCTCTCCCAGCTCCGCAATCTGCCGCTCTGGACCGACACGGGTCAGAAGGTTCCCCTCGCGGCCGTGGCAAACTTTCACAATGTTCCCGGCCCGAAGCGCATCGAACGCGAGAATCGACTGACGAGCGTATGGGTCGGCGCCGAGTACGAGAAGGGAACGCGCGAGCAGTACATTCCTGCGGTCACGGCAGCGATGGCCGCCATGGAGTTTCCGTTCGGTTACTCCTGGTCCTTCGGCAGTTGGCGGACGCGTCAGCAAGAGCAATGGTTCGAGTTCATCGTAAATCTCGGACTCGCCCTCCTTCTCGTGTTCGCGGTAATGGCGAGCCTCTTCGAGTCGAGTGTGCGCGCGCTCGCGCTCCTCGTCTCTCTTCCCTTCGCACTCACCGGAGCGATCTGGACGCTCTACTTGACCGGCACCGACTTTGATCAGCCGGCCGCCGTCGGGATCCTGCTTTTGATCGGCGTCGTCGTCAACAACGGGATCGTGATGCTCGAGCACGTCAACAATTACCAGCGTCAGGGGAAGGCGCGGCTCGATGCGATGCTCCTCGGCGGGCGCGAACGTCTGCGTCCGATCCTGATGACGGCGCTGACGACGCTACTCGGATTGACGCCGGTGGTGATTCAGAAGCCTTCGCTCGGCGGCATGTACTATTTCTCCATGGCGCTCGTTCTCATGGGCGGACTTGCGCTCTCTACCGTGTTGACGCTCGTCTTCCTCCCGTCGACGACGTGCCTCGTCGAGGACACCGTGGCGGCGATCGGGCGGCCGTTCGCGCGGATCCTCCGCTCGCGGCGGAGCGCCCGCGCTGAGGGCCCGACCGATGTCGACGGCGGCGCCGCGCCGGCTGCGGCGACGTAATCGCGGATTAGATCGCGACTTCGACGCGGCGCCCGGTCCGGAGGCTCTCCTGCACGGCGTCGGTGAAGAGCATGTATTTCAGGCCATCGGCGAAGCTCGTCCGGCTCACGGGACGCTCCCCGCGAACCGCCGCGATGAAGTCCGCCTCGACCTGCCAGCCGCCGCGGCGTTCGGGCGAAATGTCGAGAGGGCGAGGTGCGTCCTCGCCGCGGCACCGGACGCGCGATCGGCCCTCTTCGAGTACGAACGAACCCGCGGTCCCGTGCATTTCGATGCGGATCGGGCCGCCGTCGCGCGCGACTCCGCTCAGGTGGTAGACGGCGGTTGCGCCAGAGCGCATCTCCGCGATCACCGCGAGGCTGTCCGGCACGTCCACGCGGCGCGCGGAACCCGTGTCGGGATCGGTACGAGACTCGGTGAAGATTCTTCCGTGGGCGAGGACACTTTTCTCGTCACCCGCGTACCGGCGAACGGTCTCGTTGAGAATCCCGAGCGTGAGCACGTTGTTCCCGGAGAGATCGCGTCGCTGCCGCCAATGAATCGGCAGCGACGGGTCGAACCCGCCGCCGAGGCCGCGAACGTGGATTTCGAGAATCTCGCCGAACGCGTTCGCCTCGAGGAGGTCGAGGATCGTCGGCTCGACGTCGAGAAAGAACGGCGCGGGAACGACCATGGCCACCGCCGAACCGGCGTCGGCCGCGTCGAGCATCGAGCGTGCTTCACTCGCATCCATCGCCATGCGTGCTTCGGTGAGGACGTGCTTCCCCGCGCGGAGGCACTCGAGACTCACCGGCGCGTGGAGATACGGCCACGTCCCGACGCACACTGCGTCGACATCGTTCGCGTGGACGAGCTCCCGCCAGTCGTCGTAGACGTTCTCGATCCCGAATTCGGACGCGACTCGCTCGCTCGAGGCCCGCGAACGATTGACGACCGCGGTCACGCTGACACCGTCGATCGACTGAAATCCCGGGATATGGCGAAGTCGGGTGTTCGCGCCCGCGCCGACGACTCCGATTCGGATCATCTTCGTTCTCGTTTCCTTCTCGAGCCGCCGCGTGGTCTGTGCTCTCCCGACGCTCCTGCGCCACCGGCGCACGGCTTCCCGCGGTGGAAGCGGAGCGGACCTCCGCGGTAGGATACCGCGCCTCTACGGGCCGCCGCGAGATGGCGCCGGCGCCGAATCCCCCTCTCTGCGTTCTCGCCGGTCATCGCTTCGCGTGTCGGCGCTCCGAAATTCCCCGAGCTCGTCCCTCGCTTGCAACCTCTCTACACGCGCACGTTCGCGATCCTCTTTGCGGGTCAAGTGCTCTTCGTTCTCGCGCACGCGGCGCTCACGCACTACGCGCGTTGGGTCGAGTGGTTGGACGGTTCGGTTCGCGATGTGGGCTTGATCCTCGGCGCAGCGCCGATCGTCGGTCTCGCTCTTCGCCCGTGGATGGGCCAGTGGATCGATCGCATCGGGACGAAAACCGCCCTCGCGACCGGTCTCGTTCTCTTCGCGGTGACGAGCGCCGGAAACATCGCCGTCGACACCCTCGGCGTGGCGGCCTACCTCCTCCGGATCGGAAACACCTTCGGCACCGCACTCGTCTTCACGAGCAGCCTCGCCTACGTTGCCCACATAGCACCGCCGGCTCGTCGTACCGAGGCGATCGGCGTCATGGGAGCGGCGGGGTTCGTCGGCATGAGTCTCGGCCCGTTCCTCGGCGATCTGTTCCTAGGGGAAGAGGGAAACCGAACCTGGTCCCAATTCGCGCTCTTCTTCGCCGCCGTCGCGGGACTCTGCGTCCTCCCGTTCGCCTCGCTCGCACTCCTCCCGCGCCCGCCGAGCGAGGAACGAGTCGGTGCGGTGCGCTTGCGCGACTTCGTCGAGACGACTCGGCGGTTCTGGCCCGGCTCGATCCTCCTCGTGGTGCTCGTCTTCGGGATCGCACTCACGGTTCCGTTCGGCTTCATCGCGAACTTCATCGACGCGGCGCCGCCACCGCCCGAAAGCGGTTCGGAAATCGGGTATTTCTTTCTCGGCTACGGCGGCTGGGGCTTCACGGTGCGCCTCGCGTCACGGCGAGTGCCCGATCGCGTCGGCCGGCGCAAGGTCCTCCTCCTCGGCACGGTGACGCTCGCGGCCGGGATGTTCTCCTTCCTTTGGGTCGAACCGACCCACGTCGCCTGGCTGCTTCTCCCGGGTGTTCTCTGCGGCACGGGCCACGCGCTCATGTTTCACACGATGATGGCGCTCGTACTCCAGCCGTTTCCGGCCGCAGCGAACGGAACCGCATCCGCGCTCGCCCTCATGGTGCTCGACGCCGGCACGATGCTCGGCGGACCAATTCTCGGTGAGCTCGCAGAGGGATTCGGCTTCGCTGCGCTTTTCGTCACGGTAGGTTGTTCGCTCCTCTTCGCGAGCGTGTGGTACACGATCGCGAGCGTTCCCGTTTGGGTGGCACGCGCACGGATGCGACGCGCCGACTCGAAGCCGGGCGCGCGGGCTCAACCGCCCAGCGAAAGACCGTCGTAGGAAAGCGCCATCCGCCGCGGCAGCGCGGCGTCCACCTCCGCGTGGAGAACATCGTGGGTCATGTGCGTGAACCACGTCGCCTCGGCGCCCACACGTTCGGCGACCGCAACGGCTTCGTCGAGTGAGAGGTGCGTCGGATGCGGCTTGAGCCGAAGGAGGTCGAGGACGAGGGTGCGAATCCCCTCGAGTCGAGGCCAGGTCTCGTCCGGGATCGTCGAGACGTCGGTACAGTAAGCGAGCGGGAGTGGCAGCGCCGGTTCCCGATCGACCTCACCCGACGGCAGAAGCGCGTCGATGCGAAATCCGAGGATCGGCAGCTTTCCGTGCAGGAGCCGAAGCGGCGTCCAGCGGAGGCCGAAGAGATCGAGCGACTCGCCCGGACGGATGGCCACCGGCTCGAGACGCGCGACCCAGGAGACGTTCACATTCGTGTGATGGTCGAAGATGTGGCGGTACACGCGCCGGAGGTCCGCGAGTGTTTCGTCTTCGGCGTAGATCGGAATGCTCGAGCGCATCACCGCGTTGAACCGGCGCACTTCGTCGAGTCCGAAGATGTGATCGACGTGCCCGTGGGTGAAGACGATCGCATCGCACCGTTCGATAGAGTGCCGGAGCGCCTGAGCTCGAAGGTCGGGCGACGTATCGATGAGAACCGTGCGCGGCAGTCCATCCGGATCGCGAAATCGAAGGCAGGCACTCGCGCGGGTGCGGCGGTCTCGCGGATCCTCCGACGTGCAGACTCGGCAGCCGCAGGCGATGATGGGCACTCCCGCCGAGGTCCCCGAGCCGAGCACTCGGAACTCTACTCGCTCGATCGCGTTCAACGTCGCTCCTCGATTGCCCTCCGGGGCCGACGCTCGCTGCCTCCGGCGAGCTGGCTCAGCGTACCATACGTCCACCGAAGAACGCGCCTCGACGGGGAGACGGCTCGAGAGAACCGGGGTCGAGGCGCCCGAGTCCACTGCGCGTCCCAAGGCTGGCCCGTTGCACTTCGGTGCGGGAACCACGACACTGGAGACTCTCCCCTGAGCGACATTCCCCGTGGTTTCGGTCTCACGCAGAGTTCGCCGATGACTAGGCCTTTCGTTCCACTTGGAGCGGCAGTTTTGTACCTGTTCGCCCTCGCTCTACCTAGCGCGGGCGAGGCGCAAGAGTGCGCGGGCGCATGGCAGGAGACCGCGCTCGAGGCGGTCGACGGCTCGACCACCGACACTCGACTCCGCGTCGACGCCGTAGGAAACGCGTACATCGCGAACATCGTCGATTCACGACTCGAAGTCAGCATCGTCTCTCCGGCGACGGCGCGACACGTCGCGATCGCGGGAAACGGACAGCGCGGCAAGCCGAGTATCGATGTCGGCGCGGACGGAGTCGCTTTCCTCCTGTTCACGCAGCTCGACCCCGAGCGCCCCGAGTTCGGACGCGAGCTCTACCTCGCGCACAACGCCGGCGGCTCGTTCGGTGAACCCGAGCGAGTCACCCACAACCGCGTCGACGACTTCGCGCCGCGCCTCGTGCTCGCGCGAAGCCGCAGCCCGCACGCGGTGTGGCTCCAGCGGATCGGAACCTCATCGCGCATCGTCCACTGGACGCTCGAGCGCGGTGAGGAGATCACGGTCGCCGATGACGCACGTTCGCCTGCGCTCACCGTCGACTCCGAAGGCGTCGCGCACGTCGCGTACGTCATGGAGAACGACGTCTTCTACGCGAACGACCGCGCGGGAGAGTTCACTGCGCCGACTCAGGTGACCCGTTCGCCCTTCGTTCCCGAAGCCGCGCTCTCCATCGGCGTCACTCCGAACGGAGACGTCCTCACCCTCTACGAGAGCAACAACAGCCTCTACCTCTCCGCTCGCGTTCCCGGCGAACCGTTCGAACCGCAGCGCCTCCTCGCGACGGATCGCGTGCTCGACCCGGCGATGCGGATCGGATCGGACGGGCGCGTCCTCATCGCGTACTCTTCACGGGGCGATCTCTACACGATCACCGGTCAGGGCGCATCGCTCAACCCGCCCGAACGCGTTCTCGAGACGGAAGTCATCGAGTCCGCGCCGAGCCTCGATATCGACCTCCTCGGCAACCTCCACGTCTCTTTTCTTCGCGATGGCGCGGCGTACTACGCCAACAACGCCTGCGCGCCCACCGCTTCGTTCACCGCGGCTCCGACTTCGGGGCGGGTGCCGCTCACGGTTCAGTTCACCGATCTGTCGAGCGGAGGCGTCGTGCGCCGGTTCTGGGACTTCGGTGACGGCGGACAATCGGAGCTCCCGAACCCGACGCACACCTACCAAGACTCGGGCGAGTACACGGTCAAACTCACGGTGTGGGGGCCGGGTGGAGTTCAGGACTCGACCGAATTCGAGAACCTGATCGCCGTCCAGGATCCGCTCAATGCGATGCGCATTCCCGATCAGCTCGTTCTCCCCGGAGCGCAAGGAGTCTGGTTTCCCGTCGTCGTCACGCACGTGGAGGAGCTCGCCGGCTTTCAAATTTTCGGGCTCTACGATCCTAACTTTCTCCACCTGACGGGGTCGGAGTTTCGCATGACGTCGATCGCGACGAGCAAGATCGAGCCCGAGTTCTTCATTCTGAACGACCTCGACACGAGCTTTGAAGTCGGCTGTCTCTTCGAGATCGAGCCTCCCATCGAGGAAACGATGCTTCCTCCCGGCGAGGAACAGCGCCTCCTCAACCTGATCTTCGACGTCGACGTCGATGCTCCGCAGGGTGAAACGACGGAGATCCGCCTCGTCAACGACGCCCGCGTTTCGAAAGTTCGCAACGTCTTTGTCGTCAACGGAGGAATTCGTCTGCCCGCGCTGAAGAGCAGCAAAGTCACGATTCGCCTTGTCGAGCCACCGTTTCCGCGTCGCTTCGTCCGCGGCGATTTTACGAACGACGGTGGCGTGAATCTCGGAGACGCGATCGGAATCCTCGCGTATCTCTTTCAAAATGGCGATCCCCCGCTTTGCTTCGACGCCGCGGACGTGCACGACTCGGGTCGCATCGACATCAGCGGCGCGGTTGCGCTCCTCAACTTTCTCTTCAGCGGCGGCCGGCCGCCCTCGGTTCCGTTCCCGAATCCGGGTCTGGACGCGACGGACGATCGCTTCGGCGAGTGCCTCTCCATCTGACGGTCGATCCCGCTCGTCGGTTGCCCCCGGGATCCGCGGTCCGTGCCTCGCCCCGTCGCGGACGCACGCGCGAGCAAGGCGCGACAATTCGCCCATCCCGCCGTGCGCCTCGACATCTTGTCTCCGGTTCTAGGCTGGCGTATCCTCCGCAGAATAAGTCGGACGCAATCGCGGAGATCGACTCCCATCGTCCGACGGGCAGAGGAGCAAACAGCCATGACGAAGCCCGCCCGCCGCCCCTTCCGCGATCTCGCGGAGCGCTTGCCCATCATCGGCCCGGTGATCCGCCGCTGGCGCCGGACGAGCGAGCGCGAGCGCCGTCGCTCCATCGCGTCCCCGCCTACGGACGTCGCGCCGGCGGACATCGCCGCAGCGAAACCGATTCCGGCCGCGCGAGTTTCGCATCCGTCCCCACCGAAGGACGTCACGGCGCCGACGCTCGGGCTCACCGCGGTCGATCCGCGGGTCGTGTTCGCGTTCTGGCGCATCCCGGACGAGCTCGGAGGACGCTGGCGGGATTTCGCGAGCGACGCGCTGGTTCTTCGCCTCTACGACGATAACCACCCCGGCGCCCCACCGGTGTTCCAGCGTGCGGTGCCACGTCGCGACGGCTCAGCGCACGTCGAGCTCCGGCCGGGTGAGCCCGGCCGGAGAGCGCGCCAGGTTCGCGCCGAGCTCGGCTCCGAGTGCGGCGATCGCTTCGCCGTCCTCGCCGATTCGGGCGTCGTCGAGCTCCCCCCGCTCGAGCCCGCCGCGTTCGCCCCGCCCCGATTCGGACGCGTGCGGACGAGTGCGCGCCCCTCCCGTTCGCGCGTCCAGCACGGACGAGCAGAGGCGGTTCTCTCGGCGGCGCCGGCGCACGGATCCTCGGCTTCCGGTCGCGAAATGGCCCGCAGCGTCGCGACGGAGCGACGTCCGATCGCGGTCGACGCTAGCACGCCCGCCGGAATCCGGCGCGGATTTGAGCCGGTCGCGCTCGACCGGACCTGGAGCTCCGGCGCGTGGCGCGAGGCCCGCGCCGAGGAGCTCGCACCGAGCTGGAGCTCCTTCGGTAGAGCCCTGCCGAGCTCGCGTTAGACCGCTCGGGGAGTCCCTTGATCTCCGCGACAAGTTCGCTACAGTGAGCGGTTCGCACGGCCGCGCGACAGTCGCGCGTGGAGGCGAACCGAGTTCCCCGGGTCCCGGAGATCCCTTTCGATGACCGAGCCAGCGGCCGCCGAGAACGGCGGACCATCCCAAGCTGACACCGCAACCACCCCTGCCGCCAGCCCTCCCGCCGAGGGCGCGGCGTCCGGCGACGCCAAGCCCCAGGAGGCGAAGCCCCAGGAGGGCGCCGGCAAGCCGCGCTTCGCCCCGGGTCAAAAGCGATCGCGCTGTCGCTTCTGCCAAGAACGCATGGCGACGATCGACTACAAGGACATCCAGAATCTGCAGATGCTCCTCACGCCGCAAGGGAAGATCCTCTCGCGGCGGCGCAGCGGGAACTGCGCGCGGCATCAGCGCCTCGCCCAGAGGGCGATCAAGCAGGCGCGCTACATCGGTTTCCTCAGCTACACCGAAGGCCAGCTCCGCGGCCCTCGGATGGGTCGGAACTGGTAGGCGCGGGAACGACGGGTCTCTCCCCTCGGTGCCCGCGGGTCCCCAGTATCAGCGGCGTGCGGTGACCACTCCGCGCGCCGCAGCGACATCTCGGTGGGAGACGTCCCGGAACCCGGCTGCTGAGAGGTATTCCTGCATCTCCCCGAGCGAGTAGCACTTTCCCTCCGTGTAGTGCATGAGCAGCACGGAGTACTCTGCGACGTGGAGCGGACCGGTCTTCTCGCGATTGACGAACGCGTCGTGAATGACGACGAGACCTCCCGGCGGAAGCGCGGCGTGGGAGTGTGCGAGGAGCTGCCGAACTGCACTCTCGCCCCAGTCGTGAAGAACGTTCGAGTAGAGATGGACGTCGGCACCGCTCGGTAGCGGCGGCGCGAACATGTCCCCGGCGACGGTCGCGACGCGGGCCTCGAGGCCGCGCGCGGCGATCTCCCGCGCCGCGATCGCGTCGACGGGCGGCTTCTCGAGGACGGTCGCGGCGAGATGCTCGTTCGCCGCGACGAGACTCGCAGCGTAGATGCCCGATCCGCCGCCGACATCGAGAACGTGTGAATGACCGGAGAGGTCGACACTTTCCGCGAGCCGCGAGCCGAGATAGACGCCGCGACAGTTCATCTCTGCGGTAAACGACCGGGCAAACTCTGGATCGGCCATCTTGACCGCCCACTCCTCGTCCTGAGCCGCCCAGCTCGCCGGTACTCCCGTCCGGAGGACGTCGACCATCGTCCGGCACGCGGGTCGCTCGCGCATCGATTCGTAGTAGGGAACGAGGCTCCACGGCGAGTCGGCCGCTAGGAACTCTCTCGCCTTCAGCGTCGCCCGTACGACTTCGCCATCGCGCTCGAGGTACTCCATGGCGACGAGCAGCGTAAGCATGACATCGGCCGCCCGCGCGTCGAGCCCGAGCTCGGCGCAGAGCTCACTCGCCGTGAGCGCTCTCTTCGCAAGAAGCGAGAAGAGGTCGAAGTGGCATAGCGCCGCGACGAGAAGCTCGACCGCGAGGACGCCGTCGCGGTGGCGGTAGATCGAGGTCGGATCGCTCGAAGGAAAGGGCGAGGGGACGTGTTTCATTTCGATTTCGGCGGTGTGTCGGAGCCGAGCTTGTCCTTGTAGGGGTCGACGAAGCTCGAGTCCGCGTAACGGTCGTGGTGCCGCACCCATTCCATGCCGTAGGCGAAATCGTCCTCATCACGTCCTTTCGGGAGTGTATCGAGCAGATGATAGACGCCAATGAAGCGGTCGAGTCCGCGCGCGTAGGTCGAGTACGTGTGGAACACGCTGCCCGCTCTCTTCGCGAACACGCTCATCCCCGGAGCCTCCGACACGGGAAAGGACTGCATTTCGTAGTTGTAATAGACTTCGGTATCCGGCCCGGCCGCGTCGAACGTCACGTGGTAGTCTCGGTTGAAGTCGCTTCCGTGCGAAGAGACCCATTTGAACGTCCAGCCCATCCGCCGCTGAAACTCCGCGAGCGTTTCGAGCGGTGCGCGCGAGACGGTGACCAGCGTCGCGTCGCGCTGCTCGAGGTGAACGATCGCCGAGTTGTAATGGTCGGCAAGGAGCGAGCAGGACTTACAACCTTCCGCCCACTCCGGATCGAACATGAAGTGGTAGACGATCAGTTGGCTTCGTCCCGCAAAGAGGTCGGAGAGCGTCTCCTCGCCCGCTGGCCCCGCGAAGACGTACTCCTTTTCGACTCGCTCCCACGGGAGTTTCCGGAGCTCACGACTCACTTCGTCGCGGAGGCGAGTGAGTTCCTTCTCCTTCTCGAGCAGCTCGAGCCGCGCCGAGAGCCACTCTTCTTTCGAGACGATGCGAGGTTCGGTCATGGTCGAGCTCCGAGAAAACGAGGTCAAATTTCTGCATCTCGCGGTGCGTTGAATCAACAGCGTGTCTCACACGAAGCGAGGCGCGTCCGTGTTCCGGCGCTTCTCGCGCCAGTATCGCGCCTCGTCGGCGAGTGAGTTCCGCAGCTTCCGGGTCAGCTCTTCCCGCTCCGACGCCGACGCCGGCGGACATTCGTCCACCCAGTCGAGCAAGGAGCGGAGGAACCCGACCTGACTCTCGCAGCACGCCCCGAGCGTTCGCTGCCGCTTGAGATCGTGCCGCGCCAGAACATCGAAGACATCGATGCCGTCGGGATAGAAGAGCTCGCCGTGAAGAAAATCGATGACGCGATTCTCGTACTCTTCGGCCGACTGGCGCGGCCCTCCGGGAAGCGACTTCCACGGCACGAGCGCGAGCTTGGCGATCGCCTGATCCTCTTGCGCGCTCAGAAAACGGAGCAGCGTGAGCGCGTTACCAAGTGCCGCGGCTTTGGCCGAGTCCGGCTCGTGAATGACGACCGGGATCTCGGAAAAGCGCGCGCTCGTCGCACGGCTCTCGTCCGAGGCGAAGCTCTCGAAGAGCCATCGAATCAGTCGGCAGCCCTGTCGCTCGAGCGCCGTTTCGATCCCGTCGTGGGCGAGCGAATAGTACACCGTGAACGACTCGCCACGATGGACGATGCGACTCGGGTCCGCGGTTCGGCGCAGCCGCTCCGTCTCGGCTTCGAGAAACGAGTGGGCGTACGGATAGACGAGCGGCTCCGCGAGGCCCCGAAACCACTCCGAACTCCGGGCGCCCCCCTCATCCGCGAGCGATTCGAACCAGATGCCCAGCCACGCCATCGCCGAACGCGTCCCCCTCAGTCCGCCTCGATGTCGAGCCGACTAGCCTTCGGAACGGCCGACCGGATCCGCTTCTCGATCGCGTCGATCTCCTCGGCGAGTAGGTCGACGATCTGGTCGGCAAAGCGAGCGCGGAACGCGCGAAAGTCCTCCTCCGACCCGAGACGCTCGAAGTCGGCCTCGACATGCGCCTCGAGCCTCTCGGCCAGGGTGGAGCCGTCGAAGCGCACGTTCGCCCGGACGCGGTACGTCTCGCTGTCGAGGACGCGCGTGCGGAGGTCGACGATCTCCTCGACCGCAGGGTTCGCCGCGAGAATCTTCTGAATCTGTGTGCGGATGTGAGGAGGAACGGACGGCCCGACGAGGAGGTCCCGATTGCGCCAAATCAGCCAGATCGCCACCGCGCCGAGGAGCACGGAGACGAGGAGCGACCCGATCGCGTCCCAGTAGTTCTGTCCGGTGATTTGCGTGAGCGCGATCGCGGCGAGCGCGATGAGCACGCCGACGCACGCCGCCGTATCCTCGAGGATGACCGCGACTCCGGCCGGATCCGCTTCGCGGCGAAGGTACTTGAGGAGGGGAACGGAGCGGTCGCGCCCCTTCGTGACCGCGCGAACCGCCACGATCAGGATGAAAAGCTCGATCGCGAACGAGACGACGAGGACTCCAATCGCCCAGCCGAGATCCTTGAACTCGCTCGGATCGAGGAGCCCGTGGATCCCGTGGTACCCGGTCACACCGCACCCGAGAAAAAAGATCCCGACCGCCGAGATCAGGGCCCACACGTGGCGCTCGGCACCGTAGCCGAACTCGAACGACTCGTCCGCCGGCTTCGCCGACCGCACGATTCCGATGAAGAGAAGCACCTGATTGAGCAGGTCGGCGACGGTGTGGATCGCCTCGGAGAGGATCGCGCCGGATCCCGTGAAGAAGAAGGCGACGAACTTCGCGATCATCACGAAGGTGTTGCCGACGAGCGCACTCACCACCGCCAACTTGGATCCACCCGCGGCCACGACGACTCCTCCTCAGCATTCGCTCTCGGTCCCTCCCGCGCTTCGCCGCGGGAGACGTGGCAGGGATTGTACGCTCGCGGTGAGACGAGCAGAACCGTTTTCCCGCCGGGCGACGCCCGACGACTCGAACGAGGTCGGAACAAAGAAACGAGCCCTCACCCGGCGGATCGTCGCCGGATGAGGGCTCGTCGCAGCGAAGCCTTGCGCGCGCGGCGCGAGCTCAGTTCTCGGAGCTCTTCGCGCCGTTCGCCGGGTTCTTGAAGAAGAAGAACGACCCGAAGCCACCGCCACCGACGTCGTCGGCGTTGTAGATGAACTGCGCGTCGAGCGCCTTCTTGATGCGAAGGTCCGCCTCGACGAGATGCGCGTAGGAGTACTCGTCGATCTCGGCGCGGTGGTCGAGTCCGTGCTGGATCTTCTCGCTCAGGTCGCGGAGCTGAACGAGCGCGAGGTTCGAGATCGGCTTGTACGCCGCGCCGCTCCCCGCCCCCGGCATGCTCAGGTCGATGAGTCGCTCGAGATGCTCGCGCTGGAGGTTTCGTCGAAGACTCGAGAGCCACGGATTCCGCGCGGTGTGCTTCTTCAGCGGATGCTCGTCGAGTTCTTTCCAGATCGCCGCCTTCACCGTCGTGAGAAGCTCGGCGAGCGTCACCATGTCGTCGCCGTTCGGGGTCCGGAATTCGTTGTCATAGACGTTTCGCAGCGTCGACGGATTCATGAGCATCGTCAGCGCGGACGATTGGATTCCCATGATTCGGTCGTGCACCGGCCAGGTGGCGCTCGCGAGGCTGAAGAAGCCGCCGTCGAGCCACTGGTCGACGCTCATGTACTGAAGAAGCTTGGGCGTGAGGCCGAACGCTTCGTCGAAGAACGAGTTCTCGATGACGAAGGAGAGCGCCTTCCGCTGCCGTTCCGCCGGGACGACGATCACCGGAGGCCGCGCGTTCTTGTCGCCCTTCTTGTCGCGGTGGACGAACGCGCCGCCGACCCAATTCGCCATCATGCTGACCGAACGGATCTGCATCGAGAACGTCATCTCGTATCCCTGACGCGCCTTCGCCCAGCTGTCCCCATCCTTGACGTACTTCTCGAGGAGACGCTCGCGGTGGTACTTGACGAGCCGCATCTGGCTCGCCGCGTACTCGAGAGGCTTCGCGCTGAAGTCGTAGCGACGGGCAAAGGGATCGGGTCCGTAGGTGTCCTCGTCGGTCGCGTACTGGAGCGCGGGATCGGCGACCCGGCTCAGGATCTTCTTGAGATCGCTGTCCTTGAGGGCGTAGCCGTACTCGATCGCCCACATGTCGTAGGGACCGATGGCGGGCATCGCGTACTCGCCCTGCACGGCGTCCTTGTCCATGTTGATGTTGATCGGGAGGTAGTCCATGACCGACCCCGCGATCGGCTTGTCGTCGAGCGCTTTGCTGTTGATCTCGTCGAGGCTGTAGATGCTCGACGCCTTGAAGTTGTGGCGAAGACCGAGCGTGTGTCCAACTTCGTGCGCGATGAGATCGGCGATGAGCGGGCCGATGAAGCTCTCGGGAATTCCGTCGAGGAGATCCTCGTCGGGCTTCTTCGGCTTTTCTTCCTTCTTCTCGTCTTTCTTCTCGTCCTTCTTTCCCTCGTCTTTCTTTTCTTCCTTCTTGGCTTCGTCCTTCTTCTCGCCTTCTTCCTTTTCGCCCTTCTCTTCCTTCTTTTTCTCTTCGTCCTTCTCGGACTCCTTCGGCTTCTCCTCGCCTTCTTTCGGCTCTTCGCCGTCGCTCAGAGTTTCTTCGCCGGTGAGAAGGGCGAGGCTCGCGCGTAGAACGCTGAGGTCGAAACCCCGTCCCGTCGCCGCGAGGCACATCCCGTTCAGCTGGCTCGTCCGGCCGACGAGGCCGTCGAATTCGTCGTCGCCGATGAGCGGAGAGACGTGTCCGAGCGGATGTCCCCCGAAAGTCGGCAGACCCTCCGACCGACGCGCGGCCAGGAGATCCGCGCGATGCTCGGGATGCGCGAGACGGATCCGCGGGTCCCAATTCGGGTGCTGGTGGAGCCACGCGAGCGACTCCGGCCCAAAGCCCTCGAGGGCGATCTTCGGGAGCAACTTGTGAAAATCCTCGTAGAAGCTCCGGATCCAGCCGTCGGTCATGATGATGTCCGCATCGAGAATCTCACCGGTCATCGGATTGACCCGGCTCGGCCCGATCGCCGTCCCGATGTCGTTGTTCAGCCAGCGGACGAAGTTGTAGTTCACGTCCTCCGGGTCGAGGTCCATGTAGCGCCCGGTGCGCGCGTCCTGCTGGTGGACGACGATCGCGTTGAGGAGGCCGATTTTCTCGAACGCTCGACTCCAGTAGAGGATCCCCTCGCGCACCCATCGGCGGTAGCGGATCGGCGTGGTGTGCTCGATGTAGAACTCGATCGGCCGTTTGACCGGGCTCCGCTTGAGCGAAGGCTCGGCTTTCTCGAGATGCCAGCGGTTGATGAATCGAACTCGCTTCTTGTCATCGTCGAAGGTTCCGAGGTCCGTATGCGACGTCGTGAAGTACCCGACGCGCTGGTCGGCCTTGCGGGGACGGTATCCCGACGAACCCTTGATCACGCTGATCGAGTAATGAAGAGTCTTCAGGCGGCCACCGCTCATCGGCGCCTCGATCGCGATCTCGACGTTCCGCGGAAACACCTTGGTCTGCTTGATCGTCGAGAGCGCCGGGTTCGATACGCGCGCCGCGCTTCCGAAGAAGGTCGACGCTCGTCCGAGGAGGAGCGAGTCGAGATCGATCACCGGCCCGCCGGTCGGACCCATCGTGACGATCGGAACGTCCAAGATCACGCGATCCGTGAAGAGGCGCTTCACCGAGCTCTTCGACTCGGGATCGCCGGAAGAGCGCGTCGAGATGTTCGGCTCCATGAGAGCGAGGCGATTGCCGTAGCGACGCCAGTAGACGTAGAGGTCGCCAAACTGAAGGCCGGCGAAGCGCTCACCGCTCGCGATCGTGAGGGCGATGAAGTAGCGCGAGCGAGTGTAATCGGACGGCAACTCGGCGTAGAGCTGCGCGTCGGAATCGCGGCGCCAGATGTTGTAGAGTCCGCGCGAGCCTTCCTTCGGAGCGACTTGCCGGTAGCCCTTCAGAACGTCGGCGAAAGGCGGGAGCTGGCGCTGCGCACAGACGGGAGTCGGTGCAGCCAAGATCACGACGAGGAGCACCGCGAGGAGCCCGCCAGCAGAGAGCACTCTGTTCATCACGCTTCTTCCTTGGAGATTTGGTGTCGTTCGATCGACCCGTACGTACGCCCGAAATTCTGCGCGGTCGCGAGCGCGGAGCGCCTGCTCAAGCGGCGCCTCCGGGTCTCACGACCGGGCTTCTACCCACCTTTTTGACAGTTTAGATTATAGGCCCTTCGCCGGACCGACGGCAAATTGCCCGCGGCGGTCGCGTTCCGGCTAAAACGGCAGCTAAGACTCAGTGTCGAGGAGGCCCGGGGGCGGGCGCGACCGGGCCCCTACGAGGCCCGAACTCGCGCCCCGACGATTGCCGCCAGCGCCGCGCAGGCGACCGCGACTGCGACGAGGAGGGCCGCAGCCGTGAACACCGCGGGGAGTCCGAAGTGATCGCGGAGGAGGCCGCTCCCGTAGGTCCCGAGGCCGCCCACACCGAAGACGAGGACGAACTTCGTACCGAAGATCAACCCGCGTCTCCCTGGCGGGGACGATTGGGCGAGAAGGATGTTCTCGATGGGCTGAACAGCAAAAAGGAAGCCACAGGCGACCGCGCTCACCGCGACGAGCTGCCACCCCACCGCCGGCCCGATGAGAAGGAGGAGCGGGACCACGATCGCGAGGACGACCACGTACAGCCTCCTACCGTCGGTCCGATCGACGAGCCGACCGGCGACGAGCTGTCCGACGCCGCCGATCGCGAGAGCAAGCCCAACGAAGTATCCCGCGCCGAGCACGGGATCGCTGAAGAGCGGGGCGAGCCACTCGCGCGCGCCCCCCGAGAACGTCGCGAGCCGGGCCTCGACGTGGTTGGGGAGCTGAGTCGTGAAGAGGTGAAAACAGACACCGCCCGCGGTCATCGCGGCGAGGATCAGCGCGAGCACCCACCGGCCCCTCGGCGACGACCGCCGCCCGGCGCTCGCGGTGAGCCCCGGGCTCTTGCTGTCTTCGCAAGATCGATCGCCGTCGGCGCTCGCCGACGTGTCCGAGGGCCGGGAGACGCTCGGGAGATCCGCTCGAACGAGAAGGATCGCGAAGACGAGGGCGGGAGCACCCGAGATCAAATAGGCCCAGCGCCACCCGGCGATCGCCGTCGCCTGGGCGGCGAAGATCGGCGCGAGCGCCGTCCCGAGGCTTCCCCAGAGTCCGTTGATCCCCATCGCCCGCCCCGGACGCGGAAGCCCCTTCGCGATCATGACGTTTCCGACGGGATGGAAGATGCTCGCTCCGAGCCCGAGGAGGGCCATCCCGAGAGCGAGCTGCCAGCGCGCCTCGGCGAGGCCGATGGCGCCCGCGCCCAAAGCACACAGAACGAAAAACGCCACGAGAAGCCGCTTCTCGCCCCAGCGGTCGCCGAGCCACCCCGCCGGCAGCGATCCGAGCCCGAAGAGCGCCCCACTGATCGTGACGTAGCCGAGAAACTCCGCCCGGTCGAGCCCGAAGCTCGCACGCATCGGCTCCTGAATCGGCGTGAAGAGGAGCATGTAGACATGCGTGAGCGCGTGCGCCACGCATGTGTAGAAGAGGATCGCGCGCGCCTCGCTTCGGTCTTCAGCTCGAGGGGATGAATTCACTCGGGGACTCGGGGATCGACTCGCGCGCCTTACGGACGCCCACGCGCGGCGCCGACACGCGGACTTCGAGAGTGGACGCCGCGCCGAGCCCACCGCCCCTCCGCGCTCGAACGGGCGACGGATCGCGGCCCGAGAGGATACCAGTCGCGAGCACGGATCCTCAGCAGATTCGCTGGGGAGAGCGATCGACGCCCCTATCGCGTGGCGATGGTCGCGCCCTCTGACCGTCAGCAGCCCGGTGTTTGCACGCAGCTCGCGTCCGGGTCGGCGCCGCAGCTCATGAACGGCTCGGGCGGCGGATCACCATCGCCGAAGAGGAAGTTGAGGAGGTAGATCGCCGAAGCGATCGTGACGTTCCCCGCTCCGTTGATATCCGCCGCGGCGAAGCACTTCGGCTCCTCTCCATCCCCGAACAGATGGTTGAGGACGAAGATCGCATCCGCAAGGTTCACGCCGCCGTCGTGGTTCGAGTCCCCGCGCCGAAAGAGCGGGAGGGGACCGCACGGGCGATCGGAGCAGTCATCGTCGTCACAGTCGACGAACCCGTCCGAATCGTTGTCGAGCGAGTCGTGGCAGTTCGTTTCGCTGTCGTCGCAGGGGATCGGTCTCCCGGGCGGCTCAACGCCGTGGAACACCCAGTCGGGGAAGGCCTCCGGATCATCGCGAATCGGAGTCTCTCCGATCCGAAGCGCGAAGCTCGTCCCCCACGCACCAACGAGATTGTAGGTGCCGAGGAGGATTCGATGCGGCCCCGGCGAGAGCGTCACCTCGGCTCGGTGCTCGCAGAGCTCTCGTCCCCCGCAGGTATTGCGATGGAAGACGAGCGCGCCATCGATCCAGAGTTCGCCGGCGTCATCGAATCCGAAGCAAGCGGTGACGTTCACCGGCCCGGCGCCGGTGTACTCGAGGTACGTCGCGAGCCAGGTGACCGTGCCGTCTCCGCTCGGAGCTTCGCGGTCCGCGCGGAGGTCTTGGTCGCCGTCGTCGAGGCCGCCGTCGTCGAACAGGCGCCAAAACGGAAAGCCGCGCTCCGAGTTCGGGCCGATGTACCCGAGCGCTCCCGGAAGATCAGGGTCCACCTCGACGTCGTCTCCGATCTCGGGAAAGAGGCAGCGCCGTTCGACCGGTGCCAAAAACTCTCGGAGGAGCAGGTCGTCGCGATCGCGCCCGTCACACCCGACGACCTCGTGGAGAAAAGGACCGATCGCGAGCCAATTGCGCGTCGTGATGAAGCCCTCGGCGGTCGTCGCTCCGATGCGGCAGCAGGCGGGGAGGCCGCGAGCGTTCCGGACACAAATCTCGACGCGAGGCTCCTCGACTAGATTCGCCTCGAGCACGATCGACTCGCGATCGCCCGAGACCGTCGCGACCGGCTCGCCCGCGACCTCGATGGCGATCTCCTGATCGGGACGGGCGTCGGCCGGATTCTCCCACGTCAGCTCCACGCCGCCGTCGCCCGTTCGCCGGCACTCGACGGACGAGACGGGATCGAGAAGCGTGAGCGAGCAGCACGCGGGGAGTCCGCTCCCGTTGCGCACGCAGATCTCGTGCTCGCCGAGATCGGGAAACGCAGCCTCGTCGAGCTCGGCGCTCTCGGTATCGCCGGCGAGCGTGAGCACAACCTCCCCGTCGATCAGCACTTCGATCGGCGAGTCGGCCCCCGCCGCCTCCGTGTCGTTCGACCAGCGAAGATCCACGCCGCCCGAGTCCCGCTTCTCGCACGCGAGACCGCTCACCGGCTCCGTCACGTCCGGACAGGCCGGCGGATCGAAGTCGAACGGCCGTTCAACGCCGAGGAAGCTCCATCCGAACGTCTCCTCGACGACGGGTCGGCCGTTCACTTGAAACGCGAGCCGAAATCCGCGGCGAAGACCGGAGGCGAACGAACCGACGAGAACGCGGTGCACTCCCGGCGCGATCGTCGCCGCAACGCGCTCCGCGCAGGTCTCTCGTTCGCGGCAACCGGGTCGCGCGAAGACGAGCGTATTGTCGATCCACACCTGACCGATGTCCTCGATGCCGAGACAGAGCTCGGCGGCGACCGGATTCGGTCCCGACCACTCGATGTACGTGGCCGCCCAGGTGACGAGGCGATGGCAATCGAATCCGTCCTGCCCGAAGCACTCGACCTCAGGATCCGCCGTGAGATTGACGTCTCCGCTCCGGACGTCGGGCGCAAAGTGTCGCCAAACGGGATGGCCGTTTTCACCGACCGGTCCGCGGTACTCGATCGCGAGCGCGAGAAACGGATCGAGCTCGGCCTCGTCCCCCGCGGCCGGGTACTCGCAGAAGGGAACCGTCGGAGCCGCGAACCCGCGAAACGACTCGTCGAGCGGAGAATCGCAGTGGAGCGTATGCCGAAATACACCGAGCGCGAGCCACTCCGAGGCGCGGATGGAACCGTCCTCCTCCGTGGGTTGCGCCGCGACCGTCGCCGCCCCCGCGAACAGCACAGCTACCGACAGCACGAAGTGCCGATGCATCGCCTTCTCCTTGCGATCCCGCGCACGCGCAACCGGGGCGTGCGATTCCGTAGCTGCCCCCGGCGACCCCTGCGCCCAGGGATCGATCCGTCGCGGTCTATCCTACCACTTCTTCACGCCGCACCGGACGCTGCTCCTCGGGCGGTCGGTCGGGAAACTCAGGGTCGACGAGCCGGCTCTCGCCCGACATTCGAGCGCGAGCTTCAGGTACAATCACCGGCCTTCCCAGTTCCACGCGACATGAGGAATCAGAGACATGCTCTTTCGTCGATCGCTCGCTTCGGCCGTACTCCTCGGGCTTGCCCTCGCCGCATCGCTGCACGCAGCGCCGCCAAACGTCATCGTCATCATCACGGATGATCAGGGCTACGGCGACGTCGGCGCACACGGGAACACGATGATCCAGACGCCGCATCTCGATCGACTTCACGGCGAAAGTGTTCGGCTCACCGACTTCCACGTCGATCCGACCTGCTCTCCGACTCGATCAGCGCTGATGACCGGTCGCTACTCCACGCGAACCGGCGTCTGGCACACGATCATGGGTCGCTCGATGTTGCGCCCGGAAGAGGTCACGATCGCCGAGCTCTTTCGCCGGAGCGGCTATCGCACCGGCATGTTCGGGAAATGGCATCTCGGCGACAACTACCCGTCGCGCCCGCAAGACGTCGGGTTCGAAGTCACGTTCGCACACGGCGGCGGCGGAGTCGGCCAGACGCCGGATGCCTGGGGAAACGACTACTTCGACGATACGTACTTTCGCAACGGTCGGCCGGAGAAGGTTGAAGGTTACTGCACAGACGTCTGGTTCAACGAGGCGATCCGCTTCATCACGGCGTCCGATGAACGCCCGTTCTTCGCGTACCTATCGACGAACGCGCCGCACGGGCCGTTTCTCGTCGATGAACGCTACAGCAAGCCGTACCGCGATCGCGGGGTGCCGAACACGATGGCTCGGTTCTACGGGATGATCACGAACATCGACGAGAACATCGGACGTCTCGTCGCGAAGCTCGACGAGACGAAGATCGCCGCGGACACCGTGATCGTCTTCATGACGGACAACGGAACGGCCGCGGGAGTCGGCGGACGTCGAGGGGAAGAAGGAAGCTGGAAGGGGTTCTCCGCCGGAATGCGCGGAAAGAAGGGATCGGAATACGACGGCGGTCACCGAGTGCCGTTTTTCGTTCGCTGGCCGGGAGGCGGGATCGGGGGAACCGGTCGCGGACGCGACCTCGACGTTCTGACCGCGCACATCGACGTGCTTCCGACACTCGCCGGTCTCTGCGGGGTCACAGTTCCGAAGGATCTTCGAATCGACGGGACGAGCCTCGCCGCGATGCTCCGCGGTGAACAAGGGACCCTCGACCGCACGCTCTTCGTTCATTCGCAACGGATCGAGCACCCGAAGAAGTGGCGCAAGTCTGCGGTGATGACGAAACGCTGGCGACTCGTCAACGGCACTGAGCTCTTCGATCTCGCGGCGGATCCGGCGCAAGCGACGAACGTCGCCGATGCGCACGCGAAGGTCGTCGCAAGACTTCGCTCGGCGTACGACGCGTGGTGGGAGAGCTTGACGCCGCGGTTCGCGGAATTCGTTCCCATAGTCCTCGGCTCGCCGAAGGAGTCGCCGTCGCGTCTCACTTGCCACGACTGGCACGGGCCGAATCCGCCGTGGAATCAAGGGATGGTCCGCCGCGCCCCGATGACGAACGGCTTCTGGGCGGTCGACGTCGAGCGGGAAGGTCTCTACGAGTTCGTCCTCCGCACGCTACCCGCGAGTGAGGCCAAGCCACTCACGGCGCGGAGCGCGCGTCTCGCGATCGGCGAGACGGAAGTGACCGCGACCGTTCCCGCCGGCGCCAGCGCAGTGACGCTCCGGGCGCGAGCAGCCGCCGGACCGCAAAAGCTTCAGACTTGGCTCACCGACCCGAACGGAAAGAGCCGCGGAGCGTACTTCGTCGAGGTCCGGCCGATCGCCGGCGGCGACACCGACTGACGAGCGGCGTCTGCGGCCGCTCCGCCCGGCCCGCGATGCTCGATTGATCGCTTCGTCCGGTGCCGGAATCGCGCTAAAATGGGCCCGACTTGTGTGAAGATTCAACGGCGCGTCGGGGTGGCGCGCCGTTTGTGTTTCGCTTGCTGCCCGTCTCGTCCATCGGAATCGCTCCATGCCTCGCTTCCTGCGCTCTCCCGCCCTATGGATCGCTCTCGCCGTGCTCCCTCTCCCCGTCGCGGCCGACGTGGTGATCACAGAGTTCATGGCCGTCAACGACTCCACCTTCGAGGACGAAGACGGCAGCTTTCCCGATTGGTTCGAGGTCTACAACTGCGGTCCGGGCAGCGTCGATCTCGGCGGGTGGTACGCGACGGACGACCTCGCCGATCTCACCAAGTGGCAGTTTCCCACGCGAGTTCTCGGCGAAGGGGAGTTTCTGCTCGTCTTCGCGTCCGAGAAGGATCGCCGCGGGGACGAGCTCCACGTCAGTTTCCGACTTTCGGGCGGAGGTGAATCGCTCGCTCTAGTCGAACCGGACGGCGTCACGATCGCGTGGCAGTTCGCCGACTACCCCCTCCAGGTCCCCGATTTTTCGTACGGACTCTCTCAGAACGCGAACTTCGCGCGGCTCGTCCGCGCCGGCGACCCGGCCACGGCGCTCGTTCCGACCGGGAACATCGGGACGTCGTGGCGTGAGGTCGACTTCGACGACGGCGGCTGGATGAGCGGCGTGACCGGCGTCGGCTACGACCGGAATTCCGACTACACGAACCTCATCGACATCGACCTTGAAGACGCGATGTACGACCAGCGCGAGGGCTGCTACATCCGCGTCCCGTTCACCGTCGAGAACGCGGCCGATTTCGGCGGACTGACGCTTCGAATGAAGTACGACGACGGTTTCGTCGCGTACATCAACGGGAGCAAGGTGGCCGAAGCGAATGCCCCGTCCTCGCCCGCGTGGAATTCGACCGCGTCTTCGGACCACAGAGACGAAGAAGCGCTCGTCTACGAGAGCTTCAGTCTCTCGGCGAACGTTCTCGAGGACGGCGACAACGTCCTCGCGATCCACGGGCTCAACCGGAGCACCGGGAGCTCCGATTTTCTCATCGTCCCCGAGCTCGACGCCGTCGGCGGCGGCGAGCTCGACGCGACGCAGCAGCTCTATTTCCACCTCCCGTCGCCCGGATTCGGGAATCTCCCAGGGTTCTCCGGGATCTCCACTCCGCCGGCGTTCTCCGTCGAAAGCGGCGTCTTTTCGACAGACTTCGATCTCGTTCTCGATGCGCCCGGCACGATTCGCTACACGACGGACGGCTCCGAGCCGGAAGAAGGATCCACGGTCTACGGCGGCCCCATCTCCGTCGGCGAGTCCGTGATGGTCCGAGCGCGGTCGTTCGACGGCGACCTCTCGCCGAGTCCGGTCGTCACGCACACCTACCTTCGGCTCTCCTCGACGGTGCGAAACTTCGACTCGGACATCCCGATCGTCGTCATCGACAACTTCGGCGCCGGGAGCGTACCGGCGAACTCGCAGCAGATGGCGTTCATGGCGATCTTCGAACCGAAGGAAGACGGCCGGGCTCGACTGACGCGAGCGCCCGACGTCTCGACGCGCATCGGCATCAAGATCCGCGGCTCGAGCACTCAGAACCGGCCCAAAAAGGCGTACACCGTCGAGGCGTGGGATGAGCGTGACAACGACAAGGACATCCTTCCGCTCGGCCTACCGGAGGAGTCCGACTGGATCCTCTACGGCGCGTACAACTTCGATCGCGCGCTCCTCCGCAACCCGTTCATCTACGAGCTCAGCAACCGAGTAGGGCGCTACGCGTGCCGATCGAAGTTCTGCGAAGTCTACGTCAACACGGGAGGCGGCTCGATGTCGTCGTCCGATTATGTCGGGGTCTATTCCTTCATGGAGAAGATCAAACGCGGACCGGATCGAGTTGACGTGGAACGCCTTTCGCCGACGCACGATGCCCCGCCCGAAATCCAAGGCGGCTACATGATGAAGATCGATCGACTCGATCCTGGCGACTCCGGGTTCTCCGCGGCCGGCCGCACGATCGGTTACGTGTATCCCAAGGAGGATAACATTACGGACGATCAGGCGACGTGGCTCCGGAACTACATGAACGCGTTCAACACGACACTGAACGGTGCCAACTTTCGCGATCCGGTGAACGGCTACGTCCGCTACGTCGACGTCGACTCGTGGATCGATCATCACATTCTCAATGTTCTCCCCATGAACGTCGACGCGCTCCGTCTGAGCACGTACTTCTACAAGAGTCGCTTCGGTCGCATCGAATTCGGTCCGATCTGGGACTTCGATCGTTCCATGGGCTCGACGGACGGACGCGACGACAATCCTCGGGCGTGGCGCGGAACGGGCGACGCCACGGACTATTTCAACTATCCCTGGTGGAACCGATTGTTCGACGATCCGGACTTCTGGCAGCGATGGCGGGACCGCTGGCAAGAGCTTCGACGCGGAGATCTCAGCCAGGCATCGATCGAGGGCATCATCGACTCGATGGCCGATGTGATTTCCGAGGCTCAAGTGAGGAACTTTCAGAAGTGGAATGTCCTCGGCGGTCGCACCTGGTCGAGCGAGGTCGCCTGGATGAAGAGCTGGCTGCGCGCGCGGGCGCAATGGATAGACGATCAGTTTCCCGCGGCGCCGGAGTTCAGCAACTCCGGGCATCACATCAACCCGGGATTCCAGCTTCGACTGACTTCCGAGGAGGGCTCGATCTACTACACGATCGACGGCAGCGACCCCCGCGCCCGCGGCGGGAGCATCGCGAGCGGCGCCGAGCAGTACTCCGGTCCGATCGTGCTCGACGACAACTCTCGCGTCGTCGCGCGCACTCGAGTCAGCGCATCGATGTGGAGCGGCCCCGTGGCGGAGACCTTCGTGGTCACCACGCCGCGGCTCGTCGTGAGCGAGATCATGTACCACCCGGAAGATCCTCCGCTCGACAGCGTCTACGACGATGACGATTTCGAGTTTCTCGAGTTCCTCAACGCGAGCGACACGCCGATCGACCTCGCGGGTGCCAGCGTCGCAACGGCGATCCGATTTACGTTTCCGGACGACGCGGGCGAGCTCGCGCCGGGGGAGCACATCGTGATCGTGAGCAACCTCGATGCGTTCGCCGAGCGCTACGACGCCGGCGCGATCCGCATCGGCGGGGAGTACGACGGGAATCTCGACAACGACAGCGAAGTGATCTCCGTCTACGGACCGCTGGTCGAACCCATCATGGAGTTCGCCTATTCCGACGCGTGGCTGCCGGAGACCGATGGCTTCGGTGTGAGTCTCACGTTCGCCGATCCGAGCGAGGAGCTGAACACGTGGTCCGAGCCGGCGAATTGGATCGAGGCCACGGTACTCGGAGGGACTCCCGGCGACGAGGACCCGGCGCTCTCGGGGCTCGGCGGTCGGCAGCGTCCGGGTGACAGCAACCAGGACGGGAACGTGGACATCGCCGACGCCGTCAGCTACCTCCGGCGTCTCTTCGGCGGCGGGGCAGCGGCGCTTCCCTGCGACGGTGCGTCACTCGAAGACGGCGGCAACCTCGCCGTGCTGGACGCGAACGCCGACGACTCCGTCGATATTTCCGATGTGCTCTACATCCTCGGCTACCTCTTCGAGAACGGCCCGCCCCCTCCGCTCGGGAGCGGCGCGTGCGTGCGAATCGAAGGCTGTCCGAGCGCGTGCGGGTTCTGAGGTTGCCGCGCGCTCGCCGGCCCGGAGACGCGTCAGTTCGCGTCGGGCCGGCGCGGATTCGCCCAGTGCCCGGACGGGTCTCCGCCCTCGACGAGGATGCCCTTCGCGTTCCAGCCGCGTCCCGCGCGCACGCAAGGAGGGCAATAGCGGAGCGTGAGGCCGCAGCGCCGTCGGCGCGAGCGATTCGCACCCGATCCGTGGAGAAGTAGATCGGAGTGGACGGAGATCTCGCCGGCAGCGAGTTTGATCGGGACCGGTTGACCGAAACGCTCGGCGTTCGGGACCGTTTGATCGAGGACGTTGTCCTCGTTCGCGTCGCTCCGCTCGAACGGAATCGCACCATGACGATGCGACCCGGGGATGACTTCCATCGCACCGTTCTCTTCGTCGGAAGCGTCGACCGCGAGCCACACGGTGACCGTCCGCGCCGGTGAGAGGGGCCAGTAGCTCGCGTCCTGGTGAAAGGACACGGTCTTCCCGTCGCCCGGCATCTTGCAGAAGAAGTGGGCGCCCCACCCGACCACGTCCGGACCGAGGAGATCGGCGACGACGTCGACGATTCTCTCGTCGCGCATGAGGTCGTAAACGCGACCGTGGGAAAGGTGGGCCGAGCTGATCGAATAGCTGGTCCCCCCACTCGCGAGAGTTTCCGCAAGGAGCGCGTCGAAATAGCCTCGCAGGCGGTCGGCCTCGTCGGGATCGAGAGCGCGGATCCCCGCGAGGTAGCCATCGCGATCGAAGCGATCGACGTCGTCCGGCGTCAGTCGCCGCGGGCTGCGCGAGCGGTCCGGGGAGACGAAACGGAGCTCCCGCTCGCCGAGCTCGCTCGTCGGGGGAATGATCTCGAAACTCGGTCGACGCACCATGATCCGCTCATTCTACGGCCGAGGCTCCGGAGTTCTGTCGGAGATTCCCGCACTCTTTCGTCGCCGTCCTGATCCCGTTTGCGAGCGCGACGGGCTCGATCGAGCGGCGATCGGTGTAAGTCGTTCGGTGGAAGGCCTCACGAGACACCGGGACGACTCCGATCGGGCGTGGTCCGAGGTTTGCTTAACGGACTTGATCGGACCGTTGGGATCGCGGAGACTCTCCGCGCACCGGCCAGTGCCCGGGCGCCGAACCGACGGCCGGCGACGTCGCCCGACGTTGATTCGCTCTGGGATTCCGCGCTACCGCAGGCAAATGCGGACGGCGGCGAAGCCCTCGAGTCACGGTGACCGGCGCGTCGCGAGTGGTGCTTTCTCAGACAATTCTTCATTGGTGGTGCGCGTTTCACTGGAACGCAGAGCCGGTGCGCAGGGATCGGCGTGTGTCCGCGGTTTTGCGGATGGGGTCGACGTATTGACCCGAATCCATCCGCCGTCACGGTCCCCCCAGCGACCCCAATCTCAAGGAACGCAGATCGATATGTCCCCTCGTTGCTCTCGCCCGATTCTTTCCGAGTCGGCGCGTCGGCGATCGCTCCCCGCGCTCGTCGCGTGGATTGCGGTGCTCCTCGTCGACGTCTCGGCAGGGCGCCTCTCCGCGCAGGAATTCACACTCTCCGTTTCCGATCTGGGCGCCGTGCACGCAACGCGGAACGAGAGGATCCGCTACAGCCAGATCGTCTGGCTCGAGAGCCGCGGCGTCACGACGTCCTACGGCGCCCAAGGGTGGTCGATCTCCGCGGTCGCGACCGGTGGAGACATCGTCGGCGCGACGACCGAACAGACGGCCGCGGCTTCCCGCAGCGACGACCCGACCGGGTTTCGTCACCAGGGATTCGAGCAGACCCTCCTCACCGAGGGCGACGGGAACGTCGGCGTGATCAGTGTCGTCGTTCTCTCGCTCGAGCGTTCCGTCAGCCTTCCGCCCACCGGTCGCTTCCCCGTCTTGCGCCTCGCCCTCGAGGCGGACGTCCCGCTCATGGATTGCACGGCCACAGTGGTCGAGTTCGAAGACGGGCTGCGCGGTCCCGGTGCAGCAGTGAACAACCGCGTGGCCTACGGCGTTCGTTCGATCGATCCCGTGCGCGAATCGGCGCCGGTCAATATCTGCGCGGCCGCAGACGTGGAGGTTTCGCCGAACGACGTCGTCTTCGGAGTGACGCCCATCGGCGAGACGCAGACCGTCGACGTAGAGATCACGAACTCCGGCGGAAGCACGCTGACCGTTACTCTGACCCTCTTCGAGTCATCGCCCGGGACCTTTGCGATCGACTCGGGAGCGGACACGATCGACATTCCCGCCGACTCCTCCGTATCGGTGCCGGTCAGCTACGAACCGCAGAGTGACGACCCGGAACAAGCCGTCCTCGAGATCGAGACCAACGTCCCCGACGACCCCATGATCGCCGTACCGATCTCGAGCGGGGATGCGATCTTCCTCCGTGGCGACGCGAACCGCGACGGCGCCGTCAATCTCGCCGATTTCATTCGAATCCTCGACGGCCTCTTCGGGGACGGCGGCGCGCCGCGCTGTCTCGACGCCGCAGACGCCAACGACGACGGCAAGGTCGACGTGTCGGATTCGGTCCGCGGTCTCGGCTGGCTGTTCAGCGGCGGGCGGGCGCTCCCTCGCCCGGGCACGGAATCCTGTGGCAAGGACCCCTCGGGCGACTCGCTTAGACTGTGCCCGAGCGGCGAGGCCTGCCCACAATAATGGATCAACGAACGCACTCGCTAAAGACGCCCTACGCCCGGTGACTGGACAGAGCCGGAGGCTCGCTCGACCGGCGGCAGCCGGCGAGGCTCACCCGGGCTCGCGATGGGACTGCGAAGGCGAGCTTTCGAGAGACTCGAAGCCGGCGAGGTGCGCGTCCTCGCGTCTAGTAGCGACCGAACGCCACGACGAACACGGTTCGCCAGAGAATCCACAGGTCGTGCGCGAAGCTCGTGTTCTTCACGTACTCGAGGTCGTACTGCACCCACTCCTGGAAATCGAGCCCCTCGCGCCGAGTCCGGCGTACCTGCCAGAGTCCGGTGATTCCGGGACGAACACTGAGGCGCGCGTCGCGCCACGCGGGACAGAACTGGTTTTCCGAGAGCGGACTCGGGCGCGGTCCGACAACCGACATGTGCCCAACGAGCACGTTCAAGAACTGAGGCAGCTCGTCGAGCTTCAGCTTGCGGAGAAAGGGGCCGACGCGCAGTATGCGCGGATCGTTTTCCATGTAGAACTGCGGTCCGTCCACCTGGTTCTGCTCGAGAAGACGCTTCTTGATCTCCTCGGCGTCCCGGCGCATCGTCCGAAACTTGAGGCAGGGAAAGTCCTTTCCGCCCACCGTCTCGCGGCGGTGCGCGAAAAAGAACGGGCGACCATCCTCGAGGAAGATCGCGAGCATGATGAACGGATAGAGGGGAAGCGTGAAGCACAGGGCGACGAACGAAAACACGATATCGAAAGCGCGCTTGCCGAAATAGCCTCCCGTCCGAGCGCTCGTCGCCGCGAATTCGTCTTCGCCCCCGCGCCGCCGGCTCGACGTTCCGTTCCCGCGCCGCCGTCGCTTCCCGTTCAGCGAAACGGCGTCGGCGCTCGCTTCGTTCTCCGCGCCGCCGTCCGCTGCATCGTCTCCCTCACCCGTCGGCTCGGCGTCCCAGAGGACCGCCGCACCGACCGCACTCTCGCCGGGTCCGATCGTTCGACCGCACCCGAGCCAGAGGGGACCGTGCACCTTCGCATTCGGATCGATCTCTGCGCCGCGATCCGCCCACACTCGTTCGCCCGCCGCGCGCACTCGCGGTACCGTCGCGTCCGGTCGCGCCCATAGGGTCATCAGCTCCTTGAGGAGCGAGACTTCGTCGTTCGGCACGCCGATCTCGTAGATTCGCCCGTCGACGACATCGACCACGCGCGACGCGGGCGAGATGAACTGAAACATGAGCCGCCAGCTCGCGTCGGGTTCAGCGGACGCTTGCCACAGCTCAGCAATTCCCCGGTCGCGGGTGAGAAGCACTCGCGTCTCGCGCGGCTCCGCGGTCCGGTAGACGCGCTGGAACTCGACGAGCTTCCCGTCGTCGTCCGTGACGGCGATCTCGCGGTAGTCCGGGTTCGCCTGATCGCTCAGTCGAAAGACGAGCACCTTCGTTCGAAACCAATTGAAGGCCCCCATCAGCACGCTCAGGTCGAAGGTGACGAGCGCATTCGACTCGGTGAGAAGGTAGAAGGAGGCATCGTCGCCGAGCGAAGCGGCCTCGTCGCGCCGCACGACTTTGACACCGCGCGCCGCCCAGAATCGATCGTGCAGTTCAGCTGGTGCGAGGCCCCAAAGGAGGGGGCGATCGGCGACTCGCGGACGGGAGCTCGATTGAGCCGGGGCGGCGACGGTCGACACAGTACCGGAATCTCCTCTCGGCGAGTCGGCGGGATCCGCGACTCGATCGCGGGCCGAGATGGCGGCCGCGACCGCATTCCGCGAGCGCGAAGGCACATCATAATACCCTCCCCGCCGAGAACGTCGCAATCGGCCGTACTCTCTCGCCGCGTCGAGCGAGTTCTTCGGAACCAGGCGACGCCGGTGAGCCAAGCCGAATCTCGCGCGCGAGTCGCTCGCCTCGGCCCCCTACGACCGCCCTTAGCGCCCCGTCACGACCGTGGACGGGTGACTGACGCCACCTTCGTGGACGACGGCGTCGATGACCGATTCGCCGGCGCGGACGACACCTCCCGGCCCGACGATCGTACGCGCGGCGAATCCTCCCCGCTCGACCCGGCCGCCGCGGAGGACGACCGCATCGTGGAGAACGGCTCCCTCCTCGACAACGCTCTCCGGCTCGACGACCGAAAAGGTCGCCTGCCATTCTTCGGCAAACGGATCGGAGACGACGCCCGGCCCGGTTTGTCGGTGGCGGTACAAGGCCTTGAGCGCTTCGACGTAGTCGTCGAGACCGCGGACGGGATGGACACACGTCGGTTCGAGTGTGACGACGCCGACAGGGCGGAGCTCCGCGATCTTGGCGAGCCCCTGCTCCTTGAGATCGCAGTAGCCGACCTCGGGGATCACGTCGAGACTTCCGCACCTGAGGAGAGTGAGTCCGGCGGGTGTGCCGTCCTTCTGAGTCAGCGTAGCCACTTCGGCTCCCGCTGCACGGAGCCGCTCGACGAGCGGGGGAAGCGGTTCGAGGAACAGCTGCGCCGCGTTGGCGACGAGGATCCAATCATCCGCATCGTACTTGCGGGCGACGAAGTCGCGCAGGAGCCCGCCCGTTCCGCGGTACTCCGCCGGGTCGCGCTCGATCGTGAGGCGAACGCGGTCGTCGTTCGACCACCCGTCCGGAACAGTCCGGTCCGAGTTGACGACCAGCGATACGTCGAGAGGCTCGCTCCCGATCGCCTCAGCGAGGGTCTGCGCGTGCTCGCGCCAGGCCGAAAACATCGTTTCGTCCGGCGAGATCGGAAGGTCGAGCACCGATCGTCCGAGCTCCGCGCCGAAGTGATCGACGCGGACGATTCCGCCGAGCAAAACAAGACTTCGCGGGGCGGGACTGGGACCGCTCGCCGTACCGAGGCTCTCACTCATCGATTGTTCCGTCCCTTCCCTCCGGGCGATCCCGCCCGAACGCGCGCCGACCAAGCCGAGCGTAGCGAACGCGTGCTCGAACCGTCAAGACGACTCGGCTGCCATGGTTTCATCGGCCGGCGGGCGGCGGCGCTGAACATTCCTGAGCTCGGGACTCTCAAGACCGCGCGAACGTCTCGGCCGGACGCGGCTGCGATACGTCGCGCCCGCCCCGATTCGCCTACCGAGGCGTTTCCGGTCGTGGCGTTCTTACCCATCGCGGCCCCGTGGGCCACTTCGCGGTCTCCGGCGGGTACGCGCGAGAATCCGGTAACTGTCCCTCGTAGAACAACTTCCGGGCCGTCGCAGCTCCACACCGCACCGCGGCACGAACGTTGCCTTTCGCCTTCCGGCGACCGCGCGCCCCCTCGGGACCGACGGCGCCCTGGGCGGTAACGGAGAGAAAGCGGAGGGATCCATGCGCGCCACGATTTCGCTCGCAGGAACGAGTTTCGTCGCGAAGTGGGCCATTGCGATGGTGTGTGCGAGCTCGCTGATCGGATGCGCCGGTGACGAGGTCCTCATCGACGATCTCGATGGCGCGACCGGAGGGATCTCCGACTCGTCCCCGCCGCCACCTCCTCCCCCGCCCCCGCCGGCGACCGCGACCCTACAGGTGACGTGGGACTCGGTGACGGCGAACGATGACGGCTCCGAGCTCGGTGACCTAGCTGGTTACCGGATCTACGACGGCCGCGAGTCCGGCAACTACGACATGGTGACGGATGTCGGGACGGACACGCGCGTCACGCTCTACGATCTCGAACCCGGAACGTACTACGTCGCCGTCGCGGCGTACGATCATTTCGGGAACGAAGGGCCGCTTTCGAACGAAATCGTCACCGAGCTCGTCGCGGACTGATCTCGGAGCCGAGCGAACGGCGATCGCCTCCGGCAGCCCGAGGCGACGCGACCGACTCGCTCACGAAGCGTAATTCTCGGGAAAGAGACGGCGCTCGACCGTTTCGATCACCGTGTGAATCAGCTTGATGTGGATCTCCTGGATCCGATCGGAGGTCTGGCCGGGGACGACGATCGCGAGATCGCTCATTTCCAATAGCTTGCCGCCGTCCTTCCCGAGGAGTCCCACGCGCCGGACTCCCTTCTTCTCGGCGACCTCGAAGGCGCGGCAAACGTTCTGCGAATTGCCGCTCGTCGAGAGTCCGATGAGAACATCTCCGTCACGGCCGAACGCTTCGACTTGACGCGCGAAGACGTGCTCGAACCCGTAGTCGTTCGACACGCAAGTGGTGTGGCTCGGATCACCGAGAGCGAGCGCCGGGAGCGGTCGCCGATTCTGCCGGTAGCGCCCCGTGAGCTCCTCGGCGAAGTGCATCGCGTCGCAGTGGCTCCCGCCGTTTCCGCAGGTGAAGACGGTGTGACCCGCGGCGAGCGCATCGCCGACGAGCGCCGAAAACCGGCCGCACCTCGCGAGCTGATCCGGATCCTCTAGGAACTTCACCAAGACGTCCCGTGCGTCTTCGAGCGCGCTGCGCCAGTAGTGTTCGTCGTTCACTCCGAAGCTCCTCTCGAGTGTTCTCTTCGCGTGCCGGACGCGCGAGCGCGCTCGGCCTCGATCCTGATCGCTTGAGTTTCGCCCGTCGTCAACGCGCGGGCTCGACGACCGATCTCTCCGCTGCCGTCTCGGGGCTCGCGGCCACTGCCCAGGCGAGCTGCGCCTCCTCCACCGCCGCGCGCAGATTCTTCGCGAGCACGCGCACATTCGGCTCGAGGACCATGCTGTCGTGATCGCCGACGACTTCGTGCACCTCGATCCCGCCGGAGACGTACGGAGCCCAGTGATTGGTCGGATCGACGAGGCGTCGGTCCTTGTTCGCGACGCGTCCTCCGCTCAGCCGGTGAGACTCGTCGAGCTTGGGCCGGAAGAGGATGACCTTCCCCGGGTAGTCCGTCACGTCGTAATGCGCGAGCGCGTCGTAAAACGCGGCCTCGATTTGCGTCGAACGAAACTCGGCCGGCGTCAGCTCTTCTTCGGCTTCGCCGAATCGCCTCGTGATCTTCTTCCACTCCCACTGCGCGCGGTTCTTGGCCCACGTAAAGACGTACGAGACACCCTGGCGCGAGAGTCGCTGCGCTTGAATCCGCAGACGGTCCCCCCAGTCGAGCGACGGAATCTCCGGCGGAAAGCTGTCGAGCATGACGAGAATTCCGACGTCCTCGCCAGCGGCGCGGAGCTGCTGAGCCATCTCGAACGCGGTGATCCCTCCGCCCGAAAAGCCGCCGAGAAAGTACGGCCCTTCCGGCTGAACGGTCCGAATCTCCTCGAGGTAGTCGCGCGCCATGTCCTCGAAACGGGTGTGCGGCTGATCGTCGCCGTAAAGCCCTTTCGCCTGCACCGCGTAGACGGGCTGATCGTCGCCGAGACGGGAGGCGAGATAGCGGAGATTGAGGACGTTTCCGAACATGCCCGCGACGATGAAGAACGGCGGTTTCTTCGCGTCGTCGACCGTTCGCATCGGAACGAGAAACTTGTGGGCCGAGCGAAACGTTCCGCCGGCTCCGCTCGCCTCCCGGTCGCCGGTCTGCGCGCGGATGATGTCGGCGCAGCCCGCGATCGTCGGGGCCTCGAAGAGAACGGAAAGCGGCAGCTCGACTCCGAACTCCTTCTTGATCTTGGCGAACAGCCGGACGGCGACGAGTGAATGTCCGCCGACCTCGAAGAAGTCGTCGTGGACTCCGAGCTGATCGACACCGAGGAGCTCCTCCCAGTGAGCGACGAGTGCGGTTTCGACCTCGTCTCGCGGAGCTTCGTACTCGCTCGAGAGATTAGGACGAGCGAATTTGACTTGTGTCTCTCCGGCGCCTTCGGACTCGCGCGCCCGTTCCATCCCTGCACGGAGGGCGTCGAGATCGATCGAGGACACGATGATCTGCGCTCCGGTCGAGCCCGAGAGGACGCGCGCGAGAGCCTCCATGCCTTCGCGGACATCGATGCCCGCATCGAACGTCGTCATGAAGAACCGTTCGGCGGCCGAGAGCTGCGCTTCGGAAGCGTAGCTCTCCGGCGGGAGGAGGAGCGCGGTGTCGAGTCGCTTCATGCGGAAGCCCTCGACCTCGACGAGAGCGCGCCCTTCACCATCGACGAGCGTGACGTCGAACGCGACGACGTCGTCGTCGGTCGTGTACGTTTCTACGGGACGCATCCAGCTATGGAAGGATGCCGGGAGTCGCCGGTAGACGCGAACGCGATCGTAGGACACGGGAACGTAGAGGTTTCGCCCCGGCGCGTAGCCCTCGACGAGTCGCAGCGCGAATCCGGTCGCGATATCGAGGAGAGCCGGGTGGAGTCCGAACGATCCGACTTCGCTTTCGTACTCGGGTGCTAGCTCGATGCGCGCGAGCGCTTCGCCACGCCCGAACTCGGCTCGCCGGAGCACCGCCCAGCGCGGTCCGAAGTCGAGGAACTCCTCCTGATCCGTCCGCAGGGCGTCGCCGCCTTCATCGAGAACGACGTCGCGGCAGCGCTCGGAGATGGACGAAAGATCGAGGGGACCGGGGACCTCGGACGCGAGCGCCGCACATCCCCCTTCGACGTGAAGCGTCCAGGGGTGCTCGACCGAACGACGACTGCGGATGCTGAAACTGAAGTCACCGTCGCTCCGCGTGAGCTCGACGCGCACCTCTCGCTCGGCGCCCTCCTTCACCTCGAGCGGAACGAGGAAGCTCACGTTCTTCAGCTCGCACTCCGGTGAGCGGCGGCTGTCCTCGTACGACGCGCGAGCGAGCTCGAGGAACGCAGTCCCGGGAACGAGCATCTGGCCGGCACGCGTCCGGTGCTCCGCGATGATCCACCGCGACTCCGCCGAGTACGTCGCACCGTACGCGATATCGCCCGACGCCGTCACGAGTCGTTCGTCGAGGAGTGGATGCGGCAGCAGCTCGCGCGCGGTAAAGAACTCTGCGTCGGGCTGACCGATGCGACGACTGAGCGCGCGCGCCATCCCGACCTCGTTCCACACTCCCCACTGAACCGCGAACGTGCCGCCGCTGTCTCGATCCCGCCCCACCGAGCGTTGACTTTCCGCGAGAGCGTTCAAGAAGCAGTTCGCCGCCGTGTAGTCCACCTGACCTGCCGGGCCGAGGATCGTGCTCGTCGACGAAAAGAAGACGAAGAAATCGAGCGCGGTCTCGGCGAAAAGGTTCGTGAGGACGAGCGTCCCGTGCACTTTGGGCGAAAAGACGTTTTCGATTTGCTCCTGCGTCTTGCTCGGAATGATCGCGTCGTCGAGATTTCCGGCCGCGTGAACGACCCCCTGGATCGGCCCGAAGCGCTCGTTCGCCTCTGCGATGACGGCGTTCATCTGCTCGGGATTGGCGACATCCGCGACTCCCACCAACACCTCGGCGCCGGTCCGTTCGAGCTCGCGCACGGCTCGAATGCCGAGGCTCTTCGGGTCGCGCTCGCTGTGCGTCCCGAGCCATCGATCCCACGCGCTCCGCTCCGGCAGTCCGGAGCGACCGACGAGAACGAGACGAGCCTGCCAGTGCTCGGCCAGGTACTGCGCCACCGCCATTCCAATCCCGCCGAGTCCACCGGTGATGAGATAGACACCACCCTTCCGCAGGCGCGATTCCTCCGCCTTAGCCGGCTCGAGGTGGAGAGGCTCGTAGGTCTTCACATATCGTGATTCACCCCGGAGCGCGACTTCGGGATCCTCGCCGGCGCGGATCTCATCGATCAGCGCTTCTGCGAGCGCGGAAAAGCGCGCGCCCGCGGCGCGGCGCCGCCGCGGTGCGGGCAGGTCGACATCGAAACTCCGGCAGCGGACGAGCGGAAACTCGTTCGGGATCACTCGCACGGGGCCGAGAGCGGTGGCCTTCTCCGGGTAGGCGAGCGTCTCGTCCCCTAGCCGCTGCATGCCCGTCGAGACGACCGTCAGCCCGCAAGGACTCTCGAGCCACCGATCGCTGAGCTCTTGGCTGAGAAAGAGGAGGCTGTAGAACCCCTGCTCCTGATTGCGATGGAAGAAGTTCGAACCCGGACGGTACGACTCCCGCTCCGTCAGTAGCCAGAGGTGGACGATCTCGTCCGGAGTCCACTCCCGCTCCGCCAGACGCTCGAGCATCAGTCGATAGCCCTCCGCGCCGTGCTCGGGCGCGAGGATGAACTCCTCGGTTCCTACCTCGTAGAAGGCATCTCCCTCTCGCACGGTGACGACGTCGGCACCGCGCGCTCGAAGCGCTCGAACGACCTCCGATCCGACGCCCGCCGCATCGAGGAACACGAGCCAGCGCTTCGCGAGGTCATCTTCGACGTTGGCGAGGCCGGCGACGCGCCAGGCCGGCCGCTGGAGCCAATCCTCGAGAGCGGGGAGCTTCGTGATCGCCGTGTCGTCCGCCTCGACCCTGGCGACCGGCTCCCCGGGTTCGATCCAGTAGCGCTGCCGGTCGAACGCGTACGTCGGGAGGGACAATCGCCGCCGCTCGCGCTCGCCCTGGAACTTCAGCCAGTCAACGGCCATTCCGCTGCACCAGAGCTGTCCCAGATTCGAGAGGAGGAACTGTCGATCGTCCACGCTCTCCTGCGGATGCCGGAGAGAAGAGGCGACGGGATCCGAGGTGCGCCGATCCGGATGCATGCGCGCGAGGGATCCGAGCGTCGTTCCCGGTCCGATCTCGATCAGCGCCTGCGGCCCCTGTCGAAGAATCGTGCTGAGCCCGTCGGCGAAGCGGACCGTCCGCCGGAGATGCTGCACCCAGTACTCCGGAGTGACGACCTCCTCGGGCCGCGCCCAGGTGCCGCTGACGTTCGAGACGAACGGGCGCTCGGGCGCCGAGAGGCTGAGCTCGCCGACGCCGCGCCGAAACTCTTCGAGAATGGGCTCGAGCTCGCTCGAATGTGCGGCGACGTCGATCTTGAGGCGCCGGAATTCGATCTCCTTCGCCTCGAACCGCTCGGCCGCGCGCTCGATCGCCGCGTCGCCGCCCGAGACGACACAGAGTTCCGGACCGTTGATCGCCGCGATCGAAAGCTCGTCGCCGAGAAGCGGCCGGACGGCATCTTCGGCCATCGGAACGCTCAGCATGCCGCCCGGCGGCAAGGTCTCGAAGAGTCGACCACGCAGCGTGACGACGCGGAGCGCATCTTCGAGCGTGAACACTCCCGCGAGACACGCCGCGGTGTACTCGCCCATGCTGTGTCCGGTCATCGCAGCGGGCTCGACGCCCCAGCTCATCCAGAGCTGCGCGAGCGCGTACTCCGTCGCAAACAAGGTGGGAAGGGCGAGAAGCGGCCGGCGGAGCTGCTCGGCGGCGGCCTCGACATCGGCACCGTCGGCGGGGAACATGAGCGCGCGCAGGTCGGCGTCGACGAGACCGGCGAGGGTTTCCAGGCAGCGATCGACACTCTCGCGGTAGACCGGAAGCGCATCGTAGAGATCGCGTCCCATCTGCGGATACTGCGCTCCCCCTCCGGGGAACATGAACACCACCGCCGCCTCCGTCTCCGGCGCGGTTCCCGTCGCGATGCGCTTAGCCCCGCCGTCGCGAATCGCGGAGATCGCATCCGCGCCGTCCCGGCACGCGACCGCGCGGCGGTGCCCGAACGGCTCGCGCCCCACCTGGTAGGTGTACGCGACATTGCCCAAGTGAAGATCGGGATGCTCCTCGAGATGCGCGGCGAGGCGTTCGGCGTTGCGCTCGGCCGACGTCACCGTCTTTCCCGAAAACACGAGAAGCTCCCAGGAGTCATCGGGAGGAGTCGCGGGGAGGACCGGCGCCTCCTCGAGGATCACGTGTGCGTTCGTACCGCCGACGCCGAGAGAGCTCACCCCGGCGCGTCGCGGCGAGCTCGAGCGCGGCCACTCGCGGAGACGATCGTTCACGAAGAAGGGGCTCGTTTCGAACGCACAGGCGGGATTCGGAGACTCGAAGTGGAGGGACGGCGGCAGCATTTCGTGCCGCAGCGCCTGCACCACCTTGATGAGACCCGCGACGCCGGCTGCCGTGTCGGTGTGGCCGATGTTCGACTTCACCGAACCGATCGCGCAGAACTGACGGCGGTCCGTCTGCGAGCGAAATGCTTGAGTGAGGGCGGCGACCTCGATCGGATCACCGACCGGAGTCCCTGTGCCGTGCGTCTCGACGTAGCCGATGTCCTCCGGCGAGAGATCGGCGAGGGAAAGCGCTTCGAGGATGACGGCGGCCTGACCGTCGACGCTCGGAGCCAAGTATCCGATCTTCTGCGAACCATCGTTGTTGATTGCCGAACCCTTGATCACCGCGTGGACGGGATCGCCGTCTTCCACCGCGTCACTCAGGCGCCGGAGCGCGACGACACCGATCCCACTTCCGAACACGGTGCCGCGCGAGCTCGCGTCGAACGAACGGCAGTGTCCGTCGGGAGAGAGGATCTCCTGCTCCTTGAACAGGTATCCGTGACGGTGGGGAACCTCGATCGTCGCGCCGCCGGCGAGCGCCAAGTCGCATTCCCCGTTGATCAAGCTCTGCACGGCGAGATGCACGGCGACGAGGGACGTCGAGCACGCCGTCTGCACGGACACGCTCGGCCCGCGGAGATCGAGGCAATAGGACACGCGCGTCGGTAGGAAATCCTTGTCGTTCCCGGTGTGGCGAACGAGGAAGAGACCCATCGTATCCATCACCTCCCGATTGGTGAGGAGGTTGAAGATGAAATACGATTGCATGCCGACGCCGGCAAAGACCCCGATGGATCCGGGGAACGTCGCGGGACGCGTGCCCGAGTCCTCGAGCGCTTCCCAAGAGCACTCGAGGAAGTGGCGATGCTGCGGATCGAGAACGGCCGCGTCCTTCGGACCGAAGCCGAAGAAACCGGCGTCGAACCACTCCATCTCCTCGAGCGGCGCGCCCGCCTTGACGTAGTTGCTGCGCGCGACCTCGGACGCGGGGACGCCGGCCGCGACGAGCTCTTCGTCCGAGTACGAGCGGATGCTCTCGACTCCGTCGCGGAGGCTCTTCCAGTAGGCGTCGGCGTCCGGCGATCCGGGAAAGCGCGCCGAGATGCCAACGATCGCGATATCGGTGTCAGCGAAGTCCATCTGCGTAGGTGGCGACCATGATTCAGTCGGGGCGCTCGCGTGTCGCGAGCCCCTCGTTGAGATGCCGTCGAGTCGGGGGAGAGATCACCGCACGACCGCAGCCGCGGCCGCGGCGCCCGGGAAGGCGTCCACGCTTCGGCCGCATCGTTCGCCCCGGCAAAACGGCGGCCCACGGCGGGGCGGTTGCCGAGTCTCACGCGCGCGCCCTCGCTGATACATCGGCAGCGGATCAGTATACCCGCACCCTGGAACAGTCTCGGCGTCGATCCGGACGGAATCCCTCGCGCGAGCGGTGGCGTCTAGGCTCAGCGCGATTCGGGAGCCGCCGGGCCGTCGGGCGCGTGACGAGGCGCAGCCGCGTATGGAGTCGGCGCCGTCCGGGATGGGTCGAGTTCCGAAAAGGACTCCGCGACCGGGGGCGGACTCTGGAATACCGGCCCCCGCAGCCGCTGGGCAAGGGGACGCGGCTGGCCGTTCCGGGGCCGGAAGAAGCTCCGCAGCTGTCGGAGGAGGATCACCCCGAGCTCACCCAGCTCCGCGGCAAACGCCGAAGCGAACCCAAAGTGCTTGCGGAGATAGTAGAACCGGCTCTGAAAATAGTGCCGCGCGATGCAGTTGTTTGCGTGAAGATCTTCGCTCGACGCGCGGGCGCTCGTTCCGGCGTCGTGGACCGCGAGGGCATCGCCGACAGCCCAGAGCTCGTATCCGCTCGCCGTCACCCGCCGGCAGAGATCCGTCTCCTCGAAGTAGAGAAAGAACCGCGGATCGAAGCCCTCGAGCGAGACCATGAGGTCGCGGCGCGCGAGGAGGACCGCGCCACAGAGCCAATTGCTCTCGAAGGGGGCGGAGTTCGGCTCGATGGTCCGCCGCGTGCTGATCATCTTTCCGAACGCGCCGCGCACGATCTCCCACGGCGTCGCCAAGGCGCCGGCGAACTGATAGTGCGTGCCGTCGGCCGAGGAGATCGCCGGCGCGACCATGCCCACGCGCGATCGCTCGTCGAGAAACTCGCGCAGCCGCTCGATCGCTCCCGGCTGCATCCTCGCGTCCGGGTTCATGAAGAGTACGTACGGCGTGGTCGTTTCCTTGAGTCCGCGGTTGAGCCCTCGACCGTAGCCCACGTTTTCCTGCTGCGCGATCACGCGGACCCACGGGTGCTCGGAGCGAATGAGCTCGACCGTCCCGTCCACACTCTGATTGTCGATGACGATGCAATCGAGCTCGCCCGCGGAGTGAAGATCGCGGAGCGACTCGAGAGCCGCACCGATGCAGTCCTCAGAGTTGAAGGTAACGATGAGCGCGGTAACGCGAGGGACGGTCATACGCGATTGAAGAGAGACTTCGAGAGATCGGGGTAGGCCCCGCTCGTCCGAAAGCGGAAGAGCGAGTGGCATTCGGGGGGATCGATTCGCGGAAGCTGATACGGATCGGAATCCGCGCCGACGCGTCCGGCGCCGTCGGAGCAGACGGCGGAGCGAAATCCGGTCTCGCGAACGGCGTCGACGGCACGGGTACTGAATCGGCCGTACGGAAATGCGAAGTGAAGCGGGGAGCGATCGAGCTCGCGGGCGAGATCGTTGAAGCAGCGCGCGATCTGGTCGCGCCCGACCTCGTCGTCGTGGCTCGAGAGATCGAGGTGATCCGCGGTGTGACCGCCGAATTCGAATCGGCCCGTTTGCTGTAGCGAACGCACTTCGTCCCAGTCGAGTAGAAGCCGTGGAAGCTCGCGATCCGGTCGAAGCTGCTCTTCGACGATCCCCATCACGCGGTCACGCTCACTCGTCGTCGCCGCCGCGATGTGAAGTCGGAGCTTTTCGTATGCGGCCGCTCGCTGTGGAGGGATCGCGATGTCGTACTCGCGATCGAGAACGCCTTCGACCTCGACTCGCGAGCGCGTCGCTCCGCCGAAGGTCGAGTAGAGGACATCGATCCACATCGGCCGCTTCGCGCTCACGAACTCGGTCGCGAGGTACACGGTCGCCGGGATCCGATTCTCCTCCAAAATCGGCGCGGCCAGAGTCAGGAAATCCCTGTAGCCGTCGTCGAACGTTACGGCGATCGCGTTCGGTCCCGGATCCTCGTCCGCTTCGACGATCGAGACGAGCTCCGTCATCGACAGCACTCGCCGCCGTCGCCGAAGAAACTCCATCTGCTCACGGAATGCCTTGACCGAGATCGCATTCGCTGGGTCGATTCCCGTCGGCGAGTCGGAGCTCGCGACGCTGTGGTACATCAGAATCGCCGCACCCCGTCGCCCTCGGCTCCGCGAGTAGAGACCCGCGATGCCGGTCCACACGAGCATCTTTTGCAGCCCGTAGAGCGTCCGCCGCTTGAAGGGCGTCGTCCGCTTCGTCCAATCACCGTTTAGAGACGCCATCGTCACCCCGTCGACTCCCGCTATTCCCCGTCTCTCCGTCCCCGACGCCCTCTCGCTGCTCCGTCGCCCCTTCGTCCGGCTTCGCCGTTCGACCGCGGCGAAAGGCGGACTTCGTGAGGAGCGCAGCCGCAAACGGTAGATCGTCAACGATATACCGGCGGAACAACCGCCTAGGCTCCTGCGCCAGTCGATGCACCCACTCGAGCCCACAGTTCTGCATCCACTTGGGAGCGCGTTTCACTCTACCGCATAAGAAGCTAAAACTGATGCCGACACCCATCCACCAAGTCGACGGAAAGCGCTCGCGGAGCTTGCGGATGAGGCGTTCCTGCTTCGGGCATCCGAGCGCGACGAAGACGACGCCCGGATCCGCCGCGGCGAGAGCGTCGATCATCGCCTGCATCTCGTCGTCACTCTTCTCGAACCCCATCGGCGGGCAATGGGTGCCGCCGACGGTGAGCGCGGGGAACCGGTCCTTGAGAACATCCGCCGCCGCGGCCGCGGTTCCCTCGTCCCCCCCGAGGAGGAAAATCGGACGCCCGGCCTCGGCCGCTCCGCCAGCGAGGCTCGAGATCAGGTTCGATCCGGCCACACGCTCGGGGAGCGGCGTCCCGCGAAGGCGACTCGCCCAGACGAGTGGCATGCCGTCAGCGAGACGAAGATCGGCCTCGGCGCACATCTCCGCCAGCTCCGGATTCCGATTGTACTGGCGGAGGACGTCGAGGTTCATCGGCACGATCCATCCCCCGACGTCGGCGCGCAGGCGGTCGGTGATGAACTCGACGCTCTCCCTCTCAGTGAGGGAGTGGAACTCACAACCGCCGATCTCGACGACGGGAACACTGGCTTCAGACACGGACTCGATCATCAGATTCAAAGGGTTCGATTCGATTCATCCGGCGACGAGTCCGTCCGAAGAACAGCGGCTCGCCCCGGGCGTTCACATCGCTCCGGCGGCGTCGACCTTCCACGTTTGGAGACCACCGAAGTCGAAGGCGAACTCGACGATCTGCCCTCCCATCTGCTCGAGCTTCTCGGCGATGATGTGCTTTCGGTCGAACTCGCAGATAAACAGCATGTATCCTCCACCGCCCGCGCCGGTCACTTTGCCCCCGAGCGCGCCGTGTTCGCGTGCGACGGTGTAGAGCTCGTCGAGAGTGGGATTGGAGATGCGCCCGGCCATCTTCTTTTTGGCTTCCCAACCGTCGTGGAGCAACGCGCCGAAGTCGCGAAGGCGGCCCTGAAGAAGCGCGGCCTTCATGTCGACGGCGATCCGCTTCAGCTCGTCCATCGCCTCGGTGACGCCGGTCCGTTGCTCGCGGTAGCCTTCCATCTGGTCGCGGATGATGCCGTCCGACATCCGGGTCTTTCCGGTGTAGCAGAGGAGGCAAAGGTACTGAAGCTCGTGGAGGACATCGGGGCGGACTCGGAGCGGATTGACGACGACGGCGGACTTGAGAAACTCGATGAAGTTCACGCCGCCGAACACGGCCGAATACTGATCCTGCCGGCCGCCGGCGATCGCGAGGTCGACTCGCTCGATCTGCCAGGCGAGCTCGGCCATTTGGTAGTCGGTGAACGGCAGATTCTTCCACTCGCGGAAGAGTCCGAGCAGAGCGACCGCCATGGTAGACGACGAACCGAGGCCCGATCCGGGCGGCGCGTCGCTGTGGAGGAAAAACCGGAGCCCGGCGTCCTTTCCGTGTCCGTTCATCCGCTTCAGCACGGCCTTCACGAGATCGAGTGATCCGTCGAACTGAAGGTCGTCCTGCGAGTGGTACTTCGCCACGACATCGTAGTCGAGCGACTCCACGGCAACACCGTCCGTGAGGCCGTGGACATCGGTCTGAAGGGTCGCGTAGGCGTACTTGTCGATCGTTACGCTGAGGACCGCGCCGCCGCGTTCGTCCATGTACGGAGAGACGTCCGTCCCCCCGCCACCAAAGCTAAGTCGCAAGGGGGCTCGACTACGGATGATCATTCGAGAGTCCTCTGCGGCGCCGGCCCGGCGCCCTCTAAGTTCGAAAGTACTGGCTCGAGGCCCTTTCCCCGCCCGCTCCGCGACCGTCAGCGATGCCGACGCGCGTCCTCGAGCTTCACCGGGCCCCGTCCCGAAACTGCCCTACCCAAGACTACCCTACTCCGCGGCGAAGTGTTGCCGGACGCGCTCGAGTCCTTCGGGAGTTCCCATATCCCCGCAAAACTCGCGGTGGCGGTACGCGAGGAGGTGCTTCCCTGCGGCGAGAACGGCCGGAAACACTTCGAACTCGATCGAAACGGCTCGACCCGGCGGAATGAATTCGAAGACGTCGGGAGCAAGAACGTACACCCCGCCGCTCACGAGGCCCGTTCCGGCCTCGACCGGGGCCTTCTCGCGAAATCCGCGGATCAGGCAATTTTCGTCGGTCTCGACGACGCCGTACGCGCCGGCGTCGACCGGCGTGACGACGACGAGTGTGCCGACGACCTTCGGATCCCGCTCACTGCGCTCGGCGTGCGCGGTGAAGAGGTCACGATAGTCGAGCTTCGGAAGGAGCGTATCGCCGTTCATGACGAGGAACGGCTCGGAGCGCAGATCGCCCCGAGCGTTCAGCACCGCGCCCCCGGTGCCGAGGAGCTCGCGTTCGTGCGCGTAGCTCACACGCAGCCCGAACGCAGAGCCATCGCCGACGCTCTCGACGATGGCTTCCGCGAGATGACCCACACAGAGCGTCACGTCGCGAGCTCCGTCTCGTCGCAGTCCGTCGAGGAGGTGATGGAGGACGGGACGATCCGCGATCGGCACCATCGCCTTCGGGATTTGAGCCGTCAGCGAGCCGAGTCGGGTTCCCAGTCCGCCGGCGAGAATCACCGCTTGCATCGCTTCAGCTCTCGTCGCACGTCCGCACGGCTTCCGGTGCCGACGCGCGCGACGAGACGTCGGCGTCCGGTCGGGGCGCATCGGCCGGGCGTCGATCGCGCATCAGCGTCTCGATGGCGCGCTCCTTCCCGCGGAAGAGTGCGAGCCACTGGTAGCGCCGAAGGAAGCGACGGAATTCCGTGTCATCGTAGCGGGGCTTTCGCGTGATCCAGCTCTTCACGTAACCCCAGAGGATCCCGAGCGACGTGACGACCGGAGGAGTTTCCGTAATGCGGTAGAGCGCACTCACGAGGATGAAGGGAAACGAGGTCCCCATGAAGTACTGGCCGAATCCGTGGCGCATACGGCCGACAAACACGCTTTTCTGGCTCGATCCCATCACTCGAAGGTGGACGAAGCGGAGGTCGGCATCGTCGGAGCTTCGCGCGTCCCAGCCGAGCATCCGACAGCGGTGGCAATCGATGCCGTCCCACATCACCTGTCGCACGAATCCGCCGATCTCCTCGAAGCAGCGCGTGCGGTAAAACTTCGACATGCCGACGGACATCTCGTCGCCGCACTTCTCGGCGACGAGTTCGCCCGATTCCGTGCGCAGGTACGGTTTCCCGCTCACGGTTCCGAGCCGCGGGTTTGCTTCCATACGGGTCATGAGACCTTCGAAGTACCCCGGCGGGAGGTCGAGATCGAGATCGAGCTTGCACACGTAGTCGAACTCGTCCGGCCTGATCGCCTCGTAACCCGAGTAGAAGGCGTCGACCACCCCCGGACCCACGCTGCGGCCACCGCGGTCGGCGCGGGTCACGATCCGAATGTACGGAAACCGCTCCGCGTACTCCGCGAGGATCGCCGGGGTCTCGTCGGTCGACCCGTCGTCGACGATCACCCAGCACGCGGGCGCGACCGACTGGCGCGTGACGCTGTCGAGCGTGACCCGCGCGTACTCGGCTTCGTTACGACACGGAGTGATGAGGCAGTACCGCCGGCCGTTCTCGGTCATTGCGCGACCACTTGTCGATAGCCGTTCGGATGGGCCTGGTGCCACTGCCAAGCCGTCTCGACGATCGAGCGCAGCTCCGGATACTCCGGCTCCCAGCCGAGCTCCGTCTTTAGCTTCGTCGGGTCGGCGACGAGCGCGGGCGGATCGCCCGGACGCCGATCGACGATCCGGTGCGGGATCTTCTCGCCGACGATCTCCTCGCACGCCCGAAGGACCTCGAGCACGGTGTGGCCGCGTCCCGTTCCGATGTTGAAGACCGCATCCGTCGTCTCCGTCGTTCGGCTCATGGCGAGGAAGTGAGCGGAGGCGAGGTCTCGCGTGTGGACGTAGTCGCGGATGCAGGTCCCGTCGGGAGTGTCGTAGTCCCCGCCGTAGACGAGAACCTCCTCCCGCTGGCCGCGCGGCACTTCGAGCACGATCGGTATCAAGTGATTCTCGGGAACGTGGTCTTCACCGTTCGCACCATCGGGATCGGCACCGGCCGCGTTGAAGTAGCGAAGGAGGGTGAACCCGAGCCCGTACGCGGTCGCGAAATCACGGATCATCCACTCGACCGCGAGCTTCGTCCGCGCGTAGGCGCAGACGGGATTCTGCCCCGTGGTCTCGCGCATGGGTACTTCGGGAGCGAGACCGTAGGTAGCGCTCGTGCTACTGAAGAGCAGTCGTTTGACGCCTTCCTCCCGCATCGCGACGAGGAGGCTGAGGGTTCCCGCGATGTTGTTGGCGTAGTGGTACTCGGGATTCCGGACCGACTCCGCGACATCCGTCGCCGCGGCGAAGTGGAGCACGCCCTCCGCTCCGACGGAGCGAATCGCCGCACGCACCGCCTCGGTGTCGTTGATATCGCCTTCGATCAGACGATCGGCGGGCACTGCACCCCGGTGTCCCTGACACAGATTGTCGAACGCGACCGCGTCCCAACCCTGAGTCAAGAGATAGCGAAGGCATGCACTGCCGACGTATCCGGCGCCGCCGGTGACGAGGACTTTCATGAGTTAACGCTCCTATTTCGTACTCGCTCGAGAATCGCTTCGACGGCTCCAAGGAGATCGGGCGCGACGAGCCATTCGCCGCACTGTGGATCGTCCCGCTCCACCGATGCTCCGAGCCCTGTTCGCACCAGCACTTGTCCGGCGCAGCCCGCGTTGATGCCGGCATCGATGTCCGTCTTCGTATCGCCGACCATCCACGACTGCGATAGATCGATCCCCTGATCGCCCGCCGCGCGAAGGAGCATCCCCGGACGTGGCTTGCGCTCGGGGTGCTCGTCTTCGAACGCGCCCGATGCCGACGGCGCCGCCGGACAGTAGTAGATCGCGTCGACCGCGGCGTTCGATTCAGCGAGCTGGCGCTCCATCTCGCGATGGACTTCAGCGAGTCCCGCCTCCGTGAGCATGCCGCGCCCGACGACCGACTGGTTCGTGACGACGACGCACTTGAATCCGTGCTCGCGCGCGAGGCGAATCGCCGCGGCCGCGCCGCGGATGAGGCGCACGTCTTCGTGCCGCACCAGATGGTGGACGTGCTCGATGACCGTGCCGTCGCGATCGAGGAACAGAGCCGGAGTCACACGCGGCTCCTCGCGGTCTTCCGCAGCTGCTGAATTCCGTTCGTTTCCGCCTCGCGCAGCGCCTCGAGTGTACCGATGTCGCGGTGGTAACCCCTCCAGAACCAGCCGTACATTCGGTTGGCCAACCGCGGAAGCACGTCTGCGCCGAGATCGAACGCGTTCATGTCGGCGATCTCACGATAGAGCGAAGCGGAGACGACATAGACGCCGCCGTTCGCGAGATCCGACTTGGGCTTCGCCGGCTTCTCGACGAAGCTCACAATGCGGCCGTCGGCGTCGAGCTCGGCGATTCCGGCGCTCCTCGGATCCGGCGCGCGGTAGAGAAGCATCGAAAACTCGTGCCGTCGCTCCGTGTGCCAGGCGAGGAGCTCGCCGAGGTCGACGTCGCTCAAGTTGTCGGCGTAGACGACGACGCAATCGTCCGCGTCGTCCATGTAGCCCCGATTCGCGTGGACCGTACCGGCCGAACCGAGTAGCTCGGGTTCGTACGCCTCCTCCACGCGAAAGTCGCCGCTCGCACGGTAGCTCTCGAGATGCCGCCTCACCTCTTCCCGGAGGTGATGCGTATTGATGAGAACGTCGCGGAGTCCGGCCTCGGCGAAGAGGTCGAACCAGTAATCGATCAGAGCGCGCCCCCCGATCGGCACGAGGCATTTCGGCACACGCTCGGTGACGGGTCGAAGGCGCGTCCCGAGGCCGCCGGCGAGCATCAACACCTTCGCGGTTCGCTCCGGCTCGTTCCGTGCGTTCATATTCATTCGATCTCAGTGCGCGTCGCTGATGAAGATCACCCGACTTCCGAGCGGATCGACCCGGAAGTCCAGCTCCCGCGGATTTCCGAGGGCGTCGCGGATCGCCGCGTGACGCTCGGGTTCCGCGAGGAGGTAGAGGAACCCGCCGCCACCCGCCCCGAGCAGCTTCCCTCCTTGTGCACCGGCCCGTCGCGCGGCCTGGTACCACTCGTCTACCGATTGAGTCGCAATGCCGAAACCTAGCGAGCGCTTGAGCTCCCAACCCGCGTGGAGGAGCGCGGCGAACTCGTCGAGATTTCCGCTCCCGCCGAGGACGGCGCGCATCTCGCCGGCGAGATCCCGCATCTGTCGCAGCACGCTGATGCGGTCGGCGGTCCCTTTGCTCTGTTGCTCGAGGATCCCGTCGGCGTTTCGACTCTGCTCGGTGAAGAGAATCAGGCTCCGTCGTTCGAGCTCCTGAATGACTTCGCGCCGACACGGTACGGGCTCGACGGCCACCGTGTCATCCGGGAAAAACCGGATGTAGTTGAGCCCGCCGAACCCCGCGGCGTACTGATCCTGCCGGCCGATCGGCTTCCCGAGGCGATCGATCTCGATCTCGCAAGCCTCGCGCGACAGCTTCTCCGCTCCCGAGACGATTCCGCGGTAGGCGTAGAGCGCGTTCAGGATTCCGACGGTCAGGCTGCTGCTCGAACCGAGGCCGGTTCCCGCCGGAACGTCCGCGATCGTCGTGATTTCGAGGTGGCTGTCGAGGTCGACATGGCGGAGCGCTTCCCGCGCGATCGTGTGCTGAATCGAACCGACCTCATCGACGATCTCCGTCTGCATGTAGGAAATACGGATCGTCGGGTCGAAGCGGGGACCGACGGTGACGTACATGTGCTGGCGAATCGCGGTGCTGAGTACGGCCCCGTACTCCTCCCGATAAAACGCGGGCAAATCCGTGCCACCGCCGGCGAAGCTCACTCGAAATGGCGTCTGCGTGATGATCAAGGTGGGGTTCTCCTCTCCCCTCCGCGCCGTACTCGTCCCGGCGAGGGACCTTTAGGTGGGAATCGCGGACCGCTGGCCGGATGCATTCGGACTGCGCTCCGCGTTCAGGCCGAGCATCCGATGGAATCGGTCGATGAGCCCGTCGAGACTCGTCGATATGTCAAAGTTCTTCTCGACCCACGCCCGACCGTCCGCGCTGAGACGCCGGCGAAGCGACTCATCCTGCGCGAGCTTCTCGAGCGCGTCCGCGAGCGCGACGGGATCTCGCTCGGGCGCGAGCAGCCCGGTCCGGTCGTCGACGACGAGATCCGGGATGCCCGTCACCGGACAGGAAACCGACGGAATCCCGCTCGCCATCGCTTCGACGAGGAGCTGCGGGAGCCCGTCGACGTCCTGGTCTTCCGCCCAGACGCACGGTAGGCAGAACGCGTCGGCCTCGCGCATGAACTCGGGCAAGTCCTCCTGGGCGAGCGGCTCTCCCGTCATCTCGACGCAGCCTTCGAGTCCGGCGGCGGCGATTTGAGCTCTCAGCGACGCTTCGAGCTCCCCGCTTCCACCGATGAGGCAGTGGAAGTCGATGCCGCGCTCTCGGAGAAGGGCGCACGCTTCGATGAGGTAACGGAAGCCCTTCTTCGGAACGAGCCGACCGGCGGAGCGGATACGGAACGCGCCTTCGATGCTTCGCGGTGTCACCGGGGTGAACATTGCGGTGTCGATGCCGCAGTAGACGATCTCGAGCTGCTCGTCGCGGGCGCCGAGGTCGCGATAGAACTGGGCGTGATACTCCGAAATGCAGCCGATGAACGCGGCGTGACGGATCTTGTCCTCTAGCGCAACGCGGTTGCGAAAGAGATCCGCGGCGTGACCCGTGAAGCTGAAGCTCCGATCGAGAAGCATCGATGCGTAGAGCCCGATGGTCGCTCCCGAGTGCGCCCACTGGGAGTGAATGTGCTCGACCGGTTCATTTCGGATGCGGGTCGCCCACACGCATGCGGCGACGAAGTGAAAGAGGCACGCCGCCCTCGCGCGCAGGTGCTCACGCTTCCCGAAGAGTGCCGAGCGAAGCGCTCGAAAGTAGCCGCGCCCGAAGCGAAACGGGCCCAGTAGGACCGCGGCCGCTGTTTCGATCACCGGCAGCGGGTAGAGGATCTTCGTATTCCGGTCGATTCTCTCCGCCCACTCCGACTTGAAGTGAATCGGTCCGGCGGGGCGCATCGAGTGGATCTCGTACGGAACGCCCTTCTCGCCGACGACGCGGAGCTCATTCCCCACCCAAGGCTGAGCGATTCCGTTCGTCGTGATGTAAACGATGCAGGCGTCTTTAGGCAGCGGTCTCATCGCGTCGTTCGCAGTTTCAGCGGGTCTCGTCACAGGAGGGTACCGGCGGAGCTTCCATCATCGGCTCGGGGGCGCGCTTTCGCGTGCTCAATCGCATCGACTGCCCGATCGCCCCCAGCAACTCGGGCCACTTGCCGAAAACACACGCCGCCCCGAAGAGCCAAGATTCCCCCCAAGAAGTGCCGCAGCGGCGATGGCGTCGAGCGGCGAGCCGCGCGATTTGAGCTGGGTACGCGAGGAGACCGAGCCATCCCCACGGGCCGAGAAGAAGCGCGGTGAGAGCGGCGAGTGCGGCGATTCCTACAGTCCAAAACACGATGCGTCCGATCGCCCTTCGCGCGTGTCGGTCGCCGCCTTCGACCGCGGCGCGGAGGAAGGCAGCGCCGGAACGCATGGTGCGCCGCCACCAGGATCCGAAGCTCATGTCGCCGACGTCGTGGATGCCCATCGGAGCGGACAGGTACCGAAGGGCCCAGTCCTTCGCCTCGAGCCGGAGCGCGAGCTCCGGCTCTTCGCCGGCGGCGACGGTCGGATCGAATCCTTCGACTTCGCGAAACGCCGAGCTACGAACCATGAAGATTCCGAACATGCGCGAATCGGCGTTCTCGCGCTGCCACTCGAGGTTGCAGAGCCGCTTGTAGACGGAGCGAGTCGCGTCTCGTTCCCGCAGTGATCCCCAGACGACCGCGACGTCGTCGCGCTCGTCGAGGGCCGCCGCCGCCGACTCGATCCAACCGGGCTCGAGCGCCGTGTCGCCGTCCACGAACTGGACGTACTCGATCTCCTCGGGAAGGCGGGCGAAGCCTTCGTTCCGCGCCCGCGCGGCGGTGAACGGCCGCGTGGGGTCCAGCTCGACGATGTCGCAGCCTCGGGTCCGCGCCACATCGACGCTATCGTCCGTCGATCCCGAGTCGACGTACACCGTCGTCGAGCAGTACTCGCCGAGCGAGTCGATCGAACGCACGAGTCGCTCGCCCTCGTCCCGGCCGATGACGACCACTCCGACGGAACGCCGAGGCTCGCTCGCCCCCCTGCTCCCCTCGAGCTCCGTCGTCGTCATTCGTACGTTCCGAAAACTGTCCGCGTAACTCTCCCCGGCCGCGCCGAAGCCAGAGAAGAATACTCCCCGACGCCGCGCCCCAGCCAACCGCGCGTCGCATGAGCTACCGGGAATCCTCTGGGCGCGCGCGACGGACCCCCGTCGAGTGGAGCGTGAGAGTCCTCGCGACTCTCTCCCGCCGGGCGAGCGCACTCGCCGGGCCGCCAGAGATGTTGAGCCAACACGGTGAAGATCAACTAAAAGTGCCGCGAACCGGAATCACCGACATCCGCGCGCAACCACGCTCTCGAGTACCGTTGAGAGACGGGAACGCAGGGACGCGGGCCTCGAGACTAGAAAAAGTACCGCCGCCAGAAGAGACGGGACCAGAGCGGCGCCTTCTGCTCGTTGAGCACCACTCCCGTGATCTCGATGTTGGCCTCGGCCGCTACTTCCATACAGTGATCTACATCGTGCACCCGCGTCTTCCCGGCCGAGGCGACGAGATAAAGTCGATCCACCTCCGGCGCGAGGAAGACGTTCGACGAGTCGGTCGCAAACGGAGGCATTCCGATGACCGTGAAGTCGAACCGGCTCTTCAGAATCTCGAGATAGCTCTTCAGGTGCTTGTCCGAGAAGAACCCGAGCGGGTTCTCGTCGAAGACATTCTTCAAGAAATAGACGTTCGGCTGATTCGGATTGAAGTATCCGCGAAGGCGAGCGCCCCCGCGCTCGACGCGCCCGGTGTTCTCGGTCAGCTGAAGGACGGTCGTCAGCGCTTCGAAGTAAGACTGATCGAAAAGACCGTCGATGTGCGCGACGCGGTAGTGGGTGTTGGCACCGAGTGCGATCGCGAGAACGAGGGACGTGAGGCGGGCGTCCTCGCCGCCTTCGACGCCGGAGAGCGCCACCGTGATTCCGGTGCGTTGGTCTTCGGACTGACCGACGACGGAACGAACGATCGCGTCGCGGAATTGCAGCGTCGTGTCGCCGAGCTCCGAGTCGGCGGCGTAGCGCTGCAGTCGACGCATGAGACGCCGGTGGTCGCGGAGCTTCGGCGGCAAGGCCTCACGATTGAGAGGATAGCCGAGAAACTGTGCCGCCCTTCGGCTGCGGAAAAGCTGACCGAAGCGAGTCTTCGGGCGTTCCGTCGCCGCGATGACGGGGGCGGCGTTCGGCTGCTCGACGGCAAGCTCGACGTCCGTCACTTCCGGGGTGGTCAATTCAGCGGGATCTTTACTCATTCGACTACTTCGGGAAAACCGCGATGACGGGCATGCCGAGCTCGGCCATCACGTCGTGCTTGAATCGAACCCGCCCGCTAAACACCTCACAGAGGACTGCCAACGCCATGCCGACAAACATCCCGATCCCGATCCCGCCGAGCACGACGTAGAGCGGACGCGGCCCCTCGCGACGTGCGTTCACCGCTGGTCGCTGGGGCTCGAGGATGTCGACGCCGCGCTGAGTGGCGACCATGTTCGCCGTCGCCTCGACTTCCTGCAGGTCGCCCTGGGCCACTTCGAGCGTCTTCTCGAGGTCGGCCAAGGTGTGGACGTGCTTCTTCAACCGAACGAGCCGCGTAAACTCGAGTGCTTTCTCTTGCCGCTGCCCGCGGAGCTCGGCGAGGACGTCGCGGCCGCTGGCCGTCGTGGTGGGCACGTTTTCCGCGGCTTCGATCCGTGCGATTTCCTTTTGTTTCGCTTCGATTTGGCTCTTCAAGTGCCCGATCGCCTTCTTCTCGCGCCCGATCTCCGGAGTGTCGGGGGCGAGATAGAGCTCCATGTCGAAGAGCGCCATCTCGCGACCGCGGAGGGTCCGTTCGAGTCCCTGAATCTCCCCCTCGAGCTCGAGCAGCGCGGGAGAACGCGGCCGGTCCGCCGGCGTCTCGGGACGGTAGTTGAGGATGCGGTTGTCGAGCTCCTGAATGCGCGCCTGCGTGTTCGTGATCACGAGCATCAGGTCTTCGGCCGTCCAGTCCGCGATCTCGGGGTAGGTCTCGAGGTGCTTCTTCAGCTTGCGGTCGGCTTCATCCCGCACTTCGCGCCGGTAGCTCAACCGGCTCTGAATCAACTCCTCTTGGCCCTTTTGTGCGATCGCGTTCGCGCGTTCCTCGTACGAGTCGATCCACGTCCGGATCTCCTTCATGATCGCGTCGCGGTTTTGACCGTGGACGTACAGATGGACGACGTTGTTCTTCGAATCCGGTTCGAGCCGGGCGCGATCCCGGAAGGCGTAGATTCGAGCCTGGAGGTCGTTGCCGCGCGCTCCCATCGCCGCCTGGTCGAGCTTGATCAGCTCCTCGATGCGATCCTGGAAGTCGTTGAGACGCTCGCCGATCTGCTGGACGGGATTCGAATCCGCGATCGAGCCGGTCTCGGTTCCCTCGCCGGTGAGGATCTTAAGCATGTCGCCGATGACGGGGTCGCTGTCGAGGATCCGCACCTGCCGATTGAAGAACTGGAATTGCTCGAGCCGCGAGCGCGCGTTCACGCGGCCTTCCGCCGTCGTATCGGGCGGCTGGACGAGCAGTTGCGCCGAAGCGACGTACGTCGTCTGCATGCTCACCTGCGACGCCCACGTGGCTAGTCCTCCGAGGCACAGACATCCGAGAATGAGGAACGGATGCGAACTCAGTGCGTAGAGGACTTCCGGAGGCCGGGAGAGGACTCGAGAGAGCTTCTGGCGAAGAAAGAGAGGGTTCATGAGGAGGTTTTCGGCTCCGCGCCGGAGTCAGAATCAGATTCTTCGTCGTCTCGGGCCGAGATTCGGCTCGAGACTTCGTGCTTGAGGAGTTTCGCTTCTTCTCGCTCCGGAAACGAGTGCGGCAGATTCAGCACGCGGTTCAGCTCGGCGAGCGCGTCGTGGTCCCACCCGGAATCCGACAGAACCTTCGCGAACCGAAACCGATAACTTGGCGCGTCCTGAATCTCCAGCAGGCTCCGGTATTCCCGGAGTGCGTCGACAAGCTCGCCGTTTCGGTAGAGCGCCCAGGCGTAGGTGTCGTACACCTGAGGCATCCGATCCGGCCCTAAGGCCCGCTGCTTGGCCGTCCTTGCAATTTCCAGACCTCTCCTCCGGGCATCCTCATCCGGCTCGGACAAAAGATGCCATGCGAGGTTGTTCAACAACAGGATAGGTGGACTCTGGCCGAGAGTCTCGAAAAACTCCCGGGACCGGGAGTAGTGCTCTAGCATACGCTGTTTGTACGTATGCTTGACATTGGACGTGATCGCCTGCTCCCGGAGCCGCGAGAAGTGCTGGGCGAGCGCCAGCTCCCGCACCGCGCTCTGCTCCGGCACCGAGCGGAACCGTTCCGCGAGCGCCTCGATCACGACTCCGCGGATCGAGCCGGAGGAGGTTGAGGAGCGAAGGAATTCGACGAGAGCGCGGATTTTCCGACCGTCGGCCCCGAGCACGCTGCGCACGATCGTTGCGAGCTCCTCCTCGGCCTCCCGAACCGCCAGCTCCTGCGGGGGCGGCGCGGGATCCTCGGCGTAGAGCCGGAGGTAGAACTCGGGCGGCGCGATCTTCAAGTAGTATTCGCTCAGCACGATGAAGACGTCCGCGGACGGCTCGAGGAGCGCGAGCGCCTCGAGGTAGACGAGCGTCTCCTGCGGCGGTCGAGACGCCGGCATGATTTGGGTGAGGCGCCGGAGCATCGGGAGCGTCAGCGCGGGGGCAGCGCGAAGCGCGTTGATCGCGCGCTCTCGATCGACCTCGAACACCTCGCGGAGGTCGTCGTCGGCGCCGTCGGCGAAGACGTAAGTCTCGGCGAGCGCTTCGTACGCGGGCAGAAACCCGGGATCGAGCTCGAGCAGCGATCGGAGGACTCGCCTCAGCTTGACGAAGGTCGCGCGCGCGGCGGCGGCATCGAACTCGACTTCCGCGAGCTGCGCGTTCAGCCGATGCTGGAGCGCGAGGACGAGCAGCCACTGCCCCTGGGGCCCCAGCTCCCCGCCCAGCGCGGCCGACTCGAGCTCCGCGAGCAATTCGGCGTCGATGTCGCGATCGACCGGCACGCGAGCGAGGCGCGCTCGGAACAGCTCGAGTCGATTCGGAGGGTAGTCCGGATAGCGCTGAAACTCTGCGCGCGCTCGATCGAGCCACTCGCGCTGAGCTTTTTGCACCTCGGAGGTGATCGCTTCTTCGCCGGTGCCGGTCCCTAGTCGTAGTGCGCTCGTCCCACGAATGAGGGAGAGGACTGGCTGGAACGAATCGCCGTCAGCGAGGGGCTCCGAGTCCGCGAACACGACCGCGAACTCCTGGCGACAAAACGCGCGCAGGATCCTCACGAAGCGCTTCGACTCGTCGTCCGACGCCGCCGGAAACGCGTCGCGAACGAGGCTCCCCACCACGTCGTCCACCGCGTCGTCGCCCCCACTCGGATCATCGCGAAGACGGATCACGCTCTCACGAATCGACGGCGCATCCGGCGTCGGAAGGGCTCCGGGATGGTGGAGGAGAAGTCGGATGCGAAGTGCGAGCGCGTTGCGCAGGCGCTCGGCGTCGGGCGGCGTGGAGTGTTCCGCGATCGTCGCGAGGCGGTCCCGCGTCGCTTCGTACGCGAGCTGATCGGCGGGAACGACCTCGATCCCGCGAAGATACTGCAGCGCGCGGCTCGCACCGTGGACCCGCGTGAGGAGATCGACGACCCGGAGATGCTCCTTGAAGTCGCGCGAGTTCTCGGCGGCCGACCCGATGAGCTGTTCGAGATCCTTCTCCGCGCGCTCCGCCGTCTGAGGCCGCTCGCGCATGCGGCTGAGGAGGATCGCCTGCGCACCGAGCAGCTCGCGCGAGTACTTGCCCGAACGCTGGGCCAGATCGAGGAACCTCCCGGCCAGATCGGTGCTCGGCAAGTGATCGAACGACCACGTCGCGAGCGCGAGCGCCATCCGCATCGTCTCGGTCTCGGAGAATCCGTCGAAGAACGATTCGAGCCACTCCGTGGACGCCGCAGCGCCGCCGCGGTAGCGCGCGAGACCCTGCACGAGACGGAACGTCGCGCTGATATCCGCGTCGTCGCACGCGACGGCGTCGGCGATTCGCGCGGCGAGGGAGAGCTCCGAGTCGTCGCTGAGGAGAATGTTGAACCGGCTCGAGGCGAGATACCCGTTCGCGACCGCCATGAGGATCTCGGTGTAGTGCTTGCGATCGCGGAGCACCTCGGCGTAGTCGGCGACGATGGACGTCTTCGTCGCGCGGTCGTCCTCGTCGTCCGGCGCGGGCGGAGTCTCCGGCTCGGGCTCCGGAACCTTCGCAAGCAAATCGCGCGCGTCTTTCACTGAATAGGCGGCGAGCGCGCGCGCCAGGCGATGGTTCGCCGCGACGAAGAGCGAGGCCTGGTTCTCACCGCTCGCCGCTTCGAGGAGGGTAGCTTCGAATTCCGCCGCCTTGAGGAGGAGAAGGCCGCTGACGAGGCTGTAAAAGCTGAGTCCGGACATGTGACGGTCGCGGACGCGCAGATCCTCCAGGCGCTGAAAGCAGTTGTAGAACGGCGTCCGCATCGAGCTCTCGGTCGCCGCGAGGCGATCGGCGATCCGCGTGACCCAGAGAAGACGCCGCGGGTGGGCGAGAGTACTCTCCGCATCGATCAGATCTTGGAGGGCCTTCTCGAGAGCACCGACGTACTGCCGCTGAAGCGTTTCCGTCTCGACGGCGGTCAGCGTGGAGACTGGAGTCTGCTGCAGAGCCTGAGCCGCGTCGGCGAGCCCGACCCACGCGCCGACCGATTCGAACGCCCCGCCGGCGAACTCCGTGGCGCGGCGAAAGTGATCGAGGGCGGCCCGGGTCTCGTGGAGCGCCATCGCGATGCGCCCGAGCTCCATCGTCGCGGCATAGGGAAAACCGTCGACGACGCTCCAGGCGACCGCTCGAGCCTCGCCCGCGCGTCCGAGCGCCATCAGAATTCGGGCGCGGTAGAGATGGAGGACGAGGAGCCGCGACCCAAACTCCTCGACGAGCGCCTCGTGTGCCTCAAGTGACTGCGTCAGAGACTCTTCCGTGCCGCGCGCCTCCAAGATCAGCGCGCGAACGACGCGGTCCGTCACCGACTCCGGCAACCGCGCGAGCACCTGCTCGTTCAGCTCCTCGGCGCGGTCCAGATCGCCGATGTCGTAAAGGAACGTCCGCGACGCGTCCCGCCACCGCCGGATCTGATTGTCCTGGGTGTCGCGGAGCAGGTAGAGCGGCACCGCGGGAATCGCGATCAGGAAGAGCAAAAAAAGGAAGAGGCGTAGCTTCATGCTCGGCTATCGGGTTGGAGGGCGCCGGACGAAACTCGCGGGCGCTGGATCACTCTGGGATTCGGCTCACTCGTTCGGATCGGTCCGGGCGTAACGCTGCGTCACTCGACCCGTGTGGATTCACCCGCGCGGGTGGCGGACTCACCGCTAGCCTCGCTCTCGGCCTCTACGACTGCCCCGGGGAGATGAGCCATAAGCGCGGGCAGCGCCTCGCGCATGCGCTCGGAGTAGAACTCCCGCGTCCGGTCCAGCGACCCGATGTAGTCTCCGGTCACCGTCACCATGACGTAGTATCGCATAGGAGAGAGGCGGTCCGCCAGACGGAGTGCGTTGGGATCGGGATGGAAGCGTCCGTTCCCGTAGAACGTCGACAGACTGAAGAGTCCCTCGCCGAACTTGCTCTCGCAGCGCAGTTCCATGCAGTCGACGGCGCGCTTCGAGCTCGCGGCGATCGAATACGTTTCCTGCGACTGGATTTCGAGCCCGTGGCTCGGGAGACAGACGCTCGGGTGGTGGATCCCATCGTTCGCGCGGCCGCGGACGTAAGCGACGTAGAGAACGAACGCGCGCCCTCCTTGTCGGTACTCTCGGTGGACGTAGTCGGAAAGCCCGGCGAGCTCCACCACGCGGGCCGGAAGCTCGACGTTTTTCACCGACCAGCCTGCTCCGAAGACGGTTTCGGGGTACTCCGAGAGCGGGATGCGCGGATCGAGGGCCTCGACGCGGCCATCGGCCGAGCCGACGAGCCCGACCTTGAGAGCGAACGCGCACCAGAGAAGCACGGCGACGACTGCGAACCGATTCATGACTCGTCCCCCTTCGGCGCCGGCGATGCGAGACACCATTCGTAGAAGCGATAGGTCACGTAGAGAAGGACGAGACTGACCACGAACGCCGCCATTCCGACCGCCTCGTGAGCGACGCCGCTCGTGAGGTCGAGGTCGAGGACGTAAAGTGCGCCCGCGACCACGATGATGCGACCGACGTTCGCCGCGACCGTGATGGGAATCGCCGTCGCGACGAGAAGCGCTCCCGTCCACCAGCGGCAGCGGAACACGTAGGCGAAGAGAACGGACGTCGCGATGATCACCATGAGCGAACGGATGCCGGTGCAGGCGTCGGCCACTTCGAGTAGGTGCTCGCCGAGAACGAGCACGTTCCCATCGGGAGCGATCGGCACCCCGACGAGTGTGAGGAGCTCCGTCGAGAGGAGCGTCACCAGTCGCTTCAGCTCGAGACGAATGGGCGACGTAACGAAGAAGGGCGGAGGGATCGCGAAGAGGAGAAACAGGAACGGGAACGCCTTCGCCCTGACGATGCCCCACCCGAGACAAAAGATCACCGCACCGACGAACGTGCCCCACCCCGCGAGTCGCGCGATGAGGTTGATCGAAAGATGCTGCGCGAAGAGGTACGCACCGAGCGCGAGGACGCAGGCGACGAGCCCGAGTATCGATCGTCGCGCCGGCAGCGCGCCGAGTCGTTTTCGATCGGCCCACAGGATCGCGAGCGAGATCACCGGGACGAGAAAGCAGAAGGAGTAGTCGTCGTCCCTCGACCACTGCTCGATCAACCCGCGTCCGGTCGTCCAGAAGAACGCGATGAATCCGGCGGCGGCAGCACCCACGGCGATGCGATTCGCGTGCAGGCTAGCGGCGATCGTGGAGTCGGGGATCTGCGACTGCGATGCGTTCGTCACGGCGCGGCTCGGTGTGGTCCGTCGATGGAAGAACCGGTTGGCGGAGTGTTCAGAAGGCGCGGGATTGCGGCGTCGGGACTCGGCGTCGTCCGATTTCGAGAACCAAGATCGCGCCGAAGCGAACGAGATGGAACGACGGATTCTCCGACAAAAGACGCCTCGCCTCCCGAACACCTACCGAAAAACATTGAGCTAGTGGTCGGTTTTCGGGGAGATGTTCGACCGGTTTCCGGATGTTGTGTCGGCAAGTCCCGCACCCTCTACTTCGGTCCCGCCGGCTGTCGTCTGAAACGCCACGCAGAAAGGCGCCAAACCATTGGTTTACACCCGGATTCCCGGTTGCGAAAGGGAACTGAGTGGCCTAACATTTGCGTTCTCCACTGCGTCGTGAGTCGCGGACTCGCGGTCGCCTTTCTCGCCTCGATTTCGTAGCGCTTTCCTTGAGTCGAGTCCTCGCAAACGGGACTTGATCACAGTGCTCAGGGAATGACAGTGCTGGGGAGGTCTGTCGGGGCGACGGGTGTAGGGTTTCCCCAAGATTCTGAGACGACTGTAAGGAACGCAGAATGCGCCGCCGCTGGGTTGGGTTTCGCGGCGACGACGACTCCTATGCTGTCGACGGTCTGAACGTTTGTCGTTCGCGCCGCCGCCGGTACGTCCGGTGCCCCCGCTGGTGCCGCAAAGTCCTCGTCGCGGTGACGGTGTTGTTGATTTCCGAGTCCGCTACGGACCGTGTCGGTACGTCTTCATTCGGGACGCTCTCGACGGCCATCGCCGCCGATCTCGTCGAGCCCGAGTTTAGTTGGAAAGGCGGCGACTGCAACCGCGACTCGACCGTCGACATCGGAGATGTGATCTCCGCGCTCGACTTCTTGTTCTCGAGTCGACGGGGGAAGATCTGTCCGCCGCTGTGCGACTCGACGGGCGACGGGATTCTCGATCTCAACGATCCGATTCGCCTCATCAACTTTCTGTATCTAGGGACAAACGGTCCCCCGGTCACGCCGTCCTTTGAGGAGTTTTGCGACGGAGTCGACAACGACTGCGACGGCGAGATCGACCCGCCGGGTTGCCGCGGCGGCCGCGGAGCGAGCATCCGCGTCCGGTGGGACTCCGGCACGCCCACGCCGTCGTACGGATACAACGTCTACCTCGGACATGCCGAGCGCGAGTACACGTGGACTCAGCCCGTGTCGACCTTCTACTGGCTGGGCGACGTGTCGATCCAGAGCGAGTTCGAATTCCGGAACCTCGTCCCGGGAACGACGTACCACCTCTCGGTCGCGGAGGTCTGCCCGGACGGTACGGAAGGCCCGCTCTCCGAAGAGCTCGTCCTGATCCCGTAGAGGACCTCCTCGAACGAGGGCCGGTCGAGAGATCGCGCGAACACCCCCGCGGTGTCGCTCCAGCGCCCCGGGCGCGCCTGACCGGCATGGGTCTCCGGGACGCGGGCGGGCCGCCGGGAGCACGCGTGCCCCTAACGAGGCCCAACCCTTCGAGCGCGAGCCGGTGCACCGTTTCGTCCCCGCCGTGTAAGAACGGGCGGCCCGGGAGCGCCTCCCGAGCGATGACCGGTTCTCCCTTAAACAACCCGCTCGCGGGACCTTAGGGCGACCAAGCCGATCGCTGGCACTCACCTTGCCCCGAGCTTCGGCCGGGACGCGAGGCCCTCGAATTCCGCGCGCCGATCGTCGTGCGCACGGAACGAACTCCGGGGCCCCCTCGCGCCGAAGCCCGTGAAAGGTGAACCGATGTCCGCTCCCGAATTGAATTCTGCGCGAGCCCACTCCGAGCGGTTCGTCGCTCCGACTGGTCTCCGGCGATGGGGCATCGCCGTCGTCGCCGGCTTTTGCTTGTTCCATCTGACTTCGTGCGGAAGCAAGGTCGCCGAAGCGCTCGGCGGCGGCGCCGAAGCCTCGCCCGACGAGAACCCCGTCATCGCGCCCGTGGTCGACGTCGAGTTCGATCCGGCGTTCCCCCTCGAGGTCGAGTTCTTCGTGGCGAACGCCACCGAATCGGGCGCGGCAGTTGTCGAATGGTCCTTCGGGGATGGGAGCGTATCCTCGGAGGCTCAGCCCGTTCACACGTACGCGACCGGCGGTGACTTTCCCATCGCCCTCTCGTACATCGACGCGAGTGGTGCCGAGAGCACTCTGAACGAGACGCTGAGCTTGAACCACCCGCCTAGCCTGACACTCGACGAGCCGCGCGTCGACGCCTTGACGGTGCAGTTCGCCGGCTCGGCTTCCGATGTCGAGTCGGTCATCGATTCCGCCGCTATCGAGTGGGCGTTCGGTGACGGCGCGACTGCGACCGGAGCGAGCGCCGAACATACCTACGCGGCCGCGGGTCGGTACCCCTTCTCCGCTCGCGTGTTCGACGACGAAGGCGCAGTCGCAATCGTGAGCTTCGTCGTCGAAGTGACGGATCCAGTGATCATTTCGCCGGAACCGACCCCGGAACCAGAGCCCGAGCCGACTCCGGAACCAACGCCTGAGCCGACTCCGGAGCCAGAACCTGAACCGACTCCAGAGCCCGAGCCAGCTCCGGAACCAGAGCCCGAGCCGACTCCGGAACCAGAGCCCGAACCGACTCCGGAGCCCGAGCCAACTCCGGAACCAGAGCCGGAGCCGACTCCAGAGCCCGAACCGGAGCCCGAGCCGACTCCAGAACCCGAGCCGGAACCCGAACCCACTCCGGAGCCGGAACCCGCGCCCAATGAGCCCCCGGCGATTTCGTCGACGTCACCGTCCACGCTGAACCTCCGTGCTGCCACGGGCACTGCGATCGAGTTCAGCGTCACGGCTGACGATGTCGAAGGTGACCCGGTGACCGCACGGTGGTCAGTCGACGGCGTCGAGCAGAGCGAGACCGGCTTCTCGATCAACCTCACGTTCGACGTAGTCGGAGTTTACGAGGTTCGCTGCACGGTAGACGACGGTGCGGCGCACGAGACAGCGCTCGACTCGGTCGCGTGGACGGTCGAGATCGTCACGCCGGAGGAGATCGTCGCTCTCGCTTGGGAGGCGCCGACCGCCAACGAGGACGGCTCCACCCTTCTCGATTTCGCTGAATTCCGCGTTCTACTCGGGACGACCTCGGGCTCGTACACCGACTCGTTCAACGCGGGCACGGAGACGAGCTACGTCCTCCCGGAGTTGCTCCCGGGCACCTACTTCGTGACCGTGATCGCGGTCGACCAGTTCGGAAACGAGAGCACGCCCGGACCCGAAGTACGAATCGACATCTGACCGTCGCCGCCCGTCGCCCGCTCCCGCCGTCGCCGGCGGGGCGGGCGCGGCAGGCCAGAAACTATCCTCTTTGCGTCAACCGACTCCTCGGCGTGCTCGCCGCGCCGGAGTCGGTTTTTTTTTGAACTGAGGCGGCGGCGACAGCGAGAGACCGGTCTAGAAAGAAGCGCTCGACGCGAGCTACGTTCTGAGGGGACGTTCACGAAGCCCCCCTGGTCGTTCGCTGGCTCTGCGCCAGAGCGAGCGTTCGCCACGAAGGCAGCCCCGGGCGAAGAGCTCCCCTGCGACCGCCGCGGTCTACGGGCTCTGCGTCACGCGAGCACGATCCGATCGCGACCCTCGCGCACCGCCCGGGTGGCGTTGCGCGTATCGATCACGAGCCGCGCGTGCTCTACGACAAAGGCCCAATCGATGTCGTCGTGGTCGGTCACGATCACGACGAAGTCTGCCCGCCGGAGCTCGTCATCGGCGAGGGGCACGCCGGGAACTTCGACGGCGCACTCGCCGCTCGGAAAGCTCGCGACGTGCGGATCGTGGTAGACCACGTCGACTCCCGCGGCCGCGAGAAGCTCGATGATGCGGAACGCCGGTCCGCCCCGGACGTCCCGGATATTCCGCTTGTACGCGAGGCCGATCACGAGGCCGCGCGACCCGCGGAGCGCTTGACGGCGTTCGTTGAGCGCACCGCTGACCTTCTCGACCACGAAATGCGGCATCGCCATGTTCACTTCACCGGCGAGCTCGATAAAGCGCGTCCCGCGGTCGAACTCTCGCGCCTTCCACGCGAGATAGAACGGATCGACGGGGATGCACGGTCCACCGAGCCCCGGACCGGGATAGAACGCGTGAAACCCGAAGGGTTTCGTCGACGCGGCGCCGATTGCCTCCCAGATATCGACGCCCATGCGATCGAAAACGACCTTGAGCTCGTTGACGAGGGCGATGTTGACCGATCGGTAGATGTTCTCGAGGATCTTCGTCGCCTCCGCCGCGGCGGGGCTCGACACGATGACGACCTCGCCGACGACTGCGGAGTAGAGTGCCTTCGCGCGAGACGTGCTGTCGGCGTCGACGCCCGCGACCACCTTCGGGATCGAGCGAATGCGAAACTCGGGATTTCCGGGATCCTCGCGCGCGGGTGAATGCGCGAGGAACACGTCGCGCCCGAGCCGCCGGCCCTCCGCCTCGATCAGCGGCCGTACGACGTCCTCGGTCGTGCCAGGGTAGCTCGTGCTCTCGACGACGACGAGGGCGCCCGGCGCGCCGTGCCGGCCGACTTCGCTCGCGGCCTCGCGGAGCGGCGCGAGATCGGGCTCCCGCGCCTTCGTGAGCGGCGTCGGAACGCAGATCGCGACCGCATCGACCTCGGCGAGCGCGGCGTTCTCCGCCGTGACGACGACCCGGCGCTCCTCCGTCCGCGCGGCCAACCATTCGGAGGAGACTCGATCGATCGGGGAGATTCCGTCGCGCAGCGCGGCGACCTTCTCGCGGTCCCGATCGATCCCGACGCCGCGAAATCCAGCGTCGACAAACGCCTGAAGAAGCGGGAGGCCGACGTGGCCCAGGCCGACGACTCCGATCCGAGCGCTGCGCGCCGCGATTTTCTCGTAGAAGTCCATGCGTGGGGCCCCGGCCTCAGCGCGGCCTCAGCCCCGTCTGGGTCCTTCGGAAATCGGACGGCGCGACGCCGAAACGCGGCCCCGTGGGGTCGAGCGCGCTTCTACGGCGTCGCACACGCGTTCTCGCAGCCGACCGTCATCACGCACGCCGCGCCGCGCGCAGGTGCGTCTCCGCGCTGGAAGAGATACTGCAGCGTAAACACCGCGTCGGCGACGTCGAGCGACGCATCGCCGTTCACGTCGAGAAGGGCAACGTTGCCGGCGTCGGTCGCGCACGGTCGAGTTCCCTGTCCGGAGAACAGATTGCGGAGAAGAAGGATGGGATCCGTGACGCTCAGCTTCCCGTCCTGGCTGAAGTCGCCCGGCTTCTGCAGACCACCGGTGGGCGCGTCGCCATCCGGTCGACCGGGGCTCCCGCCTACGGCCGAGCTCGCCCGCCAGCTCGCCGCGTCTTCGAGCTGGGCGACCGGCGTGCTCGGATCGACGAGCGTGAGCGAGTAGCCGTCCCCGTCGGTCGTCGGGTGCCAGTCGTCCTCGTAGCGAAATTCGATCACCGTCAAATCGCCGTAGACAAGCTCGATCGTCTCTCCCGAATCGCTCAGCGACCCAGTCTCGAAGTTGCCGACGACCTTCGCGGCGTCGCCGTGGCGGTCGATGAAGGCCTCGGTGTCGCGGGCGATGACCACGTACTCGCCCGGAGCGATCGTCGTCACGTCGCTGTTCTCCGCGAAAGAGAACCGAACGGGACTCCCGGGAAACGCGAGCGGCACGGCGTCGAGCGGGGTCGTTCCGGTGTTGAGAAGCTCGATCCACTCGTAGTCCGTACGACTGAACGGCTTGCCCGGATCCGCGCCGAGGGGTCGGTACATGAACTCCGTGATCGCGATGGAGATCGGATCGACGACATACGTCCCGTCCGTAACGTCGCTCCAAGTGCGTGTCCCGATGAGCGAGCGCGCTCGAACCCACATGGTACGGTCGATGACGACGGGCTCGGTGTACTCGATCGCTGATTCGGCGGGCCGACTTCCCGGTCCCCTCGGGTCGCTTCCGTCGGTGGTGTAGTAGATCACGCCCTCGTCTCCCGTGATCGTGAGGAGAGCGCCTCGCTCGACGTCCCCGCTCTCGCGATCGAACTCCGGCGGGATGATGAACTGAGAATCGATCCAGGCCGACCGCTGAGCCAACCAAGACTTCATCGCGGCGATCTCTCGGAGCCAGCCCGCATGATTCGTCTGGTTCCACCGTGCTGCCTCGCGCGGCTGCGACTCGGTGAGCTCCGCGGCCATGCGGTCGATCACCGCGTCGACGTTCTCGGTCGAAAGCGCCCCACCGCGCAGCTCCTTCCAGCGAAGCTGGTACGCACGCATGAACTCCTGATGGCGGAAGAGGTCCACCCACCAGGGGTACTCGAAGAAGCGCGTTGCGTCGCCGGTCCCGTGCCACGCGCGAGGGTTGTCGTCACGGCCGTCCGTCGAATTGATCGATCGGTCGAAGTCCCAGATCGGGCCGTACTCGTACTTGCCTTCGCGGTCCTTGAACATATAGGTGCTGAGTCGAAGCGCGTCGACGTTGTTTGCGAGCACGTTCAGAATGTGGTGGTCGATCCACGAGCCGACGTCGATGAACTCTTCGTAGTTTCGAGTGCGGAGCGAATTGACCATCTGCGTGACGTAGCCGGAGATGTACGCGCGCTGCGCCGGCGCGATCTCGGTCTCCTTCGGCTCCACGTGACCGAGAGTCCGGCCGCCGCCCGGAAAGCCTCGATCGCCCGGATCGAGTCGGTCAATCTTCATCATGTATCCGCCCGTCACTTCCGGCTCCTCGAGAGCGTCACGCGGGAGCGGCGCGATGTCGACGCGGTCGGGGCCGCGCTTGATCCGCTCGCAGAACGAGTACACTCCGTAGTAATGGCCGTTGGCGAGATCCTGGTTGTTCATGTTCATGAACAGCTCGATGAACTTCGTCCGCACCGCGTAGCGACCCACTTGGTTGCTGAGCTCGTACATGAGCGGGTTCCGGATCAGCGCCCGGTCGAAGTTGAGCGCGCCGTAGAGCACGTAGTCGGATTCCTCGGGGAAGCCGAGCAGCTCGACGTCCAGGTCCTCGCCTTCCTCGTCGCGAATCTCGAGGTTCATCGAGAACTTGGTGCGCCCACCCGTGCTCGATCCCCGCACCTTGACGGCGCAGTTTCCGATGAACTGCGCCTCGGAGGTGATCTTCGATCGACCGTCGGTGTCGAGATCGATGACGACGATCTGGCCGCGCACCCACTGACCGTTGTTCGACGGGCGAACGCCGAACGTATTGACGAGGACGAGAGGGAGATTCGAGGAGCGCTGGACGATCGACGGAGCGAGCTTCATGTAGGTGTGTGAGACGATGTCGCTCGCCAGCTTTCCGGCGGCGTAGGTGCGCGCACGGACGGTCGTGGTTCCGTCGATCGTGATCGGTCCGGAGTAGAGCGGCGAAAACTCCGCCGGCACCGACCCGTCGAGCGTGTAGCGGATCTCGGCGCCTTCGGCGGCCGAGAGAACGAGCCCAAAATCTTCGGCGAATGCCGAGCTCTTCCGCTCGAACTCGGGATCTTCCGAGATCTCGGGGAAGCCGCTCCCGTTGAGTCGCCCGGGGCTCGGATTCGGCAGATAGGCGAATTTGTCGATGCGGAGATCGTCGGTCGCGATGATGCCTTCCAGCTCCGGCGCGATGAAAAAGTCGGAGTTCCCCGAGCTCCGATTGAGCGCGTGGAACGCGAGCACGTTCTCGCCCTCGCGGATAAGACCGACGTGCTCCGAGACGTCGATCTCCTCGGGGATCACGCCGAGGACATCGGAATGAGTCGAGTCGGCTCGGGATTCCCAATTCAGCGTGTCGGGAGCGTTCCGCCGTGCGATCTCCGTGCCGTTGAGATAGGCGACGAAACCATCGTCGTAGCGCACGTTGAGGAGGAGCGATGCAAGCCCCGTGAGACCCGTCGCTTCGAAGGGAATGCGCACGTAGAGCGTCGAGTTGACGCGGTCGAGATCTTCGCTGACGTCCGTCATGATGCTCGCGGAGTACGTCTCCCGCGACTTGCGGTCGTACCCGAGAGGGGTCGAGCCCTGTTTCCACGCCCCGTCATCGAAGTCCATCGAGGTCCAGGTCGCGTCGACGCTGTCGTCCGCGGGGACAAGGTAGCGAGCGGGCGTGACCGTCCCGACGATCCCGATCGACGTCCCCATCTCGACGCCGAAGGACGCGAAGGGAACTTGCCGCGGATACTCTGGGGTGTATTCCGACGTCTTCGTCACGCCGTCGGGTGCCACGAGAGCCAGGTACTCGCCACCCTTCGAGAGCTTGAAGTTCGTGTGGAGCTCTTCGCCGTCGCGCCACTTTCCGGAGGCGAACACGACCAGAAACTCGCCCGGCGCGAGCGAGCGACCGGCGGGGAACTTCCACTTGTCGAGAACTTCCTCGTCGTCGGTCAGCGCCCAGCCCTCGAGATCGACCGGGGCCTCGCCGTAGTTATAGATCTCGACCCAATCGCGGTACTCGCCGTCTTCGTCCACGATGCGATCTTCGTTGATCGCCATGAATTCAGTGATGACGAGTGTATCGGCGGTTCCCAGTCGGCAGACGAGAAACGCTAGAACCAGCCATGCGGAGCGACGCTTCATTGGACCCTTCCCCGTCGTCATTGAGGTAACGCTACGGCTCCCGCGATTCGCGACCCCCCGGCCGAGGCTCGCAGGGTGACGTCCGGACCTCGGACACCCTCGCGGCGAAGATGTCCCGAACGGCACTCGACTTACCGATGAACGCCTATCTTACCCCATGGGTTCCCGGTCGATAGAGAATCCTCGACCGCCCCGAATCGGAGAACTCGGCCCGAAGTCCGGTTCGTCCGATCGGCGTCCACACCGTTCGCCACATACCCCGCCGCGCCGGAGCTCACTCCGTGCGAAGGATGATGTGGAATCCGAAGCTCGTCTCGACGACGCCCGACACCTCGCCAACCTTGAGCGCGAAGGCGGCCTTCTCGAACGGCGGCGTCATCGCCCCCTTGCCGAAGAGGCCGAGGTCGCCACCGTCGGGTCCCGAGGGGCCGTTCGAATGCTCTCGCGCGAGCGCGGCGAAATCTGCTCCCTCCGCCTTCGCTTGGGCGACGAGCTTCTCCGCGAGCGCCTTGGCTTCGTCCTTCGTCCGAGTCACGCTCGCGTCGGCTCGGGACGACCCCTTGTACTGAATGAGGATGTGGCTCGCGCCGACGCGCTCGATCGCGTCTCGACGAATGATGTGAAATCCGAACTGAGTTTCGACGACGCCGCTGACCTCACCCACCTTGAGCTCGCGGAGCGCGCTCTCGAACGGCGGGACCATCTGCCCCGCGGAGAAGATTCCCAGGGAGCCGCCCTTGGGGGCGCTCGGTCCATCCGAGTGCTTCCGCGCGAGGGCCGCGAAATCCGCTCCGTCTGCTTTCGCCTGGGCGGAGAGTTCCTCGGCGAACTTGCGCGCGTCCTCCTTCGTGCGGCTCGATCGCGATCGTTTCGATTCCTCGTGCTGGATCAGGATATGGGACGCAGCGAACTCGACGATCTTTGTCCTCGTAAGCACGTGAAAGCCAAACGGGGATTCGACGATGTCCGAGACTTGCCCCTCCTCCATCGAGAAGAGCGCAGCTCCCAGCGCCTCGAACGGCCCGCTGAGCTGCCGGCGCCGCATGATTCCGATCATTCCGCCGTTCGCCCCGCCGTTCGGATCGTCGGTGAACTTCGCGACGACGTCTTTGAACACGGCCTCGGGAGCGCGCGCCGCCTTGAGCGCCTCTTCGGCTCGCGCTCGTGCTTCTTCCTTCGTTCGAGTGATTCCAGGAAAGGCACGCGGCGCGCCCTGGTAGGAGATCACGATGTGCGCGGCGGCGACTCGCCGCGGCGGCTTCTTGGTGGCGTCCGGGGCCTTGGGATCTTTCGCGGGTGCCGTCGCGGCCGCCTTCTCTCCTTCTTCGGCTGAATCCTGCGCGAACGCCGGGCCGACCGATGCGAACGAAATCAGAAGAAGGATCGCGAAAGAAAGAGTCCGTCTCGAGAAATCCATGCGTACACTCCGGATCGTGAAAAAGGCAGCGAGGGCAGGCTTCAGTTGGACGCGACTGTGAACGCCAGAATTCAAACGCCGCGTCTCGGCCGGGGATGTTTCGGCGGGCGGCGAAGCCTACCAGAGCCCCCGGACGCGCGACAGAAAAAAGACCTGGCACGCGCTCGCCGCCGCCGGGAAAGTCGACGGCGGTTCGGTAGAATCATTGCGTGCCACCCGAGTCGGTCTCGGGTGATCGTTCCACCGACCGCCGACCCGTGCCGGGAGTTCGTCGTGGCTCATTCGCTGTTCCGCAGGATTCTCACAATCGCGCTTCTCGTCTCGACGTGTGGCTCGACCGCGGTGGCCGAGGACCTCCCGCCCGCGACCGATCCGGACGCGGGAGCGACTCCGAGCGAGATTCTTCGCGCTGGCGACGATCTCGCGGACGCTGGAGACTTCGAAGCGGCTCTCGAGCGCTGGAAAGAGGCCTACGTGCGCAAGCTTCCGCGCTGGCGGGGGCTCGAGTTCCGCGAGCCGCTTCGCGTCGAGTACATGACGGAGTCCGATCTCGGGGCGTATCTCGCCCGGACGCTCGACCGGGAGCTGCCGCCGGAAGACATCGAGGCCGCCAATCTCGCTCTCGTTCACTTTGGCTTCTGTCCGCCGGGATTCGATCTAGCGGTGACGATGCTCGAGCTGATGACGAGCGAGATCGCGGGATTCTACGACCCCGATACGAAGCGGCTCTACCTGATCGCCAGATCGATCGAAGCGGACACGAAGAAGAAGTCCTTCTTCGACCGCCTCTTCGGATCCGACTCGACGTTCGACCCGGAGGAGGAGAAGGCCGTCCTCGTCCACGAGATGGCGCACGCACTGGCGGATCAGCACTTCGACCTCCACTCGACGGGCGAGTCTCTCCGATCGGACGACGATATGTCGCTCGCCTACGCGGCGCTCGTCGAGGGCGAGGCGATGCTCGTGATGCTGATGGGTGCGTCGGACGTTCCCGATCCGCGTGAGTTTCTCGAAGGAGCGCCGGTGATCGGAATCGCGATGGCGATGACGATGAACCTCGGAGCCGCGTTCGCTGGAGGTTCGGCGTTTCGCCGAGCCCCGCTCATCCTCCGCGAGACGCTCATCTTTCCGTACGTGTCCGGGTTTACGTTTTGTGCGGAGCTGGGACGCAACGGCACATGGTCTCGCATCGACGCTGCGTTCCGCGTCCCACCGCTCAGTACGGAGCAGATCCTCCACCCCGAGAAGTATCTTCCGGAGACGCGCGACGATCCCGTCGCGTTCTCCTATCCGTCTCCGCCTCCCCTCGATCCGAACGAATGGCGTCTTGCCGAAGAGAACTGCTTGGGCGAACTCGGAATCGAAATCCTCTTTCGACCGAAGCTCCACCGTCCCCGGAGCGGCACGGCCGCCGCGGGATGGGACGGGGACTCGTATCGGATCTACGCGAAGGGGGCGCCGCTCGACGAATCGGTCGACGGCGCCGGCGACGCCGGGGAAGCCACTCCCGAAGGAGAACCCGAGCCGCCCCGGACGCTTCTCCTCTGGACGACCGAGTGGGACACTCCGGGAGATGCGTCTCAATTCGCAGACGCGCTCGTCACTCTCTACGCCGGCGATCGGAGCGTCGTCTCCCGCGGCGACGGTGACAGGCGATGGCGAGAACAAGGAGTCGAGAGTGTCGTTCTCCGGCGAGAACGGCGGGTCGTCTTCGTCGACCGCGCTGATACGAAGGACGTAGATTCGCTTCTCGCGTGGACCATGAGCGCGAAGACGATCGCGAAGACTCTGCTCCTCGAGGTCCACGAGCGTCGCGGCGAGCCGCAGCGGCCGGACGGCGAGTCCGATGCCGAGCTCGAGGAGCGCGATGACGACTCCTGAGGCTCGACCGGGCGCCGAGCCGCGCATTCCGGAAGAGGCGCACGCGCTTCTTCGCGAGCGCTTCGGCCTCGAGCGGCTCTATCCGGTCCAGGCGCGCGTCGTCCAGACTCTCCTCGGCGGCGACTCGGCGCTCGTCGTTCTCCCGACCGGCTCGGGAAAGAGCCTCTGCTACCAGCTCCCGGCGCTCGCCATGCCGAGCATAGGGACGACGCTCGTCTTCAGTCCGCTGATCGCGCTCATGGAAGACCAGGTCGCCTCGCTCCGGCGCCGCGGGATTCACGCGGAGTTTGTAAACAGCACTCTCGATCGGAAGGAGAGAGTTCGGCGCTACGAAAAACTCGCGGCCGGCGAGTACGAGCTCATCTACGCGACGCCCGAGCGCATGTACAAGGAGGACTTCGTGGCTGCGCTCGACCGCGTCCCGGGCGGAGTGAAACTTCTCGCCGTGGACGAGGCGCACTGCATCGCGAAGTGGGGTCACGATTTTCGCCCCGCGTACCACGAGGTCGGATCGTTCCGCGCGCGCGTCGGCGATCCCCCGACGGTCGCTCTGACCGCGACGGCGACTGCCGCGGTGAGGAGCGAGATTCTCGCGACTCTTCGCCTCGACGCCGACTCGACTCCCGTGTTCGCAACGGGGATCGACCGGCCGAATCTCGACTTTCGCGTCCAGCCCGTGTGGAAGAGCGAAGACAAGCGCGAGGCGATCGAGTCGATTGCGGACGAGAATCCCGGGACGGGCATCGTCTACTTCACGCTGATCAAAACGCTCGAGGAGATGGCCGTCGACCTCCGGCGTTCCCACGGCTCCCAGCGCGTCGAGATCTACCACGGCCAGCTCGATCCGCGGGAAAAGAAGCGCGTTTACGATCGGTTTTCCGCGGCCCGCCCCGACGAGCGCCTTCTTCTCCTCGCGACCAACGCGTTCGGGATGGGTGTCGACAAGCCGGACATTCGCTTCATCGTGCACGCACAAGTGCCCGGGTCCGTCGAGGCGTACTACCAAGAAGTCGGACGCGCCGGACGTGACGGCGAGCCGTCGTCATGTGTCCTTCTCTACGACGAGGCGGACCTCGCGATCCAGCAGGAGTTCGTCGAGTGGCTCAACCCTTCGGTCGATCTGCTCGTCGACGCCTCCCACGCCTTCGAACGAAATCCGCGGCACAGCCTTTCCGTCGATGACCTTCGCGAGACGATCACCGGCCGAAACCGCGGCGATCGGCGGGCCGAAGCCTGCGCGACGACCCTCGAGAAGCTGGGCGTCATCGAGCCGACGGGAGAGCCCGAACACTACCGCTTCGTCCGGGGGCTCGAGCCCGACGAGATCGAGCCCGAAGAAGTCGCCGCCAAACGGCGGCGAGACCTCGAGAGACTTCTCGACGTCGTCCACCTCGTCCAGTCGGACGACCTTCGCGCGTTTCTCCTCGCGTACTTCGGACTCGACGACTGAGCGCGGCCCGACTCGGTCAGAACACTCCGGCCGCCGTCGCCTCCGGCTCGCCGAGGAGCCGCGTCGCTTCCTCGATTACGAAGTCGGGATCGTCGAACGGCTCGTAGCTGATGTCGTGCCAGCGGATCCGCTTCGCCGCATCGATGAGAAACGTGCCATGCAGCGGAACCTTCTCGAAGTCGTCGTAGCAGCGGTAGGCCTTGAACACGTCGAGCGAACCGTTCGCGACGAGCGGAAACGGGATGTTCTTTCCCGCCTCTTCGAAGCTGACGAGCGCCTTCGTGAGCGTCGGGACATCCTCGGTGCTGATCGCGACGAGGTCGAGACCCGCCCGACGAAACTCTTCGGTCTTCGGCGCGAAGTGGTCGAGTTGTTCGACGCAGTGGAGACAGCCGGCTCCGAGATAAAAGATCACCACGACGGCCCGTCCGTTGTAGTCCGCGAGCGAAACTCTCTGACCGAGTCGTCCCTCGAGCGTCCACTCGGGCGCGACGGGTGGTGCCCAGCGGAAGGGACCGAGGTCGTCGAGCGCGGGACGTTCGCCGATGTCGGCCGGAGGCGAGAGGATCTCGCGCCAGTCGTCCGGCAACCCGAGCGCCTTCTGAATCGGCTCCAGCCGCGCGAACGGCCGGACGTCGAGGTCGGCGCGAGCGGCGAGCGGACGAAGCTTCGCGAACACCTCGGCGGCCTCGTCGTCGCGCCCGGATGCGGCGAGCACGTGACAGAGATCCGCTAGCGGGAGGACTTCGCCCTCGCGTTTCTCGACGCGTTCCCGCGCGAGCTTCTGCGCTTCCTCGCGACGACTCAATCGAAGGAGGAGACGGAGCTTTCGCCGGTCGTCAATTCCCGCCTTCGCCAATTGATCGAACGCCGCGACGGGACTCGCGCGAAAAAACATCGCGTACCCGCGAAGCTGTTTGAGTGCACGCTCGCACTCGTCGAGGCGCCGCTTGAACGGATCGGCCGCGCGCTTCTCCGCCTTCTTCGTATCTTCCTCGTTCTTTTCTTCGTCGGCCGCCTTCTTCCGCGCCTCCTCCACCTTCGCGTCGCGTTCCTCGATGATCTCCTTCTCGAGGCTCTCTACCGCGCTGACTTCACCGTCGATCGCGTCCAAGCGGCCGAGCTCGAACAGCGCTCCACCCCGCGCTCGATGCCAGGCGAGGCGCGCGCGGTGGTCGTCCGTTCGCTCGAAGTAGGCGGTCGAGCTGAGCGCGAGCAGTCGCTCCCACAGCTCGAACTTCTCGAGCACCTCGATGAGGCGCCGCCTTCCGTACGACGCGCTCCGGCCACGCCGCGAGAGGGTGTTGTACTTCGGATGGCGCGGCAGCTCGGTCATGTTGAGCGCGAGATCGAGCGCGTCGAACGCTCGCCCCACGTGAATGAGGTTGCGAATGAGCCACTCGTTATTGTGCGCGTAGTTGTGGATCTGATCGGGGAGAACGAGATCGCGCATCATGTGCGCGTGATCCGTTCTCGCCGACGCTTCCTGTTGCCACGCCGCGTCGGCGTAGCGCTTGAGGCGCGAAAATATGTGCCCCGGCATGTGCCACATGTGCGCGATCCCGGGCGAGCTCTGGCCGCACCGGGCGGCGGACTCTAGCGCGCGCTCCGGCTTCTCGTAGTCCCAAAGGTGGATGCGAAAGTGATGCGCGGGGTGATCGGGGTTCTTCGCGAAGACTTGCGCGAGGAGCGCGTCCACGGCCTCGTGGCTCGTGATGGGGAGATCGCCGTTGAACTGCCACAACCGGACGGAGAGAAATGCGCGCGCCTCGATCTCTTCGGGATACTCGTGAATGATCTCCTCGTGATTTCGGATGTACTCGCGCTTTCGCTTCTTCTGATCCTTTCCCTCCCAGTTCAGGTAGCGGTCGGCGCCGTCGATCCACAGCCGTTCGCGCTCGCTCGCCTGCTCGCGCCGCTTGACCGCCTCGGCGATGAACTCCTTCGCGCGCTTCTCGTTGTTCGTGTTCGCCATCGCGAGTCCCCAGTACGCCATCGCGCACTCGGGGTCGAGGGAAACGACGTGCCGGAACGAGCGCTCGGCCTCGAAGTACCAGAAGCCGTGGAGTTGACCGACTCCCTGATCGAAGAACCTTTGGGCCTCTTCGTTCTCCGTCGAGACCGGGAAATGGACGCGTCCCGTCGTCCCCATCAAATAAGCCTTCTGACGCGGCCCTTCGTTGAACGCTTCACCGTGAGCGGAGTGGCCGGCCGGAAGCTCTGCGGGATCTTCGGATTCGGTAGCGCTAGACGGCTTCGCGTCGCCGTCGCCGCCTTTCGCCGACGCGTTTCCCTCGTCGGCGAGCGTTGTCGATGCACCGATCAAGAACGCGAGGGTCCACCACGTGCAAGTGATGCAGTGGGAGCGGCTCGTTCTCGGTCGTCGCGCTCGCGGCACACGAGCGGACGCGTAACAGACAGGCATGAATTCTCCTCCTTCTCGCTCGGAGCTCCGGCCGATTGTAGGTGGCGACGGGACCAGGATCCAACTCGAGTTCGCGTCGCCTCGAGCCTCACCCGACCTTTTCACCACCGGCGTCGTTCCGAATGCCGGTCGCGCGCCGCGACTCGCTCAGTCCAGCTCCGGTTCTCGAATCCGCTCGACGAACTCGACGACCTTCTCGGGCGGCCGCGGAAAGAACGGAGTGAGTGCGAGCGTCAGGGCGAAGTTGACGAGCATGCCCACGGTCCCGATCCCCTGCGGACCGATGCCGAAACACCAGTGCGGCATCTCCCAATACACAGCTCCGAGAATGTAGACGGCCGTGAAGAGCATGCCCGAGAGCATTCCGACCATCACGGGAATCGCGCCGACCCGCCGGCTGAACACCCCGAGCACGATCGCGGGAAAGAAGCTCGACGCGGCGAGTCCGAAGGCGAAGGCGACCACCTGACTGACGAAGCCCGGTGGGTAGATCCCGAAGAAACCCGCGACGACCACCGCGCAGCCGATCGTGATGCGCCCGACGCGGAGCCGCATCCGCTCGGACGCGGACGGATCGACGATGCGGAAGTAGAGATCGTGCGCGACGCTGGAGGAGATCACGAGCAGGAGGCCACTCGCCGTCGAAAGCGCCGCGGCGAGGCCGCCCGCCGCGACGAGCGCCACGATCCACGACGCGAGATTCGCCATTTCCGGAGTCGCAAGGACGATGATGTCGCGATCGGGCCCCGAAAGCCCGCGCTGCCGGAGCTCGATGCGGCCGTCGTGCCCCTCGGCTCCGTCCGTCTCGAGCCAGCGCGAGTGATCCGCACGAATCGACGCGAACTCGTCCTCCGGAAGCTTGCCGATGCGAAAGAGCTCATTCTCGGCGAACTGCGTCGGATTCTTGCCTCCGTAGTACTCCACCGTCCCGTCGCCGTCGTCGAGCCAGACGATCAGATTCGTCTTCGACCATGACTCGTACCACCCGGGCAGCTCCGCCGCGGTCTTCCCGTGGAGGCTCTCGATCATGAAGTAGCGTGCGAACGCCGCCGTGGCCGGCGCGGTCAGATAGAGGAGGGCGATGAAAAAGAGCGCCCAGAACGCGCTCGTTCGCGCCGCCTTGACGTTCGGCACGGTGTAGAACCGAACGATCACGTGCGGGAGGCCGGCCGTCCCCGCCATCAGCGCCAGCGTCACGCAAAAGACGTTCAGCATCCCCCACTGCGGCGATGTGAACGCCGCGGTGTACTGCTCGAAGCCGAGTTCGCGATGGAGCTCGTCGAGTCGATCGAGGAGGGCGACGCCCGTACCGGAGATCTCGCTCCCCATTCCGATCTGCGGGATCGCGTTTCCGGTGAGCTGGATGCTGATGGCGATCGCCGGGATCAGAAACGCGGTGATCAGCACCCAGTACTGCGCGACCTGCGTCCAGGTGATCCCCTTCATTCCGCCGAGCGTCGCGTAGACGAAAACGATGCCGACGCCGATGAGGACGCCGAGGTCGATCGGAACCTCGAGAAACTTCGAGAAGACGATTCCGACGCCACGCATCTGGCCGGCGACGTAGGTGAAGCTCACGAAAATCGCGCACACGACGGCGAGAATACGCGCGGCATTGGTGCCCGATTCGTAGTCGTAGCGGTCGCCGACGAAATCGGGGACGGTGTAGCAGCCCGACCGTCGGAGATACGGAGCGAGCAAGAGTGCGAGGAGAACGTAGCCGCCGGTCCAGCCCATGAGGTAGACGCCGCCCGTGTACCCCAGAGTCGAGATCAAGCCGGCCATCGAGATGAACGACGCGGCGCTCATCCAGTCGGCGGCGGTCGCCATGCCGTTCGCTGCCGCGGGCACGCCGCGCCCGGCGACGTAGAACCCGCGCGTGTCGCGTACCCGGCTTCGCCACGCGATGAAGAGATAGAGCCCGAACGAGAGGCCGACGAAGACGAACGTCCAGGTTTGCGTGGTCATGCCGGCAGGTTGCTCGTGGAGGGGACGACTACTTTCCCGGGTGGTCCGGCGGAAGGTCGTCGAGGTCTCGGCGAAGGCGTTCGTCGAGTCGGTTGACGAGCACCGCGTAGACGAGGATCAAGACGACGAATACGGCGATGCTTCCCTGCTGAGCGAACCAAAATCCGAGCGGAAAACCACCGATGCGCACCGCGTTCAACTTCTCCGCGAAGATCACGCCGCAGCCGAGACCCGCGAGTGCCCACAAGACGAGAAGCGTGAGCGTGATCCTCAGGTTCGCGCGCCAATGCCGAAGGACGAATTCCCTCGCGCGGGGGTCGCGAATCTTCGGATGAGCGGAGTCCGGCCGAGACGGTCCGTTCCCCGGCGAGGCGTCGTCTGAAGCGTCGGGCATCGAGCTCTCCTCGGCGTTCGCGAGCGGGGAGTCGCGGCGAGTGAGGGTGACTCGGGGTCACTCCGCTGCCGCCGCCCCATTGTTGGGCCCAGATCCTATCGAAGCACCGGACGACGGGCAAGAGCGGCGGAGAACGACGCGGAGGTGTTCGTCGAGGACGTCGGCGCGGAGCTCGGCGACGAATTCGCGGCTCCACCACGCTCGATCATGAGCCGCGTAGGTGCGAAGGGCGTGCAGGAGATCGAGCGACCGGACGTGACCCTCGGGCAGATTCCCGATCTGCGAGAGGTTTTTCCGTCGCCGGCGAACGGACAGCTTCTGCCACAGATAAAGATGGTCGAGATCGACGAGGAAGAGAGCGGGAGCACCGGAGCCGACCTCTCGCGAGGCATCGCCGTCCCCGCGCGCAAAGAGACCCTCTGTCGCGAGGACGTTTTGCGGCGAAAGATCGTGCGGATAGAGCCCTTCTTCGTGAACCGACCGTACGAATCCGCCCACACGTTCCGCGACGAGCCGACGCTCGGCCGGAGCCACACGATCGACCGCGGCATCCCACCAACGCGCGAAGAGGAGTTCGTGAAGAGGCTCCGCGCCGCTGACCCACTCCGTCACGAGCTGCGCTTCGCGCACGAGGCCGAAGCGCCGAACCTCCCGCAGCGCGACGACGCTCGGAGTGGGAACTCCTCGAACCCAGAGCGAATGCCCGGCGGCGTACGCGCGAAGGAGTCGGTGTCGCTCGACGAGGGCGCGCAGGCTCTCGCGCACCGAATATCGCCGTCTCTTCACGCACACGCGTCGACCCGAGCAATCGGCCTGCGCGACGGCTCCGCGCGCAGACGACTTGACGAGCTCGCCGCGCGAGTCGTCCGCGCAGACGTCCCGGAGCGCTTCCGCGTCCCACTCTCGGCGGTGGTAGAGTCTCTCGCCGCGGCCGGAGACGATCTCGAACATCGTCGAGCGAACGAGACACCGTTTCGATCGACTGCGGATCCACTTGCGCCGACGCGCGAGCAGCGCAGCGTCGAGTCGCGCGAGGGCGCACTCGATCGTCACTCCGGCCCCGAAGAGAGCGCCGACCCCGTACGATTCGAGGAACGTGCGCGCGCCCTCTCGCGGGACGCTGACCCCGAGATGGTGAAAGAGCTCGACGACGCCGCGTCGCCGGAGCGAACGAGGGACTCGCGGAAGGAAGCGACACGAATGGAGATCGATGAAGTAGAGCTCTCGCCGCGCTTCGTCGAAGAGCAGATTCCCCGGGTGGAGATCGCGGTGCCACGCGCCGCGATCGTGGAGAGTCCGTACCGCCCGACCCGCCGCCTCGAGAACACACCGCTGTCGCTCGCTGAGCTCCGTGCGCGGGAAGAGCGGGCGCTGAAGCCCCCACTCCCACGGGGATTCGCTTTCGTGGACGACCGCGCTAATCGGCAGCGTGCCGACGAGGAACTCGAGAAGCAGCCCCTCCTCGAAATCGCCCCGTCCGTGTCGCATCCCGATGGCTAGGCGGCGCGGCGCGGGGATACCGAGGCGCTCGAACCGTCCGAGCGCTCGCCATTCGGCCTGGGCGCGCGACGGGAATACGCGGTACCGCGCTCTCTCGCCGAATGACGGGTATCGGTACCACTTCGCGATCGTTCCCGGTGGCCAAGTGGATGGATCGGAGTCGTCGCTCGCCGCCGACTCACTCGCGCTCCGGTCTTCGTCCGCCCCCGAGTCGCCGTCGGGAACGAAAAACACGGTGCGAAGTCGATTGTGCTTCAAGCGACGCGCCCCGATCTGCTGGTCGCATTCCGGGAAGCTCGCGACGACTCGCTCGAGACGTTCGACACTCGCGTGCAGCGCGAGTCGCCACCGGAATTCACCCGCTTCGATCTCTACCGGTTGCGCCGCCATGTGTTGCTCGAGCGTGGTCTCTCGCGCGCCGAACTCTCCGGCGATCGTCACGCGAGCTCCTCCGTTCGGGGCATGCGGGATCCGGTGCGTTCGGACGCGACTCGACTCGATCGGATCGCGACCTTTGGGTGCTTCACCCGAACCCGCGACCAACTTCGCGCGAAAGGGTACCAGAGGACCGAAACAAAGTCGCGAAGGACGATGTTTCACACTTGACCGACGCGCGCTAAGAAAGCGACAGTACGTGAGTTCGCAAGCCGGCGCAGGGGTCCGACGCGATCGAGCGCACCGCTCGGCGCGTCGCGCGTGCTTCGACATCGATCCGCGACATCGGCATCGGCATCGTCGACGTCGCGATCCTTGGGTCTCGATCGTATCTCGCAAGGGTCAGTCTAGGGAGGCGAACTCGACGCAGCGCGAGCTTTTCGCGTGCGTGCACATCTCGCCGTTTACTCTCCTCGCCAACGAAGAACGCTACGCGGCAGACATCGGCGGCTGCGGCGCTCAGAGCCTCCGTACGGATGGCGCGCGGGTACTCCATCCATGAAACGATTCCGCTTCGACCTCCCCACGTTCGACGCGAGCGTGGCTAGGGCCGTCTCGTATCGCTCCGAACAGGACGGCATCCCTCTTTCCGTCTACGCGGCCTACGGCATTCCGAACAAGTCGTCGCTCGACTGTGACCGCGGTACGGCGCGCCTCTACTGTTGTTGGAAGTCGGTCCAGCAGAACCCGCACGACGGGCTGCGTCTTCTCGAGCTCGCACACTGCTACCGTCTCGAGATGGGGGATCCCCGCCGGGCCGCAGCGATCTACCGCGAGGTCGAGCGACTGGATCGCCCCGGGCTCGACCGCGGCGCCCACGACGAAGATCCGCTCTTCTACCTCGCGTGGCTCCACGCCGACCTCGGCTTCGTCGATATGGCCGTGTCCCTCTACGCGCGCTGCGTCGAGCGTCTCGAGCCGAGAGCGACGAGCGACAACGAGGGCCGGGCGGTCCTCCACTACCACCTGGGCAGCGTGTACCACGAATCCGAGATGTGGATCGAGGCCGCCCAGGAATACAAAGCCGCGCTGAAGGCGCTCGGTACCCCGGAGCTCGTCACCGCGCGCGGCGAAGGCACCGATTCGACGCTCGCCGACGTCTCCCGAGCGCAACCGGATCGCTGTTTCGATGCGTTCGAGCGGTTCTTCGGGCTCGAGAGCGTCCCCGAGGTCGCCGCGGAGCTCGACCGCGCCGAGCGCTGCCTCGAGTTTACGGGTCGCCGAGACTGCTGCATCGATCGGTCGCGCTGGCGGCCGTGGAGCGACTGAACGGCGGGGCGACCGTCCCGAGAATTTCCGCTTCGAGCGGGTTTACTTCTCTCGCCGGCGGCCGTAGAGTGCTGGGTCGCTCGGGCCTCGCGATCGATGCTCGGCGCCCGACTCGAAGACTCGATTCTCAAGGAATCGCCGAAAGGCAGACCCATGGCGAAGAAGAAAGCCGCGCGCGAGAACGTTTGGCTCCAGTGCTCGGAGTCGGGCGAGCTGAACTACAGAACGTCCGTGAACGTGAAGGGCGGGATCCCGGCGAAGCTCCGGGAAGGGATCAAGAAGTACTGCCCGCGCCTCCGCCGTCACACCCTCCACAAGGTGAAGCGGAAGTAGCGGCCGCGCTGCGTCTCGGCCTCCCATGTCTCCCGCCACCGATCCTCCGCGCTCGCAAGGCGTCCGGGTTTCCCCCTCGCTCATGTGCGCCGACGTGCGGCATCTCGGTGAGGCGGTCGCCGAGCTCGAGTCGGTCGCCGTCGACTCCATCCATTTTGATCTCATGGATGGGCACTTCGTCCCGAACATGCCGCTCGGCCTCGGCGTGCTCGAGGGGCTGCGCGGAACGACGAGTCTCCCGTTCGATGTCCATCTCATGGTCGAGAACAACGACTGGTTCGTCGAGGAGGTCGCACGAATCGGTGCCGAGCAGCTCGCCGTGCACGCGGAGTCCGCCTGCCACTTGGATCGGACGCTTTCTCTGATCGAGGCACGCGGCATTCGTGCGGGAGTCGCCCTCAATCCCGCGACCCCGCTCTCGGCGCTCGACTACGTTCTCGATCGACTCGCGTTCGTCCTTCTCATGACGGTGAATCCGGGATTCGCCGGGCAGAGCCTCGTGCCGGCGACTCTCGCCAAGATCGCCGATTGCCGCCAGTATCTAGACGCGCGCGGCCGGGGCGACGTCGCGATCGAAGTGGACGGCAACGTCAGCTTCGAGAACATTCCGAAGATGGTCGCCGCCGGCGCGGACATCCTCGTCGCGGGGACGAGCAGCCTCTACCACCGCGAGGCGAGTCTCGGCGACAACATGAACCGAGTGCGCGAAGCGATCGCCGATGGCCTCGCGCAGCGATCCGTCTCCGGAAAGGCGGGAGCGTGACCGCCGAGACGATGTCGGCTCTCGTCCTCCACGCGGTGGGCGACGCCCGACTGGAATCGATCGCGCGACCGGAGCCGAGCTCGGGTGAGGTGCTCGTGCGAGTCGGCTTCTGCGGTGTCTGCGGCTCGGACATTCCGCGCGTCTTTGTTAAGGGCACGTATTCGTTTCCGACCGTGTGCGGACACGAATTCGCCGGTGTGGTCGAGGCGTGCGGTCCGGACGTCGCGGGCGTCACGCCCGGTGATCGGGTCGCCGTGTTTCCGCTTCTCTGGTGCGACGCGTGCGCGTCGTGCGAGGAGGGGACCTACGTCCAGTGTGAGAATTACGACTATCTCGGTTCGCGAAGCGATGGTGGCTTCGCCGAGTTTGTCTGCGCGCCCGCGCGAAACCTCATCCGAGTCCCCGATTCGGTGAGCCTCGAAGAGGCGGCGATGACCGAACCCGCCGCCGTCGCTCTTCACGCCGTGAGACAAGGCGGTGGGACGCGCCCGGGTGAGCTCGCGGCGATCTTCGGTGCGGGCCCGATCGGCCTCATGGTCGCGCAGTGGCTACGCGCGATGGGCGCATCGCGGGTCGTTCTTTTCGACCTCGTCGAGGAGAAGCTCGCGCTCGCCCGCTCGCTCGGCTTTGAAGACAGCCTCAATAGCCGAGACTGCGATCCGGTCGAGGTCGTCGCGGCGGAGACCGCCGGGGCGGGCGCGCACGTCACCTTCGACGGCGCCGGCGTTCCCGCGACACTTCGCCAGGCGATGGCGAGTACGCGACGCCAGGGACGGGTCGTCCTCCTCGGCAATCCCTCCGGTGACGTCGAGATTCCAGCGCCTCTCCTCTCCCAGCTCATGCGTCGCGAAGTCAGTCTCCACGGCACGTGGAACTCGCACTTCAGCGCGTTCGGCGACGACGAATGGCGCGCCACGCTCGATGCGATGGCTCGCCGAACGATCGATCTCCACCCGCTCATCACGCACCGCGTCGCGCTGCCCGACGCGTTCGCGGCGCTCGAAATGATGCGCGCGGGCGGCGAGTTCTACTCGAAGGTCCTCATCGCGCCCTGAGGCCTGCGGGATCGTCGTAGCCGCGAGAGTCTAAGCCGAGCTCGACTCGAGCTCACGGGACCGCTCGAGAAGGATTTCGACCGCGTCGCGCCCCGTCATCCCGAGCGTGATCCCGAGGTCCTTCGCGTGTCCCGTCGCGTCGACGATCTTCGCCTCGAGGAGATCCTCCGGCTCGACGAGGGGATTCTCGGGCGTTCCGCGCGCGATCGCGATCGCCTGGCCAAACTTTTGCGCCGTGTCGCAGTGGTAGATGCCGCAGCCGACGAGTCCGGCTCGCGTGAGGATCGTGCAGTACTGCCCTTTGTACCAGCGATTGCTGATGCCGATCGCTTCGCCGTTTTCGAACTGCATCGGACGGTGGACGGTGCGGGGAATCTGGTCGCTCATGAGCGGGCTCCTCGGCGGTGTCGGTTCGCGATCGATCGGAATCGCGGGCGTCAACGGCTCAAGATAGCACTCGCGCTCGTCCCGTCCAAGGAACTCCGAAGCCGTACTCAACGCCGGGCCGGCCCGACTTCCAAGTCCTCGGGGATTGGGGTACAGTACGGCGCTCATCCGGCGCGCAACGCGATTCACCGGAAGATGAATCCGACACGGCGAGCTCGGCGACCACAGCTCCCAAGCAGAGGGAATCCTGATGAAAATCGGCATGAACATGCTGCTCTGGACGACGCACGTCACCGATGAGCACTATCCGCAGCTCGAGCGAATCAAGGCGGCCGGATTCGATGGTGTCGAGATTCCCCTGTTTGAAGGTGACGACGCGCACTTCGAAAAGCTCCGCGCCGAGCTCGATCGCCAGGGACTCGAGTGCACGACGGTCACCGTCGCCACCGAGGAAGCGAACCCCATCAGTCCGGACGCAGCGGTGCGCGCCAGCGCGGTCGACTACCTCAAGAAAGTGATTCGCCACTCGCAAATCCTCGGGAGCAGCGCGCTCTGCGGCCCGTACCACCAGCCGCTCGGCATCTTCAGCGGGAACGCTCCGACCGAGGAGGAGAAGGAGCGAGCGGCGGACGTCCACCGCGAAGCGGCGGACGCGGCGAAGACCGCAGGACTCACTCTCGCGATCGAGTACCTCAACCGATTCGAGTGCTACTTCCTCACGACGGCAGCCGACGCGGCCGACTACGTGCGGAGAGTCGATCACCCCTCGTTCCGCACGATGTACGACACGTTTCACGCCAACATCGAAGAGAAGGACCCGGTCGCGGCGTTCTCGGATCACGCCGACGTCGTCGCCCACTTCCACGTCTCCGAAAACGACCGCGGAACACCGGGGAAGGGACACGTCCCATGGGCCGAGACCTTCGCGGCGGTCAAGGCGAGCGGCTACGACGGTTGGCTAACCATCGAGGCCTTCGGGCGAGCGCTCCCGGACCTAGCCGCCGCGACTCGCGTCTGGCGCGATTTCTTCCCCTCGCGCGACGAAGTTTACGAAGAGGGGATTCGGTTCATCAAGAGTCACTTCTAGTTCCGCCGAATGACGCGACCGATCCTCTCTCCGGGCCGTCGAAGAGCGGCGCACTTCGTTCGGGCGATCGCGCTCGGGGCCGGTGTCTCGCTCTCCGGGTGTGCATTGTTCGATCCAAGCGAATCGCCGGATGCAGGCGAAGCGCGCGATCCACATTCGTACTCGCGACCGGACGAAGTCGCCGTCCGCCACCTCGATCTCGATCTCAGCGTCGACTTCTCCGCGCGGCGCCTGCGCGGCTCGGCGCGGCTCGCTCTCGATCGACACCGCGGCGACGAACTTCATCTCGATTCTCACGGTCTCACGATCGAGTCGGTCGAGCTTCTTCCGTCCGGAAGCCACGCCGAGTGGCGATTCGGGCCCGCGGACGACCTTCTCGGCCGCGCCCTCGTGGTTGAGCTCGCGCCAGCGACCGAGGCCGTACGCATCCACTACGAAACCGATCCGAACGCCAGGGCGCTCCAGTGGCTCGCCCCGGAGCAAACGGCGGGGAAACGCGCACCATTTCTCTTTTCGCAGTCGCAGGCGATCCTCGCGCGGACTTGGATTCCGTGTCAGGACTCCCCCGCGGTCCGCATGACGTACTCGGCGCGCGTTCGCGTCGCTCCCGAGCTGCTCGCCGTGATGAGCGCGAGCAATCCAACCGAGAAAAACTCGAACGGCGTCTACGCGTTCGAGATGAAGCAGCCGATTCCCTCGTATCTGCTCGCGCTCGCCGTCGGCGACCTCGAGTTTCGCTCGATCAGCGAGCGCGCCGGCGTCTACGCCGAACCGAGCGTGGTCGAGAAGGCCGCGTGGGAATTCGCGGACACCGAACGGATGATCGCGGAGGCCGAGCGGCTGTACGGACCCTACCGCTGGGACCGCTACGACATCCTCGTTCTGCCGCCGAGCTTTCCGTTCGGCGGGATGGAGAATCCACGGCTCACGTTCGCGACACCGACGATTCTCGCGGGCGATCGTTCCCTCGTCGCGCTCGTCGCGCACGAGCTCGCCCACTCCTGGAGCGGAAACCTCGTCACGAACGCGACTTGGAACGAGTTCTGGCTCAACGAGGGATTCACGGTCTACTTCGAGCAGCGCATCATGGAAGCGGTGTTCGGTCGCGAGTACTCCGAGATGCTCGCCACCCTCGAGCTCGCCGGCCTCCGCAAGGAGATCGAGGAGATCGGCCGCGAGCACGCCGACACGCATCTTCATCTCGCTCTCGAGGGACGCGACCCCGACGACGGCATGACGGCGATCGCGTACGTGAAGGGCTACTACTTCCTCCGAACGCTCGAGGCGCTCATCGGCCGTGAGCGGTGGGACGCGTTTCTCCGCGCCTACTTCGAGGAGTTCGCGTTTCGCTCGATGACTTCGGCGGGGTTTCTCGCGCATCTGCGCGCGAAGCTCGTCGGCGGCGACGAAGCGCTCGAGTCGAAGCTCGCACTCGACGACTGGGTCTACGGCCCCGGCTTGCCGCCCAATCTCGATGCGCCGACCAGCGCGCGGCTCGAGCGCGTGCTCCGCGAGCTCGAACGCTGGCAGAGCGGTGCGGCCGCGGTCGCCGATCTCGGAACGGAAGGCTGGTCTACCCACGAGTGGCTCCACTTCATCCGGCATCTGCCCGACGAAACTCCGGCGGACGAGCTCGCGAGACTCGACGCCGCGTTTCGGCTCACCGCATCGGGAAACTCGGAGATTCTGTGTGCCTGGCTGCTGCGCGCGATTTCAGCGTGGTACGAGCCGGCCCTCCCGACGCTCGAGCGTTTTCTCCGCAGCGTCGGACGGCGCAAGTTTCTCCAGCCGCTCTACGAACGACTCGCAGAGACCGAGCGAGGACGAGAGTTCGCCCGCCGCGTTTACGCGGAGGCCCGACCGGGCTACCACTCGATCGCGACCGGTACACTCGACGCGATCATCGGAACGATCGCGGAGCCTTGATCCTGGCGAAGAGCCTCTCCGAGGACCGAGGCCGGACCTCCGGCCACGCGAAGCGGCGCGCCCTTCAGCTCGACTGCGGCGTCAGCAACTCGTTCGCTCGCGATCGAACGAGTTCGCGCCAACGCGGAACGATCTCGATGATCTCGCCGGGGATCTCCTCGATCCCGACGCGCTGAGCGACCTGACCGAGACGAACGAAGAAGACTCCGTCGTCGAGATAGTCGCCGAGAAAGCGAAGATCGAGAAAGTGTCGCACCCGCGCCGTGAGTCGGCCGCGTGGTGCTCCGACGAGCCGTGCGGAAAAGTCCTCGAGGTCGTCGGCATCGGCCTCTTCGACCGCGTCGTAGTAACGCGTAAGCAGCTGCGGCTCCTCTTCGACGAGCGAGGCGTCGAGGAGCATCTCGCTTCCGACGTGGCCGAGAAAGCTCGCCCGAAGTCGAGGGCGGCCCGGACATACCGACCGGATCAGCCGCGCGGCGGCGTCCATCGTCTCCTCGAACACGCCGCTCGAATGGAACCAATCGTCGTCGCTAAAGTGCCGGCGCACGCCGCGAAGAATGCGCTCGGAGGCGTTCCCCCACCGGTGAACGATTTGCTCCGCCGCTTCGACGTGGCGCGTCCGCACCCGGAACTCGCGGCCGAGAGCGGAGAGCCAGCCCGGCAGCGCCGTGCCGGCGAGCACGAGGGGCTCGTCGAGTACGTGGACTCCGTGCGCGAGGTAGTTCACCGTCCCTCCATCCTGCCTGGGGTCGTAGCCGACGGCACGAGAACGCACGGTCGCCGAGAGCACACTGCGGACGATCGATCCCGTGGACCCGGCATCGGCGTCACACTCGGTCGCCGACGGTGAGCGATCGACCGTTGTGCTCCGGACCGAGTCGAAGAAGAAACGGCACCGCATCCGCCGCCCACTCGTTCGCGTCCGGATACGCACTCGCGGAGCCGCCGAAGCAGCTGCGGAGCATGTCGGTGTCGATGATCCCCGGGTTGAGCGGGATCGCTGCCATGCCGCGAGGAAGTTCGAGTGCGAGGGCCTGCGTGTAGCCCTCGATTCCCCACTTCGTCAGGCAGTACGGTGCGACCTCCGGCGAGACCGAGCGTCCCCACCCGGAACTGAAGTTGACGATCACCCCGCGGTTCGCCGCCACCATCGCGGGAACGAATCTCCGGACGAGGTTCGCCGTTCCCTTCAGGTTGACGTCGACCACCGAGTCGAACTCTTCGCTCGGGACTTCCCACGCCGGCGCGTTCGCGTTGATCAGCGCGGCGTTGTTGATCAAGAGGTCGGGCGTATACTCCGCGAGGCACCGCTCCGCCCAGGCGGCGACCTCGTCGTCACGCGCGATATCGACGACATCGAACGTGTGCGGAGCGCCGTGCTCACGGTTCAGCTCTTCGATCGCTCGAGGTGATCGCGCGCAGCCGTGGACGCGATGGCCGGCACGGATCAGTTCGTCCACCATCGCCCGTCCGAGTCCGCGGCTCGCTCCGGTAATCACGATGGTTCGAGAGGACATGACGGCAGGCTCCAGATCGATCGAAGGGTCAGCGAAGGAATAGGTTGTACGCCGCGCGAGGAGCTTTGTCGCCCTTTCCCTTTGCCGGCCTTCTGTACCGGCGAGCTCAGCGATGGTCGACGCCGCGGAGAAGTGGACGGCGTACGGCGTTCGACTCGGGACCGAAGCGAATGTCCGGCCCGCGAAATCCGACCGGCTTGTCGCCGTAGATCGCGCGCACGGACGTCGCGGCGCCGAGCGTGACGGCGACGAGTGCGATCGATGCGATCACCGCCCAGCCTCGCACTCGCGCCCGCAGCTCACCGTCGCGCGGTGCTCGCGGCGGTGGCGCACTCGAGTTCTTCCCGCAAACGAGGAGCAGCGTCGCGGCGCAGGCACTCAGGAAGATCACTCCCTCCGTAACGAGACGTCCCTCTCCAAACGCCGGAAGCTGCTTCGCAGCGTTCCCCAAAACGAAGAGCCAGACGATCGCGAGATAGAGAAGCTGCGCGCGCGCCTCCGGACGAACAGCGAAGACGGGGAGGGGACGCCGGAGATGCCGGGCAAGGATGATGAAAGCGACGAGCGACGCCGACCACCAAAAGAGTGCGAACCACGCCCGAGCGCTGAGATCGAACTCGAAGAGCGGCGCCGTCAGGTTGAGGGGAATCGGTCGGAACCCGGGGGCGACCTCGCGTGTCCAGTCGCCGAGGTTCTTCTCGAGATTGGCGTAACCGAGCATCGGTCCGGCGAAGAACACGCACAGCACCGCGGGCCAACGCGGCGCGGAACCGACTTCCGTCCGCGGCGGAGTTTTCCCAACGAGAACTCCTAGCGCGGCGAGGACGGCGATTCCGTTCACCGCGCCGTAGACCTGCTCGAGGATGCTGTGCCAATTCGCGCTCTGCCAGTGTCGCCAGGACGCGACCCAGGCCGCCGCGGCTTCACCCTCCGGCCCTCCGGCGGCGATCGCGTCTGCCGCGAGGACAGGATTCCCGAGCGTCTTCCCGAGGATCTGCACCCAAGCTGCACCGGCAAACCCGATCCCGCCGATCGTGCCGCCGACGAGCGACGCGTACGCGATCGAGCTATAGCCGCGGCGGAGACAGAACACCATCGCGCCGATCCAGACCCCGAGGACGCCGGCCCAATTGTCCCCGCGCGGCGGCGTCATGCGGAGGTCGAGAAGCACGGGAAGAAGAAGAAAGCCGACGAACCACCCGAGCGCGAGATGGAGGAGGAGTCCCGCTCCGTGGCGGAACTTTCCGTGACGCGCAAAGTAGACACCGATGCCGGCGATCCCGCCCGCCGCCCAGCCGAGGTGCTCCGGGATCCACGCGAAGAAGTTTGGCCAGTTGCTGACGAGCTCGTCGCGGCTGTAGGTCGCGAGATCGCCGTAGTGACGAACAAAGGCGTCGACAAGGATCGGCGCGAGCCCCGTGAGCTCGAGCCCGAGCGCGAGCAGCCACCCCCCGGCGCTTCCCGCGAGAACGTAGACGACGAGCTCGGGCGACTTCGAGAATCGTCTCTGCGCGAGATCGTAGACGAGTATGGCGGCGAGAATGCACGCCACCGAAACCCAATCGCTGTCGAGCCAGTAGAGCGCGCCTTCGTGACGCCGGTTCGCGCCCTGGTAGGCCTGAATCGTCTCGTGAACCCACGGGAGAGCGAAGTGAAGAACGCTCCACACCGCAAGGACCAAGCTGAGGGGTCGAAAGAAGAGCGCGAGGCGGCGCGAGTCGAGCACGGCCGGGATCGCCGCGGCCGCCCCTCCGAGTCCCGCCCACAGAAAACCGATCACGAACAGGCAAGCGAAGCCGTACGCTTCCGACGGGACGTGACCCGAGTGCGTATAGCCGAGAACCTGCCCGTAGGACATCGAGCCGCCGAATCCCCAGCCGATCGCTCCGAACAGCGCGAAGTAGGGTGCACGACGAACCCAATCGTCTCGCCCCGCGACCAGGACGACCGCGAGAGTCGCGATCGCGCCGGCGAACATCGCTCCGTACTCGTGCCCGAAGTTGCCGCGGATGCCCCAGCCGACCGACATCGTCAGCGCTGCGAGGACGATGGAGCGCAAGCGAAAACAGGGGTTCTTCATGACATCGTCGCAGATGGATCCCCGGGCCCGAAGAACGAGCGCGCGGCGATCGAACGGACTTTAGAAGGAAACGAGGAAAGTCGACCCGCTGTCAATCTATGCGCCTTGAGACCGAAGCACAACTCGAACCGAGCGATGGAGCGCACACGGGGAGACGCCTCGTCGATGGTTTCGCGCGCTTCTCAAGAGTCGCGGATCTGCTGCCGAATCGTGGCGTCGCGGATGGAGCGGTCGTCGGCGAGGAGGATCGCCTTGCTGAGAATCAGGCTCAGCGTCGGATCGCCTTCGTATGGAAGTCGCGCGGCCGGAACTGACGAACCCGCGCCGCGATCCTCGACGATGCAGAGATACTGGTCGTTCGGTTCCATCAGCACGTTTCCGCTTCCGAGGTGAATCTTGTAGGTGCGCAGGTCGCCGCGAACGACGAGGAAGCGCCCGTCGATGCGGCTTCGGCGACCCACCTCGAGACGGGGAAGCAGGCGCGCCAGCAGCTCGCGGCGAGATTGCGCGGCTTCGGTGAGCGCGCCGAACGAGAACCCGCGCCAGTAGTCGCCGAACCGGTGCGCCAGTGCGCCGTCCGTCCAGCCCGGGTCGCTGCCGATGCTCGCAACGCCGACGAAGAGGTCGACATCGCGCATGACCTCCGTGAAGACGAGCGCCGGTACGTCGAGAAGCTCGAGCTCGGCGTCCGGAGCGTCCGTGCGCGCGAATCGTACCTGATCCGTGCTTAGGTAAAGCGCGGCGCCCCGGTCGGAGTACGCGTCGTCGTCGCGAATCGGATCGACCCAGAACTCGGCTCGGATCCCCCACTCGGGAAGGATCTTTGCCGCGGTGCCGTTCCCGAACGTCCATCGCCCCGCGAGGGAATACTCCCAGCCTCGCGCTTTCGCGAGTCGCGCGAACTGGTGCTGCTTCACGATGTGCCCGGCGAACCGATTCGAATAGAGTCTCGTCCTGAGCTCGGCGTCCGTGAGCACGTAGACTTCGCGAAACGCCTGCTTGAACGGCTGCGTGATCTCCTCCTCGACCAGGACATCGCGCCACCGCCCGACGGCGTCGGCGGCGCAGCCGATCGGGTGCCACAGCCGCACCTCGGTCGATTCTCGAAAGCCGTAGAGCCGCTCGCCGGAGACGTCGACGAGCTTGCCGTCGCGAGGGATGCCGAGGCGAACGCCGTCGGGAAGGCGAAACGCCCAGATGAGGTTCTGCGCGATCGCGCCGACGAGCGGTTGAACGAGGTAGCGCTGCCGCCACGCTTCGAGCTCCCACGAACGTGCCGAGACGAGAAGCGACTCGAGCCGGTCGCGCACGGCGCTCGCGGCGCCGCGAAGAGTCCGCGCACGCTCGCGGAATCGAGCGACGCCATCCGGATCGGCGCTGCGCGCATCGGCCGGGACCGAGCCGAGGACGCGGCCACCCGGTCGCTCCCATCCCTCCGTGACCCGTGCTGTCGGCGCGATGCTCAAGCGACCGATGCAGCCGCCGATCTCGACTGCGAGCGTCCCGACGCCCGTTAATCCGAAGTCGGGTGTCGCCAGCTCCTCGAGCTCGGCTCGCGCAACTCCGCGTCTCTCCGCGGCCGTACTGAGCGCGCGTTCGATTCGACGGCGGAACGACCGATGCGAGACACGAGTGGCGAGACGGGTGAGCTCAACGACCGCCGCGGCGCTCGCGTCCGGTGCGTGCGAGGACGCGAGGGATTCGGAATCGGACTTGCTCGCAAGCTCCTCCCGTACCGGTGGTTCTTCCGCCGGTCGCATCGCCCACTCTTCGAGGGCCGCGAGCGCCGCGCCGGCGAGCGAACCCGAGCCGCGCGCGTCGCGCCGGCGAGACGTCTCGGCGCAGCGAGCGAGCACGCGGCACAATCGGGCGTTCGCGCGGCTCTTCGCCATCCAGACGAGCCCGCGGAGCACTCTGCGGTGGCGGTCGTCGTTCGGGTCGGCGCGCGCGCTCTCGCGCTCCCACGCCGAAAGCCAGCGCGCGAGACCGTCTTCAAACTCGGGTGGAGCAAGTTCCCGCAGCATCGCACTCGCGGTTTTCGTCCACGCCGCACTCGGAGACGCCGATCGGCGCGAGCCCGCGTGCTCGAGCAGCGCGAGCCACGCCGCCCCCACTTCCGGTCGCGCCCGCTCGATCGTCGTCGCCGCATCCGCGACCCAGGCCGGCCCGGGAGAGAGGATTCGTTCGAGACCCGTCGCCAGGAGTCGGCGGACCTCGGCCGCAACGGCCCGATCGCGCTCGGTGGCAGCGAGCGGCTCGGCGAGTTCCTCGAGCGCGCCGGCGAGTCGCGGCGAGTTCGCGCGGATCGACTCTCGTCCGGTCGCTCGTTCAATCCAAGCGAGGATCGCGTCGTCGACATCGACCCAGAGGTCATCTCCGCGCGCGATTCGCCACGCCTCGACGACCGCGGCGCCGTCCTCGTCGGAGAGCTCACGGCCGGAGCGGGCGAGTGCGAGGAGCAGCGATTGAATCGAGTACCTCTCGATCTGTGCCGCCTCGCTCGCCCGGCGTCCCGATCGCCAACGCGCGAACGCCGCAACGACCGCTCGGGCAGGCTGAACCCGCTCGCCCGCCGCCGTGCGAAGCGCGCGACCGAACCGCCGCGGCGCCGACCGCTCGAGCCAGTCTCCGCGAAGCTGTTCCGCGACCCAGGTCACGGCCGCATTCTCGCTCGGCCCGTCGGCGGCGGAATTCGTGCTCGAGGAGAGCGCCGATTCTCGGCCGCGGATCATCTTTCGCGGAGGCACCATCGGGGCTCGCTCCCTCGACCTCGCCCGAGAAACGCACCGAATCGGGAGCGCACTCAGCCTCCGACGAGCGGTACCAGCTTGAGAAACGTGACCCGAGTGCCCGTCCCGATGACGACCGCGTCGTCGAGACCTTCCACTTGGCGGTCGTCGACGAGGACGAGGATACGACCTCGCTCGAAGCCTCTCACGGCAGCCTCGAACTGCTCGCGCCAATCGAGGTTTCTCGCGCGGTCGAGTCGCGCGCCACCCCCGAGGACTCGCTCCGCCCCGCGCGGCTCGACAAGGCCGCGGTAAAGCTCGGGGCGGGACGTGTTGTAGTCCTTCACTTCTTGATAAACCCGGCTCCGGATCAGCTCCTCGACACTGAGCGTCTCCTCGAGAAGATCGAGAGTGAATTCGCTCATTCGCTCGCCGGTAGTCGTTTCATCGCAAATCGTCACGGTTGCCATATGGTCTCCACCTCCACCAATTCGCTTGCGGGTTCCCCTCGGCTCGCCCGGTGAATGACGCTCGACATCGAACCACGTTTCGGTTCGGCTGTGAACCCATCGCCGAATCCGTCCGCCGGCGTGAGTTTCGTTCCGTTTCCTGGAGGCCGACGCACGCCGATGGCCCGCCCTGTCCTCGAAGTTTGCATCGAATCGATCTCGGGTGTCGTCGCGGCTCGCGATGGCGGCGCGGATCGCGTCGAGCTCTGCGATAACCTCGCCGATGGCGGAACGACGCCGAGCCTCGGCACGATCGCCGCCGCGCTCGACGCGGGCGGCATCGACGTCATGGTGATGGTCCGCCCGCGCGGCGGCGATTTTCTCTACTCCGATCTCGAGTTCGACGTCATGCAGCGCGATGTCGCTTCGGCCCACGACCTCGGCGCTCGCGGTGTCGTTTTCGGCCTCCTCTCGGGAGACGGAGCGGTCGACCGCGATCGTACCGCCCGCCTGGTGGAGCTCGCGCGACCTTTGGAAGTCACATTTCACCGAGCTTTCGACATGAGCCGCGATCCGTTCGAGGCTCTCGAGACGTTGATCGAGCTCGGCATCGATCGGATCCTCACGTCCGGCCAGAAGCCGACCGCCCCCGAAGGCGCGCCTCTGATCCGCCGCCTCGTCGAGACGGCCGCGGGCCGCATAGCCGTGATGCCCGGCTGCGGGATTCGGGAGCACAATATCCGCCGAGTGCTCGATGAAACCCGGGCCACGGAGGCCCATTTTTCGGCGGGGAGCGTCGTCCCGAGCCGAATGGAGTTTCGCAACCCGAGCTGCGCGATGGGCGGCGGAGATTCATCCGAATACGAAATGAAGCTCACGGACGTCGAGCGAGTCCGGGCGTACGTCGCGGCGGCGAACTCCGGCTGAAGCCCGTTCGGCCGGGCGGCGCACGCTGGCACCGCGGAACGCCCCGTGCGTATCATGGAAGCGTGAGTCGGAGAGAACGACTCGCGCGAGTCTCCGCCCTCGTCGAGGACAGCATGGATCCGATCACCGAGCTCGTCCAGCGCACCCGCCGCGATTTTCTCGTCGGCGCGGGAAGCGGAATCGGAACTCTCGCGCTCGCATCGCTTCTCCAGCGCGAAGCCCGCGGCGCCGCGGATTCGAATCCTCTCGCCGCGCGTTCGGCTCACTTCGCTCCCCGAGCCAAGCGCTGCATCTTTATTTTCATGGCGGGCGCCCCGAGTCAGATCGACCTCTTCGACCCGAAGCCGAAGCTGAACGCCCTCCACGGAAAGCCGCTCCCGGAATCTCTCACGAAGGACGTCCGCTTCGCCTTCATCGAGAAGAAGACGGCAACGCTCCTCGGCTCGCCGCGCCGCTTCTCGCGCCGCGGCGAGTGCGGCATGGAGCTCTCCGATCTTCTGCCCGCGATCGGACGCCACGCCGACGATATCGCGCTCGTCCGCTCCATGCACACCGAGGCGTTCAACCACCATCCCGGTCAGCTCATGATGAACACGGGAGTCCCGCGGTTCGGCCTCCCGAGCATCGGCTCGTGGCTCGGCTACGGGCTCGGCTCGCCGTCGGATGACCTACCGGGTTACGTCGTTCTCACGGCCGGACGCGGGGCGAGCGGCGGGGCGTCGAATTGGTCGAGCGGCTTCATGCCGTCGACGTACGCCGGAGTGCTGCTCCGAAACCAGGGCGAGCCGATCCTCCACTTGGAGAATCCGCCGGGTCTCAGCGCACCTCTTCAGCGGCGCAGCCTCGACACGCTCCGCACGCTGAACGAACAGCGCTACTCGTCGGTGCACGACCCGGAGATCCAGAGCCGTATCGCGTCCTACGAGCTCGCGTTCCGCATGCAGGCAGCAGCACCGGAGCTGATCGATCTCAGCGACGAAAGCGAAGCGACGCTCGATCTCTACGGCACGCGACGCAGCGATCCCCCGGGGGCCGGACGCGGGGGAGGAAAGAACGTGTACGCGTCGTTCGCGACGAACTGTCTCCTCGCGCGGCGGTTGGTCGAACGTGGCGTCCGCTACGTGAATCTCTACCACGCCTCGTGGGATCACCACAGCAACCTCGACAAGGAGCTCACGTTCAATTGCGGCATGGCAGATCAGCCGATCGCAGCGCTCCTTGCCGACCTCAAGCAGCGCGGTCTCCTCGACGAGACTCTCGTCGTCTGGGGCTCGGAGTTCGGACGGACGCCCCTCGGAGAGAATCGTGGCGGCCGTGCGGCGAACACGGGACGCGACCACCACCCATATGCGTTCAGCATTTGGCTCGCCGGCGGCGGCGTGAAGGGAGGTCAGGTGATCGGTCGAACGGACGACGTCGGCTGGCACGCCGTCGAAGACCGCGTCCACGTGAACGATTTCCACGCGACGCTGCTCCACCTATTCGGACTCGACCACACTGAGCTCACGTATCGCTTCCAGGGTCGAGATTTCCGCCTCACCGACGTCGGCGGCAGGCTCGTCGAGTCACTCCTCGCATAGCGCGGCGCGCGCCGTCTCTCTTCCGTCCCCGCGTGACCGAAGCGGAAAACGCCCCAGAGAGGGTCGCTCCCTGGGGCGTTCAAGAGAGAAGTGTGTGGGATTCCTCGTATCTGCGAGCGACTCACTCCGCGCAGAACGAACTCCGGCACGGAAGATCACTTTCGCTCCCGTCCGCGGGCGCGCACGCGGGGAACGGCGCCGCGGGAGGCGGTCCTCCGGAGAAGAGGAAGGAGAGAGAGTAGACGAGATCCGAGATGTTGACCGATCGATCCGCGTCGACGTCCGCCGCGCCCTCGCAGCAGAAGGACCTCTTTCCACGAAACAGGGTATCGATGATCGCGACGCAGTCGCCGAGGTTCATCCGGCCGTTGCAATCGACGTCGCCGCGGATGAACGTCCCGAGCGGTATGACCGACGCGCGTTTCGCGACCACCTCGATTTCGGCGAGCGCGGGTCCGGTCAGTCCGAAATGCTTGCCGGAGATTTGATCCCCGTGGAACTCGAGCTCCAGTCGATCGTAGACGAGAGTCGGATCCACGGCGATGCGCGTTCCCGACGGAACGATCGGCCCGGTCTCGAGCTCGGTGGTCCCATCGGCGTGGTGCCGAAGGCGGAGCGTCGCGTTCGCGATTTGAAGCGGCGGCGAAGATTCACCGTGCGGTTTCACCCCGTGCAGAACGACCTCCCGAATGTTCAGCGGAGTACGCCAGAGGAGCGAGATCTCGGCCGAATCACGGCCAGCGCGCGCCATCCATTCGCCTCTGTGCGCCGCGGTCGATCGATCCACGAGCTGCCGCTCGCGGAAGCCAGGGGGATCGCCCCCGAGTTCTCCGCGCTTCGAGGTCGCACGGACATGCGCACTCGAGGCGAGATTCGTCCACTCGAAGTCATCCGGAACTGCCATCCGCGAGTGGCCCGCGTGACAGCCGACGCAACGCGCGACGGTGTCGCGACGCCCGAAGTTCATTCCGCCGACGTGGAACACCTGACCGTCGCGTCCGACCGCGAGTTCGCCCGTCGGGAAGCGGACGGCTTCGAAGAGCGGAACGCCGGCGGGCAGCTCCACCTCGACACGCCCGCTCGGAGGGATCACCTCGCGGCCGACGAGGATCGGGAGATCGGGCGCGCGACCGGTTCGCTGTGGCGCCATGTAAAACTCGATCTCGAGATCTTTCGCGACCGGCGGCGCGTTCGGCATCGCGACGTCTACGGCCGCGTTCGCGTGGATGTTCTCGACGACGAACGTGAATGAACCACCGCGTTCGTACGCCTCCTCGAGCGTGAGCGGCGCTTCGTCCTCGAGTCGGTCGAGGAGCTGGTCGGGAAGGATCGGCGGTACGGGTCGGGATTCGACCACGACCGCGTCGAGCTCGCTGTAGCGCGAAGTCCCGAAGACGGGGGCGAGATCGAGTGTGTTCGGATCCTGCACGTAGAGATTCGTGTCCGCAGGCGTCGCGCCGACGGTCGCCGAGATGAGAAGTCGCTCGTCCGGAAGCTCGACCGCGCTCGCGTAGTGGATTCGGGGGGGATCGAGCGTCGGATCGCCAAATGTTTGCTGCCCCGCAAGCTCGAGCGGTGCTCCTAGTCCAGGCCGGAAAACGCGCAGTCCCTTCGTGCCGGGAAGCCCCATGAGCGGCGACTCGGGAATGAAGAGCGCGAGGGCGGTGCCATCCCGTCGAAAGCTCGGCCGCCAAGCCTGCGTGAGCTCGCGGTCGAGGTGAAAGCCGCTGTACATCGCGAGCTCGTCGCCATCGGGACGGATCTCGGCGAGGAACCAGCTATTCAGTCCGCCGAAGTCGACGTCGGGAAGCCCGAAGATCGGCTGGTCCTCGGCGCGAACCGCCGCCGGCTCACGAGACGAATCGCTCGAGCGCCCGTAGTGACCGCCGGGACTCGGCGAGAGCGCCGCGTCGACGTCCCCTTCGTCCGGCACGACGGTCGGCGGACGCGGTGGGCGCAGTGCCTCCTCGCCCGGAGACGACGGCGCGCCGCCGGTCGGAATCGAGCGCCACCAGCGCGAGTAGACGATCTTTCCCGTCGACGGCTCGACCGTCGGCGTATCGGCGCCAAAACGTTCGGTGGTGATGCGGTGGAGGTCGGTTCCGTCCGCGTTGACCACGTAGAGATTCGTCGCCCGGCGGCGGACGTCATCCGCGACGCCCGGATACCGCGTCGAGACGAAACAGATCCGGCCGTCGGGTAGGTAGCAAGGATCGAGGTCGTCGTAGCGGCTGAGGGCGGCGCTCGCGTTGCCGTACCGCTCGGTCTGCGTCGTTCGATCACTTCGCGTAATTTGCCGAAGGCCGTTCCCGTCGACGCCGATCTCAAATAGGCGCCAAGCCTTCTCGCGCGGAGCGAACCCCGAGAACACGATTCGCTGCCCGTCGTACGAGACGTCCGGATCCGTCACATCGACGGGGATCCGGGGCGAGCCCCCCTCGTTGCTCACCAACCGCCGCAGCATCCCCGTCGCCGGCGAGAACCACATGAGACGACCGGAGCGCGCGCGATGGATCGGCGAGCCGACGTCCTCGACCTTCGCCCCCGACAAGTCGAGCTCGCGCTGGACGAAGACGATCGGCGGAAGTCCCGGGGACTCCGCCGGCACGACCTCCCGGGCGAACCACGACGCGCTGAGCGAGACCACGAGAAGCGCCGTCAACCGGCGCGAGATCGGACTGCGCATGACCCTTCCCCCAAAGAACTCTCTGCGTCTCGGGATCGCCGGGCGCGTTGGGTCCCGGGCATCCCGGTGACGGACGGCTCCGCGAGCCGTCACGCCATCGATCTTCCGCAGACGCGCGAGCAACCCATGTTCCGCGGCCACCGCGGACGCCCCCGAGCCACCTAATCTCCGCGGCCGCGAGAGCTTAGCCGAAGGGAGGCCGCGGCGGAGCGCGCGTCCAACGTAAAGCCCGTTTAGCGAGTTGTTCCCCGATCGCCCACGGCTCGTTCCACGCGACATCCGCGACGGACCCGATCGCGTCGCCCCAGGGACGTTCGACGGGACGGAACCGCCTCGCGACTCATTCTCCGCGCCGGAATCGAGGACGGACGCCGGCCCAATCTCCTTGCGCGGGACGATCGGCCCCTGATACCTTCCTTCTTGGCGTGACGGTCCCATGGCCGTCGCCCGGGCGCGTTTCGCCGTCCCTCGTGAGAGCCGGTCGGGGACCGTCTACTGGCGGTGTATCCCGGTGCGCAGAGGGCCGTCGGAAAGGAAGAAGAGGAAGAGAAATGATGGCCGCAGTGTGAGGTCATCTCCCGACGCGCCCGGTTGAAGCGTGTGAATCGGAGCTCTAGGAGCCGCTCTTGCGGCGCCGAGCCGCTCCGAGCCCACGCGGACGCAGGAAGGAGAACCCGAAGCATGCTCGCGCGCACCTCGCGAATCGCCCGGCGGATCGGCCTGGGGTTCACCCTGGCGATTCTCGCGCTCCCGCCCGCCCTGGGGGAGCCCGCTCCCAACGTCGAGCGAGACGCGCTCCTCGGACGCCTCGAGGCGCTCCGGTTCGAGGCGTCTCAGTACTCGCTCCTCCGCGGCGCCGACGCGCGCCGGCAGATCATCGTCACCGGGACGTCTCCGAGCGGAGAGACTCTCGACGTGACGTCCCGTGTCGAGCTCCGCGCCGATCCCCCGACCGCGGTCGAAATCGACGCCGGCGGTCTCGTGGTTCCGCGGGTGGACGGCTCGGTCAAGCTGACGGCAGTGCTCGAGCGAAAGGACGGCTCCCGCGTGGAGGCGGAAACCGCGCTCGAAATCCGCGGTGTCGGTGCCGAGCAGCCGGTGAACTTCCCGGAGCAAGTCGTTCCGATCTTCACCAAGCACGGCTGCAACGGGGGCGGCTGCCACGGAAAGTCCGGAGGTCAGAACGGGTTTCGCCTCTCCCTCCTCGGCTTTTACCCGAACGAAGACTACGAGTTCCTCGTCAAGGAGTCGCGCGGCCGTCGCGTGTTTCCCGCCGCTCCCGACCAGAGCCTGCTCCTTCTCAAGGCGACCGGCGCCGTCCCTCACGGCGGCGGCGCGAGATTCGATTCCGAGAGCTACGAATACCGGATGCTTCACCGGTGGATGCGGCAAGGACTTCCTTACGGATCGACGGAAGATCCGCGCGTCACGAAGATCGAGGTGCACCCGTCCGAGCGGACCATGCTGCGCGACAGCGATCAGCAGCTCGCCGTGTTCGCGCACTACAGCGACGGATCGATCGAAGATGTGACGCCGATGGCGCAGTTCGAGTCGAACAACGCGGAGATGGCGGAAGTGTCGCCGTCCGGACGGGTGAAGACGCTCGATCTCCCCGGCAACGCGGCGGTGATGATTCGCTTCCAGGGGCACGTCGGAGTCTTTCGAGCTAGCGTGCCGCTCGGCGCGGAGGTCGGGGAGCTTCCGCAGCCGGTGAACCTCGTCGACGAGCATATCTTCGCGAAGCTGGAGACGCTCGGGATCCCGCCGTCGGGCCCCTCCGACGATGCGACTTTCGTCCGCCGGGCAACGGTCGACATCGCCGGTCGACTCCCTACGGCCGAAGAGGCCCGTGCGTTCGCCGCGGACCAGCGTCCCGACCGCCGCGCCCGCTGGATCGATCACCTCCTCGCGAGCAATGACTACGCCGATCACTTCGCGGGGAAGTGGGCCGCGATCCTCCGCAACCGCAAGACGAACGGGAAGCACACCCGCGCCACGTACGCGTTTCATGACTGGATCCGCGCGAGTCTTCACCAGAACCTCCCCTACGACGAGTTCGTGCGGGCGATCGTCGCGGCCTCGGGCGATGTGTCACAGCATCCTCCGGTCACGTGGTACCGCGCCGTGAGCTCCCGCGAGCAGCAGGCCGAAGACGCGGCGCAGCTCTTCCTCGGACTGCGCATTCAATGCGCGCGCTGCCATCATCACCCGTTCGAAAAGTGGAGCCAGGGAGACTACTACGGCTTCCTCGCGTTCTTCTCGCGCGTCGGGAAGAAGCAAGGCGAAAACGGGATCGAGGCCGCGCAGGAGCCGTTCATCTTCCACCAGCGCGGACGCGCCGGAGCGAAGAACCCGCGGAGCGGCGCAATGATGAAGCCGACGGGTCTCGGGGGCGATCCGCTCGATCTCTCGCCCGACCACGATCCGCGGCTCGCGCTCGCCGATTGGATGGCGCAGCCCGACAATCCGTTCTTCGCGAAGGCTCTCGTCAATCGGTACTGGAAGCACTTCTTCGGCCGCGGCCTCGTCGAGCCCGAGGACGACCTTCGCGCGACGAACCCGGCTACCCATCCGAAGCTTCTGAGCGCGTTGGCGAGCTCGTTCATCGCAAGCGGCTACGACTTGAAGGAGCTCGTGCGCACGATCACGCGCTCGCGCGCCTACCAACTGAGCGCGCTTCCGAACGAGCACAACGGCACCGACAAGCAGAACTTCTCGCGGTACTACCCGAAGCGGCTCACCGCTGAGACTCTGTACGATTCGCTCTATCAAGTTGCCGGCGTCACGCCGACCTTCGGTGGCCTCCCGAAGGGCACGCGCGCCATTCAGCTTCCCGACAGTGGAATCGAAAACTACTTTCTCAAGGTCTTCGGCAAGCCGAAGGGTGAGAGCTCCTGCGAGTGCGAACGATCGCAGGACGCGAGCCTCGCTCAGAGCCTCCACCTTCTCAACTCGAAGGAAGTCCACGGGCTCCTCACGGCGAAGGACGGGCGCATCGCCAAACTCGCCGCGGAGAAAGAGCGATCGGACGCCGAGCGCATCCGGGAGCTGTATCACTGGGTCTACGCGCGACCTCCGGTCGACGAGGAACTCGAGATCGCCGTCGGACACATCACCGCGTCCGAGAACAAGACCGCGGCCTACGAGGACATTCTCTGGGCGCTGATCAATACCAAGGAATTCCTGTTCAACCACTGAGCGGGGCGGCGAACGGCGGAGGCTAGATTCGAAGCCAATCCCCGGCGCGCGAGTCGGGCCGACCAGGCTTCGGCCGCGTTGCTTGGCCGATCCCCGGAGGTTCCCATGCCAGAAACTCTCCGTGCCGGCGCTGCCGCCGCCGGCTTCGTCGCCGCCGTTCTCGCGGGCGGTTTTCTCTCCGCCGCAACCGATGCTGCAGACGATTCAGGGCGTGCTCACGCCCGGGATCCAGAGGCGTCCGAGACGCGCGACAGCGACCGCGGCCCGACGCTCGTCTCTGGTCCGGCGGCCGGATCGAAACTCGAGGCGGTTCGCGTCTCCGCACCGATCGGTCCGTATCCGGAGCCGGAGTTCGACGCCGCGGCGGCACTCGGGGAGGGTTCCGGCGCCTTCCTCTTTCTCCATGAAATCACGCGGAACGTCGCGCCGATGATTCGCGCGTTCGACGATCTCGCAATCGAGCTCCGGTGGGTCGGATTCCGCGGCTATCCCATCCTCCTCGCGGGCGACCGCAACTCCGCGGAGGAGCAGGTGGTCCGTGTCTCGCGGGCGCTCCGTCTCGCGTACCCGATCACGGTGAGCACGGACGGGATCGAAGGTCCAGGAAGCTACGCGCTCCATCGCCGCGCGACGCTCACGCTGGTCCTCGCCAAGGACGCCAAGGTCGTTCGATCGGTCGCCTACACCGACACGGGAGAGAACGATGTCGCGAAGCTGCGCGAGATGGTCTACGCGCTCTGCGGGCCGATTCCCGAGGACGAGGACGCGCTCGCGAAATTCGTCGCGGAAAGGCTCCCGAAGGACGGCGCAGCGCTCCGGGACGAGACCGTCCGACTCGTGCTCGAGCTGAGGCGGCTGCGCGCCGAGCTTCGTGACCTCCGCGCGGAGCGGCGCCGCGGCGGACGGCGAGAGATGCGGGGCCCGCGCGGCGGACGTCCGCCGCGCCCCGGGGCCGAAGCACCGCGTCAGGGCGAGCGACCGAGCGATGCGGCTCTTCTCTTGCTCCTTCGGCGAAGCATTCAACCGGACGCGACGGAAGACAATCTGGACCGCGTCTTTGCCGACGTGGAGAAGCGCGCCGGAGAATCCGCGGATCTTCGTCGCCAAGCGGTAGAGATGTTTCGGTTGATGCTCCATCTCGACTACGGCACGGCGTCGGCGAAGCGGCGGGCCCGCGCGTTCGTGCAGAAACACTCTCCCACCGCCGGCGGAGAGGCACCAAAGCCAGTCCGCGGGGCGGGAGATGGCCGCCGCGAGAGAGCCGGAAGCTCGCGTGATTCCTCCGCGCCCAACGAACGCGATTGAGTCCGGCGCACCAGCCGCGCGACGCGTGCCGATGCTCCCGCGGCGGTTCGTCTGCGTGGCGAGCGTTCTCGTTCTCTCAGCCGTTTCCGCCGGAGAAGCGCCGCCGGACGACTTTGCGTTCGACGTCCTCCCCCACCTCTACCGGAGCGGCTGTGCGGCGGCGTCCTGTCACGGCAGCGCGACCGGACGCGGCGGATTCAAGCTCTCGCTCTTTGGCACGGATCCCGATGCGGACTACCACGCGATCACGACTGATCTGAGCGGTCGCCGCATCGACCGGGTTCACGCGGGGCGGAGCCTCGTGCTCCGGAAACCGTCGCGCGACCTCCCGCACGAAGGGGGTCGCGTCCTCGCGGCGGACCTCCCGGCCTACTCGGCGATCGAGCGGTGGATCGCCGCCGGAGCGAAACGTCGCTCGGGTGTCCGGACGGAGCTCGTTCGACTGAGTCTAACGCTCGGTCGCGACGGCGTGGACTCCTCGGCAATCGTTCTCGGCGCGGGCGACCAACGCACGCCCCGCGTCGAGGCGGAGTTCATCGCGGGCGGATCCCGTTTCGCTCGCGACGTGACCTCGCTCGCCGTCTTTCGGTCGTCGTCTCCCGGCGTCGTCTCGGTCGATGCATCGGGGCGCATCACCGCGAAGAATCCCGGGAAGGCGTCAATCTTCGCGCGGTTCGCCCAGCGCGATGCGGAGCTCGACTTCGTGGTTCCGTTCCCGCCGAGCGACACCGATCGGCGATCGGCTCCCCCGAGCTCCCACGCTCTCGACGTCGCCTGGCGGAGCGCGCTCGAGGAAGTCGGGCTCAGCCCGGATCCCGAGGCTGCTCCGATGGTGGTCGCCCGCCGGCTCTATCTCGACCTCGTCGGGCGCCCGCCGTCGCCGTCCGAGCTCCGCGCGTACTCCGAGCTTCCCGCGAACGCGCGCGTCGCTGCGACCGCGGAGCAGTTGCTCGCGACGCCCGAGTTCGCGCGTCAGTTCGCGTTTCGCCTCGCGGAGTGGTGGGAAGTACCGCTCGAGACGCGCAGCGATCGAAGCCGCGACGCGGCCCGGCGGATCGACGCCCGGCGCATCCACCGGCAGCTCGCCGAGGCGATCGCACGCGACGCCCCGCTCGCCGAGCTGGCGCGTCGAGTCATCGACGAGCTCACCGGCGAGAGCGTCCTCCGCGCGGAAACCGTGCGGGTCGCGGGCCTCGGCCGACCGCCCCGCCCCGGCGGCGCGCGTCGCGGATCGAATCAACGCGCAATGGAACGCTCGTCCGTGATGGCGGGCGCAATGGCGGGAACCGGAGATGCGGCGCGCAGCTTCGAGTCGGCCGTCGCGCGGAGATTCCGCGACGCGCGGGACCGCGCGGAGTACGTCGGCCGGACCTTTCTCGGACTCAATCTCGGCTGCGCTCGCTGCCACAACCACCCGCTCGATCGCTGGACTCAGAACGAGTACCTCGGCTTCGCGGCCGCGTTCGCGGGGATTCGACGCCGTGGCGGGTCGTGGTCCCGGGCGGTCTTCTACCATCCCGACTCCGGCGACCCGATCGTTCCTCGGCGACTCGACCTGGAGGGAGAACCGCGACCGACGACCACCGAGCCCCGGCCGGAGCCGCACGTCTCCGACTTCGTCCTCGACGAGCGTCACGGGCACTTCGAACGCGCCACCGCGAATCGCATTTTCGCGGCGTTCATCGGACGCGGTCTCGTCGAGCCGGTCGACGACCATCGCGGGACGAATCCACCGATCCACCGTTCCATGCTGACAGCGATCACGCGCGCGTTCTCGGACGCCGGCGGCCGCGCGCGACCGTTCTTACGGTGGCTCGTCACGTCGGCGATGTACCGCGTCTCGAGCGATCCCCCGTTCGCAGCTCATCCGGGTGCGGAAAGCGGGGCCGAAATCGACACGCGGCGGAGCGTCGACGCAAATCGCCTGGCGTCGCTGCTCGTTCGCCGCGAGGCCAGGTCTCTCGACGACCGCGAGTTCCGCGCATCCGTCGAGCAAGCGCTCGGGATCGAGATCGGACTCTCCGACCTGCCGGACGAGCCGCTCGCGCGCCAGCTGGCGCTTCTCAACAGTGGCGTCCTCACCGAACCGCTCGCCGCCGGGAAAACTCTCGTCGAGGATCTGGTTTTCTTCGCCGAGACGTCCGAGGAGCTCCTCGAGGCTCTCTACCTGCTCATTTTGAGTCGACCGCCCCGCCGTGCCGAGATCGACCGTTTGGCGCCCGCCCTCGAGAGCGAGGCGGACCGCACGTCGGTCGCGCGGGATCTCGCTGCGGCGCTCGTTCTCAGCCGTGAATTCGGAGTCCTCCGGTGACCGAGCCGACGACCGATCTCTCCACCCCGGTTCCCGTCTTCGGCCGGCGCTCGTTTCTCGAGTCGCTGGCGGCCTTGCCCTTCCTCGCGCCGCTCCTCTCGGGCCGAGACGCGGGCTCATCGGCGACCGATCCCCGAAGCCTCATCATCGTGTGGCTCGACGGCGGCCTCTCGCACCTGGACACCTTCGATGCGAAGCTCGACGCCCCCCTCGACACGAGGGTCGGCCTAGCCGCCGCGCGAACGAGCGTCGATGGAGTGTTCTTCACCGAGCCGCTCGTTCGTCTGCGCGAAACGGTTGGACGTTGTGCTCTGATTCGCACGCTGACGAGTGGAGAGGGAAACCACGACCGCGGCACCCACTACGTGCTCACGGGCCAGCGTCCGTCCCCGGTTCTCCGACACCCGTCGATCGGTTCCGTGCTCGCCCAGCGCACTCCCGGTCTCGCCGGGCTTCCCGCGTACGTCGCCGTTCCCGATGCACCGGCGAGCGCCGGCCCCGGCTTTCTCGCCGCGGCAAACGCTCCGTTCGAAATCGGAAACGACCCGTCGCGCCGCTCGCCCGCCGTCCAGCACCTCGCGCCTCGACCGGGACTTCGCCGCATCCTCGAACTCCTCGACGCGAAGGATGCGCTCGACCGGCCGGCCGCGTCGCGCGCGGAGCTCCGGCGCGATGCGATCGTCGCGCAGGCACGGTCGCTCACGCTCGACCCGGCGGCACGCGACGTGTTCGACCTCGCCCGTGAAAGCGACGAGACGCGGCGCCGCTACGGCCGGCACCGCCTCGGACAGTCCTGCCTCCTCGCCCGGCGGCTCGTCGAAAACGACGTTCGCTGCGTCGTGGTTCGCGACGTCGGATGGGACCACCACCAGCGAATCCACCACGCGCTCACGTACGGATTTCCGCCGAAGGTGAACGCGCTCGACGAGTCGGTGAGCGCCCTCGTCGAGGACCTCGATCGGCGGAAGCTGTCGGAGCGAGTCGTCGTTCTCGTCGCGAGCGAATTCGGGCGAACGCCGCGCGTCAACCCCGCGGGCGGGCGCGACCACTGGCCGCGTGCGCACTCGGCGCTCCTCTACGGCGCGGGGGTTGCGCGCGGAGTCGCGATCGGACGCACGGACGAACGCGGTGAAGAACCGCGCGAGCGGCCGGTGTCGCCTGCCGACTTGGCGGCGACGATCCTCAGCCTCCTCGGCGTTCGGAAGAACGCCGTTCTCGAGAGTCCGGACGGCCGACCGATCCCGATCATCGCCTCCGACGCGGAAGTGGTGCGCGAGGCGCTCGCGTGAGAGAGACGGCGGCAGAGATTCGCCGCGGGTCGGTCGCGTTGCTCGCTGCGGTGCTCGCCACTCCGGTCGCGATCGCGTCTCAAGCCGAGAGCCATGTCGGTCCCGTCACGGGTCTCGCGATCGCCGGCGGACGCATCATCTCGTCCTCCGCGGCCGGCGTGTTCGAGCGGGTCGATCTCGACGCGCCGGACCGGCGGATTGGCGAGCCGGAGTTCCGCGTGTTCGCCCTCGATGCCCGCAGTCGTCCGCGACCCGCGAGCCAGCCAGCGAGGCCAGGTTCGACGGCGGTGAGCGATCGCGGCTCTGCGGCTGCGGAGATCGTGATCGCTGTCGCGGGCGGCACGCCCGGTGAATCGGGCTGGGTCGCGACGCTTCGCGGCGACGGGACGGTGGTCCACTCGCGGCGAGTCGCCGACGATCTCTGCTACGCGGTCGCCCTGTCTCCTCGCGGCGACGGTCTCGCCGTCGCCGGTGCGGACGGCCGACTTCTCTTCGCTCCGGACGACCTATCGGAGACTCGGGAGATCGCGCGGCACACGCGCGCCGTACGCGCTCTGGCGTTCAGCCGCTCGGCATCAACGATTTACTCGGGCAGCTTGAACGGCATCGTCCGGCGGACAGACTGGCCGGACGCGACCGGACCGTCGATTCGTTTTCGTGAGCAAACCGCCGCGGTCCACTCGCTCGCGGTGTTCAACGAGACTCTCGTCGAACTCGGCCCGGCGGCCGAGGATCGAGACTCCGCGGACGGTCTAGCTCAAGCCACGCCGTTCTGGGCGTCCGGGGCGACCGACGGTCGCGTGCGCCTCTACCGCGGGGAGAAGCTCGAACGGACCTACGCAAAGCTCGGGTCCGCGGTGTGGGCCCTCGCGGCCGCAGCGCCCGGGAAGCCGGACGGAACGGCGTACGTGCTCGCGGGAACGCGAGCCGGTGACGTCTGGCGGCTCGAGACGACGGAGCATCGCGCGACGAAGATTCATTCGACGAACGGAGATGCCATCGACTCGCTTCTCGTCCTCTCGAGCGGTGACGTCATCTGCGGTACGCTCGGTCGCCTCGAGGTCGTCCCTCGGGCGGCGACTCCGCACGATCCACCCGCGTCTTCTTCCCCGAGGCCACCGCAGAGCGAGGACCACCCGTGAGCTCGAACGACCGAACCCAAGCTGAGGCGCGCGAGCCCCGTTTCCGCGGTGCGGCGGCGATCGTCACCGGAGGCGGCACCGGCGTCGGGCGGGCGACGGCGCTTCGGCTCGCGGCGCGAGGTTGCGCCGTCGCCCTCAACTACCGCGTTTCTCGCGACGAGGCCGAAGCCACGGTGAGCGAGCTCCGGGATCTCGGTGTCTCCGCGCTCGCTCTCGAGGCGGACGTTTCGTCGGACGCCGACTGCCGCCGTCTCGTCGAGACGACGGCCGGCGAGTTCGGCCGTCTCGACTATCTCGTCAATAACGCGGGCACGACGCGCTTCATCGACCACGACGATCTGGAGAGCGTCGAGACCGAGGACTGGGAACGGATCTTCGCGGTCAATCTACGCGGTCCCTTTCAGTGCGCTCGCGCGGCTCGTCCCCATCTCGAACGAAGCGCGGGCGCGATCGTCAACGTGACGAGCATCGCCGGTATCGCCGCGATCGGAAGCTCGATTCCCTACGCGGCGTCGAAGGCCGCGCTCAACAACCTCACGGTCTTTCTCGCTCGCGTTCTCGCACCGCGCGTGCGCGTGAACGCCATCGCGCCCGGCTTCATCGCGGGGCGCTGGCTCGAGCGGGGCCTCGGTGCGTCGTACTCCGAGACGATGCAGAGTGCTGCGGCCGCGACTCCGCTCGGCCGAGTCTGCGAGCCGGACGATGTCGCTGCCGCCATCGTTTCCGTGCTCAGCGGCTCGGCGATGGTGACGGGTCAGGTACTCGTCTGCGACGGCGGGAGCCTCGTCCGGGGTTAGCCGAGCCGAGCGGACCGTCAGGTTCCCCGCCGCCGCGGTCTCTCGAGCGCGCGCTTCCTCGAACTTCGATCAGCTCATCACCTGGCTCACCGCGTTCTTCCACAGACGCGCAGCATCGCGGCGAAACGTCTCGTAGAACGACGGCGCGTCCGACCGCCGGCGGATCTCGAGGCACGGCATGTCCGCATTGAAGATGTGCGGCCCCCACGGGCAGACCATCATCGCGTCGTCGAAGATCACCGCACGCATCGTCGGCTTCTCGCCGTAGAAGCGCACGTCGATCTGACCGCTCTCCGGGCGCTCCTCGTTGAGCTGAGCGATCGTCGAGAGCGTCGCTCGGAGCCGTTTCGTGTACGTCGCGGGATCGAGTCCGAGCTCCGAGACGATGCTCTGGTAGACGGTGATCATCCGTCGATCGGGATCGAGCTCCTGACTGAGCGGATTGAGGAGGAGAACGGAGATCGGAATGTCGCGGCGTCGATCGATCAGCGTCCGGAGGAGCCCGGTCTTCCCGCCGGCGCCCTGAACGAAGAGCTCGAAGCCGAGGACGTCGACGACCGTCATTCGCTTCGAGTGGGCGGCTTCCTCGAGGAGATCCTCAGAGAGAACACGCGGGAGCCCTGACTCCGGCAGCACCCAGAGACTGCGAAAGCCGCAGCGGTTGAGCGTCACGTACGCGCGGAGCCCGGGAAAGAGCCAGAAGTACGAGAACACTCCGAGGAACACGACGCTCGTCGTCGCGAGGGCGAGAGCGCCGTAGCCGGCGACCTCGGCGATCGCGGCGGGCTGGTTCCGGATGATCGCGCCGTCCGCCACACCGAAAACGCCGAACGTGATCGCCGAGAGAAGAAGCCACGCGCGGAAACTGTGAATCGTACAGCGCGAGCGCCGCTCGTCCGGCTCGAACACCGCTTGGTTCGCAGCGCAGAGGGCTCGCCGTCCGAGTCGGCGGCGAAGCGGCGGGACGACACGTTCGTAGCAGCATGCGAGGCCGACGAACACCACCGCCAGTCCCGCCGCGAGAGCGATCGCAATCGATGCGTACATTTCTGTCCTCCTCCACCCCGTGAGCCGAGCGGCAGCGCGGAACTGCGCCGTTCCCGCCCCGCGAGAACCGAGCTCGGAGGGGCGTGCCGAACTGGGTTGTGGCAACGATCGTGCCGCCGTCGCTGCTCGCCGCTTGAACGGGCGTAAGAGACTTCGCCCGAGTCCCTTAGAGAGCGACCCGACGCGGCGGAACCCCGCGTCGGGTGCCCCGCTTTCGCCTCGGGAGACCCGCGATCGCCACGCTCGGGCGACGAATCGCCGAGCGGAGGATCGGGAGAAGTCCGGGGTCGGTTCGCGCTCCGCTCGTCCGGACCGCGGGACGGGACTCCGAGCGCTCCGCTACGTTCTTTCCCCCCGGAGCGAGGTTCCCGTAAAGTGGTGTGCTGAACCGGATTCAAGGCCCCCTTGCAGCAAGTGTGGAGAAGCCATGCTGAACGTTCAGCGCGCGCGTGTACGGCGGCGCCGCCTCCGGCGGTCGCCCGCTTCGTGGCCCATCGCCTTCGTCCTTCTCGTCGGCGCGGCGGAGCTCGTCCCGGGTCAACTCCCCACGGCCCGTCTTCATTGGATCTATCCGCCCGGAGGAGCCGTAGGAACAGCGTTCGAAGTGCAGCTCGCCGGGAGTGATCTCGATGACGCCCGCGAGCTGATCGTCTCGGGAACGGGGGTGACGGCGGAGCCCGTCACGTCGCCGCCAGGTCCGTTCGAGGAAGCCCCGCGCCTCGTACCCGGTCGATTTCGCGTGAAGATCGCCTCCGATGCGCCGTCGGGGCCGCGAGAGATCCGCGCAGTCGGCCTCTACGGGATTTCGAATCCGCGCATCTTCCGCGTAGGGCGAAAGACGGAGCTGCTCGAATCGGAGCCGAATCAGAAGCCGAGCGAAGCCGACCCCGCGGCGCTCGGCTCCGTAGTGAACGGCCGCATCGATGGCGCGACCGATCTCGATTGGTACCGGATCCCTCTCAAGGAGGGCGATCGGCTGATCGCCGAGTGCTTCGCGCAGCGTATCGACTCGCGCCTCGACGCGACGCTCGTCGTCGCCGACGCGAGCGGACGCGAGCTCGCGCGCAATCCGCGTCAACGCGGACGCGACCCGCTCGTCGATTTTCGGGCGCCCGCCGACGGTGACTATCTCCTACTCGTGTACGACGTGCTCTACCGCGGCGGCGCCGACTACTTCTACCGGCTCTCGATTTCGAGCGGCCCGTACATAGATTTCGTGTTTCCGCCGTGCGCGCTGCCGGGGACGACACAAACGGTCCAAGTCTTCGGCCGGAATCTTCCGGGCGGCGTTCCCGCAGCCGACTCGATCCGAGTCGACGGAACTCGCCTCGAGGTCGCCCAACTCGACGTTGCGATGCCCGTCGAGCCGCAGGACTCGGTTCCTCCGCGCGCCGATTCCCGCGCCGCCGGTCTCGACGGCATCGAGGCGCAGCTCCGGCGCGATGGCGTCGACACGGAGCCGTTCTTCATGGGCGCTGCGGACGCGGAGGTCGTCCTCGAGGCGCCGGAGACCGGGGACGCGCCACAGCGCGTTCCGGTGCCCTGCGAATTCGTCGGTCAGTTCTTTCCGCGCGCCGATGTCGATACGGTCGAGTTCGAAGCGAAGAAGGGTCAGGTCCTCTGGTTCGAAACGATCTCGCATCGCCTCGGTCACCCCACCGACCCGCAGTTCGTGATTACGCGAGTGACCCATCTCGAGAAGGGAACGACCGCAGAGATCGCCGCCGTGGACGATCTCGGTCAGCCGACCGGGGACCGCGCGTTCGTCACTCGGACGTACGACGCGCGCCATCGCTTGCAAGTCCCAGCGGACGGTCTCTATCGAGTTCACGTGCGCGACCTCGCGGGCTCCGTGCGCAGCGACCCACGTTCGGTCTACCGGCTCTCGATCCGCGCCCCGAAGCCGGACTTTCGCCTCGTCGCGGCCCCGCGCATGCCGGGACTGGATCCCGATCCGAACAAGAATCCACCGGCGATCTGGTCGCCGCTCCTCCGGCGCGGCGGCACGGAGCGCATCGACGTCCACGCGTTTCGCTTGGACGGCTACGCCGGACCGATCGCGCTCGGAATCGAGGGACTGCCCGAGGGCGTGACGTGCCGCGAAACCGTGCTCGCCCCCGGAGCGAATCGAGCGACACTCGTCCTCGAAGCCGCGACCGACGCCGCGGCCTGGGCCGGCACCGTGCGGATCGTCGGGCGGGCGATGATCGACGGCCAGGAGCGCATGCGATCCGCTCGAAGCGCAACTCTCGTGTGGCCGAAGGTGAACGACCAAGTCGAATCGCACTCGCGACTAGTCGAGGGCGTAGCGCTCGCCGTCACCGAAGAACCGGCGCCGTTTCTCGTGCGCTTCGGCACGCCCGAGGAGCTCGCCGCGCCGACGGCGGTCAAGGTCAAGGTTCCGGTCCACGTCGAACGGCGCGGCGACTTCAAGAACCCCGTCGCGGTGATCCTCCGCGACCTGCCGCCGAACGTGAAAGCGAAGAATATCACCGTCGCTCCGGACAAGACCGAAGGCGAGCTCGAGCTCGAGATTACGGACAAGGCTCCGATGGGGACCTTCACGCTCTTTCTCGAGACTCGCGCCGAAGTGCAGTATCGCCGGAACCCCGCCGCGGCCGATGCCGCCGCGGGTCGCCGGGATCTCGCCGTGAAGGCCGCCGCGGAGTCCACCGGCGTCCGCGACCAACGAAAGACGGAGCTCGAGTCGACCGCGCGGCAGAAGGCGGAGCTCGATGCGAAGGCGAAGGATCTCCGAGCGAAGGCGGACGAGCTGGCGCGCCAAGCCGACGCCGCGGCGAAACAAGCAGCGGAGATCGAGACGCAGCGGGCCGAGCTCGAAAAGGCGCTGAGTGAAGCGGAGGAGAAGGTCAAAGCGGCCGAGGCGACGAAGAAGGCTCTCGAGGAAAGCGCTAAGAAAGCCGCGGAGGCGGCCAAGCCGAAGAAGATCCGTGTCGAGCTCGCCTCGACGCCGACGCGCTTGACCGTCGCGCCGACCGCGCTCCGCATCGCCGCGCCGGCGGCGATCAAGCTCCGGCAAGGGAAATCGACACGCGTCGCTTCGACCATCGAGCGCCGTTTCGGGCACGAGGGCGAGGTCAGCATCGCCGTGACGCTCCCCAAGGAGGTACGCGGTCTCGCCGTTTCGGCGCCCGCGATCGACGCCAAGGGGACTCGCACTGATCTCGAGATCACCGCCTCGGCCGACGCTACGGTCGGTACGCACAGGGTCGCTCTCGAAGCCAAGACGAAGTGGCGCGGGAAGGACATCTCCGCACGCGCCGAACTGAGCATCGAGGTCGAAGCCTACGTACCGCGATTGAAGGAATTCTGATGGATCGGAACGAAGAGATGCATCGATCGACACGCGCGCGGATGACGAGCCGGCGGGGCGAGGAATACCCGGATACGATTCGCGCGACGGGCGAAGCTGCGATCGTCGTGCTGACGATGGTGCTCGTGGCCGGTCGCGGAGCTTCAGCGGAGGAGACACCGATCGAGCCTCCCGCGCGCGCGGAGCCGGTCGACTTCGCTCGCGACATCCTTCCCGTGTTTCGGAAGAACTGTCTCGCGTGTCACAACGCGAGCGAAGCCGACGGCGACGTCATTCTCGAGAGTCCGGCCTCGATCGAGAAGCGGGGCGAGGAGGACGATCCGATCGTCGCACCCGGAAACGCGGAGGAGAGCATTCTCTTCCGCGTCGCGGCGCAGCTCGACAAGCCGTACATGCCGCCGCGGAAGAACAAGGTGGGAGCGGAGCCGCTCGGGCCAAAGGAGCTCGAGCTCCTCAAGCTCTGGATCGATCAGGGGGCAAAGGGCGAGGTGAACGAAGGGAGCGCCCGCGTCGAGTGGTTCGACGTGCCGAGCTCCATCCGTGCAATCTACTCGGCTCGCCTCTCTCCGGACGCAACGCTCGTGGCGGCGGCGCGCGGACGCACGGTGGAGCTGTTCGCAACGCGCTCGGGCGCGCCGGTCGGGAGGCTCCTCGATCCCGCTTTCGATTCGCCCGCGACGCAACTCGACCAAGTGCAAGACGTCGCGTTCTCTCCGGACGGTCGTCGCATCGCGACGAGCGGATTTCGCTCGGTCAAGATTTGGCGGCGTGACGACAGCGCGGCGACCCCCTTTGGCGATCGACGGCTGCGTGGACTCGTCGGAGGTGGCGCAGACCGTGTCGTCGCAGCGACAGCCGCCGGTGACATCGTCGTGTGGAACGGCGAAGGCGACCCCAAGACGATCGGACGCTTCGAGGGTGAGCTGCGTTCGCTGCGATCGAGCGCCGACGGTTCTCGCGTCCTCGTCGTCGCGGAAGCGAGTGCGACCGTGCTCACACTCGGTGATGAGTCGGCCGCGACCACCGTCGCTGTGACCGGGAACGCGACGTGCGGTGTTCCATCGAACGACGGGAGTGTTCTCGTCGTCGGTACGGCGGACGGAAAGCTCCTCCGCTGGTCGATCGCGCGCGACGGCGACGCAGTAACGACGACACCGCTCGAGCCGCTCGAGGCGCATTCGGGACGCGTCAACGCGATCGCTGCGGATCCTTCGGCGGGCGCGGACGTCGTATCGGTCGGTGCCGACGGGCACGCCAAGCACTGGAAGCTCAGCGAAGGGAAGAGCACTCGGACGGTGAACCTCGGCGAATCTTCGGACTGCGTCGCGGCCGCTCCGGACGGCGAGCGATTCGCCGCGGGGTCCGCCAGTGGAGCGCTTCGGATTTGGGACGCGAGCGGAAAGATCCTCGCGGTCGCCCCTCAGGATCCGTCCGCGCAGCATCGCCTGGGAATCGCGGAGCGATCGAGTCAGCTCGCGAAGAACATCCTCGACGCCGCGACAAAGGCGGTCGCGGCGGCAGACAAGGAAGTGAAGGGCGCGGACGAAGCCGTCGCGAAGGCAAAGAAGACGATCGAGGACGCAACCAAGAAGCTGACCGAAAAGCAGGCCGAAGCCGCGCAGACGGAGGACAAGAAGAAAGCCGAGGAAGCGAAGAAGGCTCTCGGCGGACTCGAAGCAGCGAAGAAGAAAGGAGAGAACGAGCTCGAAGACGGCGAGCTTCGCCGTAGACGCGCGGGAACTGCGCGCGCGGAGGCGGGAAAGAAGCTCGAGCTCGCTCAAGCGCGGGCGAAAAGTGCCGAGGAGGCGCAGAAGCAGCGCGCGTCGGAGCATCAGATGTCCGCTGCCGCCGTGCGATCGCTCGCATTCACTGCGGACGGCGCGGGCGTCATCGTCGGCCGAGCGAACGGCCGGGGCGCAGTCTACGACCGCGCAACCGGCGCCGCCGAGGAAGCGTGGACCATCGCGGGCGAGGGCGTCGCGGCGGTCGCGGCAACGAAGGATCGCGTCCACTCGCTCGACACCTCCGGCGCGGCGCGCGCGACGGCCGTCCACCCCGGCTACGTCCTCGAGCGTCGTCTCGAAGAGAACGACGGAGTCGAGTTCGTTTCGCGCATCACTGCACTCGAGTTTTCCCCCGACGGTAGCCTACTCGCCGTAGGCGGCGGCGAGCCGTCGCGGAGCGGTCGCCTTCAGCTGTTCGACCTCGAGACCGGCACGCTCCGCTGGACGATCGACGACGCGCACAGCGACACCGTCGTCGATCTCGAGTTCACGTTTGACGGGGATCGCATCGCGACCGCCGGGACCGACAAGTTTGCGCGCGTCTTCTCCGCCGAGGACGGTTCCTCGCTCCGAAGCCTCGAAGGCCACAGCGGTCACGTCCTCGGCGTGAGCTGGAGCGCCGACGGCGAGACGGTCGTGAGCGCGGGTGCCGACAACGCCGTCAAGGTGTGGACATTCGCCACCGGGGAGGCGCGGAGAACGATCGGCGGATTCGGGAAGCAAGTGACGGGAGTTCGCTTCGTCGGAATCGGAACGGACATCGTGACGAGCTCCGGCGATCGGAACGTGCGGCGCCACCGGACGAACGACGGCGGTCAGGTCCGGACCTACCCCGCGTTCACGGATTTCGTTCACACCGTCGATCTGAGCGCCGACGGTCGCTATGTCCTCGCCGCGGGCGAAGAAGGAACCATCCGGATCTACGAGACGGACAGCGGAAAGCTCGTGCGCGAATTCGGCGCTTCGCCGCCAAAAACGTGAACGAAGCGGCGTGAACGAGGACGACGTCGGCCGCGCCGACTCTACGATGGCGACGGACGGTTGCGGTCGTGCCTCTCTACGGGCTCGAGCTCGCGACGCGTAGCTGAGTCAAGAACTCGACGAGGTCGACGAGCTGTTCCTCCGTCATGGCGGCTTCGAGACCGGACGGCATGATCGAAGTCGTGAGTTTCTGACGGGTGATCAGCTCCTCTTTCGCGAGCGTCGAGGTCGTCCCCCCCTGGATTCTGAGCGCGAGCTCCGTCTCCGTTTCACTCACGACGATGCCCGCGACCTCGTCGCCGCTCTCGAGGACGACGAGTGTCCCCTCGTAGTCGAACGAGACACCGGCGTTCGGGTCGAGAATCGACTGGTAGAGAGCGTCCTTTCCCAGCTTGGTCCCGATGTCGGAGAGTCCCGGTCCGAAGTCGACGCCCGCGTCGCCGGCGCGGTGGCAAGACGCACAGTGCTCGACGAACACCGCTCGACCTCGCGCCGCATCGCCCGAGCGTTTTGCGAGCTCGGCAATCGGCGGGAGCGGGTCCTTCCCGCTCGCTGCCGGCGGCGGCAGAACTTCTCTCGCCGCTTGCCGGATGTCATCCCAGACGACGTTGCTGAGCAGCCAACCGGCGAGCGGCCGGATCGCTTCCGGGACGCGGTCGTAGCGCGCCTGGCGAAGGAGGGCCGACGCGCCGTTCTTCGATCGAACGAGCGCTCGAGCGGCCTGGCCGAGAACGGCAGCTGAGCGCTCTTCGTCGGTAACGACAAACGCGAGGAGGCCGACGGCCCGAGGGTCGGCCGCGCTCCCGAGAGCCTGAATCACCCCGATCGCGGCCGCGTCGTCGCCCTCGCCCGCGGCGGTCTTCAATCTCTCCGCTTCCCCGATCTCGAGCAGCCAGCGCGCGCCGCTTCCCCCGGCGGCGGTGGCGCCGTAGCGCGCCAAGGCTTCGACCACGTCGCCCGCCCGGTCGCGGAGATCGAACTTGCGCGCGAGCCCGATGATGCGCGCCGTCCCCTGGCTCTTCTCGGCAAGAGTCCGAACGAGCTTCGCGTGCTCGTCGTTCTTCGCGGGGTCGAATCCCTTGAGACGAGCCGCTGCGAGCTCGACGACGCGATCGTCGGACGAGCCGAGGAGGGCGACGTAGATTTCATCCGGAACGGAAGCGTGGAAATCGAGCGCCCGGAGAAACCGCAGACGGTCGCCGTCCGATCCGGTCGGATCGAGAATCAGTTCGGCGAGAAGCGGTAGCGCTTCGGGAGCGCGCGATCGCCAGACGATCTCGCGCCCCGCCGGCAGCTTCCAGCCGTCGCCGACCTTTGCGAGCCACGCGGCGAGAAACTCGCTCTCCCGCCGCGCGGCGCCGATTCCGAGCGCCTCGACCGACCAACGGTCTCCCGCTTCGTGACGAGCCGCGAGTCGGGCCCAAATCTCGGGCGCGCGGGCCGAGTTGTCGTGCCGGAGCGCGATGGCTGCTTCACGCCGAAGCGCCGCCGAGGAGCTCGTCGACGCGAGCTCGAGGATCGGGAGCAGTTCTGCTCCGATCGCTCGCGCGACGCGGATCGCGGCGACTTGAAGATCCGCGTCCGCGGAGGCGAGCGCGGCGTCGATCATCCGCGTCCCGGGTCCCTCGAGTCGAGCCAACAAGTAGAGTGCACGCGCGCGGAGGCGCCGGTTCGTTCCCCCCCACAACCTCCGCAGGGCGGGTTTCGCGGACTCGCCCTTCTCGTAGAGCGAGCGGTAGCCGAGAAACCGCCTCGCGTGATTCGGCGACGACAGCGCCGCGAGAGCACCGTCGATCGAATCGAGCTCTACCGGGGGGCGCACCCGCCGGTGTCCGCTCGGCGCGACGCGGTAGATCCGCCCGCGCATCGTTCCGGGCTCGTTGTCGGCCATGTTGTGTCCACCGACCCCGGCGTCGTACCAATCGACGACGAACAGCGAACCGTCGGCAGCCACGCAGACGTCCGCGGGGCGGAACCATTTGTCACGACTCGACACCACGTCGGCGATGTTCGCCGCGTAGCCGGCGCCCGAACGAACGACGGGATACGCGCGAACCACGTTGTGCCCCGGCTCGCAGTGGATCATCTGACCTCGATACACCGCCGGGAGGAGATCTCCTTCGTAGACGCAGATGCCGGTCGGCGATCCGCTCCCCGTCTGCAGCAGATTCGGGACGACGCCGGGATCGTTTTGGTGCCAGTGTCGACTCGGCGTGTCGGGCTCAATGTTCGTCCGTTTCGCGTTCCAGCCGGCTCCAGTCCGCTCCTCGCGGTAGCCGAAGTTGCCGTACTCCATCACGTAGTTGATGCGGACCCCGCGGTTGCCGTCGTCGTCATTGTCGGACTGCCACAGAGTCCCGAAGGAATCGATGGCCACTTCGTAGTTGTTCCTGAAGTTGTGACCGAGCGTTTCGACGTTCGAGCCGTCGAGGGCGCAGCGGAACACCATCCCCTGACGGTAAGGTTTCCCGTTCGCAAGGATGGGATTGCCCGCCCGGTCGACCACGGTCGCACCGGCTCCGTCGAGAAGGCGAGTCCCGCTGTTCCCGAAGTTGAAGTAGAGGCGGCCGTCGGGGCCGAATACGAATGCGTGCGCGCCGTGGTCGTGCTGCTCGCCACCGATTCCCGAGAAGAGAACCTTTTTCTCGTCGGGTCGATCGTCTCCGTCGTGATCCGTGAACACGAAGACGTGAGGCGAGCGCGAAACGAAGATGCGCTCGCCGAGAACGCAGATCCCGAGCGCCGAGTCGATGTCTCGCCCCTGGTAGAACACCTTCGAGTGATCGGCTCGGCCGTCGCCATCGGTGTCGTCGAGGATGACGATGCGATCGCCCTCGGGCTTGAGGTTCCGCCACCGCCGGTAGTTCACGCCCTCCGTGACCCACACCCGTCCCCGAGAGTCGATGTCGAGGTTCGTCGGGTTGACGACCATCGGTTCGTGCGCGTAGAGGACGGTTTCAAGACCATTCGCTGGCTCGAGCGTCTCGGCGGCCTCGGCCGGCTCGAGCGCACCCGCTGCACCCGCCCGACGCCCGACGCGCTCGGGAGGCGGCTGGGTAAACACGAGGAAGCGCACGGTCGCACCGCAAGATTGGTCCGTCCCGCCGCGATCGAGCCCGGCGCGCGCGCGAAATCGCTTCGCCCCGGCGGGGATCTCGAAGTGAATCACCGACGGTGCGTGCGTGCCAATGCCGTCCTCGACCGCCAGATCGCCGACGCGGAGCGCTCCGCCGCCCGCGTTCTTGTTCTTTCGCACTTGCCCCCAACCCGCTCGCGCGCTCTTCCACCGAAGACCCGTGAGCCTGGTTTCCTCTCCGTCCTCACCGATGAAGCGCGGTTCGATCCAGTCGGCCCAGTCGCAGCCGTAGCCGTCCCCGCCGTCCGAAACGACGAGCCAGAGTCCCTTGGCGCCGGCGAGTGGAACGTCGACCTCGACGAGCCCGCTCGACATCACCTTGGATGCGAACACCGGCTTCGCCTTGTCACGCGCCTGGACGTACGAGTCGGAACCGATTCCGACGGCGATGGCGACGAGCGCGGTCGTGACGACCCCGCAGAGGTCCGTCCCGGATCGAGAGCGATGCATCGAAGCTGACTCCTCGTTGACTGGTGCGTCCGACACGGAGCGTTCGCGTGAATCCGAGCGGACGTCGTCGTCGAGACCGCTCGAATCCACCGCCCCGAAGAAGCCTCATCTTTACCCGATCGCCCGAACGCCGACCAGAATCCCGCCCGCACCGGCCGAGCTCCCGAGCGGCGTGCCTGCTGCTCGTTGATCGCGACGGGGTTTTGTCGCCTCGTGGGTTCTGGTACTGTACGGCCCGCTCGACCGCGCGCACGCCCTCAGATTCCCGTCCGGTACGGCGCCGCGAGCGATCCGGAGTTCTCCATGCTCATCCGCGACCAGCAGACGTTCGACGATCTCGTCGCTCGACTTCGCACGGAATCGTCGTTCGCGATCGACACCGAGTTCATCAGCGAACGGTCGTTTCGACCGCGTCTCTGTCTCGTCCAGATCGCGTACGGCGAATCGGTGGAGAGCCCCGAGGTGGTCGCCGTGGATCCCCTCGCGATCGACGATCTCTCCGCGCTCGTCGAGATCGTCCTCGATCCCGCCATCGAGAAGATCCTCCACTCGGGGCAACAGGACATGATGATCTTCTTCGACCGCGCGGGAACGCCTCCGGCAGGCATCTACGACACCCAGATCGCGGCGGCGTTTCTCGGTTACGGCGACAGCGTCGGATACACGAAACTCGTCGAGGCGGCGCTCGGCGTTCGACTGCCGAAGGCGCAGGCGTTCACCGATTGGTCGCGCCGCCCGCTCTCCGAGGAGCAGGTCGAGTACGCGCTCGACGACGTCCGTTACTTGCCACGTCTCAGAGAATCACTCGGCGAGAAGCTCGACGACCTCGGCCGCTCCGAGTGGCTCGACGAGGAGTTCAAAGTTTACGGCGACATCAACTTCTACCGTAGAAACCCCGAGACGCTCTACCTTCGGTTTCGCGGCGCACGGAACCTACGGGGACTCGAAATCGCCGCGCTTCAGGAGCTCGCGCTCTGGCGGGAGGAGCTCGCCGCCGAACGCGACCAGCCGCGCGGTCGCGTGATCTCGGACGAGGCGCTCTTCGAGATCGCGCGACGACTCCCTAAGAACCCGAAGGACCTCGCGACGATGCGCGCGCTCCATCCGCGATGGATCAAGCGCCACGGCGATTCGGTACTGCGCTTGCTTCGCGATGTCCGCAAGCGCCCCCCAGAGACGTACCCCGCCCCGCCTGACCCCTCTCCCAAGGACTCGACGCTGACGCCGATCGTCGACCTGCTCGAGGTACTCCTCAAGAGCCGGGCTCAATCGCTCGGTCTCAGCGCCGGTCTGATCGCCACGCGGACGCAGCTCTACCGCCTCGTCCAAAGTGCGCGGGCGGGCGCCCCCGATTCCGAGCTTCCCGTGCTTCAAGGCTGGCGCGGGCGCCTCATCGGCCAGAATCTTCTCGAGCTGCTCGAAGGTCGCTGCGCGATCTCCGTCGAGCCCGAGAATCTCTCGGTCCTCGTCGAAGCGCGACGCTGAATTCGCAGCGTCGTCGACTCCCGCGACGACGCTACTCGGGCGACGAGAGCGGTACGCAGAAACGGTCGTCCCCGGCAACGGACAACGCGAACGCCGTGAGCAGATCGACGCACCGATCGACGTCCGACAGATCGACGGTCTCGACGGTCGAGTGCATATAGCGCATCGGTAAGGACACGAGCGCGCTGGGAACGCCCGTCCGCGCGATGAACACATCGTCAGTGTCGGTTCCCGTGAAGGCCGACGCGGCCTCGTGCTGGATCGAGATTTTCTCTTTCTCGGCGACTTCGAGAATGCGCCGGACCACCTCGGGATGGTTGCAGCTCCCGTGGGTGACCGTTGGGCCGCTCCCCAAACGCACCTGGCCGTGCTTGCCGTGATCGATTCCCGGGGAGTCGGTCGCGTGCGTGACGTCGAGGACGATGGCGACCGTAGGGTGAAGACGATAGGCGACCATCTTCGCTCCGTGGCCGCCGATCTCCTCCTGCACCGCGTTGACGCCGAATACCGTCGCAAGCGGCCGCTTCTTCGCGAGCCGCGCGAGGGCTTCGGCGACGATGTAACCGCCGATGCGGTTGTCGAGAGCCCGCCCCATGATGCGTCCTGGCCGAAGCTCTTCAGCGTCGTCGGCGTAGACCATCGGACTTCCCACGCGAACGCCACGCGCGGCGACGTCGTCGCGACTCGCCGCTCCGATGTCGACGAAAAGCTCATGAAGCTCGGGGATCTTCTCGTCCTTCTTCTCGCGGAGGTGAATCGCGGTGTTGCCGATTACGCCGAGCACGGGACCGTTCGCGCCCAGTATCCGCACCCGTTTTCCCCGGGCGATCGCCCGATCGGACCCGCCGACGCGGGAGACGTAGAGAAACCCGTCATCATTGACGTGCGTCACCATGAACCCGATTTCGTCGGCGTGCGCTTCGAGCATCACCGTTGGTGCGTCGTCACCGGCCGTCCCACGAATCGTCGCCCAGGCCGTCCCGTAGCTGTCGCTCTCGACCGCGTCGGCGCATTCGCGAACGCGCGCCATCCACTTCTTTTGCCCCGCGCTCTCGAAGCCCGACGGGCTCGGCGTGCGGAGAAGGTCGAACAGGAATTCGCGGGCGTCGTCGGCCATGGGTGTCCCCTCGTCGGAATCGGTCCACTCGAACACGCCGTGAATAGCACGCTCGCCCATCGCCCCGCAAGAGAAACCCCGCTCACTCGGAGACGCACGGTCCGGCGGGAATCGAACGCCCGGTGGGGTCGGCCGTGCGCGTTTTTCCTTTCCTTCCGCATTGGCGTTCCGTAACGTTCTCTGCCGCGCTTCCATCGGGTTCGCAATGAACACCACGGTGACTCGTCGGTTCGACGCGCGACTCGTGGTCTCTCACCGTTCGAGCCCTGCCGCCAATCGTCGACCCCTTCCGCGGATACTGTCATGTTCGAATCGATCACACCCGCTCCGCCCGACCCGATCCTCGGAATCACCGAGGCGTTCCAGCGGGACGAGCGGCCCGACAAGATCAATTTGAGCGTCGGCGTCTACAAGGACGAAACCGGACGGACGCCGATTCTCCGCGTCGTGAAGGAGGCCGAGCGCCGACTCGTCGAGACGGAATCGTCGAAGAGTTACAAGCCGATTCCGGGAGATGCCGAGTACAGCCGCCTCGTTCGCGAGCTGCTCTTCTCGCCGAGCGGGGGAGAGTCGGCCGTGGATTCCGCCGCGCTCGAGTCTCGCGCCGTCACCGCGCACGCTCCGGGTGGAACGGGCGCGCTCCGCGTCGTGGCCGATTTCCTGCGCGATCAGTGTTCGGGCGTCACCGTGTGGATGAGCGATCCGACCTGGGTGAACCATCCGAAGGTGTTCGCCGCAGCCGGACTCGCGAGTGCTACGTACCCGTACTTCGACCGCACGGCGAGCGCACTCGATCTCAACGGGATGCTCACGGCACTTCGCGCGGCCCCGCCGGGCGATGTCGTGCTCCTCCACGGCTGCTGTCACAATCCGTCCGGCGTGGATCCGACCGAAGACGAATGGAACGCGATCGCCGACGTCGTCGCCGAGCGCGAGCTCATCCCACTCGTCGATTTCGCCTATCAAGGTTTCGGCGTCGGGATCGACGAGGACGCCGCGGGTCTCATCGCCCTTCTCGCACGCTGTCCGGAGCTGATCATCTGCAGCAGCTTCTCCAAGACTTTCGGACTCTACTCGGAACGCGTCGGGGCACTCACGATGGTCGCGGGCAGCGAAGAAGCCGCGGCAGCCGTGTTCAGTCGAATGAAGACGACGATCCGGGTGAACTACTCGAATCCTCCGGCCCACGGTGCCGCGATCGTTCGCACGGTACTCGGCGACGCCGAACTTCGGAGCGGGTGGATCGAAGAGCTCGACTCGATGCGCGGGCGGATTCACGCGATGCGAGATCTCTTCGCGACGAAGCTCGAGGAGCGAGGCGTACCGGGCGATCATTCGTTTCTTCGCCGTCAGCGCGGAATGTTCTCGTTCAGCCGCCTCTCGAAGGAGCAAGTCGAGAGGCTGCGAGAGGAGCACGCCGTCTACATCGTCGGATCGGGCCGCATCAACGTGGCGGGAATCACTCCCGCGAACGTGGATCAGCTCGCCGACGCGATCGCGGCGGTGAGCTAGTCGCGCAGCCGGCGCATCGCGCGCGACCCCGCGAGCCCTTTCCGGGCGTCTTTCGCCGAACTCGAGCCGAGGTTCGCTCGTCTTTCGGGGCCGTGAGGCGTGCGGCAAAGCTGATCTCTCCGCCTCCGGTGTGGTATCGTGAGTGCCGCAATCGTCGGAAGATGTGCGCGGTCACTTAGAGGGAGAACAGGACATGCTCGATATCACCGGTGACGGCGGAGCTCGCACCTGTGACGGAGTCACCCGGCGAGACTTTCTCCAGGTCGGAACGCTCGGTGCGATCGGTCTCACGCTTCCCCACTGGGCGGCACTCCACGCGCGTGGAGCCGCGAAGGACGATCGCCGCTCCGCGATTATGATCTTCAACCTCGGGGCGCCGAGCCAGCTCGACACCTTCGATCCGAAGCCGGACGCGCCGCGAGAGATCCGGGGTCCGTTTCGTCCGATCGAGACGAAGAGCCCGGACATCCAGCTCTCGGAGATTCTGCCGCTCCACGCGAAGCACGCGGACAAGTTTTCCCTCGTCCGGTCCTGCTTCCACACCGCGGCAGCCGTGCACGATACGGGGCACCAAATGATGCAGACCGGGCGACTCTTCTCCGGCGGTGTGAACACTCCGCACGCCGGTTGCGCCCTCGCCTATCTGCGCGGTCGCCGGAGCGATCTTCCGCCGCACGTCGTGCTGCCGGAGCCGATGGGCAACACCGGGGGCGGACTCCCCCACGGCCAAGACGCCGGCTTTCTCGGCAAGGCCCACGACCCGTTCGCTCTGAACGCGGACCCGTCAAAGAAAGACTTCAAGGTGCCGGATCTTCTCCCCCCGGAGAAGATCGGCGAAGCGCGCCTCGCCCGCCGCCGTCGCCTCCGCGACGTTGTCGACAGCGCCGTCGGTAACTTCGAGGAGAGCGAGAGCGCCGAGTTGATGGACAGCAACTTCGAGGTTGCGTTCCGTCTGATGACGAGCCCGGAGGCGCGCGCGGCCTTCGATCTCAGTAAGGAGCCCGAAAAGGTCCGCGAGCGCTACGGCGTGAATCGCTTCGGTCAGAGCTGCCTCCTCGCGCGGCGGCTCATCGAGGCCGGCGTGCGTTTCGTGACGGTGAATACGTTCATCACCGTCTTCGACGAGATCACGTGGGACATTCACGGCTCGAAGCCGTTCACTTCGATCACCGGCATGCGCGACATCGTCGCTCCGATGTACGACAAGGCGTACTCCGCGCTCCTCGAAGACCTCGATGACCGCGGCCTCCTCGATTCGACGCTCGTCTGTAACCTCGCGGAGTTCGGCCGCACCCCGAAGATCAATCCCGCGGGCGGACGCGATCACTGGCCGCAGTGCTGGACGGTGTACTTCGCCGGCGGGGGCATTCAGGGCGGGCGCGTCGTCGGCCGGAGCGACGAGATCGGAGCCTACCCGGCGGAGCGCGCGGTGGGTCCCGCGGAAGTCGTCGCGACGATCTACCGGAGCCTAGGGCTCGATCTCGAGACGGAGCTCCCCGGACCGCAGTCGCGCCCGTTTCCGCTCGTCGATTTCGGCACGCACGAGATCAAGGAACTCTTCTGACGCCGGAGGTGAAATGCGGGTGGAACGGCGGACGCGCGCGATCGGAATTGGAGCCGTGAGGACAGGCGGGTACTCGCTCGCGGTGATTTTCTTCAGCGCGAGCCTCGCGAGCGCCGGCGAGCCCGCGGATCGACCGCCACGCGACGGTCTCGCAGTATTCCCGAGGATCGTCGAGCTGACGGGAAGAGGGGCCGCGCAGCGGATCCTCGTCCAGGCTCGACGCGACGGCCGGACGTGCGAATCTCTCGACGTTGACGCATTCGAGGTGAAACTCGAGCCCCCGGGCATCGCGGCGTACGAGAACGGCTCCCTGGTGGCCGTCGCGGACGGCACCGCACGATTGCGGATCCGCGCGGGACGGGAGGAGGCCGAGGCGACGGTGATCGTACGGCAGGCACGAGAGCGGGTCGAGTGGAGCTTTCGCAACCACGTTCAGTCCGTCTTGGCGAAGGCGGGATGCAACTCCGGCGCCTGTCACGGTGCCGCGGCGGGGAAGAACGGCTTCAAGCTCTCGCTCCGTGGCTACGACGCGGGCGGCGACTTCAGCGAGATCACGCGCGGAGCTCGCGGCCGGCGCATCGCACCCGAAGCCCCGGCGGAGAGTCTTCTCCTCCTCAAGCCGACCGGTGCGGTTCCGCACAAGGGCGGAGTCCGGTTCGATGTCGACTCGCTCGAGTATCGCGTTCTAGCCGAGTGGATCGCCCGTGGATCGCCGCCCCCGCAGACGACGGATGCTCGCATCACTCGCCTCGAGATTCTTCCCGCAAACGCCACGCTGCGTCCCGGCGACGAGCAGCAGATGGTCGTCCTCGCTCACTTCTCGGATGGCCACGTCGAGGACGTGACACCATGGGCGAAATACGACGTCACCGTGACGACGACTGCACGAGTCGACGAGAAGGGACTTCTCACGGTGGTCGGACCGGGCGAGTGCTCCGTCACCGCGTGGTACCTGAGCCGCATCGCGATCGCGACGACCACCGTTCCGTACGACACCGGCGTCGGCGACGACGCATTCGATCGCGCGCCGCGCCGGAACTTCGTCGACGATCACGTCCTCGCGAAGCTGCGCGCGCTCCGCTTGCCGCCCTCGCCTCGCTCATCGGACGCGGAGTTTCTCCGGCGCGCGTTTTTAGACACCATCGGCGTTCTTCCCACCGCCGAAGAAACGCGCGCGTTCCTCGCCGACGATCGCGCCGACAAGCGGGATCGTCTCATCGAGGAGCTCCTCGGACGCGAAGAGTTCGTCGACTACTGGTCTTACCGGTGGTCCGATCTCCTTCTCGTGAGCAGCAACAAGCTCCCCAAGGAAGCGATGTGGGCGTACTACTCGTGGGTTCGTTCTCATGTCGAAGCCGGGACGCCTTGGAATCGCATCGCGCGCGAACTCGTCACGGCGACGGGAAGCACGAAAGAAAATGGGGCGACGAATTTTTTCGTTCTCCACCCGGACCCGACGGAGATGGCCGAGGCGACGAGCCTCACCTTCCTCGGCCTCTCGATCGGCTGCGCGAAGTGCCACAATCACCCGCTAGAGAAGTGGACGAACGATCAGTACTTCGCGATGGCGAATCTCTTCTCTCGCGTCCGTTCGAAATCGAGCGGCGGCGGCAGCGTCGTGTTCAGTGCGTCGGCGGGCGAGCTCGTCCAGCCGCTCACCGGACGACCTCAGCCGCCGCGGCCGCTCGACGGCGAGGCGCTCGATTTCACGGCGAGCGCGGATCGCCGAGAACACCTCGCCGACTGGCTCGTAGACGCGTCGAACCCGTACTTTTCGCGCTCGATCGTCAATCGAGTCTGGGCGAACTTCCTCGGTGTGGGACTCGTCGATCCCGTCGACGACCTCCGCGTCACGAATCCGCCGACGAACGGACCGCTCCTGAACGCGCTCGCCGGCTACCTCCAGGAGCAGAACTACGATCTCCGCGCTCTCATGCGGGCGATCCTTCAGTCCGAGACATACCAGCGGAGCAGCCGTGCGCTGCCAGAGAATCGAAGTGACCGCAGGTTCTACGCCCGCTACTTCGCCCGCCGACTCTCGGCCGAAGTGCTTCTCGACGCCTACTCGCAAGTCACGGGGGTGCCGACGAAATTCCCGGGCTACCCGAGCGGATGGCGCGCGATCGAGCTGCCGGACTCGAATGTCGACTCGTACTTCCTTCGATCCTTCGGCCGGCCGAAGCGCGAACAGACTTGCGCCTGTGAGAGGACGAGCGAGTCGAGCGTCGCGCAGATCCTTCACATCGCGAACGGCTCGACGCTGAACGACAAGCTGGGCGCGAAGACGAACAAGATCGACCGGGTGCTCGGCGAGAAGTGGAGCGACGAACGCGCCGTCGAGAATCTCTACCTGAGCGCGCTGTCCCGCCTTCCGAGCGAAAAGGAGCGGCGCGCGCTCGCCGGCGCGCTCGGTGAAACACCCGAGAGCGGGCGCCGAGCGTTCCTCGAAGATCTCTACTGGAGCGTCCTCAGCAGCAAGAAGTTCATCTTCAACCACTAAGCTTGAGCCCGACGCTGCCCGCGAGCGTCGACCGAATCGACCATGACCCGATCGCTCCGTCCACTCTGCGGCGAACTCCTGCGCGACCGTATCGCGATCTGCTGCGGCCTTGCGGCGTTTCTCGGCGTCGCGCTCTGCTCGACGACTCGTGTCCGTGCGCAGGCACCGACGGACGACTCTTCGGTAAAAGCATCGCCGAGCGCGTACGACGATGCCGTCGCCCCCATCCTCGCGCGTTCGTGCACGAGCTGTCACAACGATGAGGATCGCGACGGCGGACTCAGCCTCGAGACGTACGAAGATCTTCGCCGCGGCGGCGAGAGCGGCCCCTCGATCATCCCGGGCCGCGGAGAGTCGAGTCTCCTCTACCGCGTCGTCGCGCGCCTCGAGAAGCCGTACATGCCGCCGGGGCGACGTCGGCCCCTCTCAGCCGAGCAGGTGGCTCTGCTCCGCCGCTGGATCGACGATGGCGCACCCGGGCCGCGAGCCCCGGGCAGGCGGAGCCCGCTCGACGTGCCGCACATTCCTGTCGTCGGCGAGCCGCGCCGGCCGATCCACTCCGTCGCGTACTCACCGGACGGAGTGACCATCGCCCTCGGGCGCTACGGCTTCGTCGAGCTTTACAGTGCGGAGCGGAGAGAAGTCGTCGCGCGCCTCGACGGTCCACCCGGAGCGGTGATGGACGTCGAGTTTTCGGCAAACGGCGCGACCCTCGCCGCCGGCGGGGGCGAACCCGGGCGGCGCGGCATCGCGCGCCTCTTCGATGTGAGGAGCGGGGCGCTCCTTCACGAGTTTCGCGGTGACGCGCGATTCGCCGGTCACGGTGATGCGATCACCGCCGTGGCGCTCGGAGGCCGTGGCGTGCTCGCGACCGCGAGTTACGACGGATCGATTCGCATTTGGGACACCACAAGCGGCGTCGGCATGCGATCGCCGCGCGGTCACGAAGGACCGGTGTTCGATCTCGCGTTCCGTCTCGGCGGCGACATCCTCGCGAGCGCGAGCGGTGATCGGACCGTCAAGTTGTGGCGGCCGGAGAGCGGAGATCGCATCGAGACGCTCAGCGAATCGACCAAGGATCTCTACGCGGTCGCGTTCAGTCCGGACGGCTCGCGCCTCATCGCGGGCGGCGTCGACCGTCGGATCCGGGTGTGGGAGCTCGGACCGGACGCGAGGGAGGGAACGAATCGACTCCTTCATTCTCGCTTCGCGCACGAAGGAGCGATTCTCGATCTCCGCTACTCACCCGACGGCAGATCGATCGTGTCCGCGGCCGACGATCGCTCCGTGAAAGTGTGGTCCGCGGGGACCGTCGCGCCGCGCCTCGTCCTCGAGCCTCAGCCCGATTGGCCGGTCGCGGTCGCGGTTTCCCCCGATTCGATGCGCGCGGTCGTCGCTCGCATCGACGGCACGGTCGCGGTGTACTCGCTCCCCCTCGGGACTGCAGTCCGCGTAGCGCGTGGGGCGTCGCCATCGACCGCGACATTCCTCGCTCGCACAGTCTTCTTGGCATTGGCCCTCCTCGAGGACGGAGCGGACGAGGCTCCGGGGAAGAAGAAGGGCGACGGAAAGCCGGCGAAGCCCGAGCTCGTGCGGGTGTCGCCGCAGGGCGTCGAACGGGGCCGCGAGACTTCGATCCGGCTCGTCGGCAAGAATCTAGCTGGGGCGCGCGAAGTCCGCATTCACGGCACGGGCAAGATCGAGGCGAGCATCACCGAGGGCGAACGCGAGCAGATCACCCTCCGGCCGTCCGCCGACCTCGCACCGGGTCGGTACGAGCTCTCTCTCGTCGGACCCGGTGGCGACAGTGAAAAGGTGGCCTTCTTCGTCGGTGACCTCCCCCACGTCTACGAGGATCAGCTCGCCGATGCGGGGGACGTGCTCGCGATCGACGACGGCCGCAGCGTCTGGGGCTCGCTCTCGGAGGCGGGCGATGTCGACACCTACGCGTTTCGCGGCAGGGCGGGCGAGATGGTCGTCTTCGACGTCGCCTCCGAAGGGATCGGCGCCAAGGCGGACCTCGTTCTCGATCTCCTCGACGCCGACGGCCGCATCCTCGCCCGCGTGAACGACGTCCCCGGTCGCGGCCGGGATCCCATTGCGGCCTACGAGCTTCCGGCGGACGGTGTGTATCGCGCCCGCCTCTACGACCTTCAGCTCCGCGGTACCCCCGAATTCGAGTACCGCGTCGACGTCGGGACGTTTGCGTACGTGACGGGGACGTTCCCGCTGAGCGTGAGCGCCGGACGGAAGTCGACCGTCGAGCTCGTCGGATTCAACATCGGGGACGCAGAGCCCATCGAGGTCGAACGAGCCCAGGCGGGAGAGATCGATGTCTCGCTTCCGCCCGGATTTCGCTCGCGGGGCGCGATTCGCGTCGAGGCGACCTCCGAACTCGAGATCGTCGAAACGGAGCCGAACGACGAGGCGAGCAAAGCCGGGGCGGTTTCGGTGCCGGTCGTCGTCTCGGGACGCATCGCAGCGAGCGGAACGGGCATCGACGTCGATCTCCATCGGTTCACCGCGGAGGCGGGAACGGTCTATCTCGTCGAGACCGACGCGGCGCGAAGGCGTTCGCCGCTCGATACGAAGATCGAGATCCTCGACGCTGCCGGAGTACCGGTTCCGCGTGTGCTCCTCCGAGCGGTTCGCGACACCAGCATCAACTTTCGCCCGATCAACTCCGATCAGAGCGGTGCGCGTCTCGACAACTGGGAAGAGATGACGCTCGACCAGTATCTCTATCTCCAAGGGGATGTGTGCCGTCTCTTCCGCATGCCTCAAGGTCCCGATTCTGACATGATCTTTTATACGTCAGCGGGAAAGCGCCGGGCGTATTTCGGCACGACGGCAACCGCGCATCCGCTCCAAGAGAACGGCTACATCGTCGACCCGCATCCGCCCGGCGCTCGTCTCTCGCCGAACGGACTCCCGACGTTCCTCATCCACTACGAAAACGATGACGCCGGCCGGCGCACGATCGGCAGCGATTCGCGCCTCTACTTCACCGCGCCCGCGACGGGCGAGTACTGCGTGCGAGTGACGAGCGTCACCGGCGAGCAGAGCCCGCGCCACACCTATCGGCTCGTCGTCCGTCCTGCTCGCCCTGACTTCGCCGTCCGAATTGGCGGCAGGGACGCGAGCGTTCCGCGCGGCAGCGGCCGCGGGTTCACGGTGAGCGTCGATCGAAAAGACGGGTACGAGGGACCCATCCGAATCGAAATCGACGGTGTTCCTCCCGGGATGGTCGTTTCGACGCCGATCGAAATACAGGCGGACCAGATGTCCGCACAAGGGACGATCTTCGCGACTCCGGACGCGACAGCGGTCGACGCGAGGGACGACGTTCTTCGTCTCACCGCGACCGCAAGGATCGGCGGCGAGGAGGTCTCGCGCGTGGTCGGGACTCTCGGGTCCGTCAAGATCGCGGATCCCCCTGCGCTGCTCGTCGATCTTCAGGACGTCGACTCGGTCGAGGCGGATCCCGCGCCGACCTGGATCGCGCTCCGGCCGCGCCAGTTCATCGCGGATAGCGGGACCGTGCTCACGCCGCGCGCGGACGGCGCTCTGCTCGCTTCCGGCTCCAATCCGCTCACCGAGACCTATACGATCACGTACGACGCCGATCTCGAGGAGATCGACGCGCTTCGTCTCGAGGTTCTCTCCGATCCCAGCCTCCCGGCGAACGGACCGGGACGCGCCGACAACGGCAACCTCGTCATCACGCGGATCGGCGCGTCGGCGGCTCCGCGCTCGAATCCGGCGTCCATCAAGCGACTCGTCTTCAAGGCGGCGAGTGCGGACTTCACGCAGTCCGGTTTTTCACCCGCGGCGCTCATCGATGACGACGCGAAGACCGGCTGGGCGATCGCGCGGCGCACCGACAAGGGCTACATCGTTCCGAAGAATAGCGACGGCGATCCGTCGCACGCCGCGACGCTCGAGCTCGCCAAACCGCTCGAGCTCGCCGCGGACGGAGCGCTCAAGCTAACGCTCGAGCAGCACTCGGGAGCCACCTCCCACAACGTCGGCTGCTTCCGCGTCTCGGCGCGCGGGCGCCCGCGAAAGACGTTCGATCCCCGTCCGGTCGAGCTCACGATCGCGCCCGGCGAGACCATCCGCGCTCTCCTTCGCGTCGAGCGTCGAAGTCACAAGAATCGAATCACGTTTCGAGTCGACAATCTCCCTCACGGAGTGATCGTCGACAACATCGGCCTCAACGGCGTTCTCATGCCTCCGAATGTCAACGAACGCGAGATCTTTCTCACCGCGTACGACTGGGTGCCGGAGACGAGCCGGCTGTGTCACGCAGTGACGAATGAAGCGGGGGCACAGACTTCGCGCCCCGTCCTCTTACACGTGAAGCGCCGGGCCGAAGTCGCCGGCGCGCGCACGGCCCGCTGAGCCCGGAACGCGCGCGATGCGCATCGCAGTTCTCCTATCCGGTGGGGTCGACAGCTCCGTCGCTCTCCGCCTTCTCGCGGCCGAGGGCGAGAACGAGCTAACGGCGTTCTATCTCAAGATCTGGCTCGAGGAGGACGTCGCGTTCCTCGGCGATTGCCCGTGGGAGGACGATCTTCGCTACGCGCGTGCGGTCTCCGAGAGCGCGGGAGTGCCGCTCGAGATCGTCCCGCTCCAGCGGGAGTACTACGATCGTGTCGTCGCGTACGCTCTCGCCGAGCTCGAAGCGGGGCACACGCCGAGTCCCGATATCTTCTGCAACCAACGCATCAAGTTCGGCGCGTTCTCAGACTCGATCGGAAGCGAATTCGAGCGGGTTGCGACGGGCCACTACGCCCGGGTCGAGCGCGACGGGGAGATCGTCCGACTCCTCCGCGGTGTCGACCCCATCAAGGACCAGACGTACTTTCTCTCCCACCTCAGTCACGCTCAACTCGAGCGCTCGCTCTTCCCGATCGGCCACCTGAGAAAGGCGGAAGTCCGCGCGCTCGCCGAGCGCTTCGCACTGCCGAATCGAGCGCGACCCGACAGCCAGGGCATCTGCTTTCTCGGCAAGATCCACTACGGCGATTTCGTGAAGCATCACCTCGGCGAACGCGAAGGTGCGATCGTCGAACACGTGAGTGGGCGCGAGCTCGGCCGTCACGAGGGATACTGGTTTCACACGATTGGACAGCGAAAGGGACTCGGCCTCTCAGGCGGGCCCTGGTACGTCGTCGCAAAAGATCCGGCGAAGAACATGGTCTACGTCGCGCACTCGAAGGCGATCGACGAGTACAACCGCCGCGAGTTCAACGTCGCCGACATTCACTGGATCAGCGGCCCCCCTGCTACGCGTCGCCTTCGCGCGAAGCTCCGCCACTCCGAGGTGCTCTACGATTGCGAGCTCTCGGAGATGTCGGGCACGAGTGCCGCCGGGACAAGTCTCCAAGTCCGGCTCCTAGGCGAAGGCGATCGCGGCGTCGCCCCGGGACAGTTCGCGGTGTTTTACGACGGCGAGTGGTGCCTCGGCGGCGGACGGATCGAGTGAATTGTCTCGGCGCGCGTCCGAAGGAATCAGTTTCGATCGGGGCCGAGCAGGCTCTCTCCGTCGATCGCTTGACGGCCGAAGAGACTAGGGCCGTCCGCGCGAGGGTGACGGCGCGTCAGCTCCGGGGCCCCTGCTCCGTTCGACTACGCATTCCGGACATCATTGCCTAGTCGTCGACTTCGGCTCCCCAGCGCGCTGACCGCGGCGAACACCCCGAGGTTGAACGCGAGCGCGAACGCACCCGTGTCCACCGTCCGGCCGATGGTTTTCGTCCACGGTGCGACCGCGTCCGGAGCGAGCGGGGTGAACAGGAGAACGACGGCGATGCCGACGGTGAGCCCGGCGATCGCCCCGGCTCGCGTCCCCTTTCGGACAAAGAGGAGATCGATCGTCACCGGTAGGAGCTGCGTCGAGAATGCGATCGCGAGGAGTCCCATCTGCGCGATGAGTGCGAGCGGATTGAATCCTTCGACCAGGCGATTCGCGTAGATGAGCCCGACCGCCCCCGCCGTGACGACGACGATCGCAGCGCGCCCGACCCACGTTCGTTCGCGTTCGGTTGCCGAAGGCCGAAGGAACCGATCGTAGACGTCGCGCGTGAACACCGCGCTCAGCGCGTGGAGATTGCTGTCCGCGGTGCTCATCGAGGCCGCCATGATCGCGACGACGACGATCGCGGCGAGCGCGATGCCGAGCGATCCCATCATCTCGGGGAGATAGCGCGTGAGGACGACGACAAGGATGTTGTCGAAGTCGCGCGCCGCAGCGCCGATCTCGGGATGGGGGAGGACTCGTCCGGCCTCGTCGAGGCGGTACGCTCCCGTGGCGTCGACGAGCGGATAAAGCGCCTGTCCTCCGAGCCCGACGAGCATGACACCGAAAAGGAAACACGCGGGGAGAACGGTGCCGAAGATCAGCGCGCTCCGCGCGAGCGTACGCGACGAACGCGCCGCGTAGTAGCGCATCCACTGCGCGGGTTGGAGCATCGAGCCGCACGCCGCGACGGTGCAGACCGTAAAGAGCTTCGAGACGGGCCAACTCCCCGTCGTCCCCGGAGCAGAGAGCGACCGCGGCGGCAGCTCCGCGACTCGATCGAGGAACGAACCGACGCCGCCGAGCGCCCAGACCGTCGCCGCACCGGCGAGGAGCATTCCGGCGAGGAGCATGGCGCCCTGGATCACGTCGGTCCACGCGACGCTCCGCATCCCGCCGATCATCACGTAGACGACGGTCACGACGGCGAGCGCGCTCACTCCGATGTCGAACGCTGCGGGCGAGTCCGGGAAGAGCACTTCCGACACGATCCCACCGGCATTCATCTGCATGACGACGTAGGGGATCGCGTAGAGCACGCAGACCGCCGCGACGAGCAGGCGAAGCGCGACGGGACTCCCGTAGGCATCCGCGACGAGGTCCGCGGGCGTCACGAATCTTCCGCGCGCCCCGAGACGCGAGAGACGACTACCGAAGAGATAGACCATCGCTCCGGCGAGCGGGACGTTCAGCGAAAAGAGCGCAAACACGACGCCCTCGCGGTAAACGAGACCTGGAGCGCCGAGGAGAGCGAAGGAGCTGAAGAACGTCGCCATGATCGTGAGCGAAGTGACGATCCAGCCTTGACCGCGTCCAGCGAGGTAGTAGTCCTCCTCGCTCGCACGACTTTTTCGAAACCCCACGACTCCGAGCACGAGGAGGAGAACGATATAGAGAGCGAGGACGACGAGAGCCGCCGTTTGCAGCGACTGCGCCGCGGCCGCGCGCGCATCGGCGTCACCCGCGGCTTGGAGAAGAACGTGAGTCATTCCGGAATGCCTCGTCCTCTCCCGTCCGCATCATCTGCCGCGTGACGCCAGCGCAGGAAATAGAACGACGCGAGGACCGAAATCATGACGGCGAACCACGCGATGCCCCACGCGTAAATGATCGGGACGCCGGCCCACATCCGCTTCGCATTCGGGTCTTCTGCGTCGGGGTTGACGAGAAGAAGCCCGGGTCCGGTCGCCATGAATACAGCGAACGCGAAGAGCAACGCAAGAATGACGGTCAGCCGCCGCGACCGGCCCGTTCCCCGTGCTCTGTCTGAACTCTCTCGATCGCGCATGATGCGTCCCTCGTCGGAAGTCCGCGTGACGATTCAGTGCGTCCGGCGGAACGTTGTAGCCGAAACGGCCCCGTCTCCGCGAGCGCAGAGTTTGCGTCGGCCCGACGAACGCTCCGCACTGCCGCAATCGTATGCCCTCACCGGTCCCGCCGGAGTTCCACACAGACACCCTCGCTCGGGTGGCGGTCGCAGAGCCAATCAGGAATAGCCGTGCAGAGCGAGAACCGCACGGGCGCGCTCGGTGACGAGGGGTTCCGAGTAGAGCTGGTGGAGCTCACTGTCGGGGAGCGTCAGCTGAAAGAGAAGGAGGTCGACGAGCTGCGAGACCGACAGATCATCCGGGAGCTCGGCCGCCTTCTTGAGGACGCGCGTCACGGCTTTTCGCAGCCGTGGTACGAGCTCCGCCGACTCTTCGTCGGAGCAACCCACCTCGGGCAGCTTCGTGTAGCGCACTTTCCGGTAGAGCCGGTCGCTCTCGAGCTCCGCGACTTCGACGCGCGCGAGACCGTGAACGAGCACATTGAACCGCCCGTCGTCGTAGCGGCGATAGAATTCGATGCGACCCAGCCCACCGACCGGCTCGATCGCCGGATTCTCCATCATCTCTTCGTCGGTCGCGTCGAGCACCGTGCCGATGACGAACGAGCCGGAGCGATCGAGTAAGTCCTCGACCATCTGGCGATAGCGCGGTTCAAAGATGTGGAGCGCCTGAAGGAGGCCGGGGAAGAGAAACACTCCCTTCAGCGGGAAGAGCGGAACGATGCACTCGTCGTCCGCCGCGGTCGGCCGTTCCGTAGGATCAGTCATCGAGTACCTCTCGCACTCTCGAGAGTAACCCGTTCGAAACGACTCGGTGAAAGCTTTTCGAGGGAAAACGAAAGAAAGTAGCGCACGGGTCCCGACCGAGTACACTTCGTAGTCTTTCGGCGTGCCTCGCCCCTCCCCCGCCGAGCTTTCTCCCGACTTTCAATTGACGATTGCGATGCCAGCACTCGCTCCGATACTTCGACCGCCGCGTGCGACCTCGCCGCACCGCAGGGCACGGTCAGCGTTTGCTCTCGTCCTCAGCGTCGCCGCGAGCGGACCTCCGTTCTTAGTTGCCGAAGACGATTTCATTCCGACGATCTATCCGCGCTCGCCTGAAGGCGAGCTAGCGGTTCGGCGCATCCGCGTCGCGCCCGAGTTCGTCGTCGAGCTGGCCGCGTCCGAACCCGATCTCGCGAATCCCGTTGCGTTCACGATCGACGAGCGCGGTCGATTCTACGTGGCGGAAACGTTTCGCCACTTCGCCGGCGTCTCGGACAACCGCCGCCACATGGAATGGCTGGACGACGATCTCGCCGCGACGACGGTGGCCGACCGTCTCGCGTTCATGCGGAAGCATCTCGGAGATGCGTTCCCGGCATGGGCCGTCGCGCACGATCGCCTTCGCTTGCTCGAAGACACGGACGCCGACGGCCGCCTCGATCGTTCCACGGTCTTCGCGGACGGTTTCCACCGCGCGGAGGACGGAATCGGAGCCGGTGTCCTCGCGCGCGGAGACGATGTCTGGTACGCATGCATCCCGAGCCTCTGGCACCTTCGCGATCAGAACCGCGACGGTGTCGCCGACGCCCGCCGCGAGCTCCACACGGGCTACGGCGTTCACGTCGCCTTCCTCGGTCACGATCTCCACGGACTCACGTTCGGACCCGACGGGAAGCTGTACTTCTCCGTCGGCGACCGCGGACTTCACGTCGAGACCGGCGAGCGAGTGATCGCGCATCCGCACACGGGCGCGGTTCTCCGCTGCCACCCCGATGGCTCCGAACTCGAGGTGTTCGCCACCGGACTTCGCAATCCGCAGGAGCTCGCGTTCGACGACCTCGGCAATCTCTTCACCGGAGAGAACAATTCCGACAGCGGTGACCTCGCACGGTGGACCTATCTCGTCGAGGGGAGTGACAGCGGGTGGCGGATGAGCTTTCAGTACATCGAGTGGCCGGTGAGTCGCGGACCGTGGAACAGCGAGCTCCTCTGGCGCCCGCACTTCGACGGCCAGCCGGCTCACATTGTTCCGCCCATCCTCAACATCGCGGACGGTCCTGCGGGGCTGACCTACTACCCGGGCACGGGACTCTCCGAGCGCTACCGCGGGCACTTCTTTCTGTGCGACTTTCGCGGCGACAGCGCGAAGAGCGGCGTCCGCTCGTTCGCCGTCGTGCCGCGCGGCGCCGGATTCGAGCTCGTCGACCACCACAAGTTCCTCTGGGGCGCGCTCGCGACGGACGTCGACTTCGGACCCGATGGGGCGCTCTACATCTCCGACTGGGTCGAAGGCTGGGATAAGCCCGGCAAGGGACGCATCTACCGAGTGAGGCCGCGCGAAGCGAATCGTGAAGCAGAGAGCGTCCGCCAACTCCTCGCGCGAGGCACGGACGACGCTTCGTCGACCGAGCTCGCGACGCGACTCGAGCATTCCGACCGACGCGTGCGACAAGCGGCGCAGTTCGCACTCGCGTCCCGCGAGCTCGACGCGCTCCCGATTCTCGAGAGAGTCCTCGCGAGCACGAAACCGCTCGTCGCGCGCGTCCACGCGCTCTGGGCGATCGGTCAAATGCTCGATCGCCATCCCGAGCTGGGCTCGGTCGTCGCGGGGGTCGCGGACGACGCGCACGGCGAGATTCGCGCGCAGGCTCTGCGGGTTCTCCGGTGGGGATCGGATCCCGGAGCGCGGGAAGCGTTTCGCCGCGGCCTCGAGGACGCCCTGCCCCGCGTTCAGTTCTTCGCGGCTCAAGGACTAGCCCGGACCGGAGACGGTTCCGACGCCGATCGAGTCGCGAGGATGCTCGACGCAAACCGGGGCGAAGACCCATTTCTTCGTCACGCGGGTGTGATGGCACTCGCGGGTATCGGAGAGCGGAATCCGAAGGCCCTCGAAGCAATCTATTCCCATCCGGCGAAGGCGGTGCGCGTCGCGGTCGTGGTCGCGCTTCGAAGACTCGCCTCGCCTGCGGTGCGCCGCTTCGTGCGCGACCGCGAGAGCGACGTCGCGGCGGAGGCGATTCGCGCCGTACACGACGTACCGATTCCTTCTGCGCTCGACTCCGTGGCCGCGGTCCCGCTCACCGGCGCGGCCGCGACGGGTCTTTCCGAGTCCGTCGCTCACCGCGTACTCAATGCACGTTTCCGACGCGGAGGGCGCGAAAACGCTCGCGCCATCGCCCGGGCAGCGAATTCCGACGATCTCGCGGAGACCCTGCGCCGGGAAGCGCTGCGCATGCTCGCCGACTGGCGCGCGCCATCGGGTCGAGACCGAGTTCTCTCGCTCTGGCGCCCGATTCCTCCCCGCGACGGCGCACCCGCGGCGACTGCGCTCGAAGAGATTCTGCCGACCGTCCTCGCCCGCGCGCCGTCCGCGGTCCTCGCCGACGCCGTCGCGGCGGCACGCACCGTCGACTCTCCCGCGATCGCCGCGAGCCTACGCGCGGTGCTCGCGCGGAGGGGAGCGCCCGGTGAGGTGCGCGTCAGCGCGCTCCGCGCGCTAGCGGCGGCGGACTCGGTTTCGACGCGCGATCGCTCTCAAATCGTGGGAGACGCCCTCACCGACGATCACGGAGCGGTGCGCGCGGCGGCACTTCACCTGTTCGCGAAGGGGGCGACTCGGGACGAGACGATCGCCGAGTGCCGCCGCTCGCTTCTCGACGGTGACGATCACGTGCGCCAAGCCGCATTCGAGATCCTCGGGTCGGTCGCGACGCCCGAGGTCGATTCGCTGATCGCGAGCGAGGTTCGATCGCTTCGCGAGGAAAAGGCGCCTCGCGCGTACGCGCTCGAGCTCCTCGAGACGGCACGAGCGCGCGCGCAGAGCGTCCCTGCGATCGCCACCGAGCTCGAATCCTACGAGGCTTGGAAAGCAGCGGCCGGTCGAACCGCGACGTTCGATGACACACTGATCGGCGGAGACGCTGAGCGCGGACGAGAGATCTTTTACTCGAAAGCCGAGGTGTCGTGTCTTCGCTGCCATCGCATCGGAGGCGACGGCGGCGAGGTCGGCCCCGAGCTCACGAACGTCGCGCGCACCCGCGACCGGCGTCTTCTCCTCGAAGCCATCGTCGATCCTAACGCGACCATCGCCGAGGGATTCGACAGCGTGACTCTCGTCCTCGACACCGGCGAAGACATCAGCGGAGTTCTTCAGTCGGAAGACGCGGAATCGATCCGCATCGTGACTCCCGAACGAACCCCGCGAACCGTATTCAAGTCGCGTGTGATCGATCGCACGAAAGCCGTTTCGGCGATGCCGGAAGACCTCGTCCAGTTCCTGACGCGGCGCGAGCTTCGCGACCTTGTCGCGTTCCTCGTGGAGCTCAAATGAACGCCGACTCTCGAACTCCAAACGACGTGCGCGGTCTTCCTCTCGATCCGTCTCCCGACGAGCGCGACGCGCTACTCGACGCGGCGCGCGAGCGGCTGCACGAGTTCCTCGCGACGATTCAGTCGCAACCGTCCTGGGACACGCACGAGCGTTCCGATGCTGCGAGCTGGGTGCACGAAGCCCCTCCGGAACACGGAACGGACATCACGCCGCTTCTCGACCTCATCTTCGAGCGAATCGTTCCCTGCGCGTTCAACACCGCAGGTCCCGGCTACCTGGCCTACATACCGGGAGGCGGTCTCTACACCGCAGCGCTCGCCGAGTTCATCGCATCCGTCGTGAACCGCTACGCCGGGGTGTGGGTCGCTGCGCCCGGAGCCGTCGCTCTCGAAACCGAGACCGTGCGGTGGCTCGCCGAGATACTCGGGTTCCCGACCGGAACGCTCGGAGTTCTCACTACCGGCGGTTCGATGTCGAATCTCCTCGCCCTCGTCGCGGCACGCGAACGCTCGGTCGGCACGGTCGCGGCGAGCGGAACGATCTACCTTTCGGGCGAAATTCATCACTCGGTGACGAAGGCGGCAAAAACCGCCGGCATCCCCGAAGAGAACTGGCGCACGATTCCCGTCGACGCCGAGCTCCGCCTCGATGTCGCCGCTCTCGAACGCGCGATCAGCGCGGATCGAGACGCCGGGTACACGCCGTTCTTCGTTTGCGGCAGCGCGGGAACGGTCAACACCGGAACGATCGATCCGCTCGATGCGATCGCCGACGTCGCGGCCGCGGAAGGCCTCTGGTTCCACGTAGACGGCGCGTACGGTGGGATGTTCGCTCTCGTCCCCGAGCTGCGCGATCGCCTCCGAGGCATGGAGCGAGCGGATTCGGTCGCCATCGATCCGCACAAGGGCATGTTCCTCGCCTACGGGACGGGTGCGCTTCTCGTTCGCGATCTCGCTCCCTTTGGAGCCGCGTTCGCAAGCTCGGCGCCGTACCTTCCCGACTTCGTCGAAGAGATCGACCACATCGACTTCTGCGAGGTCACCTTCGAGCTTTCGCGTGCGTGGCGAGGGCTCCGCCTCTGGCTTCCGCTCAAGCTGCACGGAGTGCGGGCGTTCCGAAACGCTCTGCGCGAGAAGCACAGCCTCGCGGAGTACGCGTACCGCGAAATCTCCACAGAACCTGGAATCCAGTTCGCTGCCCCTCTCGAGCTCTCTCTGTTCGCGTTCCGCAAGGTTTGGCCCGGCGCGAGCGAGGACGAGCTCGACCGTTTGAACCGCGCGGTGCTCGAGCACGTGCAAAACGAACGCAAGGCGTACATCACGGGAACGACGATCGCAGGACGCTTTTACGTGCGGATCTGCGTGCTCCACCTGCGCACCGGAAGAGAGCGCGTCGACGAGGCAATCGCCGCCATCCGACGAGCGTGGGCTAGCGTCCGCTAGGGCGCGCTCGAACGAAGAAGTGAGACCCGCTCACTCGTATCGCCACTTGAGCGCCCAGGGATCTTCGGTGCGCTTTTGAAACGCGCGGAGCTTCGCTTGGAGCTCTTTCAGTCGTTTCGCGTGCTTCTCGTCGCCGGCGAGATTCTTCACCTCGTCGGGATCGCTCTCGAGGTCGTAGAGCTCGAATGCCGGCCGGTGGATGTAACTCTCCACCGTTCGCTTCCCGTAGAGCGTCTTCGGCCCCTTCTGGTAACGCTCCTGCCACGTCGGAGCCGCCCAGAGATCAGAGGCGAACGGATAGGGAAGCGGATGGGCGATGTTCCAGATCAACTTGTACCGCCGTCCACGCACCACGCGCATCGGATAGTACATCGTGATCTCGTGAAACGTGTGCGAGGCGTAAATCTCATCCCAGCCGCTCGGATTCGCCTCGCCGAGAACGCCGAGAAATGATCGCCCGTGAAATGCAGGGCGGGCCGGACCCGGGATCCCACCGAACTCAAGTATGGTCGGGGCGAGATCGACCCAGCTCACCATCGCGTTCGAGACGACGCCGCGCTTCGATTCGCGAGGACTGCGGACGATGCACGGCGAGCGAAGACCGGGTTCGTAGACGGTCGTCTTCGCCCCGGGGAACGCGATGCCGTGGTCGGAGATGTAGAGAAAAAGAGTCGAATCCCACACTCCGGCTCGCTTCAGGATGTCCACGAGGGCTCCGAGTCCCTGATCGATGCGCGAGACCGATTGATAGTACTGCGCAAGCTCGGCACGGCACGCCGGCGTGTCCGGGAGGAACGGGGGGACGATCACGTCCTTCGGCGAGTAGATGACTTCCTCGACGCCGGGGTACGACTGCCCGGCCCGCTTGTTGCCGAATCGGTCCGGCGCCTCGGGAAGCTCGTTGGCCCGCCCGCCGCCCCGGTGGGGATCGGATGTGCAGAAGAAGAGAAAGAACGGCTTTTCCGACGGAGCCGAGACGAACTCGCGACAAGCCTTCGCCATCGCGACCGGACTCCGCGCGTTGCCGGGAAGCTTTACATCGAACGGGTACACCTCCTCCGGTCCGACGTGAAACTTTCCGATCCGTGCCGTGCGGTAACCACCGCGAGCGAGAAGCGCCGGAAGCGTAGCGAGATTCTCGTACGTGCGAAAGTGATGGTAGCTGTGCTGGTGGCCGAACTGCGCGGTGCGGTGATTGAAGAGCCCGCTCAGAATCACCGACCGACTCGCGCTGCAGCTCGCCGTGGTGGCGAACGCGTAGCGAAATCGCGTCGCATCGGCCGCGAGTGCGTCGAGGTGAGGGGTCTTGATCACCGAATTGCCGTAGCATCCCGCGTCCTGCCCCTGGTCGTCGGTCACGACGAGGACGACGTTCTTCGCGTGAGCAGAAGAGAGAGACGCCGCGAACACGAGGGCGAGAGCGAAGAGAGTCGGTAGTCGCGGTTTCGTCACAGTTGCACTTCCTCGAGTAGCTGGGTCGCCGAACGCTCGACCGCGCGAGCTCACTCCGCGGAATCGGCAGGGGACGGCGCCGGCTTTCGGCCGGCGAGCTCCTGATCGATGAGAAAGAGACCGCGGCCGTCGTCGCCGACGAGCTTGAGTCGGCTGCAGACGTCGCGAACCGTCGCTTCTTCCTCGACCTGCTCGGCGACGAACCACTGAAGGAAGTTGTTCGTCGCGTGATCCTGCTCCTTGAGAGCCAGATCCACGAGCGCGTTGATGCTTTGGCTCACGTGTCGCTCGTGGGCGAGCGCATTTTCGAACACGTCGAGGGGAGAGCTCCAGCTCTCCTTCGGTGCATCGATCGCCCCGAGGTGAACTCGCCCGTCGCGGTCGAGAAGATAGCGATAGAACTTCTTTGCATGCATCGCTTCCTCGTCCGCCTGGAGGGTCATCCAGCTCGCCATCCCGGGGAGGTCGGCGACTTCGAAGTTCGCCGCCATCGCGAGGTAAAGATAGGAGGAATAGAACTCTGCATTCATTTGCGCGTTCAGCGCGTTCTGCATGTTGGTGCTGAGCATGATCGGCGGTTCGGCCTCACTCTCTTCGGGTTCGGTTGCTGAGTCGACCCGGTCTCGAGCCGCTCGAGACTCGGTGGCCGGGCGAAGGCTTCCGGCGACGCGGTTCAAGCATCGACGACGCGCGTTTCCAAGGTCCCAATCCCTTCGATCGTCGCCGCGATGCGGTCTCCGGCTCGGAGGAACGTCCCCGACGTGTTTCCAACGCCCGCCGGAGTCCCGGTCGAGATCACGTCGCCGGGCTCCAGCGTAACGAAACTCGCGACGAACGCCACCACCGCCGCCACCGGAAACACTTGCTGGGCGGTCGAGGCATCCTGCTTCACGTCGCCGTTCACCGTGAGGCGAAGCGGAAACTGCTGCGGGTCCTCGACGGCGTCAGCCGAGAGGACGCAAGGTCCCATCGGACAGGAGCCATCGTGCCATTTGCCGTGGAGCCAATCGAAGAATCCGTCGCGCGGACGTTCGACTCGATCCGAGTTCGGATGGAAGCGGCGGTCGGAGAGATCGTTGACGACGGTGTACCCGGCGATCGCGGCGAGCGCTTCCGACTCGGAGACCCCGCGAATCCTTCGCCCGATGATCACGCCGAGCTCGAGCTCCCAGTCGAGATGCCGAGGCGAGCAATCGGGCAAGCGAAACTCCGCGCCGGGATCGGCGAGCGCCGTCGACGGCTTCATGAAAACGTAGGGAAAAGTTTCGCGTCGCTCGACGGCGAGGTCGCCCCCCTCCTCGACGTGCGCGGCGTAGTTGCCGGCGAGAAGAAAGAGCTTCGGCGGGCGCTCGATCGGACGGCGAAGCCGCACGGCTGAAAGCGGCAGCGTCAACGCGGTGGCAATCTCCGGTCGCGCGTCGAGCCAATCTGCAAGCTCGCGCGCGCGAGCGAAGGCTTGTCCGTCCGGCGGGAGGCAATCCAGTACACTCGCCGATCTCAGCGAGGCGGCAAGCCCACGCGGGGTATCGTCGCGAGCGAAGACGTTCCGCCACGGAACGACACCGTGATCGAAACAAAACCCGAGCTCATCCTCGGCGTCGGCGGCGATTCGGCAGATTCGCACGATGAATCCTTCGCTGGAGTGATGTGTCCCGCGACTCTGTCACGGAGGATCGACTCGTTTCGGCGCCATCGCTTCGAGACGGAGCGGATCGTGATAGGATCGTCGCGGCGCCGAGCGGCACGACTTTCCGGTCGGTCGACGAGCCGGCCGATCATAGCAGACGGGCCATCACCGGTACAGCGCGTCCAGGCTCGACGGATTCGACCGAACTTACCCGCAAGTAGCGAGGATCATCGTGGCTGACCTCCGTGGAAAGACCGTCTTCATCACTGGCGCGAGTCGAGGAATCGGGAAGGCGATCGCTCTTCGCGCCGCTGTCGACGGCGCAAACATCGTCGTCGCGGCTAAGACCGAGCGCGCCCACCCGAAGCTGCCGGGCACGATTCACACCGCAGCAGAAGAGATCGAAGCGACCGGGGGACGAGCTCTCGCGGTCGCAACCGATATCCGCGACGCCGCGCAAATCACCGCCGCCGTGGAGAGGGCCGCCGAAACGTTCGGGGGAATCGACATCCTCGTCAACAACGCGAGCGCGATCTTTCTCGCCGGTACGGCGGAGACGCCCGTCAAGCGCTTCGACTTGATGCATCAGGTGAACGCCCGCGGGACGTTCTTGACAACGCAGGCCTGTCTCCCCTACCTCCGCTCGTCCGCGTCCCCTCACGTGCTCAACATCTCGCCGCCCCTCCATCTCGCGCCGAAGTGGTTCGCGCCGCACGTGGCCTACACGATCAGCAAGTACGGCATGAGCCTGTGCGCGCTCGGAATGGCCGAGGAATTTCGCGAGCTCGGAATCGGTGTCAATTGTCTCTGGCCGAAGACCGCGATCGCGACGGCCGCCGTGATCAATCTCCTCGGAGGCGAAAGCGCCGCCGCGAGATGTCGGACGCCGGAGATCATGGCGGACGCCGCGTACGAAGTCCTCACCCGCGACCCGCGCACGGCGACAGGGAATTTCTTCGTCGATGAGGACGTCCTCCGCGAGGCGGGTGAGAGCGACTTTTCCCGCTACTCCGTTACGCCGGGATGCGACGATCTCATGGCCGATTTCTTCCTCGACTGACGCGCGAGTCGAGATTCGAACGGACTGCGCGGGACGAGGACGGGTCCAAGCCGGGCCGAGGAGCGGATAGAATCGAAGCACTCGACTCGACTCACCGACATCGAAAGGCCATCGCGATGGATTCGACCGCAAAGCTGACTCGAAGGGAAGCGCTCCGTCGCAGCCTCGGCCGCGCCGCGGGCGCGATCCTCGTTCCCTCGGCCGCGCGCAGCTTGCCCGCAGCGACTCACCGGCCCGGCGAGAAGATGCGCTTCGGCCTCGTGACCTATCTGTGGGGCCAAGACTGGCAGTTGCCGAACTTGATCGCGAACTGTGCGAGCTCCGGCGTCCTCGGCGTCGAGCTCCGCACGACGCACGCGCACGGCGTCGAGCCGACGCTGAGCGCCGCGCAGCGTGCCGACGTCAAGAAGCGCTTCGCCGATAGTCCGGTCGAGCTCGTCGGCATCGGCAGCAACGAGCGCTACGACAACCCGGATCCCGCGCGAGTCGCAGCTGCGATCGAGGCGACCAAAGAGTTCGTTCGACTCAGCCACGACGTCGGCGGATCGGGCGTCAAAGTGAAGCCGGATCGGTTCCACGACGGCGTTCCCCGCGAGCAGACGATCGCACAGATCGCGAGCAGCCTCTACGAGCTCGGCGAGTACGCGAACGAGTGGGGACAAGAGATCCGTCTCGAGGTGCACGGTCAGTGCGCAGAGCTTCCCACGATCAGGAGAATCATCGATCTCGCGCCGCACCCGCGCGTCGCCGTCTGCTGGAACTCAAACGCCCAGGATCTCGGCGGCGCGGGCCTTTGGTCGAACTTTCACCTCGTCGCGCGCCGCTTCGGCCGGACGGCGCACGTCCGCGAACTGAACGACGAGCGTTATCCGTACGCGCAGCTTTTCGAGCTGTTGACACTGGTCGACTACGACGGCTGGGTGCTCCTCGAAGCGCGGGGGAAACCGGCCGACCGTGTCGCCGCACTCCGGGCGCAGCGGAGGCTCTTCTCCGAATTGATCGCACGTGCCCAGCAGAAGCGGTGGGCTTAGCGCGTCGATCGCGCGCGAGAGGCGTCGTGCAGCCGCCGCGCGGTCTCGTTCAGCGCCGATCTTCCTCCGCCCGCCGTTCGAGCGTCCTCAGCATCGAGCGAATGTCCTTCGCGCCGCCGATCGCGACGTAGACCGCGAGACCGGCGAAGACGGCGATCCCTCCGCCGAGAACGATCACCCAGACCGTGAGCCAGTTCATCGATCCCCCTCCGCGCGCGCGCCGCGTCCGGGAAAGACGAGCGAGCCCACGATCATCGCGAGCGCGGCCAGCGCGATCGTCCCGAGCCCGATCGTCTCGCTCCGGACGAAGTGGAGCCCGCTCTCGGCATCCACGCTGAGGATTCCAGCGCTGGTCCAGTCCGCGAGGGTCCCCGCTTCCATCGCTGGGACGAATCCGCGGACCAGCTCCTGTACATCCTTTAGGCCGAACACCATCAGGCTACCGATGAGCAGGGCACCGTAGGCGCCGGCGGTGCTCGCGCGTCGCCAGTAGATTCCAGCGGTGAGGACGACGAACGCGCCGGTGAAATAGATTCCCCCCGTTACCGCCATGTAGTCCCAGAGATCGCTCTTGAGCTCGTACCAGAGACTCCAGACGAGGAGGAATCCCGCGATCGCGACGACGAAAATTCGGGTGAGCAGCAGGCGACCGCGCACCGAGAGCTCGCCCGCTGTCGCCGGGTGGATCACGTCTTCGGTGATCGCGGTCGCCCAGCAGAGGAGATACGTGTCGTGGGTCGACATGAACGCCGCGAGCATTCCTGCAGCCACGAGGCCGATCATTCCGACGGGGAGCACTTGTCGGAGAAAGACCGGCATGGCGCGAAGCTTCTCGTCGCCCGCGATGGCGCCGCTCTCATCGAAGAAGATCGCCTTCCACTCGGGATCCGACCAGAAGTACGCGAGCGCGCAGATTCCGAGGAATTGCGGCACGATACACCGGACGAGAAAGCCGACGGACGACCAAACGTAGAGCTTTCGGACGACCGCCGTGCTTTCGGCGGCGCACGCGCGGAGGACCGCAGTCTGCCAAACCGCGCACGAGACGAGGCCGAGAAACACCATCCACACGACGTACTGCCAGCCGTAGACATCCGCGTCGAATGGATCGAAACCCGCGCTTCCGTGAACGGTCTCGACGGCGCTCACGACCGAGTCCCACCCCGTGTGAGAGAGTGCGAACACGCACGTGAGGACGAGTCCGAACGCGAGCACGACGAACTGGATGTAATCGGTGATCACGATCGACACCATTCCACCGAGAACGGTGTAGACGAGAACGAGCACGATCAGTGACGTCATGATCCACTTCACGTAGAGCGGATTCTCGAGCCCCGTAAGCCCGGAAACGAACACCGCGCCCGCCTTGAGGAACATCCCCATGTTGAGGATGCCGCCCGCTGCGAGGAGAACTCCGCCGACGATGCGCGTCCCGCGAGTGAATCGGCGTTCGTAGAACTCGGGGATCGTCATGACACCGAGCTCGCGCAGCGGCACGACGATGAATCCACTCCAACCGACGAGCACGGCGACGACGCCGGCGGCGACGCCGATATGAAACGCGGAGAAGCCCCCCGTAAAGCCCTTCTCGGCCATGAACATCACGGTGACGAGGCCGAGCTCGGATCCGATCATCGTCGCGATCGAGAGGCGCGATTTCAGCGAGCGCCCGGCGACGATGAACTCGCTCATCCCCCGGATGTAGCGATTGGCGAAGATCCCGACGGCGAGCGTGGCGATGAGGTAGACGCCGACGATCGCCCAGTCGAGCGGACTGAAATTCCCCGGCACCCGATCCTCCGTTCTCGTGACGCCGCCCTACGAGCGCGGAGATTCTAACCCGAAGTGTTCCGCCGAGATCAAGGAGAAGAACGCGAACCGACGGAACCGATGGCCGCAGTCGAGCGCGCTACGGACGCTCTCGCGCTGCTTTTCCATCGCTTCCGTCGGTTCGTTTCTCGCTCCGTCGCTGGGGGTCTCCGGCCGTTCGTCAGGGCGTTGCCGAAGCGCCACAGGGCAGCCGATCCGCAGACGGATCCGGACCCGGATTCGGATACGGCGGCGGGAACGCGGGTCCGGCCGAGAAGAGGAAGGTCGTCGAATAGATCGGATCCGCAATGTCGATGCGGCCGTCGTCGTTCGAGTCCCCCCCGTCCTGACACGGCGGGATCGGTCCCGCGCGGAAGAGATAATTCACGAGGTAGATCGGGTCGGCGATATCGACGCGGTCGTCGTTGTTCGAGTCGCCGCGGATGAAATCGCGGGAGCCGCCCGTTCCGCACGCGTCCCCGACTCCGTCGTCGTTCGAGTCGAGCTGATCGGCGTTTGGCACGTCGGGGCAGTTGTCGGCTCCGTTGGCGACGCCGTCCCCGTCGCGGTCGGCGTCGCAGGCGTCACCGATCTGATCGGTGTCGAGATCGGTCTGACTCGGGTTCGCCGTCGCGGGGCAGTTGTCCTCGTCGTCGATGATCCCGTCATCGTCGTCGTCCGGATCGCAGACGTCGCCGGCGCCATCCTGATCGAGATCGACCTGGTTCGCGTTCGGAAGGGATTCGCAGTTGTCCGAGTCGTTAGGAACGCCGTCGCCGTCGAGATCTCCGTCGCACGCGTCCCCGATGCCGTCCTCGTCCGTGTCCGTCTGACCCGTGTTCGGCACCGTCGGGCAGTTGTCGGTGATATCGGCGATGAAGTCCTCGTCGGCATCCGAGTCGGAGTCGCAGGCATCACCCTCGCCGTCCTGATCGGCGTCGGCCTGGTCTGGATTGGCGGTGTCGGGACAGTTGTCGACGTCGTCGTCGATGCCGTCGAAGTCGAAATCGGTGGCTTCGTCGCAGACATCGCCGAAGCCGTCGTCGTCGGAGTCCGCCTGATCGGGGTTGGGGACGATCGGGCAGTTGTCGCATACGTCGCCGATCCCGTCGACGTCGAGGTCGGGTTGTCCGGGATTCGGAGCCTCGGGACAGTTGTCGTCTCCGTTCGCGACGTCGTCGCCGTCGACGTCCGCGTCGCAGTCGTCGCCGATTCCGTCCTGGTCGAGGTCATCTTGATCCGTGTTCGGAACGTCGACGCAGTTGTCGGCCTCGTTCAGAACGCCATCGTTGTCGATGTCGTTGTCGCATGCGTCACCGATCTCATCACCGTCGAGGTCCGACTGCGTCGGGTTCGTGACCATCGGACAGTTGTCGTCCTCGTCCGGTGTTCCGTCCGCGTCGTCGTCGTCATCGCACGCATCGCCGAAGCCGTCGAAGTCACCGTCCACCTGATCGGCGTTCGGGTCGCGCGGGCAGTTGTCGGTCGCGTCGTCGATGCCGTCGCCGTCGTCGTCTGCATCGCACGCGTCGCCCATGCCGTCCGTGTCGAGGTCGGCCTGGTCGGCATTGTCGACGAGCGGACAATTGTCCGCGCCGTCCTCGACACCGTCACCATCGTCATCCGCGTCGCACGCGTCACCCACGCCGTCGCCGTCCGTGTCAGTCTGGTCGGGGTTTACGATTTCGACGCAGTTGTCGTTGATATCCGGGATGCCGTCCTCGTCGGCGTCGGGAAGATCGCAAGCGTCTCCCATCCCGTCTCCGTCCTCGTCCGCCTGATCGGGATTCGAGTCCACGGGGCAGTTGTCCGCATCGTCGGAAACCCCGTCTCCGTCGTCGTCGGAGTCGCACACGTCGCCGAGGCCGTCGCCATCGAGATCGGCCTGATCGGAGTTCACGTCCGTCGGACAGTTGTCGGCCGCGTTGTCCGTGCCGTCGCCGTCGATGTCGGGGTCGCACGCGTCACCCACGCCATCTTGGTCTGCGTCCGCCTGGTTCGGGTTGACGTCACGCGGACAACTGTCGACATCGTCGGCCACCCCGTCTCCGTCGTCGTCGGAGTCGCACACGTCACCGATCCCGTCGTCGTCGAGATCCGCCTGGTTGGCGTTCGCGTCAAGCGGACAGTTGTCCCCATCGTCGGCGACTCCATCGCCGTCGACATCCGGGTCGCAGACGTCCCCGATTCCGTCTCCGTCGAGGTCGGCCTGATCGATGTTGAGGTTCCGCGGGCAGTTGTCCGCGTCGTCGGAAACTCCGTCTCCATCGTCGTCTGCGTCACACGCGTCGCCCATGCCGTCCTGGTCGAGATCGGCTTGGTTCCCGTTCACGATCAGCGGGCAGTTGTCCGCGAAGTCGTCGACGCCGTCGCCGTCGTCGTCCGCATCGCACGCGTCGCCGTCACCGTCACCGTCGGTGTCGGTTTGGCTCGCGTTCGCGGCGCGCGGGCAGTTGTCCGCACCGTCGGCGACGCCGTCGCCGTCGTCGTCCGGGTCGCAGACGTCACCGAGACCATCCTGGTCGATGTCAAGTTGATCGGAGTTCGCGTCGTTCGGGCAATTGTCCACGTCGTCGAGAACGCCGTCGCCGTCGCCGTCGCCGTCGCACACGTCCCCGAGGCCGTCGCCGTCCACGTCGTTCTGGTTCGGATTCGAGATCCGGGGACAGTTGTCACTCGCGTCGTCGACGCCATCACCGTCGTCGTCCGCATCGCACGCGTCGCCCTGGCCGTCCTGATCGAGGTCGCCTTGGTCGACATTCTGGACTCGCGGGCAGTTGTCGACGTCGTCGGCGACACCGTCGCGGTCGTCGTCCAGGTCACACACGTCGCCGAGACCGTCTTGATCGAGATCCGCCTGATCGGCATTCACGTCGGTCGGACAGTTGTCGGTGCCGTCGGGCACGCCGTCGTTGTCGTCGTCCGGATCGCACGCATCGCCGAGGCCGTCCTGATCGACGTCAGACTGACTCGGGTTTGCGTCGACCGGGCAGTTGTCCACGCCATCGTCAACGCCATCGCCGTCGTCGTCCGCGTCGCAGATGTCGCCGAGACCGTCGCCGTCGAGGTCCGCCTGATCGAAGTTTGGAATCGCCGGGCAATTGTCGCGACTGTCGGGAATCGCGTCGCCGTCGCGGTCGCCGTCACAGACGTCACCGACGCCGTCGCCGTCGATGTCGCTCTGGTCGGGATTCACATTCCGCGGGCAGTTGTCCGGACCGTCGTCGATGCCGTCGTTGTCGTCGTCCGGGTCGCAGGCGTCGCCGAGGGCGTCGCCGTCGAGATTCGCCTGCTTCGGGTTCGGGTTGGACGGACAGTTGTCCGCGCCGTCGGCAACGCCGTCACCGTCGTCGTCCGCATCGCAGGCGTCGCCGAGACCGTCACCGTCGACATCCGACTGATCCGCGTTCGGCGTCGTCGGGCAATTGTCGGTATCGTCGATCGTCCCGTCGCCGTCGTCGTCCACGTCGCAGGCGTCGCCGAGGCCGTCGCCGTCGAGATCCGCCTGGGCCGGATTCGTGTCGACGGGACAATTGTCCACGCCGTCCGTGACGCCGTCGCCGTCGTCGTCCGGATCGCAGACATCGCCGAGACCGTCGCCGTCGAGGTCCGATTGATCCGCGTTCGCGTCGGTCGGACAGTTGTCCGCACCGTCGTCCGTACCATCGCCGTCGTCGTCCGCGTCGCAGGCGTCGCCGAGGCCGTCGCCGTCGAGGTCCGACTGATCCGCGTTCGCCGTCGCGGGACAGTTGTCCGCACCGTCGTCGACGCCGTCACCGTCGTCGTCCGCGTCGCAGACGTCGCCGAGGCCGTCGCCATCGAGATCCGCTTGATCCGGATTCGCGATCGACGGGCAGTTGTCGGCCCCGTCCTCGACTCCGTCGCCGTCGCCATCACCGTCGCAGACGTCGCCGAGACCGTCGCCGTCGAGATCCGACTGATCCGCATTCGCCGTCGCGGGACAGTTGTCCGAGCCGTCCGGCACACCGTCGCCGTCGTCGTCGGCGTCGCAGACATCGCCGAGACCGTCGCCGTCGAGGTCCGACTGATCGATATTCGCGTCGGTCGGGCAGTTGTCGACGTCATCGGTGACGCCGTCGCCGTCGTCGTCGGCGTCGCAGACATCGCCGAGACCGTCACCGTCGAGGTCCGATTGATCCGCGTTCGCATCGGTCGGACAGTTGTCCGCACCATCGTCCGTCCCATCGCCGTCGTCGTCCGCGTCGCAGACGTCGCCGAGACCATCACCGTCGAGATCGGCCTGATCCGCGTTCGCCGTCGTCGGGCAGTTGTCCGAGCCATCGTCGACGCCGTCACCGTCGTCGTCCGCATCGCAGACGTCGCCGAGACCGTCACCGTCGAGATCGGCCTGATCCGCGTTCGCGATCGAGGGGCAGTTGTCGACGTCGTCGGTGACGCCGTCGCCGTCACCGTCGTTGTCGCACGCGTCACCGATTCCGTCACCGTCGAGGTCCGACTGATCCGCATTCGCCGTCGCGGGACAGTTGTCCGCACCGTCGTCGACGCCGTCACCGTCGTCGTCCGCGTCGCAAGCGTCACCGGCGCCGTCACCGTCGAGGTCCGACTGATCCGCGTTCGCGATCAGAGGACAGTTGTCCGCCCCGTCCGCGACGCCGTCGCCGTCGACGTCGGGATCGCAAACGTCACCGATGCCATCACCATCGAGGTCCGCCTGATCCGCGTTCGCCGTCGCGGGACAATTGTCCGCGCCGTCGTCGACGCCGTCACCGTCGTCGTCCGCATCGCAAGCGTCACCGGCGCCGTCACCGTCGAGGTCCGACTGATCGGAGTTCGCCGTTACGGGGCAGTTGTCCGCGCCGTCGTCGACACCATCCCCGTCGTCGTCCGCGTCGCAGACGTCACCGAGGCCGTCTCCGTCGAGGTCCGACTGATCCGCATTCGGATCGGCGGGACAATTGTCGACGTCGTCCGCGACCCCGTCGCCGTCGCCGTCGTTATCGCACGCGTCGCCGATTCCGTCGCCGTCGAGATCCGACTGATCCGCATTCGGCGTCGCGGGGCAGTTGTCCGCACCGTCGTCGACTCCGTCACCGTCGTCGTCTGCGTCGCACGCGTCACCGAGGCCGTCGCCGTCGAGGTCCGACTGACCCGCATTCGCGTCGACGGGGCAGTTGTCGACATCGTCGTCGACACCATCCCCGTCGTCGTCCGCGTCGCACACATCGCCGATTCCGTCGCCGTCGAGATCCGCCTGATCCGCGTTGACGTCGACGGGGCAATTGTCCACGCCGTCGTCGACTCCGTCACCGTCGTCGTCTGCGTCGCACGCGTCACCGAGGCCGTCGCCGTCGAGGTCCGACTGCCCCGCATTCGCGTCGACGGGGCAATTGTCGACATCGTCGTCGACTCCGTCACCGTCGTCGTCCGCGTCGCAGACGTCGCCGAGGCCGTCGAGATCGAGATCCTCCTGACCCGCGTTCGGAGTCGACGGACAGTTGTCCTCGTCGTCGATCACCCCGTCGCCGTCGAGGTCCGAGTCGCAAGCGTCGCCGATCCCGTCTCCGTCGGAGTCGGTCTGATCGGGATTGACGGTCCGCACGCAGTTGTCATTGACGTCGAGAACGCCGTCGCCGTCGTCGTCGTCGTCGCAGGCGTCGCCGATCCCGTCCTGATCGAGGTCCGCTTGCTTCGCGTTCCAGTTGAGCGGGCAGTTGTCGTTGACGTCGAGAACGCCGTCGCCGTCATCGTCGTCGTCGCAAGCGTCCCCTAGGCCATCGTTGTCCTTGTCGGCCTGACCGGGATTGGCGTCCAGCGGACAGTTGTCGCTACCGTCGTCGACGCCGTCGCCGTCGTCGTCCGCGTCGCAGGCATCCCCCACGCCGTCGCCGTCGAGATCCTCCTGCCCGGCGTTGGCGTCCATGGGACAGTTGTCGACGCCGTCGTCGACTCCGTCACCGTCGTCATCGGCGTCGCACGCGTCGCCGAGGCCGTCGCCGTCTAGATCGGATTGCGCTGGATTCGCATCCACCGGGCAGTTGTCGGTGGAATCATCGACCCCGTCGCCATCGTCGTCCTCGTCGCAGACGTCGCCGAGGCCATCGAGATCGATGTCCGATTGGTCGGTGTTGACGTCGAGCGGGCAATTGTCCGAGGTGTCTTCGACGGTGTCGCCGTCGTCGTCGGTGTCGCAGGCATCCCCGAGACCATCGCCGTCGGTGTCCGTCTGGTCAGCGTTCGCGACGGTCGGACAGTTGTCGACTTCGTCATCGATGCCGTCGAGATCCGTGTCAACGGCGAACGCAGGCGTCGCGGCGAGGATGACGATCCATCCGATGCGCCAACTCGATCGGCCGGCGCGCGCGAGGAAACTCCACATCTCAATCATGACTCAAGATTCCGTGAGAGAGCACCGGCCGGGGCACGGAACGGCTTCACCGCCCTGCCGACGACACGCGTGGCGCTAAGTCAAAGTGGATGAAATGGCGCTGGAATAAGGAGCCGAAGGATACCCTACCCAAAGACTCCACCGGAGGTCCATTCTATGGGCGGAGGCGATCGCAGGCGATACTTTGCCTGGATTTCTCGCGCCCTTCATGGGGGTGCCCCCCTGTTCGGCCGAGTCAAGGACGCCGAAAAATCCGCGGCGTCCTCGGATCCATGCGGACGAGCACCGCCGGGCTCGGGAGATCCGAACACTGCCCTCACACCAGCCGCAACGTCAGTACCGCGCGCCCGGTCAAGCCAACAGATCGTGAACGACGTGCCCGTGGACGTCGGTCAGCCGCATGTCGCGGCCGCCGAATCGGTACGTGAGGCGAGTGTGGTCTAGACCGAGCAGGTGGAGGATCGTGGCGTGGAGGTCGAACATTTCGACGCGGCCCGAGATCACGCGGTAGCCGTACTCGTCGGTCTCGCCGTAGACCGTCCCGCCCTTTGTCCCGCCGCCGGCGAGGAAGATCGAGAACCCGAACGGACTGTGATCCCGCCCATTCGCGCCCTGCGCGAACGGGGTTCGCCCGAACTCCCCCGCCCAGACGATCAAGGTCTGCTCCAGGAGTCCACGGGATTTGAGGTCCTGAATGAGTGCCGCGATCGGCTGATCGACGGCGCGCGAGTTGTCGCCGTGGTTCTTCCTCAGACCGCTGTGCGCGTCCCAACGGTCGTTTCCCGAGATGCGCGGGCAGGTGAGCTCGATGAAGCGAACCCCGCGCTCGACCATGCGCCTCGCGAGAAGACACTGTCGCCCGAAGATCGTAGTCGGTTCGTAGCTCGACTCGAGCCCGTAGAGCCGCCGCGTCGCGGGCGTCTCATCTCCGAAGCGGATGAGCTCGGGCACGGCCGTCTGCATCTTTGCGGCGGTTTCGTAGTTCGCGATCGCCGACTCGAGGGCGTCGACGCTCCCGTAGCGCTCGAGTACGCCGCGATCGAGCCGCCGGAGGAGCGCCATCTTTCTTCGCTGCGCCGACGGATCCCGCTCACGCGGTCGGATGTTTGCGACCGGATTCTCGTCGGGCTTGAACACCGTCCCCTGAAACGTCGCCGGGAGAAAGCTGCTACCAAAGCAGTCGATTCCGCCAGACGGGATCAGGCCGCCGTTGATCACAACGTAGCTCGGCAGTTCGTCGCTCTCGCTGCCGAGACCGTATCCGATCCACGCGCCGGCACTCGGTCGCCCCTGCTGACCAAAACACGAGTGAAGGAAGTAGTTCGCCGTCTGGTGCTCGGAGAACTCCGATACCATCGAGCGGATCACGCAGAGCTCATCCGCGCAGCGGCCGATGTGAGGGAAGAGATCGCTCACCTCCATCCCCGCCTCGCCGTAGCGGCGAAACGCCCACGGCGACTTGAGAGTCTTCCCGATATTGTCGAACTGCGTGGGCTCGATCTTCGCGCGAAAGCTCTGGCCGTGCTCGCGATCGAGGCGCGGCTTCGGATCGAAGGAATCGACCTGGGAAACTCCGCCGTCCATGTAGAGGAAAATGACACTCTTCGCGCGCGCGGGAAAATGCGTCGCGACCGGGGCGAGAGGATTGGTCGAGCTCCGCGCCATCGCCTGCTCGGTCAACATGGCTGAGAGCGCCACACCACCGAATCCCGTGGCGGAGCGAAGCAGCATCTCGCGGCGACTCATCGGCTGCGGCAGAAATCGACGGCAGTGCATGGCCAGGGTGGTTCCTCAACGAAGAAAGATGAACTCTTTCGTATTGATGAGCACGTGACAGTACTCAGCCCACGCTGAATCCGGCACATCGCGGGTACGCTTCGCGCCGGCTGCGATCGACTCGAAGTACGCGACGGCCATCGCGACGTCGTCCGAAGTCGCGCGGCGACCGAACGCGTCCCGGTGCGCGCGCTCCACCGCGTCCGCAATCGGAGAGTCCGGCGCCTCGTCGACGAGCCTCTTCGCCCACTGCTCGACGAGGGCGTGGACGAGGGGGTCGTTGAGGAGGATCAGGGGCTGAGCGGGCGAGTTCGAGACGGTCCTCCGGCCGATCGTCGTGAACGGGATCGGCTTATCGAACGCGAGCAAGAAGTGAGAGAGGTGGTTCCGGAGAACGCGGATATAGATGCTTCTCCGTCCGTTGCTGTCGACCGGGCCGCTCTCGCTCGGGCTTCGGTTTCCGCGCATGAACGGCGTGATGTGCACCATGACGCTCGGACCGAACGGCGTCCGATCGAGACGCCCCGCGATCTGTAGGAGCGCATCGCGAATCGCTTCGCCCGTGAGACGACGAATCGGCATACGGTGAAGGAGCTCGTTCTTCGGATCGACCTCCGCGGCGCGACCATCGACGCGACTCGACATCGAGTACGTACGCGAAAGAACGAGGCGCCGAAGGAGTCGCTTCAGCGACCACCCGTCGTGAATGAACGAAAGTGCGAGATCGTCGAGAAGCTCCGGATGCGTCGGCGCTTGTCCCATGACGCCGAAATCGTCGACGCTCGGAACGATTCCTCGTCCGAAGAGGTGGTGCCACACCCGGTTGACGAACACGCGGGCGACGAGTGGATTCTCCGGCGACGCCAGCGAACGCGCGAGCTCGAGGCGGCCACTTCCCACAGGTACGGAAGAGGCAGAGTCTCCTCCGAGCGCAGCGAGCGTACGGCGCTGAACCTCGGTTCCGAGGGAGCGATGACTCCCGCGGATGTGAACGCGCTCGTTCTCACCGGTGCCGTCGAGCATCGTGAGAACGCGGAGCGGAGCAGGGATCGTCTTCTCGATTCGTCGACGCGAATCAATGAACGCCTGCCTGGCCTTCGTGAAGGCCGGCGTGTTCGGCGCCGGAGCGAGGAGCGGTCGTCGCGCGAGGAGCCAGTTGACGATTTCGCTCGCTCCCGCGTCTTCTCGCGCGCGTATCCGGTCCGCGGCCAGGTCGTCGATCACCGTTCGGAAGAGCGCCCCGTAGTGGGCCGCGAATTCCTCGACATTCTGCGGCGCGAGTGCCGCGAGGCGGGCGATCCGATCGTTGGTCCCGAAGACCGACTGCGGGGCGGTCGCCGAAAAACGGATCTCGCGGAGGGCGAAGGATCGAGTCGGAGTGAACTCGACGTGGACGCGATGCCCGATGTACTCGCGGACGTTGTGCGCGTGCCAGCGATACTCGGAGCTCGGCTTCAGCTTCTGCCGGACGACCCCGTGGAGCGGACCCGAGACCATTCGATGCGAATCGACCGCTAAGAAGACGTCCGCCTCCCCCTTGTACTCGTACCAGAGAGTGTCGGAGGTCACCTCGAACGTCTTTGTGCGGAGCATCCCGCTCAGCCGCTCGCTCAAGCCGTCGTCGCGAGCGGCCGCAGAGGCGTTCACCTCGCGCACCGGATCCTCCCCGTCGCCGAAGACGATCCAGCCCGCACGCATGGGCCCTTCGCCGAAGCGGTGCCCGACCGTGATCCAGGGATCAGTGCCGCGGCGAGCGTAGTCGACGACGACGTCCGTGCTCTCGGCGGGACGTTCGGTTCGAACGTAGTTCCGCTCGCCCTTCGTCATCGTACGGACGACCTTTTGCTCGCTCGCGCGCTGGGCGTCCTCGTTCGCTCGGGCAGACCATCGGTCTCTCACCGACTCGAGATGGGCGGCGATCGAAGCGGGACTGTCACTGCCGGCCGGGAGGCTCGCGAATGGATAGAGAGGATCGGCGAGGTCGCTCCGGGCCGCCGCGAGCGCGTCTTTCCATGCCCCGAGGCGCTCGGGGTCGAGATCGCCCGCCTCAGCGACGCGCGTGGAGTCTGCGGGCTCGGCCGCCGCCGAACGCGCGGCGAGTAGATACTTGGGAATGTCGACCGCGCGAGTATCGAGCTCGGCGGCGAACTCCCTGACCAGTCGGCGGCCCTCGCGCTCCCGGAGGGCGGCGAGTGCGTCGGCGCTGCGACTCTGCGCGCGCGGATCGGCGACGTCGCGCAGGTGAAAGCTCGAGCTCTGAAGGTAGCCCGCCAGCGCGTAGTAGTCGGCGGTCGAGATCGCGTCGAACTTGTGATCATGGCAACGCGCGCAGCCGACGGTGAACGCGAGAAACGACTTCGAGAAGACGTCGATCTGGTTCGCGACGCGGTCGGATTCGTCGCCGCGGATGTCGACCGGGCTGTGACACGCCTCGCCGAGATACCAGAAGCCGGTGCCTTGCACCGATTCGTTCGCGCCCGTCACGGGATCGAGACGCGGCGGCTCGACGAGATCACCCGCGACGTGCTCGGTGAGAAGGACGTCGTACGGGACGTCGCGGTTGAACGCGCGGATCACGTAGTCCCGGTAGTGATGCGCGGCGGGGATCGTGTAGTCCCCCTCGTGACCGCGCGACTCGGCGTAGCGGACAAGATCGAGCCAGTGTTGAGCCCATTTCTCACCAAAGTGCGGCGAGGCGAGGAGCCTCTCGACGGCGCGCTCCCGGCGGTCGGAAGGATCGCTCGCGAGAAACTCGGTCACTTCCTCGGCGGTTGGCGGGAGGCCGATCAAGTCGAACGTCGCGCGCCGGAGCCACGTTTCCGGCGCTGCCGGCTCGGCGGGCGCGACGCCGCTCGCCTCGAGTCGGGCGAGAATCCAGGCGTCGACACGATCCCGTGGCCATTCGGAATCCTTCACGGGCGGAAGGGAACGCGCGACCATCGGCTGCCACGCCCAGTGCGCCGCGCGCCGAGAGGCGATGTCGATCTCGCTCGTAGAGGCTAGCGGCGCGTCCGCTTCGCGGGGATCGGGCGCGCCGCGCTCGATCCACCGCACGAGCGTTTCGATTTCGCGCGCGCTCAGTTTTTCGCGCGGCGGCATCTGAAGATCGGGGTCCTCGTAGGACACCACTTTCAGAACGAGGCTCTGATCGGGTCGCCCCGGTACGACCGCGGGGCCGCGATCTCCGCCGCGCTCCCATCCGGCGCGCGAGTCGAGCACGAGACCGCCCTTCTGCTTGGTCGTGCTCGAATGACACTCGTAGCAGCGCCGGACGAAGATCGGGCGCACTTCGCGCTCGAAGAACTCGCCGTCGGCCGCAGATATGTTCTCCGCGCGGAGAACCGCACGCGTCGGGAGGCCCCGATCGGGCAAGAGCGCGATCCCGCAGACTACGATCGCTGCGAGTGCGATCCGCCCTCCAGAAGCTCCCGGGCGAATTCGCGTCGATTTCGAGATGGGCACTCGATCCGCCTCTCTTTCGTTCGGTCGCGTTCGTCGATCTTCATCGTCGGGTCCTAGCGGTATCGAGTATAACGACGCGCTCGAAACGGAGAAAGCTAGCCTCATGAACGCCCCACCGCGATCTTCGGTCGGGATCGTGGGCTTCGGCCTCCTCGGGTCCGCCCTCGGCGAGCGCCTTCTCACGGCCGGCTGGTCGCTCGACGTGTTCGACCGGAGCGAGGTCGCTCGCGAGCGCGCGGCCGCCCTAGGTGCACGAGTCGGGCGTGATGCGCACGAAGTCGCCTCCCGCGCGAATCGCCTCCTTCTCAGCCTCCCGACGAGCGACTCCGTTCGGGGCGTACTCGCGGAGATACGCCCTTCTCTTCGCGCGGAACACATCGTCGTCGATACCACGACCGGTTCGCCGGATGACAGCGTCGCGTTCGCGACGGATCTGGCGTCGCTCGGCGTCCGGTTTCTGGACGCGACGGTTGTCGGCTCGAGCGCCCAAGCTCGCTCGGGCGACATCGTCGTTCTCGCCGGCGGGACCAGTTCCGCCTTCGACGCAGTGACGGAGCTTCTCGGCGCGATCTCTCGTCGGGCCATTCACGTCGGCCCGCCGGGCGCGGGCGCGCAGATGAAGCTCGTCTGTAATCTCGTTCTCGGCCTCAATCGTGCCGCGCTCGCGGAGGGGCTCCACTTTGCCGAGGAACTCGGGCTCGACGCATCGACGGCGCTCCACGTACTCATGGGTACGCTCGCGTACTCGCGGATCATGGACACGAAGGGGCTCAAGATGGTCGACCGGGATTTCGCGACCGAGGCGCGTCTCTCTCAGCATCGCAAGGACGTCGACCTGATCCTCGCGCAAGCACGCGCGAAGGGGGCGATTCTGCCGCTATCCGCCGCACACCTCGATCTTCTCGACGAAGCGATCCGGCGCGGCTTCGGACCAGCGGACAATAGCGCCGTTATCGAGGCGTACCGCAATCCCCCGGCGGACGCGGCTCCGTCGGCCGAGACGGACGTCGACCGCGGCGACTCCTGAGTCCGACGCTCAGCGGTCGCGCCCTCGCGCGAATTCTGCGGGCTCCTTACTCGAGAGGAGGCGACGAGAACCGTTCGACGATGTACGCGATCGCCTCCATGAGAACGGCCTTCGCTCCGGCGCTAGAGCGCCACCACGAGTCAGGATCGTAGCTCTCCGGTCTCATCGCGAGCACTCCCACCGAAACTCCCTCCCCGAATACGCGCTCATACATGAGGCGGCTCCTCCGCGCGTGGGGTCCGAGCGTCGCGATCGTCAGCGATCTCGGCTGGATTCCCAGCTCGGTCAGTTTCCCCCGCAGAGAGAGCGCCGATTGGTACGAGCGACGGCGAGCGACGGCCGGTGCGGGAGCGACAACGAGCTGCGCTCTCGCCGCCCCGAGATCGAGGAGGACCGCCCCGGCGAGATCGGCAAACGTCTCGAAGTCGACGAGTCCGCTGCCACGGACGAGCGGCCCGCCGGTCGCACACACGTAGCGGTAGCCGCCGCGGTCGAACTCGTCCGCCGAGGCGCGAAGGGCGTGATCGGGAATCCACCCTTCGACGACGAGGAGATCGCCGCGCGGCCCCTCGGAGACCGCGAGAAACGAGTAGAGCGAACTGACGACCCACGCGAACAGAGCCGCCGACAAGAGAAGGGCACCGGCCGTGGTGTACCACCGCGGGACCCAGATTCGCCGGGGACGGAAGAAGAATCCAAAGAACCGCCGCAGTCCGACGGGCCTCGCCGCCGGAGTGTCCGTCACGTTTTCCGCCATCGCCTCCCCGACCCGATTTTCCCGCGGTATCCGACGTTGACAGACGGCCATATCAAGATATCCTGATATGGCTATGTCCGAACAGGTCCCAACCTTCAAGGCGCTCGCCGACGAGACCCGTCTCCGGATCCTCGGCGTTTTGCGCTCGTGTCCGTTCAACGTTCACGAGCTGACGCAGATCCTACGGATCGGTCAGTCGAGAGTCTCGCGCCATCTGAAGATCCTCGCGGAGGCAGGACTCGTCGAGAGTCGGCGCGAGGGGATGTGGGTCTACTACCGCCTCGCGACGTCTTGGGCGGGGCGAGCGGACGGCCGCCGCTTCCTCCGCATTCTCGCGCGCGAGCTCGCCGCGCCCGCCGAGGATCAAGCCGAGCTCGAGGCGTGCCTCGACCGACGGCGTGAATCGGCCGCCGAATTCTTCGGTCGCGTGGCAGACGATTGGGACGCCCACCGCGACAGCGTGCAGGGACCGCCCGAGTACCTCGACGTCGTCGTCGACCGAGTCGCCGGTGCTCGCACCGTCGTCGATCTCGGCACCGGAACGGGAGTCCTCCTCGCGCGGTTGAGCGCCGGGGCGCAGTCGGTCATCGGAATCGACGGCTCCCCCGAGATGCTCCGGAGGGCGCGTCAAAGCGTCGCCGAGCGGGGACTCGAAAACGTCGAGCTGAGACTCGGCACGCTCGAGCACTTGCCGGTGCCGGATCGCGTGGCCGACGCCGTCGTCGCGAATATGGTGCTCCACCACGTCGCGCGACCCGCGGACGCCCTCCGCGAAGCCCGGCGCGCGCTCCGCCCCGGGGGACGTTTCGTCGTCGCCGATCTCGCCGCTCACGAGGAAGAGTCTTATCGCGACGAGCTCGGCGATCTGTGGCTCGGCTTCGAGCGCGAGACCATGACCGGGTGGCTGGCGGACGCGGATTTCGAGATCGAAGAGTTCCGAGAACTCGACGGCGGCGCCGGACACCCGGCGGTCCTCCTCGTCGCGGCTCGGAGCGGCGAGAAATCCTCGGAAGGAGGAGGGAGAGAGTCACGAAGTAAGGAATAGCCGGAAGCACGAACGAATCTCGATGCGCTCGCTGCGACGACGATGGATCGCGCATCGAGATCAGATTACGAACCACTGGGACGCGCGCACGAACGCGCGCCGACTGAGAGAGTTAGGAGTCTCTACCGTGACGACAGCAACGAAGCCGAAGTACAAGGTCGCCGACCTCAGCCTCGCCGACTGGGGCCGAAAGGAAATCGTTCTCGCCGAGCAGGAAATGCCGGGCCTCATGGCGCTCCGCGAGAAGTACGGCAAGGACAAGCCGCTCGCGGGCGCACGCGTCGCCGGCTGCCTCCACATGACGATCCAGACCGCCGTTCTCATCGAGACGCTCGTCGAGCTCGGCGCGGAGGTTCAGTGGTCGAGCTGCAACATCTTCAGCACGCAGGACCACGCCGCGGCCGCAGTCGCAAAGGCGGGAATTCCCGTTTACGCGTGGAAGGGAGAGACGGAGGAGGAGTACGACTGGTGCATCGAGCAGACGCTCGTCTTTCCCGACGGCCAGCCGCTCAACCTCATCCTCGACGACGGCGGTGATCTGACCGCGATCGTCCACCAGAAGTATCCCCAGTACCTCGACGGTATCCGCGGTCTCTCCGAAGAGACGACGACCGGCGTGCACCGCCTCTACCAGATGCACGAGCGCGGCGAGCTCAAGGTTCCCGCGATCAACGTGAACGATTCCGTCACTAAGAGCAAGTTCGACAACCTCTACGGTTGCCGTGAGTCGCTCGCCGATGGCATCAAACGCGCGACGGACATCATGGTCGCCGGCAAGGTCGTCGTCATCGCCGGTTACGGCGACGTCGGAAAGGGCTGCGCCGCATCGATGCGGGGACTCGGCGCACGCGTCGTCATCACCGAGATCGATCCGATCATCGCACTCCAGGCCGCGATGGAAGGATACGAGGTGACGACGATGGAAGAAGCGGCGCCGATGGGCGACATCTTCGTCACGACCACGGGCTGCTGCGACATCATTTGCGGCGAGCACATGGAGGCGATGAAGAACGACGCGATCGTGTGCAACATCGGCCACTTCGACTCTGAGATCGACATGGCGTGGTTGCGAGGCCGCAAGGACGTCAAGGCCGAGAACATCAAGCCGCAGGTCGACAAGTTCACCTTCCCCGACGGCCACGGGATCATCGTGCTCGCCGAGGGACGGCTGGTGAACCTCGGCTGTGCCACGGGGCATCCGTCGTTCGTGATGTCGAACTCGTTCACGAACCAGGTGCTCGCGCAGATCGCTCTCTGGAAGGAGAGCGACAAGTACCCGCTCGGCGTGCACGTCCTACCGAAGGAACTCGACGAGGAGGTGGCGCGACTGCACCTCGACAAGCTCGGGGTCAAGCTCACTCGTCTGACGGAGAAGCAGGCCGAGTATCTGGGGATTCCTCAGGACGGTCCGTTTAAGCCGGAGCACTATCGATACTGAGGAGAAAGAGATTCACACGAAGTTCGCGAAGACAGCGAAGAAAGACGAAGGAGAGAGAGAAAGAGAGAGAGTTGATTTGACGATTCTCTCTGTCCTCGCGGTCGTCGACGGTTCTTCGCGACTGGCGCCTCCCGATCTCGATATCTTCTTCGTGTTCGTTCGCGCGCTTCGCGAACTTCGTGTGCAATCTTACTCGTCCGAATCCGGAACCCACTCAGCGCTTCGATCCGAAAAGCTCTCGGACCCGCGCCGCATTCTCCCGCGGGACGGTTGCGAGCAGCGCGGCTTCGAGATCCCGGAGCCATAGGTAAGGCACTCGGTTGAGCCGGCGGAAGCGCTTTTTCTTTTCGAGCCACGACCACGCTTTACCGTAGCTCTCCGTGCCGAACTCTTCTCCGATCGCGTAGAAGAGCGCGAGGATGGATTCGTAGGAGTCCGTCCCCGGCTTCCGACCTTCGACCTGACCGACGAGCCGCGCGCGACCGCTCGCCTTTCGTTGGAACGCCGTCCAGGTCGGCCAGGGTTCGTTCCCGAGCTCGTCGTAGACGTCTTCGACGACGAGAGCGCCGGTGTAATGCGCCCAGGCGTGCTTGTCATCCTCGACGACGCGGTACTTTCCCCACATCGCGACCATGTGCCCGAGCTCGTGGCAGAAGCCGTAGACGATGCGCTGCTTTCCGGCGCGCGTCAGGGACTTCTCGCTCGGGACCTCGAAGCGGAGCTCGGAGTGGTAGCGCGGTGACGGGTGGAAATAGAGACGTGACCGTTTGAGCTCTGGATTCACGTGGATGAGGATCCGGATCTTCTTCCCCGGCGTCTTGCTCACCGCGGTGAAGCCGAAGCGCTCGAGGTAGCCCTTCCGTGCGGCTTCGGCGAGCCTGAGCGCTGCCTTTCCCCACTTGGGTTCCGCGCCGACCACGCGCGCGACGAAGTGCTCGGACTCTTGAAAGTCGCCGAGTCGAGCGGCGAGCGGCTCGTCGAGTGACGCCAGGGTCTCGCGAATCGGCCGGATTCGCTCCGTCCACGCGAGCTCCGCGTAGAGTAGCGCGAGCTCGGCGAGGGCGCGCGCCTTCTGAGCCGGGTTCTTGATCCGGGCGTAGCGATCATCGAGCCTCAGATACCGCTTCGGAACTCGCGCGCGGAGCTCAGCTTCGGTCCACGGCTTCCTCGCCCGCACGGCCTTTGCGTGAATTCCGTCGATCGCTTTCGCGAACGCACCGAGCCCGCTGTCCACGGGTTTCGCCGGGAACTCGAGCAATTCCTCGCCCATCGCCGAGGCGCTGAGCGCGAACGCGACGACGACCACCCACCCCGACGGGAACGAGAATCTCCGCTCACCCATGCTGCTTCTCCCGAGTCGCTTGTGGCGCGGACCGAGCCGTACGTCCGTCGCGGCTTCGCTCTATCGATGATGACGATCGCGCGAGTCGATTCTTAGCGACGACTCTCGAATTGGAAAGAGTCGTGCCCGTCACGGGAGATTCGGTCGCGATCTTGCATCTTCCGGCTGCGGGCGCTAAGAACCGAGCATGAACCCTCAAAAGCGATCGCGGGTGGTGCGCCGACTCTCAGGCGCGTGCCTCACAACGATCCTCGCCGCCCTCGCGGGCTGCAGTGGGCCGGAGATCGACTCGTTCTCCCCGGCCGAGTCCGACATCCAAGCCGGCCAGATCCGCGAAGCGATCCGATCGATCGATCAATTCTACGCCCCGCCGCGAACCCCGGAGCGCGTCGCGCACTCGCTCGCGATCGCGCTCAGCTCGATCAACGATCGGAGTCGCGACGAGATCCAGTGGCGAGCGGTGCGCGCCTGCGCGTGGCTCGCCGAGCACCTCCCGAAGAAGAAGGATCGCGAAGATGCGGCGATGCAGGGCGTGTCGATCGGGCGGGACGCGGTCCGACGCGGTTCCGAGCGCGTCGAGGCCCCGTATTTCTACGCCGTCGCCCTCGGCCGCTTGAGCGAGCTCTATTCGACGTACGACTACGTCAAGCTCATGCGGAGACTCGCCGAGCAGAGCATCGAGCTCGATCCTCGCTTCGATCACGCCGGCCCCCACCGCTTCCTCGGCCTCCTCTTCCTGCGTACCGAGGCCAATCCGGTCTTCTCGATCGGCACGCTCGACGACGCCCTCCTCCATCTCAAGACGGCGGTCGACCTCGCGCCCGCGTACGGGGCGAATCAACTCGCGTACGGCGAAGCGCTCGTTGAAGACGACCGTTACTCGGACGCCCACGGGCACCTGTCGGCGGCCCTTCGATCGGCCGCACCCCCCGGTGAGGAGAAGGCGCACGCGGAGTGGGTCGCGCGGGCGAAGGAACTGCTCGCGGAGATCTCGGGTTAGCTTCGCTCGCGACCGTCGAACCGGCTCCGAGCGCGCTCGAATTACTGCCCCGCCGTCTCCCCCTGAGCTGCCGCGCTCAAGTCCGCGCACACGATCTCGTTGTCATTTCGCGCAAACACGCTCTTTCGCGCGAACGCGGGATGGGACCACACCGTCATGCGCCGGCGCACCTTGCGGGTCGGCTCGATCAGCTTCGACCGGCTGATCTCCTGATAGCCCGCGGGCGTGAGCCTTGCGACGATGAGCTCGCCCTGCTCGTTCGCGATCAACACGCGATTCTCGTGACGGACGAGAAATGCGTTCCACCAGCGACCTTCTCCGGTCGCCGCGCGCGTCTCCCAAAGCCGCTCTCCCGTACCGGCTTTCAGACCCCGAAGCTGCCCGTAGCTGCAGACGCCGTAGATCGTCTCACTCGCGAGGATCGGAGTACACATGATCGCGTGGAGGCCGTCGGTCTTCTGCTCGCTCTTACTCTTCCCGCGCCAAAGGACCTTCGCCGCGGGAGTGTTAGCGCTGAGCTCGAGCATGAGCGGTCCGTTGTAAAACGTCGTGACGAAGAGGCGCCGCCGTTCAGGATCGAAAACCGGCATCGTGACCGACAGCCCCGAATTGCACTTGAACGCCTGCGTCCAGAAATGCTCCCCCGTCGCGGGATCGAGCGAGTGGACGTTCTCGGGGGTCCAAATGATGAGCTGGCGCTTTCCGCCCGCCTCGACGATGACTGGCGGTGCGTATCCCGGATCCGTCTCTTCGAGCGCGTTCCAGAGGAGCTTTCCGGTTCGGCGGTCGAGCGCGACGACGAGACGGTTCTCGGTTCCGCCGACGAGGAGGATCAACCGTTCGCCATCGACGAGAGGTGCGGCGGACATTCCCCAAGTGTTGATGGTCGTACCGTAGTCTCGAACGTAGTGCTTAGCCCACTTGACGTCACCCGTCTTCGCGTCGAGCGCGTGGAGATCCCCCATGGCGCCGAGTGCGTAGACGACACCGTCCGCGACCGTCGGAGTCGCACGCGGTCCGGCGGGGTAGCTCACCTCGTAGGCGCACGGATACTCGTGCTTCCAAATCTCGTCACCGCTTTCGGCATCGAGGCAGAGCACTCGCTCGGTTCCGCGCACGTTCTCGCGGGCAAACGGGTTATCGGGGTTCTTCTCTCCCTTCCCGAGCTGTCGATCCGTAACGAAGACGCGTCCCTCCGCGACCGCCGGTCCCGCGTAGCCCGCCCCGATCGGCGTTCGCCACTTGTAGTGGAGCTCCGCGGGAAGCGACTTTGCGATCCCCTGCTCGCGCCACACGCCGTCCCGCTGGGGTCCGCCCCACTGCGGCCAATCGTCGGCGAGGAGCGACGACGTCCCCGCGGTGAGCACGACAAGCAGAGAAAACGCAGAGTGATTCATCGGTAACCTCAGACAGATCGTTCGGCGACGCGAGTCCACGTGCTCGCGGTGATCGAATACCGACACGGTGCGACGTATCAGCGAATCAACTGCGCATTGTACCGCAGTATTTCTCCGCGAGCTCAACCTCCCTTGGGGGCGACGATCTCTCCCCGCCTCCGTTGCCGTTCTCGTGGTGAATCTCTTCGCGGGAGAACGCGAGTACGCGAACCTCGCTCCGACAAGGGACTCCGTTTCGACGCCGAGTCTTCGACACGACGGATCGGTTCAATCCCGTCAAATCCCCGTCGACTCGCCGCCGAGAAGATGCTCCTTCGCCACGGGACACAAGCGCTCGCGCGGAAGCTCGTCCATCGCGGTGAACTCCGCCCAGACGACTTCCCGGTCGTCGATGTTCACAGCCGGCGCCTCGTCGAACCGGATCTCGAACACACTCGCGTGGTTGTCGTGAAACTCCTGCCAGCACCGCACTTCGCGCGCGAGCTGGAGTTCCGATGGTTGAACGCGAATGCCGACTTCCTCACGCAGCTCGCGCACCGCCGCATCGAGCGGAGTCTCCTTCGCCCGGAGACCGCCGGCGGGGAAGCTCACACTCCGCCGGTAGGAGTTTCGAACGAGGAGGACTCGGTCGCCGTGCCAAACCGCGACGTAAGCTCCGTGGACCGGCGGACGAAGAACGAACCCGTAGCAGAGCCGAAGGAAGTAGGCGACGCGGAACGCGCAGCGCCAGAGGGCGTTCACGAGGGATCTCCTGGTTCGGGTCGATTGCCGACCAGAGGCTCGGGCCGAGCTGAGACGCACAGTCTACTCGAGCGGCTCGCTCCTTTCGTCCTTCGACCGGATCCATGGCTCGACCGCAGTCAAACTTGGCGTAGACGCAGAGAAACCATGCGCGTAGCTGGGGCGGACTCGCCGGAGCAGATCAGGGAAGGAACGAATGATTCATGTCTCCTGCCGCGACCAGCGAACGCCGTTGTCCCGCCGGGACGCGAGGTGGTAGAACTTCTCGACCCGTTCGCGTCGCTCGCGCGGCGCGATGTACTCGCCCGAACACCCGCAGCCTTCGCCGATGCCCACGACCGCAGCCTACGGCACCTGGAAATCTCCGATCTCCGCGCGCTCACTCGCAACGGCCGGGGTCGGTCTCAGCCACGTGCGTCCTTCAAACGGTTCGGTGGCCTGGATCGAGTCGCGTCCGAGCGAAGGCGGCCGCTGCGCGATCGTGCGCAAGAACGCGAGCGGCGAGCTCGTCGACGACCTTCCCGAAGAGTTCAACGTGCGCACGCGAGCGCACGAGTACGGCGGCGGCGCGTTCGTCGTCCGCGGAGAGGCGTCGTATTTCTCAAGCTTCGCGGATCAGCGTCTCTATCGGTGGGACGCGTCCCGTCGCCCCGAGCCGATCACACCCGAGCCGAGCGCCCCCGGAGCGGATCGTTTCGCCGATGTCGACGTGACGGCGGACGGCAAGACGCTCGTCTGCGTGCGCGAACGCCACCGCGCGGACGGCGAACCCGTGAACGAGCTCGTCGCGATGCCGACCGACGGATCGGCCGAGCCGGCCGTCGTCGCGACCGGCGCCGATTTCTACTCGTACCCGCGGATCTCGCCGAACGGCGACGCGATCGCCTGGACGAGCTGGAACCACCCCGATATGCCGTGGGATGCGACGGAGCTCTGGGTTGCGGACTTCGACCCCTCGACGCTCGCCGACGAGCCGGCGGCCGTCCTTCGAAACGCTCGCCGTGTCGCTGGAGGTCCGGAAGAGTCCGTATTTCAGCCGGCGTGGAGTCCAGACGGAATTCTCCACTGGATATCCGACACGACCGGTTGGTGGAATCTCTACGCGCTCGAGGGCGCAGATTCTTCGGCCCGCGCGCGCGCCATCGCGCCCACCGACGCGGACTACGGCTCGCCGCAATGGGTGTTCGCGATGAGCCGCTACGCGTTTCTATCGCAGAATCGAATCGCGGCGGTGGCGACTCGAGAGGGGGCCGACTCGCTCGAGATCATCGATCGCTCGAGCGGCGAACGGACGCCGGTCGATCTCCCGTACTCGTCGTACTCGTCCGCCGAGCTTCACAGCGACGGGGAGGATACGCTCTACTTCCTCGCGTCGTCGCCCTACGCCGCAACCGAGCTCGTTCGCTTCGAGACGCGGACGGGCGAGCGCGAGGTGCTGCGGCGCTCGCTCCCGCTTCCCGACGACGCCGCGTACCTCTCGGCGCCCGAGGCGATCACGTTCCCGACGTCCGGGCGTCAGAGCGCCCACGCGTTCTTTTATCCGCCCGTGAACCGCGACTACGCCGGACCGAGCGACGAGAAGCCTCCCCTCGTCGTCATGAGCCACGGGGGTCCGACCGGACACAGCTCGCCCGAGCTCAGCATGAAGGTCCAGTACTGGACGAGTCGCGGATTCGCGGTTGTCGACGTCAATTACCGCGGGAGCACCGGCTACGGACGCGCGTATCGCGACAGCTTGCGCTCGCGCTGGGGAATCGCCGACACGGACGATTGCATCGCGGCGGCGCGTTTTCTAGCCCGAGGTGGACGCGCCGATCCCGACCGCCTCGTCATTCGCGGCGGGAGCGCCGGAGGCTATACGACCTTGTGCGCGCTCGTCTTCCACGACGTTTTCGCCGCCGGTGCGAGCTACTACGGCGTCGCCGAGCTCGCCTCGCTCGCCGAAGAGACGCACAAGTTCGAATCGCGCTACCTCGATCGGCTGATCGGCCCGTATCCCGAGCGGAAGGATCTCTACGCGCAGCGCTCACCGCTTCACTTTACGGATCGACTGTCCTGTCCCGTCATCCTTCTCCAGGGCCTCGAGGACAAAGTCGTGCCGCCGTCGCAAGCCGAAAGCATGGTCGCGGCCCTCGAGGCGAAGGGACTCCCGCACGCCTACGTCGCGTTCGCAGGCGAGCAGCACGGATTCCGGCGCGCGGAGACGATCCAGCGCGCGATCGAGGCCGAATACTACTTTTATGCGCGCGTCTTCGGGATCGAACCGGCGGACGATCTCGATCCGATCGACATCGCGCACCTCTGAGCGCGGGCGCCGATCACTCGCTGGGCCCGGACAGCGCGCGGCAGATGCTCTCGATATGACGCTCGTCCGTGCCACAGCAACCGCCGAAGATCTTGACGTGCGGATGGCGATCGCGGAGGACTCGGCACGCGACCGCGAGAGCGCCGGGATCGCCGTCGTCGAGCTCCGGGGAAGCGTCGAGCTCGGCGTGGCTCCTCCCCGAGGCGTTCGCGCGGATGCCGTGGATCCTCTCGACCCACTCGCCCCCGCTCGAGAGTTGAGCGGCGAAGTGCGAGGGGTGCGCGCAATTGATCATATAGAACTCCGGAGCTCGCCCGGTCGCACCGTCGACCGCCTCGATCGCGTCCCCGAGCTGCGTTCCGTCCGGCAGTCGACCGTCGGTCTCCACCGTGAACGAGAGCACGTGAGGAACGCCGAGATCTCCCGCCGCTCGACTGATTCCGATCGCCTCGTCGACATGGTTCATCGTCATGCCGGAGACGAAGTCCACCCCCGTACCGCAGAGAGTCTCGACCTGTTCGCGGTGATACGCGCGGGCCTCGTCGGCCGATCTGCGGACACTCGCCGAGTAGCCGTCACCCCGCGGGCCGAGGCAACCGCTGATGAGCATCTCGGGCGGCGACAGAGCGAACTCCTCGCGGACCTCTTCGAGTAGACGGACGCCTTGTCGGTTCACTTCGGCGAGAGCTTCGCGATCGTAGCCGAGCTTCGCGCCCCAGTCCCGATTCGCGCGCCAGGTGACGGTCTGGATGATGATCCCGAGACGGTGCCGCCGGGCGAGCGCGACGTAGGACCGGTAGTAGGCACGGAGGATCTCCGCGCCGTCCCTCGATTCGAGAAGAGTGAAGGCAGAGAAGTGAGGAATCTCGATCCCGCGCGCAAAGACGAGCGTCGTCTCGAGTCCGCCGTCGGTCGTCCAGAGTCCGTTTCCGCGCGGCGGATGTCGCTCCTCGCCGTCACTCATCGGTCCGTACCTCAGTCGTCGAGACGCCGATTCTACCTTCTCAGTGGACGATCGACTCCGCTCGTTCGCGGGCCGTCCAGCAAACACCGTCCCGAACGCAGCGCGCACGGCGGGGGCAAACCTTGAGGATCCGAGCGCCATCGCTATATTTGGGGAGTTCTCCGGCGAACCGAGGAGCGGCGAAGAGCTCGCGTCGAGGCCCGAACGTCCCGGCCGAGCGCCCGCGATCGCCGAACGAAGAGAGTTCTGTGTAGAGATCATTCACGAGGACGTCATGAGTAAGACCCTCAAGAACATGCGTCGCCGCAAGAAGAAGGCGAAGAAGTGGGACCGACACGACCTCTACCAAGAGTCGGTTCAGAATCCGCCGTTTGAAGTCGAGTTCCTCACCAAGCTCTATCACAGCTACCGAGACAAGCGCCCGACCGTGCTTCGGGAGGATTTTTGCGGTACGGCGATCCTCTGCTGCGAGTGGGCGCGTCAGATCGCCGACGGACGTGCGTTCGGGATCGATCTCGACCGCCCGACCCTCGAGTGGGGACGAGAGAACAACCTCTCTGAGCTCAATCCGGAGCAGAGATCGCGGATCGATCTCCTCGAGAAAAACGTCCTCGACGCCGTCGACGTGTCTGCCGACGTCGTCGCCGCGTTCAACTTCTCGTATTTCGTTTTCAAGACCCGCCGGCACCTACGAGAGTACTTCGACAAGGTCTACGAATCGCTTCCCGAGGACGGAATCTTCGTACTCGATCTCTACGGCGGACCCGAGGCGCAGGTCGCGCAGGAAGAGAGCACCGAGCAGGATCCCGGCTTCGACTACGTGTGGGATCAAGACTTCTACAATCCGATCACCGGTGAGGCGATCTGCCACATCCATTTCGATCTACCGGACGGTTCGCGCATGGAGAAGGCCTTCACGTACGACTGGCGTCTCTGGTCGATGCCCGAAGTGCGCGACGCGCTCGAAGAGACCGGATTCAAGGCGGTCGACGTTTACTGGGAAGGGACCGACGAGGACGGCGATGGCGACGGTGAGTTCACTCTCAGCGTCGAGGGCGACGATGCGTCCGCTTGGGTGGCGTACATCGCCGCGGTAAAGTAGACGCCGGAGTCGGAAAGACCGTGGCGAGCCCGTTCGCCGGCGTTCCTACCGGCGAAGAGTGTCTTCCCTGACGACGGAAGGAGAATCCCATGCGCAAGCGAACGACTCGGCGGCGATTCCTCCAGACGACGGCGGCGGGCGGTGCCGCGATTCTCGGCGGTCCGCTCGGCATCGCGGCGGGGCTCCCGCCCGTCGGGACTCAAGAGACCAAGATCGAGCCGACGAAAGTCGAGTTCGACGCCTCGATCGAGCCGCTCGTCCGCGTCCTCGAAGAAACTCCTCGCGATCGCGCGATCGAGGAGATCGCCCGTCGCGTGAAGAACGGTCTTCCCTATCGGGACGTCCTGACCGCTCTTCTTCTCGCGGGCATCCGCAACATTCGACCGCGGCCCCACGTGGGATTCAAATTCCACGCGGTGCTCGTCGTTCATTCATGCCACCTCGCGAGCGTCTCGTCGCCGGCCACCGATCGGTGGCTTCCGATCCTCTGGGCGGTCGACGACTTCAAGCGGTCGCAGGCGAGTGACGTCTCCGAGGGCGACTGGACGATGGCTGCGGTCAACGAGTCCGGGATCCCGGACCCCGCGGCGACGCGCGCGGCGTTTCGAGGCGCAATGGACGCGTGGGACGAAGCGGCGGCCGACGTCGCGGCGGCGGGGCTCGGGCGCACGGCGAGCGTCGGCCAGGCCTTCGACGACTTTTGCCTCTACGCCGCGCGCGATTACCGCGACATCGGCCACAAGGCGATCTATGTCGCGAACGCATTTCGCACTCTCGACACGATGGGAGTCCAGCACGCCGAACCGGTGTACCGGTCCCTCGCCTACGCTCTCCTCAAGCACGAGGGCGAGAGCCCGGCGAAGCGCGACGATCCCGTCGATCGACCGTTTCGCGAAAATCGTGAGCGGGTGCGCGAGCTGGACGAGCACTGGCTCTGTGGACGCTACGACGAAGGCGCCGTGACCTCCTTCACGACGGCGCTTCGCACCGCGACGCCGAGCGAGGCGAGCGGCCACGTGATCGATCTCGTGAAGCGAGGAGTTCACCCGCGCAGCGCCTGGGACGCGATGTTCGCGTATTCAGGCGAACTCGTCATGCGCCAGCCCGGCATCCTCCCGCTCCATGCCGTCACGACCGCAAACGCCGTCCACTATCTTTTCCATCACACGTCCGACGAAAGCACGCGCAAGCTGCTTCTTCTGCAGATGGCATCGTTTCTTCCGCTCTTCCGCGAATCAGCGAAGGGGAGAGGCGAACTACGCGAACGAAGGATCGACGAGCTGCAACCGAGCGAGAAGGCCCCCGGCTCACTCGCGTCGATCTTCGCCGAAGTGAACCGAGATCGGGACTCGGCCTGCCGGCAGGCTCTTCACTATCTCGAGTCGGGCGCCGATCCGAACGCTCTGGTCGCCGAGGCGCGTCGCCTGATCTTCGCCAAGGGCACGAACGCGCACGACTACAAGTTCAGCTCCGCCGTCCTCGAAGACTACGCCACGATGCACGGCGCCGCCCGGTCACGTTTTCTCGCGTCGAGCCTCTATCTTCTGCGGGGGTCGGCCGAGGCCGACAGCGGACTCATCGCTCGGGTGCGAGCGGCCGGCGCGTGAGCTCGAGCGACGACGGAACGCACTGGACGACGACTCGGGTCCGCTACGGCGAGACCGATCAAATGGGAGTCGTCTATCACGGCCAGTACTTCGTTTACTTCGAGCTCGGACGGACCGAGATGATTCGCGAGTTCGGCTTGGCGTACGCCGACCTCGAGGCGCAGGGGTTCCTTCTCATGGTCGTCGAAGCCGCCGCGCGCTTTCGTCGCAAGGCGGGATACGACCAGGTCCTTCGGATCGGCACCCGGGTAACGGACGTCTCCCGGGTTCGCGTCCGGCTCGATTACGAGATTCGCTCGGCCGAGGACGAGCTCATCGCAGACGGGCACACCGTTCTCGCGAGCATCGGAAGCGACGGACGACCGAGGGCGCTTCCGGGCGAACTCCGTGAACCGTTCGAGCGCGCCCGAGGAAGCTGCTGACCGCCGTCCGGCGCGATTCTTGCTCATCTCTCGGCGAGACGGGGATCCGACGCGGGACGACAAGCGGTTTTTGACGCGCGGTGGATGCCGCCTTACGCTCGCTCATCGACCCCGATTCCCGCGATGTTCACTCCGGGCGACCCCTTCGCCCGATCGGCCGGCCGCTCCGTCTCCCCCTCGCGCTCCTCGAAACTCGACCTCTTCAAATCGGAACTCTTGTCTATGCGAACGACACTTCGCCGAACGCTGGCCTCGCGCTTCTCTCGCTCATCGACGGCCGGACTCCTCGCCGGAACGCTCCTCCTCGCGGCATGCAGCAGCGGCGGCTCGGGTGGAGACGGTGCCGTCGAAGGGAACGTGTTTCTCTTCACGTCGGTCGACGAGATCAGCGACCTCACCGCCGCGGCGTCGTTTCTCCCGAGCTCCTTCTTCGGCACGCTCGGCGGGCCGATCCTCGCCTTCGACGCCGAATCGCAGTTCTTCCTCCTCTTCGACGTCGACGGGACGCCGTTCATTTTCGCGACCCGCGACGAGATCACGGCCGTGAGCGGGGCGGCCGACGTCGATCTCGGCTCGATCGACCAGCTCCTCGGCGGAGCGCTCGCCGATCAGATCATCGCCGCGGACGGCGTCTCCGGCCTTCTCCTTCGCTTCGAGACCGACGGCACGGTTCACGTCCACGCGACCGAGGACCAGGTCACCGACGCGACGGGCGAGTCGAGCGCCCGCATCCACCACGCGCGCTCACTTCTCGCGAATCAGATCGTCGCGCAAGACCTCGAGAGCGGCCACATTCTCCGCTTCGACAACTTCGGCAACGCTTCGGTCTTCGTCGACGTGCTCGATCTCGTGGACGCGGCCGACCTCCCGAACACCGCCTTCGCACTCGCGGGACTGGTTCGCGGAGGAGATACCGACAGCCAGTTCGGCTGGTTTCTCTCGGACGGCGGGATCGTGCGCATCGCGGTGAACGGAAGCGTCGAGACTTGGGTCTCGCACGATGCGCTCGTCGGTCTGCTGCCGGAGGTACTCGATCTCCACATCCTGAGCGTCGCCACGGAGTCGAGCTCCGACGCGCTCTACATTCTCGTCGCGGACGGTGATCGCGGGGTCGCTACGGTGATCGTCAATCCCGCGGGAACCGAGATGTCGGTGTTCACGCTCCCCGCGGACTTTGAAGACGTGCTCGGGGGCACTTTCGACATCCGCGCATTCGGGATCATCGAGGGACCGAGCGGAAGCTTCTTCTACGCGGTCGACTCCGGCACAGCGCAGCTGCTCACGTTTACGAACGGCGGCTTTCCGGAGATCGTGGGCTTTCGGGAAGACCTCGAGACCGTCGCCGGCACGCCGGATCTAGATCTGGGACGGGAAGCGCCCCTCTTCGGCGAAGGACTCGTCGTCTTTGAAGGGACGTCCGAGAATCTGATCCTCGTCCGCTGATCGAGCGTGCGCGGAGTTCAACCGAGAGCGACGTCGTAGTCGATCGTCAGCGGCGCGTGATCCGAGAAGCTCTTTCGCCGGTAGATCGCGGCCGACTGGATCGCGTCCTTCATCCCCGGCGTCACGACTTGGTAGTCGATGCGCCAGCCGACGTTCTTCTCCCGCGCGCGCCCGCGGTTCGACCACCAGGTGTATTCGTCCGCGTTTTGATTGACGACTCGAAACGAATCGACGAATCCCGCTTCCCCGAACAAGCGATCCATCCACTCGCGCTCTTCCGGAAGGAAGCCCGAGTTCTTCTGGTTCGAGCGCCAGTTTTTGATGTCGATCTTTTTGTGCGCGATATTCCAGTCGCCGCAGAGGACGTACTCGCGGCGCTTCCGCCGCAGTGACCGAAGGTAAGGGAGAAAGCGATCCAGAAACCCGAACTTGATCTGCTGGCGTTCGTCGCTCGACGAGCCCGAGTGGACGTAGATGGAAACGACGCTGAGGCCAGGGAACTGCGCCTCGATGTAGCGTCCCTCGACGTCCACGTCCGACCAGCCGATGCCGTGAACGACCTTGCGCGGCTCGACGCGCGAGTAGATCGCGACGCCGCTGTATCCCTTCTTCTCGGCGCAGTGGAGATAGCGATGGTAGCCGGAGAGGTGGAAGTCGCGCTCCTCGATCTGATCGGGCTGCGCCTTCAGCTCTTGGAAACAGATCACGTCGGCGTTCTGGCGGCGAAGCCAGGGGAAGACGCCCTTGCGCTGGGCCGAGCGAATGCCGTTGACGTTGAGAGTGATGACTCGCATCGGATCGGTGGCTTCGAAACGGTTCGGACGGAACGAGAAACTCGCGCGATCGGGAGCGCGTTTGAAGGCCCGAGTCTTATCTCTCAACCACGACGGGGTCAAGTCGGAGCGCGCCGTCGAATCACGGTACCAGCGGCACTCTCCGGTATGCCCGATCGAGGACTTCCATCGTGTGAAGGACGCCGACGTCGGAAGCGCGCCGACGTTCGAGGTGGATTCGAATCTGCGCCATGCAGCCGATGTTCCCCGTCGCGACCACCGGCGCGCCCGTCTCGGCGAGCGCGCGCGCCTTCGCGTCACCCAACTGGGCGGCGATCTCGGGTTGTTCGAGATTGTAGATTCCGGCGGAGCCGCAGCAGACCTCGGGATCCCGCGGCGATCTTAGCTTGAGCCCGTCGATCGCACCGAGCAAACGCCGCGGAGCGGCGACGACACGCTGGGCGTGCCCCAAGTGACAAGCGTCGTGGTAGGCGACGGTCGTCGGCCGGGCGAGCGGCGGCGGAGGCGGAACGAGACCGAGCTCGTCGAGAAAGCTCGCGACGTCGAAGACGCGTCGGGCGAACTCGGCGGCCCGTTCGGCTTCGGACTCGCCCGCGAAGAGTTGGCGGTACTCGCGCATCCCGGAGCCGCAGCCCGCGGCGTTGGTGACGATCGCGTCGACGTCGGCCGGGAAACTCGCGAGATTCCGCCGCGCGGCTCGTCGCGCGTCGCCGGCGAATCCCGTATGCATCGAGAGCGCTCCGCAGCACCCCTGATCGGGCGGGACGACGACTTCGACGCCATTCACCGCGAGAACTCGCAGGGTCGCGACATTGATCTCCGGGGCGAGCGCCTGCTGCGCGCAGCCGGCGAGCAGAGCGACTCGAGCGCGCCGCTCCCCGATCGGTGCGACTCGATCGGGGAGCGAGCGCACTTGCGGAAGGATCCGGGGAAGGAGCGCGAGCATCGCGCGCAACCTCGGCGGGAGAAACTTGGCCCAACGCCGCCCGATTCCTCCGAGCCGAGCGGCCGCGCGAAACCTCGCGGGACGCGCGAGCGTGCCCACGATCGTGCGGCGCCACCATCGACCGCGCCCGGCTCCCCTCGCGGACGACTCGAGAAGTGCGCGAAACGGCGTCACGAGTTCGCCGTAGGCGACGCCGGACGGACAGGAAGTTTCGCAGGCGAGGCAGCCGAGACAGCGGTCGACGTACGGCGCGACCTCGTCGAGCGAAAGTTTCTCTTCGAGCGCCTCCTTCATGAGAAAGATGCGACCGCGCGGGGAATCCATCTCTTCTTCGAGGACGCGGTACGTCGGACAGGTGGGGAGACAGAAGCCGCAGTGGACGCACGCACCGACGGCACTCGCCATCGCTCGGCCGTTCGGCCCCCACTTCGCCGCGTCGATGCGATGCTGCATCACTCCAGCTCCAAGAACTTTCGTCGCGGGTCGAGCGCCGTTCGGACGCGGTCGGCGAATCCGTTCGGGCGCGGGGGAAGGAGCGGCGGTCCTTCGAGTCCACGGACGACGAGGCCGCGCGCGTCCACCCGGCGAAGGAGCGACTCGACGTCGTCGCGCGTCGCGTCCCGCGGCCAACTCGTCCACGCGACGTGGCCGCCCGCGGTGTAGCGGCGCACGACGCCCGCGTTACCGAGCTCCGCGTCGAGCTCGACGATGCGCCGGGGGGTTGTCGACAGCTTGACGAGGGCGCCGCCGCCGTCCGCCCACTCGAGCTCGCTCACTCGTGCCCAAAATGCCTCGTCGTCGTGCGGGCGATCGCCCGCTCGCGCGAGCGCGCGCTCGACGCGCGCGACGTGGGCATTCATCCCGTCCGCCTCACCGCCCACGCGGACAACGATCGACTGCGGCGGCTCGAAATCGAGCGCCGCGAGATCGAGGGGACTCGCACCGAGGGCGACGAGTGCTTCGAGCGCCTCTTCCGTTCCCGCGAGCTCGAAGCGGCGCGTGGCGAAGGCCGGTGGCCGCGGGAAGACCTTGAGCGTCGCTTCGATGAGGACCCCGAGCCGCCCTGCGCTCCCGACGAAGAGCTTCGGGAAGTCGAAGCCCGCGGCGTTCTTGACGACGCGACCGCCGCCGCGCGCGATTCGCCCTTCACCGTCGACGAACCGAACACCGAGCACGAAGTCTCGCGGGCCGCCGTAGCGATGCTGGAGCGAGCCGCTCAACCCCGATGCGATCGCTCCGCCGAGAGTCGCCCCGGCACGACTGAGTGGTGGCTCGAACGGGAGGAACTGACCGTGCTCGGCGAGCGCCTCTTCGATCTGCGCGAGCGGCGTCCCGGCTCTCGCCGTCACGGTGTACTCGCCCGGCGCGTACTCGACGATGCCGCGAAGCTCGGCCATGTCGATCAGGGTCACGTCCGAAGGAGCGCCGGAGAGCGAGGGCTTCGTCCTCCGGCCGACGGGGAGGACCCGTGCCGACTCGCGCACGCAGGTCGCGACCCCTTCGGCCGATGTCGCTCGGCGAGGCTCCGATCGCGACGGCGTTCGCTCGGCGGAGGATTCCATCTCGCTCATTCGCGACTGATGACTCCCGCTCGCTCGAGGGGATGCGGTGCAGAGGCCCCGAGTGAAGGCGCGTCTCCTCCCGGAAACATCTTCCCGGGATTAGAGAGCTCGAGTGGATCGATCGCGCGGCGAACATCCTTCATGAGAGCAATATCGATCGGCGAGAACATGTCCGGGAGGTACTCCCGCTTCTCGACGCCAACGCCGTGCTCGCCCGTGATCGAACCTCCAAGCTCGACACAGAGCCGGAGAATATCCCCCGCGAGGGCTTCGGCGCGAGCGAGAGCTCCGGCCTCGCGACCGTCGTAGAGGATGAGCGGGTGTAGGTTTCCGTCTCCGGCGTGGAACACGTTCGCGACGCGGATGCCCGCCGACTCGCTCATGCGCTCGATCGCGGCGAGCGCTTCGCCGAGTCGCCCGCGCGGGACGACGCCGTCCTGCACGATGTAGTCGGGGCTCAGGCGACCGACTGCGGAGAACGCGCTCTTTCTTCCCCGCCAGATCGCCATCCGCTCTTCGCTCGAGTCCGCGACGCGCACTTCCGTCGCGCCGGTCGCCGCGATCGTCTCGCGCAGTCGAGCCGACTCCGCCGCGACCGACTCCCGGAGCCCCTCGAGCTCGACGATGAGGACCGCGGCCGCTTCCCGCGGATAGCCGGCGCCGACCGCCGCCTCGGCCGCCTCGATTGCGAGCCGGTCCATGATCTCCATGGCGCCGGGGAGGAGACCGGAGGCGACGACTCGCGCGACGGCGTCTCCCGCCGCCTCGAGCGATGCATACGACGCGAGGACCGTTTCGTAGGCTTCGGGTTTCGGCAGAAGCCGTACCGTGATCTCGAGCGCCACACCGAAGAGACCTTCGGAGCCGACGAAGAGTCCCACGTAATCCGGCCCGCTCACCTCGCGGCTCGCGTCCCCGAGCTCGGCGATCGTTCCGTCGGGCAGGGCGACCGTGAGCGCGAGAACGTGATTCGATGTCATCCCGTGCCGGAGGCAGTGCGCTCCGCCCGAATTGAACGCGACGTTGCCACCGATCGTGCACACGGATTGACTCGACGGATCCGGCGCGTAGTAAAGACCGTAGGGCTCCGCCGCCTGGGAGATCGCGAGGTTGATCGCACCCGGCTCGACGACGGCGAGTCGAGCTTCGGGGTCGATGCGAAGGATGCGGTTCAGGCGGTTGAGCCCGATCACGACTCCGCCGGGAACCGGGAGCGAGCCGCCGGAGAGACTCGTCCCGCTCCCGCGCGCGACGAACGGAACCTCGGCCGCGTGACAGATCTCGAGAATGCGCACGACTTCGGCCGCCGTCTCAGGCAGCACGACGCAAAGCGGACGCGCGCGAAACGCGGTGAGTGCATCCGACTCGTAGGGTGCGATCGCGGTGAGGTCGTCGTAGAGGCGAGTGCTCGTAACGACCTCGCGCAGCTCGGCGATCACATTTCGAGTCGGCATGGTCCTTGGGTACCTCGGCCGGTCGCTCGCCGGCGGAACGCCGCCAACGCGTTCAGAGTCTCCGAAGCAAGTCCTCGACGTTCGCCCGGTCGACGTCCGCACTCGGGTGCTCGAGCAGCCACTCGAGATCTTCGCGGGCTCCCGCCGGTCGCGCGGTGCGGAAGCGGAGCACGGCGCGAGCCCAGCGGTCGATCGCCGACTCGGGGGCGAGGACGAGGACATAGTCGAGATAGCGCAGCATCGCGTACACGTCACTCTCGCGCTCGGCGACGCCGATCAAGTTGCGGAGGATGCGCAGAGCGATGTCGCGCGGCGCCGCGGGCTCGAGGTGTTCCTCGCGGAGAGCGTTCCCGCTGAGCTCGGTCGCGTCCGCACGCGTGATCACTCTCCCGCCATCGAAAGGATCAAGGAGGACCGGCTCTCCGTCCTTCGGGACGAATCGAACGATGAAGTGAAACGGAATGCCTAGTCCGTCGACGCGGAGGCCGACTCGCTTCGCGCACTCCATGAGGAGGACGGAGAGCATGATCGGGAGCCCCTCGCGATCGTCGATCACTTCGTTCATGTAACTGTTCGAGCGGTGGTAGTACTGGCTGTGACTTCCGTGGAAGCCGAGCTCATCGAAGAGGTAGCTCGTCAGAATCTCGAGTCGTCGAGGCTCCGCATCGTCGTCCCCGAATCGACTCTCGACCTCCTCCGCGGCGACGTCGACCCACTCGACGTAAGACTCGACGTCGAGGTCGCGATTGTCACCGCGCGCGATGAGAAGCGCGACGCGCAAGAGATCGAGATCTCGATTCTCGCCCGCAACGGCCTCGGCGAGCGCCCTCTCGATCGTGGCGTGATGCACGCGCCGCGCGATGTGCCTGAGCCGCTGGATCTTTCTCTCGAGTTCGTCCGCACGCACATCGATCGATCGCGAGGCGACGTCCCCGAGATCTGCGAGCTCGCCGACGACGCTCGAATCCGGGGCGGCTCGATCGGAGAGCTTGTCCGTAAGTGCGACGATCTTGTGCGCGACGTCCGAGTCGACGCGAAAGGGAGCGAGCGACTCGCCCGCCCGGAATCGACGAAACTCCGCTCCGGGACGGCGGAATTTGACGAGCCCGATCGATCCCGAGGCTCGTGCCTCGTCATCCGCTCGGATGACGCTCTCGCCGTTACAGAAACACTCGATGCGTTTGCCCTCGACGACGACACGGATCTCGTTCCACTCGCCGATTCGATAGGCATCGCTTCGGACCGTCTCGAGGATGCGCCAACTGTACACGTCGGCTCCCTCGAAGGAGGTCAGTCGCAGCGATCCGGAGGTCGGATAGAAACCGTAGTGCCGATCGCCTCCATCCGAGTGAAAAACGAGACCCGCGGCCCCGCGCTCGTCCTCGAGTTTCACTTCGACGGCGATTTCGAGACGCCCCTCCGCCGGGGCCTTTCGCGAAAGGCAGAGCATCCGTCCGCCGAATCCGCCGCCCTGGCCCGATGCGACGAGCTTTCCCGCGCGCTGTCGCCACGCGCCGCCGAACCGCGTCAGCCACCGGCGGGAACTCAGCGCTCCGATCGTCTGCCAGCGCGCGATGGGCACGGGACGGGGACGGTCGAGGAGACGCCGCACTTCCCGAATCGGAACGGCGAAGCCGAGGCTGGCGGCGATGGTCGATTTGAGCGTGACAACACCGATGACGTCACCGTCGCGATCGATCAGCGGTCCCCCGCTGTTCCCCTCCTCGATCGGCATCGCAACCTGAATCAAGCTCCGCTCGTCGACATCCCGCGTGGCCGCGACGACGCCCTTAGAAACGCTCGAGCGCAGCCCGAGCGGATGCCCGACGCAGACAACCGGCTCGCCGACGCGAACCTCGCGTTTCGCTGCGAGTGGGAGAGCGTGGAGTTCGTTCTGATCGACGCGAACGAGCGCGACGTCCTGGTGGCGATCGTACGCGAGGATTTCCGTCGGTCGAGCCTCCCGTCCATCGTGAAGCTGGACCGTGAAGGAGCGTCCGCGACCGATGACGTGGAAGTTCGTCGCGACGATTCCGTCCGCGCGCACCACGAATCCGCTGCCGAGACCGCGCTCTTCTCCCCGGCGGTCGCTCGAGCGAATGACGACGAGCGCCTTCTGAGCGTTCTCGATGATCCCGGCGAACGGGTCGACGCTCGTCGCCGGAGGATCCTCCACATTAGCCTGCGCACCCGCGACGAGAATCGCGATCGAGAGGACGAGGACGCGGCGCTCCGTGCCCCGGGCCGCGCTGATCCCATCGACGTTGAGCGAGCGCACGCGGCGCGGGGGCAAGTCGAGTGGTGTCACGGGTCTCCATTCACTCGTGCGAGGAGATCGAGTGCTCCGCCCGACCGGGCGGGGACGAATCGCCGAACATGATACCCGAGGCCGCGATTCGCGTCGCGGTTCGGTCGTTTCCGGTTGTTTCGTACGGTGACGGTTCGCCCGTTCGCGAAACTCGATCTCGCGGAGTCGCGTCACTGTTCGTGGATCGAGTCCTTGAGCACGTAGGCTCCATCGACGCGGAGTACGCTTCCCGTCACGTAGTCGGCCGCATCGGAGGCCAAATAGACGGCCGCCTTGCCGATGTCCTCGGGAGTCCCGATGCGTCCCCAAGGAAGCCGGGGGCCCTCGCGATCGATCGCGTCGCGGCCGAACGATCGGTGCTCTCCCGGAGTGTCGATCCAACCGGGCTCGATCGCGTTCGCGCGGATGCGATGCTCGCACAACTCGCCCGCGATCGTCCGCATCATATGGTTGAGCCCGGCTTTCGCCGCGTTGTACGCGACCGCTTCACCGTACGGCGTGTGAGCGTGAACACTCGAAATGAACAGAATCGCGCCGCCGCCGCCGCGGGCGACGCGCTCACGCGCAAAGAGCTGGCTAGCGTGAAACCCGCCGCAGAGGGTCGCCTGGACGGCGCGCTCAAACTCGTCCGGGTCGTAGTCGAGGAATGGTCGTCGCGGATTGAGCGCGGGATTGCTGAGGAGAATGTCGACCGTCCTCCAGGCAAACGCGGCGGCGACGACCTTCTCGCAACCCGCACGACCGAAAACGTCGGCGGCGATCGTCGTACACTCGCGGCCGAATTCCCGAACGGCTCGGGCGGTGTCGTCGAGCGATGTCTCTCCCGGCCGATCGTTGAGAACGAGATCCGCGCCGGCTCGAGCAAACTCGAGGGCGCAGCCGCGGCCGATACCCGCTCCTGCGCCCGTGACGAGGGCGACCTTGCCGGCGAGATACTGCTCTGTCATGGTCCTCTCTCGAGTCGGAACGGTGCGGAGCCACGGAGATTAGCCCGAAGATCATGTCCCCGGGAATTCTTTCGTGTCAAGCTGTTCGAATGGAGCGCCGGGGTGCGGAACAGAACGGCGAGTTCGAGGTCTCGCTCGAACTCGTCCGCTCCGAGGCGTCGAGTCGAGCTCATTTGAGAGAACCCATGAAGACCTCATCGTCGATCGCGCTCATCGCCACTCTCCTGACTACCGGAATGACGACCGCCGAGGGGGACGTGAGCGATCACCTCCGCGAACGCGTCATCCCCGCTGAGCTGCCTCTCGCCGAGGTGCAGTCATTCTGTGAAGCGCGCGTCGCTCGCCTTCCCGATGTCGGCTCGATCGAGGAGTGGGAGTCCCACGCGCGAAGAATCCGTCGCGATGTCCTCGACCGCGTCGTTCTTCGCGGTGACGCGCGCGCTTGGGCGCAGCAGCCGACGCGCGTCGTCTGGCTCGAATCGATCGAGAAGTTCTCCGACTACCGCATCCGCAGGCTTCGCTTCGAGGCCGTACCCGGACTCTGGGTTCCGGCTCTCCTCTACGAGCCGAGAGAGTTGCGCGCGAAGGTTCCGGTCGTTCTCAACGTGAACGGCCACGACGGGAAGGGTAAGGCGGCACCGTACAAGCAGATCCGCTGCATCCACCAGGCGAAGCAGGGGCTGATCGCGCTGAATGTCGAGTGGCTCGGCATGGGTCAACTGCGATCGGACGGGTTCAATCACTACCGAATGAACCAGCTCGACCTCTGCGGAACGAGTGGCCTCGCCCCCTTCTATCTCTCCATGACGCGAGGACTCGACATCCTTCTCGAACACCCGAACGCGGATCCCGACCGAGTCGCCGTAGCCGGTCTCTCGGGCGGCGGGTGGCAGACGATCGTCATCTCCGCTCTCGACGAACGCGTTACGCTCGCGAACCCGGTGGCTGGTTACTCGAGCTACCGGACGCGCGTCCACTTCCCGTCGGATCTCGGAGACTCGGAGCAGACCCCGAGCGATCTCGCCGCGATCGCCGACTACACGCATCTCACTGCGCTTCGCGCGCCGCGGCCGACGCTTCTCACGTACAACGCGAAGGATCAGTGCTGCTTTCGCGCGGACCACGCCCTCGCGCCGCTCCTCGAAGCGGCGGAGCCGATCTACGCGCTCTACGGCGTCGCGGACCGGCTCCGGTCGCACGTGAACGACGACCCCGGGACGCACAATTTCGATCTCGACAACCGCCGTGCATTCGGGGCGGCGATTCGGGATTATCTCGTCTCGGATGGAGAGTCGTTCGACTCGGCGGAGGGGAACGCCGCCGCGGAAGTGCTGAGCGCCGAAGAGCTCCACGTCGACATTCCCGACGACAATGCCGACTTCCATCGGCTCGCTCAGAAGATCGCTGGTACCCTACCCGCGACGAAACGCTCACTCGACTCTCCGGCGGCGATCGCGGCGGCGCGCGAGCGACTCTGGGCGCTCACGCGCGCGAAGAGATACGAAGTCGCGGCGACGGACATAGGAGGCACGAACGGCGACGGAGTCCGCGCCAAGCGCTGGCGACTCCAGATGGGCGGCGAATGGACCGTGCCCGCGACCGAACTCTCCGCGGTGGGCTCGGTAGCGCGCGAGACGGTGATCGTCCTCGCGGATCGCGGTCGCGGCGACGAGACCGTCGCCGAAGCCGCGAAATCGATCATCGGTGCGGAAAAGCGAGTTCTCGCGATCGATCCCTTCTATTTCGGCGAATCGAAGATCACATCCCGCGATTTCCTCTACGCGATCCTCGTCAGCTCGGTGGGCGAGCGTCCGCTCGGCATTCAAGCGAGCCAGGTCGGCGCGACGGCTCGCTGGCTGAAAACCCGTTACCCCGGCGAGCCGGTCCGCGTCTCTGCAATCGGACCTCGCGCGAGCCTCATCGCGACCGTCGCCGCGGCGCTCGAGCGCGACGCGATCGACCGCCTCGATGTCCGCGAGCCGCTCGGGAGCCTGCGCGAAATCATCGATCGCAACTGGGCGGTCAACCAGCAGCCGGAGGCGTTTTGCTTTGGGCTGCTCGCGGAGTTCGAGCTCGAGACGATCTCGGCGCTCGGCCGGCGATGAATAGGTCTACGCGAAGGCCGCGAAGGCAGACGACGAGCGAGAAGCCGCGTCAGAGTCCATCGCGCGGATGAACTTCTTCCTGCGCTTCAGTACGCCTTCCCGAACACGATCCGTCGCCGGCTCGGTTTGCCGCTGAAGATGCAGCGGCCGTCTTCCTCCGCGCCGTCGAGCGGAATGCACCGGGCGCTCACCTTGAGGCGTTTCAGCACTTCCGCGCCCTTTGGGTCGTCGGCCCAGTGGGAGAGCGCGAAGCCGCCGTGGGTCTCCGGCTTCTCTGCGTTTTTCGGAGTGAAGAACTCCTCGAACTCGCCGGCGTCATCGATCGTCCGGGTGACGTCCTCGCGGCGGGCCTTCGCTCGCGCGTAGAGTCCGTCTTGAATCTCGGTGAGGATCCGCACGACGTTCGCGACGAACTCCGCGCGCGGTACGCCGGATTTCTCTTTTGGGGAAAGATCGCGCCGACCGAGAAAGACCGAGTCTCCCGCGACGTCCCGCGGTCCGATCTCGAGACGGATCGGCACCCCCTTCTTGATGTGCTGCCACGCCTTCTCCCCGCCGCGAAGATCGCGGTCGTCCGTCATGACTTGGACGGGTCGGCCGTCGTACTCGGTGTCGGCGAGCTCGCGCTCGAGGCGAGCGCAGAACTCGAGCACGGTCGACCGCTCGTCGTCCGAGCGGTAGATCGGAAGAATCACGACGTGCCGAGGCGCGAGGCGCGGCGGGAGGACGAGTCCGTCGTCGTCGCTGTGGGTCATCAGGAGGCCGCCGATCAGGCGCGTCGACACTCCCCAAGAGGTCGTCCAGGCGTAGACTTCTTTACCGTTTTGATCGAGGAACTTGATTTCCGACGCCCGCGAGAAGTTCTGCCCGAGAAAGTGCGAGGTCCCCGCTTGGAGCGCCTTTCGGTCCTGCATCATCGCTTCGATCGTGTAGGTGTCGACGGCACCCGGAAAGCGCTCATCCGGGGTCTTCTCCCCCTTGATCACCGGCATCGCCATGTAGCTCTCGGCGAAATCGGCGTAGAGATCGAGGATGCGCAGGGTCTCTTCGACGGCTTCCTCCTTGGTCGCGTGAACGGTGTGTCCCTCTTGCCAGAGAAACTCGGCCGTGCGAAGGAAGAGACGCGTCCGCATCTCCCAGCGGACGACGTTCGCCCACTGATTGATGAGGATCGGCAGATCGCGGTAGGACTGAACCCACTTCGAGTAGGTGGCGCCGATGATCGTCTCGCTCGTCGGACGAACGATGAGCGGCTCGTCGAGCTCGCCCGCAGGTACGAGCCCTCCTTCCGGACCCGGTTCGAGCCGATGATGAGTGACGACGGCGCACTCCTTCGCGAACCCCTCGACGTGCTCCGCCTCCTTCTCGAGATAGCTCATCGGAATGAAGAGCGGAAAGTACGCGTTCTCGTGGCCCGTCGCCTTGAACATCCCGTCGAGGACGCGCTGCATGTTTTCCCAGAGCGTGTATCCCCAGGGCTTGATCACCATGCAGCCGCGGACGGGCGAGACTTCCGCGAGCTCCGCCGCGCGGATGACCTGTTGATACCACTCGGGATAGTCTTCCTCGCGCGTCGGCGAGATCGCGTTCTTTGCCTTCTTGGCCATGAGCCGTCGCTCCGCTGCCGCTCGGTGAGCCGAATAGCGACTCCGCTTCGATCGAGGCGCGGATTGTACGCGCACCCTCTACATCGGACAACCGGGCGCGGCGGAGCGAGCGATGGCGAAACGCGCGCGACGCCATCAGTGCCATAAAAAAACGAGGAGCGCGACTCCCAGCACAAGCGTCAGTCCCTCCTTCCCACGGGCGGAACGAGCATCACCTGGGGCCTTGCTCCTCTTCGAGCCCACGTTGCAAAACGCGTTCCGAAGCTGGCGAACGGCCGAGGATTCGTCCCAAGCCGCGGCCCGGTGGGAACCTGCGTCGGTACGGGAGCCGGCTCGATGCGTCGCGGGAAGTGTTTCGTTCGAACACACTTCGCCCAACGAGAAGACTCGGCCCGGGAGCGCGCTCGCCTTCGCCCAATGTGATCGCCCGCTGCGGTGGAAGCAGCGACGAGAGACCGCGCCGCAGGGACGGGAAGCGTTCGCAGCACTCTCGATGCTCAGGCGTCGAGTGCCGAGGGCTCGGCCCGCGCGGGTTAGGCTTCCATCCGCTTCGCGAGGAGCATCGCCATTTCGAGCGCCTGCTCGTAGTTGAGACGGGGGTCGACCTGCGAGCGGTAGTCCTTCCGAAGATCGCTCTCCGTCAGCCCCCGCGCTCCGCCCGTGCATTCCGTCACGTTCTCGCCGGTGAGCTCGAAGTGCACTCCGCCGAGGCGCGAGCCGCACTCGACGTGAATCGCGAGCGCGCGCTCGAGCTCGAGCAGGATCTTGCTGAAGTCCCGCGTCTTCACGCCGGCCGCAGTCGACTGGGTATTCCCGTGCATCGGATCGCAACACCAGACGACGCTCCGGCCGGCGGCGCGCACGGCGTCGACGAGCGGAGGCAGGTGCTCCTCGATCCCGTCCGCCCCGAAGCGATGGATCAGAGTGAGACGACCTGGCTCGTTCTTGGGATCGAGAATCGCGATGAGCTCGGTGAGCTCCGCCGGATCCATCGACGGCCCCACCTTGACCCCGATCGGGTTCTCGATGCCGCGGAAGAACTCGACGTGCGCGCTCTCGAGGTCGCGCGTCCGATCGCCGATCCACGGCATGTGCGTCGAGAGATCGTACCACCCGGTTCTCCGGGGCACCTGACGCGTCTGCGCCTGCTCGTAGTAGAGGTGGAGACCTTCGTGACTCGCGTAAAACTCCGCGCGACCGATCTGCCCCGCCTCCATTCCCGCGAGCGTTTCCATGAACCGGAGCGACTCGCCGATCGACTCGACCCGCCTCTGGTACTCGCTCGCCTGGGGCGAGCACTCGACGAAGCCGAGATCCCAATACTCGGGGTGGTGAAGGTCGGCGAATCCACCGTCGACGAGCGAGCGCACGAAGTTGAGCGTGAGCGCGGATCGTTCGTACCCGCGGAGGAGGCGATGGGGATCGGGCTCTCGCGACTCCGGCGTGAAGTTCGGAGCGTTGATGAGGTCACCGCGGTAGGACGGCAGCGTCACCCCATCGCGCGTTTCGACATCGCTCGAGCGCGGCTTCGCGTATTGCCCCGCGAACCGGCCGACGCGGATCACACGGCGACGGATTCCGTGGACGAGAACGAGACTCATCTGAAGAAGGATCTTCAGCTTGCTCGCGATCGCGCTCGACTCGCAGTCGTAGAGATTCTCCGAACAGTCCCCCCCTTGCAGGAGGAAACGTTCGCCGCGCGCAGCTCCCGCGAGCTGCGACTTCAGGTTCTCGACCTCCCAGCTCGATACGAGCGGCGGAAGCCGCGAAAGCTGGCGCAGCACGCGATCGAGCTCGGCAGAATCCGCGTAGGTCGGATGCTGCTTGACCGTCTTCGTCTGCCAGGAAATCGGCGACCAATCGCCGGCGCGCCGAGAGGTCTCCGCCGCGGTCTTACTCATAGGGTCGTTGCTCGATCGATGTCCGCCAGGAGAACGTGCGGCGGGTGTTCGGGGAGGAGTCTACGCAGGAGCTGATTCGAAGATCGAGCGCGAGGAATCCAGGGATCCATCGCGACGCGAACGACCGTCGACTCGAGAGGCACCGCCGTCGACTCGCGACAACGAGCCCGACCGGGAGAGCCGCTTCCGGGCGGTCTCCGCTTCTTGCTCCGGCTCGCTCAGCTCCGGCCGTCGGGCGCCCGACGTGACGGAGCACAACGGGCGAGTATACCAGTCGTCCGAAAGCTCGGCGACGGCGCGGCCCCGGGAACCCCGATCCGAACTCCCTTCCGAGTCTACTCGCTCTCGATGCGGACGAGACGTCGCTCCTCACCCGCAAAAATGAGCTTCAAGACACCACCCGCATGGCTCCCCGGAAGGGGGTACTCCCACTCCTCGACCGCCGACTCCCCCGCGCCCCTCTGGCGGACCGCGCGCGGCTCGCCCCACGACGCGGCGACGACCTCGCGCGTCATACCGATTCCGACCTGCCCAGCGAGAACTCGCCGGCGGAGTCGCGAGTCGAGGTCGGAGCGGTTCACGACGAACTGGTACCGACGAAGGGCGTCGGACGGAGCGATCGTGAACGCGAGTACTTGCTCGCGCAAGCTCGCGGGAAGCTCGGGGTGATCGGCGACGAACTTCTCGCGGAGCGCCACCTCCTCCGGCGCCCGTTGGCGCACGCGATGCGTCGTCGGTCGCTCTTCGGTCGGCGAACAGCCCCCTCCGAGGACGAAAGCGGCAGCAGCAAACACGAGACGCACGAATCCCTTCGTCCGAAGTGCGGTGCCTGATCGCGCGCGAGTCGCGGCGACGACAGAGTTCCTCTCGGTGATTTCCACTGGCGTCCTCAAGCTCGCTCGGGTACCTGTTGCCGCACCGACTGTCGGCTTCACTAAACGCGAGCTCCGCCGTTGGACCCTATCGAAACTCAGGTCGATCACATTTCTCGGGCCGCCGACGCGCCGCCGACCGACTCGACTCCGGACGTCCCGGATTGGGTCGCCGACGCAGTCGTCTATCAGATCTTCCCCGATCGATTCGCGTCGAGCGGTCGCGCGCCGAGCCCGGGCCCGCTCGAGGCGTGGGACGCCCCACCGACCGTCCACGGATTCAAGGGCGGCGACCTCTTCGGCATCGTCGAGCATCTCGACTACCTCACCGATCTCGGAGTGAACGCGCTCTACCTGAATCCGATCTTCGCATCGGCGAGCAACCATCGCTACCACACCTACGACTACTTCCGTGTCGATCCCCTCCTAGGTGGAGAGGAGGCGCTCGCCGAGCTTCTCGCGTCCGCGCACGCGCGCGGAATCCGGGTCGTGATCGATGGCGTATTCAATCACGTGGGGCGTGGCTTCTGGCCGTTCCATCACGCGCTCGAGAACGGCTCGGACTCGCCGTACTCCGATTGGTTTCGCATCCACGATTGGCCCGTCAACGCCTACGCGCGGCGCGGAAAGCCGAACTACGAAGCGTGGTGGGGAATGCGGGCCCTCCCGAAGCTCGATCTCCGGCATCGGCCGGCGCGCGAGCACGTACTCCGCGCCGCGGAGCACTGGACGGAGTTCGGAGTCGACGGGTGGCGTCTCGACGTACCCGAAGAGGTCGATGAACCGACGTTTTGGCCCGAGTTTCGCCGGCGGGTCCGGGCGGTTCGGAGCGACGCCTACCTCGTCGGAGAGATCTGGACGGCTGCGCCCGAGTGGGTGCGCGGCGATCGCTTCGACGGCGTGATGAACTATCCGCTCGCGCGCTCCCTCATCGGCTTCACGGCGCGACGACTCGACCGACGCGCGCAGCCGGGCGGATACACGCTCGAATCGATCGACGGCGAGGGAATGCGCGACCTCCTCGTCGACCAGAGCCGGGCGTATCCCGCCGCGGCGCTTCACGCGCACCTGAATCTCCTCGGAAGCCACGACACGGAACGCGCGCTCACTCTCGTCCGCGGCGATCACGCGAGCGTTCACCTCGCGGCGATTCTCCTCTTCGCGCTTCCCGGCGCCCCGTGCGTCTACTACGGCGACGAGATCGGGCTCGAAGGACGCGCCGACCCGGGCTGCCGCGGCGCCTTCCCGTGGGACGAAACCGCTTGGCACTCGGAGACGCGCGAGCTGTTCCGCTCGGCGATTCGACTTCGCCGCGACGAGCCGGCCCTGCGCCGGGGATCCTGTGCGATCCTCGATGCCCGCGATCGACGGATGATCTTCGTACGCACCCTCGGCGACTGCCACCTAGTCGTCGCCGTCGAGGCGGGTACGCGGCGGCGAACGCGCGCAGCGATCCCTCTCGAAGTAGCGCACGGCGGCCGAGTCGACATCGATGCGAAGCTCAGCTACGGCGGCGCCGCCGCTTCGCTCGATCGCTCGTCGAGCGAGCTCCGCCTCGTCCTTCCGAAGCGCTCGGCGCTGGTGGTCGCCGTCAGGGGGGCCCGACCGCTTCGCTTGAGCACGAACGGAGACGACTCTCAGGCGTAGTGCGTGCGCCGAGGGTGACGACGATCGCGAGCTCGCTCAACTCGCGAGCGCGACCGATTCTGCGCGGTGTGACCAGCGTCGGGCGAACGACGCGATTCGAGAATCAGAATCGCCGCACGCGCCCGCTCGGCTTCCCCTGCACGCACACGACTCGAAAGCCGTAGAGATCGTTCTTCTCTTCCGGCTTGCGGTAATACCGGCTCGCCGAGCGACATCCGGCGGCGAAATAGTACCAGCCGCCGCCGCGCGCGACCTTCTCTGTGCCCTCTTCGGGGCCCGCCGGATCCGTATCCGGCGAACTCTTGTAGTAAACGGGGCTGTACCAGTCAGCGACCCATTCCCAGACGTTTCCGTGCATGTCGTAGAGCCCGAATGCGTTCGGTTCGTACGACGCAACCGCCGCCGGACGTCCGAGATAGGGTCCCTTCAGCTTCTCCGGGCTCTCGCCCTTGATCACATCCTGACGCTCGAGATACGGGTGATTGCCGTCGAAGTTCGCCTGCTTCGAAGAGAGGGACTCGCCGTAGTGAAAGACCGTGGTGGTCCCTGCACGGCACGCGTATTCCCACTCCGCCTCCGTCGGCAAACGGTACGTCCGGCCGGCGGCTTGCTCCTCCGGGCGTGCGGAGAGCTTCTTACAGAACTCGATCGCGTCGTGCCACGAAACGCCCTCCACCGGGAACTTCGCGGTCTCCATCCCCTTCACCTTCTCCGCGTGCTTGCCGCTTGCGGCGAAGAAGCTCGGGTTTCCGCCCATGACCTTCGCGTACTGCTCCTGCGTGACTTCGCACGCCCCCATGTGAAACGCCTTGGTGAGCTTTACCTGGTGGCGATGCTCGTGCGCGTACCGACCGAATTCATTCGTCGAGCCCATCTCGAATTCGCCCGCGCGGACGAGCCGAAACTTCATTCCGACCGAATTCTTCAGCTCGGGTCCGGGCTCGACCTTCGCCGCGGCCTCCTCTTTTTTCGGAGCCTCCCCGGCTTGGGCCTGGGCCGCGGTCGCGGGGACGAGCGTGCAGGCGAGGAGCGTCAAACAAGCATGAAGGACGAGACGGTGAGACGAGGGATTGCGGGACATCGTCAGATCCACTGATTGCGTTTGAAGGGAAGGGCTTTTGCCCCGCCGCAGCCGAGCCGCGCGGCGGACAGACCCCTATCGTACCAGAAAACTCGGAAGCGTTTGCGGGTCGATTCAGAGGGCGCAACTCCCGTCCAAAGCCCCAATCCCGGGAACCCTTCGGGTGCTCCGTCAGGTCCCTCGTGCGGACCCGCCGCAGGGGAAACCGAGCGCGCGTCACTCCCTCGAGCCGCGGCGCCGGTTTTCGTACCACACGACGCCGAGCTGCTCGCGCTCTTCGCAGGTGATCGCGTCGAGGTCGCCGTCACCGTCGAGGTCGCGAAGGACCACGTAGTCGAACTTCGTTCCGCGCGCGCCGCCGAGATCGCGGTGGCGTCGAGCGCCCCGCGCGATCCACCCCGCGCCGATCCTTCCTTTCGCCCCTTCACACGTGTAGACGAGATCCGCCGTCCCGTCGCCGTCGAGATCGCCGACGGCGAGCGATTTCGCGGTGCCGGCGTTCGGCGGAATCGCGGCGCTCTCCACCTCCCACCTCGCCGCGCCTTTCCCTCGTTGGAACGCGATCTCGAGTGACTTCGGCTTTACCGCGAAGGCGACGTCGACGCGGCCATCGGCGTCGAAGTCCCCCACATCCGCGAACATCACTTCGCGCCCGATCGCTCCGATCGGGAACTCGCGCCACGCGTCCTCCGTTCGGCGCTTCCCGGGATGCCGGAGCCACACCGCGCCGCGACGCGCCCCCTTGCGATCGGTGACGACGAGATCCTCGAATCCGTCCGCATCGACATCGACCGGCGCGATCGTCATCACCCACCCGGCGGTGCGCAGCTCGTTCCACGTCCATGCTTCGAGCCGGCGCGCGTCGGCGGGGGCGCGAAACCAGCCGATCGCAGCCCCCGCCCCCTTTCCGCCCGCGACGAGATCGAGTCGACCGTCACGATCGACATCCGACGACGCGCAGAACATCCACGCCATCCGGTCCGCCGACGCGGGGAGAACCTCGCCGGCCGGCCACGCGTCCGTGTCGCGAGCGCGGCTCGAGTCCTTCGGCCCCCAAAACACCGTCAGTGTCCGGGTGCTTCCTTCGCTCGCGGCGACGATGTCGATTCGACCGTCCGCATCGAGGTCGATCGGATGGGCATCCTCGACGGCACGTGCAGCGCCGATCGTGCACGCCGTCCAGGGATCGCGGATCCGTTCGCGCTCCGGCTGAAACGCGACGCGAACGATTCCGGACTCTTCCCAGCCCGTGACGATGTCGACGCGACCATCGCGATCGACGTCGGCGAGCTTGACGCCGTCGGCGCCCTTCGCTCCGCGGTCGCCCTTGCCTCCGCGGTCAATCGTGTGGCGCGTCCACGGTTCACCCGAGAGCGGTGGTTCGCCGTCGTTCGCACGGATCGCGGCTTGGCCCCCGGCGAGCGCTGTCACCGCGAGAGCAGCGGCGAATCGTCGTCGGAATCGCTTCATGTTCGGGGCACCGACGAGTCGTCGATCAACTCTCGACGTCGAAGACGCGCACTTGCGCCCAGTTGTCCTTGTTCTCCGCGATGAATTCCTCGTGTCGCGGATGCACCTGATACGCGTCGTGTGCGGCGCGGCTCTCGAACACGATGGTGAGCCCCACGTGGAACGTGCGATCGTTCACGGGTCGATTCAGCGACGACACCGTCCCGCAGGAAAAATGGACCTCGCCGGGGTGGCCGGTGAGGTACTTCCGGCATGCCGAGAGAAGGCGGCTCTGGGCCTCGGTCGAGTCGTCCGAGAGTGTGAAGTAGACGTTGTGCGAGAGCATGGGATTCCCCGCCAGACTTCGGGTTCGGTCGAAAGATTCGGCGAGACCGAGAATAGAAACCGGACGCCGCAGATGCAAGATAGGCCGATCAGCCCCTTCCGGCGCGAGCGCGAAGCGCGCACGTCCTCGCTCCGCTCGTCTCCGGGGATTCGTTTCCCCCGCTCACCCGACGCCATGAACCCACCTACGATTCGCGAAGTGTTCGACGCGCGCAACTCGCTCGCGTCGCTCGTCCCCCCGACCCCGCTCACATCCTATCCCGCGCTCGATGCGGCAATCGGGCTCGAGCTCTATGTGAAACACGAGAATCACACGGCGATCGGTTCGTTCAAGATTCGCGGCGGTGTCTATCTCCTGTCGCGACTGAGTGCGTCCGAGCGGAGCGCGGGGATCATCGCCGCGTCGACGGGCAACCACGGTCAGTCACTCGCGTACGCTGGACGCGTCCTCGGTGTCCCTACGACCATCGGAGTTCCCGAAGGAGCGAATCCGGGCAAGGTCGATTCGATGCGCGCGCTCGGCGCGAACATTCTCGTTCACGGGAACTACTACGACGAAACGCGCGAGCGCGTGGAAGCGGAAGCCGCCGCGCGCGGCCTCCGCTACGTGCACGCGGCGAACGAGCCCGATCTCATCGCGGGCGTCGCGACGTACGCGCTCGAAATCTTCAGCTCGAGAGTGCGCATCGATACGCTCATCGTTCCCATCGGTGGTGGAAGCGGCGCGTCGGCGTGCTGTATCGTGCGGGACGCGATCGCGCCGGACGCGAGGATCATCGGCGTGACGTCCGAAGAAGCGCCCGCGAGTTACCGATCCTGGCGCGAACGACGGCCCGTCGTCGCGCCGTCGACGACCTTCGCCGAAGGGCTCGCGACACAGAGCTCCTTCAGCCTGACGCAGTCCGTGCTCCGCGAGAGACTCGACGACTTCGTCCTCGTGAGCGAGGAGGACATTCGGCGGGCGGTTCGGCTCTACCTCGAAAAGACGCGCTCGCTCGCCGAGGGAGCGGGTGCGGCCGCTCTCGCCGCTGCGATTCGGCTCCGTGACTCGCTCCGGGGTCGAAAGGTCGGCGTGGTGCTGAGCGGAGGAAACATCTCGGTCGCCCAGCTTCGCGACGTTCTCGGCGCCGAGTGACGGTCGTCGTTCAGCGCGGGGCTTCGGCGGAGTTTGTTGACGGCGCATCCCCGTCAGCGTCCGTCGATTCGGCTCCGTCCTTCGCATTTCCATCGGCGGGAGCTTCACCTTCGCCGACACCGCCTCCGGCACCGGGGTCTTCGACCACCGTTCGCAAACGCTCGAGTCCTCGCTCGAGCTCGGCGCCGACGATCGAGTCCATCGCGAGCATGAAATAACGGCTAAATAGGTCGTAGCCGACATCGCCCGATTCGCGCCACCGGACGACCGTCGTGTCCCCGTCAGACTCGATCGAGACGACACCGGCACCGGAGTACATTCCACCGACGTCGAGCTCGTAGGCGAACTCCCGGGGAGAATCGACCGCGGTGGCGGTCATGCGTCCCGAGCCGACCCGGTCTCCCTTCCACGTGCGTTCGGCGCCCACGGCGCCGTGGGGTCCCTCGCTCGACGTCTCGACGTCCCACTCGGTTCCCCGCGTTCGCGGCGACCAGCGATCCCACTCTCGGAAGTCGGCGACCTTCGCGAAAACGACAGTGGGCTCCGCGGTGGTGCGAATCTCACGCTGAACGTCCCAGCCACTCGGGCAGAGGAGTCCGCCGAGAAGCAAGACGCCGACGAGCACGGAGAGACCGATCGCGATCCTGAGGGCCAGTTTCATGGTCACGCTGCGACTCCATTCTCGGGGCGGTACTTCTGCCCCACCGGTCGGCGGACAGCCGAGGACCGACGCGGTGGTCGTTCGCATCTTCGGGCGGCGCGGGAAAAACGCAAGCGCAGGGCGCGGCCCCGAGAAACGCAGCGGTGGCCGGTAGCTTCGCGCCCCGCCGTTTCTCCTGTCGCCGCCCGAGTGGATTCGCTACAGTTCGCGTTTCTTCCTCTGCCGGTGAGTCTTCATGGATCAGCGAGAGACGATCCTCCAGTTTGGAACGGGGAATTTCCTCCGTGCGTTCGTCGATCTCTTCGTCGAGGAGGCGAACGCCAGTGGACAGGACGCCGGGAGCGTCGTCGTCGTCCAGTCGATGGGAACGACGCGCGCGGACGCCCTCGAGCGTCAGAGAGGGCGCTACCACGTCATCGTGCGCGGTCTGGTCGACGGAAAAGCCGCGGAGTCGATCAAGACCGTCGCAAGCGTTTCCCGCGCGCTCGCGGCTGCGGACGCGTGGAACGAGATCCTCCGCGTCGCGGCGAGTCCCGAGCTCGCCTGGATCGTCTCGAACACGACGGAGAAGGGATACGACCTCGATCCACGAGACGCGCCGGACGATCTCCCCCCGCGATCGTTCCCGGCGAAGCTGCTCGCGTGCCTCGCCCACCGTGCGAGAAGCGGATCGCCACCGCTCACCGTCCTTCCCTGCGAGCTGTTCGAGAACAACGCCGATCGACTGCGCTCGGTCGTCCTCGAGCTCGCGACGCGCTGGGGTGTCGACAACGGGACCCGCCGCTGGATCTCGAGTGAGTGTACGTGGCCGAACACACTCGTCGACCGAATCGTCCCGGGCCCCCCCGACGAGCATCCGCTTCTCGCAACCGACGCGCTCGTCACCTGCGCCGAGCCATACGCGCTCTGGGTCATCGAGGACCTACCGCGGGCTCGCGCGCTCTTCGATCATCCGGCGATCATCCGTACGACCGACGTCGCACCGTATCACCTGCGAAAGGTGAGAGTCCTCAACGGCGCACATTCGGCACTCGTCACGAAGGCGATGCCGCTCGGGTTCGACACGGTCCGCGAAGCCGTCGAGGATCCTGCGATCGGAGAATGGCTCCGCGAGCTCCTCTTCGACGAAATCGTCGCGACCCTAGACGGACGGGTCGCCGGAGTACGCGAGTACGCGGAAGAAACACTCACGCGGTTTCGTAATCCGTACCTCGACCATCGCTTGGAGTCGATCGCCCTCCACCACGACGCGAAGGTCGAAGTGCGGCTCCGTCCGACGGTCGGTGAGTTCCGCGAACGCTTCGGCCGCGATCCGGAGAAGCTGACGCAGATCCTCTCCTAAGGATTTGCGAAGGCTCGAACTACCGCGCGCATTCGCTGAGCGGCGTGCCGTCCGGAATCACGCAGCCGAACTCGAATCCGTCCGCACGGAACCGACTCGAAGCCTGGCCGGTCTCCTCCCCGCGCGTCGCGACGAGCGTGAGAGTGTGCGTGCCGGCTCGTTTCGGCGAACAGTACTTGAGCAGATAGAAGCTGTTCGCGATCGCCTCGATCCGCTCGCCGAAATCGCGAAAGGCGTCGACGATGCCGCGAAGCTCGTCCTCGGGGGTCGCGCCCGGCGGGATGATCTTCGAGCCGGACTTCCCGATCTGGTGGAGAACAGTGGCGTCGATCTCCCGTCCAAGCCCGATCGTAAAGACGTAGTTGTCATACGCGGTCACCTTGCGAAGGGCGTTCGCGAGCGTCGCGCGGCCGGCCTGGTCGGTGCCGTCGGTAAAAATCGTGAGGGAGCCGATCGTAAACGGAATCGCCTCTCGGCTCCGCGCTCGGCTCCGCGCCGCGTTGAGCGTGTCGACCCCAATCATCACCGAGCCGTAGAGATTCGTCGAATTGTCGATCGCGAACGACGCGTCGAGCGACGCGACGCCGTCGAGAAGTGCCGCTCGATCGTCGGTGAAGTCGACGAGCGGATAAATCGTCGCGGAACCGTCGAACCAGTAGATGGCGACACGCTGAACGTCGGTGTCGTGCGCGTTGCCGTCGTCGTCCCGGACCGGAAGAAGAATGCTGTCGACGAACCCGCCCGCAGCTTCCTTCAGGCGATCGATACCGCCCCCGTCCTCACCGATGACGCTCGCGCTGAGGTCGAGGAGAAGCAGATTGAACGAACGGAACTGCTGCGCCTTACAGAAAATCTGGTGGCGGCTCTCGAAGCTCGACACCTGCGCGCCGTTCTCGAAAATCGTGAAGCTGTCGTCGACGAGGTCGCGCACCGGGTCGCCGCGACAGTTCTCGACCTGAAAAAAGAGCGATACCGCGGCGGGCTGCTCCGTCGAGCTCTGAACGACGCTGATCTCGATGCAAGCGTCCTTCCCCTCTTCGTGAGGAACGACGGGACGCGCGTTTCCGCTCGTCGTACCGCCGCCTCCCCCGCCCCCACCGCCACCGCAACCGACGGCCAGTGCGACGACGGTCGCCGCGATCATTCGGATCGAGATTCCTCTCATGTCCCACCTCAATCTGAGCCGGTTCGAGCTGCCGGGGGAGCCGTGGTTCACACCGCGCCGTACGTCCGGGCGTCGGTCCGATTCGGCGATCGAACGGACAGGTAATGGGTTCTATCGGCCGATCGGGGGTTCCGGTTCAGCGCGCGGGAGTTACCGCTACGTCCGGCGGCGAAGAGGGTTGGATCGAGGGTGCGAGAGCGGGGAGATTTGTCGAGGAATCGCCGGATCGCCTCGGTAGACTCACCGCTCGAATTTTCCCGTCCGGCGGCGTCTCCGAGCGCGCGCGGACGCTCTTCGTCCCTCGCTGCCCACCGAATCATGAAGCCCACCGCGAAGCCCGCTCGTCCCTTCTTTTCGTCCGGTCCGTGCGCGAAGCGTCCCGGATGGAGCGTCGAAGCGCTCCGAGACGCTTGCGTCGGGCGCTCGCATCGCTCGAAAGCCGGGCGCGCGAAACTGCGCGAGGCGATCGATCGCACGCGCGAGCTTCTCGATGTTCCTCCCGACTACCGCATCGGGATCGTTCCCGCCTCCGATACGGGCGCGGTCGAGATGATCCTCTGGTCGGTCCTCGGCGAGCGACCGGTCGACCTGCTCGCGTGGGAGAGCTTTTCGTCCGGCTGGGTGACGGACGTCGTCAAGCAGCTTCGTCTTTCTGACGCGCGCGTGCTCGAGGCCGAGTACGGCGAACTGCCGGATCTCACCGCAGTCGATTTCACCCGCGACGTCGTCTTCGTATGGAATGGGACGACCTCGGGAGTTTGTCTTCCCGACGGCGATTGGATTCCGGCCGATCGGGGCGGCCTACGATCTGCGATGCGACGTCCGCGGCGTTCGCGATGGAGCTGCCGTGGGAGAAGCTCGACGCGACGACGTACTCCTGGCAGAAGGTTCTGGGCGGCGAGGCTCAGCACGGAATGCTGATTCTCAGCCCGCGCGCGGTCGAGCGACTCGAGTCGTACTCACCTCCGTGGCCGCTGCCGAAGATCTTTCGGCTGACGAAGGGAGGAAAGCTGATCGAAGGGATCTTCCGCGGCGACACGATCAACACGCCATCGCTCCTTTGCGTCGAAGATTACCTCGACGGCCTCGGCTGGGTCGAGGCGATCGGTGGAGCCGCCGCGCTTCGCTCGCGAAGCCGCGAGAACCTCGACGCGGTGAGCGACTGGGTGAGTCGCACCGATTGGGTCGATTTTCTCGCCGCCGATCCGCTCTACCGTTCCTCGACGTCGATCTGCCTGCGCATCGTCGCGCCCGCGTTCTCCGCCCTCCCGGCGGAAGCGCAGGCGAGCAGGGCGAAGGCGATCGCGACAAGGCTCGAAGACGAAGGCGTCGCGTTCGACATCGGCGCCTACCGCGACGCGCCTCCGGGGCTCCGGCTCTGGGGCGGAGGAACCGTCGAGACCGCGGAGCTCGAGGCGCTCTTTCCGTGGCTCGATTGGGCCTACGGCGAGACTTGAGAGACGCTTCGGACTTTTCTCTCCCGTCGCGCGCCGAGACAATGGGCGCGTTCCCCCCTCCGGCGTGGAGACACGTGGTCGTGTCGCCCCGCACTCACAAGACGAAGGAGAACTCCATGCCGCTCGTCCGATCGATTCTCGTCCTTCTTTTGGCAGCTCTGCCGGCGCTCGCGAGCGCCGCCGACAAACCTCGCCTCCTCGTCGTCAATCGCACCGCCGGGTTCCACCACAGCTCCTGCGAGCACGCCGCGACGGTCATGATGAAGATCGCTCGGCGCTCGAACGCGTTCGAGGTCGTCTTCACGGACTCCGTCGCATTCATCACTCCCGAAGCGCTCGAGTCGTTCGACGGAGTTCTCTTCGCGAACACGACCGGAGACCTGAAACAGTTCCCACTCAGCGAGGAGAATCGCAACGCTCTCATCGAATTCGTCAATGCGGGGGGCGCGTTCATCGGTACGCACTCGGCGACGGATACGTACAAGGACTGGGCTCCCTATTACGAAATGATCGGCGGCTCGTTCAACGGGCACCCGTGGCACGAGGATGTCACGATCGAGCTCGAGGATCCCGCCCATCCCGCCGCGCGCATGCTGCCGTCGCCCTGGCGTATCAAGGACGAGATCTACATCTTCAAGAACTACTCCCGCGACAACATCCACGTCATCCTTCGCCTCAAGGAGGCGCCCGTGAAGGGCGGCCACGACGTGACGAAGGGCGACTATCCCGTCGCCTGGTGTAAGCCGCACGGCGAAGGACGCGTGTTCTACACGTCACTCGGCCACCGCGAAGACGTCTGGGACAATCCGCTCTACCAGGAGCACCTCCTCGCCGGCATCCGCTGGGCGCTCAAGGAGGACGTCCGCAAGTCGAAGGACGAGTTCGCCGCCAAGCTGAGCGTCGGCCACGCGCCGGTGCGCTCGGAGTGGACGCGCATTTTCAACGGCGAGTCCCTCAATTTCGGCACCGACTGGGAGACGACCGACGACACGGCGAAGACTCGCCGCCACTGGACGGTGCAGCCGGGTGGAATCCTTCAGGGGACGTGGGAAAAGGGCTCGAGCCACATTTACTACGTGAAGCGCCAATTCCGAAACTTCGAGTACCGCGCGGACGTCAATATCGATCCGAACGGAAACAGCGGCATGTACTTTCGCTGCTCGCCCGCAAACCTGAAGGACGGGAAGTGGAAGAACTGGCCGATCGGGTACGAGGCGCAGATCAATAACGGCTACGACGGCGATCCGAAGCGGAGCGGAACGTTTTACCCCCAGCCGACCCTTCTCGATAAGGACATCAAGCGCCACCTCGGCTACGAAAAGGCCAAGGACGACGGCAACTTTTGGTTCAATCTCCACGTCATCGCCGTCGATGACCGCTTCGTCGTGAAGCTGAACGGAAAGGTCGTCGTCGTTCACCGCAACGACGCGCATCAGGAAGGTTACTTCGCGTTTCAGATGCACCACGGCAATACGATCGTGAAGCTGAAGAACATCGAAGTTCGCGAGCTGCCCTGACCCGCGACGCGAGGAAGCGAGCGCGGCCGGCCGGCTCCTTGCCAGCCGGTCGGCCGCGGCGCTACAATCCGCGCTTCTCGCGCGCGGCCGAGACGCGGTGATGAGGCCGCGACGGGGCCCGCAGTGAAGGGAACGAGCCCGCATGCCTCGCATCACTCTCCCGGACGGAAGCGTCCGCACATACGACGAGTCGGTGACCCCGGCGAAGGTCGCAGCGGATATCAGCCCTCGGCTCGCGAAGGCGGCGCTGGGCGCGCGGATCGACTCGGAGCTCTCCGATCTCGACACCGAGATCACGGACGACGCCAAAGTCGCGATCGTGACGACCGCCTCCGCCAAGCAGGAGCCTTCGGCGGACGCCCTCACGCTGATCCGTCACAGTTGCGCGCACGTGATGGCGGAGGCCATTCAGCGTCTCCATCCCGGAGCGCTTCTCGTCTACGGTCCGCCCGTCGACGACGGGTACTACTACGACATCGCGTTTCCCGGCGACGAGCCGCTCAGCTCGACCGAGTTCGACGCGATCGAGAAGGAGATGCGGAAGATCGTCGAGGAGAAGCGGCCGTTCCAACGGTACGATCTTCCGGCGACCGCGGGGCTCGAGAAACTCCAAGCCGAGGGCAGCAAATACAAGCTCGACAACGCCGAGCGCGCGATCGCGGAGGCCGGCGCCGAGACTCTCTCGTGGTATGCGACCGGCACTCCGGGCGAAGACTGGGAGGATCTCTGCCGCGGGCCGCACGTTCCCCACACCGGCTGCATCGGCGCGTTCAAGATCATGAGCATCGCCTCGAGCTACTGGCACGGCGATGCGAGCTCCGATCGTCTTACGCGGGTCTACGGCACGGCGTTCCCGCACCGCCGGCATCTCGAGGCGCATCTCGAACGTCTCGAAGCGGCCCGGCAGAGAGATCACCGCACGCTCGGGAAGCGCCACGGCCTCTTTCACATCGACGACGTGGTCGGTCAGGGGCTCATTCTCTGGCCGCCGAACGGCGCGGTCGTCCGCCGCGAACTCGAAGAGTTCATCCGCGCGGAGCTCATCGAGGCGGGATATCACACGGTCTACACCCCGCACATCGGCAAGGTCGAGCTCTACAAGACGAGCGGCCACTTCCCGTACTACCGCGAGAGTCAGTACCCGCCGCTCATTCACCGCGAGTGCCTCGATCGGCTCGCGGAGGAGGGGACTTCGTGCGCGGAGCTCGCGAACCGGCTCGAGACGGGCGAGATCGAGGGCTATCTGCTCAAGTCGATGAACTGCCCGCACCACATCAAGATCTACGCGTCCGAGCCAAGGAGCTACCGCGATCTTCCCCTCCGTCTCGCGGAGTTCGGGACGGTCTACCGCTGGGAGCAGTCGGGCGAGCTGAACGGACTGACTCGCGTTCGCGGTTTCACGCAGGACGACGCCCACATCTTCTGCGCGGAGGATCAAGTGGCGGCAGAGATTCGCGGCTGCCTCGGGCTCGTCCGGCTCGTGCTCGGCACGCTCGGGCTCTCGGACTACCGCGTGCGCGTGGGGCTCCGCGATCCGGACGGCGACAAGTTCACCGGCGATCCGGCGGTCTGGGACAAAGCCGAGGCGGCGTGCCGTGAGGCCGTCGAGGGTCTCGGGGTCCCGTTTACCGAAGAACCCGGCGAAGCGGCGTTCTACGGACCGAAGATCGACTTCGTCGTCTCCGATGCTCTCGGTCGCGAATGGCAGCTCGGAACCGTCCAGGTCGACTACAACCTCCCCGAGCGATTCGACCTCTCCTACGTGGGCGCGGACAACAAGTCCCATCGCCCCGTGATGGTGCACCGAGCGCCCTTCGGATCGATGGAGCGGTTCATCGGCATTCTCATCGAGCACTTCGCGGGCTCGTTTCCGACTTGGCTCGCGCCGGAGCAAGTGCGCGTGCTTCCGATCAGCGACAAGTTCCTCGATTACGCCGCTGAAGTTCTCACGCGACTCCGCGCGATCGGTGTCCGCGCGAGCATCGACAAGAGCAATGATCGCGTTCAGGCGAAGATCAAAATCGGCGTCGACGATCGCGTGCCCTACCTGCTCGTCGTCGGAGGAAAGGACGCCGACGCGCGCACCGTGTCCGTACGGGAACGCGGCGTAGGCGATCGCGGCGCCGAACCGCTCGACGCGTTCTGCGAGCGGATCCAAGCCGAGATTCGCGAACGCCGGCGCGAGACGTCAGCGGCCGCCGAGAACGGCGGGGAGAAGCCGGGGTAACGATCGCGCGAGCGCGACCCGGGTTTCTACGACTACGGGACCTCGAGGGTCCACTCGTGCGTCTGGGTGAGCCGGCCGGCGTCGTCCTTGAGAACCCACGGCGTCGTATCGCGCACGTCGACGCGCAGGCGATAGCGTCCCTTGCGGAGCTTTCGCCCCTCGATGAGCGCTCCCTCGATCACGCGGCCGTTCGCGTCGACGCGCCGGTAGCGCTTTCGCACGGGATCGCCCTTTCGCTTCTCGACGACGACCGTCGTTCCCTCCTCCGCAGCGCTGATCTCCTGGATATGCCAGGCGACCTCGAGGAACCGGCCTTCGGGCTTCATCGGATAGACCCGAAACTCGGCGGTCTGCTGCCGGGAGACGGCGACGGTGGCTTCCGCCGGCTCGACCTCGTCGATAGGACGGACGTACTTGTAGAGCGTGAGTACCATCTGTTCCATACAGACCACGCAAAACTCGGATCCGGCGTTCCGCATTCGACAGTCGGCCTGCGGCCGCCAGTGATTCACCGGCTTTCGGTCGGCGCCCTCGAAGACTCCGACCTTCGATCCGTTCCAGATCTTGTCCTCCGGAGCGTTTACCCAGTGGCGCCAGAGCACTTTTTCGAGCACATCGTCTCGATCGGATCCTTGCATCGCATTCGGCGGCAACGCCTTCGTTGGCAACCGCACGTCTCGCCCCTCGGGCTTCGGTCGATTGGGATCGTTCCCCGGCTCGTAGTCGTACTCGTCCCGGAGACCCGCAAACGAATGACCGATCTCGTGGACTACGACGCTGAGCGAAGTCTTGCAGCAGCACGCGACGCCCCCGCCGCCCGTCGAGACTCCGGCGTAGTCGTTCCCGATGACGACGGCCTGCTGATCCTTCCCGGGCTCACCGAGTCGACCGAGAAACTCGCGGACCTTCCCGCGGTTCACCGTGAATCGATCCCATTCGACGATCCCGTCGAACGCGGTCTCTCGCTCCACTTCGCCCGGCTTCCGATCGAGCCCGCGTTCGGTCGATCCCGCGTTCACGGCGTAGATGTTGACGTAGGACGCGTATTCGCGAAACGGTTGGGTCGCTAGGATCAGATTCTTCGTCAGGACGGCGGAATTGTAGAACCCCTCTTGGTAGTCGTCGTCATACGGGTAGCCGTCTCCGAGGATGTGTATGTCGAGCCGATTCTCGGCACGGCCGTTTTCGGCGAGACTGTGCACTTGGAGAAGCGGATCGACCGCGAGCTCCGCCGCCTTTTTCGCCGAATCGCTCTTCGGGTATTGCCGAACGATCTCGCGCAAGATCGACTGCGCGAGCGTGAACGACCCCTTGCTCCGAAGCTCGATCGCGCTCGTGAGGAAGGCCCCGAGTCGATTGCTCGTCTTCAACTCGCGCAGCCGCCGCGCCGCGGCGAGCTTCTCCTCGTGCCGCTGTCGGCGGGCGGCGAGCGCGGCGGTCTTCTCGGCGCGCGTGAGCAGGCGTCCTTCGAATTCGACGAATCCGTCATCCGGGACGGGAATCCCGCGGTGTCGAGAGAGAATCGAGGCTGCGAGCGGACGACTTCGGTCGATGCGGTGGAGACGCACGAGTGCGTTGTGCGCGCCGTCTTCGTCGCTGTTCGAAAGCGCGAATAAGGCGAGACCGATCAAGCCCTCGCTCCGGAGACGCGCCGCGCGAAAGAGTCGAAACTTCGTCGCGGCGGGCATCTCTTCCCATCCGCGAGTGAAGCGCGCACTCGCACCATCGTTCCGGAGCTCGAACGCGATCCCGTCGGCGTCGGCGCTCACCACGTTGAGCACGCGCCCGCGGACGAGCTCGACCTCCGCCGATTCCTTCCGGACGAACTCGAAGAAATCGCGCAGCATGCGCTGCCAATAGAATGCGTTGACGAGTCCTTCGAAGGCCTGCAGACGGAACTCCGGAGGCGGATTCTCCGCCAGAAGCTCGAACTGAAGCGCGACCAGTTCGCTGAAGCGGCAGCGTTCGAACGCCACCGAGGCTCGGTTCCGCACTTCGATGACGCGCGGTGTGATCTCGCCGCTCGCGCCGCCGTCGCGGTCGACTCCGGAGAGCCCTGCTTCGAGGTAGGGAAGGAGAGCGGACTGAAACTCATCGAGTCCCCCGAGCTCGGGTGCGGCGGCGATGAGCCGGCGGATGGCGTCGTCCGGCTTCCCATCGGAAGTGAGGCGACTGAGCTCACCCTCGAGTTCGCGAAACCGCTCGAGCGCGGCCTCCCGGTACCCGGTCGCGCGCCGCGCCCACCGGGAGCCATCCTGTTCACGCTCGGCTTCGGCAAGCACCGCCGCGGCCAATACGGCGCGTGAGTATTTCTTGTCGAGAATGTCGTTCTCGAGCATCTCTCGCGCGCGCTCGAGGAACTGTCGCTGCCGAGTGTCCGCGGCGCGCACCACCGCGAGGTACCGCTCGGCTTGGTGCGCGGCGTAGGTGTCGGGAAAATCGCGCCGGATGGTCTCAAGGCGCTTCGTCACATCGACGCTCTCGCCCCGCCGCGCGTCTCGGATGAGAGATTCGAGATCCGCCTCCGCCTGCGCCGATCCGGCGTCGGTGAGACCTTCGAGATCGATCGTGGGCGACCCCGTGGGCGTACTCGCCGTCGATGACCCGCCGCCGGCGCTCTCGGGCTCCGTGTCGGCCGCGTCATCTCGGTCGAGGATCCACCACACCCCCCCGCCGGCCGCGCCGAACACGAGAAGGACGATGATCGGCCCCACGATCGACCGTGAACGCCCCGCCCGCGCGCCGCGACGCGCCGGTCGCGGACGCTCGCTCCCCGCTCGTCGCGGAGATCCCGCGCGATTCGCCGGCGGCTCTCGTCGCGCGGCGGAGGTCTTGTCGTCGGCCGCTGGAGCTTCCTCCCGTGCGGGCGCCGGGGGAGACTCGCGCCCGGGCGCGCGACCGACGCCGATGCGCGCGTCGCCGATCCCGATCGTGCTTCCCTCCCGAACGAGCCGTCGAGTGACCTTCTCGCCGTCGACCGAGAGCCCCGTGCTCGACTCGCAGTCTTCGACAACGAAGCCCTGCGGCGTTCGGGTCAGTCGAGCGTGAATTCGCGACGCACGCCGGTTCGAGACGACGACGTCGCAAGCCTCGCCTCGACCGATCGACCAAGGACCGACACCGGACAGGACCGCGCGCCGCGTCTCGCCCCCTTCCGCGATAACGAGAACGAGGTCGCGCACGGAATCCGAGTCGTCTGCGGTCATGGTGAGCTCGCGGAAATGGTTCGCGGAAAAGAGACGGCTGCGCCGGGCGGCGTTGAAGACTCGCGCGATGCTAACCTGGAACTCACCGCTGATTCCACCGCGCCCGGTCGAGAGGAGCGACGGTTCCGTCACGAAACGGTCATCGTCCGGCTCGAGCGCGAAACGCCGCCGGCACGCCGCTTGCCTGAACTCTAGCCCGGTCCCTGCGAACCTCGCTGCCCGCACGCGGCACCCGACCGTGCGTGCGACTCGCAGCGATGACAACGATCTCTCACTGGGGCAGAATAGCGATCGGAGAGCGCGGTTTGTTTCCGTGCGCCGATTCGTGCGCGAACAAATCCGAACGGCACTCCGCGTCTTAGACGATTTCTACTATGAAGCCCTCCGACGCCCCATCTCGAATTGACCCGTCGCCCGTGAGTCGCCCCGCGACCGCGAAGCAGCGGGCGAGACAGCTCGCGCGCAAGCTGATCGGCACGACCGTCGCGGATCGGTATCGGATCGTCGACATCCTGGGGCTCGGCGGATTCGGCACCGTGTTTCTCGCCGAAAGCCTCGACGGCCCCGAAGGCCGCATCGCGCTCAAGATCGTTCACCCGTCGCTGAGCGGCGAGCAGAAGGTGAAGGATCGATTCCTCAACGAAATCCTCACCGCGAAGCGCATCGTCCACCGCTACGTCGTCCAAATCCGCGACTTCGGCGCCACGAAGAACGGACGGCTCTACTACACGATGGACTACTGCCCCGGTGAAACTCTGGGCAGCGTGCTCAAACGCGAGAAGAAGCTCGACGTGGAGCGGACGTACAACATCGTTCGTAAGTGCCTCCGGGCGCTGTCGACGGCGCACGGAAACGGCATCATCCACCGTGACCTGAAGCCGGCGAACGTCATGCTTCTCTCCGACCGCGGCCGCGAGAGCGTGAGGATTCTCGACTTCGGAATCGCCACCTCGCTCGCCCTCCCGGCGGGGAAGGACGCGCGTGGGCTCGGAAGCCGGCACTACATGCCCCCCGAACAGTTCGTGGGTGGGCGGCTCGGGCGCTACACCGACCTCTACGCCGTCGGCGTTCTCCTCTATCAGTGCCTGACGGGAACTCGCCCTCATACCGGTGAGACGGCTCAGGACGTCTACGAGAGCATTCTCAAGAACCCTGTCGAGCCCCCGTCGGAGCTCGCGCCTCAGACGATCAAGTTCGACGGCCTCGATGAGATCGTTCTCAAGGCGCTCGCCCCAAAAGCGGAAGCCCGGTACCAGACGGCGCGCGAATTCTGCACGGAGCTCATCGACGTCTTTCAGCGCGCGCGAGAGCGCCGCTCGCGCTTCGGTTTCGGACGCTTGCGACGCCGAACGCGCAGCCGTCCGGAGTAAACGTCCCGCGTCCGGCACTCCGTCACCCGAACTCCGGACCGGCGATCGCCCATTGCCACTCGCCGCGGCCCATCTTCGTCGAGTCTTCACTCGAGCCAGATCTCACCATGCGCACGAAGCGCCGCTCGGGGCGGAATCCCGACCGGCGCAGGAGCTCGATCCAGGCGGAATCGCGAACGGGGACATCGATCGCAACTCCGCTCGTCCCGCTCTCGCAGAGGGCATCGTCGAGAAGAGACTCAGCGACTCTGCGGTCGCGAGCGACGATCGGCCCGATGTGGAAGTATCGACGTCCTCGGCGCGCGAGAGCGAAGCCTTCCGCTCGCCCGCCGCGCCACAGGGAACCCGCGAACGGTGGGCCGTCGCGCAGCCATCCGGCCAGTAGCTTCGCGCGATCCGCACCGAACGCTTCCGCGTCGAGGTCGAGAAGGGGACGCGACACGCGGTGGAGTCGGCGCGGCGACCCTGCGCGCGAACGAGCCGGCGGCGCTGTTCGCCGTGCGCCCGGTCGCCGCACCCAGCGCTCGATCCGGTCGGACGTGCGAAACCCGAGCGGCGCGTAGACGAGCCTCCCGGCAGAGGTCGCATCGAGCGCGATGCGATCCGCGTGGCCATCGAGGTGGTCGATCGCCGTTCGAACGAGGCGAGACGCGACTCCGCGCCGGCGAAAGCGCGGGGCGACGAGGACCATCCCGACCCACCCGATCTCACCGTAGGAACATGTGGTCACTGTCCCGGCCGGCTCGCCATCCCACTCGGCGAGAAAGCAGCCCCCGGCGCCGAGGGCGAGCAGGCGCTCCCAATCTCCTGCGAGCTGATTCCACCCCGCGATGCGAGAGAGCGAGAGCCCGAACTCGATGTCGGACTCGCGCAGACGTCGCACGCGCAAGGGCGGTCGAGTGCCGATCGACGACGGAGCCGGCGACACCTCGTTCTCGCTCGGGAGCCGCAAGCCGAGATCCGCGGCGACGACCCGAGCCGCGTTGTGACCGCAGAGCCCGGTGATGTTACCCCCCGGGTGAGTCGAGCCGCCGCAGAGATAGAGACCTTCGAGCGGAGTGCGGTACTGTCCGGCGCCTGCGAACGGGCGGTGGTACCCGACTTGCCCCCCGGCGAGGGATCCGACGAGGAGATCCCCGTTCGCCTGGTTGGGGAGCGAGCGAACGGTGTCGAGCGGCGTGCGGTGGAAGCGATGCTCGATCACTCCCGCTCGAACGAGATTCGGCGCGAACTCGGCCCAGCGCGCGAGTAGCTGATCGGCGTGGGCCTCTGCCTCGCGTTCCCACTGTGACGGATTGCCAAGGAGCGCGTAGGGAACCTTCTGCCACAAGAACGCGGTGTGTCGTCCCCGTGGGGCCTGACTTTCGTCGAATCGAGTCGGCGTCGCACCCCACGCGAGAAACGGCGGTCGCGCACCGGCATCGTGCGCCTTCAGCATCGCCTCGACGTCCCCCGTTCCTTCAAGACCGAGGACGAACATCAACGGGTGGACGGCCGCGCCATCGTACGCCGTGAGCTCGGGCGGCTCGGAGAGACCGAGGTGGAGTCCGAAGAGCGGCGCGATGCGGTTGTATCGAAACCCCCGCGCCCGTCGTCCGATGCGGCGCGGACGATCCTCGGGAGCGATCAGATCGAGAAGCGTCTGTTGCGGATTCACTCCCGATGCGACAAAGCGTCGAGCCTGAATCTCCTCGCCGCTCCGGAGCCGCACTCCCACCGCGCGTCCGCCGGAGACGAGAATGCGCTCGAGTTCCACTCCGCAGCGCACCTCACCGCCGACCGACTCGATCGCCGCGACGAGTCCGCGCGCGAGACTCGCAGATCCCCCGACGCACAGTTGCGCCATGCGTCCCGATGCGAGGAGCGCCGGCACGGCGGGGCCGAATCCCCGCGCGCGGAGATCGATCTCGCGGAGCCCGTTGAAGAAGAGGAGGCCCGCGCGAACGACCTCGCTCTCGATCTCGCGCCCCAGCCTTTCGAGCGGCGACTCCCGCTCCGCCTCGAGGAGCCGGCGCCCGGCGCTCGAGCGCTCGAGGTAGGCTCGGCGCTCGGCCGGGGCGAGTGGCGTCGAACTCGCCTCGACGGCGAGGATCTCGCGCGCGATCGGGCGAAACTCCTCCAGCCAACGGGCGACGGTCGCCGCGTCGCGCGCGGAGAAACGCTCGATCGACGCGAGAGTGCGCTCTGGATCGCGCCACCACTCGAGAGTGCGGCCGTCGCGAAGGACGACGGAAACGTTGAGCTCGGGCTCCAAGTAGCGGACGCCGAAGCGCGCCAGCTCGAGCTCCTCGAACCACGGCATCCCATCGATCCCGCGGTGAAAGAACGAGTGTACGTTGTGACGGAACCCCGAGCCCTCCGGCCATTCGATCGTCGCGAGTCCGCCGCCCGGCCGCTCCGCTCGCTCTAGCGTCACGCAGGAGAGCCCCGCGCGAGCGAGGTACGCATGCAGAACGAGGGCGTTGTGCCCCGCGCCGATGACGATCCCGTCGTACGAGTCCGGCATGGAACTTTCTTTCGTTCCCGGCCCGCCAGTCTCCGGCGAAGCTACTCGATCGGAGGAGGAACGACGGCGGCGAGCCGCTCGTGCTGACTGGGCTCGAGAAAAACGACGAAGGACTCGCCGGGCCGGCAGGTTTCGTAGGCGGCGAATCGCTGCTCGACACCGCGTGACTGCGCGAGCTCATTCAGTGCGCCGGTGATGTCGTCGAGACGCTCGCGTCGCTTCTTCGTCCGTACGGGCGCCGACACCAGCGCTTCATCTAGACGCAGCGTGACCAGTTTCGTCTCCGGATCTTCCGACTCCTCGATGCGGCGAAACCGCATCCCGTCGAGAGCGCCGGAGCTGAGCTCGACGATCGTGGTGAGAGACCGGGCGAAGCTCTCCTTGTCGCCGAGATCGAGATCGCTCGACGAAACGAATCGTCCGGCGCCGGATTCGACGAGATAGCCGACGAGAAGCATGCACACGGAATCCGCCGACCCGGAAGTCAAGCCCTGCTCGAGCTGTGCGCTGAGGGCATCGAGAAGAACCCACTCCATCGCCTCCTCGTCGAGCGCGGAGGGATCGCTGAGCCCGAGGACGTCGGCGATCGATGCGTGCGCCTCGTCTGCGAATCCGTCGGGGAGAACTTCCGCGAGGAGACCGGAAATCCCCGGCGGACGACGTTCGGGATCGGGGAAGCGTGTCTCGATGCGCTGAAGACTCGCGACGCAGCGCTCGCGCCGACCATCCTCTTTCAGCGCGGCGTACGCTAGCGCCGCGCGGTCGAATCTTCCGACGGCGACGTCGACGTGCCCGGCAAACTCGTGCGCGCGATCGAAGCTCTCCCGGAGTCGAATCGCGGCGCGAAAGTCCTCCCTCGCACCGCCACATCGACCGAGCTTGAAGCGGGCCAGGCCACGCGCAAAGAGCCGGGCGGGACTCGCGCTCAGAATCGCCGATTCGCTCCGGCGCTCGAGAATCTTCACGCGAGCGGCGCGACCGAGCTCCGGCCTCACGTACGCGAGGGCACGCTCGTGACGGCGCTCTTCGTGCCGCGCGCACACAACCGTGATGACGGCCAAGAAGACGATGGTCGCCCAGAGGACCGGGGAAACGTCGAAAGGAGAAGTCACGAATCCTACAACCACTCGATTGGGCAGGGAGCTCGCATGCGACGGAACCGTCGCATGCCCACCTGTGCTGCCCCGTCGCCCGCAGTCGGGTCGCCGCCGCGGCCCGCTCGAAGGACCGCGAATCGCAGCGAAGAACCTCGCGGATCAGGGGTCCGTTCGGGTATCTCGCGGTGGCGCGATATGCGATCGAGGTTACCACGGACGCCGGTCCCGTCGGCGCCCAAATCCGCCGCGAACACTCCCCGGTCCGACCGCGGGTATCTCGACGGAGAACGAGCTCAGGAGTGGCTCACGACGGAGCCCGCGGGCGCGGCGCGCTCGACGACGCTCCCGCGCTCGAGCGCGACCACGCGAGCGCCGTGCCGCTCGAGAAGACGCCTCACCGCCGGGTGACACGAAAATAGAATCGTCTGGTGGTTCTCCGCGACGCGCTGGAGGATCCGGACGAGCGCAGCCGCTCGCGCCGGATCGGAGTGAACGAGGACGTCGTCGAGGAGCACCGGCAGGGAGACCCCGCGGCGGCCGTGGTCGAGGACGAGGGCCAGCCGGAGCACGAGGTAGAGCTGTTCCACGGTTCCCCGACTGAGCACCGCGGTCTCGACTCTCGCACCACGGCCGTCGAGGAGCGCGATCTCGCGTCGCGACGAGTCGCAGACGATATCGGTGTAGCGGCCGGCGGAAATCTCGCGCAGCATCGCCGAAGCTTCGACGAGCACGTCGCGCTGACGCCGCTCTGCGCTCCTCTCGATGGTCTTCCTGAGCAAGGTGCGCGCGAACGCGACGGTGTGCCAGGCGCGGGAGAGCTCGCGGAGCTCGGTCTCGAGGGCCGTCCGCTCGAGCTCGAGGCCAGCCACGTCGGTCGATTCCTCGAGCTCGCGTCGGGCGCGCTCGGCATCGCGGTGACGTCGGATGGTCTCGTCGCGCTCCGAGGAAAGGCGACGGTGCTCGCGGTCAAGCCGAGAGCGCTCACCTTGGCGCGCCCCGGAATCTCCGCGTGCCAGCTCGTCTCGCAGTCGCGGCGCGTCGCGCCGTCCGTCGAGAGCGACGTCGAGCTGACGCTCGAGCCGACCGGCCGCCCGCTCGAGCTCCGCGCGTTGCCGCGAGCCCGCGATCTTCTCCTCGAGATCCGCTCCGTTCTCCGCGTTCGCGGCCGCGAGAAGCTGTCGCTGCGCTCTCTCAGTGGATTCCACACGCGTGCAGAGAACGCGATTCTGCGAGTCGATGCGTCTGATCTCGATCTCGAGTTTCGCGAGTTCGACCTTGGCGGAGCCGGCCTGAACGGCGTCGCTCTCGAGCCGCGCCACCAACGCGCACTGATCGTCGACGCCGGCGGGGAACTCGATGCCGACGGCATCGCACACTTCTCGCGCGCGCGTGATCCAATCGTCGACTGCACCGCGCCGCCGATCCCGCTCGGCTCGCGTCGAGTCGCGCCGGGCCGCGGCGTGACGCGCGTCCCACGCGCGCTCGAGCCAGACCTTCGCTCGGCGGGGCGAGACGCCACCGGGCAAGCGATGCGCCCGCCGCCACCGGCGCCACGCGGCAACAGTCGCCTGCCGATCCGCGCTCGGTTGGCGCGTCGTCGACGGTCCGCTCGGCCTCCTACGAGGCATCGCCGAACGCGCGAGGAGGACGACGATCGCGAGAGTCACTCCGGTGAGGAGAGTCCACAACAAGGCGTCGCCGACTCCGGGGGATCCCGCGACGGCTGCCGCGGCAACGCCAGCGCCGATCGCGAGCCAGCGGGAACACGACCCGTCTCCGAGGAGTGCCGTGCGATCCCGCCCAATCGACACCGCCGCGTCCGGCGAACGCGCTCGAGTCCGCTCGAGCCGCTCTTCCCAGCAACTGAGCTCCCGGCGGAGTGTCGGCGGCGGCAGCTCCACGTGAACGTGTTCGAGACGGATGCGCGAAGGCCGGAGACCGCCGTCAGTTTCGCCACCGCTTCGGCGTGCCTCGACGCGCTCCCATCGCGCCATCGCCCGTTCGAGCGCAGTCTCGTCGGCGCGCAGCCGATCGTCGAGCTCCGCGAGAGCTTCGCCATCGGCCCGCCACCGCGCGCGTTCGGCCGCCAAACGCTCGATCTCGGGCGCGAGAGTCGCGACCTTCGCCGCCGCGCGCGATTCGACTCTTCCCCGCCGCTGCTCGCAGCTAGTTCGCTCCTCGTCGAGTCGCGCAAGGCTCGCCTCGAGCTCGCTCCGGCGGGCTTCGAGACGCGTCCAGCGGGCGCCGAGCTCTTCGCTCACACTGCCGGTCGAGGAAAGCTCGGTGAGCTCGCGGAGGCACTGCTCGAGCTCGCGTCGAATCGGCCGGAGATGCTCGACCCGCTCGAAGATCGAGATCTCACTCTCGACGTGCACGAGGTCACGCTCGATCGCCGCGAGACGATCGCCGAGCTCCGACTCGGTACGACGGATCTCTCCGTGGCGAGCGAGCCGCGTGCGGGCGCGACGGAGTGCGCGACTGTTCTCGTCGAGCCGGGCGACGACGTCGCCCACCCGCGAGCTTCCGCGGGGGCGCACCAACTCGCCGAGGTCGCGCGTGAGCGCCCGTTCGATCTCGCCCGCGGTGCCGCCCGCACCGAAGAGCCCCGCGCAGAAGAGTCGCTCGCGGAGCGCGACGTCCGTGAGCGCAGTCAGCGCGTGGAGGTCGTCGAGCTCGATCGTGTAGACGGCACGATAGACGTGCGGATCGACGATTCCCTCGAGCTTCGCTCGCACCTCGTCGGGTGCGTCGTCGTCGTACGGGAGGGCGTAACGCTCGCCGTCGAGCTCGACGATCGCGCGTCCCGAGGAAATCGGTCCTCGGCGGGACGGCCTTCCCTTCCCGCCCACACCGGACCCGGAGACGACGCCGGCGAAGAACCTCCAGAGGGTCGACTTTCCCGCTTCGTTCGCACCGGTGACGACGTTCAGACCCGAGTCGAGACCGTCGCCGAAGGCGCCTCCGAGACCGCCAAAGGAATCGATGGACCACCCTCGGAGAATCACCGGCGACTCTCCCGCGCAACTCGCTCGAGGAGCAGCTCCGAGGCGCTGCGAAGGAGGGAAGGCAGAGCTGACGGCGAGACACTCGCGCGCGAGCGGCGTCCCGTGCGCGAGTTCGCGAGCGCGGCGCAGGAGTCCTCGACGAACTCCGCCAGACGCGCGGGATCGTCCTCGAGTTCTCTCACCAAGCGACCGAGCTCGCGCGCGAGCGGTCCCGCGGTGTCGAACCGGTGGCGGCGGTCGCGGTCGTTCGCCGACAGACGGACGTCGTCCCACCAGAGGAGCGGCTCCGCTCCCGCGGCGTCTTCCCGGAGCTCGTCGAGAAGAGCCTCTCGATCCACCGATCGGCGGAGCGCGCGGAGACATTCGCCGCGGCCGGAGAGCTCGGCGCGGACGACCAGCGCGCGTCGACCGGCATCCGCCTGCGCGAGCTGAGCGGCGCGAACGAGCGCTGTGCGCAGGGCCGCGACGTCGCCGAGCTCGTCGGTGGCAACGCGGAGTCTCTCGAAACGTGCGCGATCGAGAGGGACGAACTCGAGCCCGGCGACGCTGCCGTCTCTCACGTCGACGACCACCACTCCCTTGGGGCCGCATTCGCTCGGCCGAAGGCTCCGCCCTTGCGGCGTCCCGGGATAGACGATCGTCGGCGCGCGCTCGCGCAGCACTGAGAATCCGTGGACGTGCCCGAGCGCCCAATAGTCGAGTCCGATCTCGATGAGATCGTCAACCGTCGCGGGGCTGTACGGTGACGATTCGCGGTGGTGATCGACCTGCGCGTGGAGAACGCCGATCTGAAACGCATTCGACGATTCCTCGCGCGCAAACCGCTCGACGAGGTTCTCCCGCGCTTCGCGCTGCGCGTAGCTGATTCCGTGAACGACCGCGAGGTCGGTCCCTTCACGCCGCACGGAGACGCTCTCGACCGCGTCCGACCCGAAGACGTGAACGCCTTCCGGCCACGCGTCGATCGCCGATCGACCGTCCAGCGGATCGTGATTGCCGTGCGCGACGAACACCCGCACCCCGCTCGCGCTCAAGCGTTCGAGCCCCCGGAGGAACCGCGTCTGAGCTCGGAGGCCGCGATCCGCGCCGTCGTAGAGATCGCCGGCGAGCACGAGAAACGCCGCGCCGCAGTCGAGCGTCGTCTCGACGAGCGCGTCGAACGCCCCGAGCGACGCGTCGCGAAGGACTTCGGCAACGGCCGGAGACGCGCGGCCGAGCCCGACGAACCGAGCGTCGAGGTGGAGATCCGCAGCGTGGACGAAACGAAACTCTGACACGGCGATGGCTCGGTGCTGAGGTGGCGTTCGTATCGCGAAGGCTCGCGGTGACGCTCAGCCGGAGGGACTCCTCCTCAAAGGAGCGTCGATCGGCCGGGGCGGGAAGGTCGCGATGACGGACCGAGCCACGCGCGCGATATCGTTGCTGCATTCGATGCGGGAGAGCCTCTCGAGCGCACTGCGCGCCGGGAGCGCCTCCGTACCGAGGGCTTCGAGCGAATGCAGGGCGAGAACACGATCGAACTCCGGCATTTCGACTCGTTCCGCAAACGCGCTCAACACGTCGACTGCGAGCACCGGATCGATCAGCTCGAGCGCGTAGATCGCATTGTGACGGACGAGGGGGCTAGCGTCATCGAGAGCGCCGACGATCGAGGGCGCTGAGCGCTGCGCCGAAACTCCGAGATCGCCGAGTGTACGAACCGCCCAGTAGCGCACGCGCTCGTTCGACGACCTCGTCGCCTCGTCGAGCGGGTCGATGGCGGCGTCGCCGAACTCCGCGAGCGCCGCGGAGGCTTGGTGAGCGATATCTCGCGAGGACAGCTCGGCGACGAGACGGGGGACGCTGCGCGGCGACCGACGCTTCGCCATCTCCTCGACGACGTGCTTCCGCACGGCTTCGTTCGGCCACTTGAGTAGGTACGCGTGAGCGAGATCGGTGGCGCGGTCGATGGGTGTACCGTCGACGACGAGAAAACCGGCCGAGAGCACGACGGCGACGAAGACCATCGCGAGACGCCAACGCGAAAGCGCGGCACGAGACGGAGCGACGGGTGCGCTCCGGCCGCGGCGAAATCGCAAGGTTCTCGAAACGCCAGCCATAGACGGTTTCCGGAACTCGGGACAGGGAGACTCCTCGCCGAGTTCGACACCGCCCGCCGCGCCCGCGGGCGCAGTCGCAAACCGCACCCGCCACAGCATGCACCGAGACGACCCGGGGTCGGCCGATTCGATTCGAGATCCATCGGGAGGAACCGTCCGGAGGAGGGCGACGGCGCGGTTAAGCCCACGCCGCGTGACCGGACGCTCTCAATTTCGGCTGGGCGGGTGAGAGTTCCGCAGTGTTTCCGCCGCGTGGATCGGCCCGGAGCGGCTCGACTGATCGCGGCGGCGGTTCGCAAGCTCGAAACGGGAGACTCCCGTTCCGAACCGCTCGTGATTCCCAGCGCTCTTCTCCCCGCGCGGAGACTCGGCTCAGTCGGCGCCTTCCCGCTCCGCGAGTCGCCAGAGGACGAGGCCGCTCCAAAGCTTCGGGTAGAAGTAGGTCGTTTTGTGTGGATAGAGACCGCCGCCTTCGACGACTCGCTGAAACTCTTCGCGCCCCACCGGATTCATGCGGAAGAGTAAGTCACCGGCGCCGCTCTGAAGCGCTTCCGCTTCGCCCGTCCCTTCTTTGTAGTACGCGACGGACTCGACGTTTCCCCCGAGGAGATCGTCGAGAACATAGCCGTGAAGGAGTCCGTAGTCGGTCGCCTCCACGCCTTTCCGCGCGCTACGAAGTTCAGCCGGGAAGCGAAACGCCCGGCGGTCGTCCGCCGTCTCGACGAGAAGATCTCGTGCGGCGTTCGATCCGCCGGCGTCAGCATCCGGCACCGGCTCGAGGTGGGCGGAGATTCGCTCCATCGCCGCGGCCGCAGTCGAGCCTCGCAACCGGACGAGCCGATGCGTCGCGAGAATCGCGAGTCCTTCGCCGAAGAGATTCGCGAACGTCATGAGCTGCCACGCCGAGCCGGGAACGCCCGCGCCGGTCTCCGTTCGATAGCGGTGCCCCATGGTGTAGCGATGGTGCCCGTCCGCGATGATCGGTCGCTGCGGCGAAAAGCGATCGACGAGATCCCGGACGACCCCGGCGTCGGCGAGCCGATAGAGCGCGTGCCACTCGCGGGGCTTCGCCTCGACGCGGACGACCGGATCGCCGTTCGCCGCCTGCTCGAGGCTCGAGTCGATGCGCCGCTCCGCGTCGGCGTAGAGAAGGAAGATCGACTCGAGATGGGTCCGCGTCGCTTCGAGAAGGCGAAGGCGATCGTCGACGACCTTCGCGAACGTCTCTTCGTGCCGGAGTACGACGCCCTCCTCGAAAGGATACTGACGCCCGAGTGCAACGAGGCCCAGGAACCGCCGCCGGTCGCCCGGTGACCCCGGGAGCTCGTAGTCGATTTCGTAAACGTAGAATCCGTGCTCGCCGTCCTCGACGAGGACGCCGTCGCGAATCCACGCCTCGAGCTGCTCCGCCCGTCGCTCGTACTGCCCCTCCGCGCCCGGCTCGAGACCGAGAGTGAGAGCGGTGACGTTCATCGGCGACCGCGCGAGGAGGGCGCGATGATCGTCCTCCGAGATCACGTCGTACGGCGGCGCCGTCACCGCCTCAGCCGCATCCGCGGCTCCGCTCGCGATCAACTTTTCGGTGTTGTAGCGCAGTCCGCGGAAGGGTGCGATGTCCATAGCGAGCAGATCCCTCAGGAGAACCGGGCGAAGGAAAAGCGCGCTATTCTGCCGGTTCGCTCGCTCGAGATCTACCGCGCGCTCGGGTCGACCGGGCTGGGGCGCGCCCGCCTTCGATCGAACGCAGCGACGGGTCCCCGGCCCGGCTTAGGCGGCTTCCCCACGCAACTCTCGCCGTCTCCGGAATCTCTCAGATAGAATCCGAGTCGTCCTCGGCCGACTCGTCCCGAGCGGATTCGGCGACCAGAACACAATGGAGACGCGATGACCCCCGCCGAGTTCATTCAACTGCTACCGGACGGGAGCGTCGAGGAGGTGTCCGCCCGACTGGCCGAGACCCCCTCCCTCGCGCGGAGTCGAAGCGACGAAGGCGTATCGGCGGTTCTAATCGCGCTCTACCACCGCAGACCGGAGATCGCGGACCTCCTTCGGGATTCGGGGCTCGAGCTCGATGAATTCGAGGCCTCCGCGCTCGGGGAAACCGGGCAACTCACGGCACGCTTGGCGAACGATGCTTCGGCAGTGAACGGAGACTCGACGGACGGCTTCACTCCGCTCCACCTCGCTTGCTTCTTCGGTCGCGACGCCGCCGCAAGACTGCTTCTCGAGCTCGGCGCGGCACCTTCGGCGGTCGCCGCAAATCCCAGCCGAGTGCAGCCGCTTCACAGCGCGGCGGCGTCGAGGAACCGCGAGATCATCGCCCTTCTCATCGAGCACGGGGCCGACGTCGACGCCCGGCAGCACGGCGGGTGGACGGCGCTTCACTCAGCGGCGATGCACGGCGACGCCGCCATCGCTCGCCTTCTCCTCGAACACGGCGCGGATCCCGAGCTCGCTGCAGACGACGGAAGCACTCCTCACGACCTGGCCGAGAAAGGAGGGCACTCGGACGTGCAGGAGCTCCTCCGCGGGCGTTCGAACTAGTCCCCGGCGAAGCGCGTTTCGCAGAACCGCTTTCGCCTCGGGCTAGAACGGACCAGAGGCGCGCTCGCCCCGAGGAATCGGCGCAAATCTCCGCGCCAGTTACTTCGCCCCCGCCAGCTCGGCCTTCAGCTGCGCAGCGCAGTCGGCGAGCGCGACGATCGCGTACGCCGTGTCGAGACTCGGGAGATTCTCCCACCAGCGATCGCTCCGGTTCTGCCAGTAGCCCTCTGCGGTCTGCATCGCGATCAGGTGATTCGCGAGCTCCGACGACCAGTGATGCTTCCGACCAGCGCGGTCCTTGAGAACCGGTTCCCCGACGAGCCGCAGCGCCTTCGCCATGGTCTGGTAGTAATAGAAAAGTCCTTGGAGCCCCGCGCGTGGATTCTTCTCCGTCGCCATGCCGGGGTTCTCCTTCACGGTGAAGTGATCGGACACCCAGCGGAACAGCCCTTCGACATCGGTGTCACGGCGATCGACGCTCGCGTAGAGAAAGCTCTTCAGCGCGGCGTACGTCATGCTGCCGTAAGACGAAAACACGCGCGTGCCGTCGTCCAGGGTCTCGACCGGACCGCGCGTGTCGTTCGGCGCGTAACGCGCTCCGCCGTCCCCCGTCGTCCCGACGCCGGCACTCTTCACGAGAGGGTCGACCTTCGGCGAATTGAGCGTCCGCCGGAGGTAGACGCGAGCGCGCACCCAGAGCTCGTCGCTCGCCGAGACACCGGACTCCGCCAGGGCCTCGAGCGCAAACTGCGAGTTCGAGAGATCGCTCCGGAGCCCGCTTCCGTAACCGATGCCGCCGTAGCTCAGGTGGCGGGTCTCGCTGTAACCCTGCGACTCGCTGAACTGCTGGGCCTTGATGAACCCCTGGGCCTTCAGAATCGAATCGCGGTAGCGCTGCGGATCGAGATTCCGGAGTGCGAGGAGGGCGACCGACGTCTTGTAGTTCTGGAGGGCGGGATCCCGCGGATCGTAGAACGCGCCGTTCTCCTGCTGCTTCGAGAGGAGAAAGTCGACCGCGCGAGAAACGAATGGCCCGTCGACCTCGCTGTACCCGCGGCCATTCCGCGAAAACGCGTAGAGCACGTACGCGGTGACCCCCACGTCCGATGCGTTCTCGATGCGGAAGCTACCGTAGGGACCGTAGCCGCCGTCGGGATTCTGGTGATTCGCGAGCCAGCGGGACCCGCGATCGATCGCGCTCTTGATCGCACCGAGAACGGCGCCGTGATCGACGGTGCTCGGCTCGCTCGGTGACGAGTCGCGGTCGGCGTCGGCTTCAGAACCGGCGCTCGCCGGATCGGCCTGAGTCTCGGCAGCGAGGAGTCCACCGCGATCCCCCCGTTCCGATGCCGCAAGCGCGATCGCGACGGGAAGGAGGAGCAGCGTTCCGATGGCGAATCCGTGGCGGCGGAGGAGGGGCGACATGCGGGACTCCGAAGTAGCTGAAGGTTACAGAATCGACGGTCGCGGCACGCTTTCCATCGGGGCTCGCGGCAGCAGCCCGATCGGAGAGGTCGTTATCTCCATCAACGGCAAACTCGGCGACGAAGTTCAGTCCGCGCAGAAAAATTCCCCTCGCTCGAAGAGCTCACCGCGCCGGCGTACGCTTCAGCGGGGAAAGTAATCTTGTAGGGGCCGCACGCCGAAGTCACGCGCCTGGAGCGCGCGGATTCCGCTCGCGGCGGCCCGCGCGGCCGGAATCGTCGTCAGGCACGGGATCTGAAGCTCGATCGTCCGCTGCCGGATGCGCGCCTCGTCGAGCTTCCCGCCCCGGCCGCTCGGCGTGTTGATGACGAGCGTGATCTCGCCGTTCTCCATGAGATCGAGGACGTTTCGGCCCCCGCTCTTGATCTTCTCGACTTGCTCGACGTCCGAGATCCCGGCGGCGTCGAGACGGCGCTTCGTCCCGGGCGTCGCGACGAGGTCGAAACCGAGGTCGCGAAGATCCCGCGCGATCGCCGGCATGTATTTCTTGTCGGCGGTTGCGACGCTGAGGAATACCTTCCCGGCGAGGGGGAGGTCTTGATTCGCCGCCATGTGTGCCTTCGCGAAGGCCATCCCGAAGTCGTCGTCGATGCCCATCACCTCGCCGGTCGATTTCATCTCCGGTCCCAAGATGATGTCCGTCCCCGGAAACTTATTGAACGGAAACACCGACTTCTTGATCGCGATGTGATTGACGCGCGGCTCCCGCTCGAACTTCAGCTCGGAGAGCTTGCGGCCCAGCATGACCTTCGTGGCGAGCTTCGCGAGGGGAACGCCGATCGTCTTTGAGACAAACGGGATCGTACGCGACGCGCGTGGGTTCGCCTCGAGCACGTACACCTTTTCGCCCTTGATCGCAAACTGGACATTCATGAGCCCGAGTACGCCGAGCCCCGCGGCTAGCTTCTTCGTGACGAGTCGAATCTCGCGCAGGACCCCCTCGTTCAGAGAATGAGGCGGGAGCGCGCAACTCGAATCGCCCGAGTGAACGCCGGCCTCCTCGATGTGCTCCATGATGCCGGCGACGACAGCTTGCTCTCCGTCGGCGATGCAGTCGACATCGACCTCGATCGCCTCTTCGAGGTACTTGTCGATGAGGATCGGGCTGCCGGGGTTGACGTCGGCGGCGAACTCGAGGTAGTGCTTCAGCTGATCGTCATCCCAGACGATCTCCATCGCGCGTCCGCCGAGAACGAACGACGGCCGCACGAGCACGGGGTACTCGATTCGTTGGGCTACCGCACGCGCTTCCTCGAAAGTGAACGCCGTCCCGTTCGCGGGCTGCTCGCAGCCGAGCCGATGGAGAAGATTCTTGAACAGCTCGCGGTCCTCGGCGAGCTCGATCGAAGCGGGAGGAGTTCCGAGGACGGGCACGCCCGCCGCTTCGAGACCACGCGCGAGGTTGAGCGGAGTCTGTCCACCGAGCTGGAGGATCAGGCCGTCGGGCTTCTCGGCTTCGAAGATGTTGAGCACGTTCTCCAGCGTGAGCGGCTCGAAGTAGAGGTTGTCCGAGGTGTCGTAGTCGGTGGAGACGGTCTCGGGGTTCGAATTCACCATGATCGAGCCCCAGCCCTCCTCCCGAAGGGCAAACGACGCGTGCACGCAGCAGTAGTCGAACTCGATGCCCTGACCGATGCGGTTCGGTCCCCCACCGAGGATCATCGCCTTCTTGCCCGCAATCGGGCGCACTTCGTCTTCCCACTCGTAGGTCGAGTAGAAATACGGCGTGAATGCCTCGAACTCGGCGGCGCAGGTGTCGACGAGCTTGAACGTCGCGGTCACGCCCTCGGCGCGGCGCCTTTCGCGAACGGCCGTCTCGTCGGCGCCCCACGCCTCGGCGAGCTGGTGGTCGGAGTAGCCGAGCTCCTTTGCCGAGCGCAGTTCTTCGGCGGTAACCGCAGCGAGACTCGGCGTCGCGGCGAGCTTGCGTTCGCTCTCGACGAGCTCCTCGATGTTGTCGAGGAACCACGGGTCGATCCCGGTGAGATCGTGAACCTCGTCGACGCTCATACCGGCGACGAACGCGTCGCGGACGTGAAAGAGACGCTGGCTGTTCGGAATGCGCAGCTTCTCACGGAGCGCCGCGGCGTCGAGCGACGATTCGGCTCCGTCGAGACCCAGCCCGTAGGATTTCGCCTCGAGCGAGCGCACTGCTTTCTGCAGTGCCTCCTTGAATGTCCGACCGATCGCCATCACTTCCCCCACCGACTTCATGCTCGTCGTGAGCGTCGCATCGGCGTCGGGGAATTTCTCGAAGTTGAACTTCGGAATCTTGACGACGCAGTAGTCGATCGAGGGCTCGAAGCAAGCCGGCGTTTCCTGCGTGATATCGTTCGGGATCTCGTCGAGCGTGTACCCGATCGCGAGGCGCGTCGCGATCTTCGCAATCGCGAACCCGGTCGCCTTCGACGCGAGCGCGGAGCTACGCGAGACACGGGGATTCATCTCGATGACGACCATGCGACCGGTTTCGGGGTCCGTCGCGAACTGAATGTTCGAACCGCCCGTTTCCACTCCGATCTCGCGAATGATCGCGAGCGAAGCGTTTCGGAGCGCCTGGTACTCCTTGTCGGTCAGTGTCTGTGCGGGCGCGACGGTGATGCTGTCCCCGGTGTGCACTCCCATCGCGTCGAAGTTCTCGATCGAGCAGACGATGACGACGTTGTCGTCGCGATCGCGCATCACTTCGAGCTCGAATTCCTTCCACCCTTCGACCGACTCCTCGACGAGCACTTCGGTCGTCGGACTCGCGCGCAGTCCGCCTTCGACCATGCGCCGGTACTGCTCTTCCGTGTACGCCATCCCGCCGCCCGTGCCGCCGAGAGTGAAGCTCGGTCGGATCACCATCGGGAGCCCGAGAGCTCGGAGCGCGTCTTCCGCTTCCGCCATCGTGTGGAGGACGCGGCTATCGGGCACTTCGAGCCCGCAAGCCTCGACGGCCTTCTTGAACAGATCGCGATCCTCGGCCTTCCGGATCACGTCGTAGTTGGCGCCCAGCAGCTCGACGTTATACTTCTGGAGGACCTTGGCTTCCCAAAGTCCGGTCGCGAGATTGAGACCGGTCTGGCCGCCGAGAGTCGGTAGGAGCGCGTCCGGTCGTTCCTTCGCGATGATCTTTTCGAGCGACGAGACATTGAGCGGCTCGACGTAGGTACGATCCGCGAACTCCGGATCGGTCATGATCGTCGCCGGGTTCGAGTTGACGAGAATCACGCGATAGCCGGCGCGCTTTAGCTCCTTGCACGCCTGGGTACCGGAGTAGTCGAACTCGCAGGCCTGCCCGATGATGATGGGACCAGACCCGATGATCAGAATGGACTCGAGATCGTCACGGCGGGGCATACCGGTACGTTCCGCGAGAGGAACGTCTCCTTCGCGCACTCGCGAGAGCACGCGGTTCTTGTGAACTGAGTGGCGTGGGCGCCGAGTGGGAATCGTCCGCGTCGTTGCAGTCGGATGCTACGCGAACGCGGCGGGACGCTCGGTTCGGAAATTCGGCCTTCCCCCCGGTCAGACGCTCTAGGTGCGTCTCCACCGCTCCCACGGATCCCGCAGAAGGTCCGCGGCCATCGGCGCCGATCCATACGAGAGATCGCGGCGTCAACCGCCGACCTCGGCCCGAACGACCGTGGCGCGCGCGGCTCGCGAACGCGCTCTCCCGTGGCCGGGACTCCGCCCCAAGGCCAAAAACCGCGGAAACTTAGCACACCCCTCGGGGCCTTTCAATATCTTGCGTCCCGCGGGCCGCGAACAGTACTCTCTCGGAATTGATCGGAGCTCGGAACGTCCCATGTACGCGGACCTCATCGCCCAACTCAGATCCTGCGTCGATCGCCTCGACGAGCTCAAGGAGACGGTCAACGTCGAAGCGGGCCAAAAGCAGATCGTAGAACTCGAAGGTCAGATGGCCGCGCCGGGATTCTGGGATCAGAACGACGCTGCGCAGCAAGTGATCGCGGAGATCAAGCGGCTCAAGGCGGAGACCGAGCCCCCGATTCAGCTCGGCCGGCGGGCCCAGGAAGCGCTGGAGCTCGCCGAGCTGAGTGAGGCGGAAGAGGACGACAGCTCGCTCACGGACCTCGAAACCGAGCTCACGGAGCTCCGCCAGGCGATCGACGAGCTCGAGGTCCGCTCTACTCTCAGCGAGCCGCACGACGGCTCGGGCGCGTTCATCTCGGTCCAAGCCGGTGCGGGCGGCACGGAGTCATGCGATTGGGCCGCGATGCTCGAGCGCCAGTACCTCCGCTTCTGCGAGAAGCAGGGCTTCAAGACGGAGCTCGTCGACAAAGTGCCGGGAGAAGAAGCCGGCATCCGCAGCGCGACGTACCTCGTCCGCGGGCCGTACGCCTACGGCTTCCTCAAGGCCGAAGTGGGCGTTCACCGCCTGGTTCGGATCTCCCCCTTCGACGCCAAAGCCCGCCGGCACACATCGTTCGCGTCGGTCGACGTGTCTCCCGAGATCGCGGAGACGATCGACGTCGAGATCCGGGACGCGGATCTCCGAGTCGACACTTACCGGGCGGGCGGTGCGGGCGGCCAGCACGTCAACAAGACCGATTCCGCCGTGCGGATCACCCACCTCCCGACCGGGATCGTCGTTCAGTGCCAGAACGAACGTTCGCAGCACTCGAACCGCGCGACGGCGATGAAGATGCTCAAGGCGCGACTCGTCCGCGAGGAGGAGATCCGCCGCGACCTCGAGCTGTCGAAGCTGTACGGCGAGAAGGGACAGATCGCGTTCGGCTCGCAGATTCGCTCCTACACGCTCCAGCCGTACACGTTGGTGAAGGACCACCGCACCGGCTTCGAGAACGGCAACGCGAACGCGGTTCTCGACGGCGATGTGTTCCCGTTCATCGACGCGTATCTGCGCCAGCGGCGGCAAAAGGGCGCTTAGCGTCCAGCCGCGCGCGGGACGAGGGCGAGTCGCGAATGGGGCGACCGCTTCGTCGTGGCCACCGTCCTCAGCCGCGCCGCACGCGCTCGAGGCGCTCGCGCGTCGACTCAGCCTCCGCGCGGATCGAATCGATCCAAGGCCGACTTTTGCCCTCGTACGCATAGAGGATCGAGCGGGAGGCGCTCACGAGCGCGCCGTAGCCGCCCGAGAAGTAGGGCTCGAGGTCCTCCGGCCGCCCGCCCTGCGCCCCGATTCCCGGGACGAGAAACGGGCTCCCGGGTAAGGCCGCCCGGATCGCCGCGGCGCTCTCGGGGGCGGTCGCGCCGACGACCGCGCCGACCGATGTCCAGCGCTCATCGCCGTCGAGCTCGCGCCCCCACTGAGCGACCTGTTCGGCGACGTGGAGGTGGAACGGGCGGCCGTCCGCCACGAGGTCCTGCAGTTCCCCCGCCGATCGGTTCGAGGTCCGCACGAGAGCGAAGATGCCGCGCCCGTGCGTCCGTGCCCGCGCGAGGAACGGCGCGACCGAGTCCGTCCCGAGATACGGGTTGAGCGTGATCGCGTCGACGTGCGCCCCTGGAGTGTCGGGTTGGTCGCCGAAGAGCCCGTCGGCGTACGCCTCGGCGCTGTGCCCGATGTCGCCGCGCTTCGCGTCGAGAATGACGAGCAGCTCTCGGGCTCGAGCGGCCGCGCAGACGTGGCGGAGGCAGTCCCAGCCCGATGCCCCGTAGCGCTCGAAAAACGCGCAGTTCGGCTTCACCGCAACAGCACTCTCGCGCACGGCGTCGAGTACGTGGTCGAAGAAGAGCCCGATCGCGGCGGAGGCCTTCGCGGTCAGCCCTTCGCCGCCCGAAGTTCGCTCGCCGATCATCGACCGGACGTCGGGCGGTAGACGCGCGATGTCGGGGTCGAGCCCTACGACGAGGCAGCTTTCCTTCCGGTCGACGACGGCATGAAGTCGATCGACGAATCGTTCGGGCGCGGCCGACTCGCCGCGCGGATCACTCTCGGACGAATTCACGGAATCGCCCCTCTCCTCACTCGCAGCGAAGATCCGCGACGGGTCTGAGCCCTCACCGCGCGTCCGCCGCTACCAACCGACCCACCTTGGATCGCAAGGATTGCAAGGCGTCTCGCAGCTCTCCGGATGAGCCGCTCTTCCCGGATACCCGACCGGTGAAGAGCTGCTTTCGGTACGCCTCTTCGGCGAGCGCAAAAGCCTCGCGCGCCTGTGCGTCAAACCCGGCGAAGTAGAATCCGCGGCCGACCTCGAAATAACCCTGAAACGGCCCCATGGGATACATCAAGCGATAGAACTCGTCCAGACCGTCCTCGTACGCCTCGCGGACGAACCGATCGCGGTGAAGGTAGAGCGAGCGAATGAAGAGCTGGATCGACGAAAAGCTCGCGAGGTGCTCTTCGAGCCGAGCCTGCGCGCGCCCGAAGAGGTAGCGGATGTGCTGAAGCTTGTGCGGAAACATGGTGTGCGCCTCGTCGAGGATGTGGCGCAGCTCCACCTCCGCTTCGTCGCGCTCGTAAAGCGGCGCGTAGGTGATGACGTTGTAGTGCTCTTCCTTGAGAATCGAAGTCTCGTGGAAGATGTCGGAGACGTAGCGATCGAGGAGATCCGTCCGATCTTGGCCGCGGAACACGAGGTGGCAGAGATCCTTGAGCTCGTGGACGTAGCCGTCGCGAAGGCGCTCGATCGTCTTCAGATCGAGGAGACTCGCGAGCTCCTGCGAGTTGAGTCGGAGGTCGGCGCGCGGGATTCCGAGGAGCTGCGAGTAGCTCCCGACCTTCGTCTCGTACTGGGCGAACTGCTCCTTGAACGCACCGTGCGCGCTGTAGAAGAGCCGGACGATCGTCCAGATCTTCTGCCCGAGCTCCTGGTCGACCGTCGAAAACCGTTCCCTGAGCAAAGTTTCGCCTCCCGTGCGGGCTGCGGCGGCAACGACGGGCGGCGAGCTCCGTCTCGCGGCGCTCCCGCTCGCAGCCGACCGGCTCTCTCCCCGATCGTCTCCCAACCCACTATGAGCAGCGGACGAGGCGACGTCAACGGGAGCCCGAATCCGATCGTTTCTGCGGCGGTCGGCTTCGCGTTCGTCCCCCGGCGGAACGAAAACGCCGTGCCGTTCGCGGGCGGGCGCGACGCGGGGCGACGCGACGGCGAGTTCGCCCGACTCGACCGTCGACGCCGATGGGCGCAAGGCGTACACTTGAAGTTCGGAGAATTTCTACCGTAACCCTCTCTTCCCCTCCGTCCGGTTCGCCCGACGAGAGCGGCCACCTTCAGCCGCCGGGCCCGGATCGCGAGTCACTCGAAACATCCCGGATTTCCCGCGCGACCGACGCGTCCAGCGTTCGGGGGCGGATCGACCTCGCACTCGACACGATTCGTGCCGGGCGCGAAAGCGATCGCCCGATCGGTCATCCCGTCGCGGGGCCGACTCTCAGGAGACGACCGAATGAGGAGCGTCTGGCACCGATCCTCTCGCCTTTCCTCGTCAGCGGCACTTGGTTTCGCCGCTCCGCGTTGGCCTCTGCTCGCGGCGTTCGTCGCCGCGGTGATGGTGTCGAGCTGCGACAGCTCCGGCGGCGGTGGCTCGTCGGCGGGTGCGGGCGCCGGCCCTGGGCCCGGCCCGGGCCCGGGACCAGCCGCGTTCAATATCGTCGCGACGACCCCCGTCGACGGCGCGATCGGCGTCGGACGACTGACGGCAATTGAGGTCGTCTTCTCGGCGGACGTCGACGAGTCGACTCTCTCGGGCGATTCATTCACCGTCACGGGCACGACGAGTGGCGTGATCGGCGGCGTGTTTTCCTACATCAACTCCGAACGTCGGGTCGTGTTCGCCCCGGCCGCGATCTACGCCTACGAAGAAACCATCCGCGTCGAGCTCTCCGCCGAACTCAAGTCGGCGGACGGAGTCGCGCTCGCCGAAACGGAGTTTTCCTTCACCGTCGAGGAAGAGCCTCCCCCGCCGCCTCCGGGAACGATCGTCACCGTCGAGGAGACGACGCCCGTCAGCTACGCCCGTGACGCCGCGTCGAACGAGCAGATCACCGTTCGCTTCAGCGACCCGCTCGATCTGGCCACGGTGGGCATCGGGACGGTCGCCGTTCGCAGCAGCACGCGCGGGCGGATCCCGGTCGTTCTCTCGACGCAGGACGGACGCCGCCGCCTCGTCCTCGGGCCGACGACTCCGTACCACGCCGGCGAGGAGATCACGATCGAGCTCAGCTCTGCCCTGCGCTTCGACACCGCCGACGACGCGACCTTCGACGGCTTCGTCTTTTCGTTCCGCGTCGCCACGCGAGCGGTCGATCTCACCAAACTGAAGACCGCGGTGACATCGGTCGCGGGAACGGTCGCCGGAGTGCTGCCGATCGACGTCAACCTCGACGGCGACATCGACCTCGTCTATCGACTCGAGAATGGCTCGACGATCCACTTCCTCCTCGGCGACGGCGACGGAGGTTTCACCGATGCCGGCTCCGTCGACCAGCAGCAGACGATTCTCTCGCTCGCGGTCGCCGACACGGACCAGGACAGCGACCTCGACCTCGTGGTCGGAACGAGCGATCGGGTGCATATCTTCCTCAATCGCGCGAGCAACGGCCCGGCCGATGCCGCCCAGTTCGACTCGGGTCCCGAGCTCGTTCTCGATTCGGCCGTCCGCGGACTCTGTATCGGCGATCTCGATCACTCTGGCGGCCCGGACTACGTCTTCGACACCGAACGAGGCCTCGAAGTTCGCCTCGGCTCGCTCACCGCCGATCCGATCCAGACCTTCGGGGATCTGCGCCAGTCACGCACGGGCCTCGCGCTCCGCGATCTCGATCTCGACGGGCAGCTCGACCTCGCCTACGGCGATCCGACGGGCGATCGGCTTCTCATCCACTTTGGAACGATCCCCGATCCGGAGGACGCCGAGGCGCCGTATCCGCTCGCGGACGCCGTATCGATCGATCTTCCGAGCAGTGCGGAACAGATCGCCGTCGACCGGGTCATCGGGGCGGAGAGCGACGTGCTCGCGCGACCGGAGATCCTCGTGCTCACGACCGACGGCGCCAGTCTCCTCGGAAACGCGCTCAAGGTTCTTCGCGACGATGGCCAGGACGGCTATGTCGTCGAAGACTTCGCGGTCGGCGACGTCGATCCAGGCGGCGGCGGCGACGGCGGTGCGGCGAGCCTCGACAACGGTCGCTTCACGCTTGCTGATCTCGCGGGGGACGGCGTCCTCGACGTCGTTCTCGGATCGATCGCGCTCGATCGCGTCGTACTCCTCGAGAACCGCGCCGGCGAGATCGTCGACGCGGCCGGGACGAACCTCGTCGAGGCGCCGGATCCGTGGATCGTTCAGACCGCCGACCTCACGGGCGACGGCGGTCAGGAGATCATCGTCGCGGCGATGAACGAGCTCCACATCCTCGCGGTCGACGACTCGGACCCGCCTCCGCCGCCGCCCGAGACGTTCTCCCTCTCCGTCTCGGACACCGAGGTGAAACAGGGCGAGAGCGGCGCCGTTCTCGTTCGCATGACGAACTCGCTTCCACTCGACGCCTACGTCGTTCTCGTCGGTTACGACGCGAACGTCCTGTCACCGACAGATGCGAGCTTCGAAGGGACGGTGACGGCAACCGCCGCTCCCGAATTTACCGAGTTCGATATTCAAAGTGAGCACAGCGCCGTCGCGATTACGGCGCTGGTCGAGTTCACGCCGCCGTTCGAAGCGCGCACTCTTCCCGTGTCGAGCAACGAACCGCTGCTCCGGTTCATGTTCGACGTCCTCGAGGACGCCCCCGTCGGCCCCGCGACGATCGACATCCTCGCCGAGATCCCGACGAACACGACGGCACTCGTGAGCGGAGGCGAAAACAAGACTCCGACGACCCAGTCGGGCACGCTCACCGTGACGAAGCGAGACGACCCGCCGCCGCCGAACAATCCAAACCGAATGTGGATCGGTGATACCGGAATCCTCGCCGGTGAGAGCGGCCTCGTTCCCGTCTTCGGCGCGTCCGAGACCAAGGTCGACGCGTTCACGACGATCGTCGAGTTCGACCCCGAGCGATTCGAAGCGGTCGACACCCACCTCGAGGGCACGGACACGGAGATGTTCTCGCCGGAGCTCGTCGTGCCCACGATCCGAGACGATCACGTCGTGTTCACGGTGATCTTCGACTTCACGAGCCCCTTCGATCGCCAGGGCATCCCGCCCGGCGATCAGTTTCACCTCGTCGACATCGAGTTGCGTGTTCGAGGCGGAACTCGCGACGGCGCGTATCCGATTCGATTCATCGACAACGTCGGCACTCCGCCGCTCTTCAATATTTTCGCGTTCGGTGGATCGTCCGTGTTCCCCGCGCTCACGAATGGCGAGGTGCGCGTCACCGGTACGGGAGAGGTTCTCTTCCTCCGCGGAGACGCGAACGTGGATAGCTCACGCGACATCTCGGACGCGATCTTCATCATGGAGTACCTCTTCCAAAGCGGCGAGACTCCGCCTTGTTTCGATGCCGCCGATGTCGACGACGATGGCCGTGTGAACGTGAGCGACGCGATCGCACTCCTCACGTACATCTTCCAGGGCACCGTCACCCCCGCCGAGCCGTTCATGGAGCCGGGTACGGACCCGACCGCGGACGATCTGGACTGTCAGCAGAGCCTTTAGAGCCAAGGCTTAACCTATTGCAGCGCTGGACGTTACAAAAGCGTCGCGGCGCTTGCGAGCCTTCGGCCGACGCTCCGAATGGGTGTCCCGCTCGGCGTTCGCGAGTGGAGGTTTCGACGCTCTCTGGGGTTAGAACAATCTCCAAAAAACCGCTTGCGAGCCCCCCGGGGAATGCTTTAGAGTTCGTTTCCCTCGCGGGTCGAATCCGGTTCCGGAGACGGCTCTCGAAGCGCTTCGGCGAGGCCGCTGTCTCGACTTTACCCGGTCGGCGGCGCACCCGCCGAGGCGGGCGCTCGACGCTCGCAAGATGTTTTCGGATCAGGTCTTACACGACCCCCGAGAACTCTCGATGACCGCCGCGTAAGCGCGTAGTACGGGTATCCGTACGAAGACCGCGCAGAGGACGTACAAATCCTGTACGGTGGCGATTTACGGGAGAGTTGTCGAGTCGCCGGATCGCGCCGCCGAGCCCCGATTTCGGCTGAAAACGGGTCGAACAAGGGCAAAATAGCGGCAGAGCGATAGAAACCGTCGCAAACGGTCGGCTGACTGACCTGCGCGACGCGAAAACAGAAAACCAGAATCCGTTCTCCGCCAGGTGAAGGCCGGGCCATGCCCCCGGTTCTCACCTGGCCCTTTTTTTAGGGGGCCCTTTTTTTAGGGGGCCCTTTTTTTAGGGGGCCCTTTTCTCGGGGTCCCGCTCGCTACGGTCACGCTTCGGGGTGTCGCGGCTTCCGCGGATCCCCCTCCCGGCGAGTCCTCATTTGAGGATCTTCAGTCGGACATCTTTGAACTGCACGATCATCCCGGGATCGTGAAGCTGAAGCTGAATCATCCCCCGATGGAGACGGCGCTTCTCGGGAAGATGCTCGGTGAACTCCGAGGACAGCTTCCCGTTGATGTAGAGCTTGAAGTTGTTTCCCTTCGCGATGACGTGGACCGAGTTCCAGTCGCCGCGCCGGATGTCCTTCTCCGTAACCGCGCCCTCGATGTTCGTCACCGTCGGCTTGTCGTCCTTGTCGATTACGAGCCGAGTCCCGCGGAAGCAAGCGTGTTCGCGTCGGCCCGGCGTGTGAAAGTCCCAGGCCCCGAGCACCTGCCGTCCGATCCCGAGGTGACCGAGGTCGGCGTGGTAACTCTGGAAGTCCCGCTTTCGGGTCTCGTCTTTGCGGGCGCGAACGCTGATCCCGCTGTTTCCCTCTCCGGGAAAGCGATAGCTCAGCTTGAGCTCGAGATCGGAGATGTCCTTCTTCTCGTATATGAGATAGCCGCGCCCCTTGTCGCCGTTGCCGACGATCATCCCATCCTCGACCGTCCACGCTCCCGCGCTCTTTCGCGTCGACGGCTCCCAGCCCTTGAGCGTTTTGCCGTCGAAAATCGGCAGAAAGCCGTCCTCATCCTTCTTCTTCGACTTCTCGACGCCTTGTTTTCTCGCGGCGTCCGGCTTTGGTTTCTTTTCTCCGTCACTCGAGCTTGACGGGTCGTCGCACGCTTCCGCCGAAGCGACGCCCCCCAGCGCGACGAACGCGCACACGAGAAACTCGATCCGCTTAATCATCGCTCCGCGCACGGGAGTTCTCCTTTCGATCGTCGAGTAGAGGGCTACGTCCGAGCTCGGAGAGGTAGCGAATCAGGTCGAGGAGCTCCTCACGAGTCAGAGCTGCCGTCAGCCCGGGTGGCATGGCGCTCCCGAGCTCCGACGCGAGCTCGACCTCGTCTCGACGAACGCGAATCAATGATTCGGTCGCGAGCTCGCGGAGGATGAGATCACCAGATTGTTCACTCGCCTTCGTCCGCCGTTCGTACCCCTCGATCACGTCGCCTTCCGTCGTGAGGACCTGCACGAGGGTGTAGCCTTCTTTCACCTGCCGGCTCGGCCAAAGTAGCTCTTCGGTGATTCGCTCGGGCGAGAGCGTCGTTCCGAGCGTCGTCAACTCCGGACCGATGATCGATCCCGCGTCCCCGATTCGGTGACAGGCGAGACACGGTGCGCTCAGGCGGACTCCACGCGAAGCGCTGCCTTTCTCCATCGCCGCCGAGACCAAGCTCGAGACGAAGCGCTCGCTGTAGGACGGCACGTCGCCCGTCACCTCGGCGAGGCGCCGGAGAGCCGCGATGAGCGGAGCGTCGGTTCGTCCGAGTTCGTAGAACGTCTGGAGGAGACGAGCCGAGGACTTCCTCGGGAGCTTGTTCTCGAGCAGCGCGTCGGCGAGCGCCGATCCGCCGTGCTTCCGCGACAGGAACGCACGCATCAGTTCGGCTGAGTCAATCGACGACGCGTCAGCCTCCGCGAAGAGCATCGCGGCGCTCTTCGCTGCGCGGGTGACGTCGACGAGACAGAGAGCCTCGACTGCGGCGGCGCGCACGATGGCCGAGCTCGGCGGCGCCGCGAATTCCTCGAGCAGAGTTAGATACCGGCGATCTCCCATTCGCGCCAGGGCGAGAAAGCTCGCGCGGCGCACGGACAAGCTCGACGTCGCGTCCTTCGCGACCGCCTCGACTTCTCGTTGAACGGCTTCGGTCCGCCACTCACCGGCGAGTGAGATGGCGCCGGCCTGGACACCGGCGTGCGGCGATTCGATCAGTCGCCTCAGCAGCGAGGACACATCTTCGCTCGGCCGAACACGTCGCTCCCTCGCGGTGCGAAGCACTTCCACGAGGGCTTCGGCGTGCGCGTCGGCGTCGTAGATCCCCGAGCGCGTGAATCGTTCGGGATCGAGTCCGTACTCGCGCAGTTCATTCGGTCCGCCGATCGCGATGATCGCCGCCACCGCCGCCCGGCGAGCTTGCGCGCTGACATCGGTCGCGTCGGCGAGCTCGGTTAGGCTCTTCTGTAGATTCTTTCCGCGAGTTCGACGGAGCACGGCGGCGAGGTGGGTCGCCTCTTCGAACTCGAGCTCGCCTCGTCGAAACGACTGCAGCCAGTAAGGCTCGAGATGGTGGACGGCCTGGGTGAAGGCGTAGTCGAGCCAGCGGTCCATCGGCAGATCGACGGCCCGCGCAGCGACGCGCATCGACTCCGCCGACGGAATCGCCGCGCACGCGAGAACGGCCTCGAGCCGTACTCGCGGATGCGGGTCGGCAACTCGCGGCGAGAGAAGGGCAAGAGGCGACCGCAAGCGATCCTGCCACCGGCCGACGACGCGAGCCGCGTACGCACGCGCGCTGGGCTCGTTCGCTTCGAGCAGTCGACGGATCAGTCTCGGCTCGACGACTTCGATCGTCTCGAATGCACCGAGCGCCTCGTAGAGATCTCGCTCGTGCTGATCGTCCGCGGGGTCGAGGGCCGCGATCCAATGGGAGAGTGCGCTCGCGACCGCATCCGGATCGCGCGCCGTGAGCTCACGCTTCGCCTGGTAGCGAGTCCACGCTTCGCGCGAACGAAGTCCGTCGACGACGGACGAGAGCTTCGCGCGTTTCCAGTCCGGTGGTTCGATCGCCGGTGCGGCCGCGGACAATCTCCAGATGCGCCCGTGAGCCTTGTCGCGCGCCGGATCGCGGTAGGCGTCGTCTTGGTGGCAAATGATGGGGTTGTACCAATCGACTACGTAGATCGCGCCGTCGGGGCCGACGCGAACGTCCACGGGACGGAAGTTGCGGTGCCCGGAGCGAAGGACGGGCCTCTTCCATTCGAGCTCGAATCCGGAACCGCGCGGCCGGACAGAGAACCGGCTCACGCGATTCGCCTTGAAGTCGCCGACGAGGAAGTCACCGCGCATCGACGCCGGGAGATGCGTCGAATCGACCCGAGTGATGCCGCAGTACCCGCCGGGCTTTCCGATGGTTCCGAGCTTCAGGCGGTGCTTCGCCGGGATCTGTCCCGGCGAGAGGAACGTCACGCCGCCCGCACCGTCGACGCTGAAGATCTGTCCCCATTCGTCGAACGCGACGCCCCACGGATTCCCCGGTCCCATGAAGTCGTCGAGAAGAGGATCGAGCTGAAGACGAAGCGGACGAAAGCGGTAAAAGCCCGCCTGGTAGAGATCGCTCGATCCCCACGGTGTCTCCACCCGCGATTCAATCCCGTCGCCTTGGCCGAAGTAGAGCTCTCCGCCGGGGCTCCAAACGAAGGAGTTCGCGGTTTGGTGTGAGTCGCCGTTTCCGAGGCCAGCGAGAACGCTGCGACGCTCGTCAGCTCGGCCATCCCCGTCGTGATCCCGGAGGAACAGAAGCTCGGTGTTCTGCCCCACGTAGACGCCGCCGCTTCCCAGCTCGAGTCCCGTCGGGATATTCAGTCCATCGGCGAACACGATCCAGCGGTCGGCAGCGCCATCGCCGTCCGTGTCTTCGAGGAGGATGATCTTGTCGTTCGGAACGTCGCCCGGGAAGACATGCGGGTATGTCGTCGTCACCACCACGTACGCCCGACCTGAGGTGTCCCACCGCAGTGCGAGCGGCGAGGTGAGACCTTCCTTCTCCGACGCGAAGAGATTGACGCGGAGAGCGTCGCTCGTCTCGAACGCGGCGAGCTCGTCCGCGATCTTGGCGTGCGGATCTCCGTGAAGCACCTCCGGATCGGGTCGAGAGTGACCGGGATCGTCGCCACCGGCCGCGATCGTCGCCACCCGCGCCTCGGCGCGCTCGATCAGGGGCAGCAAGCGCTTCCACTCCTCGCGAAACGGGACGGCGCCTTTCGTGAATTGCCGCGCGGAGTCGTCACCGTAGAGAAGCTTCCAGTTCGCCGGACGCCAGTAGTCATACCAGAGGCGGTGCTTTTCGATGACGGCGCTTCGGAGCGACTCGAGATCGTCGTCCGAGGGAAGCCTGACTCCGAGCCCGCGCGCGATCTCGAACGCCAGGGCTCGCTGCGCCTCGTCGCGAATGTGCATTCCCTGATCGGTTCGGTGCACCGTTCCGCCGCGAAAGAGATCGACGAAGACGAGTTCCCGCCGCGACGCGATCTCCGCCGTGGCCTCGACGTAGAGCGCGAGATCCTCGTTGTGTTTCGACACGTCGGGGATCGCCCGTCCGCGCGCCATCTCGAACGGTGTCGGGGAAAGCAGAACGACGCAACGCGCGGCCCTCTCATAGCTGTCGATGAGATCGTTGTACGCGCGCACGAAGGTGTCGAGACCGCTCTTCCCGGCCATGGATTCGAGAAGACCGAACTGCGCGATCACCACGGTCGCGCCGACGCGCTCGAACTGCTCGTCGCGCCCGCCGAAGCCGTCGCGCCGCCACCGTTCGGTCACCGAGCCCTGGCGGAACACCGTGTCCGCCTCCCAGGCGAGATCGCGAAATCGAGGGCGAGCACTCGCGAACGCACGCGTGAGGATCGACTCGAGGTACCCGGCCCGCTGGAGACGAACCATGTTCGTGCCGCCCGTGAACGCGACGACGTCCTGCGTCTCCAGGGAGAACTGCTTCTCGGCGGTCACCGCCGCAGCCGCGGGGAGCGACAGCGAGAGAACGAGAGACCGCCACAATCGGTTCGAACGTGTCTTCATCGCAAATCCACTGAACCACTCTTCGTGACGTCAGCGTCACCGATCGTACCTAGAAGTCAACGTCGCGCTCGCTCGAACACTCGCTTCCCGGCTCGCGAGGCCGCTTCTCCAACCGAAGAGTGCCGGCGGTCGGGCCTACAAAAGCGCCCCGCGCTTCATGGCAGATGTTCGCGACAGGTCCTTCATCCACGTCGAAACTGGCTCGCCGCTTGCTGCCGGTCTCTGCGCGACTCCACCCTCCGTTCGTTACAATTCTGCTCGCCGGTCTTCGCGTTCCCATACATGTACGAAGGGGTAAGCTCATGATCCGCGCTCTTGCATGCGCCGTTCTTCTCGTTCTTTGTTGTGACCAAGCGCAGGCACGAGGCGGGGACCACTCTCACGCTTCATGGAATCGGACGATCGCCCCGCGGAGGGCCGTCGATCTCAATCCGGACCCGAACGTGCTCGAGGTCGTCCTCTTCGCTCACGAGAAATCGATCGATCTCGGGACAGGAATGAAGAGTCGTCTCTGGGTGTTCAACCACGGAACCCCGGGACCGACGCACGAAGCGAACGTGGGAGACACCCTGATCGTTCACTTCTTCAATCTGCTCCCCGACGAGTCCACCATTCACTGGCACGGAATCGAGAACGTTGCCACGATGGACGGGAGCAACATCTCTCAGCCTCCCGTTCCCCCGTTCGGTTACTTTCGCTACGAGTTTCCGCTCATCCGTTCCGCCCTCTACTGGTATCACCCTCACCGTCAGACGAACGCTCAGGTCGAGCGAGGCCTCTACGGCGCGCTCATCGTCCACGACCGCGAACGAGAACGAGCGACTCGCTCTTCCGACGCGCGAGCACATCCTCATGCTCGACGACGTGCTACTCGACGAGGACGGGCAAGTCGAAGAACCGTTCCCTCTCGACGATCCCGTCGCGAACGCCGACACGCACCTCGACGGCCGCGTCGGCAACTATCTCCTCGTCAACGGCCGCGTTCATCCCACGGGGAGAATTCGCCGCGGCGTCCCCCACCGTCTCCGGCTCGTGAATACGGCGAACACGACGTTTATGCGGGTGTCGATTCCCGGTCACACGCTCCATCGCATCGGAGGTGACGGAGGGCTCCTCGAAGCGCCGATTGCGGTGGAGCCGATCGAGCAAGTGCCCGATGCGCACGGAATGGCGGAGACGATTTCGGACCCCGACCTCACGAAGGGAGTCTTGCTCACTCCCGGAGAGCGCGCCGACGTCGTATTCGTCCCCACCGGTGGTCGCACGCTCACCCTCGAGTGGCACGACATGAGACGCGGCCGGCACGTTCCCTTCCTCGAGGACGGAATGGTCAAAGTCGGTCACGACCACCACGACGGCAAGGCGCCGCCTCGCCCGCTCATGACGTTTCGCCTATTCGGCCGGGGACCCGGCGAGTGGACGCCTCCCGCCGAGCTGCGCGATATCGAAAAGATCGACACGTCCGGCCTGACCGCAGACGACAAGATCGTCCTCAGATTCGGACACACGCCCCCCGATCCCCACGGGTTCACGTTTCAGCCGATCGAGATCGAGTTTCACGACGACGTGAATGGGAACACCGTCGTCCCGTTCGAGTTCCTCGAGGACAAGGACACGATCGCGCTCCCCTCGCGTCCTGGTGCGTTCGGGTCGACACGAACGATCCTCCGCGCCGCGGTTCGCTTCGACGATCGCGGACGCGAAGGGCAGGTCACCGGCTTCGGCAAGGAGCCGACGTCGACGACCTCCGGCGGATGGGTCGTCCACTGCCATCTCCTCGAGCATTCCGCGAGCGGAATGATGAGCTTCTTCGAAGTGCTTCCGCCCGAGGAAGAGTAGCGCAGGACGTAGCTTCACCCGGCTGCCGCACGAGCGTTCGGCGGCAGCCGGGTGAAGATCGCACTCACTCAGCCGGCGGTGGAGTCGGCGCCGGGTCGGAACTCGGAGCCTCGATCGGCGCTGGTGCCGGATTCTCGCCCGCGCTCGCGCCGTCACCGGACGGCGGCTCGACGGTCGGCGTCTCGATCGTCGGCGGCGCGTCGATCGGCGGCGTCTCGACCTTGAGCGGCTCGGGATCGTCCCAAGGCACCTTGCTGTCGAGGATCTGCTCGAGCGCCTCCATCTGCGTCTCGAAGTCGAGCTTCAGCGGTCCTTCGGACGGCGTGACCTTGAGGAGGAGCTTCGCCGGAGTGATGCGCTCGTCGTACTTCGAAAGCTTCGCGTGCCACTTCTTCGCCGCGGCGATGAGATCCTTGGCGGATTCGCCGAGAATCTTCGCCGCGTGATTCGCGGCCGCCACGAGCGCCGGGTCTTCGCTGCCCGTTGGCGCTTCGCCCGCCGCACCGTGATCGTGATCATGATCGTGCGGCGCAGCGTGCGCGTCGCCGTCCGTACCCGGCTCGACGTCTTCAGTTTCCTCCTCTTTTTTCGGGAGGAAATCGGACATCTGCTTGTTCCAACCGTCGAACCGATACTTCCCGAGCTTGTAGATCCGATCGCTGAAACCCGGAGCGTCGAGGACGAAGTAGTACCCGTCGTCTTCGCCCTTGTCGTCCTTCGTCGCGTTCCCGAAGAGAAGCTTCATCCCCGCGACCTCGCCCGACTTGTCGCTCTCTTCGCGGTACTCGAGGGAGACCGTGAGTTGCGGCGCGTCGAGTCCGTATTCCGCGCGGTCCTTCGGCTCGACGACGTCGTCGATAGAGATCGTATTCGCCCGGTCGAGGATCCCGCGCGCCTGCCACTCTTCGGACGAGCCGACCTCCGCCGTCTCGGTACCGGCGGTAACGACGTAGTACTCTTCTTCAGTTGTGTCCTCGTTTCCGGGGTCAGTCGCGTCCGCTTCACCTTCCTTGGCGTCCTCGCCCTCGGGCTTCGGCTTCGCGCGAAATCGACGCTCGATCACGAGATCGTCCTGGTCCGGACGCGTGACGCGCACGGACTGAACCTGCATCGCGACCTTGTTGGGTCCGAACTCCTTCAGCTTGAGGACGTCCTTCTCGAGATAGTTCTTTCCCTCGAGCTCGTCGCCCCAGAGGCTCGCCTGCGTGCGGACGTCCGTTTCGACCTTGTACGTCGACTCCCCGTCCCCGAAGCGCATGAAGATCCGCGTCGTGCCGACGCCTCCGCCCGGGGCGGTCTTCCCGACGATCGCCGAGCCGAGCGCGTTGCCCGATGCGTCGTAGGCGGTGATCTTCGCCCCCTTCTTCGGCCCGACTTCGAACCGCTCGTGCGATGCGGCCGAAGAGCCGATCTCCTCACCGGCGCCGAGGCCGTCGAGAGAATCGATGAGCTTATCGATCTTCTCCGTGTCGGCGGGGGCGCCATAGGAAGTCGCGACCACCCAGCTCCCGTCCTTCTTCACGAGCTCGACCTTCCCGCTCCCCTTTTCGAGGGCGATCTTCGCGGTCGACTTGAAATTCGCGTCGATGAATTCGGCGTACGCGTCGGACAGCTCCTCGTCTTTCCCCGTGTACGGGGAGGTGTCGACGACGAGCCAGATGCCTCCGAGGATGAGGAGGACGACGATGGCGATGAGGGTTGGTTTGTTCATTGTTCTGTGCCTTCGACTCTCGTTTGCCTCGACCTCAGCGTCCGCTGTGCTTCGCGAGATAGTCTCGCTCATAGGCGACGGACTGCCGTCGGCGGTGTCCGAGGATGCACGCTCCGACGACGCCGACGACGAACGGGACGATCACGATGTTGAGCCAGAGGATGTACTTGTAGTGCTTCTCGCTTCCGGGCTTGAACTCCCGCACGGTGAGCTGCTTGCTCCGAATGTTCATCAGCTTGTTGTCGAGCGCGAGCTGCTCCACCGCGTTGTAGAAAAAGTTCACGTTCGGCTGATACTCGCCGCGGCCCTGACTGAGAAAACTGGTCTTCATCATGTCGGCGGAGGCGAGAACGAGGACTCGGCCATCGACGGGCGAGAGACTCGCGGTCGGTGCCGGAGGCGGCGGCGGTTCCGACTCCGGCGCGGGGACTGCCTCTGGGGTCGACTCCGGGGCCGGAGTCGAGTCTTGGGCCGACGTCTCTGCGCCTCCGACCGGCGCTGGCTTCGGAGCGTCGCCATCCGTGCTCGACTCCGCGTCGCCCTCCTGCGCCATCGCGACGAGCTCAGGATCGCTCGCGTTCTCGACGCGGTCTCCGTCTCCAGTTGGCGGGTGACCCAAGGGCAGCCCACCGGGGAGAGAGGGCGAGGAATCGTCCGTCTCCGGTTTCTTCTCCCATTCCGGAATCGGCTCTCCCTGGAACTTGAAGGGGAACTTGCCGGTGAGAAACACGCCGAGGGGCACCGGGGAATCAACGTAACTCAGATAGTTTTCGTCCTTCGGCTGCACGAGATCATCCTGATACTGCGCGAGCGTCACTCCCTGGCCGCGGGCGAGCGGATTGTTCATATTTCGAAACGGGTCGATCTTCACGCGCCAGGATTTCTCGGACGACTTGGCCAGCACTTCGTGCTGGAGACCGGCCTTCTCGAGCGTGCCGGTGACGACCTTTAGACCGGTAGACGCCGGAAAGATGATGTGGCTCAAGCGACTCGTGAGAGCCGATTCGTCGCTCAGTTGCGCGCGAGTCGACGCGACGCAGATGGCTACCGGAGTCGGCTGCGGGATCTGGAGCGGTCCCATCCGCCGAAACACTGTCACGATTCCGCAATCGTTCGAAGCGACGAGCTCACCGGGAATCTCGACCCCCCACTCCTTGAGCATGTCTTCGAATGCGGCTCCCGGGGAGAGGGTTGCGATCGGGAATCCCTGCTGCATGCCCTGCTGCGACGCGTCGAGCGAGTGGCGGGATACGAGGAAAATCGAATCGACGCCGAGCGAAACGGCGCGGTTGATCTCGTACACCTGACGCGCCTCGAGGGCATCCGGCTGCGCGATCACGAGCGCTTCGACGAGCTTCAGGTCCTCCGGGCGGACCGTCTTGTCGAGCTTCTCGCTCTTCTCTTCCTCGCTCGCATCCGGATTCTCGCGCTCCCACTTCTCCTCCTTCAGGGTCGCGACGAGATCGTCGATGGAGTCGCCCTCTTCGAGCGCGATGCTTCGGATGTCAAACAAGTCCTGAAGCGCTCCGATGATGCCGTCATAGTCCGACTGCGGTGGCCGCTGCGACATCGGATTGCGCGGATCGAACGGCGGCGCTTCCGGCTTTCGCGCGTCGAACACCGCCACGACGGGTTTGTTGTCGGCCGTGAGCTTGAGAATTCGACTCATCAGCTCGTATTCCAAGTTCTCGATCTGATAGTGGACCGGAATCACTTCCGGCTGCTTGTCGAGATACGAGATCTTGATCGCGCTGTAGACGCGCAGCTGCCGAACACTCGCTGCCTCTCGCTCCTGGACCGGGAACGCACCGATCCCGTCCTGTTCGAGCTTGTCCTTGAATTGACGCTCGAACTCTTCGGCGAGTAGCTCGCGAAAAATCTCGTCCTTGTCACGCCCCTGCTGGGCGGCGAACTCGGCCGCCCGCTTCTGACGCTCGGCGCGGATCTCTTCCCCTTTGGGAGCCGGGCGTCCGCTGAAGATGTCTTGGATGGACTGGACCGGCTCCGGCTCCTCCGGATCTTCTCCGGCCTCCTTCGCGGCGTAGTACTCCTGAACCTTCTTCTGAGCCTCTTCCGTCGCGAGCTCATTCGGATCGACGATGTGATATTCGAACTTTCCGCCCGAGAGCTCCCGAAACTCCTCGAACATGTCGCGGGTATCGCGAAGGATTCTCTCGATGAACCCCGGGAGGTCCTTCTGACTGACGTAGTAGTCGACGACGACCTTGTCGACCAGCCCCTCGATGATCTCTTCCGTCGACTCGGAAACCGTATAGATTCCGTCCGCGGTCAAGTCCAGCTTGCCGCTACTCAGAGGATCGGAGAGTGCGTATACGAACACGACGATCGCCAAACAGATCGCCAGGAATACGATGCTCGAAGTGTAGAACTTTTTGCGGAATTGTTGGCTGTCCGCCATCTCAGTCTCCCGTGAATCGCAATTCGATTGGGCCAGGTCGGCTTACCCCGAACCGAAGGCGGAACGTCAGTACTTTCGCTGCTCGACGGCGAAGTTATTGAGAATCAAAAAGAACGCCGTCAGGCTGAACGCGTAGACGACATCGACGGGATTGATCACCCCGCGCGCAAAGGTCTCGTAGTGCTCGTAAAACCCAAACCATGCGAGAGTATCGGCGAGCTCTCCGATCACCGGGCGAAGAGCCTGGACCGCCCACGGCGCACCGAGAATCGCGAGAATCGCGAGAAAGACGAACGAAACGAGCATCGCGACGATTTGGTTCTGCGTAAACGCTGAGGCACAAGCTCCCACGGCGAGATACACCGCCGCGAGCAGCACGGCGCCGAAGTAGCTCGTAAAGATGACGCCCCAGTCCAGACCGGACACCACCGTCGACACGCTCAATGGGACGGCCAGCGTCAGGAGGAGCGTGAACAAGATCACGCAGAAGGCGCCCAAGTACTTTCCGATCACGACCTCGACCGATCGAAACGGCAGAGTCATCAACAGCTCGATCGAGCCGGACTTCTTTTCTTCACTCCAGAGTCGCATCGAGATCGGCGGGATGAGGAGCAGATACGTCCCGAGAAAGATCAAGAAGTAGGGGCGAAGTGAAGGGTCTTGCGACTGAAAGTACGAGAAGAAAACGAAGAACAGGGCGGATGAAAAGATGAGAAACACCAACACGAAGATGTACGCGATCGGCGACGTGAAGTACGCGGACAGCTCGCGTCGGAAGATCGTGAGCACGTTACCCATTGAGTATCTCCTTGGCCTTCGCCCTCCTACAGCGGAGCAGAAGGCAAGATCGGTTCAATTCAGGATGAGCGACCGCTCGCGCGCGTTCACGCTGCGCCACGCTGCGCTCCATCGCTAGCCGTCAGCTGAAGATAGACCTCCTCGAGGCTCCGCATCTCCGGGACGAGCGCCGACAGGGGCCAGTTCTTTCCCGTAGCGGCATCCGAGATCGCGGCCGCCGCCCCCGCGCCCGCTCCCGCTCGCACGCGCACATCGAGCACGTCGCCAACGTGTCCGAGCACCTCGACCGAGTCGACACCCGCGAGGTCTTTGAGCGTGCCGACGACCGCGTCCTCCGGTCCGGCGATCTTCACCCGCACGACTTCTCCGGTCGACTGCGCCTGGAGCTCATCCGGTGAACCGTCCGCGACCAGGGTTCCGTCCTTGATCACCATGATCCGCGAGCAGATCGCCGAGATCTCTTGGAGGATGTGGGAGCTGAAGAGAATGACCTTCGATCGTCCGAGTTTTCGGAGCAGCTCGCGAATCTCGACAATCTGGTGCGGGTCGAGTCCGCTCGTCGGCTCGTCGAGGATGAGGATCGGCGGATCGTGGATCATCGCCTGGGCGAGACCGACGCGCTGGCGGTATCCCTTCGAGAGATGGCTGATGTTCTTCTTCAGCATCCGCTCGATCTCGAGCTGAGCGACGACGCGGTCGATCGACGACTGAACCTGCCCCGCGGGAATCTGTCGCGCTCGGGCGACGAACTTCAGGTATTCGAGCACGCGCATGTCGGAATACACCGCCGTGCTCTCGGGCAAGTAGCCGACGCTGCGGCGAACGGCAAACGAGTCCTCGAGGACGTCGTGCCCGGCCACCGTCACCCGCCCCGAATCCGCGACGATAAAGCACGTGAGGATCTTGATCGTCGTCGACTTCCCGGCGCCGTTCGGCCCGAGGAATCCGAGGATTTCCCCCTCCTTCACGCTGAAGGAGACATTGTTGACCGCCACGGTCGCCCCGTAGCGCTTGACGATACTCTCGACTTCGATCATGCGAATCCTCCACGGAAGCCGGCGGAAGTCCCTCAGAGCCGCGCGGCTGGGGCGCGCGCCGCGGCCCGACGATCGGGACGCTCGCGCCGTTCGGTATCTAGGCTCCGGTCGCGTTGGCGCCCGCTCCCCGGGGGGACGAACGCGGCTCGTCCCGGGATCGGGAGAACGGCGACTTCAGGGGAGGATGCGCGGGTCGCGCCGGATTCGCGAAAAAAGAGCGAATCCCCCCGGGCGGGCGAATCGCCGTCGCCCGCCCCGGCGATTCGCGGAGCTCGAGCGGGACCAGCGCCGGGAGGCCCCGCTAGGCGCCGCTCTCGGGTGGCCGCCCGAGGTGCCTCAGTCGTCGAGAATCTCGAAGAGCCTCGCCCCAGCCCGTCTCCGAAGCCGCTCCGCGCGCGAGTCCGCGGCCCGCGATCCGAGGTAGACGCGCGCGAACGCCTCCGCCGCGGCGTCGCTCCTTCCCGTCTCGAGGCACTCCTCTCCGCGCGCGAGCAGCGCTTCGAGCCGCTCCCGCCGCATCTCGCCGAGGCGGCGGGAGATCTTTCGGCGGAGGGCCGACGCCAGTCCTAGCGCCATCTCGCCGCGTGTGGGAAGCTCGCGCGCGTCCCCCGGAATCCCGAACTCGCTCGTCGCTGCGCTTTCGCGGTCGACGAAGGTCGATTCGACCGAGATCCACTCGCCTCCCGTCGCGTCGTCGTCGCCGACGAGTCGTCCCGCGAGAACCGCGAGGAGCTCGACGTCGCTCGTCTCGTAGGAGCTCTCCTCCCAGCGAACGTCGGCGACGGCCTCCTTGAGACCCGCCGCGACCTTCTCGAGCTGACTCACGCGCCACTCGGCGAGCTTCGCGACCTCCACCGCGAGCTCCACGCCCGGAGCCGCGGCCCCGCCGAGAGACTCGCGCGCGTCGGCCAACTCGGCCCGCGCCGCCTCGAGATCGGCGGCGATCGCCTGGAATTCAGGGTTCGTCACCAGCTTGAGCTCGTCGACGAATCGAGCGATCTCTAGACCGGGCGCCGGCGGACGGACGACGACGCTGAACTCGAGGTCCTCGAGGCGGAGACGATCGCTCGTTGCGGTGTCGTCCCAGGTCTCGGTGGCGGCGGCGAGCACGCTCCGAACCCTCGTGAACGTCCACTCGTCCAGTCCCCAGAGATCGCGCTGGAGATCTCTCGCGGCCCGAGAGAGACGCGGAAGCTCGACTCGGAACCGCGGCTCGACCCACGCGTGGAGCTCCGCGAGAAGAGACTCCGCGACTCGCGACGATTCGGCGCTCGACCGCCGCAGCTCGAGCACCCGAAGAGCCGTGCGCCGCGAGAGCGAAAGCCACTCCGGTTGCTCCGCGTCCGCGAGGTCGAATGCGCCGGCGTTGGAGACGCTCGACGGAATGGTGCCCTCGACAGTCGTCGACTCATCGGGGCGTCGCATCGCCTCGCGGCAGCGCTTCTCGAGATCCGTGCCGCCGGGAACTGCCGGACAGAGCAAGCGCGCACGACGAGACTCGCGAAGAGCCGCGACGTACTCTCCGTCGCCGAACGATCTCTCTGATTCGGCGAGGCACGCGCGCGCAGCCAGCATCCGATCGAGTCTCTTCACCTCTCCGTCCGCCTCGTCGATGAGGGGCGACAGAATCGAGTGAATCTCTTCTTCGCGCCGAACGAGCTCGAACCAGGGTTCGTGTTCGGCTCGCCGGTCCGGAGCGGCCCAGACGCGGAGGCGACATTCGTGCGCGAACGCCGTCCAGGCGAGGCGTCCCCGAGCGATCTCCGCTGGCGCCGCGTCCGCAGGAATCCTGACATCCCTCAGCTTCCGAGCGAGTTCGTGGGCGATCTCTCGCGCGCGGGTCGCCGCGCGCGAACGAGTCGTCTCGTCGGCGAAGGGTGATTCCATGAGCCTCAGGCAGCGATCGAACTCTCCCCACGTTCCGCGCGGTGCCGATTCCGCATCCCAGCGGAGCCGCGCGAGCTCTTCCGCCTGCCAGCGAACGCGCGCGAGGCCATCGCGGATGATGCCGGAGCGATCGTCGTACTCGAACGCGAGCGCGTAACTGCGAACGGCCGCGTCGATCTTCCCGCGAGCCTCGAACTCACGCGCGTCCAAGACGAGCTCTGCGGCCACTCGCGCCGCTGCGCGGCGGCACGCGTCGTAGTGGTGGTCCACCGGGCGGAGGCGGTAGGCCTCCCAAAACTCGCGGTACGCCGAGCGGTACTCTCCGCGATCGAAGAACGCCAGCCCGCGCGCGAACTCCGCCCGTCCCGCGCAACCGGCCGAGGTGAGGAGCGCGAGTGCCCCCACGATGGCGGTGGAAAGACGGGAGACGCTAGGGGGAAGAGCGGCGGGCATCCGGCAAAGAGACGGAGGTTCGAGTGCGGTGCGCGGTGGGACGAACGCGGAAACGGGGACGCAACTCGAAGACCCGCGCTCGCGGCGAGGGTGCCGTCCTCGAGAAGAGTAGCATCGGGGACGTGCTTCGACCCCGTGCGAGGGGGCCGAGTCGGGTTATCGGGGGACCCGGTCCGCGGACCGTGGACGGGGATCCCGAGAATCGGGCGGACTAGGCGATCACTCCCGTGATCAGCACGTCCTCGCCGAGACGCCGCACCTTCGGCGACTCGAGGCGCGGAGTTTCGGCGAGCTTGAGAATCCCCGGTCCCGCCAGCGCTCCCGGCGCCGTCGCGCCCCCCGCGAGTCTCGGTGCGACAAACGCGGCGACTTCGTTGGCGACGCCGCTCGCGAGGCACTCGCCGAGGAGCTCGCTCCCCCCCTCGACGAGGAGCTGCGCGATCCCCCGCTCGCCGAGGCGATCGAGAAGGACGTCGAGACGGAGGAGTCCGCCCCGCTCGGGGACGACGAGGACTTCGACGCCGTTCTTCTCGAGGCGCGCGCGCCGCCGCGCCGCGACGCGCGAGGTCGTCGCGTAGACCCGCTCTCCGTCGCCGGCTCGCTCTCCCGCCGGTCCGAGGAGGCGAAGCCGGTACGGAAGACGCCCTCGCCGGTCGAGAATGATCCGCACCGGCGGACGCCCCCGGGCGGGTCTCGGATCGAGGCGTGGGTCGTCCGCGAGCGCCGTCTGCGTTCCGACCACCACCGCGTCGGCTCGCCGCCGAAGCGCGTGTGCGGCAGTGCGAGCCGCCGGTCCCGTGATCCACTGAGATTCACCGCCCGCGGTCGCGGTCTTTCCGTCGAGCGTCATCGCCCACTTGAGAATCACCCACGGTCTTCCCGTTCGAATCCAATGGAAGAACGGCCGGTTGAGCGCGGCCGCCTCTTCGCGAAGAAGGCCCGATTCGACCGCGATCCCGGCGGCCCGGAGGACTCGCGCCCCTCGCCCCCGCGTCTTCGGATTCGGGTCCCCGACCGCGTAGATGACCCGCCGGACCTTCGCGCGCGCGAGTGCTTCGGCACACGGCGGCGTGCGGCCGTGGTGAGCGCACGGCTCGAGCGATACGTACACATCCGCCCCGCGAGCGCTCCCCGCCGCCCGGAGCGCGTTCGCCTCTGCGTGGGCGCCGCCGCACCGCCGGTGATACCCCTCGCCGACGATCCGTCCGCCGCGAACGATCACCGCTCCCACCATGGGATTCGGCGAAACGGCGTCGCGGCCTCGCTGCGCGAGCACGAGCGCTCGGTGCATGAACTCCGACTTCGGCGCCGGCAGCCGAGCCACCGTAGGCCTCAGCGCGCCTCGCCCGCGCGCTCTCCGACGAGAACGACGTGGGTCGAGTCGCTGATGCGGACCGGGACGATCTTGCCGACGAGACCGTCGGCCTCGGAACCCGGAAAGACGACGATCTGGTGGCGGCGATTCCGTCCCGTGAGGCGCGAGGCGTCGAGCTTGCTCACTCCCTCGACGAGGACATTCTCGACCCGCCCCACTCGCTCGGCGTACATCTCGCGCGCGATGCGCTCGACCGTCTCGAGAACTCGTTGATTGCGCTCGCGCTTCACGTCCTCCGGAACGTCGTCCGCGTAGACGTTCGCTGCGCGCGTACCGCTTCGCTCCGAGTACTTGAACACGAACGCCCCCTGGTACCGCGTCTCCTCGACGAGTCGCAGCGTCGCCGCGAACTCGTCGTCGGTCTCCCCGCAGAATCCGACGATCACGTCCGTCGCCAGTCCGAGGTCGGGGATCCGCTCGCGACACGCATCGACGACGCGGCGGTACTCGTCGACGGTGTACGTTCGCAGCATCCGCTTGAGGCAGGCGTCCGAACCGGACTGCACGGGCAAGTGGAGATACTCGGTCACCTTCTCCAAATCGGCCATCGCCGCGATCAGCTCGGGGAACATGAAGCGCGGGTGCGACGTGATGAAATTGATCCGCTCGAGTCCGGAGATTCGGTTCAGCTCGTGAAGGACATGGTGGAGTCCGATCTGGCGCTGCTTCGCGAGTCGTTTTCCGTACGAGTTGACGGTTTGCCCGAGAAGGACGATCTCGCGCACACCGTCATCGACGAGGGCGCGGGCTTCGTCGACGATCTCACGCACGGGCCGGCTGACCTCCTTCCCGCGCGTCGACGGGACGACACAAAACGTGCAGGCCTGATCGCAGCCTCGCATCACGGATACGTAGGCCTGGAACGGATTCGGTCCGTGGTTGCGCGTCCGCTGGAACGACACTTCGGTGTCGAGGTCGAGCGCGGCGACGCGCTCGCCGCGCCGGGCGGAATCGATCAACTCCGGCAGGCGCAAGAACTCACCGGGTCCGCAGACGATGCCGACTTGCGGGTAGCGCGAGAGGATCGCCTCGCGGTGATTCTGCGCGCTGCAGCCCAGCACGCCGATGACGAGCTCCGGCTTTCGCCGCTTGAGCGCGCGCAGCGAGCCGACCTTCGAGAAGACGCGGTTCTCCGCCTGCTCGCGGATTGCGCAGGTGTTGTAGAGAACGACTCCGGCGTCCTCGAGACGATTCGTGAGCCGGTACCCCTCGTCGTAGAGGATGCTCATCATCAGCTCGGCGTCGAGCTTGTTCATCTGGCATCCGAACACCTCGAAGTAGACCCGTCGATCGGGCGCGGCCGCGAGCGCTTCCGCCTCGAGCTCCGCGTCGAGAAACGAACCCAGATAGGCGCCGGCGGCCGGGAGGCGCGGACGCGCGGCCGGGGCGGAGCTCGGAGCGGTGGAAGGAAGGACCTTGAGGGGACGCATCGAGAGGATCGGAGTCAGTTCGGGTGATGGTTCGGCGGCAGCTAGTGGCTCGAGAGCAGAGAGCGCTCTCCCGTCGCTCGGCTCGGTCGACGAAGTGCACCGAATCGTCGCCCGCCACCGAACGCAAACGAGAAGTCTATCGCAACCCGAGGGATCCGCCAGAGACTATCGCCGTGCGAAGTGCGAACTCGTCCCGTGGCGAATCACCGCGGCCCGATCTGCTCGCCGATGGCGGCGCGGATGCGCTCGATCACCGATTCGAGCGAGCCGGCCAACCGGCACCCGGCCGCCTTCGCGTGCCCGCCGCCGCCGAATCGACGCGCGATGCTCTCGACTTCCGCCTCGCCGCGGGCACGTAGACTAACCTTGTAGCTCTCCGGTGCGGTCTCCGTGATGAGGGCGATGTAGTCCGCCCCCTGGACGGACTTGAGCGTGTCGATCACGCCGTCGAGCTCCGCGAGCGACACGCTGCCCCGAACCGCGGGAGAGAGAATCGACCAGGCGAATGTACCCTCGAAATCCGTTTCGACGCCCGCCAGCACCTGACCGAACACCCGCGCCTGATCCCGGCTGAGGCAGCAGTAGAGCGAGTCGTAGGCCTCTTCGACCGAACCGATGAGCGGAACGAGCCGCGCCGCGTCGGAGAATGCCCACGGACCGGTGTTCGAGAAGCGAAACCACCCCGTGTCGGTCGAGATCGCGAGCCAGAGTGAGCGCGCGATCGCGCTGTCGATCTCGACGCCGAGCTCGTCGAGCACGGCGAGGACGAGCGACCCCGTCGACGGGGAGTCGGGGACGATGAGCTCGAGATCGTGCCGGCCGAGCGAGTGCACGCGATGATGATCGATACACACGCGACGCGCGCTCGACCCGTAGAAGGACTCCGTGTAGTGCCCGAGCCGCTCGGGCTCGCTCGTGTCGAGGACAACGAACAGGTCTCGGTCCTTTAACCCGCGACGCGCGTCACGGGGAAGGCAAGACTCGACGACGCCGTCCGGAAGCAGTTCGGCGTAGCGCGACGAGACGGCATCGGCCGTGAAAGCCCGCGCGTCCTTCCCGAGAGCACGCAACCCGAGGACGAGCGCGGCCATCGAGCCGAGCGCATCCCCGTCGGGGGAGAGGTGTGCCGCGACGGCGAGCTTCGAGACGGCGGCGAGCTCGTTCGCGACCGCCCGCACGGCATCGCGCGCCGGCTCTCCGGCGGCGGTCACCACGGAATTCAAGGGATCGCTCACTCTAAGCCTCACCTCTCACCGGCTTCGACGCTGGGACACTCTAGTTTCGATCGAGTCGCGGAGTTCTTCACGCTCGCTCGGCGACGCGTCGGATCCGCACGAAACGCCCCCGAGCCGTAGGCGTCGTTTTTGCTTGCGTCGATCGTGGTCCACTTGAGAATAGGAAAAACCTTTCGCCTGAGTCGAGTTTGGTCATGCCCGAGCCGTGGGACCGACCCGCGCCGGAGACTGTCGCGGAGCCGATCATGGGCCGCGGTCGCGTCCGGAAACGTAAGGGCTCGTCCGGGAACGTAAGGGGCATCGGTTTCGCCGCCTGCTCCGGGCCGCGTTCGTCCGGGATTCCGGTTGCGAGTCCGTTGCTCCGGGGTCGCGGACGGTCGAGAGAGCATGACGTAAACGGCCGGCGAATTGAAGAGAGGAGACGGTCGATCGATGGCACCGGGGCGGGGTAGAAGAGCGGGGTAGACGAGCAGGGTGATCCCGCAGCGCGAGCTACGGGGATCACCGGCTGGGTGGGTGCCCGGACGTAGGGGCGAGACCGTCGAGAAGAAGGGAACGGGCCAGAAGAGTCAGCGCCGGAAGAGTACGTGATGGAGCTCGGACGAAAGATCCTCAATCTGCGCCGCGATCGCGGCCTCACGCAGCAGCGACTCGCGCAGCTCTGCGACATCACCGCGAGTGCGCTCTCAAAGATCGAGGCGGGAATCAACTCGCCTCGTGCGAACGTCCTTTGGAACATCGCGGGCGAGCTCGGCGTCAGCGTCGAGTACCTTCTCGACGAGTCGCTCCCGTATCCGTACCAGGGGCACGAGCATCGCCGCCGCATCCTCCGCGAGAGCGGGGATCCCGAGGGCGACGTCCAGATGCGCGTGACGCGCGAGGAGAAAGCGTACCTCGAAGCTCTCCGCGAATCGCAGCGCGTCGCGGTGGAGATCGCCTACTCGATCCCTCACGCGTCGCTCGAGACGATCCGGATGATCCACTTCCTTCTCCACCACGCCCGAGTCAAGAATCCGAATCGCCGGTTCTTCCGCGATTTCGAATCACTGCTCACGGGACCGGACGCGATACGGCACCGCGACCCGATCGCGGCCGCGAATCTCTCCGATCCGCCGGCGAAGAAGAAACCGTCTCGCGCGGCGAAGAAGAAAAAGCCGGCCAAGAAGAAAAAGGCTCCGGCGAAACGAACGAGCCGACGAACGACGGGCACTCGGGCGAGACCCTCGTCGACTCGCCGTCGTTAGATTCGTCAGCTCGACGTCTCGACCGCTCACTCACGCGTTGTCGATCGGCTGGGGAACCCGGACCTTCGCTCGTCGGACGAGCTCCGGTTAGTCGCCGAGCATCTCGACCATGCACGCACCCATGCGGTCGGGAGTCTCGGCGACCGCGCACCCCGCGGCTTCGAGTGCACGGATCTTCTCGTCCGCCGTTCCCTTGCCACCCGCGATGATCGCGCCCGCGTGGCCCATGCGCTTTCCGGGAGGAGCGCTCTTTCCGGCGATGAACGCCGCAACGGGAGTCGACATCTCTCCGCGGATGTACTCCGCCGCCTCCTCCTCCGCCGTCCCACCGATCTCTCCGATCATGACGACGCCGGCGGTGGCGGAATCGGCTTCGAAGAGTCGAAGAGCGTCGACGAACGTCGTTCCGACGATAGGATCGCCGCCGATGCCGATGCAGGTCGATTGTCCGAGATCGAGCGCGCTGAGCTGAAAGACCGCTTCGTAGGTGAGAGTGCCGCTCCGCGAGATCACCCCGATGCGTCCGGGCCGATGAATGTAACCCGGCATGATCCCGATCTTGCACTCCCCCGGAGTGATGATCCCCGGGCAGTTCGGACCGATGAGACGCGTCGGCCCGCCGCGCAGTGCTCCGGCGACGCGGGACATGTCGAGCGCCGGAATCCCTTCGGTGATACAGACGACGAGCGGGAGCTCCTCCGCCGCGGACTCCAGAATCGCGTCGGCGGCGAACGCCGGCGGGACGTAGATCACCGACGCGTTCGCGCCCGTCTCCGCCACCGCCTCCGCGACGGTGTCGAACACCGGAATTCCGTCCACGTCGGCGCCGCCGCGGCCCGGGGTCACGCCGGCGACGACGTTCGTTCCGTACTCGACGGCCTGCCGAGTGTGAAAGGTTCCCGTGCGACCGGTGAGTCCCTGGACGAGGAGGCGCGTATTCTTGTCGACGAGGACGCTCATGCTGCACCTCCCGCCGCGCGGACGGCCTTTTCAGCCGCATCGGAGAGCGAATCGGCGAGGATGGTCGCGAGATCGGACTCTTCGAGGAGCTTCATACCTTCCTTCACGTTCGTTCCTTCGAGGCGGACGACGAGAGGGACGCTGAGGCCGACCGCTTCGGCTGCGGCGAGGATTCCGGCGGCGATCACGTCGCATTTCATGATCCCGCCGAAGATGTTCACCAAAATCGCCTTCACCGACGGATCGTCGAGGATGATTTTGAACGCCTCCGTCACTTTCTCGGTCGACGCGCCGCCCCCGACGTCGAGGAAATTTGCGGGCTGACCGCCGGCGTGCTGAATGATGTCGAGCGTCGCCATCGCCAACCCGGCACCGTTCACCATGCAGCCGATCGTGCCGTCGAGCTTGATGTAGCTCAGGTGGAACTCGCTCGCCCGCGTCTCTTGCGGATCCTCCTCCCCGGGGTCGCGATACTCACGGATCTCCGGATGGCGAAAGAGCCCGTTGTCGTCGAAGTTGATCTTCGCGTCGAGCGCGAGGAGCTGATCGTCTTCGGTTTGAACGAGGGGATTGATTTCGGCGAGCGACGCGTCCGTTGCGAGGTACGCGCGAGCGAGCCCCTCGAGGAGACGTCCACCGCTCGAAATCAACGGACCGCGAAGCCCTAGGCGCTGGGCGATCTTTCGTCCCTGAAACGCCTGGAGGCCGGCGACCGGGTCGATGATCTCCCGAAAAATCTTCTCGGGAGTCTTCGCGGCGACCTCCTCGATCTCCATGCCGCCCTCCGAGCTCGCGAGCAGAACCGGCTTCCCGACCTCACGGTCGAGCACGATCCCGACGTAGAACTCGTTCGCGATGCGGCATCCGGTCTCGACGAGAACCCGCCGCACGAGCTGGCCAGCGGGTCCCGTTTGCGGCGTAACGAGGGTCATTCCGAGAATCTGCTCGGCCGCCGAGCGGACCTCGTCGACGCTGCGGCAGAGCTTGACACCGCCGCCCTTCCCGCGTCCGCCGGCGTGGATCTGCGCCTTGACGACCCACACCTCGCCGCCGAGTCGCTCGGCGGCCGAGACGGCCTCGTCGACCGTTTCGGCAACGCCGCCTTTCAGGACGGGCACACCGAACCGGGCGAGGACTTCCTTCGCTTGAAATTCGTGAACCTTCAACCGACGTCTCCCGTTCGCGCGTCGCTCGGCGCTCGCTGGGCGCGCCGGCAAAACTCGTAATCGTTGGTAGGAGGGATTCGCGGAACCGCGGCGCGGGGGGATCCGGCCGGACGGAAGCGGCTCGCGGTGTGGCTCGCTCCGAGCTCGACCGCTCGATTCGCCAACCCTCTCGCACGAGGCTCGGCGGATTCCGCGCTGTGGACGCTCGCGCGAACGACGCCTCGCACACCTCCGCGCGAAGAGCGCCTCGCCGAGAATCGCCGCGGCCGCGACGGATCGCCGATTCGGAGGGACCCCAAACGACACGGCGGCGCACGCGTGAACGCGGCGAGGTCGCACCGCTGAAGGACCGGAAAGGACCCGACGCAGCGAAAGAGAACCCTATTAAAAGTCGATACACACGGCAAGGGAAAAGGACGCTCTCCCGCGCCGCGGGCATCGTCTCCCGAACGCCACGCCATCGCGACGCCGCAATCCTTCGACAGCCATCGCTCGAGCCTTGCCGTGGGCCCGCCATCGGCGGTGCGAGCGCCTCGACTCGCCGGCCGAGTCGGAGCTCGGCCCCGCCGGCGTAAAGAGCGGGATCGTGTCGTCGCGGCTCGTTCGGTTAGCGCAGGATCAGTCGCATTCAACGAAGTCATCACCATTTTCCGGAGACCACCATGGTCCGAGAACGCGCGTTCATCCTCGTTTCTCTCTCGCTCGCGCTCGGGGCTACTTCCGGCTGCGCCCACTATTCTGCGACGGCGCTCGACTCGCAGCGCGCGGCATCCGCGATGGCACAACAGAGGGAAGCCGGCGGACTGTACGTCGCGGCCGAGGACCTCACGACCGCGCGCGACTCCGTCCAGTACTTCGCGCGCGATCTCGTCGCTCACGGCTACGCGCCGATCCTGATGCTCCTCGAAACGAGCCAGGACTCGCGCGACACGTTCGACATCAACCGGCACGACATGCGCCTCGTCCTTCGCGACGGAACGCGCTTAGAGACCGCGGCTCCGGAGGAGATCTCCGAGGAAGTCCGGTTTTCCCACTGGCGGTCCGCCGCCGGGTTTTTCTTCATGATCCTTCCCGGCTTCTTCGTTGCGTCGTCCGTCAACGACGCCAACGAGGCGCTCCGCTACGACTACAAGGACAAAGGTTTCGAGGCGATTCGCATGAGCCCGAACGTCACGAGCCACCGGGGAGCGATCTTCTTCCGCATCCCCGAGGAGCGAGTCGACGGGTTTACCACCGAGGACGCGTTCATCGAGGTCCGCGTCTACAAGCGAGACTCGACGGGGAGCCTCGATCGCGTGTTCGATCTTCCCGTCCACTTCGGCGACTGAACTTCACGCCAGCCGGCAAAGGACCACCGTACCCATGACTCGATCGTTCTCTCGCCTCTCCAAAACGATTCCTCTCGTCGCCGCCGCCATCCTGCACGCCGGATGCGGCGGGCTCAGCGTCGACGAGCAAGCCACGTTCGATCGCGGACTCACGGCGCTCGAATCCGGCGACTGGGCCTCGGCGGACAGTGCGTTTACGGCCGTCCTCGAAACGCACCCGAGTCTCGCCTCGGCGCTTCTCCATCGCGGCCGCGCACGATTCGGGTTGGGAAAGTTCGAGCCCGCGATCGCCGATTTCGCGGCCGCTGAAGGGACCGAGGAGCTCGCCCCAGAAGAGCAGCGGATCGCCTGGCTGTTCTCGGGTCGCGCACACTTCGGCTTCGGCGAAAGCATCGAGCAGCGGATGAGCAATCAGGGGACACCCGAGGACCTCCGGCTTCAACGCGAGGCACGGACGCAGTTCGTCCGCGGAAACGCATTCGTTTCCTCAGCTCTCGCGATGGCACCCGACGACTACGACGCTCGTCTGTGGCGGGCGTACGGGTACTTGAAGATCGAGAACTTCCAGCAGAGTCTCGAGTGGATCGCAGAGTGCGAGCGCACCGACCCAAATCGCTGGGAGCATCGGCACTTCAAGGCGCTCGCGCTAGAAGGGATCTACGGCATCAACGCCGAAAGCGTCCAGCTCATGCTCGACATCGCGACGCGGCACGACGGCCCCGAGCTCGCCCCGCTCTATCTCCACCTAGTCGCGGTCTTCGACCGCATCGAGAGCACGTCGCAGCGTCGGGCGGTGGAGCTCATCGAGGCGTTCGCGCACCGTCACCCGAATCCCCCCGAGGCGATCGCGACTTTCCTCGAGGAAGCGCGCGCGCGCATCGCGGCCGAAGACCGAAAGAATCGCATTCGAGCCGCCATCGCGAAGAGTCGCGAGCTCGTCACACTCCGTCAATACGAGGGCGCAAGCAAGCTCATCGCGAAGACGACGCGCGTCGAGGGCGAGACGCCGGAGCTCCGCCGCGCGCTCAGCGACGCTCATGAGCATTGGTCCCGCCATCTCGAAGGCGTCGCCGTGACTCTCTCCGCGTCCGACGACGTCGAACGACTCGAGCGCGCGCTTGAGCACTACCTAAAGGCGCAAACGCTCACCCGAGCGGTCGACCGTCTCGCCACCCTGCAGCAACGCATCAACGCCGTCCAGATCGCCCTCAAGCGACGAGAGACCTCGAAGACGCTCGCCGAGTCCTACGAGCTCCTCGGCGAGAAGGAGTACCGCCGCGTCCTCTCGCGGCTGTCCTCCGTGTCGATCCCCGCGCTCACCGACAACGACAAGGACCTCTTTCACTACTTACGCGGTGTCGCGAGCTTCCATCTCGGGGAATGGCGGACGGCAGCGAAAGCGCTCGAGAGCATCGAGCACCGTCGCTTCCAGAACCAGTCGGAATACCTCGGCCTCGCGCTCGTTCGGAGCGGCCGATCCGACGCGGGGATCCGTCTTCTGCGCGGACTGGCGGATTCCACCAAGAACCCCGACGTGCACCGTGTGATCGGCTCCCACTACGCGGAAAACGGCCGCCCGGAGGACGCGCTCGCTCAGTACGCGAAGATCGCGAGTCCGACCAAGCGCGACCGGAGCGCTCAGTTCCTCGCGCACCGAGCGATCGCCGACCGACTCTACGCGAGCGGCGCCTGGAAGCGCGCCCTCAGCCACTACCGGGACGCGCGCCGACTGCTCGAGTCGGGCCTCGACGAACGCGCCGTCGAAGTGTACCTCCGACTCGGGAATTGCCTCTTCTACACGAAGGACTTCCAGCGCGCGAAGGAGGTCTACTCCGACCTCAGCAACTCGGAGTTGTCTCGCGCCGAGACGAAAGCCTGTCGCGACCTCTATCGCTATCGCGCCCAGATTCATCTTCGCGAGCAGGCGCCGGAGCTTGCCTACCGGGATTTCATCGCTTACGAGCGCCTCGGCGGAAAGATCACGGACGAGGCGCTGACCCGACGGCGCTCCCGTCTCGTCGCAGCGTACGCAGATTTCGCCCCGCTCGAACGCATCCACCACTGGGACTACGTCGACCGCGCGAAGAGCAAGACCTATCGAGTCGTCGTCGGGGAGAAAACTGGCGACGCCTACACCGTCGAGCGGCGCGAAGAGCGCACCGTCTCGACCGAGACGTGGCACCGCGAGGGCGCATTCCTCGTCAAGAAGATCGCGCGAGACGTCTGGCGCGTTCCCGTCAACTTGAACCCCGCCGCGGACGAATACCCTCAGACCGAATACTCGCGGAAGGACGGAGACGTCGAGTTCCTCTACCGAACCGAGGTGCTCTCGTTCGGCGAAACCATCGCCCTCGCGAACGGGAAGGAAGTCAGCGACGTACTCAAGGTGAAGCTCTGGCGACGGCGCTCGAACCCGGAACGCGGCACCACGTCGTTTCTCGTCTACACCGTCTATCTCGCCCCGGACATCGGCGAAATCCGCCGCGAGGTAAAGCTCGACAACGTCGACGTTTCGACGGTGGTTCTCTCCGATTTCGCGTACCGAAGCGAAACGCTGGGCAACTGACGGGCGATCCCGCGTTTCGCCCTAGGCCGAAGACGGGACGACGGGCAACACCTCGGCAGCGTTCTCACGAACGATCGTTCAACGACTCAGCGCATGGACGCGACGCGCGCGGCCGAGATTCAATTCCCGACGTTGTCGTCCGCGCCGAGCCGGCGGAGTCCCTGGCGACTCTGCGCGTCGGAACGATCGAGGCGCGACTGGACGAAGCGGTACTGACGCAGAGCACCGGCGTTGTCTCCCGCTCCTTCGTAGAGCGTACCGAGCAGATTGCGGATCTTGATCTCGACGGGCCGGAGCTCCTCGACGTCGCGGTAGTCGCGGAGCGCTCCGACCGACGCTTCGAGCGTCTCGATCGCTCGGTCCTGTTCACCGCGAAGCGAACGGATGCGACCGATGGCGAGCACCGAGCGGAAGCGATCGAGTCGGTACTTCCGCCTAAAGTCGAGCACCGTTCGATTGTAGAGGCGGCGATCCATGAGCAGTGTCGACTCCGACGGCAGATCCGAAATGTCGAACGTCACGAGTCGACCTTCGGCGGCAACCGCGGCATCGCGGAGCTGCTCGTACGTCTCGAGCGCCGTCGCGAGCAATTTCCGGCGTTCGCCAGGGGAGAGATCGGGAGCCGTCGTCGCGACGCGGAACGCGGTCTCCGCGAGGCGATCGAGCCCGTCGAGACGGTTCGGATCTTGGAGGACACACTCTCCGTAGGCTTCGAGCGCGCCGTGCTCGTCCCCGAGCGTCGCCCGCGCGTGGCCCAGGTAGAAGTAGATCCAAAAGCGATCCTCCGGCGCGAGATCCGGACGCTTCTGCTGTTCGAGCTTCTCGAGAAGCACGTTCGCCATCGCGGGGTCGGCGAGATCGGTCAGATGGAGCGCCGCGATCGAAATCTGGGCGCGGAAAAACTTCGGATCGAAGGTGAGCGACTTTTGAAGCAGCGAGAGCGCGAACGCGCCGTCGCCCTTGCCTCGCGCGAGCTCGGCCCGCTGCCAGAGCTCGCGGGCCCGGCGGCGCTCCGGCGTCTCGAGCGCGCCGTCCTCGATCACCTTGCGGGCGAGAGCTTCGACGTCGGTGCGGCGAGACTCCCACCACTCGCGCCAGGCCGCGACCGCCTTTCGCCGCGCCTCCGGCGCTCCGTCGGGGCGAAAGCGGAAGGTCTTCGCGCTGAACTCGCGCAGACTCCGCACCGCGAGCGTACGGACGCCCTCGTCGTCGAGCTCGAGCGCTTCGATCAGAGTCGGAATGCCGAGGAGAATCTGATTGCGACCGAGGGCGATCGCAGTGGCGAGCTGAACTCGTCCCGTCGTTCGGGAGTAGAGATCGAGCAGCTCACGGTTCCGCTGCATCCGGCGGAGGAAGTCGATTCCGTACGCACGGATCTCGACGGATTCGCGGGGTTCCTCGACAAGCGCGAGCGCGAGGGGAACCGATTCACCGACGAAGCGAGAGAATAGGAAGAAGAGGAGGTTCTCCTTCGCGGAAGCGTCGCCGTAGGTGAGGATCGCCGCCACGTCCTTGTCGTAATCCTCGATCGCGGGTTCGGTCAACTCTTTGTAGCGGTAGACGCGATCGACTCGCGCGAAGGCATCGCGTCCGGAGGTCGTCACGTCATTCTTCTTCTGCAGAGCGACGCGAACGGGCTCGATCGCGAAGATCCCGCATTCGAGGAGAAGCTTTTCGTCGGCCCCGGGAAGGCGCGCCGCCGGCTCGGTCGAGCTCGAGAGGCGCTCGATCGCCTCCGCGATTCGCCCGCCGAGCTCTTTCGTGTACACGTGCGTGTCCGTCTCGATCGCATCGCCCTTCCGGATGATCTTCGCGACTTGAGAGCGCGGCAGTGTCACCCGCGAGCCGCCCTTCAGCGTCACACGGACGAGCTGACCGCCCGACAGAGCCTGAATCTCACCTTCGATGCGGTGGCCGTCGGCGCGGATCACGGCGTCCGTCGTAGCGAGCGAACTCGCCGGCCGATCCTTCGCCACCCGGATGCCGGAGACATCGCGGCGGCGGATCATGCGGGATCCGCCCGCGATCTCGAGCTGGAGATGGCACGCCCCGAACTCGCGCACGATTCCTTTCACCTCGGTTCCGTCCTTGAGCTCGAGGTGGTCGAAGTGGGCGGTTTCCGGCGCCGGCTTCGGCTTCGAGGTCTGCGCCGGTTCTTCCGCGATGACGGAGTTCGCAGCGAGGCAGAACGAGAGGACGGCGGTGAGCCACGAAGAGCTGAATCGCGTGGGCATCGGTGGTCTCGACTGAGGTCTCGGTTGGGCAGAGCAGGTGGCCGCGTCCTGGGCCGTCCACGAACGACCGACGCGCGTCGGTCGCTGGATGGACGCCATCCGGATCGCGGGGTACGGGATCCGGACAGAAGGACTCGCGTCGCACGTCTCGCTCGAGCGGACGTTCGACGGCGCAGGCCGTGTTGCGTTCGAAGACGGTAGGACGGATCGCCGATCGGGAGTGCGCGCCTTCGGGTCGACGCGGAACAACGAACCGGACCGAGGAGGGCGTTCCGATCGGCTGGGGGTGGGTTCTCTCAGTCAGCCGCTGGCGGATGACGATCAGTTCCGATTATAGACCATCCCGCGAACCGCTCCAACATCGATCGAAGTTGAGAGAGCCCGGAGGACGGCCGCGAGAGTCCCGTGCAAGTTTCGCGCCGGCCCCCGACTGGGTCGCGATCGCCTCCAGACGGCGTCCTTCCCCCCTCTCACGCCCGCCGACGGACCTTTACGCCGACGTCCGCGCTCGGTACAACGTCTCCGTCGATCGGCGGCAAACGCCGTTCGCGCGCGCACCGGAGGCGCCGGGGTGGCGAGCCTCCCACCGTAAGGCGACGTGCGGGCAGTCGAGACGGGACGACGGCCGGCCCGCCGTGGGCGCCCGCCGAGCGCGGATCTCCCACGCGCCGAGATTCTCTCGTCGTCTCGACCCGAGACGAAGCGACAGCGATAGACCACGATGATCGAAGAGCGCTCCGCCGAACCGAACCGGGCACCGACTCCCCTGCGTGACCTCGCCAAGGGGGGCAAAGTCCGCGACGCGATCTATCTCCTCGAGTCGCTCAATTTCAAACAGACTCGCGACGGCAAATACTTCCTCCAAATGTACCTCCGCGATCGTACGGGTTCCGTTCGCGCGGTGCGGTGGGAAGCGACCGAAGCGCTGTACCGCTCTCTTTCCGGCGGAGCCTTCGTCCGTGTGAGCGGCCGCGTCGAGGAGTTTCAGCAAAACCCGCAGGTCGTCGTCGACTCCATCGCGCCGGTCGGAGACGATTCGATTCCGTTCGAGGAGTTCCTCCCGCACTCGGAGCGTCCGATCGACGAGATGGAGCGCGAGCTCGTCGCGCTCGTTGAGTCCGTCGAGAATCCGCACCTCCGCGGTCTCCTCGAAGCGATCCTCGACGACTCGGAACTCCGCCGGGGTCTCCTCCGCGCGCCCGCCGGAAAGACGCTCCACCACGCCTATCTCGGCGGTCTCCTCGAACACGTCCTCTCGATCGCACGGTCCGTCGACCGTCTCGCGCCCAATTATCCCGAGCTCGACCGGGACGTCTTGATCGCGGCGTCGATTCTCCACGACATCGGAAAGGTGCGCGAGCTTCAGTGGGGAGGTGCGTTCGGATACACCGACCGCGGACAGCTCGTCGGTCACATCGGAATCGGTCTCGGGATCATCGCGGAGAAGGTCGCGTCGGTCTCGGGCTTTCCCGCCGAGCTTCACGCTCACGTGGAACACATCGTGGCGAGTCACCACGGCGAGCCGGAGCGGGGTGCGCTCAAGCAGCCGATGACGCCGGAGGCGACGGCGTTTCACGCCCTCGACGACCTCGACGCCAAGCTCGCGTCGCTTCGCGACATGCGCCGTTCGCTGAGCGACGCGCCGGAGTCGAGAGGGGAGTCGACCGGCGAGCGCGGGCGCTGGAGCGAATTCAAGCCGAGCCTCGGGCGGAGATTCTTCTTCCCGAGTTGACCGCGTCGGATAAGATCTCCCCTCGGTTCGAGTTTGGCGGTGCTCGAGCGGTGCGAGTCGAAGGGACACCCGAGGGGAAACGATGTTCACCGGATCGTACGTAGCACTCGTCACGCCGTTTCGGGACGGGAAGATCGACTTCGACCGGCTCGATCGACTCGTCGAGTTCCACGTCGAGAACGGAACGGACGGCATCGTACCCTGCGGTACGACCGGCGAATCCGCGACGATGAGCCATGACGAGCACGAGCAGGTGATCGGAGCCGTCGTTCGGCGCGCAGAGGGAAGGATCAAAGTTCTCGCGGGCACGGGATCCAACAACACCGCGGAAGCGATCCGGCTCACGCGCTTCGCACAGGACGTCGGGGCCGACGGGGCGCTTCTCATCACGCCGTACTACAACAAGCCCACCCAGGACGGCCTCGTCCGCCACTACGAAGCGATCGCGGGGGGCACGTCGATCCCACTCGTGCTCTACAACGTCCCGTCGCGAACGCAGGTCGACATGCGACCCGAGACGGTGATCGAGTGTGCGAGCCTTCCGGGCGTGGTCGGGATCAAGGAGGCGAGCGGGAGCATCGATCAGAGCGTGGAGATCCTGCTCGGCTCGGATCTCACCGTGCTCTCCGGTGACGACTCACTGACCCTCCCGCTGATGCTGCTCGGAGCGAAGGGGGTGATTTCCGTCGCCGCGAACGTCGCTCCCCGCGCCGTCTCAGACATGACGCGAGCGGCGCTCGCCGGCGACTTTCTGGGCGCACGCGAGCTGCATCTTAAGCTGTTTCCCCTCTTCACCGGACTCTTCATGGAGACGAGCCCGATCCCCGTGAAGCGCGCCACCGCACTCCTCGGATTGACGTCGGAGGAGATTCGGCTTCCGCTCACGCCGCTCGCCCAGGCGAACGAAGAGAAGCTGCGCAATCTCCTCACGGAGCAAGGCCTTCTCTGAGAGTTCGCCTTACTCGAACGCGCGCCGAATGGCCGCGCAGATCGATCCGGCGCTCGACTCCGCGAGCGCTCGCGTCGGCGCCTCCACCATGACGCGTGCGAGCGGCTCGGTGCCCGAGTAACGGAGAAGCACGCGGCCCGAGTCGCCCAGCTCGGATTCGACCGCTGCGACCGACTCGAGTACGCCCGCGAGCTCCTCGAACGGACGCTTCTTCTCGACCGTGACGTTTTGGAGCGTCTGCGGCAGGCGCGTCATGATCTGCGCCTCGGTCTCGAGGTCGAGTTCACCACCGGAGAGGACATCGAGAAGACGGATGCCCGAGAGGATCCCGTCACCCGTTCGTCCGTCGGCGATGAAGATCGTGTGGCCGGACTGTTCTCCGCCGATCGGGTGGTTCCCCGCGAGCATCTCCAGGTAGACATTCCGATCGCCGACATCCGTGCGGAGGAGCTCGATTCCCGCCTCCCGGAGCGAGAGCTCGAGCCCGACGTTCGACATCACCGTTGCGACGATCGCCGCGTTCGGCAGCTGGCCGTCCGCGCGGAAGCGCCGGCCGGCGAGGGCGAGCACGAAGTCGCCGTCGAAGACGGTTCCTCTTCCGCCGACTGGGATCATCCGGTCGCCGTCGCCGTCGAAGCAGAGGCCGAGCGCAGCGCCTTGGCGCGCAGCGAGCTCGGCGAGCGCCTCGGGGTGAAGCGCGCCCACACCGTCGTTGATGTTCTTCCCGTCGGGCTGGTCCCCGACGACCGTGACGTCCATTCCAAGCCGACGGAACACCTCCGGCGCGACCTCGTAGGTGGCGCCGTGCGCGGCGTCGAGGCAAATCCGCCGGCCCGCGAGCCGCTCCGGTCGCCAGCACAACTCGACGAGGTGGGCGACGTAGAGCTCTCGGGCTTCGGCGCTGCGGTCGACGAGCTGGGGCGCGTCGGCCGAATCCATGCGCTCGAGGCGTGCGATCTCGGCCTCGACCGCCCGTTCGAACTCGGGTGAGATCTTGGCCCCGGTGGGCGAGAAGAACTTGATCCCGTTGTACTCGGCGGGATTGTGAGACGCGGAGAGGACGACACCGAGAGCGACTCCATCCCACGCTTTGGCGACGTGCGCGACCCCCGGGGTCGGCAAGACGCCCAGATCGAGAACATCGTAGCCGTGAAGGGGAAAGACCGATCCCATCGCTGCGAGCAGCTCGCCGCCGGAGGCGCGGGTGTCGCGCCCGACGACGATCGAGTCGCCGGCGCCCGCGGGAAAATCTTCGGAGAACCGCTCCGGCGACTCGAGCACCCGCGCCGTAGCGGTGAGGAGGCGAGCGACCGCGTCTCCGGCGAGAGCGCCCTCGCCGAAGCGGGCGCGCACACCATCGGTTCCAAAGACTCGCGGAGGCAGCTCGGAGGGGGCGTTCATCGCGGCCTCAGTTCCCGGTCTCGCTCGTCACGGGAACGACCTGATACGTCCAGGGCCCCTTCTTCTCGTCGCGGCGCGTCGGGTGCTGCCGCATCTGCACACCCGGGAAATCGTACAGCTCGAGGATCTCCTCGGTGAACGTATGCACGGTTTCCTCGCCGGGCTGGAGTCGCGGAACGCGCACGCTCACCGAGAACGCCGGATCCTGAGCCGCCGTCTTGAGTCGCTCGATCTGATCCTGCGGCCCGCGAAACTCGACCGGGATCGAGCCGTCGCCCAAGTCGTCGCTCAGGATTCGGATGGGCACCTGAGGCGGCGGAACGATGAACGTGACCGGCACCGCGTCGAGAGCGAAGGTCGCGGTCCGGCGCTGGAGAACGACGGTCACTTTGACCTTGCGGGGAACGACCTTCACGAACTCCGCGACGAGTTCGGCGTTCGATTCGTCCGTCGAGTGGACCTCGACGTCGACTTCGCTCTCGCTGTTGAGTCGGTTCCCGGCCGCGTACGGAATCGAGAGACCGACCGATGCGAGGATCGATTCCGGTCCTCGAATTGTCACCGTGCTCGGCTCGACTCGCGTCGACACGACTTCGTATCCGCGTGGGAACTCCGTCACCGAGACGCGACTCTCGAGGTCGGACATCGTGATCGAGGATTGCCGATCCTGCGCGATGCGGATCCCGCTCGGCCAGACCGACTCGATGGTGATTCCCGTCCGCTCGAGCTCGAAGTCCTTCCGCGAGAACGTGTGGTACACTTCCGATTCCGGAGGGACGGGAATGCGAAACGGAGCGCGGGAGAGCTGCACGCGCTGGACGAGCTCTTCGATCTGCTTCCGCGGGCCGGAGAGTTCGATTTGCACGCGCCCTTCAAACGCCTTTTCGCCGCCCTCTTCGCCCGCACGCGGCGGACGGCGGAGAGCGGTGATCACCTGCGCGCTGGCATCTTCCGGAGCGAATTCAACGCGGAATTCGTCACTGAGGCTCTGGCGCTCCGACTGAAACGCGACCACCCAGATCGCGACGGCGAAGAAGAGCGCGATCCCCTTGTTTCGCCAGTTCTCGAGAAAGACCCCGCGGAGCCACCTCATACGCGACCTCCCGACGCCGTCTCCGGCGTCTCGGCGACGGCGGCCTCGAACACTTCGGCCTCCTCGAGCTGAGCGTAGTATCTCCGGAGAAGCTGACGGAGTTGTTCGACGTCGAGGGACCGCTCGAGCTGGCCGCCGTGCGCGAAGGAGACGCTTCCCGTCTCCTCCGAAACCACGACGACGATCGCATCGGTTTCTTCGGTGATCCCGAGCGCCGCGCGATGCCGCGTCCCGAGGATATTCCCGAGGCTCGGGTTGTCACTCAACGGGAAGAGACAGCCCGCCGCGGCGATCCGCTCCTTCTGAACGATGACCGCACCGTCGTGAAGATCGGAGCCGGGGAAAAAGATCGTAGAGAGAAGCTCGTTCGAGACGACACCGTCGATCGGTGTGCCGCGCTCGACGTAGTTCTTGAGTCCGACCTCGCGCTCGATGGCGATCAGGGCACCGATCTTTCGCCGCGACATGCGAAACGTCGCCTTGACGATCTCCTCCACCATTCCCTCGGTCTCTCCCTTGAGGAAGAGACCGAAGATACGCGTCTGCCCGAGGCGGATGAGTGCGCGCCGGAGCTCCGGCTGAACGATGATGACGATCACGGGAATCGCCGTCGCGCCGAAGAACTTCATGATCACGAGCAGGCGATCGAGGACGTCGAACCGGTCGGCAACGATCGCGAGCAGAATCGGCACCGTGAGGATCACCAGCGCGATTCCTTTCAGCAGTCCCTCGCCGCGCGTTCCTTCCATGAAGCGGAAGAAGGTGTAGACGAGAAGATAGATGATCAGAATCTCGAGTGCGTATTCGAGATGGATCGGCCCGAAGAACGAGCGCAGACTCTCGAACAGCTCGGCCATCGCTTCACACCTCGTCGGCTTCCCGCTCCCCCACGCCCCGAACTGCCGCGACCATGTCCACCAGATCGCGCGTATACCGCGCATTGTGCACGCGGAGGAGATCAGCTCCAGAGAAGATCGCCGCGGCGTTCGCGGCGAGCGTGCCGACGTCTCGCTCCGGCGCCTCCCGCGAGAGCAGCTTGCCGATAAAACCCTTTCGCGAGAGACCCACGAGGAGAGGGCGCGACGCGACCCGGAGTCTGTGTAAACCTCGGATGATCAGAAGGTTGTGCTGAAGGCGCTTCCCGAATCCGACCCCGGGATCGAGGATGACGCGCTCGCTCGCGATCCCGGCCCGCTCCGCTGCGCCGAGGGCGCGCTCGAAGTAGTCGCGGATCTCGGGCACCACCCCGCGCGGATAGCTCGGAGAGTCCTGCATGGTCTTCGGCGTGCCCTGCATGTGCATGAGGATGACCGGAACGTCTGGGCGTCCCGCGAGCAGAGGGCCCCACTCTGGCCGCCTCAATCCTTCGACATCGTTGATCATATCGGCCCCGCAGGCGAGCACCTCGGCGCCGACAACCGGATCGGACGTGTCCACCGAGAGCGGCGCATCGGTCGCCTCGCGAAGACGCTCGAGGACCGGCAGAACGCGCCGGAGCTGCTCGCGGGCACTCACGCGATCCGACCCCGGGCGAGTCGATTCGCCGCCGATGTCGAGGGCGTCCGCGCCCTCCGCGAGGAGCTCGAGCCCCGCGTCGACGGCTTCGTCCGAATCTCGGTAGCGCCCCCCGTCGGAGAACGAATCCGGTGTGACGTTGATCACGCCGAGCACCTGAACCCGCGGCCCGATCGACCACGCTCGACCGCGGGGAAGCGACAGCGTCCACCGACGGGGCGTCTCTTCCGCCGCGTCACCGGTAACCATGCGAACTCCATCCCGGACTCGGGGCGGCGTCGGCCGTGATGTCGATCCGGATCATCGCAGCCGCGACGCGTCCCCAGAGTCCATCCCGCCGGGGCCCGGACTTCGCTTCGCCGACCCGTCCGGAGAGACCTCGGCATCGGCAGTCGCGATGGATCCGGATCCGGCCGCGGCCGACACGGCGCTCGAGTCCCCTCGCGCGCCGTCGGCGGGATCGCTCGGATCGTCGAGCTCCTCGCCCCGCACGAGCCGCGCGACATCGTCGCCGGTGAGCGTCTCGCGCTCGAGAAGCGCCCGCGCGATGCGGTCGATCGCGTCCCGGTTCGACACGATGAGCTCGCGCGTCGCCTCGTAGCAATCGTCGACCACGCGCCTCACCTCCTCGTCGATCCGGAGGGCGACCTCGTCGCTGTGGTCGCGACTGCGTGTGACCTCCCGGCCGAGAAAGAGCGTCTCCTCGTTCTCCGTGTAACGGATCGGTCCCAGCGCGTCCGACATGCCCCACTCGCAGACCATCCGCCGGGCGAGGTCCGTGGCGCGCTGGATGTCACTCGACGCTCCCGAGGTGACATCGCCGCAGAAGAGCTCCTCGGCGATGCGACCGCCGTAGAGCAGCTTCAGATTGCCGAGGACTTGCTTCCGCGAGAGGTGATACCGATCGCGTTCAGGAAGCTGCATCGTGAGTCCGAGTGCGGGTCCGCGCGGAATGATGGTCACCTTGTGGAGCGGCTCGACCTCGGGCAGCAAGTGCGCCACGATCGCGTGTCCGGCCTCGTGGTACGCCGTGATGCGCCGATCCTCATCGACCATCACGCGGCTCTTCTTCTGAACTCCGTAGCGAATTCGGTCGCGCGCCTCCTCGAGATCACTCTCGAGAATGGCCTCCTGGTCGCGCATCGCGGCGAGGATCGCCGCCTCGTTCACGAGCGCCGCGAGCTCCGCGCCGCTAAACGTAGGCGTGCCGCGCGCGATGCGACCGAGATCGACATCGGGCGCCATCTTCACCTTCGCCACGTGGACTTCGAGGATCTTCCTCCTCTCGTCCACATCCGGGAGGTCCATCGTGATCTCTCGGTCGAAGCGACCCGGACGGAGGAGGGCGGGGTCGAGGACGTCAGGACGGTTGGTCGCCGCAACCAGAATGATCCCCGAGTCCGACTCGAAACCGTCCATCTCGACAAGAATCGCGTTGAGAGTCTGCTCGCGCTCGTCGTGTCCGCCTCCGAGACCCGAGCCGCGCCGACGCCCCACCGCGTCGACCTCGTCGAGGAAGACGATACACGGTGCGCGCTCGCGCGCCTGCTTGAAGAGATCGCGCACGCGCGCAGCACCCACACCGACGAACATTTCGACGAAGTCCGAGCCGCAGATGCTGAAGAACGGCACTCCAGCTTCACCGGCGATCGCCCGCGCGAGCAGCGTTTTTCCGGTCCCGGGGGCGCCGATCAACATCACGCCCTTCGGGATACGGCCGCCCAGGCGCTGGAACTTCTCGGGGTTGCGCAAGAACTCGACGATCTCGAAGACCTGCGACTTCGCCTCGTCAATTCCCGCGACGTCTTCGAACGTAACGTCGCTCTTCTCTTGGACGAGCTTCGCTCGGCTCTTGCTGAAGGAGAGGATGCCTCCTCCCGGCCCTCCGGGGCCGCGGAGCGGACGGAAGAAAAGAAAGTAGAAGAGAAAGATCAGCGCGACCCAGAAGACGACTTGCAGCAGCATCTCCCACATCGCGGCGGGAGACTCACGCACTCGTGCCGACACGTTCTCGAGCGGGTCGATGAACTCACGCTTGAACGTGTCCATCGTCTCGTCGGTAGAGAATCGGAGCTCGACCGCGCGGACGCCCTTATCGACGATCGCCTGCCCGTCCTTCTCGATCGGTTTCTTATTCTCGTCGAGCTTCACGCGCGCGCGAAAGACGCGCGTATCGCGCAGAAACTCGAACGTCTCCGTGTCGAGCGCGCCTTCGTTCAAGTAGCGCTTGATGACATGCTCGCGAGTCTCCGTCCGGCTGTGAAGCGCGTTCGGATCGGAGAGAAGCGCGACACCGATGAGCACGGCGAGCAGTGTCGAGACGAGGAAAAACGCGCGAGGCTTTCGCGTGTCCGCGCGCGCCGGTGAGTCGGCGTCTCCACTCGAGGAACCGTCTTCGCCACCGGGGCGGGCGGTTCGGCGCGGCGTTGGCTCCGGATCGTTCGAATCGGACGGGTGGGGGGACATAGTCAACCTTGAATGCGGCACGGTTTGCCGGTGTTCCGGCGCTCAGCTCGGTGTCTCACCGGAATCGGCGAGCCGCCGTACGACGGGAACTGCCGAGGAGGTGGCGCCGCGCTGACCGGAGGTGTGCTCCTAGCACAGTGGGGATCAGGGCGGCGATACATCCGATGCTCAGTTCTCGACTTACGGTGGCGCAGTAGAATCTGATGAGACATTCGGGCTAACGCCGGTTCGCCCGGGGAGGATCTCGCCCCCACCGAACGTACCTATTATGGGAATCTTTCGGTCACCTGCAACGGGGCCGACGCGAGGGCGCGGCGTACCCTGCGAGAAATCCTCGGCCCGGTCAACCGCGATTGCGTTGATCCGACGAGGCGATTCGGCAGCTACTGTGAAATCGGCAGGGGGCGGAAACATCTTGCTCGAGCTCCTGCCCGGCGCTCGCGCGCGCGTTTTTCGGCCCCGGTTTAGACACCGTCGCCGCCGTCCTCCACCGGGTCGTCCTCGCCGTCCCAACCGTCGAGCGAGTTCACGATGCGCTCGGCGAGCATCGCGACGACGCGCCGGCGCGCGTCGTCGAGCGCCTCGCCGAGCTCGACCGAAAACGGCTCGGTCGCCCGCAGGGACTGCTCCCACCGTGTTCCGCGGCGATGGTCCTCGACGACGAGATCGACCGCGACGCGGAGACTCGCTTCGATCTTCTCGTCGAACCGCCCCTCCGCGATCACGCGATCCTCGAAATCCCGGATGCGGCCGTGGACGACGAGGTCGGCGACTGCCGAATCGGCGAGGACGAGCTCCGTGCGAGCGAGCAACTCCCGCCGTACGGCGGCAGTCAGGTCATACTCGACATCGCGGCGGAGCGGGAAGGTCAGATTGTCGAAGATCGGCACCGCGACCGTGGCGACGTTCGCCGGAGCGCGAAAGCCGAGCGAGTAGCCGCAGCCGGTGACGAAGAACGTCGCAGCGACGGCGAAGAGCGCCGCGTACTCCACCGCGCGACGCGCACGAACGGGCTCACGTCTCACGCGCCGACTCACCCGCCGACCTCCAAGCGGTCGAGCTCCTTCTGGATTTCTCGCGCTTCCCTCGCGGCACGCGAGTTCGTGTACCGATCGAGGACGAGGCTCAAATAAATGAGCGCCGATCGCGGCTCGCTCTCTCGCAGATAGAACTTTGCTACCTTGAGGTACTTCGCCGCGAGCATCTCCGAGATCTCGAGCAGCTTTTCCCGCGCCTCCTTGGCGTGCGGACCGCGAGGATCGAGGCGCAGATAGTCGCGGAGCTCGCTGTCCGCTTGCTGGATGATCTTCTCGTCGTAGTCCGTCCCGCGAATCTGCCGGAACCAAGCGAGAGCGAGCTGGAACTGCGCCGTCCCCGCCCACTCACCGGTGGCGTAGTCGCGGACGACACGCTCGTAGAACGGAACCGCCTCCGGATACTGCCGCTCCTCGAAGTAGTGCCCGGCGATTTCCATGAGCGCATCGTCGGCGAAGCTGAGATAGGGATACTCGGTGATGAGCCCGTCCTCGCCCACGAGGAGGTCGACGCCGTGCCGGGGGCACTCGTAGGGAATCCCGATCGCCGTACACGCCGCTCGGCCGTGCAGGAAATCGAGGGCGATCTCGTAGATGCGCTGCCGCACCTGATCGGCGACGGACTCCTCGGGCTTACCTTCGCGGTAGACGCGCCGGTAGTACTCGACGGCCGCGTCGTAGAGTCCGAGGTGGTAGTAGCACTCGGCGATTTGAAAGTGGAGCTCAGTGTGCTCGTCGGTCGGGACGCGCTCCTTGAGCACCGAGAAGCCATGGAGGGCGTCGGCGAACTCGTTCGCCGCGAACGCCGCGTTCGCGCTCCGGCGGATGTCGTCGACGGATCCCCAGTCTCCCGACTCCGGCTTCACCCAGCCACGGTCGGCGGTCCACTCGTAGTCTCCGCGCCCCGGGAGCACGTAGGTCCGCGGATCGTCGTCGCTCCGCTCGACCGTCGGCGAGGCGCAGGCGGTCAATAGGGCGGCGACCGCCCCGGCGAGCCAGCGCGACCGAAACTCGCGCCGAATCCCGTTCGGTCGCGGCACGCGGCACGGGGGGATGCGCATGCGGAGCTCTCCTCGACTTCCGTGGAACCAGTAAACCCGGGATTCTACCCTCCTCCTCACCGCCGATTCCACCACTCGACCGGCGCGCGCCTCGACGTGCTCGCGTACGCGAGATACGCTTGCGCCATGGATCATCGGGGGACCCTTCCGTTCGCTCTCCTCGCCGCCTCCGCGATCGTCGCCGCGTGCGATGGGGCCGGGCCACCGCCGCGGACGGAGGCCGACCTTTCGGAGGCGAACCGGCCGGCGTACGCAGCGCTCTCGCGTCACCACGGTCTCCGGGTCCCGATCGCGTACTTCGAATTCGTGACTCTCGCGCGGGAGCTCTCGCCGGGCGACCCCGCTCTCGCGTTCGAGCCGCTCGGCTTCATTTGGGATGAGCCGGGAGACGATGAGGACGCGCGCTGGCCGGGCGACGACGGCCGGTACGTCGGAACGCCGGCGGAGCTCGTCGTCTTCGGGCGGAGCGGAACGGACGGCGGACATTTCGGATTCCTGGTCGACGACGAGACCGCCACTCGCGGAGAGTATCCCATCGTCGAGGTGTACCCTCGTTCGGAGATCACGATCGTCGGTGCGACCTTCGCCGAGTTCGTCGGGTACTTGGTCGTCACCGAAAGGGAGGTCTACGCCGCCGAGGGTGAATCGCCGCCCCCCGAGCTCGACCGTCTCGCGAATCTCGTCGAGCGCCGGCTGGGCGTCGCGATCCCGGCCGGGCGGCAGGAAGCTCTCGATCGGGCGAAGAGGTGCCGCGCGGGGACGGTGCCGACCGAGGACGGTCTCGGAATCGTCCTTCCCGCGGCGGGCGTCGATGCGGACTATCTCGCGGATCTCGATTGGCCGGATTCCGCGCCGGATCCGAGCCGACTCGACGAAGCCGAGCGCCGCCTCGAAGACGGTGAACCCGGAACCGCGCTCGTCTTGGCGCGCAATTTCCGCCACTTGTACTGGTACGACGATTGGGACCGCGGGAGGCAGTTCATCCGCCGCACCGCGTCGATCCTTTCGGCCGCGTATCGTGCCCTCGGCCGCGATCGGGCCGCGGCTCGCGTTCGCGCGGTCACCGACTGGGCGGTCGAGCACGTCCGTTAGCTCCGCCTCTCGCGGACCGTCAGCGCAGCCGGCGCGCGGACGCGAGAGCGGTCAGCTCGCGCTCGAGGAGTCGCGTGCGCACCGAGCGCACGGTGTGCGTCACGCTCTCGCGATGGACTCGCCACGGCTCGCGCAGGATCTCTACGATCTTCGGTGCGAGCTCGGATTGCGACAGATCGCGAAGCACGCGCACCGCGCCACCGGGGAGGTCGCGACCGCGAATCCCTGCTTGCCGCGCGCGGCACGAGCGGCAGACGAGCCCACCGTTCTCGACGCTGAAGAACACACGCCGTGCGCTCTCCGGCCACGCGCGGCCGCAGAGGACGCAGGCGTCGACGGGCGGAAGAAGTCCGAGCGTTCGCAGCGCGCGGAGATCGAATCGTACGAGCTCCACTTCGACCGCGTCGGAGCTCGTCGACTCGAGCCGCTCGAGCGTCGCGACGACGAGATCGAAGAGTGAGAATGCTTCGTCTGCGTGGGTGCCCGTAACTCGGAGAAGCTCGATCACGTGGCACGTCGCGACGTAGCGCCAACTCGCCCTTCGGAGCGCGCGAAACCCATCGACGACGGTCGCGTCGGTGAGGATCGCGAGTCCGTTCGCTCGTTCGAGGTACCGAAACTCGTAGAGCGTCGCGAGATCGAACGGACCCTGAAACGGATTCTTGAGGCGATGCGCCCCCTTCGCGAGCCCGTCGACCAGCCCCCGGTCCGGCGTGAACAGAGAGACGACCTGACTCGAGTTGCTGTAGTCCGTCACCCGAATCGGGATGCCGATCGTCTCTTTCTTCATCGCTCACCGGTCCGTGCGGCGTCTCCTCTCGCGGCGTTTCGGACTCGCGCCGACTGGGCGACCGCTACTTCACCGCGCTCGGTGCGGCGGCTCGACCCTCGGCATAGTGGAGAACGAGCCGCCGAATGCGCCGATCGTCCGCGCTGACGACTCGAAATCGGAGACCATCGAACTCCGATTCTTCGCCGATTCGAGGAATGCGTCCCCACTGAGTGTACAGGAACCCGCCCACGGTCTCGTACGCGTCGTCCTCCGGGATCTGCGTCCCGAGCTCGCTGTTCAGCTCGTCTACCGGCACGCGTGCGTCGATCTCGACGACGCCCGGCCCGAGACGACGGACAAAGCTCTGCGCGTCTGGATCGAACTCATCGGTGATCTCGCCGACGATCTCTTCGATAATGTCCTCGATCGTCACGAGGCCGGCGATACCGCCGTGCTCATCGCGCACCATCGCGATGTGAAATCGCTGCGATTTAAACTCCTGGAGGAGCTCGCCGATCTTCTTGTCGACGCTCACGAAATGCGGCTCGCGAACCACGCGGCGAAGATCGGTCTCTTCGATCGGCCCCTCGGTGCGAAGAAGATCCTTCACGTAGAGGATCCCGATGATCTGATCCTTACTCCCCTCGAAGACCGGGATGCGCGAGTGGCCGCAGTCGATCGCGATCGCGAGACTCTCGCCGAAGTCGGCCTCGACGTCGAGGCTCGTCATCTCGGTCCGCGGCGTGAGAACCTCCGCGACGCGCTTCCCACCGAACGTGACGATGGACCGCAGCATGTCGATATCGCGTGACGCGAGTAGACCCTCGCGCTCGCCCTCCTCGGCGACGGTGCTGATCTCCTCCTCGAGTGCGTCCACACTCGGCTGCTCGATCGTCCCGCCGACGAGCCTCACCGCTCCCGTCACCACGGCGCCGAACACCCTCCGAAACGGCTGGAGGATCCGGTGCACGGCGTCCACGCTCCGGAGCATGCGAAGGAGCGCGACTTCCGTCCGGACGCGAGCGAGAACCCAGGGAACGATCTCGAGAAACACGATGAACACGAGCAGGATCTCGACGGCGAGGCGTAGTCCCCCGCCGAGAGATCCCCAAAACGGCACCACGTCGTCCGGAGACGCCGGAATCCAGTCAGCCCGCGAAGCCGAGAATCGCCCGAACGCGAACGTGAGCACGAGCGCTAGGCGAAGGAGGAGATCGAGCGAGCGCAGGCTCGAAAGATAGTCGTCTTCGGAATCGAGGTACCGCTTCAGCTCGTCGTGCCGCTCCTTCGGTGCGAGCTCGTAGAGGCGCCGACGCGAGAACACGTCGAGGACCCGCCGGCACAGCGACGTGTAGACCGCGACCGCGAGCAAAGCGACGGCGATCGCGAGCCAGCGGAGATCGTACCCCGCGAAGGAAGCCACCCCAACGAAGCTGGAGAGAATGAAACTCATCGCTCGAACACGGGCAGATGGCCGAGCGCGACCTCGAGAATCAGCAGCGAGAACGCCGTCGAGTACTCCGGTCCCAAGCTGCCTTCCCACGACCCGTTCGGCTGCTGCCGTCCGAGAAGAGAGCGCCGCACGAGCGGCCACCAATCGTCCCACGTCGCGCCGCCGTCCTGGTAGAAAGCCTGCGCGGCGTAGTAGTTCGCGTAGTACGGATACTCTTCTCCGCCGGCCTGCCACGGTGCGCGCGGCGTGCGCGAGAGCTCACGTCGTGAGTAGTCGAGCGCTCGGCGGAGCTCCGGCGACTCGTAGACTCCAGCCGCGTTTAGCGTGGAGAGCGCAGCGACGGTGAGCGCGTAAGACGTGCGGCCCGGCTCCGCGAGCGAGTACGCAACAGCGCCGTCGGGACGCTGGCAGCGTCGGACATACGCAAGCGCCTGTTTGATCTTGAATCCCTCGACGACGAAACCGACCTCGCGCGCGGCCCGCAGCGCCTGGAGCGCGCACACCGTGACGGAGGCTTCGTCCTGGTCTTCCCGGTTCACTTCGTCGTAGTACCAGCCCCCCTGGCTGCTCTGCGCGTCCTCGATCACTCGTATCCCCCGGCGGATCAACCCGCGGACGCGACGCTCGTCGTCCGCGTCGAGGTTGCCGAGAAGCTGCGTCAGAAAGAGGATCGCGTAGCAGTGCCCGTGCATGCGGCTGTTCACTCGGCCCGACGCCGCTTCGGTGATGTACCCCGACGGCTGCGCCGCGCTCTCGAGGTAGGCAACCGAAGCGCGCAGGAACTCTCCGTACGGTTCCTGTCGCGGCAGGTAGCCCGCACCGAGGACCGCGAGTCCGCTCAAACTCGTCACCGCCACCTTGTACTGCCCGCCGACCGCACCGGTCTGCTGCCGAGACATGAGGAACGCGATTCCTCGATCGAGCGCCGACTGCAGCTCCGCGCGCTCGCGACCCGAGGAGCGGCGCTCGGTGGTCACCTCCGAGCGCACGCCGCTTTCGGTCGACGAGGACTCCGTCGCCTGCGCGTAGAGGTGCGGGCGTGCGCAGGGGACGACGAGCGAACAGCACGCCAGTGCGACCACCGCCCCGGCTCGCCGCACGTGGTTCCTACCGGTTCCCGCTGCACCGCGGGGATCCGGAGGCTTCGGTCGCTCGGAATCTTCGTCCATTCTCCCAGCCAGTAGTTCTGCCCGGACTTACCGCGACGCCGCCCAACTCGATCTGTCCGACGGAAACCCGGGAACTCGCCGCCGACGCGGCGATGCGCGAGCCCCGTCGTTCAGATGAAGTCTAACGTATCGTGTTCACGCGCGAAAACGAGTTCCGCGTGCGGCCCCGACCGGCGCCGCGTTCCGGCGGTTTTCGGAACCCTCCCACCGGTTCGAGCGCGTCGGCCTCACCATTCTCGGACGGTTCGCCCGCGTCGTCCCCGTCGCCAGCGGCCCCGTCGGAGTCTGCCTCCTCCTCCCCCGCCGCTTCCTCGAACTCTCGCTCCACCGCATCGAGCATCAGCGATACGCTTCCTTGCTTCTGAGCGAGCCGCTGGAGAGCACGCTGCCAAGCGTCGGTCGGACCGTCGTCGGAGGCCTCCCGCAAGTCTTCGAGATCTCGCGTCTTTCGATTCACCTCGGATTGGAGGTCCTGCAGCATCAAGAGCTCACCCACCATCGAAACGAGCGACTCCTGCGATGCGCTCGACTGTTGCTGTTGCTGCGAGTTGTTCTGTGGCTGCTGCTCCTGTTGCTCGCGCGCGCGCTCGAGTTCGCGCTCGAGCGCCGCGATGAGTCGCTCGACCTCGCGGACGATCTCTCGCTCGAGAAACTGCGTGTACTGACCCGCGTCGCGCTCCTCGAGATTGGTCGCGACGAGCTTCATGTCCGCCTCGACGCTTTCGAGCACGAAGGAGAAGACGTGCGCGTTCTCGCGCTTGAGCCGTTCGCGGAGGGAATTCGCGCTCGTCGCGAGCTCCGTCTGCTTCGTTACGAGATCTGCGAGCAGAGAACGGATCTCGCGCCTGGCCGAACGCCGCCGGCCGGCTTTTTTTTGCTTCTCTTCCACGCGAACCGTCTCGGCGAGAATCTCCTCCTCGCCGGTCTTCAACTCCCGCAGAGAATCGATGAGGTTCACCATCTCCTGCTCGCGCCGAAGCCTCTCGAGTCGCTCTTCCTCGCGCTGGAGCTCCTCGGCGACTTCCTCTAGGTTCTCGAGCGCCTTCTCCTGATCCTCGACGGCGCTCTCGGCGTCGTCCTCGTCCAGATGCTCGCTCGCCTCCTCCATTCGCTCGGCCGCTTGATCGAGCTGCTCACTCTGCTCACCCGACGGGCTCGACTCCCCGCCCGAGGGATTCGATCGCGCGGCCGAAGCCGCTTGCCGCGCCTCGCGCGCCAGCGCCTGCTGCGCGTCCGCGTCGTCGCGCGGACGGCGGCGCTCGAGTCGCTGCAGCTCGTCGCGCTCCGCGTCCTCGACGGCTTCGCGCGCGCGATCGAGATGCTCGACCGCCTCCTCCTGCTTCTTTTTCGCGAGCCCCTCGTCCCCGCGCCGCTGAGCGTCGGCGGCGCTCTCCATCGCGTCTTTCGCGGCGCCGAGACTCGACTCGGCGTCCGCGAGGCGACCGGGATCTTCCTTCCGCCGGAGTTTCCGCTCGAGACCTTCCTTCGTCTTCCGGCGAAGTTCCTCGGCGTCTTCCGCTAGCTGCTGCTGAAACTCTTGATCTCGCTCGGCCGCGCTGCGTCCCGCTTCGCGCTCGCTCGCGCCCGCTAGATTCTGCGCGTTCCGTTCGAGCTCTTCCTGCGCGCGCGCGCCGGCCTCCGCGGCCTGGGATCGATCGCCGCGCGCGAGGGCCTCCGCCGCCTCTTCCATCTGCTGCGCCGCTTTCGAGAGACTCGAGGAGGCCTCCTCGAGGGCCGAGCGCGCGCTCCGACTTCCGGCCTCGTTCGCGCTCTGCTGTGCGGTGGTCGCGGCCCGCTGGGCCTCCTGGCTGAGGATCCCCTCTTCCTGGGTCAGTCCGGCCGACTCGAGCGCCGATCGCTCTTCGAGCTGCGCAACGCGCTGCGCCACCTCCCTCCGCGCCGACTCGAGTGCCTCGCGCGCCCGGTTCGCGTCGTCAGCGACCTGTGGACGGTTTCCGCTCGCGGCGGCTCGTTCGGACGAGCGGCCCGCGCTCTTCGCGGTGTTCAGATGGCGTTTCGCCTCGGGCGTCAGCACTTCAGCCTGAGCCTTCGCCTCCGCATCGACGTCCTCGAGCGCCTCGGCGAATTCGCGGGCGGCGTCCTCGACGCTCGCCGGAGCCCTCCGCTCGGCGCTCGGCTTCCCCGTTCGCGATTCTCCCCGCGGCGAGGAATTCGCGCGGTTCTCTCCGGACGGTGAGCGCGAGCTCTGTGCCGCCTCAGACCGACCACTCGAATCGCCGTCACGACTCGCGTCGTCAGAGTTTCCGGCTTCAGGCTTCCCCGCCTCAGCGTCTCGCTTTTCGAAGGCTCCCGTCGCGGACTTTCCACTCGCGGCCTGGGTGGAGCTCGACGTCTCGTCCGCCGACGCTTCGTCCGCGTCGTCGACCCGTTCATCATCGGTCGATGCGGCAGCTTCGGACTCCTGGCCGGATTCGCTCGACGTCGCGTCTGCGCGCGCAGCTTCGCGCGGATTCGCCTCGGGCTTGCCGATGCCGCCCGACTCTCCGCTCTCGTCTTGCTCGCTCGCGTTCGACCGCTCGCCCCCACCGTCAGCCGCATCTTTCCGGGCGTCGTTCGCTGCGTCCTCGTTCGACTCCGCCGACGATTTAGCATCCGACGCCGATTCGTCGTTCGCGCTCGCAGAATCCGTCGTCGCGCGCTCGCTGGGATCGTTCGCTTCGGAGGACGAGTCCGCGGCGCCACTGTTCTCGGTGGACGACGTCGACGACGCATCGGTCTTTCGGCCCTCGTTCGCGGCCTCTTCACGAGACGCGGCATCGTCATCCGTTCGCGGCGTAGAGCTCGTGTTTCCCTCGCCGGCGCGCGGCTTCGAATCTCGGCTCGACGGTTGCCCGGTGCGTTCCCGCGCGGTCTCGCCGAGCGCGCGCTCGCGCAGCGTTTCCGCCTTCTCGATCGCCGCGTCCAGCTTCCCGAGAAGCGTACGTGCTTCGCCGAGCTCTTTCGGTTCGGGGGGAAGCTCGCGGAGCTGCTCATTCCAGCGCTTCTGCGCCTCGGCGAGCTTCGCCGCGGCGTCGCGCGCCCGGTTGAGCGACTGGAGGCTGTTTTGCTGGCCGTCCGGATCGATCTCACTCGAGCTCTTCCCGGACGAGAGCTCCTGCTGCCGGCGGAAGAGCCGCTCGAGCCCCGCTTTGAGCTGCTCGAGAAGCTGCTTCGCCGAGCTATCACCGAGCTGCTCGCGGGTCTTTTCGAGCAGCTTCGACTGCTGGCGTGCGAGTTGCGCCGCGCGTTCACGCGTCTGGCGCACCGCCTCGAGCTTCCGATCGAGATCGCGGTCGTCCACCGCTCGTGCCTCGAGAAACTCGATGACGCGATTCAGTTTTTCGAGCGCGTCCTCCTGCTGGAGCACTGCGGGCAGCAGATCTCGATTCTGGAGGAGAGTCTCCGCCTCGAGGAGTAGATCCTCGACTCCTTCCTTCCTGAGGAGCTCGCTCGCACTCGCGAGTCGGTTCGCGTCGGCCGCGCCACTCGCCTCGCCTAGCTTTGCTCTCTCGGCTAGGGTGGACATGCGAGCCCGGAGATCGGTGATGAGACTCCGCACGCTCTTCTGGTCCTGCGCGAGCGCTCGACTTCGTGAATCGACCGCGCGAGCGTCCTCCTGCGCAAAGACCGAGCCCGCGAGGAGGCAAGCGGACACCGCGAGGCCGACGAAGCCGCCCGCAGCGAGACGCGGTGGCGTGGGACACGAGCGGCGAAAGGAATCGTTCGCGCGAAAGCGCGCCGTACGCATCATCGTTCCTGATCCTCGTCGTATAGGGCTTTCGTCTGGTCGCGGATCTCGGTTTGACGTCGCTGAATCGCTCGGAGCTGGCGCACGAGCGCGTTCAGATCGTTGAACTCGGTGAGACGCATCACGAGAAGATCGAGCGCGTTCTCGATCGCCCGCTGGCGATCCGTGATCGCCTGGAGGCTCGACGCGTCGGCGTCGGCCGCCTCGACCCGCGCCTTCAACGACTGGAGTTGCTCGACGATCGCCGCCGCGTCGCGGGCGGACAGCCCGGCCATCTCATTCTGAATCCCGCGGACCCAGTTTCGCCACTTCGAGTCGCCGACGCGGTTGTCGATTGCCCGCTCGAGCACCTGTCCGATCGACTCCGTTTCGGCGTCGAGGCCGCGTCGAATCCGCCCGGCGTCCCGTTCGTAGCGAACGAGCTTTTTGGCGCTTTTCCTCGTCACGCCGCCCGCGAGAGCCGCCTCGTCCTGGAACGTCGTCAGGTCCCGGCGCGCGGACATCTGCTGGCGCCGCAGCTCCTCGAGTCGATCGCGAACGACCATCAAGCGATTGTTGAGGGCCTGCATGAGCTCATCCGGCTCGACGACGCGAACGTAGTAGACCGGCGACTCGCCGCTGTTCTCGCCGTGGTCGACCGCGGTAACGAAGAACTGAAACCGCGCTCCGGGCGCGGGCGGGGGGAGAGTCTCATCCGCGAGGGTCCGGACGTCGACGGCGAGCGCCCCGCTCCAACGCCGCCCCGCGCTCGCATCGTTTTCGGCTCGATCTTCCGAGCCTTCGACGGGAGGAACGGCGAGCGTCCGCGGCGAGCCCTCGTCGCTCTCCGGCGGGAAGTAGCTGCCTTCGACCGCCGCCGCCCGAACGCCGTAGTCGTCTGTAGCATCGACACGGATCGAGAGCGTCGCGACGGGCGTGACCTCCTCCGTGAGTCGCTCGGGCCGGATCACCTTGACGAGAGGGGCTCGATCGGGAATCGCCTGCACGCGGAACCGGCCCGGGCGGGCGTTTCGGAAGCGCTCGGCGGTTTCGAGCTGAAGGTAGTAATGGCCGCTTCCCGTGACGGTGAATTCTCCGGCGAGATTGCGTTCGTCGCGCACGTCGACGGGTATCGCCCCCGCGCTCGGCCACTCCGACTCCGATGGCGAGCGCCGGTCATCGCCCTCGGCCGCCGCGCCCGTGTCGCCTTCTGAACGAAGATCGAGGACGAGGTACGCCGCTGCCACCGGCACGTTCGTCGCCATCTCGAAGCGAACGCGAGTCGCGACCGGAACCTTGAGGTTTCCGAAGCGGATCGGCTCCTCGAGCGGGGTCGAAGCGATTCCGAGATAGTCCGGATACTCGCACCAGAGCCGAACGGACTGCATGTCGATGCGCGGGCGAACGCGCACCTCGACGGCGACCGGACCGATGCGGTGATCCCCGCCTTCGACGCTGAAGGAAAACGGTTGAGCGACGTTCGTAAACGTCTTCCGGTAGATCCCGCTCGTCGACTCTGTCAGGCTGTCGACGCGCTCCATTCCCGACCCGGAAAGGGCGCGAGAGACGAGCATTTCCGGCGAGCCCTTGAGGACGCGCACGGCGACCTGAAGATCATCGCCGACGGCGACGACGACCGGGGAGGAGAGAGCGGGCTCGAACGCCAGCTCGACCCGCCGCGGCCAGAGCGAGCTCGAGAGGAGGACGTTTCGAGAGAGCCACGTCGAAGCGAGCGACGCGTTGGCCGCGAAGAACGTGATCAGAGCGACCACTCCGACGGCGGCAACGATCCCCTTCGCTCGAAGTCGCCGGAGGTCGAAGACTCGTCCGAGCTGAAGCGAACCGACGCGAGACTCGGCCTCCTCGACGACTCGGTGAATCAGCACGGGGGAGACGTGGGCCGCGGTTTCGCGACCGGGCTGCGACAACTCGACCGCGGTGAGGAGACGACCTTCAAGCTCCGGATGCGCGCGCTCGAGAAGAACGGCGAGATCCTCGTCCGGGAGAGAGAGGGTCCCCGGCTTCAAGAGTCGCCGCCAGACCGCCGCCCCCGCGATCGCAATCGACGCGAAGAGCAGCACCCCGCGCACCCCGCGCGGGAGGTGAAGAAAATAATCGAGCGCAAACGAGGTCGCGATCCCCACCGCGAGGAGGATCCCGATGGACGCGACACCGTCGGCGAGAAACGCCCGCCGGAGGAGCGCACGAAGTCGCCCGAGCGTGCGCGTCAAGCGCGGAACGCCGGCGCCCGCGATCGGAGGATCCGCCTTCACTTCAACTCTCCGTAATCGGAAGATACTGGTTCGGCAACTGCAGAATGATGAGCGCCATCGCGGTGGCGTAGTTCGGCCCCACGAGATCTTCCCAGCTCCCGTCCACGCGCTGGAGAGTCACCAGTTGTTCGCTGATGAATTCGTACCAGCGCCGCCAATACTCCCCGCCCGCCTGGAACGCCGCCTGTACGGCGTAGTAGTGACCGTAGAACCACTCGAAGTTCTCCCGCTCGCGCCCCGCACCGTTCTCGAAGCGATGGCGCCAGAGGTAATTGAGGCCGTCACGGATCTCGATCGCGTTGTACTCCCCGGCGGCGAAGAACGTCGTGACCCCGCACGCCGTGAGCGCGAACGAGACTCGACTCCGGCCGTACTCGGGGTAGATCTGGTAGCGAAAGCCGCGCTCGATGTTGTCGAAGCTCCGACGGACGTACTTCACGGCGGAGTCGATGGTCGCCTTCGGGACTTCGATCCCCGCGTTTCGCGCGGCGCGGAGCGCCATGACTTGGCACACCGTCACCGACATATCGGAATCTTTGGCCTGAGGAGTGTAGCGCCATCCCCCCGATTCGTTCTGCGCGCGAACGATGAGTCGCACCGCACCTCGAAGCGCTCTTCGGACGCGGTCGGCGTCCGGCTCGACGGCCGTTCCGTAGGCCTCGGCGAGGAACAGGGTCGCGAAGGCGTGGGCGTACATGCGCGAGCCGTAGGCGGAGATGTATCCCGTGCTGTCTTGCTGGCGGATCAAGAAATCCGTCGCCTTCCGCAGCACCTCGCAGTACCTGGCGTCGGGGCCACGTCCCGGCAGGACGCCGGCCGATAGGAAGGCCATTCCGGCGAGTGCCGTCGCACCGACATGGCGCGCGAAGTGACACTCGTAGCGCATGTGGACCTTCCGGCCCACGTAGTCCGACCACGATCCGTCTGGGTTCTGGCTCCGCCGCAGGAACTCGAGCCCGCGGTCGATTCGCTCGCGTACCGACGCGTCGATCCCGAAGCGACGCGGCGGTTCGCGCCTCGGGTTCGAGGTGCGAGCATTCTCGGCGAGACCTCCCGGCGGCGTCCCTCGGACGGGCAAGCCGGCGACGACGGCGACGAGCGCGAGCAGGGCGGCCACCGACCGCATCCGGAAGCGCCGACGGCGCCGTGAGTGACGTTCAGCGCAAGGTCTCATGGGAGGTTCACCCGATATCGCCTCGGAAGATTCGCCTGATGTCCGGCGGCCGGGCAGACCCCGCTCACCGTGGGATTCTCACTCTTCATCGTACGTTCGACGCCCCGTTCTCGCGGACAGAAAAAGCTCCTTCCCGAACCGCTGGTCAGTCGCTCTCGGTCTCTCGCGGCTCGAATTCGTCTTCTCCGGCGGCCTCGGAATCGCGGCGCTCGATCGAGCGATCGCCTGCCGACGCCAGCCGACTCGCAAACGCCGTCACGCCGCGCCAATTCGTGAAGTAGATCGACCCGCTCTCGACGTCGAGCCGCCCGCGCCCCTCGTCGACCGCGAAGAGCGGGAGCTCCGCGGAGAGATCCACGACCGAGCGCAGATCGAAGCTGACGAGTCGAAGGCGCGACTCGCTGACGACCAGAAGACCGCGGTCGGTGAGGACTGCGTGAGTCGTCGGATGGATGCCGAGGATCGCCATGGTCTGCTCGGCGGCCGGCTCGCGCCGGACCCCGCCGCCCTCGGCGACGAGCCGCCCCCGGGCATCGCGCTCGCGAATATCGAGACGCACGATCGGAGCGGCTCCTTCCTCGCTCGAAATGTAAGCGTATCCATCCCGGTAACCGACGAAGTGATCGAGTCGACTGCCGAAGTCCGCTCCGCTGAACTCCCAACGGATCGTGCCCGCCGCCGCGACGCCGTCGGCGCCGCTCCCGGTGTCGATCGCATAGAGGCGAGTGCCGTCGCGGGGTGCGACGAGAAGAAGATGGTCGACGAAGACGAGCGGCGCGTCGCCCCACCGCACTGCGCGAAGTCGAGGCAGCGGTCCGAGCGTACTTTCGACGGGAATCGTCGGGTACGTCGTCAGCCAGAGAGGGTCACCGGTCGCGAGCTCGACGGCCGCGACGGAGCCGAGCTGCGTGGCAAAGTACACGATCCCTTCGCGCTCGGCGATCGACCCGGGAAACGGCTCCCGCGCGATCTCGCCGAACATCGTCTGCTCTAGCTGAGAGCTGCTGAGGAGAGTCTCCCAGACGACCGAACCGTCGCGAAGGTCGAGTCCGCGGAGCGCCGCGTTCACGTAGCCGCGCTGCACCCAACCGCCGACGACGACGAGACCGTGTCGAATCAGAACGGGCGACGTGTAGCTGAAGCCCTTCTCTCCAGCACCGCGTCCACCGCGCCGTTCATCCCGCGCCGCGAGCACACTCGCCGCCGAGCGCCGATGAACCGCACGGTCGCGATCCGCTCGCTCCCGGGTGCGCCAGAGCTCCTCGCCGGTCTCTCCGTCGAACGCGATCAGTCCGCGAATCGGAATTTCGGCGCGAATCTGGTAGTGCTGGTACTCGGCGTACTCGACGACGTCGTCGACGAAACTCGAGACGATGATGCTGCGCGGAAGCTCGTTCGCGTACGGTCCGCCATCGCGTTCCCGCCAGCGCTTTACCGTGAGTCGGCGCGTCTCGTTGTCGAGCTCGAAGATGAGAGGACGATCCGGCTTTCGGTAGCGCGCGGTCACGCGCCCGCGACCGGGCGAAGCCTCGAAGCGGTGGATCCAGCGCGGCGTTGCGAGGAAGAGCTCGCCGCCTTCGACGAGCGGAAGGAAGGGCACGGGTGGGACGAGCCCCGCGAACTCGCCGCCCCGAAGGCGCAGTGCGCGCGCGCTCGCCCAGGAGAGCTCGAACGTTCCTTTTTCGATCGACGGAAGTGAGGGCGCGCCGCGTCCCGCTCCGACGCCAACGAAGAGCTGCGCGAGTGCGCCCGACCAATCCGTGTCCGCCGGCACCGACGCCGCGCCGGGGGTCGGGTCCGCCGCACCGATCTCTACCCCGAGCGCCTCGGTTCGCGGCGAGGCGGCGATCACGCCGGCGCCCGGCCACCCGGTCTCTTCGAGCTCGGCGACGGCCTCCTCGGCCGCGCGGGTGTAGCCGAGCGCGACGAGCGCGCGCGCCAACTTGCCGCGAAGTCGCGCCCGACGGGTCGCGCGTTCCGGTGCGTCTCCGCCGCTCGCGGCATCGTCTGTGAGCGACTCGATCGCGCTCCGCCAATTCCGTGCGGCGCCGAGCGTCCGCCCCTCTTCCCAGCGAACGTCGCCCAAGGCTTCCGCCGCGACGGCGAAGGAGCTCGCGATCGGATACGTCCCGACGAGCCGTTCGAGCGGCGCGGACGAGCCACTCGAGCGGAAGGACGCGAGGAGGGCATCGGCGCGGGTGTCGTAGCGTGCGCGATACAACTCCCGGTGCTCTGCCGGCAGCGCGCGGAGCACCGTCCGGACCACCGCGGGAACGGAGAGGAATCGGCGCGGCTTCGAGGTCGACGTCCGCTTCACTCTCACGGGACTTCGCACCGCGAATCGACTGCGCGGGCGGACTCGGGGAGCGGGGTCGACCCGCTTCTCCGTGACGAGAATCGTTGCATCGATCTCCGCGGTGAGGGGGCTCTCGAGCACAGCCTCCGAGCGAATCTCGAGCAGCGCGCCGTCTCCCCGGACGAGCAGTCGCTGGAGCAGCTCGATCCCTCGCCCGGTGCGACCCTCGCGCAGCTCTTCGAGCGCGGCGCGGAGATCTTGCCGCCAAAGCTCATCCGCGGCGGCGACGAGGACGGTGTCGTTCGCATGGGCGCGCGGAATGACGAGCGCGGCACCGACGAGAACCATCAGGGCGATGGCACCCGTGGACGCGAAACCGCGCCGGCGACCGAGTCCTCGCTCGGGCCTCGGTGCGAAACCATTCCTAAAGCCGCTTAGAAACACGAAGCTCGTCTGTACGAGAAGAGTCGACAACCGCACCGACATTTCCGGCGCGAGATCGAATCACAGGAGTCGGGCCATCTTCCGCAGGATCCACTCGAGCGCGATCAGCCCGGTAAACGAAAGGAGAATCCACGTTTCATCCCAAATCGCGTCGTCTTCGTAGCGCCCGCGACGCGAACGACTCTGCCCCTCGATCGAGTCGATGAGCTCGCCCACTTCGTACAGCTCGTACGACTTTCCCTCGCTCGAGACCGCGAGCTCCTCGAGGAGCGGCGAGTTGCGTCGTGGATCGCGCAGCTCGATCGCCGGCACCGCGACCGAATACGAGCGAAACGCGAGCTTTTCGGCGGTCGTCCCCAACCAGATTTCGTGCGGCCCCAGCTGATTCGCGAGGACGGAGCCGCGGTAGACACCTTGGCCGCGTACCGCGTCGAGATCGAGCTCGAGCTCCGTCGGCGCTGCAGCTCCCGCCGCCTGGTACGCCTTCACTTGCGGGTCGGTGACTGGTTTCATGTTCGCGTCGAAGACGCGCGCTTCGATATTCACCGTTTCGCCGAGCGTGTACGACACTTTGTCCGTCGTAATCGAGAACCGCGGCGTCTTCCCGAGGAGACGACCCGACGCGACGAAGCGAACCACCTGCCCCCAGAAGCGGCCGAAGAGGCGTGTGTCTTCCCCGGCGCGCCATCGCCACGTTTCGTCGACCCCGCTGTAGAAGGTTCGGCCCTTCCCGTAGTTCATGAACGCGAGCAGCGGGATCCCTTCGTCCTCTTCGCCCGGAACGGCGGCGCTCGGGTGCTGCGCGAGCACGACCGCCCCCTTCTTCGCCGCCCCGACCTTCGCGAACCAGTACATGCCCGGCAGATTCTCGAACGGACGGCGCTGAGGATTCTCCCATAGCGTGATGTTGCGCTCGCGGTCGTTGTCGAGCCGCATGACGGTGTGCTCGCGGCCCGCGGGCGTGAGCTCCATATTGAACGACTCGGTGATCGGCTGCTGTGATTCCGTCCAGCGGAGTCGAGCACCCTCCGGAACGACGACGGGCAGAATGCTGTAGAGCGACGTGTCGCGGTAGCGCAGCGGATTCGAGTTCGGCCCGCCGACGAAGATCACCCCGCCGCCGGCTTCGAACACGAAGTCCCGCACGAGCTGAAGCTGCTCGGGGCGAAGAAAGCGATCGGAGACACCGGCCTCGACGGGAACGTCACCGATGACGATCACGTGATACGCAAAGAGCTCCTCGCGCGTCTCCGGAAAGCGGCGGAGCGGCGGGATCCCGTCCGAGGACTCCTGGAGGAAGTTCGGATCCGCCGAGTGGAGAAACACCTGCGTCTCCATCGTCGGATCGCGCGTGAGAATGCTCTCGAGATAGCGGTACTCCCACCGCGGGAGCCCGTCGGCGTAGAGCACCTTGATCTTCTGATCGAGGACGCGAATGGTCTTCGAAATCGCGTTGTTGTCCTTGAAGAGCTCGCCGCCGCGCGTCTCCACCGCGACGGTCACGGTGAACTCGCCCGGCTCGGGCGGCCGGTACTCGAAACGAAGGCTCTTCACCTCGCCGTTCGCCCCCAGAGCTTCGGTGCGGCGGTCGACGACCCGGCCATCGAACTGGAGCTCCACCTCCACGCGCTCGCCTTCGTAGCCGTCGGCGACGATCGACGCGTCGAACGGCACGTCGTCGCCGGCGAGAACGACGTCGTTCACTTCGAGGTTGACCATGCGGATGTCTTTCGGATCGTCCGGGTCCCCCACACCGACCGTGTAGACCGGAACTCCGCGCTGGCCGAGGCGACGGGCGACGTCGTCGATCGCTCGACTGCCCCCCGTCTCTTGACCGTCGGTGAAGAGGACGACGGCCGCGACTCGCTGCTCCGAAGAGCCGAGGCGACTCCCCGAGACGCTGCTCACCGCGTCGAGGATCCCGTCCGCGATCCGCGTTTGCTGGACGCGCAGACTCGCGCGGACCGAATCGTAGTCAGGAAGGATCTCCACCTCGTGCGCGGGCGGCGCGTCGGGCTCGTCCCCGGTGCGCCGCGGGAACTCCCGGAGACGCTGGAGGCTGCCGGCGAAGGTCGAGACGACCACGCGACCTTTTTCGCGCAGGCGCTCGATAAGCTTTACGTCATCACTCCGGAGCAAGCGGCGTACGAGGCCGTATCGCGACGTGGCTTCGATGACGTCTTCCGTCGAACCGAAAAACTCGGCGAGGTTGCCCGCAAGATCGCGGCGGCCGTACTTGTCCGCGATCTCCATGCTGAGCGAATCGTCGACCAGGACGAGGATCACCGCGTCCTGCCGCAGAAACTTCGTCGTTCGCAGGACAGGCTCCGCGAGGAGAACGACGATGAAAAGAAGGACGAGCGTCCTGAGTCCGGTGAGGGTCCATCGCGTCGCGGGCCCGCCGCTCAGTCGCTCGCGGCGGTAGACCCAGTGCGCGAAGAGGATAGCGAGGGGCGCGACGACGAGGAAGAACACCCAGGCGGGGAACGCGCTGAGCCACCGAAACTCCTCGACCGTCGTCTCCGTCGCCTGGAGAAGATGGAGCCGCCCGACGATCCAGCTCATACCGACCTCCTCCCGAAGAGCCACGCGAGGACCGATTCGGTCACGAGGAGCGCGAGCACGATGGCGAGAAACCACTTCCAGTATTCACGCCCGCGCATCGCGTTCTCCTCCGACGCGATCTCGTCGGCGCGCCGAGAGATGTCGAGGACCTTGTACTCGAAGTCCGGAACGTGCGTCGCGATGTCCCCGTCGCGGAGGGGGGAGAGATCGCTCTCCTCGGTCGAGACGTTCACGCAGAAGTACTCGACCGAATCCTCGATCGGGGTGTGCGGTCGGCGAAGGTCGACGCGGTAGACTCCCGGCACGGACGTGTCGTCGTGGACGATTTCGAACCCTTCGGCCGCTTCCCCGTCGACGCCGCGCCCGTCACCGCCGGAGTCGCCTCCGCCGGCATCGGGCGCAGACTCGTTGGATTCGTCCGATTCGATCGAGTCCCGGCGCATGACCTTGTTGATCGTTCGTGCTCGCTCGGCCCCTGCGATCCCGTCCCACTCGGGCATCGTGAGGGTCACCTCGGACGCGTAGTTCTCGGCGGTGTACGCCCGGCGGTAGTAGTCGCCGACCCCGAGATTCGTCGCCTCCGCGCCGAAGCGGACGAGGTACGAAGCGGACTCGTACAAGAGGACGACGAAGTCCGGCCAGTCCGAGAGATCGTTCCACGCCTGATCCGCCGTCGAGTTGAACCAAAAGACGCGACCGCGCCCGTAGGGGACGTCGAGGACGGCGGGAGTCTGATCGATATCGGTGTAGCGAAAGAGGGTCCGCGCGCCCGAATCCTCTCGCGGCGGCTCCGCGAGAGAGAAGTACTTGTAGAACGAGATCAGCGGGCGGTGGAGCATCGTCGCCTCGCGCCGCTCCTCGAAGTAGCGAACGACGGGATGCGAAAGATCGGAAGCTGCGAGGTGAACCGGGAAGCGCCGGTCGCCGCGCACCTCGCCGAGGCGGAAGGGGAGCAGCCCGGGCGCATCGTCTTCAGAAAAGAGCTGCGCGTAGAGCTGGGGATCGACGTTCGGACCGAGAAAGACCGCGAGCGCTCCGCCGTCGCGCACGTACTCCTTGAGAGACGCGATCGAGCCCTCTCCGAGCGCACTCACGTTCGCGAGAATGACGAGGATGTGATCCTCCCACGCGACCTCGTCGAGCTGCTCGGGAAGGACGTAGCGCGGCACGAACGGCGTCCACCGTCCTTCTACGTTCGAGAGCGAATCGTCTTCCGGAAGTAGCGCGACTTCGAGATGAAAGGTTTCGCGTTCGGTCGGATCGGCCGTCGGCTCACCGTCGACGAGAAGGACGCTCAGCTCCTTCTTCACCGGCGCGATGAGATAACGCTCGTTGTCGAGCTCGAGCCCGTCGGATCGAAGTCGCGCGACGATCGTGTGATCGCCGGGAGTCGCGAAGCGGTAGCGCATGGAGCGCGAGACCGTCCCGCCCGCCGGGACGCGGACGACGCCTCCGAGCTGAGGTTCGGCGTCCTCCGCGTCGGGATCGGCATCGACCTCGATCGTCAGGTCGAGGTTCTCGAGATCCTTGGCGCTGAAGTTGCGCACGGTAACACGGATCTCGGCCCATACGTCCTCGCCGAGTTGCGGCGGGTGAATCGATAGATCGGTCACGGCGACGTTCACCGGCTCTTCGTCCACGCCGAACTCGGCGAGGAAAAACTGGCCGCCCTGCTCGTTCACCTGCTCCGCGAGACGTCCGAGCGCAGGGTGGCGCGGCCCGTCCTCGGTGATCCAGTCCTTACGCTGGAGGTCACTGAAGACGACGACGTGCTTCGGCACCGCGCCGACCGCCCCACCGCCGCCCACGGTCGCGGCGAATTCGCCGGAGGTCTCGACGAGCTGCGCGAAGCTGCTCCCGAGGTCGACCGATTCGGCCGAGAGTCGGAGATCCTCGAGTTCCCGTCTCAGCTGGAGCGGATACGCGTCCTCGTCGACGAAGGTCGGCGGCATGACGACACGCGGCTGCGCCTCGAACGTCACGAGGGCCACCCGATCCCCCGGATGGATGAGTGTCCCGTACATCGCGAGAATCGACTCGCGTGCAGCATCGAAGCGACTCGTTCCCTCGACGCGATAGTCCATGCTGAAGGACGTATCGAGCGCGAGCAGCCAGTTCTGATTCTCGCTCGACCCCGCCACGAACCCGGCTTGCCGGAGCACCGGCCGCGCCATCGCGAGCGCGAGGAATGCGATGATGAGACAGCGCACCACGAGGAGAAGAAGGTTCTGCAGCTGAATGCGCCGCTGGTGGCGCTTCACCGCGCGAAGCAGGAACTCCATCGCCGCCCACGGACGCCGGCGGTAGCGGTGCCGCTGGATGAGATAGATGATGATCGGCACGGAGACGAGCGCCGTACCGGCGAGCATCCAGGGCTGAAGGAAGAAGTTCGTCAGGAATCCCATCGCCGCGGGGCTCTCCTCCGGTTCGTCGCCCGTGTGCGCGTCGCTAGTTCGTTCACGCGCGCTGTGCCCCCGAACGCTTCGCCAGGTACGATGTGAGGGCGACGTGGAGCTTCTCCTCGGTGTCGAGGAGAACGTAGTCGATCAGATGGTCGCGGCAGGTGCGCCGCACCTCCTCGAGATACGCTTCGAGCTCCTCGAGATACCCTTTGCGAAGGGCGCGCGGGTCGGCGACCAGCTCGGGGAGACCCTCCAACCCCTCGAACAGGGTCATCCTCTGAAACGGAAAGCGCAGCTCCTCTCGGTCGAGGACGTGGAACACGATCACCTCGTGACCGCGCTGGCGGAGCTGGCGGAGACCGCGCTGCACGTTCTCGATCCCGTCGAGCAGATCCGAAATGATGACGACGAGGCTCTTCTTCTTCACCCGATCGGCGAACTCCTGAAGCATCGCCCCGACATTCGTCGTCTGCTTGAGCTCCCCCTTCAGCGCGGTTTCGCAGATGGTCTCGATCTGCCGCAAATTCGAGCTCGGCGACACAGAGTGGCGCACGCGGTCGTCGAAGAGCGTAATTCCCGCCGCGTCCTGCTGCTTGAGAATCAGGTACCCGAGGGACGCCGCGATGTAGGTGCCGTACTCGTACTTCGAGATTCGGGCGGAGCCCAGTGGGCCGCTCTTCGCTTCGGTCGGCGCGGACGACGCGCGCTCGACGGCCGCCTTGTCGCCGCGCGCGTACGGGTAAGCCATCGACTCCGACGCGTCGAGGAGGAGGTGCGCGCCGAGGTTCGTCTCCTCCTCGTACTGTTTGATGTAGTAGCGATCGGAACGCCCGTACACCTTCCAGTCGATGTGACGGATATCGTCCCCGGGGACGTACTCGCGGTGCTCCGCAAACTCGATGCTGAACCCGTGGTAGGGGCTTCGGTGAAGGCCGGAGATGTACCCCTCGACGATCAACCGAGCCTTGAGCTCGAGTCGAGCGATCTTCGCCAGCACCTTCGGATCGAGGTAGCGTTCAGCCCCCATCGCGGGGTCTCCTCTCTCTAATCCGCATTCTCAGCCGATTCGGTGAGCATAGCGGCGAGACGCCGTAGGTCGTGAGTCGTCGACGTTGGGCTTCCCCTAGGAGCCGAGCACGCGCGGCGTACCCGATCCCTTGAGCGATCTCGTCTCGTTTACCGGCGTCTCCTTGACGAGACGCTCGATGATCGTCTGCGACGTTATCCCGTCGGCCTCGGCGCTGAAATTCGTGAGCAGCCGATGGCGGAGAACGGGGTACGCAACCGCTTGAATGTCCTCGGGCGAGACGTACGTGCGACCGTGGAGAATCGCCCGGGCCTTGCCGCCGAGGATGAGAAACTGCGAAGCGCGCGGCCCCGCGCCCCACTGGAGCCACTCCTTCAGGTAGTCGGGCGCCTCATCCTTCGAAATCCGCGTCGCGCGCGTGAGCCGGAGGACGTAGCGGATCATCTCGTCGGTCACCGGTACGCGACGGACGAGCTCCTGCAGCTGGAGGATCTCTTCGCCGGAGACGATCGCCTGGACGTCGGCGTCTTGCGTCACCGTCGTCCGCCGCATGATCTCGACCTCCTCCTCCTCACTCGGATAGTCGACGCTGATATTGAACATGAACCGGTCGAGCTGCGCCTCCGGCAGCGGATACGTACCCTCCTGCTCGATCGGGTTCTGAGTCGCGAGAACGAAGAACGGCTCCTCGAGCTCGTGCTTCTTTCCCCCCGCCGTCACCTGGCGCTCCTGCATCGCCTCGAGCAGAGCGGCCTGCGTCTTGGGCGGCGTCCGGTTGATCTCGTCCGCGAGGATGACATTGGCGAACACCGGCCCCTTGAGGAATCGAAACTCGCGCTCGCCCGTGCTTCGATCCTCCTGAATCACCTCGGTTCCGGTGATATCGGAGGGCATGAGATCGGGGGTGAACTGAATCCGAGAGAACGAGAGCGAGAGACAGCGCGCGAGCGTACTGATGAGCAGCGTCTTCGCGAGTCCCGGCACACCCACGAGGAGGCAATGTCCGCGAGCGAAGATCGAGATCAGGATCTGCTCGATCACTTCGTCCTGACCGACGATGACCTTCGCTAGCTCATCGCGGATCTGCTGGTGCTTATTCTGAAGAAGTTCGACGGCGGCGAGATCATCGGGCGAGCCGCCCGACGGGGCGGGCGAAGCGGCAGGCTCACTCATTCAGAGGTCTCCTGGTCGTTCTCGTTCGGCGCCGGAGCGCGCGGACCGCGATCGAAGAATCCGGTCCGTGCACGGCCGGTTCGGCCGTCCGAAAACTCTCTTAAGCGTTTGTTTAGAAACGGTTTGAGCACGTGGCCTATGATAGGCGTGGGATGGTCCCATTTCAATCTCACCCGACTCGAGCGGGTGCTGATTTGGAGTCGGGAAGCACCCGGCCCGCTTTCGCGCGATCGGGATCTAATCGCAAACAGGAGTCACGGCGCGCGAGCCGCGAAGCACGGCTATTTCCTTGATTTCCGGAACCGCGTACTTATTCTCTTATCCTTCCTTTGACCGCCCATCGGCGTGCTCGGCCTCCACCGCCGACGCCGCCGTGGTGGCTCATTCCCTTCGGCAAGCGGGCCCGTCCAGCGACGAAGCCCCCTCGGCAAGCAGGCTCCAACTTCGGTGGAAGGCACCCCTCGCGGCGCCGGCCGAAGCCGGCGGACGGATTTCCTGAGCTCGATCGAAACCGCCTGTCGGCGGTCGGGAAGCCGCTGGGCAGTGCGCGAAGCTGCGCCGAGACGACGGCGCTCGAACGGGGAACCCCCCGACCCGAGTCGGGTCGCACTTGCCGATCGCGCGTTCGCCGCGCGGGGTTTCGCCCGGCCGATTCAGGCCACCGGAACGCGAGCTCGCCTCGTCCGGCCTCCGCGGTCGCCGTTCCGACGCGGCCGGGCGCCGGAGGCGAGACGGCGACTCATGGAGAGGTGACGATGCAGCGAGACGGCGAAAGCGCCCGCGAGCTCTTCGAGAGCCGGCACGGTCTGACCTACAACGACTTCATTCTGCTACCCGGTCACATCGACTTCGGGGCCCACGACGTCGACCTGTCGACCCGCATCACGCGCCGCATCAGCCTCAAGGCTCCCATCGTGAGCTCGCCCATGGACACGGTGACCGAGTCGAAGATGGCGATCGGCGTGGCGCTCCAGGGCGGCATCGGCATCATCCACTACAACGCGACGCCCGACGATCAGATCCGCGAGGTCCGAAAGGTCAAGCGGTTCGAGAACGGCTTCATCACCGACCCGATCGTCCTCAGCCCCGACCACCGCATCCGCGACATCGATGCGATCCGCGAGCGCGATGGCTTCTCCGGCATCCCGATCACGGAGGACGGCACTCTCGAAACCCGCCTCGTCGGCATCGTGACGAGTCGCGACATCGATTTCGAGAGCAACCGCGACCGCCCTCTCCGTGAGATGATGGTGACGGATCTCATCACCGCGCCCGAAGGAGTCTCCCTTCCTCGCGCCAACGAGCTCCTCCGCGAATCGAAGAAGGGAAAGCTTCCGATCGTGAACAGCGCGGGGCTCCTCGTCTCGCTCGTCTCGCGCACCGACCTCAAGAAGAACCGCGACTTTCCGTGGGCGTGCAAGGACGAGCGGAAGCAGCTCCGCGTCGGCGCCGCGGTGTCGACGCGCCCCGAGGACCGCGATCGTATCCTCGGTCTCGCCGCCGCGGGTGTCGACGCCATCGTGGTGGACTCCGCGCAGGGCGATTCGATCTTTCAAGAGGAAATGATCCGCTTCGTGAAGACGGAGTGTCCCGACATCGACGTCATCGCGGGAAACGTCGTCACCACGCAGCAGTGCGAGAACCTCATTCGCGCGGGCGCCGACGGAATTCGTGTCGGGATGGGACCCGGCTCGATCTGTACGACGCAGGAAACGATGGCTTGCGGTCGTGCGCAGGCGACGGCGGTTTACTATTGCTCGAAGTACTGCCGCGAGGCCGGCGTTCCGGTCGTCGCGGACGGCGGCATCGCCACGACCGGCGGACTCGCGAAGGCTCTCGCGTGCGGCGCGAGCGCCGGCATGATGGGATCGATGCTGGCGGGCACTCAAGAGTCGCCGGGCGAGTACTTCTATCAGGACGGCGTGCGCGTCAAGAAGTACCGCGGCATGGCTTCGGCCGAAGCGATTCAGAAGGGCGGCGGCAAGCGCTACCTGTACGACGACAACGCGATCAAGGTCGCTCAGGGCGTCTCGGGCGTCGTCGTCGACAAAGGCTCCGTCGTCGATCTGATCGCCTACATCGTGCAGAGCCTCCGCCAGGCGCTCCAGGATCTCGGCTGCCGATCGATCGACGCGCTCCACGAAGCGCTCGCGAGCGGGACCCTCCGCTACGAGCGGCGCAGTCCGTCCGCGCAGCGCGAAGGTTTCGTACACAGCCTCCAGTCGTACGAAGAGCCCGTGCTCGGCGTGAAGAACAACCCCTAGGTGATGGGTTGGGAGCTCTCCCGCAGCTCTCACCCGATTCGGCGAGTGAAGCGGCAGCCGCCTTCGCGGACGCGCTGACTCCGAGAGAGACAGTTCATGGCAGAGACCATCGCCATTCTCGATTTCGGTTCCCAGTACACTCAGCTCATCGCACGGCGCGTCCGAGAGCAGAACGTGTACTGCGAGATCCTTCCGTTCGACACGCCGCCCGCCCAGCTCCGTTCGGAAGGCCTCCGCGGGGTGATCCTCTCCGGTGGTCCGGCGAGCGTCTACGAAGACGGGGCTCCCCAGCTCAATCCCGAGCTTCTTCAGCTCGACGTGCCCGTCCTCGGCATCTGCTACGGCATGCAGCTCGCATGTCGTCTTCTCGGCGCCGAAGTGATCCCGTCGGAGCGCCGCGAGTACGGCGAAGCGACGATCACCCTCACCGACGATCCGCTCTTCGCCGGGCTCGATCGCGAAACGACCGTTTGGATGAGCCACGGCGATCAGGTGAGCCAGAACGGCTCGCTCACCGGCGACTTCGAAATCCTCGGCAAGACGAGTACTTGTCCTCTAGCCGCCGTGAGACACCGTCCGAGCGGATTCATCGGGCTTCAGTTCCATCCCGAGGTCACTCACACCCCTCAAGGAACGACGCTCATCAAGAACTTCCTCGCGTCGATTTGCGGCTGCCGCGGTGACTGGACCCTCAGCAGCTTCATCACCGAGCAAGTGGACGCGATCCGCGCGCAAGTCGGGGCGCGAAACGTCGTCCTCGGACTCTCCGGGGGCGTCGACTCATCCGTCGCGGCGCTGCTTCTCCACCGCGCGCTCGGCGAGCAGCTTCACTGCATCTTCGTCGACAACGGCCTTCTTCGCAGCGGTGAGCGAGCAGACGTGGCGAACACGTTCCGCGAGAGCTTCCACCTCAATCTCCACGTCGTCGATGCGGTCGAGCAATTCGTCTCGAACCTAGCCGGCATCGTCGACCCGGAGGCGAAGCGAAAGAGCATCGGCCACACGTTCATCGACGTCTTCCGGGCCAAGGCCGCCGAGCTGGCGGACGTTGCGTTTCTCGCTCAGGGGACGCTCTACCCGGACATCATCGAGAGTGTGTCGCCGACCGGCGGTCCGTCGGCGACGATCAAGAGCCACCACAACGTCGGTGGCCTGCCCGCGGAGCTCGGGTTCGAGCTCGTCGAACCCCTCCGGTTCCTTTTCAAGGACGAAGTTCGCCGCCTCGGGCGCGAGCTCGGCCTCCCGGAACCTTTGATCGAACGGCAGCCGTTCCCGGGGCCCGGTCTCGCGGTTCGCATTCTCGGCGAAGTCACCCACGAGCGGCTGGACACGCTCCGCGCGGCGGACCGCATCGTCCAAGAGGAAGTCCAGACCTACGACAATTACCATCGCATCTGGCAGTCGTTCGCCGTCCTCCTCCCGGTGCAGACCGTCGGAGTCATGGGCGATCGGAGGACCTACGAGCACGTGGTCGCGCTCCGAGTCGTCGAGTCGACCGACGGCATGACGGCGAACTGGGTCTATCTCCCGCGCGAGATTCTGGCCCGGATTTCGACTCGCATCTGCAATGAAGTTCGCGGCGTAAACCGCGTCGTGCTCGATCTCTGCTCGAAGCCGCCCGCGACGATCGAGTGGGAATGACTCTCCGTCGCGAACGCTCGTAGAGCCGATAACCCGCTCCTGCTCGCGACCGCGGGCCTCTCAGCGCACCGACCGGCAACATTCCGTCGCGCCTTCGCCGACGATGGAAACGGTGGCGCGCGGGACGGCGAGAGCCCGAGCCTCCCGCCCCGGCCGCGGATAGCGGGCGTAGCGTAGAACCGCACGCTCGTTTCACGCTATGATCTTGGATTCTCGCGCTTCTCCCACGAGCACGACATGACCGAATACGAAGGCACACTCAACGCATCCGGCCGCACGTTCGCGATCGTTGCGTCGCGATTCAACGATTTCATCGTCGAGCACCTCGTCCGCGGGGCGAAGGGAACGCTCTCGAAGCTCGGCGCGGACGTGGACGCGATCGACACCTTCTGGGTGCCCGGGGCGTTTGAAATCCCGCCGGTCGCCGAGCGGGTGGCGGCCGCGAACCGCTACGACGCCGTGATCTGCCTCGGGGCGGTGATCCGCGGGGGGACGCCGCACTTCGATTACGTGGCCGGCGAGTCCGCGAAGGGCGTAGCCGCAGTCGCACGGGGAGCACCCGTCCCGGTGATCTACGGGATCCTCACCACCGACACGATCGAGCAGGCGATCGAGCGAGCGGGAACGAAGGCGGGGAACAAGGGCTCCGATGCGGCGGCCGCGGCGGCTCAGATGGCGAATCTCTACCGCGCGATGGATGCGGGCGATCCGGACTGAGTCGAACCCTGGGGCGGAGCGCTCACTCCGAGTCGAAGAGAGCCTCGACGAAGCGCTCGCAGTCGAAGGTGGCGAAGTCTTCGACCTTCTCCCCGAGCCCGACGAACTTGACCGGCACGTCGAGCTCGTTGTTGATCGCCACGACGATCCCGCCCTTCGCCGTCCCGTCGAGCTTCGCGATGATGAGGCCGGAGACGTCGACCTCGGCGCCGAAGAGGCGCGCCTGATTGAGCGCGTTCTGTCCGGTGGTCGCGTCGAGAACGAGAAGCGCCTCGTGGGGAGCCTCCGCGATCTGCTTTCCGAGCACCGATCGGATCTTGCCGAGCTCGCGCATCAAGTTCTTCTGCGTGTGAAGTCGACCCGCGGTGTCGACGATGAGATAGTCCGCGTCCGTCTCGACGGCCCTCTGAGCGCCACGGAAGGCGACCGACGCTGGATCTGCGCCCGAGTCTCCGGTGACGATGTCCGCGCCGATCCGCTCGCTCCAGATCGTGAGCTGCTCGACGGCCGCCGCCCGGAACGTGTCCGCCGCGGCCAGAACGACCGAGTGCCCCTCGGCGCGAAGGCGGTGCGCGAGCTTCGCGATCGAGGTGGTCTTTCCGGCTCCGTTCACGCCGCAGACGAGGATCACCGTCGGTCCGGTCGTCGCCCGCGCGATGCCGCCGTCCCGACGCTCGAGCTGCGCGCGGAGCTGAGTCTTCAGGTATCCACGAACGTCTTCCGGGTTCGCGATCTCCTTCCTCTTCCAAGCCGGACGAACTCCGTCTTCTCCGTCCATGAGCTGGGCGACGACCGCGGGCCCGAAGTCGGCGCCGTAGAGCTCCGACTCGAGCTCGTCGAGGTAGTCGTCGTCGAGCGCTCGGCGGAGACTGAAGAGCGTGGTCAGATTCTTCTTCGTCTTCGCTAGCCCGGCCGCGAAGCGAGCCCAGCGGGACTTCTTCTTCGGCGTTTCCTCTTCGACGGAAGGCGGGGGGGCGTCCGTCGTCGTCGAGGTCGAGTCTTCAGGTGGGCTCGCCGGGTCGCCGTCCGTGGCCGTCGCCGAGCTCGACTCCTCCGGGACGCCGGGCGACGCGTGCTCGTCGGCTTCCGACTCGGGAGGCGGAGGCGCCTCGTCGACGACGGCGCCGCCCGCGTCCCGGTCGGCTCCGCTCGAGGCCTCACTCGCCGGCGCCGCCTCGGAACGTTTCTCTTTTCCGAACCACTTCTTGAACATGAGATTGTCCGTCTCTCACTCCGCCCGAACGTGGCGCTCGACGACGGCGAACGCGCCGCGCATCACACCTGCGTGTCTCCCGTCGCGCACGCCGGCCCACCGACGAGTCGCGCCCGCGAGACCTGCGATCAGGGAGCGGTCTTCGACGCCGTCACCTTTCCCTCGAGATCGTAGATGCGATCGAGAATCCCGTTCACGAACGCGCCCGACTGTTCCCCGGAGTATTTCTTCGCGAGATCGATCGCCTCGTTGATCGCGACCTTCGGCGGGATTTCGGGCGAGTGGAGAAGCTCGTAGAGGCCGATTCGGATCGCGCATCGATCCACTGCCGCCGTTCGGTGAAGTCGCCAGTTCTCGGAGACCTCGGCGATGCGGGCGTCGAGCGATTCGAGTCGACCCAGCACGCCGTCGACGAGATGCCGCGTGAAAACGCGGACTTCGGGGTCGTCCGTCGACTCGGTGATGAACTCCTCGAAGTCGTCGACCGTGAGACGGAGGTCCGGGTCGGCCTGACTCTGGAGATCGTACTGGTAGAGGGTCTGAAGCCCGATTTCTCGGGAGAGTGATCGTTTGCGCATCGCTCCGCCGTCTCGCTCGGCCGGGGACGCAGGTCCGCTCGGCAAGCGGCCCGCCGGCCGGAAGGCCGAGATTGTACCACCTGCGCCCGTCGCATCGCGCAGCAGATTCGGTCACCCGCTCAGGGAACGAAAAAAACCGGTGGCGAGCTCAGGTCGAGCTCGCCACCGGTTTCGGTTTCCACCCCTACGGACGTTCGTCGATCAGCGGAAGAGACAATCCGTGTCGGGACGAGGAGCGTACGAGTAGCGGAGCTGAATCTGGCGCACCGACTGACTCTCCTGTGCCGACGAGCTCGAGATCAGATTCACGCGGAACCGCGTGAACTGATTGAACTCGAGCTGCCGCGGATCATCGATCCGCTGCATGAACGGACCCGCGAGGCCGTGACGATCGAGGCTCTCGTCGGCTCCTTCCCAAACGACGACTGAATCCGTTCCCAGCGGTTGGCCGAAGTCGTGGTAGCGAACCGAGCTGGCCGAGAGCGAAATATTCGTCGCGAACACGGCGTTTCCGGGCCCGACTCCGAGCTCGATGGCCTTCGAGACTCCGACCGAGCCGAACGTGTCGAGGAGGAACGGACCGGTCGAAAGATAGGGATTGAGCCCCGACGAAATCGCAAGCGACGCGCGGTCCGCTTCGATGCGAACGCGTCCGATCGCGCCGTTTCCGCCGACACCACCGTAGAAGCCGAACTGCGCCGGATCGTTGTTCGCCCCGTGGAGGTTGCCCTCGTAGAGCGGAAGCTGCTGACCCGGGTCGATCGGCACGGCGAGGTTCGCGCGTCCGCCGCTGACGTCGACGGACGCCGACGGCGAGAGCGTGAGCGAGTTCGCGACGCGGATCAGGACGTTTCCGCCTCCCCCGCCGCCGCCGTTCCCGCCGAGGTCGATGCTCTGGAATGCGTCGCCACCGCGAGCGAGGATGCGCCCGCCCGGCCGAAGGAAGAAGTCTTGAGCGAGGATGTAGAGACAACCTCCTCCTCCTCCGCCTCCGGTCCCAGGTGCCTCCTTGGCGCGCGGTACGCTCACGCCGCGCCCGCCGAAGAGCACGCTTCCGGGCGCCGCGATTCCGTTGTTGTAGAACGACGACGTGTGCGGGGTCGCGCCTCCGCCCGAACCTCCGGGCGCGCCGAAGAGGAAGAGCCCACCTTCGTAGCGCATGAGCTGCGAGCCGAACACACCGCCTCCACTTCCGTGAAGGGCCGCGTCGACCGGGGCGAGCTGAGACGGGAATGCCGCGGCCGCTCCGCCGTCGGCTCCGCGACCGTTGTTTCCGCCCCCGGCGCCACCGCCCGCGGTTTCCTCGCAGGGGAGACAGTTCTGTCCGCGAACACTCGCACCCGGGATCGCGCGAGTGGTCGCCGGGAAGACGACCGCCTGGTTCTCGCCACCGCCGTTTCCGTACGGAACCGGCGTCATGTCCCACTCTTCGGGAACTCCGGCGGGAAGGGCACCAGCCTCGCCGCTCACGGGAATCGTGTTCGCGGGATCCTTGTCACTCGCGTCGCCGTTGCGGTAGACGATGTGGCCGCCCGCACCTCCGGTTCCGCCGCCGGGTCCTCCCCCGCCGCCCAATCCGGGCTGGGGTCGGGTCGGATCCGCCGTCGAGAACCGCAGCGCCCCACCGGCGAAGCCCGAGACATCGATCGCCCCGGAGATTTCTGCGTCGCCGGCGACCGAGATGATCAACGGGCGCGTCCCTTGCGCGCGAAGCGTCGCATTCTGATCGATGACGAGACGGGTGAGATCCATGAATCCCGGGTTCGTCTGCGCCGTGCGTACCTCGAGCACGACATCGCCGTTCGGATCGGTGAGCGCACCGACGTCGGTGTCGAAGACCCACAGCGAAATCGTCTCGCCGGTATCGGGGTCCTCGAGCGGCAGGCCGGTGTCGGGATCCGTGCTCGGGATGAACCGGACGTGGAGCTCGCCATCGCGTCCGGCCCCGGGGGTCACGTCATCCGGCGACGGGACGACCCCACCGCCCGCGAGGACGGCCGTATCCTGAGGAACGATCGCGCCCTTGAATGTGATGCTCGCGCCGCCGATGAACGGACGCGCCGTCGTGCCATTCAGTCCCCGCTGAACCGTGAGCGTCGTCGCGACTGGGTCGACGGCGACGTAGAACATTTCCTCCGTCGCGAATTCGCCCGTACCCGTGTCACGGCACGCGCCAGAGTTGCTCGTCGTCGCGACCTCGCCGCTGACGAGGATCGTCCCGGACGGGGGGAAGCCCTCCACCGAGGCGACGGGGAGAACAGAATCGTCCGCGGCGATACAGTCGGTCGAGGTCGTTGCAGCGTAGAACGCGGCGCAACTCGGCGACCCGCCGTTCAGCGTTTCCACTCGGATCCAACCGGGGGAACCAGAGCCGGATCCAGCGATCAAGTTCACATCGCTCCGGCGGATGACTCCGTTCTGCACGCGACCGGCGATCCCGCCGGCGCCGCCGTCGACGTTCAGGCTTTCGCAGCCGGCGTCAACGAATCCGGTCGCCCGAATCACGATGCTCCCGCCGCTGCCGCCCCCTCCGGGGCCACCCGCGGTCACGGGCGGAGATTGTCCACCGCCGGGGATCTCGAGCCGATCTCCTCCACTGATCCCACCGTCGCCTCCGGCAGCGCTCACGAGTCCGGTGCCCCCCACGCGAACGGAACCGCTCGCGACGATTCGCACGGCGCCGCCGCCGCCGCCGCCGCCGGCCCCTCCGGTGACGAGCCCGGTCGGAATCCCGTTGACACCAACTCGGCCGATCGACGCACCGCCACCGCCGCCTCCCGATCCAGCCGTCTGCTCGAGCTGCGCGGGCTCGCCGCGAGCCGGACCACCGAGACCGGCGCGAGCCGGCTGGTATTCGACGGGCTTCGGGAACTGGGTATCGCCATCACCCCCGGGGCGCCGGTGGCCACCACCGCCTCCCGGAGCCCCCCAAAACTGCGAAACCGCATCCGGCGTGAACTCGACCGCGGCGGTGGTCTCCCCGCCCGAGCCCCCGTCGTTTCCGCCGGCCCCGGCGAGAATAATCTCCAGGACGCGCGCGTTGAACGACGAGTTCGCGAGAACGAGCGTACCGCCCTGGCCGCCGGGTCCTCCTCCCGGACCGCCGATCCCTCCGCGGCCGCCGATGTGGGAGGCGTTCGCACTCAGCGAACGCGGAGTCGATTCGCCGTCGACCCCATCGCAATCCAGGATGCCATCGCACTGGAAGACGATGTCGTCATCGTTCCCCGTACCGGAGAGACGAATGACGAGCGGGTTTTCACCGAAAACGAGCACGATGACATCCGGATCGATCGTGAGGGATCGAAAATGAAACTCGAAGTCATCTCGACCAGGGTTGAAGTGATCGAGCGGCTCGATTTGCTGAATGTCGTCGTTTGGATCGGCCGGCGTGCCCTGGTCATCGAGGATGTTGAACGAGATCGTCATTCGAGTGGTGTCGATCGACCACCACTGAATCAGCGCCGGATCGAGCGGCTGGTTGGCGAGGAAGATGTCTTCCTGTCCCTCACCGAACGTCGCCGGCAAGGTCTGCGGGAGACTTCCGATCAGCGCTCCGATGTTCGACGGGGGTCCCCAGCGCGCGGTCGTCTCCGCGTCCTCGAGCACGTCGTCTTGGAAACCCTCGGTGACGACTTTGTCGAGATCGCTGGCGGCCAACTCGGCGCCGTTGAGATCCTCCATGTAGTAGTAGACGATCGTCGGAGTTTCCCAGGTGTGGTCGAGACGGATGTTTCTCGTCGCATCCGCGATGTCGATCTCCGGACGAATGCGGAACTGGATCGCGAAATCGCGCCGCGTGTCCTCGATCGGCTGATCCTCCGCAAGTAGACAGAGGACGATGTCGTGTTGCGCGTCCCAAGTGAACGTGCGCACGGTACCGCCGCCAGGAAAGAGACGGTGACCGCTCGGATGGCGAATGGTGCCACCGAGGATGCCCTCGACGCCGTCGTGGAGAACGTCCTCTTCGAGCGGTCGAGCGATGCGCCAGGCGTCGGCGGGATCTTCGAGGAGCTTCCACTCGAAGTTCAGGCGCCAGGCGGCGTTCACCTGACCGTCGTAGACCGAGTAACGGATTCGAACGGGTCCCGAACGAACTCCGGTCGGGACTTTCACGCCGTTGATGACGAGGCCGAGGTTGTCGGGATTCGTATCGACGGTCTGACCGGTCGATTCGTCGAAGATCGGGACTTCGACGATATTCGACGACCCTCCCGGACCGACGATCTGCACCTGCATGTTGTCCCGGGAATTGGGGAAGCTGAGGGGGACGTCGTTCCGATCGTCCTTCAGATTGAACCCGATGACGCTGTACCCGGTCGGGGGCGGCGCGTCGGGGTCGAAGGGGTTTCCGCCCTGATTGACGCCGCGCTGGATCGTGTTCGTCGGGATGTTCGCCTCGTTTCCCTGCGAGTCGAAGAGCCGCACGCGCTGGATCTCGCCGAAGTTGATCCCGTGGAGCTCGAGGAACGAACGCTGGGCATCGAATCCGAGCGGACCGAGGAACGGCATCGCCTCGACGTCGCGGTTCCGTCCGATCGTGACGGCCATGATCTGGGGGCACGCCGTGAAACCGCGAGCACCCGCCGGAATTCCACCTACGTTCAGCTCAACGTTTCCGCTCACGACGCCCGAGGGGACGATGACCGTGAGCCGCGACTCGAGGCCGTTCGACGCCTCGTCGTCCGTCGGAAAGACGACGCGGAGGGGAAGCCCGCGAATCCGCGTGACGCCCGCGGCGAACGTCACGACGTTCTCCGCGAGGTCCGACGAGAAGTTGAGCCCGATCAGTGTGACCTCGTCGCCAGGGCAGATTCCATCACCCTGGAACACCATGTCGAGGAGGATGGGAGCGGTGATCGCCGGCCCCCCCGTGCCGGGTCCGGCGCCCGCGCCGGTCGTGCCCGGACCGGGACCTACCGAGCCGCCGCCCGAGCCGCTGTTGCTGCTGTCGAACTCGCAGCCGAGCGACACGATCAAGCTGAGAACGCACCAGAGCGTCAGGCATCTTATGCGCATCGGAAACCCATCCTCCTTATTGAGAACCCGATTCCCCCGAACTGAAGTCGCTGCGCGTCACCGCACGTACCCTCGCCACGGAACTCGTTCATAGGACTCCCGGCGATCGCCGTCGTAGTACGCACGAGGCGACACCTACGGCGGTGCGACCGGGAGACGGCACGAGATCGACGCGAGAGAACAGAAAGGCGGGAGCACGAAAAACGACAGAGCTTCATCGCGATGCAGCTCCTAGTTCACTTGCCTCGCCGAAGTCAGACGTCGGATGGTGTCCGCGTCGACAGCGAAACGGGGAAGCAACATGAAGGAAGCGCGGACCGCGGCCTTGCGCTTTTCGGGAGTCGGAGAAGTTTTCAGTCGTCCTGTCCGTTCTCGTCGAAACCGTAAGCTGGAGCCGTTCCACGAGAAAGGACATTCTGGAGTCTTTCGAGATCTTACCCCTCGGGTAGATGCATCGGAAGCAAAAATCTAACCCGGTCCACACCGGGTGAAGCTCCCATTGTAACGCCCCTCGAGGCGCTGAATAGGGAGAGAACGTCGAGCCTCCTCCAGACGGTTCCCGCCGCCGCTCTCGATAGCTCGCCCGCGGGGCTCCGGCCGGACCTCCCGCGGGATCCCGGGGCTGCGCGATCGGGCTCGTTTGGGGTCTGGAAGTCGGTCCGGCCGCTCGAAGCGGGTAGAATCCCCGCCTGAACTTCCCGCCAAATTGGGGGCCAAATCCGAGCTGAGGCGTGAAGATCGAGAAGAGGGCGATCGTCCCCCAAAAGGGAGACAATGGCCTCCGCGACCGAACGCTCGATTCCCCGCCCCTCGCGCGAACTCGATGGAGCGCGCATGCGAAGCCTCAAACGAACGCTGGATCTCCTGCTCGGGCGTGAAGCCGACGGCGTTCGGAAGGTGGTCCGCGCGATGGCCGGGGGCGAGAAGCGAGGTCCGCCGCGCCGAGGCGCGCCCCGGCGCGGCCTCTGGCCGAGGCGACGGCGGACAACCCGGCGGCGTCCCCCGCCGAAGCGAGGACGGAGCCGGCGGGAGCGAGAGTCGGCGACGCGCCGTGCGCGTCCCCGCGGTCGCCGGAGAGGCATCGTCGCTTGGGGCATCTCGGTCGGTCTCCACGCCGCGATTCTCCTCGTCCTCCTCTCGATCATCATCCCGGAGCGCGCCCCCCGGCCGAACGGGACCGACTTTCCCATCACCGTCCGCTGGCGCGAACGCGCTCGTCCGCCGGCGCCCGAACCCACGCCGCGCCCCGAGAAGCGACCGGTCGAAGGCGAAGCCGAGGAGCGATCCGAGCCGTCGGATCCCCCTCCGGCCGCGCCACTCGTCGCCCCGGCGAAGCCGATCCCGCCGGCCACCGCGGTCGCCGAGGCGCCTCCGGCCGTCCGCGCGCCGTCCGTGCTCGGGTTCGGCGGGGCACCGCCGCCGCTGCCCGGGCGAATCACCACTCCGCCGGTCGGCTCTCGACTCGAGGGGACGGCCCACCGACGGGGACGGGGGAAGGGCGATGCACTTCGGCGCTACGGCGGCTCTCTCGGCACCGAGAACGCGGTCCACCGCGGTCTCCGCTGGCTCGCGGACCATCAGGATCGAGACGGCCGGTGGAGCGCGCGCAGCTTCACGCGTCACTGCGGCGACAGCGTACCGTGCGGCGGAGTCGGAAGCGCGGACTACGACTGCGGCGTCACTGCGCTGGCCGTTCTCGCGTTCCTCGGTGCCGGTCACACTCCGACGAGCAACTCCGCGGAGAGCCGCTACGCGGACGTGGTCGAGCGCGCCCTCGAGTTTCTCCTCGCGGACCAAAGATCGTCGGGCGGAATCGGGCTGCGCGGCTCGACCTATCTCTACAACCACGCGATCGCGACCTTGGCGCTCGCGGAGGCGTACGAGCTCACCGGGACGGACCGCTACCGCGATGCGCTGCGCCGGGCGATCGCGTACTCCGCTAGCACGCAACAGGGCGGAGGCTGGGACTACACCGATGCCGCGAGCGGACGTAACGATCTCTCGATCACCGGCTGGCAGGCGATGGCGTTCGCCGCTAGCGAGCGGGCGGGAGTGCCCGTCCCCGACAACCTCCGCCAGCGCCTCCGCCGCTATCTCGCGCACGCGCTCACTCCCGACGGCATCGGCATCTACGCCAATCGAGGTCCGGACGCGAATCGCGGCGGGATCAACATGGTGGCCGTCGGTCTGCTGTCGCGACTCGTCACGGGCGTCCGTACCGAGGACCGAGGCACGCGGCGGGCGGCCGAGCGACTCCTCGTTCCTAGGAACGCGCCGGACGCCGAGAAGCTCGGTCGCTGGAGCGACACGTTTCAGTCGTACTACTACTGGTACACGGCAACGCTCGCGCTCTTTCTGTTCGGCGCCGAGTCCCATCCCGAGGCGTGGCAGGCCTGGAACCACTTCGTGGTGCGCGAGCTTCGTGCGACGCAGAGCGGTGCGGTGCACGCGGACGGCAGCTGGCCTCCCGAGCCGAGCTGGATCGGGTACAGCGGCGGTCGCGTGTACGCGACTGCGATCAACGTCCTGACGCTCGAGACCTACTACCGCTACATTCCCACGGTGAAGCGATGAATCGACAACCGCCCGCGGACGCCGCGTCGGTCTCCGGCGCCGTCCCCGACCGGGCGTTTCCCCCGGCGGTCATCCGGGCGTGGGACCGGGACGCGACCCAGCGCTACGGACTTCCGAGCATCACCCTCATGGAAAACGCCGGCGCCGGCGCGGCGCGGATCATTCGCCGGCTCGCGGCGCGCGGTGACAGCGGACTGAAAGCGCCCTACACCGTCGTTTGTGGACCCGGGAACAACGGTGGCGACGGTTTCGTCGTCGCGCGGCACCTCCACAATGCGGGCGAGGCGGTCGACGTCATCGTCCTCGGCGATCGACCGTACCCGGAAGGAAGCGACGCGCGGATTCATCGCGACGTCGCCGAGAGGATGGGGATCGGCTTCCGAGAAACCGCGGCCCCGCCCGGACCGGATGACATCCCCGCTCGCGGAACGGTCATCGATGGGATCTTTGGGACCGGGCTTTCCCGGCGCGTCGCCTCGCCGTTCGCCGAATGGATCGATGCGCTCGCGCGCGCGGGTCTGCCCGTCATCGCGCTCGACATCCCTTCCGGACTCGACGCCGAGACGGGCGAAGTGCTCGGCGCCGCTCTCGCCGCTCGAGCGACGATCACGTTCGCGGCGCGGAAGACCGGCTTCGAGCGAGCACGCGGGCCCGAGCTCTGTGGCGAGGTCTTCGTCGTCGACATCGGACTCCCGAGCGCTCTCTGGCGCCGGTCCGGTCACTGACGCATCGGCGAGCCGACCTCCCCCGGCCGCTCGCTTTCGTCCGAGGACTTGCGACGCCGCCTTATCGGCCCAATGATGCTGGGCGAGCGAATCCGGATTCGAGGCGGGCGCCCGAACCTAGCTGCGCCGGATTCCTCACCGAATTCGAGGCTTAGCCGATACCTAGTTCGGGAAACGGCGGCGCAACTGACGGGTAATCCGTGGACTCCTCTCGTGCGCGTCTCGCCGATCCGAAAAGAAAAGAGGAAGGGAACGGCCCGGCGCGCATTCCCCGCCCCCCCGGCCGCCTCCCTGGAATCGTTGACCTGAGCAGGAGTTTCGCGCAATGCTCGACCGCGTCGAGATGGTCATGGTCGGCCTGAGTGGCCTCATCGTCGTCGCCCTTCTCGGCGGCTACTTCATCATGGGCGGGGCGCCGTCGACGAGCGCGACCTCGTTTCTTCCCGGAGTGCGGGAAATCCCCGCCCCGCGGCGGACAGCGGCGAGTGGCGGCACACCGACGCCCGCGCCCGCTCCGCTCACGCAGCCCGATCGCGCCGTTCTGGACAAGCTGAAAGCGAATTCGCGCAGCCGAATCGCTGCGACTCGCCTCGAGCGAAAGAGCTACGCCGTACCCGCCGAGCTCTACGAGGAGATCAAGAAGCCGGCGAACTACACGCGGGAGCTCAAGAAAGCTCGCAGTCAGCTCATCGGCGGAACGCGGCTCAAGGTCTACGGGATCTCGAACGACTCCCTGCTCCGGAGATTCGGATTCCAGGACGACGATATCATCGAGCTCATCGACGGTGAGGTCGTCGAGTTCAGCGAAGGAGCGAACTCAACGTACCTCAGTCTCTTCAAAGACAAGATGGAGACGCTGCGGAGCGGCGGCGCGATCAGCATCACGATCACGCGGAACAAGATCCCGCTCCATCTCGAGTTCAAGCTCTAGCGGGATTCTCCGCGCGCGGATCCCGCTCCCGTTCAAGGCGTCTCGATGTCGAGGCTCTTGATCAAGTTGTAGAGCGTCTTCACGTTGATCTGAAGAATGCGAGCGGTCTTCATCTTGTTGCCGCCGTTCGCGCGGAGCGTGTTCTCGATGTGAATCCGCTTGACCTCGTTCAACGTGAGATGCGTGGCGAACGGGCTTTCGAGCGAGTTTCCCGAGATCTTTCCGAGGTGTTCGGCGACATCCGAAACCTCGACGACGTCGCCCTTCGCAAGGAGAATCAGTCGCTCGACGGCGTTCTCCAGCTCGCGAATGTTGCCGGTCCAGCGGTATTTCCGGAGCTGCGCGATCGCTTCGTTCGGGAAGCGCTTCGGCACGTAATCCCGGTCGCGAGAGAGGCGCTCGCGGAAGTGCTCGACGAGCGCGGAGACATCTTCCAGTCGCTCCCGGAGCGGCGGCACCTGGAGACAGATCACGTTCAGACGGTAGAAGAGGTCCGCGCGGAAGGATCCGTCGCTCACCGCTTCCGAGAGATCCTTGTTCGTCGCGGCGATGACGCGCACGTCGACCTTGACGACGTCCGAACCACCGACGCGGCGAAACTCCTTGAACTGCAGTACGCGGAGGAGCTTCACTTGCATGTCGAGGCTCATCTCGCCGATCTCGTCGAGGAAAATCGTCCCCTTGTCGGCGACCTCGAAGAGCCCGATCTGACGCTGTGAAGCCCCGGTGAACGATCCCTTCTCGTGGCCGAACAGCTGGCTTTCGAGGAGATTCTCCGGCAGTGCGCCGCAGTTGACCTCGACGAACGGCCGGCGCTCGCGCTTCGAACGAACGTGGATGCGCTTCGCGATGAGCTCCTTGCCGGTCCCGCTCTCCCCTTGGATGAGGACCGTCGATTCCGTCGGCGCCACCGTCTGCGCGATCTCGAGGATGCGGTGCATCCGCTCGCTCTGCGTGATGATCGGATAGTCGGCCGACGACGAGAGCTCCGTCGCCGCCTCCGCCGGGAGCGCGACATCCGATTCGACCTCGGCATCCGTCGGGGCGAGAAGCGCGTCCAGACGCGGGACGACATTGCGGACGTTCATCGACCCGAACAGGAAATCGACAACGCCGCACTTCATCACGTCACACACGAGCTCCGGGGTCGCGGCGCGAGCGATCGCCACGATGGGAACCGTGGGCCAGGCTTCGTTCGCCGACTCGAGGAACTCCATCGCCTCGGGGCGGTCGATTCCAACGAGGAGCAAACCCGGCCGCTGCCGCTCGATCGCCGCGCGGACCTCTTCACTCGTACTCGCCTGGATCACGGTCCACGCAGCACGGAAGAAGGCCTTGTCGAGAAAGATGCGCAGCTCGGGATCGCGGTTGTAGACGAGGATCGTCGCCGCGTCGGTGGGTGCACTCTCGTCGAGTGTCGCCTCGGTGCGCACATCGCCGATCGTCGCGTCGGACATAAGTTCCTTTCCGGCGTCCGTCACCCCGCTCCGGACGTCACGGGAAATATCAGAGTCGAATGGGATGAAGCTTGAGAAACTCGATTTCCGCCCCCCGTTTTCGCGCAGGCTTTGCGCGGTCAGAATTCTTCGTCGTAGAGATTTCGATCCGAGTCGTTCGACAAGCCGAAGCCGTCCTCTTGCGTCTCGTCGCCGAACTCGCAGCCCAAGCGACTCAGGATCACGAACTCCCGAATGTAGCCGTCGAGCTCTTCGATCACCTTGCGCGTCTCTTGATCGCCGCGTTGCCCGAACCAGTAGCTCGAGATTTCCATCGCGAGGTGCTCGCTCCCGACGGACTGCAGTCCCGCTTCGACGAGACGCTGAACTTCGCGGCACAGCTCGTCGAGGTTCGCCGGCCAAGGATAGTACTGAAGTGCCTCGATGGCCTCGGGCGTGAACGAGATCGGATCGCGCGAGGAGCCGAACTTGGCGGCAAGTGCTTCGACGACTAGAGGGATGTCCTCCCGGCGCTTCCGAAGCGGCGTCAACTCGTAGCGGTTCTCTGAAATCACCTCGTAGAACTCACCGCTGACGAGACCCGAGCGCACGAACCCGTCGAGGTTCTTCTCGGTTGCGGCGATGAGCCTCGCCGTCGATCGGATCTTCCGCTCGTCGCCAAGTCGACGGAAACTCCCCGTGCGGACGAACTCGACCAGGCGTCGCTGGAGCGCCGGAGTCAACTCCTCGATCCGCGAGAGGAAACACGTCCCCCCCGAGGCGTACTCGAGAACCCCCTTCCGTTCCTTGCCGTCGCTGCCGCCGTACCCGAAGAGCTCGCGTTGGAGCTCCCGCTCGTAGTAGAGCGAGCAGTCGATGACGAGGAGAGGTCGATCACGTCCGCCACGCTCGTGGATCGCCTGCGCGGCGAGTTGTTTCCCCGTGCCGAGCTCTCCGAAGAGGAGAACGGGGCGCCGGTCGCCCGCGACTCGCGCGATGAACTCGCGTGTCTCCGCGGCCGTCTGGCTCACACCCAAGATCTCGACGGGAACCACTTCAGACTCCAACATCCTTCCCTCTCTCATCCCTCTTTCGCGCCGATTGCAACTCGGCCTGCGCGCGACTGCGCTTCCTTACGCCGTAGTGAGATTCCAGAGATGCCGGCGATGAAAGATCTCGCGCGGCAACTGGAGACAGAGGTCGACCACTCCCTCAACCCCGTCTGTGGTGGCGGTCGGAAGAAGCTCGGCGCAGCGTTTCTCGAGCTCCCCTCGAAGCTCCTCGACGCGCTCGCCCGAAGGCGAAGCGTCCGCTCCTTCGGTGCGAGCATTCAGCGGGTCGCCATCACTCGCCGCGTGGAGAGACTTGAAGCAAGATTCGATCTCGGCCCCCCCACCGGTCTCCCAGAGCGCGCGGATGACTTCGAGGACCGAGTCCGATCCCGGCGGTCCGGCGACTCCGCGAAAGACGAAGCTCGCGTCGTCTTCGATGGAGACGCGCTTCACGTGAAGGCGGTCTTCCGCCGGAAGCACGTCGCTGCTCTCGAGGTCTCGCATCTCCTGGAGCACGCGGTTGTAGAGTCGCTCGACACCGAGCAGGAAACGGGCGAGCTCGTCCGCGGTGAGGAACAGATACTCGAATCGAATCTCGAGCTCGGTCGACGGCCCGCCATCGAGAACGAGCGTTTGTGCGCACTGTTCGGACGGATCCAGCGCGGTGGGCGCCGAGAGCGACTCGAGGCTCTCGAGATCTTTCGGCGTGATCGGGATGTGGATCGTCGTATTCTCTTCGATGTCCCGCGCGCTCTCGGTTTCCTCCGTAAATGAACAGTCGACGAAGCTGTTCTTGTCGAGTCCCTCGCAAGACTCCAGATCCTGCGGGTCGACTCCGCCGAAGTCACAGGACTTCAGGCGACAGTCGCGAAAGCCGCTGTCCTTGATGAGCGAGCCGTGGAAAGAGACGTCGTCGAAGCGAACGTTCGTGAATCGGCTCGCGACGAGGTGCGCGTCGTTCATCTGCACCGACTCGAAGCGACAGTCTCGGCAGTCGACGGCGTCGAAGTTCGCCGCCTCGAGTCGACCGGACCGAAACACGACGTCGGTGAGATTCGCGCGGTAGAAGTCGGCGCGCTCGTGATTGAGGTTCTCGAACCGAATCCCCTCCATCAGCGAACGTCGGAACTCCGTCCCGACGAATGCGCAGTGCTGGAACACCGTCGCGCGGAAGGTGCCGCGTTCGAGAATCGCGCTCGGAAAGTTGGCGTTCTCGAACCGCGTGTCTAGGTACGTGGAGCACGGAAGGACGCTGCGTGAGAAGGCGACATCGGAGAGCGTCGCCGAGTTGAAGTTCGCGTTCTCCATGCGGCACTCGTCGAATTTCGCCCCCTCGACGGTGGCTTCGAAAAAGCTGGTGTGAGCGAGCTCGGCCTGCGAGAAGTCGGCTTCTCGGATCGTCGCCCCGCGCAGCGTCGCGCCGCTGCCAGTCGCCTGACGGAACGTTGCGCCGGTAAGATCGGCGGCGGCGAAGTTCGTCTGCGAGAGACGAGTCTGGTCGAGGTTCGCTTCCGCGAGATTGGCGCCCGCGAGATTGGCTCGGCAGAGAACGACCCCGCGAAAGTTCATCTTGCGGAGGTCCATGCCTTCGAGGTTCACCCGGGAGAGATTGGCTCCTTCGAAGCTCGCGCCGCGCACGGAGCCTTCGAGAAAGGTCGCTCCGCTGAGATCAGCGCCGGCGAAGTCCACGCCTTCGAGGTCGATACGACTGAAGTCGAAGTCGACGAACTTTGCGCCGTGGAAACGAACGCCGCGAATCGAGGTCGAATGAAACTTCGTGTGGCGAAGTAGGGCCTGCGAAAAGTCCGCCTCGCTCAAGTCGACGTAGCGAAAGGCGGTATTCACCATCTGAGCGCCGGCGAAAAACACGCCGGCACAGTTGCAGTTCGAGAACGAGGCACCGCCGAGATTCGAGGACGCGAAAACAGAGCCGTTGAGGTCGTTCTCGACGAACTTCGCTCGGAAGAGGTTCGCTTCGGTAAAGTCGCAGGCGACGATCTGAGCCGAATCGAAACTCACGCGGCGAAGGTCGCACTGCCGCAGCTCGGCGTGATCGAAGTTCGCGAGATCGACGCTCGCGCCGGCGAAGTTTGCGCCGACTGCGTCCACTCCCTTCAAGTTCGCGCCGCAGAGATTCGCGCCGGAGAGATCCGTACCCTGAAGATTCGCTCCCGAAAGATCGACACTCTCTAGATTGGCGTTCGCGAGTCGCGTGTGACCCAAATCGAGCCCACGCAGATTGAATCCGCGCAGAGTTTTCCCCTGGGAGACGGCCTGGAGCACGCCTTCCCGCGTCAATTCTGCCATTCGAGTTTCCCCTGAGAAGTGAGGAGCCCCCTCCACATTCCAGGGTCACCCGTTCGAGCGACCCGAGGCCGCCCGTTGCGTCGAGGCAGACGCGGAGAAGTATAGGATCGCTTCGCGAGACGCGCCAAACGAAGGGAGTGCTTCTTCATACGCAGCGTCGAACGGAATCGGAACGTCGTCCGCTGCGAGCGGCGTCCGGCGTCGAGTCATCTCGTGTCCGGGCTTGGAGATGGACGCCGCGCTGCCCCGATTCGTTCAGGCTTCGAACCCGTACGCCGAGCGTTCCTTGTCCAAGACTTGTACGAAGTCTCGGAGTCAGGGAATGCGCACTAGGCGCCTGCACCCGCCGCGGTCGATCGGACTCCGATCGAGTCGGCTCTCGACTCGAAGCCCTCTTGGATGGACCGCTAGGAGGAGCGAACTCTCGCTGCTTCGCGCTCCATCTGCTCCGCGTCGAACGACTCGAGCTCGACGGCCACGCGCGTCGAGACGCCGAGCTCCTGCATCGTCACCCCGTAGAGGATGTCCGTCTCGGCCATCGTCGCCTTGTTGTGCGTGACGACGATAAACTGCGATTCGTCCGCGAACTGCCGAAGAAGAACGACGAACCGCCGCACGTTCGCCTCGTCGAGCGGTGCGTCGACCTCGTCGAGGATACAGAATGGACAGGGCCGAGATTTGAAGATCGCAAAGAGGAGAGCGATCGTCGTCATCGTCTTCTCACCTCCCGACATGAGGGAGAGTGAGAGCGATTTCTTCCCGGGCGGCCGGGCGAAGATCTCGACTCCGGCGTCGAGCACGTCGACGCCCTCTTCGAGGACGAGGTCCGCCTTTCCTCCGCCGAAGCATTTGCGAAAGAGCTCGGCGAAGTGCTTCCGCACGTCCTCGAAGGAACGAAGGAAGAGCTCGCGGCTGGTTTGATTGATCTCGTCGATGATCCCGCGCAGGTTGCGTTCGCTCTCCTCGAGGTCGTCGCGCTGAGCCTTCTGGAAGCGATAGCGCTCCTCGAGCTCCTCGAGCTCCTCGAGGGCCGCGAGGTTCACGCTTCCCATTCGGCGAACGCGCTCCTGAATCTCCCGCGTTTCGGAGCGCGCGGCCTGACGGTCCCACTCCGGGTCGGGGAGAAGCCACCGCGCCTCCTCGGGCATTCCGGGCGGGAGCGCGAGCGCGGCGTCGTCGCTCGTCTCCGCCGGCGCGGACGCGTCGTCGCTCGCGTCGGCCTCGCCCGATGGAGTCGCCTCGACCTCCACGCCGGCAGCGGCCGCCGGGGTCCCGGAGTCGGTACCGACGGAACGAGGCTCGTCTTCGACGTCGGGGCCGATTTCCCGAGACGCGTCCCGGGCTTCGAGCTCCGCGACGTGACGCCGGATGGCTGGTTCCCACCGGAGGAGCTCGACGAGATCGATGCCGTACTCCTCGTCGAGACGCTCGAGGGTCGTGTTTCGCCGGTGCCGCTCCTCCTGGTCGCGGAGCTGCGCCGCCTCCCGCTCCTCGTGCACGCGCTCCTTTTCGCGGCGCACTTCCTCGATCTCGTCGCGATAGGTTTGCTCGAGTGCGCCGAGCTCGCGGTCCGTACCCTCGTCTACTTCGACGAGCTCTCTGAGAGCGACGACTCGCTGTTCGACGAGTTCGAGCTCCCCGCGTGCCGCCTCGAGCTCCTCCTCGGTCGAGTTCCGTCGCGACTCTTCCTCGTCGATCGCGGCGCCTAGAGAAACGAGCGTCTCCTCGCGCTCGGCGAGGTTGGCTTCCTGTCGTCGCAGCAGTTCGCGCAGGCCCTCCTCGCGCCGCTCGGCCTGGGCGACGCCGAGCCGCGCCTGCGTGAGCGTCTCCTCGCTCACCTGTACCGCCTCGAGTGCGCGCGCTACCGCGTCTTCCGACTCTCGAATCGACCGCTCGCACGCGGAAACGTCCTTGTCGACGTCGCCGAGCTCCTTCTCGCGCTCCGCCTTCTCGCCGGTTCGGGCGGCGATGTCCCGCGCGAGCTCGTCGAGTTCCTTCGTACCGATCGCGTGCTCACGCGCGAGCCGCTCGAGGTCGCGCGCCCCGGCCGTCAGCTTCTCCTCGCACTGAACGATCGAACGCGATGTCACGGCGACCCGCTCCCCGATCGCGTCGAGGGCGAGGCGTCGTTCGTGGATCGAGTGGCGCGCAGCGCCGAGGCGATCGCGCATCTCGCCCTCGGAGCGCTGGAGCTCGTCGACGGCGACCGCGAGCTCGTCCATCTCACTTCGCCGTGAGATCAAGCCGAGATCCTTCTCGCCGCCGATCGCCAGCGCGCCCCAGGGCTCGATCACCTCGCCCTTCGGCGTCACGAGTCGAAACGGTCGGAGGCCGTTTCGCGAAAGGCTCAGCGCCGTCGCGAAGTCGTCGACGAGGAGAACGTTCGCGAGGAGTCGATCGAGGAGCTCGCTCAAGAACGGCGGACCGCTCACGAAGTCGCGGAGCGGTCCCCGCACGCCCTCGTGAGGCGCGTACCGCCCCCACCTCTCGATGTCGACACGATCGAGACAGATCACTTCGACCGCGCCGAGTTCCTCCGTGCGCACAGCGTCGAGTAGCTCGATCGCGCCGTCCTGCGTCTCGACGACGAGCGCCTGCGCGCGAGCTCCCAGAACCGCCTCGACCGCCTTCGCGTACGGACGCTCGGTGCGAACGACGGAAGCGAGAAGTCCGTGGGTTCGCGCCAGTTCGCTCTCGGCCTCGCGCTGGAGGATCTCGCGAACGCCCCGGCCGACGCCTTCGAGGTTCGTTTCGAGCGTCTCGAGAAGCTCGAATCTCGACTGCTTCTGATGGAGTTCCGTAAGCGTCGCTTCGAGTCGAGCCTCGAGCTCGCTCTCCGTCTCGCGGAGCGCGCAGAGCTTTTCTTCCTCCGCCTGACGTTCCGTCTCGAGCTCGCGGAGCGTCTCGCGGTGTCCCTCGAGCCGCTTAGTCTCTGCGTCCTGCTTCTCGTTCTGAGCGTCGAGGTCGGCGGCGACTCGCTCGAGACTCGAACGCAGCCGCATCGAGCGCGCTTCGAGTCCTTCGATTTCCGAGGTCATCTGCACGACGACGTTCGCGACGCGCGAGCGCTTCTGAAGGAGCTCGACCAGCGAGTCCTTTTCTTCCCGGAGTGCCTGCTGCGTGCGGTCACTCTCGAGACGCGCGGACTCCCGCTCGGCAGCGCGTGCCTCAAGCGCTTGCCGCCCCGCTTCGATCTCGCCGCTGACACTCTCGAGCTGAACCCTCTCCGAGGCGATCTGCTCACCGAGCCGGAGGAGGGCCTCGCGCACCTCGACGCTCTCATGCTCGCGGCGCGCCCGCTGCTCCTCGCACTCCTTCAGCCGCTCTTCGCCGTGCTCGATGCGCTGGAGCGTCCGCTCGAGCAGCACCTGCCCCTCGGCGAGCTTCTCTCGCTGCTCGCGCAATCGCGACGCGATCGCCTCACGGTCGGCCAACCTCTCGGCGAGCTTATCGCCGAGCGCCGCGAGCACTCGCTCCAGTCGGTCGGTTTGGAATTGAGCCCAGTGGAGCCGAAACGCGAGCGCGACCCGCGCCTCGAGGGAATCGCGGTAGTCGGCGACCGCTCCCCGCACGCGAAGTTCCTTGAGCCGGGACGTGAGTCGCCGGAATCGGCGCGCCTTGCTCGCCTGCTGCTTCAGCCTCTGAACGCGCTTCTCGACCTCTTCGATGATGTCCGTGAGACGGGTGAGGTTGTCCTCGACTCGTGCGAGCGCGCGCAGGGTTTCCGCTTTCTTCGCGCGGTACTTCGAAATCCCGGCGGCCTCTTCGAAGATGATGCGCCGATCGTAGTGGCTCGCCTGGAGGAGAACGTCGATCCGGCCCTGCTCGAGGATCGAGTACGACGTGCGCCCGATCCCGGTGTCCATGATCAGCTCCTTGATGTCGCGGAGCCGACACTTCTCCTTGTTGATCAGGTACTCGCTCTCGCCGCTCCGGTAGAGCCGGCGCGTGATCGCGACTTCGGCGAACTCGATGTCGAGGAAGCGATTGGTGTTGTCGAAGACGACGGACACCTCGGCGAAGCCCGCGGGTTTGCGGTGTTGGGTGCCGTTGAAGATGACGTCCTTCATCTCCGAGCCCCGCAGCCCCTTCGCGGACTGCTCGCCGAAGATCCACTTGAACGCATCGACGACGTTCGACTTGCCACAACCGTTCGGTCCGACGATACCGGTGGTCCCGTCGCGGAAGTGGAATTCGGTGCGGTCAGCGAAAGACTTGAAGCCGAAGAGCTCCAGGCGTTTCAAGTACATAGTCGTCTCACGGAACGTCACTGAGCGCGCTAGCATTCGCCGAACTCCTCCGGACGTGCCGCGCACCGGTCACTTCTTTTCGTTTTCGCCGGCGGGCGCCGCCCACCGGAGTCGCTTCGCCCGGTGCATTCACCAGGCGCTCTTCACCCTCAACGATCCCTTCACTCGCCGCCGGCGTGGCGACGTTTCTCTTCGTTTCAGTTCCGCGCGAGGGCCTCCTCGCCCCCGCGCTTTCGATCGCGCCCCTTCCCCTCCGCGTTCCCCGAGATCTCCTTGCGGAGCGGCTCGACGAGCTCCGGCCGCGCTACCGCAAGAATCTCCTGGAGGAACTGCTCGATGTCTTTGAACTCCCGGTACACCGACGCGAAGCGAACGTAGGCGACGTGGTCGAGATCGCGGAGCTCCTCGCTCACGATCTCACCGATCTGCTTCGTGCTCACCTCGATGTCGCACTTCTCGAGGATGCGGGCCTCGATCCGCGAGACCGACCCCTCGAGCTGCGCGAGCGACAGATTGCGCTTCTCGCACGCCCTCGTCACTCCACGCAGAATCTTGTCGCGATCGAACGACTCGAAGCTGCCGTCTTTCTTCACCACCCGAAGCGGCGCCACCTCCGTCCGCTCGTACGTCGTGAAGCGCTTCTCGCAGCTGAGACACTCGCGTCTCCGCCGAATTGTCGCTCCCTCGCCGATCGAGCGGCTGTCGATCACACGATCATCGTCGGTCTTGCAGTACGGGCAGCGCACGGGTCCACCCTCCGTCGCCCAGCACCCTCGATCCGCACGGACGGGGAGGCACCACGCCCGGTCGCTCCAGGTCCGGCGGAGGAAAGGCCCGGTAACACGCGCCCGTCCCCTCCCCCGACCAGCGATCCGAACATCCTCCCGATCCGCCCGAAGATCAAGATTCTTAAAGAGTTAGCAGAATCGTAACGGCCGCCGGGTCACTTGCCAACGCAAAACCGGGAGAAGACGTGATCGAGGATCGCGTCGGCGGTGGCCCTCCCGGTGCAGTCGTCGAACGCCGCCCGCGCGTCCCGGAGGTCGGCCGCCACGAGCTCGTACCCGAGCTCGCCCTCGAGCGCGAGACGGGCCCGATCGATCGCCTCGGCCGCGAGCTCGAACACCGCCTCTTGGTGGACGCTGAGGAGAAACCGCGGCGGCTCTCGGTCCGGCGCGTCCGGTCCGCCTCCCGCGAGCGCCGCTCGGGCGCGTTCGAGAAGCCGCGCGATTCCCTCGCCGGTCCGAGCGGAGACGACCGCGGCGCCGGCTTCCCGCCAGCGCTCCCGCGCCCCGCTGGGCAGAAGGTCGGCCTTCTGGATCACGAGTGCTGCCGCGCCGGGAAGGGAGTCGATCTCCCGGGCCTGAGCGTCCGCGTCCGCCGCCGATCCGTCGACCACCCAGAGAACGAGATCGGCGCTCCCGAGCTCGACGCGCGTGAGCCGCGATACGACACGCCAGAGTGAAGCGTCCCGCTCCGAGTCACCGTACGTCTCGCTCGACGAGGGATTCGCCTCCCCGAATGTCTGTTCCCAGTCGAGCCCCAGCGCTAGGTCTCGGTCGGGTCCCGACTCGCTGCCGATGAGGTTCGCGACGGATCGAACGCCGGCGAGATCGATCCACTCGACCGCGACGTCACCGATTCGCGTCGTCGTCCGCACCGGATCCCGAGTCGTTCCGGCGGTCTCCGTAGCGATCGCGACGTCCCTTCCCGCGATCGCATTGAGGAGACTCGACTTTCCGGCGTTCGGGAAGCCGGCGACGACGACTCGGTAGGTCCCGTCGGCCGAGGTACGAAGCGCGCACTGCGATCGGAGATTTTCCAACCGCCCCGCGATCTCCGCGATGCGCTCCGCGAGGACCTCCGGCGCGACGCTCGGGAGGTTCTCGTCGGGAAAATCGAGCGCGGCTTCGAGAAGCCCGGTCGTCTCGACGACGCGCTCCGCGATGCGATCGATCTCGGCGCGCAACTCGCCGCGGAGGGATCGCCGTGCAGATTCGAGCTCCCCCTCTCCGCTCGCGGCGATGAGAGCGGCGACGGCTTCGGCCTGGGAGAGATCGATGCGGCCCGAAAGAAACGCCCGCTCGGTGAACTCTCCCGCGCGCGCCCACCGCAGCACTCCAGCGCCGCCGATCCGTTCGCGCGAATCGGCCCGATGCGCAGCGAAGAGTGCCGCCGCGACCGCACGCACGACGACGGCTCCCCCGCAGACCGCCAGCTCGACGCTCTCCTCGCCGGTGTAGGATCGCGGTGGGCGAAAGACCGTCGCCCAAACCGGCACGTCGCCCACGCCCGTTTGGAGGCGGACCGCGATGCCGTGATACCCGGCGCTCTCGGTGAGCTGGCGAGCCGTCGCTCGCGCGACGCACCGAGCGACGACGATCACCGCACTCGGACCGCTCAGGCGAACGACGGCGGCCGCGGACGAGCCACGGCTCGAGCTCACCGCGAAGATCGTATCGAGGGGCGGATGGATCATCGTAGAGAGCGAATCCCCCGCGATGCCGGCGGCCTACTTTCGCCCCTTCCGCCCCTTCCCCTTTCGCTTCTTCGCCCGCCAGTCGGGAGAACGCTCCGATGACGCGGAGGCTCCGCCTCCGCCCTGCGCCGGGTAGAGGGCTCCGCCCGCGGTCGCCGCCACGGCTGCCGTTCCGTCGCCCGCGTCCTCCGGGCTCTGCGTGCCCGCGGCCTCCTCCTCGCGCGCGAGCTCGGCCTTGATCATCTTGCTCTCGAAGATGCCGAGGAGCGTGCTCGTCATGATGTAGAGCATGAAGCCGCTCGGGAAGTTGTAAAAGATGAGTCCGAAGAACACCATCATGAACGTCATCATCTGATACTGCGCCCGCATCTGCGGATCGTCCGGCTTCGGCTGGAGGCGCTGGTTGATGATCGTAAAGATGACGTAGAGGACCGGAAGGATATTGAAGTACGCGAACATATCGCCGACGAGCGGCAGCGACGAGATGAACGGGAATAAATGGTCGGCGCGCGTGAGGTCCTCGATCCAGAGGAAGCTCGCCTGCCGGAGGCCGATCGAGTAGTAGAGCGTGCGGTAGAGCGCGATCCAGATCGGCATCTGAAGGAGGATCAGGAGGCAACCGCCCATCTGCTGCGCCGGGTTGATGCCGTGCTCTTTGAAGAGCTTGTGCACCTCCTGGTTCTGCTTCATGCGGTTGTCTTTGTACTTCTGCTGGATCTCCGTCATCTGCGGCTTCACCTTCTGCATCTTCTTCGAGAAGCGATGCATGTTCTTCTGAGACTTCTTGCTCAGAGGGTGGAGAAGGAGCCGGACGATGATGGTGAGAAGGATGATCGCAACGCCCCAGCTTCCGAAGGCGAGCTTGTTGAGGACGTCGAGAAACCACACGAAGAGACGAGTGAGGACGAAATAGTCGTTCACCGCGCTGAGATCGAGCGACTCGTAGATCGAGAGCGACTCGCGGTCTCGCGGTCCGAGGAAGAGACCGTAGCGGTGCACGACCTGCGCCCCCGCCGGGAGCGTGAAGATGGCGCTCTCGATCTTCGTCGCGACGTTCCGGTAGGCCTCGCTCGGATCACCCCCTTCCCGCCGAATCTCTTCGACGCTCCGCGGGTCGGTATAGGCGAGTCCGAGCGAACGCTCGACGTAGGCCGCGGTCTTTCCGACTTCGGGCAGCGGAAAAAGGAGCGCCGCGAAGTAGTTGTTCCGAGCTCCGACCCACGCGGGCGCAGGCGTCGGTCGGTCGATCACGTCTCCGGCCTCTACCGAGGCCGCGACCACCCGACCACCTGCCCACTTCGCCGTAGCGAGTGCGATGTCTCCGCCGGGCGCGAAGAGCGATCGGCCGCCCTGCGCCTCCGTGCCGATCGACGCCGGCCCGTTGAGCGTGTACCGCATCTCGCGCGGTTCATCGGAGTCGTTCGTAAACGTGACCTCGATCGGAACGTAGTAGAGCCCGATCTCCGGCACTGGAGTTTCATCGAGAGGGATCTCGTTCGCCGGCGTACCGATCGTCTTTTGAATCCGCAGGTCGTCGATTTCGTTGCGGAAGGTGACACCGTTGTCGACGGTCGACTCGAGCTCCCAGTTCTCCCGCCACTCGATGTCGACACCGTCGATCTGGAGACCGAGAAGTCCGTGCTCGGGCGGCGCCGAGTAAAGCAATCGATACGGCTCGTTGCGGTCGCTCTGCTGCCCGAATTCAGGCAGCCAAACATCCCGCACCACCCCACCGGTGGAATGAGCGGTGTAGCGAATTCGCGGCGGCGTGCCGTCGGAATCGCCCGAGCGGCCCGCGGATCCCGTCGCGTGGAGGAGTGCCGCACTGAGCTCGATCGTGAGCGACTTCTCGGGCCGCTCGACCCGCACCGGCGCGGGCTCGGGGGCGGGGACGACGCGTGCCTCGTCGGGATCGCGGGCAGGAGACTCGGCGCCGCCCGCGCGCTCCTCGGCCGCGGGCGCCGGGGCGACGGGCTGCGGTCTCGGCCGCGGCGGCTGCGGCGGGTAGAGGACCATCCAAACGGTAAGGACGAGCCCCGAGAGGAAGATCGCCAAGAAGTAACGCCAAGCCATCGCGCGTCCCCGATCCGGATCGCCGATACCACGCGCGGCGCCATACCGCGTCGCGATGAGCGTCTCGCTGCTACGCCGAGAGAAACCGACAGAGCATAGTGCAATCGAGAGCGATTTCTATCAAAAACGCGCGGGGCGGTCCGCGGCGTTGCGTCACGCGAGTGCGACTGGGACCGCGCGCGCCGGAGCGCCTTTCACCCCTGCCGGAGAGCTTGCGAGCGCCGGCTCCGGAGCCGGGTCTACTTCCCCTCGCGCAGGCGATTCGCGAGGTAATCCGGAAGGTCGGGACACTCTTCGAAGCGTTTCAGCGTGCGTTCGACGTCGTAGTCGAGGCGGCAGAAGTGAATCACTCCGTCCTCGACGACCACGAACGAAGCCCGGGGATCCCCGTCCCGCGGCTGCCCCACCGACCCGACATTGATCAGCACGCGCTCGTTGCCCTGACTGAGATCGTAGCGGCCGCTGTCGAGCTGCGCCGGCTCGTAGAAATGATACGCGTTGTTCTGCTCGAACACCCCGGGGTGATGGGTGTGGCCCGCGAAGCACGCACGCCACTTCGCATTCGCCGGCGCGGCGAAAATCTCGTCCATCTTGCCGCGATCTTGGTGGTCTTGCTTGAAGATGTACTCGCGCGTCGGGTCCCGCGGCGAGCCGTGCACGAAGAGAAAATCGTCCTCCTCGTACTGGCGCGCGAGATTCCCGATAAAGTTCCACAGCTCGCGGTTGTCCTCCTGAGGCTCCGACTCGAGACTCAGCTGCTCGCGAGTCCAGTCGATCGCGACCTTCGCCTTCGGATTGAACCCGATCGCCCCGAAGAGCACGGCTTCCTCGTGATTGCCGAGAAGGTTCACGGGGAATCCCATCGCGAGCCGGATGCACCCGCGAGGGTCGGGACCGTAGCCGATGAGGTCGCCCAGACAGAGGATGCGGTCGACGCCGCGCCGTTCGAGATCCGCGATCACCGCCTCGAAGGCGGCGAGGTTTCCGTGGATGTCGGAGACGACAGCAAACTTCACCGAATATCCTCACGACTGAACGAAATCACGCGGGGCGGCCACTCCGCGCCGGGCCGATCGCGGCACCGAACATCCGACTCGGTGCGCGCTCCGCGCGCGTGACACTCCGGGCGTCGGTCGGACCACTCGAGTCGGACGCCGCGGCCACCGTCGCCCCCGGCCATCGCGCATCCTCACCGCCGTCTTCGTCCGGCCCGTCTTCCGGCCCGATCCTCCGACCTAACGCCGCGAGACGCGTCAACTCGGTTCCGAAAACACTTCGGCCACACCGCGTTGCGGCACGCAGCCCTTCTGATCGGACCTCGCACTCCCGCGCGTTTACCTTCTTGCCATATTTTGGCGGGGGCAACACCAAAATCTATAGGAATCGTCCCCCGAAACTCGGGCGGTAGGACGTGATCCGAAACCGCTCGGAGGCCGCCGGATGCGGGCACCGACCCCTTCCGCTCGATCAGAAGAGAAACGAGGCCAGCATCGCCCCGGCCGTCGCGAGGGAGACGAACGCCCCGAGCGAAAAGGTGAGGAGCGGGAGGAACACACGACGTGTGCGGTACCAGTCCCAGGTCGCCAGGACGACGGCCGCGACCGGTCCGACGAGAAGAAACACGGTGCCGGCCCACTCGACGAGCACGTTCGCACTGAAGAGGAAGCGCCCGTCCGGGTCGAGCGGAAGCACGAGGTGAAGAAAAAGGACGGCCCAGAGAACGATGAATCCCGCGAGGGCGCCGGAGCTCCGCCGGTGTCCGTAGGATGGCCCGAAGGGTGAATCGACGCGGGACATCGCATCAACCTCCGTCCGAGACTTCAGTGCAGGACTTGAGCGCGTCGGGGGTCGGATCGAGGCCCGGTTCGGGATGCGGCTGCGGGAGCGCCGTCCCCGCTCCGAAGAGGAAGTCCATGAGCGCGGTCACGTCACCACCGTCGACGATCCCATCGTCGTTCACGTCGGCCGCGTCGAAGTTCGCCGGGAACATCTCCGCGGCGCCAACGACGAGGTCGCTGAGAACGACGACGTCCGCGACGGACACCGATTCGTCCTCGTTGACGTCCCCGCGAATGAAGGGCGGCGCGGGATGCATGAATGTGAACGCGTCGGCGAGATTCACGCTGCTCGCCCCGAGCGTAGCCGTGACGGTGACCGTCCCCGTTCCCTCGAGCACGGCGGGAACAACCACGGTCGCGCTCGTCGCGCTCTCGACGGTGACGCTCTCGGCGGCGACGCCTCCGAAGGAAACCGCGAGACCGGGCGCGAACGCCTCACCGGTCAGCGTCACCGTTTCCCCACCACAGATCGAGCCGACTCCAGGTGTCACCGAGACGAGCCGGAGCGTCGGCCCGGCGTCGGGGTCGAGCACGGTAAAGAAGTTCTGCAGCTGAAGATCGACGATCCCGGGAGTCCGAACCTCGATCGTCGCGATCTGCCCCTCGCGGCCGGAGAGCGCGGGAGTGATGACGTGGACACGACGACCGTCGCTGTCGACGCGGTCGACCGTGGCGTCGACGGTCGCGTCGGCGAAACGGAATCCGACCTCGGTCTCCGGTGCGAAGCCCGCACCGGTCAGGACGAGGAGATCACCACCGTCCGACGACCCCGCCGTTCGATCCCCACCGTCGAGCCGGGGAAACTCGTACTCGAAGCCGTCGGGAACGATGAGCTCGGCGCCCGCGATCTCGAGGATCACGTCGGCCGAGTAGACGGACGGCGGAGCGATCTGCGGCCGGAGTCCCGAGTCGGGGACGATGAACCGGATTCGATCCGAGCGAATCTCGAGGATTTCGTTCGCCGACACGTCGAGGTCGGCGGGTGCACCCGGGCCGTCCGTGCGGCGCAGGCGAACGCCGATGTCCTCCGGCGCGACGGAGCGGAACCCGGCTCCCACGAGTGCGGCCTCTTGCCCGCCGAGGAGCGAGCCGACCGACGGTTCCATGCGGAAGAGCTCCGGCTGGGCCTCGGATTCACCGAATCGCACGGAGCCCGGAAAGAACGCTTCGAGATCCGGCTCACCGAGAACGTCGACGGCAGGGAAGAAAGCGGTCGGATTGCTGACGCCCGGCGCCTGCGTGACGAACGTGATGTCGGTGCTGCCGGCCGCGGCCGCTCCGGCGCGCGGCCGGAACTTGAACGTCACGAGGTTGAGCATCGTTCCGGGGTGGAGAAACTCGAGCCCGACGTTCGGATCCCTCAGGTTGAACCCGAGCCACGCGATCGTCGCCTGCCCCGTGGTTCCCGACGCCGGGTTGTTGGCAGCCTCGATCACCTGTGCGTTCGGGAGGATCGTCGTCCCGAGTCCTTCGACCGCCGAGCCCGCCTGGTCGGATTGCGTGACCGGAAGCAGCTCGAGCAGCTCGTGATCGAAACGGATGTGGATAGCGAAGCTGTTCAGCTTGTAGTCGGGCACGGTCTCAACGAACGTCCCGAATACCCTCACCGTAAACGGCTCGTCGGAATCCGGGGGGAGATCGACGCTCTCGGCGACCACGTAGCGCTGGACGAGCTCGAGCTCGCCGTCGACCGCGGCGACCGGGGTATCCGCGACCCCGAACCGGAACGTCGGAGCTCCGACGAAGGTGAGCGGATAGGTTCCCGCGAGCGCGAAGTCCGACGGAGCCGCGCCGACGAGCCGCGCGACGATCACCTCGCCGTCGAGCGTCCCATCTCCGTCCGCATCGGGCACGATGCGGACCCCCGTTACATCAACGCTCGCGCGATTCGTCCCGGGGGATGATCCGGCCGAGATCACGAGCGTCGCGTTCGCTCCGAGGGCGTCGACGAGCAGACCCGTCGCGGAATCGATGTCGATGATGTCCGGATACTCGAGCTCGAAGTGGAACGCCGAGATCGCGCCGAACACCTGCGCGCGAATCGGAATCTCGATCTGGCTGAGACCGATGCCTCCGTGCACCGTGCCGACGGAGAGGCCGGCGGAGAAGGAGAGCTCGCAATTCTGTTGCAGGGCTTCCGGCGCTGGAATCACCGACGGCGGAAGTCCGATCGTGTCTTCCACGGCTCGCAGCCGAAACGAGTAGACCCCGAGTGCGATCGGCTCAGAGATCGTGTACTCCGTCACCGATGTTCCGACCGACACCGTCTCCGCAGCGCCCTGGAGCACACCGTTGATCCGGTGTTCGATGCGGAGGGTGACGTCGTCGTAGCCGGGCCAGACGGCGTCCCATCCGAGCTGGATGTCACCGTTTCCGGCGATCGCGCAGTCGAACCCGACCGAAAGCGCGGGAATCGTCACCGGCACGATACCGGACTGAACCGCATCGCTCTCGATTCCGTCGGTCACCCCGACGAGCGTAAAGCGATACTCACCGGGTGGGACTCCGCCGGCGAGCGGGTCGCCGCCGTCGTAGAGGAACTCCGTCGCCGTTCCCGCGAGATCCGTCTCGAGGACGATCTGCTCGGCCCCGTCGACGACGCGTGCGAGCGCGAGCGCGATCGACGAGTATCCTTCGCCGTTCGTCCACCGGAGCCGGAGAACGTTCGCTTGGCGCGCGGACGTTCGAGTCACGAGCGACGCCTGCGTGATCGTCGGGGGCTCGGTCGTCTGAACGTTGGGGTCGCCCACTGGACCGCCGGCGCACTCACCGCGCGAGCCTTCGATTCCGGACAGCTCCGCCGAAACCTCGTAGAGATCGGCGGCGTCCTGGCTCGGCGACCGGTCGGTAAACTCCTGCGCATCCCCGCCGAGTCGAGCGATGCGATTTCCATTGCGATAGACGTTGAATCGATCGGCGAGATGCCCAAGCGACCACGTCACGCGGTTCTCGGCCGCCGAGATCGCCTCGCATTCGACGAGCGGCTCGTGCACGGCGACGATCTGGCAAGACGCGGTGGCGAGCTCGTCGCCGCTCCGCCCTTGGACCTCGATCGCGAGCTCGCCGGTAAGCGGAGTGGTGAAGGTCGCTCCCGTCGCGGCCGCACCGAGCGTCGCGACGCGCGATCCACTGACGAACACTTCGAACCCGGAAAACTCCTTTTCACTCGGCGACACCCACTCGACCGAGACGACCGTCTCGTCGGGGCGCCTCTCGTCGACGAAGCACTGCGCGACGAGGTCCGGCGGCGCCGGCGGCTGGAGTTCGACAGAGAAGATCCCGCCGCTCACGTCGACGGGAAGCGAAAGCGTCGCCTCGCCGTCGACGATCGCCAGGGTGTTCTCGAATGTCGCCCCTCCACTCTGAAACGACTCGAGCTCGATCTCGGTCGTCGCGGCTTCGGTGAGCGGAGCGATCGAGAAGACGAAGCGACCGAGAAATACGTCCTGGGACGCGGCGCCGCGAACACTCTCGGAGTAACTCATCGTCACAGCCGCGTTGCCGGCGCAGCCGACTCCGTTGGCGTCCGGACAGGTCACGAATGTCGCGATCGCGGCGAGATCATCGGGAGGCTCGAATCGCTCGAGGTCGAGGAAGCGATTGTCGTAGTCGAGCGCGATCGAGTAGCCGCTGAAGATCTCGCTCAGATCACCGCGGATCGACACCCGGAGCTCCGAGTCGACGATGCCGCTCTCTCCGGGCGCGATGCGAAACGCGCTCGGCGTGACAGCGGCGGGAGGCGTCACGTCGCGCGCCGACTGGAGGACGGGGGCGGAGTCGCCCTCGGGAAAGAGGAGGATGTCGAGACCCGAGTCACCGTTCACGTCGGCGATCGCGACGGGTCCGCGTCCGCCGACCGGTCCGATCAGCGCCGCGGTCTCGACTCCTTCGGGCGTGAGGAGTGCGAGCGTCGCGTCGCCCCCTTCGTGCCGAAGAAGAACGTCGAGTCCGCCGTCGCCGTCGAGATCGCGCGCGAAGGCGGCCGTCGGCGCGCCGATGCCAACCGAGAGCTCCGGCAGCTCGATCGGAGGCGCGAGTTCCTCGAGGAGACCGCCGGTCACCGCGCCATCTTCACCGCGAACCGTCTGGTTCTCGAAGAGAAGTGCGCCGTCCGCGTCCCACACGATTAGATCGGCGTCGCCGTCGCCGTCGTAGTCGGCGTCGGCCCACGCCGCCGCGTCCACCGAGCCGCCGAAGCGTCCGCGGAGGACGCCGGCTCGACGAAGCGCAAAGGGTGCACCGGGGCTGCTAGCGTTCTGAAAGAGGACGAGATCTCCGCCGACCGTCTCGACGACGAGATCGAGGAGTCCGCCCGCGCCGAGATCCACCGCCGAGACGCGAGTGGCTTCGTCGAAGGACGGCACGGGGTTGTCGGTCCGCTCCCAACCCGGCCGCGGCTGGAGAGTCTCCGGGACGAGCGGATCGATCGTCGCCGGGTCCGGCGGCACTTCCGTCAGCGCGAAAACCGTCAAGTGCCCGATCGCGCGATTTCCGGGGTGGAACGCGAGGATCTCGGGGTCACCCTGGGCATCGAGATCGATCGCCGCGACAGCGTGGACACCGGCGGCGGGGAACGTCTCCTCGGCGAGGTCGGCGTGCTCGACGAGATCGCCGGCCTCGTCGAATTCGTAGACGGTGATCGAGCTGTCGGAGTCACCGCTCCGAACGACCACGACCTCCGGTCGGCCGTCGCGCTCGACATCGAGGAGCGCCCCGCCCACGACCGTACGCCCGGCGTCCGAAGCGAGGCTCGTCGCCGCGATCTGACTCCACTGTCCCGGCGCCGTCTGAGCGTAGTACTCGAGGGTGCGCGAGGTCACGGCCATGAACTCGAGACCGTCGAATTCGGCGTCGAACTCCGCGACGAGGACCGTTCGCGGCGACCCATCGACGAAGGGTAGCGCCTCCGCGTCCCAACCGCCGGCAACTCGCCCTCCGCTCACCTGGAACTCGAGGACGTGCGCGGCGAGCGCGATCGGCAGCGCGCCGCCTCCCGGCGCGTCTTGTATGTCCGAGCTGAACGCGACCTCGACGGTCTCGCCCGGAACGAACGCGTCTCCGGCCGCGAGGCGCTGAACGACCTCGAGGACTCCGGCGCCCACTTCCTGAGTGAAGAGCGTGTCGATTCCGCTGTGAAAGAACGAGCGCTCGCCGCGAATGCTGATCGCTTCAGCGAGCCCTGCGCCCGCGACTCCCCGATTGAACCTGGCGCGGATCCGGGGGGCGAGCGGGGCGTCCTGCGCGCCCGCAGCCGGGTCGGTCGTGACGATGCGGAGCGCACCTTCGGACGTCGCCGAGTCGCCGACGCGGAACGAGAACGTCTTCCCTCGCTCGAGGGGAACGCCGTGAGCGGTGATATCGTGGTCGATGATCACGGTGATCGTCTCGCCCGGCTTGAAGCTCACGCCTTGACTGAGGAGGAAGACGAGCGCGTCGAGCTCACGCTCGACCTCGCCGTCCCCGCCCCCGTCCGCGAGTCCCTGCGAGAACTCGTCGACGGTCATCCCCGGGCGGACGTCGCGGTCCCAGTCCGCGAGAGCGACCGTTCCCGGATAGAGCCCGTCCGTGAAGTCGCCGCGCACCTGGAACAGGCTCGGGTCTGAGATGTTGCCGTCGTCGGCGGAGCTCACCGTGTTCGAAAGGCGAATGGCGATCAGCGCACGAGCGCTGACGCCGGATTCGTTCGATGAGGGAACGGTGGAGCGAACCTTCGTGCCATCGTTGCACGCGGTGAGGGCGAGCACCGCAGCCAGGCAAAGCACGAAACTCGAGCGAGAGGAGGGATGAGAGAGTGGCATGAGAGCAGTCCAGCCTCCAGAGCGGGAGCGCGCTCCCCGAGCCCTCCGAAAAAGGAGGACATCCCCGCGCGGAGAGGGCTTCTCCACGCAGAGAGGGGGGAGCAACACCAGGCTGTTCGTAGCGTCGGGGAAGGAGGGCAAACGGGGGATGGATCGATGTTAGAGGTGCCCCGCGAGCAAGTCAACATCGCCCGATCGTAGAACCTTACAGGCACGAAAGATGCGCTCGATCGGGCCCGTTCCGCCCGGCTGAGCGGAGCCGAGACGACTACCGCGTGGCGGAGAAGTCGGGTCGGACGCGAGTCTCCGCGCCTTCGGTGCTCGGTCGCGGGCGCGCTCGGGGCCGGTGCCGGGCGTTTCGCCTGGAACGTTTCGTCGCCGGCTCGGCACGAAGCGAAAACAAAACGGCCCGATCGAGACGCGCTCGATCGGGCCGTTTTGTTTCGCGTCGGCGATCCGCTTCGGATCGCCTTCTCTACATCAACTCACTGGCAGAAGTGATTCGCGCAGGTGAGCACCGGATCTTGCACCGTGCCGCAAGCGGGGAACGGAGCCGTCGGCGCGGGGAAGAGGTTCCCCGGCGTCGCACCCGGCTGGAGGCGCCACTGGAACGTGTGCATCGCGTCGGTCATGTTGACGCTGTCGTCGGCGTTCGAGTCCGCCGCGATCTCGCACGAGAGCTGCTCGCCCCCAAAGAGAGTCATCAGCGTCCAGATGCCGTCGGCGATGTCGACGCGGCCGTCACTGTTCGAGTCGGAGCGGATGAACCGGACGCCACCGGGACCACCGGTGCCGATGAGGTTGATCGTCTTCGCGCCGCCGAGCGTCGGCTCGACGCTGCGTCCGCCGATCACGAAGATGGCCTCGATCGGATCGCGAACGGGATCTGCCGTCTCACCGAGGGTGTTGTCGAACGCCATCTCGGTCGTCTCGCTTTCACCTTCGCCGAGCGACTTGGCGCTGCGGATCGTGATCGTGTCGAGGTGCTTCGTCTCGCCGTCGGCGATCGTGAGGACTTCCGCCGCCGGAGCATTGAGCGTAACGGCGACACCGACGGTCACACCCTTCGTGTTCCCGTCGAGGCTCTGATCGTTGAGCTCGTAGCTGACGAAGTCCGGACCGTTGCCCCCGTTGAGGGCAGCGGCGTCGGCGCCGGGAGTCGCAGCAGTCGCGACGATCGCCGTCGTGTCGAGCCGGATCCCGTAGGACCAACCCTGGACCTCGGACGCCGCGCCGGAAGCCGAACCGTGGACCGTCACGTCGATCGTCGCCGTCTCGTCGGCGACAAGATCCTGCGCGCCAGCCGCAAAGTGCATGCTGAGTCCCGCGGGAAGGGCTTCACAGGTGATCGTCGCCGTCGCACCGGCAACCGACGCCGGCACGAGGCCGCGGCCGCCGAGGGTGAGGTTCGTCTCGACGGGGGGACTGTCCGGAACACCGATCTCCTCGGTGAACTCGATCGCGGTCATGATGTCTCCGACCGCTCCTTCACACGCGTCCGCGGCGACGGTGTAGCTCGCCGCGGCGAAGGTGAAGAGGCCGTCGGGGTTCGCCGGAACGACGATGGCGTCGCCGTCGAGCGAGAGCGCGATCGCCTGAATGAATCCCACGTTGGTGCCGCCCTCGACGATGATCTCGGTCTGATTGAAACCTTCGTCGAAGAGTCCAGCCGTGTCGGAGTTCTCGATGCCGACACTGTCGAGGCTGAGCACGTTCGGGTCGTGGCGCACGCCGTACGACCAGCCCTGGATACCCGCCTCACGCGCGACGACACCCGGAGTCGCGACGAGCGTCTCACCGGGAGCGTAGGCTTCCTTGTCCACGCGGATCTCGAGATCGAAATTCGCAGGGTCTTGGGCGAAAGCGACGCCGGCCGAGAGAGTCAGAACGATGGCGGGGAGAAAACTCCAACTCCCAACCCGGGACAGCTTCACTTGCATCGTGATCTCCTTCACAGCCCGAAGCTAAGCAATCCCCCCCGACTTGCCCAAGCGGGGTCCCGACATGCACAAGCGGAGGCGGGGAATGCGGTTGTTCTAGTGGATCGAAATCAAGTCGAAAATGGTGGGACGGAGACGGTTGCCTCCGTTTCGGTCAGCCGCAATACCGGCGGCGAAGGTCAGGCGCCCAATCGTGTGGCGGAACAAGCCAAACCCTCGAAAAACGCCGTGAGACCCGGCGAGACCGACCCCTACACGGAACGGTGTCAAGACAAGGAAGGAAGTCCACTTCTCAGACACTCGGAGGTCGATTATAGGGGCGTTCGAAACGGCGTGTCAATGCTAGCAGCGAGGCGAAAAGTTATGCGCGGGTGAAGTCGGCTTCAAGCGCCGAACGAGTACAGAACACGCGACTGTACGTGAGAAGGTGGGGAGCCCGGTTGCTCGTTCGACGCCAACGTCGCGAATCGGCGTGGCGCGGATGACGAAGCGCACCGAACACGACCCGAGCCCGCGGACGAATGCGTCGCGCCGCCGCGTGCTCGGTCGCTGCGAACCAGTCCGTCACCGTTGCTTCGCGCTATTCACACGAAGTGAAGTCCGCGCAACTGAGGCCATCATCGGTCGTCGGACTCGGCCCGCACGCAAACGGTCCGGGATCGCCCGGCGCTTCGCCGCGCTCGAACAGATACGTGACCTCGAAGCTCACGTCGGCGAGGTCGACCGTCCCGTCGCTGTTCGCGTCGGCGGCACGATCGCACGGCGACCGCGGACCGTCACGAAACAGCTCGTTCAAGATCCAGATCGGATCCGCGATGTTGTTCTTTCCGTCGTCGTTGGCGTCACCGCGGCGAAACGGACGATTCTCGACGGGAGCGAACCGAATGGAGGCGCTGACGAACCGCGTATTGCAAGCGGGGATGCTCGCACCGAGGATCGTGAGGACGTTCCGGACGGGCTGCCCGTTCCCGAGGAGGTCCGCCTCCACCCGACACACCCCGTCGATCGCGCCCTCCTCGGGCACGGGCACCAGCGTCTCGACCTCGAACTGAAGGATCGACTCGGTGCCGACGAGCGGCAGAGTCGTCGGGCAGCCGAAGCAGAGGACGACCGCGCTCACCGCTCCCTCCTGGCCCTCGTTCTCACCCGGATCGATGCGCTGAGTCTTGTTGAAGCCATTGTCGTAGAGACCGTCCGGCATCGGCGCGCCCGCCGTATCGTCGAGCGAGACGCTGTCCTCGACGACGCGGAAGCCGTCGACGGCGACGCCGACCGACCATCCTTGGACGCCGTCCCCTTCGACATTCGACGACACGTTGACGAAGACCTTGCCGCGGCCGATCTCGCCGGGACTGACCTCGTTGACGAGAACGGTAGTATTTCCGAGGCAGGCGGGGTCGGAATCGGTCGGGAGGAGCGGATCCGGGCTCTGGACGCGCTGCCCGGAAAACGCGTAGTTCAGTCCCGGCGCACAACAATCGGGGAGCGCGAGCACTTCGATTCCCTTCGCCGCGAGATCGGGCTCGATGGTAAATCCCTCCTGCGTGACGACGATTTGGACGGGCTGTCCCGCACCGACGAGTCCCTCCGCGAACTCGATCCCCGCCACGCTATCCTCTAGGCCGACCGGCACGGAGAGGCCGATGACGGCGATCGAAGACGTCTCGTTCGGAGGCAGCGTCGCGGGGCAACCCTGACACAAAGTCATCGCGCTAATCGCACCGCGATTCCCTTCGCCGTCGGTGAGCTCGCTCCGTTGGAATCCCCCGTCGAAGAGAGCCGCGGCGTTCGTGCCTTCGGTCGTGATCGAAACGATGTCGGCGTCGACGCCGATGACACCGAACGACCAGGCCTGCGCGCCCACGCCGAGGCCGTCGTGCGTGAGCGTAATCTCGTAGTCGGCACTCGCCAGCTCGCCGGCTTTGGCCGCGACGGCGTCCGGCCCGCGAACGCCGAGCGTGAACACATCCGCGTCGGACTGCGCGAATGCACCGGAGGTGAGACCCCAAGTCGCGAGCACGACGCCCGCCATCCATCGCCGCGTCTTCATTCGTCTACTCCCCGCAATCGAAAACTCTCCGGGCGAGTGCATACGATCTCGGCGCTGGCCCCCATCTTCTGACGGCGCCACGCGTCGGATCCGATCTCAGACCCACTCCGGGGAGGCGAAAACCCAAACCGAGGACTCACGCGCCGACCGCGCGTGACGAGCGTCTATTGTAGCCGAGTCTCCCGGGGGATCGACTCGTAAAGATCGGCGTTTGCGTTCGCGGACAGGTCGATCCCGACACTTGTCCGGGTGCCCGACCGGTGGTCGGCGCCCGAGGATTCCGAACGCCGGGGCCTCGACCCGGTCGGAGAATGAAGCGAGCCACGCGGAGAGTGTTCCCCGCGTGGCTCGCTCCCGTTCAGCGCCCGAACGGACGCGCGGCTCCTGCGATTCGACCGGCGATCACAGGCAGGACGAGTTCCCTCCGCAGGTCAGGTCGCCGCCGGCGTCGATCGGGATGAATCCACAATCCGGAAACGGCGCCTCGGGGGCCGGGCCGGTTAGGAAACGATACTCGAAGATGAAGACGGCGTCCGCGAGGTCGACCGTGTTGCTGTTGTTCGCATCCGCTGCGGTCTGACACACGCTCTCCGGACCCATCTTGAACAGTTCGTTGATGATCCAGATCCCGTCGGCGATGTTCAGCTTGCCGTCGTCGTTGGCGTCGCCACGGATGTACGGTCCCTTACCCTGGACCTCCTCGAATTCGATGTCGAGTCCGACGGAATCGAGATTGCAGACCGGCACGCTCGTTCCGAGGACCGTAAGGACGATGTCGACCTGCTGCCCGATGCTGCGGAGCGGGTTGTATTCGAGGCGCCCCGACTGCGGAGCATCCGCGGACAGCGGATCTCTCGACTCGACCGTGAGCTCAGCGACAGCGGTCGTCCCGACGAGCCCGATGGTCGTGTCGCAGCCAAAGCAGAGCACGACGGCGCTCGTCGCACCACTCCGACCGTCATTGTCTTCAGCGGCGGCGAGGAGCGTTTTCTCGAATCCCGAGTCGAAAAGACCGTCGGGTACCGGAGCTGTCACCGTTCCCTCCCAGGTGATGCCGGTGATGTTGGCTGCGCCCAGCGCTTCGATCGAAAGCGACCAACCCTGGACACCGGCCGCTTCCGGATCGGATTCGTTCGTGATGATCGTCGCCCACACCGGTGCGGAGGCGATCTCGCCCGGTGCTCCGGCGATCGTCATGCCCTCACCACTCGCGTGGCCGGACGGCTCGCCCGTGCCCACCGAACCTTCGGCGAACGGGGTATCCGAGACGAGGTTCTCCGTCGCAAAGCCGAGGGAGTACTTGTCGTTCAGGCAGCTCTTCAGCGCCCGCACGGGAACGGAGAGCGCCTCGAGCATCGGAGCGATCGACTGACCGAGCTGCGTGACGACGAGACGAACCGGCTGTCCCTCGCCGATCAGTCCCTCTTCGTACTCGACAGAAATCGGATCCGCGTCTTCGGCGATCGTGGCGGAAAGACTCAGCTGGAGGATCGTGGCGGACGGGGGAAGCACGTTCTCGCATCCGTAGCAAAGCACCACAGCGCTCGTCGCGCCGTTCTTCCCGTCGTTCAGAATGGGGTCGATGGCTTTGCTCTTGTTGAAGCCCTCGTCGAAGAGGCCGTCGACGCTCGTGCCCTCGGTCGTCACACCGACGACCTCCGCGCCATCCACGCGGATTCCGATCGACCAACCCTGCGCACCGACACCGTCGCCTTCGGCGTGCTCGAGGGTGGCGGTGACGTCGAACCCGACGTCCTCGCCGACGAGACCGGCGACCGAGCTCGGTCCTTCGAAGCCCAGCGTGTAGACATCCTGCGCCTGGGCGCCCAGCGATAGCCCGAGTGCTACCGGGATCGCAGTACAGATACTCCAGAGCGTCCTCATGTTGCTTTTCCTCCCCGAGAGAATGGGAAATCGATCCTCGTTTGCGCGATTGACAGGAAAACGCACGACGTGGCCACGCTCCGACTCACGTCCGTCGGCGACCGCGTCGTCGACGCGACGCCGTGGACCTGATCCTTCCGAACCGCGACCTACTTCGCCTCGGGAATGACCCTTCTTCCCCCCGCGAGAGCACATTCATCACCCAAGGTCAACCCCCCGAATTGTACCGATCGTCTCGTCGATTGGGAAGATCGGTCGAGGTTCCGCGGCGGAATCCGCCTCGAACACGCCGCTAACACTCCGCTCGCGTACGCTACGTCTTAAGTCGCGCGAATCAGGCCTCGAGGCCAAGTCCGTTCAGACGCAACTCGATGGGGCGCTGTCGCACGAGACGGCCTCCCTCTCCGGATCGCCGATCGTGCCGCACCCGGGGAACGGGTCGGCTGGAGCATCGCCGTGGCGAAAAGAATAGTTGATGAGGAATACGACATCGGCAAGGTCGACCGTGAGCGAGTTGTTTGCGTCGGCGGACGCGAGACAGCTCGTCGCGGGTCCCATGCGAAAGAGGTCGCTCAAGATCCAAATTGGGTCAGCGATGTTCACCTTGCCATCATCATTGGCATCTCCGCGTACGAACGTGGCGGGGCCCGGCCGAACGGACAGGCTCAATCGAGCCGTGTCGAAGTTGCAGGCCGGAACGGAAACCCCGCGCACCGTAATGATGTTTTCGACGGGCTGTCCGCGCCCAAGACCGTCCATAAAAAAGATCTCACCCGCGCCGCCGCGCTCACCCTCGACCGTGAGCGCGAGCATCGAGGACGTCCCGATCGGATTCAGCACGGAGTCGCAGTCGCCGAAACAGAACACGACTGCGGCCACAGCGCCACGACGGCCGCCGTGGCCCGGATCGAACACGCTCGCCTTGGAGAAGCCGCTGCTCAGGAGTCCCCCATCCTCGATCGGCCCGGCGAGCGTTCCATCGGTCGTGGCTGAGGTGAGGTTCAGGTCACCGACGATTTCGATGCTGAGCGAGAACCCTTGAATTCCGTCTTCAGGAGAGGGGACGTTCGACGCGTTGGAGACGTAAATCGTGTCGGAACTGCTGATCTCGTGCGCGCCGACCCCGTGGCACAGATCGGGATCGTCCTCGATCAGTCCCTCGCCGGGGGTCATGTTGTTGAGAGGTGAACTCGAGAAGCCCACACGGTACGGCGCGTCACAACAGGACTCGGTCTCGGTGAGCGCGATGGTGAGCTCCTCCCGCACAAATGGAACACTCAAGCCCTCCTCAGACAGCATGAGCTCTTCGAATCGAGCGCCTTCGGCGAGCCCGGGCGCGAACCGCATAGTGGCTTCGCCGCCACCCTCAGGGATGCGAAATTCAACTTCGGTTCGGACGATCGCATGGGTTTCGTTCGGCGGGATCTCCACCCAACCACAGCGACAGATCACAACGAAGCTGTACGCGCCAGCCACGTCACCTTGTGCGATGGCGGTCTGATTGAGGCCGGAATCAAAGAGCGCCTCGGTCTTCGTTCCGGCGGTGGTGATGGAAACGATCGTACCGCCGTCGACGACGGCTCCGAGCGACCAGCCGTTGATACCGACTCCCTCTCCGGCGTGCCCGAGAGTCCAGTCGTAAACTCCTCGGACCGTCGCTCCGGCCGCGCCGGAATGCGATTCCGGTCCGTCGAATCCGATCGTGTAGTCCTGGGAAAGCGCCGCACCGGGCAGGAGGACGAGCGCGACGCCGAGCACGAGAAACGATGGCGAACGGCATCTCATGGCGTTCCTCTCCGAAGCCAGCCTCGAGTTCGGAGTGTGGGTACTGACTACCAGTCGACACGAAAAGAGGGCCGCGGATCAAGGAGACCCGCGGCCCTCTTTACCTCGTGATCCCGAAAACGAGATCACGCTTCCTCAGGGCGATCGGCTCAGAGGCAATTCGAGTGCGGTGTGTCGCACGAGATCACATCGTTCTCCGGATCGATCGTCGTGCCGCAACCCGGGAACGGAGCGGGAGGAGGCTCGCCGTCGAGGAACCGATAGTTGATGATGTAGACAGCGTCCGCTAGATCCTGCGTGAGATCTCCATTGGCATCCGCCGAAGCGATGCATTCGGTCGGCGGTCCCATCCGGAAGAGCTCGTTGATGATCCAGATCGGGTCGGCGATGTTCACCTTACCGTCGTCGTTCGCGTCACCACGCAGGTACGGACCGAGCTCGGCGGGGCCGAGCTTGACGCTCACATTGAGGCGAGTGGTGAAGAAATTGCAGACCGGAGCACTCGTACCGAGGACGGTCATGACGTTGTCGACCGGCTGACCTTCCCCGACGAGTCCGTCGGCGTAGAAGATCTCTCCCGTCGCGCCGGGCTCGCCTTCGACGGTGAGCTTGCTGAAGGACGACGTCCCGACCGGATTGAGAACCGAGTCACAACCGAAGCAGAACACGACCGCGCTCACGGCGCCGGAACGACCACCGCTCGCTTCCGAATCTGCGACACGGGTCTTGTTGAAGCCGCTGTCGTAGAGTCCGCCGTCCTCGACGGGACCGGCGAGCGTCCCTTCGGTCGTGATTCCGGTGATGCTGATGTCACCGACGACTTCGATACTCACCGAGAACCCCTGGATTCCCTCTTCGGGAACTGGAGCGGTCGACGCGACCGATGCGTAGATCGAGTCGGTCGTGCTGATCTCGTGCGAGCCGATGCCGTTGCACGTCGCGGGATCGTCATCGATGAGTCCTTCGCCGGGAACCGTATTGTTGAGCGGCGAGCTCGAGAAGCCCATGCGGTGGAGCGCGTTGCAGCAGGACTGAATCTCGTTGAGTGCAACCGTTAGATCCTCCTGCACGAACGGGGAGCTCAGGCCTTGCTCGGTCACGACGAGCGCGACGGGCTGACCTTCACCAATGAGACCGTCCTGATAACTCATCGTGGCTTCGCCGCCACCCTCGGGAATCGGAAACTCCACCTCGGTGCGGAGAATCGGATGGGTCTCGTTCGGCGGGATGACCGCATCACAGCCGAAACAGAGGACGACCGCGCTCACGGCACCGGCGATATCACCCGTCGCGAGACGCGTCTTGTTGAATCCACTGTCGTAAAGCTCTTCGGTCTTCGTCCCGTCGGTGGTGATCGAGAGGATCGTACCGCCGTCCACGACTGCTCCGAGCGACCAGCCCTGCGCACCGATTCCGTCACCGGAATGACCGAGAGTCCAGTCGTAGATGCCCACCACCGTCTCCCCGGCCGCTCCGGAGTGCGACTCCGGTCCGGCGAATCCGATCGTGTACTCCTGGGCGAAGGCCGCACTCGTCGAAATGACGACCGCGGCGACGACCGCGAGGCCCTTATTCCAACCGTATCTCATTTCTCTCTCCTCGTTGTGTCCTCGTTCCATCTAGTCTGGTGATTCGTACGTCGGGAAACGCCGCCTCCCTCCGAGACAGCTCCCGGGCACATTCCCGACTCCGAAAGCAATCTGTAATTGCGAAAACTCGATTCGATTTCGAAAACGGCAAACTCGACGCGAGCACTCCGCGCGGGGGCGCGGGACGCTTCGACCAAATCGAGCGACCGCCGCGATCGACGCCGATGGCTCACTCGCCGCACACACGACACGGACACTCGACTGGCTCCGCTTCGAGACACCGAACCCCGAAGCGAAACGAGCGTGCCCGGGTCGCAGCGACGACCCTAGCTCTCCGATCCCTCGCGTGCCCGACCCCACGCGTGCGCCGTCACGCTGTTTGATGAGATTCTGTGCTACGGCGAGGTTGCCAGTCGTCGACTACCCAGCCGAACGATGGCGAAGGAGACTCCAAACCCAAACCGCGAAGGGGCCCAAACCCCTGCACAGACAGCAGCTATTCTAAGCCGGAATGGTCCGGGAAGGGAAGAACGTATCCCGAGGCTTCGCTACCGTACATCCAACGTATTGGGTGCGGTGCGAGCTCGAGATCGGCGGTGCATCGCCCGGGCGCGACGACACGAGGATCGTCGTCGCCGAGGAGGACGCGGACGGGAGAACGATATCCGCTAGGCGCACCGCCTGCGGCCTGGCGCGGGAAGACCATAACGAAAAACAGGTCTCGAAAGCGCCGCAGCACTTTCGAGACCTGTTTCTAAGAATCGCTCGCGGGTTCCGATGTCGCGGAGGCCCCGCTCAGTCGGCGATTACAGACAGTTCGAGTGCGGAGTGTCACACGACAGCGACGTCGCACCGACTTCGAGCGAACCGCAGTCCGGGAACGGAGCGCTCGGCGCCGGACCCGCGAGGAAGCGGTAGTTGATGATGTACATCGCGTCGCCGAGATCGACGGCGTCGTCCGCGTTGGCATCGGCGGAAGCTTCGCAACCCGTCGCCGGTCCCTGGCGGAAGAGCTCGTTGATGATCCAGATCGGGTCGGCGATGTTCACCTTACCGTCGTCGTTCGCATCACCGCGAACCATCGGGCCGACACCCTCCGGCTCTCTGAACTCGATCGTAAGCGTCGGGCCGCTGCCGTTTTCGTCCCAGTTACAAACGGGGACGCTGGTGCCGAGAACGGTGAGGACGTTGTCGACCGGCTGACCTTCGCCGATGAGGCCCGACGCGAACTGAAGCTCGCCCGTGCCGGTACCGCTGATATCCATGCCGATCATCGCTTCGGTGCCGACCGGCTCGAGCGCGTTGTCACAACCGAAGCACAGGACGACCGCGCTGACCGCACCACGGCGACCGTCGTCATTGTTCTCGGGCGGCGAGAGACGCGTCTTGTTGAAGCCGCTGTCGTAGAGCCCGCCGTCTGCTACCGGCGCCGCTGCCGAGCCCACGTCCGAGATGTCGTCGATGCTGATATCGCCGCGGCACTCGACGCCGAACGACCAGCCTTGGATGCCGGCGCCGTCGGTGTTCGACTTCGCCGCCGCGTACACGCGAGTCGGCCCGCTCGCGACGAGAGTGGCCGATCCGGTACAAGCGTCATCGTCGTCGTCCGTGATCAGCGGCTCGGCGCGCCCGAGGTTGAATCCGGAGAGAAACGCCGCCGAGCAGCAGTCCATCGATTCGCTGAGGGCGATGGTTTTCTCTTCCTGAACGAAAGGAGCACTGATCCCGTTCTCCGTGACGACGAGATCGACCGGCTGTCCTTCACCGACGAGGCCTTCCTGGTAGCTGAGCGTAGCCGTGCCACCTCCGGCGGGAATGTCGAATTCGACGCCGATCGCGAGGATCGGATGCTGCTCGTTCGGCGGAATGACGTTGGGGCAACCGAAGCAGAGGACGACGGCGCTCACCGCACCGGCGATGTCGCCGGTCGCGAGACGCGTCTTGTTGAAGCCGCTGTCGTAGACCTCTTCGGTCTTCGTGCCATCCGTGGTGATCGACGTAATCGTGCCACCGTCGGCGACGATACCGAGGGACCAACCCTGCGCTCCGACACCATCGCCGGAGTGCGCGAGATCACAGGTGTAATCCGCACCGACGGTGGAGCCCGCCGCGCCGCTGAACGAGTCGGGGCCCGAAAAGCCGAGGGTGTATTCCTGAGCAGAGAGGCCGGCCGTGAAACACAGCGCCGCGCAGGCGACGAGACCGGAAATCCACACTTTCTTCATTCTCGATTCTCCTCCCGTGGAAGCGACCGCTCGAACGAAGTTCACCGGCCGCGCGCGAAAGTCTCTCGCGATCTAGACGCGAGAGGACGAAAAGACCCTTTGAATCCGAAACACACCGAAACGCTAAAACACCGTCGTGGCCGAACCCCACTAGGAACTGCCGGTTGAGGAATTCTTGGTTGTCCGATTCGCCGAACGATCGGCGGGTCGGTCCACTCTCTGCACCCGGTAGGAACCCGTGACCGCCTACACTGTCGCGGAATGCGGCCGAGTCGCCAAACTACAGCCGCACCGCGAAGCTCGCGTGAGCTGAGCGATCGCGGCGGCACCCGCAACTCGATGGTCCTCTGCTCCGCCGGCACTGTTTAGCGCCGCTCGATCGAGCCGAGGCACGCACCCACCCGTTAGTGATCACCAGGATACTAGTCGTAGCTGATCGCCTCTGGAGTACGTCGCCCCTCGAAACCGGTGGCGTCGCAGACCCTCTCCTAAAGGCTAGGACGAATTCTATCTGTCGCCCCGGACGAAGGAAAGGACCATTTCGACGAATTCATGCTTCTCCGCCGGCGAAACGCGGGTTTGAAGCGGTCTAGTTCGGTGCGGCCGCCGCCCCCGGTCGGACCCTATCTTTTCCCCTACAAACAACGAGCTTGGCTTCCCGGACACGCGAGATCGTCACCGCTCGTGTCGGCGCCGCAGTTCGGAAACGGTGCGCGCGGCGCCGGTCCGGCCCGGAAGCGGTAGTTGATCAAGTAGAGCGCGTCCGAAATGTCCATGAAACCGTCGTCGTTCGCGTCGCCGGCATCCGTACATTCGACCGGCACGCCGCCGAGGAAGAGGTCGTGAACGATGAAGATCGGATCGCCGATGTTGACCCGTCCGTCGGCGTTCGCGTCGCCCCGAAGAAGCACGGTCTGACGAGCGCCCACGAGCTGGAACGAGAGCCCCTGGACATCCGGGGTCCGGGTATCGCCGAGGATCGTCGCCGTCGTCTTTACGGGGATCCCGGATCCGCGCAGCCCGAGCTCGTCGATGCTCGTCGGACGGACGGTGATCGGGTCGATCGTCTGGTCGGGAGCGGTGATGCTCGAGACATCGACCTCACCGGTCACTCTCAGCACGAGCTCTTCGCTCTGGAGGGGAAGCGTGATCGGACAGCCGAAGCAAAGGACGACGGCCGTCACTGCGCCCTCGCGTCCCGCGTTCTCGGGATCGGTCGGATCGACGATCTCCGTGCGCTCGAACCCGCCATCACGAAGGCCCATCGGAGCCTCGTCCCCGGCAGTCTGCTGCACCGTTGCCGAGAGGAGAAAGAAGCTCGGATCGGTGACGATCGAGCAGGACCAACCCTGAATTCCGTCCGCGGCCGGGTCGTCGATCTTCGAGTGAAGGCGCACGCCCGCCGTAACGTCCACTGTGTTGGCGGACACCGGCACGGGAACGGTCCAGTACGCGATGTTGTCCTCGACGCGCTCGCGCACGCCGGCGGGAGCGAGGACGTCGATGCTGTAGCCGATGATCTGCTCGAACTGCGGACACACCCGGATCTCCGACTCGGACATCGTCGGTGCGCCCTCCGCGCCTTCCCCGTAGAAGACCGAGTTGTTCGCGGCACCCTCGGCGCCGATCAGACCGTCCGCGAAGAGAAGCCGCGCCACTTGCGGCTCGCAGACGAAATCTCCGACTTCGTCACGCCCGGGGGGCGGCACGTCCGCCTCGAGGCGAAGGTGGAGCACGTCGTACGTCCCGTCCGAAGGAAGAGTGACCGGTAGCGACTCGGAAAGAATGACGCGGCTGATCACGCCCCCGCCGGCATCGATGATCTCGGTCGACTCGAAGCCGTCGTCGCGCATACCCGGCGCCCCATCGGTCGCCTCCGCTCCGACCGTGCCCGCAGTCGTCGCCGAGACTACGGTCGCGCCCTCGGCCGAGATCGCAACCAGCCAGCCACTCGCTCCGGGAGAGGCGGCGCTCGATGCGAGCACGGCGGCAGCGTCGATCCCGACGGTGCTGCCCGCCTCTCCTCGAACTTCCTCGGGCGTATCGAACGCCAAGGAGAACTCCTGGGCGATCGCTCCCACGTTCGCCCCAGCGATCACGACCGCAACGAGGGCAGTTCCGACGAACCTCGACATCACCCAACTCCTCTCCCTCTCTCTGCCCTCCGACCTAGCACCAATCATGGATTTCCCCCCGTCCACTCTCGCGCTACGCCAGCCGCCTATGCGCGCTGGCGATCACACACTCCGAACTTACTGGCATTCCGCTCCACCCTGACACCCGAGAAGATCCGGCGTCGGATCTGGACCGCGCGGAAGCTCCATTCCCATCATGTCGAATCCGGGACCGGGGTCCGGCGGAAACGATCCGAAGAGGAAGAGGAAGTGGAGCATACACGTTGCGTCCGCGAGATCGATCCGCCCGTCGTCGTTGCAGTCACACGCGTCGAGGCAGGGCGGCTGAAACTGCCACGGCCCCGACATGAAGAGGAAGCTGATCACCGCCGCGGGATCGGCGATGTCGACCGACATGTTTCCCATGTCCGAGAAATTGCAGTCTCCGCGATGGAACGTTCCGTCGCCGGTCACGCAGACCTCGCAGTCCATGACCATCGGGCTGAGCGATTCGTTCTCGGCGGAAATCAAATTCTTGATCGGCACCTTGCCGCGACCGTTCACGCCGTCGCAGAACGAGATGGGGAGGCACTGACCACAGAGCTGCGAGTCGCTCGCGATCGTGAAGTCGACGCAACCGACGCGCATGAAGTCGTCGGTCGGAGGAAGCGTCCGCCCGTCGAAGGGCGGCAGAGAATCGACGAGGATCCCGAGGATCAGCTCGCAGCCGTCGCCGTCGTTCGCGTCGTTGTCACACTGAAGGCTCACGAAATCCGCCTCGACCGCTTCGACGATCGTTCCTGCGATATCGAGCGACGATTCGTCGCACGAGAGCTCGCAGGGGTAGCAGACTCCCATAGACAAGCCCTGAACCTGATCGAACTGCGCGCCACCTGCGACGTTGTCCTCCGGTGACTTGTAGAAGAAGCACACCTCAACCGTCTGACCGACCTGTCCGGTCGGCATGGCGGGATTCCCGTCCGCGTCCTTCTCGCGCGCTCCGCAGGCGAACATCTGCGACGCCTGGCGGCAATCCGGGTCGTTCTCGTCGACAAGTCCGTCTCCGTCGTCGTCGACGCCGTTGTCGCAGATTTCATCGCCGAGCTCGCGGCTGCACAGAACGGAACCGTTGACGAGCGTCACGGGGACTTCGACGCCACCGGAAACCGCCGTGTTCGCCTTCGGCGGATCGCCGAGCACGTCGTCCGCGAATTCGAGAGGGAAGAGAATCTCGACGACGTCGGGATCCGCGATCGGCGGGCAGCAGTAGCGGTAGAGCGCGATCTCGAGATCGCTTCCCGGTGGAATGACATTGCCCGCGAAGGGAGCACTGAGATCGAGGACGACGCCGAGAGTGCCGCCAAACTCGAACACTTCGGCTTGGTGAAAGTCCGCGCCGTTCGCGATCGCCGCGGCACCGAGCTCGATCGACTGCAAGTCGAGGCCGTCGGGGTGAACGACGGACAGCTCATAGCCCTCGATCGACGTGTTGCTCGCCATGACGATGGGAACGTCGACACACGCTCCCGGCGCGGCCCCCGAGGGAACGATCGCGAACTCGACCGTAGACTCCGGTGCGCGACAGGTCAGCAGCCCATCCGTAAGCTCGAGGCCGTCCACCATGCGAATCGACAGCCCGCCGATCGCGAGCAGATTGTCGAGGATCGGTCCCCCTTCGATCGACGCGTACTTGCCGTCGACGAGCGCGAGGCCCGTCGAGACTTCACCTTCGCCGATGGGAAGGCACGTGAGGCTCGCCTCGGCGATCGTCTGATCGTCGACAGCGGGAATCGCGTCGGGACCATCGCCGTCGGTGTCGACGACGACGCCGAGAACCATGTAGTCCGCTTCGACGCGCGCCACCACGAGATCCGCCGCATCGAGTGCGGCCGTCGGCGTCAGCTCGACGCCTTCCGCGACTTCGCCGTTCCACTCGAACGCGACGACGATTCCCTGCACGTCGGCGGTGCTCGTCATGCTCACGGGTATCGTCACGCGTTCCCCGGGCGCTCCCACGCCTTCGCCCAACGCGAGCTCGAATCGCTCTTGCGCCGCGAGCGGGCCGGCTGCGAGCACACACCAGACGAGCGCGTGCAGAGTAGCTCTCGTACGGTTCATTCTTTACAAATCCTCGGTCCCACAAGCGTGCCGCGCGCAGACGGCGCACGCCAAGCGTGAAGCAAAACTCAAGATGTCGAGGCGTGAAGCTGCAGTGGTCCGCAGATCGCGCTTCCGATCGAAGGCCGCGGCGAACGGACAGCGCGCGAGCTTCCTCGGAGATGCCTCCAGCCGCATTTGGCGACCACCGGAGGCGGCTCGGAACACAGCGTGAAAGCTATTTTACGCGTCGACGAGCGGCGTGTCGCGGGTCCAGCCGAGCATTTTTCTTGCTCGAAAGGGCTCGCCGAGTATCGACGAGCTCACACAAAAAAAGAGCACTCGGGACGTGAGAGTCCCGAGTGCTCTTCAGCTCGAAGCCGATACCGTTTGGTCAGAGACTAACGGCAGCCGGTACCCATCTCGCAGGTGAGCGCGTCCGGCGTGGGATCCGGTCCCGGAGGAGTCGGTTCCCACGTGACGGGATCGAGTCCCGGACCCGGAGCGGACGGAACCCGCCCAAACTTGAAGAGATAGTTGAGAATGCACATCGCATCGGCGAGGTCGAAGCGACCGTCGTCGTTGCAATCACACGCGTCCTCACACTGAATTTCCGGCTTCAGAACGTCCGGCGCGAAGAGGGCGCTGATCGTCGTCGCGGCATCCGCGATGTTGACGGCCATTCCCATGCCTTCGCCCGAGAAGTTGCAGTCGCCGCGGAAGAAGATGCGAGCGCCTACGACCGTGTAGCCACAGTTGTTGAGCGCAGGCCGACGCGACTGGTTCTCGACGGAGATCAGGTTCTTGACCGGCACGTTGCCGCGACCCTTCAATCCGTCGACGAATTCGAATACGCCTTCCTCGCCGCACACATCCGGACTGTCGGACGCATGGAACGTGACGCAACCCACGCGCTGAAGCAGGTCGCTCGGCGGGATCGTCGCACCATCGAACGGCGGGAGAGCGTCGACGAGAACACCGATGATCAGCTCGCAGCCGTCACCGTCGTTCGGGTCGTTGTCCGCCTGAACGGAGACGAACTCAGCCCCGAGGGCCTCGAGGATCGTTCCGCTGATGTCGAGGTCTTCCTCAGCCGAAAGACTGCAGGAGTACGAGACCGACATCGAGAAACCTTGGACGTGATCGAACTGCTGGATTTCACCGATGGCGTTATCTTCCGGCGTGAGCAGGAAGAAACAGACCTCAGCCTCGCCGCCGAGCGGAATCTCGACGTCAGTCGGGAGCCCGTCGTCGCCGAGCTCGCGATTGCCGCAGTAGAAGCCCTGCTGACACGCCGGGTCTTCGCTGTCGATGAGTCCGTTCCCGTCGTCGTCGATCCCGTTGTCGCAGATCTCACGGCGATCGCCAATCGGCGTGATCGTGAGAGCGTCGTCGAAGAGAACGAGTCCTTCGCCCCTTCCGATCGAGCGACCGCCCGTCACGTACACGTTCTCCTTGAGCGGATCGCCGAGGACATTGTCGCAGAACTCGAGCGGCACGCTCGAAACGCTGTCGTCTTCGACGGAGTACGTGATCACCGCGACCTGGTTCACGCCGGGATCGAGGGTCTGTCCCGCGAACGGAGCCTCGAAGTCGAGGACCACACCGAGAGTCGCGCCGGTCGCGGACAGCTCACCCGCCGCGAACTCGAACGGAGCGGCAACGGCGGCCGAACCCGGGACGATGTCGATCGGGACGACGCCCGGGCCGTGACAAACGGCGACGACGTAGCCCTCGACCGGGACGCAATTCTCGAGCATCACGTTCGCGACTGCGGTCGGCTCGTTGTTGTTTGCCAGCGGGCCCGAGAAGAAGAGACGCGGGAGGCAATCGACGGTCGGGACGTCGAACTTCCCGTCCGGGCCGACGCCACCGAGTCCTTCTTCCGAGCCGATCGAGAGTCCGCCCTGGACGATGATGTTGTCGAGCAGCGGGCTGCCTTCCATCGACGCGTAGGTCGAGTCGGTAAGCTGGACGCTGAGGACTTCGTCGGCCGCGAGGATCTCGATGCCGATCGTCGCGATCAGACTCTCCCCCGCGGGGATCACGGTCGGGTCGACACCGTCATTGTCCATGACGGCACCGAGGACCGCGTAGTCTGGTTCGAGGCGCGTCACGAGGACGTCCGCCCCGGCGACGACCGCGCCCGGAGTCAGGCTGTCGCCCAGTCCGACGCCGCCGTTCCAATCCGCAGCGACGACGATCCCCTCGACCTCCCCATCGGCATCGAGGGTCACGGTCACGTTCGTGACGTCTCCCTCCTTCGCAACCGGGGCACCTCCAAGCTGCAGCGACGACTGGCCGAAGAGCGGTAGGGCCAGGAGGCACGCAGCCGGAAGGAAACTCCAATACCTCAGTTGTTTCATCTTTTTCCTCCTCGAGGCATCACATTCCAACCTTAGTTCAGGATCAAGAATTGTGGACCATTCTGTGGAAAGTCGAGCTGGTTGACCCAACCCTGCAACGCAGCACCTCCCTTTACGATTGACCCGGAGCCCTCATCGCTCCGAATCCAAAAGGCTTCAGACCAAGAACAGTGGTTCAAACAGCGTTCGGTGTTCCTCGTTTTGTGCGCTTTTGCCGCGGTCGTGTCCGTGTACGCTCGACGGACTCTTCCGACAGTTCGGCGAACTATCGGAGTCCGGAGCGTGCATTCGACCGGGCTCGCACAGGCGAAATCGTGCGATTCGCCGCAAGCAGTGATCTCAATCTGTCCCCTGGGGGTTCAGCCGCGTCGTAACCCAACCCTCGGCAACCCACTGGGATCTAAACTGCCGCATCGAAGCCGAGAAAGCAAGGCCCGGCATGCTCTGCGCACCGACAACCAGCGGCCGCAATGCGAGTTCGACCCAACAAGTTCGACCAGTGTTTTTGCCGGCTTTTCTTTCGAGCATGCACACTGCGCTCAGTGAAAGGCAGTGGGTGCAACTCGAGCGTCGACCTACCCGCGACTAGAAAAGCGAGATTCTGGGAGAAACAGCCTCGTAGCGAGGCGACCCCTTCCTCTATTCGGCTGGAGAGTTCCAGACAGGGTCCCAAACCCAGCTGGCCATGATACCGATGGGGTTTTGACGAGTCAAACTCAGATCTCTCGTGCGACGCGAAGACGAAGTCGAGACCACTTCACTTCCACGAGTACCATGCTGTTTGCGGGCAATGTTAGGGTGAACGCGAGTATCGTCACTCGATTCGTTCACAGACGAGGGCGCGCAAGCGGCGTCTCGACGCGCACAGAGTCGGGTGATGTATGAGAACGGGCGTCTCGAGACCAGACGTTTCTCGTCGGCGCTTCGTCTTCGAGCGAAACCCGGACGCTCACTCCCGGGCAGGATCGGCGGCCGGAGGACGGATTCGTTTCGCGCGAGTGCTCGGACTCGCGTCGATTCATGAGTTCTCTCGACTGACCTTCTCGACGAGCGCGTCGAATCCGACCCGCGCGGCGAACGGCGACAGAAGGAGCGCGGTGTAGTGCCCCGCGGGAAGGACGTACGTCTCGGGTCGTCCGAGCATCTCCCAGAGTAGACGTCCGTTCGCGATCGGGACCTTGTCGTCGAAGCGCGCTAGGATCATCGTCACCCGACGGGGATCGATCGATTCGGCGACGCGTGCAGGATCCGACTGAAGGGCACGCTCGATCTCTACGCACGCGCGCTCACGCGAAATCCCTTCGCGCCGGCGCCGGCGGCGGAAGTAACCGAGCACACCGGGCTCATTCGAGGTCCGCAGAATCTCGGGGAGATCTGCGCCGCCGATGCAAAGAAGATTCGCGCGCAACCGCGGATCCGTCGCGATGAGGAGAACGTTTCGAATCGCACCGAGGCTGATCCCGAGACTTCCGAGCCGTTCGTCGTCCACCTCGGGGAGCGCGGCGAAGAGATCGAGCGCCTTCATCGCGTCTCGATTCCCCTCGCGAAGGAGCGCCTCGAGCCCGATCCCGTCGCGCGACGAGGAGAGGATCGATCGCCCCTGGTAGAGAAAGAACGCGGAGAATCCGCGCTCGCAGGCGTAGCGGCTGAAGATCCGGCAGGCCAGATACTCCGTTTCCTCACCGCCGAGAATCGGAGCAACGATGATGAGAGGCGCGGGCGTCACCGGCCCGCGCACTCCTCCGAGAGGGATCTTCACACGAAAGTACTCACCCTCGAGGGTCTTGAAGCTCTGCGCGCCCTCCGAGTACGTCTGGGCCGTCCATCGGAACTGCTCGTAGCGGCGTCCCTCTCCGATTCGCTCGAACTCGAGGCCGAACGCTGGGTGTGCCGGTCGAAGAGGTTCGACGATGGCGGGATCGGCCGGTCGCGGGAGCGGCACGGGAGTCGCCGGCGGCAGGTGCTCGCAGCCCGGGAGAACGGCGAACGCAACGGAGACGCATAGAGAGAGTCGCCGGACTCGACGTCGACACTCTCTGCTCACTCGAGCCCTTCCAACTTCGCCGCCCCGCGGAGGCGCTTGAGCAGCGCCTGTCGCTCTTCCGCCGACGCCGGCTTCGAGCGCAGATGCTCGGAAAGCTGGGACTCGACGTCCGAGAGGGATGTTTCGCGCCGATCGATGAGCTCGACGATGTGAAATCCGCGCGCCGAAGCGATCACGCCACTCAGCCGCTGCGCGGGCGAAAGCTGAAGCACTCGCTGGTGAAAGTCCTCACCGAAATACTCACGTTGATAGTGTGCGATGCGACCATCGTTCTTACGGGTGAGTGCGTCGTCAGAGTACTGCTTCACGGCCTGCGAGAACTCGAGACCCGCCTGAAGCTCCTTCCGCACTCGGTTCGCACGCTCGCGGGCTTCGGATTCCGAGCGCACGAGACCGTTCTCATCGCGGAGGCGCTTCGAGATGAGAATGTGACGGAGAACGTGCTGCACTCCCCCCTCGCCGTAGACACGCTCGAACTCGGCTTGGATCGCATTTGGCGTGACCTTTCGATCGCGACGGACGAGTGAGTCAGTGAGCATCTCGTAGTAGATCTTCTGCCGCCACCGCGCCTTGTACTCGTCGAGCGAGCTGCGCCGCTTCTTGAGGGCCGCGATGAACCGTTCGCGATCTCCTTGGTAGAGACTACGCACGGTCCTTCCGAGCCGTTCGGCGAGCATCGCTTCGACGTCGTCCGGCGCGATTCGAACCCCGACGCGATCGGCCTCCTCTTCGATGAGCAGCCTCTCGATGTACTCGTCGAGCTTCGCGCGTCCGATCGTCGCCACGAGATACCCGGCGTACTCTTCGACCGAGATGTCACGGCCGTTCAGTCGCGCGAGGACGCCAGCGGGGAGCTCGGACTTCTTCGCGTCCTCGCTCGCCGGCGGAGCGGGCGATTGCTCGTCTGAAGTGTTCGCCTCCTGCGGCGAAGCGCGGACGAGGCCGGCGGCCAGACCGAGCACTGCGAATGCGATCGCAGATCTCCAAACCTGCCTTCCGAGGTGCCGAGACTCGGATCGCCCGGACGATCGCCTCCGGTTCGTTCGCGTCCGTCGAAGCATGTCGCGACCTCCTGTCTGAGCGGCGATGCGCGCTGGCTCGCTCAACGCACCGGATCGCCGTTTCCTTCGTACGCTCGTCTCGATCGAGAGGGCGGACGCCCGGGGGGTGACTCGCCGCCCGGCGCACCAAATCCGCGCTGGCGTGCGAATTAGACGCGTCCCCGCGGCGTCTCATTCACGACGCCCGGTCCGGAGCGCCGACTCTCTCTATACCTTTCGGCCGTTCGACCCGGGCGAAAATAGCTCCCGCGTCGACGAGATTCCTGCTTCGGAGACAAAAAAGTAGCCCTGCCGGCGCTCCGTCGCGGCCGGCAGGGCTACTTCGCTCGGACAAATCGGGCGGGTGCGGCTAGTCGTCCGCCTTCTCTTCCGCCGCGGCGCCGGGCGCCGGTTCCTCGCCGTCGGTCTCGACGGCGACGGCCTCCGGCGCGTCCGAGACAAAGCCGAAGAGAACCTCGACCGCCGCGTCGCCGAGCCGGCGACGACTCGTCCGAAGAATCCGGGTGTACCCGCCGGGCCGCTCGCGGTACGCGGGGCCGACTTCCTCGAACAGCTTGTGCACGAGATCTTCGTCCCCGAGGAGCGAGAGGCCCCGTCGGTAGTTGTGAAGCGTTTTCGTCCGCCCGAGCGAGATCAGCTTCTCGACGAACGGTCGGACGTACTTCGCCTTCTCTCGCGTGGTGACGATGTAGCCGCGGCGTCCGTACTCCGCAATCAAGCTGCGCGCGAGATTGCGGCGGAGTGCGAGGCGATGCCCCGTGTCCCGCCCCAGCTTCTTTCCGTGTACTCGGTGTCGCATGGCTTCAACTCTGAGCGGCTGGCTCGGCCGGTGCCTCGGTACCGCCGACGTTCATGCCGAGCGTGAGGCCGAAGTCGCCGAGCTTCGTGCGGATCTCGGTGAGCGTCGTCCGCCCGAAGTTCCGCACCTTCAGGAGGTCGTTCTCCGTTCGACCGACGAGGTCGCGGACGGACTGGATCGCAGCAGACTCGAGACAGTTGAGTGCACGCGCCGAGAGATCGAGATTCGTCACCGGCATCTCGAGCTTCCGTCTGAGCTCGTCGGAATCCTCCGGCAGCGACTCGTCCTGCAGGAGGCCGTCCTCGAGCTGGAGGGCGTAGCCGATATCCTGGTACTGCACGAACGGATTGAGGTGCTTGCGGAGAATCTTCGACGCCTCGACAAGCGCCATCTCCGGTGAAACGGTCCCGTCGGTCCAGATCTCGAGGATGAGGCGATCGTAGTTCGTCACCTGTCCGACGCGCGTGTCTTCCGTCTTGTACCGCACGCGGCTGACGGGCGAGAACGCCGAGTCCGTCCAGATGACGCCGATCTCGTTATCGCCTTCGGCGTTTTCATCCGCCGTCGAGTATCCCCGCCCCTTCGTCGCCCGAATGTCGACGCTGAAGGGAACGTCCTCCGTCGCGGTGGCGACGAGAAGATCCGGGTTGACGATCTTCACCTCCGGTCCGTGCTCGATGTCTGCGGCGCGGATTTCGCCCTTCTTGTTCGAGCGGATCTTCAACTCGACGGAATCGCCATCGAAGATCATCAGGAGGAGGTTTTTCAGATTGAGGACGATGTCCGTCACGTCCTCGAAGATCCCGGGGATCGTCGAAAACTCGTGCTGGACGCCCTCGATCTTCACATTGACGACCGCAGCGCCCTCAAGCGACGAGAGGAGAATGCGGCGGAGGCTGTTGCCGACCGTCGTCCCGAATCCTCTCTCGAACGGTTCGACGAGGAACTTTCCGTACTCTGCCGTGCGACTTTCTTCCTCGCAAACCACAGAGTTGGGGATCTCGAAATCCCGCCAACGAATTCGCATCGATTACCTCCTCAGGAGAGAGCTCGCGTCGGTCGCCACCCGCGTCGGATCGCCGACCGTAGCCCTCCAAACACTCTTCGGATTCGATTCGGAGCTCGCGCGCGGCGTCGCCCGCTCGAATTGCGCGCGAGTCGCCTGGCACTCCGTACGCCCCGGCGGCGAGACGCAACGAGTGCGGCGCGAGTCGGTCCGTTCAGCTCAGACCCGACGGCGCTTCCGAGCCCGACAGCCATTGTGCGGGAGCGGCGTCACGTCTTCGATCATCTTGATATCGAGGCCGGCGTTCTGGATCGCGCGGATCGCGGACTCGCGGCCCGAGCCGGGTCCGCGGACACGCACGTCGACCTCCTTCATCCCCATTTTCTTCGCTTTCTGCGCGCACTGCTCGGCCGCTCGCTGCGCGGCGAACGGCGTGCTCTTCCGGCTGCCCTTGAAACCGATCGACCCACCGGAATCCCAACAGAGCGTCGCGCCGCTCTTGTCGGAGATGGTGATGATCGTATTGTTGAACGTCGCACTGATGTGCACGACGCCCTTGATCACGTTCTTCTTGATCTTCTTTTTCGCCATCTCTACTCGTCGACCTTCCGGCGGTTCGTCGTCTCGGATCCCCGAGTGGAACTCGTCAGCCCGCGGCGTGCGCGCTAACTAGCGCATCTGCTTGATACTTTTCTTCGTCGCGACAATCTTCTTCGGCCCCTTCCGCGTGCGCGCGTTGGTTCGCGTGTGTTGGCCGCGCACCGGCAATCCGCGGCGGTGGCGCACTCCGCGGTAGCACTGGATGCTGATCAGGCGGCTGATGTTCTCGCGCGTGAGGCGCTTCAGATTTCCCTCGGTCGGAATCTCGCCGAGGATGTTCGCCATGCGGGCGATCTCTTCGTCGGTCAGATCCTTGGTGCGCACCTCCGGATCGATGCCGGCCTGCGTGCACACATCGCGCGCGATCTTTCTTCCCACGCCGTAGATATACGTGAGCGAGATCCCGATTTTTTTCCCGGCGGGGACATCGACACCGGCGATACGTGGCATGTAATGCTCCTGATCCCAAACTCTCGTCGACCGAGCCAAACCGAAGGGCGATCACGCCGCTTCGCCGTCCAGGTCAACTGCGCGTGATCGATCCGCCGCGTGAGGCAGTCGCCGTCACGCTCGAACTTCAGTCACGCTTGGCGCTGCTTGTGGCGGGGGTTCGTGCAAATCACGCGGACGACACCCTTTCGCCGCACGATCTTGCAGTTCTCGCACATTCTCTTGACCGAGGAACGGACCTTCATGACCGACTCTCTTTTCCCTGCCCCCAATTCCTGTTCGTTTCGCCCGCTAAGACGGCGGCCCCATCACGACTCGACGGCGACTTTGCGCACGATCCGGCCGCGGCTGAGGTCGTAGGGTGAGAGCTCGACGGAGACGCGATGACCCGGGAGGACGCGGACGACGCTCGTTCGCAGTTGACTTCCGACGTGAGCCAAGACCGACTCACCGCTCTGCAGCTCCACTCGAAAAAGCTCGCCCGGAAGCACCTCTTTCACCAATCCGACGGAGCGGACGGCTCTTCGCACACTCATTCGGCCAAGCGACCTCCTGAAGCGAATCATTCGATGCAGACCGGACGGACGCTCTCAATCGAAGCGGCCCGCCGTTCTCGTCCAGCTCCCAGCCGGCCGATGAGGCCGAGACCTAAACGCACGACTCCACGCGGTCTCCGTCGCGGAGACTCGCAGTGCCGCGCGAGAGGCGGGGATTCCCCCCTGACATGCGCCGGACGACGAAACCCCGAATTATGCGGATCCGCTAGGGCGATGGAAAGTGGTTTCTCAGCAAAAAATCCGCGCGGGTCCGGCGCGAACCCTCGGTGGCACCGAACGATAGGACGAGGCGCGCACCCGGCCGCTCGTCTGCCGATTTGACAGATCCGTCGCGCGGACCGGGCTCAGGCGAGCTCCGGGGCGACACCGCTCGGGACCGCGGTCAGAATCTCCGGGCCGGCCTCGGTGATGGCGATCGAATGCTCGAAGTGAACCGAGAGTTTCCGGTCCTTCGTCACCACCGTCCAGCCGTCGTCGAGGGTTTCCACGGCTTCGCCGCCGACGTTCACCATCGGCTCGACCGCAAGCACCATTCCGGCCTTGAGCGGCGGGTCCTTGCGCATGATCCCACCGCGCTCGACGTAGTTCGGCACCTGCGGATCCTCGTGCAGATTCGTGCCGATGCCGTGCCCGACGAAGCTCTTCACGACCGAATAGTTTTCTGATTCGACGTAGCTCTGGACGGCGCGTCCGATGTCCGAGACGCGTCCTCCGTCGCGGCAAGCCTCGATGCCCCGGCGGAGGCTCTCCTCCCCCACTTCGAGCAGCCGCCGGGTCTCGGGGGCCACTTCGCCCACGGGAAACGTCCACGCAGAGTCGCCGCACCAACCGGCGAGCCGCACGCCGACGTCGATGCTCACGATGTCTCCCTCGCGCAGCTTCCGCCGCTTCCGAGGGATTCCGTGCACCACCTCTTCGTTGATCGAGATGCAGGTGTTTCGAGGAAACCCGCGGTAGTTGAAGAAGAGAAGCGTCCCGCCCCGTTCGACGACGAAATCCCGCACGCGCTCGTCGATCTCGAGGGTCGAGACCCCCGGATGGATCAACTCGTCGCGCGCCATCCGAAGTGCCGCGGCGACGACCGCCCCGGCGGCACGCATCTTTTCGATCTGTTCGGGAGACTTGAGCACCGTCATGCCGTCGCCCTCGTGCGCGCAAAGGTTAAACGGATCGCCGAGTCAGGTGGCGGTTCAGATGGTCGGCTTCTTCTCCGATCCCTCTCCGGCGCCTCCAGTAGCTCCACCGCCGCGGACGAATCCCTCGTACTGTCGGACGAGCAGCTGCGACTCGATCTTGTCGTCGAGATCGAGAGCCACGCCGACGACGATCAGGATTCCCGTTCCACCGAGGAACGTCGAAACGAGGAGATCGATATCCATCGCCCGCGAGATCAATTGCGGCGCTAGCGCGAGAACGGCAAGGAATGTTGCGCCGGCGAGCGTGATGCGCCGAATGACCCGTTCGAGGTACTCCGCGGTGCGCTTCCCGGGTCGAATTCCCGGGATAAAGCTCCCGTATTCCTTCATGTTCTTCGCAATCTCCGCCGGATTGAACATCAGGCTCGTCCAGAAGAACGTGAAGAAAAAGATGAGTAACGTGTACGCGATGATGTAGAGGAAGCCGTTGAATCCAAACGCGGTCGCGAGAACGTTCAGCGAGCGGCCGAACCAGTTGTCGCCCGAGTTCGTCGCCAGCCAACCGATGAAGCCGGTCGGGATCACCATGAGCGACTGCGCGAAGATGATCGGGAGCACGCCCGCCGCGACGACCTTGATCGGCAGGTACTGACGCTGCCCGCCGTAGACGCGCCGCCCCTTGACGGAGCGTTGCTGCTGGATCGGGATCCGGCGCTGTCCTTTCGTCACGAAAACGACCGCTGCCACAACCGCGATGTAGAGCGCGAGAAACGAGAGGAGGGTGACCACCTCGAACGGAACGCGGTCCGGCTCGGCGTTGATGACCTTCTGCACGAGGAACGCAAATGCGCCCGGCATCTCGGCGACGATTCCCGCCATGATGATGAGCGACGTTCCGTTCCCGATGCCGAACTCGGTGATCTTCTCACCGAGCCACATGAGGAACAGACTGCCGACGGTGAGGCAGAGAACCTGGATGAATCCGATGTAGAAACCCGGCTCGGCCGTAATCGTCTCGCCGCCGCGTCCGGGACTCGACCACGCCGAGACGAGGAAGATCGCCTGTATGAGACACAGGAGTACGGTCGCGTAACGAGTGTAGCGGTTGATCTGCCTCCGCCCCTGTTCCCCCTCTTTGCTTAACTGCTCCAGCCGAGGGAACACCTTCACCATCAGGCTGAAGATGATCGACGCCGAAATGTACGGCATGATGCCGAGCGAGAAGAGGAACGGCGTGAGGGATCCCCCGGTGAGCGCTCGGGTGTACATGAGCCACTCGAGGATGTCGTCGTCGCCGGTGCTCTGACTCGAAAGGAAGACTGGAATATCGACGCCGGGGAGGTAGATGAAAAACCCGAATCGATAGATCGCTAAGAGCCCGAAGGTGACCGCGAGGCGCCAACGGAGCTCCCGAATGTTCCAGATGTCACGAACGATCTTGATCATTGAATTCCTATCGGACGTCGCGCGGGGAGCACACTTGGTAGGAGCCGAGCTCGGCAGTCAGCGGTCGACTCGGGCCCTGGGGGCGCACCTCCTCAGCCGGCGGCTGCGCCTCCCCGAGGGAGTGTGCGAGAGGCTCTGCGTCAGTTTCGACGTCCCTTCTTCCGCTTCGGGGTTTCCAGCGCTTCCACCTTCCCCCCGGCTGCGTCGATCTTCTTCTGCGCCGAGGCGCTCAGACGATGCGCGACGACCGTAAGAGGTTTCGTCAGCTCGCCGGCGCCGAGGATCTTGAGGCGCCCGTGTTCCGGATTGAGGACCCCGCGCTCGGCGAGCGTCTCGAGCTTCACCGTCTCACCGGCCGAGAACGCAGACTCCAGCACCGCGACGTTGACGATGTCATATCGTCTACGAAAGAGGGCGTTGTTGAACCCTCTTTTGGGTAAGCGACGGACGAGCGTCATCTGGCCGCCGTCGTAGTTGTAACGGCGACTGAATCCCGAGCGGGCGTGCTGGCCCTTGTGACCGCGGCCGGCCGTCTTACCGAGACCGGAGCCGGGACCACGCCCACGACGCTTCCGCCGTTGCTGCTTACCGGAATTAGCGAGAACGTCGTTCAGATTCACGACGCCACCTCCACGCCTCGCAGCCGCGAGACCTGCTCGGCGGTGCGCAGCTTCTTCAGTCCGTCCATCGTCGCCTTGACGACGTTGAGCGGATTCGTACTTCCGTAAACCTTCGTGAGGACGTTCTTCACGCCGGCGCACTCGACGACCGCGCGCACCGACGCACCGGCGATGACGCCGGTACCCTCGGCGGCCGGGACGAGGACGACCTTCGAGGACAGAAAGCGCCCGACGACCTGGTGAGGAATCGTATGCCCCTTGAGGGCGATCTTCACCTTGTTCTTCCGCGCATCCTTGAATGCCTTCTCGACCGACGGGGGAACTTCGTTCGCCTTGCCGAATCCAAAGCCGACGCTGCCTTCGGCGTCGCCGACGACGACCAGGGCGCTGAAGCTGAACCGACGCCCGCCCTTCACGACCGTCGCGCAGCGGTTGATCTTGACGACGCGCTGCTCTTCCTGCGGCCCGTCGGGATCATCGCGGTCTCGGCCGCGGCCGCGGCCATCGCGGCCACCCGGACCGCCGCGTCCGCGTCCGCGTCCGCCGCCGGGTCCGCCTCGACCACCTCGTCCGCCACCCGGTCCGCCGCGACCCCCACCGGGTCCGCGTCCGCCTCCGCCTCCGCCCGGACCGCTACCGCCGGCTGATGCAGCGCCGGCCCGGCTCGGAGCGGGTCGACTCGCCTGGCTCTCGCCCCCGGCCGGGGCGTCCTTAGCTCCGCCCCCCGAAGGGGCTCCCGTCGATTGGTCTGCCAATTCCATCTCCTTTCCGTAGGGCCGGTGCGTCGAAGGCCCCCACGGATCTAGATCTTGAGTCCACCCTCGCGCGCGGCGTCGACGAGCGCGCGAAGACGGCCGTGAAACTTGTAGCCGTTTCGATCGAACTGCGCTTCGGTGATCCCGAGCGACTTCGCCTTCTCGGCGATCTTCGCCCCGACCACCGCCGCGGCCTTGCAGTTGCCACCGCCTCCGGCCGCCAATTCCTTCGAGAGCGTCGACGCCGATGCGAGCGTCACACGCTTGAAGTCGTCGATCAACTGGCAAGAGATATTCTTGTTGCTGCGGAAGACGGTCAGCCGCGGCTTCGAGGCGTTCCCGAAGACCCGCCGCCGCACGACATACTTCCGCCGGATCCGCCGCGCGCGCTTCAGCTTGAGTTCGTTCTTCGTAGCCATGCTAGGTCCGATCCAGCTCTCGTCGCGTCTCGCGCCACCCGGCGCGCTCCGACGCGTTCACCCGATCGCTCGTTAGTCTCCCGAACCGAAAGTCTTTCCGGTCTTCCGAATGATGTGCTCGCCGCGATAGCGGATTCCCTTCCCCTTGTACGGTTCCGGCGGACGGATCTTTCGAATCTTCGCGGCGAACTCGCCGACGACCTGCCGATCGGCCCCGCGCACGGTGATCGTCGTCTGATTCGGCACCTCCGCCTCGATCCCCGCGGGAAGCTCGAGATCGACCGGATGGCAGAATCCGATCTGAAGCGTGATCTTCTTTCCGGCGAGCTTGGCGCTGTAGCCGACGCCCTCGATCTCGAGCGTCTTCTCGAAGCCTTCGCTCACCCCGCGAACCATGTTCGCGGTGAGCGCGCGCGCCGTTCCGTGATAGGCACGCTGAAACTTGGCGTCCCCGACGCGATCGACGCGGATCTGACCGTCGTCGATGGAGAAGTTCACGTCCGGCCGGAACTGGAAGCTGAGCTTCCCCTTCGGCCCGTCGACCTGGAGGGTCGTCCCGGCGTCCGTCTTCCGCTGGTCGACTTTGACACCACCGGGGATCTGGATGGGGAGCTTTCCGATTCGAGACACGTTTCTTAGCCCTTGAGGGCCCTCACTGTTTCTACGATCCGCTACGACTGAGCTCGTTCGCCGAGCTCGCTCGCCGGCCTACCAAACCTCGCAGAGCACCTCGCCGCCGACGCCGAGCTTCTTCGCCTCGAGGTTCGAGATCACCCCCTTCGACGTCGACACGACTGCGATTCCGAGGCCGTTGAGGACGTCCGGCAATTCCTTCGTTCCGCAGTGAAGTCGTCGGCCGGGCTTGGAGACGCGCTGGATGTGCTGGATCACCTTCTCACCGTCGTCGCCGTACTTGAGCTCGATGCGGAGAATCGCCCGCGCCCCAGCCATCTCGGAGTGGTAGTCCGTGATGTAGCCCTGTTCCTTCAACACGCGAAGGATGTCTTTCTTGATGCGCGAATACGGAATCTTGACCTCGGTGTATCCGTTCGCGTTCGCGTTCCGGATTCGAGTCAAAAGGTCCGCAATCGGGTCCGTCATACTCATGCGACAAGTCTCACCGAAGGGTCTCTCAAGACGCCGTATTCGCCGCGCCGGCGCCCGGCGCAAAGTTCTTCCCAGCCGTCTTTTTTTTCCGCTAAAACACCGCCGCGCACCGCACGATCACCGCCGAGCTGCGACGCCCGCGAATTACCAGCTCGCCTTGCGCACTCCCGGGATCTCGCCCTTCAGAGCGAGAGTGCGGAAGCACACGCGGCAGATCTGAAACTTGCGGTAGTACGAACGTCGACGTCCGCAGAGCTGACAACGGTTGTAGCGCCGCGTCGAGAACTTGGGCGTTCTCTGTTGCTTGATGCGCCAGGAAGTCTTTGCCACCTCATTCCTCCTGATCGAGATCGGCGGTGCCGCGACCTCACGGGCCACCGCCGCGTCTCAGGCGTTTTACTTTCTAAAGGGAAATCCGAACATCTCCATGAGGGCGAGCGAACGCTCCGGATTCGATCGATCGATCGTCAGCGTGATGTCGAGCCCCTGGGGAAACTCGACGTCGTCGATCTTGATCTCCGGGAAGACGAGCTGCTCCGTGAGCCCCAGTGAGTAGTTTCCTTGGCCGTCGAAGGCTTTCTTCGAGAATCCACGAAAGTCGCGGATACGCGGAATCACCACGGCGATGAGGCGGTCGAAGAACTCGTACATGCGCGGTCCGCGCAGAGTCGCCTTGACGCCGACGTTCATCCCCTGGCGAAGCTTGAAGCCGGCGATCGACTTCCTCGCCTTGGTGATGACGGGCTTCTGCCCGGCGATCGTCGTGAGATCGCGCACAGCGGCTTCGATCCGCTTGTTGTTCTCGATCGCGCGACCGACTCCCATGTTGAGAGTGATCTTGTGAAGGCGTGGAACGGCGAGCCGGTTGCCGGAACCGAACTGTTCCATCAGCTTCGGAACGATCTCGCGATTGTACTGCTCTAAGAGGCGCGCCATGGCTTATACGGGTTCACCGCTCCGTTTGGCGTACCGCACCTTGCGGCCACCTTCCATTCGATATCCCACCCGCGTCGGACGGTTCGTCTTCGGATCGACGATCGCCACCTTGCACGCGGGAATCGGCATCTCCCGCTGGACGCGGCCGCCCTGGGGATGCTTTTGACTTCTCCGAAGGTGCTTGTAGCGCACGTTCACGCCCTGGACGAGCACCTGATCCGTCCCTTCGAGCACCTTGAGCACTCGACCCTGCTTGCCCTTTTGCGATCCAGAGAGCACCACGACGAGGTCGTCACGTTTCAGATTCATCACACGACCTCCGGAGCGAGCGACACGATCTTCATGTAGTTCTTTTGCCGGAGCTCCCGGGCGACGGCACCGAAGATTCGAGTGCCGCGCGGATTCTTGTCGTTGTCGACGAGCACGACGGCGTTCTTGTCGAAGCGCACGTACGAGCCGTCGTCCCGGCGAACCGCGTTCTTCGTGCGGACGATGACGCCCTTCACGACCGTTCCCGGCTTGATGTCGCTCGACGGCAGAGCCTTCTTTACGGAGCAGACGATGATGTCGCCGAGTTGCGCGTAGCGCCGCTTCGTCCCTCCGAGCACGTGGATACACTGGACGACCTTGGCGCCGGTGTTGTCCGCGACGTCGAGCTTGGTCTGCATCTGGATCATAGCTTGATCTCCCCTCGCACCGGCGGTATCCGCCGTCGCGACGGCCCGTTCGGCCGCGCCGTGATCAGTGCGAGCGTTCCAGGACCTCCACCAAGCGCCAACTTTTCGTCTTCGACAGCGGTCGCGTACGAGCGATCAGCACCTTGTCCCCGACGCGAGAAGTGTTGTTCTCATCGTGGACCTTGTAGGTGGTCCGCCGACGGATGTACTTCTTGTAGAGCGGGTGTTTCACTAGTCGCTGGATCGTCACCGACCGGGTCTTGTTCATCTTGTCGCTGCTCACCACACCGGTCACGGTGCGAGGCTGCTTGCGGCTCGACGAGGACTCCGAACTCATTCTATGACTCCCTTTACCGCGGCCCGTTCACTCACTGTGCCGCGGCCTTGATCTGGCGCTCCCGCAACACGGTGAGCATCCGCGCGATCGACCGTCTGATATTCGTCATCTGTCCCGGATTCTCGACGTCCTTGCCCTTGGCCTGGAAGCGGATGCGGAACAGCTTTTCGCGGGCCTTCTCGAGCTCGACCCGAATCTCGTCGTCCGGCAGTCCCCGGATTTCCTTGAGCTGCATCGCTCGTTCTCTCCCGCCTATGGCGGAGCCTCGTACTCAGACCTTAGGATGTCGCCGCACCATACGGACGCGGACGGGAAGCTTGTGGGAAATTCGATTGAGCGCCTGACGCGCGACGTCTTCGGGGACTCCGCCGACCTCGTAGAGGATCGTGCCCGGTCGGACGACGGCGGCGTAGTAGTCCGGTTCGCCCTTCCCCTTCCCCATTCGCGTCTCGGCCGGCTTCGAGCTGATCGGCTTGTCCGGGAAGATGCGAATGTAGATGCGTCCTTCGCCTCCGACGGCTCGGTTCGCCGTCACGCGACCGGCTTCGATTTGATTCGCACGAATCCATCCGGCGTCGAGCGACTGAAGTCCGAACTCGCCGTACGCGACGTAATTGCCGCGCGTGGCACAACCGTACGCGCGTCCGCGCTGGTGCTTACGGAACTTAACCCTTTTTGGCATGAGAGCCATGGCTCTGTTCCTCCGCGCTGTACTGGCCGTGGTAAATCCAACACTTGACGCCGATCGAACCGTAAGTCGTCTTCGCTTCCGCGAAGCCGTAGTCGACGTGAGCTTGCAATGTTTGGAGCGGGATCTTTCCCTCGGCGAACGCCTCGCGCCGGGCCATCTCCGCGCCGCCCAGGCGTCCCGCCACCCGCAGCTTCACTCCGAGCGCGCCGCGCTCCATCGTCGCCTTGAGAGCCATCTTCATGACCCGGCGAAACGTTCCGCGCTTCGAGAGCTGCATCGCCACCGACTCGGCGACGAGCTGGGCGTCGAGCTCCGGCGTCGAAATCTCGCGGATCTCGAGCTTGACCTCCTGACCGCAGATCGCTTCGAGATCTTCCTTCAGCTGCTCGACCTTCGCTCCCTTCCGGCCGATGATGACGCCGGGCCGTGAGGTGTGCAGGTAGACGTGCAGCCGCTCGCGATCGCGCTCGATTTCGATGAGCGGGATGCCCGCCTGTTCGAACTCGCGCTTGATGTACCGGCGGATGAGCTGGTCCTGAATCAGCAGCTTGCCGTACTGCTGCTTATTCGCGATCCAGCGCGAGCGCCAGTTCTCGGTGATCCCGATGCGAAACCCAGTCGGGTGAACCTTTTGTCCCATTCCGTTTCCGTTTCCTGAGTACTGTCGTTACCGGCTGAGCGCCCGTTTCCCGCAGGTCAGTTCTCCGCGACGTCTTCCGCGCGTCGCAGCTCGACGCTCAGGTGACACGACCGCCGGAGCCGCGGGAACGCGCGCCCCATCGAGCGCGGGCGCCATCGCTTCATCGTCGGCCCTTCGTCGACGTAACACCGCCAGACGAGGAGCTCGTCCGCATCGAGACCGTCCTTCTGCGTCGCGTTCGCCACCGCCGACTGGACGACCTTTCGGATCATCGGCGCGGCGCGGCGCGGACAAAACTTCAGCTTACTGAGCGCGGACTCGACGGGCTCGCCGCGGATCATGTCGATGACCAGCCGGGCCTTCCGAGCCGAGATTCGCGCGTACTTGTGAGTTGCCTTGTACATGTCGTCGTCCGTGGGCACGCGGCCGAGCTCCGAACTCGATTCCTCGGATTACTTTCCCTTCCTCCCGCCACCGTGCCCGCGAAACGTGCGGGTGAGGGAGAACTCGCCGAGCTTGTGCCCGACCATGTTCTCGGTCACGTAAACCTTCTTGAAGTCCTTGCCGTTGTGCACCATGAAGGTCAACCCGACGAACTCGGGGATGATCGTGCACGCCCGCGCCCAGGTTTTGATCGGCGCGTCGCTTCGACCCTGCGACTCCACCTTTTTGAGGAGCTTCGCGTCGATATACGGACCCTTCTTCAGCGACCGTCCCATGGGCTACTTCCGCCTTCTCACGATGTGCTTGCTCGACTGTTTCCGCCGGTTTCTCGTCTTCCCGCCCTTCGACGGGACCCCCCACTTCGATTTCGGGTGACGTCCGCCGGAACGTCGACCTTCCCCTCCACCCATCGGATGCGCGACTGGATTCATCGCCGAGCCCCGAACGGTCGGACGAATGCCGCGCCAGCGGTTTCGTCCCGCTTTTCCGATCTTGATGTTCTGGTGCTCGCTGTTTCCGACTTCACCGATGGTCGCGCGGCAAGTGAGGTGAATGCGGCGCACCTCCTTCGACGGCAGGAGAATGAGCGCGTAGCTCCCCTCCTTCGCCTGCAGCGTCGCAGATGTCCCCGCCGAGCGAACGAGTTTTCCGCCTTGGCCCGGCCGGAGCTCGATGTTGTGGATCTGCATTCCGAGAGGAATCTGCGCGAGCGGCATCGAATTCCCGACGACAGGCTCCGCCGCCTCGCCGGAGACGACCGTCTTCCCAACCGTCAGATCCGCCGGAGCGATGATGTATCGCTTCTCGCCGTCGGCGTAGTGAAGGAGCGCGATGCGCGCCGACCGATTCGGGTCGTACTCGATCGCGGCCACCTTGGCCGGCACGCCGGCCTTGTTCCGCTTGAAATCGACCAGCCGGTAAACGGGCTTATGCCCACCTCCGTGGTGACGCATGGTGATGCGTCCGCGATTGTTCCGGCCGCTGTGCTTCTTCAGCTTGACGAGGAGCGATTTCTCCGGAGTCTTCTTCGTGATGTCCGAAAAATCGGACACACTCCCGCCGCGGCGCCCGGGACTCGTCGGCTTGTAGATGCGAATTCCCATGGATCAGTACACGTCGAGCTTGTCGCCGGGTCGGAGCGTCACGATGGCTTCCTTTCGGTCCTTCGTGTAACCGACGCTCCGGCCGACTCGCTTCAGACGACCTTTGCGATTGCGAATGTTGACCTTGACGACCTTGATGTCGCCGAAGAGCGTCTCGATCGCCTTCCGGACGAGGATCTTGTTCGCCTGGGGATGAACCTCGAATACGTAAGCGTTCTGGTTCTCCATCCCGCGGGAGCTCTTCTCCGAAAGAACGGGACGTTTGAGTACTTCGTGAATATCCATCGCGAACCTACGCCTCCGTCTCGGCCCGTGCCGCGTCGACGCGTGCCGCCCGGCGGGCTCCGACCGTCGTCCCGAGGCGATCGACCGCGCCGGGAAAAAGAACGACCGACCGCGCGTTGAGGAGATCGAGCGCGTTCCATTCAGCCACCGGCGCCACCTTCACTCCCGGGATGTTTCGTGCCGAGAGGGTGATCGTACGGTCGTGCGTGTCGAGACCGATGAGGCACCGCCCATTCACGCCGCACGCCCGGAGTGCGGACGCGAGCGTCTTCGTGCTCGGGCGGTCGAGCTCGAGGCCGTCGAGCACGAGAACCTGACCGTCACGAACCTTACCGAGCAACGCCGAACGCACGGCGAGCTGCTTTTGCTTGCGATTGATCGAGTAGGAGTAGTCGCGCGGACGCGGACCGAACGCAACTCCTCCCCCACGCCACACCGGCGACTTGCGGGAGCCAGCGCGAGCCCGCCCCGTCCCCTTCTGACGCCACGGCTTCGACGTCGCACCGGCAACCTCGCTGCGCGACTTCGTCTTGTGCGTGCCGCGGCGCTGGTTGGCGAGATACATGACGGCGGAATCTTTGAGGAGTCGGTAGCGGATACGCGTGTCGACGGCCGCCGTCGGCAGCTCTCGATTTCCGACGTCGTTCCCCGACGGATCTTTCACCGGAACGGAGACGGGTTCGGCAGCACTCACGACAGGCTCTCCTCGATGTAGAGGTACCCACCGTTCGGTCCGGGCACCGCTCCCTTGACGACGAGCAAGTTCTCCTCGGGGTCGATGCTCACGACGTCGAGGTTTCTGACCTTGCACTTCTTGTTGCCGTACTGACCGGGCATCTTCGTTCCCTTGAGAACGCGACCCGGATCCGTGTGCATTCCCGTACTTCCGCGAAGCCTCACGCTCTTCCCACCGTGTGATTCGTCGCCGGTCGAGAACCCGTGGCGACGAACACCGCCGGAGAAGCCGCGTCCCTTCGAGACGCCGCCGACGTCGACGCGCGCAACGCCCTCGAAGACGCTGACGTTCACCGTCGAACCGGGGGCGACCTCGCCGCCGTCTTCCCCATCCGTCTGGATGTCCGACGGATCGACGTGCGGGACTTCGCGCACCAAACGCTTCTGGGCGCAGCCCAGCTTGTCGTACACCGCCTGCTGCGGCTTCTTCCGCCGCTTCCGTACGTCGTCGAACGCGAGCTGCACGGCCGTGTAGCCGTCCTTCTCCGCCGTCCGAACCTGGAGCACGGTGCAGGGGCCAGCCTGGATGACCGTGACGGGTACATGCTTCCCGTCCTCGCTAAACACGCGGGTCATCCCGACTTTCTTCCCGAGAAGCGATTTCTTGTTCTGTCGTGTCTGACTAGCCATGGTTCTCAGTCGCGGGCAGCGAACAAGGCGCTGAATCTCTGCCGAATCTCTTCTGAACCGATGAATCTCACCGGCCCGCCGGCGCCGGTTGGCCCCCGGACGAGCAAAAAAAAAGCTCAGCTCGGTGAAAGCTGAGCGCTAGGCCTTCATATGCAGATTGACGCCCGCGGGCATGTTGATCTTCCGCAGAGCGTCCATCGTTTTTCCCGTGGGCTCGGAAATGTCGATGAGGCGCTTGTGCGTCCGGATCTCGAACTGCTCGCGCGACTTCTTGTTGACGTGGGGAGAGCGGTTGACCGTGTACCGTTCGATCCGCGTCGGGAGCGGGACCGGTCCGTTGACCTTCGCACCCGTGCGCTTCGCGGTCTCGACGATGTCCAAGGCGGCTCGATCGAGCACCTTGTGGTCGTAGGCTTCCATCCGAATTCGAATCTTCATTCCGTTCCGGCCTCTCGCCGGCTGCGGCAGAAGCCGCGCTCCATCGTGATTGACCGCGACGCCTCGCGCGGGTCGGCGATCGCCCTCGCGCGAGGCTCCGCGCCGCGACGTCCCCCCGATCTGCGGGCACACCGAATTCACCGTCCGATTCGGGCCGTCGCCGCTGCGGCACACGCCGGGTGAAATCGTCGCCGCGCGAGTCTTCGCGCCGGGTCGACGACCGGTCGTTGCCACCTGGCGGGTCGACGCGGGAACCGCGGCTCAACGCCAATTCGCGGTGGGCACCCCCGCCGAATGGGATCAGCCCGAACGGTTCAGAGACAAAATCACCCCTCGATCGACCCCGAAGGGTGCCGAAAGGCGCCTGATCTCGCCGTGGCCGATCCACGTAAACCCTTATGGTGCTTAAACTAAGGGTTACCCGGCTCGGAGGGTAAAGATTGAAATTATAGATTTTCGGGGTCGGCTGTCAACAGGGAACTGACACCAACCTCGCCCGCAAACTTCGACCGGTCAGAATCACCCCTCGAACGGTCGTCGACGGCGCTCGCGCGACCGTTGATTTGCGGGCATCCCCAGGCCGAACCCGCGTCCGTTGGTGCGAGGATTCCACCACGAGGTCCCGCGAACGCGCGAACGAAGCGGAAGCCGGGCCACAATCCGGCGAACCGGTCGAAGCCAGGCTCGCGCGCTCCACCGATCACTTGGGGACCCCGCCCGCCCACGCTCGTAACCGACGAGGTGAAGCCGAGCTCGTACGCGTGCGACGGCGCAGAAGACTCACCGCCGCGGCGACGGAATGTTCCCGAGTGCGCACCGACACACCGAGCGCATCGCCGGGGTACATTCGTTCCGGCGGGCCGAGCGCAGAGGGGCCTCGCGACGCCCCCGAGAGGAACCGACTTACCAGGCGAAGTGGGCGAACAGCTTGTTCGCCTCCGCCATCTTGTGCGTATTCTCCCGCCACTGAATCGACGCTCCCTGGTGGTTGTAAGCGTCGATCAGCTCGTCAGCGAGTCGCACCGAGAGCGGCTTTCCCTTCTTCGACCGGCTGTTCCCCACGAGCGTCCGGATCGCCAGGGTCTGCTGGCGCCGCGCGCTCACCTCCATGGGGACCTGGTACGTCGCGCCGCCCACCCGCCGAGAACGCACCTCAAGGCGCGGCTTGATGTTGTTGATGGCGGTGAGGAGAACGTCGAGCGGAACCTGGTCCTTGACGCGCTTCTCGATGATATCGAGGGCGTCGTAGACGACGCGGCGGGCGACAGACTTCTTACCGTCGAGCATGATCTTGTTGATCAGCTTCGCGACGACCAAGTTGTCGCACTTCGGATCGGGCTTCAAGAAGCGTTCAGTCGACTTGAACTTGAACTTCTTCTTTTCGTCTTTCTTTTTCCGAGATCCTCTAAACGCCATTCGTCCCTGCGCTTACGTCTACTTGGCCTTAGTTCCGTACTTCGATCGACCCTGCTTCCGACCGTCGACACCCGTCGCGTCGAGCGTCCCGCGCACGACGTGATACCGAACGCCGGGGAGGTCGCGCACGCGGCCCCCGCGGACCAGGACGATCGAATGCTCCTGTATGTTGTGTCCGACGCCGCCGATGTACGCCGTGATCTCTTTCCCGTTCGTGAGTCGAACGCGAGCGATCTTCCGAAGGGCCGAATTCGGCTTCTTCGGGGTCATGGTGCGCACCTGAAGGCACACGCCACGCCGCTGCGGGCACTGGTCGAGGACTGGCGCCTTGCTCTTTCGGGGAACTTTCTTTCGGCCCTTGCGGACCAGCTGGTTGAAGGTCGGCATCGATCCTCTCTGAATTCCCTACGCGCGCCTCTCTGAGATTCCCCTGGGGGATGGGCTGGACACGTTCGCTCCGAAGCTACGAACCGATCTCATCGGTAGGCGCGACGACCGCATCGGACGGAGTCGGGCTGTCGCCTTCGGCGATCCCGACCTCCGCGGGTGCGTCGACCTCCTCGAACCTGACGCTTTCCACACGTCGCGCGACGGGCTCGCCGAGCTTCTTGACGGTTCGCCCGAGGAACTCCTTGAACCCGGTGCCAGCCGGCACGAGGTGCCCTAGGATGACGTTCTCTTTGAGGCCGACAAGGCTGTCGGTTTTACCCGCGAGCGCAGCCTCGGTCAACACCTTGGTCGTCTCCTGGAAGCTCGCCGCCGAAATGAAGCTCTCCGAGTGGAGCGACGCCTTGGTGATCCCGAGAAGGAGCGGCTCCGCGGTCGCGGGCTTCTTCCCGAGCTTGACGGTCTCCTGATTGATCTTCCGGAAGCGGTACTTGTCGATCACCGTCCCCGGCAGCAGCTCCGTATCGCCGGAGTCGACGACTTCGATATTCCGCAGCATCTGCGCGATGATGATCTCGATGTGCTTATCGTCGATCGTCACGTTCTGCGAGCGGTAGACGTTCTGGATTTCCCGGAGGAGGTACTGCTGGACGGCTTCCTCTCCGTTGATCCGGAGGATGTCTTTCGGGACGAGTGGCCCGTCGACGAGGGCGTCTCCGGCTTCGACGACGTCCCCGCGGTGAACGCGGAAGTGCTTGCCGTGCGGAATGACGTGTGAGACCTCCATGCCCGAATCGTTGCGGACGAGGATGGTCGCCTTCCCGCGCTTCTTCTCGCCGAGCTCGACCGAGCCGTCGATTTCTGCAATCACGGATGGATTCTTCGGCCGGCGCACTTCGAAAAGCTCAGTGACGCGCGGCAGACCTCCCGTGATGTCCTGCGTTCCGCTCATCTCGCGAGGGGTTTTCGCGAGGAGCGTTCCCGCACCGACCTTCTGCCCGGGCTCGACCTCGACGTAGGCCTTCTCCGGAATCGGGTACATGGCGAGGGGCTCGCCGTTCGTGTCCTTGATGACGATCTGCGGATGGAGCTCGCCCTTGTGCTCGATGATCTGGCGTCGCATGGTCTTCGACACCGGATCTTCCTCGAGCTTCATCGTGACGCCGTCGACGATGTCGTCGTACTCCGCGATTCCGCCTTTGTCCGCGATGATCGGGATCATGTGCGCATCCCACTGCGCGATCTCCGTTCCGGACTTGATCTCGTCGCCCTCGTTCACGAGGACGACGGCTCCCGCCGGCACCTCGTGGCGCTCGAGCTCGATTCCCTTCGCGTCGAGGATCGCGATCTCGCCAGTGCGGTTGAGGACGATCGTCTGACCTTGGTCGTTGGCGATCACCTTCAAGTTGCTGAACTGAACGCGACCCTTACGCTTCGCGGTTACGCCGGTCTCCTCGACCGACTTCGAGGCGATTCCGCCGATATGGAACGTCCGCATCGTGAGCTGCGTTCCCGGCTCGCCGATCGACTGCGCCGCGATGATTCCGACCGCGAGCCCGCTCTCGACGGTGCGCCCGGTGGACAGGTCCATGCCGTAGCAGCACCGACACACGCCGAGAGCGCTCTCGCAGGTTAGCGGCGAGCGCACGCGGATCTTGTCGTAGCGCATCGATTCGATGCGCTGCGCGACCTTTTCCGTGATGAGCTGGTTTTCCTCGACGATCACCTCGTCGGACACGATATCGACGATCTTGTCGCGAGCGACCCGCCCGGTGATGCTTCGAACGAGGGGGATCTCGACCTTGTCGCCCTTGTAGATCACGCCCTTCGTGATGCCGTTGAGCGTGCCGCAGTCGTGCTCGGTGATCACAACGTTCTGAGCGACGTCCGCGAGCTTGCGCGTGAGGTAACCGGAGTCGGCCGTCTTGAGCGCCGTGTCCGCGAGTCCCTTCCGGGCACCGTGGGTGGAGGAGAAGTACTCGAGGACCCGCAAGCCTTCGCGGAAGCTCGCCTTGATCGGAGTTTCGATGATCTTTCCCGACGGCTTGGCCATGAGACCACGCATTCCGGCGAGCTGACGGATCTGTGTCGAGCTTCCGCGCGCACCGGAATCGACCATCATGTAGATGGGATTCAGCACCGGCGTCCCGTCGCGCTCGTCGTTCTTGAGCGCGCCGATCATGTCTTCACCGATGCGCTCCGTCGCGCTCGTCCAGTGATCGATGATCATGTTGTAGCGCTCGATGTCGGTGATGACACCCGCTTGGTACTGCTTCTCGACTCGCTCGACCTCGGTCTGCGTCTCGGCGATCACCTTGGCCTTTGACTCCGGAACGCGGAGATCCTCCTTCGCGAACGAGAGGCCGGCGATCGTCGCGATCTTGAAGCCGAGATCCTTGAGGTCGTCGAGAAGGCTGAGCGTTGAGCGCCGGCCGAGGAGCTGGTAGCAGTCGTGGATGACCCGGCTCAGATTGCTCTTGGTCATCTCGAGGTTGTAGAAGCTCATCCCCTCCGGGAGGATGTCATTGAAAAAGATGCGCCCGGCCGTGGTCTCGAGAACGCCGCTCTCGCTCGTTTGCACGCCGCTGCGGTCGACGATGCTCACGTTTTCGCCGAGCCGGACTTTGACGCGCGTGTGGAAGTTGATCTTCGACGCGCCGTGTGCGCGGAAGACCTCCATCCGGTCGCTGAACGTACGGACGTCCTCGCCGGTGTCGTAGGGAAGCGCGGCGGTCAGGTAGTAGCAGCCGAGGACGATGTCCTGCGACGGCGCGATGACGGGACGTCCGCTCGCGGGCGAGAACACGTTGTTCGTCGAGAGCATCAAGGTCGAGGCTTCCACCTGAGCCTCGATCGAGAGCGGGAGGTGAACCGCCATCTGATCGCCGTCGAAATCGGCGTTGAATCCCTCGCAGACGAGCGGATGGATCTTGATCGCGTTTCCCTCGATGAGGACCGGCTCGAACGCCTGAATCCCCATTCGGTGAAGCGTCGGCGCGCGATTGAGAAGCACGGGATGCTCGTGGATGACATCCTCGAGGATGTCCCAGACCTCCTCGTCCTTCCGCTCGAGCATCTTCTTCGCGCTCTTGATCGTGTCGGCGTGACCGAGCTCTTTCAGGCGACGGATAATGAACGGCTGGTAGAGCTCGAGCGCGATCTTCTTCGGCAGTCCGCACTGATGAAGCTGGAGCTCCGGACCGACGGTGATCACCGAACGCGCGCTGTAGTCGACGCGCTTTCCGAGCAGGTTTTCCCGGAAGCGACCCTGCTTACCCTTGATCATGTCGGTAAGCGACTTCAGCGGTCGATTGTTCGACCCGAGGACCGGCCGGCGGCACCGGCTGTTGTCCATGAGCGCGTCTACGGAGTGCTGGAGCATCCGCTTTTCGTTCCGGATGATCACCTCCGGCGCGTTCAGGTCGAGCAGCTTCTTCAGCCGGTTGTTCCGGTTGATGAGACGCCGGTAAAGATCGTTGAGATCGCTCGTCGCGAAGTTTCCGCTCTCGAGGAGAACGAGCGGACGGAGATCCGGCGGGATCACCGGCACGACGTCGAGGATCATCCAGTCCGGACGGTTTCCGGAGTCGAGGATCGCCTTCACGATCTTGAGCCGACTGATCAGCTCCTTCGTCTTCTGCTTGCTCTTCGTCGTCTTGAGCTCGGCTTTCAGCTCTTCGACGAGGCTCTCGAGATCGATGTGCTGGATCAGCTTCCGCACCGCCTCGGCGCCCGTGTCCGCCTCGAACGAGTCGCCGTACTTCTCTCGGCACATCCGGAACTCCTCTTCCGTGAGGAGCTGCTTCTCCTTGAGCTGAGTGTCGCCCGGATCGATGACGACATAGTCCTGGTAGTAGATCACTCGCTCGAGGTTCGACGTCTTCATCGCGAGGAGATTGCCGAGCCGCGACGGCATCGCCTTGAAGAACCAGATGTGAACGACGGGCGCCGCGAGGTTGATGTGCCCCATTCGCTCGCGCCGCACGCGGGAATGCGTGATCTTGATACCGCAGCGGTCACAGATGATTCCGCGGTGCTTGATCCCCTTGTACTTCCCACAGAAGCACTCCCAGTCGCGCTCCGGCCCGAAGATGCGCTCGCAGAAGAGCCCGTCCTTCTCCGGTCGGTAGGTGCGGTAGTTGATGGTCTCCGGCTTTTTCACTTCGCCGTAGGACCAAGAGAGGATGTCGTTCGGAGAAGCCAGTCGGATGTGAACGCCGCTGTAGTCGTTTACGCGTTCGTAGGCCGTATCGACCATGGAAGACTCCTCTAGTGGATCGTCGTTCACTCGCGCGCGCTCGTCGTCAAGCGCGCGGCGGTCTTTCGTCAGAAAATGTTGCGGTTGCCGCGATCGGAGCGCGCGGGATCGAAATCCGATCCGCCCGCGCTCCGACCGGGCACGTCAGTTCGAGGTCGTTCCGGACCCGTCGGTGGGAATCGCGCTCAGACGGCCGCCGGCGCCCGCTCCCGGGGACGGAGGCGGAGAATCGCTCGGACCGCCGCCGGGACTCGGCGCGACATCCGGTCGCGATTTCTGCAGCTCGATGTTGAGTCCGAGCCCCTTGATTTCGTGCGTGAGCACGTGAAACGAAACCGGCGTGCCGGGCTCGAGCGTGTTCTCGCCCTTCACCATCGACTCGTAGATCTTCGCGCGGCCGTCCACGTCGTCCGATTTGACGGTGAGCAGCTCCTGCAGAATGTTCGCCGCTCCGTAGGCTTCGAGCGCCCAGACTTCCATCTCCCCGAAGCGCTGTCCACCGAACCGCGCCTTTCCGCCGAGCGGCTGCTGCGTGATGAGAGAGTACGGTCCGGTCGCGCGCGCGTGGATCTTGTCGTCGACGAGATGGTGCAGCTTCAGCATGTACAGCTGACCCACGGTCACCTTCTGCTCGAACGACTCGCCGGTGCGCCCGTCGAAGAGCTGAGCCTTCCCGTCTTCCGGCAGCTCAGCCTCGCGCAGCGCGGCGCGAATTTCTTCTTCCGAGCAACCGTCGAACACCGGCGTGATCGCCCGGAATCCGAGTCGGCTCGCGGCCCAGCCGAGATGCGTCTCGAGGATTTGCCCGAGATTCATTCGCGAAGGTACACCGAGCGGGTTGAGCACCATGTCGATCGTCGTGCCGTCCTCGAGGAAGGGCATGTCCTCGACCGGCAGGATCTTCGCGATGACGCCCTTGTTTCCGTGGCGCCCGGCCATCTTGTCGCCAACCGAGAGGTTTCGCTTCGTGGCGACGTAGACCTTCACCATCTCGAGGACGCCCGGCGGAAGCTCGTCCCCGCGCGTCAGCCGATTCGTCATTCGGGTGCGTTGGTCTTCGATCGCCTCGAGCTTCGCGAAATGAATCCGCAGGCAGTCCTTGATCTGCTGCTGCTTCTTCTCGGTTCGGCCTTCGATGAGCTTCTCGACCGGGAGCTGCATCTTGATCGCGGATGCCGTCTCGAGGTCGTCGAGAGCCGTTACGCTCACGGACTTACCGTCGATCCCCGTCGGCTTCTTCCCGATGATCTTCGTGAGCTCGGTGACGAGACCGTCAATCTGCTCGGTTCGCTTCTTCGCGTACTCGGATTCGGCCTGCGCGAGGTCTTCCTTGCTCTGCTTGCGGTCCTCGTCCGTCACATACGACTTCCTCGAGAAGCGATGCGCTCCGATGACGACGCCTTCGACGCCCGACGGCACCTCGAGCGAGTCATTCTTCACGTCTTCGCCCGCCCGCCCGAAGATCGCGTGGAGAAGCTTCTCCTCCGGCGAGAGCTCGCTCTTCGACTTCGGCACGACCTTTCCGACGAGGATGTCGCCCTGACGCACGGTCGTCCCGATGCGCACGACGCCGGTCTCGTCGAGGTTCCGGAGCACGCGCTCGGAGACGTTCGGAATCTCGCGCGTGAACTCCTCGCGGCCGAGCTTCGTCTCGCGGATCTCCACCTCGAATTCGTCCAGGTGGACGGAGGTGTACGCATCCGTTTCCACGAGCCGCTCGCTCACGAGGATCGCGTCCTCGAAGTTGTAGCCGTCCCAGCTCATGAACGCGACGAGCACATTGCGTCCGAGGGAGAGCTCTCCCTCCCGCGTCGCCGCGCCGTCCGCGAGGATCTCGCCCTGCGCGACCTTCTGGCCCGGCTTCACGATCGGCTTCTGGTTCAGGCAGGTGCGCTCGTTCAGCTTCTGGAACTTGCGCATCTCGTAGACGTCTTGACCGTCGACGACGACCTTTCCGGCATCGACACTCGAAACGACTCCGTCTCGCCGCGCTCGAACGACCATGCCCGAGAACTGCGCCACGGACTCTTCCATACCCGTGCCGACGAGCGGTGGCTCCGTTTTGAGGAGTGGAACCGCCTGACGCTGCATGTTCGATCCCATGAGCGCGCGGTTCGCGTCGTCGTGCTCGAGAAACGGAATCAGCGCCGCCGAGACCCCGACCATCTGCTGTGGGGAGACGTCGATGTATTCGATATCACCGGGACGAACGAGTTTGAAGTCACCGTTGTGTCGAGCGAGGACGACACTCCCGATGAGCTTCCCCGAGCTATCGACTTCGGTGTCCGCCGGGGCCATCCACTTGTTCTCTTCCTCGTCGGCCCGCAGGAACACGATCTTCTTCGTGAGCTTCCCGTTCTTCACCTCCTGGTACGGGGTGATGAGGAACCCGTACTGGTCGATCGCGGCGTAGCAACCGAGCGACGAGATGAGACCGATGTTCGTACCTTCGGGCGTCTCGATCGGACAAATCCGCCCGTAGTGAGAGATGTGAACGTCACGCACCTCGAATCCGGCGCGCTTTCGGTTGAGCCCGCCGGGACCGAGCGCACTCAGCCGGCGCTCGTGCGTAAGCTGAGAGAGCGGATTCGTTTGGTCGACGACCTGAGAAAGCTCGCCACGGCCAAAGAAGAACTCGATCGCGCTCGAGATCGTTTTCGAATTGATCACGCTCCGCGGCGTGAGCGCTTCCTTGTCCATGATGCTCATGCGCTCCTGCACGGTGCGCTTGAGCTTCAGGAAGCCCTTGCGGAGCTCCTCGCCGGCGAGTTCCTCGATCGTGCGAACGCGGCGGTTTCCGAGGTGGTCGATGTCGTCCACTTCGCCGATGCCGCCACGGAGATCCAGCACGTACTGGATCGAGTTGATGATGTCTTCCTTGTGAAGAACCATCTCCGTCTCGGAGACGTTCTGATCGAACTTCCGATTGATGCGGAAACGACCGACGCGTCCGAGTCGGTACTTGCTCGCGTTGAAGAACTTCTCGTGGAAAAGCTCCTTCGCTTTCGCAATCTGCGACGGGTTCCCGGGGCGCAGACGCTGATAGATGCGAATGAGCGCGTCCTCGTGGTTCTTCGAGAGGTCCTCCTTGAGCGTGTTGAGCACGAGGGGATCCTTCACCTCGGCGAGCACGCGGAGGACGCGGTCCTTTCCGCCGACCTGCCGCTTCTCCTTGTCGTTGAAGAGCGATTGGGCGAACGTCTCGGTGATGACTTCGCCGCACTCGAGCAGAACTTCGCCACTCGACTCTTCGATGATGTCATCGGCGGAAACCGAACCGATCACCTTGTCGAGCCACTTCTCGCCGGAGAGACGAACGTCCTTGACGGGATAGAAAAGCTCGAGGATCGATCGGTCGGACGAGAACTCTTCGGCCATCGCGCGGAGAAAGCACGTCGCCGGGAACTTTCCACTCTGATCGATGCGAATCGTCAGAATGTCCTTCTTCGAGACGTTGAGCTCGATCCAGCTTCCTCGCTCCGGAATGATCCGACAGCAATGGAGTCGCTTCTCGCTCGTGTGCAGCTCTTCGGAGAAATCGACACCTGGCGAGCGGTGGAGCTGGCTCACGATCACGCGCTCGGCGCCATTGATGATGAATTCGCCGCCGCCGATCATGATCGGGAGCTCACCGAGGTAGACCTCTTCCTCGATCGGCTCGTCCTTCTCGAGTCGAACCCGAATCTTGAACGGCATGCCGAACGTGAGCCGGAGCTGCCGGCACTCCTCCGGCGAGTAGCGCGGTCGTCCCAGCTCGTAGCCGACGAACTCGAGGGAAATCTTCCCGTCGTAGCTCTTGATCGGGAAGATCTCGCGCAGGATCGCCTCGAGCCCGACGCACTCCCGGTCCGTATAGTGAACGTCGGCCTGCAAGAAGCGTTCGTACGCGTCGAGCTGGAGGCGCATCAGGTTGGGGATATCAACGGTTTTCCGCTGCTTACCGTAGCGACGGATCGCTAAAGACATCGACGAAACCTCCCTCGGGTACGGCCGACTCGCTCTTCCGGGCACCCGTTACGTATGCTGCGACTGCGCTGCCGGTCCGGGGCAGCGGTCATCCCGCACTCCACTCGTTCGCTCTCGTGCACTCGATTTCGGCTCCGCGGGAATCGACGGTAGGGCTCGGCGAAAAACCCCGGCGAACAGCGGCGTCCTTGGTTCCGAACCGAGGCGCCTCAGCTCGCTCGTCTGAACCGCTCGGCACCGATCCCACGCGCGCGCTCGCGCTGCGCCGGTCGATCTCGCCGCGGCACCCGGATGCGCCGCTCCGACTCCTCTCCTTCACCCCTCCGCCAATCCGAGCTCGAATGACCGCCGCGCGGAACGCCCGCGCAGACGACGCCGACACCGTTTCCGCCGCCGCGCTGAGCTCTCCCGGTCGAAGGAAACCGGCTGCGGCCGAAACTCGCGGCCAGCGTCCATCGACCGTCGGGGCGGCGAAACCATCGAACTCACTGCAGCTCGACTTCGGCCCCCGCCTCTTCGAGCTGCGCCTTGATCTTCTCGGCTTCTTCCTTCGGCACGCCTTCCTTGACCGGCTTCGGCGCGCCGTCGACCAGAGCCTTCGCCTCCTTGAGGCCGAGGCTCGTAATCGCACGGACCTCCTTGATGACGGGGATCTTGTTCCCGCCGCCACTCTTCAGAATCACGTCGAACGTGGTCTTCTCCTCAGCCGCGGCTTCGCCGCCGCCGGCCGGGCCCGCCACGGCGACGGCCGCCGCCGCCGCTGGCTTGATGCCCTTCGCCTCGAGGGCGTCCTGAAGCTCGAGGAGCTCCATCACGTTCAGGTCCAGAAAGAGGTCGACGATCTGGGTGACCTTCTCGCTGTAGGTTTTGGTTTCGGTGGCTTCTTCGCTCATCGTTTACGACGCTCCTTGGTTCGATTTCACTCGTTTCGTCGTTCACCACCGAGGTCGACCGGGACGCACTCGCGACGGTCCCAGTTTCTCGACGGTCCGGTTTTCTCATGCTGTCGGTCGGCGTCAACGTCGACCGATTGCGCCGCTGCCGAGCGCGGTCACTTTCGCTTACGTTCGGATTCCCCTCGTTCCCTCTTCCCGGAGATTCATGACGCTCAGCTCGCGGCCTCGTGCTGCGCTTTCGCGCAACCCGCCAGATGAGAGACGAGACTCTGCGCGCACGAGCTGAGGTGCGTGAGCGGCGACATGAAGGTCGCGGCCAGAGTCGCCCGCAGGACGTCCGGCTCGGGAATATCGGCGAGTCGACCGACGTCTTCGGGCGTCAGCGCACGCCCCTGAAAGAGGCCCCCGCGAATCTCGGCGAGGTCGCGGTTCTTCTTCCGCCATTTCGCGACGCCCTTCGACGCCGTGAACGCTCCGTCCCCTCCGAATAGAACCGCGATCGGTCCACGAAGCTGGTCGCAGAAGTCGTCGGGCGCTCCCATCTCTGCGAGCACGCGCCGCGCGAGACGGTTTCGAACGACATTCATCCGCACACCGGACTCGCGGAGCACAGACCGGAGATCGACGGTTTGTTCCGCGTTGAGTCCGCGGTAGTCGATCAGGACGCAACCGTCGAGATCGGAGAACGCGCGCCGCAGATCGTCGCAAATCAGGTTTTTGAGTTCTTTTGCCATCGTCGTTTCACGCTATCGTCAGTGGATTTCCCGCGGGATCCACGGGCGAGCCGACCGCGGCCGTCTCGTCGCCCGGGCTCGCGTCCCGCTCCAATCCGGAGCGGCCCGAGCCGACTTCGAGATGCCGGCTTACGCCGACAGGACGAGCGGGACGCCGGGACTCATGGTCGCGGAGATCGCCGCCTTCTGGAGGTACACTCCCTTCGCCGCCGCGGGCTTGATCGAAACGAGGTGGTCGAGGAACGCCCGAATGTTCTCCACCAATTGGTCGCGCTTGAATGACTTCTTCCCCACGGGAGCGTGGACGTTACCGCCGTCGTCCGCCCGAAACTCGATCTTGCCGGCGACGAAATCCCGAACTGCCTGGCCGACGTTGTCGGTGACGGTCCCCGATTTCGGCGACGGCATCTTCCCGTGCGGCCCGAGCACTCGTCCGAGCTTTCCCACGTGACGCATCATCGCGGGGTGCGCGATCGCGACGTCGAAGTCGAGCCAACCGTCCATGATCTTCTTAGCCAGCTCTTCGCCGCCGACCTCGGCCGCGCCGGCGTCGGTCGCCGCCGTCGCCGCGTCGCCCTCGGCGAACGCGATCACGCGCACGGTCTTCCCGATTCCGTGCGGGAGTGAGACCGCGCCGCGGAGCGCCTGTTTCTTGGGATCGATTCCGAGCTTGACCGCGAGCTCGACCGTCTCGTCGAACTTCGCGCCCTCGAAGTTGAGCACGAGCTCGACCGCATCCGGAATCGCGAGCGGACCCGCCGGTCGCTTGATCTTGTTTCGTTCGAGTTTTTTAGAGTTTCTCGCCATGCGTCGAAAACCTTCCGTACGCCGAGGCTCTCGCTTTCTCGCGTTCGGCACGACGCCGAACACGTCGTACGCACACTTCCAGCGTGGAGCTCAACCGGGTTTTCTCCCACGTGCGGCACGCCAACCGGCGTCCGCCGCGGTGTCCTAGAGTGCGGAGCGTCGCTCGTTCGGTACGCGATCCGGAAACCCGTCTCTCCAAGCGCCGGCGTGTTCAAGCTCACGACGGCGAGCGAGAGCGGGAAACGAGTTCAGGCCCGAACGCTCGGTGTCCCCGAGTTCTCGACGTCCGCGGACTCCTCCGTCCCACACGGCATCCCGCGCCGTGACCGTCCCCGCGATCTCGACGACCCGAGGCCACCGCCCAGTTTCGGCTTGCGAAGCCGGGGGGAGTCCGTGCCGCCGGACCAAACGGACACTTTTAGCCCGGTGTCCAGGGGAAATCAATACGTACTCTGAGAAAAAGTCGGTCGGCCGTTCGGGTGAGGCGGACCCACCCGACCTCGGCCCCGCCGAGCATCCGTGTCCGCCCGAGGCACCCATCCGGGGCCTCGGCGAGCAGACGTCAGGACCCGCCTTCGACCGTGACGCCCATGCTGCGGCAGGTTCCCTCGATCATTCGGACGGCGCCGTCGAGATCCGCCGCGTTCAGGTCGGCCATCTTCGTCTTCGCGATCTCTTCGAGTTGCGCCCGCTGAATCGATCCCACGGTCTCCTTCCCCGGGTTGTTCGCCCCCTTCGCGAGCCCGACCGCCTGCCGCACTAAAACCGCCGCGGGCGGCGACTTGAGGTCAAAATCGAACGTCCGGTCCGGGTAGACGAAGAGCTCGACCGGGATCGTGGTGCCCTGCATCTCACGCGTCCGCTCGTTGAACGCCGAGACGAACTCGCCAATGTTGACGCCGTGCTGTCCGAGCGCCGGGCCCACCGGCGGTGCCGGCGTGGCTTGACCACCTGGAATCTGCAGCTTGATCTTGGCTTTGACTTCCTTCTTCGGAGGCATAGGGGGTCACCCGCTCGTGTCGGTGGTCGGCCGGACTCAATCCGTGCTGGAGTTCAATTCGTACCGGAGCTCGAGCCGTACCGAGGCTTACTACCGGCTGAGGCTCAGATTTTTTCGACCTGCCAGTATTCCAAATCTACCGGGGTCGCTCTACCAAAAATCGTGACGATCACCCGCACCTGTCCCTTCGCGGGGAAGATCTCGTCGACGGTGCCATCGAAGTTCTCGAAGGGACCTTCCTTGATCTTCACGCCGTTGCCCGGCTCGAGGTCGATCTTGACCTCCGGGGCCTCGTCCTTGTCCTTCATCGTGTTGAGGATCTTCTCGACCTCTTCCGGAGGAAGGGGGAGCGGACGCTGCTGCGAGCCGACGAAATCACCGATTCCGTTCGTCTCCTTGAGCAGGTACCACACGTCGTCGTTGAGATCCATTTCGACGATGATGTAGCCGGGATAGAGCTTCCGCTCGCGGAAGCGCTTCTTCCCGCCCTTGATCTCCGACACCTTCTCGGTGGGAACGAGCACCGTCGGCACTGACTCTTCGAGGCCGCGGAGCTGGATCTTCTTGAGGAGGGCGTCGCGCAGCGTGGACTCGCGTCCGCTGGCCACGCGGAGCACGTACCACTCGAGAGACGCGGGTGTGCTTGGTTTCACCATGTCTTCCTTCCGAAGGGGCGTGAACACTCGGGTTCGACGCCCCTCGCAAAAAGATTCGGGGATCCGGAGGCGAGGCAGCGGGGCAAGGGGAGACGACGGGGTTCGGCTCCCGTCCCCCGGTCTCGAGAGGCTGCCATTGGTCGTGCCGGCACCGGCGCATCCGCCGGTCGGCGTCGGACCCGACGCGGCCGCACAGCGTGAGCTACGCGGCGCCCCCCTTCTCTGCTCCGACGTTTCGGCGCCCGAGACGGCCGCCGGATTTCACCACTTTGTCGTTCGTGTCGATCGCGCCCGATCGCCGTTCGGCGTGGAAGCGCGTACGACCGGAGACGCCACTGGAATGAGTATCAGGCTCCGCCCTCGGGGTAGATCAACCCACGCATGAAGGAAAACGCCGTATCCCAGATGACGATCCAGATCATCATGATAATCACGGTCACGCAAACCACAACCGAAGCGTTGATCTCTTCTTCTTTGGTGGGCCACGTCACCTTGGTTTTGAGCTCGCTCTCGGTATCGATCAGGAAGTCGACCGTCTTTTGGTGATTGAACAACCAGACCCCGAATGCGACGGCCCCGAGCAGGAGCGGCGCGGTGATCAGCCAGCGATAGTCAAACGCCCAACCGAAGACCGTCCAGGGCTCGGCCGACTCACCCAGCAGGTCGTGGACGATCCTGACGAGGTAGAGCGCTCCGATCCCGACGATGAACATGAGGAATCCGCGCGCCCACTTCCCCTGTCCTTCCTTATAGATCTTCCACACGAGAGTTCCCTCAGAAGCTGGATCTGATCGTTCGATTCTCACTCTCGGCCCGGCGGGGCCGGTCATCCGAGCTCGGTCGATTCGAGCTCGACGGGCCGCCGGGCGGCGGCGCCTCTCTCGTTCTTCGTCCGTACGGCTCTTCCGACTGGATCGCGAACCGCACTGGCCGGCGATTCCCCCCGGCGGAACAACGCTCCGATATTCATGCGAGGAGCTTGGCAGGCCAGGAGGGACTCGAACCCCCAACTTGCGGATTTGGAATCCGCTGCTCTACCAATTGAACTACTGGCCTGGAGCGAGGCATCGGCCGGCGTTTCCGCGCGCGAACGAGAGACGCGCCGAGCCGCCCCCCGCCGGTTTGCTCGGCGGCACGGCCCGGCGCGTCTCTCCCCCGACGCGGTCCGGCGATCGTACTACTCGATCACCTTGCCCACAACCCCCGCGCCGACGGTCCGACCGCCCTCGCGGATCGCGAACCGCAGCCCCTGCTCGCATGCGATCGGGGTGATGAGCTTGATGATCATCGTCACGTTGTCGCCCGGCATGCACATCTCCGCACCCTTGAGCTCGATGGAGCCCGTCACGTCGGTGGTACGGAAGAAGAACTGCGGCCGATAGCCGGAGAAGAACGGTGTGTGCCGTCCTCCCTCTTCCTTCGTCAGAACGTAGACTTCCGATTCGAAGTGCGTGTGCGGCGTGATGCTTCCCGGCTTCGCGAGGACCTGTCCGCGGACGAGATCCTTCTTGTCGACGCCGCGGAGAAGGAGTCCAACGTTGTCGCCGGCCTGCCCGTCGGACAGCGTCTTGTTGAACATCTCGACGCCGGTCACGGTCGTCTTTCGAATCTCCTCCTCCATGCCGACGATATCGACCTCGTCACCGGTGCTGATACGCCCGCGCTCGATCCGCCCCGTGCCGACCGTCCCACGCCCCTTGATGCTGAAGACGTCCTCGACCGGCATCAGGAAGGGCTGATCAACGTCGCGCTTCGGCTCGGGGATGTAGTCGTCGACCGCATCCATGAGATCCATGACGCACTGCGACTTCCCTTCGTCGGTCGGGTTCTCGAGCGCCTGGAGCGCCGAGCCCTTGATGACCGGAAGGTCGTCGCCCGGGAACTCGTACTTCGAAAGGAGCTCACGCACTTCGAGCTCGACGAGCTCGAGCAGCTCTTCGTCGTCGACGACGTCGCACTTGTTCATGAAGCAGACGATACGAGGCACGCCGACCTGACGGGCGAGAAGAATGTGCTCGCGCGTCTGCGGCATCGGGCCGTCCGCCGCGCTGACTACGAGGATCGCCCCGTCCATCTGCGCCGCTCCGGTCACCATGTTCTTCACGTAGTCCGCGTGTCCCGGGCAGTCGACGTGCGCGTAGTGGCGGTTCGCCGTCTCGTACTCGACGTGCGCCGTGTTGATCGTGATTCCGCGCTCGCGCTCTTCGGGAGCGTTATCGATCTCTTCGAAACTCTTCTCTTTCGAGAGTCCGCGCGCGGCCAGCACCTGCGTAATCGCAGCGGTCAAAGTCGTCTTTCCGTGGTCGACGTGGCCGATCGTGCCGATGTTCACGTGGGGCTTATTTCGAACAAATTCTTCCTTTGCCATGGTCTGGCGAACTCCTTTTTTCGGCTGGCCGCACGGCCGCCTCTCTCGCCGGGTACGCCGCCTGACGGCGGTTCGCGCCCCGGGCCAACGCGCTTCTTACGGTTACCGACGCTCGAGCCCCCCCGCGGACGCACCTGCAGGCACCCGTCGGGCGAAGCCGAAACGAACGCGCCTCGATGCGCTCGCGCCGCGAGCGCGCCGGAAGACGATCGGCTTCGGTCTCGATGGCGAACAGCGGTTACTGCAAGAACGACTGCGGGAGTCGATCGCGCTCGGCGACGACTTCTCGCCGCGAGACGAGACACTCAAACTTAAACAATGGTCGAAACTGGAGCTGCTGACGGGAATCGAACCCGTGACCTCTTCCTTACCAAGGAAGTGCTCTACCGACTGAGCCACAGCAGCACAGAACTGAGCCGCGACAAAGTCGCGGGGGGTTTGCGATACCGACGCGACGCAGCGGACCGACTCACTCGGAGCGACCCGCCGCCGCGCGGAGCCCGATGCTCCGATCGCTCGGTCGACTAAGATTTATCGGCGCGATTCCGACGTGGCCACACTAAACCGGCCGAAAACATCCGGCTCGTCACCGATGGGGATCGAGGCGCGGTCGCGTTACGAGCCGCGAGTCCCACCTCCTCGAGCGCCGGCCTCGTACCGCCTGGACTCCCGCCCGAAGCAGCATCGAGACGAAGTCGCCTTCGCCGGGACACCTCGGATCGCGCCGCGATCGGCCTCGGTCGAACTGGAGCGGGTGAAGGGAATCGAACCCTCATAGCCAGCTTGGAAGGCTGGTGCTTTACCACTAAGCTACACCCGCACAATCGAGTTTCCGCGCGTCGAGATGGAGACAACACGCGGCGATCGGGACGAGATCGCAGGATGGTGGGCAGGAGTGGATTCGAACCACTGAAGCTTGCGCAACGGGTTTACAGCCCGTCCCCTTTGGCCGCTCGGGCACCTGCCCAACGATTTCTATTCAACTGATTCTGATCCAACTAGTTCTCATCCAACTAGTTCTGGCCCAGCTAGTTCTGGCTCAACTAGCGCGATTCGAACCGTCGCCGGTCGGATCACCGCAGCGCCGTTGGTGGCGTGAAACGGGAGGCGACCGCTCAAGCGTCGAAGACGCTTGGTTCGGCGATTTCAGACGGCCAGATCAGAAATATCAAAGAGCACGGACGCGCTTCGGCCGGATCGTTCGACGCCGGTTCGACTCCGTCTCGCGCGCCTCGAGTTGCGAGAGATGGAGCCACCGCCGCGTCGCGCTGACCGGGCCCGCTACGCCCCCCACCGCGCGTAAGTGCGCCGCATTCCGAGAGCTAGCGGTGGGATTCGAACCCACAACCCCCGGTTTACAAAACCGGAGCTCTGCCGTTGAGCTACGCTAGCACGGTTCCGGTTTCGGCGTAAAGTCGGGAGATTATACTTACGGCCGGATGCCTTGCAACGAAAAAAGGCCAAATGAGCGACGGGGCGAGATCCGGCACAAACCGTTGCCTCGAGCAGGCTTACGACTCTCGCTCGCGCTCATCCATCGCGGTGCCAGCGCGTGCCGTCAGGACGGTCTTCGATGACGATTCCGAGCGCCGCGAGCTCGTCCCGAATCCGGTCTGCGGCGGCGTAATCTTTCTGTGCACGCGCCGTGCGCCGGGCCTCGAGAGCGGCTTCGATCTCGGCATCGCTCGGCCCCTCAGGAGAGTCGGCCTCGCCTCCGCTCGCGACCGGGTCGAGGACTCCCAGGACCCGATCCCAGCTCTCGAGCTGGGCCACCGCCGACGCACCCGCCTTGGAGGTCTGGCAGCGGCGGTAGGCCTCGCGACAGAAGTCGTGCACCTGAGCGAGCGCACCCGACACGTTGAGATCGTCATCGAGCGCCGCGCGAAACGCGGCGTCGCGCTCCGTCCGAAGCGCTTCGACGGCGGCGAGCTCGTCCTCGCCCGGAACATCCGGCAGTTCCTGCATCGCTCGCCGAAACTGCCTGAGGTAGCGCAAGTTCTTCCGCGCGTCGTCGAGCCCCTGGAACGTGAAGTTCGAGTTCGACCGGTAGTGAGCCGAGAGGAGCGTGTAGCGAATCTCGAGGCCGTCGTACCCCCGAGAGAGGAGGTCGCGAACCGTGTAGAAGTTGCCCGCCGACTTCGACATCTTCTTTCCGTCGACGAGAATGTGCCGCCGGTGGAGCCAGTACCGCGCGAAGACCGATTCGTCGCCCTTCGAAGATTGCGCGATCTCGCACTCGTGGTGAGGGAAGATGTTGTCTTCTCCACCGGTGTGAACGTCGATCACGTCGCCGAGGTATTTCCGCGCCATCGCCGAACATTCGATGTGCCAGCCCGGAAACCCCTCGCCCCACGGGCTCGGCCATTTCATCAAGTGCTTCGGATCCTTTTTCCACAGCGTGAAGTCGAGTGGATTGCGCTTCGCCGCGTCCTCCTCCACCCGCGCCCCGGCCATGAGCTGCTCGACCGTGTTGCCGCTCAGGACTCCGTACGGCGGAAACTTCGCGATCTCGAAGTAGACCTGCTCCCCGGCTTCGTACGCGAGACCGACCTCGAGGAGCTCGGCGATCATCGCCTGCATCTCCGGAATGTGATCGGTGGCGCGCGGGTAGGCGCGGGCCTCGAGCAGATTGAGACGCCGCCGATCGTCATGGAAGGCGTCCTCGAACTCGCGCGCGATCTCCCAGGGATCGACCTTGCGCTCGCGCGCGGCCTTTTCGAGCTTGTCCTCTCCCTGCGCGTCCGCGACGTCGTCCTCGGTGAGGTGACCGACGTCCGTAATGTTCATGATCTGATCGACTTCGTACCCCGAGTACTCGAGGTACCGCCGGAGGAGATCGGCCATCAAGAACGACGCAAAGTTGCCGATGTGCGCGTAGCTGTAGACCGTCGGTCCGCAGTTGTACATCTTCACGCGACCCGGAACGAGCGTGCGAAACTCTTCCTTCTTCTTCGTGAGCGTGTTGTAGAGCTGAAGCGTCATCCCTCGCGTCTCTCGAGAAGCACTGCAACCTGAGCGGCGATCGCTTCACCACGGCCGATGGCATCGCAGCGCTCGTTGGTCTTCGCCTTGACGTTGATTGCGTCGTCCGAAAGCGGCCAAAACGGCGCGAGAATCCGCTGCACACTCCGCGCGATCTCGCGCTTCGCCGCGCCGAGCTTCACCTTTTCGAGGGTGATGGTCGCGTCGAGGTTCACGAGCGCGTACCCGGCGGCCGCGACCTCCTCGGCGGCACGCTCGACGAAGAGCGAGCTCGCTTGGCCACGCCACTGCGGATCCGAATCGGGAAAGTGGTCGCCGATGTCGCCGAGGCCCGCCGCGCCGTAGAGCGCATCACAGAGAGCATGGAGCAGAACGTCTCCGTCGCTATGCGCGTCCGCTCCGACCGGCGCCTCGACCTCGACCCCACCGATGAAGAGCGGTCGGCCGATCGTGAGGCGATGGTTGTCCGTTCCGAATCCGACGCGAAACATGCTCTTCTCCGCGGCCTGTACGGGCGAGCAGACTAACCGGACGACCGGCGAGATTCTACCGCGTCGGGCCGCGTTCGGGTTCGCCGCGCGCGGCGAGCAACATTTCGGCGAGGCGCTCGTCGCCCGGCGATGTGATCTTCAAGTTCTCGCGCGGCCCCTCGACGAGCGCCGCGACGACTCCGCGCGCGCGGAGGGCCGACGTCTCGTCTGTCCAGTCCCTCTCCGGCTCGCTCGCGTAGGCTTCGATGAGCGCGGCGGTCTCGGCACCCTGAGGAGTCTGCACGGTCCAAACGGTCTCGCGATCGAGCTCGTCGACGATCACTCCCCCGGACACCCGCTTCACGCTGTCGACCGACGGAGTCCCGAGGACGGCGGCACCGTGCTCCCGCACGGCATCGGCGAGGCGCTCGACATCGCTCGCTTGCAGTAGCGGTCGTGCAGCGTCGTGAACGAGGGCGTAGACCGAACTCGCACTCAGAGCCGAGAGTCCGGCGAGCACCGAGTCCTGCCGGCGCCCGCCGCCCGCGACGGCGTCGCTTCGAAAGGAGCTCGCCACGCGTTTCGCCCGTCGCCACGAAGCCAGGAGCTCGCGCCCTTCTTCGAGGTGAGCCGAAGGACAGACGACGATCACCTCGCCGACCTGATCGCAACCGGCAAAAGCGTCGAGCGAGTACTCGAGCAGCGGTCGTCCGAGGAGCGGGAGGAATTGCTTGAGCCGTCCGAATCGCCGCCCCGCCCCCCCGGCTGCAATCACGACCCCGAATGAGCTCCGGTTCAACGATCGTCCTTTCTAGCCGCCGCTCCGTGAGGCATTCGCTGGCGCACGTCGAACCTCGAGCTCACCTACACTCGCTCGAACGGGTGGAAGAGGCGCTTGTACTCCTCCTGACAGTACCGGTCCGTCATCCCCGCGACGTAGTCGCAGATCACGCGCGCCGCGCCGTCCGCCTCGATCCGAGTCTGAAACGAGGGCGGAAGCTGCCGCGGATTGCGCCGGTACTCCGTGAAGATCTCCGCGATGAATCGCTTGGCCTTTTCGGTCATCTTGAGCGCGCGATGGTGGCGGTAGAGTCTCTCGCGCAAGAAATCCTGCATGTCGCATTTCTTCGCCGTCATCTCGGCGCTGAATCCGACCGTGTCGCTCGTCTGTCGCCGTACATCCTCCACGGTGCGGATTCCGCGCGCCTCGATGCGAGCGAGGGTCGACTCGAGAAGATCGCGGATCTGAGTGTCGATGAGATGCGAGACCGTCCGTGCGACGAGGAGCGAGGAGTCCGATGGGAGATCGTACCGCTTCTGCACCGCCTCTTCCGCTTCGCACCAGAGAGGGATCTCCCGGAGGTCTCGCGCGGTGATGAACTCGGAGCGAACACCGTCGTCGATGTCGTGGTTATCGTAGGCGAGCGAATCGGCGATATCAGCGAGCTGCGCCTCGAGGAGCGGACGATCGTCGGGCTCGAACGCGTCTCCGACTTCACCGAAGTCGTGATCTCCGTGCTTCACGATCGATTCGCGGACTTCCCAGGTGAGATTGAGCCCGTCGAACTCGGGATACCGCTTCTCGAGCCGATCGACCACGCGGAGACTCTGCACGTTGTGGTTGAAGCCCCCGTCGTCCGCCATGAGCTCACTCAAGGCTTCCTCTCCGGCGTGCCCGAACGGCGAGTGCCCGAGATCGTGCGCGAGCGCGACGGCCTCGACGAGGTCCTCGTTGAGGCGAAGTGAGCGCGCGATCGAGCGGGCGATCTGCGCAACCTCGAGGGTGTGAGTGAGTCGTGTACGGTAGAGATCGCCCTCGTGGTTGACGAATACCTGTGTCTTGTACTCCAGCCGCCGAAACGCCGTCGAATGGATGATGCGATCCCGATCGCGCTGGTAGCAGGTGCGGAACGGGGCGTCCGCCTCGGGGTGCACCCGGCCGCGCGAATTCCGGCTGTGCATCGCGTAGCCGGCGAGGTTTCGTTCTTCGCACGCGTGGAGTTCGTCGATTCCGACGAGCGCGTGGACTTTCGGATCGTGGGCGTCGATGGGGTTCATGTCGCTGGAATCGGTGGAACTGACATGACAATCGACACAGGATACCGCCCGCGTAAGAAAACTCACTACCCGCGTTCGGCACCGCGCCCCGCTTCGGCTCGAATCATCGTTCGCGAGTGGCCATCGACGTGCGCAGATCGAAGAGATGAAAGAGCGCGCGATCCATCATCCGCTCCCCGGCTCCGATTTCGGCGGGCGAGACATCGCGATCGGCTCCATAACCGCCTTCCGCCACGGCTTCGATCGTCGGAAAGTACTGGTGGTACCCGTTGCAATAGCCGAGAAAAAGGACGTGATCGAGACGCGCTCGCTCGCGCAGTCGGAGAGCGTGGGCGGAGAAAAACTCTCCCGATGCGCCGACGATGCCCACCCGGCCGCCGAGGAGAGCGACCGTGATGTTCGGTCTCATGCCAGCCGTGTATTCGTCTCGATACGCGTCGACGAGAGCGGGGAAGAACGCGAGACAGTACTTCGCGTAGACGATCGGATCGGAGAGATCGACTCGAAGCCCGAACTGGAACTCCTCGGCGCGGTGGTCGAGACCGGCGGCGACCGATGGTGAACTCGACCGAGCCTCACCGACGAGCGCGACGGCGACTCGGCCCAAGGCGTCACCGTAAGCCCGCGTGTCCTTGCCACGGCGCTGAGTCGACAGATCACCGCACGCCCCCTGAAGAAACGCGCAGCGTCCGCCGATCTCGCTCTCGACCGTCCGCCGCAGCGCACCGACGTAGTCGGGTGACCATTCGAGCTCCAGCGCGGGGATCGTCGTCGGATGCGCGGCGAAATTGACGAGAGTCGCGACCGAGCCGCCGTTCAAAGCGTCGATTTGGCACACGATGAGCTCCCGATCGACGGGCTTCGGCGAGATCTTCGTGTGTCGATTCCGATTGAAGTCGACTTCCCGGCGTGCAACTCGGATGCGAACGGGCTCGAGCGCACCTGCGGCATCGACGATGACGGCCACGAGCGTTTTCTTGAGCTCCGCGACATACTCCGCGGTGGGAGTCGACGTCTCGATCTCGACGCAGGGGCCGTGGTGCGTGTGCGACGCGACGAGAAAGATCTGGTCGACCTTCGCCCGCTCGCGGACCTGCGCTCGAATGTGATCGACCGTCGCCCGTGCGGGAGATCGACCGAGGTCGAGGGCGACGATCGCGATTCGTTCGCCGTTCGACTCGAGCACGACGGCCGTCGCCGTCAACGACTCGCGCGTCGCGGCGGCCGGAAGGTCCTTTCGCCCGCCGTACCCCCAGAGTGGAAGTCCCGTTGGCGGCGTGATGTCGACTCGCTTCGCGGCGCCCCGCCACTCGCCCCCACCACCGGCAGCCGAGCGCGTCTCTCCGTCCGGCCTCTCGGCGGTCCGCCCAATCGCGCTCAGACCCGCGACCGGTACACTCACGAGTACAAATGCGAGCATCGCCCGTTGAAGGCGTCGACTCATGCGATCCCTCCGAAGAGAATGCGGTGTTCCGATCGAACGCCGGCGCAAAGAGGGATTCTCGCCGATCTGCGCCCGCGAACCAACCGCCCCGAGTCGGTCGAGTCGGGGCGTCACCCTGACCGAATCCACCTGTCGCCGAAACGCCGATCCATGAGTCGAGGAGACCGAGCCGACTGGGAGTGGCGCGATCGCGCGAGCGGGGAGAGCGGGCTTCGCTACGAGCCCGGGAACTGGGGCGATCTACTCAAGACCGCGTGGGTGCTGCGCATCTTCGATCTCGTGGACGACGCGAGGCGAGCTCGCGGCGAGGTCGCGTTCCGTTATCTCGATCCTTGCGCCGGGGCTCCGTCGTACCCGCTGAGCGATCGGGCGCGCGAGCGCTTCGAGCACGAGATTCCGCAGCCGCTGCGAGTCGTTCAGGAGTCGTTTCTCGCTAGCGGCTGTCTCGCATCGACGGCCCGCTGCGTCCTCGAGCACGCTCGTTCTCGCGGCACCGCGGTCTCGCTCGCCGTGTTCGACTCCGATCCCGACAAGCGAGATCGTTGGCTCGCGGTGCCGGAAGCTCGCGTCATCGAACCGACCTCGGCGGCGGTGGCGATCGCGACCCACTCCGCCGATCTGGTCGTCGTCGATCCCTACGATCTTTTCGATCGCTGGGGCGAGTGGCTGCCGTCGATCTTAGCTGCCGCACGCGCGGCGCCGGTCGTCGTCTACTTTCTCAACAAGTCTCCGCGGAGCGCGGGTCACTTCGACCAGTATCAGCGCCTCCGGGGCGCACTGGCGGCCAGAAGCCGTGACATCGCCGTGCTCCTCGGGCGAATCGCGGCGGATGCGATTCTCCCGCGGAGCTTCCACGAATTAGCCCTCGTCGGCCCGCGCAGGTTCGTCGAGAACGCGCGCGAGGGACTCTCGAGCGTGACTCGCGAGCTCAGCCGCGTCGTGACGGATCTCGGTGCGTTCGAGTCGCTCGATTGAGCACCTCTTCGGAGGCTCCTCTACCTCTCAATCCCCCGCTTCGTCTTCGTCATCCTTCGTGGGCGCAGTGTGTATCCCGTCCGAGGAGGAATCGAGCAAAGCTCGAATGCCGCCCGGACCTAGCTGCGTCCAGCCGAGCGGACAAGCGAGTCCGTGCGAGCGAAGCAGCTCCGCATCGGTGACGATGTCCGGTGCCGGCCCAGACGCGACGATGCGTCCCCCCGAGACCACGTCGACGCGATCGCAAGTCCGCAGAATGAACTCGAGATCGTGCGACGCGACGATGCGCGCTTGCGAAGTCGAGCGCAGGATGTCGATGAGCTCGCGCTGCCCGCGCGCGTCGAGATCGCTCGTCGGCTCATCGAGGATGAGGAGCGACGGGTGATAGGAGAGAACGGTCGCGAGGGCGACGCGGCGGCGTTCGCCGCTCGAGAGGTGCTGGGAAACTCGGTGCTCGAAGCCACTCAAGCCGACACGCGCGAGCGCGTCGCGCACCATCGCTTCGATCGGCCCGCCGTCGATCTCGAACTGAAGCGGTCCGAAGGCGACGTCGTCGAAAACGGACGCACTGAAGAGCTGAGCGTCCGTTTCCTGGAACACCACTCCGACGTGCTGTCGAAGCCGACGCGCGTCGGCGGCACTGTAGGTTTTCCCGAAGACCGAGACGGAGCCCCGGGTGGGCTCGAGGAGACCGGCGAGGAGATGGATGAGTGTAGTCTTCCCCGCCCCGTTCGGTCCGATCAGCCCGACCGCCTCGCCGGGCGCAACGACGATGTCGACGTCGCGTATCGCCTCGCGACCGTCTGGGTACCGAAACGAAAGGCCGTCGGCACGAACGACGTCGGCGCTCAACTCGACCTCCACACCGCGAGCATCACGCCGCAAGAAATGAGCGCACCGCTGAGGGCGATATCGCCCGCGCGCGTTCGAAAGCGCGTCGAGCTCCGAATCGTCCCAGTGAAGCCACGGCTGATCATGGCCGTACGGATCGCTTGCGTCCTCTCGATCGCACCGAGCACGAGAAGCCCGATCAGACGGCCGAACACCGTCGCCGTCGCCCGCGAGAAGCGGGGCTCGAAGCCGCGCGCACGCATCGCCGTTCGCACTCGCCGGACTTCATCGCTGTAGACGAAAATGTAGCGATAGGTAAAGAGGAACACCTGAACGAGCGGGGCCGGAACGCGAAGCGCCCGCAGCGCGTGAAGCGACGCCGTGAACCGAGCCGTCGCGAAGGCCGGAAGAACGAGAAGGACGACCGCCCCCGCCCGGAGCGCGATCAAGCTTCCAATCTTCGCTCCTTGGGGCGACCACTCGAAGCCGTCGGCGGACCAGCGAAACGAGTAGGCGAGGACGATGCACCCGAGGAACACGGCCGCGTAGCGGAGTCGAAAGAGCGCGGCGCCGAGCGGGATCCGCGAGCACCAGAGCACACCGCCGGAGAGTGCGGCCCCCGCGAGAAGCGGAGGGAGCTGCTCGGCCGCCGAGAGCGACGCATCGACACCCCCGACTCCGAGCGACACCATGAGAAGAAACAGTGTGCCGAGCTTCCAGCGTGGATCCCAGCGGTGGATCACGGAGTCGAGGTGAGCGAATCGATCGAGATCAATCGTCATGCGCGGCGGGCGCCCTCGAACGACGCGTGGCGAGAACGATGAGAACGACGAGCGCGATCGCGGCGAGACCGATCACCTGTCGTGTCCACGTCGGCCACGCCGAGAGCGCGCCGTGATCCGAGCCGCCGAGATGTCGCCGCTTCCCGGCTTCGCCTCTCTCCGCGAGCTGCGCCCGAGTGATCGCCACGTCCTCGTGGTGCCCTTCCGCATCGCTGACTTCGATCACGATATCTCCGGCGCTCGCATCGCCGAGGTCCGCGAGTGGCACCGCGATGTCTCCGCTCGGCGGAGTTCGCAGCTCGACGAGCGTCTGCGACTCCCCTCCCGCTGCCTTCGTATCGATCCGAACGCTCGCTCCGGCGACGGGTCCGCCGTCCTCGAAGCGGACTTGGACGATCAAGCTCGCATCATCCGCGTAGACGTCGACGTCGAGTCCATGGGCGTATGCCCCTCGCGGTGAGACGGACCATGCCATCCCGATCGCGACGAAAAAACCTATGCCGTACCGCATGAGTGACGATTGCATCCCGATTCCTTTCATCGATCGATCCATCCCGCCTCTCCGACTCGATCGGCCTCGATTCGAATCGCCGGCTCACGACGAGCTCACTCGACGCGTGCGTCGGCGCGCGCCGGCCGCTCCGGATCCGGCTCATTCGCCGGGCCTCGTTCGATCGCACCATCCCTTGGACTCCGTCCCGCCGGTTTCCGCTCTCGCGAAAACAGCTCGGGCCGTACACGCAGGATAAGCGAGCTCGCGCTCATGACGAGTACACCCTCGAGCACGGCGAGCACGAGATGCGGCAGAACCAGCGCCGACGCCGCGACCGTTTCGCTTCGTCCCGCGAGCGACAAGACGAGAACGAACACGAGCGCCGAGACGATCACCGCGCTCGCCCCGCCGACGAATGCCGCCGCCACTCCACGAGCTCCTCGTTTACGGCCCGAGATCGCGAGAAACGCCGCGTGCGCCGCGAGCGCACCGGATCCCAGCACTACGGTGTTGACACCGAGCGTCGTGAGGCCGCCGTGGCCGAGAAACGCCGCCTGAAAGAACAGACCGACGAAGATACACGGAATCGCGGCGAGGCCAAGCACCACTCCGAGAAGGCCGTTGAGGAGAAAGTGCACGGATCCCGGGACCGCCGGAACGCTGAACGACGACGCGACGAAGAAGAGCCCTGCGAGAACACCGAGCTCCGGTGCGCGAGAGTCGTCGAATCGACGCAGCGACGCGGCTAGGCCGACTCCGCTGAGCGCGAATCCGCCCACGACGACCTCGAGCGGTAACACTCCGTCGCTGATGTGCATTCGATCTCTCTCGCTGTGTTCTCCGGCGACGCCGAAGAGCGGCGGTCCGCCCCTGCCGGGGCCGCTCACCCCGGGCTCGTCGCGCACGTTCCGGTCGGGCACCGCCCGCCGGATTCTAACCCAAGCTTCGATCCGAAGGGGCCGGCGAGAATGCCGCGGGCAAAACGCGCGCGGGATCCGACCAACACCCGATCAGCGCCAGAACAGGCACCGAGCCGCGGCTGTGTCGCCGGCGCGAGGACGCCCCTGTCCCGTCGAGTCGGTGCCCGAGTCTCGGCTTCCGCCGAACGAGACAACCCCCCGGGAGGGGACTAAGATGGAGCGGTCACTCTTCACCAGGGAACGTCTTGGATGCAACCGACCGAGGACTCCCCCCGCCTCGAGCAGGAAGCCTGGAAGATCGCAAACGGCGTGGCCTTTTGCGTCGCGACCGTCGTCGGCAAGTACGCGTCGTATCCCCACGTGGACGAGCCGACGTTCCGGCGCGTCCAATCGGGTCTGACCGACGGGTTCCGGCGCCATCAGAACGACCGGATCGGGGATGTCTGTCAGGAGCTCCGAGGGGTCTGCGTCTGCCCGGTGCGCGAGCTGCTCGCCCCGATTCGCGCCTCGGATGAGCCTCGAGCCAGTGAAGTCGAGCTTCGATTGCTCGCGCTCGCCGACGTGCTGCGCCGAGCCGCCCAGCTGCCGGAGAGCCGTCACCGCGAGCTCGTGCTCGGACTCCTCTCCTGGAATCCGGACGATCGGAGCGTCATCTTCCGCACGCTCCGCGACATCATCGACGGCCTCCAGCGCTCCTGATCACCCACGGCGTCGGGGCCGGAACGCCCGGCCGCTACCAGTGGCGACGATCGCGGAGGAAGGAACTCACCTCGTCGAGGCTTCTCGCTCCAACGAGATGTCCGAGGGCCTGAATCTGCGGGAAGAATTCATCGAGGGCGCCGTCGTAATCTTCGCCGCTCGAGAAGATCGTCGCGTTGATCGAGTTGAGGAGAAACCGAATCGCGTGCTCGTTCTCCGAGCAGGTCGCGTCGGCGTCGATGGATTCGTCGAAGCTGTCCTCGTACTCGTCGAGCTCGTCGAGATAGCGGGGGCGGGTGGGTTCTCTCTTCTCCACGGGATTCTTTCCCTCCGGCGAGCTCTGTCGATCGCGTTTCTACCGTTCCTCGTGCGCCGAAACGCCTCGCGCCCGCGATAAAAGTTCGCGAGCTCAGGTCTCAGCGCGCACCCCCGTTTCCGTTCGATTGAAGACTACAAAACGCCCCTTGATTCGTCCAACCGAGCGGTTTCTCGGCCGAGTCCGAAGTCGGACAACCGGACCGATTGCGGAAACCGTTCATCCGCACTCGGCGGCGCGCGAACCGCGGTGTGAACGGCGCGATTCGCGTGCGCTCGAATCGCGGCTTCGGCGTCGATCTACGGGGGCTTCGACGCGCGCGTGTTCGGTCGGTGTAAAAAGGGGTCGTCGAACCGAGGCGAGCCCTCAACGTCGAAAGAGCGCGCGTCCGAGGACCTCCTCACCGCGGACGGGCCAGAGCTCTTCCGTCTCGCCCGTTCGCTCGAGCTCGATGTCCGGGACGACGAGGTAGACGTTTTTCGGAAGAATGCACCGCCACGCATCGCCGCGACGCGGCACTCCCGTCCATTCGCCTTCGCTCAGGTCGACCGTCGCGGCGAAGAGGTGGCGGATCGCCCGATAACGCCGATCGCGGCGACCCGCTTGCTCGAGCTCGAGTCGCCGCGCGCCGGGATCGTCGTCGACCTCGATTCCGTTGACGATGAGCGTCGAGCCCGATCGTTCGACCGTGTCGCCGGGTTTCGCGAGCACGCGGGCGAGGATTCGCTCCGGAGCGCCGGTCGCGCAGCGGTCGCACACGCGCTCGGCCAAGAGGACGACGTCTCCGTGGACGGGCTGGATATAGGTCGAAACGAGGGTGCGAACCTCCGTTCCGCTCTCGAGCTCGGGGAGGAGGGCGTCGGTGCGAACGGGAGCGACCGCCAAGCTTCCCGCGAGCAGCCAAACCGTCTCGATCACGAGGAGGGAGAGGCAAAGAAACCCGTGCGCGGCAAAAACGATCGCGCTCGCCCCGGAATGGGGTACCGGCTCACCCGAGAGATCGCACCGAGGCGTCCGAGAAAGCAGCAGCCGTCCCGCCGGCGGGAGTCCGCTCAAAAGCGAGAGTCCGAATAGAACTCCCCCGATCCAGAGCGGCGCGGCAGCGGAGAAGGACCAGACGACGCAGCAGAGGACCGCCAGAGGCCACACGACCGCAAGGAATCCGGCCGCGACGAAGCTGCCGCGCGGAATCTCGCCAGCGTAGAGATGTCCCCATCCGGGGACCGCCGAGAGGGCGAGCGCCGTCGCGGCGGCGCGCCATCGGAGCGGCCGCGATCGCCCGGGGAGACGAGTTGTCGTCGTCCCGTGAGAACTCAATCTCGAGTGCGTCATGGCAACCGTCTCCTTTCGATCGAACCGCGTCGCCGCGATTCGGTCCCGGTCACCTCCGTCCGGATTCGGTACTCTCTCCGTGTTCCGCTCCCCTCGTCCCGCCGCTTCGTCGGTGGCGGTGGAAGGATCCGATGCCGATGGTTATCCTTCGGGACGGATGAAGAGCAGTCTTCGTACCCGCTTCACGATCGACCGCACCGGAGGCCCCGGTTGAGCCTACCTCGCGAAGAAGAACTCCGTCGCATCTATAGAGACGCGGGCCAAGAGCACGTGTTTCGATTTTCGGACGCTCTCGATCCGGAGGCACGAGATCGATTCTACCGGCAACTGGCGTCGATCGACCTCGACCTGGTGACCGAGCTGGCATCGGGATCGAGCCCGCGACTCGACTCGGGCACGTCCGGGCCGGCGACGAACCTGGAGCCGGCGGACGCACTTCGGACGGGGGACGAGCCGCCGTTTGCTACTCGGCGGGAGGCCCTCGAAGAGGGGCGCCGACTCGTAGCCGAGGGAAAGGTCGCTGCGGTGCTCGTCGCCGGCGGCCAGGCGAGTCGGCTCGGGTTCGACGGTCCCAAGGGCGCGCTTCGAGCTGGTCCCTTGAGTGGGAAGAGCCTCTTTCAGATTCAAGGCGAGCGTCTCCTCGCGCTGCAGCATCAGCTCGGTCGCGCCGTGCCCTGGTACATCATGACGAGCGCGGCGAATGACGCCGCAACGAAGCAGCACTTCGTCGAAGCCGATTGTTTCGGGCTCGCTCCAAACGACGTTTCCTTCTTCGTCCAAGGTCAGCTCCCGGCGGTCGACCTCGACGGCAAGCTCCTCCTCGCCGAGGCGGGCGCACCTTTCATGAGTCCCGACGGACACGGCGGGATCTTCGACGCCCTCGCGCGAAGCGGAAGTCTCGACGACATGGCCGCTCGCGAGATCGAGTGCATCTTCTTCCATCAAGTCGACAACTTGCTGATCCGGATGGCGGACCCGACCTTTCTCGGGCTTCACCGGCTCTCCGGAGCGCCGGTGTCATCGAAGGTGCTGCGGCGGAGTAAGCCCGAGGAGAAGATCGGTGTATTCGCCGTACGCGACGGAATCACGCGCGTCGTAGAGTACAGCGATCTTCTTCCCGCGGACGCCAAAAGAAGAACTGCGGACGGCGAGCTCTACTACTGGGCGGGAAACATTGCGATTCACGCGTTCGAGCTCGAGTTCGTCCGAAGCATCGCCCAGGGCGGCGCGGACCTCCCGTATCACGTCGCGAAGAAGAACATACCGGCGCTCTCCGCCGACGGAGCGACCGCCGAGATCCCGGGACGAAAGTTCGAGAAGTTCGTCTTCGACGCGATTCCCGCGGCGAGCTCGAGCTTCGCCCTCGAAGTCGTCCGCGAAGAGGAGTTCGCTCCGATCAAGAACGCAAGTGGTGACGACTCTCTCGAGAGTGCGCAGGAGCTGCTCGTTGCGGAGCACCGCAAGTGGCTCGCGCGGGCGGGAATCGAAGTGACGGGCCGGGTCGAGATCTCACCGCTCGCGGCTCTCGACGCGGACGAGTTGGCGCGCCGCCTCGTGGGCGCGGAGTCGAGGTACACGGTCGACGTACGAGTCGAGCCCAGCGACGACGGCGGCGCTCGGATCGTGCCCGTCGATTCGTAGACGCGGAGCGAAGCGCCGGAATCGAGGCGAATCGACGATGCGAGAGCGAGCACCAACGCCGTCGCCTCCGCCTCCACTCCCCGCCCTCGTGAGCGCCAACCCCGCGCGATGGCTCACGGTCTTCGGCCCCGGAGCGATCGTCGCCTCGCTCACGATCGGGACGGGCGAGCTGATCTTCTCGACGCGCGGTGGGGTCCTCTTCGGTTACGACGTTCTCTTCCTCTTCACGGTGATCTCGCTTCTCAAGTGGGCGCTCGTCGTCGCGGCGGCTCGTCAGATCGTCCTCACTGGCAAGCACCCCCTCGAACGACTGACGGACTTTCCCGGTCCGCGCGGTTGGCTCCCGATTTCGCTCAGTCTGCTCGCGGTCGTCTGCATCCCGATCTGGATCAGCTTCCACGCGAGCGTCCTCGGCAATCTCTCGTCCTGGGCGAGCGGCAGCGCGGGGAGTCTCGGCGGGGCGGAAGATTCGCTGTGGGGCGCCGGGTCGCTCGTCGCGGTCTTCGCGCTCGCCTTCGCCGGCGGGTACACCGCGCTCGAGCGGGTCCAGCTCACGGTCGTCGCCGCGCTCCTCGCGTGCGCGGGGATCACTCTCATCCTCTACGACCCCGACTGGCTTGGAATCGCCCGAGGGTTCATTCCCTCGCGTCTCGAGTACCCGCCCTGGCTCGGCGAGACGCATCCGGACATCGCCGCCCAGCCGGTCTGGGTCGAGACGACGCGCTACGTCGGCGTGATCGGAGGAGCGGGCTACGACTATCTCGCCTACGTGAGCTTTCTCCGGGAAAAGGCGTGGGGCTACTCGTCGGGCCCCTCGCCGAGTCGCGATGAGCTCGAGCGCATCGCCGGCGACCCGCGCCATCCGGCCCGTCTCTGGACGCGAGCCGCCGTCATCGACTGCAGCCTCAGCTTTCTCGTCGTCGTCCTCTTCAGCGCCGTGTTCGTCGCGTGCGGCGCGCTCGTCCTCGGTCCCGACCGCCAAATACCCGACGATCACAATCTCCTCAATCTCCAGGCTCGTCTCGTGACCGAGCTCCATCCGTGGCTCTTTCCACTCTATGTCGCCGGAGCGTTCCTCGCGATGTTCGGAACCCTGTACGGAACTTTGGAGGTCGGCCTCACGATGGCGGCCGAGGGGATCCGCGTCGCCGGATGGAGCGACGCGAAGCTGCCCGCGGTTCGGCGCGCGACGCTCGTCTATCTCATCGGCGCGGCGCTCGCCCTGCTCGTCGTCCTCGCACTCTACCGCCGAGCCGGCGGCGAAGGACGACCGCCGATCCTCCTCGCCGTCTTGACCCCCGCCAACCTGTTCACCGGTGTCCTTCTCTGCGGCATCCTCTGCGCGTCCCTCCTTTGGATGGAGCGGCGCTTCCTCCCCCGCGGACTGCGCATGCATCCGGCACTCGCCTCTCTCGTTGCCATCGGGGCGGTGGCGTTCGTCGCGTTCGGTTTCAAAGGCTACTGGGAGTCGGAGAGTCGGGGACTTGCGCTCGGCGGACTCGGCTTTACGGCGATCGTGAGCGTCGCGATCGCCCTGCGGCTAGGCCGGCGAGGCTCGACGAAGGGATAGCGACGGATTCCTTCGCGCGGGGAGAGCCTAGACGACAGCTGTTATCTCAACGACCGTCGCCGCAGCGCTCGATCGGCGACCAGCGCCAAGACTGCCGAATCGAATCGTTCACGACGGCGCCTTGCGGCCAGACGCCGGCAGCGAGACGTGCGATCGAGTCGGCAGCCTCGAACGCCATCTGCTCGATCGACGTCGAGTCCGCGCTCGCGATGTGAGGCGTGAGCACGACGGTTTCGATCTCGACGAGAGGATGGTCCGGTGTGAGCGGCTCCGTTCGGTAGACGTCGAGTCCCGCACCGCCGAGCTTCCCCGACCGGAGCGCGGCGACGAGATCCTCTTCGACGACCAGGTCGCCGCGAGCCGTGTTGATCACGATCGCACCATCGCGCATGCGGCTGATCGCGACGCGGTCGAGTATCCCGCGCGTCTCATCCGTCAGGGGACAGTGGAGACTCAAGTAGTCCGAGCGGGAGAGGAGAGCGTCGAGATTCACAATCTCGACTCCGTTCGTCTCCGCGAACGTTCGATCGGGAGCGACATCGTGCGCGATGACGGTCATTCCGAGCGCGCGCGCTCGAACCGCGAGACTTCGCCCGATCCGGCCGAGGCCGAGGAGGCCGAGAGTGCAGCCCCGCAGCGGTCGAACGATGCGCCGGCGCCACCCACCCGTGCGAATCTCGCGATCACACGCTCCGATCTCGCGAGTCACGCTGAGCAGGAGCCCCAGCGCGTGCTCGGCCACGCTCTCGTGGTTGGCGTTCGGCGTGATCGTCACCGCGACCGAGCGGACCGTGGCCGCCTCGGTGTCGACGCGATCGTACCCGACGCCCGCACGGGCGACGACGCGCAGGTGAGGGAGCGCGGCGAACGTGGGCTCGTCATAGAACTCGGCCCCGGCGACGACCGCGACGCAGCGCGCGAGCTCGCGCACGGTCGTCTCAGCGCCCAGCGTCCCCGTCGAGAATCGCGCGTCCTCGGGATAGATCACCCGAAACCCCGAGCTCACGAGCCGCTCCACCCACGGACCGTCTCGCTCGCGCACTTCTTCCGGACTGATGAGAACACAGGGCGCGTTCATGGGACGACAGCATCGACGACGAGGCGGTTCAGTTCAACCGGAACCGGTCGCGAGCGGTCGAACATCGTCGCGCGTCCTGACGCGCAGTACATGAAGTGCCGTCGAGCTCGATTTCAAAGGAGCGAGCGCGATCGCGCGGAGATCGTCGGGGACACAGTCGCGAGAAGAGACGGCGGCGGCCGTCACGAGTGGAACGCGGCGGTAGCAGCGATGATGCCTCGCGCCCTCGTACCGCCACGGCATCGCCGAACTCGGGCTACGCGATCACATCGGAGATGACGCGCCCGTAGACATCGGTGAGACGGTCGTTCCGTCCCTGATGCAGGTAGGTCAGCTTCTCGTGATCGAGACCGAGAAGGTGAAGAATCGTCGCGTGTAGATCGTGAAGGTGAACCGGATCACCAACGGCCTTGAAGCCGAATTCGTCCGTCTCCCCGTAAGAGACTCCGCCCTTCGCGCCGCCTCCCGCGAGCCACGTGCTAAAGCCGTAGGGGTTGTGATTTCGCCCCGGCGCCCCCTTGCCTTCGCTGAATGGCATGCGGCCGAACTCTCCCCCCCACACGACGAGCGTCGTCTCGAGGAGCCCGCGCCGCTCGAGATCGGCGAGAAGCGCAGCGATGGGTTGATCCACCTCGGCGGCGTGCCGCCCGTGATTCTTCTCGATGCTCTCGTGCGCGTCCCACGTCTCCTCGAGATGTCCACCGCCCGAGTAGAGCTGCACGAACCGCACGCCGCGCTCGACGAGACGCCGCGCAATGAGGCAGTTCCGACCGAACTCGTCCGTGGGCTCACGCCCGATCCCGTACTCCTCTCGCGTCGCGAGCGACTCGCGCTCGAGATCGACCGCTTCAGGTGCTTCGGCCTGCATGCGGAAGGCGAGCTCGTAGGAGTGAATCCGCGCGGCGAGCTCGCGCGCGCGAGGGCGCGTTTCGAGATGCTCGGCGTTGATCTTCGCGAGCAGATCGAGCTGGCGTCGCTGCCCCGCGCGATCGACATGCCCGGGGCCGCGAAGATCGAGGATCGGATCCCCCGTCGGCCGGAACAACGTCCCCTGGAGCGACGCAGGCATGAACCCACTCGACCAGTTCGGCTGTCCGCTGATCGGTCCCCCCCGCCGGTCGAGCATGACGACGTAGCCGGGGAGGTTCTGGTTGTCCGTCCCGAGACCGTAGACGCACCAGCTCCCGAGCGATGGCCGCCCGATGAACGTGCTCCCCGTGTTCATCGCGACGAGGGCCGATCCGTGCGCGTGACTGTCCGTGTGGCAAGACTTGATCACCGCGAGCTTGTCGGCGTGCTCGCGGACGCGCGGAAAGTAGTCGGAGACGAGAAGTCCGCTCTCGCCACCGGGCCGGAAGGGACGCCAAGCGGGAGTGAGGAAGCCGATACGCCGCCCGCCCGAATTGATGAACTGCTTGTCGGGCGGGAGCGATTTCCCTGCATACTTCTCGAGCTCGGGCTTGTAGTCGAAGGTGTCCACCTGGCTCGGCCCGCCGTTCATCATGAGAAAGATGCAGCTCTTCGCTCGCGCGGCGAAGTGCTGCGGGCGCGGCGCGGTCGGTCCGGCGCCGGTCGCTCGGGCGAGCGGTGCGCCCGCGTGGGCGACTCGATCGCCGAAGAACCCGTCCTCGATGAGAAGCGCAGCGAGCGCCGTGCCCGCGAAGCCGCCCCCCATCTCCCAGAGGAGCTCGCGGCGGCTGAGTCCGCAGGGAAACCGGGGCTGCGTTCGATCAGTCGACATAGATGAACTCGTTCGCACTCAGAAGAACGTGACAAAGCGACGCGAGCGCGAGATGCGCGGGATCAGCCGGCGGCTCCGGGGGACGCGAGCGCGGATCGAGCCGGTAACGCGAAGTGAGCTCGGAGCGAACCGCCGCACTTTCGGCGTCGCTCAGCGCGCGGTCGAAGACGACGATCTCGGCGATCTCTCCCCGCCAGAACTCCGAGCCGTAGTTGCCCTGAGTCCCCACGACCCAAGGTGTGTCGAGGCGGCGCCTCGCCAGCGGTTCCGCGCGCCTCGCGAGAACTTCGTCCCCCTGATGCACCACCGCTCCGGCCAGCGACGTGCGTGCGCCGAGAAGAAAGAGCTCGCTCGGGCGGTGGAGTCGTCCCGCCGGGGCGAAATGGTCGGAGAAGCGAATCGAACGGGCCCCCGTCGTCCCGAGAAACACCGAGGTGGTCGAATTCCCGTCGCGGTTCCAGTTGGAGATGATCTCGCGGTGTCCACCGCCGGCATGTCGGTCGGCCGCGACCGCGAACATCGTGAACTGCTGATTAGTAAGAACGGCCCCTGAAATCGCGAGGGCATCGTCCCTGCCGTCGAAACGCAGCGCCGGGCGCCCGTTCGCCCCGTCAGCGACGACGAGCGGACGAGCCTCCACCGTAGGCGGCGCTGCGTGACGGTCGGCGCCGGCTTGATCCTTCCAGCGTACGAGGCGGCCCGCGTCGTCGTGCTCGACGTCGCGATCGGCGCGCAGCCAAAGAGCGAGCCCGTCGATGTTCGCGATGGCCGACTCGCCCGAGTCGCCGTGGAGACGCGCCTCCTCGAGTCGGCGTTCGTAGATCGCTTTTTCCTTCTCGTAACGCGCGAGCAGCGTCGTTTCTTCGCTCTCGAGGTAAGCGAGCGCGGCAACGCGTTCTCGCTCGGACGGGTCGCGTCCGAAGGCGAAACGCCACGCGAGCTCGACCCGCTTGGGGTGCTCTCGACCTGCTTTCGCGACGCGACGCGCGAGGGCAGCGCTTCGGGCGTGAACGAAGTGATTGTTGAGAAGAGCGAGCGCCTGGGGCGCGACCGTCGTCACGTCGCGCGAAGCGCAGGATGTCGTCGTGTCGCAAAAGTCGAACGTCGTGAGAAACGGAACGATGAGGGAGCGCTTGTGAAAGATGTAGAGGCTGCGGCGTTTCCGCTCCGATTCGGGAGATTCGCCCCACGTCGCGCCCTTTCGCGACAGACCCTCGAGCGCTTCGGGCGAGATTCGCGGGAAGAAGCTCGGCCCGCCGACTCGACGATCCAGCTCGCCGGAAACGGCGAGCATCGCATCGCGGAGCGCCTCGGCGTCGAGGCGGCGGCGGGGGAACCGCCAGAGCCATCTCGCTTCAGGGTCTCGGCTCTCGTACTCGGCACCGCTCGGATTCACCGACGCCGAACGGTACGAGTTCGAGAGTACGATCAGCCGATGGAGCCGCTTCAGTCTCCAGCCGCCGCGGACGAGCTCGCTCGCGAGCCAATCGAGGAGCTCGGGATGCGTGGGCTTCGCCCCCATGAAACCGAAGTTGTTCGGCGTCGAGACGAGCCCGCGCCCGAAGTGGTGCTGCCAGATGCGATTCGCGATGACGCGCGGGGTGAGCGGATTCGCGGGATCGACAATCCAGCGCGCGAGCTGCAATCGACGCTGCGTCGTCTTCGCCTCCGCCGGAGGCTCGCTGAAGGACGGGTCGAGCTCCCGCACCATCGACAGCGCCGCCGATCGGACGGGCTCGAGAGGACGATGCGGGTCGCCGCTCTTCAGAAGCCGGAGCGCCGGCACCTCGCGGCCGCGATCCGTCCAGCCGAGCACGTCGTAACCGAGTTGCTCCGGCGCCGGTCCACCCTGGAGCTTCCGATCGGCGGGCTCCACGGGGCCGGCGAAAAACGCGCTCGCGAGCTGGTAGTAGTCGAGCTGCGGGATCGGATCGAACTTGTGATCGTGACAGCGCGCGCACTTCACCGTCATCGCGAGGAACGTGCTCGACGTCGTGTGGACGAGATCCTCGAGGCGCTCGTAGACGTACTCGTTCGGAACGTTCGGTTCGTCGTCCCACGTTCCGAGGCGCAGGAAGCCCGTCGCGATCACCGTTGTTTCATTTGCCCCCGGGAGTTCGTCTCCGGCGAGATTCTCGAGGACGAATCGGTCGTACGGCTTGTCGGAATTGAGCGACTCGACGACGTAGTCGCGGTACCGCCAAGCGTGCGGCTTCGTCGCGTCGCGCTCGTAGCCGTTCGTCTCCGCGAAGCGAACGAGATCGAGCCAGTAGCGGGCCCAACGCTCTCCGTAGTGAGGGGAAGCGAGGAGTCGATCGACCGCGCGCTCGTACTCGACAGCTGTCGGCTCGCGTGCGAAGGCCTCGAGCTCCTCGAAGCTCGGGGGAAGGCCGGTGAGATCGAAGTAGAGACGCCGGAGCAGCGCGCGCGGCTCGGCCGGCGGAGCAAGCGTCATTCCTTCGGACTCGAGTCGCTCGAGGATGAACGAGTCGATCGGATTCGCGACGCGATCTCCGGCGCTCACCGCGGGGGGCTCGGGACGAGTGATCGGCCGTAGGCTCCACCAGTCGTAGCCGGCCCGACTCGTCGTCGTGCGCTCGTACGGATCGAGTCGGCGCCCGTCCGGCCAGGGGGCGCCCCCGCTGATCCACGATCGCAGGGTCCCGACTTCGGAGGTCGAAAGACCGATGTCGTCCTCGTCCTCGCGCGGAGGCATCTCGCCCCGCGTCACGCGTTTGAGAAGGAGGCTCGCCACGTCGCCGGGGACGAACGCCGGCCCGGACTCGCCGCCTCGAAGAGCACCCTCGCGCGTGGAGAGATCGAGCCCGGCCTTCGGCTCCGCTCCGGAATGACATCCGAGACACCGCTCGACGAGAATCGGCGCGACATCGCGCTCGAACTCGGCGCCGATCGCTGCGCCGCCGACGAGCACTGAGAGCGAAACGAAGAGCCACCGAGAGCCGTTCATAGCTGAAGAGCAGCGACCGTTGCCGCGGTGCGGCACGGCGTCCGCGTCAGAGGTGAATGTGCGGAGCAAGCGCGACGCTCACGACACGTGGAGACTCGACCACGTCCGTCTGCCTCCGGTGCACACACAGAGGATCACGGCTCCGCTGCCGACGCGACGTTCAGCGACTAGCCGAGAACGCCTCAAATTCTACGCGGCACTGCGAGGGGTGCTACTCGAAAACGAGTCGTGCGTCCGCTCGTCGCCGTGCATCGACCCGAACCTCGACACGAACCTCGCGCGCATTCCGGCCTCCCTCGCGGGCGATGACGAGGTAGGCTCCAGCCGGGACACCCGTAAGCTGGAAGCTTCCGTCTGCGTTGCAGAGAGTAGGCGTGAACGAGTAGCGATCCTCGAGGTCACTCTTCGGAACCAGATCGACACGCACTCGAGTCGGATCGCCGACTCCCGCTACTGACCCGGCGATCGAGCCGAAGCGGCGCGCGAAGGAATCGGGGGCGTCAGGATCGAGCTCGAGCTCGAGCTCGTGACGGTCGCCGGAATCGATTTGGACGAAGATCTCTCCCACACGAGTCGACCGCTTCCCCTCCGCGCGGTCGACGACCAGCCGGTACCTCCCCGGCGGTAAGCCGAGGATCTCGACCGGCCCCGGTTTCGTCGCACTCTTCGCCGTGAAGAACGCGTTTCGCCACGGACGTTGCTCACGGTGAAGCGCCGTGAAGACGTACCGCTCCCCCGCGTTGAATCGGGCCTGGACGACGAGCCCCCCCTCCGCGCCGAGCGCGAGCTCGGTGTCGACGCCCCCGGCGACGACTCGCACACCGCGGCGAATCACCGTGCCGTACCCGCTCTTCCACGCGACGATATGGATGGTGCTCCCCGCTTCGTAGCCGCGCAGCTCGAAACGGCCGTCGACGTCCGACATTCCGAGCTTCCACAAATCGTCTCCGCCCCAAGCGTCCTGAGATGCGTTGAGAAGACTCGGACGGTACGCGTCCAGCGTGAACGAACGAACTCGCACCCCCTCGAGGGCCTCGCCCGACTCGGCGTCGACGATCCGCCCGCGAATGGCCGGGCCGCGTTCGAGACGCACTTCGATCTCGTCCGAGGTTCCTCCGGGAGGAACTTCGAACCGGGAGGACTTCGCCGAGACATGCTCCGGCGACCGAACGTGGAGCTGACACTGAACGGGCGCGGACTCCGCACCGTCGATAGCGATTCTTCCGTCCGGATCGTCGTACGGCGTCCACTTCGTATGAAACGTGTTTCCGTCGGGGCGCCGAAACGCGACTCGAACCTCGCAGTGTGCGACCGGCTCGCCGGAGACGGCGTCGAGAATGCGTGCTGAGATGCGACCTCGCCGGCGGACGAGCAGGACAAGATCGTCGGTGTACGTAGAAATGTTCTTCACTCGCTCTCCCAGGTGAACGCTCGATTGAGCGAGACAGAGGTAATCGTCCGCTTCCTCGAGCCCATCGACTCGGAACGCGCCGTCGTCACCGGAGACTGATCGCTCGACGAGTCGCCCGCGGCGTCGGACGGCGACCACGGCGCGGACGCCGCGCCCCTCGTCGTCGATGACGCGGCCTGCGATGTATCCCTCCGCTCGACGCGCCAGCTCGAACTCGAGCCCTTCGACATCGCCCGAGTCCGGCGGCGTCGGATCCGGCATGACGAGGCTGAAGTTGCGCCGGTTGTGCGCTTCCGTCGACGGACGCAGTCGATACGTTCCGGGAGCGAGTGGCCCGATCGAGAATTCGCCGAGATCCGATGTGACGATCGAGTCGAAACCGGAACGGATGAAACTCGCTTCGAACGGACGCTCGACCGACACGCGGAGTCCTGAGACGGGAGTTCCACCCTCCTCGATGAATCGCCCAGACGCGAACGCGCCGACGCGGAGGACGATCTCGATTCCGCTCAGCTCCTCGACCGCGGAGAGAGCGATCGACTCGCTCGCCGTCGGTGCGTACCCCTCTTGCGTGGCTTGGACCACATAGTTGGCGCCGGTGGCCAGTCCCCGAAAGGAGAAACGCCCCTCATCGTCACACGTGAGCCGCCGAGCCCGGGTCGGGAACGACGCGACGAGCTCCACTTTCGAACCGGCGGACGGCGTCCCGTCGGGCTCGAGGACAACGCCGCGGAGCGCGCCACCGAGCGTGAGCGCGAAGTCGACATCGAGTCGCCGCTCGCCCGCTGCGAGCTCGATCGGCGGCTTCCGCCCGGTGCGATCGAGGCCGGGGACGACGTAGTCCGACTCGACAGCGTCGAAACGCACGTCCGCGCGGAGCGGTCCGATCGCGAAGAATCGATAGAGTCCTTCGTCGTTGGTCACCGTCGTCGCCGCTGCCCCCGTCGCGACGTCGGCTACCTCCGGGAAGAGAACCGACGCGCGCCCCGCGTCTGCATCGGAAGACCGTGCCGCGGCGGAGTCATCGGCCGTCGGCCCGACCGCGAGACGGAGACGCAATCCGGCGAGTCCGGCTTCGCTCTCGCGCTCGAAAACACGGCCGCCGATCGCGCAGAGAGGTACGAGGGTGATCTCGAGCTCGGCGTCGGCGTTCGGTTCGTCGACCCTCGCGCCGCCGAGACCGAACTCGCCGGAAAATGCGCCGATATGGACCGCGCTCACGCCCTCAGGAATCGGCAAGCGAAAGCGGCCGTCGCGGTCGGTCTCGGCGCGGAAGGCGGCGCGAAGCGCTTCGCCGGAGTCGATCCCGACGGCGACGGACGCTCCTCCGACCGCCTCCCCATCGCCACTCAAGACGACGCCGGTGATCTCGATGTCGCTCGCCGCGACCTGAACGTCCGACGGCGATGACGAGCGCGGTTGAACCACACGCGCGACCTCTTCGGCGGGTCGTTCCGGTCGCGGCTGGTCGATTCGCGCTGGATCCTCGACCGGCGAGCGATCCGCCCGATCGTCGTGGTGATCAGCCCCCCCACTGAAGTACGCGATCCCGGTGATCGTGAGAACGAGAGCGAGGGCGAGCCCGGCGCTGATCGCGAGCTTCTTCCCCATGAGAACACCTCCAAGTGGAACGACGGAACCGGACGCTGCACCGGCGGCCGCCGCGGGCGTCACCGGCGGAGCCGCAATTCCCGAAAGCGCGACCCGCCCGAGCGAAGCGAGGAGAGTCGACGGCGCGGCGGCTTCCACGGGCGCTGCGCCGAGCAGCGCACCGAGAGCACCGACCGACGCGGAGACACCGCGGCGTGCGAGGAGCGCGCGAAGGCGCTCCACCCCCTTGCGAACGCGGTAACTGACGGCCTGGCGCGAGACTCCGAGGTCCGACGCGATCTCTTCCTGCGTCTTCCGATCGAGGAAGTGGGCGACGATCGTCGCCCGCAGGGGATCGGGAAGCTCGGCGATGCACTCGTCGACGTGCTCCTCGATCTCGCTCCACGTCGGCTCCGAGCCAGATTCTCCGCGCTTACATGCGAAGCTTCTCTCACGGCGGCGTCGCCGCTCGCGCGCGCGAACGACATCGATCGCGTCTCGCGTCGCCACTCGGTGGAGCCAGGCGCCGAGTGAACTCCGCGGAAGCACCTTCACCCGCGCGAGCTTGAGAAAGCAGTTTTGAGCGACGTCCTCGGCGTCCGCCTCGTTGCGCACGACTCGCTGCGACGTCGCGAACACGAGGCCCGCGTAACGCGAGACGAGCTCGTCGAAGGCTTCGGCGTCGCGTCGGTCGAGCCAACGCTCGAGTAAACTGTGATCGTGGGAAGGCATGACGTGAGATCGAGAACGTTCGCAAAGATCTACTCCGATGACGGCACGGACCCGAGGATCGCCAAAGGAAAGTGCCGCCGCGGCGGAGACGGGCGCCCGCATCGACGGGACCTCGCGCCCGTTTCCTGCAATCTTCGTGCGCAATCGGTGCCGCCCGGAGCCGCAGCAGTCGCCTCGCCGCCCGGTGAACGGTTCCCCCGCGCGTCCGCCCTCGGTACGATCTGCCACCTCGCGGCCGTCTTCCGGGTGCCAGCATGATCGAACCGATCGCCACGCGCCAGCGCTACTGGCTCGTTCTCCTCCTCTTCCTCCACACCGTCAACACCTACATGGACCGGGTGTGCATCTCGACGGCGAAGGACTCGATGCAGGGGGACATCGCGGGACTCGATGACCAGATGATGGGCTACGCCTTCGGCATTTTCGCCGTCGGCTACGCCCTGTTTCAGATTCCGGCGGGCTGGTTCAGCGACCGCGCCGGGCCGCGCCTCGCGCTCACGATCGTCGTCGTCGTTTGGAGTGTGTTCACCGCGCTCACGGGACTCGTGTACACGGCGATCAGTCTCCTCATCGTTCGCTTTCTCTTCGGCGTCGGGGAAGCCGGGGCCTACCCCGGAGCCACGCGCGCGCTCTACAGTTGGCTTCCCGCGAAGGAGCGCGGCGTCGGGCAGGGAATCTTTCACTCGGGAGCGCGCGTCGGAGCGGCGATCTCGCTCGTCCTCATGCCCGCGGTGATCAGCGTCATCGGCTGGCGACTCACGTTCGTCGCCAACGCGGCCCTCGGCATCGTCTGGGGCGTCGTCTGGTGGATCTGGTACCGAAACGATCCGGCCGATCACGCGGCCGTGAATGCCCGCGAACGTACTCTCATCGAGAAAGGCATCGCCGAAGGAGAGGTCACGACGACGCAGGAGATCCCCTACGTCCAGGTGGTCACGTCGGCGAACGTCCTCCTCGCAATGTTCCAGTACGCTGCGAGCAACATCACGTTCTTCATCAGCATCACGTGGCTGCAGCCGTACATCAAAGACACGTGGGGAGCGGAGTACGCATACGCCGCGTCGATTCCGCTTCTCGGCGGAGCGGTCGCACTCTGGGTGTCGGGATACCTCGTCACCGGGCTCCACCGCCGTGGGATGCCGGTCTTCTCGCGGCGTCTGCCGGCGATCGCCGGATACTCGCTCGGCGCGGTAGGGCTCATCCTCTCGACGCAGACGGTCGAAGCAGAGACGGTCTGGCCGTTCATCGCATGTTTCTCGCTCGCGATCTTCGGTGTCGAGATGACCCTCAGCTCGAGCTGGGCGTTCTGTATGGATATCGGAGGCAGTCGCTCGGGTGCGGTCTCGGGAGCGATGAATATGGTCGGGAATCTGGGAGCAGCGCTGAGCGCGATCGCATTTCCCTTCTTCGTCGCGAACGTGACGGTTCCCGTGCTCGCGCCGTCGCTCGGGACCGCGAACTCGTTTTTCGTGTTCGCCGCGGCGATGAACGTGCTCGCGGTCGTCGCTTGGCTCTTCATGAACCCGCGACGCGAGCTCCGGGTGATTTCGTCGAGAGCGCTCAAGGCGAGGCTCGCGCTCTTTCTCGCGATCATCGCCCTCGTGGTCGCCGCACTCGTCTACACGAAGTTCCTGTCGTCGGGCGAACCGAATCCCGAGTCTCCTCCGCCGGGGACGAGTGTGGAATCCTCAGAATGAAGACTTTGAAGGGCGTCGCCGTCGGGGCCGGGTACTTCAGCCAGTTTCACTTCGACGCGTGGTCGCGACTCGACGGCGTCGATCTCGCGGCGATCTGTGATCTGGATGAGGCAGCGGGCGCGGCCGCCGCCGAGCGCTACGAAGTGCCCGCGGTCTACACCGATGTCGTTGAGATGCTCGAGCGCGAGCGCCCGGATTTCGTCGACATCGTCACGCGTCCCGACTCCCACTTGGAGCTGACGCGGCTCGCTGTCGACCGGGGCATCGCGGTGATCTGCCAGAAGCCGCTCGCGCCCGATTTCGCCGCGGCGACCGAGCTCGTCGACGCGGCCGAATCGGCGGGCGTGCGTCTGATGGTCCACGAGAACTTTCGCTTTCAGCCCTGGTTTCGCGAGATTCGGCGTCTCATCACGGATGGCGCGATCGGCGAACGACTCCATACACTGTCCGTCCGCTCGCGCATGGGTGACGGCTGGCAGCGGGATGCATATCTCGCGCGACAACCGTACTTCCGCACCATGCCGCGATTTCTCGTCTTCGAAACCGGAGTCCACTTCATCGATACGTTTCGCTTCCTCGCCGGCGAGATCGACGGGGTCTACGCGTCGCTTCGCCGGCTCAACTCCGAGATCGCCGGCGAAGATGCGGGAACGATCCTCTTCGAGTTCGCCTGCGGCGCGGAAGGGATGTGGGACGCGAATCGGTTCAACGAGCCGAACTTCGACAACCCGCGGTACACCTTCGGAGAGGCTCTCGTCGAAGGGAGTGGAGGCTCGATCCGCCTCTACGCGGACGGGCGATTGACCGTCCAGCGCCTCGGAGAGTCCGAGCGCGATCACGCGTACACGCACACGAAACGAAACTTCGCCGGCGACTGCGTGTTCGCGACGCAGCGCCACTTCATCGAGTGCCTGCGCAAGGGCGAACGCTTCGAAACGAACGGGCTCGATTACCTCCGCACGCTTCGCGTCGAGGAAGCGGTCTACGAATCGGCGAAGTCGCGTCAACCAGTGCGAGGACTTGCGAGGAACCCCTAGCCGATGCGCATCATCGATCTCAGTCTTGCGCTGGACAACGACATGCGGGGCGTCGACATTTCCCCCGCTCGACGACTCGACGTCGACGGCTGGAACGCGACGACTCTCGCCCTCTATTCGCACGCGGGGACGCACATGGACGCGCCGCGTCATTTCCTCCCCGACGGAGAAACTCTCGACAAGCAGTCGCTCGACGCGGTGGTGGGCACCGCGAAGATCATCGATCTCGCGCCGGCCGCGCCGAGACAGCTCATCACGGTGGACGAGCTGGCGGCGGCGGACGACATCGGGCCGGGCGATCGACTCCTCTTCCGCACGGACTGGTACCGCCGACACGGGACGAACGAGTACCGCAGCGAGCTTCCCCGCATATCCGTCGAGCTCGCGGAGTGGCTCGTCGAGCGAGGCGTCGCGCTCATCGGAGTCGAGCCACCGTCCGTCGCCGACGTCAACAACTTAGAGGAGCTCACGACCGTGCATCGAGTTCTCTTTCGAGGAGGGGTCGTCGTCGTCGAGGGGCTCGCTCACCTCGATCAGATTCGGACGCCCATCGTCACGTTCGTCGCCCTTCCGCTCAAGATCGTGGGCGGCGATGGATCACCGGTGCGAGCCATAGCAATCGAAGAGGAGAGAAACTCATGAGCGCCCACCGCATCGTTCTTCTTCCCGGCGACGGGATCGGCCCCGAGTGCATGGCTGCGACGGAGACCGTTCTCGCGGCGGCCGCAGCGGCGGATTCCGATCTCGAGCTCTCGCTCGAGTCTCACGAGGCGGGAGCCTCTCGCTACCGGGAGACCGGCGTTGCATTCCCCGACGAGCTGCTCGCGCGGTGCCTCGCCGCGGACGCCGTGCTCCTCGCGGCGATCGGCCTCCCGGACGTACGGAAAGCGGACGGAACGGAGGTGCAACCCGACATGATGGTCGGGCTGCGGCGTGCGCTCGAGCTGCACTCGGCGGTCCGGCCGGTGAAGCTTTACCCGGGCGTCCCCTGCCCGCTCAAGGACACCGGACCGGGAATCGACTTCGTCGTCGTGCGCGAGAACCTCGAAGGGCTCTTCGCTTCGTTCGGGGGCGGAAGCGTCGTCGGCGACGAGGTCGCGACGGACACTCTCGTCGTGACCCGAAAAGGCACGACGAGCGTCGTCGACTACGCGTTCCGTCTCGCTCGAAAGCGCTCCGGTCGACCATCGGACGGCCGGAGAAAAGTCACTTGCGTCGACAAGGCGAACGTCTTTCGCAGCATGGCGTTCTTCCGCAAGATCTTCTTCGACGTCGCCGCGTCGTACCCGGAGATCGAGACTGACGCGGTCTACGTCGACGCGATGAGTCTCTACATGGTCGCGAATCCCCAGGACTTCGACGTCCTCGTCATGGAGAACCAGTTCGGCGACATTCTCTCCGATCTCGGCGCGGGGATCGTCGGCGGGCTCGGGCTCGGTCCATCGGGAGAGATCGGGGACGAGCACGCACTCTTTCAGCCGTCCCACGGCACCGCGCCGGACATCGCCGGAAGGAACATCGCCAATCCACTCGCGACGATTCTCTCGGCCGCGATGATGCTCGATTGGCTCGCCGATCGAAGCGGCGACCCCGCGTGCACCCGCGCTGCGAACCGCATCGAGAGTGCGGTCGGAGCGGTCCTCGCCGAAGGAAAAGTACGAACTCCCGATCTCGGTGGAAGCTCGACGACCACAGCGGTCGCGGAGGCCGTCGCGAGTGGAGTGACGCAGTCTACGGGGTGAGGAGTATCGACGGACAGCCGCTTGCCGCCCGCGTGCCGTGAGTAGTACACTCCTCTCCCCTGGACTCTGCGGGTGTAGCTCAGTGGCAGAGCGTCAGCTTCCCAAGCTGAATGTCGAGGGTTCGACCCCCTTCACCCGCTCCACAAAGGCCCGCGTGTGCTCTTGCACGCGGGCCAAATTCTCGACGGGCGAGATCATGCCCGCGATCGGCGCGAACAGTTGCGGTCGCAGCATGAGTCACCTAACGATGCCGACGAAGCGCTTCGCGCTGTCGAAGATGCCGTTCGTAGAATCAAGAACGACGGCGGACAGGTCGAGTTCGAGACGCCGGACCAGGACGGTGGCGACGAAGAGCGCGAACCTGAGGGCGAATAGCAACCCCCACGCCCACAACTCCCCTACCCCCCGTCGGGTTCGCTCGGCCGGCGTTCTGTCTCGGAGGAGAGATGGCGAATCCTGAGCATGTCGCGAAGCTGAAGGAGGGGGTGGAGGCTTGGAATGCTTGGCGGGATGGGAATCCTGAGCAGGTGCCGAATCTCAGCGACGCGAATTTGAACGAAGCGTTCCTACCCCATGTGAACCTCGAACGGGCGAACGCTAACGGTGCAGACTTCTGGGGGGCCACTCTCAAAGGCGCGGATCTGAGAAGCGCGAACCTTTGCGCAGCGAACTTCACTCGCGCCACCCTCGTCGATGCGAATCTCGACGGAGCGTACGTCTGGGGCACAGTGTTCGCGGATTGTGATTTGTCGTCGACCAAAGGATTGGACTCACTTGTTCACATGTCCCCCAGCTCCATCGGCGTCGACACCCTCTGTCGCTCTGGTCCGCTTCCGAAGGCGTTTCTGCGTGGCTGCGGGGTCCCCGATTCCTGGATCTCAGAGATTCCCGCGCTTCTCGGTTCGAGCTCCCCGATCAAGTTTTACTCTTGCTTCATTTGCTACAGCCACAAGGACGAGGAGTTCGCGAAGCGTCTCTACAAGAAATTGCAAGAGACCGGTCTTCAAGTTTGGTATGCACGCGAAGACTTGCAGCGTGGAAAGAAGATGGACCCCCAGATCGACAAGGCGATCCGGGATTACGACAAGCTGCTCCTGATCCTCTCCCAGCATTCGATGACGAGCGACTGGGTCGGCACAGAGATCTACAAGGCTCGGCAACGCGAGGTGAGAGAAGATCGTCAGGTGCTCTTCCCGATCCGGCTCGTCGAATGGAAGAAAGTTCAGGAGTGGGAGGCATTCGACGCAGACACGGGGAAGGACATGGCCCGCGAGATCCGCGAGTACTACGTGCCCGACGACTTCGTGGACTGGAAGGATGATGACGCCTTCGAGTCGGCTTGCGAGAAGCTCCTCCGGGACCTGCAAAAGAACGAGCAGTCCACCCCATGACCTGGTCCACCGGCCGAAAGATTCTGAACATCCGACGCGATCTCGGGATCAAACAGCAAGAGCTCCCGAAGATGGCCGGCGTGACGCCGTCGTCGATGTCGAAGATCGAGCGGATGGAATTCGACCGCAACCCGCGGGCCGAGGTGCTGCACGGTATCGCTCGGGCACTGTGGGTGACGGCGGACTACTTTTTCGTCGTCACAATCCCGAGGATGGCGCTCGCTCCCATGAAACGCGGCGGCGAGCCCGCGACCGTCTCTCAACCCGACGACAATTCCGTCGTCCGCGTCGTCCGCCAGAGATTGAGCGAGCCACTTTTCACCGCGCGATTCGCGTTCCAGTAGACGACGAAATCGAGGAGCGAGGAGCCGACCATGATCGGGAAGCGCTTCACCTTGCTCCAAGAGCTTTGCTGGCTCCAAACGTAGTAGCGCCCGCTGAGGACGCGAGGCGGCATCACCCACCAACCCGAGTTCGCGACGTGCTCGTCGAGCCGTTTGCGAAACCAGTCGGGATCCTGACGCTCCATATGGTGGAGGATTTCGCCCGCGTCGGCGCCCATAGTCCCCTCGCGCCGTGCTCCGTCGAGGAAACCGAGGAGAACGTAGTTCACGAAGCGCGTGACCGCACGGCGCTTTAGGTTGTGGTAAACCTCGCCGAAGCTCGTGTAGGCCTGGAAGACGGCCGTCGCTTCGGGTGGATTTACGACTCGCTTGGGGTCGTACGGCTCCGTGAAGTAGTTCGAGCAGGCACAAACGACCAGGAACTCGTCCTCCGCGACGGTCCCCGCAGGAAACACGAGCCGCCGGAGATCGCTACTTCGAGCGCAGTAGTAACAGCCCGCGATCTTCGCGCGGATTCCCTCGCGGCGCATCCCCGACATCGAAAGGGAAATCCGGTCGCGCAGCGTCTTTCGCTTCTTGAACGCCACGTGCTTGATCGGGATGCCGCCGGAAATCAAGAGATGAGGATCGTCGCGAAGGGCGGAGATCAAGGCGCCGCAACCCGCGCGATCGAGAAGGCGGATGTCGCCGTCGAGGAGGAGGAGATAGTCCGCCGCGGGATCGCTCAACCGGTGGACGAATTCGTTCCACGCGTTCATCTTGCCGCCCTGCTCGAGATCGCAGACTCGAGTCGTGACCGAGGAGCGCGTCTCGTCTCGGAGGCTCTCGAACGTCTCCTCCGCAACGCGAGCGGTGGAGTCCGTGCAGCCGTTCGGCACACAGACGACTTCGACGGCGTCGACACCGTCGACTTCTCCCTGGAGAAGCGACTGCTCGAAGAGCGATCGGATGGTCGTTCCGATCGAAAACTCCTCGTTGTAAGCGAGAATGCCGATGGACACTCTCATTCGTCTCTCCCCGCTTCTTCGCGCCGATTCCGTTCACCGATCGATCTTGCACCGCCCGATTCCTCGGCCGTCCGGCGCGCAGTCGTTGACTCCGATCGTACTCGGAACAATGCGGCTCCGATACGGCGCCCCCGGCATCGAGTCGCGGCGTGCCAGAGCCCCGCAATAGAAAACGCGGGGTCCGCCGGCCATCCGCCGGCGGACCCCGCGCGCACTCAGCCGGACTGACGTCCGATGAGCGATCAGCGGAGAGTCGCGGCCTCCTTCATGTAGGTCACGATCTCCTTCGCTGTCAGGCGTGGATCCCAAGAGCTCTTCGAGAGCGTCTTACACTTCGTGAGGAGCCAGTCGATGCTCGATTGTCCTCGCAGGCGGTCGGCGGCGTAACGCGCGACCGTTGCGTTCGGGTCGACGAGCGTAGCGGGATCCGGATCGACCAGGTTGTTGCTCACGACCACCGTCGGCTCGGTCGTGTCGATCTCGATGATGTCTCCGTTCGCGGCCCACTCATGCATGACGTTCCCCGAAAGGTCGAGTTCCCGATTCGGTCGATGCGTCACGAGGAGCGCAAACGTCCGGCCGAGAGTCGATTTGTGGAGGAAGTAGTTCCCCACGGCTCGCCCGCCGTCGGTGCAGTTGAAGTGAAGTCCGTAGGCCTGCTCGGCGTTGTTGATCGTCCGACCGATTTCGGTGAGCACGTTTCCTTCGAACACGACGTTCGCGAACGTGTGCTCGGACGTGTTGTTACCGCCGACCGAGATCGTATTTCCGCAGGCGACGAACAGATTGTCGCGGATCGAAAGATTCACCGACCCTCGGTACGACTCAGATCGCAGCTTGATCCCGAAGCTCGACGCGCGGCCGAAAACCGTATCGTGAATTCGGACGTCGTCACAGCCTTGGAGGTAGACGTTGTGGTTAAAGATCGTCGCCTCGGCTCCGACCGCTTCGTTCCACCCGTTGTGATCGAAGATGCACTCCGAGATGTGGAGTCCTTTGGAGTCGCTCGAGTACATTCCTTGGGAATGCGAGCCCAACGAATACGCGTCCGAAATGATGCACCGGTGGAAGCGGTAGTTGGTCGGCGTGGGTCCGGTGTACTCCTGGATCACGACGTTTGTCGCGAAGAACCGAATCGAGCAATCCTCAAAGAGGACCCGCTTGAGTCCGCCGACGGAAGTCACTCCGGTCGGCATCGCCTGGGAAGCAGCGGCCGTGTAAGCGGGCGAGGAAGGATCTCGACCTTCCGCGTAGAGATCGAGTCCCACGAACGCGAGATCCCCGATCGCGTCCTTGTGAAGGAGCAGCGCTCGGTCTCCGGACGGCGGGCAGACGCTGGGTCGGGCGCCGGTGCCGTACGTTGCGACGAGCATCGGCTCGGTTGCAGAACGACCGCCCTTCTTCCACGTCGGAAATCCTTCGCGCCACACGTCGCCCTTTTTGAGCAGCAGCCAATCGGGGAAACCGTGGCGGAGACGCGCGTACCCGGCGGCGAGCGTCTGCACCGGCTCGGTCTCCGAAAGACCAGAATTGGCGTCGTTCCCACTCGAGATGCTGACGAATACCGCTCGCGTATCGTCGGACGCGGCGAACGTCGTCCACCCCGACGCGTCGGGCGCGGGCTGCTCGTTCGTCACGACCCGCAGATTTGTCGGTGCGGCCGGAGCGACCGACTCGTTCGCTACGACCGATCGACCGACGCCCATGGCGACGACCGCGACGGCCAGTGCAGAAAGAAAACTGCGTCTCGACGGACCCATCTGCAACTCCTTTCGAGCTCTACCAGCGACGCCCCCGCGTCAAACCGCCAGCCAGGAAGCAAGAACGAGACCACGCATGCGAATTTCGCACGTAAGCCACTGAAACTCAGCCGGTTAGGGGCATTCTGGGAGAGGTGGTGAGACCCTTTACACCCATTCCCAATTCTACGCACCGAGAAGAAAACGGGCGGGAACCGCACCCAAGTTCCCGGTCAAGAACGACCGGGACAGGACGTCTAAGAGACCCGTCGACTGCGAGATGCGTGCCAACGACGACGGCGGGAAGTGCTCCCATCCGTCTGCGCCCACGTCGACGAACGCAACAAAGCAGGCCCGCTGATAAACCGACGCGGCTTAAGAATCAAGCCGCTTTTTCGGTACTACTGGTGGCACGAGGCGGACTCGCGCGCGGACGCGCAGGTAAATGTGAGGGAGATCACGTCGCTGGAGCGGCCGAGCTCTTCTTCCGACCACCGCGATACGTCACCCAAACCATCCTCGCCGCCCCGATCTGCGGTAGCGCGGCAAGGACAAACATTACGCTAAGATTCAACCAGAACGACTCGATCGCCCCGAGGACGAGCAGCGATCCCGCGCAGTACGCTGAGACGGCGACGGTAAACCTCAGCGTCTGCGCGTGAATCTCTCGGCGCCCCTCCCCGATCGCAGCGGTGAGCACGACGTACTTCACCAGCTGGCCGATGGCGAGCCCGATAATGAATCCCGGGATGTCGAACTGAAAGAAACCGAGCACTGAGAGCGGCAGGCTGACGACGGAGGTCGCCACGTTCGCGTTGAACAAGACTCGCGGCTTTCCCATGGCGAGGGGCAGGCGGTTGATCGTGAGGACGAGGAGCGCGACCCACACGAACACCGTGAGCCAGCGAGCGATCGGTCCGCATCCGGCGTAGTGCTCGCGATAGAGCTTGAAGAACGTCGGGGCGACGAGGCAGATCCCGATGCACGCCGCGGACGAGGCCCAGAGGATCGGCCGTCGCGCGCGGAGACAGACCTCGACCATACGCGCGTGATCGTTTCGGTAATCCGCGAGCACCGGATAGAGGATCGCGCTCGTCAGCCGAGAAGCGATTTGAATCGCGATATCCGCGAGGACGTAGGCGATGTGGTAGAGGCCGACGATCTCGAGCGGAAGCAGGCTCGCGAGGACGAGACGATCGATGTTCGACGAGAGAAACATGAAGAGCGTGCTAGCGAAGATCCACTTGCCGAAGCGGAGGATCTCGCGGGCGCAGTCACGATTCAGTCGCAACCGGCCGCGAGGCCCCGGCAGCCACAGGTGGCTCAGAATCACGTGCACCGTCGTACCGACGAAGCCCCCGATGACGAGCGCCCACACATTTTTGAACACGTACGCGCACGTGAGCATGGTCGCGACGTTCACGCACTGCCGGACGAACGCCAAAATCGTGAGCTTCCCTATGAGCAGGTTTCGGCTCGCGAGGTGCAGCTTCGGCGATTCGAACCCGGCGACGATCGCGGCGCAGCCGACGGCGGGGAGGAGGCCGAGGAGCTGCCAGGAGCCCGGATCGCGCTGCGCGAAGAACCAGGCCATCGGCACCGTGGAAACGAGACAGATGAGGCAGAGCCCGAACCCCCGAAAGATCTGAATCATCCACGCGGAGTCGAGGAACTCCGGCTCTGCGCCACGCTCGTTTTGAATGATGGCCGGCTGGATTCCGAAGTCGGAGAACATCCGGAGCCCCTGCATCCAGATCGTTACGATCGCCATCAGGCCGAACGCTTCGGGGAGGAGCCACCACGCCGCGACGAAGTTGCCGCCGAGCCGGATGCCCTGCGTCACGCCGTACCCACCTACGGTCCAAAGCGCGCCGCGCGTGACCTTCGAGCGGAGGGGCTGAGACGAACCGGACGCGGCTGGAGTGGATACGGTGTCTTGAGTCATCGGTCGGGCGGCGTCGGCTGACGCGGAACGGGAGCGATGGCGCGTCGCGTGGAGTTTCGGGATTCCTCACCGCGCGATCGCTCGATCGAAGGTGCGGAGTCTCGGCCGCGAGGTGGGAGAGCGAACCCATCGCCCGAAGTGCCGATCGACGTTGACTTGGGATCCCTCAGGCCAGCGCCGGCGAGCGCCGCTCGCTGCACGCCGGTGAATCGCCTGACGGGCCGAAAACGTCGATCGAGACCGCCGACGCACTCTACTCGATATCGACTTCGCACGACAGCTCGCTGAGACTTTCGCTTCCACGCTGACGGCCCGCGTGCGCACACGGATCTCCGACTTCGGTGGAAGCCGCGCGTCGAGAGAATCGCTCGGCTGGCTTCTCTCCGAAAAAACGGCAAACCCTCCGCGCCGCGAGGAAGTTAGACTGATCACAATGCCGACGGATGGAGAGCGCGGCCGACTCGCGTCGCGGGCGGAGGCGCGTTCCGCCCCAGTCCATTCGGCCATCCGGTTCCGATATCGCGCCTCTTCATCGACCTCGCGCTCGCGAGTCGTCCTCGGTCGATCGACCGTAAACGAATGTTCATCCTCAACTACATCGCGCTCGCGCTTTGGCTGCCGTGCATCCTGGTGCTCTTTCACCTGACGCGCCCACGGACCGCCGCCGCCGTCGCGTTCGTGTTCGGGTTCTTGTTCCTACCCATGGCGTCGATCGCCCTTCCCGGCGCCCTGCCCAGTATGAACAAGATCACCGTCACATCGGTCGGCGTGATGACGGGAATGATCCTCTTCTGTCCGCAGCGGCTCTTCAGCTTCAGGCCGGGGTGGCTGGATCTCCCCATGATCATGTGGGTGCTCTCCCCCACGATCAGCTCGCTCAGCAACAAGCTCGGCCTCTACGACGCGCTGAGCGAGCTCATGAACAGCACGCTCTTCTGGGGGATCCCGTACATCTCGGGACGGGTGCTCTTCAGCGATCGGCAGGGACTGAGGACCCTCGTCTTCTGGATTTTCGTCGGCGGCCTACTCTACATTCCGCTCTGTCTGTTCGAAGTCCGGATGAGCCCACAGCTTCACCGGATCGTGTACGGCTTTCGTGTCCACACGTTTTCACAGACGAAACGCTGGGGCGGCTGGCGACCGCAGGTGTTTCTCACCCACGGTCTCATGCTCGCGCTTTGGATGGGGGTGGCGACCACCGCCGGATACTGCCTCTGGCGCTCGCGCATCGTCCGCCGCGTCTGGACCGTTCCGACGCACCTCTTGCTCGGCGCGATCGCGGTCACCACCGTCGCGTGCAAATCGATGGGAGCGCTCGTTCTCACGGTGGCGGGAATCTTCGCTCTCCATGTGTCGAAGCGAACGGCGTGGGTGTACCTCCTCTTCGTGCTCGGGATGCCCGCCATCCTGATCAGCCGGGCGGGCTACGACTATCAGTTCGCCGGCGTCGTCGAGTTCATTCGAGAGCGCATCAGCGAGGAACGCGCGGGTTCGCTGCAATTCCGGATCGACAACGAGACGCTGCTGATCGAGAAGGCGCTCCAGCAGCGGTGGTTCGGTTGGGGTGGTTGGGGGCGCAACCGAGTGTACGACGACGAAGGCCGCGACCTGACGACGGTCGACAGCCTGTGGATCATCGCTCTCGGGCAGCGCGGCGTCGTGGGATTGGTCGCCTTCGTGGCGGCGTGGGTACTCCCGGCGTTTCTGCTGGTCAGGAGGGCGAAGAAGAAGCTCCTTCACCCGCGCTATGCCCCGGCCGCGGCCGCCGCGACCATCGGCTTACTCTTCATGTACGACTGCCTCTCCAATGCTATGCCCATTCCGCTCTATGCGACGGTCGCCGCCGGCGTCACCGGAGCCCTGCGGGAGATGAAACGATCCTCGAGCCGTGCGCCCTCTGAGCCGAGGGCAGAGTCGCGAGCGAGAGTTGAGCGATCTCGGCCCCAACGCACGGCGAAGCCACCACCGCGAAATCCGGGGCGCGCGGCTCCCAAGCGTCCGGTGCGCGAACGAGAACGACTGCGACCGTCCTTTTAACCGGCGCGTTCGCGGGGATGGGGCCGAGCCCCGAAACGACTCCGCCGCGCCGAGGCACGAACGGCTTCGCGGATCTCATCCGAATACCCGCGGCTTCAATGGGTGGTCACGGTCTCTTCCAGACGATCGACGACCGGATCGGCGCGTGGGCTCGTGCGGGCCGCCGAGGACGCGGTGTAGCCGAATCGTCTCCGACTACGGAGGGTGAGCCACTCGATCAGTCGTCGACGCTTTCGCGGCAACGCGTTTTCCCACTGATTGTCCGCGCGGAGCGAGATCTCGCCCGCGTGGGCCGACCGACTGTCGCTGCCCGCGAAGACATGCGTGGGCTCGAGCACGACGCGATGATCGTCGACGAACGGGGCCGGATCGAAGTCGAGGCCCAGCTCTGCGAACGCCCTCTCCAGGGTGGCTCGCGGCTGTCCCGCCATATCCTCGTAGCGGATCGTCGTACCGGTCACCGTTCCGTCCTCGATCGCGTCCCGGAGCGCATGATTGATCGCATTCCATGCCAGCGCTCCGCGAATCAAGGAGTGACGGCGGGAGTAGTACTCGTGCCCGCTGAGCGCACGACGATACTTCGAGTACTCCACCGCGCGCGGATCACGGACGACATGAATCAGCTTGACGTCGATCGAGGGCAGCCCGAGCAGAAGACGCAGGTAGAACGGCGTCTTGGACGAATCGACGATCGCACCGCCGCCGAATCGCTGCCAAATCGACGCGTAGAGCGCGGCGATCTGCGGACGGAAGGTGTCGAACTCGGCTTCCACGCTTGCCCGCTTCGCCGGCGAGTTGCTCGTGAACAGCCGGACGTTGGCGACAGCTGCGGTGAGTTTAGTCATGTGCGGAGCTCCTCGCACTCCGGTCTCGAGCCCGTCCGCGATGGACGACCAGACCGAGCACTGAGAGAAGGACCGCCCGCACGTACAGTCCTGGTTTCCACGAAGGCCCCAGTCCCAGAACCGAGAGATCTCACCCGCGCCGAAGAACCCCGCGGTCTGCGACACGATGTTATGGACCAGAGTCGTTCCGCTGCGTTCGTAGCCGCCGATAAACACTACCTCGATGCGCGACGAAGGGTCGGCTGCGCCGCTCATCGAGTCGACCAAAAGCTCCGCATCTCCGTCCACGTCAAATCTCTTTCTTAACCAAGTGCGAAACAGTTGATTTGGATCTACGCCTAGCAGTGTTTTCGGCGCGTGAACTCTCTCACGCGCACCATGGATTCGACCCGCATTCGAGTTCGGATTCGCGCGACGCCGTGACCCGTTTCCTTCGTGGTCTCGTCGCATTTCGGATGGCCGGTGCACGGAACGAGCCGTGTAGGAAAGAATCCTTACCGACGGAGACTAAGCAGGTGCGAATTCCGGGTGAGGAACTCGAGAAACCCTGCCGAGTCAACCCACGCGAAGTCGGCGTTTGCGTCAGATGTTCGGGGAACTACAAACGAGTAGCTTCGCGTTCGTTTCGCGAGCGAGCGGTAACGCGCGAACCGATTCGAACCGCGTCCAACGCGGAATCGCCGCAGCGAGCGATCGTGTTGTCGCTTCGCTCCCCGAGATGACGAGAAGGACGTCGGTGGCGGCGGTGTCGAGATCTCGGAATCTCCGCTCGGCATCCGAGACGAGGTTCCTCGCCACCCAATCGGCGTCGAGACAACCGACGACGTCGAAGCGCTCGGAGAGCGGAGGTACGGCGTCCCGATGCCGCAGCGTCTCCGGCGCGAGCCCATGAACATTCCAGCCGACTCGACACGCTGCCGGGTCGGCTTCAGCACCGACGGCATCGATACCGCGCTCGCGCAGCTTCGCGATCATCCACCCCAATCCGGCGGCAACGTCGAAGTAGCGAATGGTTCGGTCGCGGCACCGTTCGTTCAGTGCTTCGAGCACCGCGGCGAGCCTTCCGTCCCAATCCGCCGCCACGCGCCAGGACCCGACCTCAGCGCATCGATCGACGGGCTGGTAGCAGCGGCGCCGGCCGCCGTGTCGAGCGACCGTCAAGAGGAGCTCTTGAACTGGCGTGTAGACGATCGGCCACGGGTTGATATGTCCGCGAATCATCCGTTCGCCGGCGGCGTACGCGGCGGACAGTCGGTGGTGGCCATCGCAGGCCTGATAACAATCCGACGCGCGAACTCGACGGACGACGACGGGATGCCCCTGCTTGGTCGTCGTGCGACCACCGCTCCCCTCGCTCCAGGTGCGCTCCGCGTAGCGCCGGACGAAGAAACGCGCCGCTTCGCGAATCTCTTCGTCGGTTCGGCACCACGTGAACTGACCGTAAAGGTCTACACAGCGCCGAGCGTTTTGAAAGTACCCGCACGCGAAGAAGCGATCATCGTCGAATACTCGCTCGCCGATGTCGTCGAAGTCGCGGAGAAGTAGAACGTGCGGCCATTCGGCGATGGGGAGCGACGGCAACATCAAATCGCCGCAATCTTCTGCCCACTGCGCGGCCGTGCGCCCCCCTCCCTGCGCCCCGAAGAGTACCTTCTCGAGCGGGATGCTCATGCGAACATGCCGCTGGACGACTCGCGCGATCGATCGACGGAGCTCGACGATCCTCCGTCGACTCATCCGTCTCGCTTCACCGCTTCGAGGAAGAAGTATCCGCCTCCCGGCATGATCGGAGTCGAGAGCGTCGTCTTCACGTGCCATCGCTCGCGCGCATCGCGCGGGAGGAAGAGCGCGGCGAAGCGGACGACCCACGCGACCGGCCAGAGAAGGCGGTGCTTCGTGCGCACCGCGGAGCGCCGGAGATCGACGGTCTCGAAGCCCGCTGAATCGAGGAGGCTCGCGAGCTGCGGATAGAGGAGCGGCACGCGGACGTGAGCCTCCGGATCGGCGATCGTCTGGCGGCAGTCCTGACGATTGATCATGTCGTTGATCGACCCGGAGAGCAGAAATCGAATGCGCCGATCGATCGAGGCGTAGTTGTTGACGTTGACGTAGAGCCGTCCGCCCGGGCGCAGAATCCGCGCGAACTCGCCGATCGCGGCACCCGGATTGAAGAGACGGTGGAGGCCGTTGGCGCAGACGATCGCGTCGAAGCTCTCGCTCTCGATGTCGAGCTCACGATTGAGATTCACCTCGAAGAAGGGGACGTCCTTCAGCTCGAGATTGCCGCGGTCGATGTCCGCGCAGTGCACGTCCCAGCCGAGATCGAGAAGAAACTTCGAGAGGACTCCGTGGCCGCACGGAATGTCGAGAATCTTGCCCGGCTTCCGCGTGCTGAGGACTGCGCGAAGTGCGTCGTGGGAACCATCGTCCCCGATGATGCGAAGCTCGGGCTGGCCGGTGGATGTCGGCTGTGCTTCCTGCTGCTGCGTCGTCACGTGTTCATTACTCCAGAAGATGGATTCTTTCCGCTGTGCGGGCGTGTCCTTCTCGCGTGAGTCAGAGACATCCGCGGATTCGGATCTCGCGAGATCCCCGAGCGAAACGAGCGACGATTCTTACCGGTCGATTCGCCCGAGAGGCTCTTCACCGCCGATTCTTCCGCTCTTCTTCTATCGACGATCGGAACGTCTCGCTCTCGATGGTGTCCGATTATCGGCTTCGTGGCCCTCCGATCGCCGCGCTGTTTCAACGCCCGTCGATCCGCTCCAAATCCGCTGCCATCATCATTTCGACGAGCCCCGCAAACCGAACGCGCGGCTCCCAGCCGAGCTCCCGCTCCGCTTTCGTCGCATCGCCGACGAGCGCGTCGACTTCGGAGGGCCGATAGTAGCGCGGGTCGACGGCGACAAGAGCTCGCCCCGACCTCCGATCCCGGCCGAGCTCTTCGGTCCCGGTGCCTTCCCATTCGACCTCGAAGCCGCAAACGGCGGCGGCGATCTCGACGAACTCGCGCACGCTGTGCGCCTCGCCGGTCGCGACGACGTAGTCGCCGGGTGCGTCTCGCTCGAGCATCCGCCACATAAGCTCGACGTAGTCGCCGGCGAAGCCCCAATCGCGACAGGCGTCGAGGTTCCCGAGGCGAAGAGGCTCGGTAGCGCCGCTCGCGTCCCGCCGGAGTCGCGCGAGACCGAGCGTGATCTTTCGCGTCACAAAATCGGGGCCGCGCCGCGGCGACTCGTGATTGAAGAGGATCCCGTTGCTCGCGTGTAGGCCGTAGCTGTCGCGATAGTTCCGCACGAGCCAATACGCGTAGAGCTTCGCGACCGCGTAGGGAGAACGCGGGCGGAACGGCGTCGACTCGGACTGCGGCGACTCTACGGCATTTCCGAAGAGCTCCGACGTGGACGCCTGGTAGAACCGACACTCGTCGAGCCCGGCGCTTCGCATCGCTTCGAGGAGCCGAAGAACTCCCGTTCCGCAGACGTCCGCGGTGTACTCGGGCTGCTCGAAGGAAACGCCGACGTGACTCTGCGCCGCCAGGTTGTAGATCTGGTCGGGTCGCGTGCGCGACACGACGGCCTGCAGGCTGCTCGCGTCGGAGAGGTCACCGTAGTGGAGCTCGACCGCACCGCCCGCTTCCGCAGCGAGCATCGACAGCCCATCGAGGCGGTCACGATCGACCGCGGACGTTCGCCGCACGAGCCCGTGCACCCGGTATCCCTTGTGGAGCAGGAGCTCTGCGAGGTAGGACCCGTCCTGCCCCGTGATTCCGGTGATGAGCGCAGATGTTCCCATGGATACTCGTCGAGCCGTCTCGCGGTTCTCTGAATCGCCCGGCTGACCCCGGCGGACGTTCGCGGCCGATTCTACCCTAACGCCACCGAAGATTCGTCACGAGCCGACCTCCGATCTGGGAGCACGCGCGGACGGAAGTGAATTCGGAGAGCCGAAGGGCGTCTGCCTCGACTCCGTCGACGCGCCGTCGTCGATTCATCGCACCGCGACCCGCGCCGCTCGAAGCCGATGGAGACGGTTTCGCTTCGGCGCGAGCGGTAGAATCGGTTCTGCGTTCAACTGCGACGCGTGCGTCTTCCCCACCTCCCGAGCGGAGACCGTTCGTGCCCGACCGCCGCCGCCATCGAGGCCCTCACCCGCGCGACGGCGAGCTCTTCGGCGCGCCGTCGGTGGCGATTCTCCGTCGCGCGGCTGCGGATCTTCGATGTTTGTTCGACCGGGGGTATTCGCCCCGAGCTTCGCTCGCGCTCGTCGGCGATCGATTCCAACTCGCCGCACGGCAGCGCGAGGCCATTCTGCGTGCTACTGCCTCTACGGCTGCGAGCGAGGCGCGCGCCGCCAAGGCGGTGCCCGAGTCTCGTCTCCGCGGACTCGACGTCGCCGTCGACGGCTACAACGTCTTGATCACCGTCGAGAGCGCGCTCGCCGGGGCACCGATTCTTTACGGCCACGACGGCACGGTGCGAGATCTCGCGAGCCTCCACGGAACCTACCGCCGTGTCGAGGAGACCGTTCCCGCCCTCACCGCCGTCGGGAGCTACCTCGAGCGGATCGGCGCCAACAGCGCACTCTGGCTCCTCGATGCCCCGGTTTCGAACTCCGGTCGACTCGCGGAGCTGATTCGGGCGACCGCGGCTTCCGCGGGCTGGAACTGGACCGCGCGCGTCGTCCCGGATCCGGACCCGGAGCTCGCCGAGTCGGGCGCGGTCGTCGCGTCCTCCGACAGCGGCGTGATCGATCGGTGCCGCCGCTGGATTCCACTCAGCCGCTGGGTCATCGACGCGTGCGCCCAGCCCTGGCGCATCGACCTCGCCGGCGACCCCCGGGACGAAGCCCGCGGCGGCGACGAAACGAGTGCCGTCTGAGCGCACGCCGACGTCGAGGGTCGCGCCCGGGCGAGCGGTGGACCCGTTCGCGACCATACGGTACGCTGGGACCTGCGACCACTGCACGGGATGCGTCGGAAGGACACGACGGGTCCGCGGTGCGGGAGAAGCGAGAACGGATTCGAGCTCCTTTGGGTCGCGGGCTCCGATGCGCAGGTGCGCGGATGAACTCTCCGGGCGGAGCGTCGATCTTCGATCGATGGCGCTCGGAAACCTCCATCGCGCGCGAAGCGAAGCGTCGTCGCTAGGACGACGTCGCACGGACCCTACTGCGTGGCTCAGACACCGGCGGTAGCGCTCCACGACGCAGCTTCCGCCGTCACGGACGCGGCGGATCGAACCGAGTACGAGCTCATGAATCCGGAGTTGCGCGACCCGCCCACTCGAACGCTCGCCCGCGTCGCGTGCTGGGTCCCTCCGCCGTCCACCGTACGGTGGTGGGAGAGCGCGTCCGATTCCGATCTCCTCGACGTGCGCCTCTGCGACCTCGACATCGCGATCGAAGGAACCGTTCTCGAACGGAGAATCGAACGACTTCACCGCGAGCTCGCTGCGCGCGGTCTCTCGCTCCGCCCCCACTGTTGGCTCTCCGAGGAATGGTTTTCGCCCGACGGGGTCCCGGGAATCGCGATTCCGTTCTATTTGGCCCATCCTCGGCTCATGCGGCTCGAGTGCCGGCAGATGTGCGAGGTCGAAGGCGGCACGGAGGATTGGTGCATGCGCCTCCTCCGCCACGAGGCCGGGCACGCGATCGACGCGGCGTTCCGTTTGCGCCGGCGAAGGGAATGGCAGCGTCACTTCGGCCGAGCCAGCGTCGCGTACCCCACTGAGTACCAGCCGAATCCGTACAGTCGCGACTACGTCCTCCACCTAGGACGCTGGTACGCCCAGAGCCACCCGACCGAGGATTTCGCGGAGACCTTCGCGCTGTGGTTGAAGCCCGGCTCCCGCTGGCGGCGCGACTACGCCGGCTGGCCGGCGCGGCGAAAGCTCGAGTACGTCGACGGATTGATGCGCGAGCTTCGAGCCGCGCCTCCGCCCGTGGCAACGCGGGAGCGAGTCGATCCGCTGTCGACGCTGCGCACGACACTTCGGCAACACTACGTCGAGAAGCGCGCCCGGTATCAAGGAGACGGAGGCGAATTCGCCGACCGCGACCTGATGCGACTCTTCACGCGCGTCCGCCCGGCGACACGCGCACGCACGGCGGCCGCGTTTCTCCGTCGCCACTCGACGGAGCTCCGCCGCGTCGTCGTCCGCGGCACGGGCGAGCACCCCTATACGATCGACCAAGTCTTTCACGAGGCTCTCGTGCGCTGCCGAGAGCTCGGCCTCTACGTCCGTAGCTCGACCGAGCAGACGAAGCTCGAAGCCGCCGTATTCTTGAGTGCGCGTGCGATGCGCTATCGCCGCCGCGGGGAGCCGCGCTTCTCCGTATGAGACCGCTCCGCGTTCTCGTGCTCATGCACGAGGACAATGTTCCGCCCGACTCTGTCGAGGGTTACTCCGACCGGGAGATCCTCGAGTGGAAGGCCGAGTACGACGTGCTCCGCACGCTCCGCGAGCTGGGGCACGAGGCGCGCCCGCTCGGGCTCAGCACCGATCTCGGTGCGGTCCGCGCGCAGATTCGCGAGTGGAAACCTCACATCGCGTTCAATCTGTTGGAAGAGTTCAAGGGGTTCGCCGCCTACGATCAGCACGTCGTCAGCTACCTCGAACTCCTCGAGCAACGCTACACCGGGTGCAATCCGCGCGGCTTGATGCTCACGCACGACAAAGCGCTGAGCAAAAAGATCCTCTCCTACCACCGGATCAAGGTGCCGCGATTCGTCACGTTTCCGAAGGGACGCCGACTCCGGCGTGCGCGCGGCCTCCGCTATCCCGTGCTCGTGAAGTCGCTCATTCAGGAGGGGTCCTACGGAATCTCTCAGGCATCCGTCGTCACGAACGAAGAGAAGCTGCGCGAGCGGGTCGCGTATCTTCACGAGGAGCTCGACACGCACGCGATCGCCGAGGAGTACATCGAGGGGCGCGAGCTCTACGTCGCGATCCTCGGCAACCGTCGGCCTCGAACGCTCCCCGTCCTCGAGCTCCGATTCGACAATCTGCGCGAAGGCGCGCCGCGCATCGCGACTTCGAAGGTGAAGTGGGACTGGAAGTACCAAGAGGAGCACGAGATCTACGTCGACGTGGCGAAGGATCTCCCTCCCGCGCTCGAGCGGCGGATCTTTCGGCTGAGCCGCCGCATGTTCCGCCTGCTCAGCATCAGCGGCTACGGCCGCATCGATTTTCGGCTCACCGACGACGGCGACGTCTACGTCCTCGAGGCGAATCCGAACGCCGACATCTCGGAAGGAGAAGAGATGTCCGCGGCGTTCGAAGCGGCCGGCGGGACGTACCCGCAGCTTCTCGAACGCGTGATGAAACTCGGGCTCGACTACCGGACGGAGTGGCGGATGCTCGAGTGAGCCCGCCAGGCAAAACGAGACTTCGAACGAGCGGATTCAGCAGCTTTCGTAGCGCTCGCAGCCCAAGGAGTGCTCAGGGTCCGAGTCAATTCCACATTCGGTACCGTCAGCGCCGGCACCTCCGACAGGCGGCGGACCGTTCCCGAAGAGACGATTGAGCAGGTAGATCGGGTCCGCGATGCTCACCCCCGCGTCGCCGTTCACATCTCCGGCCTCGAGGCACGTCAACACGGGACAGCCCCGCCCGTGGAGGCTCAGCAGGACGCAGAGCGCGTCCGCGAGATTGACGCGGCCATCGGCATTGGGATCCCCACGGCGAAACTCTGGTGGAACCGGAGCGTCGTTTCGTTTCCAAACGACCGCGCGAAACATCGCGGAATCGTCCTTGCCACTGACGGTGTCGATGCCACCCGTCGCTTCGTTCCCCCTCCCGTCGGGGTCGACGATGAAATCGAGGCTGTCGCCGATCTCGAGCGTGGCCTCGATCAGCGGGCTCACCGTCCACCCCGCGGGGATCGTCGCCGACCAGAGCTCGCGTCGATTCTGGTAGACGCGCGCGGTGATCCCGTCGGCGAACCGACCCTCGAGATTCCTCAACGAGACCTCGATCACCGCCTCTCCGGCGACGGAGCTCACCCACCGACGAACCGACCAGTGGACGGAAGTGTCCGGTTCGCAATTCGCCGCGGGTCGCCCACCTTCGCGCCAGAGTGACGTCGTGGGAAGCCCGTCGCTGAGAGCCCACGCCGAGCCCGTCCAGTGGTTTCTGTCGGGACCGACGTCGCCGGCTCCGAGGTTTCGGAACGCGACGAAATCGGACTGCGGATCGTAGATTCCATCCCCGGACTCGACGTCGAGACGACGGTCGGAGTACCCGTAGTACCACCCCTTCGCCCCCTGTTCGCCGGTCGCCGACCAATCGGCGTGGGAATCAGCGGCGAGCTCGAATTCGGACGCGCTCGCCATCGGGCCCAACACGAAGATCATGAGACCCACGACGCCGGGTGTTCGACTTCGCACGATCCGAACCTCCACTAGCCAGCGACGAGCGCGATCACGTATGGGTTCTCCGAACGAGCGCGCGGCACTGGTTCGGACGCTAAGCTCGACGATACACCGGCTCTACGCGCGCCAACAAGAAAGAACGGGAGCGATCTCCGCGTTGCGAAGACCGCTCCCGTTCCGTGCTCGAGGCCCAGTTCTGGACTGGAGACTAGCTCAGCTCAGCACTTGTCGTAGAGAGTGCAACCGAGCGTCGTCGCCGGCTCGAGATCGGGCCCGCAGCCGAAACCTCCTTCGCCGACTCCTTCGATCGGCGGTGGACCGTCGCCGAAGAGGTTGTTCAGGAGGAAGATCGCGTCCGCGATGTTGAAAGCGTTGTCCCCGTTGACGTCCGCCGTCTCGAGACAGGTCGGGTCGGCGCCGTCACCAAATAGGTTGTTCAGCTCGTAGATCGCGTCCGCGATGTTCACGCTGCCGTCGTTGTTCGCGTCTCCGCGGCGAATCTGCACGGTCGGAGGACCGTCACCGAGCACGCCGATCACCGACGTGAACGTCGTTCCGTCGCTGCCGTCGGCGATGGCGTCGATTCCGCCCGCTTCGAGCGCATTCGATCCGTCCGAGTCGATGATGAAGTCGATCGTGTCGCCCTCCTCGACGGTCGCTTCGACCTCGTAGACGAAGGCTTCACCGTTCGAGACCTGCGCCCAGATTTCGGAGTCATTGTGGTAGATCCGGCCGACGACGCCATCGCCGCTGGCACTCACGTTGTTGAGGACGCCGCTGATCACGATCGTTCCCGTGACCGAGCTCTCCCAGCGACGGATCGCCCAGTGAACGGCGGTGTCGGTCTGACCGTTTCCGGCGGGATGTCCACCCGTGCAGGTGATCTCCGTCCACGGCGCGGCGCCGTCGAGGAGATCCCACTTCGTCCCGCTCCAGTGGTTGCCGTCGGGCTCCACGGGGCCGGCGCCGAAGTTCTCGAACTCGATGAAGTCGAATCCGGGGTCGTAGACCCCGTCATCTTCCTCGATGTCGAACCGCTGGTCCCAATAGCCGTAGAACCAGCCGTTCGCGCCTTGATCGCCGTCGGGCGACCAATCGACGATCGACTGCGCGAGGACGGTCGGGCTCTCGGCCTGATCGACGACGCCTTCGATGCGAAGCCAATTGACCGAACCGTCGGCACCGTCACCCGTATCGCCGCACGCCCCGTCCGGGCCGAGGCACAGGTCGACCGTGTCGCCCATCGCGAGCGTGACGATCTTCGTGCGCACGACGCCGAGGTCATCGTTTCCGGCGATGACGAAGCGATCGATCTCTTCGTCATTCACGTAGAGGTAGCCGGTGACGCCGCCGCCCGCGGGATTCGCTTTCCGCATGTGCCAACGAATCGCAGCCGGGCCGTCGTGCGTACTCTGCCAGCGCCGGACGGTCCAGTGCTCGTCGCCGTTGTTCGTCCCGTTCGGATGGTTCGACTCCTGGCCGATCGTGGTCCACGGAGCGGGTGGGTCCGTCGTGAGATCCCAGATCGTACCGGTCCAGTGGTTGCCGTCGACCGCAACGTCGCCGCCATCGGGCCCCGCGTCGTTCTCGAACGCGATGAACTCGCCGGCGGTGTAGGTGGCGTCGTCGTCGAGCGACTTGTTGTAGTAGCCGTTCGACCAACCGTTCGCTCCCTGCTCGCCAGTGAGCGACCAGTCGTCGACCGAATCGGCGATCACCGGCTCATCACAGGCATCGCCGATGCCGTCGCCGTCGCGGTCGCGCTGGGTCGGGTTGTCCGTGTCGATGCAGTTGTCACACGCATCTCCGAGCTCGTCCCCGTCCGAGTTCGCCTGGTCCGCGTTCGGGGTGAAGACGCAGTTGTCGACATCATCCTTCGCACCGTCACCGTCGGAATCCGGGACGTCCGTGCCGATCTGAAGCCAGTTGGCGGATCCATCGCAGCCGTCGGCGCGCGCACCGTCCGGTCCGGCCGGATCGTGCGCGAGGTCTACGAAGTCGCCCTGACTGAGACTCGTCACGACGACGCGGATGACACCGACATTGTCGTCGCCCGCGATCGCGGCGAAGTCGACTTCCTCGCCGTTCACGAAGAGGTGACCGCTCACTCCGTTTCCGCAGTTGACGTTCGTCTTGCGAAGATGCCAGCGAAGGACGGCCGTCGGATAGTCCTGGTCCGCCTCCCAGCGCCGGATCGTCCAGTGCTCGTCTTCGGGATCCGGGTCGTTCGGATGCGTTCCGTCGCGGGACATGAAGGTCCACGGGGGGGTGCCTTCCGTCGTCAGATCCCACGTCGTTCCCGTCCAGTGATTGCCATCGGGCGCGACGACGACGTCGCCGTCGTTCGTGAACGGAATGAACTCGTCGGCCTGGTACTGATCGTCACCTTCGAGCTCGTCCTCCGAGCGGTTGTAGTAACCGTAGAACCAGTTCTTCTCGCCCTGCGTTCCGGTCGTCGACCAATCGACGAGGGAATCCGCGACGAGCTCGGGTCGGCACGCGTCGCCGATCCCGTCCATGTCAGTGTCCTCCTGGCCCGGGTTCGCGTCGGAGGGACAGTTGTCGCACGCGTTCCCGATCTCGTCGCCGTCGGTATCGGCCTGATCGTCATTCGGCGTGTCGACACAGTTGTCGGTCGCGTCGAAGACGCCGTCGCCGTCGGAGTCGTCGCAGACGTCTCCGAGGTTATCGCCGTCTTGGTTCTCTTGATCGGTATTGGGAGTGCTCATGCAGTTGTCGCACGCGTCTCCGACTTGATCGTCGTCCTGGTCTTCCTGGCCGGCATTCGGGACGGTGGGACAGTTGTCCTCGTCCTCCGGGACGCCATCCTCGTCCGTATCCGGGACCTCGTCTCCGATCGTGAGTCGATTGATCGACCCGTCCGACCCGTCTCGAGGATCGTCGTTCACTCCGAGCGGCGTGTGCGCAAGCTCGATGAGATCGTTGGGGGCGAGATTCTCAATGATGACGACCCGCGTGACGCCGACGCCGTCGTTGCCGGCGATCGTCGCCGAATCGAGCTCCGTCGTGACGTCGCCCGTCGTGTGGAAGAGCTTGCCCGTCACTCCGGTTCCGTTGAGGTTCTGTTTCGCCATGAACCACGTCACGGCGACCTTGCCGGTGATGGGTTCGTCGCCGTCGATCCCGTCGTTCGCCCATCGGCGGATGGACCACTGCTCGGGGCCGTTGTTCGTCCCGTTCGAGTGCGTGGCCTCCTGCGCGACCACCGTCCACGGAGCGCCCGTCGGGTGAAGGTCCCAAGCCGTCCCGTTCCAGTGGTTGCCGTCGGGGCTGACGATATCGCCCGTCCCGTCGTTCACGAACTCCATGAAGTCTTCTTCTGCGGAGTACGTGTCGTCCTCGTCCGCGCTGCGGTCGTACCACCCGTTGTACCAGTTGTTATCGCCTTGGATCCCGTCGATCGACCAGTCGTCGAACGAGTCCGCGATGACTTGCGCGTCGGCCGTCGTACCCCAAGCGAGCACGAAGAGCGCGACCCCAACCCCGATGGGCGTTCGAAAACGCATAGATTCACCCTCCAAGAAGAACCTCGGCGACTCACGTCTCCCCCCCGGGCGGTCGTTCCCGGGATGGCTCGCGGCCCGCCTCTTACCTCTCACTCGATTCGAAGTGGTTTCTCACCCGCACTCTCCGAAACCCGTCGGGCTCGGAAGAGATCCCGCCATTCTCCTCGGTCGCTCTGCTCCCAGCAAGAACACGGCCGTCTGAGAGCCGCGCCTCGTCCTTCACAAAACGCAGTTCGACTGCTGACAGAAGCCTTCTCGCGCCGGTGCGCAGTCGCCGGGATCGGGCGCCGGAATCACGAAGCCCTGCGACGTGAACAGATACTGAAGGAGTGCGAGCGCGTCGTCGATGGCGACGCCCTCGTTTCCGTTCACGTCGCAACCGTCGATGCAACGCGGCTCTTCCCGTTCGGCGAAAAGATAGAGAAGGATCGCCAGCGCGTCCGTGATATCGACCCGTTGATCGTTGTTGCAGTTGCCGCGACGGAAGTGCGGCACGTCTTGTCCCTCGAAATGAACGAAGCCGGGCGAGCCGCCGAACGAGACGGACGAGCGCCAGTTCTCCGCTCGGTCGTTGTCGATGTCTCCGCTGACGTTGAACAGCTCGAGGCTGTGACCGAGCCCGTCGGGCTCTCCCGGCCAGGGGTCGCTCGTCCCGTACTCGAGGTAGTCGACGGTCGCATCGTAGCCCGCGCCGTCGTCTCGGAGACGCAGCACCTCGCCGCTGTTGCTCAAGTTCCCGGTGTAGGGTCCGAAGGTCCGCGCAACATTGCCGTAGACTCCGACGAAGTGAGCGGGGTTGCGCGCGAGGATGATCACCTCGTTGTCCGCGACTTCCGTTCCGCCGGGGAAGGTGAAGGTCTCGACGCCGACTCCTCTGACGGACCAGCCGGAAATGTCGATCGAGCGACCCGAGTTGTTCCAAAACTCGATGTATTCGCTCTGGTCGTCTCCGAGGGGGTTGTACATCACCTCGGTGATCTTCAGCCGGTCGCTCCCCGCGAAGCCCTCCGTATTCCGGAGGTAGTTGATCAGGTAATTCCGGCGGATGCGAACATGATCGCGGACGCGCTCGAGATTCGGCTCGAATTCCGCCGGAGCCGTCGGGTCGTTCGCAGACGCCCGAGACCGGCCCCACTCGTCGATATCCTCGAGCTGCTCCTCGAACAGAAGCGCGCGATACTCGTCGATGCGACCGTCGTAGTACTCGAGCGTGTACTTCTCTTGGATCGCGTTCCACAGCCGGACGATGTAGGCCCGGCGGAAGTGCGTCCCGGCCTGGGAGAAGAACTTGTCGAGTAGATGGTTTCCGATCCCCCCGCCGCGCACCGTCGTCGTGTACCACGGCGTGATGCCCGGGTTGTCCATCTTGTCGTTGAGGACGCCCTCGAACGACCCGTCCCAGCGCTTTCCGTAGACGAGATCGATGTCCCACGCCGTCGGGAACCAGACTCCCTTCTCGGTGTCGTGAAAGAGGTAGTGATTCTTGTGCGGATAGTCACGGTTGTTCGTGAGGATCTGCGCCATCTGGTATTCGATGATGACGTCCGGCTCGGTGTTCGTCTCGAAGAAGCTCACGAGCTGGTTCGTCGGGATGTCGTGCATCGTGTGAATAAAGTCGACGAGGTCTGCATTTCCCGTGCTCTCGTTCGTCTTCTTCTCGTAAGTCCAGCCGTCTCGCTGCTCGCGTGAAGCCGTCGCCTTGTAGAGGTTGCCGTCCGGATTGAGATCGTTTCGCGCGAGAAAACGTGCGTCCGGGTGCTCGTACTCCGCGTAGAGGCCGAAGTAATCGCCGTTCGCGTGAAGCCGAACGAAATCGTGGAAACAGTCGGGATTCCCGGTCTCCTCGAAAACGTCCCAGGCGAGGTTCTCCCGAATCAGCGACTTGTCCGTCCAGAGGCTCTGGAAGTTGATCCGCCGCACGCCCTTGAACTCGTGCCCACGGTTGAACTTCATCTTGAGGTACTTCTTGATCACGTCGCCGTCGCCGCAAACGCTTCCGCCGCGGCGACGGATGCCGACGTCGTAGTAGACGTCTCCTCCGACCGCAAAGGAGCAAGAGCGGTAGGTCGAGCAGTTGAGACCGGCGATCCATGACCTCGGGCTGCTCGTCGGAAGGATCATGGTGTAGACGGGGAGATCCGACGGCGGCTGGTAGTCGCTCACGTAATAGGCGTGCACGGGCTCCGTATCCGTGCGCGGTGGGCTCGTTCGCTGTCCGCCGGGCCCCGTCGCGACGATCTTGAACGTCACCACCGAGTGGTGCGGCTGCGGCGGGACCGACGCTCCGTAAACACCGTCGCCCGCGATTCCGTCATTCGATACGCCGTCGTCGAACATCTCGAGCTCCTGCGTACCGGTGTCGAGGTCGACGACGAGCTCCACCTCGGTCGCCTCGCCGATGACTTTCGTCGTGAGCCAGACGGCTTCGTCGGAAAACGGCTCCCGCGGGAAGCGACCGATGCCGGTCGCGAACGGCGGGACGACAGTGCTCAGCGCGTTGTTCGGAGCACCAGGACTGACACTCCCCGCGCCTCCGCCTCCAACGAGGGCCCAGTAGATCCCCCGACTCGGCGTCGAGCTCGAAAGCCGAGCCACCAGCTCGTTGCTCCCCGAGACGTGGAAGTACGAAAACTTCAGCTCGTAGGTGACGTTCGAGCGCTCGAGCGCCTCGATCGCCTCGACTCGAACCGCGTTCGACGACCCGGTACCCGTTCCGCTCGAGATGACGTGGAGGGCTTCGTTCTCGGTGTTGTAGGTGCTCCCCGAGTGGTTCCCGTTTCCGCTCCAGCCGGCAATTCCGCCGTCGAAGTCTCCGTTCGGAAGCAGATTTCGATCGGGATCGGCGATGTTGACGAGCGAGACGTCATCGATGAGAAACTCGCCCGGCCCCTCGATGTAGAAGTAGACGCGATCGCTCGTCGCGGTCCCGCGGACGGATGCCGTCGCCCAGCCTCCACCGCCGCCCCCTTCGGCGGCGCCGCTGTCCGTCCAGCTCGCCGGCTGATCCGAAGTCGCGTCCGGAACGTACTTCTCGAGGCTGAATCCGAGCCCATCGGCCGCGATATTCCATTTGTCCTCGTCGCGGTAACGCACGGAATCGGCGAGCGTGCCATCCGGCTTGAGGAGCGTGATGCGCTCGCCGCTGTTCGAGAGCTGCCCGACGAAGTTCCCGATCGTATTCGTGATCCCGAACGCGCTCCTCACTGCGGCCTCGTCGCGGCAAACGACGAGAAACTCGCCCGGCTCGATCACCGTGCTCGTATCGAAGCAGAAACTGAACCCTTGCGAGAAGCAGTACCCGAGAAGGTCGATCGGCGCTGCCGTGGTGTTGGTGAGCTCGACGTACTCGCGCTCCTCCTGGTCCCCCGGCGGATGGTAGTAGATCTCGTTGATCGCGATCTCGGGCGGCGGGAGAACGGGCGGCGGACACTGCGGCACCTGAACTTCCCCCATCGGCGTCGGCGGGCTTCCGATGTCTGCGAGCCAGTTCTGCGGATTCTCGGATTCCCCTTCGACGCAGAGTCGCTGCAGCGAGGGGCCGTCTCCGTCGGCGTCGATATCCCACGGCAAGGAATCGTCGTAGCGCACGGAATCGACGATCGCTCCCGTCGCGTCGAGGAGGACGACTTCCTCCCCATCGTTGTCGAGCGCCGCCGCGACCCATTCGAAGAGCGCGGTGCGATCGAGGCCGAAAGTGCTCGAAAGCACACCGGAATTCCGGCAGACGACGACGTGCCCGCCCGGCGGGATCGACGCTCCGTCGGGAAACACGAAGCGCACCGCGCCCGTCATCGACCAGCCGGTTAGATCGAGCGCCGCGTCGGCCGCGTTGAAGAACTCGACGAACTCGAGCTCGCTCCCGTCGTCCGGGTTGTAGTGGATCTCACTGATGACGACGTCGAAATGATCGGGTGTCAGCGGTTCGTCACAGGCGTCGCCGAGTCCGTCCCGATCGCGATCGCGCTGGTCTTCATTGGGCTCGTCGACGCAGTTGTCGCAGACGTCGCCGACGCCGTCGGAGTCGCCGTCCGCTTGCCCGGGATTCGGATCGCGCGGGCAATTGTCGTCTCCGTCGAGAACCCCGTCGTCGTCGAGATCGCTCACGAGATCGTCGATCCAAAGCCGATTGATCGAGCCGTCGCAGCCATCGCTCGGCGAGCCGTCCGGCCCCGTAGGCGTGAGCGCGAGATCGATGACGTCACCGGCAGAAATCGTGCGGTCGAGCTCTCGGGTGACACCGGTCCCATCGCCCGAGCCGATCGCCGCCGAATCGATGAGAGCTCCGTTCAAGTAGAGGCGTGCCCCGACGCCGTTCCCGCAGTTCGTGTTCGACTTCGCGGTCGACCAGCCGATCGTCACGGGGCCGTCGAAGTCGCTGACCCACCGCCGGATGGTCCAGTGCTCGTCGCCGTTGTTCGTCCCGTTCGGATGGGTCGCCTCGGACGCGGAGAACGTCCACGGTCCGGATGCCTCGTCGAGAAGGTCCCACGCCGAGCCGGTCCAGTGATTCCCGTCGGGGCTGACCGCTCCCCCTCCCGCGCCGGCGGAGTTCGTGTACGCCGTGAAGTCCCCCGTCTGGTAAGTTCCGTTCCCGTCGGTGGAGCGGTTGTAGTACCCGTGAAACCAGCCGCCGGCGCCCTGAGTCCCGGTGGTCGACCAATCGGCGGACGAGTCGGCGATGATATCTGCGTGCACCGGTCGAGAACCGAAGCTCACGAGCACCACTGCGGGCACGCCGAGTACGAACCAGAGAGATCGTCTCCCGTTCGACCGCCGCCGACCGCCGGACACAATCTGTTGGGTACGCCGTCGCAACTGCCCGCGAGGTCGTCTAAGCTCGAGCATGAACGATGATTCTTGTGGTGAAACGGTAATCCCCGCCGATCGCCGCGCCGTCGCGGATGCCGGGATGGCCGGAACCGAGGCGGCCGCATCGAGCCGAGCGACAGCGCCCCGGCGAGACGAAGTACAGCCTGCGTTCGCAGCCCCGACTCCGCACGGTGGTTTTCTCTTCACGATCCTCCGAGAGCGACGGTCCGCCTGCTTGCCACGCACCCGAGCCCGAGACGAAACGCAGCGAAAGCGCCGCCTCGCCGCCGGACTTCGACCCGTCGAGAGCACGCTCTCGCGATGAAACTCAGTACGCGGTGAGAACCCGATGTCGACCGACCCGTCGGATCGCAATCTTATGATTCGATTTGTGCTTTTCCAAGGGAATAGAGAACCTTCCGGAGCCGTCGGGCGCGCGTTTGCGGGCTGGCGCCGTCCGGTGGCGATCCGAAGCGGTCTCGCGACCATCGCCCTAGCCGCCTGGGCGATCTTCGGGTCCGCGTGCTCGCCGTCCTCGGACCCCTCTCCGGCGACGGCGCCGTCGCCGGGAACGGCAAACCAGACGTCGGTGGCTACCGCGCCCGACGAGCCACCCGCCGTGATCTCCGGCGTGCCGGACGCACCGCCGGCGGAACCCGCCGATCGAGACGGGTGGACGAGCGAAGTCGTGGGCGCCTCGATCGCGGATCGCCTCCACGAGCTCGAGGCGCTCGCTACGAGCGGACGCGCCGTGGGATCCGACGAGGTCCAGGGTCTCGTCGCGCCGTCCTACGAGGTGACCGCCCTCCGGCCGCCGGTGCTCTCAGTCGCATTCACGGACGCCGCCTTCGAAGTTCGCCGCGGATCGGCCGACACCGCCCCGGCCGCCGCTACGGACCTCGCGTCCGTGCTCTCCGGCGTCGCGCAGTTGTGGCCGATCGACGCGGACGTGCACGTAAAGAGCAAGCTCTTCCGCACGGAGATTTCGGGCGCGACGGCCCGCGCGGAAAGCTATTTCCAAGCGAGCGGACGAACCGCGGGCGGCCTCCTCCAGGTTCGCTCAACGTGGGAACACCACTGGGCGCTCGCCGATGCGGAGCGTCCCCGGCTCACCGCGCTCCGTCTCGTCGATTACGAGGAGACGGTCGGCAAAGGCCCGGCTCCACTCTTCGCCGACTGTACCGAGGCGGTCTTCGCGAACGCGCCGAGCTACGCGACTCAGGTTCTCCCGGGGATCGATCACTGGACCGCGCGCATCGAGACGCGGCACGGTCTCGACATCGGCGGCTGGCAGGGCCTCGCCGTCGCCGACTTCAACGGCGACGACCGCGACGACGTCTACGTCTGTCAGCCCGGTGGGCTGCCGAATCTGCTCTACTTGCAGTCGCCCGATGGCACGCTTCGCGACGTGTCCGCCCAATCGGGAGTCAACTGCCTCGACTCCACCCACGGCGCAGTCGCGGTCGACTTCGACGGCGACGGCCACCAGGACCTCGCGGTCGGAGTCTCGAGCGGCGTCTACCTTTGCCGCGGCGACGGCACGGGAAGGTTCGCGGTCCGCTCGGCCGAGATCATCCCCGCGGCGATTCCCTACTCGCTCGCGGCGGCGGACTACGACTCGGACGGCGACCTCGACCTATTCGTCTGCTGCTACAACCGCCGGCCGAAAGTGAATCGTCACCTCGTCTTCGCGCGTCCCGTCCCCTACCACGATGCGAACAACGGCGGCCGGAACGTACTCCTCAGAAACGACGGCAACTGGCGCTTTCGCCACGCGACGAAGAGCGCCGGTCTCGACGAGAACAATCGCCGCTTCAGCTACGCGGCGGCGTGGGAAGATTTCGACGGCGACGGCGATCTCGACCTCTACGTCGCGAACGATTTCGGTCGCAACAACCTCTACGAGAATCTCGGCGGGAACTTTCGCGACATCGCCGCGACCGCGGGCGTCGAGGACATCTCTCCGGGGATGTCCGTGTGCTGGGGCGACCCGAACAACGACGGCCGCCCCGACCTCTACGTCAGCAACATGTTCTCCTCTGCCGGGGGACGCATCACGACGCAGAGCCGATTTCACGCCGGCGGCTCGGGCGAATTCCGCAAGCAACTCCGCCGGCATGCGCGGGGAAACTCGCTCTTTCAAAACCGCGGCGACGGTACGTTCGAGGACGTCAGCGTCGCGAGCGCGGTCAGCATCGGACGTTGGGCCTGGGGATCGAAGTTCGTCGATCTCAACTCAGACGGCTGGGAAGATCTCGTCGTCACGAACGGGTTCATTACACAGCCCGACGACACGGGCGACTTGTGAAGCTTCTACTGGCGACAGGTCGTGTCGCAAACCCCTGCCGGCGAGGACGCGGGCGATCCTCTGGACGGCTACATGGACGCGTGGCAGGAGCTCGCGCAGCTCATTCGAAAGGGCCGCTCGTTCAGCGGAAAGGAACGAAACTGCGCGTTTCTCAACACGCGCGCCACGCGGTTCGCGGACGTCTCCGCGGCGTCGGGACTCGATCACATCGACGACAGCCGTACGGTCGCTCTGAGCGATTGGGACCGCGACGGTGACGTCGACCTCTGGATCGCCTCACGCACGAGTCCGCGGGTGAGACTCCTCCGGAACGACGCCGCGCCGCGCGGACGATTCGTCGCGCTCCGACTCCTCGGCGATCCCGCCCGCGGAACGAATCGCGACGCGATCGGTGCACGCGTCGAGATCGAGCTCGCCGGGGTCGAGCCCGCGAAACGCGCGAAGACGCTGGTCGCCGGCGACGGCTACCTCAGTCAGTCGACAAAGTGGCTCTACTTCGGAACGGGCGAAGCCGAAGGCGTCGAGTCCGTCGTCGTCCGCTGGCCCGGCTCGGTACGCCGCGAGACGTTCACCGGCGTCGCGATCGGATCGCGTCACCGTCTGCGGGAAGGGACGGGAGTAGCGGAAGCCGTCGAGCCGAACCAGCCGCCTTCTCCTCTAGCTTCATCGACGCCAAAAGGAGCGCCGCTCACCGACGCGGCGCGCATCCGGCTGTCGGATCGCCCGAAGGTCGACGGAGCCTACGAGAGTTTCGACGGTCGGGAGATTTCCCTCGCGAACCTCCCGGCGCGACCGACGCTCCTTCTCCTCTGGGCAACCTGGTGCAGTCCCTGCGCGGTCGAGCTCCGCGCACTCGCCGGGGCCGCGAAGGAGCTCGAGGCCGCGGGGATTGCTCTCCTCGCGCTCAACGTCGACGGCCTGCGCGAGCCCACCGACCCGGCGAAACCGCGCGCGATGCTCGCTCGTCTCGGAGTCGAGTTCGCGGCGGGGATCGGTCCCAAAGCTCTCGTCGAGACGCTCGACGGCCTGCAGCAGGCTGCGATCTACCGGGAGCGACAGCTCCCGCTCCCGTCGAGCTTCCTCCTCGACGCCGAGCGACGGCTCGCCGTCGTCTACAAGGGAGCGGTGGAAAAGGACCAGATTCTCGCCGATGCGAAGACTCTCGCGGCGAGCGGCAAGGAGCTCCGCGATCTCTCGGTGCCGTTCCCGGGAATTTGGGCGGGTGACGCGTTCGTGTCGAACGTGATCTCACTCGCGCGCACGTATCTCGAGGGCGAGTACCCGGAGGACGCGCGCGCGATCCTCGAGCAGTTTCTCGCCGAGGATCCCGGCCCGCCGAGCGCGGCGTCGCCCGAAGGGACGGCACGCAATCGTCGGCTCGCCGACGTTCACCATCTGCTCGGACAGATCGCGGTCCGAGGCGGCGATCATCTTGCCGCGGCGTCGTCCTTCCGTGCGGCGCTCTCCTACCACCCGCAGCTCGTTCCGGCGGTGATCGACCTCGGCGGCGCGCTCGAGGCAAGCGGCGATCGCGCCGCCGCGGTCGCGCACCTCCGCACCACACTCGAGAAGTACGGCGGGCAACCGGACGTTCACTACGCGCTCGGAGGAGTGCTCCGCCGATCGGGCGACGCCCGAGCTGCGATCGCCGAGTACGAAAGCGCCCTTCGACTCAGAGCCGATCTTCACCGCGCCGCCAACGATCTCGCTTGGTTGCTCGCGACCCATCCCGACGCGGCGATTCGCGACGGTCGCGCAGCGGTTCGACACGCCGAGACGGCGGCGAGCGCCACGCGCTACTCCTCGGCCGGGCCCCTCGACACGCTCGGCGCGGCGTACGCCGAGGCGGGTGATTTCGCAGCCGCGCTCCGCTTTGCCCGGCGGGCTCTCGCCATCGCCGAGCAGCGGTCCGGTGACGCGCTCGCCGAGACCGTCCGCGACCGCATCGCCGGCTACGAGGCAAATCGTCCTCACCGCGAGCCGCTCGCCGCGGAGTGAGTCGGACCTGGCGCAAGACGACTCCGCCGGGAGTCCGATCACGACCGGCACCCGTACCGCCCCCAAACGCGCGCGGAAAACGGACGCGGCCGGCCCTTTTTGTAGAAATCCCCGGACGCCATGATGACAATCGACGGGTCGAAAGTGGACGCTCGGAGGATTCGCCGAGCAGCTTCAGGGTGTGGATTCATCCACGATTCACGTCGCCAACGCGCCTCATCGAGCACGTTCTCCATCCGAGTGACCGGAGACGAGAGCGGCTCGTGTGCTCGCGGCTAGGAACAATGAACGGGGGCGCAGAAGCGCCCGTAGCGAGGAAAGCGGGCGCTCCTTGGCTCCCGCAGAGGGTTGACGCTCATGTTGCGCTGGGAGGTGCAATGACTATGGGTACACGAAATCTGTTTCGTCTCGCCGGTCTCGGAGTCGCGCTAGCGGTCGCGCTCGTCGCAACTCCGGTTCGGGCGGACATCATCGCCGACTCGGAGACGGGCTGGGACGCGCCGCAGAATCAGGCGGAGGTACCGGCGCCAGGCGAGTGGTCGTTCGGATACGTGAATGCGTCGGTCGATGCCGCGCAGTTCATTCCGTTTACGCGCGGCGATCCGGCCGACGGAGTCGCACCCGACGGGAACCACTGGACGGGTGAGGTCTACGATCTCACGAGCGAAGCGTCCGCGCCGTGGACCTTCATGAACAAGACGGACACCCACCCGAACGGTTCGAACAACGCCGACCCGTGGGGAATCCACCTCACGGTGAGGCGCTGGACCAGCGACCACACCGGCGACGTCACGATCTTCTGGTCGATGTCGAAGGCGAACGTCAACTGCGGCAACGGCGTTCGCGGCATCGTCTTGGTCGACGGCGTCATTGAGGACGATGTCTCGATCGGCGCCGCTGACGGCGAGGGCTTCACGAAGGGATTCGTCTACAGTCTCAGCGCCGGCCAGGTGGTCGATCTCGTCCTCAGCCCAGGCCCCGACGCCGACCTCACCGACGGCTGCGACGGCTCGCGGAATCGGCTCTGGGTGGACACCGAAATCCTCGACTCCGACGGCGACGGCACGCCAGACACGATCGACAACTGCCCCACGATCTGCAATGACGACCAGGCCGACACCGACTCGGACGGTCTCGGCGACGCCTGCGACAACTGTCCCGGCGTGGCGAATCCCGGCCAGGCCGACTTCGACGGCGACGGCGACGGCGACGCCTGCGACGGTGACCCGAACTCGGCCATCGATTTCTCCAGCGAGCAGGGCGCGAACGGCTGGACGAACGGCTACTACGTGCCTGGCGAGGATGCCGAAGAGGGCTACGCGGTCGGCGACTTCATGCCGTTCGTCTTCGAAGATCACTGGCGCGCGGATCAGGGTCCGAACGGACAGTGGCGTCTCGTGCCGACGAACGCGCCCTGGACGACCCTACGCGAGGACTTCGTCCACCCGAACGGCGACAACAACGGCGGCGAGCATTGGGTGATCCGCCGCTACCAGGCGCCGGCGGAGCCGGCCGAGCAGACGGTGGGAATCAACTGGGCCGTCCGCGCCCAGAATACGGGCGGTCAAGGAACGACGGCGATCCTCTTCATCGACGGCGTCGAGATCGACCGCGTGGCGACGAACTCGCCGGCCGGCGTGCATCGCGTCCATTACACGAATCTCTCGGCGAACTCGATCGTCGACCTCGCCCTCACACCGGTCGGCGTCGACGGCAATCCGTCGGACGGCGCGGACGGATCCTTCACGTTCCTCGCGATCAACCCCGAGATTCCGTGCGAAGCCGCGAACCTCCAGACCATCGCCGATTCCCAGGCCGATTGGTCGGCGACGGGAACTCAGGGCGAGAACGGCTGGGAGTACGGCTACTACGACGCCCGCGACGACGGCGAGAACCAAAACGGCCAGTTCGACACGAGTGACTTCGTCCTCTTCCTCAACGACGGAAGCGACGTCGTCAGCGCCGACCCGGAAGTCGGAGGCTGGAAATCGTCCGCGAACCACTGGGACGGAACCAAGTGGGACCTTCTCGCGAACGGCGCGCCGGTGAGCCACGGTCCGTGGACCGAGATCAGCGCCGCCGGCGGGCATCCGGCGGCGAACGGCCAGACGGACCCCGACGTCCACTGGGCGATGCGGCGCTGGACGAGCACGCACGACGGGCTCGTTCAGATCTCCGGCGTCGCGAACAACGCGAGCGCGGGCGGCGACGGCACCGTCTGCCGGATCTTCGTCAACGGGACGCAGATCGCGGAGATGCTCACCGACGGGAACGCCGTTCCTTACGCGGTGGACACGACCTTGGCCGTCGGTGATATCGTCGACTTCGCGATCGATCCGGACGGCGCGGGGAACCTCGCGACGGGCGGCCTCGATGCGATCAACGACGGCGCCGACGGTACGACGTTCACCGCGACGATCGCGGCGAAGGAGGCCTTCGGCGACCCGTGTCCAGAGCTCGTCAGCCAGCTCGCGGGCGACTGCAACCAAGACGGTGAGCGCAACATCAGCGACATCATCTGCGGTGTCCGGCTCCTCTTCCCCGGGTTCCTCATTCTCGGCGATGCCGCGGTGCCCCCGTGCGCAAGCCCGGAAGGTACCCTCGCGGTCGTCGATGTGTCGGGTGACGGTGCGGGGTCGATCGCCGACCTCGTCACGCTCGCGCGCTTCCTCTTCCAAGGCGAGGCGTGTCTTGCGCAAGGCCACGGCTGCTTCCCGGTGGACGCGGCTCTCGGATGCGCGACGAACGTGAGCTGCCAGTGATCGCGACGGGCCACGCAAGCGCGTAGCCTCACATTGAGACCGGGCCGAGATCCATTCGATCTCGGCCCGGTTTTTTTCGTTCGCGGCGGCGGAAGAGGCGGAGGAGGAGAAGAAGAAGCAGCGGTTTGCCCGTTCCCGGTCCCGGCCTGGTGCCGGGAACGGGAACGAGTTGACGTCTACTCGACGCGATACACGTGTCGTCCGTACGGCGCGAAGAAGTCCGTCCAGCTCTCGTCGTCGACGAGAACCGTCCGTCTCTCGAACACGACGTTGACGCGACCGTCCCGTGCGCCTGCGACGCGCAGTGTCGCGCGAAGCGGCTCATCGCTCGCGTTGATCGCGATCACGTAGGTCGCGCCTTCGTACATCCGCGCGGTCACATGCACCTCGGGATTCGAGCACTCGACCGATCGCGCGTCCGGCGAAAGCAGGATCGGCTCGAGCTCCGAGAGCTCCGCGGCCACGCGGCAAGCGTTCTCCCACCTCTCGACACGATCCGGAAGGAACTCGAGGTTGTAGAGCGACCAAAAGAGGATCCCCCCGGCGCCGTGCACGACGGCGAGATACGTCATCGCTCGCACTTCCTCGAACGTCGGAGGGCGATTCTCGCGCCACTCCTTCGCCGTCGGAAGCCGCGAGCGCGGCGTCTCGACATCCCCGGCGATCACGGGTGTTTCCGGGTCGCGGTGTTGGTACCAGGCGAAGTTCTGGATCACGGCCCACGGCCGACCGGGCGGGGCGACCTCGCCGCGCGCAGCATCCAAGGCTTCGGCGACCGCCACGAGAGGTTTCTTCGGAACGGGGTAGTGGTCGATGCCGAAGAGGTCGGCGGCGCCGCGGAAGGCCGCGATTCCACCGCGCTTGAAATGAACCATGAGCTGCGGTCGCGACGGGTCGAGCGCACGAATCCGGTCGTAGTACTCGCGCGCCTCTCCGGCCAGATCGAACTCGAGCTCGTCGTTGTTGTACCAGGCGACGGCCGCGGGCGAGTTGCGAAACGCGCGGACGACACCGGCGAGGATTTCGTCGTTTCCTTCCCAGTCGCCGAGTCGCTCGCGGTACGTCGCAGAAGGATAAACATCGTTCACGCAGAGGATCACCGCTACGCCGAGTCGTTCGGCTTCCGCGAGGTACTCCTTCGTCGCCGCGATCGGACGGCTCGTCAGGCCGTAGTCGAGCACAGCGTTGAATTTGCTCGCACCGATGCGTCGTAGTCGCTCGAGATTCCCGTCGCTGTACCAACCGCGAACGTAGATCGGCCGACCGCGCCAGACGAGTCGACCCCGCCGATCGACGTAGGCGACGATGCCGCGGACCTCGTCGCGGGTCAGTCGACGGAGGTCGAATCGCCGCTCCGCTTCTCCCGCGGTCGCGCGCAGCGCGAAGCTGCCGGTCGGAACGTAGTCGACCGGAATCGTCCACTCTCCCCGGCCGTCGTCCCCGAGCTCGATGCGTCGAGTCCGATCGCTTCGCACAGCGCCGCTTTCGATGCGCACTCGCGCATCGAGAGTCGACCCCGGTGTTCCGCGAAGCTGGAGCCGAACGAGCGGTCGTTCCGGGAACACCCAACCCCGGTACGCCGGCTCGACCAGATTCATCTCGATCGACGCCAGGTTGGCAAAGAGCATCGAGCCGCTAGCGAGCGCACCCGCGATCGCTGCCGCAGCGCCCGGGATCCAACGCGTCCGATATCGTCTTCGCGAACGATTCACGTCACCTGTTCTCCTCCGATGGGCGGTGGTAGACTCCTACGGGTTTCAGCCGCTCGCGCCGCTCAAGGGGCGAACGACGGGAACACGCGGCGTCGAGGGTACGTGCCGGCGAACGTCCAAGCAAACGCGAGTTCACGGCGATGACGCCGAATGATCGAACCAGCTCTTCACGCGATTTGCGCCTCCCGCGAGCGATTTCCTTCGCGGCTCGAGCGCATCGCGGTCAACTGCGCAAGGACGGAGTCACGCCCTACGCGGCCCACGTAAGCCGGGTGTTCGCCATCCTCGCCACCGAGCTCGATGTCGCGGACGAAGACACGCTCGTCGCCGCGCTTCTCCACGACACGATCGAGGACACGACGGTCGACCGCGATGACCTGGAGGAGCAGTTCGGCGGCCGTGTCGGCGAGTTCGTCGCGGCGCTGTCGAAGGATACGCGCCTCCCCGAGCTCGAGCGCGAAAATCGCTACTTCGAGCAGCTCGCGGACGCTCCAGTCGAAGCGAAGCTCTGCAAGATCGCCGATACGATCGACAATCTGCGCGACGCGGACTCGCTCTCGACAAGCTCGCGGCGGCGGGTGATCGCCGCCGCCGAGCGGGTGAGGGAGACATTCGCGGGGACTCTTCCCGCCGAGTGGAGCTGCGCCCTCGCAAAACTGAACGAAGAGATCGCCGCCGTTCGGTCGTCCGCCACCGTCCAGTAGCCCCGCCGACCATCAGAAGCCTCCAGAGGAGCCTCATGAATCCGCACAAAGTCGTCCTCATTCCCGGTGACGGGATCGGTCCGGAAGTGAGCGGCGCCGTTCGCCGCATCTTCGCGGCGGCGGGCGCCCCCGTCGAATGGATCGAGAGACAGGCCGGCGTCGCGGCACTCGACGCGACCGGCGACGTCCTTCCGGCCGAGACCATCGACGCCATCCGCGAGCACCAGATCGCGCTCAAGGGACCGTGCACGACGCCGATCGGGAAGGGTTTCTCGTCGGTCAACGTTCAGCTGCGCAAGCGCCTGAATCTCTACGCTGCGGTACGCCCGGTGCGCAGCCTCGCGGGCGTGAAAACGCGCTTCGATGACGTCGACCTCGTCATCGTGCGAGAGAACACCGAGGGGCTCTACAGCGGCATCGAGAACGAGATCACCGACGGCGTCGTGACGAGCCTCAAGGTCGCGACGGAAAAGGCGAGCTACCGCGTCGCGCGCTGGGCCTTTCGCTACACGCGCGAGCGAAAGCTCCCCCACGTCACGGTGTTTCACAAGGCGAACATCATGAAACTGAGCGACGGACTCTTCATCCGCTGCGCGCGCGAGATCCACGAGCGCGAGTTCCCGGACGTCGAGTACCAGGAGCGCATCATCGACGCGGGCTGCATGAAGCTCGTTCAGGATCCGACGCAGTTCAGCGTTCTTCTGCTCCAGAATCTCTACGGCGACGTCGTCAGCGATCTCGCCGCGGGGCTCGTCGGCGGACTCGGCGTCGTGCCGGGAGCCAACATCGGCGACGACGGCGCCGTGTTCGAGGCGGTGCACGGATCCGCGCCCGACATCGCCGGCAAGGGCGTCGCGAATCCGCTCGCGCTCCTCATGTCGGGAGAGATGATGCTTCACTACATCGCCGACACGCGGAACGATCCGGGCGCCCGTGCGGCCGCGGTGCGCGTCCGCGCGGCCTACGACCAGGCGCTCGGCGACGGCCAAACGACGCGCGATCTCGGTGGCGAGCTCGACACGGAGAGGTTTGCGAGCGCCGTCATCGAGCGACTCGGAGTTCTGACGGAGTAGCGTCGACGCCTCGGTCGGCCTCCTGTCGGAGCGGGCGTTCGCCGGTCGAACGCCGGATCGGCCGGTGAAGTTCGCGCGATGGGGCGCGTCCAACCGGGGACGGGAGCCGCGCCGTTTCCTTCGCCCGACTCTCGCGGTATGGTCTTCGGTTCCGCGGAAGGGAACCGCGCCCGTCACCGCGCGCCCCGACCGAGTCTCTCCGCGGACTGATTCGAAGTCGAAAACGACAGGGCCGTTGTCCGGCCGAGTTTAGTGACTCGCGCCGTCTCCTAGATCGGATCGGCTATGCAGAGTCCCCCAGAAGGACGCACCGGCGCGACCGGGAGTCTTCGAGCCTCGCTCGGCGCTCTCGCTCTCTTCGGCGTCATCGCGGTCGCTCTCACGTGGCCTCTCGCCCGCGACCTCACCGAGCGTCTGCCGGCCGGGAACAACGACCTCTTTCAAAACGTCTGGAACTTTTGGTCTTGGGGCGAATCCCTTTCGCAGGGAGAGAGTCCGTACTCGACGACGCGGCTCTTTCAGACCGGAGAGCGCCCGCCGGTCTCGCTCGCGTTTCACACCCACTCCGAAGCGAACGTCCTCGCCGCCTATCCACTGACGCGTCTCTTCGGACCGGAGTGCGCGCTCAATCTGTCCACACTTCTCGGGTTTGCGCTCGCCGGGTGGGCTGCGAGCCTCCTCGCCCGCGAGCTCGGATTCGCCTGGGGACCGGCGATCGTCGCCGGAATCGTCTTCGCGTACCTGCCCCAGCACGTCGAGCAGAGCCTCGAGCACGTCAATCTCGCCAGCTATCAGGGGATGCCGCTCTTCATCCTCTTTCTCATCCGCATGCTGCGTAGGGGTCGCGGGCGGGACGCCGTGGGCTGCGCCGCCTTCTTCGCGCTGAACGCCCTTTACGGCTGGCACAACGCGCTCATGATCCTTCCGCTCGGGTTCGCGGTCTTTGGCGCGCTGTTCGTCGCTTGCCGCGAGCGCCGCCGGACGATGCTCGTTCACTCGGCCGTCGCCGCGTTGATCGCGACCGCTCTTCTCCTCCCGTTTCTCTGGCCGAAGCTCGCCGAGATCGCGGGCGGAGCCGACTACTTTCGCAAGCCGCCGGTTGCGAAAGGGATCGACGCGCTCTTTCTCGCGATTCCTCACCCGGGCCATTCGCTGCTCGGAGGATGGGCGACGGAACTCTACGAACAGCTCAGAAGCTACCGGTCCGTCGGCTTCGTCGCGTACCTCGGCTGGATCCCTATCGTTTGCGCAGCGCTTGGTTCCCCCTGGATCGCTCGTCGAGTTGCCCCAAACTCGCCGGCGCTCGCATCGCTTGGACGAGAGCGGCCGCTCGGCTTCGCGTTTTGGCTCGCCGTACTTGCGGCGTACGTGATTCTCGCACTCGGCTCGACGCTCGTCGTCGGAGGCTCGGATACCGGCGTCCCGCTCCCGTTTCCCGTCCTTCGCTTGGTACCGTTCTACGACACGCTGCGCGTCGCCAATCGCTTTCTCGTCCCGGCGGCCCTCGCGCTCAGCATGCTCGTGGCGGCGGGCGCAGCGATCATCGCTGGACGCGCGTCGAGCGAACGCGGACGTCGAGGAATCATCGCCGGCATCGCGCTTCTCGTCCTCGCCGACTTCGCGTGGATCCCGTTTCCAACGCGAGAGCTCGCGCGCCCCGCGTGGCCGCAAGTCGTGCGCCGCGACTACCCGGGAATTCTTCTCAACGTCCCGGGAGGGTACCGCGCCCGAGCGGCCGAGGATCTCTACTACCAAATCGCCCACGATCAGCCGCTCATCGGCGGCTACACGTCCTGTCTCCTCCCCGAGGTCGCCGCGCGCGTAGACGCCCATCCGATCCTGCGCCATCTCTTCGAGGGCCGCCCGCAGGTGGACGTGGACGTCTCGGCCGAGCTCTCTCCGATGCTGAAAGCACTTTCGGTCGACACGGTCGTCGTCCATCGCAAGCGAACTCGAGAGCACCTCGAAGGAGCGCGGCAACGGCACGCGGGGACAGCGAGAGCCCGGCTCTACAACCCCGAGCGCGGGATGCCGGCGGCCGCGCTCGACGCGGTGCGGAGCGCGCTCACGGACGTGTGGGGTCCTCCCGCCTACACGGACGAGGACGTCGAGATCTACTCGCGGCGAGAACGGGAACGCTAAAACGTAAACGCGTAGCTGAACTCGAGATCGAGCTGACTCTGCGTGCGAATCTCTCTCTCCGCATCGTTCAACTGAAAATCGAGCGCGAGCGTGAACGAGTGCTGCTCGTAGACGTACTGTCCGGCGAGCCCGACGAAGTAGAGGATCGAGCTCGCTTCGTCGTCTTCCTTCCCCGTCGTGAAGATCATCCCCCGGAACTGATCGCTGAATGTGTAGGCCGTAGCGAGATCGAGCACTGCTTCGTCCTCGACGGGCTGTTCGTCCGCGAATTGAAACTGAAGATTCGAAATCACGCTCCAACGCGGCGTGATCGTGTAGTCGGAATCGACCTCGACGTTCATGATCGTCGCGGGCAGCGTTCCGAGCTCGCCTCGGTTGACGGCGATCCGCGAGTCGAATGAGAGCGCGAGGCGGAGTCGATCGGCCGCGAACGCATTCCATTTGAGGCCGAGGCCCACCGCGCTAGGCTCGACGCGCTGCTCCGATCGCGCGTCGATCGCGCCGCTCGGGGCGCCGCGGATGTCCTTCGCCTTCGTCCAGACCGTCTCGAATCCGGCTCCGACCTCGAAGCCGGGCCAGAATCCGTAGTTGAGCTTCGGATTGACCAGGATCTGCTCGCGGTTGAAGAGCTCCGTATTCGTCGCAACCGCGACCTGTTCCTCACGCGAAAAGAGGATGCCGACTCCGGTCTTCCACCCGCGGTAGGGCGTCACCCCCGGTGATCGGACCGTATGGAACCCCGAAAGCACGCTCGCGTTGAATCGATTGCTGTTCTGCTCGAGCGAGACCAGGTCCCAGTTGAAGATCGGGCGGGGAGGAGGAACCTCGTCGTCCGCGGGAAGGGGAAAAGCGAATTGGATACAGAGAAAGCACCCGAACGCGGCTCCGAGCGGCCGCCGGCGTATCGACACCGACGTCACCGCGCGCTCCGCGGGAACCGGAGCAGGCGAAAGCCGACGAGACGGGAGCGCTGCTCTGCCTCGACAAATCTCCGCGCCTCAGTGCACGCGCGCGCGAACTCGCTCTTGTGCTCCAGTTGGTTGAACCCGCCGATCACCAGCCATTGGCCGCTCGCTTGCACCACTTCTTGGGCGTTCGCCTCCATGTCGTAGAGGCCGGAGGGCGTCTTGTTCTCCGGTCGCGCCTGGGACGGGTCGATCCGATTGACGCCGTAGCGAGCGCGCGGCGCCTCGTTGAACTGCTGCGGGTACCGAGCGTCGTTCGGGTTGCCGACGAACCAATCGTAGATCTTGTGCCGCGCCTCATCGGGATCCGACGCCGCCACGAACGCGCACATCCACTCGACGGGCGTCGGAAGTCGGTAGGCGTAGCCGTCGCGCGCGTTCTCCTCGAACCAGCGCACGAAGTCAGAGAGGAGCTGCGTGTCCTCGAAGCTCAGCAACTTCGGCACCTCCCGCTCGCCGGACGCTTCGCCGTCCCGCCCCGTCTGTCGCAGAAACTCGGCCCACACCGACTCGCTCACCTCGGTCGTGGCGAGGTCGATCCGATCCGCGCTCACCGTCCGGAACTCGAGACCGATGCGTTCGACGAACGGGGATCGGAGGAGGAGCGCATCACCCGGAAGCGAATGTGTCGAGCGGCGTACGTCGCCCTCGCCGTCGGTGATCGCCGGAGCGGCGGCCACTTCATCCGGCCGCGCCCCCCCCAACGACAGGTCGCTCGTGCGGGCGCGGAAAGCGAGCGCTTCGCGCGTCCACGCACAGGCTTCGTCCGTCGAATGCGTGTTGCCGGCGAGATCCGTCATCTCGATCCGGTACTGGGTCCGCACCTCCGGGACGGGAATCTGATAGCGGTACGTGAGGAGCGAGAAGAGATCCGGCGCGACCGTGTGCCACCGACCCGCGGGTTCGCCGACTGAGGTCAGGGCGACGATACGAAGAAGCCTCAGCTCCTCGGACGGCCGGAGCGTCATCCAAAGCATCCAGTTCCCGTCGTCGGAAAACTCCGGCGGCTCGACGAGGAGAGGCGGCCGAGTATCGCAGTACGAGCTGAGGACGATCGGCGACGACGTGAGCGGCACTCCGTGATAGAGAAAGCGCACTTCGAGCGCGTGATCCTCGTTCTCGTCGAGCGCGAGCAACTCGTGAATCGTCGCGGTGTCGTCCGTCGCGCTCGGAATCGGAACGACGACGCGAGAATCGAGCTGCGACTCGTCGAGTCGAACGGTGAGCCCTTCGAAGTAGGGAGTGATTCGTCCGTAGAGCTCGAGTGTCGTTTCGCGAGTACGACTCGGGACTTCGCGTATCCACTCGAGCGCCGGCGCCTCGACGTCCACCTTCAGGCGGGAGGCCGACGGGCCGTCGAACGCGCGGGGCGGAGCTTCGCCGAGGGCGTACTTGACCTCGATCGCGTTGGCGGTCGGCTCGGGGAGCTCGATCACGGCCGAGAATTCGTGAAGGAACGCGCCCCCGCTCGGCTCACTGGAAGGCATGATCGATGCGTCGGCGACCTCGACCGGCTGTCCTCCGAGCGTGTACGAGATCCGCGGCAGTTCGGTCCCTTCGACGACCAGAGTCCCGCGTACTTTCGCGCGATTCCCGGCCGGCGGCGCGGCGAGTCCGAATTGACGTAGACCGAGCCGTCGCCGGAAGACGACGAACGACGCCTCGCGGCTGCGGTTCCCCGCGCGATCGAAGGCGGCGAGCTTGAACTCGTTTTTTCCTTCGTCGAGCTCGAGTTTCCAGAACGTGACGTCCGGGATCGGCTGCCACGTGGGCTCGGTCGAGTCGACCCGAGCGTAGACCGCGCTCTCGATCTGCTCGGTCGCGTCGAGGCGAACCTCGAGGTCTCGCGCGAACGTCGACCAAGTCGGAATCCCTCTCTCGTCGCCGGCGGTCCCGGCTCCACCCAGAACGGGGCTCGAGGTCGGCACGGAGACCTCGAGCGACGGCGCTGTCAGATCGACTTCAAACTGGAACGAGCGCGTCGGAAAGAGCGGCTCGGGAGTGGTCGCCCCCGGCCACGTGACGTGGGGTTGAAGACCGTAACGACCGCCCGAGAGCTCGAGGATCGTGAAGACGGCCTCGCCGTCGGTGTCCTTACGCTCGATCCGCCGAAGCGTGGTGTCGTCGTCGAGTCGGAAGCAGCTGAAGGAGAGCTCGGCAAAGAGTTCTCGCTGGTAGGCGGAATCGGTCGGCTCGAGCAGTGAAAACCTGAGCGCGACGACCGGGCTGTCGGGAGTCGGGGCGAGGGTGTCGCTCCGCCCCACGCTGCTCGGGATCTCCGACTCGAGTCGCTGGAGGACTCGATCGCGAAAGGTGTTGAACTCCGGCAAGTCCTCGCTGCGGACGCTCGTGGCGTTGCCCGAAGCGGTGGACGGAGGGGGCGAAGGCGCCGGGCTCTGCGAGATCCGCCCGAGGAGGAATCCAGTGAGTACGACCGCCGCGCCGACAGCGACCTTGAGCCACCGCGCACGCCGCGCGCGATGGATCGGCGGGCGGGTGACCACGACCTTTCCCTCGAGTCCCTCGAGGAGATGCTCGGCGGATTCGAAGCGTTCCTTCGCGTCTTTCGCAAGTCCACGGAGGATCGTGTTGTTGATCGCGCGCGGTGCCGAATCGATCGGCTTCGGCGCGACGTTCAAGATCTGGTAGCCGATGTCGCCCGTATAGAACGGTGGTCGTCCAGCGAGGAGCTCATAGAGCGTGCAAGCGAACGAATAGATGTCGCTAGTCGCGGTCGAAACCTCCCCGCGAAACTGTTCGGGGCTCATGTAGGGGAGCGTCCCCGTGCGCCGACCGGTTTGGCGCATCGTGCCGTCGGCGATCACCCGCGAGATGCCGAAGTCCGTAATCTTCACCAGGTCTTCCGGGCGGATTTCGTCTCCGGAGACGGCTGCGAGCATCAGGTTGCTCGGCTTCAGATCGCGGTGGACGATTCCCTTAGCGTGCGCGTGCGCGAGGCCGCTGGCTACTTGCCGCGCGATCGTCGTGATCTCGTCGACCGAGAACGCGCGACCGTACTGCTTCCGTGCGCGGAGGAGCTGCTTGAGAGTCGGCCCCGACAGGTACTCCATCGCGATGAACGGCCAGGTCGGTCCGTCGTAATACGTGTGCACCCGGACGATGTTGTCGTGCGCGAGATCGAGGAGGCGGTTGGCTTCCTGACGCAAGTCGTCGCGCGCGTCACCATCGAAAAGGATCGCCTCCGGAATCCGCTTGAGCGCGATCGGGCGATCGAGCATTTCGTCGTGCGCCTGGTAGACGCGCCCCATCCCGCCCTGACTGATGAACCGGACGATGCGAAATCGCCCGGCGACGACGAGCCCGTCGCGCCACTCGCCGGCCACGTCACCGGTCGGCTGCGCCGGCCCGATCGTGGCTACCGCGCCGATCGTCTGCGGCCCCGACTCCGTGAGCGTGACGTCGTCCTGGGACGAATCGGCTCGTTCGGAGGCGGACCCGTCTCGAGGTGAATCCTCCGGGACTGGAGGCTCCGAGGCGCGGTCCTGCGATACCTCCGCGGGAAGCTCGCCCGAGTTCACTTGCGCATCCCCTAGTGTTTCCTCTACGCGCGTCGACCCGGCGGACGCAGCTCGAGAACGGATCCTCGAGCGCATTCGCACCCTGAATAGACGATCCTCAGTTTCGGGTCATTCGATCGCGGCCGCCACGACCATTCCGAGCGGCGCGTCACTTCGACCGAAGCCGCGAGCGCGGGCCAAGAGGACGCACCCGGCCATCTCCCCACCGTGCGGGCAAGACGACGGCCGAATGGGACTTCCTCCGTCCTCCCGGCAGAGCTCCTCTCGCCCATCGCGGCTGCGGTCTCTCACGTCCGCGGCCGCCTCTCGGATCGACTTTCGTCGTCTCCACTCCGATCCGAAGGCGTCACGGCACGATTCTACGCGCCAGTCTGGTGTCTAGTAAACCGTTGGCTCTCGCCGCCAACTTTCCTAACTTTTTGGGAACATGGACTCTAGGACAATTCGTTAGTTCGGCGCAGCGCCTTCGCGTCGTCGGGGTTCGAATCGACCAGTGTCACCGTTTCTCTACGGCGCTCCCGGCGTCTACAATGGACGTTTGGATTTTGGGTGCTCCCGATCGGTCCGCGAAGCGAGACCGACGGAGCTTGGTTCTGGGCACCGTGGGAGATTTTCCGAGAAGATTGCGTAAAGACGCCTCGGCAGCAGACGTTGTCGAGCTACGCGGGGACATGGAGATGGCGCGCTCGCATCCCGGCTCGGACGAGAGCCGCCACCGACAGCGCGTCCAGAGATTACCGAGGGAACCGAAATGTCGATGAGAATCGCACGCCGCCCGTCGTCCATCCGAATGATCGCGCTCGCAGCGCTGATCGTCGGGCTAGCGAGCCCCGCGTTCGCCGTCCGCATAACGGAAATCATGTACAACCCGGCCGGGACGACCGCGGACGGACCGAACCTCGAATTCATCGAGATCTTCAACGAAGAGCCGAATGCCGTCGATCTCTTCGGCTACCACTTCTGCGAAGGGATCGAGTTCGTGTTCGCCGACCGGCGATTCCTCGCCGCGGGGGCGTATCTCGTGATCGCCGCGGATCCCGACGCGCTCAAGGAACAGCATCCGGACCTCAGAAACGTCGTAGGCCCGTGGGGCATCGTCGGCGAAGACGGAATGGCGGACGGCGCGCGTCTCGCGAACGGCGGAGAGCGCGTCTCGCTCTGCGACAACGCGGGCGTCGTCATCGCGACCCTGCGTTACAACGATCGCGGCAAGTGGCCGGGAGCCGCCGACGGGACCGGTCATTCGCTCGAAATCGAGCGTCCGTACGGCGAGCAGGCTGACCCGGACAATTGGAGCGCGAGCAGTGTGCTCGGTGGCTCCCCCGGAGAAGAGAACCCGGCGGAAAACGATCGAGTCCCCGTCGTTCTCAACGAGCTTTACTCGATGGTGGCGGACGGCGAGGAGCGCTTCGTCGAGCTCTACAACCGAGGGGAAGCAGAGGTCGATCTCTCCGGTTACTACTTGAGCATCGACCGCGGCAATCTCAAGCAGGTCGAAATCCCCGCCGATACCGTACTCCGCGGCCAGTCGCACATCTCGTTCACGGAATCGGAGCTAGGGCTCGACCTCTCGGTCGCCGAGGCGGGCGAGCGCGTGTATTTCATTCTCACGAATCCGACCGGCGATCTCGTCGTCGACGCGCGCATCTTTCGGCCGCGCGTCGAAGGGCTGAGCGAGGCGCGAGTTCCAGACGGCACGAAATCGATCTCCGAGTTCGCGCAGCCAACGCCCGGCGCCGTCAATCGGATCGAAGTCGAGAGTTCGATCGTCATCAACGAGATCCACTACAACCCGCTCGACGGGGATGAGGAGAAGGAATTCGTCGAGATCTTCAATCGCGGCGAATCCACCGTCGATCTCACCGGTTGGGCGTTCGACGAGGGCATCGATTTCAGCTTCCCCGCGGTCTCGCTTCCCGCCGGTAGCTACCTCGTCATCGCGCGAAACCCGGAGCTGATTCGCGAAACCTACGAGCTGTCACCGAGCCAGGTCATCGGTCCGGAGACTCCCGAAGCGGTCGAGGACTACGGCCGGTTCGCGAACGGCGGGGAGCGCGTGACGCTGCTCGATTCGATCGGCAACGTCGCCGACTCCGTGCGGTACCAGGACGGCGGAGAATGGCCGGCGTGGCCCGACGCGGGCGGCTCGAGCCTCGAGCTGATCGACCCCTACCAGGACAACAATGCCGGACACGCGTGGGACGCGAGCGACGATTCGCACCGCGCGCCGGTCACCGAGTTCGAATACACCGGAACGTTCGTTCAGGGGACCGACGAGTCCGAGCTGCATCTCGTCCTCCCCGGACGCGGCATCACGATCGTCGACGACATCCAGATGACGACGCGGACGACGCGCGTCAATGTGTTCAAGACGTTCATTCCCGCGCAGTCGTCGTGGCGCTACTTCAAGGGCCGAGAGGCTCCGCCGGCGGACTGGGCGCAAACCGAGTTCGACGATGACGGGTGGCTCGAAGGGCGGGCGATCATCGGCTACGGCGAAGACGACGAGACTACGGTCATCGACGACATGCGCGGCGAGTACACGTCGCTGTTCTTCCGCCAGGAGTTCGAACTGACGGCGGACGACATCGCCAATATGACGAACTTCATCTTCGACGTTCAGTACGACGACGGTTTCGCCTGTTTCCTGAACGGCCAACACGTATACAACGAGAATCTACGCGTCGAAGACGACGAAGTTCCCGCGTTCGACGACCGCGCCCGGCGCTCGCGCGAGACCGCAGAGCTTCAGCTCGATTGGACGCACCTCACCGAGCTCCTCGTCGAGGGGCGAAACGTTCTCGCGGTGCAGGTCCTCAATTCGACGACGAACAGCAACGACGTCCGCTTCGCAGGCCAGCTCGTCAACGGCGAGTACGTGCACGAGGACGGACCGAACCTCCTCACCGACGGGATGTTCGAGACCGACGATTATCAGCGTTCCTGGGTGATTCAAGGAACGCACGTCCACTCGGGCCGGACGACGAAGCAGTCGATCAGCGGTGATGGCTCACTCAAGATCATTTCGACGGGAAACGGCGACAACAAGGTAAACCGAATCGAAACGTCCAATACCGGACTCGCTCGACTCACACCCGGTGCGGAGTACCGCGTCAGCCTGAAGGCAAAGTGGGTCGTCGGCGTCGCCGCGCTCCTCACTCACGGAAAGTACACCAACACCGTCTCGCCCTCGTACGCGACCTCGCACCAGCTCGCGATCCCGACGCAGTTCGGAACGCCGGGTGCGATCAACTCCGTCACTCAGCGACAAATCGATCGCTTCGGCGACGTGAACACCGGCCCCGTCCTGACGAACGTCAAGCACTCCCCGGCGATTCCCGACGCGGGTGAGGTCGTGACGGTCGAAGCGAAGGTCTTCGATCCGGATGGCCTCGCGACCGTGATGCTTCACTACAGCATCGACAACCCCGAGCTGAATGCGGCCGACGGGCTCGTCTCCCTGGCGATGGAAGATGACGACAGCGACGGCGTCTACACTGCGACTATTCCGGGTCAGGAGCGACGAAAGCTCGTCGTCTACTACGTAACCGCGACCGACACGAAGGGACGCACGGGACGCTTCCCCCGCGACTACCTCGCCGCGACTCACGCGCCTCGGCGCGATCCGGAGGACCCGGCGATCATCGACCCGAACTACGCCGTCTACGCACACGACGCGCGCTACAACGGCCGGCTGCTTTCCTATCGCTGCTTCATGCACAAGGGGAACGAGCTTGCTCTCTCCCGGCGTCCGCTCCATTCGAACGACCTCATCGACGCGACGTTCGTTTTTGGCAACGAGGACGTCTACTACAACTCCAAGGTCCGCTTCTCCGGCAGTCCCTGGGCGCGCCAAGCGTGGAGTGAGAGCTGGCGGGTCCGCATGCCGCGCGACAAACCGCTCTGGGGTGAGATCAAGAAGTTCGGTATGGAGGACCATCAGGGCTCCGGCGCGCGCGACGCACGCGAGCGGGTCTCCCACTATCTGCTTCGCTTCAGCAACACCGGCCAAACTCGCGTCCCGTACTCGAGGCTCTGGCTCGCCCAGTGGCAGGTGAACAGCCGTGTCAACGAGCCGCGCGAGCACTACGGCATGCCGAACCGGGAGTTTCTCGAGCAGTGGTATCCGGACGATCACACCGGACCGTTTCTCGAGATGGACGACCGGCACACGATCACCGACTCCGGCACGCGACAAGCCAGTAACGACGCTTTCGTGCGCTACCCGCCGGTCGGCTCGCCGACGCTCGGCGCGGACAAGGAGCAGTACCGCTACTTCTTCATGCCGCGCGGCGGGAATCCGTTCGACGACTGGACGGACTTCATCGAGTTCTGTCGCGTCATGACGCCGAACATTCTCTCGGAGGAAGAGTTCGACGAGCGCATTTGGGAGATCGCCGACGTCGAGGAGATCCTCCGAATTTGGTCGGTCCGCCTCAATACCGACGACTGGGACACTTGGGGCGGTCGGCGCGGCAAAAACTGCTACTGGTACCTCCCGCCGAACCATGGACGCTGGGTGCTCCTCGCGTGGGACATGGAGCTCACCTACGGTGACATCAACGCCTTCCGTCCGCCGCGAGTGAGCCAGTCGAGCAACCCGACCTGGAACATGGACAAGTTCCGCGAGGCGACGTGGTTCGTGAACCGGCCGCGGATCAAGCGCATGTACTACGGAATCCTGAACGAGATGGTCGCGGCTCATTTTGACGGCTCGTTTCTGGCGCCGTACGCCTCGAGCCTCGACCAGGCCGGGATGACGAACACCGGAATCGCGAAGCCGAACGGGTACGTGGACCGGCGGAAGCGAAACCTCGTTCAAGATCTCCGTTCGACGAACTCGGCGAGCGTGCCCTTCGAGGTAACGACCAACGACGGCGCGCCGATCGAGGTCATCGACCCGCGCATCACCATCGAAGGAATCGCGCCGGTCGATATCTTCTCGATGTCCGTCCGCATCGACGATGAGGACACCGACCTTCTCGACGTCAGGTTCAAGAACGACGATTTCTTCGGCTGGATCGCGACCGGCGAGGTTCCGGCCGGTACCCACACCGTCGAGTTCCTCGGCTTCGACTCCCACCAGAACTTCGTCGCTCGGACGTCGATCGAGGTCACCGCAGGCCACTCGGCGACACTCTTCATTCGAGGGGACGTCGATCTGAACGGAAAGATCAACATCACGGACGCGATTCACACGCTGCTCCACCTCTTCGGTGGGAAGACGATCCCATGCCGCGACGCGGCCGACACCAACGATGACGGATCCGTCAACCAGACCGACGCGATCGCGACGCTCGGCTACCTCTTCCAGCGCGGCGCGCCGCCCGCGAACCCGTTCCCGGGCCCAGGAGAGGATACGACCGAGGATCTGCTCACCTGTACGGAAGGGATTCCCGTGCCGTAGCTCGGCCCGTCACGATCGAGTCGGGCGGGCGGACGAAGACAGCGCGTCTCCGAGGGCGGAAGAGTTCCCCCGGAGACGCGCACGTTTTCCGCTGCCGCCGTACCGAATGGCGCGTGTGGGATAGATCGAGGACTCCGTTCGCCGGCGGCTCGCCGGCGGCCTGAATCGAGAACGTCGCTCCGCGGTCGATCGCAAATGCTTCGGCGAAATCTCGGCTTACTCGCGGCGACCGCGCTCGCCCTCGCGTCACTTTCGACGCCGGCAAGGGCCCTTCGCATCACGGAGATCTACTACCACCCGGGTCCCGGCGAGCCGTCCGATCTCGAGTACATCGAGCTCTACAACGAGACGTCGGAGCCAGTCGATCTCACCGGACGATACTTCTGCGAAGGAATCGAGTTTCGCTTCGAGGAGCGAACGATTCTCGACGCGGGGGAGGTCATCGTCGTTGCGCGAAACACCGATCTCGCTCGCCGCGAGCTCGGGACCCAGGCGGTCGTCGGCGACTTTCGTGGCGCGCTCGACAACGACGGCGAACGCGTCACCCTCTGCGAAGCGAGCGGCGTCGCCATCACGAGCGTTCGCTACTCCGATCGCGGCCGGTGGCCAGCGGCGGCCGACGGCGCGGGGAGCTCACTCGTCCTCGCCAGTCCGTACGAGCGCGTCGACCATCCGGCGAGCTGGGTGCCGAGCACCGAGCGCCGGGGATCGCCGGGGCGCGTCGACCGGCGAGTGGCCGAGTCTTCCCTTCGACTCAACGAGCTCTATTCGGCGACGGATGACGCGGACGATCGCTACCTCGAGATCTACAACGCCGGCGCCGCCGATGTGAACCTCGCCGGGTATCGATTCGCGATCGGAGATCACACCGCGGTGATCGAAGATCGCACCCTCCTCCGCGCCGCCGACACGCCGTTTCTCGCTCTCGGAGAGGATGCTCTCGGGGTTTCCCTCGCGATGAGAGACGACGAGATCCTCATCGTCCTCCTCGATCCGGACGATCGTGTCGTGGACGCACGCTGGTACTCCTCCGCCCCCACCGGGCGAAGCGCTGCGTCGATCCCCGACGGTGCGCGCGAAGTCGAACCCGCAGCGGCACCCACTCGCAGCGCACCGAATCGCCTCCCGATCGAGCACACGGTCGTCATCAACGAGATTCAGTATCACCCGCTCACCGGCGGCGATGAGGGCGAGTTCATCGAGATCTTCAACTACGGCGCCGCCGCCGTGTCCGTCGCTGGCTGGCGCTTCACGAGCGGAATCCGCTTCGAGCTGCCTGAGATCTCAGTTCCGAGCGGCAGTTTCCTCGTCGTCGCGCGTGAGCCGGAGGAGATCCGCGCGATCTACGATCTGGATGCCGTTCTCGCCCCCGAGCTCCTCGTCGGTCCGGCGACACCGGACGCGCGTGCCGACTTCGGTGAGCTCTCGAATCGCTCGGAGCGCATCGTGCTCCGGGACGCGGACGGGAATCTCGTCGATGCCGTCGAGTACCACGACGGCGGACGATGGCCGCGCTGGGCCGATGGCGGCGGGTCGACGCTCGAGCGCATCGATCCGTTCGCTCCGAGCGACTGTCCAGCGACCTGGGACGCGAGCGACGAATCGAGCGCCGCAGAGCCGACTGTGCTCACGGCCGAAGGGGAATACTCCGGTGGAGAATCAGAGCTTCACCTGATCCTCCCTCGTCGCGGGATCACGCTTGTCGACGAGATCGAGCTTCGGCGAATCGAGGAACGTGTCGGCGTCGAGGCGACGCTCGTCGCCGAACGTTCGAACTGGGCGTACGAGACCTCGACAGATCCTCTCCCTCCCGATTGGAGGACGACGGCGCGGCTGAAGGGTGCGGGACCTGCACCGCTCGGATTCGGCTTCGGGGACGAGGGCACGAACCTGCCGGCAGATGAGGGGGGCGACCGACCGGTCGCGCTCTTTGCACGAACGAGCTTTTTCGTGTCCGCAGACGATCTCCGCGCCCTCGACGAGCAGGCTCTCGTTCTCGAGGTCGAGTACGACGACGGGTTCGCGGCGTATCTGAACGGCGTCCCCGTCGCCCGCGCGAACCTTCCCGCTCTTCTCGAGGCGAACAGCGTCGCGCTCGCGTCCGAGCACCGGACGATTCGAGTGGCGATCGCCGGAGCGAAGGATCGACTTCACCCCGGCGAAAACTCACTCGCAATCGAAGTTCACAACGCGTCCCGCACTGGCGACGACCTGCGGCTCGAAGCTCGCCTCGTTCGCGGGTGGATTCGGCGAAGTCTCGGCGACAATCTACTTCGTGGAGGTGACTTCGAGATCGACCCCGCGGCTCCTGAAACACTCTGGCGCATCGAGGGAACGCACGTTCTCTCGGCCATCCGGCGCGACGACGCCCTCCGCGGCACTTCCTCGCTGCACCTCGCCTCGAGCGGCAGCGGCGACGAAAAAGTGAATCGCGTCGAAACTACCGACGCGGCACTTCCCGCGCTCGAGCTCGGCGCACGGTACTCCGTCCGGCTTCTCTCGCGTTGGATCGCCGGCTCCCCGACTCTTCTCGTCCGCGGGGCCGTGACCGGAACTCGATCTCCGAGCTTCGCCGCGGAGCTCGCGCTCTCGGTACCCGAACGTCTCGGAACGCCCGGACGCACCAACTCGGTCGCGCTCCGCCAGGCTCTCCGCGAAGGAACGAACAATGTCGGTCCGGCGATCGACCGCGTGCGGCACCGCGGCTCGGGTGAGTCGCCGGCGACGCCGATCGCGGATCACCCCGTTACGGTGACCGCGCGCGTTCGAGATCCGGACGGAATCGCCCGCGCGACTCTCGTCTATCGGACAGGCGACAGCGATCGCGAGTCGCGCGTTCCGATGGAGAAAACTCTCGAACGCGACGAGTACGCAGCCGCGATCCCCGGTCAGGCGGAGGGAGCTTCGGTGCAGTTCGCCGTCGAGTCGGAAGACGAACGCGGGACGGTCGCGCGCTTCCCGCCACTTCCGGAATCACGCACGCATTCGCTCGAGAGTCGAGAGAACGACGCCTTCCTCGTCTACCGTCACCTGCCGGCGCGCGTGCTCGAAGGCGCGGCGATCTTGTCCTACGCCGCGTTCATCTCGCCACAAACGACTCGGCTCCTCGAAGCGCGGGCGCTCCACTCGAACCACCTCCTCCCGGCGACGATCGTGGTCGACGGCGAGCGAATTCACTACGGCGCCGGGGTCCGGTTTTCCGGGAGCCCCTTCGCGCGCACGCGCTGGTCGGGGAGCTGGCGGATCGAGTTCCCGCGCGACGACCGTCTGTTCGGCGAGTACCGAAGCTTCAACCTGGAAGAGCACCAAGGCGGCGGCGCACGCGACGGGCGAGAGAAACTCTCGCACTACCTCCTCCGCTTTCAAAACGAGGAAGGGAGAACAACGCCGTTCGCCGATCCGTGGCTCGTTCGCTGGCAGGTTTGGCCTAATGTCGACGGCTTGCGCGACCACACTCCGCTTCCCAACCGCGACTTCGTGCGGCGGTGGTTCCCCGAGACGAGCGGACCGCGTTTCGAGATGGACGACCGCCACACGTTTTCCGATGCGGGGCGGCGGATCGCGAGCGCGGATTCTCGACTGCGTGCGCCCCCCTACGGCGATCCCGGGCGCGGCGGCGACGTCGAGGAATACCGCGGCTATTTTCGCCCACGGGGGCGTACTCGCCCGAGCGACTGGCGGACTCTCATCGATTTCGCGCGGGTGATGACGCCGGGCCTCCTCCTCGACCCGGAGTTCGACGATGCCATCTTCGCCGTTGCCGACGTCGACGCGATCCTGCGCGTTCTCGCGGTTCGATTGAACACCGACGATCACGACACCTGGGGCGCCCGGCGCGGAAAGAATGCGTACTGGTACCGCGATGAACGGAGAGGGTGGGTCCTCCTCCCGTGGGACCTCGAGATCAGCTACGGAAACCCGGCGAGCTTCCTCCCGCCCGCGCTCTCGACGAACGTAGAGAGCCGGTATCTCCTCCCGTTCGATGAAGTCACGCGCTTCCTCAATCGCCCGATCATTCAGCGACGCTACTACCGCGCGGTCGATCGTCTCGTCCGCGGAGCGTTCGATCCCGAATTTCTCGCGCCGTTCGTCGAGCGCCTGATGCAGGCGGGACGAACCGGAATCGGGCACGCCCAGCCCGGAGGATTCATCGCCGAACGCCGTCGCCTCCTCGAAGCGGTTCTCGCCGGCGGACGGGGCGAGGAGGCTCCCTTCGCCATCGTCGAGCCTCGCCCGGAGGACGAACTCGAGGCTGGAGAGCCGATTCGCCTCGGCGGGATCGCGCCCCTCGAAGTCGACGCCGTGGTGCTCCACTCGGGCGAAGAGCCGATCGCCGCTTCGGTGACGCTCGGCGCGTCGCACGCACTTCGCTGGCGCGCAGAGATCCGGCTCGAACCCGGCGAGCACGCCATTCGAGCGACCGCCCTCGACTCTCGGGGAGAAGTCGTCGGGGTGGATTCCATCTCTCTCCGAGCCGGCGTCGGTCCGGAGTCGTTCGTCCGCGGCGATACCGACCGCGACGCTCGACTCACTGTCTCCGACGCGATCGCGATCCTGCGTGCGTTGTTCGCCGGTCGACCACTCCGCTGTCCCGATTCGGGCGACGTCGATGACGACGGCGAGCTCCGCCTCCGCGATGCGATCGCGCTCCTCGAGTACACCTTCGCGCGCGGGGCGCCGCCCGCTCCGCCGTTTCCTCGCGCCGGCACCGATCCGACAACCGACGATCTCGGCGCGTGCGCTCGGTAGGGAACGCGGTCGCTCCGATCAGCTCGATCCGATGGCGACGAACCGCTTCGCCTTCGCGGAGCGGTAGATCCCCGTGATCACCTCGACCGCCGCTCGCGCTTCGACGCCGTCGCAGAACGGGCGGCGGCCGTCGCGGATCGCGCGTGCGAAGTCTTCGAACTGGCGACGGTGGCCCTCGAAGTCGATCGCGCTCGGGTCGCTCGCACCTCCTCCAGAGAGCCCCTCACGCGGTCCGTACTCGGCCCGGATCTCTTCGTCTTCGGGTCGCTCGTCCTGGAACGTCCACTGAACGATGATTTCGTCCTCGAGGACCGCACTCCCCTTTGATCCGCCGATCTCGACACGGATTTTTGCTCCGGGCCAGCTCCCCGTCGTCCCTTCGATGACTCCTAGAGCACCTGAGCGAAAACGAACGCTCGCCGTCGCGACGTCCTCGACTTCGATGTTTTCGTGCGAGAGCGTAGCGGTGTGCGCGACGACCTCGGCCACGCCTCCCATGAGCCACTGGAGAAGATCGATGCCGTGGATTCCCTGGTTCATGAGCGCGCCGCCGCCGTCGAGCTTCCACGTTCCACGCCACCCGCCCCGGTCGTAGTATTCCTGCGTGCGATACCACTTGATGTAGACGTCGGCGAGCGAAATCGTCCCGAAGCGACCGTCGTCGATGGCGCGTTTGAGGATGCGGCTCGGTTCCTGAAACCGGCGGGGAAAGATCGCGCCGAGCGTCACGCCGCTCTTCTGGCACGCCGCGATGATTTGATCGATGCGCTCGGTCGTGATTTCGAGCGGCTTCTCGATCATGAGGTGCTTTCCCGCCCCCGCCACCGTGAGCGCCGGCTCCAGGTGGGCGCCGCTCGGGGTACAGATCGAAACTGCGCCGACTTCGGGATCCTCGGCGAGCGCTGCGACCGAATCGAAGGCCCGAGCGCCGAACTGTTCGGCGCGCTTCGCGGCCATGTCGGAAACCGTGTCGTAGTAGCCGATGAGCTTCGCTTCCGGCAGTGCTTCGATCGCTTTCGATTGAAACTCGCTGATCATCCCGCAGCCGATGATCGCGATTCCGAGCGGCTCAGAGCTCATGGATCCCGGTCTCCCGATGTCGATGGCCTCGCATCGCGCCGAACCGAGCGCGAAAGGGGGGCATGGTAGCGGATTTGTGGATCTATGGCTCGTCCTTCCTTCGTGGAAGAGGATTTCACCACGAAGGGCACGAAGCCCATCTTCAACTCAGTCTCGTCGTGTGCGTGAACGCCGTTCGAGATCGTCCCGGCTGTTCACGGTACGGGCACGAGCTTTAGTTGGTACGTCCCGAGACTGATCTGTGGCAGTTCCTCGAGAGTCCCCGCCCACGTGCGAAATCCTTCTTTCTCGACGACGATCTCCTCGTCGATGTCGAAGGACTCGTCCGTGAGATCGCAGGGAGTAATCCACTCGCGATTGAGATCGACGTGGCGCAGCGTGGCGCCGGCCGGCACGGTTACGACACGCGTCACGCGCGGAGTGTCCTGACCGTGGTGGCGGTTCGATACACAAGCCGTCGCGCCGAAAGCGAGGGCGATGAGAGCGCTCGTCGAGACGAGCGAGCGGGCGAGAGACCGATTCATGGCTGAACCTCCGCAGCAGGGACCGATTCGGATGGTGACTCGACGCCGGGGTCCTCGACCGGCTCCGAGGTGAGTGGCTGCGGTCCCCCCCACTGTGACGGGACCTGCACGACGACGTAGGAGTTGAAGCCGTCGCGCACGCGCACACGCACGGACGGCACACGACCCACGGGATTCTGCCCGCGGAGCGGCTGAAAGCTCAGCTCGTGATCTCCCGCGGGAGCCTCGACGCGGAGCACCTGAAACTTAGACGGAAGAAACGACCAGCCCCGCGTGTCGGCGCGCTCCGCGCCGGTCCAGATGAGACCGAAGATCGAGAGAAAGAGATCGATGACGGGATCGCGCTCACGATTGACCGCTTCCTTCGTCCCCTCGACCGCCGCGATCTTGATCGCCCGGCGAAGCACTGCCCGCGCGATGACGGCATCGCGCATCACCACAAACTGCTCGCGCGCGATGGCGTCGACGTCCGTCGCCGTGGCCGTGATGCCGGCGTCATCGCCGTTCAGGCTCACTTGAACGGCAGTCGGATTGTCGCGGTGAAACGCGAGCGTGGGGATGACCACCGCCGTGATGTTCGGAAGAACGACGCGCCGGCGGTAGATCGCCCAAATGTACTGCGCGATCGCGAGCGCCGCGCCGCTCACCGGCTCCTCGGTCTCCACCTTGGTGGGGCCAGTTCCGACGAGAGCGATCACGTGGATCACGCCGTTTCCGGGCGCCGAATGAATCCCATTCTCGACGCGATCGATGTCCGCCTCGGCGTACGGGAAGTCGGGCTGGAGCTCGGCGAACCGAGCGAACTCGCGACGGGCGACATCGGTCTTCAGCGGAGACTCCTCGGCCAGAATCGCCCGCAGGTAGACTCCGAACGGAACGAGCTTGTACGCGAGCTTCGGTTTCGTCCCTTCGTGATCCTCATACGCGTCCATGATCTCGAGCTGCTTTTCGATGACCGCGTTCGCGTAGGCGGCCACGTCGCGTCCTCCGGCCATCAAGTTGGCGACGGCGAGCAGTGCGCGACCGATCACATGCTCGTAGTCCTCGCCCCCGTATTCGAGCGAGCGATCGTCGAGGAGCATCGCTCCGACGGAGTCCACAAACGAGCTCGAGTACCGCTCGTCTAGCCCGGCGAGCCCCTCGCTGAGGAGCTCTTCCGCGACGTCTGGACGCCCGAGGCAGAGCTGCACCACCGCGCGCTCGAGGCGATAGAGGTGCGCGGAGTCGTCGTCCTCCGAGGCGACTCGCCGGAGCTCCTCATCCGCGAAACGGTAATCCCCTTGACGCCAGGCGTAGCGCGCCTCCGCGACTCGCTCGAAGTAGGTCGCGCAGCCGCTCAGAGCGAGAACCGCTGCGAGCGTCACGGCACACGTCCCCGACCGCACCGCGTCGAGACGTGTTCTCCCACTGCTCACGCACACACTCGCGCGGAGGACGGAGGTCGTCGCGTTGCTCCCTCGAACGGGCACGGATGGATCGAGCCTCGATCAGCGAGTGTACGCCTTGCGCAGGCGGACGCTCTCCTTCTGGTTGTCGCCCGTCTGGATGTCGACGAGCTCCATAGTGAGTGCGTAGTCCACCTGGCGCACTCCCTCGCCGCGCGTCGTCCCGGACGTCAACGTCGCGAAGAGAAGCGCCTCGACCGGGTGACCGCTCGCCTCGAGCGTCTGCGCGAACGCACGTCGATGCTGCGGAATGAAAAGCTGGTCGGATTTGATCCGCGTCTCGCGCAGCGCCGCTTCGACGAAGCGACTGCTGATCGTTCGAAACCGCTCCGACGTGTTGATCGAGGTATCGATGAACTGGTAGATCTGATCGTGAAAGTCGCCGAGGGCCTCGCGCGACTTGTTCTCGACGCCCAAGAATGCAACGCGCAGATCCCCCGTGCCTGCGTGTGCCGCTGCCGTCCGATCGAGGATCTTCGCGACGGCTCCCTCGATCAGTCGGTCGTACGTCGACGAACCGGCGGCGCGGTTCCCGACGTAGCCTTCTTCCTCGTCGCCCATGATGCGACCTTCCGGAGTCCGGCAACCGAACGCGAGGACCGCACAGCCGAGCGCGGCGTAGAGATGGATTCGATTCATTGATTTTTCCTCTTCAGAGTTGTCGCGAAACCGCTTCAACCAGCGGTAACGGCGTCGAGATCCGCTTTGAATTGCTCGTCGAAGCTGATCACCTCGGAATGCACTTTTCCGCTCTGGCTGTCGATCAGCATCAGGCGGAGTTGATACGTGCCGAGGTAGGGACGGAGGGTGCTTCGGACGAGGAAGTCTGCGCCTCGCGCCCGCGCGACCGACGTCTCGTAACTCGCCACGGTGTCGTTCGCGTCGTCGCCCGAGCGCAAGAGCGCGAAAATCGAGGCCCGCTGCGGATCCTCGGTGATGACTTCCATCGACTCACCGAAACGAGTCAGGCTTTCGCCGAGCGCGCGTGACAGATCGACCGCGAGCTCGAGGGGTGGCGTCGCGCCGCTCCGGAGAACGGCCGCCTGCGCGGCGTCGACCGCACTACCGAGCGTCGCGTGCTCCGTGCCGAGGATCGTGACCGGGCCACTCCCGAGCGCTTCGCCGCGCGGATCCTTCGCGTTCGCGTCGGCCGCACGCTGGAGTGCGGCGGCGTAGGCACGCCCCACCGCCGCGAGCTGCGCCGCGACTTCCGCCGACGTCTGACTCGCACTACGGATCGCAGTCGGTTCGACGAGAAGCCGCTTCCCGGCGAGTGCGCGACCCGACTGGGAAATCACTCGCCGAGTGAGAAGACTCATCAAGTACGTCGCCTCCGCACTCGCGGAGTTCGTGCACGGGGCCGCCGCGATCCCGATTCGGATCTCCGACGGATGCTGGTAGTCGCGGTAGTAGTCGCGGAGGCGCTCCCCCCAAGTGAAGCTCCGCTGAAGTCGCGCGACGTCGATGTTGTCGTTCAGTCGCTTACAGTGGAGGCGGAACTCCATCCGCGTATCACGACTCAGCTTGTTGTAGTTCCGAACGCTGATCGTCCCGTAGACGACGTACTCGACTCCGAGTCGCTGCGCGATCCAGAACACGTCGTCAACATCGCGCAGATGGTGGAGGCATCGATTCGCCGCTTGAATGTCGTTTCGGAGCGCCGCGCCCGCGAGCGGGGAAATCCCTTCGGCGCGAAGTCCGTCCGCGATTTCGCGTGCAACGCGCTCGCCGAGTCCGTTCACGTGCCGGACTCCCGGCCGTAGCGGATCCGGCGAGAGAGGCCAAAACACTGCAACCGGACCCGGCGCGCTCTGCTGCGCGCTCGCAACTTGCGCTGAGAATGCCGCGATCAGATCGCCGCGAACGACCGTGTCCGTCGAGGGCGGAGCGGAGCCCGGTGCTCCGGGTCGAAGCGCGGACGTCTCGGATCCTTCGGTCTCGTCCTCGTCTTCTTCCGGCTCCGCGGCCGGTTCGTCGTGCGGATTCGGCGCGCGCTCCTCCGCGGGTCGATCCACGCCCGTGATGGGTTGGCGCGGCGCTCTCTCCGGACCACCGCAGCCAAGCGCGGTCCCCACCGCACACGCTGCAATGAGTGCGCGCAGCCGTGCGCGCGTCCCACTCGATTCGATTCTGTGCGTCATGACGACTGTCTCCTCCCTACAAAAGCATGGGTGCCGCCTCCCGCGGATTGCGACGGCAGAGGCGACGGGCGGCTCGCCCACGGTCCATCCCAGAAGACGCCGTGACCGCGCCACGCATTCAACGGGAATGCCGGGACTTCGTGGTTCGGCCGGGCGAATCGACACGCTGAATCTCCGGGTCCGCCGCATCACCCTCCTTCGGCCGGGAGCCTGGGGCCACTGTTCGGGAATCGCCGCCGGCGCCGGGGAATCTCGATATCGGAACCGTCCACTGGCTGGACAGCGGGGGAATCGCTCAAAAGCGGTGCACCGGTTCGGGTTCGCGACACTTGTTCCGGGACCGGCCCGAGCTACTGCGGCGTGAGGCCGCGCAAAAACTCGAAGGTGTAGATCCCGCTCGAGTGTCCGTCGCTCCAGCGAATCTGAATCGCGTAGTTGCCCGTCGGCTCGATGGTGACGGGCTTCACTTCGTCGGGGACTTGATCCGGCCGGAGAATCTGCTCGCCCGTCCATTCGTCGACGCACGCGGCACACGGACAGGAACGCCGAAGAAACGCGACGGGATAAACGCTCCGGTGGCCGTCTCGCCATACGATCTCGAGCTCGGCGGGGCCGGACTGGCGAATCTCGCTCGGAGTGGTCGCCGGATCGGGTTCCAGTCCGCGCGACGAGTTCATTCCCACTCGATGCGACCCGGCATGATCGGCGGCTGGGACGGCACGTCTTCGCCCGCCGCGCGATCGAGTTGCGCGCGTACGCGCTCGGCGAACTCTCGGTACGCCGCCGCCGCCGGAGACTCCGCGTCTCGAACGACGATCGGCTCACCGCTGTCCCCGCCCAGAACGACGCGCGGGTCGAGCGGGATCTCGCCGAGGAGATCGACCTCGAGCTCTTCGCAAGCCTTCCGCGCGCCGCCGTGGCGGAAGATCTCCGCGCGGTGTCCGCATTTCTCGCAGACGAAGTAGCTCATGTTCTCGACGATCCCCAGCACGGGAACCTTGAGCTGTCGAAAGGTCTTCAATCCCTTTTTCGCATCGATGAGGCTGACCTCCTGCGGGGTCGTCACGATCACGGCGCCCGTGATCGAGCACTCCTGAGAGATCGAGAGCTGCGCATCTCCCGTTCCGGGCGGCAGATCGAGGACCAGTGTGTCGAGCTCGCCCCAATCGACGTCGCGGATGAACTGGCGGAGAAGCCCGTGCACCATGGGGCCTCGCCAGATCACCGGCTTGTCGGGATCTTGGAGGAGCGCCATCGAAATCACTTTGAGCCCGTGGGCTTCGACCGGAACGAGCATCTTCTCCGGTGTGACCAGCGGACGATCACGGATCCCGAGCATCATCTGCGCACTCGGCCCGTAGACGTCGGCGTCGAGAAGACCCACCGCCTCACCCTTCGCCTTGAGCGCGAGCGCGAGATTCACGGCCGTTGTCGACTTGCCGACTCCGCCCTTCCCGCTCGCAACCGCGACGACGGACTTCACTCCCCGGAGGGAATCACTGTTTGCCATGACTGATACACTGGACGAAGAAGAACGAACCCGCTAGTTGCGCCGACGGCAGGGAGCGGCAGATCGGCTTTCTTTTCGGGCGTCGAGGTCACCGCCGCTACAATGGCCGCCCGCGGAATCGGTATTATCTCTTCCCCATCGCCTACGTCCACCCGAATCGCCGCCGCCCGCGCCGCGACGATTTCGCGGACGATTTGTCGCATCCGAAAGAAAAGGAACCTGCGCATGAGGTACACGGCGTCGGCCGCGATCGCCGCGGCGATTCTCGTCACACTCTTCCGACTCGCTTCCGCCTCTCCCGAGCCCACGACTCCGCGCCCCTCGACCATGGCAACTCTCATCGACGTCGAAAAGAACATCCGGCTCGCCCACTGGTCTCTCGATGCGCGCACGGCCGGCGATGCCGCCGGGTCCTGGAGTGTGCGGAAGGATGTTCTCCACGGCGGACGTCAGGAGGGCGTCGATCGCGTCGTCGTCGACAACGGCGAGCTGTCGTTCACCGTCATACCGACTCGCGGCATGGATGTCTGGGACGCACGCGCGGGTGACGTCAGCCTAGCCTGGGACTCACCGGTGAAGGAGATCGTCCATCCGCAGTACGTGCAGCTCGACAGCCGCGGCGGACTCGGCTGGCTCGAGGGATTCGGCGCCTGGATGTGTCGCTGCGGGCTCGCGTCGAACGGAGCTCCCGGCGAGGACATCGTGCCGAGCAACACGGGCGCACCGGTCCCCGTGCAGCTCAGCCTCCACGGCAAGATCAGCTACGTTCCCGCGCGCTTCGTCGGCGTCGAAGTGTCGGAGGAGAGCCCTCGCACGATCACGGTGAAGGGCGTCGTCGACGAGACGATGATGTACGGGACTCAGCTGCGCATGGAGACGTCGATCTCGACCGTCGCGGGATCGCGGACCCTCACGATCCGCGACGTCATCGTCAATCTTTCGCACGAGCCGCAAGAGTTTCAGATGCTCTATCACGCAAACTACGGCGCGCCGCTCCTCGAGAAGGGCGCGAGAGTCGTCGCGCCGGCAGCACGCGTCGCGCCGAGGGATCCGCGCGCCGCAGAGGGCGTCGACGCTTGGGATTCGTACCTCGGGCCGACGAAGGGATACACCGAGCAGGTGTATTTCCTCGAGCTCTACTCCGACGGTGAGGGGAAGACCGAGGTTCTCCTCAAGAACCGTGCCGGCGACCGCGGCACGACGCTTCGGTTCGCCGTCGCCGAGCTTCCGTTTCTCACGGTGTGGAAGAACACGCATCCAGACGGCTACGTGACGGGGATCGAGCCCGGGACGAACTTTCCCAATCTGCGAAAGTTCGAACGCTCGCAAGGTCGAACGCCGAAGCTAGCCGGCGGTGATCGCCGAGCACTCACCGTCGAATTCACCGCCCTCACGAACGCGGAAGAAGTCCGCGCCGCTGAGACGCGGATCGAGGCGATTCGCGGCGGACGACCGACGCGCGTCGACGCGAAACCGCAGCCGGACTGGTCGCCCGTCGAGTAGCGCTCGAACCGGGCTACCGCTCCCGTCGCCCGCCGCGGTCGCGGTCCGCACTCACGCCGAGACGCGATCGACGACGAGCGATTCGTAGAGCGCTTTCGTCTGCTCGGCGATGCGGTCCCAGGAAAAGAGCTCTTCGACGCGGCGCCGGCTCGCTTCGGCCATGGACGTTCGCAGCGCGGCGTCGGCCGCGAGTCGGTCGACGGCGGCGGCGAGATCGCGCGCGAACCGGTCGGGGTCGACCGGCTCGAAGTCGTTCCTCCGGCTCTCGAGCGGAACGAGCAGCCCCGTTTCGCCGTCGACGACGACCTCCGGGATTCCGCCCACCGCACTCGCGACGACTGGGCAACCGGTCGCCATCGCCTCGAGGTTGATGATTCCGAACGGCTCGTAGATCGACGGGCATACGAAGAGAGTGGCGCCGCTGTAGAGTCGAACGAGGTCCGGAACGGGAACCATCTCCCGAATCCAGTGAACGCCTTCGCGCTTCGATTGGAGCTCGCGTACGGCGCGCTCCATGTCGGCGGCGATCTCGGGCGTGTCGGGCGCCCCCGCGCAAAAGACGACATCGACGTCGCCGGCGACGTGCCGCATCGCATGAACGAGATGGACAACGCCCTTCTGCTTCGTGATCCGTCCGACGAAGAGAACGTAGGGTCGATCGGCGGGGAGTCCGTAGCGGGCGAGTGCCGGCGCGGGATCCGTGCGACGGTACACGTCGAGATCGATCCCGTTATGAATCACCTTCACCCGATCCGGCGCGACGTCGTAGCACTCGAGGACTTCCCGCCGCGTTCCGTCGGAGACCGCGATCACCGCGTCGGCCGATTCGACCGCGAGCTTCTCGATCCAGCTCGAGAGTCGGTAACCGGGTCCGAGCTGCTCCTCCTTCCACGGACGCATCGGCTCGAGCGAGTGGGTGGTGACGACGAGGGGGATCCCCGCGACCGTTTTCGCCCAGATCCCCGCCGCCATGGAGTACCAGGTGTGGCAGTGGACGATGTCCGCATCGGTCGGTGCAGCCGCCATCCGGAGCCCGCGGGCTAGGGCATCGAAGGCCGGGCGGGCGCGCTCATCCGTGTCGCCAAGCTCGAGCGGCGACGGGAATCCGCGCACCGCGGGCACTCCGTCCGCGCGATCGACGGTTTGATCGCCGAAACAGCGAACGTCTACGTTCATACGCCGCGCGAGCGCCGCGGTGAGATGCTCGACGTGGACGCCAGCGCCCCCGTAGACGTGCGGTGGAAATTCTTTCGTGAGCGTGAGGACTTTCATGCGGGCAGGTTCCGTAGAGAATAGGGAGCTTCGTCGTCGCCGCCCCGGTGACTCCCTCGCGATATCGGAGAGAGTGGACCTATACGTTGCAAAAAAGGGCGAGCCGGAACGGCGAAGAGTGCCTTCCGAGCGGCGATTTCGTGCGGTTTCGCGCAGCGGAGCGTATTCGTCGCAGGTGAAGATTAGCGGAACGGCCCACGATCTGCGGGCGGTGTTCTTCACCGAGCGAGCGCGTTTCTTGCGGCTGGGTTGGCAACCTTAGGGTGAACGGATCCTTGATCGGCCACAACGGGAAAGCGGCACCGAGGCGCACGAAGAACCGCGGTCGCGACGCGCCCGGTGCGGGAGCACATCGCGCTGCGCTCCGGTAAAGAATGAAGCGACCTCTCGACCTCCCTCTGCGAGCGGACGGTCGAACCCTTGAGAAGGAGACCAGGATGAGCGAGGCGAATCGGCTCGGCGTCGGAATCGTCGGGAGCGGCTTCATGACGCGCTTCCATCTCGAGAGCTTCGTCGGCGTGCGCAACGCTGACGTCATCGGGATTTGGAGCCCGAACGCCGACCACGCCGCGGCGACGGCACAATACGCCGTGGACCTCGGCGTAGGAACGTCGCCGGCCGGCGCGCGTTGTCGGGCCTTTCCGTCACTCCACGAGCTCGCGTGCGCTCCAGAGATCGACGCGATTTGGATCGTCGGCCCGAACCACAAGCGTCTCGAGAACGCCGAGGAGATCTTCGCGGCACACCGTGCCGGGGACGCGGAGCTCAAGGGGATCGCCTGCGAAAAGCCTCTCGGCCGCAACGTCAAGGAAGCCCGCGCCATGGTCGACCTCGCCGGCGCGTCGGGACTTCCCCACGGCTACCTCGAGAACCAGGTCTTCGCTCCGTCGGTGGTTCGCGGGCGCGAGATCGTCTGGCGGCGCGGCGCCGCGATCGCGGGCCGGCCTTACCTCGCGCGGACCGCCGAAGAGCACTCGGGTCCGCACAATCCGTGGTTTTGGGACGGAACCCGGCAGGGCGGCGGCGTACTCAACGACATGCTGTGCCACTCCGTCGAAGCGGGTCGACTGCTTCTCACCGACCCGAGTCAGCCGCGCGACTCGATCCGGCTGAAGAGCGTGAACGCGACCATCGCCGTCCTCAAGTGGCGGCGCGAGCGCTACGCGAGTCGCCTGAGTCGCGCCATGTCCGGCATCGACTACGCGCGAGCGCCCGCCGAGGACTTCGCACGGGCGAACCTCACCTACGAGGATGGCGACGGCAACGAGCTGATTCTCGAAGCGAGCACGTCGTGGAGTTTCGTCGGCTCGGGACTTCGCCTCAGCTTCGAGTTGCTCGGCCCGGAGTACGCGATGTCGATCAATTCGCTCGAAACCGACCTCAAAGTGTTCTTCAGCCGGGAGGTGAGCGGTGACGCCGGGGAAGACCTCGTCGAGAAACAGAACGCCGAACAAGGTCTGAGTCCCGTTCTCGCCTCCGAGCCCGCGTACTACGGCTACGAAGCGGAGAATCGCCACATGGTCGAGTGCTTCCGAGCGGGCCGCATGCCCGACGAGACGTGGCACGACGGCCTCGAGGTCGTCCGGACTTTGATGGCGTGCTACCAGTCCGCCGAGGAAAAGCGCGTTCTCGAGTTCCCGCCGCCGGGGCTCGACGACTTCGTGCCCGCGGTCGCCCGGGGCGAATGGCAGCCGGATTAGGTCTCCGCGCCGGCGCGTCGAATCCGCACCAGCTTCAACTGAGCGAACGCGCCTTCGACCCGATGCTCCCGCGATCGGGGCTCCGGCAAACTACGGCAGCTCTTGGAATCGTCGATCGCTCCCCCGCTCGACGAACGAATTCTCGGCCCTCCGCACAGGAACTCGGGCCGGACACCGATATCATCTCCGTATGGAACCGGACGAGACCCTCTGCTACTGCTTTCACATCCCGAAGCGAAAGATCGTCAACTACGTCCGCCGCGAGCGTCCCCGGCGAGCGTCGCAGATCTCGGAGTGCTTCGGCGCGGGCACCGGATGTGGTTGGTGCATCCCCTACCTCACGCAGATCCACCGGGACGTCGTCGAGGGACGAGAACCGGGTGTCGACGATCTCTCGGCCGAGGAGTACGAAGCTCTCCGGCGCGCGTATCTCGACGAGGTTCGCGAGGGAATCCGCGACGCGAACGCGCTCCGTCCGTCCGAAAATCGAGCTCCCGGCGGGGACGAGCGCGCGAGCTCGATCGACTCCGAAGGGACGGGCGCGGAGGTCGAGCCGAGCCGAGGAGAAACTCCGCCGGACGAAGCCGACGGGTCAGCAACCGCGGCGTCCGACGACGACTGGGATGTCAGTCACTACTTCTCGAGGTCTCGGCCCGCGGAACCGGAGCCCGATCTCCTCGAAGAGTGATTCCCTTCGCGCAGGCGATCGACGACCGCCTTGAACGAAGCCGGCCACGGCGCGCGAAAGTCGCGCGGCTCCGTCCAGTCGGGCGACAGCGTGTACCGCTCGGCGTGCAGAGTGAGGTGAGAACACTCGGCGAGCTCAGTAGTGCGTGAGGCGGGCGAGTAGAGGGGGTCGACCGCGAGCGGGTGCTCGATCGACCGGGCGTGCACTCGGATCTGATGCTGCCTCCCGGTCCTCGGGTACGCGCGAACGAGCGTCGCCTCCGTCCAGCGCTCGACCACGTCGAAGGTCGTCTGCGCGTCCTTCCCGCCGTGCGCGACCGTCCGCGGTCGCATCTTTCCCTTCCGGCCCGGACCGATGGGAACGCGGACCGTGATCCGCGCGGCTGCGACGCGCCCGGCGAGGACGGCGGCGTAGACTTTGCGGACCCGCCGGTGCTCGAAGTCGGACGCGAGCCGCCTCTCGGCCGCCAGCGACTTCGCGAGGAGAACGATCCCGCTCGTCCAGCGATCGAGGCGATGGACGACCCGAAAGCGAATCATCTCCGCGGGAGAGCGTTCGCGCCGAGCGGCAAGCTCGCGGCGGGTGAGCGCGGCGAGGACACTCTCGGGTCCTCCGGTACGGTCCGGGACCACCGGGAGGCCCTCGGGCTTGGCGACGGCGACGAGTCGCTCGTCCTCGTGCACAATGCGGAGACCGAACTCGATCGCGTCTGCCGCCGGTGGTTGAGACTCCGCCGCCGGGGGATCGAACATCACCGGCAACTCACTCGCGGCTCCGACTAGCTCGAGGTCCCCGAGCGAGCCGCAAATCGAGCGCGGCGATACCGGACGCCCCCCACTCCGGATTCGCCCGTGCGCGAATAGGTCGTCGATGACTCGTCGCGAACGATGCGGCCAGAGAACCGCAAGGTACTCGGCGACCGACGCCCGCGCGAACACGGCGCCGGTCGGTCGCGGAAGCGCGGTGACTTCGCGCATCACCGTCGATCTCCCGGCGAGTTGCGTGCCGCACGTCGAACCGCGACGACGCCCTGAAGATCCGCGCGGAGTTCGACGGAAAACCCGACGCGGGTCAACTCGTCCACCACGTTTCGGACGAACGAATCCCCTCGCCGCCGCGCGTAGGGCGCCCCGGTGTAGTGGAAGAGTCGCCCGCCCGGCGCGAGCGCCGAGTGAAGTCGGAGGTAGAACGCGCCCGAATAGAGCTCCGGAGCGAAGCTCGGGCGCGGAGGATCGTGGACGACGGCGTGGAACTCGCCCGGGGCGGCGCGAGCGAGGGCGCGGAATACGTCCCCGCGCGTAAGCGACAGCGTTTCAGCGACCGCGTCGCCTGCGCGAGACCAAGGGTTGTTCTGCCGAAGATCGAGAACCTCCTCGCTGATTTCGTACGAAGCGACGCGCGCGGCGCCCATTTCGAGCGCGTGGAGCGCGGTGTACCCGAGGCCCCCGCAAGTATCCAGCACGCGGTCTCCGGGCCGAACAACGGCGCGGACGAACTGTGCGGCCGCGCCGAACGGCCCGATTCCCTTCGTCCGGTGCATCTGAACGCCGTCGATCTCGATCGTCGGCGCTTCGTCCGTCGCGACGAGCTGGTAGAAGCGATCTCCATACGCTCGGACCGGTTCCCAATCTCGGCCGCCGGACACGGCCCGGAAGACAGTCCGGGGATGCCGAGCGAGCTCCGCGAGGGGCGCCACGGGAAATCTTCTTCCCTCGGCGCGCCACTCGTCCCGTTCGACCTCGGCCTCGACCCACGTTCGGCCGAGGTCGAGCGAGACGCGGAGCGCGTTCGCGCCGCCGTCCCCCGCCGCGGCGAGAATCGCCTGTGCGCGCCGTCCGTCGAGCCAGGCGGCGAGAAGCCCTTCGCCAACGTTCATGCCTCGTCGCCATCTCCGTCGCGCGGACCGACCTCCCGGCCGAAGCTCCTGTTCGCCCGAATCGACCGGCAGGCCTACAATATCCGCTTCGCACTCGAATCCGAACGCCGACCCGTCCCCCCGAGTGAGTCGATTCTCATGCCATCCACCTCGCACTTCCCGACGTTCGTGAGCGTCCTCGCGATCGCACTCCTCTTCGCGTCGAGCTGCGGCACTCTCGATTCCACCGATCGAACATCGGCCAACGCCGCTTTCCACGAGCTAGAGTCTCCGCCGTCGACGTTTTCGATCGTCGGTTTCGATCCGAAGACCGGTGACCTCGGCGTCGCCGTTCAGTCGCGGTTTTTCGGCGTCGGAGCGGTCGTCCCGTGGGTCGAGGCGGGAGTGGGCGCGATCGCCACTCAGTCTTACGCGAATACGACCTACGGACCTCGCGGACTCGAGCTCCTGCGCCGAGGTTCGGCCCCGGCCGACGTACTCGCGCAACTCACCGGCGCGGACCCCCGACGCGACCTTCGCCAAGCCGCGATCGTCGACGCGAAGGGAAGGGCCGCGGTGTTTACCGGTGACGGCTGCCATGCCTGGGCGGGGCATCGCCGTGGGACGCACTATTCCGTTCAGGGAAACCTCCTCGTCAGCCGGGCCACGGTCGACGCGATGGCGCGCGCGTTCGAGACTTCGAGCGGCGAGCTCGCCGAGCGGCTGCTGCGCGCTCTCGAAGCGGGACAGGCCGCCGGCGGCGACGCCCGCGGGAGACAGTCGGCGGCGATCCGCGTGGCTCGCGCCGGCGGTGGCTACGGCCGGTACGACGATCGCTACGTCGATCTCCGCGTCGAAGAGGACGATCGCCCGATCGAGGAGCTGCGGCGACTCGTCGACCTTCGACTCGGGCGCAGCCCGCTCGCGCGCGCCCGCCGGATTGCGAGAAGCGGTCGGCCGGCGGAGGGAGCGAAGGAGCTCGCGCGCGCTCTCGATCGCTATCCCGAGTGGGCGGACCTCCAGCTCGAGCAGGCGCGCCTCGAATTCGCCGCCGGACAAGCCGCGACCGCGCGCCGCACTCTCGAATCATGGCTCGGACGGTTTCCGGCGCGAGCTCACGCGCACTTTCGCGCGGGCGAGGTTCTCGCTGGAGCCGGCGATCGAGACGGAGCGCTCGCGGCGCTCCGCCGTGCGCTCGAGCTCCAGCCCGAGTACCGCCACGTCCTCGAGCGGGAGTCCGCCCGCGAGGAGTCGTGGCTGCACGCGCTCGCGGAGGGCGTGGGTCGCTTGCTCCGGACGGAGCCTGCGGGCCGGTAGCGCGCCCCGCTCACGCCGTGGAGGAGGATTTCGAACTGTGGTAAAATAGCTGGTTTATGCCGCCATGAGACGGCCGATTCGGCCGCACGGTCTCCGCGGTGAATCATCGCCGCTCCGCCGTCGTCCAACGGTTCGTCCCCTCGAGGCGAAGGGTGCAGCCAGACTTTCGAAGGAGATCTCAGTGAAGCTCACACTCGTCGGCATCGTTCTCGTCGGCACCGCGATCGCGACGATCTCGGTCGCCTCCATATCCTCCGCGAATCCTCCGGTGCCGGACGGCGATCCGGTGAACGCAGCAGCGCAGGACGCCGACAAGACCCCGCCGTCCCCACCGTCCGGTCTCCGCGTCGTGGACGACGGCGAGAAATCGAAGAAGACGGTCGATTCCGGGGAGAAGACCACGCCTCCGGAGGCAGAGAAGGCGATCTCGGACGCGGAAGCGAAGCTCAAGAAGATCTACCCGCCTCAGGACCCGAAGCTGGGGGCGATCGCGGGAAAAGTCTTTCTCGCCGGCGAACCCCCGCCGCGACGACCGCTGCCGCTCATTCCCGAGAAGGATCACGCGCACTGCGGACCGAAGGCGAAGGACGAGAGAGTTCTCGTTTCGAAGGCGAGCGAGCTCAAGAACGTCGTCATCGCCGTCGCGGGCTATAAGCCGCCCGAGAAGGCGAAGCCGCGCAAGGTCGTCATCGACAATAAGGACTGCGTGTTCAAACCTCACGTCGTCGCGACGACCGTAGGGTCGACGATCGAGATCACAAACGGCGACCCCATGCTCCACAACGCGCGCTCCGTTTTCCCGACGTGGAAGCGTCCCTTCAACAACGCGATCCGCGCCGGCGGCAAGATCACCGGCGGCGTGCGCAAGCCCGGGTGGGCGCTCCTCAAGTGCGACATCCATCCGTGGATGACGGGTCACGTCCAGGTGTTCGATCACGACCTGTTCGACGTTACGGACGCGGTCGGGAGCTATCGTCTCGTCAATGTCCCGCCGGGCGAGTACGACCTCGAGCTCTGGCACGAAGCGCTCGCGCCGGGAACAAAGCGGCGCCCCCTGTTGCTCAAGGTGAAGGTCGAAGCCGGAGCGGCCGCGACCGTGAACCTCGAGGTGGTTCCGGATCAGAAGTCGCCGAAAAACAACGTCTGGCGCGTGCGGAGTTAGCGCCGACTCGGTCTGTGCGCCTTGGGGCTAGGCCGGGGCACCGATTCGGCGCTCACGCGGAAGCCCTCCTCCGGGCCGATCTCCACGGGGGAGGGCTTCGCTCAGTAGGCGAGCGAAGGCGCGAGCCAGTTCTCCACCGTTTCGACGCTCATCCCCTTCCGCTCGGCGTAGTCTTCGACCTGATCGCGTCCGATGCGGCCGAGGCCGAAGTAACGCGCTTCCGGGTGCGCGAAGTAGAGACCGCTCACCGACGCGGCGGGTAACATCGCGCAGCTCTCGGTGAGCCGGATTCCGGTGTGCTTCTCGACTTCGATCAGGTTCCAGAGGACGCGCTTCTCGGTGTGGTCGGGACAGGCCGGGTAGCCGGGTGCTGGACGAATTCCGCGATAGCGGCAGCGAATCAGATCCTCGTTGGAGAGCCGCTCGTCGCGAGCGTACCCCCAAAACTCTCGTCGAACTCGCTCGTGGAGCCGTTCGGCGAACGCCTCGGCGAGCCGGTCGGCGATCGCCTTGACGAGAATCGCGTGGTAATCGTCGTGATCGCGCTCGTAGAACGCGACGAGCTCGTCGACGCCGCAGCCGGCCGTCACGGCGAAGCAGCCGACGTAATCGATGAAACCCGTCGACGGCGGCAGAACGAAATCGGCGAGGGCGTAGCGCGGCTTCCCGTCGACCCGCTTCTGCTGCCGGAGGGTTCGGAACGTAGCGAGAAGGCTCGAGCGCTCCTCATCCGCGTAGATCTCGATGTCGTCCCCGCTCGAGTTCGCGGGAAAGAGGCCGACGACGCCGCGTGCGCGGATCGAGCTCTCGGCGACGACGCGCTCGAGAAACGCCTCCGCGTCGCGAAACAGCTTCCGCGCCTCCTCGCCTCGCCGCGGGTCGTCGAGCACCTTCGGATAATTGCCCGGCAGCTCCCAGGCGGTGAAGAACGGACTCCAATCGATTCGCTCGACGAGCTCCGCGAGAGGGTAGTCGTCGAGCACCGTCACCCCGAGCTTCATCGGTCGAACGACGTCCGCGGTCTCGCGATCGGGCTGGAACGCGTTCCGCCGTGCTTCTTCGAGCGGAAGAAGACTCGGACCGTCTCGCTGCGCGTAGTCTGTGCGAACCTTGTCGTACTCGCGTGCGACCTGGTCGACGAAGCCATCGCGGAGGTTTTCGCTGAGGAGATTGCCGACGACTCCCACCGCGCGCGAGGCATCGACGACGTACACGGTTGCCGCCGAATACTCCGGTGCGACCTTGACCGCGGTGTGCGTCCGCGACGTCGTCGCGCCCCCGATGAGGAGCGGTGCTCGGAACGACTCGCGCTCCATCTCGCGAGCGACGTGCACCATCTCGTGGAGGGACGGCGTGATCAGCCCGCTGAGACCGATGACGTCGGCCCGGTGCTCTCTCGCCGCAGCCAGAATCTCGTGGGCAGGCACCATGACGCCGAGGTCGATCACTTCGTAGTTGTTGCACTGAAGCACGACGCCGACGATGTTCTTCCCGATGTCATGGACATCCCCCTTCACCGTCGCGAGGAGCACGCGGCCCGAGCTGTCGACGCCGCTGGCTTCCTTCTCCGCCTCCATGTAGGGGAGGAGATACGCGACGGCCTTTTTCATGACGCGCGCGCTCTTCACCACTTGCGGAAGAAACATCTGGCCTGAGCCGAAGAGGTCGCCGACGACGTTCATCCCGTCCATGAGCGGCCCCTCGATGACGGCGAGAGGCCGTCCGTACTTCACGCGGGCCTCCTCCGTGTCGGCGTCGATGTGATCGACGATCCCCTTGATCAGCGCGTGCTTCAGCCGTTCCTCCACCGACTCCTCGCGCCAGCTCTCGTCGGCAACGGCCTTCTTTCCATTCCCGCGCACGGTCTCCGCGAGCTCGACGAGGCGCTCCGTGGCGTCGGGGCGGCGATCGAAGAGAACGTCCTCGACGTGCTGCAGAAGATCCGCCGGCAGCTCCTCGTAGACCGCGAGCTGGCCGGCGTTCACGATTCCGAGATCGAGCCCGGCCGCGATCGCATGGTAGAGGAACGCGGAGTGCATCGCCTCGCGAACGACGTTGTTCCCGCGAAACGAAAACGAGATGTTGCTCACACCCCCGGAGACGAGCGCGTGGGGCAGCGTGCGCTTGATCTCACGCGTCGCTTCGATGAAGTGGACGGCGAACCGGTTGTGCTCTTCGATGCCGGTCGCCACGGTCAGAATGTTCGGATCGAAGATGATGTCCTCCGGCGGAAACCCCACCTCGTCGACGAGGATGCGATACGAGCGCGTGCAGATCTCGACCTTGCGCTCGCAGGTCTCCGCCTGTCCCTTCTCATCGAACGCCATCACGACCACCGCCGCGCCGAAGGCGAGGATTTCGCGCGCGCGCCGCCGGAACTCCTCCGCGCCCTCCTTGAGGCTGATCGAGTTGACGATCGCCTTCCCCTGCACGCACTGGAGGCCGGCCTCGATGACCGCCCAGTCGGAGGAGTCGATCATCACCGGAACACGGGCGATCTCCGGCTCGACAGCGATGAGATTGAGGAAGGTCCGCATGGCCTCGACGGCGTCGAGGAGGCCCTCGTCCATATTGACATCGATGATCTGCGCGCCGTTCTCGACCTGCTCGCGGGCGATCTCAACCGCGCTTTCGTAGTCCCCGGCGAGGATCAGCTTGGCGAACTTACGGGATCCCGCGATGTTCGTCCGTTCGCCGACGTTGACGAAATTCGTCCGCTCCGTGATCGAGAAGGGCTCGAGTCCACTCAGCCGCATGCACACGGACCGATCGGGAACGCGCCGCGGCGGGAAGGCCGACACTGCGTCTCGAATCGCCGCGATGTGCTCGGGAGTCGTCCCGCAGCATCCGCCGACGAGATTGAGGAGCCCGTCGCGCGCGAACTCCTCGAGGATCCCGGCCATGTGCTCGGGGCTCTGGTCGTACCCGCCCATCTCGTTTGGGAGGCCGGCGTTCGGGTGGCAGGAGACGAAGGTGTCCGCGACGCGCGACAGCTCCATCGCGTAGGGTCGGAGGAGATCGGCGCCGAGGGCGCAGTTGAGTCCGACTGCGATGGGCCGCGACGACGCGACCGACGTCCAGAAGGCTTCGGTCGTCTGGCCCGAGAGCGTTCTTCCGCTCTTGTCGACGATCGTACCGGAGACCATGATCGGGACGGACTCGCCGCGCTCGGCGAGTAGGTTCGCGAGTCCGAAGAGCGCCGCCTTCGCGTTCAGAGTATCGAATACCGTCTCGACCATGAGGACGTCGACACCGCCGTCGAGGAGTCCGCGAGCCTGCTCGACGTATGCGTCGACGAGCTCCTGCCAGCTGCCGTCGCGGTATCCCGGGCGATTTACGTCGGGAGAGACCGAGAGTGTCTTATTCGTCGGGCCCATCGCGCCGACGACGAAGCGCGGCTGCCGCGGAGTCTCGGCGGTTGCCGCCTCGACCGCCCGGCGGGCGATCTCGGCCGCCGCTCGATTGAGCGCGTACGCTTCCTCCTCGAGACCGTAGTCGGCCTGCGAGATGCGAGTGCCGTTGAAGGTGTTCGTCGAGATCAGATCCGCTCCCGCACGCAGATACGCGCGGTGCACCTCTTCGACGACGTCGGGACGGGTGAGACACAGGAGATCGTTGTTCCCCTGAAGGTCCGTCGTGTGCTCGGCGAAGCGCTCGCCGCGAAAGTCGGACTCGCCGAGACCGTAGGACTGGATCATCGTCCCCGTCGCGCCGTCGAGGACGAGGATGCGCTCCTCGAGGAGGGAGACGAGCGGGTGGTTCTGGTGCTTGAATCGAGACATGTAAGCTATGGTCGTTCGTTCTCGCCGGATCCCGCAGCGCGGGGAGTTTCCGGCATCGATCGCGGCCCGGGGCGGACTCACCGTCCACGGCGCGGCGAGGAGAGTCGACGGCCCTCGCGCGGAGGGCTTTCGTCGAGGCGGCGGCACAGGACGACGAACGCCGCGGCTTCCGGCCGATTCTCGGGGGGCCAGCCGGCCCGAGGCTCCTCTCCGCGCCGCGGGTCGACTCCCCGGCGCGCCCGCGAGTGGTTCCGAAGAGTATACACGAAGCCGATCTCCCGCGCTGGATTCCGGCTCGCGCCGCGGCCTGGTGTCCCCCGAGTTCACCTCCGGCGTACCCCGATCGTCCGCCGTTGACTTCACCCTTCGCCCGTGGCTGGATGGGGGATTCTGTGCTCGGCGACGCCGTCCGATAAGAGGCGTCGTCGACGCCGCCGAATTCCCGAGCGCCAATCCGCTGCCCCACCGCGAGCTTCGTGAACGATCTCTACCCGATCTTCGATCGCACCCTCACACGAGCTGAGAAAGAGTCTCGACTCGGTCAGCACGCCGCCGTGGTGTGGCTTTACGGACTCTCCGGCTCCGGGAAGAGCACACTCGCATGCTCGCTCGAGAGGAAGCTTCACTCCGACGGAGTGACGACGATGCTTCTCGACGGCGACAACGTGCGAACGGGACTCAATGCGAACCTCGGGTTCTCCGACGAGGACCGTCGGGAGAACATCCGGCGCGTCGCAGAGGTCGCCAAGCTCTTCGTCGAGTGCGGAATCGTCACGCTCGCGTCGTTCATCACCCCATCTCGGTCCATGCGGAGCCTCGCCCGCGAGACGATCGGCGAAGACTTCATGGAGATCTTCGTCGACTGTCCGTTCGAGGTCTGCGCGGAGCGCGACGTAAAAGGTCTCTACGCGAAAGCGGCGGCGGGCAAGGTCGCGAATTTTACCGGAAAGGATTCGGGATTCGAGCCGCCCGCGCCGGAAGACGACGCGCTGACTCTGCACACAGCGGAAGAAACGCCGGCCGATTCGCTGGAGAGACTCTACCGTCACGTCATCGGAACGATCCGTCCGACGGAGTCCCACTGAAACGCGCGCGAACAGCCGATCCATAGAAAACGCCGCCGGCGCGTCGCGAGCGCGGCCACAGCGCGCCCGTCCTCATTAAGACCAGCTCATTACGACCAGGATCCCAGCCGCCGCTTCGACCATGCCCGCTTATCACCTCACTCACCTCCAGCATCTCGAGGCGGAGGCCATCTTCGTCATCCGCGAGACGGCCGCCCAGTTCGAGAAACCCACGCTGATGTTCTCGGGCGGCAAGGACTCGATCGTGATGGTCCGGCTCGCGCAGAAGGCGTTCTGGCCGGCCCGTCTTCCCTTCCCGCTTCTTCACGTCGACACGGGCCACAACTTCCCGGAGACGCTCGAGTTTCGGAATCGCCTGGCGGCGGACATCGGCGCGAACCTCGTCGTGCGCACCGTGCAGGAGTCGATCGATCGCGGCCGAGTCGCCGAGGAACGCGGCCCGAACGCGAGCCGCAATCGACTCCAGACGACGACGCTCCTCGACGCGATCGAAGAGTTCCAGTTCGACGCCGCGCTCGGCGGGGCGCGACGCGACGAGGAAAAGGCTCGCGCGAAAGAGCGGTTCTTTTCGGCGCGCGACGAATTCGGCCAGTGGGACCCGAAGAATCAGCGGCCAGAGCTGTGGAATCTCTTCAACGGCCGAAAGCAGATCGGTGAGCACTTCCGCGTGTTTCCGCTCAGCAACTGGACGGAGATGGACGTGTGGCAGTACATCGCGCTCGAGAAGCTCGACATTCCCGAGATCTACTTCGCGCACGAGCGAGACGTCGTCGACCGCGGCGGCACGCTGCTGGCGAATTCGCCGTACATTCAGCTTAGGAACGGTGAGGAGGTCACGCGGCGCACGATCCGGTTCCGCACGATCGGTGACATGACGTGCACCGGAGCGGTCGAGTCGGACGCGCAGTCGGTTCAAGACATCATCCGCGAGATCGCGGCCGCTCGCGTCACGGAGCGGGGAGGTCGAGCCGACGACAAGCGGTCGGAGACCGCGATGGAGGATCGAAAAAAGGAAGGCTATTTTTGAGCGCGCCGAAAGTTGACGCCACGATGACTGCAGCCGACGAAACCAGCCAAAGCTACCTCGACATGGACCTCCTCCGCTTCACCACGGCGGGGAGCGTCGACGACGGAAAGAGCACGCTCATCGGACGGCTCCTCTACGACTCGAAGCAGATCTTCGAGGATCAGCTCGAAGCCATCGAGCGCTCGAGCTCGCAGCGCGGCGATGAGCACGTCAATCTCGCTCTCCTCACCGACGGGCTGCGCGCGGAGAGGGAGCAGGGGATCACCATCGACGTCGCCTACCGCTACTTCGCGACGCCGCGTCGGAAGTTCATCATCGCGGACACTCCCGGCCACGAGCAATACACTCGCAACATGGTGACGGGCGCCTCGACGGCCGATCTCGCGATCATCCTCGTCGACGCCCGAAAGGGCATCCTCGAGCAGACGAAGCGCCACTCGTTCATCGCGCACCTCCTCGGCATTCCGCACGTGATCGTGTGCGTGAATAAGATGGATCTCGTCGACTTCGACGAGGAGGTGTTCGATCGCATCGTTGCCGACTACAAAGAGTGGGTCTCACGGCTCGACATCCCCGGCATCACCTTCATCCCGATCAGCGCGCTCCACGGTGACAACGTCGTCGAGACATCGGAGCGCATGCCCTGGTACAAGGGCACGTCCCTTCTCTACACACTCGAAACCGTCTACGTCGGCGGCGTGCACAAGCACGTCGACGCGCGCTTCCCCGTGCAGTGGGTGATCCGCCCGCACGCCGACGAGTACCACGACTTCCGCGGCTTCGCGGGGCGCGTCGCGGGCGGCGTCTTTCGCCGCGGCGACGAGGTGATGGTGCTTCCTTCGGGATTTACGACCCACGTGAAGGGAATCCACTCCTTGGAGGACGATCTCGAGGAGGCGTTCGCCCCGATGTCCGTAGCGATCACGCTCACCGACGAGCTCGATATCAGCCGCGGCGACATGATCGTGAAGCCACACAACTCGCCGGAGACGACGCAGGACCTCGAGGCGATGGTGTGCTGGTTCTCCGAGCGCGCAAAGCTCGACGTCGGGAAGAAGTACGTCCTCCGCCACACGACGAAAGAGGTCCAGTGCATACTGCGCGAGGTCCTCTACAAGGTGAACATCAATACGACGCACAAGGTCGAGGGCGATCTCGAACTCGGACTCAACGAAATCGGCCGCGTGTCGATCCGGGCCTCCTCTCCCCTCTTCGTCGATTCTTATCGCAAGAACCGCATAACGGGGAGTATCGTGCTCATCGATCCGTTCACGAACCAAACCGTCGCCGCGGGGATGCTGATTCAGCGGTCGCAGTCCTGACGTCTGCAGTTCGGTTGCGGGAACGGGCAGAGCGCCCTAAAGAGCCCAGCGCAAATCCGACAGGAGACGAATGTGCGACACATTTTCACGGCGGTCCTCGCGGGTGCGCTCGCCGCTCCCGCGATCGCCGAGGATCGTCCACCGCCGGACGCGTCGAGCGCGGTCGATAAGGCACAGCTCGCCGAGCGCATCGCCGCCCTTTCCGCGGCGATAGAACGCGAACCCGAGCGCGTCGATCTTTACTCTCGACGCGGCGACGTTCACTTCTTCTCCGGCAAGTTTCGCGCCGCGCTGGACGACTACGAGGCGATGGTGCGCCTCCGCCCCGCGGCCGCGCGATCTCACTGGCGCCGGGGAATCGCCCAGTACTATTGCGAGCGCTTTCGAGAGTCTGCCGCCCAGTTCGGCCTCTACCACGAGTTCGACACTGTCGATCGCGAGAACGGAATCTGGCGCTTTCTAGCGCAAGCGCGGGTGGAGGGAATCGAGAAGGCGCGGAAGCGCCTGATCGACTACGAGAAGCCCGATCGAGCACCGCTACCCGAGGTGTACCGCATGTTCCAGGGTAAGCTCAGCGCGGAGGCACTCCTCCGCGGGATCGAAGCGGCGGATCTCGCGCCGGCCGAACGCGAGAAGCAGCGCTTCTACGGCGAGCTCTACGCCGGGCTCCTCGCGTCGACGGAAAACCGTATTCCGGCGGCGAAAGCGCACCTCCGCCGCGCGACGCGCAATCGCTGGGCGCCGAGAGCCGGCTACGGCCCCCGGTACATGTGGCACGTGGCCCGACTCCATCTCGCGACTCTCGCCGAGCGCAAAGAGAAGCGGGATCCCGATCGCGATGTCGACGGGAAGCATCCGGCGCCGACGCCCTCGAGTGAGGCGGAATCCGCATCGGCGCCGGTCGACTGACCCGCTCAGTCGAGCAGCACCGAGCACTTGAGCCCGGACGGCACTTCGTTGTTCGGGTTGTCCATGCGAAGCCGAACACGGAACGTTCCACTCGCAGCGTCGACGACGCGGTCGACTTGAACCACTTCGGCCGGGTAGGAGCGATTCGGCTCGAACTGAGTGCGGACCGTCGCTCGATCGCCGGCCTTGACGTTTCCGAACATGAGCGCCGGAAGGATGATCTCCACCTTGAGGGGATCGACCTGGGCGAGCTGGACGATGTGCGACTGCGACTGACGCGTCACCGTCTCCCCGGGCGAGAGGTACCGTTCGACGACGACGGCGTCGACGGGACTCCGAATCGTGCGCAATTCGAGAGCGGCGAGCGCTTGCTTGTACGCGAGCTGAGCGAGCTGTGCGGTTTCCTCCGCTTCGATGAACTCCGCCTCCGCGAGAGCGAGCTCGGTGCGGCTTTGATCGAGCAGTTCGTCCGAGAGAATCCCAGTCCGGTGGAGCTCGAGATCGTTCTTGTACTTACTCCGGCCGAATGCGAGTCGCGCCTTCCTTTTCTTGAGGGCACCTTCCGACTCGGCGCGCGCCTTCGCGAGAGCCACTTCGGCTTTCTCCACGCGAGTGTCGAGCTGGGCGATCACATCTCCGGCTTTGACGAGATCTCCGCGCTCGACCCGGACTTCGCTGATCACTCCGTCGACAGACGATCCGAGCTTCAGGATGCGATTCGCCTCGATGAGCCCCTCGAACGCCTCGATCCGGACGGGACGCGAAGCCTCCGGTTCTCCGTTCGGCTCGTTCGCAGGGAGAAACGCTGCGGTCATCAGGACCGCCGCGACGATGAGGGTTCGTTTCTTCATGATCCGGTGCTCCTCGACTCTAGCCGAGAGTTTCTCGGCGAAGGACTCTCACTCGCCCGCTCCGGCGAACGCGAGTGTCGTCTCCAAATCTCCTTCCCGCTGCAGCATGTTCCGACGGATGCGCCGGTGGTGTCGCTCGCAGCGAGTTTGCGCTTCCCGCACGATCCACTCCCCCGCCAATCGATGGATCGGCTCACCGAGCCGACCGGCTTTGGCGGCGAGCCACCGAGCCCACCCCGAGGCGTAGGTGCGGATCAATTCATCTTCGAGCGAGAAGATCCCCTCGAAGGTCCCTGGATCCCCTTGGCGGCCCCCGCGGCCGTAGAGCTGGCGGTCGATCCGGCGGGCTTCGTTGACGTCCGCGGCGATCACGTGGAGTCCCCCGCGAACCACCACGTCACCGGGAAGCCGAATGTCCGTTCCCCGTCCGGCCATGTTCGTCGCAACGGTCACCCTCTCGAGCTCGCCCGCCCGGGCGACGATCTCGGCTTCATCCTCGTGGCAGTTCGCATTCAGCACCTGATGCGGGATCGCGGCCGCCTTGAGGAGTGCGCTCAAGTGCTCCGAGTCCGAAAGAAACCGAGTTCCGACGAGGACGGGGCGCAGACGCTCGCGCATCTCTTGAATGCGGCCGACGACGGCCTCCCACTTCTCCTCCGCGGTCCTGAATACGCGCACTCCCCTCGACTCGCGACGGACGGGTTGGTGGGTCGGAACGCGCACGGTGACGACGTCGTAGACGCCGGCGAGCTCACCGGCGACTTCCTGCGCGGTTCCGGTCATTCCCGAAAGCCATGTGTACCGCCGAAAGAAGCGCTGGTACGTCAGCCGAGCGATCGGTTGTCGCTCCGAACTCAGTGGGCATCCTTCCTTCGCCTCGATCGCCTGGTGAAGCCCGTGCTCCCAGGCGCGATCGGGAAGAGTTCTTCCGGTGTATTCGTCGATGATGTCGATCTCGTCCTCACGGACGAGGTAGTGCTTGTCTCGTTCGTAGAGGTGGACCGCCGCGAGGGCCTGCGCGATGAGCTCGCTCCGCTGGCGGCGGTGCATCCAAATCCCCCTGCGACCTCGAGGAATCGCATCGACGAACCGCTCAACGCGCCGTGAACCGCGTGAAGTCAGTACGACGCTTCGGAGCTTTCGATCGACGCGATAGTCGGAACCCTCACTGAGCTGTCGCGCGATGTCGATCGCGGTCGAGTAGACTTCGCGCTCGCGGTGATTCGGCACCGTTTCGGAGAGAATGAGCGGCGTCTTCGCGTCGTCGACGAGGACGCTGTCAGCTTCGTCGACGATTGCGAACTGAAGTCCCGAGGCGATGAGCCGTGAGGCCGCTCCGCCGCGCGCGAGTGATTCGACTTTCTCGTGAAGTGGGCTCGCCGCGCGCCGCGACGCCACGCAGTCCCGCAGGTAGTCGAACACGATCTCTTTGTTTGTGCAGTAGGTTACGTCGCATGCGTACGCTCGCCGACGCTCCGCCGGCTCCATCCCGGCGACGATGACGCCCACCGTCAGACCGAGTGCGCGGTAGATCGGCCCCATCGCCTCGGCGTCGCGGCGCGCCAGATAGTCGTTGACCGTGATGACGTGGACGGAGATTCCCGCGAGCGCAGCCGTGCCGCCCGCTAGAGTCGCGGTGAGCGTCTTCCCCTCGCCGGTCTCCATCTCTGCGATGCGACCTTGGAGGAGAGTCCAACCGCCGAGAACCTGGACATCGTAGTGCCGCTGGCGAATCGTACGCTCGGCGGCGGCGCGGACGAGCCCGAAGGAAAGCGCGGCGCTGTCGCGTGCTATGCCGCGTCGGCGCAGGACTTCGCGCAGGCGTCTCGCTTCGCGGGCGAGCGTCTCGTCGTCGAGGTCGCGCGCTACACGCTCCGAGGCGGCTACGGCGCGGAGGAATCGAGCGGCTCCCCTTCCCTGAGGCCGACGACCCGAAGCGCGCGAGCGTACGAGCTGCGACCACTCGAGTCGGGCACCCGGCCTAATCTCATCGCGGGCGAAACGGGTCGCCTCCGCGGATCGGAGGCGCATGATCACGCGATCGGACATCGCTCGGACCTCAAGTGCCCAGATGGCGGAGGAAGAGGCGCCGAACACTTCGGTACCAACGGACGGCGAGCGGCTCGGAACCGTGGTCGAACCGCACGAACGCGCGCCGGCCGATGTTGAGTCCGGGTTTCGTCCCGAGAAGCGCGAGCTCGATCTGAAAATATTGCTCGAACGACTGAACGCCCCTCTCGTCGCGCGGATCCGTCGCGATCGTCCCTCCGCCTTCGAGCCCGAGGACGGTGCTCGGTAGCTCGCGGCTCGCCGCGGGAATCTCTCGCGCCACCTTCGCCTCCATCGGCTCGGCGATTCCTCCGGCGAGCTGGACTTCGACCCGCCCCATAGCCGATCGCACGAGGTCGATATGATCCTCCGAAACCACCGCGCGGATCGTCGGTGTGGATTCGTCGAGAACGTGTGCGAGCACCTCTCCCTGACGTGCGAACCGTCCCGGCAGATCCTCGGCTCGCGGGACGACGACGATTCCGGCCGCGCGGCTCCGCACGGTGAGATCGCGCCGCCGCTCGCGTTCACGCGCGAGCCGCTTCTCCCGGAAGGCGATCTCTTCGTCGTACATCTTTGCGGCGACCTGATCCACTCCCCACACACCCTCGCGCCGCGCGCGATATTCGCTCAATTCGGCTTCGAGGAGGGCGATGCGAAAGTCGATCGTCGGGTCCTCGCACACGAAGATCGGGTCTCCCTTCTCGACGCGCGTGCCGGGCTTCGCGACGATCTTTGCGACGAACCCGCTCGCGTTCGCGCGGACGATCGCCTCCTCCGGCACCCACACGACTCCTTCGGTCGTCGTGCGGAGGGGAGCTCGAGTCCAGCATGTCGCTCCGATGACGAAAAGCACGGCCGCGCCGCTCACGATGACCGCCCGACGACGAACTGCGGCGATGCGCGGCTGAGTCTGGAGGTAGCGACAGAGACGGACTGCGGGGACAACGAGCCACGTTCCCACCCCCCAGAGTGCGAGCGCCGTTCCGATGTAGAAGAACTTTCCGGCGACGAAGACCAGGATCGCGGCGTAGAGGAAAAAGCGGTAGATCCAAGAGGTGATCGAGTACCCGACGTACCAAAAGCGTTCCGACCACGTGTTCGCGTTTGTCTCGAGACCGCGCACACCGAATGCGTAGCGCTCGACGAGATAGACGAGATACTCGCGTCCCCTCGAGTTGAGGTTCGGAATCTCGAGCGCGTCGCAGAGCATGTAGTAGCCGTCGAATCGAATCAGGGGATTCGCATTGAAGAAGAACGTCGAAACTCCCGCGACGAGCACGATTCCGAAAGCGAGGCTGCGCGCGAGGCCCGGCTCGGCGTACGTCCAAAAGGCGAGAGCGACGGACGCGATTCCGAGCTCTGCCATCATCCCCGCCGCGCCGACGATGAATCGACGGCGCCGCGAGCGGAACGCCGTCGATGCCGAGGCATCGACATACGGAATCGGCGCGAACACGAGGAACATGATCCCCATGTCGTGGACCTCGCCGCCAAACACCTTGACGGCGAACGCGTGCGCGAATTCGTGGACGATCTTGAGTGCGACGAACGCCGCCGCGAGGATCGCGAGTCCTTCCCAGGAAAGGACGCGGTCCGCGATGTTGTGGGTCAGCTCCGCCCAGTGGAAAGTCGCGAGGCCGATCGCCCACAGCACGACCACGAGCCAGAGGACGAACGCGTACCGACTGAAGAGCGGTCGCACGGCGGGAAGAAGGCGGCGGAGAAGAGCGTCCGGATCGAACAGCGGTACGCGCACGCTGAACGGATTCGCCCACCGATGCAGCGTGGCCCGATGGCGACCGCGATCGCCGCGTCCGACGACCTCGAGTGCGTCCGGCGGGACGTCACACTGCAGGACATCGGCAGCGTGAAGCTGAGAGAGGAGCCGGATGCATCGGTCTTGGGTGGGCGCGTCGTCGCCCAGGCGTTCACACGCGAGCTCCCATGCCTCTTCGACGGTGCGTCGGCCATCGAAGAGCGCGAGCAACTCGTAGGTCGCGGCGTCGAAACGGTAGTGACGCCCGCTCGCTTCGTTTTGCAGGATGTACGCAGGCTCCCCGCGATAGAGGTGACGGTGGATCCTCGCCTGCGTGCGGAGCTTCGGCGTCAGCCGGGCGACCCGGTACCAGGACGAGCTGAGCCATCGATCGTTCAAGTTCGATCCTCTCCTTCGCGTCGCCGGTCGAGGCGGCAGCTAGGGCAGCCAGTGCCAAAGCGTGATCCGCACCCAGTCGATCGTTTTGTGCGTCCAGATCCACACGAGGTGCCGGCGGTCGAGCCGAACCTTCGCCACGCCCTCCATGCCCGGGCGGACGCGTGCGTCGGCGCGGCCTGAGAGAGACGCCTCGACTCGGAAGTAGTTGAGCCCGTCGGCAGTCGACGAGATCGGCGTCACCTTCTCGACGACGAAGGGGTGCGGTTCACCCGGCAGCGCGGCCAGCACGATGTCGCCGGACTGTCCGAGCGCCACTTCGCCGATATCGCGTTCGTCGACGTGCAGAACGAGCCGATAACGATCGAGCGGAGCGATCTCGAAGAGCACGTCTCCCCGCTGGACGGGAGCGCCGATCGACTGGCTGAGATCGCCCGCGACGACGACTCCCGGGAACGGAGCTTCGATCTGCGTGCGCTCGAGGTGGGCTTCGGTCAGATGAATCTGGGCCTGAGCTTGTTCGATTTGAGCGGCGATGATCTTGATCTGAGCGGCGTCGAGCTGCGCCAAGGCTTGCTGGTGCTGCTTCGACATCTGCTCGTGCTTGCTCTTCCACTTGAGATGCTCGAGCCGGTACTCTCGATCGTCCAGCTCGCAGAGCACCTGTCCCGACTCGACGACGTCGCCGGCGCGGAACCGGGCCGACTTGATGTAGCCGTCGAACGGTGCGACCGCAGCCTGCTGGATCGCCCCCTCGACGATCGCACGCGAAGCGATTTTGTACTCGGCCTTCGCGAAGCAGAGAAAGACGGTCAGCCCGGCGACGAGGAGGCAAGCGATCTTCCACTTGAGATGCCCCGGTCCGAGCGTTCGGCCGAGGAGCCAACGCGTCGATTCGACCGACCGGCCGATGAGAGTCATCTCCTCGCGTCGCTTGAGGTGGAGGAGCGGCCCGGCCATGTTCATCGCCGCTTCGAGAAGCTCGATGATCTCCGTGTCGAACGGCGGCGCGGCGGAGCGCTCGAGAGTGAGCACACCGAGGAGCTCGCCGTTCATGAAAAACGGAATCGAGCAGATCGAGCTCGAGCCGTACCGGCGACCGAGCTCATCGTGAAGACGCGTGATGCGGAACGCCGTCCCCTCCGCTTCGGCTGCGGCAGGAAAGTTGACGGTCGCTTCCTGGTCGATGCTTTCTTCCATCGCCGACTCGACTGCCTGGACGAGCCCGGCGTTCTTCACGAAGTGCGCCGTGTGTGACATCGCGCGAATGCGAACCTGCCGGCGGTGCACGAAGCCGAGACTCACTCGATCGCATCGCGTTCGGATCGCGAGATCGGTGACGAACGCGGTGATCGCAGCCTCGAAACGTTCGTGCTGAAGTGAGGTCGCCAAAAGCGACAGCACGGCCTTCAGGCGCGCCGACATGGCGGCTGCGTTCGCGGCGACCGCCGTTGCCGCAGTAGCCGGATGAGTCGAAGCAGCGACGGTCGAGGTCGCCCCTTCGGTCGCTTCGGGAGCGGCAGATGGCGTCGGATCCATGGGATGAATGACTCCGGCTTCAGTTCGCGTCGAGGGAAGGATCCTCGAGGTCGAACTCGTCCGAGACGTCGACGGCATGCGACCGCACGACGACTCCGTCCTGAGTGAGAATCGCCTCGACGATCACCGGGGGATCGAGTCCCTCCTCGTCTTCGCTGACGACGAGGAACATCCGCTCGTCGGAAACCGCGCGGCAGAGTCCCGCGATCCGGTCGGAGACGGGTCGTAGACCGGCGCTCGGAGAAGGGTCTTGAACGTAGATGGAACCCATTCGGGAGACTCCGTTTCGTGTGCGCGAGTCGCCCGGCGGTCGCCGAGCGCGTACGAATCGCGAAGGTGCGTGAGGGAGAGAGCTCGATCGCGGAATCTCCGCGCGCCAGACGCCGACCCCGTGCGTCTCGAGCGATGGGTAGGGATGTACTCGGCACCGCTGGACAAGTTCTTGACAGAACCTCACCGCCGAAGACGGGAAGCAGTCCGGTCCGAGACGGTGGTCTGCGAGCGACGAGCTACCGATATCGTCCTTTTTGGATTCATCCGATCAGACGACAGCTCGACCGAACGATGGAATAGAGAGACCCTCCCGTTCGTCCGCTCCCGCGGACTCTCGATTTCTGCGCCGGGATCGACCCGAGAATCGGTCGCTCCGGTGGAGCGAAACGGGCGATCAGTCCCCCCCGACTACCGAATCCCCCTCCATGCGTTTCTTTCTCACGCCCGCGTTCCGCCTGAGCCTCGGACTCGCGCTCCTCACGGCGAGCATCATCGTCGTCGGTGACGTCGTCGGAGTGATTCCGAATCCCGCGAACGTCCTACTCGACGCGAGGAAGAAGCTGTGCGAATCGCTCGCGGTCCAGTTCTCGTCGGCGATCTCGCGCGGAGACACCGAAGCGATCCAGCGAACGATGCAGACGCTCGTCCGCCGGAATGAAGACGTGCTCTCGGCGGCGATGCGCACCGCAGACGGAACCATCCTCGCCAAGGCCGGCGCCCACGAGGAGGTATGGACGAACGACGACACCGAGCGATCGACCTCGACTCACGCGCAAGTTCCGATCTTCAAGGGCCCCAATCGCTGGGGCGCTGTTGAGGTGCAGTTCTCGGCGCTCTTTCCTGAGGGGCTTCAAGGACTGCTCAGCCGTCCGATCATTCGCACCATGGGCTTCGTCGGACTCGTCGGTTTCTTCTGTTATTTTCAGTTCATCCGCAAGACTCTGCGGCAACTCGATCCGTCCTCGGTCGTTCCCGGGCGTGTGCGCTACGCACTCGACACCCTAGTCGAAGGGGTCGTGCTCATGGACGAGCGCGGCTTGATCGTGCTCGCGAACTCGGCGATCGCTGAGCAACTCGGCCAATCTCCGAACTCACTCATCGGACAATCCCTCGCGACGCTTCCTTGGGTTCACGCAACCCCCGGGGCGACGAAGTACCCGTGGGACGAAGCCTTCGAGTCCGGGCGTACCATGCGCGGTGCTCAGTTGTCGCTGCGGCACAAGGACGGTCCGACCCGTAGATACGTCGTCAACAGCTCCCCGATCCCCGACGAGTCAGGGCGGTCGCGCGGCACGCTGACGACGTTCGACGATATCACCGACCTCGAGGAGACCAATTCGCAGCTCAGCAATATGGTCCTTCTCCTCAAGAAGTCGCGCGACGAAGTGCGCCGGAAGAACGAAGAGCTCGAGGCGACCAATCGAATTATCGAAGAGAAAGTGGCCCGGCGAACCCGCGAGCTTCGCGAAAGCATGGAGGAGGCGCAGGCGGCCGCGCGGGCGAAGTCTCGCTTCCTCGCAAATATGTCGCACGAGCTGCGAACGCCGATGCACGCGGTTCTGAGCTTCGCAGAGTTCGGTGTGAAAAAGATCGAGAAAGCCTCGAAGGACCGACTGCTCGGGTACTTCCGTGAGATTCGATCCAGCGGTGAGAACCTGATGCAGCTCCTCAACAACCTTCTCGATCTCTCGAAGGCACAGGCCGGAAAGATGACCTACACGATGAGGGCCGGAAACCTCCAAACGGTCCTTCAATCGGTGCTCTCCGAGCTCGACCCCTTGATCCGAAAAAAGAACCTGCGCACCGCCGTGCTTCCGGCGGCGTTCAGTACCGAAGCCGATTTCGACTCGTTCCGCATCGCACAAGTCGCACGGAACCTTCTTTCGAACGCGGTCAAGTTCACCGATCCCGAGCGAACGATCACGATGTCCTTTTCGGAAGGAAGCATCGACGTCGACGACGAAGTACGGCCGAGTATCGAGCTCTCGGTTTCCGACGAGGGATTCGGAATCCCCGAGGAAGAGATCGAGACGATCTTCGATCCGTTCGCCCAAAGCCAGAAGACCGATTCCGGGGCTGGGGGAACCGGCCTCGGATTGTCGATCTGTAAGGAGATCGTGGACGCGCACCACGGTTGGATTCGCGCGGCCAACCGTCCGGGTGGTGGAGCGATCTTTACGTTCTCGATTCCGCGCATGCAACCCCGAGCCGCGGCCAAAGTGACGCCGACCAACGAAACGGTCGCAGCTTCCGTCGAAGCGCAGGAGTCCACGAGCACAGTGGAGACTGACTGAACCATGGTGTCCCAAGATTCACCGCGCATCCTCATCGTCGACGACGAACCGCGCAATCGCATGATCCTCGAAGAGCTCCTCGAAGAGTTCGAGATCTGGACGGCCGCGTCCGGGCAGGAGGCACTCGAGCAGGTTCCGCAAATCAAGCCGGACGTGATTCTTCTCGACGTGATGATGCCGCACCTCGACGGTTTCGAAGTCTGTCGTCAGCTCCGCGCGCAACCGGAGCACGCCGACACGACGATCATATTCGTCTCGGGGAAGGCTATGGCCGAGGAGCGGAAGGCCGGTCTCGAGGCGGGCGCGGACGACTACGTTACGAAGCCGTTCAACCACGACGAGCTGCTCGCGAAGATCGAAGAATTCTGGGGCAAGCGAACCAGAAACGACGTGAACGAGACCGAGAGCGCCTCGGCCTGACCGCGTCCGGTTTCACTTCTCGTGCCCTCCGTCCGCTCGCGGACGAGGCCGATCCTCTCCCCCCAGTGTTCTCCGCCATGGCCCATCCGTCCCGCACCACCGTTCGCGGAGGCGAGCGCTCTCCGCTTCGCTGTACGTTGCTTCTGGCGCATCTGGTTTTCGCTACTGGCGTCATCTGCGCGCAGGAGCGATCGCTCGCGCTTCTCGTCAACGACGCCGACGGCTCCGATCTTCTGGCCGGAAAGGCCGAGACGAGCGATGCCTCTCCCCTCGGCAACGACGCCCTCGATACCTCGTTCGGGAGCGAGGAGCTCCTCCTCTTCGAGCCCATCCCGGTCGTCGTCAGCGCCTCTCGAAAGGAGCAGCGGCGCGCCGAGTCCTCGCTCGCCATCGGGATCGTCGACGCGTCGACGATCCGGGAATCCGGCCTCTCGACCGTTCCGGAAATCCTTCAGTTCACCCCGGGAGTCGACGTCCTCGCGACCGATCGCAATAACGTCGCGCTCGGCGTCCGCGGCCTCCACCACCAGTTCTCCGATCGGACTCTCGTCCTCATCGACGGCCGTAACGCGACCTCTGCGACGTACGGTGGCGTCGACTTCTTCCGCCTTCCGATTTTTCCCGACGACATCGCCCAAATCGAAATCGTCCGCGGGCCGGGCGGCGCGGCGTGGGGTCCGAACGCACTGAACGGCGTCATCAACATCATCACGAAGGCGCCACGTGAAACGACCGGCCTGAGCACACTCACCCGCGTGACCGAGTTCGGCGACATTCTCACGAATTCGCGCTGGGCGGGAGTGAACGGCCGTTGGGCGTGGTCCGTGTCGGCAGGATACGAATCGCGAGAATCGTCCGACGAAGCGATCTCGCACGACGACTTTTCGTCTCGTGACTTCAGCGAAGACTGGCGTCTCAGCTCGAAGCTCCTCTACGAGGTGAACGATCGCGACACGCTCGATTTCGGCGCGGCGTTCGCTCACGTCGAACGCGGTGACTTCGAAATCGCCGGCTTCCCGATGCTGGGCGATCCCCGTGACGACGAGCGAATCGATGTCGCTCGGCTACACGCTCGCATGACGCGCGAGGCCGACGATTGGACGGGCTACGTTCAGTGGTTCGGCAACTTCGCCGATGTCTCCCGGCCGTCGATCTGGGGATTCGAGGAGTACGAGAACGATCTCGAGGCACAGGTCGATCTCGAACTCTCCCCGCATCATCTCACCGTCGGCGGAAACGCACGTTGGGTCCACATCGAGCACGGCCTCGAACAGCCCCAGGACTTTCTCGACCGCGGTACCGAAAACGAGTTTTGGGCCGGGATCTTCGGCATCCACCGCTGGCAGCTGACCGACGACGATGACCTCGCTCTCGAGACGCAGCTCAGAGCCGATTGGTACTCGGGAACAAAGGTCGATTGGTCCGGCCGCGTCTCGGTTCTCTACGCCGTCGACGACGAGCAGAACCACCGGTTGCGGATCGGGGCGGCGAAGGCGTTTCGAGCGCCGCTCTTCGGAGTGCGCGAGGCTAGAATCCAACGCCTCCCGCTGCCGAGTCCTCCGCTTCCGCCCGGCTCCTTCGGTGTCCAGCTCTTCGAGTCCGACGACCTCGATCACGAAGAGGTTTACTCGCTCGAGACCGGCTACTCGGGGGCGCTGACGCCGGATCTCACCGCACGGGTCAACCTCTACTACCAGCGCTACGAAGATTTGATCGGTTTCGCCGACCTCCCCGATCCGCTGGGACTCGGTCGCGTCCTCGCCGTGTTCGACAATATCAACGGCGGCGATGCCTTCGGTGGTGAAGTCGAGCTCGAGTACCGCCTGCGCGATCTCTTCATCTCGGCGTGGTACGCTCACAACAACTTTTCGCCCGACGCGACCGACCAGAGCGTGCGTGGATTCCGTCCCGCTAAAAACAAGGTCGGACTCGGCGTTCAATGGGCGCTTCCCCACGGGTTCTCGGCGTCGGCCCACTACAAGTACACCTCGCGTACGAACCGAGACAGTGGAAGCTCAGGGGCGAGCGTTTCCGATTTCCACCGCGTCGATCTCGCCGTAACCAAACGACTCGCCGACGATCGCCTTGATCTGACGGTGGGCGTCCATGACCTGTTCGACGAAACCGCTCTTTCCGTGCAGCAGATCGGAGCGTTCAGCTCTCACGAGACGCCCGGCCGAACCGTCTTCGTTCAATTTCGGTTGCGCCTGTAATGGGGGGCGTTGTGGCGATTTCGCGGACGCGACCGCGGCTCTGGATGTTTGCCGTACTCGCGGCGTGGTGTCTCGTCGCGAGACCCGTCCACGCCGGGGATGTAGTGATCGTCCAGACGAGTCGAGCGCTCCCCTACAAGATCGCGCACCAACGACTTCGCGCGAAATTGGATGAGCACGGCCACTCATCGAGGACCATCCTCGCCGACGCACTCGAGAGCGAGGAGGCAGAGCTGGGAAAAGCGGCAGAGAATACCCTTCACGTCGCGATCGGCACCGGCGCCGCGGTCGCACTGCGCGACCGCCTCGACGACGAGGCTCGCCTCGGCTACTGCCTCGTCGCAGCTCCGGAGCGTCGCGGACTCACCGAGCGGCCGAAGACCTTCGGAGTCAGTACCGATACGGCCATCGAGGCTCGCGTCGAGCTCATCGCGACGGCGCTTCCGACAACAAAGCGCGTCGGCGTACTTTACCGTCGATCCTCAGCACCGAGTCGATCGATCGTCGAACGGCTTCGGAACGCGCTTCCGAAAAACTGGAAGCTTCTCGCCGAGGACATCGACGTTCATGACAACGTCGCGCCGGCGATCCAGGCGCTGATCCGCCGTCGGCCCGATATCATCTGGACCGCGCACGACGAGGACGTCATCACCCTCGCCTCCTTCCGCGCGCTTCTTCTTCAAAGCGTACGAAACAGCATCCCGGTCTTCGGATTCTCGGCCCCCTCGGTCAAGGCCGGCGCGCTGATCGGAGTCGGAGTCGACCCCGCCAGTCAGGGCGAGGTTCTCGCCGATCTCTGTCATAGGGCGCTCGCCGAGCACCCGTCTTCGTCCGAGCCCAAAGAGCTCCCCCACCGGCAGGCGAAGCTCGCGTACGGCGTCAATGAAATCGTCGCGGACCGCTTGAGGATCAAGCTCCCTCCGAAGGTGCTCAAAGAGGCGGCATTCCGGGTCACCGGCAACCGCTGAGTCGTCTATGAACCTACGACAGAAAGCTCTTTTTCTGGTGCTACTCATCGTCACGGCTTCGCTCGTGCTGATGTCGACGATCGTCGTTCGACGGGCGTATCGCGTCATCGAGAGTCACCAGGGTCGACTCGTCGACTCGCTCGCCAACAGCGTTGCGCGCATGTGCGAGCTCCCGCTTTCGGTCGGAGACATCGACGAGATCGACCGGATCCTCGAGCGCTACTCCGACGAAGAGCATGTACTCTTCGTCGCGGTATACGATTCGGAAGACCAGTTGGTCAATCGAGCCACGCAGAGTCCTACGCTCTGGGACCGGTTCGAACGAAGTCCGGAAACCACGCGCGACGAAGTCGTCATCGGCAACTCGCTCGTCGAAACCGGCGGTCCCGCCACCCTCTCGACGGGCCCGAAGCCGAGGCGTGAATCTCTCGGCCGAGTCGTCGCCGGCATCTCGCTAGAGCCCGTGCACGCGGCCCAGCGGGATTTCGCGATTCACACGGTGTTCATGCTCACCGTCACGACGCTCGTCGTGGCCCCGATCATCCTCCTCCTCATCGGCTCCTGGACTCGGCGCTTGGATCGGCTCTCCGAAGCTGCGCTCCGCATTTCACACAACGACTTCGACCACCCGATCGAGGATTCACGCAGCGATGAGCTGGGCAACCTCGCGGCGGGGTTCGAGACCATGCGGCAAGCCGTACAGGATCGCGATCGCGAGCTCCGCGAGTTCAGCGCGACACTCCAGTCACAGATCGGGGATCGCACTTGCGAGCTGGAGTTGGCGAAGGACGCCGCGGAGGCCGCCAACCGCGCGAAGAGCGAGTTTCTCGCCAGCATGAGCCACGAGATCCGCACGCCGATGAACGGAGTCCTCGGCATGGTCCAGCTCCTCCTTCGGACGTCCCTCACGCCGAAGCAACAGCGCTACGCGCAGATTGCGATGTCGTCGGCCGACTCGCTCATGAAGCTTCTGAATGACATCCTCGACTTCTCGAAGATCGAAGCCGGCAAGATGGAGTTCGAGTCCATCCCGTTCCCCTTTCGCTGCCTCGTGGAAGATGTCACGGCGTCGTTTTCGAAGCAGACTGCCGAGAGAAACGTTGAGCTCGTTTGCTATGTGGCGCCCGAGGTCCCCAAGATTCTGATTGGCGATCGAGACCGCATCCGGCAGGTGTTCGCCAACCTCGTGAACAACGCCGTGAAGTTCACGGAGGAGGGCGAGGTCGTCGTCAAAGTCCGCGCGGAATCCGTCGACGAGAAGGAAGTCAAGCTACACTGCGAGGTCAGCGACACGGGGATCGGAATCCCCGAACAACGCGTCGACGCCCTGTTCCAGTCGTTTCATCAAGTCGACGCTTCCATGACCCGGCGCTACGGTGGTACTGGACTCGGACTGGCGATCTCGAAGCGAATCATCACCCTGATGGGCGGTTCGATCGGCGTCGAAAGCGTCGAAGGGCGAGGGTCGCGCTTCTGGTTCGATCTCTCGCTGGAGCGTGGAACCGACAGTGCGACCGCCGACGGTACGGAGGCGGCCGGGGAGCCGCACGGCGAGCTCGAGGGCCTGCCGGTGATCGTCGTGGACGATAATGCAACGAATCGCGAGATTCTGTCGGCGCAGCTCCGCTCCTGGTCGATGGAACCGGTCGCGGTGGAGTCCGGCGCCGAGGGACTGGAACACTTGCGCGCCGCGGCGTCCCGAGGCGAGCCATTCCGACTCGCCCTCCTCGACCGACAGATGCCCGAAATGGACGGCCTCGAGGTGGCGCGGGAGATTCGCAAGACCCCGGCAACCGCCTCGACGCGAGTGATCCTTCTCACTTCCGTCGACGATGAAGCGGCGAAGCAGTCGGCTCGGGACCTCGGGATCGTCGCGCGTCTGAGCAAGCCGCTCCGCGAGTCAGATCTGTTCGAGGCTCTACGCCGGGCCACCACACTGGCGAAATCACCGCCGAAGATCGGACGACTCGGCAGCTTCCGCCGAAACGCTCCGAACGCCCGCCGCGAGGCTCGACGTCGATTCCGAATCCTTCTCGTCGAAGACCAGGAGGTGAACCAACTCGTCGCTCGCGGGATCTTCCGCAACTCTGGCTATACCTGCGACGTCGCCACGAACGGGATCGAAGCCGTCCAAGCCGTGCTCGCAAATCCGTACGACCTGGTGTTCATGGATTGCCAGATGCCGGAAATGGACGGATTCGAGGCGACGCGCACGATTCGCTCCGCCGAAGCTCGGGGCGAAGTTCCGACCGACAACCGAGAAGACGGAGAACGCCTCCCGATCGTGGCTCTCACGGCGAACGCGATCAGGGGAGATCGCGAGCTCTGCCTCAGCGCCGGAATGGACCGCTACGTCAGCAAGCCGATCGATCAGGAGATCCTCCTCGAGGTCGTCGAATCCGTCCTCCTCCGCCGGAACCCCGATCTCCGCGACGACGAGTTCGTTGAGGTTTCCTCCCGCAGAGCCGATAGAGAGGAAGCCTCTCTCGTTGTCGACGAAACGTTTTCGGAAACCGACGACGAATTCGGCGACGTCGCGACGCCGCCGCCGTCCCCCCCGATCGAGCTCCACGAACTGTTTCAACGCTGCATGAAGGATCGATCCTTCTGCCGCAAGGTTCTCGAAAAGTTCGAAGTCAAGGTCGCCGAATCCGTGAAGTCTCTCTCTCAACACGTCGCCGACGGCAACTTCGACAACGTCGCGCGAGACGCCCACTCGATCAAGGGTGCCGCCGCGAGCATTTCGGCCCCGTGCCTGCGCGACTTCGCCGCATCGCTCGAGAATCACAGCCGAAACGACAATGCCGACGAAGCCGCGACGGCTCTGGACCAGGTGCAGACCGAGTTCAAGCGCTGCGTCGACCACTTGCCGACCGCCTTTGCTCAACTCGAGGAGCCTTCGGGCGAGCTCGATTCGACCGGAGCAAAACGATGAGGATCCTAGTTGTCGACGACGACGAAATGACCGTCGACATGATCTGCAACGCGCTCGAGCACTCCGGCTACGAAACGGAGCAGGCCTACAACGGCCGCTCGGCGCTCGAAATCCTTCGCTCCGGACGCTGTCGTCTCGTCATCTCCGACTGGGAGATGCCGGAGCTCAACGGAATCGAGCTCTGCCGCCAAGTGCGTACCGGTCAGTTCCCCGGCTACATCTATCTGATCCTCCTCACGAGCCATCAGCGACCGGAGGACGTCGTCGAGGGGCTCTCCGCCGGCGCGGACGATTTCGTCGGAAAACCGTTCGATCCGACCGAACTCTCCCTGCGCGTCCGAACCGGGGAACGCATCCTCGCGCTCGAAACTCGCGACCTCACGATCTTCGCGATGGCGAAACTTGCCGAATCGCGAGACACCGACACCGGAACCCATCTCGAGCGAGTCCGGGAGTACTCGTACATCCTCTCGAAGGAAGTGTCCTCGCACCCGGACTTCAGAGACGTCGTTACGGAAGCGTACTGTCGCCTCATCTATCTCGCGAGTCCGCTTCACGACATCGGCAAGATCGCGATTCCCGACTTCGTCCTCCTCAAACCGGGCCGGCTCTCCGATCGAGAGTTCGAGATCATGAAGTCGCACACGACGCACGGCGCGCAGACTCTCGATGCCGCCTTGAGCGAGCATCCGGGCGCCGACTTTCTCCGCGTCGCACGCGACATCGCAGCTTCGCACCACGAGCACTTCGACGGGAAGGGCTATCCGGAGGGGCTCGCCGGCGATGCCATTCCGGTCGCCGGTCGCATCGTCGCCATCGCTGACGTCTACGACGCTCTCACGTCCAAGAGAGTTTACAAAGACGCGTTCACGCACGACGTAGCACGCGCGATCATCGAGGAGGGCCGCGGAACTCACTTCGACCCGCGCATGGTCGACGCCTTCCTCGCACGCGAGGAAGATTTCATCCGCACGTCGGAGACCCTCGTCGAACCCGCACTCGCGACGGTTTGAGTCGTCGGCTCGCCGCTATCTTTCGAGTCCCAGCTTGTCGAGCTTAGGGACGATGACGAAGCGGCAATAGGGCTGGTTCTTGTTGAGGCGGTAGTAATCCTGGTGGTACTTCTCCGCCGCGTAGAACGGACTCGCAGCCGTGATCTCCGTGACGATCGGGTCGGAAAAGTACTTTGCCGCCTTCGCCTTCGACGCTCGCGCGGCTTTCTGCTGTTCCTCCGAGTGATAGAAGATCGCCGAGCGGTACTGAGTACCGACGTCCGCTCCCTGCCGATTGAGAGTCGTGGGATCGTGCAGCTTCCAAAACATCGTGAGGAGATCGTCGTAGCTGATCTTCTCCGGTGAGAACTTTACCTGGACGACCTCGGCGTGCCCGGTGCGGCCGGTGCAGATCTGTTCGTAGGTCGGGTTTGCGACTTTACCGCCCATGTAACCGGAGACGACGTCCTCCACGCCGTCCAGTTGCTCAAGTACAGCCTCGATGCACCAGAAGCAGCCCGCGCCGAACGTCGCGAGCTCCGTCTTCCCACCACCCGAATCTTCGTTCACTGCCGTTCTCCCTGCGCTCCCGCGTTGATTCGCCGGACCGGCCGCCCATCGCAGCGCTTCGAGGACGTGTCGAGTGCCAAACTCGCTGCGGAGGATGCGGGTATCGTGCCCGATGCCCGTGTAGAAGAGTCTACCGCCCTCGAATTCCCGGATCCACGCGATCGGATGGTCATCCCCCATCGGCTTCTGATTGCGCGCTTTGAAGTAAGGGCGAACGGGATCGTACGTCGTCTCGTCGAGCGAGAGGAGCACGGAGACTCCCGGGAGGCCGCGCACACTCTTCGTAAACGAGTTCCACTCCTCCTCGAGCCAGACCACGGTCCCGAGTCCGGCCGTCGCGGGATGGACTTCGCCGGCCGGAGAAACAAAGACACGCGCCAGCGAGCGTTTCGAATCCGCGGAGAAATCCGTACCGAGCAGGGTCTCGAACCACGGCCACGTCCCGTGGTGCACCGCGGCGGCGTGGAGGCCGACGATGCTCCCACCGGAGCGGAACCACGCGATGAACGCCGCTTTCTGCGCATCGTCGAGTGACTTGCCGATGTCCGTCGTGCTGTTGAGCACGACCGACTGATACCGCGCCAGATTCTCCGCCGTGATCGCATTGGCGTCTTCGGTCACGTCGACCGCGAAGTCGTGCTCTTTCCCGAGTTCGACGAGCCACTCGTTCACCGCCGGAATCTCCGGGTGGCGATACCAAGAAGTTTTCGAAAACACGAGCACGCGGTCGAGTGCCGACGGCTGCGGACCCGCTCGAGCTGCGCGTACCCCGTCACCGAGCCAGCGCGCGGCGTTCTCGACGATACGGAGAACGGGCTTCTCGAAAAACACCGGGTAGGTCTCGTGCCCCGGGCGGAAATAGAACACCTGACCGCGACCGAGACGCCAGAGCGCGCCGCTCCGAAAATGCTCTCCGTCCTCCCAGCTCTCCTCGAAAATCACCTTGTCCGGCGCGGGGACGTGGAACGGCTCGTCGTACATCTCGGTCTGCGGAATGACGAATCGACGAGGAACGCCCGCCGCGATCGGGTGATCCGGCAGGAGCGTCCGCACCGTAGACGGTTCGGCTGGATCGCAGCAACGCGGAAACACGCACGTCGGACGTTCGAGGAGAATCTCGAGCTTCCCGTCGTCCCCGCGCCGATACTGCGACATCAGCGTCCCACGATGTCGCGGCGCGAGCTTCTTCCGGACCCGCTCGCCGAGAAACCGCAGCGTCGCCGTCGCGCGCTCGCTCTCGGGGAGGCGGTCCAGCGCGTCCTGCGCGGCGATTCTCTCCATCGCCTCCATGAACGGAACGCTCCAGTGGGCCGAATGGAGGACGATCAACGCGAGCTCGCCGCGCTCGACGCGATCGACGATCTCGCGCCCTTCCGCCGCGGAGATCTCGTGCTGGCGCACGTGCCCCCACCAGATGAGAACGTCCGCCTCCTGGAGAGTCGCCGGGGAGATCCCGTGGCCGGGGTCGTCGAGTCGTGCGGTCTTGACGGAGAACTCTTCGCTCTTCGCGAGCTGAGCCGCGATCTCCGCCCCCAAGAAGTTCGGGTACGCCCGCTTTTGCCGTGGCTGTTGCTCATCCCAGACGAGAACACGGATCGGCGGCGACGCCTCGAGCGCTGATTCACCGCCGAGGAAGGCGAAAACCGGGATCAGTAGCGCACTTCGCGCGACGCGAGACCACGCAGACCGGGTGCCCATGTTTGTCCTTTCGTTCTTCTGAGTGCGACTATTCTCTACGCGAGAAACGAATTGACGGCGGTGAAGGTTCCGCGCGGCGCGTTTCTTCGGGACACCTGCGGGCGGAGTCACTCGGCGATAAACTTCACGCAGACGGGAGTCGGAACATCGAGCCGGTGACCCGTCGGCTCGAGCTTCCCGGTCTCCGCGTCGATGCGAAAGACGACGATCGAATCCGACGCTTGATTCGCGGCGAGGAGGAAATTCCCGGCCGGATCGATGCCAAAATTGCGGGGCGTCTTCCCGCCCGTCGGCTCGTGCTCGAGCGCGCTGAGACGTCCCGTCGGCGAATCGATCGCGAAGACGGCGATGCTGTCATGGCCGCGATTCGATCCGTAGAGAAACTTGCCGGAGGGATGGACGAGCACTTCGGCGGTGTAGCTCGTGCCGCTGAACTCGCGCGGCAGCGTCGAGATGCTGTGGATTGTCTCGAGGGTGCCGAGTTCCGCGTTGTAACGAAAAGCCGTCACCGTGTTGCCGAGCTCATTGATGACGTAGGCGTAGGATGACGTCGGATGGAACGCGAAGTGTCTCGGACCCGCGCCCGGCATCACGCGCGCGAACGGCGGATCGTGCGGTGCGAGCGAACCGTCGGCGCCACCGAAACGATAGACGAGGACTTGATCGAGACCGAGGTCTGCGGCGAACGCGAACCGACCGGCGGCGTCGAGGTGAATCGAGTGGGCGTGTGGGCCTTCCTGCCGATCGGGATTCTTGCTCGAGCCCTTGTGATTCTTCACCGACGTCGTCTCGCCGAGGCGACCGTCGCCCTCGATGCCGATCACCGCGACGTTTCCGCCGGTGTAGTTCGCGACGAGGACGTGAGTTCCGGCCGAGTCCGTCACGATGTGACACGGCGCGCCACCGCTCGACGCCTTCTGGTTCAGAAACTCGAGTCGGCCATCGGGTCGACGCGCAAACGCACTGACGGCGCCGGATTTCGCTCCTTCGAACGAGCCGAGTTCATTCACTGCGTAGACGAACGGCTTCGAGGGGTGAAGCGCGAGGAATGACGGGTTCTTCGCCTTCGCGACGAGCTCGAGACCGGAGAGCTCACCCGTCCCGCGGTCGAATCGAGCGGAGTAGATGCCCTCGCTTTTGCCCCCGGTATACGTCCCGATGTAGATGCGCATCGCGCCCTCCCTCGCGGGTCCACCGATCGCGTCGCTGTCCCCGGCGGGCGCTGCCGCCAGGTGCGCAGCGCCGCCGAGGGCGCAACCGATCGCGAGCGCCGCGACCGCGAATCGGCGGCCGCCGGCCAGTCGTCGTTTCAAGTCTGTGTCACCGTCCATAAAACGCTCCGTGAAGCCCTCGTTCGAGATCAACCCAGAGTAGCAAAACGTTCGCCTCGACACCCGCGATATCGCCGACGAGGACGAGCGAACCGCTGCCGCGGCGAATGGGTCGATCTTGGCGTGAAACTCGACATTCCGCCGTTCGTTCTTCCCTCGGGTTCTGCTTGTTGGAATAGGGGCTCTCCCGCACCATCTGAGGAATGAGAATGACTCGCCGCCCCATCGACCGACGCGTCTTCGGCCTCGTCTCCGCCGCGCTCGTTCTCGGCGGCCTCGCCCTCGCCGCCGACTGCAACGAGAACGGTGTCGACGACGATACCGAAGGCCTTCCCGACTGCAACGGAAACGGCATTCCTGACGACTGCGACCTCGCGAGTTCGCGACCCGAGTTTCCCGAATCGGTGCTTACGGCTGGCCGGCAGACGTTCCAGTCGGCGTTCGCGATCGAGCTCGACGGAGACGGGAAGCTCGACGTAGTCGCGACGACCACGGACCTGACCGGCGTCCGCACGGTAGTTCTTCGCGGGCGCGGCGACGGATCGTTGACGGAGCACCACCGCGCCCTCATCGCCACGCTCGGCTTCGGCCGCGCCGGAACGCCCACCGCGGCGGACTTCGACGGGGATGCGGACCCGGACCTCGCGATCACGATCATCGGGTCGGAGATCGCGGTGGTTCGGAATGAAGGAAACGGCGAGTTGGCGCTCGCCCAATCACTGCGCCCCCCCGACGGCGGAGTGCCGGTCGCGGCTCACGCGGCCAGCGTCGACGGCGAGCCCGGCATCGATCTGATCGGGATCGGAATGGCGGCCGGCCGCGCGACGATCTGGATCTTCTCCGGAGACGGTGAAGGGGAATTCAGTGTTCTCGGCACTCACCCTCTTCCCGGGACGAGAAACGTGGTCGGATCGATCACCGGAGACTTCGACGAGGATGGAGACGTCGACGTCATCGTCAGCACGACCGGAGTCGCGCGACTCGTCAAGAACGACGGAGCCGGGGGCTTCAGCGAACAAGCGAACCTCGCCCTGCCGGGGCTGAACACCGGCGCGCTCCGCAGCGCCGATCTCGATGCGGACGGAATCGAGGATCTCGTCGCTACCGACTCGAGCGGACGGGCGATCGCCGTCGCCTGGGGCCGCGGCAACGGAACCTTTGACGCTACGGGAGACCCGGTCGCGATCCCGGAATCGTACGTCGCGTCGTTCTTCGTCCACGATATGAACGCGGACGGACGGCTCGATATCGGCGGGGCCAATCCCGGACGGAGCTGCTACCTCGACGGCTTCGTTTGGACGATCGAGAACACGGGGAACCGCGAGCTCGGTCGAGTCTTCGAAGCACGAACCGCCGGCCAGTCGTTGTTCGGTGGCATCGGGGACTTCAGCGGCGACGGTCTGCCCGACGTCGTCGGGGTGAACGGCGAGACCGGCGAAATTCGCGTCGACCTCCATCGTCGCGTGCCCGCGAGCTCCGACTGCAACGCGAACGACGTCCCGGACGAGTGCGAACTCGAGTTCGACGACTGCGACCGAAACGGTGTTCTCGACGAGTGCGAGATCGAGGGCGACGGTGATTGCAACGCGAACGGGATTCTCGATCGCTGCGAGCCCGACTGCAACGGAAACGGCGTTCCGGACGACTGCGACCTCGTCGCGGGGACGGATAACGACTGCAATTCAGACGGCGTGCTCGACTCTTGTGAGCTGGCCGAGAACGACCGCAATCAGAATGGGATTCCCGACGACTGCGACCTCGCGGCGGACGACCTCGCCGACTGCAACGGGAACGGAGTCGACGACGCCGTCGATCTCGCGCGACGATTCGGCATGTCGTCGACGAGCGGATTTTTCACCCGCACGGCCGCGACGGATCTCGGCTTCGGCGACTTCGATGGCGACGGTGACACGGACGTCCTCGTCGCGTCTCACGGGGCGTGCTGTCCGAGCGCGAACGGAAGTCTCATCTTCGTCGAAAACTCGCGTGGGATGCTCGTCGAGAGCGGAGTCGTTCAGCATCTCGACAAAGCGAGTAGAGTTCACGTCGGCGAATTGAACGGCGACGGACTACTCGACGCGGTTGTAGTCTCCGGCGACCCAGAATGCGAGAGCGAGAACTGGGGAGTTCACATCGTGCGCGGTCTCGGAGACGGACGATTCGAGGCGTCGCTCTCGTCACCGCGTGAGCGACCCATCCGCGACTCAGAATTGACCGACATCGATGGCGACGGAACGCCTGAGATCGTGCTCAGCTTTGATCGCTCCGCGACCGCAGTCGAGATTCTGTTCACGAACGGGAACGAAGTTCTCGAGTCGAAGTCCATCCCGTACGAAGGCGACCTCTGGGCGTTTACGATCGCGGACTTCACCGGGGACGATCGGCCGGATCTGATGCTGGCGATGAACCCCGCCTCCGAGGTTCAAATCCTCCCGGGAACCGAGAACGGCTCGTTCGGGCCCGTCGTCCGCGTCTCCGTTCCAGAGAATTGGCTTCGGGACATCGCGGCGGGCGATCTCGACGACGATGGTGACGTCGACCTCGTCGTTCTCGGTCGGTCGACGAACCGCCACTCCGCGACGGGCATCTTCATCTTGTGGAACGAGGACGGAAGAGTTGCCGCCCGAAGGACCGAGATCATTCACGAGTCCGGCGCCGAGCGACTCTCCCTCGGCGACCTCAATCGCGACGGTCTCCTCGACGTCATCACCGCCGGGACGTGGAGTCACAATCCTTCCTCGGAGGATTTTGTTGCGGCCGCGACCATCAGCTACAACCGCGGTCACCGGCGCTTCGCTCCGGCGGCTCAGTACGAGCTGGGCGCAGGTTCGGTCAGCGCAGTGCGAGCGATCGACCTCGACGGTTCAGGTTCGTCCGCGATGGTCGCGGCGGTCTACGATCCGGATTACTGGGGCGCGTTCGATCCTTCGCGCTTCGATCCCGAGTTGCCGGAGGATCTTCTCCCGCATCCAGGTGCCGTTCGCGTCCTTCGTCCGGTCGGCCGCGAAAAGCTCGGAGGACTGGTACTCCGAGCGTCCCCCGCGAACGGCTGGCAGGCGATTCGATCGAGGGACTTCGACCGCGACGGAATCGCGGATTTCGTTCTCGTCGCCGATCAGCCGGCAGAGATCCATTTCTTCCGCGGAACGGGTCGGAGCGAGTTCGCCTCACCGCTTTCTTCTCCGACGGGACTGGCGCTCTTCGTTCCCCAATTCGACACCGGTGACGTGAACGCCGACGGCCAGCTCGACCTCGCCTTCGCGACCCGATCGGGACTGATGGTGTCGCACGGACGCGCCGGCGGTCGATTCGATCCGGCGCAGCCCACCGGCATCGACGACGCGAGCACGGCCGCTGTGCTCGGCGACCTCGACGCCGACGGCGACATCGACGCAGTCTTGACCGTCGCTGCCGCACTCCGCATCGCGATCAACGACGGCGAAGGCATTTTCTCGGCGGGTCGAATCCTGCGACCCGGAGCGACTCCCGCGCGGGTGGAGATCCACGACCTCGATGCGGACGGCCGGAACGACATCGTGAGCGTGAATTCCCAAGGGGCCGCCGACAACCTATCGATCTTTTTCGGCGATGCAGAAGGCGCGTTTGCATCGGTACGCAGCTTCGCGGTCGGTTCGGGAGCCTCATCGCTCGCGGTGGGCGACGTCGACGGCGATGGTCTCCTCGACGCCGTTACGGCCAACTTCCGCTCGTCCAACCTCGCGGTGATCTTCAACCGCGGAGACCGCGCTATGACTCCCCCGATGTTCCTCCCGGCGGCGTACCCGTACCGAGTGGCGCTGGCAGACTTCGACGGGGACGGCGATCTCGACGCTCTCTCGAACGGTGAGTTCGGTCTCGCGATCCATCTCGGGCTCGGCGATGGCAGCTTTCTCCCGACGAAACGGCTCGCCGATCTCGATGGGCAGGATCTCATCATCACCGACTTCCAAAACGACGGATTGCCGGACGCGATCCTTCCGTTCTGGGCCGACACGCGCGTCGGGATCGCGTTCGTCGAGAATCGGACCGGAAGCACGAGCCTCGACCGAAACGACGACGGGATCCCCGACGAGTGTCAAGCCCCCGCCGAGCCGCGGTTTCTGCGCGGAGACGCGAACGCAGACGGCCGGACGGACCTATCGGACGCGGTTTTCGGTCTCGTGTACCTGTTCGCACGAGGGGATCCCCCTCCCTGCACGAAGGCGGCGGACGCGGACGACAACGGTCGGCTCAACATCGGCGACGCGACCTGGCTCCTCGGCTACCTCTTCGGCGGCGGCGTGGCGGAGATCCCCCCACCCTTTAACGATTGCGGGTCGGATCCGACCGAAGACCGACTCGATTGCGCGATGTTCGCGCCGTGCGGCGCGCGGTAGATCGACCCGGAAGCGATAAAGAGTCGGCGACCAAGACCGCCGACCGCGCCTCGTTCGTCGCCGCCGTGGGACATGGTTCGGAGTCGGGGGGCGGAGGCAGCTCGGCCGGCGCGGCGACGCGAACTCGCGGCGATTCAAGAGCCATCGGCGAAGGTTCGCGACGGCGAGGGCCGTCCGAGAGGAACCGTTCCTGGCCGAGGCCGGAATCCTGCGCCGAGCCGAGACGTGCGGTCTCTTCCTGGCTCACCGTGCCATCCCCCCGTGCCCGCCCGGGACCTCGAAGGTAGGCAGAGGTTCGTGGCCCTCCCGCCGCCGAAGCGCGGCCGGCGTGGGACGGAGTTTTGCCGTTATTTCGACGCGCGAGTTCTGCTTGTCAGGGTAGAGCCCCCTCCCGCACCATCTAGAGGTATGAGAATGACCCGTCGAGCCCTCGTTCCGCCGATCGTCGCCTTCGCCGCCGTTCTCCTCCTCGCTCCGGGCCACGCCCAAGCGGCCGACTGCAACGAAAACGGGGTCGATGACGCGGCCGAGCAGCTGCCGGATTGCAATGGCAACGGAATCCCCGACAGCTGCGATCTTGCGGCGTACGAGCCCGAGTTCTCAGAGTCGGTGTTCACCCAAGGCAGTCAGTTCTTCCACGCTGCCTACGCCGTCGACCTCGATGTCGACGGTAAGACGGACGTCGTCGCGACCTCGAGCGACGCGACCGGCGTGCGCGCGATCGTCCTTCGGGGAAAAGGTGACGGATCGTTCACCGAGCACCACCGCGCATTGATTTCTCCGGTCGCCTTCGGCCGCGCCGGGCCGTCGAGCTCCGGCGACTTCGACAATGACGGCGACCCTGATCTGGCAACCGTGATCTTCGGCACCGGCGTCACCGTCCTCCGCTCGGATGCGGGCGCCGAACTGACGCGCGCTCGCACCCTCCTTTCCGGCATCGGCGCGGCTCCGCTCACGGTCCACTTCGCCGAATTGAACGGTCAGCCTGGCCTCGATCTCGTCGTCACCGGGCACTTACGAGGGTCGACGACCTTGTGGGCATTCGCGGGCGACGGCGAAGGAGACTTCAGCCTCCTCGACACTCGATCGCTTCAAGGGCGGAGTTCCGGAGTCGCGTCCGCGGTCGGTGATTTCGACGGCGACGGCGATGTCGACGTAGTGACTGGCGCCGATCGGTCCGAGCGCGCCATACTCCGAAAGAACAACGGCGAAGGCATCTTCGATGTCGAGGGCAGCATCACGCTACGCGGAGCAAACGTGTTCGCCCTGGTGGGTGCCGACGTCGACGGCGACGGAGCGCTCGATCTGCTCGCCCCCGATCCCCGCGGGCAGTCCGTAGCCGTGCACTGGGGTCGCGGCAACGGGACGTTCGAAACGGAAGAAACGCGGTTTCCTCTCGAAGACGCGTACGCGGCGAGTCTTTTCGTTCACGACATGAACGGCGACGGACTTCCGGAGGTCGGCGGCGCGAACCCCGGCCGAATCTGTTATCTCGATGGCGTCGTCTGGACGGCAGAAAACCTCGGCGGGCGTCAGTTCGGACGCGTCAGCGAGGCACGCACTCCGGTGCAAACGAGCTTCGGCGGCCTGGCGGATTTCAACGGCGACGGTGTGCCGGATCTCGCGGGTCTCGGCATGGATTCGAGTCAGGTGCGCGTCGACTTTCAGCAACGCGTGCGAGCGAGCAAGGACTGCAACGCGAACGGAATCCCCGACGAATGCGAGCTCGAATTCGACGACTGCGACGGCGACGGTCGCCTCGACGCATGCCAGCTCGCAGACGGCGAGGACTGCAATTCGAATGGAGTCCTCGATTCGTGCGAGCTCGACTGTAACGGCAATGGGATTCCCGACGACTGCGATCTCAACGAGGGTCGAGAAACCGACTGCAATGCGGACGGCGTTCTCGATACGTGCGAGCTCGCCGAGAATGATCGCGACCAGAATGGAATTCCCGACGACTGCGACGTCGCCGCGAACGATCTCGCCGATTGCAACGAAAACGGCGTCGACGACGCGATCGATCTCGCGTCGCGCTTCGAGCTCTCGTTCTCCCGCGGTTTTTCGACCGAGACCGCGGCGAGCGACATCGCGTTCGGAGACTTCGACGGCGACGGTGACAGCGACGCGTTGGTCGCACTCCGAGGCACGTGTTGTCCTTCGCATCCCGGAGGTGTTCTGTTCGCGGAGAACACCGGGGGAAACCTCGTCGCGAGCGGAGTCGTCCACAGCCTTTCCGACGCCGAGCACATCCACGCTGGCGACTTCGACGGTGACGGCAAGCTCGACGCCGCGGTCATCACCGGCACGCGCTATTGCGAAAACGGTTTCGCGCATCTGTACATTCTTCGTGGCCTCGGGAACGGCCGATTCGAGCGAACGCTGTCCGTGCAGCGCGAAGACGTCACCCGCGCGTCACAGCTGGTCGATGTCGATGGCGACGGCCGCCCCGAGATCGTTCTCGGATCGCAGTCTCCCCCCTCGAACATCGAGATTCTCTACACGGACGGAGAGTCCATCCTCCGCACGGTGTCGATTCCACACGCCGAGTTCAGCTTTCGTGACCTCGACATGGTCGACTTCGACGGAGATGGAAAGCTCGACGTCATCACGGCGATTCAGGAGAATCCCGAAGTGCAGCTCCGTCCGGGCGCGACCCCCGGTCCGTTCGGGACGGCCGTTCGCATCGCGACGCCCGAGGTCTGGCCGCGCCGAGTTTCGACCGGCGATCTCGACGATGACGGCGACCTGGACATCGTCGTCATCGGCTATTCGACCGAGACTTTCTGGCCCTCGGCTCTCGTCCTCTGGAACGTCGACAACAAGATCACCACCGAGCGCACCACCATCGCGCTCGGCATGGGCGCGGAAGAGGTCACCCTCGCGGATGCGAACGAAGACGGACTCCTCGATATCGTCGTAGGAGGAACCTGGAGCCGCGATCCTTCGTCCGAAGAGTTCGTTGCTGCGACCGGGGTGGTCTACAACCGCGGTCAGCATCGCTTCTCGCCGCCGAGCTTCTACGAGATCGGCTCGGGAGAGGTCACTTCGATCCATGTCCGCTCTCTCGGCAGCGAGGACGGGATCGAAGTCATCGCGTCCGTCTACGATCGCGATCAGCCGGCGATCTTCAATCCCGATCGGTTTGGGTTTTCGCCGAACGAAATTCCGCCCGAGCTGCTTCCGCATCCGGGGTCGGTACGCATGCTGCGCCCGATCGGTCGCGAGCGGCTGAGCGGAGTCGTTCTCCGCGAATCGCCATCGGGCGGTTGGCAGCCGCTCCGCGTCGGCGATTTCGACGAGGACGGATTCCAGGACCTCATTCTGATCGCCGACCATCCCGCTACGGCCTACTTCTTTCGCGGGACGGGCCGGAGTGACGCCGCTCCCGCCGTAGCGATGTCGATCGGCCTGAACGAGTGGGTGTTTCGCTACGCCGTCGGCGATGTGGACGGGGACGGCCATCTCGACCTCGTCCTCGGGGTGCAGTCCGGCCTCGCCGTCGCACGTGGCCGGGGAAACGGCCGCTTCGAAGACGCAAAGGCGACGCCGGTCGATGATTCGGCGCAATGGATCGAGCTCGGCGACCTCGACGGGGACGGCGACCTCGACGCCGCGTTGATCATTCAGTCGGCGATCCGGCTCGCGATCAACACCGACGGTGTCTTCTCCGAGGGACGCATTCTCCGCCCCGGGGCCACGCCGATCGCATTGGCCATCGCCGACTTCAACGGAGATGGACGAAACGATATCGCGAGCGCGAACTCGCAAGGAATCACGGACAACCTCTCGATCTTCCTCGGCGACGAGTCGAGCTCGTTCGTTTCGGTGCGCAACTTCGCCGTCGGATCCGGCGTGCAGGGCCTAGCGATCGGGGACGTCGACGAGAACGGTCTCCTCGACGTCGTCACGGCCAATCAGCGGTCGTCCGATCTCACCGTCGTCCTCAACGAGGGGAACGGCCAGATGGCGCCTCCCGTCCGCTACCCGAGCGCGTTTCCCGAAAGCGTGGTGCTCGCCGACTTCGACGGCGACGGGAATGTCGACGCTCTATCGTCTGGCGAAGCGGGAGTGCTTCTCCACCGAGGAAACGGCGACGGCACCCTTCGTTCGGCTACGCGCGTCGCCGATCTGCGCGGTCAAGATATCCGGCTGACGGATTTCGAGAACGACGGACTCGCGGACGCTGCACTCGCGTTTCAGGCGGACTCTCGCTCGGGAATCGCATTCATCGAGAACCGGACGAAACCGGAGAGCCTCGACCTGAATGGTGATTCGGTCCCCGACGAGTGCCAGGTGCCGCCTGGACCGACGTTCCGGCGCGGTGACTCGAATGGCGATGGCCGGACGGATCTCTCCGACGCCGTCTACGGCCTCGTCTACCTCTTCGCGCACGGCACCGAGCCGCCGTGCTTCAAGTCCGCAGACGCGGACGACAACGGACGGATCAACATCGGCGATGCCGTGTGGCTCCTCAGTTACCTCTTCGGAGGCGGTGTCGCGACGATTCCGCCCCCCTTCGATCGGTGCGGCGAGGATCCGACGGAAGATTCACTGAGCTGCGCGGTGTTCGAGCCGTGCGGCGTGCGGTAGAGCGAAGCGGATGGAAATCGACCGGCGACGGGACTTGGCTCTTCCGGCGCCGGCCGATTTCGAGCTCCTCGCTTAGCGACGCTTCCGTGCGTCGATCTCGTAAACCGTAGTCGAACCACTCACTTCGTTCGTGACGACGAGTAGGGAGCCGTACCCTTCGGGACTCTCCTCCGCGGGGATGAACAGCAGTCCCTCGGGGCCGAGGTCACCCGGGTCGCGCTCTTCGTCGTCGATGCGCGGACATTTCTCCGTCGTGCACTCGTCCGTGCACGCCGTCCCGCAGTCCGCAACGGCGGCGCACTCGGGCGTACAATCTGCGCAATCCGCGTAGGTCGCGCACGATTCGCTCTCGCAGATCGCGCAGGCCTCCGAACAGTCCTCGCCGTCGGGACAATTCGCGCACTCCTCGCACGCGGTGTGACACTCTTCGCAGGCCTCGGCGCAATCGTCTCCGCAGTCTTCCGCGCAGTCCTCGCAGCCGCCGATATCGAAATCGACGGAAAAGTTTCGGTTGTGAAAATAGTCGACGAACTGCGGCGCTTCGGGGTCGGACACGTCGTAGACGATCACTCCGCCGACCCGTTCGAGACCGATGAATGCGAGCTGAGAACCGCCGAGAGGTGCGACGATCACCCCCTCCGGCTCGGGGCCTTTGTCGTCGCTTCTCGCGTCGCCGGACGGGCTCTCGTCGTTGTTCGAGTTGAAGTCGTCACCGAGTTCGTCGGCGAGGATCTGCTCGAACTCATCGCCGCTGTCGAACACGAGATCGCCCGCCGCCGACCAGATCGAGAACGAGCGGGCACCGTAAGAGTAGAACTGCCGGTACGTAGCGTCGCCGTCGCGATCGACTCGCTTTCCGCGCGGGGGCTCCGTCGTCGTGCGCAGACGACCGAGGTTCTCGTTTTCCTGGAGATCGGGGATCTTCGCGAGGACCCCCGCGAACTCGAGGTCGTCGCCGCGCTCTTCCTCGCTGAATCCGTCGTAGTCGCGAGCATCCCCTTCGTTCGCCGTGACGAGATACGTCTCACCGTCGACATCGTAGGTGGCGATCCAGTCGGGCTGATACATACCGCGCGTCGGCCAGGTGCGGATGTTGATCGCGTCGTCACGGTCGCTTGCGTCGAGGGAATTCGGCTGGAAAAAGTGCTGCTTGTAGCCGAGCGGAAGGATGGCGACGAGCTCCGCGGCCTCGACGTCGACCACGCCGACGGCGTTGTTCTCCTGCAGAGTGACGTACGCGAAGGCTGAATCGCTCGAGAACGAGAGGTGCTCGGGCTCGAGGTCTTGCGCGACCGAAGCACCTCCCGGCTCGACGTCGAACTTGCCGTCACCGAGGTCCGTCACCGTGGGGCCGAAGATGCGCACTCCCTTCGCGCGGAGAGAGCTCTTCTGCGAGTTGTACGCGGCGAAGCTCACGGTCGAGACGTGATCCTGATGGATCGCGCCCGCACCCGGCGTGACGTCGATGATGCTGATCGACCCCTCGGGGTCGTCCGTGTAGTCGTCGTTCGGCTCACCTTCGTTCGCGACGAGGATCTTAGTGCCGTCGGGAGAGAACACGGCCGCGTCCGGATTCGCGCCGACACTGACGTCGCCGAGGACGACACCGTCGGCGTCGAAGAAGACAACGAATCCCGGGTCCGTCTTGGGATCCGCCGAGACCGCGACCGCACCGAGGCCGTCGTGAAACGCCACGTGGGAAGGCGCGCCGCCGTAGGGCGAAAGGTCCACCCAAGCGAGAAGGGAGAGAGTCTCCGGGTTCCCCAAATCGAGGATATCGACTCGCACTTCGGCGTCATTCGAGATGTAGAGCCGCTGCGTCTCGGGGTCGTGAGCCGCGATCTCCGCCGCTGACTGGTCGAAAATTCCGCTGGCGTAGCGACCGACGAGGTCGAGATCGAGAGTCGGAGGTCGCGGCCTCGACTTGTCGCCTCCGCGCGTCCCGTCCGGGTCCGCCATCGCCGGAATCCACGCCGAGATCACACTTGCGATCACCAGTATACTACGCATCGAATAGCTGCGAACGAGCATCGGCTCCCTCCTCGTTGAGTTGTTGTGAGCTCCGCCCAAGAAAGCACTCGTCTATGAATCGTTTACCGGCGGCGTGTAAAAACTGGGTCAAGACACGAACCATCGGTCGGGACGCTCTCTCGGCTGACGTGATGTCCTCCTCGATCGCAGGTTTTCTCCGCACCGAAACTCGCGTGCGCAGCCGCGGGTCTCGATTCACGAAGTCTTCCCCCCATCGAGAGTCCAAGCTTCATGAATCAGAAACCGACACTCTTCATCCCGTTCACGCTTCTTGTTTCGCTCTTCTCGGGCCCCGCTCGCTCTGAGGACGAGACTTACGCCGTCCGCGAGTTCGAGCGCGTCCGAATCACCGAGGAGTACTACGCGGAGGGTGCGAACGTCGGCGACTTCAACCGCGACGGCCGCCTCGACATCGTCTGCGGCCCTCACTGGTTCGCCGGCCCGCAGTTCACCGCGCGCTACCCGATCTACGAGGGCCGCTCGTTCCCGAACGACCGCGGCTACTCGAACAATTTCTTCTCGTTCGTCGCCGACGTGAACGGCGACGGTTGGGATGACGTTCTCGTCGTCGGACTCCCCGGTACGCCGGCCCACTGGTACGAAAACCCTCGTGCCTCCGATTCGTCCGAAGGGAAGATCTGGCCGAAGCGGCTCGCCTTTCGCCAAGTGGACAACGAAGCTCCGGTCTTCGCGGATCTCACCGGCGACGGGCGCCCCGAGCTCATCTGCACGTTCGAAGGTCGGCTCGGCTACGCGAGCTCCGATCCGAAGAATCCGGAGAAGGAGTGGACGTGGACCGCGGTGTCCGCGAAGGGCCGTTGGCATCGGTTCAGCCACGGGCTCGGCATCGGCGATGTGAACGGCGACGGGCGCAAGGACTTCTTGATGCCGACGGGATGGTGGGAGCAGCCCGAAGCGGGCGCAGCGGATCGCGAGTGGACACACCATCCCGCTCGGTTCGGTGCTGCCGGCGCTGAGATCTACACCGAGGACGTCGACGGCGACGGAGACGCGGATGTGATCACAAGTGTCCACGCGCACGCGTGGGGCCTGAGCTGGTACGAGCAGAAGCGCGGTGCGGACGGCGAGATCGTGTTCACCGAACACCGGATCATGGGTGAGCGGCCCGAGGAGAATCCGTACGGCCTAGCGTTCTCGCAGCTCCACGCGGTCGACCTCGCGGACGTCGACGGCGACGGACTTCGCGATATCGTCACGGGAAAGTGCTACTGGGCCCACAACGGCTCCGATCCCGGCGCGCGCGATCCGGCGGTCGTCTACTACTTCCGCCTCGTGAGGAATCCCGACGGCCTCGAGTTCGTGCCGCATCTCGTCGACGACGATTCCGGCGTCGGACGCCAAGTCGTCGCGCGGGATGTCGATGGCGACGGCCACACCGACATCATCGCCGCAAATAAGAAAGGGACCTGGCTCTTCCGCCAGCGCACGCGGCCGGTCTCCCGCGCGGAGTGGGAGCGTGCGCAGCCGAAGCGAAGGCAGACTCCCCCCACGGCGAAAAAGGCCGAATCGGCGCCCGTCAACGAGTGACCGGCGCCGGCCGATCGTAGAAAAACGGCGGGAACTGCGCCTGAGGCGTCCGCTCCGGATGGCGATAGTAGAACTGCCGCCCGCGATCTGGGAGGAGTGGGATGCTGCGTCCACCCGACTCCTCGAGGACCTCGAAGAGGCGGGTCTTCATTCGGCGGGCGATCGCCGCGTGCTCGGGACTCCGGATGAGATTTCGTATCTCGAGAGGGTCCTCCTCGAGGTCGTACAACTCGTCGGTATCCCAAACTCCGTGGTACCGAATGAATTTGTATCGCTCGCCGCGCACCGCGTGGATCGTCGGCGTCTGCGGGTAGTTCCATTCCCAGTAGTACTCGTAGAGGAGGACATCGCGCCACGGCTCTTCCGGGGCACCTGTGGCGGCGATCGGCCAGAAGCTCCTCCCGTCCATCGACACGTCGGGCCGGATTCCCGCCGCCGCGAGCAGCGTCGGCGCGACGTCGATGTTGGCGACAACCTCGTCGACGACCGTGCCCGCCTTCAGACGATCGGGAGCGAGCATGATGAGGGGTACGCGGATCGAAGTCTCGTACGCGACGCGCTTGTCGATGAGTCCGTGCTCGCCGAATTGAAACCCGTTGTCGCCCATGTAGACGACGATCGTGTTCTCGAGCATGCCGCGCTCCGCGAGACGATCGATGATACGCCCGAGCCCGTCGTCGACCGCGAGCAGGGATTCGCAGTAGCGACGGTAGTAGGCCTCGACATCGAATCCGTCGAGGTTGTAGCCGAAGTCGACGCCGTGGCGGCTGTTCCTCTGGTTGCGCAGCCACGCCGGACGATTCGCCTCCGGTGGAGGCTCCGCTCGGTACTCATCCGGAAGCACGAGTGATTCGCTCGCGTAACGACCGCGATGGCGATCCGCGGCGACGAAGTCCGAGTGAACAGCCTTGTGGGATACGTACAGAAAGAACGGTTTCTCGGTCGATCGGCCGTCGAGCCATTCGAGTGCGTAGTCGGTCAGCTCGTCGGTGATGTATCCGCGCTGCGGGACGCGTTCACCGTTCAAATTGAAGCCGTCGTACCGCGTTTGAGGAACGACGCGCGTCGTTCCGCGCCCGTCCGGCCAGTACGTCCCCTGTCCTTTGAACGCGAGCCAGTGATCGAATCCGCGCTGCGGGTCATCGTGATCGCCGCCCATGTGCCACTTTCCGATGAAGGCGGTCTCGTAACCGGCAGACTGAAGAAGCTCGGGAAAGAAAACGAGATCCTCGCGCACCGGATGATAGTTGTCGATGACGCCGTGATTGTGCGCGTAGAGCCCGGTGAGAATCGAAGCTCGGCTCGGCGAGCAGAGCGAGGTCGTAACAAAGGCGTTTTTGAAGTAAACGCCATCCCGCGCCATCCGATCCATGTGGGGCGTTTCGAGAAATGGATGGCCGACGAATCCCATCGCATCGGCGCGGTGGTCGTCGCAGAGGATGAGGACGAGATTCGGTGATCCGTCCGGTCGGCGCGCACCGGTGAGCTGCGAGCAGCCGACGGATCCCACGAGAAGGAAGAATACGCCCCAACTGAGCGACCGGGCCGCTCGACCGTTCTCGTGCATCGCTAATCCTCTTTCTCCAATCGCGGTTTTCTCTGTCTCGACGACGCCGCGACCGCAGTACCCGTCGTAGAGCAGTTGCGACGCTAAGTGCGGGGCTCGTTCGAACGAGCTTCCGCACTCCCCCGGTGCGGCGCCCGTCGGGGAACCGCGATCAACGCTGCCGTAGTCCATCTATGACGCCTATCGACAAGGAGACTTTGCCATGTTCCTCGCTCGACGCAAGTCCACGCTCGTGGCCGCCACTCTCGCGCTATCCGTCGCCGCCCTCCTCTCGTTCGCTCGGACGAGCTCGGCCGCGCTCCCGAACGGCCCTCACGTTCTCGAGTTCGACTGTGCCATGGACGGCACGAGCTTCTCGTTCGAAGGTGCGACGAACGCCAACGGTGCCCCGGCCAAAGGCACTCCGTTCGTCGTCGAAGGATACCTCTACCCAGGGGGGACGTTCGCCGAGCACGGCGAGCTGAGCGGCGTTCTTCCCGACGGCAGCCCGGAGTTTCCCGATCGCGTCATCGGAAAGTGGATCTGCCGCGGTTGGCACCTCCTCGATGGCGACGCACCAACCGGGGCGGTGGTCGCGACGACGCAGATCTTCGAGTTCGACCCCGACCAACCCGGCGAGAACACGATCACGACGGAAGGGATCGAACTCGCGGACTTCAATGTCTGGTTCTCGCGGACGATCACCGGCGGAACGGGGATCCTCTCGAACGCGAGTGGTCAGCACCGGCAGATCTACGTCGGCGACGGACTCAACGCGACCGAAGGATTCAATACTTCTTTCCTGTTCGATTTTCGCGGAACGACGGGGTTCTGAAGTCCTCGCGGAGCCCTGCCGGAGCGCCAGAACGTGTCACCGCGCGCCGGCAGGCCCCGTTCGAATCATCGTCGAAGCGACCCGGCCCGGATGTCTCGCGCTGCCGCGAGCCGTCCGGGCTCCTTCGCTTGACGTGCCGTCGAGCGCTCGGCAAGCTGAGTCGCGCATGGCAGGCGACATCGACACCTTGCTCCCGAAGCTTCGTTCGCTCCAGCTCGAGATCGCGCGGAGGATCACCGAGTCGTGCGAGACTCAGGCGAGCGAGGATCTCGCGGCGATCGCCGAGGAAACCGAAGGCGACACGATCTACCGCATCGACCGGATCGGCGAGGCGGCGCTCGTCGACTACGTCGAGCGTGAGATCGCCCCCACGATTCCCGTGGTGCTGGTCGCTGAAGGCTTGGATCCGCGTGGCCTCGTGCTCCCGCGCGGATCTGACGAGAGCGCAGCCCGCTGGCGGATCATCGTCGACCCGATCGACGGCACCCGCGGTCTCATGTACCAAAAGCGGAGCGCGTGGGTGCTCACCGCGGCCGCGCCGAATCGCGGCTCGGAGACCTCTCTCCGCGATCTCGCGTTCGCGCTCCAGACGGAGATCCCGCTCGTCAAGCAGCACCTCTTCGACTCGGTCTGGGCCGTCCGCGGACGAGGTGCGACGGCCGAACGGACGGATCGGTTCACCGGCGCTCGTTCGCCGCTCACGCTCGCGCCCTCGCGCGCGAGCGGAATCGATCACGGTTTCGCGTCGATCGCGCGGTTCATTCCCGGTGCGAGGGCCGAGCTCGCCGGGATCGATGACGACGTCGCCGCAGCCGTCCTCGGTCGAGGCACGCTCCCGGACGGCGGCGACGCCACTCAGCGCGGAAGAGAAACGGAGCGGCGGAGCTTTTCTTTCGAAGATCAGTACCTTTCGACCGGCGGACAGATCTTCGAGCTCATGTCGGGTCGGGACCGGTTCGTCGCCGATCTTCGTCCACTCGTCCGCGAGCTCGCCCGGGCGCAGGGACTCGACTTCGGAATCACCTGCCACCCCTACGACATCTGCACGCATCTCATCGCTGAGGAGCTCGGAGTCATCGTCGCCGACCCGAACGGCGAGACGCTCGATGCCCCGCTCGATCTCGTCTCGGCCGTGAGCTGGGTCGGATACGCAAACTCGGAGATCCGCGCTCTCGTCGAGCCACGTCTCCAGCGGGCGCTCCGCGACCGCGGTCTTCTCTAATTCCCTTGACCCGTCTCCCGACTCGAGTCGACGATGGCGCCGCGGCACGGCGATCGACTCGCGCGGGCGAGCCTCGACCACGCGCCGCGATCCAACCGAGAGCCAGCCGAGATGACCACCTCCAGCGACGACCTTCCCGTCCAATCGTCCGCACCGATCTCCCGCCGCGAGCTCGTGACCTCTGCCCTCGCCGCCGGCTCGCTTTGGGCGGCATCGAGCGCGTTTCCCACTCCCGTGTCGGCCCAAGATGCCGGCTCGATCAAAGCGAAGAGCGTCATCCTCTTTCAGGGTGACTCGATCACCGACGCGGGACGCAACCGGCGTCACGCGGGTCCCAACAACGCCGGTGCGTTCGGCCGCGGTTACCCGCAGTTCATCGCGGGATGGCTCCTCGCCACCCGGCCGAAGGACGGGCTCCAGCTCTACAATCGCGGGATCTCCGGCCACCGCGTTCCGGATCTCGACAAGCGCTGGCTAAAAGACACGATCGACTTGAAGCCGAATGTCCTCAGCATCCTCATCGGCGTGAACGACATCTGGCACAAATTGAACGGCAAGTACGCCGGCACCGTCGCCGACTACGAGAGCGGCTTCGCGGCTCTCCTCGGGCGGACGAAAGAATCGCTCCCGAACGTTCGCCTCGTCGTCTGCGAGCCGTTCGTCCTTCGGTGTGGCGCGGTGACCGATAAGTGGTTTCCCGAATTCGATGAGCGGCGAGCAGCGGCCAAGCGGGTCGCCGAAACCGCCGGTGCAACTTGGGTCCCGTTCCAAACGATGTTCGATGAAGCAACGCGCGATGCTCCGGCGGCCTATTGGGCCGGAGACGGCGTTCATCCCTCGATGGCGGGTCATGCGCTCATGGCGAAAACGTGGCTCGAGACGGTCCGCCCCTGATCGCGTCGGAGTTCTCGACCGGGTGGCCCACGCCGATGCCGCCGCGAAACGAGCAAGGGGCTTCCCTCCCAAACGGTGCCTCCGGTCGCCCCATGACGGATGACGCGGCGCTCGAGCTCGGCCGAAACTGGCTCGGTGATCCCGTCGAGGCGATTTCGCTCTACGGCGAGTACGACCTCAACTTTCGCGTCGCGGACTCACGCGGCGAGCGGTACGTCCTCAAAGTGATGCGTGACGCATCCGCCACGACTCGGGCGCTCGTCGAACTCCAAATCGGAATGCTCGACCACCTCGCGGCGAAGCGGATCGCCATCGCTCACCCCCGACCGATCCGCACCCTGGGAGGGCACCGTTACCTTTGCGTTCAGGATGCGACCGGTGCCGAGCGTATCGCGTGGATGCTCTCCTTCGTCGAAGGCGAGCTGCTCGATGCCGTCGATCGCGACGGCGGCGGCTACGGCCCGCATCTTCTTCGGAGCATCGGCCACGCGGTCGCCGAAGTCGATCGCGCACTCGTCGACTACTGCGACGAGCGGGCTGACCGCGCGATCGAGTGGGATCTCGCGCAGGCGCTCACCGCGAGACAAGGGACCCGAGACATCGACTCCGAAAGCGTTCGGCGCGCCGTCGAGACGGTATTCGCACACTTCGAGACGGACATCGTTCCTCGTCTCGCGCGTTTGCCGCGAAGCATCATCCACAACGACGGCGGGAACCAGCACAATATGATCGTCGGCGGGGATCGCCCGGAGCTGGAGATTCGTGGCTTGATCGACTTCGGCGACGCAGTTCGAACGCAAACGATCTGCGGTCTGGGCGTCGCCGCGGCCTACGGCACGTTCGGCTCGCCGCGACCGGGAGAGGCGATCGCACTCGCGACGGAGGGCTACGCTCGCGCGTGGCCGTTGACCGCGGAGGAGGCCGGACTCGTACCTTGGCTCGCCGCGGTCCGACTTGCGATCAGCCTCACCGTCGCTGCGAGGCGTGCCGTCCGACGCCCGCACGATGCGTACGCGTCGGTCAGCGCGCGGCCGGCGAGCCGAGCCCTCGAGTTGCTCCTGGAAGAAGATCTTCGTCGTGTCGAGGAAACCGTTCGGAATCGAATCGATGTCACGAGAGCTGAGTGAGAGCGGTCAGATCCTCCGTCAGAGGCGCGAACACCTCGGCCGGGGACTGAGTCTCTCGTACGACACGCCGCTCACGATCGTCCGCGGTGAAGGAGCCTACCTCTTCGACGAGACGGGACGGCGCTACCTCGACTGCGTGAACAACGTGTGCCACGTCGGCCACTGCCACCCTCACGTCGTTCGAGCGATCAGCGAACAAGCGGCGGTTCTGAACACGAACACCCGCTACCTCCATCCGCAGCTCTCTTCCTACGTCGAGCGGCTCGCGCAATTGCTGCCCGATCCATTGAGCGTCGTGTACCCGACCTGCTCGGGGAGCGAAGCAACGGAGTTGGCACTTCGTATCGCTCGAACGTACACCGGCGGGAGCGACGTCGTCGCCATCGAGTCGGCTTACCACGGAAACACACAGGCTGCGATCGACGTCAGCCACTACAAGTTCGCCGGACCTGGCGGACGAGGAGCCCCGCCGAGCACGCACGTCACGCGACTCCCGTGCCGCTACCGCGGCGAGTTTCGTGGCGAGCGAGCGGACGTCGAGTACGCGAAGGGCGTCGCGCGCGACGTCGGCCTTGCCGATGACGCGGCGCGGCTGAACGGTCGTTCGCTCGCCGCGTTCATCGGCGAATCGATGCTCGGCGTCGCGGGACAGATCGAGCTCCCCCAAGACTATCTCCGCGCGGCCTACAGAGCTGTGCGCGCGCGCGGGGGAGTCGCGATCGCGGACGAGGTCCAGGTCGGATTCGGCCGCTGCGGTGCGCACTGGTGGGCGTTCGAGCTCCAGGGCGTCGTCCCTGATCTCGTTGTCCTCGGGAAACCGATCGGGAACGGACATCCGCTGGCGGCGGTCGTCACGACTTCGGAGATTTCCGCGGCGTTCGACAACGGCATGGAGTACTTCAACACCTTCGGTGGCAATCCCGTATCCTGCGCGGCCGGTAACGCGGTACTCGACGTTCTCGAGGGAGAATCTCTGCGCGCGCACGCGGATCGCGTCGGCGCCGCTCTCCTCCACGACCTCCGTGAGCTCGGCACTCGCTACGAGATCGTCGGCGACGTCCGAGGACGAGGACTCTTCATCGGCATCGAGCTGGTTCGCGATCGTGCGACTCTCGAACCCGCCGATCGCGAGGCGGCCGCCATCGTCGAGGCGATGCGTGAGCGCGGCATCCTCCTCAGCGTCGACGGACCACTTCACAACGTGATCAAGATCAAGCCACCGATGGTGTTTTCGCTCGACGATGCCCGCGAACTGAGCGGAGTGTTCAGCGACGTGCTCGCCTCCTTCCCGAGGTGAGCTGGCCCATGCAGCGTCTCGTCGACGCTTGGCGATCGTCGGGGCTTCGGCGACAATCGGCACTGGGAATTCCCGCCCGATGCCCGAATCCGAATGCGACGGAAGGGTATCGGCCGAGAAACCTGATCCCAGAAGGAGACTCCCCATGAGATCGAAGTTCACGAGGATCGTCTTGGCGGCCGCGGCGTTCGCGGCGCCGGCGATCGCTCAAGATCGCGACACGCTCGTCCAGCGCGACAAGACCGCAATCGAGTCGGACGGTCGCTGGATCTACAACGACGTCGACGCCGGTTTTCGCGAAGCGAAGGCGAGTGGAAAACCGCTCCTCCTCGTCTTTCGGTGAATCCCGTGACACGCCTGCCAAGGCTTCGACGAGCAGGTTGCTCGTCACGATAAGACGATCGACGAGTTGCTCCGCCAGTTCGTACGCGTCCGCGTGATCCAGGGGAACGGACTCGATCTCGAGCGGTTCGAGTTCGACTACGACCTCACGTTCGCCGCGTTCTTCTTGAACTCCGACGGTACGATCTACGGTCGTTACGGAACGCGTTCGAGTCAGAAAGAGGCGACGCGGGACATTTCGCTGGCCGGCTTCGCTCAGGCCCTCGCCGGAGCTCTCGAGCTCCACGCGAGCTACCCGCGCGATCGCGAGCACCTCGCGGGGAAATCTCGCCCTCGCTCATCGCCCCACCGCACTCCGGAATCGTATCCATCGCTCAAGAAGTTCTCGTCCACGCTCACCTTTGGGAAGGGCGTCGCGCGCCAGTGCATCCACTGCCACATGATCGGAAACGCCGAGCGACGACTTCGCCGCGAATCCGCCCAGGAGATTCCGGATGAGATCCTCTTCCCGTGGCCGCATCCGAACGTGGTCGGTCTCGCGTTCGATCCCAAGGAGAAAGCGCGCGTGAGCGCGGTCACCGCCGACTCGCCGGCGGCGAGAGCGGGCTTTCGCCCCGGCGATCGTCTCCGCCGCCTCGACGGCCAGCCGTTGATCTCGATAGCGGATGTCCAGTGGGTTCTCCACTGCGCAGGGTCGCCGGCTAGTCTGGACGCTGTCGTGACCCGAGGTGAGCGGGCCGTCGAGCTCTCTCTCGACCTTCCGCCCGGCTGGCGCCGTTCGGGGGATCTCTCGTGGCGAACGACGAGCTGGGATCTGAGGCGGATGGCCCTCGGCGGCATGCTTCTCAAGCCGGCGTCGAGCGAAGAGCGCGCGCGGGCCAAGGTCGAGCCGTCGCAGCTCGCGCTCCGCGTCGAGCACGTCGGACAATACGGCGAGCACCGCACCGCAAAGGACGCCGGGCTCCGCAAGGGCGACATTCTCGTCGAAGTCGACGGACGCTCCGATCTCGTCACGGAGTCGGCAATCTTCGCCCACGCGATGCAGACTCGGAAACGCGGAGATCGGCTCCAGGTCGTCGTCGTCCGTGACGCGAAACGCGTGAAGTTCGATTTCCCACTCCGATGAGTCGCTCCTTCGAAAGGACGTCCGCTGCTTTCCGTGATGACTCACACGACACCGGCTGAGTTGCCGAATCTCGTTCTCCTCGATCACCCGCTTCTCCGGCACAAGGTCTCTCTCCTTCGCGCCGCTTCGACGCCGACGCCGCAGTTTCGGTCTCTGCTGGGAGACATCGCGACCTTGATGGCCTACGAGGTGACGCGCGATCTTCCCGTGGAAGACCGCGCGATCGAAACGCCCCTCGAAGAGACGTCGGGTGATCACGTGCGGGAGGAGAACGTCGCGGTCGTACCGATCCTGCGGGCAGGACTCGGCCTCGTCGAAGGAATGCTCCGTCTGATCCCGAACATGGCGGTTGGGTCGATCGGTATCAAACGCGACGAGGCGACGCTCGCCCCAAATCTCTACTATCTCAACCTGCCGCCGGAACCGTCGTCACGCGTCTTCATCGTAGTCGATCCCATGCTCGCTACAGGTGGATCCGCGAGCGCCGCGGTCCGCGAGCTCGTCGAACGCGGTGCTCGCGAAATCCGCTTCATGACCGTGATCGCCGCCCCCGAAGGTGTTCGGCGCATGGCGAATGACCATCCAGGAGTCCGCGTGTTCTGCGCGGCGCTCGACCGAAAGCTCAGCTCCGCCGGCTACATCCTCCCCGGTCTCGGCGACGCCGGCGACCGGATGTTTGGCACCGAATAGTCGACCTTCAGTTCTCCCGAGGAAAGCTCGATGACTCCGTCCTTCCGCGTGGTCGGCCGCGTCCGTTGCTTCGCTCTCGCGCTCCTCTTGTACGTCGCCGTCTCGACCCTTTCGCCGAGGCTTGTCGCCGCGCGCGAAAAGCCGAATATCGTCGTCATCCTCATCGACGACATGGGGTACGGCGATCTGAGCTGCACGGGAAACCGGGTCGTGCGAACGCCAGCGATCGATCGACTCGCTGCGGAAGGGACCCGCTTCACACAGTTCTACGTCGCGTCCCCGATCTGCTCGCCGTCTCGCGTCGGGATCACGACCGGACAATTCCCCGCGCGCCACCTGATCCACTCCTACCTCGCGACGAAGAAGCGGAATCGCGCGCGTGGAATGCGCGATTTTCTCGACCCGGCCGCTCCGGCGATCGCGCGATCGTTCCAGGCGGCCGGCTACGCGACGGCACACTTCGGGAAGTGGCACATGGGCGGAGGCCGCGACGTCGTCGAAGCCCCTCTTCCGCAAGCGTACGGCTTCGATGAATCGCTCGTGTGCTTCGAAGGTCTCGGCGATCGCGTCATCTTCTCGGAAAAGCTCGCCGCCGAGCACCGAAAGATCGGACGCGGAGACGTGCGCTACGAGCCGAAGCATCGCTTGACGGGAATCTACGTCGATCGTGCGATTCAGTTCATCGAACAAAACCGAGCTAAGCCCGTTTATCTCCATCTCTGGCTGAACGACGTTCACGATGCCCATCGGCCGACCGACGAGTCGCTGGCGCGCTTCGAACGGTACTCCGCGAATCATTACGAGCGAAAGCTCTACGCAGTCCTCGCTGACATGGACCGCGAGATCGGACGGCTCGTGAGGCGCATCGACGAGCTCGGGATCGGCGCGGATACGATGGTCGTTCTCACGAGCGACAACGGACCGACCGCGTGGAAGAAGTACTACCGCGAGGGACTCGATCCACCCGGGAGCACGGCCGGCTTTCGCGGGCGCAAGTGGAGTCTCTACGAAGGCGGAATTCGGATGCCGCTGATCGTCCGCTGGCCGGCACGGATCCCCGCCGGACGCGTCGACGAGAGCTCGATCATCGGGGCCATCGATCTCTTCCCCACATTCTGCCGGCTCGCAGGGGTCCCGCCGCCCGACGGAGTCGCGTTCGACGGGGAAGACCGAAGCGCAGCGTTTCTCGGTCGCTCCGCACCGCGACGGCGTCCGATTCTCTGGGAATACGGACGCGACTCGACGTACCTGAGACCCGGTCTAGACGCCGACCAGAGTCCCAATCTCGCGATCCGCGACGGCCGCTGGAAGCTTCTCGTCAACGCGGACGGCTCACGCGTCGAGCTCTACGATTTCGCGGCGTCCACGGCGGAACGAGTGAATGTAGCCGGAGACCATCCGGCGCTGACCGATCGGCTGCGGGAGCGAGTTTTGTCGTGGAGAAAGTCCCTACCAGTGCTGTCACCGAACGATTGAGAGAGCTCGCGACGAGGTCGCGTTCGTCGGAGGGAAACGTACGATGAAACGATTCGTGGTGCCGGCCGTCGTTCTGATCGCTTTCGACCCACTCTGGGCCCAAGCGGGGCCGATTCAGACCTCGCTCGATCTCGCCTTCGGCATCGCCGTGACCGAATCCGACCGTCTGAAGGGAGTCGATCCGAGCACGAGCATGCGGACCTCCGCCGTCGAGGACTACTCCCCGTCGTTATCTTGGGGTCTCCGCGGCACGGCGTGGTTCACTCCGTGGCTCGGAATCGGGGGCGATCTTTCCGCGTTTCACATCAACGGCGACGATTTCGTCGAAAACAACTCGGTGCTCGCGTTCACGCCGCTCGTGATGTTTTCCGTACCCGTCGGTGCGTCGCCTCAGTACCCGCTCGGGCGGGTGCAGCCCTACGTCGGGATCGGCCCCGGCTTTTTCCTCTCGTTCTTCGACGGCAAATCCATCGAGCCGAGCGGCGAGGAGAGCAGCATCGACGACCTCAATCTCGACGTTGGGCTCGACGCGCGTCTCGGGATCGCGATCCCCGTTCAGCCGAAGTTTGCGCTGTTCGTCGAATACCGATACACCTACTTCGACAGTCGGTACGAGGACGACGCCGCGATCATCTTTCCGAGCGACGACCGCGTCGAAGCCGACTTCGGCACGCACCACATCCTCTTCGGAGTTTCGTTCCGGCTCTGACCCGCTCGGTGCAGCGGAACGGCTCCGCTGGAGCCCTAGCGTATTCCGAGCGACTGCCTTTTCCGTCACGGTTGAACGTTCGGGTCAACGCTGCGCGTTCGGAAATCGAACCGCGAGGACCCACCAGGGCTTGAGTCCCGCGGCGACCGTGCCCGTTCGCTCCAGCTTGCCCGTCGCTTGGATCCGATAGACGGCTAGGCGGTGGGAACTCTGACCGGCGGCGATCAGGAATCTCCCATCGCCCGCAAGATCGAATCCGCGCGGAGTCTTCTCCGTCGGAAACGCACCGAGAAATCGCATCTCTCCGCTCTCCGGATGAACGGCGAACGCGGCGATGCTGTCGTGACCTCGATTCGCGACGTAAATGAATCGCCCCGTAGGATGGGCCACGAGTCGCGCGCAAGAGTTCGGCTCCGAGAATCCTCGCGGTAGCGTGGACAACGTCTCTTTCGCGGTGAGCCGTCCGGATTCGCGATCGAACGCGTAGGAGGTGACGCTGCTTCCCTGCTCGTTGGCGAAGAACGCGAACGGTTCAGAGGGATGGATCCAGCCCTGGCGCGGCCCCGAACGCTCCGGAGTCGAAACGAAGGGCGGATCCATCGCCTCGAGCGCACCCGTTCGCGCATCGAATCGAAACCGGTAGATCCGGTTGGGGCCGGTGTGGGGCACGAACACGAAACGATTGGGGGTATCGAGGACTACCGCGTGGGCCTTCTCGGCGGTGTCGATCCAGCGTGCGGTCTTTTCCTCGAGCGCGCCTTCCGGACCGATGGGGTGGACGGCGACTTTTCCCGCTCGGTAGTACGCCGACAGCAGATACCGCCCCTTGGCGTCGGTGGTCACGTACGCCGGATCGGCATCCGCGGCGATGTCGCTCACCGGACGTAGATCTCCGCGGATCGGGTCCACCGCGAAGGAAGCGAGCCGACCCTTCGAGCGAATCGACGCGAAGAGGTAGCGCCGTCCGGGCCCTACGCACAAGGCGCCGGGCTCGCCATCCGTCCGCTGGAACGTGCGGTGCGCCATCGCTCCCGATTTCGGTTCGAGCTCGTAGACCGAAATCCGTTCTTGGGCGGCGGCGGAGACGTAAACGTAGTCTTTAGCCCGGAGCGCATCTCCGCTCCAGAAACTCGCGGCAGAGACGAGAAGAACGCTGATCGATCGGAGTCGCATGCGGGTCTACTCCCCGTTTGGAACGATGGCCAAGTCGCGGAGACGGCGACCATCGGCTTAGATCTATCTTCTAGGAATTCGCGCGAGGCTCCCAGCTTCGAGTTCGACGCGACATCCGCTAGCGACCGCCCGCCCCCGAGTTCGCGCGGCGGCGCCGAAAGAGCGGATCGGCGGGCCAGCGCTCACGAGCTCGCACCACCGCTTGCCTAAACTCGTCCAGTCGACCCGCCGTGTGAAGAGCGCGCAGATAAGCCACGTGGACTCGCTTCTTTTCGGGGTACAAACGAACGCCGCGCTCGAAGTGTACGATCGCCGCGGCGAGTTGCGATGCGCGTTCATCCGCGTCGACGGAAAGCTCCCACACCTGCATTCGCGCGCTCCCCGCGCCTAGGTAGGCGTCCTCCAGATCCACAGCCACAAGGAGCGCAGCCTCGAATGCGCGAGCCGCGCGGATCGCTCGAGTTCTCTCGAGCGTTCTCGTCGCTTGGCTTTCCCCCCCACCCTGTTCCTCGCGACCGCGTTCAAGCAGCATCTTTCCCAGCTCGAGCTGGACGACGGCCTCTCTCGGATAGTCCGCAGCCGCGTCCTCGAGCAGCGAGATCGCCCGCCTCTTCATTCCCGACGCGGCGAACCATTCTGCGCGCGCGACGACGGACGCCGGCGAACGACGGACCGATTCCGCACGCTCGATGGAGTCGTTCGCCCGCGAAAGCTCTCCCGCCCCGAGACATGCTCGCGCAATTTCGAGGCGCGCCTCATGGTATCGCTCGTGCGCTCGGCGGATTTGCTCGAGCCATTTGATCCCGGCTGCGCGCGCCTCCGCGCGAAGGCAACTGATTCCAAGTCGATAGAGGATCTCGATTCGATCCGGTCGGAGTTTCCTCGCCTGTTCGAATCGAATCTTCGCCGTCGGCCAGTCTCCGCGGCGAGCCGCGCGTTCCGCGCGGCGAACGAGTGCTGCGTGGTCGATTCCTTTGGCGAAAACTCGCTCGACATAAGGATCGATCTGTCGCGCGACTTCTCCCGACTCACCCCATCGCCGATGGAAGGACGCCGCGTCGGTCTCGCCTTCCATCGAAAGCACGCGAGCGAGGAGGGCGTGAGCCGGGGCCGATCGCGGCGAAACCTCGAGCACGAGACGAGCGCTCCTCGCTGCGACGTCGCGCGCGCCGGAGCCGAGCGCCAGCTCGCCCAGGCCCACGCGGGCGATCACGTTTCGCGAATCGATCTTGACGGCATCGAGAAAGTAGCGCCGCGCCGCTTCGGGCTCGCCGTGCCGCATGGAGATCGCACCGAGCTGACACCGCGCGACGACATCGTGCGGCTCGAGCTCGGCGGACGCGCGGAATGCGCGCGCCGCTTCGTCGTCGTCGCCAGCCGCAAGACTCGCCACCCCGAGGAGGTGCGGCCAAAGCGAGTCGGTCGCATCGAGTCGCTCTGCTTCGCGATAGGCAATGCGCGCGTATCGGTATCTCTCGTGAGCGTGACAGAGCATGGCGAAATCCCCCCATGCCTGTGCGCGCGTCGGATGCGCCTCGATGCCACGAACCAGTTCGTCGACCTTTTCGCGGAGCGGTGAGTCGAACTTGGCTGGATCGGGAAGACGCGGATCTTCAGGTTCGGGGCTCGCACTCGCCTCCTGCACCTCCAACGCGCGTGCGTTGCCTGTCGCGCTCCGCGATACGGCCCAACACGCAAGGGAGAGCGCGGCGAGGAGTAGGAGGACCGATCGACGAGTCACGGGGTAGACACGCACTCCTACCGATAGACGAACCGGGACGGAGCGGCGCCTTCGCCGCTCCGTCCCAGGCCGACCGAGCATCTAGGTTCGACTAGGGGCTGTAGTCGACACACCCGACGATCGCGTCATTGTCTCGCTGCGAGTACTCCGCACGCTCCGCCGGGGGCGGGATCGGAATCCCGTTTTCGGAGAAGAGAAAGTTGAAGATGTAGATCGCCGAGCTGATGTCGACGAGTGTCGACCCGTTCGCCGAACAGGCTGCACGACAGTCGGGATCCGGGGCATCTCCGAACAGGTGATTGAGAAGGGCGATTCCGTCGGCGATGTTCACCTCGGAATCTTGATTGCAATCCCCGCGGAGGAACGGACCGACCCCCGGTGACGCGAAGACGAGGAGCGTATTGACGACCGTACGACCCGTGCCGCTCACGACGACAGAATCCACGCCGTCCACCGGAACTCCCTCCTCCGCGCTCACCGTCGCGAGCTCGGAGCCGTCGGCGGCGATGTCGAGAAAGCGATTGGTCTCGTAGTCCCCGGTCGGGATCTCACGCAGGCTCGCGCCCTCGTTCGTTACGATCAGCGCGAACCGCGTGTACTCCGCGAAGCCGTCGGTGAAGTTGAAATCGCCGATTTCCGCCCCCGCCCCGGGATCGCCGCTCGTCGCCGGAGTAGAGGCCGTCCCCGATTCGGCATCGAAGGCTCCGCCCAGATGGACGCGCGTTGCGTCGCGCCCGATGTCCGCGTACGCGACGACCGAGTCGCCGGACCGTGCGATCAGTTGGAACTCGCCTTCGGACGCCCCCATCTCGACGTCGACGGCCAGATCCGCGACCACCAAAAGCGGCCTCTCGGCCGGGCCGAGCGGCTTCGGAAGCGGGGCGATCACGGAGCCCGGCTGACGGGCGACGAGAACCTGGTCGTTCGTGTTGTCGAAATTCGCGAACGCCGCTTCTTGTACGATCTCCCACGCGGGCTCGGGATCTTCCGGGGCGACGGGCGGAATGAGCTCGTAGTTTCCGAAGTGCGTCGGATCGTCACGCCAGAAGTGATCCTGAAGCCACAAATTGAGCTCCGAATCGTCCTCCGTTTGCGTAACGAACGGATGGACATCGCCGAAAACGAGCTCGGTCAGATCCGCGTTGGAACCCATGAGATGGGACGAGCGATACGTCGCACCCTCCGCGGGGAGTCCCCAGTACGCGGCGTGCTGGGCCACCTGACACGCGGCTGGATCCGGATCATCCATGCAGAGCGGTTCGCTCGTCTCGCCGCAAATCACTTCGCCGTTGTCGATCGTAATCGGGATCGACGACTGGAAAAGATAGAGATGCGTGAGTGGAAGCAGCTCTTCGATCGGCAGACCCGTCTCAGAGAATATGAACAGGTCTTCGTGCTCGAGGAGCGGCGCGATGGTGTCGCGGAAGTAGGTCGCGAGATCGACTTGCTCCCAGCCGAATAGCGTCGGCAGACTTCCCTCTTCGAGCTCCGCGAGATCCTCCACCGGAATGAGGTAACCGCGGGATTGGATCTCTCCCCTAGGACGGTAGAAGCGACGGCAATCTCCCCGCTCGTTGAAGGGCGTGTCCGGATCGTCCGCCGTGTTTCGGAAACCGAACGTCTTTTTGAACCCTTCGATCTCGTCGAAGAGGTACGGGTCGCCTTCCTGCGCAGTGCCGCGGTAGTCCACGCGGTACTTCGAGAACCCGAGGCCGTGCTGATTCGCGCCGAGATTGTTGTAAACGTACGCGTTCGACTCGTCCGTCCAGCCGTTCCAGTCGTTGATTTCGAAGTCGGTATCGTCCGTGTTGTCGAACGCACCGTTCGGTCCCTGCTGGCGTGCTTCCCAGTACTCGACCCAGTCTTCCGACTCGTAGATCACGCCGTACTCGGGTCGGCTGAGCGCAGAGTAGAGCGTCGAATCGTCATCGTTGTTTCTCACCGACACGAAAATCGGATCGTCCTCATCGATGACGCCGTCGCTGTCGATGTCCATATGGGCGACGCCCCAAGTCCCGCCCGCATTGCTGCCCTCGGGGAGGTCGTAGTCATCCTCCGTGTAGGGAAGCAGATCGTCTCCGGGGAATCTGCCGACGAAGCTCTCGTCCGATTCGCCCCCGATACTGAGTACGTTGAACGAGTAGAGGACCGATGGTGCATCCGCATGCACGATCGGGACCGCCCCTCCGAACAACATCAATGCGGTGACTGCGCCCGTATACGTCTTGAGCATAGACCCTCCTTCTCCGCGAGGTGAACCCACCCACCTCGCAAACGAGACTCGATCGTCCATCTCGTCAGACCCAACGGATTCGCGGCTCCACCTCCTTTGAGCCGAAGCGTGCACTGTGAATACCGCAGCACTCCTGTAGAACGCCCTCATCGTGTCTACGTGCCAGGTGATTCTCTCCGAACTCCAAACTAACCGTCTCCGAAGAGCGCCCCAAACGAAAAGTCCCGATGCGTCGAACTTCCCGTGGCACGGAATCACGCGAGATTCCGCTACGCCGAATGGTTCGCGAGTCGCCGACCACTCAGCGACACTCGGCTGCGCACTCGTTCAAGCGATCGGGAGTGGGATCGAGTCCACACTCGAAACGCGGGGGGGCGGGAGCCGGCCCACCCGTAAAGAGATGGTGAACGAGATGCATAGCGTCGACGAGGTCGATGCGACCGGAATCGTCGACGTCTGCGGCGTCGGGACACGGAAGGACGGTGGGAGCCGAGAAGAGATAGTCGAGGATCAAGAGCACATCGTCGAGTCCGAGAGCACGGTCGGCGTCGAGATCGCCTCGCCGATACGGATCGACTTGGTCGGGCGCACGAATCGGCGAGTGAACCCCATCGGCGAATCCAATCGCGTCGACTTGAAGCGCACCCGCCGACGAGTTTCCCGCGAGCCCGAGCTGAAGATAGTTGCCGTCGAACGCCCGCTCCGTCCCTCGAGTCGGAAGCGAGATTCGCTCATCGAAGGCGGGAACGGTGCGTCCGTCGACGAATACCTGCACCCGGTGACCGTCACCTTCTTCGCGCGCGGTGAGCCACACACAGACGAATTCCGACGGTCTCACGCTCACGTCACCACGCTCCCCGATGCGCAGTCGATCGCGGTCGAGCCACAGAGAAAGGTTCGCTCGCGTGCTGCGACCGCGGTGGACGATGCCCACGTGCCCACGACCACCAGCGTCGTCGAATGCGACCGCTTCGGGATCGACATCGACCGGCGCGGGATGGACGCGAAACCGCGCGACGACGGTGAACCCGTCTACGAACGGATTCACCGCCCCGAGATCCCGGAGCAGGTAGATGCGCTCGTTGCTCGGCGTCGGGAAGACCGTCGACGCCGGACCCGGGTCTTCGATCGTGAGCACCGACGCCGGTTGTCCGTCGACGCCGGCATGATCGAGAACGACGACGCCGGCGCCTCCAGGAGCCGAGAACGGCTCGCCCGGCGCACTGCCGTCCCAGGCGTCGACGCTCGCACTCGCCCAGTGACCGTCGAGGTGCGCGCGTCCCTCGGCATCGTAGACGTCCTCGCCCGGACGCGCGTCGTAGACGAAGTCGAATCCGTCCGGAGGCACTCGCCACGGGCCGAACGCACGGTGGAGAGGGACGGAAAGAACGAGTGCTTCAGAAGGCTCGGACTCGAGGCCCGATTCGCTCACAGCGGTCACGTGATATCGCGGAGCCGAGCCGGGGACTACTTCGAAGTCGGCGTACCGCGTCGTCCGGAGCAGCTTCGACGTCACCGAGACGTTATCCCGAAAGAGACGATACCCAACCCCCGGGTCGTCGCCTTCGCTGGCGGACCACGCGATGACCGCGAGGCCGGCGCCGACCGACTCCGCGCGGAGAGAGCGAGGTCGCCCCGGCGCTGCGGCCTGCACCCCAGCGGAAAAACCCGAGGGTTCCGAGTAGAGGCTCCAGCGTCCGCTCGTGTCGCGGTGAGCGACGCGGAAGAGGAACTCGCCGCCATCGGGTAAAGCTTCGTCGGGCACACTCGTCCGCGAAAGATCGACCGTCGACGTCCACTCCCAGAGGGGCTCAGCCCAATCTCCGCCGCGCTCGATGACGAGCCAGCGCGACGCGGAATGGAGATCGCCGGGATCGGGATCGTCGAACTCGCTCGAGCGAAGGACGATCGGGCGCGCCAGCGGCCCGTCTTCCCACGCGAGCGCGCTCGACGGCGCACGCGGCGCGGCAGGATCCACGAAGAGAGCGCGGACGAACTTCGACCGACTGCGGATCCACCGCTTGAGTTCCCGCATTCGCACTTCGAACGAGCGATACTGAAGACAGTTTCCCTCGGGACGCGATGGCCAGGTCGGACAGGCGACGCGCGGTTCGGTGTCCCAGCGGTCCTGGTCGGCATCGGCGAGAGGACCGATCAACTCGCGGAGTTCATCGATCATCGAGAACATCCTCCGCTCGTCGTAGAGCAGCTGCCACGCGTGGCGAAGATGGTTTCGCGATTCTGCCGGGTAGAGCGGGAGGACGCGGTTGCTGAGCGGTTCGTCTCCGCTCGCCTGCGCGCCGAACGTGTTGTCGAGGTCCCACGGAACGACCTCCCAGCGCCGCGATTCGCTGTCGAAGTAGTAGTAAAAGTTTTTCAGCGAATCCATGTCGTGGTTGTCGGCGAGCTCCACGACGCTCCGAAACGCGAAGTACCGCTCGAGATGGAGGTGCTCGTCGTACCACTCTCTCCCGGGGTTCGTTTCGTAGCCGGCCATAAATGCGTCGACGTCGTCCGTCGAGAGATCGCAATCGGGATGCCTCTTTTCGGGAGCTCCCGCCATTTTGTACAGTCGATCAGCCTCGCCGGCGGGACGCCCCTGCTCCTTGAGAGCTTGCTCATCGAGCGACTGAACCTCGAGATAGACGCCGAAGAAGTCTCCGTCGAATTGCGCGTGCTCGTCTGGAGAACGGACGATCCGGAGCTGGATCAAGGTCGTCGTCGCCGCAAAGACGCCAGCATCCCGAAAGAGCTTCCAGGCGAGCGTCTCGAACACACCGGACTCGCCGCGCGGCTTTCCCGGGTCGTGCTGGGCCGTGTTCAGGTTCAAGGTGCGCCGAGCACTCGGATAACGCTCACCGTCGTTGAATCTGCCGCGAAAGAGATTGCCTTTGTTGAACCGAATCTTGAGCGCGCGTTTGGGCCAACTGTAGCGGTGCCCGGTCCGCAGGCGGATACGACAATGGTCGTGCACGCGCCCTTCGTGGACGAAGGTGACGTGCCAGCGGTAGACGTCATCGAGGGGGAATCTCTCGTAGAGGAGTGACTCGATATCCGCTGCGCGTCCGATCACGTGGTAGACCGGAACTCGATCGAGCCCGGTGTGAACGTATCCGGGATCCCCGAATGCGCTCCGCTCGGACGCGATGTAATCGGGAACGCCGTCGTAAACGAAGAACGCGAGGTTTGGCTCGGGATCCTCGCGCGTTGGAGCGTCCGTTGAGACGGGAGATTCGCCCGCGTCCGTCGCTCGGATGCGATACCGGACGAGCGTGCGGTGCGGAAACGGCTCCAGAACGGCGGTGAACACCGTCGAGTCGACGTCGTAGCGCATACGCATCGAATTCCACTCGGTGTCAAAACGCTCATCCGTGCGCGGTATGTAGTCGCCGGGCGAGCACACCTGCCACTCGAGAGCGACGTCGCTGACGCCGTCCCGATCGAGAATCCGAGCCTCGACGATCACCCGATCCCGCGACGTGAGCTCTCGCCGGTCGCGATCGCTCGCGGCGACGGCACGGATCTTCGTGACCTGCGGTCCGCTGTGGGATCCCGTGTCGAGAAACTCGCGGCGAACGGAGTTCGTGCGGCCGGGAGAGCCGAAGGGGTCGCGGCTCGCGCGCCATGCGCCGCCGCGGTCGTTGTCGCGGTCCGTGTCGACGAGCTCGATCGATCCGCGGATTCCATCCGGATTGACGGGCCACGGAAACGTGTCGTCGTAGTCGATGACGTCGACGGGTCGGCTCTCCGCGTCGACGAGAAGGACTCGTTCTCCCCCGTTGTCGAGAGCACCGGCGTACGGCCCGAGCGCGGGAACGTCGCTCCCGTACTTGGACTCGAATGCCTCTCGGTCGCGAAAGAGTGCGAGGTGTTCGCCGGGACCGATCTCCGTCCCCGCGGGAAACTCGTAGCGAATTCCGTCCGCAAAGCGCCAACCCGAAATGTCGATCGCGGTCGAACCTCCGTTGTAGATCTCGATAAACTCGTCGTCGCTGCAGTGAAGCAGCGGACTCGCACCCGGCAGGACGACCGGATGATACTGCACCTCGCTAATCACGACGGCGTGGCGGGACGGTATCTCGCCGGAGCGCGAATTCACCGCCCCGGGCGTCCCCGGCAAGCCGTCGTCGTCGCTCGCCGCGAAATTTGCGAAATCGGTGCGGTCGGACGAGAGCGAGATCCGCTCGAGGGTGGCACCGTTCGCATCGGCCTCGACCGGCCACGCGCCGTCGTCTTCGTACTCGACGCGATCTACCAGCAGTCCGGCGGTGTCGAAGAGACGAACGGTATCGCCGCCGTTCCCGAGTCCAAAGTCGAACGGCCCGACGGCCTCGACGTCATCGCCGTACACCGCCCGTAGACTCGCGGGGTCGCGCGCGATAACGAGATCTCCACCCGGCGGCAACTCGACGCCGCCGGGAATCCGATACTCGTGCGCATCGTCGGCATCCTTGAGACGCCAGCCCGAGAGATCGACCGGCGCGTCGCTCCGGTTGTGAATCTCGACGAACTCGAGCGCCGAGTCGGGACCCAGCTCGGGCGGCGGGTTGTACGAGATTTCGCTGATGACGATATCGCCACTCGGGACGAGATCGCTCGCGAGAGACAAATCAACCCGCGAGAGCACGATGACGGCTGCGGTCCACGCGAAAACCCGAGCCGTCGTTGCCATCGTCATGACATCTCTCTCGTGCGAGCCGCAGATCGTCGGTCGAGGACCCGGACGAGCGCGCCCGCAGCGCGATCGGTCGCGCTCACCGGAGTCTTCGATCGTCTCGATTGTGCCTCGACACGCGCTGAGTGCGAAGATCGTTCTCCGGGCCTCACTCGCAGATCACTCGGGCGGACGGCTCCCGCTCCCTTCGCGCAAGACGAATCGAGATCGCGACGGGATCGCGGTCCACGTCTCGACGGCTCCCGACAGCCAGGCAACGGTGATCCTCTCGGCGACGCCCTTTCCGAGCCCGACGACGAGTCGGGGAGAGCTCGCGCTCAGGTAGCTGCCGTCCGTTCCCGCCCAGCGCAGGACGGTGCCTCCACTGGCGAGATCGATCCGCACACGCGCGCCGTACGCGTCGCGATTCGAAGGCCGGCCAACGAGTTCTAGCGAGACCCAATTCGAGTCTCTCTTCGAATCGTCTAGCAGGATTCGGGCCTGCCCTCGATTTGAGGTGACGACGATATCGACGTCGCCGTCTTGATCGAGATCGCCGGTCGCGGCGCCACGACTTGCGTGCAGCTCAGCGATCGCTCCGGAATCTTCCGCGCTCACCTCGGTGAATCGCTCGGCGCCGCGACGGTAGAGTCGGTCTGGCTGGACGTAGGGATTCGCCGCGTCCAATCGATTCGGGAGCTTTCTCACCGCTCCGTTCGCGACGAAGATGTCGAGCCACCCGTCTCGGTCGAAGTCGATGGGGACGGTTCCAAAACCCACGAAGGGACGACTCACGGCTCCCAGAGCGCGCTGCGTCGTCGCGTCGACGTAGTAGCCGTCTCGCATCTCATAGAGAGTATTCGACTCTCCGCGTTCGTGAGTCAAGAAGAGGTCGAGCTGACCGTCGCGGTCGAAATCCGCCGCCGCAACGCCCATCCCGGCCTCGTTTCGCCCCTCACCGTTGACCGAGACACCGAGCTCTAGCGCGACGTTCTCGAAACGTCGGCCGCCGCGATTTCGCCAGAAGTGATTTGGCGACGCGTCGTTGGCAACGAACACGTCCACCCAGCCGTCGCCATCGAAGTCGCGGGAGACGAGACCCAGTCCGTACCCCGAGGCTCCTGCGATTCCCGTCTCAACCGAAACATCCGTAAACGTTCCGTCGCCTTCATTGCGAAAGAGTCGATCCGAAATCGGTGCGTAGCTGAGCGGCCCGCAGTAGTCGCGCCGCCCGCCGAGCCGAGTGCATTCGCGGTCTTCCGCGGGCGCGTAGTCGACGTAGCGAGCGACGAAAAGATCGAGATCGCCGTCCCGATCGTAGTCGAGAAACGACGCGCTGGTCGAAAACCCGGAGTCTCCCAAACCAGCTGCGTCCGTCACGTCGCCGAACTTACCGTCCCCTCGATTTCGGAGGAGTCGATTCGGCCCGAAGGCGGTGATGTAGAGATCTCGGTGGCCGTCGCCGTCGACATCTCCCACTGCGCAGCCCATTCCGCAGTCGCGAAAGCCAACTCCGGCGTCCGTCGTCACGTCGATGAAGCGAAGCGATGTTCCGCCGGCGAGCTCGCTTCGAAACAATCGATGCGTCGGCCCCGCCTTCTCTTCCCCTGCGGCTCCATCGATGAGCGAGCCCTGGACGAAGAAGAGATCGAGATCACCGTCCCCGTCGTAGTCGAACACGGCACACCCCGAACCGATGATCTCCGGGAGGAAGTATCGACCCCGCGCACCGCTCTCGTGCGCGAATTCGATTCCTGCGGACGCTGTGCCGTCGACGAATCGAGGCGGCGAAGGCATCGGGGTCGACGATCGCACCTCGTTCGGCCGCTCACCCGAGCACGCGAGCACGCTCATGGTCGTCGCGACGACCGTGAGCGTACGAGCGAGCGCGCTCCACGGCCCGCGCGCGCGCGCGAAGAATCGATCTCGCGGACGAGAACCGTGAATGGGCGATGGGTTTCGCCTGCGCATTTCGGAGAAAACGCGTCCGAAGTCGAAACGCGAAGCTTCCCGATCCGCGACGCGAAACGAGCCACGAGCGAATCCGGAGGAATCGTCGCGGAAGCTCGGCGAGGAGCGCGACCGAATGGATCGCTCTGCCACCGAGCTCAAATCCTTGCTGAAGATCCTCGCCATCCCCGTTCCGTCACTCGGCCTCCCGGATCTGCTTACGGTACATGCTCAGACGGGCTTCCATCGCTTCCACGCGGACCGCGGACGACGCTGACGCGGCGCGTGAGCGAGCGAGCTCGACCGCCCGCTCGGCGGTTTCCACGGCGTCCGACCAGCGCTTTGCGGCGCCGTACGCAGCCGCGAGCGTGTCGAGCGCGACGGGATCGGAAGCGGCCGGGCCGCGGCAGAGCGGTTCGACGATCGCAATCGCCTCGAGGGGTGAACGAAGAGAGACTTCGGGACAAGTCGCGAGCAGCCAAGCGAGCGCCACCGCGCTCTTCCACTCCCCGCGTTCGACGCTCTGCCGGAGTAGCGAAATCGCTGCGGCGTGAAACTCCCGCCGCGCGAGAAACGCGGCTAGTCCACGATCGTCCGTCGCGAGGTCGACGCGTCCCGCGCCCCGGGCGACGGCCTCGCGCGCCGCGGTGTGGCCCGGATGTGCAGCGAGTGCCGCCGCGAGCTGTGCGAGCGCTCGGTCGAAATCCCCCTGACCATGGAGAAGCGCAGCGAGTTCGACACGCTCGTCTGCTGTGCCTCCGCCCTGGGCCATCGCGCGCGAGAGCAATTCAGACGCACGAGCGAAATCGCGCTGACGGATCGCTACGCCGGCGCGATTCCGAAGCGTGCTCGGACGATTTGGATCGAGCGCCAGCGCGCGATCAAACGCCGCCCCGGCCGCGGCGAGATCTCCCGTTTCGAGATCGCAGAGTCCGAGATGGTTCCAGCCGTCGACGCTCTCGGGGCGATGGCTCAAAAACCGTCGATACCGAGCGCGCGCGTCGTTCGTCCGTCCGAGCCGCTGGAGGCAGAAGCCGATGTTGTAGTCGAGCATCGTGAGATCGTCTCGACTCGATTCGCAGCGCTCGTAGAGCGCGAGGGCCGCGGTGAACTCACCGGCTTTGAATCGAGCCGCGGCGCGGCGAAGCAGCGACTCGGTGTCGAGCCGAAGCTCGGACAGCGCGAGCTCGATCGGGTCGGGCGCCGGTCGACTCGAGAGCTTTGCGAGCTCGGCTGAGTACCGACGCGCCGTAGCTTTGTCGCCGCGGCGAGTCGCGATCGCGACGAGCAGGTGGAGGCTCGCCGCGCCGTCGGGTGCGGCCGCTCGCGCGCGTTCGGCCAGGGCCTGCGCCGCGTCGAGTTCACCCCTCTCGATCGCGATCCGGGCGAGCTCGCTGAGCGCACCCGGGTCATCGGGAGCAGCCGAGAGGATTCGCCTAGCTTCGCGCTCCGCTTCGATGAGGTTTCTCGTCTCGCGAAGGAGTCGCACGAGGAGGAGGGACGTCCAAGCATCCCATTCGAGCTCCGTCGCGGCGCGGGCATGAGCGATCGCTTCGGCGGTATCGCCGGCGGCGGCCGCGAGCCGCGCGCGGTGCCGGGGCCACCTCGGATCCTCCGGAGCGATCTCCCGTGCCCGTCGATACCAGAGCGCCGCTCGCTCCGGATAGCCGTAGGCGTCGAACCACTGCGCGATGGATCCGAGGGCGTCGCCGTCGTCCGGATGCGTTTGCGCTCGCTCGAGCGTCTCTTCGAACTGCCGGCGAACGGCGGGTTCGAGCTCGGCGGCAAAGCTCGGCGACACCTCCGGGCGACGTGCACCCGAGTCGCCGCACGCGACGATCGAGAGCACCGCCGCGACGGCGAGAGCCGGTCGTCGTACGGAGAGAACTGCGCGAAGGGCGGGCGATCTCACCGGGTCGTACTCCGCACCCGCGCGGCGATCTCGTTCGCGAGTCGAGCGTCACCCGCCGCTCGCGCGAGTTCCTCCGCCTGCCGTAGCCGCTCGAGCCCGCCGGCATCGTCTCCGAGCGCACGCTCGGCGAGGCCGAGATAGAAGCTCGCTTCCGCGTCCGCCGGCTTCACGGCGAGGACCCGTCGCAGCCGCGACGCGATCACGTCGAGCTTCTGCCGAATTCCCGCGTGCTCCGGATCGTAGCGCAATGCCGCGGCGAACTGATCGATAGCCCCGGACAAGTTTCCTTCACGTGCGAATAGATTGGCGTAGTTATCGAGGGCGACGACGTAGTCAGGCCGAAGGCGGAGCGCCGCCTGGTAGTGCTCGCGGGCTTTCGATGCGTTGCCGCGCTCGTCGAGCACGATCGCGAGATTGGAGTGCGCTCGGGCATCGTCCGGTGAGATGCGCGCCGCTTCACGAAGATGATGTTCCGCGGCTGGAAGCTCACCTCGCTTTCGCAGGAGAAGTCCGAGCCGTGCGTGCACGTCGCTCCGTCCCGGATCGATTCGAAGCGCCTCACGCAGCTTCGCCAGCGCCTCGTCCCCGGCTCCGAGACGGTCGAGCGCATGAGCCAATCCTTCGAGCGCGTCGACGTACTCGGCGCGCAAGGAAAGCGCACGCTCGTAGGCGGCGCGGGCGTCGCCCCAGCGCCCGGCGATTCCCGCGACTCGGCCGAGATTCTTGTGCGCCTCCGCGTACTCGGGATCGATCTCAACGGCCCGCTCGTAGCTCGACTGCGCCCGATCGAGCGCGCCGGCTCTCTCCGCCGTGACTCCGAGCACGAAGTGGGTCTCCGCATCTTCCGCGTCGAGACCGACGGCGCGTTGAGCGATGCGAGACGCATCGTCGAACTTGCCGGCCCACGCGAAGACCTTGGCGACGTTCTTCAGTGCTTCGGCGTGCTCCGCTCTGTCGATGTTCTGTTCGATCTCACGCTCGACAGTGGCGACCGCTGCCTCCTCCCAGCCCTCTTCCGGTCGAACGATCTCGTCTCGCGCGAGCTCCCTCACGATCTCCTCGGCTAGGCGTCCGTGCGCGTCGACGGTCAAGTGTACGTGGTCGAGGAAAAGTTCCCGGTCGAAGCGAAGCGCCGGGTCTCGCGCGACGATCGCTTCGAAGTCGACGAGCGCGACGCCCCGCTCCGCCGCCACGGAGCGTACGGAATCGACGATGCTCGAAAGGGCCCGAAGAGAACAGACATCTTCGTCGCGTGCCCGGCGGTAACCGGATTCGGCGTCTGCTTCCCGCCCGAGCTCGGCGAGGGCCCTCGCGCGTCGAAACTGTGCGCCGGCGTGTCGGGGATCCAGCGCGAGGACCCGATCGAGAAGCTCGATCGCGTCCCGTGCTCCGGTCGCGGCGGCGCGAGAGATCAGTCGCTCGCACTCGAGTCGCGTCTCCTCTGGCAAAGTGTCCGAGTAGGAGCTCTTGAACGGCGTACAGTCTTCGAGGTTCGAAACGGGTGTGACGAACAGAACGCTGGCGCCCGCCGATCGGGCGAGCTCGACGATGCGAACGAGATTGAAGCGAAAGTGCTGGAGAACTACGTCGCGAAGAGCGTCGTTCCGCGTGTACGTCGACGGACCGACCGTTTCATCGAGGATCGCGTCCACCTCCTCGGCAAGAACCGGGCGCGAGTCGACCGCGGCCCGCGATTCCGGTGGTCCGCGCAGCGCACGACGAGCGAGAGAGTAGATTCGCGTGTGACTAAAGAACCCCGCGATCGCGAGGAAGAGCTCCGACGTCTCTCCGAGGTCGGCGTACGTTCGCTTCTCGAGAAACTCGTTGTGACCGGTGTAGACGATGAACAGGTCTGGATCGTAGCCTACGAGCTCATCCATCAGGCGCGCGACGCGATAGCTCGCGTAGCTGATGCCACCGGCGTTGATCACTTCCCAGTTGCGCGACGAGTCGGCCAGCGGAAGCATTCGGCGCAGCCAACCGGCGAACGACGTCGCGTCGGTGTAGGGTCGTCCGTACGTCGTCGACCCGCCGACGCAGAAGATGCGGAAGGTGTCCGAAGGCTTCTCGCGTGTGAAGGCCTGCGGATTGAAGAGCGCGATCTTTCCCGGCGCCGTCGAGAGCGTCGTCTCGCCACCACGGACGTCCTCGACGAAGAGCGGCAGATACGATGCGAAGCCGACGTAGGGATCTTCGTCGTACGCGATCGGACGCACTCCGGCGATCCACAGAGCGGCCTCCATCAGGAACAGAACCGAACCGACGACGACGAGGGAAAAGACGATCTTCTTCCAGCGCGGTAAATTTCGCGCCCTCACCCGAGGAGAATCGGACGGGTTCGGAATCGAACCGTTCTCCTCGGGTCGTTTCATCGCGCTCTCTATACCCTCGAAGTGGATCCGCCGCCCGTCGGGGCGTCGGGTCCTGGCCGCAGTGAATCTCGATTCTACGCGAATCCGCGCGGTCGGTCTTGGCGTTCGACGGCGACGGGATCGTTTCTCGATTGCGTTCGGCGCCAGTCGCGGGAGGATGGCCGGTGTGATGGTCGATCGACGCTTCCCGACTCGCGCGAGATTCTCCTACGTGGTCGAGATCGGCTTCGCGACGCTTCGACGGCGCACCGAGCCGCACTCACCCGCGTCCTTCGCCGTGCCCGGCGGGCTCATCTTGATCGCGGTGACGCTCGCCGGGTGCTATCGGGGAGGCCCTCCGGCGATTCCCGCGGGAGTTTCGAATGCCGTTCCTCCGAACTCCCCCGTCGTCGGATTCGGTGCGGACGACGCTCGGACACGAAGCGGCGCGACGTACGTCGGCGCCGAAGCATGCCGTGCCTGCCACTCCGAGCACGTGGAACTCAGCGCGCACAATCACATGGCACAAAGTGCTCGGCGCCTCTCCGCTTCGCATCGTGACGGCTGGTTTCGCTCGGTAGAACCGAACGGCGCGCAACTCGCAGATCCGGTCCGGTGGCCGAAGAGCGAAGGCCCTCCGCCGAGGATCCTCCTCGAGGGCGACCGAGTCGTGTTCGAATCCACGCCCGGCCCGTCGCCCGCGCGACGAGCAGACGTCGCGGTCGTTCTCGGATCGGGAACTCGCGCCGTCACGCCCGTGAGCTTCGAACCGGGCCCCAGCATTCGCGAGCTGCGACTCACGCATCTCACGGAGCGAGGGGAGTGGATCATGACGCCCGGCTCGGGCGGCGACCCCCACCCGCTCGGCTACGCGCGCTCGCCGGAGTTTTCTCGCGACTGTTTGGAGTGCCACTCGACCGTACTCACCGTCAGCGGTGATCGTTTCGACCCGGCTTCGTCGGCATTCGGCGTCGAATGCGAACGCTGTCACGGCCCGGGGAGCGTTCACCTCGCCGCCGTGGCGGGCGGCGCTGCCGATTGGGGAATCTTCAATCCCGGTCATCTCACGCCGGCCGACTCGACGCGATTCTGCGCCGGCTGCCATCGCCGTCCGGCGGACATGGAACCCGAGCGCGTCATGGAGGCTCGCCCCACACTCGCGCGTCACGCCGGAGCGAGCTTGATGCTGAGCGCGTGCTTCCGGAAGTCCCCACCGGAGCGGACCATCTCCTGCCTCGACTGTCACGATCCGCACCGAAACGTCGGCGAAACTTCGATCGACCCTGACCGGAGTTGTCAGCGTTGTCATACGGACGTCGAGACCGCGCACGAAGATGTCGCCCGCAGCGCGGATTCGGGCTGCGTGAACTGCCACATGCCGGTCGAACGACGTGCCCTCGCGGGTCTCGAGTTTCGGAGTCACTGGATTCGAGTCGCCCAACGTCCTCCGCCGGGTCGAAGCGCCGACGCCGCGGCGTACACAGAATTCCTCGAGCGCGAATACCTCGCCGCGATCGACGAGCCGAACGTCCGTCCCGAGAAAAAATCGAAGCTTCGCGTTCGGCTCGGGAAGCTACTCTGCTCGACCGGTAGAACGACCGGCGGTCTGCGGTGGCTACGCGATGCGCTGACTCACTCGCCGCTCTACAAGGACCGCCTCCTCGCCGCGGAGCTGCACCGAAGATCGGGCGACGCCGAGGCGGCTCGCCGCATCCTCGAGGGTGCGATCGAAGCCGAGCCGCGCAACAACTACGCGTACCGCGATCTCGCTCGACTTCACGCCGAAGCGGGAGACTTCGCCGCCGCCGAGACCGTTCTCGATCGCTGGGAAGCCGCGCGTCCGAACGACCCTCACCTCCGGTCGGCGCGCGAAGATCTCCACCGCATTCGACGCCGCTGAGCATCGAACCGTGCTGTGCCATCCGACTGCGGTGCGGTACTCTGACGATACATCCAGCGCAGGCACATCCAAGTCATGATTCGGAGTCACTCGCTCATGCGGCGCCCGCTTATCGTCGTCCTCGTCGTCACCGCAGCGCTCGCGACGGGCTCAGCCGTCGCGGCCGACCCGCCGAACGTTCTCTTCATCTACCTCGACGACTTCGGCTGGAAAGACACAAGCTACATGGGTTCCGACTTCTACGAGACGCCGCACCTCGACGCCCTCGCAAAGAACGGAATGGTCTTCACCGACGCCTACTCGTGTGCGGCCAACTGCGCGCCGGCCCGGGCGTCTCTCCTTTCCGGTCAGTACACTCCGCGGCACCGTGTGTTCAACGTCGGCACGCGACCACGAGGAAAAGCGAAGTGGCGGCGGCTCGAGCACATCGCAGGGACGACGGATCTCCGGCCGGACATCGTCACGTGGGCGGAGCGGCTGCAAGACGCGGGCTACCGAACGGGGATGTTCGGCAAATGGCATCTGGGCGGTGACCCGAAAGCCCAAGGATTCGACGTTGCGGTGGACCACCAGAAGCTGCCGGGATTCCGTGGTCATCTCGGTCCCAACGGGACGTACCTGACGGACGTCCTCACCGACCGAACCATCGAGTTCATCCGGTCGAGCAAGGAGAAGTCTTGGTGCGTCTACCTCTCGCACTTTGCCGTTCACACTCCGATCCAGGCGAAGAACGATCTCCTCGAAAAATACCGGAAGAAAAAACCGGGAACGCTCCACCGCCACACGGAGATGGCCACGATGATCCAGGCGGTCGACGACGGCGTCGGACGCATCGTCCGCGCGCTCGCGGACGAAAACCTCGTGAAGAACACCGTCACCATCTTCTTTTCGGACAACGGCGGCTACGGTCCGGCGACGGACATGGATCCGCTGTGGGGGTACAAGGGGACGTACTACGAAGGTGGGATCCGCGTTCCGCTCTTCGTTCACTGGCCGGAGGTCGTCTCGCCCGGATCGACGTGCCATGAACCAGTGATCGGCGTCGATCTCTATCCGACACTCCTCGAGATCGCGAACGTCGAGAGAAACTCGAGCCGGCTCGACGGTCGAAGTCTCGTCCCACTTCTCAAGAAGGAGCTCGTGACCTTCGGCGACCGCCCACTCTTCTGGCACTTCCCGGCGTACCTCGAGAGCTACCGCGTGATCGACGAGCAGCGCGATCCGCTCTTCCGCACGCGGCCCTGCTCCGTGATCCGACTCGGGGACTACAAGCTCCACGAGTACTTCGAGGACGGTGGGCTCGAGCTCTATGATCTCCGCCGGGACGTCCGCGAACGACACAACCTCGCCGAGGCGGAACCGAAGCGTCGCGACGAGCTCCACCGCCGACTCAAGGCGTGGCGCGAAGCGGTAGGTGCTCCCGTGCCGTCCAAACGAAACCCGAGATTCGACGCAGCGGCTGAAGCCGCGGCGATACGGCGTAGGCGTTAGCCGGCTCTGTTCAGGCGGGAACCTCAGTCTTTCGAGCCTGAGACGTAATTCGCGAATACCTTCGCGAAGTCGATCGGGGCGGCCGCATTCGCCGCGTAGACGAGAACGCCGAACCGCAGTCGATACGGCTGCCCCTGCGTCACGGAAGTTCGCTCCCTTGCTCCGGCTCGCCGACCAAACGGATTCGCGACGAGAGCTCCGTAGTCGCGCGCGTGGAACCACGGTCGGTGGGGATTCTCGGGATGCGCGAAGAGCGTGAGGCCGATCCGCCGGGCACCCACGACGCCGCTGTAGTCGCACCAATCGGCCTGCTTCCCCCAGACGTTGCTCTCGTTCACGAGGCCGCTCGAGTTGAGAATGCGCCCTCCGGTCTTCACCGTGAGCCCGGTCGCGAGGCGAACGCCGAGCCCCATCTCTTCCTGTTCGCCGAAATCGAACTCTGCCGTGTCGCTTCGGAACGTCGTCTCGATGCGGATGAGCGCGCCCTCGGGCCGCCCTTCGATCGTGTACCGGCACGTTTGCCGGCAAATCTCGCGGCCGTTCGCTACGTAACGGTTCTCGACCGCGAACGACCCTCGACCTCGGCCGCCGCGCGGCGAGCTCGTGAACCGGACGTGCTCGACACGGCCGCGGTTGCGCCAAAAGTCCGCGCCGGCGAGATCGCCGAAGGCCAGCCAAACGCCGGGGTGCATCGCGGCATGATCGCTTGCGTCGACGCCTTCGACCGGCGGATGCGGACGCGTTACGGCGACGCCGCCCGAGACTTTGACGTTGGCGAGAAACGGTCGCGCGACCTTTGGGTCCTCGTACACGTAGGTCGCGAGCTCCGCGCCGCCGACGAAGATGCGGAGCGCTCCCCGTACGCGCTCGAAGCTGACGAGGTTCCCTGACCGTGCTACCGACGACTGCTCGCGCCCCGCGGATCGGTTCGTTCGCTCTTCGAGATAGGCGACGAGTGCAGCGAGCTCGGTGTCGGCGAGAAGGACGCCGAAATTGTCCGGCATGGCCGAACGCTCCGTCGTCTGCCGCTCGGCGATTCGTTCCTTCTCGATCGCGACGTCCCGGCCGTCCGAGAGAACGAGACGCAGAGTCGAGCTCGTCTCCTCGAGGACGAGACCCGAGTACGCGGTCCCGTCGTCGGTGACGACATCGTAAGCACGGAAGCCTTCGGTGATCACCGCGCTCGGTTCGACGATCGCGCGCGCGAGGGTCTCGCGGTCGGCCCGGAGCCCGACGTCGGAAAGATCTGGCGCGAACGCTGCGCCGCGTCCGTCGATCCGGTGGCACCCGACGCAGTTCGCCCGGTTCGCGTCGAAGAAGATCGACTCTCCGAGCGCGACGTCCGCCTCGGGTGTCAACTCGACGATCTTCGCGACCGAGGAAGCTTCGCGGGGCGTGATCGAGACGTTCGTTCCGAGCTTCGCCGCGAGCACGAGAGCGGCGTCTTGGACTCGCGGATCCGCGTCTTCCGCGGCGCTCGAGAGGACGGCGCGTGCTTGTTCTCGTTCGCGAGTTTCGACTCGCCACGAGTTCGCGCTCGCGTCGGCAAGTATCCTGACGACGTTGGCGCGGTCGATCGGTGAGTCGCTCTCTCGATAAAACAAAGCAAGGCGTTCGACGATCGCTCCCGAGGCGGTCCACGGCTCGTTCGCTCCGTGAAGACGAGCCAGGGCCGACACGGCGCCCGGCGGCAACGGGGCCGAGGCCCCCGGTCGGGCAAAGAGCTCGAGCAGCGAATCGCGCGCGACGCGCCCGTGCCGGACGAACCCGTCGACCGCTGCTTCACGAAGCCGCGTCGACTCGGTGCCGAGCGCTTCCCAGAGAAGCGAGAAGCTCCGTCGATCAGCCGCGAGCGCGCGGAGAAGGAGTGTTCTGCTCTCGAGGTCGCCTGAACTCTCCCGGTAGAGTGAGGTGACTCGCTCCCACTCGTCGCCGCCGGCGCCGAGAGACGCGAGGAGCTCGAGAAGACGTTTCCGCACGCGCGACTCGCTCGTTCGTTCGATTCGATCCACGATCGCACGCGATGATGCCAAGCCGCCGAGAGCGGGCTTCTTCCCGCGCCAGTGCGTCGGTTTCGTCTGGACGAGCCAACGGAGCGCCCACTCGAGGACGTCCGGGTCGGACTCCCCATTCGCGAACTCCGCGACTTCGTCCGCTTCGAGCTCCACGCGCGCCAGAAGTCCGAGCAGGATGGCGAGGCGGACGCGAGGATTCGGATCGCGAAGGCGACGCTTACGGCTAGCGACGTCCATGAACTCGGCAACGGCATTCCACGCGGAGTAACGCGTCAGCCGGTCAGGGTCCGACGCCGCGACCTGAAGAAGTCGATCTGCGAGAAACGACTGTCGCGCCTGCCAAATCGCGTCGACGGCGGCGTGGCGAACGCGCGGGTCGGCATGTCGGAGTGCGCTCGAGATCAACGTCGGCAGACGGCCACGCGGGAGCCGTGCTCTCACGCGGAATCCGAGCGTTCGGATGGCTTGAACCTTCAGGTTGATCGACGCGCCGCCGTCGAGGTAGAAGCGCGCCAAGATGAAATCGATCGCTGCGTCTTCCGGGTCGATCCGGGCGAGCGCCCAGACGGCCCAAGTTTCTTGTGCTTTCGTGAGCTCACGCGCCTCGATCGCGCGGATGAGATCGTCGCGTCCGGCGGGACCGCGGCGGACGAGCTCTTCCTGCGCGTCGACTCGCCACACGGGGAGTGCTTCTTGCGACAGATCCTCGATCAGCTCGGCCGTCGACCACTCGGCGAGCGGCTTCGCTCGTTTCTCGGTCCACCATTCGTCCCGAGTCGCGAGCGGAATCCCGTCGTAGCGAATCTTGAAGATCCTTCCTTCGTTTCGCATCTCGGTGTTCAGCTTCGTCCACTCCACGCCGTAGCCGCTCCCCCACCCGCCGACGTAGAGCGCTCCGTCGGGACCGACCTCAATGTCGGAAGGCCGATAGAGACCTCCCGGCTGCTCGCGCGCGAACTCTTCGAGCTCGCCCGACTCCTCGGTCATGAGGGATCCGTGCCAGGACGGCCGGAAGACGTAGGTCACTTTCCGCCCCCAGTCGTTGATCAAAAACACGTGGCGATATGCGAGCGGAAACCGAGGCGACGCCGAGAACACGACTCCCGTTCCCGAGCCGTGAAACACGGGCGCGCTGATGGGAACGGTCGGCGCGTGGTCTTCGCCGGTCCAGTTGTAGCTCCAGAGGTGTCCCCACCCGAAGTGGGCTCCAAAGAATGGCATGAAGACGCGATCGCCGTCGTTTTGATCGTTGTCGGTGCCGATCCAGTCGAAGCCGTCGTCGAACGCGATGTCCCACGGATTGCGAAAGCCGCGCGAGATGATCTCGAGGTTCGCACCGCCGTCTTCGCATCGGAGGACTCCGCCTTCGCGCCCCCAGTCATCACTCGGGTCGTGGTAGCCCTTTCGGTACTCGCCCTTCTTGAAGATCTGCGGCGCCGGAAACTCGGGGATCCCCTCCGGCTCGTCCGCGCCCCAAAGATCGCGAAAGGGTTTCGGTGCGTGGCGACCGTCTTCGTTCTTCCCCTTCGAGTTTCCCTTCGACATGTAGAGCCTGCCGTCGGGAGCCCAGTTGAGGCCGTGAATACCGTGCTCGAGATTCCCGAGGTCGGCGTAGACGAGCACGTACTCGTCGGCTTCGTCGTCGCCGTCGAGGTCGCGAACGATCGTGAGCTCCGGCGCGTTGGCGACCCAGAGATCGCGTCCCTTCCAGGCCATACCCTGAACGGAATTGAATCCGGTGGCGAACGTCTTCGTGCGGTCGGCGACGCCGTCGCCGTCGTCGTCCAAGAGGATCGAGATCGTGTCGCCAGGCGTATCCGGACGCGGTTTTCGAAACTGCGGTCCGTGGCTCACGAACAAACGACCGCGCGCGTCGAAGCAAAGCGAAGCGGGATTGCGGACGAGCGGCTCCGTAGCGAAAAGCGACGCGGAGAATCCGGGCGGCAACGCCGGAAGCGGGGACGTAATCTCGCGAGGCGAGGTGGCGGGAAGCTCGTTCGCGAGGAGTTGCCGCATCTGAGTCTTCCCCTCGACCGCAGCTCCTCCCGGCTCGACAAACACCAGATAGTGACTCGCGGCGCCAGTGCCCGCACGTGCGTTTCCGCCGAGCTGAACTCGCCCCGCCGGGAACACGCGTTGGTAGACGACGAAGTTCGTGTCGTCCGTCCCGACCCACCAGCCGGTATCCGCCCACTCGGCGAGCCAGTCCGCACGCGCGCGCGCTCGTTCGTCGAAGGCAACGTAGACGGCAGAGGGAGACGCGAGCTCGAGAACGACGTGCTCGGCTGCGTCGACCTGATCATCCTCATTCGACGTGCGGACGAGGATCTTGCCGCCGAGCCGCTCGGGGAGGGCGGTGAGGCGGTAGCGACGATCGACGTACGCGACCCGGCCGAGCACCGCCCGGTCGAGCGTATAGGATCGGCCGGAGGAAACTCGCAGAATGCGGACCGGCGCCTGCTCGCTGTCGTCCGTGTCGTCGAATGTAGGAGAGCTGAACGCACTCACGGGAGGGAGGAGCAAACAGAACGTCGATACGGCGGCGAGAAGGGTCCGGCGGCGTGAGCGATGCATCGAGCTTGAGCTTTCGGGAGGGCAAGGAGAAGAAGTGAATCGAGAGATTCGCGAGCGGCGATGGTATCGCGAAGTGAAGAGCGCCGACCAGTCTCGTTCGACGAGATCGCCGACCCGATCATCGCGGGCGATCTTACGCGGACGGACTCGGCTCCTCCGAGACCCTCACCGCGAGCTTTCCCCGGTTCGTTCCGTCGAAGAGACGGTTGATGGCGACCGGCGCCTGCTCGAGCCCGTCGATGACGTCGACTCGATACTTGAGCTTCCCTTCGAGGTGCCAGCGGACGAGCTCACCGACCGCCTCCGAAGCGCGAGAGAGATAATCGAGGACGATGAATCCCTCCATGCGCGCCCGCTGAGCGAGGAGTTGAATGAGATTCTTCGGCCCGGGAACGGGCTCGGTCGCGTTGTACTGCGAGATCATTCCGCAGATCACGACGCGCGCCCGTTCGCGAATGAGCGAGAGCGCCGCTTCGAGGATCTCGCCGCCGACGTTGTCGAAGTAGATGTCGATGCCGTCCGGGCACGCCGCACGGAGAGCTTTGGCGACATTCTCGTTCTTGTAATCGATCGCGGCGTCGAGCCCGAGCTCCCCGGTGAGCCACGAGCACTTCTCCTCGCCGCCCGCAATCCCGACGACACGGCAGCCTTTGATCTTCCCGATCTGGCTGACGAGCGAACCGACGGCTCCCGCGGCCGTGGAGACCACCAGCGTTTCACCCGCCTTTGGCTTCCCGACGTCGAGAAGGCCGAAGTACGCCGTGAGACCGATGTGGCCGAGAAGACCGAGATGCGCGGTGAGCGGAAGCGGACCCGAGGGGATCTTCGTCACGCCCTTCCCGTCGCTCACTGCATAGTCCTGCCACCCGATCGCGCAGAGAACGAGGTCACCCGCGGAGTACCCCTCGAGCCGCGAGTCTTCGACGACACCGACCGTTGCACCGCGCATCACGTCGCCGGCCTGTACGGGAGCGACGTAGGTTCGGCGCCCGGAGAGCCACCCTCGATTCGCGGGGTCGAGGGAGAGGTAGATACTGCGAAGGAGCATCTCACCGTCCCTGATTTCAGGCACGGCGTCTTCGACGAACTCGAAATCCTCTGGACGTATTCTCCCGTGGGGAAGGCTCTTCACGCGCCACTGGCGATTGCGACGTTCGCTCATCGTTTCAGTGCACTCTCGGAGGACGGATGGAGCGCGGCGCCGAGGCGAGGTCGCACGACATCGCTCCGCGCTCGCCGGAAACTCTACCGCAAGGAAGCGATGGATTCGACAGCCGGCGCGGTCGGCCGGGTACCGAGGACCTCGGGAAGACTGGACACGAGATCGAAGGCGCGAGGAGTTGATCCTCTCCGTCGTTCGGGCTACCTTGCGGCACCAGATCGACGATCGATGGGCGTGTAACTCAATCGGCTAGAGTGCCACCCTTACAAGGTGGAAGTTCCCAGTTCGAGTCTGGGCACGCCCATTCACCGGGTTCCGGAGGGAGCCGCGCGTCACGAAGTACGCGCTCAGGTCGATCGCATCCGAGCTTAAACGCGCTACCCTCGCGCTGCGGGCATGACTGAAGACGACACCCCCGAGCACGCACCCAGGAAGAACCGCAGCGGCGCCCTCGTCGTCTGGCTCCTCGCGATGGCGCTGCTCGCCGTGGTCCGTTACCGCGGTGAACTTGGCGTGTACAAGTCGTTCCACGTCTGGCTGGCAGAACTCGGCGTACCCGATTGGGTGAGGGCCTCGGATACGGAGATACTGTGGATCGTCCTCGGCGTGGGCCTGTGGAGGATAATGCGTTTCGTCGGCCCGGGCGAATCGCAGGGCCTGCTCCGCGACCTCGGCTTACGCCACGGCGCGCTGAAAGGGATCGCGGTGGGAGGAGTCATCTGCATCCCGATCATCGCCGTCGGCATCGTCCGTGGTCTCGTGCTCGATGACGCCGCGTCCTTCCCACCCAAGATGATCCGTATCGGCTTCTCGGCGCCGATCGCCGAGGAGTGGTTTTTCCGGGGCGTGCTCGTGCTGGCGTTGGTGCAGTTGGTCGGCGTCAAGTTCTGGACGGCGACGATCGTCAGCGCGGTGTTTTTCGGCCTCGTACACGTGCGCTGGACCGCGGACGGCATTGCGAACGGGTGGCCTGCGTTGCTCACGACCGGCGCCGGTGGCGTTTGGTTCGCTTGGCTGGCGCACCAGTGGTCGCGCAACCTGTATGTACCGATCACGGCGCACATGCTCATGAATCTCGCTCCGCGCTGGTACGGCGCGACGGATCACAGCATGAGCAACGCCTATTTCGTAGCGGGTTGGTCCGCGACCATCGCGCTAGGCACGGTCTTGACCATCCGTCCTGGATTGCTGCGAATGAGTTGGGCGAAAAGCAAACGCGTGAACTCCGCGTAGGAGTCGTCGCTCGCAACGGCGCGGCGACGGGTGGCGGAGATTCGGGGGCTTGCCCTGATCGATCGACTCTATTCTTCCGTCAGGTACGCCTCCACGTTCTTCGGGAGAGTCCAGCGGAAGTTCGAGTACGAGTAGAAGACCAAGGCGAGCGTAATTCCGATCAACATGTACTCTGGGCGCGGGAGAAACGTCGAGGCCGTCGTCACTCCGATGCAGACGGTGGAGTTCACCAGGATATTGAAGAGGTAGGGCGGAAACGCGACGAAGTAGCTGATTTGCTTTCCCAGATAGACCAGAGTCGTTCCCGCCACGGCGAGTACGCGAAAGTCGAGCATGTCGAGGTCGCTCGTGATCGCGTGTCGAATGACACTCGAAAGGATCCCGAGCCCCATCAGGTAGAGAACGTGCGGGGCTCCACGGAAGGAAAGCGATCGCGGATCGCCCTCGCCCCACGATCACCTCTCGATCGCGAGTTGTCTCTCGTCTTTCCCCCGCGCTACGCCGAATGAACGATCGATCGTCTCAGCACTTGTCGTAGAGCTCGCAACCGATCGAGGTCGCCGGTTCCAGGTCCGGTCCGCAGCCAAATCCGTCCTCGCCCACGCCCTCGAGCGGAGGTGGGCCGTCGCCGAACAGGTTGTTGAGGAGGAAGATCGCGTCCGCGATGTTGAAAGCCTCGTCGCTGTTGACGTCCGCCGATTCGAGGCAACTGGGAACGGCGCCGTCACCGAAGAGGTTGTTCAGCTCGTAGATCGCGTCCGCGATGTTGACGCTGCCGTCGTTGTTGGCGTCGCCGCGACGGAACGAAGTGCCGGGCGGTTCGTCTTCGGTCGAGAACACCTCGACCTCGCCGAGCGAGAGGACGTTGGCCTCGTCGACGCCACCCACTCCGCCCGAACCGGATAGATCTTCGTCGACGAGCCGGCTCACCCGGACTCGACTCCCCGCGATGTCGCTTCCCTCGACGCCGCGAAGATCGACCACGAGTCGGGAAGGACCGTCGGTCGTCCCGCCCCCGAGCTCGTTCTCCTCGTTGAGAAGCTCAGACTCCCAGACCGATTCTCCCGCCGCGTCGAGAATCGAGACCGTGATGTCGCGCAGGCGCGACTGGCAGCAACCATCGCCGCGATTGTGAAGGACGATAGCGTTGATCGGAAACTCGCCTTCGAGGTCGACTTCCCACCACGGCTCGATGTCGTCGCCGGCCGTCGCGGTGAAGTTGCCGAGGATTCCGTCGACGCCGAGCCCCGCGCCTAAGGCCGGAGTGAAATCGGTCGACTGCGTCGCCGGCTTTCCGAGGGCGACGTTCTCGCCGAGTCCGAGCGGAGTGACCTCCACCAGCTCGGTGCAGCTTCCATCCGGGCCGGGCTCAAAACACCGCCGCGAATCCGTGACGGTCGCGGTGATCGTCCAGCTCCCGGCGCCGAGGGCGAGTGTCGCGGAGTCGAGAGTCTGCGGCCCGATGACGGAAGCGGGATCGACCCCGTTGTCCGCGGTGAACGTATAGAAGAGCTCGGGAGCTCCGCTACCCGTAGCGATCGCCGTGTAAGCACCGGGACCGCCGTCGTCCGGTCCGAGGATCTCGAGTCCATCGCACGCAGCGACGCTCTCTTCGCACACGTCGTCGAACACCTCGACTTCACCCAAGGAGAGCACGTTCGGCTCGTCGACGTTTCCGGCTCCTCCCGTTCCCGAGAGATCCGGATCGGGCAGGCGACTCACGCGAACAACCCGCCCCGTCACCGCCCCACCCGTGATCGCGACGAGATCGAGAGAGAGAACGGGCGGCCCGTCCAGCCCGCCGCCTCCGAGCTCGTTCTCCTCGTTGAGGAGCTCCGATTCGAAGACGACCGCAGCGTCCTCCTCAGCCCCGTCAAGCACCGTCACCGTGATGTCGCGCAGCCTCGACTGACAGCAGCCGTCTCCGCGGTTCGATACGACGATCGAAGTGATCGCGATGTCTTCTTGCAGATCGACCTCCCACCACGGCGAGTCGTCGGCCGATGCGGTCGCCGTGAAGTTTCCGAAGTCGCCGTCGTTGCCTCGGGCCGCACCGAGGTTCGCATTGAAGTCCGATGACTGTCGCGACGGGCGAAGGAGTGCCTTGTTGGGGCCGTCCGGCGCTCCGATGGAAACATCCACGGAACAGACCGCGTTCTCGGAGGTGTCGTCGCAGAGTCGATCGTCGTCGACGGTCACCGACAGCGTCCATTCACCCACTCCGAGATCGAACTCTGCGGTTTCGGTCGGAGCAGCCTCGCGCACGAATCGCGTCCCGCCCTCCTCCTCGGCGACGAACGTGTAGAGGACCTCATCGCCGCCCGCATCGTCCCCGACGGCCGAGAGAAGATAGAGGCCCGGGCCTCCGTCCGCCGGGCCGCTCGCCGTGAACTGACTGCACTCCGTGTCCCCGAACTCCGCGTCGCCCTCGGCCGGGCACTCCGCGACAATCGTCCCGAAGACCTCGACCTCCCCGAGCGACATCACATTGGCTTCGTCGGCGTTGCCCGCGCCGCCGGTTCCGATGAGATCGGGATCACCGAGCCGAGTGACTCGCACGAACTGTCCGCTGATGATTTCACCCAGCTCGACGGTGAGTTCCGGGGGTCCGTCGGTCGTCATGCCACCGAGTTCGTTCTGCTCGTTGAGAAGCTCGGACTCCCACAGCGGCTCCTCATCGCCGAAGGGATCGTCGAGGAATGACAGATCGTAAATCGCGACGGTGATGTCGCGGAGCCGCGACTGACAACAGCCGTCGCCCCGATTGTGGACGACGATGCGCTCGATCTCGGCGCCCGCACCGAGATCGACTTCCCAGATCGCCGGCGTATCCGCCGTGGCTGTTGCCGTGAAGTTTCCGAAGTTGCCGTCGATGGCGCGTTCCGCACCGAAGTTGGGCGCGAAATCGCTCGACTGGCGAGCCGTCCCCGTCAGAGCGATGTTCTCCTGCGCGGTCACTGAGCTCGCGATCGACACGAATAGACTACAAACGATGGCGAGCGGTTTTTGATTCTTCATGGCGTTCTCCTTCGTTGTCATCGCGCAAGTCATTCGCAAACGCTATCGCACCCTTCGACTCGGACGCAGCCGAGACCGCCCTCCGGCGCCGGACCTCCGCTGAAGAGGTACTCGAGCACGAAGACGGCGTCGGCGATGTTGACGAAGCCATCCCTGTTCCCGTCGAGTACGCGGCGATTGGCAGGCGACGCGACGTCACCCGCGCACGGGAGCTTCCTTTGAGGATCGACAAACAGGAACTCGAGGAGAGCGATCGGATCCGCGATGTTGAGCGATCCGTCCTGATTCGTATCGCCGATCCGCTGCAAGCCTCCGTCGCCGCCGCCCCCCGCATGGAATCCGGGTGAGCCCAGCTCGGCTTCGCTCGGCTGCCACGCGTCCCGCACGCCCCACCGCGAGGGATCCGCCCGCGCGTCGCGAATCTCGAGCGACGGCCCCTTCCCATCGGTAACGGGCCACCAGGCATCGTCATAGGCGAACTCGACCAGCGTCGCGCCGAGCGCGTCCGTGAGCCGGAGCGTATCGCTGCTGTTGTCGAGACGCCCTTCGTACTCGCCGGCGACGAACGCCTCCGCGTCGTCTCCGTAACGCGAGAGGAACGCCTCGAGATTCCGCACGACGACGATCGACGCGCCCGGCGGGATCAGGTTTGCGTCGCCGCGGTCGAATTGGAAGCGGAACCGCACGCCACCCTCGAACGAAAGGCCGGCTACCGACAAAGAAACCGGCCCGGTGTTGGTCAGCTCGACGAACTCGAAGTCATCGTCCGAGTATTCGGAATCCTCGAGGGGCGCAGCAGGGTGATACTGAAGCTCGGTCACACGCAGATCGCTCGCGTCGACCGCGTAGAGGGCCTCCACGGGCGGACTCCAATCATCGCCCGATCGCACGCGAGCGGTGAGGGTCGTGGTGTGCTCGATCGTGAGCTCACCCCCGCTCGCGTCCGCGATCTCGATCACCGGCACGACGAGCACGTCTCCCGAGTTCGCCGTTCGATTGAGGCCGTGAATCGCGAGCAAGTTCTCTCCGCGACGGAAGAGGGGCCAAAACTCCGAGATGTCGAAGCGCTCGAACACGACCGCCGACGAGTCGGCGTGCGTCGCCGTGGCACGCGAGTCAGCGGCCGGATCGTCCGGCGCGTTGGCCGACGCGACTCGCTCGCCGTTCACGTACGCGATGAAGCCGTCGTCGTACTGAACGAAGAGCGATAAGACCTTCGAATCCAGATTCTCCGTCGACTCGAGCGTGAACGGTACGCGCGCGTAGAAACTCGTCGATTGCTGAAACATCGCGAGCTCGATATCCGTTCCGATGAATTCGTCGAAGTCGTCTCCTCGATCGAACCCGACTCCCGTGGTTCCGGACAACCATTCCGCATCGTTGAATTCGAGCGCGGTCCACTCGAGGCCGAGTGCATCGTCCGCCGGGACGAACGCTCGCGCGGGCGCCCCTTCCTCGAGCACTCGAACAGCGAGCTCGGCCTCGACTCCGGCGATCTCCGCCGCGGGCGACGGAGCTCCGCCGAGGGCTCGCGGGTCCGATCCATCTCTCGTGTACCAGATCTCTCCGAAGAGGGCTCGAAGCGCCACCGACGCGCCGGCGTCGACGTATCCGGGCGGGCGCGAAACGGCCGGCACATCGACGGGAGACAGCCATCGCCGGGAAGCTAACTGCGCGAGCGTCACGTCCGTCCGACGAGGGAGAAACGATTCCATGATGCGCTTACGCTCACGCTCCCACTGAACATCGCGAGTCCACGAGCCTCGCCACTGCCAGCGAGCGGTCTCCGCGACGATCGACAGGCGGATCTCCTCGGCGCGACGTGCGTAGATCTCCTGAAGACGCTCCGGTGTGAGCACACCACCTTCAGAGAAGAGAGCGTAGATACGATCGGCGACGAGTACGCGAAAGTCCTCGTGACGCAAGAGATCGCGAAAGAGGTTGTCGGGTCCGCCGATGCCGAGATTGTTGTCGTTGAGGTTCCGCAGAACGATGTCGGAGTCCCAACAGTAGAACTTGTACCCTCCCCGATCGGGGTCGCTCGGCCCACCGGCCATCCAGTTCTGCCCCGGACGCCAGTCCCACGCGTTCCCGGCCCAGTAATTGAGCAGCATGTAGTCGACGAGATTCGGCGTGTCGACGTACCGGAGCACCTCGTCGTAGTTGCCACGAATGGTGCGGATTCGGCTCCACGCGGGCGCCGCGCCGCCGACGGGTACATTCCGATTGACTGCTTCGAAGTCGTCCTTGTCTCCGCCCATCTCCTCGGCCATGTGATCGGGAGCCGGCCGTTCGAGAAGCTGGTAGTGTCCGTGGTACCGGCCGTTGATGTAGAGATGCGCGAATCGCCCGTTCAGCGACGGGCGACCCATCTCGTACTGAAGGTCGTTCATGAACCGATTGCGAAGGTACTGCGCATTCGACGGGGGCTGCTGCCCGTCTCCGAGGTAGAACACGGAATCGTGGGAGCCGGATCGAAGCGTCAGTCGATCGAAGCTCTCGCGCGCGCCGTCCTCGTACACGGTTCCCGCAAACAGCGGATAGCGCAGCTTCGATGGACCGTATTCGCGCCGGAAGTAGAGCCGCATGTTGTTCTTTGGGTACGCGCCCAGACTGTGCCCGCCAACGCGCTTGATTCCCGCGTCGATTTGAAACCCTTCGGTGCCGTCGGGAAAGATCAGCTCGACCGACGCCAGCACCTCCGACGTCGTGGGAATCGAAGGAACCGTGGCGATCGAAACCGACGGCTGCGCAAGTAGCGAGTCTTCGAGGAGGGGGCCGTAGACGTCGTGCTCGGTGATCGAACGAACCATCGCGCGCTGCGACGGGACGTCGGCAACGAAGATGTAGGTTTTCGTCACGACGCGCGACGGAGCGAGGTCGTCGCGAAGCGCCACCGCCCTCAAGACGGAGGTTCCGGCGATCTCGATCGGTCCGTCGAAATCCGAGCCTCGCCTGGATGACGGCGGCGAGCCGTCGAGCGTGTACCGAATCGTGGCATCCTCGGTCGCCGTCGTAAGCTCGACGAAGAACGGAGCGTCGTAGAAGCCGCGGTCGACGTCGACCACCGGATCCGCGACCCAGCCCGAGAAGTCGGGAGCGCCGTTCGGTTCTCCCGGGGTCGGCCGGGAAAAGTATCCGAGTTCACCGAGTGCCGATCGACGCTCGACGATCTGCGGCTCGACGAACGCGTCCGCGTCGTCCACCGACACGTTGAGTAGGTGGACGGCGAGCACGTGGGGTCCGGGGGCAAACAGGGCTCGAGCCGCCGAGAGATCGATCTCGATCGCCGTGAGCGGGTCCGGGTTCTCCGCGATCGCGGTGTCGTTCCACCGGAGTAAGTCTCCGACGGCGCCGGGCGCGCTGCTCCGCGCGATCTCGACGCCGTCCACGTACGCGACGAAGCCGTCGTCGAATCGAATGCGGAGCGAGAGGCTCGATTCGGGGGCCAGCGGCTCGACAACGTCGAACGGCACCCGGACGAGGAGAGATGGGCTCACCGATCGCATGGCGTCCCCGACGTCCGTCGCGATGGCCCCGGCGAGAGCCGAGCCGCCGGCGAAGACCTCGACCTCGCCGACCGAAAGCACGTTCGGTTCATCGGCGTTCCCAGCTCCGCTCGTCCCCGAGAGATCCGGATCGGGCGCACGGCGCACGCGAACGAATCGCCCCTCGACAGGCGCTCCGACGCGCTCGATGACGTCGACGACAAGCTCGCCGGGCCCGTCGGTGGTCTGCCCACCGAGGACGTTCTCTCGATTGAGGAGCTCCGTCTCAAACACGATCGACGCGTCGTCATCGAGGATCTCGACCGTGATGTCTCGCAGCCGCGACTGGCAGCACCCGTCGCCGCGATTGTGCACGACGATGAGGGCGATGGACTCCGACGCCCCGAGGTCGACGCGCCACCAAGCGTCCGCATCCGAGGACGCCGTCGCGGTGAAGTTTCCGAAGTTGCCGTCGTTGCCTCGATCCGCGCCGAAGTTGGCGGCGAAGTCAGAGCTCTGCTCGGACGTTCCTGCGAGCGCGACGTTGACGCGCTCGTCGGGAGCCGGAAGCGCACCGCCCGATCGATCGAAACCGACGCCGGTCGCTCCTTCGTTCCAGGTCGCATCATCGAACGCGGGATCGATCCAGGCGGGCGACAGCGCATCATTCTCGGGGACGAACCACCGGCACGCCGCTCCCACCGCGAGCACGGAACGATCGACTCCGCCGCCTTCCCCGACTCCGAACGAAACGCCCGTCCGCTGCGGCGGAAAGCTGGGACTCCACGCGTCCGCGATCGTCGCGCCATCCGGCTCGACGATCGCGAGGAACTCGCCGTCAGCGTCGAGCTGGAAATCGGTGTGGAGCTCGGCGTCAGGATCGGCGCGGTCCTTTCCCGACGCGAAGACAACCAAGCGCTCGCCGGGCTCGAGGACGACGCGCGGAATCCGCCAGCGCGTGAGCTGATCCCGATCGTCGGTCAGAAACCAGCCGTCGAGATCGACCGCGACGACGGCGAGCAGCTCGAGCCAATCGCTGGCCTCGCGGTTCTCATCGAGAAACCGCCCGTCGTTCGACGCGACGATCTCACTGATGATGATCGGCGAGGACGGCTCCGGGCCGGGCCAAGCCAGGCGCGGAACGATACTTCCGAACACGAGCCAAGCCAGCACGAAGAAGGCCGGTCGTGAACGAGAGGAGCGGCACGAAGAATCACTCGCTTCCGCGAACAAATAGCGAAACCAGAGTGATCGCCTCACGCCGCTCTCCGTGAATCCGCCGTTGCCAGCTCTCCGTGGAACGGGTCCACGATACTCACCGCGCGGACACGTCTCAATAACATGAGCCCAGCCGTGAGCCGTACTTGTCCTTCCAGCGAGCGATGATCGAGCTCCACGGCTCGCCTCTGGCCTCCAGGCCGTTCTCGGCGGAATCGATCTCCACTTTCGGGCTGAGCTCCCCGAGCGCGCCGTCTCTTCCACGGCGAAAGCACCGCTCGCGAGAACGAGAATCATCGACCCGGACGAAGACGAATCTCGAGAAAACTTGAGTCGACGGCGCGCGAGTTCGCAGTTCCTCCTTTGGAATCACTGTCCAGGAGGAATAGCGATGTTCGCCCGCAGATTCGGATGTCCCGCGTTCTTGTGGATCCTCGTGTCCGTCGCCCTCCCCGGCGCGCTCTCGGCGGAGACCGCGACGGGCAGGATCACGCGGTGTGACGAGGGAGTGCGCGGTCTCTCGGTGACGCTCGTCGGCTCCCTCCGCGTCGGCCTCTTCATCCCGGGTAGCGGATGCCAGGTCTCGACCTCGAACCCGAATCTCGGACAGTCCACCACCGATGCGAGCGGGGCTTATCGCATCTCATTCACCGCACCTCGAGACCCAGGGGGGACCTGCGAGTTCGACTTCCGTGGAGTGTTCATCGAGGTGCGCGATGGCCCCGGTCGTCTCGTCTTGCGGAGCTCGCTGCGAAGAGTCACGGGAGCATCCGTCGCGATCAACGGGACGATCGACTGCCCACCGCCTCCGAAGGTGACCTGTGCGGACGGCAACGTCGGCCCGACGAGTTCCGCCGACTACCGCGTGGAGGGATCCGTCAACGGCTGCGACGCGCCGTACGACGTCTCCCTCGTGGCGATCATGCGTCAGAGCTTCGTCAGCCCGGCCCGCGTCGAGACGGTCGAGTCGATCGTCCGTACGGTGCGCACCGACGGCGAGGGTCGCTTCTCTCTCGAGTTCGACTGGTGCGAGGATCTTTCCCCGAAGCTTCCGGATCCACGCAACAACACGAAGTGGACGTCCGACGTCTTCGCGTCGCTTCTCGTGACGCTGCCCGGGGAGGACGTCGAGCTCGCGACCGAGTCGCTCAACCTCAACTCGAATACTCACTCGGTGTCTCTCGACCTCGTCGACGACCCGGAACAGTGCCGCGACTTTGTGCGTGTCCGACGTCTCTTCCTCACGCAAGCCACGGCCGGCGATCGCGGGGAGCTCGTGACCGGACGCCGCACGGTGGCGCGGGTCACGCCCGGGACGTTTCCGCGCGGAGATTTGGTGCGGCCGAACGTGAGCGCGATTCTTCGTGGATTCGATCGGGAGGGGCGTGAGCTTCCCGACTCCCCGCTCTCGCCGCACATCGAATCGATCTCGATCGATCGACGGGAGTCCATCGACGAGCGCTTCGCCGACGAGACCAAAACGTGGAACTTCATCCTGCCTGCGACTTGGGTCAACACGTCCGGCACGATTCTCGTCGAGGCCGAAATCGATCCGAACAACGACCTCGACGAGTGCGCGTCGACGTGTCGCGCGAACAACGTGCTCGCTCGGGAGTTCGTCCTCCACCCGGGCCGAGAACTTCGCATCCAGCCTTTTCGCGCGCGTGTGCGCCGCGCCGACGGAACCGAGTTCGCTTTCACGGATCAACAGATCCTCGCGGCTTTCGACGGAATTCGAAAAACCTACCCCTACGGCGAGCTGCGCATCCTTCCGATCAAGGACGCCCGCTACGATGCCAACGACCACATGGGCGACGTCGTCGGCGACATGATCGACCGCGCGTGCGCGATCTTTTCGTTCTTCTGTAGCGACACGATTCACATCGCGTTCGTGGATCCAGCGGAGCTCGCGCCGCACCCCGACTTCGGTCGAGCTTCCGGACTTGCGCGCGTCGGCAAGCCGGGCTCGGTCTCGAGCCTCAACATCTGGACGGCGGCTCAGGAAGTCGGCCACAACTACGGCCGGCGGCACGCCGGAAACTCGCACGGGGAGGACTCGGGAGGAGGTTTCGACTCGGACTACCCGTACGACCACGGTCGGATCGGAGGGCACGCGTTCGATCCGGAGACGATGCAGGCTGTCGAGGACAGCCACACGCACGATTTCATGTCGTACGGAGGAAACCCGCGTTGGATTTCGGATTACACCTGGAACGCGCTCCGCCGCACAGGGCTCTCCGGGCCCGTGAAGGCGCGGAAACGAGCGGGCGCGAAGGGCATCGCCCAACCGGTCCGTCGGACGCTCATCCGGGGTCGCTTTGACGGCCGCGATGGATTCCAGTTCGAGCCCTTCTACACGGTGGTTCACGAGGCCGACCCGGAGCCGAGGGACGGGCAGACGGGCTACGTGGCGGTGGCGCTCGACGCGTCGGATCAATCGCTCGCGACGAGACGGCTCGAGACGGCCGAATACTCGGTCCACGAGGACGGGCATGACCATCCATTCACGATCGAGGGCTGGCTCGACCTTCCGGAAGCGACCGCTCGAGTGATCGTGCTCGAGGAGATCGAATCGAGTCGCATCCTCACGCGGGACGTGTCCCAAAGCGTCCCGACCGTTTCGATCCTCCGTCCGCGCGCCGGCGATCAGCATGCCGCGAGTGAGGACATCGAGGTCGAGTGGACGACGAACGACGCCGACGGCGACGATCTAAAGTACACCGTCGAGGTTCGATCCGAAGCCGGCGGGGTGTGGGAAGTCGTCGTCATGGACTGGAAGGAGACATCGTTCTCCATCCCGGGCGGGGTCGTCGCGGGCGGTACGGAGGTCCAAGTCCTCGTGCGAGCGAGCGACGGCGTCTTGACGGGGTTCGCGGAGTCGGCGCCGTTCGAAGTGGACGATCGAGAACCACTGGTCGTGATTCTCTCATCTCTCGACGGAGCCGCCTTCGAGCTAGGCCAGGAGTTCGAACTCCGCGGATCGGCCGAAGATCTCGAGGACGGTGCGATCCCCGACGAGAACGTCGAGTGGCGCTCGAATCTCGACGGGCTGCTCGCGACCGGGCGCGTCCTTCGAATCGACGCGAGCCGACCGCTCCGTGAGGGGCGGCATCGCATCGAGCTGTCGGCGATCGATTCGGCCGGCCAACGCGCGCGCGCGTCCGTCGACGTCACGATCGGCACGCCGCCGCCGGGCGGAGGCCGCGTGCCGGGAGACTGTAACCAAGACGGATCGCTCAATCTGGCCGATGGCGTCTGCGTGCTCGGCTCCCTCTTTACCGGGCAACCCGAGGAGTTGCCCTGTGGGCCGGACCATCGGTCGCCGGGCAACGTCGCGCTCCTCGATTGGCAGCCGGACGGCCGCGTCGATATTTCTGACGCGGTGGGCCTGCTCCTATTCCTCTTCGGAGACGGGTCGGCGCACCCGCTGTCCGTCGTGGGCTCGCCGCAGGCGTGCGTGTTGATCGTCGACTGCGAGACCGGACCCGAATGCAACTAAGTGCTCCTCTTCCCGTGACCAGCTCGACCGGTGGCCGACCGCTCGATCCGGAGGGTTCCGTTCACCCCGAACGGGCGCGGAACCGTCGATCGCGCGCGAGGATCGACCGATTGATTCGCCCGCAGAGATCGGCGTAGATACGAGGCGGCGGAATCGGATCGCCCCGCGATCCGGCGAGAAGTCCAGCCTCCCGACTTCGTCCTCCTCGCGGTGTAGAATCTAAGTCTGTCGTGACTTCTGGAAAGAGAGCGCTATGGCCAGCCGCTGGGATTCGCCCGAGTTCGACGCCGATCTGATCCTTCGCTACGACCGTCCCGGGCCGCGTTACACCTCGTACCCGACGGTTCCCCACTTCTCTGCCGACTTCGGGCTGGACGCCTACCGAGCGGAGATCGCGCGCACCAACGCGCCCGGCGCCGAGACGCCGCTCTCGCTGTACTTCCACTTCCCCTTTTGCAAGTCGGTCTGTTACTTCTGCGGCTGCAACGTGCACTTCACGAAGAACCGCAGCCAGGGCGATCTCTACGTCGACCACGTGCTTCGCGAGATCGCCGCGCTGAGGCCGCTTCTCGCGCCCAGACGGAAAGTCGTCCAGATCCACTGGGGTGGCGGCACGCCGACGTTTCTACGGCCCGCGACCCTGGCTCGACTCTGGGGCGGAATCGTCGAGCACTTCGACCTCGACCGACACGCCGAGATCGGGGTCGAAATCGATCCGCGGGAGGTGACCGACGAGCACCTCGCGACGCTCGCCGAAGCCGGGTTCAATCGTCTATCGATGGGGATCCAGGACTTCGACCCGGAAGTTCAGAAGGCGGTCCACCGCATCCAGCCGGAGGACCTCACCCGCCGCGTCTTCGACCGCTGCCGGGAGCTCGGCTTCGCGTCGATCAACGTGGACCTTCTCTACGGCCTGCCGCATCAGACGGTCGAGAGCTTCCGGGAGACCGTGGATACCGTCCGCGAGATCGGACCGGACCGAATCGCACTCTTCAACTTTGCCTATCTACCCGAGGTGATTTCGCACCAGCGCGCGATCCCGGCCGCAGCGCTGCCTAGCCCGACCGACAAGCTCGCGATCCTCGAAATGGTGGTGCGAGGCCTGACCGAGAGCGGCTACGTCTTCATCGGCATGGACCACTTCGCCCGCCCCGAAGACGAACTGACGGTGGCCATGAAGAACCGCACGCTCCACCGCAACTTTCAAGGCTACACGACCCATGCCGACTGTGACCTCTACGGGCTCGGCGCGACGAGTATCGGTCAGGTCGGGCGGTCGTACGTGCAAAACCTAAAGAGCGTCGACGACTACCAGGCGGCGGTGAGCACTGCCGGCCTCGCCGCTTTCAAAGGAGTGCTGCTCACCGACGACGATCTCCGGCGCCGCGACGTGATCACACGCCTCATGTGTCATTTCGTCGTTCACAAGGCGGAGTTCGAAGAGATCCACGGCATCGCCTTCGACGACCACTTTGCGAGCGCGCTCGAGAAACTCGCCCCCATGGGGGAGGATGGGCTCGTCTCGCTTCGACCCGACCGCATCGAAGTTCTCCCGCTCGGCCGGCTTCTCGTGCGCAACATCGCCATGGCGTTCGACGCGTATCTCGAACGCCCGGGGAAAGAGACACGCTTTTCGCGCACCGTGTGATCTGCCGAACCGCCGACCGGCGTGCGGAACAAATGCTCCTTCTCCGATTCGAAGGACTGGATGAGCACCGGCAGCCGAGGCGGACCCTCGAACGATCCTGGCCTGCCGAACCGGATCTCGCCGAGGGAGGCGAGCGTCGGCACCGAAGCGCCGGCCGCGATCACGACGCCCGTCGGCACTGTGTCTCCGCGACTCAGGGGCCCTTGCCCCCTCCCGCGGGAGCCGAAGCACGGTTTTTCAGCCGAAGCTTCAGCTGCGCCCGATGGAGATCGCGAGGCCGAAGGGAGCCGGGAGCGATGGCTTCGAACCAGCGACCATCGACATCGGTGACGGACTTATCGCCGCTCTCGACACCGACGAAATTCATTCGATCCGGTCCCCAACCCTGCGGCCACACCTGCGACCGGCGCGCGCGGACGCACCAGAAGGTCTCGTGGGCCGCACTGTGACGACCGAGCTTTGCGCCGCCGCCCGATTGGAACATTCGTGTGCCCGCGCCGAGATCGATGTCCGTGAAGAGGTTCGAGTGAGGGCCGTAGCGGTGATGATCGAGGGCCAGATCGACGCCGCGGCCGCCCGATGCGACGTTGCCAGCCGAGCCGCGAGTCACGGTGATGTCGTGCATGAACCGCGTCCGGATGTCGAACCGCGTCAGAAGATTGTCTTGGCCTCCCAGCGTAATGCCGTGGTGCCCCGTCGCGCGGCGGGAAGGTTCATTCTTACGCTCTGATTCGAGTCGGATGCCGTGCAGCGTGACGTTCACGCCTCCGATGAAGAGGCCGCTGTCGGAGTTGAGGATCCTGAGATCGCGCGCCCAACAGTTGCGGACACCGCTCATGGCGAGCGCATTGAATCCTACTTCCGTGAAATGACCCCGATACGGAGTCGCGGGAAACTCGAATCCGAGGTGCTCGACACCGACCTCCTCCGTGCTGCTCTGCGCGGGAAACAGAGTGGGTTTCCACTCGAGCCGGACGTCTGTGCGCAGAGGACGATCGGAGTGAATGCGCCCTTCACTGGCTTCGATCTTCGCGACGCGGAAAACGAATGACTCGCGCGTGCGACCCTTCAGATTGTCGACGCGCCCAGGGTCGCCGGCATACAGTTCGCGGACGAGGGAACCGCTCGGACTCTCCTTTAGGACGAGGCGGACGAAATCGCCGACCTTGAGCCCGCTGCCGTCCGAGACGACGAGAGAGCGATCACCACGCCGCGCCTCTCGCGTCACCTCGGCGAGCTCACGACGCGAAAAAGAGCCGGCTACGTGTATGAATCCTCCGGACCACGAGTAGTTCGACGTCCGCCGTCCCGTCGTCGTCGCACTCCAGTTCGGCCGGATTTCGTTGAGCGGTTTCGGGAAGAAGAGGATCGAAGAGTCAGCCCCTTCGCCCTTGAGAACAGTACCGCTCGTGTCGAGGCGGAGGATGTCGGTGATCCGGTATCGCCCGGAGGGAACGAAAACAACTCTCCCTCGGGCATCGTCGAGCGCCCGTCGAAACGCCTCCGTGTCGTCCGTCGTTCCATCTCCTTTGGCGCCGAACTGCTTGACGCTGACTCGCTCCCTCGTACTCAAGTCCGGCAGAGGGCGCTCGCCACGGTGGTAGCCCGCGTACGAAAAATCGGGAAGTCGACCCGCCGCCTCCCAGCGTTCGCCGTTGCGGCCCCAGAGAGCGGAGTACTGCGGGTTCTCCGCGACGGCAGCCGCCCCCAGCAGCACGAAACAGAACCCAGAAACGATACCTTTGATGGCGGCGGGCATGGCGTTCACTCCGAGTCCTGTCTCGCTTCCCCCATAAAGAAAGAGAGGGCGCGTCGCTCAACCGCGATCTACCCGCTCGAGCGCGTCGAGCGTCTCGATCCGCTGGAGGATCGAGTCGATCTCATCGGCGCTCGCCTGAAGAAGGAGGGTATTCGTCTTCGGATCCGACTCGATCGTCAGCTCGCTCGACGGCGTTCTGGCCTCGTCTCCGCTTGAGCGCAAGAACTCGTCGCGCACGGCGCGCGCGATGGAGTCCGCCGAAGCGAAGTGGATCGGGACGATATGGACCACCTTCACGTCGCGGGTCGACTCGACGGGCGCCGGAGTCTCCGGGGCGGTTCGCTGCTGAAAGAGCGCGGATCCGAACCCGACGAGCACGAGAATGGCGACGAGACCCGCCGTCACGAACACCCATCGTCTCGCTTCGGCTCGTGCCATGATGGAACCTCTCCGAACAATTCCGAGGCCGCCGGAGGCCTAGTTTTTCACGGCGATGCGGCGCACTTCCTCATGCGCCAAGCGCGCCGACAGAAGGGGCGTTCGCCGTGGACGAGTCGTCGACCACACATTGTAGAACCCACCGTCGAGCGGCTCCAGGTGAGATTCGGTCGCTACGGGGGCGAGCTCGCGAACACGTTCGGAGGAATGTTCAGTATAGGAAAGTAGGCGAAGCGTTCCTTCTTCGGCGCCGATCTCGAAGAAAAGCGATCGCCCGCGGTCGGAGCCGGCCGTCGGCGCGACTGAGACTTCGAGGTATCCCACGTGCGGTAAGGTCGTCTCGAACGTCTTGAATGCTTGAAAGTGCTCGAGGTCTCCGCGGTGGCGACGCGGTACGACCCGAAGCGAGGCGATCTTCGTCTCGATCAGCTCACGCATCTCACTGACGGCGAACGTCTGCAGCTCCTTCGTCGCTCTCCCCCACCGATGGAGTGCGACGAGCGCGCCGAGGTCACCGCTCGCGACCGCAGAGCGAACAGCTCCGACGAGCTCTCTCGCCGCGGCTTCGTCGATCTTCGTCTCGGCACCGAAGCCCGGCTCGTCGCCGAAGTACGCGGAGAGTCGATTGAGGACCGGCATCCGCTCTCCCCAGCGCTTTTTGAAGGCGCGCTCGAGTTGCGTATAGGGTCGAGAGTAGAGCGTCTTCTGGCGAATCGGGACGGTCTGAACGCCACCGCCTTCGCGCTCGAGAACGATGCGCACCCACCACACCTCGTTCAGCTTCTCGCCGTCGTCGAAACGCGTGACGATACGGAAGCTGGCGCGAGGCGGAAGCTGCTGCGCGGTCTCGATTTGCCGGAGGAGGGCTCGATCTCCGCCGGTCGGCTTTCGCGCAGCGATCTGATCGCGAACGCGGTCGAGGACTTCCTTCACCGTGATCGGTGCCTCCCTGCGCCCGCGCGTGTGGGCTCGAGCCTCGCGATTCACCGCGCGAATCGCCGCCTCGAGGGACGTGGGCTCGGTGGTCTGCGCCCCGAGCGTGCAGACGCCGAATACGAGTGCCCCGCCTGCGAACAGAAACCGATCGACATTGAACATCTTGACCTCTCATTGCACTCGTTCGAGAAAAGCACTCTCGCACCGCTCGGCGCACCTCGAGGACCATGGCGTTCGAACCATCGTCGATGGTGCCGTCCGTCGAAGACCGCTCCCCAGCCTGGACGCACGCACGACGCGGTAGATTAGGAGAAAAATCGGAATCCGCCGATTCGTCCCCGATCCGCAAGTTGCGCTCGCCTCATTCCCCGTCGAGAATGACCAAGCGATTGAGAGAACGAGGTCAGCTGCGCCGCAGTTTCGGAGGCTTCATGACGAGAAGGATTCTGATCGCGACGATGTGCGTCGTCGGCGGTATCGCGACGGTCGCCGAGGCGAAGTTTCCGAGGAAAGAGTTCGGAAAAGCGAAAGGCGGTCCGTACGAATGGACCGCCGGGAACGGACTCGACTACGTCTACCGGCTTCCAAAGCGGTACAACCCGAAGACCGGCGCCACGCTCACGTTCGTTCTTCACGGATCGAATCTCAGCCGGCATTGGGGGTTCGCGAACCACCGCCCGAATTCGTTTCGCCCCGACGACATCGTGGTCAGTCCCGACGGGACGACGCCGAACGGCCGGGGCGGGTTCAACTTTCTCGGGAAGCCGGCCGACCTCGAGCGCCTTCACGCTCTTCACGGAGAGCTCAAGGCCGCGCTCAAGATTCGGGCGACGCTGATCTACGGGCACAGCCAAGGGTCGTTCTTCGCCTTCCATTACGCCGGGGCGTATCCCGAGGAGGTCCAAGGGATCGTCGGGCACGCGAGCGGCGTGTGGAACTGGACGAAGCAGCCGAACGAGGCGCGCAAGCAAGCCATCGTACTTCTTCACGGGACTCAGGATCCCGTGATCCCCTACTTTCAAAGCGTCGGCGGCTACACGTCGTTTCGAGACGCCGGCTACCCCGTCGTGCGGCTCCGGAGCCTCGAGGGCTGGAATCATTGGCCCGCGGAGCACAACGGTCCGGTCCCCCACACCTCGCAGCAGCTCGCGTGGTGCGAGGGAATGACCACGACGGATCTCGAGCGTCTCGGCGCGAGCTTCAGCGTGCTCCTAGCGGTCAAGGACAAGACCAAGCACGATTTCGAAGCCACGCACACGCTCGCACAGAGGATCGCGAAAACCGAAGGCGCGCCGGCGAAGCTGCGAAAACGCGCTGCAAAGGCGATCCAGGCGATCGACAAGCTCGTGTCCGCGCACGTCTCGGCGCTCAAGAAATCGATCGGGAAGAATCGGCGCGGCGCGTTCGACGGCAAGGAATGGGCCGGTCATCTTCCCCTTTTCCTCCGCGCCTTCAGCGGAACGCCGCGCGCCGACGAGTTCGCAAAGAAGCTCTCGAAAGTGCTCGAACGTCACAAGAAGGACGCGATCGCTCATTTGAGAGCCCACTACGACGCGAACCGATCCGGCGACGAGAGAAAGGCGTTCGACGAGGGTATCTCCGCGATCGAGAAGGGGTTCCTTCACCACGAGTGCGAGGACCGCAAGTTTCTAGAGCGGATGGCGAAGTGGCGAGAGGAAGCCGATGATCTCGGGATCTCCCGTGAATCGGCAAAGCGCTACGACAAGTTCGTCGTAGCGTTTACGGCCGCGCTCAAGAAGGGCCGGCGGACGTTCGATGGACTGAATCGGAAGGTGGCGCGGTTTTAGTGGCTCGCGTCCTCCTCGAGCGTTTCGCGCTCGTTCGAACGAGAGATCGCGTGGCGCTCAAGGCGATTGCGGCGGTGGAGGCCGCCGCAATCGCCTTGAGCCTCTTCTTCCCCGCGACTTCGCTCGGCCGGACGATCTTCGTTTCGCCGGACGGCAGTGACGACGCGCCGGGAACGGCCGGGCGCCCCCTTCGCACGATCTCGCGCGCCGCGGAACGAGCCATGCCGGGAGACGTTGTTCTCGTGCGCGCGGGGATCTATCGCGAGCGGGTCGCCCCGCCGCGCGGCGGCCAACCGGGGATGCCCATCACGTACCGCGGGGAGAAGCTCGGAACGGTCTTCATCCGCGGATCGGACGAGTGGCGACCCGATTGGAATCGTCACGCGAGGACAGTGTTCGTCGCACCGCTCGACGACGCCAAGTTCGTCGACGACGTCTATCGAGACAGCGCGAATCCGTTTCACGTCGAGTTGGCCTCGACACCGTACGGTCGCGACGGCAAACCCGAGGTGGAACGATTCGACCGCGGCGATCCGAGTTTGTCGTTCACTTGTGGTCAGCTGATCGTCGACGGCGAGCCGTGGACTCAGCGGCCGTTCCTGAGCGAAGTCGAGAGCGAGCCGGAAACTTGGGCCTTCGTCTCGAGGAGCGATGGTGGGTCCGATCGTATCTACGCCAACTTCGGCGGGCGCGATCCCACGCGAAGCGCGATTGAAATCACCACGCGCCGGCGCGTGTTCGCACCTCATGTCCTCGGCTTGGGGCACATCGTCATCGAAGGCTTCGTGCTCGAGCACTGCGGGAATCAGTACCCGACGAATTTCTGGCGGACACCGGAGTGGGCGCAGGCGGGAGCGCTCGGTCTCCGCGGTGGACACCACTGGATCGTGCGTCAGAACGTCATCCGATACGCGAACACGGTTGCGCTCGACATGGGAGCAGGCGGCGGCGACAACGAGCGCGAAAGCCGTCGAGAAAGCGGCGGACACCTAGGCCGGAGCAACGTGATCGAGCAGAACTACATCGTCGACAACGGCTCGGCCGGAATCGTCGGCGCTGAGAGCTCCAGCCTGATCGTCCGAAAGAACGTGATCCTGCGAAACAACACTCTCCGCTTCGGTGGCCCGAAACGCTGGGAGCACGCCGGCATCAAATGCCACGGAGTTCGGGATGGACTGATCGAGCAAAACTACGTCGCCGACAACCCCGGTTCCGACGGAATCTGGCTGGACAATCAATTTCCGGGCACTCGCGTAACGCGAAACGTCGTCGTAAACAACGGCGCACGCGGGATCTTTCTCGAGATGAGCGACTACAAATTCGACGCTGCGCTCATCGATCACAATCTATCCATCGGGAATCGCGGCGCGCAGTTCTACGTCCACGACGCGTCCGGTGCGACCGTGATGCACAATCTGTTCGCGAACAGCCCGGCGGACGCGAAATACGGCCAGGGGGTCTACATCTATCAAGTGTCGGCTCGGACAAGAACCGGGCACCACTCGCTCTACAACAACCTGTTCGTACGCCACAAGGTGATGCTCGACATCAACTATCCGGCGCATCGGAGCGGACCGCAGCGCCTCGACCACAACGTCTACGACGCCGCGGACGGCGAGCGATCGTTCGTCGTGAACAGCGCGTCCGACAAGCCATCCCCGTGGGAGCCGGAAGAATTTCTCACCCTCGTACAGCGCGACGTCGGCCACGAAGGTCCGAGTCCACTCTCCGGTGGGAGAAAGGTCGCGCTGACGCTTGACGAGTGGCGCAACTTTTGGTCGAAGCACGGAGAGACGAACGACCGCGGCAGCATTGCTCTCAAGGGCATGACCGTGACGTACGAACCGGCGACGCTCGAGCTGACCGTGAATCTACCCTTCGACCCGCGCGCCGTCGGCTCGACGAGCCACCCTCGAATCGATCGGGACTTCAGCGGCCAGCCGGTTCCTCGAGACGGCAAGGCGACTCCGGGCCCGTTTCAATCGGCGGCAAGGGGTGCAAACCGATTTCGCGTGTGGGACGGCCTCCCACTCCTAGACGCTGGCGAGCTGCCGCCCGACTGAGTGCTTTCTCGACGAAAGAATCAGTCGTCAAGGGGAAGCCACTGAACGGCGTCGATCACGACGTAGCCGTCCGTGCCCGCGTTGCCGATCTCGACGAACGCGGCGCCTCCCTCTTCGACGCGGAATCTTCCCAGCGAGTGAAACACGCCGTCGACGGAAGGTCGTCGCTTCTGATTCACACGAACACTCGTCGATCCCCCCGCGTGTGAGATCACGACCGGAACGTTCGTCGCTCGATTCGAGTGGGCGGTGTAGCTGATCCGCACGTCGTACTCACCCGACTCGATCCCGCGCGCGGCGAATCGCGCGGCAAGCTCCCCCTTTCGCGCGTTCCCGTCGTGGCGGTACCCGTACTCGACGAACGGACTCACCGACGTGCTCATCACCCATTCGTTCTTGGTCCCGAGTTGCGCGTCGTCGATCACGACGCCTTTGAGCGTAGCGATGCGCACGATCGTCGCCCGCGTTCGTCCCGAGACGAGCACTTGACCATCGCGAGTGAGTCGTTCGCGCAAAGCTTCATAGGAGACGTTCTGTACGGAGGATCTTCCATCGATCGCGAGCGACGCGGCGGTTGCCGCCGATTGCCCGAGAATCATGAACACGGGCTCCATGCGAATCGAACCGAACGCGATGTGCGACGCCGAAACGCAGACCGGGACGAGGAGGTTCGTGCACTCGCCCGCACGCGGAACGATCGCGCCGTAGTCGATCGGGTAGGGACCGCCCGGGCTCACCTGAACGTCGCCTTCGTTGCGAACGTGCCCGGAGGCGTCGACGTAGCGCTGTGTATTGTGGGAATCCATGTTGTAGGACCCCATGCCCACGGGGCGAGGAGTTGCGATCGTCCCACGGAGGTGATTTTCCGTGACGACAAAGTCGCTCACCATCCGCCTCGCCTCGCGGACGTAGATCTGGTGCGGCCAGTGATCGTTGTCGCGAAACTCGTCGCGAGCGAGCCCCCACTGCGCCATCCACTTTCGCTTGTCGTCGGGAACGCGAGGATCGTTCGCGATAAAGTAGAAATAACCCCGCTGGTAAGCTTCGTGCTCTCGAAGAATCTCGCGCCGGCGCGCGTAGCTCGCTTCTGGGTAGTCGTAGTTCATCCCGATGTTGTCCGTCGAGAACGATCCGTGATTGTTCGTGTCGGTCTTCTTGTTCGGGATGGCATCGAACTTGCCGGCGATGTGCCACGACCCCGCTTCCAGCGTACGCAAGAGAATCTCGTATTCCCTCGGTTCGTAACCGTCAGGCTTCGCGAACGGGACGCGGTTCGCCGGAACCTTGGTCAGACAAACGCGATAGTTGTACGCCTGGATGCGGCGATCGCCCTCACCCTGCCGACCCGGATCATCGCCGTGGACACGCGGCAGAAGCCCCGATGACGGATCGCCAGGAACGACGTAGGGGTCGATCGGCGCCGTGAATTGATGCTTCCGGGCGTTCTCGATTTGGACCCCGTTGAGAGTTTCCCCGTACTTGTCGTTGGACTCGCGACCCACAAAGTAGCTCACGCCCGCCGCAGCGAGTAGATCGCCCTCGTACGTCGCATCGATGAACATCGCTCCGGCGAAGGTCTTGCCGCTCAGCGTCGTAATCTGCTCGATGCGAGTTCCACGCTTTGCGACGCCGCCCTCGCGATCGAGCCATTCGTCGCGAAAGACCTCGATCTGGTGCGCCGTGACGAGCGCTTCGAACACCGACTCCGCCACGTGCGGCTCGAAGATCCACATCGTTCGCTCGCGACCATCGATCGCCGGCGTCCCTTGCCCACGGTTCCCGTACTCCGACCGCTTTTCCCACTTCCACGCGCTCGGCTGCCGGTAGTGCCGCCACACGCGGTGGTAAAACTCGCGGGCGATTCCGCCGATGACCGATTTGTCGCCGGTGTCCGTGAATCCGAGCCCGCCGGAAGACAGCCCACCGAGATGTCGATCCGGGCTCACCACGGCGACGGACTTTCCCATCCGCTTCGCTTGAACCGCCGCGGCGATCGCTGCCGAAGTGCCGCCGTAAACGACGACGTCGTAGCGCGCGCCAAGGGCACTCGAACTGCGCGTCGACTCGTCCCCGCGCAGAATCGGGAGCGAGAAGAGTACGATCACCGCGACTACGGACGACACGATTCGCTTGGGAAACCCAGTCATCGGAGGGACTCCAGATAGGCGACGAGGTCGCGAAGATCGCTCACAGTGAGCGTGCTCTCCAGGTCATCGGGCATGAGCGAGCGGCGCGACACTTCGTACCGAAGGATCTCGTCTGCTTCGAACCGCACCGTCTTGCCGTCGACGGTGAACATCTCGATCGCTCCGCCGGCCTTGTGATCGAGCTGGACGCCGCTCGCGACGCGACCGTCGACGGTGACCACGGTCCAGGCCATGTACTGCGGAGCGAACTCCCGGGAAGGCTCGAGGATCGACTGAATCATGCGCTCGCGGCGCATCGTTCGTCCGAGATTCTCGAGGCTCGGACCCAGCTGGTCTCTCGTACCGTCCGTCGAATGGCAACGCGCGCAACTCGCCTGCGGCGAATGAAAGACTCGCCGACCGATCTCGGGGCTTCCTCCCTCCGCGAGGACGCCGTTCCATTCTTCGACGGTCGACGGACGACGCGAGGCGCCTCTCGGCTCTCCGAGAACGAGGTCGATCAATTCCGCTATGCGCCCGCCGTCCGCCTGCGACTCGCGCGAGCGAAACCCCCGCAAAGCCGCGCGGACAGAATCTACGTCCGCACTAGATGCGAGAGCGCGGACCACCGCGAGCGCGATCGCGGGGTCGCGACTGTCCGCGAGCGGAAGCATCGACGTCGAATCGAGCGGAGGGTGCCACGAAAGCGACGAGATCGCCGCGACGCGAAGGTCAGTCGGAGATTGTTCGTCCTCGGCGACGAGAAGGAGCAAATCCTTCGCATTCTCGTTTGCCACCCATCGCAGCTTCTCGATCGCCGAGAGCCGGACGGCGGGAGGAGCTACCGTCGCGAGCTCGAAGAGGACAGTGAAATCACGCGACTCGTTTCCGAGATGCCGAATCGCGAGCGCCCGGACCGCATCGGATCGATCGACGTCGCGCACCAAGTCCTCAACGAGATTCGGGTCGAGTCGCCTCTCGAGAGACATCGCCGAGTCCGTCGACTGGCTCCGATACGCGGCGACAAACTCCGGATCGAGGCTTTCGACCGCGGCGAGATAGCATGCGAAGAGATCCGGCGTCACGTCCGGACGTGCGATCGCAGACGCGAGCTCGCCGCGAAGGTCGGCGCGAGTCTCCTCTCCGGCCCACATGAGCGCCGCGCGGCGCACGTCGACATCGGGATCTCGGAGCGCGTCCTTCAGCGCGTCGGTGCGGTCTTCGGCGACCGAGCGACGCGCCGCGAGAAGTGCGCCGAGCCGAACTCGCGCGCTCGAGTCGCGGAGCGCCGCGGTGCGAATCGCTCGGAACTCAGGACGCGCGAGCGCGACACCCGCGGCTTGACGCTCGAACGGATCGTCGCTCGCGAGAGCCGCGACGAGACGCTCACCGCGCCCGTCGGCGAGTTCTCGGAGTGCCTCGAGCTTCTCGATCCCGGGGTCGACTTCGTACGGCGAGTACGGCGCGCGCGGCCGGCTTCGTTCTTCGCCGTCCTTCACCGAGAGCCGCCAAACGCGTCCGCGCCCGTGGTTCGGATAGTCGACGTTCACCCAATCGGAAATGAAAACGTCGCCTCGGCGGTCTGCGTCCAGCGCCACCGGACGGAAGTCCGTCCCGCCCGAGACGAGAATCGACGACTGCGCCGCGATCGATGCTCCGGAGGTCTTCGTCTCGAATCGCTCGATCGTGTACTCGTTCCAAATCGTGACGAGAACATCGTCCGCGAGATCCGGGGGGAGCGCGGCTCGACGCCCATTCAGGACTCCGGACGGAGCTTCGCCCGTTCCTGCGATCATGGGTAGAGTTCCCGGGAGCGAACCGTCCCAACCCTGGAATGGGTGGTTTCCCCCGCCACCGTAGAGTGACTTGTACCCGTAGTCCCCGTTTTGAACGACGTGGAGGAGACGATTCGGTCCGCGCGCGTCGGGGTCGTTGTCGACGAGGAGCAGTCGCCCCGTGTGATCGAACGTGAGATCGAACGGATTCCAAAACCCGGTCGCGAATCTCTCGAGCTTCGTGCCATCGGGACGGCAGCGGATAACATCGCCGCCGTCACCGTAGCCATCGATCGATGTACCGTCCGTTCCGCGATAGCTGAATCTTCTCCCGCCGACGTTGCCGCGTCCGACGTAAAGCCAGCCATCGTTTGAAAACGCCAGGCTGAGAAGACTGTTGTGGGGATAGCGCATCGTCGTCTCGAGGCTGAGGATGCGCTCGCGGTCGTCGGAGACGCTATCACCGTCGCGATCGTAGAGCGCAATCACCTCACGCGCGCAAACGACGTAGAGAACGCCCTCGGGCGAGAACGAGAGATTCATCGCCTCGCGGAGACCGCGAGCGAAAACGCTCACCTCGTCCGCGCGGCCGTCGCGATCTCGATCCACCAGAATCTTGACGCGATCGGCCTCCGGGCCGGCGTAATCGGGAGGACGAAGATGCGTGTGAGATTCGATGACGAAGACGCGATCACGATCGTCGACAGTGAGTCCGATCGGCGTCACGATTTCCGGGTCCTCCGCGAATACGCGGAGCTCGAGGCGCGGATCGCGGACCTGCACACTCGCCTCTGCGAATCGCCATGACTCGAGTCGCTCGCCCCCCGGGTCGAGGACTTCGATGGTTCGGATATCGGCGCCCCCCACCGGAAGGAAAAGGCGTAAGTGGATGATCTTCTTCTCTCCGGCGAGCGAAACGCTGTGGGTCACGAACTCGTCGGATGCTTCGCATTCGACCGAAGCGCGCTGGCCAGACGGGAAGTCTCGCTGCCCCTGCTCACGCCACGCTAGCGCGAACGCGCCGCCCTTCGCAGTGCGCAAGCGAACGCGGACGGTGACCGCCGCCGGCAAATCGAGTCCCGCTCTCGTCACGAAGGGCGTACGCCCGCCCGGGCCCAGGCGCGCACGGGTTCGAAGCGCACCATCGACGAGCCTGGCGATAGTGTTGCGCGCGATCCACCCGCCGATCTCCGCGTCTCGCGAGCGCGGAAACTTCCGCGCTCGTTCGCTCCGCGGACGAGGACGTGGTCTCGGCGCCGGCTTTCCGTCTAGGTAGTGGTCGAAGTACTGCTCCCACGTGCTCGCCAGTGCCGCGGTGGCGAGTCCGGGCGGCTTGAGCTCGGAGGACCACGCCTCGAGCTTCGTCCGCATCCGGCGAGCGATTTCCGGATGAGCCTTCGCACGATTCGTCTTCTCTCCGCGATCCGCCTCGAGATCGAACAGATACTCGCGCGCTCCGGCGCGGAGGAACTTCCAGCGTCCCTCGCGGATTGCGGCCTGCGAAATCCAGCGCCAGTAGATCGTCGCGTGCGGCGCGCTCGAACGAGTTCCGTCGAGAAACGGAACGAGATCGACGCCGTCGAGCGCGGGATCACGTGGGAGACCGGCCTGCGCAATCGCGGTCGCCGCGACGTCGAGCGAGATCACGGGATGGTCGTAGATCTGACCCGGAGGAATCTGTCCCTTCCAAGAAACGACAAACGGCACGCGAATTCCGCCTTCGGAGAGCATCCCCTTCTCTCCGTTCAGCGGATCGTTCCGCGAGCCGTCCCAGCCGGGTCCGCCTCCCGGTGCATCGACCCGGTGGATCTTGAGCGGAGCGCCGTTGTCGCCGATGAAAAAGATGAGTGTTCTCTCTTCGACCCCGAACTTCCGGATGGACGCGACGATCCCGCCGACGCCGTCGTCCACCGCCGAGAGCATCGCGAGAGCCTGACGACGCCGCTCGGGCATCTCGCCCGGAAATCGATCGAGGTACTTCTTCGGTGCGTCGAGCGGTACGTGCGGCGCTCGGTAAGCGACGTAGAGAAAAAACGGCTCGTCGTGATGTCGCGCGATGAAGGCGCGCGCCGCCGCACTCTTCGCGTCGAGGTGATAAGGGCCGTTCACGCGAGTCCCGGGCTCGACCGACGCGCCGTCGAGATCGAAGTTCGTCCACGAGCCGCCCTGGTAGAACACGTCATCGAAACCGTGCTCGACGATCTCCTGCGGCCGTCCGAGATGCCACTTGCCGACCATCCCCGTCGCGTAGCCCGCAGCCTTCAAACGCTCGGCGACGGTTCGCTCGGCGCGAAAACCGTCGAGCGGCTTTCGATTGCTCTCGACGCCGAATCGATTCTGATACCGACCCGTCAAGAGGCCGGCGCGCGAAGGCACGCACTGCGGTGCGGTCACATAGCCGGACTTCATCCGCACACCGCCGGCAGCGAGCGCGTCGATGTGTGGCGTTCTCACGTCGTCGAGTATCTCTTGGCAAGAGAGATCCGCGTAGCCGTGATCATCCGTGAAGATCACGATGATGTTCGGGCGCTCTTCCGCTTCGACTGAGCTCAAGATCGCGGAAAAGGCGCCGAGAACGCAGACGATCGGTCGGAGAGAAAACGGCACGGCGGTTCCGGAGTGAGGGGAGACGTTGTCGACGGGAGTCTCCCCTCTGTATACCCCTTCGCGAGGCCGCATCAACTAGGCACGCCCCCGCATGAGGCTCTCAGCGCGGGCACGGCACTTTCGACGCGCTCACCGGACCGGTCCTGGCGAGAGTGCTCCGCGGCGATGCGTCCTCCACCGCGAACCGTGGACGGGGGACGAGAGGTTCGCCGTTCCGCCCAAACCCGAAACGAAGAGGAACCCGGTCGAGCTCTTCGCGCGCGAAGACGAACTCGCAGGCCGTCACGCAGTCACCGCAGCGGAGGCAGTGGTTGTCTTCAGGAAGGCCGTCGATCCCGAGCCCACCGATTCCGACGCGCGGCGAAGACAGCGCTCGAGGATGCAGATCGACGGGACAAACTCGGTCGCAGACATTGCAGGCCTTGCAGGTCTCGAGATCGCGTTCGAAGACGATTCCGTGCGAGGTCTCGGTTGCGACTACCGAGTAGTAGAGTCCGATCGGACAGGCTTTCTTGCAAAACTCCCAGCGAAACACCTTGCCGTGGACGTACGTGAGCGCCAACAGCCCGAGAAACACCGCCGCTCCGACCGCGCGTGCCGTCGCGCTGCCGTCCACGACGATGCGAGGACTCGTCCACCAAAGCATCACGCCGAGAACCAGTAGAGCGCCGAAGCTTCCTCCGCGCAGAGCGGCTCGCCACCCTCCTCCCTCGATCAGCTCCCCGAATCGCGAGAGCTGCGCCACCGGGCATCCCCAACCGCAGAAGAGCCGGCCGCAGACCACGTTGGCGAGGAACGTGATGACGTAGAGCGACGTGACTCCGACCGCGACCGCGACGAATCCGTCAACGGCGTTCGCGGGGCGAAAGAGGGCGCGGTGCTCTGCTCCCCAGAGATCGAAGCGCGCGAGGCCCGTCAGCGGAACGAGGTAGAGGATCGCGAGCGTCGTCGCTTGGGTGGCAAAACGTATGATCGAGTAACGGTGCGGTCGGCGCTGAAACTTTCGCAGAAGCTTCGAGCGGAGACTCGGAGAGGTCGAGGCCATCGAGCGTTCACTCGACGCTTAGCGTGTAACTGAGCGCGCCGATCGGCGCTCCCTTGGGGGCCTCCGCGTAGTGCTCGTGACAGAGCACACACTTCTTGCTCACCACGGGGATCGGCGTTGCGGCACGCAGACGGCGCTTTCCGTCGACTTCGACGATCGCCTCGAAGTAGCCCTTTCCCGCCTTGAGGGCGGCGACCGCGTCCCGTTCGAATCCGGCCTTCGGCGAGTTCTTCCGCCGAATCGGCTCCCCCGTCGCGTCGAGGAGTCGCACTTCGTGCCACCCCTTCTTCTTCATCGCGTCGAAGAGCGCGACCGCGGCACTTCCCGCGGGGAAGTCCTTTTCGGAATGGACGTACTTATCCGTAATGAGGACCACTGCGGTCTTGTAGAGATCGTCCAGCATGCGGACCTGCTTTCGCGTGCGCTCGAGCGCCGCGTCCTCTTTCGAATCCGCGAGCGTGGTCAGCCCCCCGAGCGTCACCACGCCGAGACTCGCGAGCACGATGAAGCCCGCCGGCGCGCTCACCCTCCACCCCGCCTTCGTTCGTGAACAAGGTTCCGTTTGAGATCGAGACATGGAATTCTCCTTCGCCCGTCGAGGTCGGGGGCGCGAACTCAGAGCCGAGGGGAGCACCATGCGCTCACGCCGGGTCGCTGAACCGGACCTCACAGCCCAGACTTTCCGCAAAGTACGAGCCAACGAGCGAGGTCCCGGAAGAATCGGGCACGTCCGCCGCATCGACGAGGCGATTCCGCGAAGAATTTCCCAGCCCCGGGGAATGTTTCGCGAACAGCCGCGAGCGATTCGGCCGTTCGTGGCGCGTCCGTCTCTCAGAAGAACGGATACACGAACGGCGATCCCGCGACCCCTCCGATCGAGACGAGGAGGGCGAGGAGGAGGAGGAGGACGAGAATGGGAAGGAGCCACCACTTCTTGTTGTAGCGGAGGAAGTCCCAAAGCTCCGCCGCGAGGCCGACGCGCTGCTCGCTCCGTCCGAGCCGTTCAAACTCGCTCGAGCGGTCCGCGTCAGGAGCTCGCGGTAGATCGTCGTCGGTGCCGGATTCGCTGGTCTTCATTCCTAAGCCTACCGGATCCTCGCCGCGTCAGTACTGCCGATAGTAGCGCCGGAGATCCGACGCAGACGGGCGCGGACTCCAGTACGTTTGCGCCGCTCGATCGAACTTTCGCCCGAGCACATCTCGTCCGGTGAAGCGGAACAAGATCGCAAGGGGAGTGAGAATCCCGAAAAAGAACACCGCGAGAAGGACCATCGAGATGGCGAAGCCGATCGGATACGTGATGACCGTGAGAAGGACGTACGACGGCCGGTTCGCTTCGGGCCGGAGAGCGGCGAGGATGCCCCAGGTCGCACCGACCGCCCAGACGCCGATGGCAACCGGCTTCGCGGCCGCGCCGAAGTCGAGACCGAACGCGCCGCCACGCCAGTAGACGAACGCGCCGAGGACGGTGAACACCGTCAGTCCGATGAAGCCGAACTGTCGAAGCTCGGACCGGTCGGGGCTCAAGTTGACGTCGAACATCACGCTCGGAGAGATCCCCTGCCCCGTGATGGCGAGTGCGGCTCGAGCGGTCGAGTCGCCTCGGCTCCTTGTTCGGACTTGAGGAGCAAGACATCTTCGATCACGAGCGCGTCCATCTGGGTGGCCATGAAGCAGCGGTACGCCTCGGCCGGCGTGCATACGATGGGCTGCCCGCGAACGTTCATGCTCGTGTTGACGACTACGGGACAACCAGTCACCTGCTTGAGGCGCTGAAGAATGAGATGGTAGCGGCTGTTCCGAGTGCGATCCACGGTCTGGACTCGCGCCGAGTCATCGACGTGAGTCACGGCCGGAATCTCGGTGCGAATCTCGCGCAGTCGCTCGAAGCCCACCGACCGGCCCCCTTCCCTGGGCGGCAGACGGCGCGAAGCATGGACCGGTGCGACCACCAGCATGTACGGGCTTTCGTCCCCACCGCGAAGATCGAAGTACGATGCAGCGTCTTCCCGGAGAACGCTCGGAGCGAACGGGCGAAACGATTCGCGAAACTTGATCTTTTCATTGAGCAACCCCTGCATCCGCGGCGAGCGGGCGTCGCCGAGGATGGATCGGTTGCCGAGCGCACGCGGGCCAAACTCCATGCGCCCCGCGAAGTGGCCGACCACGTTCTCCGAGGCGATCAACTGCACGATCTCCCCCACGAGGCGGTGCTCGTCGCCATCGAAGTCGGTGTAAGTCGCGCCGAGGGACTCGAGTGTCGTCCGCACTTCGTCTCGCCCGAACTCCGGGCCGAGGAGTGAGCCTCGCTGCGAATCCTGCCCGCCGACGCTCCGCTCCCGCTCGAGAAGTTGGTGCCAGACAAAGAGCGCCGCGCCGAGTGCCCCTCCCGCGTCGCCCGCGGCCGGCTGGATCCAGATCTCCTCGAACGGTCCTTCGCGCCGGATCCGGCCGTTCCCCACGCAATTGAGTGCGACGCCGCCGGCGAGGACCAATCGGAGCGAACCCGTGAGCGCGTGCGCGAACCGCGCCGACCGCAGCATCACCTCCTCGGTGACGGACTGGATCGACGCGGCGATATCCATCTCTCGCTTCGTGATTTCGGATTCCGGACGGCGTGGTCGTCCCCCGACGAGCCGCTCGAGTTTCCTCGACGTCATGGTCGACTTCCACCCGTACGGAAAGTACGACGGGTCCACTCGAAACGACCCGTCGTCCTTGAGATCGATCAATCGGTCGAGAAAGACGTCCCGATAGATCGGATCGCCGTACGGCGCGAGTCCCATCAGCTTGTACTCGCCGCTGTTCACTCGAAACCCGCAGAACGACGTGAACGCGGAATAGAGAAGCCCGAGCGAGTGCGGGAATCGAATCTCGCGCATGAGCTCGATTCGGTTGCCGGCTCCCCGCCCGATCGTCGCCGTCGCCCACTCGCCGACGCCGTCGAGCGTGAGGATCGCCGCCTCCTCGAACGGCGACGGAAAGAACGCGCTCGCCGCGTGAGATTCGTGGTGCTCGGGAAACACGAGCCGTCCGCCGAAGCGCCCTCCGACCCCTCTCGCGAGCTCCCGGCGGAGGTGGAGCTTCTGCTTCAGCCAAACGGGTAGTCCCCTTCTGAACACTCCGAATCCGCGCGGTGCGTAGGCGAGGTACGTCTCGAGGATTCGATCGAACTTGAGAAGCGGCTTCTCGTAGAACGCGATGAAATCCACGTCCTCGGCACCGATGGCGCCGGCTTCGAGACAGAACTCGACGGCTCGTCCGGGGAACCGCGCGTCGTGCTTTTCTCGTGAGAAGCGCTCCTCTTGCGCCGCGGCGACGATCGTGCCGTCCTTCACGAGGCAGGCCGCGCTGTCGTGGTAGTACGCGGAGATTCCGAGGATGTTCATCGGGATGGATCGACTCTTGGTTTGGCGCGAGCGGAGGCAAGTCCCGGCAGATTCACGCCGTGCGCCCCGTTTCCGTTGCGGCTATCCTCCGAGTCTCGACGAGAGCGACATGAGCCCGACCGAACGGAGCGGTGCGGCGGCGAGCACTGAAGAACGACGCCCTCCGGCCTCGAAACTCTCGCGAAGTGGGATGATAGACCGCCTCGATTTCACCCAAGGAAAAGGCTAGCGCCCCGTTCGAACTCGGTGTGCTCCAGCACTGCGTTCGCCCGGCCGCGAGAGCGAGGCGACGATCCGAGCTTCGACACGCGTGGACGACTACACAGTCAAACTCTTCGGCGCCCTTGATGCGAAAGTAGCGATCGACGATTCTATCCGCTGGAATCCGCTCCACACACCACGGGAGGACGATCATGAGTGAAGAGACCTTGTACGCGCGGCTCGGCGGATACGACGCGATCGCCGCCGTCGTCGACGATCTTCTTCCCCGATTGATGGAAGATCCGAAGCTAGGACGATTCTGGGCGCACCGCGGGAACGACGGACTCCAGCGGGAGAAGCAGCTCCTCGTCGATTTTCTCTGCGCGAGCGCCGGCGGCCCGATGGTGTACGTCGGTCGCGACATGCGAACGACGCACGTCGGAATGAAAATCGACGAGGCCGATTGGGACGCGTTCCTCGGCCATCTGAGTGCGACGCTCGATCAGTTCGACGTCCCGGCGGTCGAGCGCGCCGAAGTGCTCGAATTCATCGCCAGCACGAAGGCGGAGATCCTCGACCGCTAAACGGTGGAGGAAGGCGGTGGAGGAAGGCGGTGGAGGAGCGCGTTGCCCCACTCGCTCGCGGGCTAGCCTAGCTCGTTCGGCCGAGGACTCAGCGCGAGGGCGCTCCGCTCGGCCGCGGGTAGAGTGCGGCGCGGCGATCGCCCCTGGTGACCGATTGCTCGGCGACTCCGTCAATCCTCGGCGTCGTTCCGCGGCTCGACCTCGAGCAGACACTCGTCCTCGCAGATATCGCAGTGCTCGAGGCTCGGACAGCTCGTCGTGAATTCGCGAAGCTTGCCGAGAAACGCGACCGCGTCGGGATCGCTAGACTGGAGGAGGTCGAGCAGGCGGACGAGGTGGGCCGCCGACTCCTCGCTGAGGAGATGTTCGATCTTGCAGGCGTCCTTCTCCGCGACGTCTGGGGCGAGCCCGAGGACGTCTCCGAGGAACTGCGTCACCACGCGACGACTCTCGAGCACCTGAAGCGCCGCCGCCTCTCCTCGCTCGGTGAGCTGCAGGTGCTTTTTTTCGTCCTCTTCGACGTAGCCCTTCTCGCGGAGATGCTTGATCTGAACGGACACCGAGCCCTTCGCGACGTCAAGCTCTTCGGCAACGTCCGACACGCGCGCGTAGCCCCGCTTCTCGCGGAGCGCGTGGATCGTCGTCAGGTAATGAGCCACGCTGTGCGAAATCTCGTGTTCCGCGAACGCTTTCCAAACGCTGTTGATCATGGGACCTCCGGCCGATGTGAGGAGTATAATTCGGGTGCGGTCCCAAGTCGAGCGCCGCGCGCGAACGCGCCTCCTTCATACCGTTTGCGTCCACCCGTCACGAGACTCGCCGCCCATGTCCCGCTTGCCTCCCGTCCGTTCCCGCTCGCGGGTGTTCACCTTCGGACTCGGGATATCGATCGCCATCGCGATCGGCGAGCTCGCCTCTCTCGGCGCCGCGAGCTCCGAAGATCCACCGCGTCCCGCTTCGAAGCAGGAAGATTCGAGGCGGAAGGACCGCGCGACGAACGCGCGGCGACCGTATCGCGTCGCGGCCGAGCATCTTCTCCTCCGACACTCGGAATCGTTCGATGCGCGAGGAACGCGCCTCACGAAGGAACAAGCGCTGCGGCGGGCGTCGGATCTCCGCGATGAGATCCGGCGCGGTCGATTGACGTTCGAGCGCGCGGTCGAGCTTCACTCCCAGGATCCCTCCGCCAAGAAGAACGGCGGCTACATGGGAATCTTCACGCGCTACGAGCTGAACTCCGAGTTCGAGAACGTCACCGACGCCATTTTCGGGCTCGAGATCGGGGCGATTTCGGAGCCGGTGCACTCGCCGCTCGGAGTTCACATCTTTCGCCGAATCCCCATTCGCGAGTGGGCGGGCCGGCACATCCTCCTTCAGTACCGGGGTCGCGACCGCGCACCGAAGCAACTTGAGCGTACGCGCGACGAGGCGCGCGCCATCGCTCGGCGCGTGCTCGCGGAGGCCCGCCGACCCGGCGCCGAATTCTCTGCTCTCGCCCGGCGCTACTCCGAGGCACCGGACGGCGCGACGGGCGGAGGACTCGGCATCTTCGGTCCCGGCGAGATCCTTCCTTCGCTCGAGCGCGCGATCGCCGCGCTCGACGTCGGTGCACTCGCGGACGAACCGGTCGAGTCGCCGCTCGGCTGGCATGTCGTCCGACGCGAACGAATTCGGCGCCTCCACGTCGCCCACGTTCTCGTTCGCTTCAAGGGCGCGACCGAATCGGAAGGCATCGAACGCACTCGTGAAGAAGCGCGAGCGAGAGCCGAGACGGTTCTCGAGCTCGCGCGAGCTCCCGAGGCAGATTTCGGCGCGATCGCGAAGCGCTACTCCGAAGACGGCTTCGGCCTGCGGGGCGGCGACCTCGGGTTCTTCACTCCCGGTCAGCTTCTTCCCGCCTTCGAGAAGGCGGCCTTCGCGCTCAAGATCGGCGAAATCTCGAACGTCGTCGAGACCGAGCACGGGTTCCATGTCATCCGCCGCTTGCCGAGCGAGTAGGCGCGCTGGCGAAGGAGCGACGGACCCGTTTCGTCGCTCGGCCGCCGGTCTCGCGGTGCCTCACGGAGTCGCGGAACCACGCTAGCGAGGAGAGATCGCGTGCAAACGACGCCTACCGCTAGGACTCTCTCGCTTGGCCGGCGCTCGTAGCAGCAGCCGTCAGCTGGTCGTCGAGTGCTCGCTTCGTCCTGGGTGTCAGCCGATTCGCAATCGAAAGGAGAAGCGCTGCCAGACTAGAGTCTAGAGGCATCGTCGAGGATTCGCGAGCAAGCGGCCGAGCGAGAGGATCCGCTCCAAGCCGCGCACCGTTCGTTGCGCAGACGCTCAGCGACCCGATCGCGCCCAGAGACGCAAGATTCTCAGATTCGATTCGCGCTTCGCACGGACGGCGGGATCGTTCGCTTTCGGCGTTCCGCTCGGCGAGTAGTCGACCTCGTCGGGGAGGTCCGGATAGCGCTCGAGCCCCGCCCACGCGAGCTCGCGGATCGCCTGGTCGAGGTCGTCGAGCGACTCGACGAGAACGCGCTTTCGCTGGGCGTGATCGCTGTTCACGATCGCGATGAGAAGGTTGGCCCGAGTCTTCGGATCCGGCTCCTGGCGCACTCGCCGCGCGCAGAGGTCGAGTGCGGCAGGCGTCCGAAGGCGAATGAGCGTCGCTGCGGCGATCTCGCGCTCCCGGCGGTCTTCGCTCATGACGAGCTCGCCGAGCGCGTCCATGACTCGAGGATCGGAGGGAAAGAGCGCCAGGCCCTCGACCGCATTTCGCTGCGCGCCGCGATCCGGATGCGGGAGAAACTGAAGGAGATACGGCACGGCGCGGGGATCGCGCCACTCGGCGAGAATGCGCGCGAGCACGATTTCGACCCGGTCGTCTTCGAGGGTCGGGTCAGTGAGGAGATGCAGGATGAGAGCGGTTCCCTGCTCTCGACCGAGCTGACGGACGCGCTGCGCCGCTTCGTCGCGAACCACGGACTGATAGCTCGCCAGATCGACGAGAAGCGTGCTGTTCTCCTCGAGGATCTCCTTCACCGTTTTCGGCTCGGGCTCATCGGTCGAGCTGCAGCCGGCGGGCCCCGATGCGAGAAAGAGAGCGCCGAGAAGCGCGGTGGCCTCGGAGAATCTCAAGATGCCGCCGCGAACTCGCCTCACGCGTCGCCCTCCGTGGTCTCCTCGCTCGGGGCTTCGCCGATTCGACTCCACTTGACCTCGAGCTCCCGCAGACGCTTGGCGCGCTTGAACAGACTGAGCGAGGACTCGAGGAAGAGGCGGACATCCTCGTCGAAGACACCGATATCCGGGCGTCCGAGGGTGCGGTAGCGTCCGTCGAGGTTCTCCTGGAAGTAGGTGGCGAGGCTCATGAAGTCGAGGTTCTGCGCCGAGAGCTCGCGGAAAACGTCCGGGTACGCGAGTGCGCCGAGCGCATCGCTCGCGGGATACAGGCTGTGGTAGAGTCGATTCAGCTCGACGATGAGCTCGGCGTGGTCCTCTGCGGCTCGCTCGCGCGCGGCGAGAAAATCTGCGAAGTCGCGGAGACTCTTTCCTCCCGCCTCGCGGAGGAGGATGAGCGTAGACTCGCTGAGCTCGACTCGCTGTCCGCGGAGGATCGGCTTGCTGAGATTCTGGAGCGACTTGACGCGATCGTAGCTGAGACTGATCCGGAACGGTGTCGTCGGGAGAACGATCTCGCGCCGCGGGAGAACCAGCTCGTCGTAGTCGAGATCGGGATTCAACTCCTTGACGTTCTCGAGCACGATCGCCGCCGCGCGGAAGTACACTTCCTGATCGCGCTCGGACCACCACTTCACCGTCCGCTCCGGCCACGTGCGCTGAACCCAACTGAGCTCGGTCGTCGAGTCGCCGAGGTAATCGTCGAGGATGCCGAGCTTCTTCACGAGCTCACGCTGCTTGATGATGTTGAGGAGCGTCAGATCGACGACGTCTTTTTCTGTAAACGGACGGCCTTCGACCTCCGCCGGGTTCCCGGTGATCGGATCGATTCCGAGGACGTCCCGGCCCTTGATGATGTGCTTGTCGTTGAAGAGCGCGCTGTCGAAGGTATCGAAGATCGGGCTCTCCTTCGGGGTCGCCGCGCGATCGACGCCCTTCTGCGACAGGACGTGCGGCGTCACGACGAAGATTACCTCGTTTCGCGCTCGCGATTTCTGGGTTCGCCGAAAGAGGTAGCCGAGGAGAGGAATGTCGCCGAGGAGCGGGATCTTGTTCACCGACTCGACCTCGGTCTCCTGGATCAACCCGCCGAGGACGATCGGGCGGTGATTCTTGACTCTTGTCTCCCCGATGTAGTGCTTCCGGTTGATCGTCGGGATTCCGAGGAGGTCCTGCTCGAACACGCGTTGTCGCTCGCCGAGCTGATTCGCGATCACCTCGAGCTGAAGGGCGACCTCCTCGGTGGATCCGCCGGTCACTCGAGGCCGGATGTTGAGCGTAAAGCCGACGTACTCCTTGGCGACCTCGTTGATCTCGCTGATGAGATTGCCCTCGGTCGAGTCGCGGGTCACCCCCGTCGAACGGAAGGTCGGCACCTCCTGCCCGATATGGAGAACGCTCGTTCGCCCGTCGAGAGTCAAAATCTTCGGTCGCGCCTTCACGGTGGCGTCGCCCTCGCGAACGAGCGCGTGGATGTTTCCGAGGAAGCGTCCCGAGAGATCGATCGACGTGTCGTCGAAGATTAGACCGAAGCCCTCCTGGGTAATCGGCGGCACGAAGATATCGGCGCTTCGGCGGACGGTATCGCCGAGACCGGGTTGGACGATCGGCTCACCGGGAAGCGGAAGCGAGATCGACCCGAGCGTGTGTCCCTGGCCGAAGCCGACGGAGTCGATGCCGAGGTCGAGGAACTTGTTGGCGTCGAGCTCGACGACCTGCACCTCGATCATGATGAGACGTGCCGGCTGGTCGATCTCCGCGACGAAGGCCTCGATCGCCGCGATGTCTTCCTCGGTTCCGACGGCGACGAACGCGCCGCGCTGCTCCGTCGACGACATGTTCGTGAAGTCGACGAGCGTCCGGTCGCCCGCCGACCGCCCAGAGTACTCCTTGGGCACGGTGAACGAAGGCGGCTCGGGAAGCTCGTAGACGTACGGAATCTTCGGTCGCGGTTCGATCGGCGGCTCGGACGTCGCGGCGAGATCCTTCGGCGCGTAGACGTTGTGCTCGTGCGTCGCGGAGACGCTCGTCTTTCCGACGGCCCACGTTGCCGTCTTCGTTTCCTTCGTCACGAGCCAAACATGAGCGAGTCCGCGCATCGTGATGGCTTCCATCGCGGCCTTGGGCTCGATGTAACGCGGGCGGATGACCATCTCGGTCGGTTTCACCTCGAGAAAATCGAACTTGTCGATCATCTCGAGGATCTGCTTCGTCGTGGGATCGTCCGGCTTCTCGCCGAAAACGAGCACGGAGCGCGCCTTCCCCGGGACCTTCTCGACGTAGCGCTTTTCGATCCAATCCGGAAAGCTCTCCGCGAAAAAACGCAGGACTTCGTCTGCCGTCTTCTGGTGGAGCTGGACGATGTCCATGTAGCCCTGCGGCCTCGCGGGTTGTTCTTCGCCCGTGCTCTCCGCGGGTGGCGCCGCGCCTTCGGCCGGTGGCGGAGGCGGCGGCGCACTCGCGGCCCCGTTCGGCGCAGCCTCGCCCTCCGCGCTCCCCGACCGCAACGTAGGCGGCGGGTCGTTCGACGGCGGAGCGGGGACTTCCGGCGGTACGGGTTCCGGCGCTTTCGGCTCCGCTGCGTCGCCGGCTGGAAGGCCTTCGATCCCACCGGCCTTCGCGAGCAGACGATCCGCGTCGTCGAGGTTGAGCGTCGCATCCGCGGCGGGCGTTGGCGGCGAGTCGGCCGCGCCGTCGGAGCCCGGCGCATCCGCGTGCTCGACCTCATCCGGCGTGCCGGCGCGCGCGAGCTGCGACTGCATCCGCTCGAGCTCGCGCCGAATCGCGTCTTCCTCGCTCGCTGCGTCGCGCTTCGTCTCACGAAGGAATGCTTCGGCGGCCTCTTGGTCGCCAGCCCCGTCGCCGCCGATGCCGTCGCTCTCGATCGCAACGATCGGCGGACGCGGTTCGTCAGGGGACGAGGGGGCGTCCAGATCCGCAGCGCGCTCTCGTTCCGCCGCGCCGAGCATCGCGCCCGTCAGATCAGGCTCTGGTTCCGACGTCGAACGGCAGCTCGTCGCGGCACCGAGAACGATTCCGATTCCACACGCGACCAGCGCGCGGGAAAAGACCGCCGTCGGGAGACGCCGGTCCCGCGGCGACGTGAACTCGATCCAAGGTGCAGTCCATCGCGAGATTTTCATGGTTCACCAATCAGAATGAAGGCCCCCCACTGGCGTGGGTGGCGGTACGCGCCCATCGATAGCTCCGTCTTCGCTTCGCGCAGCGCTCGCGCCTTCGACTTCTTTTCGCCGATCCACTTCGAGTAAAACCGCTTCATCAATTCGGCCGTCGCCTCGTCCTCGACTTTCCAAAGACTGACGAGCAGAGAGCTCGCACCGGAGTGGAGAAACGCGGTCGAGAGACTCACCGGGTCGTCGCCCGGCCGTACTTCGTTCTTCCCCGTCTCGCACCCCGAGAGAGTGACGAGACAGCTCGAGCTGAGATCGAGACCGTAGACCTCGCCCGCCCGCAGCCTCCCGTCGTCTCTCGGCTCGGTCTTCTTTCCCGGAGCGACGAAAAGCGGCGAATCCCAAGGTCGGGTTGGATAAAACTCGCCGTGGCAGGCGTAGTGGATCACGTTGTGATCGCCGGCGCCCTCGACGCACGCCGGCTCGAGAGCGGCCGCGCCCGCGAGGATTTCCGTCCGGTCCCCGAATCGCCACGCGAATCCTTCGACCTCCTTCCGCGCGCCGGGAAGACTCGGGAGATCGCGCTCGCCGTCGCCGTCGTAGTCCGTAACCGGATCGACGACAGCGAAGAGCCGGAGCGATTCGGGATCGCACTCGGCGGCCGACGCGCGGAACCGCAGTAGGCTCGCGGCGGGAAGGTAGCTGAGCTCGAACTCGCGGACGAGCGGTCCGCGTGGACCGATCAAAGTCTCGAACGGGAGCTGGTGGAGCGGTCCGTACGGAACGATGACGACCGACTCCGCGCTGAGCCGCGACGCGAGCGGTGCGACGAGCCAACCGTAGAGACGACGCGCGCGCTCCCCGTCCGCGGCGCCGCCGCGAACGAACGCCGACACTTCAGCGCGGAGAGCATCGCTGCGGACATCGATGGGAACGGCCGCGACCGATTCGCGATCGACGAGGAAGGCGACGAGTCCGTCCGTAACGGCGAAGTATTCGACGAGAACGGTATTCTTCGGGATGAATGCCCGGATCTCCGCGCTCGAGAGCGGCTGACCGTCGACGAGAGCCGCGAGCGCCGGATTGTCACGCGCCCGCCGCCGGAGATCCTCCTTCAGCGCATCGAGGCGACTGCGGATGGAATCGTAGCTCGCAGGTTTCGACGGGGCGCCGAAAAGCGCGGTGGCACCGCCCCGCCGTGCTCGCTCCGCTTGACCGAGGAGATCGACGAATTGGGTGTAGACCGCACGATCGGCGGGATCCGAGAATCTGACGTAACGCCATCCGATCGATTCGACGAGCGCCCGCGCCTTGGCGCGCTCCGCGAGTCCGAGCGCGCCCGCTGCATCGCCGGCAGCGATGCGACGCGCCACGAGATCGCGGTACAGCGACGCCTTGTCGCTGAGGAATCCGCTCCGTCGCTCGAAGTCGAGCACACGCGAGCGGTAGGACTCGACGAGCTTGAGTGCTCGCGCGAAGGATTCCTCCGCTCGAGCGTCTTCGCCTCGCGCCGAGGCGATTCGCCCGAGATACCAGTGGCAACGCCACTCGGTCTCGAACTGACGATGTTCGCGCGCACGCTCGAGGGCCCAGCGCACGAAGCGCTCCGCCGCCTTCTGATCTCCGCTCTCGACGTAGAGCTCGCCGAGATTCGCCGCCGCGACGGCGGCGAGACGGAAGAGTCCGGCGTCGTTCGCCTTTCGCATCGCTTCGTCCTGAAGCGCGATCGCGGCGCGCCGATGCTCAGCGATCTGCGCCGGCGTCGCACGGGCACCCAAGTGGATGAGCTCGAGACGGTGAGTGTTCGCGCGTCCGACGGCGAGCGCCGTCTCGATCTCGACGCGCTCGACCTTCGGCCAGTCGTCTCGCGCGGCGAGCTCACGCTCGACGGCGCGGTGAGCGCTCCGCACATCGGGAACGAGACGCGGCGCCTCGCGCGCGTCTTCGTAGAGGACGGCCGCGAGCAAAAGTCGCGCGTCCACCTTGAGCCGCGGGGTCGCTCGGCTCGCACTCAGGACTCCGAACGCCGCCTGTCGCGCGGCTTCGAGCTGCCCGAGTCCGAGCTGCGCGCGAGCGCGCGCGAGCTCGAGGCGGAGGTCGAGCTCGCGCACACCACGCACGGAGCCGACCGCATCACTCGCCGCCGACAGAGAGTGGAGCGCACCCTCGTAGTCGCCGAGCTCGAGACGGCAGAGTCCGGTGCGACCGGCCACCGATGCCCTGAGCCAAGAATCCGTCCCGGTCGAGCTCACTCCGCGAAGGATCTGATCGGCGAGGGCGAACTCGCCGAGCTCCATCGCGGCCGCCCCCGCGATGAGCGAAGCTACGCGAAGCTCGCGCGTCGGAAGGCTCGAATCCGATGCAATGCGCAGGAGGGTGCGCGCGACGCGCGCGAGATCCGCGCGGGGCGCGGTGAGAAACGGCGAGAACCGCGGCGCCGGAAGTGCGCGTTCTTCGGCGGTTCCCCCGGCGCGAACGATTCGCTGAGAGAGCGCTGCGACCTCACGTGTGCGACCGTCGAGCCGGGCGAGAGTCTGAAGGTTCCGCAGATGGTCGACAAGGTCCTTGCCGTTGAGCTTGTCGAGAGTGGCTGCGTTCGCCGCCGCGAGCGCATTCGCCTCGGCGAATCGGCGAAGCTTGAGCGAAAGGCGCACGCGGGCCGCGGTCGACTCCGGCCCGTCACCGGCGACCGCCCGCAGCGCCTCGACGTATTCCTTGTCGGCCGCGACAAGATGGACGTCGCCGACCCAGCGCTGCGCGAGCGCGGCGGCTTCAGCGAGGAGAAGCTCGTCTCCGGGTTCCCGTACGGCGATCCGGGCGTGTCTCTTCCTCGCCTCGCCGAGTAGCCGCGCGAGGGTTTCGAGCTCGGCGACGGCGATCGGCGAGGACGCGACCGGGTCGCTCCGCTTCGTTCGCGGCGCAGGTGCGAGGCCGGACCAGTCGCGGAGGCGGATCTGTACGAGTCGACGTTCGGCCCCCGAACGAGTGAGCGCCGCGCCGTCGCCGAGCTGCTCGGCGATCGAGCGGTGTCGATCCCACGCACGCAGCGCCTCCATGTACGCCGGCCGGCCGCGTCGCCACGCGGCGTCGCCGCGCCCCTCGGCTCCGGTCGGCGCCGCGAGCGCGGAACTGGTGAGGACACCGGCGTTGGCGATCACGAGAAACGCGAACGCGGCTCGAGACCCGCGAGAACGGGAGGCACTCGAGTCCTCGACAAACTGGCTGAGCGGGCTTCGCAGTCCCATCGCGTCGACGTAAGAGAGGGATTGACTCTCCGGGCTCTACCCGCCCGGAGCGCGGCGGTCCGTCCCCCGCCGGGACGTGATCGCATGCGCTTCGGAAGGAGAACTGCGGATCGAGACGAGCACCGGACGCTTCCCGGAGGTTGCGTGATCGGTCCCGAGGGAAACAAATTCCCCGGTATCCCTTCTTCGAACGTGCCGACCGGCTCGCTCCAGGGAACTACGACGGAGATCGGGAACCTTCGCCCCCGCGCCGTCTTGGGGTACCCCGCCGGTCCGCCGCACTCGCGGCGCACTCGGTCTCTCCCCGCACCCGAATGACGCACCCGCATCCGCCCTCCCGCCGACGCGCGCCCGGCCGGACGACCCGCTCCGGGCTCGGCGCCGAGCCCGCATCGTCGTCCGATCAGGCCTCGCCGGTCGGACCAGACACTGCGCGCCCGCGTCGAAGGTGCACCGCGTCCGATCACCGGGAGGATCGAATCTTCTAAACTGTATCGGACCTTTGGCTCACCGCCTTTACCGGCCCGTAGAAAAAACCTGCCCCCAGTCTCTGCTCGCCGCGATTCGAGAATGCAAAGCTCGTTCCATCGGCCCGAGAGAATCACCTAAGCACTTAATTCGAAGACAGTTACAAATCCGCGCGCGCGGAGCGGGCCGCGGAACCCTTGTCCGGCATCCTGACCGTCGGCACTTACCCGTAGCTCGGCTCCGTCGGGACGAATCGAGCGAAACCCCCGGCAACGCGCGCTTCTTACGCCCGCCGGCGCGCTGACCGATCGGGTATTCTGACGGCGATGAGCTCCGTGCAGTCCAGCCCTCCGGCACCTCCGCCCCCGCGGCTCCTTCCCGACGCGCTTCGGCGGGAGCTCGAGTCGATCTACGCCGAAGCCGATCGCCGCGTCGCCGAGATCGGCGTCGCGTGCTGGGTGCGCGGAATCTGCTGCGACTTTCGCCGGGCCGATCATCACCTCTACGCGAGCTCGGCCGAGGTCGACTACATTCGGGAGAAGCACTCGCCGGATCCCGCTGGAGACGGAGAGCTCTGCCCGTTCTGGCGCGGGGGGGTGTGCACCGAGCGGGAGCGGCGTCCTCTCGGGTGCCGGACCTACTTCTGCGACGAGCGTTATCGGGACGAGCTCGAGGCGCTCTACGGAGAGCTCTACGACCGGCTGCGCCGGGCGGCGGATCGGGTGGGCTACGCCTGGGAGTACGTCCCGTTCGTTCGTGTGTTCGCGACGCCGAACGCCCCGCGACCGGCGGAGGGGGCCCCGGAGTGAACGGCTCGATGTCGCCTGCACCGGGCGTTCGGGTCGGAACGGCGGGCTGGTCGTACCCAGACTGGGAGGGGACCGTCTACCCTTCGGGTTCCCGCGGGCCGGCGCCGCTCCGCGCGATCGCGGCGCTCTTCGATTGTGTCGAAGTCAACCGGACGTTTTATGGCGGTCTGGCGTCGAGCGACGCCGAGCGTTGGACGGAGGCGGTTGCCGATCATCCAGGATTCACCTTCACTCTGAAGGCGCCGCGCTCACTTACGCACACGCGCGAATCCGTCGCGGCCGAGATCGTCGCGGAGTGCGCGCGGTTTCGCGACGGGCTCGAGCCGATTTCTCGGGCGAGTCGTCTGGGCGGGATCCTCGTTCAGTTTCCCTGGTACTTCGAAGACTCGAGCGCGAACCGCGAGCGCATCCGCGCGATCGCCTCCGAGCTCGCGCCGCTTCCCGTTTTCGTCGAGGTTCGGCACACGTCGTTCGTTTCGACTTCCCGCGGGGGCGCGCTTCCGTTCTTCGAAGACATCGGAGTCGGGTTCGTGAATATCGATCTCCCTCGAGCGCGAACCGCACCGTCGCTGAGCTCCGTCAATACTTCCTCCGTCGGCTACTTCCGGCTCCACGGCCGGAATCACCGCGCGTGGTTCTCGCGCGAATCGTCGCGAGACGAGAAGTACGACTATCTCTACTCGGTTTCCGAGCTCGGGACGATCGCTCGCGCCGTCGAGCGCGTCGCGGCGCGCGCGCTCTCGACCTACGTGATCGCGAACAATCACTTTCGCGGGCAGGCGGTCGCGAACGCGCTCCAGCTCGTTCGCATGCTCGGCGGGACGCCACCGCCCGCGCCGAGGTCTCTCGTCGATGTCTATCCGTCGCTCGCCGGGCCGAGAGCCCCCGAACGCGTCGAGGAGTCGCCGTCGTGATCGGACGTGGACGAGATCTTTCCAGTCCGCGCGACCGGATCACGATCGAGGCGCGCGCGGCCGAGCCGCAGCGTCTCGATCGATTCTTACGGGAAAACCTCGAGTGGAAGTCGCGCACTCGCATTCAAAAGGCTATCTCGGGCGGGCACGTCGCAGTCAACGGAGAACCATCGAAGGCCTCGCGCAAGATTCGCTGCGGTGACCTCGTCACGCTTCACCTCTCTCGCGGCGTTGGCGTACCGGAAGACTACGACGCGCACGAGATCGACGTCGTCTACGAGGATCGTTGGCTGGTCGTCGTCAACAAGCCACCGGGCATCCTCGTTCACCCGGTCGGTCGCCACGTGTACGACACTCTCATGAACTACCTCCACCACCGCTACCGAGACGCGCAAACGGAAGACGGGGAGCGCGTAACGCCGCGTCTCTGCCATCGACTCGACCGCGACACGACGGGACTGCTCGTTGTCGGGAAGGATCCGTACTGCCACAAGAAGGTGCAATACCAGTTCGAGAACCGTCTCGTCGAGAAGGAGTATCTCGCTCTGGTTCCCGGTCGATTCCCGGACGATCGGGCGGCGATCGAAATTCCGATCGGCGAGGGGCGCTGCCTCCGCTCCTCGCTCGAGCACGAGCAGCTGAAGTCGGCGACGACGCGGGTCCGCGTCATCGCCCGTCTGCGCGACTTCACCCTTCTCGCCTGCGAGCCGAAAACGGGTCGCCAGAACCAGATTCGAATTCACCTCGCGGCGGCCGGCTATCCGATCGTCGGCGACACTCGCTACGGAGGTCGGAGCGGCGGTTCGGGTTTTCCGGACCGTTTTCTACTCCACGCTCGCGCGCTGCGGTTCCATCACCCGCGCTGGAAATCGGACGTGGCGCTCGCGGCGCCGCTTCCGCCGGAGTTTTCGGCCCTCGTCGACGACCTCGGCTGATTCGTTCCCGACGCGCCCCGCCGCAGCTTATCGGGCACACGCTGGGTCGGGTCCACACGCGCATCGTATCCTCCGAACAGCAACCTCGAGTCGACTCCATCGCCGTCACGACGGCGGCCAGCCCAGGGAAGCCGATGAGCCCCGATTCCGTCTCTTCCGAGATGAGCGCGAACGATCCCGAACTCGATATTCGCGGATCGCACGTGCTCGTCGTCGACGACAATCGAGACATTCGTCGCATCCTGCATCGGATCCTGTCCCGGCAGGGGTATCGCCTCTCCGAAGCGGCGGACGGCGACGAAGGCCTGGAGCTCGCGCGGCGAGAGCAGCCCGATCTGGTCCTTCTCGATGTCATGATGCCGAAGAAGAACGGAATCGAAGTTTGCCGCGCCCTTAAGGGCGATCCAGCAACGCGCAACATCCGCGTCATTCTCGTGACCGGACGCGCTTCGGTCGATCACTGCGTCGAGGGCTTCGAAGCCGGCGCCGACGACTACGTGAGAAAGCCGTTCCAAGTGCCGGAGCTGCTCGCGCGCACGGCTACGTTTCTCCGTATGAAGGCCCTCACGGACCATCTGGAAGAGCGCAATCGCCAGCTCGTGAAGAGCCAGAGCGATCTCGTGCGATCGGAAAAGATGGCGACGATCGGACTCCTCGCCTCCGGTGTCGCCCACGAGTTCAACAACATCCTGGGCGGAATCGCGGCATACGCGCAGCTCGCGTCGCGCGACCGGGCGTACGCCGAAGAGTTTGTGCGCGTCACGCTCACTCAGGCGGAACGCGCGATGGATCTCACGCGCAGCCTCGCGACCTACAATCAGCACGCGGACGACCACGCGACCTGCGACCCGTGCGAGGTCGTGCAGGATTGCATCCGACTGCTTCACCGTGAGGTCGAGACTCGCTCCGTGCGCGTCGTAAGCGACATCGCGGAGAACCTCGGCCACGTCGGCATCGGTGCGGCGAAGCTCCAGGAAGTCATCCTCAATTTGATGATCAACGCGCTCCACGCGGTAGATCGCGGGACCGGACTCATCCGCATCTCACTCGAGCACGGAGAAGCGCCCGGCTCGGTCGTCCTTCGTGTCGCGGACAATGGTTGCGGCGTCGCGCGCGAAAACCGGATCCGCATCTTCGACCCGTTCTTCACGACGAAGGGCCCGCGCGGGAGCGACGAGGAGACCGGAACGGGCCTCGGACTTTCGGTCTCCTACAACATCGTTCAGAGTTGTGGCGGCACGATCGAGCTCGTCGACGAAGACGACCGCGAAGGGGCGACGTTCGCCGTTGTGTTTCCGCCACCTTCTCCAGCTGCGCTGGAGGCGTCCGGGAAGCGACCGGCCCGCTCCACCCGTAAGGCCCGCGTCGCGAAGCCCCTCGACCGCCCGCTCCGTATCGTGGTCGTCGATGACGACGCGGCAACTCGAGACTGCCTCCATCATTTCCTCCGGGCGCACAACGTGGAGTGCTGCTCTCGCCTCGAGCCTGCGATCGAAGCGTGCGCCATCGATCCCTTCGACTACGCGATCGTCGATCTCTATTTGCAGGGACGCGGCGATACGATGTCCTCGCTGACTCGCTTTCAGCAGCTCGAGTCGCCGCCGCGGGTGATCTTGACGTCCGGACGCCCGCCGACGGCCGAACACGAGTCCCTCGTTCGCGCCGCGCACGGATTCCTCGCGAAGCCCTTCCAGCTCGAAAGCCTCGCCGAGCTGATGGGGCTGACGTTCGATCAGTGCCATTCGCCCGAGAGTGTCGCGCAGCTGGCGTAGCGATCTCGCCCGCCCGCGACGACGACTCGGTTACGTAGCCGCCTTGATCACCAGGCTCTCGGTGCCGCACACCACGCAGCGGAAGTGGCCCTTCTTCAAGCTGCCCTTTTCGAGCACGTAGAGCTCCGTCGGTTGCTCGAGCGACTCTTCGGACTCTCGCGCGAAGACGACATTGAGCTCCTCGAAGCAGCGCTCCGTTTCGCAGTGTAGGCAGCACACGCGCGTGCAGCCACTCGAGTCCGTCGCATCCTCAGCTTCGGGCTCGATCGGAAGCTCCGACTCGAGATTCTCGACGAGCTTCTCGAGGTTCTGCACATACTCGTCCATGCGACGGTTGAACTCCCGACGCTTCTCCGAGAGGACGGAGATGGTCGCTTGGAGGCGAGCGACCTGATGGCGGCGCAGCTCGGTCTTGGCCGACACGGGAATCTCACGATTGCGCAGGAGGTTTGGATCGCTGAGCTCGTGGAGGAAATCACCAGCGTTCCCGCTCACCTCCTCGAAGAAGATTCTGGATTGGTGGGATGGATTCGGCTCGGCCATGTCGGGACCTAGGGGTTTGCGATCGAAGCGAAACGGACGCCCGACGTCGGACGGACGACCGTGAGCGAGAGATCCGAGGCTGCCCGTCACGGAACGCGTCGGATCGAAGGGACAAGATACCCTCCGTAGCAAGCCGCGGACCGCTCTTTCCCCGCCACGCAAAAACCGCGAAAGACCTTCCGAAAACGGTAGGCGGAAGCTCGACCGGCGCCGCGGCACTCGCACCCGATGCGCACGCCGGGATCTCCCCGCAGCGCCAGCACTTCCACAGCGAACCGCGCCGGCAGAGAACAGAACTCGGAATCGTGTCCAGGATCGGTACACGAGGGTCGTCCGCTGTGACAACTCGGCGATTTCGGGATAGATTTCTCTGACGTAGGGAGGCCGTGGATTCGCTCGAGCACCGTCGGCAGCCGAGAACAGATCCATCGCCCTGCGTCCATCCGCTCCGAGAAAGGCGAAGATGGAACCAGGCGCGCGCTGTCCCTCGAACGACACGAAGTCTCCTTCCGAACGCGGCGATCGCACCGCGAAGGTGGCGGAGCTGAGGCGACTGTTCTCCGAGGCGAAGCGAGAGTGGCGCGAGCTCGGGTCCGCGCTCGCCGAATGGCGGCAACACCTCCAGCCGGACGAATTCGAAGCCGCGCTCGGTCGACTGAATCTCCCTGACCTCGACGCAGCGCGCGCGGCATGGAGCGAGTCGAGCGCGCGCGCAAAAGCCGATCCGTGCGAAGACGCCGCGAGCGCGCCGTCGCCGGGAGCGGACGACCGACCCGCTTCAGCGGATCGATCACCGACCGATCAAGTCGCGGACGGGAAAGCGGTCGCCTCCAATCGGGAGACCGCGCTCGCGCGACGCCCGAAAGCGCTGGCGCCATCGGTGGTCCGCGCCTCCGAGCCCGCGCCGGAAACGCGTCGCTCGAACGAACTCGCCGGCGTCGAGCGGATTGACTCCGCCACGGATGCCGCGGTCCCGGCCGTGCCCGACGACGGTGCGGTCGACACCGCTCCGCCCGGTGAAACGACCGGTGAATCGGCACCGCCGCCGCTCGAATCGACGACCGAGCCGGCCCGCGCCGGTTTTTTTCGGCGCGCGGCCCGCAGCTTCGCGCGCAAGAAGAGCGGATCTCCCGGGTCGAACGAACGCCGCTCGACACCGCTCTCCGAGAGCGCAGGTTCACACGCGGGCGAAAGCGCGAGTCCACCCGAAGGGGCGGACCTTCAAGACCAGATCGGGGAGCTCGTGACGCTCCTCAAAGAACACCTCAGCCGCCCAGCCGGCTCCGGCGACGGCGTCGCGATCCCACAGCACGTCACGCTCGAGATTGCTCGCGAAGTCGCCGGACGGGTCCGGGAAAGCGTCCTCTCTTCCCTCGACAGCGCGGGCCAGGGATCCGGCGAGAGCGCGTCTCCCGCGAGCGGGAACGCGCGCGCGGCCGGCGGAGGGGACGAACGCATCCCCATCGACGATCTGGCAGCGATCATCGACCGTCTGACCGGACATGGACCGGCGGGGAGCGACCGGCCGTGACCCAGCACCGCGAACCCGAGCCCGCTCTCGACGTCGCCGGCAGCGACGTCCGGCAGCGCGTGCTCGTCGTCGATGACGAAGCTTTCATCCGCGAGGCTCTCAAGCTGTACCTGCAATCGCACGGCTTCGACGTGGCAGCAGCGGACGGCGCCAATTCCGCGCTGTCGATCTTTGAATCGGGCGCGTTCGATCTCGTTCTTCTCGATCTGGCGATGCCCGAGATCGACGGTCTCGAGCTGCTCCGCCGATTCAAGCGTGCGGACCCGAACGTCGAGATCATCATCGCGACCGGCTGCGGCAGCGTAAACAGCGCCATCGAAGCGCTTCGCCTCGGCGCGTTCGACTACATCACGAAGCCGATTCTCGATTTCGACCGTGACCTCCTCTCGGTGATGAATCTCGCTCTCGCTCGCACGCCGACCCATCTCACCGTGTCCACCACGGATCCGGGCTGGGTCGGACTCGACTATTACAACGAGCTCGAGCAACTCGCGCGCGCGGTGACCAAGGCCGCTACCCGCGAGGAAGCGATCGGTCTCGTCGAGCCGTTCTTCGCGATGCACTTCAACGTTCACGCCGGCGCGGCCTGGGATGCAGACGGCGCGGACGCCACGTTTTCTCCCCTCTGGGGTTGGGATACCGACTCGGCCGTCGAGCACGAGCCGTGGCTCGCCCACGTACACGCGCTCACCGACCGGTGGACGCCGGTGCCGAGCGATTGCTCGCCGCCCACACCCGACGAGACGGACGGCGTACAGGAGTCTTGGCGCCTCGACCTGGGAGTCGAGCGCGGCCTCGTCCTCATTCGGCGCCGCCAATCGGGCGTATCGTGCACTGCGCCCACGAGCCTTCTCGCACTCGTCATCCACGCCGTCCTCGCGAAGGAGCCGGTGCCGGCGTAGGCAGGCTCTCGGTGCGGCGGCCGCTCCTCCTCGCGTTCGCAGCGGCGCTCGCGCGCAATCTTCGATAGATTGACTCCGCCGTTCCGAGCCTCGATTCGAGGCGAGGCCGATGGATCGAGAGCAGCGGAGGTGCTCCATGACGACGCGAGACGCGCACGCTCTGCGCGAGGACTTTCGCCGAGACGGCTACGTCCGTCTTCCCGGTTTCCTTTCGACGGCCGAGGTGGACGCGTGGCGAGCCGGAGTGGAGCGCTTGATCCGCGACCGGCTCGACAGCCTTCCGCGAGAGCACGTCTTCTTCGAGAATCGAAACGACCCGGCGACGCTCAAGCAGATTCAGCAGCTCGGCGAGCACGACGAACTCTTCGGTGAAGCGCAGCGCCGAGGCCGCCCGCGCGAACTCGCCGAGCGGTTGCTCGAAGGCGGGGTCGTTCCGAAAAACGTGCAGTACTTCAACAAGCCGCCCGGGATCGGTCGGGCGACACCGCCGCACCAGGACGGCCATTACTTCATGCTCGCGCCGTGCGAAGCCGTGACGATGTGGATCGCTCTCGATTCCGTCGACGAGGGGAACGGCTGCGTGCGCTACATCCCTGGCTCCCACCGGGGGGGCATGCGACCTCACGGCCGGACGGACACGCTCGGTTTCTCACAAGGAATCTGCGACTTCGGCACGGCGGACGATCGCGAGAGAGAGGTCGCCATTCCCGCGGAGCCCGGCGATCTACTCGTCCACCACGCTCTGACGATTCACCGCGCGGACCGCAACCGCTCGCCGGATCGAACTCGCCGCGCCATCGGATTCATCTACTACTCCGAACGCGCGATGGAAGACTCGGCCGCGCACGCGGCGTATCAGGACCGACTGAAGCGAGAGATGCTCGAATCGGGAAGAATCTAAGCGGCGGCTCGCGACTCGGTGCGATCGAGTCGGAGTGAGGAATGCGAGCTGAGCCGCATGACTCAACGGAGCCCGTACTTCCCGATCTCGACGACCTCTACCGGATGCCCGCGGAACGTCTCGGGCAGCTTTTCCCCGGGCGACAAGTACTCGGAATCGACGTTGAGGCGGAGACGAAGGCCCGTCGGACCGGGAGCGATTCCGGCTCCCCGGAACCACTCCCGCTCTCCGAACTCCTCGACGAGTGCGGCCTTCGCCTCACGGAGCGCAACGATGGAACGATCTCGGGCGCTCATTGAACGAGTCGGACGTTCATCTTACTTAGGACCTCGGGCATGAAGTGGGCGAGAGTTCGGTCGATCCCCGCGCTGTCCTCGCCCCCACCGTAGAGAAGAGCGTAGGGCCGCATCGTGTCTCGGTCGATGATAAACGATCCGCTGTCCCCGGGCTGGCTGAACGGCGTCGATGGCGGCGAGCCGATGACCTCGATCTGGTCGTCGAAGGTGACGACGGCGGGATCCGCGGTCGTGCCGTAGTTGATGGAGACTCCGTCGAGCTCGAAGGCGCTCACCGTTCCTCGCGTGACGCCGGTCGTCCGCCCGCGCTTGATCACGCGAGACACGCTGAATCGGTTCGACACCGGACGGCGCTGGATCGTGCCGATGCCGGCGTAGTTCCACGGCTCGAAAAAATCGACCTCGTCGGTGAATCGAGCGATGGCGGCGTCCACTCCATCGCGCCGAGAGCGACTGAGCGGAAACCAGGCGTGGAGACGCCCGATGATGTCGAAACTCGAAGTGATGTCCGACGGTCCCGGCTGAACGATCGGGTCGCTTTCGAAGCACTGGTTGCTGTTCGCGAAGACGTGGTTATTCGAGAGCATGTAGTAGTTGCTCGCGTCCTCGACGAATCCGCCGAGCGTTCCCGCGGTGATCTTGAAGTGGCCGGCCGACCCGCCGGCCCGGACCGTGAGGCGCGGTTTGTAGCGGATGCCCGTGACGAGGTCGACCTCCGCGCGGTGTCGTTCCAGCCCCTTGAGCAGCTGGGTCAGATTCCGCTCGTGTCCGCGGAACACGCGCACCGCGAGCTTGTAGCCGCGCTTCTTTCCCTCCCACGGGGCGACCCCGATGGCGGCGACCGGCTCCGGCTCGACGGACTTCGCCTCCTTCTTCGCCTTCGATCGCGCCTTTCGGATGAGGTACCTCCGCGTTTGCTGCGTCTCGCTCATCGCTCGGTACGCTCGGCCGAGGACGGTCTTCTTCAGTTCGCGACAGGAATCGAGATTCATGGTGATCTCCCGTTAAGTCGCGGAGACACGGACGCACTCGTCGCGCGCACTCCGCTCAATTCTCGAGCGACCGAGAACGCGACTCGACGACGCGAGCGGGAGTCGCACGAGAGCTCGCGCGACGACCGACACTCGACTCGAGTGCGCAGGGTCCCCAGAGGCCCGATCTCACAACTGCGTCGCGACCAGGTTGTCGCGACCACGCCAGAACGACGACTGCCTCCGAACAACTGCTGAGGGACTACTCCGTGGATCGATCGCGGACCGGTCCGCCGCTCGCTCGCACGAAACTAGAACTCCGAAGAGAGGAATTGTCGGTCGTCAATCTTCCCATCACAAGAAGATATTGAGAGGAGTACCACGAAAGGAGTACACCCTCCCGCCCGCGCCGGCGTTCAGAGAACGTCGTCGCTGAGCGCCGGAAACACGCGCCCCACCTTGCGGAGAAGGTAGTCGCCGTACGTACCGCTGAACTCGTGAACACTGCTCGCGTCCCAGCGTTCGCGTCGATCATCGTCGATCACTGCGGTCGTCGCGATCGGCCGAACGTCCGCCGCCCAGTCGGGATCGAAGAAAAACGGAAACGACAAGCGTCCGCGTTCACTCACGTTCAATACGCGGTGCGGCGTCGAGCGGTAGAGCCCTCCCGTCATCCGGTCGAGCATGTCGCCGATGTTACAAACGAAAGAGCCGCGGATCGGCGGCGCGCTCACCCAATCTCCCGCGCTTTTCACCTGCAACCCGCCGACCTCGTCTTGGCGGAGGATCGTCAACAGACCGTAGTCGGTGTGCTCGCCGACGCTCCACTGGTCCGCCGGCGTCCCCGACGCGAGAGGAGGATAGTGAAAAATGCGAAAGAGGATGAGCGGGTCGCGCGTGTAGCGATCGTAGAAATAGCTCCGCGCGAGCCCGAGACTGAGCGCGATCCCTTCCATGAGCGCGTGACCGAGTCCTTCGAGAGCCGCGAGGTATTCGAGCACGACTTCGCGGAACCCCGAGACGTCGGGATAGACGTTCGGGCCGTGTAGCGGCGTGCCAGCGCGGACTCGAGGGTGAACGGAGTCGAGCTCCGCCCCGAAATAAAGGCCCTCCTTCTGATCTGGTTTCCCGCTCGTCAGCTCGCGCCCCACCGGGAAATACCCGCGCCAGGCTCGACCGCTCTGCTTCATGTCGAGCGCGAGCTTCGTGTCGAGATCCTGTGCGAAGAATGCGCGGCTGAGATCCTCGAGGCGCGACCCGAGCGTCGCCTCGACGCCGTGCCCGACGACGTAGAAGAAACCGCGATCGCGGCACGCGCGTCCGATGGCGGCCGCGACCGTGCTGACGTCTCGCTCGGGGGCATCCGTCGAGACGAGGGGCGCCACATCGACGATCGGTAGCGAGCGAGAGGGCTCGATCGCCTCGCTCATCGGTCGCCCGCGCCGGCTGCGGCGGAGTCTGCCGTGCGAGCTTCGACGTTCTCGTTCGGCTCCCCCCAACGGATCTTCGCGACGAAAACGCTCCCGTCGCTCCCATAGCGCTCGACACCGCTCGGCTGCATCCACTCCGTGACGATCACCCACGTCTCGTCGCGGGACACATCGACCACACCGAAGTTGCCGAGCCGAGCGCCGCGCTCGGGAACGAGAACGCGCTCCGCTCCCCGCCGGACGACGAGCCGCTCGGGATCGACCTCGGCCAGAAAGAGCGGCGCCCGGTGACGAAACACGTGGTCGTTTTTCGCACCTCGCCGCGTGTACGCCAGAAACAAACCGCGGGAGTGCGTCACCCAGTGCGTCTGCGTGTTGTAACTGCCGAGCTCGGTGCCGTCGTCGAAGCGCCAGACTTGCGGCTTAGCGAATCTCAGTCCGTCCCGCCCGCTCGTCACGTAGCCGGCACGATCGTTTCGCAGCGTAAGATAGAATCGACCGCGAAACTTCGTGAGTGACGGCTCGGAGAAACCTCGCCCGAACGGGAGCGTGAACTCGTCTCCGTGCTCGACGTAGCGGAGCACCTCACCGTCGAATTCGCACCGCAGAACCGTCGCCGTCGACAACTTCTCCCGTCGCGGCTTGAAGTAGATCGGCAGAAGGATCTCGCCGTTCGGAAGGTCGAACCGCTGCGTACATCCGGCGCGCGCGTATTCAAACCGCGGCTCCTTCGGCATTTCGAGCGACTTCCACTCGCTCCAAGTTCGTCCGACCGGATCGTAGACCGAGTACGGCGTGACGCTCGGCGTGTGCGGCACGTGGTCGTTCGTTTCGATCGAGTAGGAAAAGGTCGCGCCCGTCCCGAGAAGGCGGCCGGTCTTCGCGTGCCACTTCGGCGTGAAATCGCAGGGCACCGCGACGACTCCGGGCGATGTCGACCGACGATCGAGGGTCGCGAGCGCCCGGGGAGGCGTCCATCGGACACCCAAGTCCGACGAGAGCGTGTCGTGAATGCCGTAGAAAACGTCGGAGCGCGAAAGCAGGAGTTTCTGCATCGTGACGACCACGAGCGGACGTGCCGTTGCGTTTCCGGGCGAGTGCGGTGGAATCGCACCGGCTCGGGCGTGCACCCAGCAGGTTCGGCCGTCGAAACCCCGGTGGGCGGTCGTGAGTTCGAGCGCAAAGGGGACGGAGCTCGAGCGCGTCACCTGATCGGCCGCACCCGGTCCGGCGACCGAAACCGCCGCGACGAGGGCGACCGCACCCCCGAGACTCTTCACTCCGCTCACGGGCGAATGACGCTGAACGTCCCCCCGTTCTGCGCGGCGAGGCGCTGCAGGAACGCACGCTGGTTGCCGGAGGACGTCGTGAGCCCGACGACGTTGATCGGGAATCGCCCGTCGTTCGACTCCGCCACGGCGGTGAGAGTCGCCTCGAGGTAAGCGGCTTCATTCGACCCCGGGCAAGTGCCGCTGCCGTCGCCGAAGAAAGTGATCACCGTCCGCTGAGTGTCCGCCTTGGTCGCCATGTCGATCCCAGCGAGAAGCCCCGCCTGAACGCAGGTGCCGCTCCCGGCGCCGACCGCCTCGACCCAGGCCGCGCCGGATTCGCGATTCTCTCCCGACCCCGCGACGGGGATGCCCGACGATGGATACCGAAGCACTCCGCGGTCGAAGTAAACGACGCCGAACCGCGTGCAGCTCGAGAGCGCTTCCACCGTTCCCAGCACCTCTCGCTTCGCCGCCGCGAGCCCGCCGCTCGCTCGGAAGCCGCTGGAGCGATCGATCACGAAGACGAATCCGTCCCCGGAAAAGAAACTCGTCTCGCAGTCGAGCGCATCCTCGGTCGGGTCGACTCCGCACCGCTCCGGGTAGGGCGGCGCCGGGGGCGGTCCGTCCGCGAACACGAACCGGAGAATCGAGACGGCGTCGCTGATCTCGATGCGTCCGCTGTCGTCGAAGTCGGCGGCGTCCTCACACGGGAGCGTTCGACCCGAGAAGAGGAATTGGAGAACGTGCACGGCGTCCGTGACGCTGAGGCGGAAGCGCCCGTCGACCTCGCCCCGAAGAAACGTTCCCGCGGTCGACGGCGATGGCGAGAGCGGAAAGACGACGGCGGCGACGAGTACGGCGATGTGAACCCGGCGGTCCGGCATAACGACTCCTCCTCTCCTGAGCGGAAGCAGCCTCGGTCCCGGTCCCAGCCAGCATAGCCGATCGGAGTCGCTGGCTCCCGGTTCCCGCGGGTCGCGCTGGACCCGTCGGGATCGCGGCCGGCCGGGCGGCGGCGAGCCGGCCGATCGAAGCCGACCGCCAGCGCCCCCCGCACCCGTCCACGGACCGGCCAGTTTCGCTGCACGACGGTCGCCGGAACCGTCGATTTTCCGCTAGGGAACGCTCTGGTGATCTCGGACCCGCTCCGGGTTACGAGGCGCCCAGGGGGACTCTGTGGAGCCCCCTCCGCGTTTCTTGACGGTTCCCAGCAAGCGCCCTAAAATGCTGATTCAGAACGCGACTAACTTTATTTCTAAAAATACCTTACGGAATCGTGCCGACCGTTCGCTCGGTCTCTCCCGCGCGGGCTCTGCGCCGCGGGTCGAGCTCTGGCGAACACCACTCGAACTCGAGAGGGAGACGATGTCCCCCTGGCCTCCGCGTCGTCGCCGAGGTTCCGAAAACCCTCCGCCGCGGCGGCGGTCGCGGGGGTGGTTTGCCGTCGCTCTAGCGATCGTGCTCTCCGCGCTCCCCGGATCCCTCGCCCAGGATCTGACCCCGGCGCGGGTGCTGGTCCCCCCCGAGGGCGACTACGGGTCGCTCTTTCGGCGGGTCGAAGAGTTCGCCCGGCGCGAGCGCTGGGACATGGTTCTCGAGGGGCTCTCGAAGTCGTTTGACCTCTGGGCGAAGCCCGAAGCCGGTGGAGTCGTCTCGAGCGGCGGCGGGTTGTCGGTCGGCGCCGCGAAGCTCTTCGCCGATCTCGCTGAGCGGCTGCCGGACCCCTACGCCCTTCGCTATCGGGAGCGCCTCGACGCCGTGCTCCGCCGGGGCTGGAACGACGTCTGCTCCCGGCTCGACGAGGCCGCTCGCTCGCCGATTCGGCGCCGCCTCCTCCGCGACTTTCCTCGCTCGGGCCTCCGGCGCGAGCTTCTCCTCGAGGAGATCACGACGAGCTTCGAGAGCGGGGCCTGGGAATCTTGCCGCGCGGCGAGCGACGTGTTCTTGGGAGCTCTCCCGCCCACCGCGCCCGGCGACTCCTCCGACGCCGCGAAGGAGCTCCTCCGCCTCCGAGTCTCGGTTCGCGTCTTGCTGATCACGATCGCCGCCGCGCGCGCGGAGCGGGCCGAGCTCGACGCACAACTCACCGCACTCCGCGAGCTGCGTTCGGATCCCCTCTACACCGAGTTCACGGAGAGCTTTCGCAAGCGCATCGACAGTGCGATCGACGGGGCGCTCCCGACACTCGAGAGCGAGGCTCTGCGCCGTCCCCCACTCGTCGCCGATGGCCTTCGCCCCCGCATCGTCGACGTGCGCACGACTCCACCCGCCCCATTTCGGCTCGGGAGCGTTCAGTTTCACGAAGCCGTCGCCGACTCGAGGCTCCGGCCGCTCGTTCGCGAGCTCTCTTCGCGAGCGGTCACCGACGTCCCGCATCCCTATCACGCGACGGGAGATGGCCGGCGCGTCGTCTTTCAGCACGCAGATCGGGTGACCTCGGTCGACGCGGAGACGTACGCCGTCGAGTGGACGGTCGGTCTCACGCCGGAACCGCGCGGCTTCGCGGGGACGCGCGTCGTCTCACTCGGACCGGAACTGTGTTTCGTCGCGACCGGTGCTGTCGTGAGCGCGTTCCGCTCGACGGACGGGAGCCATCGTTGGTCCTCGCGAATCGACTACGATCTGACCGCGAAGCGACTCGAGGCACGCACGTCGAGCCAACCGTTTGGAGAGACACGAGACCAAGAACGAAACGACGCGGCCAATGAACCTGCCGGTGGGAGTGAAGACGAGACCGAGACTCCGGACGGCGCCGGTGCCGACGGCGCGAGCGACGACGCCGCACCGGAACCCGCGGGAAATACGCCGGCACCCGCGCGCGCGGAGTGCCTCCTCGCGCCAGTCGCGCTCTGCGATGAACGCATCATCGTCGCCGCGACCACGCAGGTCGAGGGCGACTCGCTCCTCTTCGTTCTCAGCCTCGATCGCACCGGCGGAGTCGAGTGGCAGACCTACCTCGGCACCGCGACCAGTCCCGACTACCTCGGGCTCGGAAGCGTCAGCTCGCCCGCTCACTGCGACGGCGCCGCCGTCTACGTCCTCTCGAACGAAGGGCTGCTCGCGCGGGTCGACGCCGCAGACGGGACGATCCGTTGGCTCCTCGAGTACCCGACGCTCATCCCGAGCGCTCTCGAGGACGCGATTCGAACGACGAATCGGTGGCGCGCGAGCCCGGTGGTCGACGCCGGTAATCGAATCGTCGTCGCACCGCAGGACTCTTCGCGACTGCTCGGAGTGAACAAAGAGTCGGGGGAGATCGCGTGGTCGTCGAGGCGCGAGCGGAGCGCCGTGCTCGCGGGTCTCACGTCCGACGCAGTCATCCTTGCCGGTCGCACCGTCTCCGCGGTGACGTACCGAGGCCCCGCCCCTGGATCGCGACTGTGGAGCTTCGACGCGAACGCCCACGGTTTTTCGCCGCTCGGCCGGCCGGCCGTCGCACCGACGGGAATTCTCCTCCCCGGTCGCCGCGACCTCCTCGTCCTCTCGCCGGCGGACGGTCGCATCGCGTCGCGGAGCGCGTGGGACGTCGGCGGCGGTGGAAACCTCTTCCTCAGCGGCGAGCGACTCGCGGTCGTCACACCCGAATCCCTTTTCATCTACGATGATCGACGCTCGGCCGACGTGAGGATGACCCGTCTGGCGGGGAAGGAGCCGGAGGTGATCCTCCGCCGCGCCAAACACCGCCTGCGCAACTACGAGCTCGATGCCGGACTCACCGAGCTCGCGACGTGGCTCGCGGGTCCTCGGCCGGCCCCGCTCGCGAACTCGGGTCTCGATCGACTCCAAGTCGAGCTCGCCGAGCTGCTCGAGGAGTACAGCCGGGCGCCCGAGCTCGCCGGTGGGACGTTTCGCGATCGCTCTACCGTCTCGCTCTTTCTCGAGTACCGTTACCAGCTCGAGAGCGCCCCCGAACGCAAGCTGCGAGCGGCGATCGAGCTCGCCGCTCATTACGAGAAGACCGGCTTCCCGGGAAAGGCTCTCGCGAGCTACCACGCCGCGCTTCAGCACGGAGCCTGGACGCGAAAGTACACGCCGCCGGAAGCGCCGCCCGTCGGCGCCGCCGCGTACGTGCGGCAGCGGCTACGAGCGCTGCGGGCGGCGAACGATCCGGGCGTGTTCGCCGCGACCGAAGCCGCGGCGGAAGAGGCGCTCGCGCAAGCGCGGAAGACGAACAACCCGATTTCATCGCGCGGCGTCACGCGCAACTATCCGTTCACTCTCGCCGGAGCGAAGGCGTTCCTCGATGCGTCTCTCGGCTACCGAGACCGCCGGAGCTACGACCAGGCGATCTCGGCTCTCGAGGACTACTTGGTCGACTACGAAGCCGATCCGCGCATCGACCGGGGCGAGATCGTGCGCGTTCACCTGACGCTCGTCAACCTGCTCTCCCTGAGCGGGCATCGGCGCGACGCCAAGGATCGCGCGCTGCGACTCATCGAATCGCACGGGGACGACGTCGTCGACGGCGTTCACGGAATGGTCCAGGGGGAGACGGTGCGCCAGTACTTGGAGCCGCGGCTGCAGGATCCCGGCCTCGTCGCGCTTCCGCCGCTCGAACCGGAGTCGCTCAAACCTCCGCTTCGGATGGCTTGGCGGTCGCGCGCGGACCTCGGGGCGCTCAGCCGCCGGTTCATCTTTCCCGGTGGACGCGTTCCGAGCGAGCTCGAAGGGACGTTCCTCACCCAGTCGTCCGACACGGTCGAGTGCCGCGAGGCCGCGACCGGTCTCGCCCGGTGGCGCGTCGAGCTCGAAAACATTCCCGGATTCGAGCTCAGCCGCTCATCGTTCATTGCGCGAATTCCGCGCAGTGGTCCACGTGCGCTCCGTGGCGCGTTCGAAGGCAAGCTCCTCGTTCTCTACGACGAGCACAATCTGTTCGCGATCGACGTCTCCGCGCCGACCGTGCGCTGGAATGTGCCCTTCGGCGGCAAGTCGACTGCGCCGACCGCCGGCGTACCGTTTCTCTCCGAGCGCCTGCGCGCCGTCGAGATCAACGCCTCGGGCGTCTTCGCGCTGAGTGCGAAGAGCGGGGTGCGCACCGAGGTCGCCCTCTATCATTTCAATCTGCGCGGCGAGACGCTGTGGAAGAAGGTGCTCGACTACGTTCCGGCGCCGCTCGTCCCGTTCCACTTCGCCCACAATCGTCTCTTTGTTCACCAAAAGGGCGGCGGTATCCGAGTCCACGACGCGTTGGGCGGAGATGCGCTGCGACTCATCCCCGGCGAGGCACTGGCTCGTTCGGCCCCGGTCGAAGTTCCAGGTGACCGCGTCCTCCTCGCGACCGCGCACGAACTCAAGCTGTTCGATCTCGGGACGGAATCGGCGCTCTGGACGATCCCCGTTGCTCGCGGATCGAGCGTCGCGGCGCTCAGCTACTCGGACGAGGCGCCCGCGGAATGCGTGGTGCTCTTCGCGCGGCGCGGAGCGAGTTCCCCGGTGCTGGCCGGTGTGACGCTCGGTTCGGGCGGAATTCAGTGGCAGCTCGAGAACCTACCGCCGAAGTTCACGCGCATCTCGGTGTTTCGCGAGAGAAACCGGCTCTACATCGTCTACGGCGACTACCAGTGGCACCTCCTCGCGCTCGAGATCCGCGACACCGGTGCGCGGCGGCGTTCGGTGGCCCACTCGGCGTGGCCGAAGCCGATCAAGCTCGGCACGTTCTACAGCGGAACGGCCGCACGGCGGCTCTTCATCGCGAGCGACGCCCTCGTGTTCCACGATCCGAACAACTCGGTGAATCTCTTCGACAAGATTCAAGGGATCGGGCGGCCGGCGGACGCCGAGTCGATCAACAGCTTCCTCGCCGAGAAGGAGTCTCCCGCGAGCACACTCCTCGGCGGCCGGTACATCGTGCTGACGAACGGCGGCGACTGCGCCTTCGAATCGGCTCCGCCGCGCGACGTCGACGCGGAGCACTTCACCGAAATCGATCTCGTCGAACGATGGCTCGAGCAGCCCGGGGATCCGGGTCGCCTGGTCGCGCTTGCGCAGGCGTACTTTCAGAAGGGAAAGGTCGAGAGCGCGATCGACCTCCTCGATCAATCCCTTCTTTCGGACGCGAGCATGGCGAGTCAGCCGCAAGGGCAGCAGCTGCGAATCCGTCACCTCCTCGATGGGTACAAGGAGGAATACACCGAGCGTCGATTTAAGCGATTCGGTGACGCGCCACGGCTGAGCTGCCAGCGATTGACCGTGCGCCCGACGATCGACGGCGAACTCAGCGACGTGTGGGACATCGGATCACGCGTCCACCTCGCGACTCCTCGGCACGTCGGCACGATCCCGGGATCGGGATCCGCTCAGCATTGGGACGGGGAAGACGACCTGTCGGCGACTCTCTACACCGGGTGGGACGAGGAGAACTTCTACTTCGCGCTCGAAGTCACCGACGACGCCCTCTATCCCTACGATCGGGAAGCGGAGAACTGGGTCGGAGATTGCCTCCTCATCGGAATCGACCCGACCGGCAATCGGGGTTTCTTCGGCGAGGACGACCAATTGATGACTCTTGCTCTCACGCTGCCGAAACGTCGCGGGAAGGACGGGGAACAGGACGGCGATCAAGGCGGAGACGGCGACGGCGAGGATGAGGGTGAAGACGGCGGCGAGGGGCGAAGCAAGCCGCGCGGCGAGTTTGCGGTGAAGCGTCGCGGCGACAATTCCGGCGCCGTGTACGAAGTCGCGCTCCCGTGGTCGTCGTTCGGCAACAACGCCCAGGCACCGCCCTTCCGGGGATTCTCGTTCGGCCTCAGCCTCCTTCTCACCGACGACGATACGGGTCAGGGCGCGGCGAAGACTCTGAGCATCAATACCTGCCAGTTGCTCCCACAGCAGCAGAAGAGCAGCCTCGTTTGGCAGTTCCTTCTTCCGAACTTCTTTCCCCGAGTTCGCCTGGAATGACGGCCGGCTCATTCCGATCGCGACCCTCGCGTAACGCGGGGGCGCGCGAGTCGTCGACCCGTCGACGCGTCGGGGGACTTCGAGTCCGGGCGGCGATCGGCGCGCGGATGCGAGCGGTCGCGGGCTGCGCGGTCTTCACGGCACTCTTCGCCTCGGGCTGCCGGACGATCGACGGTACGTACGGTCTCCCGCCGTTCTGGGAGACGTATCCGTCGGCGAGTACGAACGTCCGGGAGCCGGGAGGGTCGGAAACCCTCGTCCGACCGTTCTGGAGTCACGAGCGGACACTCGAGTCCTCGCGCTGGTCCTCGTTTCCGCCGTTTGTGGAAGCGACTCGCACCGGTCTCGACGACATCTCGTTCCGCGTCCTCCCCATCCTCTTTCACCGCCGCGTGCGGCAGCCCGAAGGACTCGACGTCGATTGGATGGTGTTCCCGATCGCATTTTGGGGCCGCGACGCCGCGGCAGGTCCCTACGCAGCGGTCTTTCCTCTCGGCGGTGTGCTGAAGGGGGTTTTCGGTCAAAAGCGGACCGTGTTCGCGCTCTTTCCTCTCGTTTGGTACTGGGAGAACGACCAGCGCAACTCGCTTCACGTTCTCTTCCCCTTCTACAACCGCGTGTGGGGCCCCCACCGGAGCGGCTCTCGACTCTGGCCGTTCTACGCTCGATACGACGCGACGAACGAATCGGGCGAGCCCCGGTACGAGCGGACGGCGATTCTGTGGCCGTTCTACATTCGCGGGAAGAATCTCCTCGACACACGCCCGACGGACACCTTCTTCTCGTTTCCGTTCTACGGCTACAGCCGCAGCGAACGCCGGGAAACCGAGACGTATCTCTGGCCGTTCTTTCAGACGACACTCGACCGCAAGACGGGCGAACGCTCTTACGGGGGCTATCTCTTTCCGTACCGCGTGAACCAAGAGCAGACCGACATCTGGCCGCTTTTCGGCGTTAAGCGGGAAACGGAGCCGGTCGGAACGCGCGGCGTCGTCCGGCGCCGGTACCGTCAATTCGCCCTCTGGCCGATTCAGCGCTACGACTGGAACACGAACGGTGCCGAGGAGACCACTCACTTCTGGTTCATGCCTCTCTACTGGCATTTCCACCGCGTCGACTCCGAGACGTTCGAGACGACGAGTGAATGGCAGCTCTGGCCGTTCGTCGCGTACCGGCGGCGCGGACATGAGGTCGAACTCGATTTCCTCGCGCCTCTCTGGACGAGGAAAGAGAGTTACCGTCGCTACTATTCGCGGTGGTTCGAGCTTTTTCGTTACCGCAATCGCTCAGATCTATCCGGGTGGGAGCTTCTCTACGGTGCGGTCTCGTACCGCTCCGATCGCGCAGCGAAGGAGCGCCTCTTCACGGTGCTCGGCGGGTTGTTCGAATGCGGCTATCGTGCGGATGCGTTCTCGGTCCGTCTCCTTTACATCCCCTGGTGGTAGGGCAGCGTCAGACGCTAGCTGGCCGAAGACCGGCCGGAATCGAGTCAGATTCAGTCGCGCACGCGGAAGCGACCGAAGATGGCGTGAAGCCGGACGCGAAGCGGCTGGGCTGATCACTGACACTCCCTAAGTTCGGTCGCGAGCGGCGGAGACATCCTTGTCGTCCTCGCCTCCGTGAGGTAATTCATCCGTCGTGTGGATTACGAGCCTCGGCGAAACGATCCTCAAGACCTGCGACGCCGCGGGATACGGCCTTCGCCTCGGTGCCGAGGCGCTCACGCAGATCGGCTCGCTCTGGCATCGAGATTACCGGAACGCGCTCTACCGGCAGATGTACGTCTGCGGAATCGAGACCGTTCCCGTGACACTCGTCGTCAGCGTGTTCACTGGGGCGATCCTCGCCGTCAACGGGGGAATCAGCCTCGAAGACCTCGGCCAGGAGAAGATCCTCGGCCGCATCGTGGCGGTGTCGATGGTGCGCGAGATGGGCCCCTTCATGACGGCGCTGATCCTCGCGGCGAGCGTCGGGTCCGCGATGGCCGCGGAGCTCGGCACGATGAAGGTTTCGGAGGAGATCGACGCGCTCGAAATCATGAGCATCGAGCCGTCGCGCTTTCTCGTCCTCCCGCGCCTCATCGCCATGGCGGTGATGACGCCCGTGATCACCGTCTACACGAGTCTCGTCGGAATCATCGGCGGGGCGATCGTCTCGTCGTCGCAATACAACGTCTCCTTGCTCGCGTTCCGGACGGATGCGCTCAACTACCTCACGGGGAAGGACATCTACACGGGGCTCGTCAAGGCGTTCGTCTTCGGAATCGTGATCGCGCTCGTCGGCTGCACCCAGGGTCTCAGGACGAGAGGCGGCGCGATCGGCGTCGGACAGGCGACGCGGAAGGCGGTCGTGTTCAGCTACCTCCTGATCATCATCCTCGGCTACTACGGGACGTTCTTCTTCTTCCGGTTCCAGTGGACGGCGGCTTCGTGAGCGGGACGGCGACAGAGCGCGGCGGGCGCGAACCGGTCGTTCGGCTGCGAGGGATCGAGAAGAGCTTCGGCGACTTTCACGTCCTCCGCGGCGTCGATCTCGATGTCTACGCGGGTGAGACGGTCGTGATCATCGGACGGAGCGGCACGGGGAAGAGCGTGACGATCCGTCACATCGTCGGCCTCCTCACGCCGGATCGCGGCACCGTGGAGGTGTTCGGCACCTCGTACGGCGATCTCACCGCGAAGGAACGGAAAACGATGAGCCTCCGGATGGGCTATCTCTTCCAGTCCGGCGCTCTGCTCAACTGGATGACGGTCGGCGAAAACGTCGACTTGCCGCTGCGCGAGCATCGCCGCACGATGAGCGTTGCGGAGCGCCGAGAACGCGTCCTCGCGAAGCTCGGCCTCGTCGAGATGGAGGCGCACTACGAAAAGTATCCGAGCGAGATTTCCGGAGGGATGAAGAAGCGTGCGGCACTCGCGCGCGCAGTCGTCCTCGATCCGGAGATCATTCTCTACGACGAGCCGACATCCGGCCTCGATCCCGTCATGGCGAATACGATCAACCAACTGATCAATCGCACGCGGCGCGTGCTGGGCGCCGCGCAAGTCGTCGTGACGCATGATATGGAGAGTGCGTATCGAATCGCTGATCGAATCGCGATGCTTTACGACGGTCGGATCATCGCGCTCGGAAGCGTGGAGGAGATCAAGCACACGTCGCACCCGGTCGTGCGGCAATTCATCGAGGGAAACACGAAAGGCCCGATCACCACCGACGATTCCGCGTCGGAAGCTTAGGCCGCCAAGAGCGCGGGCGCGACGAGCCCGGGAGGAGCGACATGACGAAACACGAAGCGCGACGAAACTTTCTGGTGGGCGTGACGTTCCTTGGCAGCCTGGGCGTCCTAGGCGCGGTGACGCTCGAGTGGGACGAGCTTCCCTTTCTACGCGAAGCGATGGCACTCCAAGTGCGGTTCCCGAAGACGGATCAGCTCAAAGCCGGCGACGACGTGATGGTCCTCGGTCACCGTATCGGACAGATCGAGTCGGTGCGCTTCGCTCCAGCGGTGGGCGAAGAAAGCCCGATTCTCGTCGTCTGCGCGATCGATGCGCGGTTCCCCATCGAGAAGACCGCGACCTTCGCGATCCGGAGCGCTGGCGCGCTCGGCGGGCGCTACCTCGAAATCGACCCCGACGGCGAAGAGGGAGTGGAGGTTCGCCCGCCGGAGGGGGACGTCTACTACGGCCGATCCTCGGGCGACCTGTTCGCCCAGCTCGAATCGCTCGTCGAGAAGAACGAAGGACGTATCAACGACATTCTCGAAGGCCTGCGAGAGGTCGTGACCGACCTGCGGACCGGCGAGGGTCTCCTCCAGAAGCTGATGCAAGATCCGCAGATGGCGGAGGACGCGCGCGAAATCCTGAAGAACATTCGCGAGGCGACCGAAGCGCTCAAGGATTCGACGGGCACCGCGGGCGCGCTGATCTTCGACCCGGAAACGAAGCAGAAGACGCTCGACATCGTCGAAAACTTCCGCGAGTTTTCGACGACCCTCAACGACGAAGAGAGCGTCATCGGCTACCTCACGCGAAACGAGGAAGCGAAGAAAGAGCTCGAAGCGACCGTGAGTGATCTTCGCGAGGTGATCGGGTCGATCCGAGAAGGCGACGGCGTGGCCGCGAGGCTCCTGAACGACGACGAGCTCGCGAATCGTCTCGAGGAAACCGTCGCGGATCTCCAAGAAACGCTCAACAAGATCAACAGCGGACACGGGACCCTCGGCCAGCTCGTCAACAACCGTCAGGCTTGGGACGAGCTCGTGCGGATCCTCATCGAAGCGCGGGAAACTCTCGAAGACCTGCGGGAACAGGCTCCGATCAGCACCTTCGTGAACGCGATCTTCTCGATCTTCTAATCAGACGCGAGGACACCCAGCCGCGGCCGAGAGTCCGATTGCACGATGACGGACGACGCGCAGACGCGAATCGAAGAGCAACTCCTCTTCTTTGAACGAGAGCTCGAGCATCAGCGGGACCAGCTCCAGGAGATCTGGGCGGATCTGCGGGCGGTGAAACGCGCCGTCGAGAGGCTCGAGCGGATGTGGAACGCGCGGGCAGCGAAGGAGGAGGAAGAGGACGAAGGCGAGAACGTCGAGATCGACTGAATGCACCTCCGCGTCCTTCGCTCACCCACCGTCCGACTCGCTTCTCTCGGATCCGTACTTTCGCCGTCGTCTTCGCGAGCTTCGTGGGGAATCGCGAACGAGGAGATTACGGAAGGACTCGGTCCCCGTGCGCCCAAATCGCGATGGCGTCTAGGTAGTTGAGCGAGCGAAGTTCTGGTCCCGGCGCGAGCTCTCCCAGTGCCGCTAAGAGTCGGTCGGGATCTTCGTGCTCGAGCCCGACGCTCACCAACCGCTCCGGGGCGGAAATCTCCGCGAGCTCCACGGTCACGCGGTCCCCGCCGGCGCAGTCGAGCCAGTACTGCCGTCGCGACTTCACGACCGCGATGCACTGCGCGCGCGAGCCGAGCGCGGCGAGGAGCGGCTCCCGCGCGAGAGTTTGATCTCCGAGGCTCTCGGGTTCGAGTCGGAGCGCTTCCTCGAGCGCGCGGAGACGAGCCGCCGCGAGAGGAAACGAGAAGTTCTCGCCAGGGTCCTCGAGCCAGCGCTCGATCGTCGGGGCATGCTCGCTCGCGCGCCGCTCGAGGAAGCGTTTCAGCTTGAGGTCGCCTAGACGCAGCTTCACGTTGATCTCCGTCGACGGAGTCCACAAGTACTCGTCGGTGAGCCGCTGTACTTCGGGGAACTTGAGCGGCAAGCGCTCGAGACGCGCGGTGATCTCCGCGGGCGCTCGAGCGAAGCCGCGCCACTCCCAGTGTTGACCGAATGCCACGCTTCGCCTCCGCGATGTCGTCCCCGCCGGCCGCGTCGCTACGATCGAACCGCGGTCGGGCTCCCTGGGTAGTCGGCTCGTCGGTCGAAGTCAAGAGCGGCCCCGCGACCCAGCGGTGGAACGGCACTCAATCGATACAAAACTTGATCAAAGTTAACTCTTGGTGTAGAGTGCCGCCGACTCGCCGGGGGAGCGACGCCAGCGAAGAAGGAGGAGACTGAGTTGGAACCGACGACGGTGCGCCCGGTGGAGGGCGGGTCGGAAGCGACGACGAGGACCGGGAAAAGAGCGACGGCGGCCGGAATTCCGGTGGAACGTGCACTCTGGGAAGCAGCGCAGCACGCGACGACCTCGGCGACAACGCTCGTTCTTCGCTACTTGATCTCGGCCACGGATGCCTCTGCGGCGGTACTCTACCAAAAGACGAGTCGCCATCGCCGGCGCCTCGTCGGACTTCGCCGCGACGGGACGAGAATCGGTCGCCCCGACCGCGTTCTCACGAGCGCGATGATCGACGCCGCGTTCGCCGGAACGATTAGCAGCGAAAACACGGCCGGTGAGAGCTCGCTCGCGCTTCCGCTTCCCACGAAGCCGGGCGAGCGCGCTCTCCTCTACCTCGAGGCACCCGCGATCGGAGCCGACCGCGGGTCGACGGAGGATCGGGAGCGCTGGGCTCACTACACCGCCATCGCGATGGAGATCGATCGCCTCAAGCTCGGGCGCGCGCAACCGGCGTCCGCGTCCGCGTCGGATCCACCCGCTCCCGGGGCGAACTCGGTGCTCGAGCTCGAGGCGTCGTCGAACCTCGTTCCCGAGATCATCGGGGAGAGTCCGGCCGTCGCGGGAATTCAGAAGTCCATCCTTCTCCTCAGCCGCTCGGATCTCCCCGTTCTCATCGAAGGCGAGAGCGGAACGGGCAAGGAGCTCGTCGCACGCGCGATTCACCGCCTGAGTCGCCGGCGGGCTCACCCCTTCGTGTCCCAGAACTGCGGGGCCGTCCCGAGCCACCTCATCGAGAGCGAGTTCTTCGGGCACGAGCGCGGCGCGTTCACCGGCGCCGAGGAGAGCCGCCCAGGAATCTTCGAGCAGGCCGAAGGCGGAACGGTATTTCTCGACGAAGTGGGAGAGATGGACTTCGACGTTCAGAAGCGACTTCTACGCGTGCTGCAGAATCGAGAAGTTCGCCGAGTCGGCGGAAGGGAAACGCGCACGATCAACTTTCGCGTCGTTTCGGCCACGAATCGAGATCTCGAGCGCGAGGTCGCCGCCGGAAGATTCCGCGAAGACCTCTACTATCGTCTGAACGTGGCGACGATCCGCGTTCCGGCGCTCCGCGAGCGCCGCGCAGACGTCCCTCTCCTCGTTCGGCATTTCGGTGAAGAGTTCGCACGGGAAGCAGGGCGTCCCCCGCTCGAGTACACCTCGGCCGCGATCGAGAGCCTGACGAATTATTCCTGGCCGGGCAACATCCGGGAGCTTCAGAACGAGATTCGCGTCCTCAGCTCGACGGTCAGCGGTACAGCGGACGAGCACGCTCTCTCCCCGCGAGTCCGCACCGCCCGACCGCCGTTGCGTCGTCCAGCTTCAAGCGGTGGCGCGACGTCGACGCTCCCTTCGACTCTATTCGAGGTCGAGCGCGCGACTCTCGCTCCCGTAATCGAGCAAACGATTCGAGAAGCCGACGGCAACCGAAGCGAAGCCGCGCGGCGGCTCGGCATCGATCGTTCCGAGCTGTACCGGCGGATGCGTCGCTACGGCATCATGCGGTTGAAGGCGAGGCGTTGAGGTCCCGCTGCCAACTCACGTTGGGATGGATCCGGCCGAAGACCGACGGAGATGGGCTTCGTTCGCTCTCTCTTCCCGCGAGGAGGTGAAGCTAGGCGTACTCCCCCATGTCCTCTTCGCCGAGCCCGAAGTGGTGACCGATCTCGTGGACTACGGTACGCCGAACTTGATCGGCGAGCACCGCCGGATCGGGAAACTCGATTTCGTGCTCACGCTTGAACACGAAGACGCGGTCGAGCATGTCGCGCTCGCCCTCCCCCCTCTCCGTCCGCGGCACGCCTTCGTAGAGTCCCAGCAGTCCGTCGCCCGCGCTCGCTTCTTGCTCCGGCGTCGGATAGTCACGAACGATGACGCTGACCTGAACGAGATAGGGAAGGAAGCGTTCAGGAAGGGAATCGAGCGCGTTCGCGACGATGCGCTCGAACTCGGCCGAGTCGAGCCGAAGCGGCAAGGGATACTCGGCGGGATCGAGATCCCGAGCGCGCGTGAACCACCGATCCGCAGCCGCGTCGTCACCCCGTCGATCGAGCTCGAGCGCGCGCTCGAAGGCTTCGTCGGCGAGGACCTCGTTCTTCGCGCCGCCCGCCGGCTTCTCGGTCAAAGAGTCACGCGCTCCCTCGGCCGCCTCTCGCTCAGTGGATCGGAAGCTCCGACACCTTCTCGGCGCTCGGAGCAGCGAGGAACTCCGCCACGGGAGACTCGTAGATGTCCGAGATCTCACCGGCGATGACCGGCACCGCCTCGCCGTCCCGCACGAGCAACGCGGAGAGATAGCGCTCCGCGATCGCCCGATCGACCGGGCTCGCAGCGCCGAAATCCCGGAGATGATCGAGCGTCGCCCCGGCACCGGGATCGCGCGAGTGAAACTCGAGGAACGCGAGAACGAGGAGGGCATCGACTCCCCCACCGCCGAGTGCGACTTCGCCGCGGAGCGATTCGATCCGCCGCGTGGTTTCGCCCTCGGGGAGAAGAGTCGAGACGTCCCACGGGTAGAGCGCGAGCGCATCCCAATCCTCGAGGGCGTGCCGCAGATACTCCGCCGAGAATCCGTATTCGCCCTGGCCGGCGAGACTGAGCGCCAGGAACAGCTTCAGCAACCGACTCTCGGGTGCCTCGAGACTGGCCTCGTAGAAGTGCTCGCTCGCGCTTTGGTACTCGCCGCGTTCGAGCTGGAGGTAGCCGAGCGAGAACTGGTATTGGGCGGTCGATAGTTCGCCGTTCGGCTCGTTTGCCGCCGGCGTGCCGTCGACTAGCGGCTCCCGCACGACGAACCGCGCTTCTTCAACCTCCGCCCCCGCTTCCGACGACTCGTAGAGGCCATCTTCGGGCACCTCTTCGACACTCGTCGCGTCGCCGGCTCGCTGGCCGTAGTAGTAATAGTGGTTCGACTGATCGACGTAGGTCCCACCGCCGTACGCCGGATCGTTTTCGTAGCTGTAGTACTCCGCATATGAGGGGTAGTACGGGTACGTGACATACGCCGTGCGATATGCGAGCGGGTAGTAGCTCGAGTAGTACCCGTAGTGGCGACGATAGCGAAACCGGTATCCGTAGTACGGGTATCCGTGCCCGTAGTATCCGTACGACGACACGTAGGGATATCCGTACGACACGCCGAACGAAACTCCGTGATAGGGATAGCCGAAGCTGAGTCCGAATCCGAGGCCGAACCCGTAGTGATCGTAGTAGTACGGCGAGTAGTAATAGCTGCTCAGGTAGAACGGCCAATAGTAGCCGTGGTGATGGTGACGATGGCGGTGCCGGTGGTGGTGATGATGTCCCGAATGATAGTGATCGTCGTGGTAGCCGTCACGATAGGATCGCGAGTAGCGCGTGCGCCGGACGTTCGACACCTCCGGAACGGTCGCCGAGCGGAAGCTCGTCGCGCCCGACGAGTCACCGATGACCGCGCGGCGAGTGGAGAGCTCACTCAGGTCTCCGCGAGTCAGCGCCGACGCCGTGCTCGCGCTCTCGAGACGCGACGAGATCGCTCTCCGCGAGCTCACGGTGGAGAGGCCGGTCGTCCTCGATCCCGAATCGCGCGTGCCGCGAGTAGGGACTCCGCTCTCGAGGCGAGCCCGCCGGCGTGAGACCGCCGAGATCGACTCGCTGAGGTACGTCGTGCCCGCGGACCGGCGCGCGGTAGAGCCGAGACGGGACGGCGTGATGCTTCCCGTGCTCCGTACGCGCCCCGTGCTCGTCGGTGAGGCGGAGCGTGTCAGCGTTCCGCGAGTCCGCGCCGAGAGCGACGGTCGCCCTCCGACTCCGAGGTGTTGCCGAAGCCGCGTGCGCTCGCGAATCGCGAGATTCGACCGCTCGACCACGCCTCTAAGCCGCGAGCCTGAAGTCCCCTCGACCGTGATCGCGTCGCGTTTCCACGGTGCGCGGTCGGCTCGAAGAACGGTCGAGGCGTCCGCGGCCGGCGCGCCACGCTTTGTCGTAGCGGAGCTTCGACCGGTTCGCGTCGCACCGACCTTCCACGGTGCGAGGCTCGAGCGGGTGGCTCCGGTCGCGGAGGATCGATCCACGGTTGCTCGACGGGACGCCCCGAACGATCCGCGCTCGAGCGTGCTCCCGAGCGACGGCCGATTCGATGGCGACGGAGTCAGCCGCCCGCGAGGCGCGCGTGACCGCTCGAGGCCGCGGACCGCGTTCGAGCGCTCGAGACCGGCGTTCCGGCTCGGCGAACGAATCGACGGCGAGCGGCTCGAGCTCCGCGGTGTCGAACGGATCGACGGCGAGCCGTTCGAACGTGGCGCAGTGCGGATACTCGGTGATCGACTCGAGCTCCGCGGTGTCGAACGGATCGACGGCGAGCGGTTCGAACGGGGCGAGGTGCGGATACCCGGAGATCGACTCGAACTCCGCGGCGTCGAACGGATCGACGGCGAGCGGTTTGAACGTGGCGTGGACCGGATCGACGGCGAACGACTCGAACTCCGCGGCGTCGAACGGATCGACGGCGAGCGGTTTGAACGTGGCGTGGACCGGATCGACGGCGAACGACTCGAAGAGCGCGGCGTCGAGCGGATGCTCGGCGATCGATTCGAGCGCCGCGGTGTCGAACGAATCGACGGGAACCGACTCGAAGAGCGCGGTGTCGAACGGATGCTCGACGATCGACCCGAGGTCCGCGGTGTCGAGCGAATCGAGGGCGATCGACTGGAACGCGGTGTCGAGCGGATCGACGATCGACTCGACGATCGCGGGGTCGAGCGGATGCTCGGCGATCGACTCGAGCTCCGGGGCGTCGAGCGGATGGATGAGCGCGACGACGATCGGCTCGACGAGCGGAACGAAGACGAGCGCCCCGACGAGCGCGGAGCCGAGCGGACCGACGACGATCGACTCGACGAGCGAGCGGACGACGATCCTCCGGACGACCGCCCCCGTATCTGAGCCTCGAGGACGGGCGCGAGCGCAAGGAGGAACGACGCGATCACCGCGCCGCGGAGCGCGACCCCGCCTGTTCCGTACGCACCGGCCGAACGCATCCATCGCGGGAGCCGCCGCGTCCTCGGTCCCGCTGTGCTGTCCCGTCTCGAATCGTCACCGTGAAGCATCGAGGAACCCCCTGATGAACCGTCCGGTCGAAGTGCTTCGCGGGATTCCGCCGAGCGCCCGAATCCGGCGCGAAGACCACGCTAAGTTCCGATTCTACACCAACAAACGACGCACGTCGCGCCGCGAGAGAGGCAGAAATCAGGCTACTCGCCCCGTTGGACGGTCGCGACGGGCGCCTATTCGAGCAAATCTCGAGACCGACGGGAGGAACCGAGCCGCCGCTTGCTCCGATCTACGGTTGCGGCTCCGGTGAGGAGACCACCGCGCCGTCGCGGAGCACGCACTGACCGCCAACGAAAACGAATCGCGGCGCACCCCATACGCGCTTCCCGCCGAAACAGGTATTGCGGCTCTTCGACTGGAACCGATTCGGATCGATGGCGTACTCGGTGTCCACGTCGAACACCGATACGTCGGCGACCTTCCCCGGCTCGAGACTTCCGCGGAGATCGTCCTTGCCGAGGATCCGCGCCGGGTTGATCGTCATCTTTTCGAGCACGGATAGAAACGGGATCCGGCGCTTTAGGACGAGCTCGGTGTAGGCGACTGCGAACAGAGTTTCGAGGCCGACCACTCCCGGCGGTGCCTGGATGAACTCCACGTCCTTGTCTTCAACCGCATGCGGTGCGTGCCCCGACGCGATCACGTCGATCGTGCCGTCGGCGACTCCAGCGACAAGTGCGTCGACGTCGTCCTTCGATCGAAGCGGTGGACGCACCTTGAAGTTCGAGTCGTACGTCGACACGGTCTCTTCGGTGAGCGTGAAGTGCGGCGGAGTGACCTCCCCGGTGACGTGAAGACCGTTCGATTTCGCCTCGCGGAGCTGCGCGACGGCATCGCGCGTGCTGATGTGGCCGAGGTGGAGGCGCCCCTGCGTGATCGCCGCGAGACGGATGTCTCGGGCGACGACGATGTCCTCCGATACGTCCGGGATTCCGGGGAGTCCGAGCCGCAGCGCAACGCGGCCGTAGTTCACGACGCCGCCGCGCGAGAGGTCGGTATCTTCGCAGTGCGCGATCACCGGCAGACGAAACATGTTCGCGTAGAGTAGACCGCGACGCATGATCTCCGCCGAGCGCACCGTTCGGTCGGCGTCGCTGAACGCGACCGCACCCGCTCGGTGAAGGCCGCCCATCTCGGAGAGTCGCTCGCCGGCTCTACCGAGCGTTACCGCCCCAACGGGAAACACGTTCGCGTAGCCGGCTCGCTTCCCCTGGAGAACGACAAACTCCGCCGCCGCTTCGTTGTCGAGCGCCGGATCGGTGTTCGGGAAGCAGGCCACGCTCGTCACGCCGCCCGCGATCGCCGAGCGCGCACCGCTCCGGATCGTCTCGACCTCCTCGTTGCCCGGCTCACGGAAGTGGACGTGCATGTCGAACAGTCCCGGCACGACGACGAGCCCGCTCACGTCGATGGTCTCGACCCCGTCCGTCGCTCCCACGGGATCGCCGACGTGTCCGATCACCGCGCCGTCGATCCAAAGGTCGCCGACCGCATCGCGCCCCGTGGCCGGATCGAGGATCCGCCCTCCGCGAAGTAGAACTCGGCTGCGCGCGTTCGCCATCATCGCTCGTCCGACTCCGTCACTCGCCAATCGCGCCGTCGCCGGCGACCTCCGCCTCCTGACCGCCGTACGTCCCGACGAGGTACAGCGCGGCCATTCGCACGGCGAGCCCGTTCGTCACCTGATCGAGGATGACCGATCTCGGACCATCGGCGACTTCCGGCGTGATCTCGACTCCGCGGTTGATGGGCCCGGGATGGAGAACGAGTGCGTCCGGCTTCGTTCGCGCCATGCGGTCCGAGTTCATGCCGAAGAGGCGCGAGTACTCCCGAACCGTTGGAAAGAGCGCGCTGTCTTGACGCTCGCTCTGGATGCGGAGCATGTTGAAGACGTCCATCTCCGGCAGAATCTCGTCCAAATGGTGGCACACCCTGACGCCGAGCTTCGCGAGCCCGCGCGGGACGAGTGTCGGGGGGCCGGCGACGACGACCTCAGCCCCGAGCTTCTGCAGCCCCCAGATGTTCGAGCGCGCGACGCGGCTGTGCCCGATGTCGCCTATGATCGCGACCTTGAGCCCCGCGACGCGTCCGAGCTTTTCGCGAATCGTAAAGATGTCGAGAAGCGCCTGCGTGGGGTGCTCGTGCGAACCATCGCCCGCGTTGACGACCGACGCGCGGAGGATTTTCGCGAGCTGCGCCGCCGCTCCGGACGAGCCGTGACGAAGGACGACGATGTCGACGCCCATCGCCTCGATATTCCGCGCGGTATCGTTCAGCGTCTCGCCCTTCAGGGTCGAACTCGACGAACCGGCGAAGTTCAGCACGTCGGCGGAGAGTCGCGTTCCCGCCAGCTCGAAGGACACGCGAGTCCGAGTCGACGCCTCGAAGAAAAGGTTGACGATGACGCGGCCTCGAAGCGCGGGCACCTTCTTGACGCTCCGGCGTGAGACCTCCTCGAATCCCTTCGCCGTGTCGAGAATGTAGGTGATCTCATCTGCGCTGAGATCGTCGAGGCCGACGAGGTCCTTTCGCGTCCACTCCATCGCTCAGGCCCTCCCGCTGCGACGTGGGGTGGAAGATGGGACACCGAATCGTCTCGCCGAGCAGCGCGATCTCCTCGCGCGGCGCCGCGTCATTCTTGCTCCGCCGATGAGGCGGACTCCGGACGAAGCTCGACGCGATCGTCGCCGTCGATCTCCGCGAGATGGACCTTTACGTGATCGTCGCGCCGCGTCGTGATCGTTCTCCCGATCAGGTTCGCGGCGATCGGCAGCTCGCGGTTCCCACGGTCGACGAACACGGCCAGCTCGATCACACGCGGCCGGCCGAGGTCGAGAAGAACACCCATCGCGGCGCGGACGGTCCGTCCGGTGTAGAGGACATCGTCGACGAGCATGATCTTGAGTCCGTCCACCGCGAAGTCGACCTCCGTGCCGAGCACTCGGGCGCTCGTTGTCTGGAGGTGGTAGTCGTCGCGGTAGAGCGAGATGTCGACCTCGCCGAACAGTGTCGAGACGCCTTCGGCCTCGAGACGCTCGTGGACCCGCTCAGCGAGAACCGCGCCGCGGCGCTTGATTCCGACGATCGCCCAGCGCTCAGCATCCGCCGTCACGGTGTCGCGAATCATGCGAAACCACGATTCGAAGACAGCGGTAAACTCCGCGGCGTCGAGGAGACGCTCGGGCTGCGAGTGGGTGGACATATCGTCGTGGACCGATGGACGAGAGCGGGGACTTCCCCTTCCAGTCTACGGCCCCCGCGCGGCGCCGATTCGTTCGAATCCTCGCGCACACGAGGGGCGCGCGAAACGCGGGATCCGCGCCGAAGAGGGTGTTCAGCAACTGTCGGGGTCGGACGCGGAAAGCGTCGCCCCCGGCCGCGAGCCGAGGCATTCTAAGAACGCGTTCCGAGCGGCGTCAAGGACCGCACCGGGGTCGTTTCCCGCCGCGAACGCAGACTGAAGCGCGCGGATCTGCCGCGCGCAGAACGGCGCCGCGGCGTCGTCCTCTTGCGCTTCGTGCGGCCGATCGCCACACCAAGCTTCGGCCATCCGCGCGCGGAGCGCGTCGAGCCCTGCTCCCGTTCGCGCGGAAATCCCCAGGTCGACTCCAGAGTGAAACGCATCCGCAGGGGAAGAACGATCCGTTTGACTCGCGATGACGAGCCTCTCTACGTCGGGAGCACCGGCGAAGAAGTCGCGGTCTTCGGCGGATAGCTTCCACGGAGGAGCGACGAGATAGAGCACGGCATCTCGCTCACGCCGGCGCGCGCGCTCGATCCCGATCCGTTCGATGTCCGTCGCTTCGTCCTCGCCGCGCAGCCCGGCCGTGTCGAGGAGCTTCACGGGGAAACCTCGGATCACGACGTCGACTTCGAGAACGTCACGCGTCGTCCCCGGAATATCGGTGACGACGGCACGTTCGGAACCGTAAAGAGCATTGAACAGCGTCGATTTGCCCGCGTTCGGACGCCCCGCGATGAGAACCCGCAGCGGCTCGACGAGTCGGCGAGCAAGGGCGGAGCGCTGGATGAGCTCGCGTACGCGCGCGAGAATCCGCGGGACCGATTCCGGCGAGAGCTCGTCGAGCGCGCCGCGAAGAATCGCCGACAGATCTCCGTGATACTGGCGGAGGAGAAACCGCGCGGCGCGCTCGCTCGCGGCGGTCGTGAGCGCCTGGTACGCCTCGGCCTCGATCGTATCGAGACCGCCGGTGGCGATCGCCTGCTCGATCGCCTCGTCGAAATCGATCGTCCTTCCTCCGAGTGATTCGAAGCGCTCGAGCGCGCGGTGCTGGATCCACTCGCCGCCGTGGAGGGCGAGCGTCCACGCGGGTCGGCGAGACCACATCCCGTCGGCGGGCATTCGGGTGAGGACGGCGTCGTCGATCACCGCTCCCGCGGCATCCCTCAGCTCGCCGTAGCGCGATCGGCCGACCCGCGGCAGTCCGCCGTGGGGCGACGCGAACGCTTCGGCGAGCGCAGCGCTCGCGCGATCGCCGTAGAGCTCGACGAGCGCGATCCCACCTTCGCCGGGCGGCGTCGCGCGATGGACGAAGAACTCCGCCCGCGAGCCGGACGAGGAATCCGAGATCGTCACGGCGGAGACTGCCGAGCAGCGACGTGAGCGGCGTACGCGAGCCGCAAGCCCTCGAGCGTGAGATCCTCGACGACCTCGTCGATCGATTCGATCGCGGGGGCGGCGAGCGCCGCGTCCCCCCCGGTCGCGACAACGCGTTCGATCGCAAAGTCGCAATCAGCGGCGACGGCCTCGATGAGCCGTTCCGCACCGCCGGCGAGCTGCCAGAAGAGCCCGACTTCGAGAGCGCCGCGCGTGGTCTTTCCGATCGCGCGCGAGGGTCGCACGAGCTCCGGCACCTCGAGCCGCGGCGTCCGCACCCGCAGCCCCGCGCGCAGGGCCTCTCCGCCCGCCGCGATCGCGCCGCCGACGAATGCGCCCGCGGGAGAGACGACGGAGAGCGCGATCGCCGAGCCGAAGTCGACGGCGATCGCGCCGCGTCCCGGCGCCCGCGCTCGCACAGCGAGTGAGTTCAGCAGGCGATCGACGCCCACTTCCTCCGGTCGCGCGGCCTCGTTGGCGATCCCGAGAGGCAAATCCGCTCCCGCGCGCAGCGGCGCCGGGAGAGCCGGCAGAGCCGCGAGGAAGCGATCGAGCCGATCGTCGCGCACGGACGCCGCGACGACGGAGTCGATTTCCTGTTCGCGAAGGATCGCCTCGAGCCGCCGGCCACCGGGCTGAGAGACGATCTCGGCGCGGTCGAGCGGTCGCGCGCCATCGCCGACGAGCACACGACCCGCCGCGGCAATCCTGCTCGCCGAATCGAGGTCGAGACGGCCGTAGCGAACACTCGTGTTGCCGATAATGAGCCCGAGGATCATTCGAGCATTATAGCTCGCCGCGGGCGACGGACGTCGGGATCAATAGTTGAAGTTGAAGTCGGCGTTCGCGAGGCCGCCCTTCACGATCCCCTTCAGGTCGAGCTTCAGCTCCTCGGGATAGTCCGAGGCTTCCATCGCGTTGTCGAGCGTGATGAGGTCGTCCTGGTAGAGGGACTTGAGCGACTGATTGAAGGTCTGACAGCCGTAGTACTCACCCTGCTTCACGGCGTTGTAGAGCTCCTGCGTCTGCCCGTTGCGAAGGAGCTCACGGACGGTCGGCGACTGGATCATGAGCTCGACCGCCGGGACTCGTCCGCCGCCCGACTTCTTGGGAATCAGGCGCTGAGAAATCACTCCGACGAGGATGAGCGAGAGCTGCAATCGGATCAGCTCGTGCTGGTGCGGCGGAAAGAAGTTGATGATCCGCTCCACGGTCTGGATGGCGTTCACGGTGTGGAGCGTGCTCATCACGAGATGTCCCGTTTCCGCCGCAGCGATCGCCGCCTCGGTCGTCTCGGCGTCGCGCATTTCCCCGATCAGGATGACGTCGGGGCTCTGCCGCACGGCCATCTTCAGAGCCGAGCAAAAATCTGGCGTGTCGGAGCCGATTTCGCGCTGGTTGACGATGGACTTGCGGTCCTTGAACACGTGCTCGATCGGGTCTTCGATCGTGACGACGTGCTTGTTGTCACGCTCGTTGATGAGATTGATCAGCGAAGCGAGAGTCGTCGACTTACCGCTACCGGTCTGACCGGTGACGAGGACGAGCCCGCGGAGCGCGCTCGCGAGGCGCGTGAGCACGACCGCCGGTAGGTGCAGCTCCTCGAAGCTCGGCACCTTGCTCTCGATATAGCGCAGGACGAAACCGAGGTTTCCCTTCGCGCGGAAGATGTTCACGCGGAATCGGCCGATTCCCGGGAGCTCGTAGGCGACGTCGAGATCTTGCTTGACCGCGAAGCGTTCCTTCTTCGAGTCCTCGATGATTTCGAAGATCTCGCGCGTATCCTGCGGCGTGATCTCGTCGGTATCGACGAAGTGGATCGATCCGTCGATGCGCAGGGACGGCGGCGTTCCGACCTTGATGAAAAGGTCCGACGCCTTTTCGATCACCATCTTCCGCAGCATCTCGTGGAATTCCATCGTGGTCTCTCTTCTCTCTTCTTCTCTCGCACTGTCGCTCGAATCTGCCCCACCGCACTGCGAAGAGCGATCGACGGGAAGCGCGCGCTCAACTTGGGAGGCGCACTTTGGGCTCGGTGCACCGAAGTATACAACGCGCAGCTCGGAAGCGACGAACCGGCGGGCCCGAGCGTCGTTATCGCCCTCACGTCCGAAAACGTGCTCGCGAGCAGCGGCCGCGGCGGGAACGGGAACAGCCCCGGATTAGCGAACGAGACGCGAGAGAAAACGCGTCACTCGTCGCCCGAGTGTGACGAGGAAGGGTCCGCCGAGACAACTTCGTCGAGGATTTCAACTGCGGATGCCAACACGTCATCGACTCCGACCCCGGTGACCGCGCTCATCGCGAGCACGGGGCGACCGAGTCGTTCCGAAAACGTCCTTCGACGAACTTCCGCTTCATCGGGCGGCAGTAGATCCGTCTTCGTCACGACGACGATGAACGGTTTTCGGTGGAGCGCCTCGCTGTAGCTTTCGAGCTCGCGCCGCACCGTCGTGTAATCGCGCTCGAGAGACTCGATCGACTCCGCCTCGAGCGACACGAGATGGACGAGCACGCGCGTGCGCTCGATGTGACGCAAGAACTCGATTCCGAGTCCGTGCCCTTCGTGCGCACCCTCGATGAGGCCGGGGATGTCGGCAACGACGATCCGGCGATAGTCCCCCACCTCCGCGATGCCGAGCTGCGGCTGGAGCGTGGTGAACGGGTAGGCGGCGACCTTCGGCGTCGCGGCCGAAACCCGCGCGAGGAGCGTCGACTTGCCCGCGTTCGGAAGACCGACGAGGCCGACGTCCGCAAGCAGCTTGAGCTCGAGATAGAGGCGGCGCTCCTCGCCCGGCTGACCTTCGCGGGCGATTCTCGGAACTTGATGCGTCGAGGACGCGAACGACTTGTTCCCTCTGCCGCCGCGACCGCCGCGACCGACGAGGAGGCTCTGACCGTGCTCGACGAGATCGCCGAGAATCTCCGCCGAGGACGGATCCTCCGCGTCTTCGGCGATCGACCGCACGATCGTCCCGACGGGAACCCGAACGATGACGTCCCGACCCGTGCGACCCGTGCAATTGGCCGGCCCGCCCGGTCGGCCGTTCTCCGCGGCGTACGATCGCCGGCGCGAGAGATCGAGCAGCGTCGTCAAACTGCGCGACGCCTCGAGGATCACGTGCCCCCCTCGCCCCCCCCTACCGCCATCGGGTCCCCCCCGGGGTACGAACTTCTCGCGCCGAAAGCTGACGCACCCGTCGCCGCCGTCACCGCTCCGCACGCTGATCGTGACTTCGTCGAGGAACATGGGAAAGTCCGCGGGCGCCGAAAACGAGCCGAGCGCATCGCCGGCGCGGCGGCGGGAGTCCGGACGCTTGCCTCTTCGGCGGATCGAGCAGCGGCGACCAAATCCGCCGGCGAGGTTGACCGGAAGCGCGGGAAGGAACCGGACTATAGCGGGCCCGAACGCTCGCTATGCGCGTATTAGAGCTCTACTCCGGATACACGCTGACGCGCCGTCGGCTCTCGAACTTGACCGAACCCTCGATCAGAGAAAAGAGCGTGTAGTCGTTCCCGATGCCGACGTTGAACCCGGGTTTGAACTTCGTTCCGCACTGGCGGATGATGATCGCTCCGGGCTTTACCCGTCCTCCGCCGTACACCTTCACACCGCGGTGCTGGGGATTCGAGTCCCGCCCGTTGCGCGACGAGCCTTGTCCTTTTTTATGTGCCATCGATCTCGCTCCGTGTGGCTCTCAACCGTCCGTGGAAAAGGCGCTTCGAGTCGGGGTCCGAGCTTCCTTCGTTCCGACGGAACAGCGTGAGCGCCGACGATCTTCGTGATTCCTAAGCGCAGCTGCGGACTGTCATCCCTCGATACGGTCGATTCGCACCTGCGTGTACGGTTGACGGTGTCCGTTCCGCTTTCGCGAGTTCTTCCGCCGGCGGAAGTGGGCGACGATCAGCTTCGGCCCGCGGACTTGGTCGAGCACCGTGCCGACGACTTTCGCTCCGGCGACGAGAGGCGTTCCCACCTTCGCCCCCGCGCCTTCGCCGACGAGGAGAACTTCGTCGAACTCGAGCGTCGAGCCCGCTTCGACGTTCCGATAGTCGACCTCGACTGTCGCGCCCTCAGAAACTTTGTACTGTCTGCCGCCGTCGCGGAAGATCGCTTCCATGCTGGTTCGCTTTCCTCTAGGCCCGCTTCGCGAACGCCGTCGTCTCGCACCCGCCGCCAGCAACTTCGCCGAATCAGGAGTATCGAATTTCGTACTGATCCGGTGGAAGTGCGGCGTCAAGTCGAACGATGACGCGTTTCTCGAATCGAGTCTCCAACTCTACTAGGTGGCCGCGCCGGTCGTTGAGGAGATACTCGACGACCGCCGGACTGGCCAGAATTTCGCAGGTCCGTTTTCGCTTCTGAGCCAACCCGGCCCGAATCTGCCGGAGGATCGCGGTCCCGGTGCTGCGCGCGGACTGTACGACACCGGTGCCGCTGCACCTCGGGCACGGGTCGTAGTGTCCGCGTTCGAAGCTCGGTCGAACGCGCTGCCGGGTCATCTCGATGATGCCGAAGCGCGAGATCCGCTGGATCCAGCACTTCGCCCGCTCCCCGCGGAGCGCCCGGCGGAAGGCTCGTTCCACTTCGCGGCGGTTCGCCTCCTTCTCCATGTCGATGAAGTCGTTGATGATGACTCCACCGAGGTCGCGCAGACGGAGCTGGCGGGCGATCTCGTTCGCCGCCTCCAAGTTGGTCTTGAGCGCGGTCGCCTCGAGATCGTCCTCATCGCGGTAGCGCCCGGAGTTGACGTCGATCGCCACGAGCGCTTCCGTCTGCTCGACGACGATATGGCCGCCGCTCGGCAGTGGAACCTTGCGATTGTAGATTTTCTCGATTTCGTCTTCAATCCCGAACCGGGTGAAGATCGGCGTCACCCCGCTGTAGCGCTTCAATCGCCCGGCGGCCTCCGGCATGACGTCGAGGCAAAACGCCCGCGCGCGGTCGTAGACCGCCTCGTCATCGACCAGAATCTCGTCGACGTCCGGGCCGAAAAGGTCGCGCATGGTGCGGATCACGAGGTCGCTTTCGCCGTAGACGAGGCCGGCTCCGCGCCGGGACTTCACCTTGGCGACGAGCTCTTCCCAGATCTTCATCAGGTACTCGAAGTCTTTTTCGAGCTCGCCCTGCGGACGGCCGTAGCCCGCGGTCCGCACGATGTAGCCGACGCCCTCCGGCGGATTTAGATTCTCGAGCGCGCGCCTGAGATCGTGTCGGTCACCGGAGTCCTGAATCCGCTTCGAGACGCCGTGGCGAGTGACCCCGGGCATGAGAACGAGAAACTTTCCGGGGAGACTCACGTACGTGGTGAGGCTCGGCCCCTTCGCGCCGATCGCGTCCTTCGAAATCTGGACGAGGACTTCCTGCCCCTCGGTGAGGATGTCCTGAATCTTCAGCCGGCGGCGGTCGGCCGGTCGCCGCGACAGGGAGTCGAGCGGAATGCCCGTTGCGTCCTTGTACGCGGGCAAGACGTCCGAGACGTGCAGGAATCCGTTTCGGCCGATGCCGATCTCGACGAAGGCCGCCTGAATCGCCGGCTCGAGATTGACGACTCGCCCGCGGTAAATGTTGCCGAGGTACCTCTTCTCGCTCGGGCGATCGTAGTAGAGCTCGTCGAGCTTGCCGTTCGCGAGAACCGAGATTCGCACTTCGTCGGGATCCTCGGCGTTCACAAAAATGCGTTTTGAAGGCCCGCCGAGCTTCTTGCGAACGCGGCGCGAAATCGCTTCGCGATCTTCCGGTTCGTCGGTCTCGTCATCCAGGTCATCGTCGGCGCATCCCGCGCCCGCCGTCATGAGCTGCTGGCGCTGACGGGCCGACCGCCGGTAGAGGTTCGGTCCCTCGAGCTCGGGCTCAACCCAGACGGGCAGATCGACCGAATCGACCTCGTCTCCCGGATCGCTCTCACGCGATTCGGCCGGCGCCTTGCTCCCGCGGCGACCGCGGCGTCGGCGCGGGCGCTCGTCGGCGCCTTCATCTCCTGGCAAGCGATCGACGAACTCATCTGCGTCCGCGCCGGATTCCGGGGGACTCCCGTCGCCGAGCCGCGGACCGCGTCGCGCGACCCGGCCGATTCGCGCCGTGGCGCGGCTGCTTCCGGCGCGCACGGAAATCCCGGCGCCCCGCTTCCGCACGGTCTTCCGCGCAGGACGTGCGCGCGACCGCTTCTCCGGAGCCGCATCCGCCTCGGTATCCTCGGCGCTCTCCGCTTCCGGATCGGTTGTCGTGGGCTCGCGATCGGCTTCCGGTCGCGACGATCGCCGTCGTCCTCGGCGGCTCCGGCGCTGCCGGCGGCCCGCCGAGTCGGCGCTCGATTCCGCTTTGCCGCGGCGCGGCTCGAGATCCTTCGCGTCCTCTGACTCCGAAGGCTCGGAACGCGCCTCCGCATCGTCGCGCTCGGGTGGCGAACTCGACTCTCCGCGGCGAACGGAAGGGCGACTGCGGCGACGGGACGCCTTTCGCGCCGGCGGGCGGACCTCATCGAATTCGACTTCGAGAGTTGAGCTTCGCGCGCGCCCGCGGCGCCGGGGGCGCGCGCGAGAGCTGCGCGAGTCGGCGTCGCCCCGTTCCGACGGCTTCTCATCTTCCGCGGCGTCGACGGCGGGCGGAGAATCATCCCGAGGCGTATCCGTGCACTTCTCGACTCGCTCGCCGCGCCGGGGTCGGCGACCGCGAGAGCTGCGCGAGTCAGCGTCGCCCCGTTCCGACGGCTTCTCATCTTCGGCGCCGTCAACGGCGGGCGGAGAGTCATCCCGAGGCGTGTCCGTACGCTTATCGACTCGCTCGCCGCGCCGGGGCCGACGACCGCGAGAGCGACGCGGGCCCTCGCCGCTCTCCTGCTCCGGCGCTTCCGAATCGCCGCGAGGAGCCTCCGCAACGGGCTCCGCGACGTCCGCCGAACGCGCTGCGCGACGTCCTCCGGTCTTGCGGCGAGTGACGCGGCTCGAGCGTTTTCGCTCCGCGGGGAGCTCGTCCCGCGGAGCGGGATCTCCCGCGTCGGCGGGTTCGGTGGTCGCGCCGGAATCCTCCGGCGGCGCCGGGCGCGGGGTTGCCGGGCGGGCCCTCCGTGTGGAGCGGCGTCGCGGGGACCGCTCCGCGCGGGAGTCGGCTGCGTCGTCGGTGAGCCCTACCCCGAACGGAACCCGCGTCGAATCGTCGCTAGGACGATCGGCCGGTTCCGATGGGTGGCGCTGGGGATCTCCGGCGGCGGAGGGCTCCGACGCCGTACCGGTGCGCGGGGCAGAATCGCGGCCCCGCCGAGCTCCGCGGGGCGCCGTGTCGGGCACCTCCTGCGTCTCGCGCGTGATTTCGTCGGCCAAAGTCGTTCATCGCTGCTCACCTGACTCACGTAAGGGTGCGACCCAGGATTCGGACGGCGGCCCCAGCGCTCCCGACTCGTCGGCAACTCCTCCGATCGGGCGGTGGGCCGCTTCCGGATCACGTCCGGAGCGGATTCGTTCTCTCTACTCGAACCCGTGCCTGGACAGACTCCTAGTAATCGCCGCGACCGATATCGCTTCCTCGGGGATCATCGAACTGAGAGGCTACTGCCATCGGGGACTCGGTCGTCCTCCATCCCGAGAGATCTGCGCGGTCGCTGCCAGGTGCAGCAACTCTCCGTGTTTCGTCCCTGTTTCTTCGTCGGAGCTCGGCGGGTCGGCCGAGGACGGAGCCGGGTTTCATCCTTCCCCCTTCGGCTCTCGTCTCGCCGCCCGAGGCCGCGTCCGTGCGGCGCGCTCCGTGCGTGAGTGTTCAGAATTCTCTTCGCTGCTCGTTCGTTCGGGAATCGCGGCCGAGTCTCTCGGCGTCTTCGATACCCCGGCTCGGTCCCACGCCGTCGACGCGGTCGCTCGGACTCGGCTCTCGCGAAAAACTCCTCGGCGAGAACGCGCTCCGCCGCACCGCGACGTCAGAGACCCCGGAAACGTGACGACCACCCCACCTGAGCCCCCAGCCCATGCTTGGCGGAGCTTCGCGAGGCGGGAGCACTGGACCCAAAGCCTTAAGAGAGAATGAGTTACCACTCTCCAGGCGCGCCGGGTCTCGGGCCGAGCGGTCGGCCGCAATCGTCACACCGAAAACGAGCAACGGGAGGTCTCCCGGTTGAGAAGACCTCCCGCTCGAAATCGTACTTCCGGCGTCCAGGGATTTCGACGGAATTCCCGTCGCCCTGAGGAACCGACTACTCGCCGGAGCGCATCGGGAGCTCGTCGCTCTCGTACTTCTGGTAGAAGTAGTCGCGGCGCTGGTGCTTCTCGATCGACTCCGAAGAGATCTTATCGTCCTGGGACACCGTCTTCAGAATGTGCGGCGTGATCATGATGATCAGCGACTCGACGCTGTTGCTTCGCCGCCGGTAGGTGAAGACATTTCCGAGGATCGGAATCGTCGACAGGACGGGGATCTTCGTTTCGATCTCGATCAGCTTCTCCGTCTGGAGGCCGCCGATCACCGCGGTGTGACCATCGTGGACGCGGAGCGACGTGACGACCGTCTGCGCCGACTCGCGCGGGAGATCGATGAAGGACGTCGCGCCGGCCTGCTCCTGACTGAAGGAGAATCGATCGAAGCCGTCGATCTCCGAGGTCGTTCCCGTGAGCGTCGAGACCTTCGGGATTACGGTCAGATTGACCGTATCGGTCCCCGGAATCACGTGCGGAACCATGTAGAGCGTGAAGCCGATATTGATCGGCGACCGCTTGTTCTCGTCGATCGTCACCGTCGCGTTTCCGTTCTGATCGACGTTGACCTTCTGCACCGCGAACGGAATCGTCTCGCCGACGAAAATCGTTCCGGGCGTGTTGTCGATCATCGTGAGCGCCGGCTCCTGGACGACGCGGCTGTTCTCGTCGTCCTTGACCAGCTTCAGAATCGCCCTCGTCTGGGTGAAGTCGAGGATGCCGAGTGCGTTGAAGTCACGGAAGCTGTTCTCGAAGCTACCCAGATTGAACGGAAACGTTCCGCCGATGAAGTTGAACGGATCGTTCGGATCGAGCGTCCCCGGTTCACCACCGCGGGCGATCAGGAGGAAGCCATCGCGCTCCGGCGTATTCGCGAGGTCGAAGCGGATGCCGCGCTCGAGGATGTCCGAGTTCGACGTCGAGATGAACTTCACCTCGACGTAGATCTGCGGCGGCTGCACGTCGACGCGCTCGATGATCTCCTGGATCTCGTCGAGCTTCGGCTTGATGTCCTTGACGATGAAGGTGTTCGTGTGCTCGTCGTAGTCGAGGGAACCTTCCTCGGAGACGACGTTCTTGAGCGCCGTCTCGAGCGTAAAGTTGGCGGCCGAACCCCCAGCTCCACCACCCTCGAACGCTCCCGAGCCACCAGCGCCGGAGAACATCGACGCAGCGAACTGCTCGATTCCGGTCATGATCGCCTCGTACGGATCCGCCGGGCGGATGTAGCGAAGCTGAAAGTGACGCGTCTCGAGCTGCTGCTTGAGACTCTCGGGGCGAACGACGCGGAGGATTTCTTTCCCGGAGAGGGTCTCCTCGCGCACGATCACGTAGCCGGCGGTCTTCACGATCGCCGACAGCGCTTCCTGCCACGGCACTTCGCGGAGGCTCAGGCTCACCTTTCCCTGAATGTCCGCGTTCATCATGATGTTCGCGCCCGCCTGCTTCGCGAGAAGCTCGAGCACGACTTTGATGTCCGCGTCCTGAAACTCCATGCTGATCGACGGCGGCTGCGTAAAGCGGATGAGCCGGTCGCTCATGACGACGATCTGACAGTCCGCCTGCTTCGCGAGAACCTCGAGCGCGTCGCGCCAGTCGACGGAGTCGAGCTGAATCGTGACGGTCTCGTCGACCTCGGGATCGGCGACGACGTTTACGCCAACGCGTCGACTCACGAACTTCAAGATGTCGGCGAGCGGCTTTTCGCGAACGTCGAGCGTGATGTATTCGCTGATCGCGGTCTCGTCGGCTTCGCTGCCGGAGAGGTACTCTTCGACCGCGGCGCCTCCGGTCTCCCCTTCGTCTTGCGCCCGGACTCCGACGTCGCCCACGGCGACCATCGCGAGAACAAGCCCACCCCAGCACCATTGCCGCCACGTGGTCGAAATCATGCTTCCTCCAGCGGTACCTCGTCCGCCCGCGGCGGACTCGCCCAAAACCTCAAGTGTTTCGTCTCGGCTGGGCCGTACCTGTGATCGGAACAACCCACGTTACCTAACATTAACCAAACCAACTTGCGTGCGGGCGGCCGCTCGTTCCCGGTGGAAGCTCGCTCGCGGCCGACCCCCTCGGCTACGAGCGCGACAGCGCCCTGCTCGCCCTGCTGCCCGTCATCAATATCGACGAAAGACGACCGGGATCTCCTCCCCTTTGTAACGAAACGTCACCTTGTTGTTCTCGATTCGTACGACGCGCAGTTCTTCGAGGTAACCTCCCTCTTCGACCACGGCATCGTTGAGAACGGTTCGATTGCCGTCGGGCGCCATAATGATCCCTTGGATCTTCGGCCGCATTCCCTCGAACTCGCGACGGATCGTGGCTCGCTGCGCCCAGCGCGCCGAGACTTCGAGCACGCGCTTCGCGACCGGCTCGTACGCGGCGTTCGTCTTTCGCATCTCCTGTGCGAGGGCAGACACCTCGGTGTGGATTCGCGCAACTTGGTCGTAGTTGCCGTCGGAGAAGACGTCCTTGATCGATTGCAGTTTTTCCTGCGCCTGGCGGTAGTAGAACTTGAGCCGGATGCCTTCGATCTGAACTTCGACGTCCGGCATCTTGCCGATGAGGTATTCGAACTCGCGCACGATCCCGGGGATCGTGAGAAGATCCTTCTTCTCGATCATCTTCTTGAGCTCGACGTAGGACCCCATCGCCTTGTTCTCGTCCTCGAGCTTGATATAGAACTTTACGCGCTCGAACGTCTTCTTCGCGGTCTCGAGAAGTTCTTCTTGCTCGTCGGCGTCGAGCGTGATCGGCTCGTCGTCACCGGTGCCGTCTCCCTGCGCGGCTTGAAGCGTTTGGAAGACTCCAGTGAACGGATCCTTCAGATTCGTCACGTCGACTTGGACCTTCTCGAGCGACAGGGCGAGCTTGATGAACTCCGTGTCTTGGCGGAACGCCGAGAGCGCGGGGAGTGCGGCGGCGTCGTTGAAGATGTTTCGCCCGTTGACCGCGGCTTCCTCGAGAAACTCGAAGACCTGCTCCCTCGTGCCCGTCGAGGTCATCGCCTCTGCCTTGAGGAGAGCGATCAGCCCCTTCGGCCCGCCGAGATCGAGCGTGTCGTCGTACTTGCCGATCGCCTGCGGCCACTGGTGTCGACTGCGAAAGTTGAGACCGAGCGCGAGGTGATAGTCGGAGTCGTAGGGCTTGATGCTGATCAGCTCATTCAGGTGAGTGATCGCCGACTCGAGTCGCTTTCGAGAGAAATCGCTGATCGCGTTCCGCCGGAGCTCGTTGATCCGCTTGTCCTGCTCCGCGCGGATCTCATCGGCGCGCTCGCTCTTCCCGTCGGCACCGCCCTCGCCTTCACCGCCGAACATCCCCATGATGCCGCCGAGGATGCCGCTCCCCTCGGCGTCAGCTTCGGACTCGGGAGCATCGCCGCTGGCGTCGAACTCGTCCGACGCGTTCGCCTCCGGGTCCTCGACGGTATCGAGCGGCGTCCCGACGCCCGTTGGCGCAGCGTCGCTGGAACCACCATCGGTCGCGACGGAATCGTCGGCCGTTTGCGCGTGAAGCGCGGAGAACGCCGCAACGCACACGGTGAGCATCAGAATCGATGGCAATTTCTTCGTGGTGATCATAGCGAGGTCTTTTTCAAGCGCCCTTGAAGTACGTGTAGGTGCTGATCGTCAGATCGACTTCCTTGAGAGCCTGATCCGCACGCTGAAGCTCTTGCTCGGGATTGGCGTTCTCGAAGCTCGTGCCCTTTCGCGGCGCACCAAGCGGCCGAATGTTGAGCGCGTCGATCTTCAAGAATCGCGTGTGATTTTCGATCTTGTTGATGAACGAAATGAGATGGGGCACGGTCCCCACGAGCTCGAATCGATAGCGATGGCGGATGAACTTCTTTCTCTTGACCGGAGGTGCACCCGGTGCTGCCGCCGGGGCCGCGGGAGGATTGACGTATTCGGCTCGCTTGATCAGGACGTCGGTGTCGCGGCGGAAGCTATCGATCGTGTAAACGAACGAGTCGTGCTCGACGTGAGCGTCCTTCGGCAGAATCGCCGCGTAGTCCTCGACGGTTGCGGCCAGTCGATCCCTCTCTTCGCGAAGCCCGGGGATCCGATTGATCCGGTCCGTCGCGACCTTCTCCTGCTTGAGGAGATCGTCCATCTGCGCCGCGAGTTCCTTTCGCTCCTGGAACTTGAAGAACGTCAGCGTCCCGATCCCGACGACGGCGAGAACCACCGCCGCGATCACGGCCGTCAGCTTTTGCTTCTCATTGAGTTTCATGGGGAATCACCGTCTCGAATCGTTCGGTAGAACTCAGGCGCCGACCTTCTCAACGAGCGGTCTCAGATCCAGGCGGACGGAAAACCGAATGTTGTCGGGCTGGACGAGCCCCGGGATCTGGACGAACTTCCATTCCGGAGGCGTGATGTTGATGAAATCGGAATAGAACGTCGCCGGCTTGATGTCCGCTCCGACGAACGGCAGGTAAAACTCGTCGACGTTCTTCAGGCGCTGGCGGTAATGCGTCATGCGCTCCACTTCGTCGCCGGACGAATAACAATGAAGCATCAGGTAGCCGCCGACCTGATCGGGCCCCCACTTGTATTCGCTCGGATCGAGCTCCCGCATCTCGAGGCGCACGAGCCAGATGTAGTTCGGGGTCAGCCGACACAACATCTCCAGCTTCTTCGACCAGAGGATGCGGTTGGTCTTGATGCTGATGATCGCGCGCTCACGTTCGCGGTAATCCGCGATGTCTTCGAGTAGAGCGTCGACTTCCCGAGCGTTCTCCTGGTAGTGCTGAACCTCGGTCTGCTTCCGCGCGACGCGGCTCTTCAGCATGCCGACGTGGAAGTAGAAGTAGCCGTAGGCACAGACGGCCACGCCCACCACGACCACCGCGACGACGAGGCTCAGGAACACCTTCGGAGGAGTTCGCGCCGCCTTCTGGAGCTCCGGCGGCAGGAGATTGATGTGAATCATTCCGAGAGGCTCCTAACTAACTGTCGAGGATCCGCGAGGCCAAGCCGACGGCGATGGCGAGCTGCGGAGCGTGGCTCTTCATGACGTCGATGTCGACGCGATCGTCGTTCACCTCGAGGTTCTCCGTCGGATCCCAGCCCGCGAGAGCGCGATCGAAGGTACGCTCGAGCGCTTCGCGGAGACCCGGAAGCTGCGAGCTTCCGCCCGAGAGATAGACTTCGTCGATCTCCCGGTCGTACTGGTTCTCGTAATAGTCGAACGACAGGTGGATCTCGTTTCCGAGGTCGTCGAGGATCGGCAGGATGCTCTCCTCGATCGTGTGCTCGTTGCCGTCCGGGGTCTGCTTGAGCTGAGCCGCTTCGTTGACTTCGATTCCCAAGCGGCGCGCGATCGCCTCGGAGAACTCGTTCCCCGCGAGGTAGATCTCGCGGGAGAAGTACGAAGTGTTGTTCTTGAGGATGTTGATGTTCGTCTTGATCGATCCGATGTCGACGAGCGCGACGACCTTGTCCTCGTCTTCGACTCGGGGGCTGTTGAGAACGTTCAACTCGAACGCGTTTCCGAGCGCGAAGGTGTCGACGTCGATCACTGCAGGCGTGAGACCGAGTCCCTGGACGACCTGCAGGTGCTCGTCGACGAGGTTCTGCTTCACCGCGACGAGAAGAACGCGCATCTCCGAGTCCGGGTCGGGACCGTCGGGACCGTCCACGAAATCCGGGAGCACCATCGAGTCGAGGATCACCTCGTCGACCTGAAACGGAATGTACTTGTCCGCTTCGTAGCGGATCGCATTCTTCACGTCCGCTTCCGGCATGCGCACCATGTTCAGGTAGCGCACGATCACAGCGCGACCCGACACCGCGGTGGCGACGCGCTTCGTCTTGATCCCCGACGAGCGGAGAACGTCGGCGATCGTGTCCTGCACGGCGTCCGGAGACTCGATCGTCCCGTGGCCGAAGCCGGTAATCTTGACTTCGTCACCTACCTCGGTGAGCTCGACGGCTTTGACCTCGGTCGAGCCGATGTCGAGTCCGACGAGACTTTTCTTCTTTCCTAGCATCAGGTCACCTGTGGCGGGAACACTTGGATCTTCCCGTTCGGGATGGATGGCGCGCCGACGCGCCCCAAAGGACTCCGGCGAGGAACGCAAGGGTGAGTCAAACAGAGACTGCAGCGATCTCCCCGGCGAAGGCGCCGAACAGTACACCGCACCCGATGATCGTCAACTTCCCCGCGCGGACTTTGCGCGAGTCGGCTGAACGACCGATACGGCGGGCAAGTCGCCGCGTCGGACGACCAGTACGCTTCTGCCGGACCGTACCGTCGTTCGTTCAGAAGCGCGGCCTCTCGGAGCCCGAACCATACGCCGCCCGTCACACGCGAAACGTGCCGCGCTCCTCAGCCGAGCGCTTTGTCAGCGGGCCGCAAGGTCGACGAAGTCGGGAAGGAGGTTCTGCACGCGGTCGGCGAGAACACTCTGGCTTTCATCGGCCGTCTCGAACCCGAGGCACTCCTCGGCGACCTCGACCGCGTCGCGCATCGTGAGCTGACGGATCATCCGCTTTACGGTCGGAATGGCGATCGGGCTCACGCTGAAGCTGCGGAGGCCGAGCCCGAGGAGAAGGACCGCGTAGATCGGTTCGCTGCACATCTCCCCGCAGATCGACACATCGATTCCGTGGCGTCCACCCGCATCGATCACGTTCCGAATCAGACGGAGGATCGCGGGATGCGTGGGTTGATAAAGATGCGCGACACGCTCGTTCACCCGATCGACCGCCAGGCAGTACTGAACGAGATCGTTCGTCCCGATGCTGAAGAAGTCGACCTCGCGGGCGAACACATCCGCCATCAACGCGACCGAGGGCACCTCGACCATGATCCCGATCGGAACATTCGCGTCGAACGGCTCGCCGCTCTTCGTGAGTTCGGCCTGAACGTCGGCGATCACGTCCTTCGCCCAGGTGAGCTCATCGCGGTTCGACACCATGGGGAGCATGATTTTCACGCGCCCGATCGCCGACACCCGAAGGATCGCTCGGATCTGATCGCGAAAGAGCTGCGGCCGCTGGAAGCACAACCGAATCGAGCGGCAACCGAGGAACGGGTTCGGCTCGTGTGAGCCCACCGACTCGGAGTGAAACTTGTCGGCACCGGCATCGAGAGTGCGGATGGTGAGCGGCCGACCGCGGAGAAGCCCGACGGCCTCTCGGTAGCTCTCGAAGTGCTCGTTTTCCCCGGGCTCGCCGCGCTGGTAGAGAAACTCCGTTCGGTAGAGTCCGACACCTCGAGCCCCCCACTCGAGAGCCGTCGCGATCTCTTCGGGAAACTCGATGTTCGCCGATAGCGAGATCTCGAATCCGTCGAGGGTCTCGGCCGGATAGCGGATCTCATGGTGGAGATTGAGATAGAACTGCTCGGAGAGTTGACGCCGCCGGCGGTACTCCTCGAGGGTTTTCTCGTCGGGATCGACGACGACGACGCCGGTGTACCCGTCGACGACGACGACATCGCCGCCGGCCACGAAACGGGAAAGATTCTCGAGCCCGACGACCGCCGGGATACGCATCGCACGCGCCATGATCGCGGTGTGCGACGTGCGGCCGCCGACGTCGACGGCGACGCCCTGCACGCGATCGCGGTCGAGACGAGCCGCCTCGCTCGGGCTCAAGTCGTGTCCGACGACGACCGACTTCCGCCCCTTCTGCTGCTCGGCTGCCGCCGTCTTCCCGAGGAGGCTGCGGAGCAGCTTCCTCTCGATGTCGCGAAGATCCTGAATGCGCTCCGAGATGTACTCAGAATCCATCTCCTGGAAGCGGCGGTAGAAGCCCTTCAAGACGAGCGACAGCGCGTACTCCGCGCTGTAGCCGTTCGTTCGGATGAGCTCCTCGATCTGTCGCCGAAGATGCGCGTCGGCGATCATGTCGCGATGGCTCTCGAGGACCTGAGCCGGGATCGAAACCTTGTCGTCGAGCTGCTCGAGCTGCGCGTTGATCCCCGCTACGGCGTTTTCGACCGCTTGCTCGAGCCGGACGACCTCCTGGTCGACGTCGGCCTGCGGCACGAACCGGCGCCGGATGCGCAGGTCTTCGTGGACGACGACCGACGCCTCACCGATGCCGATTCCCGGCGAGACCGGAATGCCCTTGCGAGTTTCCATCGTTCGAACGCCGCTCTCCGTCGGCTGACTTGGCTCCGCGCGTCGCGCCCTCGCAGGGAGCCGCGTAGCCGGGCCGGCGGATTCGAGCCCGCCGCGACGGCCGAGGCCGCTCTCCGCTCGCCGCGTCGGGTGGGGAGACGCTAATCCTCGCCGAACTTGTCTTCGATGAGGGCAACCAGGGCGCTCATGGCGTCCTCGGCGTCGTCCCCGGTCACGCGCAGTTGGACGACCTGTCCCTTCTCCGCTCCGAGCGTGAGGATCCCCAAAATGCTCTTCGCGTCCACCTCCTCTTCCGAGTCGCCCCGCGAGAGGAACACGGCGGCGGTGTAGCGCTGAGCGAGCTGAGCGAGTCGAGTCGAGGCTCTCGCGTGCAGCCCGTGCTTGTTGGAGATCTCAATCGAACGCTCGAGTTCCATGGCGACCAAAATAACAGGCGTCGCGGGCCGGCGCCAGCGGAGCGAGCCGACGCGCGCGCGGAACGCCCCGTTCGCCCTGCCGAGACAGCCTGTTTCTTTAGTATTGACAAAGGGTTACGTAGGCGACGGCGCACCACCGAGCCAAGGGGCCTCGGCCGCGGGTGCACCCGTTTCGTACGGCCGGAGATCCTGGACTTTCCCGAACTTCGGCCAGCGTTCCGGCCACTCCGGCGCCAACGAGTTCGGGGTCCGTTCGCCCACGGGACACGAAGCCTGAATGTACGGCTCCGGCGCGACTTCAGTCGGTCGCTGTCGACTTCCGCCCCCCTACCCGGCTCGCCCTCAGCTGCCCGCCTGGGGCGTCGCGGCGGAGGAGCTACCGGGCGCCCCGAGTGAGCGGCACGAGGAACTCCTCATACACGGTCGCCGCCAGCCGCCGGGGATCGTGTCGCGCGGTCGCGCCGGAATCGAGGAAGTCCCTCTCGATCAAGCGAACACCGGCGAACGCGCGCCCGGGGAGCCCACTCGCGACGGCGGAAGCTCCGGTCGACTCGTACTTCTTCCGCAGATCGTCCGGTAATTCGCCGTTGTGGGCGATGACGACGTCGGGAAACTCGTCACCCACGTGGCGACGCAGCGCGAGGACATGGTCTCGCAGCGTGTACCCGTCGGTCTCGCCGGGCTGAGTCATCAGGTTGGAGATGTAGACGCAGGGACTCCCGTTCTCCCGGATCGCGTCGATCATTCCCTCCACGAGGAGGTTCGGAATCACGCTCGTGTAGAGGCTTCCGGGCCCGAAGAGGAAAAGCTCCGCATCGGCGATCGCCGCACGAATCTCGGCCGACAGCGGCACGGGTGACGGCCGGAGCTCGATCCGATCGATCGGCTGAGCGCTCTGAGAGATCTGTACCTCGCCCGTGCTCTTCGAGCCGTCGGGATGGTGGGCGACGAGGGAGACCTTGTTCCCGCTCGCGGGGATCACTCGCCCCTTCACTCGGAGGAGGCGGTTCATCTCCCGCACCGAGTCGTCGAACGACCCGACGATCCGCGCGAGCACGGTGATGAACAGGTTGCCGAAGCAGTGTCCCTTGAACTCCGCTTCCTGAAACCGGTACTGAAATACGTCCTGGATCAGCGGGTCGACGTCGGCGAGCGCAGCGAGACAGTTCCGGATGTCGCCCGGCGCAACGATGTCGAAGTCGTTTCGCAGCCTCCCGGAGCTCCCGCCGTTGTCGGTGACGGTTACGACCGCGGTGAGATGGTCGGTGAATCCCTTGAGACCTCGGAGGAGCGCCGACATTCCGGTGCCGCCCCCAAACGCGACGATCTTCGCGCCCCGCGGCTCCCGCGTCACCTCCGGCGACGACGGAAACGTGGGGCCGGGCTCTCTTCGCTCGCGATCACCCGGCGAAGGAGTCATCGATATCCTTCAGGATTGCGGTGAGGCTGCCGAGCTCCGGATCCGTCGCGAGGTATTTGAGCGTGTTCTCGTCCCGATGGAGCTGTGCGATTCGCCGCATCACCGCAAGGTGCGCTTCCGCCATGTCCTTCGGTGAGAGGACCAGAAAGAGAACGTGGACGAGCCCCCCGTCCACGGCGTCGAACGGCAGACCCTCGCGCGAGCGACCGAACACGCCGACGAGTCCGTCGACGACCGGGCACTCCTTGGCGTGCGGAATCGCGAGCCCCTTCCCGATTCCCGTCGACCCGACCCCCTCGCGCTTGTGGACGATTTTCTCGGCTTTGCGCGCGGCGTCGTCGTCGAGGACGCCACGAGCGACGAGATGTTGGAGCAGTTCTCGGATCGCCGCCTTCTTATCGCGTGCCTTCAGGTCGACGATGACGGAATCCGCCGCGAACACGGCGCAGAGCGAATGGTCGTTGGTCATCGGGGCGTTGGTTCCTCACCGCGGCGGCCGCGGGATCGGGCGGCGCTCTCTCTGCACGGCCCGCCGTGCGCTAGCTCCGGCTCCCAGGGCAACTCCCTCACCGAAGCGGCCAGCGCGAACGTCGATCCCGGCCGACGCCAGAACTACCGGATCCACGTTGCGGCATCCACTCTCGATTCGGACGGACCGAAAGTCGTGGCGAAAGGTCCGAAAATGCGACGAACGATCGCTCGAAGGGCCGCCCGCACTGCGGCGTTGCCGTCGTCACTCGGAACTGTACCCCGTGCGGTCGACGATCTCGTCGTAGCTCTCGAGGGGCTCCTCCGGCAGAGACTCCGGCTCGGCCGCCGCCATGCCCGTCGGTTCGGCGCGGTGCGCCTTCGCCCGCTCTTTGAACCGCGTGAGCTGGATCTCGGCCTTGTCGATGACGCCGTCGAGCGCGGCGTAGAGCTCTTTCGCGCTGCCGTGGCAGACGATCGGACGTCCGCGCCGGACCGAAATCACGAGCTCGACTTCGGCGGCGTCGGCTTGGTGCGCGAGGATCGCTTCGATGCGCGTAATTCCATCGAAGTACCGCTCGAGCTTTGCGAGCTTTTCCTCCGCTCGCTGCTTGTTTCGAGACGTCACTTCGGCGTCTCGCCCGGTGACGACGATCGTGGCCATGGGCGGCTCCTCCAGCGAACACGGGAACGCGCGGGAACTGTCGACTAAACGCGCCTCAGTATACCCGTAAGCTCGGATGAGCGTCAACGCGACCGAGCCGTGCCGAGCCGCACCGCAGCTCGGCCGAGGTTTAGCTCGTCCCAGAACACTTCGACGAGGGTCAGTCCACGCGCCGGCGCCGTCGCTCCCGCGGCGCGGCGGTCTCGCGCGAGAAGTGCCGCGCGCACGAACTCCGGTGGGCGGCGGCCGGCGCCGACATCGACGAGCGTGCCGACCATAGAGCGAACCATCTTGTAGAGGAAGCTCCGGCCTAGAACGTGGACGAACAGGCGGTTCGGAAGCGCGTCGTCGATCGCAACCGCGAGCACTTCGCGCACCGTATCCGGGGGAGCTTGATCGCTCGCGCACTGAAAGGCCGCGTAGTCTTGCTCGCCCACGAATGCGCCGGCCGCTTCGCGCATCCGGTCGACGTCGAGCACTCCGTCGACATGGAGAGCCCAGCGCCGCGCGAAAACATCGCGAAGCGGACCGACGTCGATCGTGTAGCGGTAGTGCTTCCCGAACGCGGAACGCCGGGCGTCGAAGTCCGATGCGACCTCCTCGACGGATCGAATCCGAACGTCATCCGGAAGACGACCGTGGAGAGCTCGCGCGATCCGCGCGAACGGCACGGAAGGAGGACAGGTGAGCGACACGGCTTGCCCCTCGGCGTGGACGCCGGCATCCGTGCGGCTGGTCCCTTGCGTCGCGATCGGCTTCCCGTAGAGCGCGGCGAGCGCTTCTTCGAGGACACCCTGCACGGTGCGCACGCCAGGCTGGCGCTGCCACCCGTGAAAGTCGGTGCCGTCGTACTGAAGAACGAGCTTCACGTGGAACCCGTCGCTCGCCTGCGCTGCGTCGCTTGCGGCTTCGGGTTCGTCCGGGCGTCCCGTCAACAGAAGAGCGCCTCCGCGATCTGGACCGCATTGAGCGCGGCGCCCTTTCGCACCTGATCGCCGACGACCCAGAGGTCGAACGTCCGCGGGTCATCGGGGTGACGGCGGATCCGCCCGACGAACACGTCGTCGGCGCCGCTCACAGCGAGAGGCGTCGGATACACGTCCGCGGCGGGGTCGTCTTCGAGCGTCACTCCGGGTGCGGCTTTCAAGGCCGCGCGAACGTCGTCGACCGAGAGGGGCTCGCGCGTCGTCAAGTGGATCGCTTCGGAGTGCGCGCGCTCGACGGGTACGCGCACACATGTCGCCGAGACCGGGAGCTCGGGGCAGCCGAGAATCTTCCGCGTCTCCCAGACCATCTTCATCTCTTCGCGCGTGTAGCCGGTCTCTTGCAGCGTGTCGATCCTCGGAACGACGTTTCCACTCAGCCGGTGGGGAAACGGCGAATCCGCGCACTTCGCACCGTCGGCCGCACCCTCACCCGCCGCCTCGCGGCGCAGCGCCTCCATTCCCGCCGCGCCGGCGCCGGACGCCGCTTGATACGTCGCCGCGAAGACCCTCTCGAGGGGCGAGAGCCGGTGAATCGGCGCGATGGCGACGAGCATGATGATCGTCGAGCAATTGGGGTTCGCGACGATTCCGGGGTGCGACCCGAGCGCGTCGGCGTTCACTTCCGGGACGACGAGCGGAACGTTCGGCTCGTAGCGGAACGCGGACGAGTTGTCGACGACGACCGCTCCGGCATCGACGGCGTGCGGGGCGAATTCCTTCGCGGTAGATCCACCCGCGGAGAAAAGCGCGAGATCGACCCCGCGAAACGATCCCGGCGCGAGGACGCCGACTTCGATCTCCTCACCGCGGAACTCGAGGCGGCGCCCCTTCGATCGCGACGACGCGAGGAGCACGAGCTCCCGCACGGGAAACTCTCGCCGCTCGAGCACATCCAGCATCTCCCGCCCCACGGCACCGGTCGCCCCTGCGACCGCCACGCGTACACCGCTCATTCTCGACGCCTCGTCAAATTCAACCGGAACACTTCACCTCGAGCCGGAAATCGAGATCTCCGCTCATCCGCCGCGCGATCCCGTCCGAACGCGTTCGGCACCCGACGAATCGCTCGGTACGCGGACGGATGCGCCGGTGCCGCTCACCGGCGCTCTTCGGGGACCCGCCGCGCCGCGCGTCTCACCGCGGACGAGCCGCGACGGTGCGCGCTTCCCGCCGTCGGCGGACTTTCGCGACGATGTACGCGAGAGTCGGAACGCCGAAGAGAAGAAAACCGATGCTGAGCACGATCATCAGCTTCGGAAAGGACCAGCCGAAGAGCATGGCCTGAATCTTCCCCCAAATGAGGCGGTGAACGGAACGCGCGGAGCGACGCCTCGTACGTTGCGCCTCCCCGCGTAAGACCCCTGCATGATACCCGCGTAGGCGCGAGACGTCACCGGGAAGAGGTCGTTCAGTTTGTTGCCGCGGCCCACCCGCGGTAGTAGAGCGCCTCGTCGAGGTGACGGATCTCCACTCCGTCCGCCGCCCCGCGATCCGCGTCGGCGATGGTCCGCGCGACACGAAGAACGCGCGAAAAGCCTCGAGCGGAAAGCTCGAGACGCTCGGCGCGCCGCTCGAGATCGCGAAGGACCGACGGCGCCGCGCCGCCACGTTCGAGGAGACAACGAAACGAGATCGTAGCGTTCGTTCGATCGGAGCCCCAGCGCCGACGCTGACGTTCGCGGGCGGCGATCACCGCGCGGCGAAACTCGCGCGAGCTCACATTCGGCGAACCGGAAGTCGGCCGGAGGATCTCGCGCGGCGCGACCGGGGGCACGTCGACGAAGAGATCCACGCGATCGAGGAGCGGGCCAGAAATGCGCTCCCGGTAGCTCTGGACCCGGGGTGGCGTGCAGCGACACGCGCGGCGCGGATGCCCGAGATATCCACACGGACAGGGATTCATCGCGGCGACGAGAAGGAGTCGAGCGGGAAGGCGGACGCAGCCCGTGCTCCGCCCGATCGAAATCCATCCTTCCTCGAGGGGCTCGCGCAGCGCTTCGAGGGCCCGGCGCTGGAACTCCGGGATCTCATCGAGAAAAAGGACACCCCCGTGCGCGCGCGTGACTTCGCCGGGACGCACGGTCGAGCCGCCGCCGACGAGTCCCGCGTAGCTCGTCGTGTGGTGAGGGCTCCGAAACGGTGGTGCGAGCTCGTCCGAACGGTCGACGGCCTCGCCGACGACGCTCCGAACCCGGAGCACGGCGAGCGCGTCCTCGCGCGAAAGCGGCGGGAGGATCCCCGGAAGCCGACGGGCGAGCATCGTCTTCCCGACGCCGGGCGGACCGGACAAGATCGTGTTGTGACCTCCGGCCGCGGCGAGAAAGAGCGCGCGCTTCGTCGACTCTTGTCCGCGCACATCGGCGAAATCGCCATCGGCGATGAGTGAGTTCGGCTGCCGCGGACGCCGATCGAGTTCCGGCGGGCGGAGCGCGTCGACGGGGAGCCGGAGGAGCGAGAGCACTTCGCGCAGCTCCGCGGCGGGATGGACCTCGAGCGCCTCGAGGTGGCTCACCTCGGCGGCGTTTTCGCTCGGAACGACGACCCGCGCGACTCCCGCTCGGCGCAGCCCGTCGGCCGCGATCAGAGCGCCCGTGATCGGACGGAGCTCGCCCTGGAGTCCAAGCTCTCCGAGGAATCCGGCGCCCGCGAGAACCGCGTCCTCGCGCAGCCAGCCGCGGCCGGGGCGGAGTTGACTGCTCGCGACGAGAATCCCGACCGCGATCGCGAGATCGAAGCCCGAGCCGTCCTTCTGCTCCGCCGCCGGCGCGAGGTTGATCAGGACTCGGCTCTGGTGCGGGAACCGGTAGCCGGAGTTGCCGATCCCCGCGCGGATGCGTTCGCGGCTCTCGCGGATCGACTTTCCCGGAAGACCGACCACGGTCACGCACGCCGCGCCGCGCCGGGAGACGTCGACCTGAACCTCGACCGGACGCCCCTCGAGGCCGAAAAAATCTCCGCTCAGAACGCGGACCATCGCCGGGGGGCGCTCGCGCTCCGCCTCGCCGTCGCGCCCCGGCAGTCCTTCCCCCGTTGCGTCTCCGCGCCCGCACGAGCCGGGCCCCGCCGTCAATTCGTCTCGCATACCGCACTCCATCGCAATCGCGAGGGGCCGAGAGCCGACGGCGGCGACGATCCTCGGGACGGAGGATCGAGACGATCTCGCTCACCCTCCGCGCGCCGGGTCCGGTCGCCGTCCGCGCGCGCCTCGAGACGCGGCAGACCGGAAGAGCCTGCAGCCGCAGACCGAAAGGACCGATCACTCTCAGCGAGCAGAGGAAGATCGAGACGTCGGTCGACACTCGCCGACGGCGCGGGGGGCGGGCTTTCGGGAGCTTACCACCTCAGCCGTGCGGCTCCCACTCGAGCGCTCTCCGCGAATCGCCGGACGCCCGCTCGCGCCCGTCGCAAGAAACGGACGGAGCGAAAAACGGAGCATCCGCCGCGGATGCCGCCTTGCCGGGTGTCGGCGACTCCTTACGATAACTGTCGTCCTCCGCCGCAAGTTCGACGCCGCTGCCGACCCCGTCGAACGCAACCTGGTCTCGCGAGACCGTCCTCTCCCCCCAATTCGAAGGAACGCACCCCGGATGTCCGCTTCGCGAATTTCCCGCGCGCGCCCCGCCGCGCTCCCGCTCGTCGCCATCGCCGTCGCTTTCGCCGCCATCGAGTTCGGTTCGGGTTCGCGAGGCGCGATCGCGGCGGAACCCGCCCTCGACACGGACGGCGACGCTCGGGTTCGGACGTTCCTCCAGCAACTCGAGAAGCTGAGCGGCGACGCGTACTGGACGCGCGTCGCGCGCCTAGCCGAGCTCGGCGACACGGCGCTCCCCGAGGTTCGGCGCTCCCTCGACCGCGGCGCGGACCGCGTGCGCCTCGCCTGCGCGAAGGTGCTCCTCGACGGCGAGGACGACACGGACGCCGACCAGGCCCTCCTCACGGTGAGATCGCTCGTTGAGTCGCGCGACCGCGAAGTCCGCGTGTCCTCCGCGCAGCTCCTCGGCCTTTACGGCGACCCCGAAGAGGACCGCGAGCTTCTCGAAAAGCAGTTCGGCGCAGCGACGGCTCCTCGTGCGGTGATCGCGTTTGCGCGCGCGCTTTGGAACCTCGACCACGTGACGAGCGCCCGCGACAAGCTCGTTCGCTACCTCGCCGCTCGGGACCTGGGCGTCCGGCGCGAAGCGGCGCTCGCCCTCGCGGAGATGGATTACTTCGACGGTGCGGTGAAGGACATTCTCCGCGGACTTCGCGACGAGCCGAGCGCTCAGGGCCGCCGCGCGGCGAGCCTCGATCACATCGTCGAGCTCAGTCGTCAGCTCGACCGGAAGATCGACTCCGGTGAAGTTCTCCTCGAGGGGGTCAATCCGCAGAAGCTTCTCGCCGTAAAGGAGAAACGTATCCTCGAGCTCGAGCGCGAGCTCGAGGCGGCCCGCGCGGGAGTCGCCGCCGGCGGCGAAGGTGCGCCGAGCTCAGATCCGTACTCGTCGCTTTTCGAGGAGATCGTCGAGAAGATTCAATCCTCGTACGTCCAGCCGAAGCGGACGTCGAGAAAGGATCTCTTCCTCGGTGCGATCGAAGGGATGGTCGAACGTCTCGACGCCTTCTCGTCGTTCCTCGGAGTGAGCGATACGAAGGAATTCGACGAGTCCATGGCGGGCGAGTACTACGGGATCGGCGCGCACATTTACAAGGCGTCGGACGCGCCGCTCCACATCCCTAAGGTTCTCTACGGGGGACCGGCGCACCGCGCGGGGGTACGCGCCGGTGATCGAGTCACGCACATCGACGGCGAAGAGCTCACTTCGCTCGACATGGAGGGAGTCGTCGGCAAGTTGAAGGGGCCCAAGAATTCGAAAGTCACCCTGACGATCCGGCGCCCCGGCGTCGAGGGGACCTCCGACTACGCCGTGGTCCGCGGACGCGTGAAGGTACCGTCTCTCTACTCCGACATGCTCCCGGGAAACGTCGGCTACGTGCGTCTCACGCAGTTCGGCTACAACGCGGCGTCTGAGTTCACGCAAGCCGTCGACGCGCTCGAGAAGAAAGAGATGCGCGCCCTCATCGTCGACCTTCGCGACAATCCGGGCGGCGAGCTACGACAGGCGACCGCGATCGTCGATCAGTTCGTCGCCGGAGAGCTGCCGATCGTCACGCAGAAGGGAAGCGGCGAGGACGAGTTTCACACGATGCCCGACGACTTCGCCCGGCCCGAGTATCCGATGATCGTCCTCGTGAACGAGCACAGCGCGAGCGCGTCGGAGATCGTCGCGGGCGCTCTCCAAGACTACGGCCGGGCGCGCATCCTCGGACGACAGACGTACGGGAAGGGAAGTGTGCAGCGTCTGATCAAGCTCTCGCGCCGAAGTCAGAATCTCCTCGGCGGCGAAGCGCGGCTCCGCCTCACTGTCCAGTACTACTTCCTTCCTCTCGGTCGCTGCGTGCACACGATCGTCGACGAGAACGGCGAGGTCCTCGAGGGCGGCGTCAAACCCGACGTCGAGATCGCCGCCGAGAAAAAGATCAGCTTGCAACGCGCCGAGGAGATGGAGCGGGTCCAACGGTCGGAGAAAGTCGCCGAATACATCGCGAAGCACGCGGCGAGCTTGCGCGAGCTCTACAAGAAGGGCGACGATGGGAGCCTCGAACGCTATCCGGAGAGCGACGCGCTCTACACGTCGCTCGGGACGAAAGCGCCGAAGGACGACGTGCGGCGCGCGCTCCGCGAGCTCTCGCGGCGCCTCGTCGAGGACGCGAACAACCGCGACGAAGCTCAGGATTTTCGTGAAGATCGTCAACTTCGTACGGCGCTGGTCGACATTCTCAAGCGGCTCGGCGACAACCGCGAGGACCACGCCGAGCTCTCCCGGCTGCCTTGGGACGACGAGCTCCCGCCGACCGACGAGAGCTGAACGGGAGCGAACGTCGACGTCGCATCACACCCGCCGTCCGTCTCCGGCGAGACCCGCGACGAGACCAAAGCGGCCGGTCTTTCCCCCGCTCGCGCGGTGCGAGTAGAAGGGGGCGTCCGAACACGCCGTACAGCCCGACAGGATTTCGATTGCACCGCACGGGACCCCGGCACCGGTGAGCTGCTGCACGATCACCGCTCGCAGCGCGAGACGGGTGGCGCCAGGTTGCGCGCTCGGTCGTCTCGACGCCGCGCCAGCTCCCACGGCGTCGGCCACATCGATTCCGACGTCGTAGCAGCAAGCTCCGATCGCCGGCGCCAACCCGGCGACGAGATCGCCCGGGCCTCTCCCCGTCGCGCGGCAAAGTTCGTCGACCGCCGCGGGGACGATTCGCGCCGCCGTGCCGCGCCAGCCCGAATGGGCCACCGCCACGCCCGCCTTCGGCGGCGCGGCGAGGAGAACTAGCGGACAGTCGGCGGATTGGACGAGGAGATCGACCCCCGGTACGGTCGTGAGGAGCGCATCGGCATCGGGGATGGCGTCGCCCGCGGCGAGCGCGCCGCGGCCGCAGTCGTCCGTTCCGACACGCACGACGCGGGCGCCGTGCGTCTGCCGGCAAGCGACGACGCGCGCCGAGGACGTTTCCGCGGCCGCGAAGAAGCGACGGCGATTCTCGGCGACTCGCTCCGGATCGTCTCCCACCGAGAATCCGAGATTGAGAGAGTCGAACGGAGGCGGACTGACGCCGCCGTGGCGCGTCGACACGGCGCAGCGAATCGCCGCGAGGCGGCCGAGGCGAGGAAACCGAAGAAGAGGGACGTCCACGAGGGCGAGAAATCCGAACGGGACGAGTTGCGCAGGTCCGCAGTCGGCACGATGCGCATTTCACGGCGGAGTTACAAGGCCGTACTCATCGGCTCGCGCTCGGCGCCGAAGCGATGCCGACCGCTTCCGCCGCGTCGGTCGACCGGATTCAAACGCGGAACGGTGAGATCGACGGCACCAGCACGTCCGTCACATCGTTCGCGATCGAGTCGACGGAGCGAGCGTTTCGTCGGGATCGGGAATCCACCACGATCCCTGGAGTTCAGCGAGCGTAGCCGGACTCGACCTACTCGTGGACGGCCGAACGCGGCACATAGGCCGCTTGCCACTCGTCCTTCTCCGCGCGGTAGCGGAAGTGCGGCTGCACGTCGAACGCCTCGGAGAAGTCATACACGTCGTGGAAGTCTTCGCGCTCGTCGGAGTCTTGCTTCCCCATGAGGTCGTGGTCGACGAGATTGAACACGATCTCGCCGAAGTCCGCGGTCGAGTGGACGCCCCAGCTCTCGAGCACGGTGCGCGCGAGGCAGCCGAACTGCTCGATCGCATACTGGCGAGCACCGGCGAGGAGCTCCGGCCCCGAGACGTGCTGGTTCTCGCGGTGCCCACCGACGCAGTGCTTCAGCGTCCAATCGAGCGCTTCGTACACGAAGTTGTACGCCTCCGCGTCGTAGCGCTTGTCCGAAGCGAGGAGCTTCTGGAACTTTTCGGCCGCCGTCATCTCGCGTATCCGTTCACCGCCTGCCGCGTTTCGTCCGCCGACTCGGGGCGGTCCGGCGAGAGCTAAAGTCCGGCGCCCCGGCCGGCCTCGACCCACTCGTGTCCCACCGCTTCCAGCGCGGGATCGGGGCGGAGAGCTCTCTTCCGGATGGTTCGGACGTGGAGCCCGGAAGGTTGAGCGGAATTCGGAGGACCCGGAGCGATCGTGGCGTCTCTCCCCGGCACCGAGGCTCGGCGTGGTGAGTCCCGGCGAGGGCCGCGACCGACCCCCGCGGCACCGCCTCCGGGCGCGGTACGAGTCTCGCGCGCGGGAGCGAGAATCAGCGACGCAGTCGAGCGAGCAGACGCTCGAACACGAGATCGGCGTGGACGTTCCCGTCGAGCGCCGCGCGAAGCTCGAACAGGTCATTGAGGACCTCGAGCGCACCGTCGACCGTCGCTTCCTCGAGGAGTCCGTCGCGCGCGCCGGCGATGAGAAGATCGACGGCGCTCCGAACCGCCTCCTTCGTCGTCTCCGCTCCCGGGAAGCGATCCGAGAGCCAAACCTTCGGATCGCTTCGCGCAAAGAAGTCTGTTTCCCGAAGCTCGGCCGCGATGCGACGCCCGTCACTCGCGAGCTCAGCCGAGCCGGCGGCGGAAAGAAACGGAACGCGGTGGCAGCGCGAGACGATCGTCGAGAGCAGCGTTCCCGTCGACCGCGCGATCAGAATGAGGAGCGTCTCGGGCGGTGGCTCCTCGAGGGTCTTGAGAAGCGCGTTCGCCGCGGGCTCTCCCATCGAATCGGCCGGGTCGACGATGATCACCTTCAGCTCTCGATCCTTCAGGTGCACCCGTTCGGAGAGGCGACGCACGGTATCGATGTCGATCGCGACCTTCCCCTCCGCCGGTCCGAACACGTGCACCGAGGGATGGTTCCCGTTCGCGATGCTTCGACACGACGCACACTGACCGCAGGGATCTCCGTCCGCGCAGAGGAGCGCTTGCGCGAGCTCCTCGGCGAACGCGCGCTTTCCGCTCCCGTCCTCGCCCCAGAGCAAGTAGGCGTGCGCGAGCCGATCGGTTCGGCAAGCGCGCTCGAAGTAGCTTCGCGCCAGCGGCTGGCCGCCGGCCGACGGAAGAAACTCACTCTCGGTGGACGCGCGGATCACTGGAGCCTCAAAGGGACGCGAGAAACGGCATGACCATTCGGTCAACGCGCCGCGAAGTGCGGTTCGATCGCCGCGACGATTCGTTCGTGAACTTCGGCGATCGACTCTCGTGCGTCGATGACCGTCACTTTGCCGGCGTGATGCGTGGGTGCAGCAGCGAGTCGCCGAAACGTCTCGCGGACGCGCCGTTGAAACTCGATGCCGCGCCGCTCCATGCGGTCGTCGCCGTCTCCTTTCGCGTGATCCGTTCGCGCGAATGCCTCCTCGGGATCGAGATCGAGCCACAGAGTGTGCGTCACCGGCGCACCGCGCACCGCGAGCGAGCCGAGTCGGAGCACGTCTTCCGGCTCGAGCGACGCGGCGTCTCCCTGGTAGGCCGCGGACGACCACAGGAATCGGTCCGAAATCACGACCGCGCCGCGCGCGAGCGCGGGCGCGATCTTCTGTCGTACGAGGTGCGAGCGCGCCGCCATGAAGAGGTAGAGCTCGGTTTCGGGCGCGAGGTCCTCGTCGCCGGGTTCGAGGAGGAGGCCGCGGAGCGTTTCGCCGAGCTTCGTGCCGCCGGGCTCGCGCACGGAGACGACCTCGACGCCTTGTTCGGTCCGTAGCCGCTCTTCGAGCAGCCGAACCTGAGTCGTCTTCCCGCAGCCGTCGACTCCCTCTAGGACGAAAAACATGCTCACCTCTTGCCGTCGACATCGAGCCACCGTCGGTCCGCATCCCCGATCGTACGCGGCCGACGACCCAATCGGAGGAATCATAGCGCGGACGTCTCGCCGGATTCTACCGCGTCGCCGGCGCAGCTTCGCGAGCACGCGCGCGATGGGCGCAATCGACTCGGAGCGAGCGCGTCGCGGTTCCTCCGAGTCGTTCGGCGGCTAGTGCGCCGCGCTCTCGCGCCCCGAGAGGCACGAGCCGACGCACGCGCGGATGCGGTCTAGCAGGAGCTCCGCCGCGTGGCCGCCCGCCTGGACCACGTCACTGAGGCCGCTGAAATCGGACCAGTACTTGTCGCCGACGACCGGACGAATCACGACATCCGCCTGCGCGAGTTCGAGATCATTGAGCCGTCCGCAGGCGATCGCTTCGACGCGAAGAATGGCGTCGAGCCCCTGCTTGATCTCGGCGACGTTCTCGAGACGCGATGAGATGTCGACGGCGATCGTCGTGGCGGGACCGAAACAGGCCGCGGCCGTCACGGGGACGGGGCCGATGACCCCGGCGTCGACGAGAAGCTGATCATCCCACTCGACCGGCGGGAAGAACCCCGGCAGCGAGCAGCTCGCGAGCACGGCACGCCGCAGCGAGCCTTCGCGGATGAGAACCTCTTCGCCGCTGCGGATATCGAGCGCGGGTACGGCGAACGGAATCTCGGTATCGGAGAACTCTTTGTCGGGAACGAGATCGGCGATCACATCCTCGAGCGCACTCGTCGAAAAGATCGACGGTCGACGGAGGAGCGCGCTGAAGACGTAGCTCTTCCGGATGCTCGAGATCAGATTCGCGAAGAAGTTGCGCTCGGCATCTTCCGTCTTGAGCAGGACCTTCTTGAACGCCGTGCTCTTTGCCGCCTTGCCTCGGAAATACGCGAGCGCCCGCTTCGACATCGTCGCCGCATCGGGTTCTAGCGCATACGCCGCTCCGACGACCGCGCCCGCGCTCGTCCCGACGATCGAATCGAGGCGAATCCCCTCGCGATCGAGCACCTCGAGCACGCCGAGATGGGAAAGCCCGCGTGCGCCGCCCCCACCGAGAACAAGACAGGTTCCGCCCTGCTGCGTCATGGCGAATCCTCCGCCGCGGAGATGCACAGCGAGAGGCAGCCCACCGATCCGATCGTGGCGTTCCCTCGCAGCGAAGTGATCATGGCTTCACCGCTGTCGTGGCCTCCGCGCCTGCGGTCGCCTCGGCTCCCGCCGAGCCACGAAGATCGACGATGCGCTTCTCCTTGAGCTGGGTCTCCATGCCGAGGAGCTCGAGAACTTGATTGAGCGGAAGGACGTGAGTCGCGTTGATCTTCACTTCGGAAGCGTGGAGGAGTCGATTCTCGATCTCGCCGACGACCGTGTCGCAGTCGCCGGAATCCACGTCGTCTCGGAGCGCGAGGTTGAGCAGCATTTCGTCGACATCGCAGGGATCGTCGTTGCGCTTCCGAATGACGAGCTGCCACTCCTCGACCCGCGGGTCGTTGTCGAGCTCGTCCTTGAACACGTTCAAGTTGACCAGCGTTCCCTTCACTTTCGAGAGCTGGAAGTTCTTCACGTTGCTCACGCGCTCGAGACGGGATGCGAGCCGCGGCACTCGTCTCCCGCAGTGCGGGCACTCGGTCCAAGTCATCCCGCCGACGATGAGATCGCCGGTACGGTACCGGAGGACGCAGCTGCCTCGGCCCACGAGACTCGTGTAGACGAGCTCGCCCGTTTCTCCTTCCCCGACGGGCTTCTCGGTATCCGGGTCGATGAGCTCGACGATCTCGAGATCCGGATAGAGATGAAAGCCCGAGTCGGCTTCGCCCGAACACTCCGCCCAGCACTTGCGCGCCTCAGTGAAGCCGAGCACGCTCTGCACGCGCACCTGCTCGGCACCCAGCCCCCGCAGGATCTCCTTCACGCGGGTCCGGTAGCCGGGTGTGACCTGATCGCCGCCGAGCGCGAGCCCCTTCACGAAGCTGAGGTCGAGCGACCGCGACTGCGCCTCGCGAAGCACGTGGTAGACGTACCCCGGGATGCCGGCGAGGAACGCCGGTCGCATCCGCTGGAGAGCCTGGAGGATGCCCTCCGTCCCCATCACCTTCCCACCGCCCGTGTTCAGCGTGAACGTGTTGCCACCGAGGCCGACGTAGTACACCTGCCAAAACGCGAGATGCGGCGCGTACGGGAACAGGTTTGCGAGTCGGTCGTCCCGCGAATCCGTCCCGATCACGCCCTGGATGCGCGCCCCGACCTCTTCGAGGACCGCGAGATCGTAGTTCGTGAGTGCGAAGAGCGTCGGCAGAGCCGAACGGCCGGTCGTGAAGAACGCGGACACCGGGCGATACTCGCGCTCGAGTTGGGCGCGGACCGCCGCCTCGCCTCGGAAGAGCTTCGTCGCGGCGAGTCCGAGTTTCTTCGTCAGCGGCCACGCCTCTCGAATCCGTTCGGGCGTGGGCTGGAGAATGAGCTCGCGCGGTCGCTGCGGCTCGTCGCTCGTCGGCGCGATGTCGTCCTTCGACGTGAACGGAAGCTGGCGGAGATCATCGAGCGAGCTCAGCGACTTCGGATCGACGCCGGCGTCCCGGAACCGCTGTTCGTAGAACGGACTGAACGGGAGCACCTGATGACAGAGGAACTCACGCAGCCGCGCGAATTGAATCCGCTGCCACTCGTCGGCCGATCGCCCCGCCCACCTGTCGACTCCGATCTTCGGATTGGGCATCGTCAGCAGGCACCCCAACATGCGATGGCGGATGGTCAACTCGCGAACGGCTCGCGATGCGCGCGCGACGAAGACCATACGCTCCGTCGCGGCGAGGTACGGAGTCGCTTCGAGTTTTGCGAACGGCGGTCTGCACCACCCCTCGCGTCGAACGCGATCCGATAACGTGTTCCCTGGTCGAACGCCGATGGAGACGGCGTCACGGCCCAGAGGTCCGGCCGCAAGATTCGCCGGTTAACACCAAGCGAAACAAAACTTTACAGCCAACTGAGTATACGGCGCGCGGCACGAGCTGACAACTCGAGCCGCGCTTTTGCCGGTCGTCGGAGCGAGGGGTATACTTCTCCGCCCTCACGGGGAAAGTGCGCGCGTTCAAGACTCGCTCGCGCGCCGAATCCACTCGACGCGACTTACTCAATCGAAACCGCGACGGTTCACGTCGATGCGCACCGCTTCCTTCTATTTGAACACCGCCGCGATTGTCGGTGCGTACGGCTTCGCGACGCTCGCGACCGATCACGTGACGGCCGATGCGGCACTTCTCGAGCGAATCTTCGGACCGCTTCGCTTCGCGAACGCCGCGTCCGTTCTGTGTCTTCAGTTCGCCATCGTCGCGTGGGTACTCGGATCGATCGTGTGCCCGCGAATCGGTGCGACAGGCTCCCAGCGACTCCGACCGTTCGAAGTCCGGCGACTTTGGCGCACGGCGTTCACGACGAACATCGTTCTCGTCGGCGTGATCGCCATCGTCATCGCCGGCATCGGCGCGGGCTGGGTCGAGCGGTGGAGCATGTCGCCGGGAGACATCGGCAGCCTCGCCGTTCTCGCGCTGCTCGAGCTCTCCGTCGGCGCCGGGCTCGCGGTTTTCCTCGCCTCGCAACCGAAGCCCCGGTCCTGGTACGTCACGACGGTCAGCCTCCTCGTCCTCGAGGGAGGCTTTCTCGGCACAGTCATTCTCGTGGGACTCCGCGCGTAGATGGAACTGAGATACTGCGAAGAATGCGGCGACGTGATCCACGTCGACTCCGACCAGCCGCTCGAGCCCGGCGAGCAGTACCTCTGTGGACCCTGCGGTGGGAGCAGCCCACCCGCGGCAGCGAGTGCGCCACCGACGTCGAATCCACTGAGCGCGAACGACCTCGAGCTGTTCTCGCAGGGGACCATCGCCCTCCGCAAGCAGCAGGCCGCGGCAGCTCCGGAGACCGGCGTAGCGCCGTCCTCGTCCGAGTTTCCCATGGCCGGGAACGAGCTCGAGCTCTTCTCCCCGGAGACGATCGCGATCAAGAAGCAGGCTCGGCAGCAAGCCGGCGCGGCAGCAGCGAAACCGACGGCGCCCTCGAAGCTGCGCCTCGTCAAACCAGGCGAGCGCGGCGACGCGCCGGACGATGCGGCTCCCGGCAGCGATGCCGGAAGCGCAGCTCCGGCGAGAGCGGCCCGCAAGATCGTGTTCCGGTGCCTCCATTGCCGATCGCCGCTCTCCGTTCGTCCGGTCACGAAAATGAGCCGGCTCCACTGCCCGTCGTGCAGCGAGACCCTCTTCGTCACACCGGCCGGGAAGCTCCTCCGCGCGAACGCGGACGTTTCGCAGCGTTCGGCGAGCGCGATGAAGGACGCCGCCCTCATCCAGAACGTCGAGGAGCAGCGCTCCGAGCCGAAACGACTCTCGGCGTTCGCCGAGCACGAGCTTTCGGCGGATCCCAACAAGACCTGCTTCCTCACGGAAGAACAGACCGCCCCGCTCGGCACGGCCGCGGAAAGCAAAGCGAATCGTCCCGGCGCGGCGCCCCCGACAACGGATGAAGGCGAGCGGCGCCCCCCGGCCCCGGCCCCGATTCCGGCGCCGGCTGATCCCGCGACGGGAAAGGCGACGGCCACTTCACCGCCGTCGCCAACGCGAATCGAATCTCCCTCGGAGATCGAGGAGGATTGGCCGAACGAGAGCGACCTTCTCGGCACGGACGACTTCGACTCGCTCGCGAGGGCGGGCGGACGCGGCGAGCGCCCGGTGATCGGTGCGGTCGCCGGACTGCGGGCGATCCTCGTCGGCGCGTTTCTCGTCGTCCCTCTCCTCGCCATCGCGGTCCTTTGCGCGAGTCGCGCCTCCGCCCTTCAAAAAGATCCGGAGCCGGAGTCGATCTCCGTGATCGACCGGCTCGGAGAAGCGGTCGAGCGCGGATCGTTCCGCCTTCTCGGCGACGACGACGCGTAGCCCGCGCGAGCGACTCGCCGTCAAGAATTCGGCGGCTAACGTCCGAAAAAGACATCGGCGGACCTCCGTCGGCGGATCCGCCGACCGCCTTCAGTCGGACACGCGGAGCCACGGGACAGGCGATGATCAACGGGAAACGAGTTTGCGTGGTGATGCCCGCGTACAACGCCGAGGCAACGCTCGCGAAGACCTACCGGGAAATTCCGCGCGAGATCGTGGACGACGTCATTCTCGTCGACGATGCGAGTCGCGATGGTACGGCCGTCGCGGCCGCCGACGTCGGAATCGCGCGCGTCGTCGTTCATCCCGAGAACCGCGGGTACGGCGCCAACCAGAAGTCGTGCTACCGCGAAGCGCTCGCGTGCGGCGCGGACATCGTCGTGATGCTCCACCCGGATTATCAGTACACCCCGCGACTGATTCCGGCACTCGCCGCGGCGGTCTCATCCGGCCTCTACGACGTCGCCCTCGGCTCGCGCATTCTCGGGACGGGCGCGCTCCGCGGCGGCATGCCGCGCTACAAGTACATCGCGAACCGGTTCCTGACGCTCGCTCAGAACGTTCTTCTCGGACACAAGCTATCGGAGTACCACACGGGCTACCGAGCGTTCTCGCGGCGAGTCCTCGAAGAGCTTCCGCTCGAGGAGAACTCGGACGACTTCGTCTTCGACAATCAGATGCTGACGCAGGCCGTCCACTTCGGATTCGCGATCGCCGAAATCACGTGTCCCACGCTCTACGACGGCGACTCGAGCTCGATCTCGTTCGCCCGCAGCGTGCGTTACGGTCTCGGTGTCCTGAAGACGTCGCTTCAGTTTCGGCTGCAGAACTGGAAGCTCGGGAACGCTTCGTTCCTCGATCCAAACGGCCGCCGCCTCGCCGTCGAGCCCTCGAGCTCGCCGGCCGTGAACGCGGACGCCTCACCGGACGAGGATCCCGCAACCGAGGGGCCGGACTCGCCTCGCGCCGCGCGCGAAGAGGTTGAATACGAACCCGAGGACTGCGTACCCGCCTAGCTCCCCCCCACCCGGGGAAAGCGGAGAACGTCGGCGCGGAGCGGTGGAAACACCGAGAAAAAATGGTGGGCGTTACTGGACTCGAACCAGTGACCCCTAGCTTGTCGAGCTAGTGCTCTAGCCAACTGAGCTAAACGCCCCCCGTACGACAGGCAGCCCCGCCGCGAGAGCTGCGTACCCTACCGAATCTCCCACCGAAGCTCAACCCGTTCGTCGGTTTCGGAAATCGGTTGAGGTAAGATCGGCTGGTCTCGTCTCGGTGTTCCCCCTCGTCTGTCTACGCGCCCGGTCGTCTGAGCCCGATGTGGAATCGCTGGAGCCTCGCGGCGCTCGTCGTCGTCACGGGTCTCGTCCTGTGGATGTGGCCATCCCATCCGGGGGGCGCTCCGTCACCACGGAGTGGCGCCGATCCCGTCCCGAAGCGCATCGTCACGATGGCCCCGAGCATCACGGAGGTCTTCTTCGCGATCGGTCTCGGCGACCGGGTCGTCGGCGTGACACGCTTCTGTCGATTCCCCGCTGAGGTGCGCAACAAGACCGAAGTCGGCGGCTATCACGATCCGAGCTACGAAGCGATTCTCGGTCTCGAGCCGGATCTGGTCGCCCTGCTCCCGTCCCAACGAGAGAGCCGGGAGGAGCTCGAGCGTCTCGGCCTCGCGGTCCTCACCATCGACCACCGCAGCGTCGAGAGCATCCTCGATTCGATCGCGAAGGTCGGTGATCGCTGCGGTGTCGTCGGACGCGGCGTGGCGCTGCGCGACGACCTCAGCGCAGAGTTGGACGCGATCGCTCACCGCACGCGCGATCGACCGCGCCCCCGGGTGCTTCTCGTCGTCGGACGCGATTACCAGGAGAAGAAGCTGAGCGAGATCTTCGTGGCCGGCACGGAAGGGTTCTACGCGGACCTTCTCGCCATCGCCGGCGGCACGAACGCCTACCGCGGCGCGGCGATCCGCTACCCGGCCGTTTCGCGAGAAGGGATCCTCCGCCTCGATCCCGACGTCATCGTCGACTTGATCCCCGATCCCGAGGCCGTCGGCCTCACCGAGGCTGCGGCCGCGTCACCGTGGATGGAGCTTACCGGAGTTCGAGCGGTCGACACGGATCGCGTCTACGTTCTCGCCGGCGATCACGTCTCGATTCCGGGTCCGCGCATCCTTCGGACGGCCCGCGAGCTGGCTGCCTGCCTCCATCCCGATTCGGCTTCGATCCCGAACTCGACGGCTGAAGCTCCCGCGGGGAGCTCGGAGCCGTGACTCCCGCGCCCGCTGCGGCTGCGCTCCCGACGACGGCCGCGATCTCGACGGCTGGACTCGAGTACAAGGCGGGAGGACGCGCGATCCTCGAGGACATCTCGCTCGCTATCAACGAGGGCGAATCCGTGGTCGTCGTCGGGCCGAACGGAGCCGGAAAGACGACGCTCCTTCGCCTCCTCAACCGAGTCTTGATTCCGACGCGCGGCCGGGTCGAGCTCTTCGGGTCACCCCTGACGAGTTTGGCGCAGAAGGACATCGCGCGGCGAGTCGGCTACGTTCCGCAGTCGTGGACACCGCCGGGCGGCTTCTCCGTCGAAGAGTTCGTCGCTCTCGGCCGGTACCCGCACCTCCGCTTCGGCGGGCGACCGTCGCCCGATGACCGCGCGCGGGTCGAGCTCGCGATCGCGACGGCAGGCGTCGGCGAGCTCGCGTCGCGCGACGTGAGTCGACTGAGCGGAGGCGAGCTTCAGTCCGTCCTCATCGCAGCCGCTCTCGCGCAGGAGCCGAGCGTTCTCCTCATCGACGAACCCACGGCTCACCTCGACTACGGCCATCAGGCGGAGGTGATCGCGCTCCTCGCGCGGCTCCACTCCGAGTGCGGTCTCACTTTGGTCACCGTGACGCACGATCTCACCGAGGCACTCCAGCTCGGCGGTCGCTGGCTCGGTCTCCACGGCGGGCGCCTCGTCTACGACGGAAGCGGAGAGGACGGCGTCGCGAGTGGAGCCGTCGCGAATCTTTTCGGCGTCGAGTTCGACACCGTTCCCCATCCGTCGAGCGGCGCGACGCTCGTCGTCCCGCGAAAGTTTCCTTCTCTCGAGCGAAACGACGCCGCAGAGGACTCGACGTGTTGAGGACTCGCACTCGATTGGCGGCCGTCGCGATCGCCTTTCTCCTCCTCGCCGCCCTCCCCCTCGTCGGACCGGAGTTGCTCTCCCCGTCCCTCTATTGGTCCGGGGATACGGCCTCGCTGGACATGCGCATCCTGTGGGAGATCCGCGTGCCGCGCACGCTGGTGGCTTGCATCGCCGGTGCGGGACTCGCGCTCGGCGGAATGGCGTTCCAGGCGCTCTTCCACAACCCGCTCGCAACGCCGTTCACGCTGGGCGTCTCGAGCGGAGCCGCGCTCGGTGCTGCGCTAGCGATCCGGCTCGGCTTGACGTTCAGCATCGCAGGGATATCGCCGGTCACCGTGACCGCGTTTCTCGGCGCCGTCCTCTCGATCGGGCTCGTCGGAGCGCTCACGTGGCGTCGTCGCGCGGTCGACGCCGCGACGATTCTTCTCGCCGGAGTGGCGGTCGCGTACTCGTTCTCGAGCTTGACGCTCTTCGTTCAGTACACGAGCGATCTCGAGCATTCCTTTCGCATCGTGCGCTGGCTCCTCGGCGGATTCTCCGGAGTCGTAGGCTACGACGACGTCGCCCGGACGCTTCCCTTCGTCGCGGCCGGCGCCGCCATCATCTTCGGGCTCCGGACGGAGCTCGATCTCATCGTGAACGGCGATGAAATCGCGGCGAGCCGCGGTGTCGACATCCAGCGGACGCGCGCCCTCATCGTCCTCGGTACGACGTTGATGGTCGCTGCGATCGTCGCCGTCTGCGGCCCCATCGGATTCGTCGGGCTCCTCGGTCCCCACATCGCACGGAGGCTCGCCGGGTCGGATCACCGCACGCTCTTTTTCTCCTCGGCGTTGGTCGGAGGCGTTTTGCTCGGCTTATGCGATGCCGCGTCGCGCACGCTCGTTGCGCCGGCCGAGCTGCCCGCCGGAGTCTTGACGGCTCTCGTCGGAGGTCCGTTCTTTCTTTGGATCCTGCTGAGGAGAGCCTCGTAGCGCCTCGCCCCGACGGAGGGTTTTCGTTCGAGGGACGACGCATCGACTGGTAGACTCCGTCGAGTCTTGCGCTGACCGAATCCGGACGATCGCACCCTACCCGCCAACGCGAACGCAGTCGCTTCCTCCATGTACTTCAAGCTCGCGCGCCGCCTTCTTTTCGAGGCCGACAAGCGGTCGGTTTGGAAACTCGCGTACCTCATGGGCTGGAAGGGGATGCGCTCGGTTCAGCGGCACAAGAAGCGCCTCCGCCGCGGCGAGTACTTTCCCCCGTTCCTCTACGTCTCGGTGATCAACAGCTGCAATCTCCGCTGCCAGGGATGCTGGGTCGACGTCGCGCACGAGCAGCAGACGATCGACCGCGGAGCGATGGAGCGCCTCATCACCGAAGCGAAAGCGGAAGGCAATGTCTTCTTCGGGATCGTCGGTGGAGAGCCGTTCATGCATCCGGAGCTGCTCGACATCCTCGCCGATCACCCGGACTGCTACTTCCAAGTCTTCACGAACGGTCAGTTCATCACGGACGACGTCGCGCGCCGGCTCCACGAGTTCGGCAACGTCACCCCCCTCATCAGTGTCGAGGGGAACGAGATCGTCAGCGACGAGCGCCGGGGTCGCGAAGGCGTGTACTCGAAGACGATGGCGGGGATTGAGAACTGCCTCAAGAACAAGGTACTGACGGGCGTCTGCACGAGTCTCTGCCAAACCAATGTCGACGATCTCCTCACCGAGGAGTGGATCGACCGCCTAATCGAGATGGGCGTCTTCTACACGTGGTTTCACGTGTACCGGCCGATGGGCCCCGACGCCTCGCCCGAGCTCGCGCTCAGCCCCGAGCAGCAGCTTCGCGCGCGGCGCTTCGTCGTCGAGATGCGCGCACGGAAGCCGATCATCATCATCGATGCCTACTTCGACGGCGAGGGGCGGGCCCTCTGTCCCGCGGTCAACGGAGTGAGCCACCACATCAATCCGTGGGGCGACATCGAGCCCTGTCCGATCGTTCAGTTCAGCCGAGAGTCCATCCACCAGGATGGGCCGCGCGGTCGCGACGACCGTCCACTCCGCGAGAAGTTCGTCGAGAGCGAATTCCTGCGCGACTTTCGCGAGACGGCGGCCGCGACGACGCGCGGCTGCATCGTGCTCGAGCGTCCGGATCTCCTCCGCGAGGTCATCGCTCGCCACGGGGCAGCCGATGTCACGGCGCGCGGCTCTGCGTTGGCCGAGCTCGAGGCGATGACCGTACGGACGTCGCAGTACAATCCGATCGAACAGATCCCCGAACGGAGCTGGGCGTACCGCTTGGCAAAGAAGTTCTGGTTCAACGACTTCGGCGTCTACGCGGGGAAGGACCACGCGAGGGAGTCGGCACCGGCGGTGCTCGCGGCATCGCCCACCGATTCGGCCGACGCATCCGGGCCGAGCTCAGATTGACTCGCGCGACTCCGCTTCGTCATCGTCGAGAGTCCAATCGTCTCCGGCGTCGCTGATTCGAGCCTGGTTCTTTCCGGCGCGCTTCGCTTCGAGGCACATCTGATCGGCGAGCGCGATCAGCTCTTCGATCTCATCGACGTGCGTCGGATAGGTCGCGCCACCGACGCTCACCGTGATGCCGAAGGAGCCGTCCGCTCCGTCGCCGTTTTGCCCGAGCTTCGCGCTCGTGAAGACGTCGCCCCAGTCGCTGCTCTCTTCGGCACCCGGCTCGTCCCGTCCCATCTCGCGCACGTCACGGACGATTCGATCCGCAACGACGCGCAGGGAGCGCGAGTCGGTTTCGGGGAGCACGATCGCGAACTCGTCCCCGCCGAACCGACAGACACCGTCGGTGGCGCGGCTCGCTGCTTTCAATCGTCGCGCGAGCTTTCGGAGAAAGGCGTCGCCCTCGACGTGTCCGTGCTCGTCGTTGATTCGCTTGAAGTCGTCGACGTCGAGGAGCAGAAGCGACAGCGAGTGCCCGTAGCGGCGCGCGCGGTGGAATTCTCTCTGGATGAGCTCCTGAAAGTAGCGCCGCGTGTAGGCGGACGTCACCTCGTCGATGTTGACGTAAGTGAGGAGCTTCTCGAATTCGGCGCGGTCGATGATCCGAGCCCCCCGGATCAGCCCATCGCGCTCGGTGTCACCGGTCGGCGAGCTCGTGCCCGCGGCCGCCGACAGATAGTCGAGCGCCGCCACTCGGAAGCTGACGTCTCGACGCAGCGCGCTCGCCATCTCGCGCCGCCGCCGAGAGATTTCGGCCCAGAGCTGCTCCGCCTCTTCGGTCGGAAACCTCCGGTAAGTGAGAAGAAAGAGAAGCTCCGCGCAGAGATCCCCCCCCGACGATCCGAGGCGGCGGACGAGCTCCTGCAACTGCGCCGGTGACTCGAGATGTCGATCCTGACCGACGATCTCGATAAGGTCGATCCCTTGCTGCTCGAGGTGGCGGAGTTCGTCGAAAAGCGTCATGCGGGCATCGAACGTCGGAGGTAGAGCGTGATTCTCGGCAACGGTGTCGCGTCTGATTGTTGCCCGTCGGCCGCAGAATCGCCCGCATTTCTCAGCCGTTTCGATGGCGTCCGACGACCGTGCCTTCCCGACACAAAAAAAAAGCCGAAGGCGCTTCGCCTTCGGCTTGCACCCAACCCAACTGGATTTGTCAGTTGTACGGGCTCGCTCCCACGCCACCCTGCGCCGCTTTCTCTTCGAGTCCCTCGATGCAGCGGTACACTTCGTCGGCCGCGTACGGCTTCTCGAAGTAGCTGATCTCCATCCACTCCGGGACCTTGTCGCGAACGGCGGTCGTCTCCTCGCCGAATACGAGAAGGTGGAGATCGATCGCTTGCTCCTCGACGAAGGAGAAGAACTCGACGAGATCGCTCTCGGGGACCTCGGTGTGCACGACGAGCAGATTCATGTACCGCTGCGCGAGTACGGTTCTTGCAACGTCGACCGAAAGTGCGATCTCGATTTCGAACTTGCGCGTATCGAGAAGATTTCGCACCTCGTACGTCTGCTCTTTCGTCTTCCCCAAGAGAAGGATCCGTCCTCTCTCCATTCTGTCACCTTCCTGATTCTGGAACCGGGCCGAAGAGATCTGCGCACCGCTGGCGGCGTTCGCGACGACCCGCTCGGCGAATGCGGGCGCTCCACGATCGCGTCTTCCCTCATCTCGACCGTGCCGCGAAGCGTCTGAAGCCGGATTTTCGGGCCCCGCGGATTCGGAGCCGTTTCGTCGCGGCGACGCGGAGCGAGACCATCCGTCGCGTTATCGGTCGACGAGCGTGTTCGAGGCCGTCCGTACGATCGCTGCGAAGTACGGATTCAGGAAGCGACGAACATCTCGAGATAGTACGCCAGCGTATCGCGCAGCTCGTGGCGGTTGACGATTCCGTCGAGGAATCCGTGCTCGAGCAGAAACTCCGACGTCTGGAAGCCGTCGGGAATCTCTGACTTGATCGTTTGGCGAATGACGTTCGGCCCGGCAAAGCCGATCAGTGCTTTCGGCTCCGCGAGGACGAGGTCGCCGAGAGCCGCGAAGCTCGCCATCGCACCACCCATGGTCGGGTTGGTGAGTACGGAGATGAAGAGCCCCCCCGCGTCGTCGAATCGCGCGAGCGCAGCGCTCGTCTTCGCCATCTGCATGAGGGAAAAGATCCCCTCGTCCATCCGCGCTCCACCACCGGATCCACTCACGAAGATGAAGGGCTCGGAACGCGCCTGCGCCAGCTCCGTCGCTCGACAGATCTTTTCGCCGACGACCGAGCCCATGCTGCCGCGCAGAAATCGGGAATCGCTCACGCCGAGGACGACGGGCGCCCCCTTGAGGGTGCCGCGCCCCACGACGCAGGCGTCGCGGAGGCCGGTCTTCGACTGCGCGACATCGAGCCGATCGCGGTACGCCTTGAGCGCGCGAAACTCGAGGGGATCGAGGGGCGAGAGCTCAGTGAAGTCCTCTTCCCAGCTTCCGGGATCGACGATGATCTCGATCCGCTTTCGGCTCGAGATCTCATAGTGGTAATTGCACTCGGGGCAGACGTTGAGCTTCTCTTCGACCTTCGGCTTGTAGACGAGCCGCGCGCAACTCGGACACTGCATCCACAGATTCGACGGCATGTCGCGTCGTCGCTTCGGCGCGTCCGCTCGGCCGGCCGCTTCGCGGGCGTCCGCCTCCCCTCCCACGGTTCCGCTCGCGCCGCCGACCGGGTCGGCGCCCGGATCCCCTGCATTCGAGACATCGGGAACGGGAATCGCGCCGTCGGGGCGTGGGGATTCGTCGCTCATGCTGGCTCCTCAACCCGCTTGGTGCTCTCGCTGAGCGCTCCCTGCGCTTCTCCGAGGCCGGGATTGTATCAGAACGGCGGCGGCTCCGCGCGGGACCGAAGCCGCGCCCGCGATATCCATTGAGCGGAGCTCGAGGGAACCGGGGGACACGGCCGAGCGGACCGTCGTCGCAAGTCCCGACCGCCGCTCGTCAGGCGCTGCGACCGGACGCGGGCGCCTCGCTCGCTGGATTCCCGATCTCGCCGTCGAGCGCCGAACGCAGTTCCGCGACTCCGTCGGCGGCGTCTTCGCGGCCGAAGATCGCACTCCCGGCGACGTGCACGTTCGCGCCGGCACGCGCCGCCTCGCCGATCGTGCTCGCGTCGATTCCGCCATCGACCTGTACGTCGAACGAGGCGCCGTGTTGCCGTTCCCACCGCCGGAGCGTCTCCACCTTCGCAAGGTTCTCGCCGAGGAAGCGCTGGCCGCCGAATCCCGGATGCACCGTCATGACGAGGACGAGATCGACGAGATGCGCGACGTCGAGCGCGGCTTCGACGGGCGTCTCCGGGTTGACGGCGATGCCGACTCCGACATCGAGCTTTCGGAGTGCGGCAATCAGAGCGGCCGGCTCATCGGTCACTTCGACGTGAAACGTGACGTGATCGGCCCCGGCGCGAACGAACGGTTCGAAGTACTCGCCGGGGTTCGTGATCATGAGATGCACGTCGAGCGGCAATTCGACCGTGCGCTCGAGCGCCTCCACCACGATCGGCCCCATGGTGAGGTTGGGCACGAAGTGCCCGTCCATGACGTCGACGTGAAGCTCATCGGCGCCAGCCGCGGCCACCCGTCGGACTTGATCTCCGAGGGCGGCGAAATCTGCGGCCAGAATCGACGGTGCGATGCGGTGCTTCATGAAGGAATTCTACCCCGCGGCTCTCACCCGTTTCTACTACGACACCGTACCGAGAGACCGCGGCTCTTCCCCCCGTGCGTCGCCGAGACCTCGGCCAAAGAAAAAGAGGCTGACTCCGTGTGGAGCCAGCCTCTTTTCGCGCTCTCCACAGGGAGAGCACAGCGAATACACCGACGGTTAGTCGATCGGGTTACTCGCGGAGCTCGCACCGGCACCAGCCTGACCGCGAATGACACCGGTCTGGTTGGCGTAGAACGAACGGTCGCCGGTCGTACCGACGGTCGTCGGGTTGGAGGTCGACTCCCACGTGTTCGTCGCACCGCCGTAACCGAACGTGTAGCCCGACTTCGTGCCGCTTCCGAGCACGGAGTCGATGTAGCTCGAGGCGCTGAGGTTCGCGAGGGAGCTCGCGTACGAACCGAAGCGCGTGCGGTACTGCTCGTTGACCGTCGTGAGCGTACGGAGCGAGCTGATCGCCGACGCTTCGTTACCGGCCTTACGAGCGTTGAGGAGACTCGGAATCGCGATCGCCGCGATGATGGCGATGATGGCGACGACGATCATGAGCTCGATGAGGGTAAAACCTTGTTCTCTCTTCATCTCTGAGAAAACCTCCCGTGAGTGTGAAAAATACCTACCGAAACCTTTCGCTGACCTGGTGTGCCGACCGGTACCTATCCGATCGACGTTCTCCTCTTTTTCTCTGAAGCCTGGTCGACCTCCTTTCTCAGTGCTCGAACAAGTGTGACTTTGTCGACCGGCTTCAGGTCGACCCTTCGTGCCCCCCGCCCGAGGAGTCGGCAACGGGCGTGCCAGGCACGGTCAGAATGCCACTGACGCGGCGCTGCCTAAGGTTACGACTGGTGCGAGGTTCGAAACGGAGCCCGCGTCGCGGGGAGTGTCGACACTTATCGTCAGTGTGACACTTTTCGTCGCTCGCTCCCGCCCACACGCTCTCTCCTGGGGGAAAGTGCAAAGAAACATACCCCGGCCCCGACAATGCGGCAAAACACGCGCGGATTACCGGGAGGGGGGCCGTCGTTCGCGGAAGTTGCCGACGCTACCGCGTCGAGGCGAGTGCGGAACGATTCGTTCTCGCGGCGCGCGGGCGGGGTCGGTCCGGCCTCCCGGCCGGGAAGAACGTCCGAGATGCGCGGCTACGGGGAGCCGACCATGCGGATGTCGCGGACGTGAAGCTCGAGCTGCGTGTCTCGATTCCAGGTGGAAAGGCGAGGCGCGGCGAGGAGTGAAACCCGACTCTGGCGGGGACTGAGTCGTCCCTGCCAATCGCCCATGCCGAACGCCACCGCTCGCGTCGAGACGTCGCCCTGTCGCACGTGAAAGGAGAGATGGTCGCCGGTCGATCCCATGACCCGCGGCGTTCCGACGACCTCGAGTCCGTCGAGCTGAAACACCGGCTCGGCGTTCTGCGCGCCGAACGGCTCGAGAAGCTCGACCTCACGCACGCTCGCCGCATCGAGCTCGTCGAGTGCGACACATTGGTCGGCCTCGACGGTGGGGACCATGGCGAGCGGGTCGAGCTCGATCGCCGCTTCGAGACGGGTGCGGAGCTCGTCGAGACGCGTGCGGTCCACTTCGAATCCCGCGGCCATCTCGTGGCCGCCGTGGCCGGCGAGCACGTCGGAGCAGCGGTCGAGTGCGCGCGCGAGGTCGACCCCGGGAATCGAGCGACCCGATCCGCGACCGCGAGCGCCGTCGAGGGACACGATGAGCGTCGGTCGGTGGAACTCGTCCACCGCGCGCGACGCGACGATTCCGATGACGCCGGGGTGCCAATCCTCCGAACCGAGAACGATGGCGCGTGCGCAAGAGAGATCGACGCTCTCCCTCACTCGGTCGCGGACCTCTTCGGCGATGCGCTTTTCGATGCGCCGGCGGCGGTCGTTCTCGCGCCCCAACTCGGCGGTCAACTCGGCCGCGCGACTCGCATCGTCCGTCATGAGGAGCTCGAGCGCCGCCTCCGCCCGGCCGAGCCGGCCGGCGGCGTTGAGCACGGGCCCGATGCGGAAGCCGACGTGCGCGCCATCGAGGCGCGACTCCCCCGGACGCAGCGCACGGTCGACGAGGCAGCGCAGTCCGGGCGACGACGTTTCCTCGAGCGCGCGCAGGCCAAACTTGGCGAGCACTCGATTCTCGCCGAGGAGCGGCACGACATCGGAGATCGTCCCGAGCGCAACAAGCCCGAGCGACTCGAGAAGGAACCGGCGGTACTCATCCGAGAGCTTCGTCTGCCGTGTCCATCGCTGACAGAGCGCCCACACGAACTTGAACGTGACACCGACGCCCGCCAGATCGGAAAACGGGTACTCGCTGCCCGGAAGCCACGGATCGACGATCGCAACCGCCTCGGGAAGAACTGCCGGTGGTTGATGATGATCGAGAACGACGACGTCGACGCCGCGTGCGCGAGCGGCAGCGACGGCTTCGTTCGCACTCACGCCGTTGTCGACCGTGATGATGAGTTCGACACCCTGCTCGGCGAGCTCGTAAACCACCGCCGGCTTGATGCCGTAGCCTTCGGTGAGGCGATTCGGAATCCGCGTCAGGACGGGGAACCGAATCTGCGCGAAATAGGAGTGAAGGAGCGCCGTCGAACTCAAGCCGTCGACATCGTAGTCGCCGACGATCGCAATCTTCTCGCGACCGCGGATCGCCGTGAGCACGCGTTCGACCGCGAGCTCGAGATTCGGGAGGAGAAAGGGATCGTGGAGCTGCGTCAGCTTTGGCCGAAGGAAACGCTCGGCACTGTCGGCCGCCGTCAGTCCGCGATGGACGAGTAGCCGGGCGAGAAGGCGCGAACACCCGAGCTCGGCGCGCAGTCGATCCACATGGGCTTCATCGAGACTCGGGATCGACCACCGTTTTTCCACCATCCCGCCGTTCCTCCACCTCCCGCGGCGTCGCACCGGTCGCTGCCTCACGGTGCTCGCCGCGGAACCATCCGGTCGGACGGATTCGGCTGCGCGACAACACGGGAAGCAAGACCGGTCCTCGCACCGGCACTCGCTCCTCCGCCACGGAGCTCGAACGCTCGACCGCGTGCTTCAGTCGAGCTCGAGACTCTGGCGCAGCTCCGTCCGCTCCGGCTCGGGGATCAAGCTCTCCCGCTCGTTGAAAACGGCGCGAGCGGACGCGGCGTTCCCCTCTTGCAGGTGCGAGTGCACGACGTAGTAGTACACCTCGCCGGCGGGCACGCGCTTCGCGTTTTCCCCCGCGAGCGCCTTCTCGAAGTTCGCTCGCGCGAGAGTCATCTTCGACTGATAGAACTGTGCGAGGGCCAAGTTGTAGTGAACTTCGACCGAGGGCTTCGCCTTGAGCGCGCGCTCGAGCATCGACTCCGCTTCGGCGTAGCGCTCCGCGCGGATGTAGAACGCGCCGAGATCGTTGAGCGCCCAGTAGTGATCCTTCTTGATGTCGAGCGTGCGGAGGAGCATGCGCTCGACGAGTCGAGGATCTTCGCCGCCGCGGCGATTCAGATACTGCGCGTAGGCGTAGAGCGCGTAGTAGTTGTTTCCGTCGAGCTCGATCGCTCGCTGGAAGTTGAGCCGCGCTTTTTGACCGAGCTCATCGAGCCGATCGCGGTCCGTCGGTGAGATCTCGCCGGTCCCGAGCTCTCGCCGGAGCGCGTGGTACTCCGCGACGCCGTTCCGAGCCGCGTGAAAGAAGGTCAGCGATTCCTCCGCGATCGCCGGCTCGTTGGCGGACGCCGCCGCTCGGACCTTGATCGGTCCCGCGATCGCTTCGGAAATGGTCGCGGAACCGCGAAGGAGTCGGACGCGGAGAGAGAACTCGTCCCCACCGTCGGCTGGCACGTCCCAGAGACACTGCGATGCGATCTCCTGATCCTCGCAGACCGGCACCCACGGCGCCCCCACGCCGGCGCGGAAATCGACGCGTATGCGAAGCTCGGCCGCCGAGCCGAGGACCTGCGGGTCGACGCGCCAAGCGACCGGCTGCGCGCTCCCCCCCCGGATCTCGGTCGCCGCGTCGAAACCGACGAGCTGAATCGCGGAGCCGATCTGAGCCGAGGGCAGAGTCTTCGTCGTCGCGTTCCCCACCGCGTCCTTCGCGACGACCCGCAGCGCGAGCTCGCCGCTCGCCGCCGGTACCGTCCACGTGTACCGCGCGTCCGGCGCGGGAAGGGAGGTCCAGCGTGCGATCTCGGTCCACCCGCTGCCCCCGACGCGACCCTCGAGGATCACCGGCGGGGCGATGTCCTCCCAGTCCGCCGTCAACCCGATGTGGGACTCGATTCCCGCGATGAGAGGGATCGGGCTCGGTCGCGCCTCGAGATCCGGCGCGGTGCGATCGAGAGCGAACGTCCCCATCGCCGGAGTCTCCGGGCCGGGGAACGCGGCGTGATTGCCGACGCCATCGACGCCCTGAAGGTAGATGAAGTACGTCGCTTCCGGAATCGAACGGAGATCGAGCGTGAGTCGGGCGCGGGCGCTTTCCTGGAACTCGATCTGCGCGTTCGCGGGATCGAGGCTCCGCCAAGCCGCCGTCTCGTCGAAGCGAAGCCACACCGTGACGCCCTCGAGGCCCGAGCCGCTCCCGTCCTCGGCCGTGAGGTCGATGACCGACTGTCCGCCGAGCGTCCCGAGCTCGCCTTCAACCTGGACGCTCGGAGGCGTGCAGTCGATGGCGAACGACTCTCCGAGCTCGGCGGCGAAACCGTCGTCGCCATTCGCGCCGGAGAGGCGCAGACGAAGAAGGACGACCGAGGCGTCCTCGCACGGAACGTCCCACTGGAAGCTCTTTTCACTGAGTGTCCCGGTTCCCGCTACGGCCCAGTTCTCCCCGCCGTCCCGACTCCACTCGATCGTCGCTTCGGCGGTTGCGTCGAGCGTCGACTCGAACTCCCAGCGCACGTCGAGCTCTTGTCCGCCGGCGACGATCGGACGTCCGATCGGACTCACGGTGAGTCGCGAACCGGCGTCGGCCGGCTCGCGCCCGACGCCCGCGGAGAGTTCTCCCCCCGGTCCGCCCGCGGTGCGAGCGAGCCCGGCGCTGCCGTCCGTCGCGACGCCGGAGCCGAGCTGCGCAACCGGAGGCCCGATGGTCCGCGCCGTGACCATGGTCCCGGGCCCCATCCGCATCTCGACCGTCACGGCGCTCGAGTGTCCGGCGAGATCGGTCGCGCTCAAGCGAACCTCGAACTCGCTCGGAATCCCCGGAGGAAGGCGCCACCGGTACACCTGGCGGCCCGCGCGCGGCGGGACTTCATCGATGGGCGACCAGGCGGACGTCGCGTCCGGCCGCCACTCGAGTCGGTATCCGGCCTCGCCGATCTGAGCCTCGGTGACGCGCCACTCGAGCTCGACGCGACCGTTTCGATCGCGACGCACCGGGGCTCCCGGCGCAGGGCTCACCCACAGAAGCGTCGGCGGCTCGCCGTCGACGACGAGCCACACCGCGGGATCGTCGTCGGGCTTCGGAATCAAGATCTCGCCCCCGGCCGAGAGAATGGCGGACGCCGAGAGACCCGTCGTTCCGGTCCCAAACTCGACCTTCGCGGGGAACGCGCCGGGGGCGATCTCGCGAACGCGCTCCCACGGCGACGACATCGACGCGCGCTTCCAAACGACGAAGCGATCGACATCGACCATCTGGAGGAGGTCCGGATCGATGTCCACGCGCACGGGAACGGTCGGATCCGAGGTCACGATTCGCCGAACCGGCGCGCCGAGCTCGGATCGAACGATCGAGAGAGATGCTCCCGGGGCCAATCGAGCCGCTCGGACGATGTCGTCGTCACCTCGCCGCTGAAACTGCTCGCAGCCGACGGAGAGAAGGAGCGCGCCGACCAGAACGAGAAACCCCGCCTCGACTCGCCGACGACGCACCGTCCACGCGGATCGTCTTCCCGCCCGCGCCGCCGGCCTCCGGATCACTCTGCTCGTCCGTCCCAGCATCCTCTTCCCTCCTGCGATCTCTCCACTCCGGCGCCGCGGCTCCCCAGCGCGCTGTCTTTGCCTAAGTCCGTTCCTGCTACCGATCTCTGCGCGTCCCGTTGACCACGCTCGCCCCGCCGTACGGCCAAGCACTCAATATGCTCCGGGGCCCGGGAATCACAAGACATTATCGGCGCTTGCGCGCGTGTTTTTATGCTTCGCGCAGTGCGCGACCGCCCGCGCGAACAGGGGGTAGCCGTCGCCGGCGCGCGCCTCGTCATCCGGCACGCCGCCTCGCGCGAAGGCTCGGCGCGTCCACTGCGGGTCATTCAAGAACCGGAGGAACCTCTCCGGATGGGGCATCAACCCGAACACATTCCCGGCGGGATTCGTGATCCCGGCGATCGCACTCGCGGAGCCGTTCGGGTTCGCGGGATACAGATCGGTCGGCTCGCCGGACTCGTCGCAGTAGACGAGCGCGATCTGTCCGCCCGCCCGAAGGCGTTCGAGTACGGCCGCATCGCGAACGGCGAAGCGACCCTCCTTGTGCGCGACCGGGAGCCGCAAGACGGGCGGTGCGGGCAGCTCAGCGCTCGAGAGGAACGGACAGCCTTCGCCTTCCGTGCGCAGCCGCACCCAACGATCCTCGTACTTCCCCGAGGCGTTGACGACGAGCGACACGCTGCGTTCCTCGTCGTCCCAGCCGGGGAGGAGGCCGAGACGAACGAGCACCTGGAAGCCGTTGCAGATCCCGATGACGAGCTTCCCCGCCGCGACGAACTCGGCGAGGTCGTCGCGGAGACGCGTGCGGAGCTGATTGGCGAGGACGACGCCCGCGCCGAGGTCGTCTCCGTAGGAAAAGCCGCCGGCGATCGCGAGCGCATCGAACTCGCTGAGTCCGCGCTCTCCGCGGAGGAGCGCGCCGGCGTGGAGGATCTCGGTCGTTGCGCCGGCGAGCCGAAAGGCGTACGCCGTCTCGACGTCGCAATTCGTTCCCGCCGCGCGGAGTACCAAAACTCGAGTCATGACGATTCGTATCCGAATTCAGAGCCGGGTCAGAAGTCGAGCGTTCCCTGCCAGTCCGACTTCAGCTGCGCGAGGGTTTCGCGGACGATCTCCTCGCCGCTGTCGCCGACGACCGTAAAGTTCGGCTCAGCGACCGTCTCGCCCACGACCGCAAAGGGAAGCCCCGCGAAGACCTCGCGGAGCGCAGCGACGTCGCCGGAGCGAACTTCGATGAGATAACGCGAGTTCGACTCGCTGAAGAGGAGTGTCGGCGCGTCGAGACCGTCTGCGCCTGCGCAAGGAACGGCGGTGAGGTCGAGTCGCGCGCCGATGTCGCCCGCGAACGCCATTTCGGCGGCCGCTACCGCGAGCCCGCCTTCGGAGAGATCGTGGCAACTGAGTACGAGTCCAGCTTCGATCGCCGCGTGGACGCTAGCGTGGACACGCGGAGCGGTCTCGAGGTCGACGTCGGGGACCTCGCCGCCCGAGCCTCCCAGACAGCGAACGAGGTGGCTCCCGCCGAGCTCCGCGCGAGTGATTCCGACGAGCACGAGCGCGTTCCCCGCGCTCTTGAGATCCATCGTTACCGACCGCCGCGCGTCCTCGACGATCGCGAGCGACGAAATGAGGAGCGTCGGCGGAATCGAGATCGACTCGTCCCCGACGCGAAACTCGTTGTTGAGACTGTCCTTCCCCGAGATGAACGGAGTGCCGAACGCCACCGCGGCGTCGAGGCACCCCCGCGACGCCTCGACGAGCGAGCCGAGCGTCTCCGGACGATCCGTGTTCCCCCAACAGTAGTTGTCGAGGAGGGCGATCCGTCGCGGATTGCCGCCGACCGAGACGACATTCCTAATCGCCTCGTCGATCGCGCTCAGCGCCATCCGGTACGCGTCGAGGTCGCCGTAGCAGGGATTCATGCCGCAGCCGATCGCAATCCCGCGCGTCTCGCCGAGGCGCGGGGTGAAGACGACTCCGTCGCCCGGCCCGTCTTCGTCGACACCGACGAGCGGCTTCACGACGCTGCCGGCTTGGACCTCGTGATCGTACTGACGGATGATCCACTCCTTCGAGGCCACGTTCGGCGACGCGAGAACCTCGCGGAGCGCGGCGCCGAGATCGGCGGGAGGCGTCCACCGCGCCGCTGCCCGCTCCGGTCGATAGACCGACTTCCGCGCCCATCCGGGTCTCCCATCGTGGAGGAACGCCATATCGAGATCGCAGACGCGCTCGCCCGCGTACTCGAGGACGAGTCGACGATCCGACGTAAACTCGCCGATATCAGTGCATTCGACGTCTTCGCTCGCGCAGAGCTCGCGGAGCGCCGCGGCGTTCTCCGGCGGCACGGCGAAGACCATGCGCTCCTGGGCTTCCGAGATCCAGATCTCCCAGTAGCTGAGCCCCTCGTACTTGAGAGGGACGCGCTCGAGCTCGACGCGCGCGCCGGTGAGCTCTCCCATCTCGCCGACTGCACTAGAGAGTCCCCCGGCGCCGCAGTCGGTCACCGAGCGAAAGAGACGGCGGTCACGCGCCTCGAGGAGGACGTCGAGTACCTTCTTCTCCGTGATCGCGTTGCCGATCTGCACGGCGCCACTCGAGACGGTCTCCGATTCCTCGGAGAGCTCGACCGAAGAGAACGTCGCTCCGTGTATGCCATCCCGCCCCGTTCGTCCGCCGAGCACGTAGATGCGATCGCCGGGGCGAACCTCCTTCTCGATCGCGTCGCGCGGAATCCAGCCGACGCTCCCGCAGAAGACGAGCGGATTTCCGACGTAACGCTCGTCGAAATAGACCGCGCCGCTCGCCGTGGGGATTCCCATCCGATTGCCGTAGTCGCGTACGCCGCCGACGACGCCTCGGAGAACGCGGAGCGGATGGAGCGCTCCCGGCGGGACCTCGCGGTACGAAAGATCTGGCGGGCCGAAGCAGAAAACGTCGGTACTCACGATCGGCTTCGCGCCGAGGCCCGTTCCGAGGGTATCGCGGAGGACACCTCCGATCCCCGTACCGGCGCCGCCGTAAGGCTCGATCGCCGAAGGGTGGTTGTGCGTCTCGACCTTGAACGAGATCCCGTACTCGTCATCGAACGCGATCACGCCGGCGTTGTCCTTGAACACCGAGAGACACCACGGTGCGTCGATCGTCTCGGTCGCCTTGACGATCGTCTCCTTGAGGAGATTCTCGAACGTCACGCCATCGGGAAACGCGTCGGAGACGTGCTCGATGCGCCCGGTGAGGGTCTTGTGGCAGCAGTGCTCGCTCCACGTCTGAGCAATCGTCTCGAGCTCGGCGTCGGAGGGAGCCCGACCCGCGCCCCGGTAGTGATCGCGGATCGCGATCATCTCACGGCGGCTCAGCGAGAGCCCGAGATCGCGCGACAGCGCCTCGAGCTCTTCGTCCGTCTTCCCTTCGAGACGAACCTCGCCGTAACGAAACTCGTACGGTGCCGCGGTCCGAAACGGAGTCGGCGCGCCGTCGCCGTCCCAAAACACGTCCTCGATCACCGGATTTGCGAGAACCTTTTCGGCGACGAGCGAGCGGTGATCGGACGTGAGCGCGCCGGCGAAGCGGTGGCGTTCTCCCGTTCGCACCTCGACGCCCGAGTACCCGAGATCGCGGAGGCCCTGGAGGAAGGAGGCCTCGACGGGATCCATCACGCCGGGCTTCTGAAGGCGCGTCGCGATGGCCGAGCCCGATCCTCCCGCTCGCCCGCGACCGGGCGGCGAAATCGAGATCGTCTGCGTCACGGGATCGGCCAGGATCGCACGCGAGATCTTCTCGACGTCGGCTTCCCCTAGATCGCCCCCGCGGAGGCAGTAGACGTCCGCGATGTCCACGTCGGCGAGACCCGGAGGGAGCGAGTCCTCCGCGCCGCGCGAGAGATCCGCGATGCGGGCGAGACAATCCTCGCGGCGAGGGTCGAGGGTCGGATCTTTCCAGCGGACCTCGACTTCCCAGTAATCGAGCGACATTTTCGGGGAGCCTCACGCACGTCTGAGTTTCGAAGACGGTCGCTGCGATCGAGCCGGTCCGGCTCTTCACGCGATCCGGCGACGCGGCTGCGATGATGCCGAGAAGCCGAGACGACACCAATGCGAATCGCATCACTCGACATAACGGGAGCTCATACCGCACGCCGCCCCGTCGCGAAGCGCTTGCATCCGAGGGGGCGCGAGGGCTCTACTGAGGGCACCGCGGACAGGCCGCGGAACGCGTGCGAGAGAGAGACGACCGAACGCCGCCGGGACGAGCGCGCGCCGGAGGAGATCACATGGCCGGAGCGAATTATCGAGAGGGACTCGAATTCGAGGCGCCGATCCTCGAGCTCGAGCGGAAGATCGAGGAGCTCCGGAACTTCTCTCAGAGCACCCAAGTCGACCTCTCCGATCAAATCACGCAGCTCGTCGAGCGCTGCGACGAGCGCAAACGCGCGATTTTCTCGAAGCTCACCCCGTGGCAGAAGGTGCTCACGGCCCGCCACCCGAAACGACCGCTGACGAGCGACTACATCCAGCTCATCGTGGACGATTTCGTCGAGCTCTACGGAGACCGCGGGTTTCGCGACGATCCGGCGATCGTGACGGGCTTCGGGCGCATCGACGGCCGGCGGATCTGCGTGATCGGGCAGAGAAAGGGAAAAGACACCGCCGAGAAAATGGCGTGCAACTTCGGCTGCCCCCACCCGGAGGGGTACCGCAAGGCACGCCACAAGATGCGTCTCGCCGAGAAGTTCGGGGTACCCATTCTCACGTTCATCAACACGCCGGGCGCCTATCCCGGTGTCGGCGCTGAAGAGCGCGGCCAGGCGTTCGTCATCGCGGAGAACTTGATGGCGATGGCGGCGCTTCGCGTACCGGTGATCTCCGTCGTCATCGGCGAAGGGGGCAGCGGCGGGGCACTCGGGATCGGGGTCGCGGACCGCATCCTCATGCTCGAACACTCGTACTACTCGGTGATCAGCCCGGAAGGCTGCGCCGCGATTCTGTGGAAGAGCGCGGATTACAAGGAGAAGGCCTCGGAGATCCTCAAGCTCACCGCGCAGGATCTCGAGCGATTCGAGATCTGCGACGAGGTGATCCCCGAGCCGCTCGGCGGGGCGCACCGAGACCACGGCGCCGCCGCGCGGGCGGTGAAGGAGAGCGTCCTCCGGCATATCGATGTCCTGGCCGCGATGTCCGGGAGCGAGCTGGCCGCGAGCCGGTACGAGAAGCTGAAAGCCATGGGCCGATTCAGCGAATCGATCGAGGAATCGCTCGCCGAGTCGCCGCTCGGGAGCGGCGTCGACATGCCGGGCGGCCCCTCGCGCAGCTGATTTGCCCTTCCCCTCCCTAGGGCCGGAAGTAAAATGGTCGAGACTCGGACCATCGTACCCGCCACGGGTTACGTCTCGACTCCGGCATCCGTTGGGTCTCGCATCGGTCGATCGGCGCTCGAGCTGGAGCTCCGCTTTTCCTCGGAGCGCCGCCTCGTGCACCCTCCGCTCGGAGCGCTCTCTGGGTGTCGTTAGGGTCGCCGCGGGCGAATACCGCGGTGCTCGCGGTCGCGACGCGGTCGGAGTCCGACTGGTCCGGAAACGCTCCCCGAGTCAAACAGCGCCCGACCGGTCCCCGTCTTTGTTCACAATTCGAGCTCGTAGGTTCGGTCTCGTTAGCCGACCACGGCGGCCCGTCCCGCCCCCCGCGCTTCCCGCGCGTCCCGAGCTCCCTCGGCCCCGAAGCTCTCTGCCCTGGAGGAGAGGCCAGTGTATTCCAAGTCTCCATTCGAACGCCGTGCTCTCGCGAGCCTGCGCGCGTTCTGCGTCCTCGTCGCTCTCTCGCTGATCGCAGTTCCGGCGCTCGTATCGTGTAGCAGCGAGCCCGAGGAGGAACCGAAGAAGGCGAGCTCGAGCCGAAAGAAAAAGTCGAGCAAGAAGAAGAGCGGCTCGTCGAGCTCGCGGAAAAAGAAGGAATCGAAATCCCGCGATTCGAACGAGCTCGCGATCCAGGAGACGGTCGAGCAGCTCGTCGCGCGGGCAAAGAAGATCGGGGCGAGCAAGGCGTTTGCCGACGACTACCGCGCCGCTCGGAAGCAGCAGACGCGCGGCGAGAACTACCTCGACGAGGACGAAACGAAGAAGGCGAGGACTGCCTTCGAGCGCGCCGAGCGGGACCTCGAGCGTCTCCTCAAGGATTACGCCGATTACGAGAAAAAGCTGAAGAGCGCGAAAGCGCTCATCGCGAAGATCGAAGAGGAGAAGACGAAGGCCGAAGAGGCGGGAGCGCCCGAGACGGCGGAGGTCGACTACGAGGACGCCGTCTCCACGTTTGAGGCCGCGCAGAAGGAGCTCGCCGACGCGACGCCGGAGACGATCGAAGAGATCGAGTCAGAGCTCGAGAACGCGAAGATGCTCTTCGCCGACGCCGTGGAATTCGCCGGAGAGGCCGCGAAGACGAAGAAGCGCGCGCTCGCCGAGCAGGCGACGATGACTCTCTACAAGAAGCAGGCCGAGGATTCCGGTGCGAATTCGAAGGCGCTGAGCGATTGGCTCGCGGCCGGCCAAGTCGAGCGCGATGCCGCCTCCCACTTCGAGGAAGGCAACTTCGACGCCGCCGTGACGACCTACCAGCAGGCGGCCGCCGCGTACATTCGCGCGCTCGAGAACACGGTGAGCAAGGCGGAGATGGCCGCGTTCATGGCGCAGGCGGCGAAAGAGCGCGAGCGCATGCTCGAACACGAAAAGGAGATGGAGAAACAGCGCCTCGCGTCCGCGGAGAAGATCGCCACCGAAAAGGCGAGCGCGATCGCGAAACTCGGCGGCCGACCGGGCTCGGGGACCTACGTCCCGCCGGCCGGCGGAAGCTCGGGAGACATCGAAGCCGACATGAGGCGCCAAGCGGCGGCGGCGCAGATGACGACGCTCGCCGGTGAATTCGAGGCGACGCGCTATCCGCAGGAGCTCGACGCCGAGGACGAGGAATTCCTCCGCGAGCACTACCAGCTTCTCAGTAAGGAGCTCCACTACGATCCCGACAGCGGAATCGCGTTCATCGACTACACGAACGGCGGGCGGATGCTCGCCGACCTGGGCTCGCATCGACTCACGAAGAGAGTCATCAAGAATCTCCGGGACAAGAAGTACCTTCAGTTTCAGAACCCACTCACGCCGGATGCCGGTGAATCGCAGTCATTCCAGGGCAACACGAAGGGCGTGTTCTACATTCCGGTTCCGTTCAAGTACCGCGTGCGGGTCGAGTGGGACATGGCAATCCAGACCATGGACGCGAACGGCTCGTTCAACTGCATCGTGATGTACGACCCGGAGAAGCGGAATTCCTACATGACGGAGTGGATCCACTGGCGGTACTCCGTCGGCGGCGGCCGGCCGAAGTCACTGCTCGAATTCGACGAGTTCAAGGGACGGAGCGCGAACTACTGGTTCAACAAGACGAAGGACGTCAAGATGCTCGTCGAGTACGCGATGCCGGGCGCGGCGATCGACAATCCCGACCCGACGATCGAAGACTTGATGAGCTCGGCGAAAATGACGTGCGTCTACGACCGCGGATTCGACGAGAAGAAGAACGAATACGTGAGCGAGAAGCCGTTCCAGACGGGCGGGCTCGTCGGGTTCAAGTGGAGCCGGTCGAAGTTCACGTTCAAGGGACTCAGGATCGCGGGAATCCTCGATAAGCCGACGGCGGTGAAGATGCTGCGCCGTCAGACCGGGAAGAAGAAAACCGGGTCGACGATCACCGGGAAGAAGAGCGGCGAGAAGGATCCGGAGGATTCGGGTGACGGCGACGGCGAGAAGAAGCCGATCACCGATCCGAAGGAAGGCTTCGGGTTCTAGTCGAACCTTCGCCGTTCTCGACCATTCGCACGCGAGGCGTTTCCAGGTGACCTGGGAACGCCTCGCGTCGTGTTGAGACGATCCTCGCCCGGCGCGGACGCACGGCTTGAAACTGACCGAGCTTCCAGTATCGTCTCCCGCATGAATCGCACACCGCTCCACTCCGAGCACCTGCGCCTCGGCGCGGTCATGATCGAATTCCACGGCTGGGAGATGCCGGTTCGGTACGGGAGCATCCCCGACGAGCACCGGCGCGTGAGAGAGTCGGCCGGCCTCTTCGATCTCTGTCACATGGGCCGGATCGAGCTCCGCGGCGACGAGCACGGCGACTGGCTCGATCGCGTGATCACGAACGACTTTCGGGCGATTGCCCACGGCCGGGCGCGCTACACGCTGATCCTGAACGAAGACGGAACGGTCCTCGATGATGCGATCGTGTACCGCCTTCCCGACCTCACGCTCCTCGTCGTCAACGCGTCCAATCGGGACGCCGTGCTCGAGTGGCTCGACCGGCACCGCGAAGATCGAGCGGCGGAGCGGATCGACCGGAGCGACGACTGGGCGATGGTCGCCGTTCAAGGCCCGGAAGCTCAGCGCATCACGGCCGAGGTGGCTCTCGCGCCGACGACCCCGTGGGACGAGCTCAAGTACTACTCGATTACGGAGGCGCGCGTGTTCGGTGATCGCGCATTCGTCGCTCGGACGGGGTACACGGGCGAAAACGGCTACGAGCTCTACGTCGATGCGAAGCACGCCGAACGCCTCTGGCAGGCTCTCCTCGACGCGGGCGGCGAACGCATCGCACCTATCGGGCTCGGTGCGCGCGACACCCTCCGGCTCGAAGCCGGCATGCCGCTCTGCGGCAACGACATCGACGGGACGACGACTCCGCTCGAAGCCGGCCTCGACTTCGCGGTCAAGTTCGACAAAGCCGCCGAGTTCATCGGACGCGAGGCGCTCCTAGAGCAAAAGCGCGCGGGGGTTCCGCGTCGTCTCGCCGGGTTCCGGGTCGACGGCCGCCGGGCCGCCCGCGCGGGCATGTCGATTGTCCACCGCGACGGGGAAGTCGGCCGCGTGACGAGCGGCGCGCCATCACCGACGCTCGGGTATCCGATCGCACTCGGCTACCTGAACGCGGACGTTCCGGAGGACGCGGAGCTCTCCGTCGACATTCGCGGCCGGAACGCGCGGCTCGAACGGCACCCGGTCCCCTTCTTCTCGCGCGTGCGGAAGGCGAAGACGAAGGCCTGACTCGCGAATCCGCCGCCGGCGCAGTTTCTCGGGCTTCGTCCTGTTGCATTCGATCGAAACTTGGACTAAAGAGAGTCGAGCGACCGGCGAGGAGCCCCCTTCCGGCGCGACTCCGCTTGAAGTTCCCAGTTTCGCTGCCCGGTTCACCGAGAATCCTCGTTGAGCTCGGCCGAGACGTTCGAAGAGAGTTTCGAGGAGCACCATGCCCGGACCCGACGACGCGCTGTACACGAAGACGCACGAGTGGATCCGGATCGATGGCGACACCGCCGCCATCGGCATCACCGATCACGCCGTCGATCAACTCGGCGACTTGACCTTCGTCGAGCTCCCGGAGAGCGGGTCCTCGGTGAAGACCGGCGAACGCTTCGGCGAGATCGAATCGACGAAGACCGTGAGCGATCTCTACGCCCCGCTCGGCGGCGAGGTGGTCGAGGTGAACGACGGTCTCGCCGACGATGTCGGCCCCATCGCGTCATCTCCGTTCAACGACGGGTGGTTGATCAAAGTCCGCCTCTCCGGCGCCGACGGGCGCGAGCACCTTCTCAGCGCGGCGGAGTACGCCGCCCACATCGAAACCGAAGAGCACGAGCACTGACGCTGATCGCTGGACCTGCGCGTCGCGGCGAGCGAGCGAGCGTTCGCGCCGAACTCCGCTCTTCATCGCACCGCGGCGCTTCGGATCGACTATGACGTATTCGCCCCACACCCCGGAAGAGCGCGCGGCGATGCTCGCGGCGATCGGCGCCGAAAGCCTCGAGGAGCTGTTCGACGGAATCCCGCGGGAGCACCGCCTCGATCGACCGCTCGCGATCCCGCCGCGGCGAACCGAGGCGGAAATCCTGGACGAACTCGGCCGACTCGCGGCGAGGAATCGCGCGGCTTCCCAGCGTCCTTCCTTTCTCGGAGCCGGATCCTACCGCCGATTCATTCCCTCCGCGGTCGAGCACCTCGCGAGCCGCGGCGAGTTCAGCACGGCGTACACGCCGTACCAGCCCGAGGTGAGTCAGGGGACGCTCCAGGCGATCTTCGAGTATCAATCGATGATCGCCCGCCTGACCGGCATGGAGATTTCGAACGCGTCGATGTACGAGGGCGCGACCGCGCTCGCCGAGTCCGTCCTCATGGCGTACTCGATCCGGCGAAAGGGACACCGGGTGATCGTGTCGGAGGGAATCCACCCCGAGTACCTGCGCGTCCTCGAAACCTATCTCGCGAGCCACCCGATCGAGATCGTACGCGTTCCGATCGACGCCAGCGGCCTAACCTCGGTCGAGCTCCTCGGTCCACTCATCACCCCGGAGACGCTCGCCGTCGCGATGCAGACACCGAACTTCTTCGGCGTGATCGAATCGGGGGAGAAGATTCGCGCGGCGCTCGATGCGGTGGAACTCCCGCCTGTCTTCATCGCGGTCGTCGACCCTATCTCGCTCGCGCTTCTCAAGCCACCCGGAGCGTACGGGGCCGACGTCGCCGTCGGCGAGGGGCAGCAGCTCGGGAATCCGATCGCGTACGGAGGACCGAGCTTCGGCTTTTTTGCCACACGCGAAGCTCACGTACGGAAGCTCCCCGGGCGCATCGTCGGAGAAACGCGCGACAGCGAAGGGAAGCGCGGCTACGTACTCACGTTTCAAACGCGCGAGCAGCACATCCGCCGCGAACGGGCGACGAGCAACATTTGCACGAATCAAGGTCTGTGCTGCCTCCGCGGCGCGATGTACCTCACTCTCCTCGGCGAGACGGGGCTCCGCGAGGTCGCGAGCGTGTCGGCGCGGCGAGCTCGATACGCACGCGCCGCCCTCACTGCGATTCCCTCCGTCCGCGCTGTGTACCAAGCGCCGGTTTTCTGCGAGCTCACGCTCGAGCTTCCGCTTCCGGCGGAGACGATGTACCGCGAGCTCGATCGCGCCGGAATCGGCGGCGGTCTTCCGCTCGGGCGCTACTTTCCGGGCCGCGAGCGGGAGATGTTGTTCGCGTTCACCGAGCTGACTACGAAGGCCGACATCGATCGACTCACCGAGTCGGTCGCGGAGATTTGCCGGCGCGCGCCGGTGCAGGACGAAACGAACCGCCGCACGTCGGCGACGGAAAACGCCCTGGAGGCCTCGTGAGCACCGCGCCGTCGACGTCCACTCCGACCGTGTTCGAGCTGAGCCGTCCCGGTCGTCTCGGCGTCATGCCCCCGCGCGCGGAGGATGACCTGCCGCCACTCGACGAGTGCCTCCCGCGCGAGCTCCGCCGCGAGGAAAGCGTGGGTCTTCCCGAGCTGAGCGAGCTCGATGCCGTCCGGCACTACACGAGAATCTCGATCAAGAACTTCTCGATCGACGGCAACTTCTACCCGCTCGGCTCGTGCACCATGAAGTACAACCCGCGACTGAACGAGGTCGCGGCGAACGAGCGCGGGTTTCGCGATGCGCACCCTCTCGCGACGGCGGAGGAGGTCCAGGGCATCCTCACGGTCTTCCATCGACTCGAACGGTTCTTGAGCGAAGTGAGCGGCCTCCCCCACGTGTCGCTCCAGCCGGCGGCCGGCGCTCACGGCGAGCTGACGGCGCTCATGCTCATCAAGGCGCACCTCTGCCACGAGGGAAAGTCAGCCGAGAAAAACGTCGTCCTCATCCCCGACAGCGCCCACGGAACGAATCCTTCGAGCTGTACTCTCGCCGGGTTCGAGACCCGCGAAGTGAAATCGGGTCCCGACGGACGCGTCTCCCTCGAGGATTTCCGCGCGAAACTCGAGGACGACGTCGCCGCGATGATGATCACCAATCCGAACACGCTCGGAATCTTCGAGAGCGACATCGGAACGATCAGCCACGAGCTCCACGAGACCGGGGCGCTCCTCTATATGGACGGGGCGAACATGAACGCCATCCTCGGGATCACCCGTCCCGGCGACTTTGGCGTCGACGTGATGCACTTCAATCTCCACAAGACGTTCTCGACGCCGCACGGCGGGGGCGGGCCGGGCGCGGGGCCGATCGCAGTCTCCGATGCCCTGGCTCCTTACCTCCCCGTCCCTCGCCTCGAGCGCAAGGACGACGGGACCTTCGCGCTCCTCGCCGACGCGCCGCACAGCATCGGTAAGGTGCGCTCGTTCTTCGGCAACTCCGGCATCCTGATTCGCGCGCTCGCCTACGCGATGGCGCACGGCCCCGCCGAGCTCCGCGGGATCAGCGAGAACGCCGTCCTCGGCGCGAACTACCTCCGCGCTCGGCTTCGCGATGCGTACCATCTGCCCTACTCAGCGCGATGCATGCACGAGGTCGTCTTCACGGCGAAGCGACAGAAGGCCCACGGCATCCGGGCGCTCGACATCGCAAAGCGGCTGATCGACCTCGGCTTCCATCCGCCGACGATCTACTTTCCCCTCGTCGTCGCCGAGGCGCTGATGATCGAGCCGACCGAGACCGAATCGCTCGAAACGCTCGACGCGTTCGCGGACGCGATGCTACAGATCGCGAGCGAAGCGATCGCCTCGCCCGAGACCCTCCTCGCGGCGCCTGTCACGCAGCCGGTGCGCCGCCTCGACGAAGTGAACGCAGTCAAGCAGCCGATTCTCGTCTGTCCCTGCGAGACGGACGGCAGCTAGCGCAGACGAGCCCGCCGGAGGATCACCGCCGGGCGACAAACTGTCCGTGCGCGTCCACGTCGCGGCGAATCTGTTCGGCGAGCTCGCGTGGCGAATCGAAACGGATTTCGTCGCGGTGACGCTCGAGAAAATGGATCTCGATCGTCTCGCCGTAGAGATCGACGGCTTCGTCTCGATGCGTCGTCGACTCGCTCGACGGAACGAGGTAGGCCTCGATCGAGATCCCGTCGCCGCCGCCGAACGTCGGCGCCGAGCCGATGTTGACGAGAGCGTTCGCGCGCGTCGCCGGAGGGGCTGCGTCGACGGTCGCGACCGGGCGCGACGGATCGAGATCGAGACGTCCCCAGCGGGAGACTTCAGCGAAGTAGACGCCGGAAGGAAGATCGAGGTCGGCCTTCGATCGAATGTTAGCGGTCGGAAAGCCGAGTTCGTGACCGCGACCGTGGCCGCGGACGACTTCGCCGAGCACGGAAAAGTCCCGCCCGAGGAGAACGGAGAGCTCCGCGAGCGAACCGTTCCGCACCGCGTCGCGAACGAGCGTGCTCGAGACGCGCCTCCCGCCTAGGCGCTCGACGCCCGCCCGCCGAATCTCGACGCCGAGGTCAGGGGCGAGACGGGTGAGCTCTGCGAACGAACCGGCGCGCTCGTGCCCCCAGGCGCTGTCGAATCCCATGAGCACGTAGCGCGCACGGAGAGCGTCGCGCATCGCGCGCGAGACGAACTCTGCCGCCGACCACCGCGAGACCGCGACATCGAACGGCAGCACGAGCACGGTCCGAACGCCGCTCGACGCGAGGAGGAGCAGGCGGTGCTCGAGCGAAACCACCTTCGCCGGGGCGGCCGAGCGGAGGACCTCGAGCGGGTGCGGATCGAACGTGAGAACCGCCGGCTCCGCCCCCGCCTCGGCCCCCCACTCCGCGAGCTCGCGAAGGAGCGCGCGGTGACCGAGATGGACTCCGTCGTAGAATCCCGCGGCCACGACTCGCGGGAGCGCGCCGGCGGGCGCGTCCTTCTCCGCGGCGGCCAAGCTTCGGTAGATTCGGAGCGGTAGTGCCGGCGTCGCGTCGCTCATCCGCGGGCCTGCTTGTACTCCTTCTCGAGCTTCTTCAGCTTCTTTGCGACCTTCAGTCGATCGGTCGTGTTCAGCTTAGAGAGAAAGAGGATTCCGTCGAGGTGATCCGTCTCGTGCTGGATCACGCGGGCGTCGAGATCGACGGCCTCCGCCTCGAACTCGTTGCCGTCGAGGTCGAGAGCCGTGACGATGACGCGCCGGAGGCGGGAGACCCGACCCTGGACGCCGGGAATCGAGAGACAGCCCTCGACGTCGACCTCCTCCTCGTTCGCCGTCTCGGCGTCGTCGACCTTCCGGACCTCGGGATTGACGAACACGCGCTCCTCATCCGGGTCCGGTTCGCCGGTTACGTTCGTCACGAAAAGACGAACTCCCCAGCCGACCTGGGGCGCCGCAAGGCCGACGCCGTTCGCCTCGTACATGAGCTCGAACATCCGCCGCACCCGCTCGCGCACCGATTCGTCGATTCGGGTGAGAGGCTCCGCGCGCCGCCGGAGAAACGGATCGGGGTAGAGAACGATTTCCATCGCTTCCAAGGGCGCCGTCGAGAGGGAGATGGTCGGCGAGAGGGGCGCTCGCGACTCCCGCGCGGCGCCGAGGAAGCGGCACAGTATAGTGGGCGCTCGCGCCCGGCGAAGGCGTTTTTCCGCCCGAGGGGCCACCGATCCCGGTCAGAACTCGCCTTTTACGCCGTTTGTATCGTTTTGAACTTTGTTAGCGCTCTGTCCAACCGCTTCAAACCCGGCTCCAGGCGAATCCGCCGGCCCCGCCGGCTTGATCGCCTCGCCAGTCATAAGTACAATCAGGGGCGAGAGTCAGGTGAAGAAAGCGATTTCCGCGGATTCAGTGCAAGGAACCGGAGCTCAACTCCGTCTTCGTATTGACCCCGCCGGAAGCGGGCTCGACGGTGCCGCGATCACCGGACTCGAATCCACTGCCTTCAATCCTACGGGCCGACTCGCCCTCACGGAGTTCAAAGGAGATATCGCACATGAGTCGATTCTCGACGTTTCTCGCCGCCCTCGCGGTTGCGTTTTGTTTCGGGTCGACGGCGAGCGCGCAGTCACTCGCTGGAGGCGGCAACAAGGCGAACTTGGACCTCCCCTTCGACGCCGGACTTTCCGATGGCGAAGGCGAAGACGAAGACGCGCCGGAGATCATTCAGTTCTACGGTCAAACCTTCGAGGGTGACGGCACGTTCATCACTGTCGATCGCTCCGGCAGTATGCAGGACTCGGGCGAGCTCGATATCGCCAAGCGCGAAATCTCGAAGATGATCCAGGAGTTTTCGGATCGCGTGTACTTCGGGCTCTGCTTCTTCGACAAGGGACTCCTCAAGTTTCCCGCGAGCGGACGCGCCACCGAAGCCAACTCCGCGATGAAGGCCGCGGCGATGAACTGGGTGCAGACCGTGCGCGGCGGCGGCGGAAGCTGCTGCCAGGAGGGGCTCATCACGGCGCTCACGTTTGCGAACTCCGCGCCGTCCCAGCGGCGAGTGGTCGTCTACGTCGGTGACGGCGGCGGCACGTGCAAGGGCGCGAACGAGAGCACCTACCTCCAGACGACCCTAAGCGTCGTCAAGTCCCAGAACTACAACCGCGCGCAGGTGAACACGATCGGTGTGCTGAACGTCGGTAATCTTCAGGACCAGTTCCTGCGGAATCTCGCGACGAGCAACAACGGCACGTACACGAAGGTCGCTCGTTAGCCACACACTCCGGCCGGCGCTGCGGCGCCGACGAGTGAACTAAAGCCCCGGCTTCCCTTGCGGAAGCCGGGGCTTTTTTCTTTGGCCGAGCTATGAGCCTCGACCGTCGGAGTTCCGATCGGCCCCGCCCAGCATCGGAGACGCGGAGAGGCGGCCGTGACGATCGTTGCGTCGCGCTCAAGACGACCCGCGTGCCGCGCGCGACTCGGTGTGCGAGACGGCACGACGCGGGCGGACGGGGAGTCGGGTGTCGGCAGAGTGCCGCAGCGACCGACCGCGACTGCGCACTCCGAGGATCGGGATCGAGGCTCAGTCCGGGTCTGACCCGTAGAGGCCGAAACTCGCCCCGCGATCGACCTAAACCCATGTCTTGCAGATAGTTAGATAATGCGGGGGCGTCCCCGGTGCAAGAAAGCTGCCCTGTCGTCCGTCTTAATAGATGACTTCACCGCCCGATCGAGCGTATGCGGCTCGAGATCGGGGCGAGGGGAAAACTGAACGGAGGATTTGACCGCCCAAACGACGAGGAGAGCCGAGTCCGTCTCCAGCCATTCCGGCTCGAGGCTGCCAGTTAAGTCGCCGCGTGTCGGCGTGAAGGAGCACAAGGAGGTCCACCATGGGTCGATTTTCGAGTCTTCTCACCGCACTGCTGTTCGCGATCGGGCTCACGACGATCGCAAACGCACAGACACTCACGGGCGGTGGCAACAAAGCGAACCTCGATCTTCCGTTCGACGCCGGCCTCTCCGATGGCGAGGGCGAAGACGAAGACGCGCCGGAGATCATTCAGTTCTACGGCCAGACCTTCGAGGGCGACGGCACCTTCATCGCCGTGGATCGCTCCGGCAGTATGCAGGACTCGGGCGAGCTCGACATCGCGAAACGCGAGATCTCGAAGATGATCCAAGAGTTCTCGGATCGCGTGTACTTCGGGCTCTGCTTCTTCGACAAGGGACTCCTCAAGTTTCCCGCGAGCGGGCGCGCCACCGAGGCGAACCCCGCGATGAAGGCCGCGGCGATGAACTGGGTGCAGACCGTGCGTGGCGGCGGCGGAAGCTGCTGCCAGGAGGGGCTCATCACCGCGCTCACGTTTGCGAACTCCGCGCCGTCCCAGCGACGAGTGGTCGTCTACGTCGGTGACGGTGGCGGCACGTGCAAGGGCGCGAACGAGAGCACCTACCTCCAGACGACGCTCAGCGTCGTCAAGTCGCAGAACTACAATCGGGCGCAGGTAAATGCGATCGGAGTTCTGAACATCGGAAACATTCAGGATCAGTTCCTGCGAAACCTCGCGACGAGCAACAACGGTACTTACACGAAGGTCTCTCGCTAGGATTCGACATCCGCATCCGGCTTTCTCCGGAACGACGAGGCTGACTCGGCTTGCTGAGCCGGGTCAGCCTCGTTTTTTTGTCGAGATCACGATCCGACTTCATGCCCACGACGCGCAAGACTCGGAGTGCGAGCCCCGTCTATTCGCATGAGCGCGACGAGACGGTCGCTGACTCCCGCCGCGAGTGCGGAGCGAAGTCATCCGCACACACCTCGACAAACTAAAGGAGGTTCACCGATGCGTTACTCCCTGCTCATCGCCATCGCTCTTTCTCACGGCTTCGGCGTCATCGCGAACGCGCAATCGCTCGTCGGGACCGGAAGCAAAGCCAACCTCGACCTCCCCTACGACGCGGGAATCTCCGACGGAGACGACACCGACGACGACACGTCGGAGATCATTCAGTTCTACGGCCAGACCTTCGAGGGCGATGGCACGTTCATCGCCGTCGACCGCTCCGGCAGCATGCAGGACTCGCGCGAGCTCGACATCGCCAAGCGCGAGATTTCGACGATGATTCAGGCGCTCTCGGATCGCGTGTACTTCGGACTTTGTTTCTTCGACCGGGGAATCCTCAAGTTCCCCGCGAGCGGACGCGCCACCGAAGCCAGCCCGGCCATGAAGGCCGCGGCGATGAACTGGGTTCAGACCGTCAGGGGCGGGAGCGGAAGCTGCTGCCAGGAGGGGCTCATGACCGCGCTCGCCTTCGCCAATTCCGCGCCCTCACAGCGCCGAGTTGTCGTCTACGTCGGAGATGGCGGCGGGACGTGCAAGGGCGCAAACGAATCGACCTATCTCCAAACGACTCTCAGCGCGGTCAAGTCACAGAACTACAACCGCGCGCAGGTGAATACCATCGGCGTCCTCAACGTCGGGCCGCTTCAGGACCAGTTCCTGCGAGCGCTCGCGACGAGCAACAACGGGACTTACACGAAGATCGCCCGCTGATTTCGCGCGAACGCATCCACCTGCCCGCGTGGTCGCGCGTCACGTTCCGGGCGACTCCTTCGAGTAACCCACGCTGCGCTCGAGGGAGAAGCTCCTCGGAGCGGGTGGATGGAGACCGGGGTGGAGCAGGATCGCGACGAGAAGCACGGACGCGAGGCTGTACGGGCAGTACGCCATCGCATAGAGCGAACCCGTCCTTCCGATGACATCCCGGCTCGTTAGGACGAGAGCGGCCAACGCGAACGCCCAGAGCGCGCCGCCCAGCCAGCGCCGGCGGCCACAGGAACGCCACCACGCCTCGAACGCGAGCACCGCCGCCGGCCAGAGCAGCACGAAGTGAGCCTTGCGACTGAGCGGGGCGAGAAGCGGCACGAGCGCGATCGCCGCCGCGATCTCGCCTGGGGTCCAGCCCCCGCGCATCCCGGGGTTTCGTCGGCGAAAGGCGAACCAAACGCCCCCGAGAACTAGCGCCGAGACTGCGAGGTAGATTCCGTCGACGGTGAGCTTGTCGAAGTTCACCCAGTTGATGGAAACGACTTTCCCTTCGTCGTGCGCTGTCGCATCGGTCGCTCGAAGCAAGCGGTGAAACAGCGCGCGAAGGCTCTGACCGGGAACGTACCCCGCACCCGCGTCGCGCGCGTACGCATCGGAGGTCACATCGACGATCGAGAGGGTCCCGCGCCCCCACGCGCCCCACGCGCGGTGAGCATCCCCCCAACCGAGCGCGAGCACGGGAAGCAGCCACCCGAGGAGCGCGACGGCGACCAGGGTACGGAGAAGGAGCGGCCACCGGCGGCGAACCGCGACCCAAGGGAGGAGGAGGACCGGCGTCACCTTCGAGAGGATTCCGGAGGCGAACGCGATCCCGCCCCAGCCGTCGCGATGGAGCCGCGCGCACTCGAACCCGAGGAGAACGAGGGCGAGAACGACCACGTTCGCGTTGCCGTTCGCGAAGTCGCTGTCGAGCGGTCGCACGGCGAAAAAAAAGCCCGCCACCGCGGCTTCCGCCGATACGACCAATCCGAGCTTTCGCTGCACGCCGCGGAACAGAAGAAGAACGAGCGCCCCCTTGAGCGCCGACCAGAGCCAGCGGCCGACGTCCTCGGGAAGCCACGCCGCGGGAGCGACCAGGAACGCGAAGAAGGGTGGGTACTGAAACGGCCGCTCGGCGTCGCCGTACGCCGGAACGAGGTCGCCGTCGAGGAGGCCGTTCGCCGCTAGCCAATACGCACGGAAGTCTCCGCCTTTCGTGCCACCGCGAACGACGAGGACGACGACCACGGCGATCACGATGAAGCTGTAGACGGCGAGTCGCGGGTGCGGCTTCTTCTTCGGCTCAGCAAACATCGATCGGACCGTTAGCCCGCATTTCTCACCAGATTCGGTGAGCGAAGCGGCGAGTCGCCGGAAGGCGTGAACTGACGAGGACGTGTCACGGCACGGACCGGAGTTGCACTCTTAGCACAGTGAGGACCGGAGGGGTGACACCTCCGATGCTCGATTCTCCTACTGAGGCGTCGTAGCGGAGTCTGATGAGACCAGCGGGCCGATGCTCGAGTCAGAAGACGTACAGCATCAGGTACACCGCGACCCCCGTGAACGACACGTAGAGCCAAATGGGAAACGTCCAACGCGCGATCTTCCGGTGCGCGGCCCACCGGCGGCGAGCCGCGAAGTAGAGCGTCAGGGACGCGAGAATCGGCACAAAAGCGGCGAGCACGATGTGCGTGATCAGAATGAAGAAATAGACCGGACGCACCCAGCCTCGGCCTTCGTAGCTCGTGTGCCCCACCACACCGTGGTACGTGAGGTACGACGCGAGAAAGAGCACTGACACGCCGAAGGCCGCAAGCATGAGACGTGCGTGACGCGAGCGACGCTCCGCCTCGGTACCGGCTCGCGAGCGGATTGCCCGGTACCCGCACACGAGAAGGACGCAGCTCACCGAGTTGAGCGCGGCGTTCAGGTGCGGCAGAGCTTCGTACCACTTCACTCGACCTCCCCCGCAACGTCGCTCGGAGGCTCCGCGAGGAGACGCAGGATGTCGTCGCGGAGGCGCTGGTACTCGCTCTCGCTCGCGGTCGGCTGGTAGTGGCCGCGCAGTCTCCCGCGCCGATCGACGAGGGCGAAGCGGTCGCTGTGGCTGTGGGCCGCTCCGCCCGAACGGCCCTGAGACGCAGCGAGAAAGAACCCGTTCTGGCTCAGGTCGACGACCTCTCCGTCCGCTCCGGTGAGAAAGCTCCACGACGCCGGGTCGGCGCCGTAGCGAGCTCCGAACGCGGCGAGGACATCCGGCGTATCGTAGGCCGGGTCGACCGAAAACGAGACGAAGCGAACGTCGCCGGCGCCGATGCCGCGCCCGGCGAGCTCGGACTGGAGCGCAGACATCGTTCGCGCCATCCGCGGACAGGCCGACCCGCACCGCGTAAACACGAAATCGCCCACCCACACTTTTCCGAGAAGATCGGCGAGCTCGAACGCCGCACCGCTCTGGTCGAGAAAGCGGAACGCGGGAATCGACCCGAGGACGGGAAGCGGCTCCTCAGTCGAGTCTTGACCGCGCCACCAGATCACCGCACACAGAATCCCGAGCGTGAGGATGAGACACGCGCTCAAGAACGCGGGGCGCCAGCTCGGGTCTTCCTTCGCTTCGACCTCGCCCGAAGCGGGATCGACGCGCGACGGAGAGCGGTCGCGATCACCAGACATACAGCCCCCAGAAGAGAAACGCCCACACGAGAACGACGTAGTGCCAGTACGCCGCGGTCATCCGGACCCAGACGACGACCTCCTCGCGCGGCTTTCGGTACGCGCGAAAGAGGACGATCACGAGGAGAAGGATTCCGCCGGCGACGTGGAGTCCGTGAAGACCCGCGATCGAGTAGAAGACCGAGCCGAACAGGTTTCCGCCGAACGACACGATCTCGAGCATACGCCGGAACTCGAGCGCCTGCCCCGCGAGGAAGAGTAGACCGAGCGCGAGGGTCCCCTGGAGAAAGAGCTTCATCCACGGATCCTTTCGCTTCGCGGCGATCTGCGTGAGCCACATGCTCACCGAGCTGAGCGCGAGGACGACCGTGTTCGCGATGACGATCGCCGAGACGATATCGTCGAGGCCGGCGGGGCGCCACTCGCCCTTCTTCGCGATGCGAAGGACGATATACGCACCGGCGAGCGCCGCGAAGAACATCGTCTCCGCGATGAGGAAGAGCACCATGCCGAAGCTCTCTTTCGAGATCGTCTGCGGGCGCGAGGGGGAAGCCGCGGCGGAATAGGAAGTCATGGAATCGCGAGCCAACGAGAGGCCGATCGGAGTTCGTCCCCCGTCGAGGCGAGCCTATCGAGTCGTACTGACGAGGAGACAGAGAAGTGCGGGCAGGTAGACGACCGAGCCGAGAACCACCGCGCGCGCCGATCGCTGCGAGCGCCGCACCACAAACCAGAGGATGGCGGCAAAGAACCCAGTTCCGAGAGCGAGCGCCACGGCAAAGTACGGCGGTGCGCAAATCTCCGCGACCGCGGGCATCAAGCTACACACGATGAGCGCGAGCCCGCCGAGCAGCATCTGGCGCGCCGCGGCTCCGCCGGTCGGATCGACGACCGTGAGAACGGGATAGCCGCCGCGGCGGTAATCCCGCCGGTAGAGCCACGCGATCGCGAGGAAGTGCGGCAGCTGCCAGAAGAACAGGATGCCGAAGAGAATCCAGCCCGGCGCGCCGATCTCCCCGATCGACGCGGCCCAACCGATGAGCGGGGGCAGAGCGCCGGGGACCGCGCCGACGAGTGTCGAGAGTTGCGTTACTCGCTTGAGCGGCGTGTAGATAAAAGCGTAGGAGAACACCGTGAACGCCCCGAGGACCGCGGCGAACGGCTCGACGAGGAGGAGCACGAGGATCCCCACTGACGAGCTCACGAGCCCGAACGTCCACGCCGCGTTCGGCGAAATGCGGCCGGTGACGACGGGCCGAGCTTCAGTGCGACGCATGCGTGAGTCGCCGCGTCGCTCGAGGACGTGGTTGAACGCTGCGCCGCCGGCCGAAAGGAGCGCGATTCCTCCGAGCAGAAGAGCGAACGGACCGGCTGCGAGTTCGCCACCGCTCGCCGCGCCCACCCAGTACCCGGCCGCCGCGGTGATGAGGACCATGACGACGAGTCGCGCCTTCGTGAGATCGAGGACATCGGCGACGAGGCCCGTTGACCGGTCGGCGGGCGACCGCGAGAGCGAACGGGATGCAGCCAGCGGCGAGTCGCTCACGATCCGGTCCCTCCCTCCGCGGCGCACTCGAGTCCCTCGCCGCGCGGGTCGAGCGGCGTCTCGGTATACGCCGCCGATTCCTTCGCCGGCAGCTCCGATCGGGCCGCGACGTAAGAGCAGCGGAAGACCCGGAGGAGGAACACGACGGAGGCGACCATCATCGCCGCGCCGATGATTTGATGGCTACTCGCTACGGCCTGGTGGAGATGCGAACCGGCATCGTCGACACCGTCCGGCCGCGACACGAAGGCCGTGAAACCGAGAAAGAACTGCGCGAGGACGAGCACGGCAAGGAGGAGCCCCGGCATCACGACCTCGAGCGCCTTTCCGTGGCGTGAGAACACGCGCGCGACGACCATCACGACGGCGGTGAACACCGCAAACGCCCAGATCACGTGCAGCATCACTCCTTCGTACGCGTGCCGAAGCACAGCACCGAGAATGATCTGCAGGTAGACCGTCGCCGCGCAGGCGATGGCGCCGCCGCGCAGCCAGCGCGCGTCGTCGGCGTCGCCCCCGAGGAGAGAAACTCGCCCGGGCTGCCACTTCCGGCCGTACACGACGGCAAGAGACGTGACGAGACTCAGAAAGAGCATCGCGAGGCTCACGTGGACGACTGAGATTTCGGGTGGTGTGTTGAAGAGGACGGTCGCGCCGCCGAGGAGCGCGATCAAGAGAACGAGTCCCGCCGCGCTCCAGCCGAGGCGGCGAACCGACTTGCGTCGGTCTCGAGCTCGGATCGCCACCGCGAGCCCACAGGTGAAGATCGCCACGAGCCCGGCCACCACGCGGTGAGTGTGTTCGAAGAGAAGTCCGCGGTTCTCCTTCATCCGCTCGATCGACGGCGCGAGCTCACCTTCGAAGGACGGCCAGTGCGGATCGGCCATACCCGACTCGGTGCTCGTCACGACGCCGCCGAGCGCGATCAAGAGAAACGTACCGACGAGGAGGAGTTTTGTCGCTCGGGCCATGGAGCCCCCACGAAAGGACGAAGCTGATCTAGCGAGTCACCGGAGAGTCGACCGGCGCGCCGCGGTTTCCCTTCGCCTCAACCGCTCAGCTCAATGAGCGAGCTGAGCTTCCCTCGCGGCCGCTTCGTCGTCGAGTTTCACCGTCTGAGGCAGGTAGTCGTCTTCAACGACCGGCGAGTTGTACTCGTACGGCCCGCGGTAGACGACGGGCACGGGATCGAAATTGACGTGCTGCGGAGGGGACGGCGCCTGCCATTCGAGCGTGTTCGCTTTCCACGGATTCGCGTCGGCCTTCTTCCCCCGGTAGAGACTCCAGAAGAAGTTCACGAAGTAGAGGATCTGCGCGAGTCCGAGTCCGATCGCGGAAACGGTCATGAAGACGTTCCACGACTGCGTGTGGGCCCAGGTTTCGGTGACCCCCTGCTCGATGGCGTACGCCGCGTAGCGCCGCGGCAGCCCCGCCGCGCCGACGATGTGCATCGGGAAGAACGTGCAGTTGAAGGCGATGAACGTGAGGAGGAAATGAATCTTCCCGAGCGTCTCGTTCATCATTCGGCCGAACATCTTCGGGAACCAGTAATAGGTCCCCCCGAAGATCGCCATCAAGCTCCCGCCGAAGAGGACGTAGTGGATGTGGGCCACGATGTAATACGTATCGTGGATCTGGATGTCGACTGGAGTGGCTGCCATGAAGATTCCGCTCAGCCCGCCGATCACGAACATGCCGACGAATCCACAGGCGTAAAGCATCGCCGTGCTGAAGATGATATTCCCGCGCCAGAGCGTGCCGAGCCAGTTGAAGGTCTTCACGGCGGACGGAAGCGCGATCATCATCGTCGCGATCATGAACGTCGTCCCGAGCTTCGGATTCATCCCACTCTGGAACATGTGATGTCCCCAGACGATGAATCCGAGACCGGCGATTCCGGCCATCGAGTACGCCATCGCGCGGTAGCCGAAAATCGCCCGGCGGGCAAAGGTGGCGATGATGTCGCTAGCCATCCCCATCGCCGGGAGGATCATGATGTAGACCGCAGGGTGAGAGTAGAACCAAAAGAGGTGCTGCCAGAGGAGTGGCTGCCCATCGCCGGTGAAGAACGTCGTCCCCATCGAGCGATCGAGGAGGAGGAGGATCAGCGCGGACGTGAGGACCGGCGTCCCGAAGAGAATCAGGATCGCGGTGATAAAGACCGACCACACGGTGAGCGGCATTCGGAAAAACGTCATGCCGGGAGCGCGCATTTTGACGACGGTCGTGATGTAGTTCACGGCCCCCATCACCGATGAGGCTCCGACGATGATGAGACTGATGATCCAGCACGTCTGACCTGCAGACGCGATCGTGCTGAGCGGGGGATACGAGGTCCAACCACCCGCAGCCGCACCACCTTCGAGGAAGAACCCGAAGAACATGACGATGCCCGCGGGCGGCATGATCCAGTAGGAAAGGCCGTTCATGAACGGGAAGGCCATGTCCGCCGCACCGATTTGTAGCGGCACGACGAAGTTCCCGAACGCACCCACGAGGAACGGGATGATCACAAAAAAGATCATCACACTCGCGTGCATCGTGAAGAGCATCGCGTAGCCGGCCCCGTCGACCTGCCCCATGAGGGGCACGTCCGCGTCGGGCCAAGCAATCCGCCACCGGACGCCCAGCGCGAGCAGGCCGCCGATGATCAGCATGAACATCGACGTCAGGTAAAACTGAATCCCGATCGTCTTGTGATCGCGGCTGAAGATGTAGCGTCCGATCGGACCGGGCTCGTGATGCCCGTGCCCGCCGCCGTGGCCGTGATCGTGACCCGAGTGCCCCGCACCGGAATCACCGTGCTGGCTGTCAGCAGGGACGGAATCGCCGGCAGTCGTGCTCATAGACTTGGACTCGATTGCTGTAAGGAGCGGTTGTGTTGAGTGACGGGTCGAGAAGACTCGGACGCCCGGCGAACGCTTTTCAGTCCCCGGCGGCCGGCTCTTCCGCTGGCGCGCTCTTGCCGTCGACGCCCGCGAAGGTCGCGCGGTGCTCGCGCCAGTTGTACCCGAGATGCTGCGCGAGCTCTTCGTCGGTTGCGACGATGAGATCCGCCCGCATCTGGTAGTGACCGAGCCCGCACAGCTCGGCGCACGCGATTTCGTACTTCCCGGTCTTCGTCGCCTCGAACCAAACGTAGCCCGGGTGATACGGAACGAGGTCCTGCTTCACGCGAAGGTTCGGCGCGAAGAAGCTGTGGAGGACAGGGACGATCTCCTGCTTGGTCGACTGGTCATACTTGCCGAGCGATTTGATCTGAAGGAGCACCTTGGCGTTGACGGGCACGTAGAGCGTCGTCATCACCTTGTCCTTCTGCGGATCGGCGAGCCCGACGTCGTTGAAGCCCGGAAAGCGCTGCTTCACGTCGTCAAACTCGAACTTACCGTCCGTCCCGGGGTACACGAAGTACCAGCCGAATTGCTCGCCGAAGACGCGGCCGACGAAGACGTCCTCCGCCCCCGACGGATCCGGGAACTCCTGCTTGATGTTCTCCCACGTCGACTTCTGAACGAACGCGATGAAGATCAACAGAACCGCGGTCGCGGTCGTCCACGTGACCTCCAGCGCCGTGCTCCCGTGCGTGTAGTGCGCCTTTCGCCCTTCTTTGTACCGGTACTTCACCATGAAGATGGCGAGGAGACCGAGGACGATGACCATGGTGACGAGAGTGATCCAGAGGATCAGATCGAACAGCCAATCGACGTCCCCGCCGAACGTAGCGATGTTCTCGGGAATCATCGGCGGAGACACGGCCTCCGCGGGCGCGGGCGTCGTCGCCGCATCGGCCGGAGCCGGTGCCGCTTCCTGCGCGGTCGCGGAGACGAGAGGCAGAAACGCGAGGGACCAGACGACGGCGCATCGCGCGCACCGGCGTAGCCGAGAGGCGCCCGTCCGAGCGGGAACCGCACTCAACTCAAGAGTCTTCGTCATCGATACCATCACCGTCGATTGTTCAGATCCAGCGAAACCGAAACGGCAAACCGCTCGACCGGGTTCTCCCGCGCCCGACCACCAGACCGGCGCCGAAGCGCGATCCTGTCGGTTCCGCGAGCCACGCCCGTTCAGAACGTCGCTTCGATCGCGGTGTCCTCGCCAGCCTTCACTTCGACGTCTTGATCTGCCGGTGCGGTAAGACCCGGCGCCGGTTCATGCCAGAACTTGAGCTTGTACTTACCCGGCGGAACCCCCGTGATCTTGAAGTTCCCGTCGGCGTCGGTCACAGCATAGCAGGGGTGCGTGACGACACAAGCGTACGCGCTCATCCACGGATGGACGTCGCACTTGAACGTGGCGGGGACCGCGGGCTTCTTGAAGTGCTTCTTGAGCAGCTTCACCTTCCCGGCTTCGTCCTTCCCGCCCATCGCCAAGTTGAGCGGCGGAGCGTTCACGTTGTGAAGGAAGGGGTCGCTGTTGAGGACCTTGAGGTCCTGCTTCACTTGGATCCCGATGACGTGCGGAACGTAGATGCATCCCTTCTGGTCGAGCACGGCAGGCTCGGCCGGAGGGGCGGGCGGCGTGTACTGCGCCGCGACGCTAGCGTCGTCGAGGTAGACGAAGACGTCACGGAGACCGCCGTTCGCGCCGGCGACGACGAGCTCGGCCGTCGGCTTCGTGTCGCCATGAAGCGCGACGCAGTCCGGCTTCGACGCCATGTCGATCGCGGGCATCGCAGGAGCGCTTCCGACCTTGATCGTGCCGCTGATCGTTCCCGTCGCCGCGGCGTCGGTCGGCCACGCCTTCGCAGCCGCCACCGGCGGCGGCGTAGGTCCGCCGGTCGGCGGGGTCGTCGACCCGGGGTCCTGAGGAGTCGGCGTCCCCGACTTCTTCTCGCAACCCACCCCGATCATTCCGGCCACAACGAACGCTGCGAGCACCGCCCGCAATCCGATCCGCATCATCGCGCTTACCTCTCTGGAACGATTCGTTCCAATCCTCGGGACCGAGAGAAGACTCTCTTCAAGCCGGTCGAGTCCGGACCCGCGTGGGACACCGTCGACCAGCGGGCTCCGCCACCCCGTCGACACCTCACGAAGAGGGCGAATTCTGCCACAAGGGGAGCCCGAACATCACGTCTCTTTCGAGAGCGGCTTTGAACCGTCTCTCCACGGTGAGAATAGACGAGCCGAAAAACGGCGCCAGGGTTTTCCGAGGGGCGTATTGTCGCACTCTGGAACGAGTTCCGACGACGCACGGGCGCGCGCGGAATCCTCGTTCACTCCGGCCGCGCGATCCGTTCGGCGAGCGCCCGGGCCTCTCGAATACAGTCATTGACCGCCACGCCGCGGTAGGCGTTTCCGTGGAGCTCGAGTCCCGGAAGTGCGCGGAGGAGCGAGTCGATTCGTCCGAGTCGGGCGAGGTGTCCCACCTCGTACTGCGGAACGCCGCGGCGATGGCGGTAGACGCGGTGAACTCGCGGCTCGCCTCGGAGCCGGAGGAGCGGCCCGACTTCGCGGAGAGCGAGCTCGAGCAACTCGTCGTCCGCGAGTGCCACCGCCTCCGGGTCGCGGGCGCCCCCCAGCATCACGCGGAGGCTCACCGCGCCGCCCGGCGCGTGCTCGGGGTAGATGCTCGACACCCACACCGCGCCGAGGACCCGAAGCCCCTCGTGCCGCGGGGAGAGGAAGCCAAAGCCGTCCAGCGGATGCCCGACCTGATCGCGATCGAACCCGACACAGACGACCGCGAGCGGCGCGTAGGCGATTTCGGTGAGCGCCGACGCGAGATCGCCTGCATCGGAGGGAAGGAAGGTGCTCGCGATCGGAGCCGGCGCGGCCACGACTACGGCGGCCGCGGCGATCGTCTCCCCGCCGCGGACGGCGACCTCCCAGCCGCGACCGCTCGGCGTCACTCGCTCGACTGGGCACTCGAGACGAATCGAGTCCTCCAGCTGCTCGGCGAGCGCGCCCGTGAGCTCGCCGAATCCGCCGGGAAACGAGTAGAGCGAGCGCCGCGAACGACCGGCGACCGAGGACGACGAGCTCGCTTTTCGCGACGCGATCAGTCCGCGGACGAGGCCACCATGTTCTCGCTCGAGGGCAGCGACGCGCGGAAATGCCGCCGGCAGGCTGAGCCTCTCGACATCTCCCCCGAAGACGCCCGACACCATCGGATCGAGAAGCTGTCGCGTAGCCTCCTCGCCGAGCCTCCTCCTTCCGAAGGAGGCGACCGTCTCGTCCTCGGCCGAGCCGCGCCGGCGAAACGGTTCGGTGAGGAGCCGCATCCGGCCGCTAAACGACAGCGCCCCCGTCGTGAACACCCCGAGCGGCGAACGCGGGAGAGCGCGGAGCTTCCCGCCGCGCACGATGTAGCGTTTCTTCGCCGTCGGCCTCGCGGCGAGCAATCGCTCCGAGAGGCCGAGCTCTTCCACGAGCTCGAACGTAGCGGGCGAGTTGCCGAGAAATGCGTTCGGGCCCCACTCGAAACGAAAGCCGTCGACGTCATCGGTCGCGATGACTCCGCCCGGCCGCCTCGCCGCATCGAGAAGGACGACCGGCCGGTCCGGCTCGATCGTTTTCAGACGATGCGAAAACGCGAGGCCGCTGATCCCTGCGCCGACGACTACCGTTGGATCATCCGTCGCCATGACGCCCGCCACTCGTTAACGCACGCCGCGCCTAAGTCCGGCGCGCGACGGTCAATCCGTGCCTTGTGGGTCCTCGGACGGCGCCCGCTCGCCAGAGCTCACCGCCTGCTCCATCACTTTCATGTGGACCATGTAGCGGAGGAGCTGCTCGATCTTCTGCGCGTTTTCGGCAGTCGGGAACGGATTCTCTTTGAGCGCATCCTCGTCCGCGAACGGATCGGGCGAGCCGAAGAAGTTTGGCATCTTCGTCCCCGGCATGAACCACGGCGGATTCGTCAGCCACAGCCGCATCCACTCCGGCCGGAGCCGCTCTGCTGCGAGCCCGAGATCCGGCCCCCAGCTCTCCTTGCTCCACGGTCGACCGAGAGTCGATTCGGTCCCGGACGGAAGATTCTGCTCGGCCCACGCCCCCGCCGCTTCGGCGGTCGCGAAGCCGGCGCGGTGCCGGTACGTGTCACCGTCCTTCCAGACGACATAGTGCTCGTCCCCGGGAATGGCGAACGTAAACTCCTTCCAGTCGAACTTATCCTCGGAGAAGCTCGGCTGCGTCGGGAGCGTCTCGCCGGCCGGATGGCACTGCGTGCACTGGAGCTCCGTCGAGAACTGAGTCTCCCCCAGAGCTGCGATCTCGCGGTCGAAAGTGTCCGATTCGAAGATCTCGCCGTCGGACGGAAGTCCGGACCGCACCTTGAACCAACGGACGAGCGTCCGCGCTTCCTCCTGCGTGAGGGCGAACGACGGCATCTTGACCGACAGCCAAGGCCGGATCGGCTCGACGTCGAGGAGGAACTTGAAGAACCAGTCGCTCCGCACGCGCTCGCCCTGCCGGACGAGGGGCGGTGGCGCCAGGTAGCGCGTCGCGGCGGTGGTTCCGAAGTAGAAGCGCATCGCTCCTTCTTGGTAGCCCGCCACCGTGAGGTACTGGCTCGACTTCGCGATACCTCGCGCCACCGCATTCCGGCGCGCGAGCTCGACGACGGATAGGTCCTCGTCGTCGGTATCGTCGTCATCCTCGAGGCTCATCGTCGTGTGATCGTAGACGCGCGCGCCGAGGAGCTCGCCCGCGGGCAGCGTGAGTCCCTTCGCCTTTTCCTTCTCCTTCCCGAAGAAAGTCTCTGCGTGAGCGAGCCACGTCTCCTTCTCCTGCTCGTTGAAGTAGAGCGCCATGCCCTCGTCGTATACGCTGAAACTCGGGAGGGCGTCGAGCGCGACGGATTCGTCGATCGCTCCGACGCGATGGCAACCCTGGCAGTTGAGCTTCGTGATGAGGCGGCTCCCTTCCTCGAGAACGACCTCGTCTGGAGTCATCCTCTTTTTGAGCGCGTCCTGCACCGGCTCGTCGACGAGAGAGACGATGAACGTCACGACGTCGTCGACCTGCTCGGGATCGTCCTGAAACGCGAAGAGCGGCATGCGGAGGAGCTCGTCGGGTCGCTTGTGGAGGAGCCGCCGCGTCGTCTCGTACACGTACGTGTCGTCGTCGACCTTCTTCTCGGCCGGGATGACGTCGAAGCGCCGCGTATCGGTGAGCTTCGCGTGGAGCCACGCGTACCGGCTCTTGTGCGGAATCGCTTCGCGTCCGGAGTGCTGGTGGCCCCAGAGGCCGAAGTCGAGCTTGTCGGGGAGCTTCGTCCCCCACTTGTTCAGCTCGGCGCCGATCCGCTGCGCCTTGTTGAGGGTGCCGTCGATGTCCTTCTCCGGATTCGGCGCGACCGTCGTTCCGACGATGCGCTTCGACTCGGAGTCGATCGCGAACTTCATATCGGTGATGCCGTCGTGGCACCCGAAGCAACCGTACTGCCGGACGAGCCGATACCCGACGTAGACGACGAGATCGTCCTCGGTGCTCGCCGCGACGGCCTCTTTCGCGGCGGCGCGTCCGTCCTGCTTCAGATGCTCGTACGCGATCGTCCGGAGGAGCTCGCGTTTCTCGTCCGTGTCGATCGCAAACGAGGACCGCGCCTCGAACGCGGGGTCCTTGAGCGACATCAGGTACGCGACGAGGTCGGCGATCTTCTGAGCGCCGCCGGAATCCTCCTCGATGCGGAGCCGCGGCATGACCGTCGTCGGATCGTGTTTCGCGGGATCGATGATCCAGTCCGCGAGCCAGTTCGCATCGGTGATCTTGCTCCCGATTCCACTCAGGTCCGGAGCGCGCGTATTGTGGACCCAGCGCGCGTTCATCGCGTCCGCCGCGGCGCGCGTCGCCGCGATGTCCGTTCCGGCGAGCTCGAGCTTGCCGGCCGGCGTCATCACACGGCGGTAGTGTTCTTCGATCTTCTGACCGACGTTCAGACGGTCGAGGAACCGGCGCATGTCCGCGAGCCCCTTCGCCGCGCGCGTCGCGTTCTCTCGCGAAGTCGTCGCTTCCTGGAGCTGCGCCTGCCACGCGGCGCGGGCTCGGTCGTCGGCGGCGCTGCGCACCCCCGCTTCCGCCTGGCTCGCTTTCGTTTCGGCTTCGGTCGCAATCCCGTCGAGCTCCGTCTTCGCCGCCGCGACGAGCTCGGCGAGCGCCTCGGGCGTCGCCCCGACTTCGGGCGTCATGCTCTCGACCTTCACGCTGTGACAGCCGAGGCAACCACTCGTCCGAAACACTTCGCGCCCCGCGACGGGATCGCCCTCACCCTCGATCTGATAGAGGCCTCCGCGCGCGGTGCTCGTCTTCATGATGTAGCTCGCGAGCGCGTACGCCTCGATGCCGTTCCGCAGACCGAAGTCCATCGGCTCCATCTCGCCGGCGACGTTCTGCGCGAGCATCGTCCCGTCGCGCTCGCCCGTAGCCGCCTCGTAGTCGAAGCTGGTGCCGCCCCCGCTGTTCGTCAGATCGAAGAACCGCGGCATGCGCGCCGACTCTCGATACGCGCCGGGGTTTCGAATCCACCGGTAGTAGAAATCCGTCGATGCCTTGTTCGAGACGTGCGCGAGGTTCGGCCCGGCCTTATCCGCACCCTCGAACGGCTCCATCTTGTGGCAACCGTGGCAGCCGTAATCGCGTACGAGCTCATAGCCGCGGTTGTAGGCTTCGCCCCCGACGAGATTGTGCTGTTCGGTGTGACACTTCCCGCAGCTCGAGTAGACGTACTTCTTCTCGAGCATCGGGAAGTCCTGATGGTGCATCTCGTGCCAGTCGTACTTCCGTTCCCACTTCCTCCGCTGCTCCTTCGAGTTCGGCGTGTGGGAAGCGCGCGTGAAATCGGTCGCGTGCCCGTCGCCCATATGACAGACCGTACAGCCGAACTCGAGCTTCGGGTGCGGGCTCGAGCTCCCGACGAAGAGGTCGAGACGCGGATGGCTCTGGTACACCGTGCCCCACTCGTCGTCGACCACCGTCGCGCGCGACGGATCGGAATCGTCGATATTGATGTGACAGGTGATGCAGCGATCGATCCGCGGCACGGTGAGCAAGTTGAGCGATTCGTGCGCCCCATCGGCGACGACCTTGTCGATCTTGTAGCTCGGTGCGGCGAGGTCGATGATCGGGAGATTGCGGATCGTGTTCTGAAGGTTCGACTCGATCAGATTGATGTTCTGAGCGATCTGGTTCGACTTGAAGTTGAGATCCTTGAGGAGCGCCTGAAGGTCCTTGAGCGTCTGCCCGCCGGCGACGGCGTTCGCAGCGAGGTACTCCTCGAGCTCCGCGTTCGCGGCCTGCGCCTCCGCCTTCAGCGCTTCCTCCGTCGTCTGCAGCGCTTCGAGCCGCGCGGAGTAGTCTTCGCCGAACTCGGCGTCGATTTCCGCGACCTCTCGTTTGGCATCGGTCGTATCGCCGTAAGCGTCGACCGCGTGCCGCTTTCTCTCTTCGAAGACGAATTTGTCCGCTTGGAATTCGCCGCGGAACGAGCGGACCTTCTTGTCCCCCTCGAGAAGAAACTTCGTCTCGGCGGCCTCGACCTTATCGACGAGCTGCTGGTACGACGGATAGCCCTTGACGAATCGATTCTCGATGCGACCGATCAGCTCCGCGAACTGCTCCGCGACGGTCGGGAGTGCCCGCACGCCTGCGAGCTCCGCGTCCGCCCATTCGGTGTAGCTCGCCGTCGCTTCCGCGGAGGCGTTCTCGCCGGCGAGTCCGCGGAAAATCGCTTCGAGATTCGGGAGTGAGTTCCCGAACTCCGCTTCCTGATCCGCACGGGTCTCGGCGAGCTGCTTTTCGTACTCGGCGACGAGGACTTCGTTCCACCGCGCCTGGATGTCCTTCCACGGCCGGGCGTAATCCTGCCACATCACCATGATGAGGTAGATGAAGAGGAGCGCGCTCGAGAGGAAAAAGGCGACGTTGAGTGCCGGGACCTTGTAGAGCGTCGTCTCGCTGTCCGGCTCGTCGAAAACTTGCGCGCCGATGGCTCGGCCGAAGGAGCTCTCGGTGAGCGTCGGCACCGTCGACACGGAGTCGCGCTCGGGGTCGCTCTTCGGGGCGGCGGGCTTCGCCGCTGCCGGTGCGGCCTTAGCGGCCGCAGGCTTCTTGGCCGCCGCCGGCTTCTTCGCTGCTGCGGCGGGCTTCTTCGCGTCCTTCTCCGCGGGTGCCTTCTTCGCCGGAGCGGCGGCCTTTGCGGGCGCCGCCTTCGGCGCCGCAGCGGCTGCGGCACTCGCCGAGCCGACCGTGAAATACCCTCGGGTTGGGGCCCAGACTTTGGCTCCGCCGCCGCCCCCCGCAGCGGGCGCAGCGGCCGCCTCGGGCGCGGCGTCGGCTTCCTCAGCGGCCTCCGCCGCGGGAGCTTCCGCGGGAGTCTCGCTCGCTCCGCCGCCAGAGCCAATCTCAAAGTAGCCCCTCGTCGGGCACCAGAGTCGATCCGCCATCGGAGCTCCTAGATATTAAAGAAGTACTCTGGGATCGCGACGATGTACTTCAGGTTCATCGTCCAACGGAGCACCATCTTGATCGGCAGCGCCGCCATGAAGAGGAGGAGGTTCGCCATCACGTTGAAGCGAACGAAGCCCATCTGGATGTACATCTTTCGGAAGATCGTCTTCGCGAGAATCGGAGGCAGAAGCCCGAAGTAGAGCGCGACGACGACGAAGCCCGGCGCTTCGCGGATGAGGATATTGTCGGGGAGCGATCGGCCGAGCCAGAAGTTGTAGATGTACTCCGACAGGTTGACGTTGTTGAGCGCCTCGACTTTGTGCGGATCCCAGTATTCGTAGGGCCCGAAGAAGTTCCAGTTCGGCCCGCGGAGGAACGTCCCGAGGATGATCATCATCACCCAGAGCGCGATGAAGCCGAAGAGGAAGACGCTGATCGCGAAGGGGCGCTCGGTGAACGTGTAGTAACCGTTCCCCTTCGGGTTCGGATCGATGTACGGAATCGCCATCAGCCCGACGATGATCTGCGTCGGGAAGACGACACCGGCGAGCCACGGATCGTAGTAGACGAGCATCTCCTGCAGCCCGAGGAAGTACCACGGCGCCTTCGACGGGTTTGGCGTCCGCGCCGGTGCGGCCGGCTCTTCGAGCGGCGCCTTCAGGTAGTACGCCCAGACGACGAGCGCGAGCGTGCAGAGGATCAGTGCGAGGAACTCGCCGTAGACGAGATCGGGCCAACAGAGCACGCGCCGCTTCGACTCGCGGGCCTCGAAGGTCGGCAGCCCCTTCGCGATGAGATCATCGTTGATGACCATCTTGCGAAACGAGAGCCAGAGGAGGAAGCCGCACGACACGATCATCATCGTGATCGGGACGTTGTCGGGCTTCGCGACGATCTTGACGAAGTCGGCGTCCGACAGGCTCGCAATGAAGAGAACGACGAACGCCACCGCCGCACCTCCCGCGATCCACGCCTGGGTCCAAAAGCGACGACAGACGATCAGTGCGCCGAGTCCGACGATCGAGAGAAAGAAGAACGACTTCGGTCCGAGGAGCGAGTCGATCGCAGCTTTGAGGAATTCCGGCACGGGTGGCTCCCTCGTGCTCCAGCGTGAAGATAGCTAACGGTTCGAACGTCTTGAGCCCCGACCCGCGACAGTCGCAGGATTCGAGGCTCGGCCGCTCCGGCTCTACATCGGGCCGGAGATTCCGCCGTCCTTCCGGACGCGCCAGAAATGGATCGCCATGAGGAGTCCCGCCCCCATGGGGATGGCGATGCAGTGGAGAACGTAGAAGCGGAGCAGCGCGTTCGCCCCGACCGAGCGTCCGCCGAGGAGCGCGAACTTCGCGTCGCTTCCCGCGGTGACGAGCGGGACGTCGCCGAGAACGACGAGCGAGGCACCCGGCCCCTCGAGACCGACGAACGGACTCGCCTTCGCCATATTGCTTCCGACGGTGATCGCCCAAATCGCGAGCTGATCCCACGGGAGAAGATAGCCGGTGAAGCTGAGAAGGAGGGTGAGCACGAGTAGGATCACGCCGACGTTCCAGTTGAACTCGCGCGGCGGCTTGTACGATCCCGTGAGAAACACCCGCAGCATGTGGAGCCACACCGTGATCACCATCGCGTGGGCTCCCCAGCGATGGAGCTCGCGCATGATGCCGAGCGGAACGTGCTCCCTCAGCGCTTTGATGTCATTGAAGGCGTACTCGACCGTCGGCCGGTAGTAGAACATGAGGAGAATGCCGGTGATCGTCTCCACGAGGAAGAGGAAGAACGTGATCCCCCCCATGCACCACGTGAAGCTCATGCGCACGCCGCTCTTCCGCACCTTGATCGGATGAAGGTGTAGAAAGACGTTCGACAGCACCGCGAGCGCCTGATCGCGCGCGTTGTCCGGATACTTGTGCCGGAAGATCGACTTCCAGATCTGGGTGTCCGTGATTTTCTTAAACAGAGTCAACGGGCCGCTCCTGTGGGGTCCGGCGCGAAAACGCGCGTGAAGAGTTCCACGCGCGATTCTTTCTATCTCTTTGGGCTCAGGCCTGCGCGTAGGGCAGGTTTAGAAAGGCCTCGGGGTCTTCCCACTGCCCCAGCTCCTGCTGGAACTTTCGCGTCTTGTCGACCTCGATCTGACCGTCCGGCGCTAGCGACACCTTGAATCGCTCGAGCGGTCGCGGCGCCGGCCCCTCGAAGTTCACCCCGGAGACGTAGAAACCGCTTCCGTGGCAGGGGCACTTGAACTTTCGCTCGGTGCTGAGCCAGTTGGGCGTGCAGCCGAGGTGAGTGCAGATCGTCGAGAGAACGTAGAAGCCTTCGAAATTACGCACGACCCAAATCTGGTGCTCGGGAAAGTCCTTCACCTCCCCCGCCGCCGAAGCGGGGAAGTCAGCCGGATTCCCGATCTTGAATTTGGTCGGCGGCTCGAAAAGGTCGTTCGGGAACATGAACCGCGCCGTGGCGAGAAGCCCGGTCACGGTCGCGAGAGTAAACGCGGTCCACCCCGCGGCTACCCCCTCCATGAAGCTTCTCCGCGTCGTCCCACCCGAGGTCGAAGTCTCGCTGCTCATAGTGGCACTCCTTTAGACGCTCCAACCGCCGTCCGAAGATCCATCCGCGTCGGAAACTCGTTCGAGCGCGTTCGCCTCATCGCGATGAGCGATCGCCCGCGCGGGCGGGATCTGTCTCCACTCCGCGCGCGGCTCGCCTCGTTCTCGACCGCCGTTTCGTCATCCGGCGGCGCGTCGCGCTGTTCGTCCGAGCCCGTACCGTTCACCGTTGAATTCGTGTCCTTCGGACTCCCACCACCGGAATCCTCGGCTGGAGGCACACCTCCCCGCTCCTCGGGCCCCGCGCCGCCGGTTGGCGCGCCGGCCGCCGCCGCCTCGAGAATTCGACTGGCGGCGTCGCGAACCTTGAAGCTCGGCGATTCAGACTGGAGCTCACGGAGAAGCGCATGCGACGCGGCCCCGCGAAGCTCAGCGAGCCCGCGGAGAGCCTGGATCATATAGCCTTCTTTCTCCGAAAAATGCAACTCGCGGTCGCGGTCACCGCGCTGCTCGCTGAGAAACTCCCACGAGACGAGTTGCTCGAGAACATCGATGCCGGCCGGGTCGCGGAAAACGTTCGCGAGCCAGCAGGCCGCGCTCCAGCGAATCTCGCGGCGGGGATCGCCCAGCGCACCGCGAAGAAGCTCTACGGCCGCTTCGGCCCGCAGGTTGGCGAGGCCACCGAGCGCGCGCCAACGGATCTCCCACTGGTCGTCGCGCTGGTACTCGCGGGCGAGCTGCGTGAGGACGGCCGCGCTCTCGGCGACGCCGGTCGTGCTCGTGAGCCCGAGCGCCGTCACGGCCGTCAAACGCCCTTCGGGATCGGTGTCCTCGGCGAGTGCGATCTCGCGCATCACCGGCAGTGCGAGCTCCGGCTGTCCGGCGCGTCCCAGCGTGAGTGCTATGTACTTAGCGAAGTCGCGCTCCGTGCGGAACCGCTCGTGAAGGCGGAGGAGCCGCTCGGTCGCTTCGCGCGAGAGGAACTGTCCCGGCTCGAGATCCTGAACGAGGAGCGCGAGTGCGTAGGCATCCTGCCCGCGCGCGTGATCGCTGCCGCGCTCGATATCGGAGAGGAGCTGATCGATCGTGCGGTGATCGCGTCCGCTCGCAACGAAGAAGAGATACACCAGGACGCACACGACGACGATGAGGAGCGGAAAGAGAAACAGCTGCGGGAAGAGCTGCCCGAAGGACGGGCTCGCCTTCCTCGGCCGCGGAGTGGGCGACGAAGACTCCATGGTCGAAACTCACCGAATCGTGCGAGTCGCGAGCCCCGATTTCGCGAATCCCAATCTCGCGAATCCGGAGCCCACGGATCCCCATCTCGCCAATCAACGAGTGGGCGGCTGAGGTCGAGCGCGCGAGCGCCGAGCGGGCTCGCGAAGTCACGCCGACAGAGGTGTGAACGGCCTGTCTCAACCCGCCGTCAAATTCTTCGGTGCCATAGACTTAGGATCAAGCCGAGCGAGCGCGTCTTTTTGTCGCAGCGCTCGTCGAAAAACCGTTCCGAAGAACGCCAAGGCCACGCGTGGCTTCTCCCGCGGAGCGCTCGAACGCTCCACCCAGCGCCGGGCCGGGCGCCCCGATCAGGGCGCCGGTCCGAGCTCGCTCTCGCAGCGCCGCGCGAGCTCGGCGGCGGCGCGTACGAGTACATCGGGAACGGACTGCTGGTACGCGCTCAGCACGATCGAGATCGGACTGAAGGCGACGCGCCGGACCGCCCGTTCCGCGCCGTCTTCGGGGTCATCGCCGCCACCTTCATCCTGCTGCTCGTTCGTGAAGATCACGCCGGGCCAAGGGCCGAGCTCCTTCAACTGTACCCAGTGGCTCACGTAGCGATAACGAGCGCGCTGCCGTTCGCCGAAGAGGAAGCCGAGGGCGATCAGCGTGTTGAGCGGAGCCCCGTCTTCCGGAAACGATTCGACCGCGAGGCGCTCGCGCATCACCTGCGCGATCGACTGTTCACCGCTGTCGGACCAAAAATCGACCTCGACGGCGAAGACTTCGCGAAGCAGGTACTTCGCCACCGTCGCGAGATGGAGCGCCGAATGCGGGGAGACATCGCTCCCGAATCCGACGACCGGCACCGCGCGACACTCGAACGCGCCGACCGGCCCGTCCGCAAACAGCGTGGACACGACCGAAGGGAGCGGGTGCGCCGAGTGAATCCGAAAGAGCGGCGCGAGGCGCTGAGTTCCGACTTCGAGCCGGATCTCGAGCAGGATGTTGAGAATTCGGATGAGGCGCTCGTCGTCCCACTCGCCGACCATCACGACGACGATCGCGTCGCGCCCGTCGAACCTCGTCTGGAAGAATTGACAGACTTCGCAGAGTGGGTGGAGCGCGTTCACCGCGTGCATCGAATAGAGCTCCAGCCCGGCGTTTCCGGCCGCGGCCGAGATCTTTTCGACGGCGTCCTCGACGCTGTCGCCGACGACGAGCTGAACGGAGGGGTACTGCATAACTCTACCGATTCGGCGCTCGGACTCACGCACCTTTGCCAGCTCGGGTGAGTTCGGAGTGCCGCGCCGAGGACGCGACGGACGATTCCCCGCTCCGGCCGTCGCGCGCGGGTCCTGCGCGCGCGACTTTCGCGGCGGATCGAACCCGGAGCCCCGATTCTCTCGCGGGAACCCGCCCCGCTCCCAGAACGACGGGGGCAGAACCACCTCGACGAAATCAGCTCGCCGCGGATGGATTACCGGCGCGTCTCCGCGCCCGAGTCGTCGGCGCCGAGCGGTCCGGCCGCGCGCGCTTCCCAGCGACGCGAGCTCCTTTCGGCAAAGATCGGAACACCGCGATCACCCACCCATCTCGCTCCCGAGCGGAAGGAGCTCAATCGACGCCGCGTGAAGGCCGATGAACTGGCATGGTCTTCCCTCTACCCCTTGCCCCGGCGCAGCGCAAGGATTCTTTATCTCGCCTTGCCGCCGGCTCGATCCTGACGCTTCTTTGGGCCGCCGCCCTCGCGACGACCCCGAACCTGCTCGTTCAGTGCGGTGCGTTCGGGCTCGCTCTCACCGGCTGTTGGCTCTGCCGGTCCACGCTGAACAACGGGCTCGCATCGATCGTCATCCTCGGCCGCTTCGACCACAACGCCCTCACCAGCCTCGCGGCGATCATCGGGATCGTGTACGGCTTCACCGTGACGGCGGCCGCAACCGCGGGCCACCGGCTCGTCGCCCCACTCGCCGACCAGCCGGCGGCCCCGCTCTACTACTACGCGAGCGCGGTCTCGATTCTCGCGCTCCGTCACTTCGTTCTCGTCACCTGCCGGTCGTACTCGTCGCTCCGAGATGACGAGCCGCTCGTCGACGCGTCCGCAAGGAATTCCCGCGTCGTGTTCGTCGCTGGTGTCGGGCTTCCGGCGATCGTCGTCATCTTCCTTGCGCTGATCTCGCCGTCGTGGTGGGGTCTCCACGGCATGGCCGGAACGCTCGCCCTCGCGCTCGCCTTCTCCGCCACCGTCGTTCCGGACAGCTTTCGAAACGCGGCTCGGGTCCTCCGCCGTCTCACGCGCGAATACCTTCCGGCCTCCGAAGTGCTCACGCCGAGTGCGCTCTCCGAGATCGACTGGGTCGTCGTGGAGCGGAGCGATGTGATCACGACGAACCAGTGCGAAATCCGCGAAGTGCTCAGCCTCGACGCCAGTCGAACGGAAGACGATGTCCTTCACTTGGCTGCCGTTTCGGAGTACGCCGTTACACCGAATCCGATTCGCCAGGCGATCCTCCGTCGGGTGCGGAGCGCGCTCCGCACGGTGCCGAGGATCAAGACCTTCCGGCACGAGCCCGGCCGCGGTGTCGCCGCGCAGTACAACGGCCAGGAGCTGATCTTCGGGAATCTCGAATGGCTCGAGGAGAAGGGCTGGGAGCCGGCCGAGCTCGAGCGGATCCGCGGCGAGACGAGTACCCTCTACGGCCGCGGCGAGACCGTGCTCTACGTGGGTCTCAGCCGAAAGACCGTCGGCGCGGTGAGTCTCTACGTTCCGCGGCATCCGGAAGCGGACTCGTTCTTCTCGTCTCTGCGCAGCCTCGGAATCGGCATCAAGGTGATCAGCGGTGATACCCCGGACACCGTCGAAACCATGTTGTCGAATCAGAAGCACGTCGAGGTTCGCGCCGGCCTCCGTCCCGAGGAGAGGATCGAGTTCCTCGAAAACCTGCGCCGCGCCGGCAATCGGGTGGCGCTCGTCGCCCGCTCCGGCTCGCCGATCTTTCCCGAGGCGAGCGCGCTCGTCGACGTGACGTTCGAGATCAGTCGGCGAGACGACACGCTCAAGATCGCGAACCCGAGCGGAAGGGTCGTGAAGATCGACGACTCATCGCTCGACCAGGTCGCGCACACGATCCAGGTTTCGCGCCGCCTCGTCGAGGCGGAGCGCCGCGGGACGACGACCATGCGGCTCTACCACTCGACGCTGCTCCCCGTAGTGATCATGGGGACGCTGACGTTCGCCGACTGGAAACTCTATCCGGTTCTTGGGATATTGACGGGTGTCCTCTCCACGTGGCTCGCGCTCCCCGGTCGCGGGGCGTTCGAGCCGCGCCGACGCTCCGCGTCTCGGGTCGAGGCCACTCCTTCCGAAGCGGCCCTCGTAGCTGCGCCGCCTGCCGGGAGCCCCGAATCCGTCTCGGTCGACGCGTAGCTCTGCCTGCCGCCCGCGCGGACGTACCCGAAAGATGGATCAGCTTCGGCCTCTTCGCGACCGTCGGCGGGCCGAGCCGGAACCGCGAGCCTCGCGCGGGCAATTCCCGTGCGCCCCAGCCATGAACGAGAACGACCGAGACCATCCGATTCACCTGAGCGATCGACTGGACCGGCTCCCGCCGTACATGTTCGGTCGGATCAATGCGCTCAAGCTGAAGCTGCGACGCGAGCAGGTCGATGTGATCGACCTCGCGATGGGGAATCCCACCGACGCGACGCCGGAAGTCATCGTCGAGAAACTCTGCGAGGTGGTGAGAGATCCGCGGAACCACCGCTACTCGACCGCGGGCGGGATCGACAATCTCCGCAAGGAGGTCGCGAAGTACTACGATCGAATGTGGAACGTCGGCTTGGCGCCGGAGACCGAGGTCATCGCGACGATCGGCTCGAAAGAGGGTTTCAGCCATCTTTGCCTCGCGCTTCTCGGTCCGGGGGACAGCGCGCTCGTCCCCAGCCCCGCGTTCCCGATCCACGCGAACGCAGTCGTCCTCGCCGGTGCGAACTACATCTCCGTGCCGGTTCGCGACGACGAAGAGTTTCTGCGGCGCGTGAGCTTTATCTGCAGCTCGATGCGTCCGGCACCGAAGGTCCTCTTCATCAACTACCCGCACAACCCGACGGGCCACACCGTCGAGCCGGAGTTCTTCGCGGACGTCGTCCGGCTCGCCAAGAAACACGAGCTCATCGTCGTCCACGACTTCGCCTACGGTCAGCTCTGCTTCGACGGCTACCGCGCCCCGAGCTTTCTCGAGACTCCCGGCGCGAAAGACGTCGGTGTCGAGTTCATCACCATGTCGAAGGCGTTCAACATGGCCGGCTGGCGGATCGGCTTCTGCGCCGGGAACGAGAAAGTGATCTCGGGGCTCGCCGCGATCAAAGGCTACTACGACTACGGAATCTTCCAGGCGATCCAGATCGCGTCGATCATCGGACTTCGCCACTGCGCGGACTTCGCGAGCGAACAGGCGAAGAAGTACGCGCGACGCCGAGATTCCCTCGTCGCGGCGCTCGAGCGCGGCGGCTGGGGCACGGTTCCGAAGCCCCGCGCGGGGATGTTCGTCTGGGCGGAAATCCCCTCCTCGCACCGACAGCTCGGCTCGATGGAGTTCGCCCAGCAGATGATGGCGGACGCCGCAGTCGCACTGTCTCCCGGAATCGGATTCGGCCCGGACGGCGAGGGCGCCGTCCGAATGGCCCTGATCGAGAACGAGCAACGCCTTCTCCAAGCCGCGCGAAACATGAAGCGCGTGCTCCAGGCCGGTAAGCCCGGCGAACCCGCCGCGACGTGACCCCCAAGCGGAAGTGCGGCGGTCCGACGGGCTGAACTCTCGAGGAACAGTCCGCTCATCCCCCGCTCCCGGCCGGCCGAAGAAGGTTGAATTCACCCGCTCGATAGGGCTAAGATCGTCGCGCTCGACTGCCGCCCGGCCTCGCGGACCAAGCCCGCAACGTCAAGCAGTGCAAGGACTTAGGGGCCCGGCCGGCGCGAGAAACCCCTCGCTTTTCAACTTTCGGACGACGCGGCCCGAGCGCGCGGCCGCGCTACCCCTTGGGTTCGCTGACCGGCGTCCATGCCCGCGAAGCGTCGGCCCGGGCTACCCGACGTCGGTGGCGAGATCTGCTGGCGCGGAGTCGCGGAAAGTTCGGGGTTTCGCGGGAGCAGGCCGAAGCGGCGAGCGGCGGAGCTCGCCCCGGGTGATCGCGAGATCGGATCGACCAGTTTCACCCGCCGGCGAGGGCGGTCGCCCATCGGCGGGCGAGAGCGACGAGCGAACCAAGGCAGCAATCCGAGTCAGAGAACCACGAACGGACCGCTGGACACGGCAGGGGCATCGCAAAGCCGCGTAGTGAAACTCGCGGCGGACGAGAGAAGGACTCAGGGAACGGACATGACGGGAGCCCAATCGCAATCGGGTGCGGCCGAACCGGAGATCAAGTCCGGGCTCGTGGGAGTGATCTCCCACCGCTCGTCGATCTCGTCGATCATCGGCGCGACGCTCACGTACCGCGGCATCAACATCGACGAGCTGACCGACAACGGGACGTTCGAAGAGATCATCCATCTCCTCTGGGAAGCGAGGCTGCCGCGCGCGAACGAGCTCGACGAGCTTCGCGCCGATCTTCGGCAGGCGTTTCGGCTCCCGGACGGCGCGGTCGACGTGCTCCGCGCGATGCCGAAGGATACGGACCCCATGCGGGTCCTTCAGGCGGGGATGGCCGTCCTCGGCATGTTCGACCCGGACGCCGCGGCGAATACGCCGGAAGCGAATCGTCGCAAGGCGATTCGCGCGACGGCGCAGCTGACTTCGTGGACCTGCGGCTATCACCGGCTGCGTTCGGGACACGAGCCGGTCGCTCCGAGCGACTCGCTCGACTTCGGGGGCAATTTCTTCTACCAGCTAAACGGCCGCGAGCCGGACGCGATCGAGGCGGAGGCGATCGACAAGGCGCTGATCCTTCACGCCGACCACGAGCTCAACGCCTCGACGTTTTCCGGGCGAGTCACTGCGAGCACGCTTTCCGATCTCCACTCGGCGGTCTCTGCGGCGATCGGGACGCTCAAAGGACCGCTTCACGGCGGCGCGAATCGCGCGGTGATGGAGTCGCTCAAAGAGATCGGCTCGGTCGACCGCGTCGAGTCGTGGCTCGAGGAGAAGCTCGCTCAAAAGAAGAAGATCATGGGCTTCGGCCACCGCGTCTACAAAGACGGCGATCCCCGGGCGAAGCACCTGAAGCGCATGTCGAAGAAGCTCGGGGAGCTCACGAAGCAGCCGCACTGGTACGAGATCTCCGCCAAGCTCGAAGAGCTCGTCACAGGTCAAAAGGGGCTCCTACCGAACGTAGACTTCTACAGCGCCTCGACGTACTTCTGCCTCGGCCTCCCGCCCGACCTCTACACGCCGATCTTCGCGTGCAGCCGCGTCGCAGGTTGGGTCGCGCACCTCTTCGAACAGTACGCCGACAATTCGCTCATCCGCCCGCGCGCGCTCTACGACGGGCCGCAGGAGGCCCACTGGGTTCCCCTCGAGGAGCGGTAGGTCGATCGAATCTCGCGTGAAGCTCGCGCGTTCAGTGGCTCGCGCGGGCTAGCGGAGTCGGGATCGATTCGGAGCACGGCGGGCGATCGCGGCGGTGGTTTGGGAAGTGGAAGAGGAAAGGGAGGGGAGGGACGAGATGCGGGGAACCGGCGAGCTCTTGCGCGGACTCAACGTCGCGCAGCGGGAGGCGGTCTCGACGACCGAAGGTCCCGTTCTCGTCCTCGCAGGCGCGGGCACGGGTAAGACGCGAGTCATCACGTATCGGATCGCGTACCTCCTCGCTCGGGGAGTGCGCCCGGAGAGCGTGCTCGGTCTCACGTTCACCAACAAGGCGGCGGCCGAGATGCGCGAGCGCATCGGTCACCTACTCGGCGGCGGCGCGAAGGGCATCGTCCTCTCGACCTTCCACTCCCTCGGGATGCGGATCCTGCGCACTCACGCTCAGCGCCTCGGCTACCGGCGGAACTTCAGCATCCACGACACGAGCGACCAGGTCTCCCTCGTCCGCACGATCGCCCGCGACATCCGCGGCGACGTGCCGGCGAAACAGCCCGCCGCGATCCTCGCCGCGATCTCACGCCTGAAGAATCGACTCGTGTTTCCCGATGCGGCGGCCGACGAGGCAGACGACGACTTCGAAGCGCTCGTCGCGACGGTCTACGCACGCTACCAGGAACACCTCCGCGTCCTCAATTCGGTCGACTTCGACGACCTGATCCTGCTCCCCGCGGCCCTGCTCGAGCGGGAGCCCGAAGTTCGCGACGAGTATCGGCATCGCTTCCGCTACATCCTGGTCGACGAGTATCAGGATACGAACGGCGCCCAGTACGAGCTCCTCCAGCGCCTCGTCAACCCGGCGCGAAATCTTTGCGTCGTAGGCGACGACGATCAGTCGATCTACGGCTTCCGGGGCGCCGACCGCGAAAAGATCCTACGGTTCGAGCGGGACTTTCCGGGCGCGACCGTCGTCAAGCTCGAGGAAAACTACCGGTCGACGGAGCGGATCCTCCGACTCGCGAACGCGGTGATCGCGGCCGGGGCGAACCGACACGATAAAGAGCTCCGGAGCACGCTCGGGCGCGGGGAGAGGGTTCGCCTCGTCTTCGCCGAGGACGAGGCGGCGGAGGTCGACACCGTCGTCCGTGAGATCGACCTTCTCCGAAGTGATCCCGCTACGCGCGAGCGGCCGGTGGCGATCCTCGTTCGTTCGGCCCAGCAGGCCCGACCGTTCGAGCAGAAGCTGCGCCTCCGCCAGATCCCCTACGTCCTCATCGGCGGGCAGTCCTGGTTCGACCGAAAGGAGATCCGGGACGTCCTCGCGTACTGGAAGGCGACGGCCAATCCGAGCGACGACCTTTCGCTCCTCCGAGTGATCAATGTCCCGAAGCGCGGGTTCGGAACGGGGACGATCGAAAAGCTCGACGCGTTCGCTCGCACGGAGCGGATCTCAATCAGCGAAGCCCTGCCCCGAATCGGTGCCGGAGAAGGCGACTTCGCGCCGCGGGTTCGCGCGAGCTGTACCGAGGTCGCCGAGCTCTTCTCGCGCGCGAGAGATCGGCTCGAGCGGCGGGAGTTTTCGGACATGGCGAGCTCCCTCATCGCCGAAGCCGACTACGCGCAGGCCGTCACCGATCTCTATCCCGACCCGCTCGTCCGCGACGCGCGGTGGCGCTCCGTCCGCGAGTTCGTCAACTCGGTCGGTGAGTGGGCGCGACGCGACCCCACCGCGGAATTCACGGAGTTTCTCTCCGCGCTTTCTCTCGACGAGCAGCTCTCGCGCGGTAAAGACGAGGACGCGACGCGCGGCGGGCGCGTCACGCTCATGACGCTCCACAGCGCGAAGGGGCTAGAGTTCCCGGTCGTCTACCTCGTCGGGGTCGAAGAGGACATCCTCCCCCACCGGCGGAGCGTAGCGGACGGCGACCACGCGATCGAGGAGGAGCGCCGCATCTTTTACGTCGGGATCACGCGGGCCCGCGAAGAGCTCGTCATGACCTGCGCGAGCTCACGCAATCTTTACGGCGAGTCGAAGGAGCGAGAGCCGTCTCGTTTTCTCACGGAGCTCGCGAATGACGCCGACGACCTCTTCTCGAGGGAGGAGGCCTGCCCGGAGGACGCCTCTCCGGCGGACGTCGCGGACGTGAAGGATCTCTACCGGCGGATGATCGAGCGGTGATTTGTCGGGGACGCGTGACGCACGCGAGCCCACCCCCCGGAGCGTCCCCTCACACGGCCCCAACAAACCCCGTTCACGCCCTCCCGACCCGGAGAAAAGCGGCTCGAACTGTTCACTTGGGATGCGGCAGTCGCTATACTCAAGCGCTATTCAGCACTCTTGGGTCGAGTCTGAATCCACCGGGTCTGAACCAAGAAAGTTCCCCCTGACGAGTTCTTCAGGCGCGCCGAACGTGAGTTCGCGCAGGGCACGGCGCTCGAGTTCTACTTGCCGCGCCTCCCATCCGCCTTCATAGTGGAACCCGGTCAAGGGTGTGATCGAAATGGAAGCTGCGCGCGGAGAGGTCCGGCGCAGAGAGATTAACTGGGTCGAAGTCAACGGAGGCACGTTCGGACCGAAGGTTCCGCGCGCGTCCAGTGGAGTAGGGTTTCCCTCGCTGCCGTTTCTGTCGGCTCGTCCGATCGTCCGCGGCCACTCGTAGCAGTCGAGTCACTGTCCGAGTGGTCACAGCCGAGCGGCACCTGCGCGGCGGAGGGATAGGTAGGAAAGGAGAGACGACGAAAGACAAGGCAACGAGGGAAAAAGGAAGAGAAGTTCTCGGGCAGGAAGGGGCTCGGTCGTTTCGCAGGTTCTTCCGCAACGTGGAAGCCGAAGGCGAACGGTCCGAGCTGATTGCGATGGGTTTTGAAAAGTTTTCGTTTCTCAATCACCTCGGGAGGTTTTCGAGAGATGCATAGAAAGTGGCTGACAGTGCTCGGCGCTTTCGCGTTCGCGACCCTGGTCGCTCAGAGCGCGCACGCCCAGTACAACCCAGACGGGTTCATTCAGGGACAGGGGTGGACGCACACCGTCCTTCGTTTCGGAACGGGCTGCGACGGCGGCGGTATTCCGCGCATGATGTCGGAGAACTGGGCCGGTGCAGGCGTCGATCTCCGCGATATCAGCACCGCGCTTCCAGGTCCGGCTGACGACACGCTCGGCCCGGGACCGCAGTACATTCTTTCTCCTCTTACCGAAGGACGTGCGTTCTGGCTGAGCGTCGATGCGATGAATGCCGCGTTCCCGCCGGAAGACGGAAACCCCGACCGCTGGAACAACACGCTCGGCGGCAACGTGATGGACTACAACGGGTTCCTTGAGCGCGTTCAGGATCACCCGGACTTCGGTCTCGAGGACGGCGCGATCCCGAACAACGACGTCTACGCGATCTCCCACACGTACATCAACGTCGTCCAGGCCGGCACGTACGACTTCTGCGTCGGTAGCGACGACTCGATCATGGTCATCGTCGATGACCAGATCGTCCACGTGAACAGCATCTGCCGCGGTGGTGGCAACTGCCAGGACCGCGCTCCGGTCTACCTCGCTGAGGGAAATCACCGCATCGTTCTCCTCGTCTGGGAAGGTGGCGGCGGTTTCAACGGTCGTTGCCGCATCTTCGACCGGAACGGTGTCGCGCAGACGGACTCGGAAGACGACGGAATCGTGTTCCTCGGTCCGGACCCGGTCGGCGATCTTTCGCCGGCGGCGACCGTGCGTCGCGTCCTCTCCGATGGCGGCCAGTTCGCGCCGACCGCGGACAACACGGTCACGATTCGCTCGTCCGAGACCGGTGGCGGTGAAGCGACCGCGACGGTCGTCGAGCGCATCACGCCGCACGGCGCCGAGATCTCGAACATCTCGCACGGCGGTACGGTCGCGGATGACACGATCGACTTCACGCCCGAATCGAACGTCAACGAGTTCGGTTTCCTCAAGGCTTGGGTCCACCTCGGACCGCTCGCCCAGGGTGGCGGCGCCGGTCCCGCGGTCGCCGACATCGAGATGGACTACCTGGCCGGTGACAACAACGAACTCGACGTCGAGCCGCAGGATGGCGATGTGGAGAACATCGACTTCGGGGTCGCCGCTTCGACGGGTTTCGTCGGAAGCTGTCTCGGCCCCGATGGACGCTGGACGGCCGTGTTCGATGCGAACGACACGATCGACTACAACGCCGACGTCTACTGTGGCGACATCAACAACGTCATGATGTACTCGGTGACGTACGTCAAGTTCGAGAATGATCTCACGGGAGTCCGTGGTGGTGTCGCGAGCGACGACAGCGTTCAGGTCATCATCGACGGCGTCTCGGTGTTTTCCCGCAGCGTCCCGCGTGGATTCGGCGGTGCGAACTCCGTGCAAGATCAGTTCGACATCGGTGACCTGTCCGCTGGCTACCACAAGGTCATGATCAAGGTGTTCGAGGGTGGTGGCGGACACGGTTTCCGTTTCCGTTTCCAAAACTCCGACGACACTCCGATCACGGAAGGCATCACCTGCTTCCCCGTCCCGAACTTCGCCGACGACTCGGTGTTCACGATCTTCACCGGCAATACGATCACCTGGGAAAACGTCTCCCGTGAGGATCTGAATGGTGGTGTCAGCTACCAGCTCGGTGGTGGTCCGGACGTCTGGAGCGTCTTCGGCTACGCCGATGGCGTCGGTGGCACGCGGAACATGGGCTTCGCTTCGTCGAACACCCGCCGCGGCGCGGGCAACAAGGAGACGGTCCTCAAGGGTTCCGGTCCGGTCGGTATCTTCGATCAGGCCCACGACACCGGGAACGCCAACAACCCGGACCTCGCCTTCGACGGCACCGACTACACGCAGGTCGGAAACGGCAGCGATATCTGGCAGGACGGCGACAGCTTCCACTTCGCCTACAAGAAGGTGACGGGAGACTTCACGGCGCGCGCGCACATCAAGAGCCGCGTCGACCCGGTCGCCGGAAGCCGCTGGGGTAAGCACGGCATCATGGCTCGGTACTCGACCGACACCGACGCCCGCTACACCCAGTGCCAGACCAACGTCGCCTCCTCGAACGAGCCGATCGACCTCCCGCGTCTCCAGCGACGCGTGAACGGTTTCCACCGGCGCGATCAGGGTCGCGGCAGCCAGGACAATGTGTACGTCGTCGATGACGGCGCGCTCCGGAACACCCCCGACGGTGGCTTCGGCAACCCGGCGGACCGCATCACGCGGCGTCCCGAGCACATGATGATGATCCGGCGCGGCCAGGTCATCTCGGTCTACATGGCGTTCGACGACGGCGAGGGGAATCCCGACGGCGGCTATTGTTTCGTCGGTTCGGATGACCACGCCGGGTTGATGCCCGACGAAGTTCTTGTCGGCATGAGCCTCACGGCGCACTCCGGCAACCAAACCACAGTCGTCTACTCGATGGACATCCAGTCGGACGACGTCGAGACGCTCGGAACGGGAGCCGGTGACACCGAGCTTGCGCTCCTTACGTACGACGACGACAGCGACCTCGGAATCGTGGTCGACAACGACACCAACAACTTCTCGCCGGCGGCTGTCGACGGACGACTCCGCGTCACCGAAGACGGGACGGGTGGTCAGGCCCACGCGGTCTACTACGGCGTTCCGGCGTCCGGTGATGCCGGCGCTGCGCTGATCGCGGAGGGCTTCTCGGTCGAGTTCGACGCCTACATGTCGAAGGGTGACGGCGGCTGCGATCCGGCGGCTGATCCGAACCCGGCCGACGGCTTCCAGTTCACGGTCATCGCGACCGGTGCCGAGGACGGCCTCGCGTCTGCGCTCGCGCCGTTCCCCGGTGGTCTCGACCTTCCGACGCTCCTCGGTGGCGGCGGCGGAGGCCTCGCCTACGATAGCGGCGCGGTCGTCCAGCGAGCCGAGTGCTTCCCGAGCTTCGGTATCGAGATGGACAACTGGGTCGGCGGCAACGACCCGGGCGACGCCGGTTCGCCGGGCTTCGATTGCAACTGGCACCTCGGTGTGAACGTCAACGGAAGCGTCCTGTCGATTCAGGACAACGTCCGCTTCGGCGTTCCGACCGACGCTCTCCCGAGCATCTTCGCGCCCGAGGGTGTCCACGTCGAAGTGACGTACCTCCCGAGCGGTCAGGTCGACGCGTACGTGACGGCCAACGACGGCAGCACGGACCGGATGCACGTCCTCAGCACGCATATCGCTCCGCTCCCCGCGGGTGACCTCGTGCTCGGGTTCAACGGTGCGACCGGTGGTGCCACGGCTCACCAAGAGGTCGACAACGTCCGCCTCGCTTCGGTTTGCACCGAGGCGGTGGACTCGGTCGCGATCGAGGGTTGTCCCTCGGAGGCGGCCGATAGCAGCCTCGTCGAGCTCACGGCCGCGGTCGGCGGCGCCGACGGCGCGGTCACCTACGAGTGGTCCGTCGAAGGCGGGTCGATCGTGGGCGACGCCACGGGCGCGACGATCATGGTTCAGTGCGAGATCCCCGAAGGTGCGGAGACCGGCGAGGTCACCGTGAGCGTCTCGACCGCCGACGGCGGCTGCGGCGACACGGCGACGGCGTCGTGCTCGTTCACCTGCGTCTCGGGTGGCACGAACCTGATTCCGGGTGACCTCAACCTGAGCGCTCAGCTCGACGTGTCCGACATGGTCTTCCTGCTCAACGCGTTGTTCGCACAGCAGGAGATCAACGAGTGCGTCGCCACGAAGGACGACCAGGGCATCATCACCTACACGGAAGCCGGTCTTGCGCTGGCGGACTGGAACGGTGACGGCGACGTCAACATCGCCGACGCGGCGGGAGGCCTGAACTGGCTCTTCGCGTCGCAGCTGCCCGGTAACGTGGCTCACGTGCTCGCGGACGTCGCGAATGCGTTCAACTGCGTCCAGATCCCGGGCGACTGCCCGAGCTACGACGAGCTCGGTGTCGGCGCGTGTCCGTGATTCGTCACTGACACCGTGACGCGGCGCTGATTTCGGTCGGCGCCTCGTCAAACGGGTACCGTCGAGCGGGCCCGAATCTCGAGCGAGATTCGGGCCCGCTTTTTATGTCGGCTGACCCATTCGTTCGGCTGCTCCGTCGCGAGACTCGACCAGGGGGTCGAGCGCTCCCGCTGTGGACCGAACGGCTCAACGGAACGCCGCCGGCTAAGAGCGGGAGCGACGCGCGAATTCGGACGAACGGGTGACGTTCAACGGATTCGAAACGGCGCTCGTGTTCGCCCCTTGTTTTGTTCGTTAGGAACTGAGCGGAAAGATTGACAACATCGGACGTCGAGCAGTACAGTTGCTAACCCAAGGGTCTCGAATTGAGACAGGACGTTCGTGAGCACGGTTCCTCCTAGCAGCGGCCGCAGAACGGGTGACGTAAGTCCGTTCCGTTCGGCGTTCGTGGCGAGGGGAGCACGCTCGAGTTCGAGCGGCCGTCGAAGCGAATTCAGTACAAGAAAGATCGAGGATTGCGCGAACCCGCGCACCGAGGAAAACCCCGGTCCGCGCTAGTGAACGTGCTCGTATCGAGAAAAACACGTCCAACTCGCTGAGCGAACCATTCGCCGACAGCGAAATCACGCGTGTGAACCTCGATCGCCACCAAACCAGTGCGAATCACTTCTTTTGAGGAGAGGTAGAAATGAAGCGAGTGCAGCGCCAAGCCTTGGCCATCTGTGCAGCTCTCTTGACGGCCTCCGCCGCGTCGGCGCAGGACTACACGATCGGCTTCAGTGGACCCGACGCGTTCGAGGGTGACGCCGGAGCGACGGTCTCCGGAAACTACACCGCGGACGTCACTCACGCGGGTGACGGAGCGGGCTGCCAGGGCTGGTCGCTCGGCATGACCGCCGAAGGCGGGAAGATCACCTCGATCACCACGGACGGCACGGATACCGAAGCGGTCTTCAACAGTGGCTTCAACAAGACTCGCCTCGCGCTCGCCGAAGACAACAACGGCAAGGAAGGCGCGGTGAGCGCGGTCGTCCTTTGCTTCGGCTGCCCGAACGTTCTTCCGCGCAACATGACGGCGTCCGCCCTCGCGCTCGGCGTCGAGTGGACGATCCCGGATGCGAACGGCACCGGAACGCTCAAGTACGAAGAAGGACTCGTCGGCGACGGCCAGCCGGTCGAGCTCGTCATCACCGAAAACGGGCTGAGCGCGCCGTTCAACACCGAAGAGCTCTCCGTCGCACTCAACGTGGCGGGCGGCGGTGGCCCCGGCTGCTGCGACGCGACGCACCGCGTCGGCTTCTCGACGGCGGCGCTCGTCAACGAGAACCCCGGCGAAGGCCTCATCGACGACTCCGCCGACTGCTCCGCGGCCGGTGCGGTCACGATCGCTTCGGGCGACAAGATCTACGCGAGCGCCGCGACGAACGACGCCGACAATCCCGGCGTCCAGGGCTGGTCGCTCAGTATCGAGAGCCAGGGCGACGTCATGATCACCGCGGTCACGACCGACGGCACCTCGGGTGAGACTCGCTTCGACAGCGGCTTCAACAAGACTCGCCTCGCGACCGCCGAAGACAACAACGGGAAGCACGGCGCCGTCAGCGCCGTCGTCCTCTGCTTCGGTTGTCCGAACACGCTCGCGCCGGTGGGCACCGAGTCGATGATCGCAATGACGCTCGAAGGTACGGCGGGTCAGTCTTCGACCCTCGCCTACATCGACGGCCTGATCGGCGAAGGTCAGCCGGTCGAGAACGTGATCACGGTCGAAGGTCGGAGCGTCGAGGTTTGCAACATCTCGACCGCGTCGGCTCAGGTCACGATCGAAGGCGGCGGCGGGAACAACCTCGGCCCCTTCGTCCGCGGCGACGCGAACGACGACGGCCGGATCAACATCTCCGACCCGATTTGGATCGTCGAGGAAGTCTTCCGTCAGGGGACGGCTTCGCCGTGCCAGGAATCCGCGGACGCCAACGACGACGGCATGGTCGACATGCCGGACATCATGCACCTCCTCATGTACCTCTTCGAGGGTGGTGCGGCTCCGTCCGCTCCGTTCCCCGATTGCGGTACGGTTCCGGCGGTCGACGGCGGTCTGACCTGCGAGAGCTTCAGCGGCTGCTGAGATCGCCCCCTCCGATCGCTGATCGGTGCGGCGAGAACCCGCCGAGTGGCCCGTTTGCGCGGCCCGCTCGGCGGGTTTTCTTTTGCCGCCGCCGGCGTTCACGCGCACTCTCGTTTAGAATGCGTCGTCGCCGTGCCGACCCGAGCGGTCCCCTCGGGGAGCGGCCAGGGCGGTCCCGATTCAGGCACGCGACTTGCTCTCGAATCCGAATCCCCGTAGCCGGCTCCTATCGATCGCCGGGAGCTGTTCTTCGCGTCGTACAAACGTCCTGAGTCCGTACAGCGTCATGAATCGATCCTATCTTCTCGTCACCAGCGCGCTCGCGCTCCTCGCGTGTGAACCGTCGGCGCCGCCGACCGACGCGGACGCTACGACCTCGCCTCCACCCGTCGCCTCCACCGCGTCGCCGCCGGGATCCGGCGCGAGCGACACGGATCTCCCGGCGACCGCGCCCCGGCCGAAAGAGGCCGCCGACTCGCCCGCGACTTCCGCGTCGAAGGGCCCGTCGATCGCCGAGCGGATGGCTGCGATCCGCGAGCAGCAGTCGCTTCTCGCGCGTGCTCGCGCAGCGCTCTCGGCCGGAAACTCCTCCGAGGCCGAAGGGCATCTCGACGCTCTCCTCTCCGACGCCCCCGCGCACCTCGCCGCAATCGCTCTGAAGGCCAAGATCTGTCGCGAGGACGAACGCTTCGACGAGGCGCTCGTCGCGATCGAGCTCGCGCTCGACTCGTCCCCGCAGAGCGACGCACTCGTTTACGAGCTCGGGCGCACGCTCCACGCCGCCGGGAAACACCGCGAGTGCGCCGATCGTCTCGCGGCTCACATCGACGCCGACCGCGCGTTTCCGCAGGGACGTCGCCTGCTCGCGGAGGCGTTCGCGGCGCTCGAAGACCGCGAGGGCGTTCTCGGCACGCTCGAAGCCGCCGCCGACGCGGGAGTCGACAACGCCGCGCTGTTCGCGGCCAGCAAGGCCCTCGAGCCGTACGCGTCGGACGCGCGATTCAGGGCCGCCCTCGCCGAGATCAAGCGGACACTCCATGCGCGCGGAGTCCAAGATGCCGGGCGCGGAGGCCCGCTTCCGATTCTCTCCGACCGACCCGATCGCGTCTCGCTCGCGCAGGAGCTCCGCCGCCTCCGCTCCTACCTGATCGGGTCCGGCTCCTGGGAGTTCAGCCTGCGCGTGCTCGACCTCGACAACCGTCCTCTTCGGATCGCGAACTTCGCCGGGAAGAAGCTCGTCGTGCTGTTCTGGGGCAGCTGGTCCGTGACGGGCGCGAAAGTGCTCGATGGTCTCGCCGCCGCGCGGAAGGAGTTCGCAGAGGAGAAGAATCTCGAGTTTCTCGTTCTCGCCTGGGAGAACCACATCGAGGACGGTCGCGCGCAGTACGTGAAGGACGCTCTCGCAAAGAGCGGTCACTCTGGGTTTCGCGTCGGCCTCCTCGAACCGACTCACTTCAAGGACGTGTATCTCGAGGGCATTCCCGGGATCTACTTCGTCAACGAGGAGGGTCGAGTCCGCTTCTACGGGTTCGGCTACTACGACACCGTCGCCCTCACCCACCTGATCCGGCAGTTCCTCGCGGGCGGCGGCACGGTCGTCGAGGTCCCCGAGGGCTACGAGGACGTCGACGCTCCGGTCTACGAGGTTTCCGGAGTCGAGATGTTCAATCCACTCTCCCGCGGAGGTGGGAATCTGAAGCCGGGGAACGGCAGCGCGGATTCGGGATCGCCGACGGTGTCGCCCGAATCGCCGGAGGCGAGCTCGAGCCCCGCCGAGTGAATCCGGCCGTGATCTACCTCGCGCAGTCGAGGCCGTCCGCCGTCGGGTCCTCCCCGGGAGCCGGATACGGCGGCGGCAGCGGACGCCCATCGGCGAAGAGACGATTCAACAGGTAGATCGGATCGCTGAGCGTGATCGCCCCGTCGTCGTTCGAGTCGGCCGAGTCCCAGCAATCGGGAGGCGGGCCTCCGAGAAAGAGATGGGCGAGCGTGAAGACCGCGTCCGGCAGGTTGAGCTCGCCGTCGTCGTTCGCGTCGCCGCGAACGAACACCCCGTCGGCGATCTCCCGCCGCGAGAGTCGAGCGAGATAGACGTCGGAGTCATCGGAGAGCGACCGAGACTTCACGGCACCCGTGCTTCCGGCCACACGGAGCTCACCGTCCGAGCTGAGCGCGATCGCCCGCAAAACGTCGAACTGATCGACGTTTCCGAATGCCTTCTCCCAGACTCGCCGGCCGCGGGGGTCCACGCCTAGGAGGAACGCATCCGCGGCGGTCGTCGACGTGTCCGTGTGACCGGCGATGATCCAGCCACCGCCAGGAGCCTCGACGAGCGCCGCGGGAAAGTTGCGAACCGGCCCGGCGGGATCCCGGACGAGCTCCTCCCACCGCGGGCGGCCATCTCGATCTACCGCGACGAGATAAATGCCGCCGTCCTCAGGGCCGCGGAAGAGTCGCGCCGCGAGGACCCATCCGCCGTCCTCGGCGGGCTGGAGGTCGACGCCCTGTTCCGCGTCGGGCCCGCCGATCGCTCGCTCCCACACCGTGTCCCCGTGAGCGTCGACGTGAACGAGGTAGACGTCCCGGGAATCGCTGAGCGAAGACGTCTCGCCGACGACGACGAATCCTCCGCCGGGCGCTTCGCAGACGGCGTGCGCGACGTCGTTTCCTTCGCCGCCCACGGCGCGCTCCCAGAGCGACATTCCGAGGGCATCGGTACGCACCACGTAGACGTCGCTCTGCCCGGATCCCGATGAACGGGTGGAGCCGGCCGCGACGAATCCACCGTCTCGCGCGCAGACGAGATCCGAGGCGGCATCCGATGCGGAGCCACCGAAGGTCCGCTCCCAGAGCACTCGCCCGTCCGGGTGAACGGAGGCGAGGTAAAGATCCGAAGGTTCGGGCTCGCAAGACGGCGGACAGGGCCCGCCCGGGTCGGTGACGCCTGCGACGACGAACGTACCGTCCGGGGCCTCGACGACGGACGCGCCCTCGTCGAAGGACGGTCCGCCAAACGCGAGCTCCCAGATCAAGCTTCCGTCCGGACGGGTGCGAATCAGGTAGACGTCCGCCGCGTGGTCAGCATCGGATGTGTAGGTCAATCCCGCCGCTACGAGCGTCCCGTCGGACGCCACGATCTGCGCGTTCGCACGGTCGGCGTTTTCGCCGCCGAACGTCCACTCGTCCGCGAGGAACGGCACCGAGTCTTGAGCGCCGACTCGAGCCGTTCCCCCGGCGATCGCTACCGCGAGCAGAAGAACCCAAACGACCAAGTCCGCCGGTCTCTTCGGCTCCATGACATCACAAATCGTTGAGCGTCATACACTCTTCGTCCTCTTCCTGCCCAGCGCCGCCGCCCTGATCGCTGTTCATGAACAACACAATGTTCGCCCAGTCATCGAAGCCGGTGAGGACATTCAAGGTCTGATCGGCGCAGCTCGTCTGATTCACAAAGTCTCGGCAATTGATGTTCCGCGACAGATTCACGTCGTTCGTGTCGCCGTCGCCATTCCAATCGATCGGCACGCCGTTGCAGACTCCGACCGACTCGTCGAGAGCGTTCTCGTCGAGATTGGCGAGCGCCACACCCGAATAATCGATGACGCCGTCGGCGACGGTATCGCAGTTCGTGTCGACACCGACGGTCTGGTAGTTGTAGCTCATGACGCTCGAGTAGTTCGGTTTTCGATTGCGATTCTCGTTTCCTCCATGACGAAGATTCAGATTGTGCCCGAGCTCGTGCATGAAGGTGCCCGCTTGCTGCAGCAGCGTGCCGTTTTGATTCGGCCAGCTGCCGAGACTGACGATGAGATCGTCGCCGCCGATTTCCGCTCGACCCGAGGACGAGCTGTTCGGTCGGTGGTCGTGGACCCACGTATTGTAGTGGAACACGTTGCAGCGGTTGTTGTTGTCGAAGTTCTGCGTCTTCGTGGCCGCGAAGTCGGGGTTCCCTTGTCCGAACCCCATAACGGCCTGGTGCCCGAGAGAGTTTCCTCCCCCGAGATTGAACGGCGCGGCGCCCGTGTCCGGGTGGAGCGCGATTCCTTGGGCCGCGAACGCATTCACGACCAGTGTCAGAGCGGCATTCATCGGCTGATGGCTGTGGCCTCCGGGCCCCGGTTGGACCATAAAGTCGATCTCGACGAAGATGTCGGGCACGGTCGGATCGGCGCCGAGCGTGTTGATGTTGAGCGCCCCACCGTTGCATCCGGGCACTCCCGTCGGAAGAACCTCCTCTCCATCGGAGAAGTTATCCCCGTCCGTATCGTCGTTCGCCGGATTGGTCCCGATCACTCCCTCGAAGAAGTCCGTCAAGCCGTCGTTGTCGGTGTCCGTCTGGACGCAGGCGTTGTAGACCTGACAATCGAGGGCTATCGTCGTCTCGTCGGTCGGGTCGGGGCCGCAAGTGGACGTGCCGGGATCCGGAGGAGCGTCACCGCCGAGAAAGAGGTGGCTCAGGGTGTGGACGGGATCGCTGAGGTCGACCTCCTCGTCGTCGTTCGAGTCCGCTGCGTCCAAACAGCCCGGCGCGGGATTGCCGAGAAAAAGGAATCCCAGGGTCACGATGGGATCGGTGATGTCGACGGTTCCGTCTTGATTGCTGTCGGCACGACGAAAATCGGTTCCCGCCGTATTCTGAGGCGGAGGAAGGCCGGCGCCGCCTCCCTTCTCATTGCTGCTCAACGTGCACGCCGGAGGGTAGACCGTGCACGGCACGACGTCGTAGTCGGCGTTGATGTTGACCGTGACGTTCTTCGCGCAGGCGGCGTTGCTCTGGCCGTCCTGAGTCACGATGCACGGCGTGGCCGGACTTCCCAGGTCGTTCACGAAGCTGAACGTAAGGGGATACTGACCCTCCCACGGCGGGACGAGGATCGTGTAGCACGCGCTCGCGGTAACGAAATTGGCCGTCGGAGCCAGCGTGTTGCCTCCGCCGAGATCCACGACGACTCCTTGGGTGAACCCGGTGCTCGACGTGATGATGTCGGTCTCATCGGTGTCCGGTGGCGCACCGTTCTGAACGGTCGCCGTATCCGTACCGTTCGTCGTGACACCGTCGATGGTCGCGCTGCCGGAATACCACTGCAGGAACGTGTCGTCGTGCCGAAGGCCGAAGGACCAAGCCTCCGTCTGTCCGGAGGTGATCGTCATCCTCGTCCGCACCGCCAACTCCACCGTGTAGCCGGGGTGATTGCACAGCGTGATGTCGCCCGACTGCCACGTTGCGCCGCCGTCGACGCTCGTCTGCACTTCGAAACTGTAGGTCTCTCCGCCGGTGCAGGCGGGAGGATTCTGCGCGACCGTCGAAGAACAAAACCAACCGGACACCGCGAGCATCGTTGAGAGTAGCAACAGCCGCATGGGAACCCCCTTCCGAATGGCTTGAACACTCCCTAAACGTTTGCACTACGCTTTAGAGAGTAGATTCAAAACTAGCTCCAACGCCTAATAGAGGTGACGACTATCGACAACTACATCTCCGTAGAAACGCGATCCACAAAAAAACCTCGGGCAAAAAAACCTGCACAAAATGCCTGGTCGGATCTAACCACCCCACACGATGGACATGGCGACACTCGGACGCGGCGGCGATGGAATCCGAACGAACGACCATCACGCGCGACGTCACGCTCAAATGCACCCGCGCACTGAACGCTACGGGCGATGAAGCTCCTCTCGGAGACGAGTGCGGCTGCGTAAGCCGCGCGCATCACTCAGCTCTCGATTCACCTCGGCCCGCCGACGCACGCAACGAGATGTGGCGGAGCCGCAGCGGTCGAGGCGAGCGTGCGCGGTCGAGCGAGTTCCCGAAGGGCGGCAGGCTCCCCGACCGCGGATCTACTCGTCGAGTCCGCGCGCTCGACGCATCGCCAATCCGCCCGCCTCCTGAAAGCGCGGGTAATCGGCCCCGATGAAACGGACGATGCCGTCGTGCCCGATGACGACCCAGTGCGGCACGCGCGGAAGGGCGAAGGCCTCGACGAGCGGCGCGGAGAAACTACCGGCGTGGTGCTCCGGCCGAGCGGTCTTCCAGCGCGAGCGCGCCTCGCGAAAGAGTGCCTCGTCTGCGTCGACGTTGATCCCCACGTACACGAGCCGCCCTGCGAGGTCGGGAAAGCTCTCGAGGGTGCCTCTCACCGCGGCGTCGATCTCGGCTCCGCGATCGCGCTCGACACCGTTCCCCGCGCGCCAGAAGTGTAGGAACGCGACCTTCCCCGCCAGGCTCTCCGAAGAAATGGTCTCAGCCGCACCACCGGGGATCGCGAACTCCGCCTCGAATCGAGGGATGGGTTGGCCGCCCGCCGCTAGACTCAAGTACCGCCGGGGCCGCGCGATTTGCTGCGTCCAGCGCGAATCGGGATGGTTCCGCACGAGGAGATCCCAGTAGGTGCTCGCGCCGGGGAGCGTCGCGCCCGTTTTCCCGCGTCGCTCGAAGTAGAACTCTCGCTCGAATCGATCCTGGCCGAGCGCGAAGAGCCCGAAAGCGCGGTGCTCGTCGAGCGGACCCAACCGCGCGAGCTCGCCGTAGACGCGCCGCGCGTCCTTGAAGCGACCGGCGATCTCATAGGCCTCCGCGGCCAAGCGACGAGCGCGACCGAGCCGCGCGGGAGACTCGCCGCGAGCCCTCTCGAAGAGGGCGGCGGCGAACTCGTCCACGTCCCGCCGGATGGAGTCTCGATCCAGAAACCGCTCGCGGAGCTCGAGGAACATCGCGTCGCCCGCCTCGCCGGCCGGCGCCTCTCCGGCTTCCGCGGCGCGACCTTCGTCCTTCCCGGCCGGAGCCGGCTCGCCGTCCGCCGAGTTCGCGACCGGGGGTTCGGTCGAGCTCTGGGCAGCGACGCGGGGCCCGCTCGCCCCGATCAGGACGACTCCTCCGACGGACAGCAATGCGAGTGCCGCGAGCGAGCACAAGGTCCTACCGGCGAGGGAGATACGTTCGCGAGAACACCGCCCGAGCACCGAGTTTTTTTTCTTGACTCGCACCGAACAGACCTCAATGATCAGGCATTTGGTGGACGTCGCACTCGGACCTCAGAATACCCAACCCAGCGCGTCGGGTCACGGAACCGGCCCCAAGAATGCGCAGGAATCGGTAGCAAGATCGAATCGTCCAGTGCCCGACTTGATCGGCTGATCGGCGCCCCGTCGCCGACGGCTACGATCGCCCAAGGAACAACGCCACGCGCTGGCCCCCGGAATCCCCGGAGCGTGCTCGAAGCGATCGGGCGTTTGGAAGACAGGCGAAACAAGAGACTCGAGAGCGCGCCGTCCGGTGGAAGGACGGAATCCGGCACCCGTAGAGTTGCATCCGAGCGAGACCCTCTCGAGACCCCGAAGAAGCAGCAGCCGAGTTGAGCCCGCGAAGTTCGTCAGCCTGATTCTCGCGTAGGAGCCAGTCGATCCCCAAACGGCGTGAACTCTCCGTCGAGAGACATCCGCTCGGGCGAATCGCCCGGGGACGGCTCCGCGAACCACCATCGCGCGCTCCTCACGGACAGCGATGAAACTGAAGAAAACAGAGGAAATGGAATAGAAAAGCCGGGGTTGTCCACCACCACGTAAAATTGAGAGATCACTCCACCAACCACCAATCTCTTGATCTCCTTGGCTTTTCTATCCTTTTACACGTTTTCGATCGGTTCCCTCGCGTCCCAACCAGCTTCGCCGGCGTGAGCGTAGCTCCCCAGCTCTAAGACGCGTCTACGTCTCCGGGCTAGGCTTCCGACCCGGGGTCGTCGGTCGGCCGGCCCGCGTCGCCGTCCGCCCCGCGCTCGTCCTCCGAGTTTTCTGTGCCCCGGGGCGATCCTCGGCTCGAAGCCGCCTTCACGGCGGCGAGCGGATCCCCGGCGAACTGCCGCCAGCACCGAGGACAGAGATCGAACTCGAACGCACGGTGAACGTCGGTTTCCGCCTCGGCCGCGCTTTGGCTCGACAGCCGGGACACGACATCGCGCATCTCGGCTTCGAGGTCCCGGCGCAGATCGTCAGCGGTCAGCTCCAGGGGATCGTACGCTGCGTATCCCTCGACCTTGACGACGTAGCGGACATCGGAATCGAGCAGCAGACCGGCGTCACACGCATCGCACGTCAGACCGTCCATTCGTTAGCCCGGAGTTCTCACGAGCATCCTCCCTCCTCGACCGCAAGTCGCCGACCGAGCATCGGTTGCGTCCCCACCTCGATCGAGCGGCGTGCGGAACGCACCTCCGGTCTGGGCCGTGCCCCCGGATCCATTCACGATTCGCCGGGTCCCCGGATGCGGCGGGAGATGCGGGCTAAGCGCCCGCGCCGACCGCCGGGGACGCTGGCTCGGCGCCCGGCACACCAGCCCCGAATTCCGCGATCACGGCGACGAGATCGCGGTGATGTGCTCGCGGATCTTCCGAGCGAGCTCGGGAACTTTGGCCCCGATCGTGAACACCGGCACCGCCGCGTCGTCGACTCGCGCATGGTACTCGAGGGGCGAACTGCCGGCCACGGGGTTCCCGATGTAGAGCGTCCGAAATCGAGCCGACGGGCCGTCGACCTCGACCGCGACGGTCGACACCGCCCCTCCGCCCGCCAAGCCGGACGCCGCGGTCGGCTCGCCCGAGAAAAATCGCTCCGCCCGGAAAACATCGCGGTGAAGCTCCTCGATCAGGTCATCGAAGAGTCGCGACTGAAGCGTCAGCCCCGGAGCGATGCTGGTTTCGTCGGAGAGGTTCCACGACTTCTCGCCGGGAAGACGCATCGCCGACCACGAACGACCGCCGTGCTGGAGTGTCACCTCGATCACGCGTGTCGGCTCGACGTCGGAGAGAAAGCGATCACGAAACTCGTCCGCGCCGCTCGCGGCCCACCGAGAGAGACGCGAAAGCACGAGATAGGCGCCCGATTCGTCGGCGCGCGCGACCGCGTACACCTCGACGCCCTCGTCGAGCGGATCCGTGCTCTTCGGTCCGACGAGTAGCTCGAGCTCCCGCCCGGAGTCGAGCGCGAACCGGACGCGCGCACGCGGTTCGTCGACGCCGCTCGCGGCGCGCTCGGCGGGCGGAACGAACTTCTCGATCGCGAGAAACCGGAGCTCGCGCTGGACCTCCGCGATGCGATCGCGATCGGCCGCGTAAGTATCGTCACCCGTTTCCACGCGCCAAGCGTGGCGCTCCGCGTGCTCGCGCTCGCCGGCGTGGCGCTCGCCGCGGGAGATCTCGAGGCGACGCAAAGTAAACGAGATCGGCGGAGCTTCGCCCGAGAGGACATCGACCTCGATGCGAACGACCTCGGCCGCCCCGAGATCGAATACGAATCGACTCCGATACTCGTCGACCGGCTTCGCGAGCGAATCGACGAGCGTTCTTTCGGCCGCGAAGAGGAAGCGCGTTCCCGCCGGACGCACGTACACGAAACGCTCGCCGGTCCCCCCGTCGACCTCCGGGACGTCACCGCCGATTTCGAGGCGGACCGCGGGACCTTCCTTAGGGGAAACCTCGATGCCGAATCGCGGGGGAGAGAGTCCTGCTCGCGCGAGGACATCGTCGGTCGCCGCATCGTCGACGAACTCGCGAATCGTCCACGAGTTGAGCGCGTCGGCGAGCGTCTCGACGTTGTCCCGATCCGCGAGCGACTCGAGCGGGTGGACGAGGCGCCAGCGATCTTCCCAGACGAGGCCCTCATCTCGCGCCGCCCCCTTGGCGCGCTCGAGGCGAAGAGCTCGTTCACCGGCGCGCGCGAGTTCGATCGCGGTCATCCGATCGCGGGAGATCGGAACCAAGGCTCGACTGCGCAAGTCCGTGAGCTTCACGGTCAGGTTGAGTCGCGCGCGAGTGCGGATCGTAAACGTCTCGTCGCCCAGCCGGGCGTAGCAGAGTCCGAGCGTCGCGTCCGGGTGGTCCGGACCGATGTCGAGCGTTCGCTCGACGCCATCCCGCGTTTTGAATCGAGCCCGAATCTGCGGCGGTCCGTCGAACACCTCAGCGCCCGGTGCTTCCGCCACGCGCACGAGGTCCGCGAGCTCTCCGGTGAGCCCGCGCACGCGCGGGTGGAAGGCCGGAAATTCGATCGGTTCGACGAGCCACCACGCCGGGAGGCCGCCGTGACGCCCTTCGAATCGAAGTCGAATGGCTCGCGTGTCGGCGCCCGCCGCGGCGTCGTTGCTCGCTGCGGGCTGCGAGAGCTCGAGCTCGACGATCTCGCTCGCCTCGAGACGATCGAAGACGAGGCCGAGCCGGTCCCAGGAGGGCGGCTGAGCTTCGAACGCGCGGAAGTAGAGAGTAAGCGCAACGCTGACGATGAGCAGCGTGAGATTCGTGCGCCAAGTCATCACGAACGCCTCACGAAGTAGACGACGACACCGATGAGGAGACACACTCCCGGAAAGACGACCACCGGCGCCCAAAACAGGAACTGGCGAATCTCGCGGCCCGACTTGAGCGTTCGCTTCACCCACTCCTCACCACCGATCGTCGCGAGCTCATCCTGGCCGACGAGCCAGTTGATCGAATTCATCACGAAGTCGCGGTGGGAGAACTGAGGGAGCTTCGGGTCGGCGAACAGACTCGCTCCCGCGACGACCACGAGGCGCGTCGAGATCCGCTGGAATCCGGCCGGTGGGCGGTCGGGAACTTGCTGGCGCACCGCGACCGCGACACTGAAGTCTCCCGGTGTCGGCGCCATGGCCGCCGCGTCGCCGCGGCGGTCTCGATCGACGAGATAGAAGCTGCGACCCGTCGACGGACTCGATACGAGATCGAGCAAGCTGAGTCCCTCGAGCCCACGTCCCGCTCCGCCGGGAGCGAGCGGACGCGGCGCGTAAAGCTGCACTTCGAAGCGCGAGGCGTCGCGAAAGACACGCGTGATCGGATGGGTCGGGTGGAATCGCGTGGCGGTCGGCTCCTTCGAATCGAGCCGCGCGGTTCCCGACAACCGCCGCTCGACGACGACCCCGTCGCCGCAGCCGACGCCCCATTTCTCGAGCACGGCCTCGAGGCCCGTGGCCGTCGGTCCCAGCGCGACGATGAGCTTTCCCCCGTCGTTCAGATATCGCTCGATGCGCCGGAGCTCGACCGGCTCGAACTCGGTCACCGGACGCACGATCGCGAGCACGGCGCAATCGGGAGGGATCTCGTCGACGGCCCCGAGCGCGAGCGGGCGCACCTCGAAACCGGACGTCTCGAGCTCGCGCCGAAAGACGCTGAGGCCGGGCTCGAGCTGCGAGCGCGGCTGAAGCGGCACTTCGCCCTTGTCCTGCGTGACGTAGACCGGTCTCCGTTCGCGAAACACGAGTCGCTTGAGCGCGTCGGTCAGCGCCTTCTCCGCGCGGTAGGCGACGACTTCCGGCTCCATAACCCGCGGGTCGGGCGACTCCTTGAACGTCGCGAGGTCCCTCGGCATGACCGTCTGGCGATACTCGTTCGCCGGCCCGGCGAGGAAGACGAATCGATTCACTTGGTTCGCCGTGAGGCCGTAGCGAGTCCGAACGCTGGTCCATTCCTCGGGCTCGCGGAGAACGTCGACCTCCGCGACGATCCGGATGCGAGGCTGCGCGACCATGTACTCTTCGAGAAGACGCCGAGCGCGGTCGAGCACGCGCCGCTCGGCCGCGTGCGCCGGATTCTGAATCTGATTGTAGCGCGGGATGAGAACGCGGATCTCTTCGCCGATCAGCTCGAGCTGCTTCCGCGTCCCCGGGGAGAGCGTATGCGTCGACTCCGCGGTCAAGTCGAACCGAACCGGATGGCGGAACACGATCAGATTGAGGAGAAACACGATGTAGAAGGAGAGCACGACTCCCACCGTGACGCGGAGTCGGCCGGCCCAGCGCGCTCGTCCTCCAAACGACGCCGATCGCTTCTTCGTCGGGCTCGCCGCTGTGCTCACCGCCATTTGCGCGCCTCCAGCACCCGCACGGAGAAGAAGAGAAAGAGAGCCGCGAAACTGAGGTAGAACGCGAGGTAGCGAAGGTCGACGACCCCGCGGAGATAATCGAGGAGAAAGTGCCAGCGAAAGCTCACGTACTGAACGAGCCGCCTCACCTCCACGTCCCCCTGAAAAAACGTTCCGAGCATCGTGAGAAGGAGGAAGAAGAGGTTGCCGCTGAGCGCGACGACTGCCGCGACGAGCTGGTTCCGCGTGCCGGCGGACGCGAGGACACCGATCGAGTTGAGGAGAAAGCCGAGCGAAAAGAGCCCGAAGTAGACGGCGATCACCGGGCCCCAATCCGGGTCGCCGAGAACGGCGAGGATGCCGAGGAGCGGCGCGAGCGAGAGCCAGACGACAGCGTAGAAGCCTTGCGCGGCGAAGTACTTCCCGAGGACGACCTCGACCTCGCGAACGGGCGCGGTCATGAGGAGCTCGAGGCTCCCCGTGCGCTTCTCCTCGGCGAAGAGCCGCATCGTGAGGACCGGGGTGAGGAGGGGAAGCAACCAGATAGAGAACTGAAACAAGTCTTCGATGATGACGGTGATCTGCTGCGGGTGTCCCGCCGACGTGTAGGAGAACACGCAGAAGAGCGCGCCGTTCACGAGGAGGAACACGAAGAGCACGATGTACGCCATCGGCGAGAGGAAGTAGCTCCCCATCTCGCGGCGAAACACCGCCCAGACGTTCAGCGCCGCGGTCATGTCGTCACCTCGCCGACGATCTCGACGAACACGTCTTCGAGCGAAGATTCCTCACGCCGCAGCTCGCGAAGCCGCCAGCCGGAATCGCGAACGCTGTCGAAGACCTGCGCGCGCAGATCGCCATCGTTCTCGATGTCGATGACGAACCGCCCGAACCCCTCCCCGAGCGATTCGACGGTGACATCGGAGACGCTCTCGATCCCTCGGAGCCGGCGGCGCACCGCGTCTTCCGGTCCGGAGATTTCGGCGACGACGCGGTTGAAGCTCTTCACCCGGCGCCGCAGGTCCGAAGCGCGATCGCGCGCGACGACGGTTCCCTTCCGAATGATCGCGACGGTGGAACACACGATCTCGACCTCGCTCAGTATGTGGGTCGAGAGGATGACGGTCCGATCTCTTCCGACGCTGCGGAGAAGCTCGCGGAACTGCCGCACCTGCTCGGGATCGAGTCCGACCGTCGGCTCATCGAGGATGAGCACCCGCGGCTCGGCGAGGAGGGCGTCGGCGAGCCCGACGCGCTGACGGAAACCGCGGGAGAGCGTTCCGATGATCTGGCGGCTCACTTCCGTCGTCCCGGTCTGCTCGAGCGCCTTCCCGATGAAAGCCCCACGCTCTCGACGCGGCACGCCCTTGAGGCGCGCGCGGAAGCGCAGGTACTCGGAGACCCGCATCTCCGGGTAGAGCGGAACGCCCTCGGGAAGATATCCTAGCTCTCTGCGCACGACGAGAGAATCGGTGCTCACGTCGTGGCCGGCGACACGCACGGTACCGGAGTCGCCGGGAAGAAAGCCGGTGAGGATGCGCATCGTCGTCGACTTTCCCGCGCCGTTCGGCCCGAGGAAGCCGAGGATCTCACCCTCTTCGACGGTAAAGGACACTTCGCGGAGCGCGCGGACGCCGCCGAAGCTTTTCGTGAGCTCGTGAACTTCGATCAAGGGTTCTCACCTCGCCGGAGCGAGCCGCGGATCGGATTCGAGGGTGGGTCGGAAGCTGGTGGAGCTTCCACGCGCGGCCGATCCGGCACGGGACGGATGCACGCGGCCGATCTCTCGGGCTCGGGTACGTTGGGACTCGATCGGGAAGGGAGACGCGCGGCGGGAGGAGACGCCACCGCCGCGCCGATCGCGAACGGCGATCACGGCGCGGCTGCGCGATGGGTCTCGACGAACGGATTTCGGGAGGGCCATTCGGCGTAATTTTAGGGCGCCTTTCGCCCATTGCCAGTCCGTCCGGGCCGACCGCGCGAGCGAGTCTGCAACGAACGTACCCGGCGCGAGACCCGGGACTCGCCGCCTCCGCGGGCGACCGGCGCCCGAGCCGACCGGGCGAACTGTCAATATTCGCGACGTTCCCGCGACGAGGGAATCCCCTCCGATTCGCGGTACTTCGTCACGGTTCGCCGCGAGATCTTGACGTCGAAACGCTCGCTGAGAAGACGAGCGATCTCGATGTCGCTGAGCGGCGTCTTCTTGTCCTCCGCCTCGATCAGCGCCTTGATCCGGTGGATCACGCTCCCGCGTGCCTCGGTCGAGCCGTCGCTCTTCGAGGCGCCGCCGGTGAAGAAGAACTTCATCGGATAGATCCCGCGGGGCGTCTGCATGTACTTGTCGCTGATCGCACGGCTGATCGTCGAAACGTGGACCCCTACGACCTCCGCGACCTCGATCATTTTGAGTGGCTTCAGCTTCGAGATGCCGTGGTCGAGGAAGCCGACCTGGATCCGGACGAGCTCCTCGGCGATGCGATGGAGAGTCGACTGCCTCTGCCGGACGGCAGCCATCAGCCACTCCGCGCTGTCGATCTTCTTCTTGAGGTACTTTCGCACCTCGGGATTCTTCCGCGCTTCCTTGAACAATCGGTGGTAGTGCGCACTGATGCGGAGGCGGCCGGAATACTCGTTCTCCACGCGGACGACGTACTTTCCGTCGACTTCCTCGACGACTACATCGGGACGAATCACCGGCGGAAGACGACCGCCGTAGAGAAGACCCGGGCGCGGATTGAGGCTCGCGATCGTCTCGGCGGCGGTTTTGATGACGTCGATCCCCACCCCCGTCGACTTGGCGATCTTGGGCAGGCGATTGTGGCCGAGATCCTCGAGGTGCTCGCGCACGATCTGCTCCTCGAGGGGATAGGACTGGCAGTCGCGGTGGAGTTGAAGAAGGAGGCACTCCTCGAGATTGCGCCCGCCGACGCCCGGCGGATCGAGGCTCTGGACGACGCGGAGCGCCGTCTCGAGGAGCGCGAACCGCACCGGCGTCTCGAGGGACTCGGCGATCTCCTCGAGCGAGTAGAGGAGGTACCCGCGATCGTCGATGTTGTAGATCACCTCCCTGCAGAGGGAACGTACGGTCTCGACGTCCTCGGGCGAGAGGTCGTCCCCGAACGCGGCCAGGTCCTCGAGCAGGTCGACCTGCTCGACGAGATGGTCCTGGAGCGATTCCGGCCGATCCTCCGTGTTGCTGAGCGCCTCGAGCTTGCTGTCCCGCTCGCCGTCGTATGACGACGCTCGACGCCCCTCCGCCTGGTCTTCGCGCGCGTACTCCGCCCACTGTTCGAAGCGCTGCTCGAAGCCGTCGTCGTCGGCGGTGGTCGCGCCTGAATCGGCTCCCGCCTCGCTCGACTCGGTCGCCGAGACGTCGCGGTCGCCGCCCTCGGCTGCCGGAGCGTCGCCGTCCCCCTCACCGGACCGATCGAGGAGCTCGAGCGCGACGTTGTCCTCGACTTCGGTTTCGATGCGCTCCTCGAGATCCACTGTGCTCAGACAGAGGATCTCCATCGACATGTACATCTGGGGGGACAGCGTCTGGATCTGCTTGATCGTCTGATGCTGACCCAGCCCCAGTTCCATTCGCATCGCGACACCGAAAGTTCGTCGCCGGACGCGCTCCGCCGCCGCCGGCAGAACCAGGCCGCGGCGAGAGGACCGCGGTCGCGTCGATTGATATCGGTCACGGGCTCCCACTATCGAGCGGCGAGAGAGACCCGTACCGGAGACCCGTGGCACACGCCGGGGAAACCCAACTCCCGACGGGCGGCCAATTTCGTTCCGTGGAGCCGCCGTAGTCGCGGCCGAGCGGAAATGTTAGTCCGTTCTTCGTCGATCGCGGCGAACCCAAACGCAGCGCGACGGCAAACAGCCTAAGCAATTCTCTTACCGCGACGACTGAATTTCACGTCTTTTCTTTCGACTGGCGACGTACCGGGCGCAGACGAGAACGGCGCAGACGAGCGGAAAGAGGTGTCCACCGGACCCGTAGAGCGTCCAGAGTCTTCCCGGGCGGAGCTCGGCCCGGACGAGCTCCGGCACGCCGGGCCGCGCACCGCCGAGAAACTCTCCCCGCATGGTCGCGATTCCACTCGGCCCGAGATTGGCGCAGCGAACGATGGGAACGCGGTTTTCGATCGCTCGCAATCGGATGACCGCAACGTGCTGCGGAATGTGCGCCGTGCGCCCGTACCAGACGTCCTCGGTTGTGTTCACGAAGAACTCGACCGGCCCCGCGTAACGGCGCACAAACGACGGGAGCACGGCTTCGTAGCAGATGAGATGGCGAAACGGCCGCCCGCCGAGGTCGCAGACCGGGCTCTCGTTGCCGGCCGCGAGCGTTCCGACGAGGAGCCCCCAGCTCTCACGCAGCGAATCCGGCAGAAGCTCGATCCCGGGGACGACCTCGCCAAAGGGAACTCGCTTGATCTTCTCGTAGAAAACCGGCTCTTCGCCCGGCGAGAAGTAGACGTTCAGGTTCGAGAACGGAGACTGGCGGCGGCCGTCGAAGCCTCTCGCATTCGCGACGAGAGGGACGTCGAGCTCGCGGGGATCGAGCCGGTGGCGCAAGAAGAGCGCGAGGGGGCGCGCCGACTCGAGGTCGACATCGAGCGAATAGAATCGTTCCGCCGTCGAGACGATCTGCGACATCGAGCCCTCCGGCCAGACGACGAGTGCCGGCTTCTCCGGAGCCGATTCCGCGAGCGCGCGGCGCGAGCGCGCGAGGTAGGTCGAAAGCCCGGAGCGGGCTCGCTCGGCGAGCGGAATCGCGCCTTGGACGAGGAGCACGTCGAGCGGCGACTGCTCTTCCTCGTACTCTCGCACCCGACTCTCGCGCGCCGCGCCGTACACGACCGCGGCGATCAGCAGCGCGGCAGTGACGGCCATCGTCGCGCGAGGCCGCGGCTCGGCGTGAAGCGATGCTCCCCAGAGCCGAGCGATGGTGAGATTGACGACGAGAACGAGCGCGCTCAGTCCACTCGTCCCGAAGATGTCTGCCACCTGCGAGAGCCACGCCCGATCGTAGAGCGCGACTCCGAGATCCCACGGCCAAAGCCGGGGGAAATAGTGCTCGAGAGCGACCCAGAACGGGATCACCCAGCCGACGGAACGAAGATGTCTAGCGCGCCCGGCAGCGATTCCGAGTGCCGCCCAGGGGAGCGCGGAGTACGCGATCCACGCGGTAAACCCTAGCGCTGCGAGCGCAGCCGGGAGCCCGGTGAAGCTGCGGATCGCATGGAACACCCAGAGGAAGCCGCTCCCTTCGACCGCGATCCCGAGGAGGACGCCGAGAAGGACACCGGCGCGCGCGCCGCGCCCCACCGCGGCGCGGAAGAACGGGACGAAGGCGATCCAGATCAGCGGATCGAGCCCCCACGCCGAGCCGAATTGCGGAAACGCGAGCACGACGAGCGCCGCCGACATCCCCGTCGCGACGAGTTCGCGGCGCCCGATCGTTCGGGTCGGGGAAGGACGGACGTCGTTCACGGAACTTCCTTCGGGTGATTCACTGCGGCGTCGGCGCAAGCACTCGGAACGGCCGGCGAGCGCGAATCCGACTGCGCGTGGAGAGACGCTCGCGGAGAGAAAACGACGACGGAATCGGCTGGATCGGACGGTAGAGAAAAATAGATGCGGAGGGTTTGAAATCAAGCCGCAGGGTCTCGTTTTCTTGATTTCGCCTGCCGGACCCATCAGGTAGATTGCGCGCGGAGACAACGCGCGCGGAGACAACGCGCGAGAAGAGAACGCGGGTGTGAAGAGAACTCAGCGAGGAGCCGCAATCCAGGCGATGCCAGCCAGCGCGGATGGGATGCGAGCGCGGAACGGAAGCCGCGCAGGAGACGCCCGAACTCTCGGACGGGCGTGGCTCGCGGATCGGACCCGCGTCGCGGTTCTCTTCGCGATCACTCTGCTTACGTGGCCGATCGCGGCGCAGGAGACGCCCGAAGACGGGGACACTCCCCCACCGGCGCCGAGCGGTGAGGCCACCCCGCCGAGCGCCCCGGACGGGGCGGCGTCCGCCGATCCGCCGCCGAGCGACCGCGGCGACGTCTACGAGTGGCTCGGGCCGCAGCTCTTTCCCCTCTACGAGCACTACTACCGCACCGCCGACGAAACTACCGTCCGCAACATCCTGTATCTCTACCGGACGACGTCGCGGCCCGACGGCAGCTACTCGCGACTGCTCGCGCCGTTCTTCTATCGGTCGGAGAACGTCGACCCAAAGTCATCGACGTTTCATCTCTTCCCGCTTCTCTACTTCAGCGGTGACAGCGAGGACGAGTCGTACCGGCTGTCTCTGCCGCTCTACTACGATTTTCAAAGCGCTCAAGGAGGATTTCGCGCGCTCGTCCCGTTCTGGGCGCACACGGCGTCCGACGGTCACCAGCTGAGCACGCACCACGTTCTCTTCCCGCTCTTCCGCCACCGCACCGACCAGCGAAACCCCCAGGAGACCGTCGTTCGAACGCGTCTCGGTCTGCCGTACATCCTCGAGCTCGCGGAATCGCGCATCACCGATTTGCGCACGGACCGGACGGCGCTCAACCTTTTCAATTGGTGGGACGAGACGGAGGGCGGACTGCCGCTCTACAAGTCGTCGTGGGTGCGCGCCGGCGATCGGGATCACGGCTCGACGTACCTCTTTCCGTTCTACTGGCGCGGACGTGACGTCGACGGCGGGCATCTCGCGGTCGTCCCGTTCTTTCTCGTCGGCGATCGCGGTCCGAATCGCTATCAGTGGGTGTTCCCCTTCTACGGATACACGTCCGACGGAGCGGGGGTCGACGTGTACGTCGGACCGATTCTCTCCCGGTTCGGCGGCGGGCCGGGAACGAGCCGGCGCATCGACGCGCCGTTTCCGTTTTTCCATTACGCGCGGTCCGACGACGCGTTTTCCATCGCGTTTCGGCCGTTCTACCACTACTGGCGGAACGACAACGAAATCGGCTGGGGTTCTCTTCTCGGTCTCTTTCGCCGGCGACACACGATCGAGACGGGAAAGACGTCGACGTCCTTCCTCTTCCCGCTCTTCTACCACGACGTCGAGCCCGACGGGAGCCGGGGCAACCGCTGGTTCTTCCCCTACTACGACACGTTCAACGAACAGCGGCGCTGGCGGTTCGTGATCCCGCTCGGCATCGAGCACCAGCGGCTGGCCGGTGGCGAGATGGACCGCTTTTTTCGCTACGGCGTTCCGACGTACTTCGCGTGGGGCGAGCCGAACGATTCCTTCGGCTTCGGCTTTCCGCTGTGGTGGGAATCTGGGAGCGCCAATCGGAGCTGGCATCTTTTCATCCCCCTCTACTTCGATCGACGGACCCGGACATCGACCGAGGTCTACGCGCTCCCGTTCGTCCTTCACCGGTCGTTCCCGTCGCGTCACCAGCTTCACGTGCTCTGGCCGGCCTACTCGCAGACGCGCTTCTTCGATACGGAGGGCGAATCTCGGGGCTTCGGGCTCGGACTCGCGTGGCCCATCTTTCGCGCCGAGTCGCGGGACGACGGCTATCACTACCGACTGCTCCCGCTCGGCTGGGTGTCGCGAGAGGGCGAGACGAGCGACTTCCTCGTTTCACTCTTCTATTACCAGCAGGACGGTCCGGCGGGGACCCACCGTCACTTCATCCCGTTCTACGGCCGCTATGACTCCGAGAGAGTGTCGCGCGACTACTACGCCGCCGGCACTGTCATCCGAACGAAGGAACGGAACGACTCGGGCGATGTCGTGCGGCGGCGACTCGACCTCCTCTGGTCGCTCGCTTCCTTCGAGCGCGAGTTCGACCGCGACGCATCTCACTCGCACGTCTTGCCGCCGCTCTACTGGAAAACCCGGACGCCGCCGGTCGACCGCACCATCGTCGCCCCGTTCTACTATTCGCATCGCATCGCCGACAGCGCGGTCCGCGAGGAGTACCACCTCTCGCTTACGCTCGGTAACCTCTTCCTCGCAAAGGACGTCTACTCGACGCTCCCGAGCGACGGTTCGATCGGGGGGCGGGACGGACCCGGTTGGACGCCCGAAGGGAGAGCGCTCGTCGCCGAGGCGGCGAAGGCCGAAGCGCTCGAGGGCGGGGCCCGAGAGAGTTCGGACGAATCTTCGGAGCCCACGCCCCCGGCGGTCGATGCGCCGAGCGAAGACTCCGCGGTGCCGCCGGGAGGAGTCGATCGCGACGCGGATCCGAGCGCGCCCGATCTCTTCCCCCTAGCGGAGGCCGAGTCGCCGCCCTCCGCCGAGAGCGGATCGCATCTGAACCCGCTCGGCGCCGGTGAGGGCGAGGCGCCGACGCGGGAGTTGCTCTCGTCCGAACGAGGCGTCCTCTGGCCGCTCTCCCGCTGGTACCGCCGCGCGAACGGTGAGCGAGGCGCTTGGGTCCTTCCGTTCTACTACTCTGCGCACGACGACCACGCGGACACGCTCGCGCTCTTTCCCTTCTACTTCGGGCAGAACCAAACCCGCGCCTACAGTCCCAGCTTCCTCCGCTATTTTTATCTCTTCGATCGCGAGACGTGGAAGGGCGGCCACCGCTGGACATTCGGTCAGCTTCTCGCGGACTGGAAAGTCGACGAGCCGAGTCAGTCGAAACGTCTTCGACTCCTCTATCCGCTGTTCAACTACGAACGATCGCCGGAATCGTACGTCCTCGAATTTACGCCCGCGCTTCACTTCGAAGCTCGAGAGGCTCGTGGGGAGCGCTCGACGAACTACCGGTTTTTCCCGGTCTACTGGCAAGGAAAGCGCGAACGCCAGATCGTCGGGAACGAGTGGGAGCTCGACCGCGAGCACCTCTTCCTCTTCCCCCTCTTCGGATACCACAGCCGCTCGACGCGGTCCGACTACTACGCGCTCTTCCCGCTCTTTCACCTGCAGGACGCGCGCGACTCGCTCAGCTTCGAGCTCTGGCCGTCGCTCTTCTATCGGAACGAAGCGAGCCTCCACGCCGTCCGCGTGTGGCCGCTGCACGCCGACGAAACGGGAGAGTCCGCCGGCGATTTCTGGGTCTCGCGCTTTCTCTTCCTCTCGAAACGCTTCTCCACCGCGTCGGAGACCGTGTATCGCTTCGACCCGTGGCTCTTCTGGATCCGCTCCGGAGCGGACGGTCACGGCTGGGGGTCGCTCTTTCACCTCTTCGCGTACGACCGTCGAGGAGACGATTGGTCGTTCCACGCGATTCCCTTCGCGCTCGGCGCGAAGAAGGGTGACGCATCCTTCTGGGGCGTGTTTCCGTTCTATTACTCGGAAGACTTCGGTGACGCACCCATCCGCTATACCCGACCGTGGCGTTTCCTCTTTCCCGTGAATCGCCTCGAGGGGGAAGGCGGCGAACGCTACCTCTCGATCCTCTGGGCGCTCTACGATCGCTCGAGCAACCCACAGCGTCCCGACTACTTCGAGTCACGAGTGCTGCTCGGACTCTATCTCAACCGGCAGACCGAGACGTCGCGGCAGTTCGCGATCCATCCCTTCTACACGTATACGCGAGACGACACGACGGGTGAGGAAGAGCTGAGCGTGCTGTTCAATCTCTACGGTCGGCGCCGGGCGGAGGGGCGGACGACTCACACGATCTTTTGGTTCGTGAAGTTCTGAGGCTAGAGGGGGTCGGAGAGGGGGAGAGACCGACCACCACCCTCTTACCTTCGTGCCCTTCGTGGTGAATCACTTCTTAGGGATCACACTCCGCACGAGCAGGCTCACTTCCTCCAGCCGGAAAAGCCGAGCCGAGCCCGCGTACGTCACCGCGCCCGCACCGACGGCGACGGCGAGCCAAGCCGTCTGAAGAAGCTTTTCTTCGGGCGCAGCCCAGACGACCGAGAACCCGTAGAGGACTCCGGCCATCGCACCCGAGGCGATCAGCGTCTTTCCGATCGTCCCGGCGACGCCTTCGAGCGAGGCCCGAGGCAGCGTGCGCGCATAGGCGCCGAGAAGGAGAGTCGCGTGGAGCGCCGCGGCGGCGCTCGACGCGAGCGCGATCCCTCGGTGACCGAGCGTTCCCGAGGAGAGGACCGCGGCGAGCACGACGTCGACGGGCACGACGACGAGAGAGACGAGGATCGGCGTGCGCAGGTTTTTCTGCGCGTGGAACGTAGCGACGATGGCGCGGACGATTCCGACCGAGACGAGTCCGAACACGTGAAAGCGAAACGCTGCGGCGGTCAGGCGCAGTGACTCGTCCTGGAATGCCCCCGCGCGGAGGATGAGGGCGATCATCGGCTCGTGAATGAAGAAGAGCCCCACCGTGCTCGGAATCGTCACGACGACGACGAGTCGCAGCATCCTCGCCGATCGACGCGCGAGCTCATCCCGATCACCGCTCGCCGCGACGCGCGAGAGCGACGTCAAGCTGACGGTGCTCAGCGCGACGACGAAGATTCCGAGCACGAATTCCATGAAGCGGTTCGAGTAGCCGAGCGAAGAGACTGCGCCCTCGGGGAGCCGCGCAGCGATGACCGTATTGAGGACGATGTTGATTTGGTACACCCCCGCACCGAGTACGCCGGGCACGAGCAGGCGGAGGATCTCGCGAATCGAGGGATCGTCGAACGGATTCCGCAGGCGGAAGCGCGCACCCGCCCGCCAGAGAACACGAAGTAGAAATGCGAGCTGAGCGATCCCACCCAACACGGCCGCGAAGGCGACGGCGAACACGACGGTGTCCGCCGGAAAGAACGGCGCGAGAGCGAACGTCGAGCCGACGAAGACGACGTTGAAGAGAAGGGGAACTCCGGCGGGCGCGCCGAAGCGGCCGCGGGCGTTGAGGACGCCGTGAAGCGCCGCCATGCTCCCGACGAAGAAGAGGTACCAGAAGACGACCCGCGTGACGTCGATCGTGAGCTCGAGGTTCTCCGGTTCCGCGAGCGCGCCGTCCCCGAGGAGCGGCCGGACCGCGCGCGCGCACGGTCCGACGAGAACGACGCCCGCGATCGTCAGCAGTGCGGCGAGCGAGAACCACAGGGTGAGGAACTTGTCGACGAAGACCGTCGTGTCGCCGCGCCGGCGACTGTAGACCGCGACGAAGACGCTCGAGATCGCCCCCTCGCCGACCAGGCGGCGGAGCAGATTCGGGAGCAGGAACGCGACGCGGAAGGCGTCCATCGCGACGCCGGTCCCGAGAAAGAGCGCTAGGGTCGCTTCTCGGACGAGACCAGCGACGCGGCTGAGGAGCGTGAGCCCGCCGACGAGGAGCGTGCGCCGGACGTCGCCTCGACCGCCGTCGTCGGCCGACGGCTCGAGAGGTCGCTCCGAGCCGCGGTCGCCGTCGCCGTCGCCGTCGGGGGCGGAATCGAGATCTCGCCGCGTCATGGCGAGCGGTCTTACCCGGAATGTTCCGCCGATTCTACTCCTCCGCCCGCCGCGACGATGCGGCCGCGAGGGGCGCGGAGGACTCGGCGAAGCGGCGGAGACGGGCTTCCGCCGGAGGCGAGGGTGGTCGCAACTCCCGATCCGGCCGAGAATCCACGCGCGGACGGGCTTGCCGCCCCTTCCCGCCGAGGTATACTTAGCGGTTTGCCTTTCCTACGGGCAAACGCTCCTCTCGGCGTCCCCGGACGCCGTCTACGACCCCCCGACGCCACGGCCAGCCGTCGACGCTCGGAGGTCTTCGTCGTTTGATTCTTCCGAGTCGTCGAGAACGAAGGGACACCGCAGAGTGATCAAGGTAACGAGCCGCCCGGGCGAACCGGCGGAGAAGCTCCTCCAACGGTTCAAGCGCATCTGTTCCAAGGAAGGCATCCTCCGCGAGTGCAAGAAGCGCGCGTACTTCGAGAAGCCGTCCGAACGCCGGCGACGCGAAGCCAAGGAACAGGTTCGAGCCCTCGCGAAGGCCGCTCGTCGCGCGGCAAAGCGCCGCCGCTGATCGCACGCGGACGACTCGCGCACTCCCCCGCCACCCGGGAGCGACGTTCGGCGATGACCTCGCCCTTCTTTCCCGTCGGAGCCGTCCCCGCGTATTGGTACGTTCTCGCCGCGATCCTCGTGGTCACTCCCGCGTACTTCCTGCTCACGCGCCCGCGGAAGAAGCGTAACGATTCGCGCTGGCGGGGATGACCGCCTCACCCGGGCCCCGGCACTGGCTTCCCGGCCCGATTTCTCCGACGGTGAGACTCGCCTCTTCGCCCACCGATCTCCGGGTGGTCGGGGTGGCGCCGAAGCCAACTCCTCGCGCAGATCGCTAAGAAGCGGCCCGCACCTCGTCGAAGAGCTTCCGCAGACGGTCGTGATCCTTGACGCCCGGCGCGCTCTCGACGCCGCTCGAGACGTCGACGCCGAGCGGCGCCGCAGTCCGGATCGCCTCGGCGACATTTTCGGGCCCGAGTCCGCCGGCGAGGAGGACGGGCGTCGTCCGGCCGATGTCGCGGGCAACCGTCCAGTCGAACGTCTCGCCGGTCCCTCCGGGGAGCCCGGGACGGTACGTATCGAGAAGGATCGCCCAGCGCGTGTACTTCTCGACGAGGGCGGGATCGAACTCCTTGCCGACCCGTAGCGCCTTCAGCACGCGCGCTCCCGTGACGGCTGCACAGTACTCCGGAGACTCGCGCCCGTGGAGCTGGACGAGCGAGAGCCCGACTTCGCGCGCGATGCGTTCGACTTCCTCGCGGTCGCGATCGACGAAGACGCCGACCTTCTCCACGCCGATCGGAAGCTCCCGGACGATCGCGGCAGCATCCGCGGGTTCGATCGCGCGCGGGGACGGCGGGTGGAAGATGAACCCGAGTGCCCACGCGCCGAGATCGACGGCGAGCTCGGCGTCCTCGCGCCGCCGGATCCCGCACACCTTCACCCGCACCGTCACGACGCCGCCTCGTTTCGAACGAGCGCGCGGAGCGCGAGCTCCGGGTCCGAAGCCCGCATGAGGCTCTCCCCGATGAGGAACGCATCGACGCCCCAGCCCTCCATCTCCGCGAGCTCCGCGCGCCCGAAGAAGCCGCTCTCGCTAACCTTCACCGCCGCGGTGGGGATCGCCGGGAGTAGACTGCGGGTCGTCTCGAGGCTGACCGCGAAGGTGCGAAGATTGCGATTGTTGACGCCGACGATCCGCGGCGAGGCATCGAGCGAGAGCAGACGATCGAGCTCGGCCCGGTCGTGCACCTCCCAGAGGACGTCCATGCCGAGATCCTCCGCGCGGCGCGCGAAGCGAACGAGCTCGCGGTCGTCCGAAAGGGCGGCGAGGATGAGGAGGATCGCATCCGCTCCCGCAGCGCGCGCCTCGATGATTTGATAGTCGCTCACGATGAAGTCTTTTCGGAGTACCGGGAGTGAGATCGCATCCCGAACGTCGCGAAGAAACTCGAGCCGCCCCTGAAAGTACTTCTCGTCGGTGAGAACGCTCACCGCAGAAGCCCCGCCGCGCTCGTACGCGCGAGCGATGGCGACGGGATCGAAGTCCGCTCGAATGATGCCGCGTGACGGCGAAGCCTTCTTCACTTCGGCGATGATCGCGGTCCGGCCGGCGCCGTCGCGCTCGAGGGCGCGCGCGAATCCGCGCGGCGGTGTCGCGCGGGTTAGAGCGGCCTCGACGTCCGCGAGGGGAACCGCGCGCGCCGCTCGTTCGACCTCGAGTCGCTTGTGGGCGACGATCTCATCGAGAATGGTTCCCATCGCGCGAGTTCGCTCCTTCGCCGGTTCTCAGCTCGACCTCAGCTCGTCGAGCAAGCGAGCGGCTCGCCCGTCGTCGATCGCCGCCGCCGCGGCCTCGACACCGGTGCGGAGATCCACCGCCGCGCCGGCGACGTGAATCGCGACGCCCGCATTGAAGACAACCGCATCGCGCGGCGAACCCGAGTCTCCCCGAAGGATGGCGCGAATCATCTCGGCGTTTTCCTCGGCGTCCCCGCCGGCGAGCTCGTCGAGCGAACGAAGCTCGAGACCGGCGTCGGCGGGCGCCACCTCGCGCTCCTCGATGCCCCCCGGCGTGACGACACTCACGCGCGTCGTTCCCGCGATGTTCATCTCGTCGAGTCCGCCCTCGCCGTGGACGACCCACGCGTGCTCGGTGCCGAGACCGTGGAGAACCTCGGCCATGAGCGGGCGCGCTTCGTCGTCGAAGACGCCGAGAAGCTGTCGCTTCACTCCCGCCGGACTCGCGAGCGGACCCATGATGTTGAAGACCGTCCGCGTCTTGAGCTCGCGCCGAACGGGACCGACGTGCTTCATCGCCGGGTGGTAGTGCGGTGCGAAAAGAAACGCGAAGCCCGTCGCTTCGATCGCCGCTCGCGCGCGCTCGGGCTCGAGGTCGATCGGGATCCCGAGGGCTTCGAGGACGTCCGCGCTCCCGCACCGACTCGAGGCCGCGCGGTTGCCATGCTTCGCGACCGCGACGCCGGTGGCCGCGACGACGAGCGATGCGGCCGTCGAGATGTTGAACGTCCCGCTGCCATCGCCTCCCGTGCCGCAGAGATCGACGACGACGTCGCGGGCGGGAGCGATCGCCACCGCCGCCGCGCGCATCCCCTCGACGAACCCGAGGATCTCGTCGAGCGTCTCGCCTCGAACTCGGAGCCCCATGAGAAGGGCACCCGTCTGAGCGGGCGTCGCCCCGCCGGAGAGGAGGCTTCCCATCACCGCCCGCGCTTCGTCGCGCGCGAGCGAGTGACCGCCGGCGATCTTCGCGAGAGCGGATTCGATCGTGATCCCCGTCTCGTTCACGTTTCGATCTCCTGACAAAGGATGAGGAAGTTCCGCAGGATCGCCTGGCCGTGGCCGGTGAGGATCGATTCGGGATGGAACTGCAGTCCGAACGTCGGGTGGTCGCGGTGGCGGAGTCCCATCACGATGCCGTCGGCCGTCCGCGCGGTGACGACAAGCGTCTCGGGCACATCCTCGACGACGAGCGAGTGGTAGCGACCGGCGAGGAGCGGGTTTTCGATCCCGGCGAAGAGCTCATCCCCACCGTGCTCGACGCGACTCGCCTTTCCGTGAACGGGAGCGGTCCGCACGATCTTCGCTCCGAACGCGGCGCCGATCGACTGGTGGCCGAGGCAGACGCCGAGGATCGGTACCGAACCCGAGAGCGAGTGCGCGACGTCGACGGACACCCCAGCCTCATCGGGCGTGCACGGCCCCGGCGAAATGATCACGCCGCGCGGCGATCGAGCCGCGATCTCGCTCGGAGTGATCGCGTCGTTTCGGTGCACTTCGGGATCGGCTCCGAGCTCACCCATGTACTGAACGAGGTTGTACGTGAAGGAGTCGTAGTTGTCGATGACGACGATCATGCTCCCTCCCCGCGGTGCGCCTCGGCCAGCCGGATCGCATCGTAGAGCGCCGAGGCCTTGTGGATCGTCTCGAAGTACTCGTTCTCTGGCACGGAGTCGGCCACGATGCCGGCGCCCGCCTGGGCGAACGCGACCCCGCGATGGATGACGAGCGTGCGGATGGCGATCGCGGTGTCGAGGTTGCCGGCGAAGTCGAGGTAGCCGACGGCACCCGCGTAGATGCCGCGGCGCGTGGGCTCCAGCTCGTCGATGATTTCCATCGCGCGAATCTTTGGCGCTCCCGAAACCGTACCGGCCGGAAAGCCGGCGCAAAACGCATCGATCGCGCTCAACTCGTCGCGCAGAGTCCCCTCGACCTGGCTGACGATGTGCATGACGTGCGAGTAGCGCTCGATCTGCTCGAGCCGCGAAACCTCGACCGTTCCGAATCGAGCGACGCGCCCGATATCGTTACGACCGAGATCGACGAGCATCCGATGCTCGGCGAGCTCCTTCTCGTCCCCGAGCAATTCCTCCTCGAGTTGAACATCTTCCGCGCGATCCGCGCCGCGACGGCGAGTGCCGGCGATCGGACGCACCATCGCCGTACGGTCCTGAACGCGCACCATCGTCTCGGGCGACGAACCGAGCACCGCCGTATCGTCCCACTGGAGAAAAAAGAGATACGGCGAGGGATTGAGCATCCGGAGCGCGCGGTAGACGTCGAACGGCTCGACGTCGATCGCCCTCTGGAATCGCTGCGAGAGGACGATCTGAAAGGCATCCCCCGCTTCGATGTACTCCTTCGCTCGCCGTACCGCCGTCTCGAACTCCGCGCGCGTGAAGTTCGATTCCATGCCGTGATCGATCCGCTCGCGTGCGAGCGACACCGCCGGGCGCGGCATCTCCTCGGCGGGCACCGGACGCGCCAGGTCATCCGCCATCCGCTCGATGCGCTTCAATGCGCGCGCGTACTTCGCGTCGAGCTCGTCGCTCGCGAGCGGCGCGTCGCCGACCTGCACGTTCGCGACGAGCACCACCCGTCGACGGACGTGGTCGAAAGCGATGAGCGAGTGGAAGAAATGAAACTGCGCGTCGGGGATCGATGCATCGTTCTCGTGGCGATCCGGGATCGCTTCGATCCACCGCACTGCGTCGTAGCCGATGAACCCCGCGGCGCCGCCGGTGAGCGGAGGTAACCCCGGGTGCGTCGGGCTCCGGAACTGCGCGATCTCGCGGGCGAGGACGCGAAAGAAACCCTCCTCGCTCGTTTCGCGCGAACCGTCCTCCCGCTCGATCTCGACCGAGTTAGGAGTCGCCGAAATCCGCTGAAACGGCTCTCGGCCGATGAACGAGTAGCGGCCGACGCGCTCGCCGCCTTCGACGCTCTCGAGAAGGAAGGCGGGCTCACCGCGCCGGCGGAGACGCAGAAACACGGAAACGGGCGTGAGCGTGTCGGCGCTCAGCTCGCGGTAGACGGGGACGACGGTATTCTCCGCCGCCAATTGGATGAACTCTTCTCGCTTCAACGGTGATCCTCGCGGCTCGCTTTGAGCGGTCCGGAGCAGGGGGCGGGTCGACGGGATTCGCGACTTTTCCGCCGATCGCGCTCGCACGCACCGGACACAAAAAAACCTCCCTGCGTCGGGAGGCGCCGCTCACTCGTCCGAATCTTTGCCGACGCCCGCTTCCGCGGAGAGCTCAGGAGACACGATCGGTCGTTTCTCCGTGAGTCCACCCGCTGGTCGCCGAGAGCCAGCGCAGATCGTTTCGTTACCCGCGGGACTCCGTCGGGCACGCGTCGCCTCCGTTCGCCTCGATGGCACGGGCCCACACCGGGAGGGCCCTTTCCGGCTGGAGACGCCAACGCTCGGCCGAGGCGGGAATGAGGAAACGTACGCGGGACATCGGTTCGGGGTCCGTTCGATCGTTCGAACCGTGCGCTCCGTCGTTCGGAAGTCGCTTTCTCCGATTCGAGTCCTTTCAACTATGGGCGATCGTACGAAGAGTGTCAAGCTGACGCGGACGACGCCTCATCGACCCGCGCTCCGCTCGCGAAACCAACGCACCGCCTTCTCGAGCGCGACCGCCGGCTCGGTTTGCGGAAGGTCGAGCTCGCGTCGCGCCTTCGTCGCATCGAAGAACATCGTCTTCTTCGCGATCCGAACGCTCTCGAGGGGGACCGGGGGAGCGCGTCGAGCGACCGCAGCCCACGCGTTGTTCGCCGCGCCGACCGTCCACGCAAGCGCGTATGGGATCTTCACCCGCGGCGCCGGGACTCCGGTGAGATCGGAGAGGATCTCGAAGATCTCCTTCAGATAGAGGTCTCGGTTCCCCAGGATGTACTTCTCGCCTGCGACGCCACGTTCTGCCGCGAGGAGATGCCCGGCCGCGACGTCCTCGACGTCGACGAGATTGAGTCCCGTTTCGAGGTAGCCTTTCATTCGCCCGCGCATGAAGTCGTAGATCATCTGTCCCGTCGGCGTCGGCTTTCGGTCCGCCCAGCCGACGGGCGCGCTCGGGTTCACGATCACGACGGGCGTTCCGTGCGCCACCGCCTCCATGGCGACGCGTTCGGCGAGAAACTTCGAGCGTTTGTAATGGCCCACCATGTCCTCGAGACGAACGGGCGTCGATTCATCCGCGGGTTTCCCGCGTCCGGCGTACCCGAGCGCGCCGACCGTGCTCGTGTAGACGATGCGCTCGACGCCCGCCGCCGCCGCGGCATCGAGAAGTGCCCGCGTCCCATCGACGTTCGTCCGGTAGAGAAGCCGCGAATCGCGCGCCCAAAACGTGTAGAGCGCAGCGACGTGAAAGACGCGCCGGCATCCCCGTGTCGCCCGCTCGAGGCTCTCGGCGTCGAGAAGATCGCCGCGAACGATCTCGACCCCCGAGAGCTCCTCGAGATACGACGCATCCACGTTCGGCCGCACGAGAGCGCGCACCGGACCGTCTCCGCGCTCGCTCAGGGCGCGGACGACGTGCCAGCCGACGAAGCCGGTTCCACCGGTAACGAGATCCATTCGGCGTGACTCCCTAGCCTTCAGCGTCTTCGCTCGAGCGCTCCCGCGAGTGCCCGGCCCGTGTGCGAGCCCCGCGCTCGGATGAGCCCCGCCGGCGCCCCTTCGTAAACGAGCCCACCGCCCGCGCTCCCGCCTTCCGGTCCGAGATCGATCACCCAATCCGCTCCGGCGATGAGTTCGACGTGATGCTCGACCACGACGACGGCGTGGCCCGCCTCGGCGAGCCGGCGAAGAACGCGGGCGAGCTTCTCCACGTCGCGGAGGTGGAGGCCCGTCGTCGGCTCGTCGAGAAGATAGAGGCAAGTCCCGCCCGCCGTCTTGGCGAGCTCGACCGCGAGCTTCACCCGCTGGGCTTCGCCGCCCGATAGCGTCGTGCTCGCTTGACCGAGCGTGAGATACCCGAGACCGAGGTCGGCGAGAGCGGCGAGGCTCCGCGCGATCTCCGGGTACGCGGCAAAGAATTCGCTCGCCGCCTCGACATCCATGGCGAGGACATCCGCGATCGTTTTCCCGCGATACGTGATCTCGAGGGTCTCCGAATTGAACCGCCGTCCGCCGCAGGATTCGCACCGCATCTCGACGTCGGGGAGAAAGTTCATCTCGACGCGGAGCCTTCCCTGTCCGGCGCACGCGTCGCACCGACCGCCGCCGACATTGAACGAGAAGCGCCGCTTGTCGTAGCCGCGGGTTCGCGCTTCGGGCGTCGCCGCAAAGGCCGCGCGAATGCGGTCCCAGAATCCGACGTAGGTGGCGGGCGTCGACCGCGGAGTGCGTCCGATCGGCAGCTGATCGACCTCCCGAATCGCGTCGACGAGTGCGGCGCCGGCAACTTCGGCGCACCCGCTCGCCGCCGAGTGAAGACCGCGGAGGTGACGTCGCACGCTCTCTTCGAGCACGTCGCGAACGAGCGTCGACTTCCCCGCGCCGGACACCCCCGTCACCAGAGTGACCGCGCCGAGCGGGAACCGCACGTCGATCCCGGATAAGTTGTGGCGGTGTGCGCCGCGAACGACCACCGCAGGTTCACCGTGCCAGTCGCGGCGGCTCGGAGTCACCGTGACGCCACGGCGTTCTCGCAGCGCTACCGCCGTGGCGCTGCGCGGGTCCTCGAGGAGGGCCTCGACACTTCCCTGAAAGACGATCTCCCCCCCGTGTCGCCCGGGACCGGGCCCCATGTCGACCACGGTATCCGCCGCTTCGATCGTCTCCTCGTCGTGCTCGATGACGAGCACGCTGTTCCCGCGATCGCGGAGATCGCGGAGCGTCGAAAGGAGCATCGCGTTGTCGCGCGGATGGAGTCCGATCGTCGGCTCGTCGAGGATGTAGCAGGCTCCGCGCAGCTTCGACCCCAGCTGAGCCGCCAGCCGAATTCGCTGCGCTTCGCCCGTCGACAGCGTCGCCGCGCTCCGGTTCAGATCGAGGTACGAGAGCCCGACTCGATCGAGGAACTCGAGGCGCGCGCGCACCTCGTCGACGATCGGTCCGGCGATCGCTCGATCGCGCCCGCGGAGCTTGACGCCGGCGAAGAAAGCGCGCAGCTCCGTCGTCGTCGCCTGGGCGAGCTCGCCGATGCTGCGGCCCGCGAACTCGACCGCGAGCGAGTCGCGGGCGAGTCGGCCGCCGGCGCAGGCTTCGCAGGGGAGCTCGCCCCCCCAGGCGCGCCGGTACGTGTCTGCGGCGTCCGGCTCGAGCCGCGCGAGGGCGACCTCCGCGATCGCGCGGAGCCCCGCGAACGTCCCGGACCGGTCGCCGTCGAACAAGATCGCGAGCGCGCGCTTCGACCAGGAGGCGAGTGGGCGGTCCACACCGCCGCCGCGCAGGCGACCCGCCTCTTCGAGCGACCGCAGCGACCGGAGAACGCGAGTACGCGTCGACTTGGCGAACGGCGGATCGAGGAGCACGTCGAACGGACCGCGCCCCCGCTGGGTCGGAGGCGCGTTCCAATGCGAGATCCACCTCTCCGGTTCGATCGCAAGGCGCACGCCGTCCCCTCCGCATTCCGGACAGCGACCGTGAGTCGAATGGAAGCTGAAGCTTCGCGGCTGCGGCTCATCGAAGTCGCGCTCGCAGGAGGGACACGACCGGTGCCGGTTGAGGACGCGCTCGGTCCCGTCGCGCGCGAGAAACCGCACGACTCCACCGCCGAGCTCGAGCCCGAGGCCGACTTCGTCCCGGAGCGCGAGAGGCTTGTCGTCCCGGCCGTACGACCCGACGACGAGATCGATGTCGTGGGCGCGGTGGCGCTCGAGACGGACTTCGCGATCCGCCAGGAGCGCGAGCCACTCGCCGTCGACCCTCGCGTCGAGGATGCCGCGTCGCCTCGCGCCGGCGAGGAGCTTCGAGTGAAATCCCTTCTTCCCGCGCACGACGGGCGCGAGGAGCCGACCTCCGCGGCGTGCGAGTCGCCCGACTTCGCGCACGATGTCCGCCTCCGGGCGCGGCGCGACCTCGTCCCCGCAATCGGGACACATCTGCACGCCGCACCGCGCGTAGAGGAGTCGGAGTAGCTGGTAGATCTCGGTCACCGTTCCGACCGTCGAGCGGCGTCCGCCGACGGACGTCCGCTGCTCGATCGCGACGGTCGGCGGAATCCCTTCGAGGTGGTCTATGTCGGGGCGCCGGAGATCCTCGATGAACTGGCGCGCGTACGGCGACAGACAATCGAGGTAGCGGCGCTGTCCTTCGGCGAAGACGATATCGTAGACGAGCGAGGATTTTCCCGAGCCGCTGAGTCCCGTCACGACGACGAGCTCGTGAAGCGGGAGCGAAACGTCGATTCCGCGCAGATTGTTTTCGCGCGCACCGACGACCCGAATGGCTGGACGGAGATCGCTCGACCTGGCGGTCGGCGCCGGCGGATCCTTCGCCACCAGCTCGCCGCCAAAGTGCCGCTCGAGCCAGTCGCCGGTGACCGAGCCGGTCTCGCGCCAGTTCGCCGCGAGGTCGCGAGGCGTGCCGCTCGCGACGAGCCGACCTCCGGCGTCGCCGCCCTCCGGACCGAGATCGATCACGTGGTCCGCGGCGGCGATGACATCGAGATGGTGCTCGATCACAACGAGGCTGTGCCCGCGCGCGACGAGCTCGTCGAAGACGGCGATCAGTCGGCGCACGTCGTCCAGATGGAGACCGGTCGTCGGCTCGTCGAGGAGAAAGAGAAGCCGCTCGCGGCGCGCGGCGAGCACCCGGCCGGCCAGCTTCAGCCGCTGCGCCTCCCCGCCCGAGAGCGTGTTGATCGGCTGTCCGAGACGCAGGTATCCAAGCCCGAGAGCGGCGAGAAAATCGAGGCTCTCCGCGAGCCCCGGCTCGCGCTCGAAGACACTCGCCGCTTCTGCGATGGTCAGCTCGAGGACGTCGGCGACGTTGCGACCGTCCACTCGCACCTCGAGGACCGCGTCGCGGAACCGACGCCCCGCGCAGGCCTCGCAGACCAGTGTCACGTCGGAGAGAAACTGCATCTCCACCTGCTCGTAGCCGGCGCCGCTGCACTCCGGACAGCGTCCTCCCTCGACGTTGAAGGAGAAGTGACCCGCCTCGAACCCGTTTCGCTTCGCGGCCGGAGACGCGGCGAAGAGCGCACGGATCCGATCGAAGATCTTCGTGTACGTCGCCGGGTTTCCGCGCGGCGTCTTTCCGATCGGAGATTGATCGACGAGGACGACTTCGTCGACGAGGTCGAAGCCCGAAATCGATCGGACGCGCGGCGGACCGTCGTCGCCGCGGCCCCGTTCGTGGAGATACGAGCGCCAGAGAACCTTCTCGAGAAGCGTACTCTTCCCGGATCCCGACACGCCGCTCACGACCGTCCACCCGCCGAGCGGAACGTCGATGTCGAGTCCGCGCGCTCCGCCGCCGAGGTTGTTCTCCTCGGCTCCGCGGACGCGAAGCGCCTGCTTCCCGATCGGGCGGGGCGTCCGCTCGGCCGCGACGGACTTTTCCCCGCGGAGATAAGCGCCGGTGAGAGACTTCGCCGTCGCCATCACCTGCTCGACCGACCCCGCAGCGACGATTTCCCCGCCGCGCTCGCCCGAGCCCGGTCCGAGATCGACCAGAAACTCCGCCGCGCTCATGAGCGCCGGGTCGTGCTCGACGACGACGACCGTGTTCCCGCGGTCGCGTACCGCGCGGAGGATCCCGAGGAGGCGATCGTTGTCGCGCGCGTGGAGGCCGATCGAAGGTTCGTCGAGCACGAAGAGCGTATCGACGAGACACGCGCCGAGCGCCGAGGTCAGATTGACGCGCTCCACCTCGCCGCCGGAGAGAGTGCGCGACTGCCGCCCGAGAGAGAGGTACCCGAGTCCGACCGCGTCCAGGTACTCGAGGCGTGAACGAATCTCCTCTCCGATGAGCCGCGCCGGCCGCGCGAGCGCTCCGACCCAGTCGCGCGGAAAGACCTCGAGGAGATCGCGGATCGGAAGAGCCCAGATCTCCGGCAGGGTCCGATCGCGGACGCGGTGCGCGAGCGCGCCGAGTCGAAGGCGGCCGCCGCGGCACTTCGGGCACTCCTCGTAGCCCCGAAAACGCGCGAGGAAAACGCGCACGTGCATCTTGTACTTCTTCGACTCGAGTCGGCGAAAGAAGCCTCGCACGCCGGAAAAGGAGCCATCGCCCTCGAGGACGAGCTTTCGTTCCGCGGCGGAATACGCCGAGAACGGTACGTCCGTCGCGAGTCCGAGAGCACGAAGCGCGGTGAGAGCACGTCGCTTCGCGCCCCGGCCGCGCTTCGTCTCCCACGGCTTCACCGCACCGGCCTCGAGAGAGAGACGCGGATCCGGGACGACGCGATTCCAGTCGAGCTCGATCACTCGCCCGAAGCCGCGGCAGTCGCGGCACGCGCCGTAGGGATGGTTGAACGAGAAGAGCGCCGGCGACGGCGGAAGGATGTCGATCTCGCATTCGCGGCACGCGAGCCGCTCGGAGAACGCGCGGCAGTCGCCGGAGGCGAGGTAGACGCGCAGCTCGCCGCCCCCGAGGCGCAATCCGCGCTCGACGGCTTCGGCCCGCCGCGCACGGGAGACGCGAGCGCTCGCCCAGCGGTCGACGACCACGTCGAGCTCGCCCGACGAGAGGTCGTCGGCGCTCAGCTCGTCGACCCGGACGACACCGGATTCCGTGCGGCAGCGGAGCAGCCCCTGAGCGGTCAACGCGCGCTGAACGACCTCGATCGCATCGAACCCGCGCAGCGAAAGCCGAGCCGTGACGACGACGGGGAAGCTGCGCGCGGACTCGTCCGCCAGCGCGGCGAGAACGGCATCCCGTCCGGTCGGTGCCACCTCGCGCCCACACTCGGGGCAAACCGCCGTCGACGCGCGCGCGAAGAGAAGCTTCAGATAGTCGTTGACCCCCGTCATCGTTCCGACGGTCGAGCGCGAGGTCTTGATCGCGCCGTACGGATCGATCGCGACCGCCGGCGGAATGCCGTCGATCTCGTCCATGTCGGGTCGCGGAATGCGTTCGAGGAACTGCCGCGTGTACGCGGAAAACGTTTCGAGGTAGCGCCGCTGCCCTTCGGCGTAGAGCGTGTCGAACGCGAGCGAGGACTTCCCCGAGCCGCTGACGCCGGTGATGACGGACAGTCGACCGAGCGGCAGATCGCAGTCGACGTTCTTCAAATTGTTCTGACGCACTCCGCGAAGGCGAATCGCGCGCGGGCCGGGGTTGGACGAGATCATGAAGCGAGGGGTCGACTCGGGGATCGTTGAAGCTCGGTCGGGACGGAGGAAGCCCGGGTCACGGCGCTCGGCCACGGAACCGAGTCGAACCGGACGATCGACGCGGCGCCAAGGCGATGCCGTCTTCTGGCTCCTCGTTCCGGGGCGGGGTATGATCTCCGCCTTCCACGAAGAGTCGCAAGTCTTTCATGAACGACACTCCCGAGCGCCGCGTCGATCTCTTCAAGGTCGGCTTTCTGTTCGAGCTTTCGCTCGTCGGGGTCGCGGCCGTTATCGGCTGGATCGCGCGATCGCACCCGTTCCCGTTCGAGCTTCGCCTCGATCTTCACGGACTCGGGATCGGGCTCGCGGCGACGATTCCACCCGCGCTGTTCGCCGTCGTCGCGACGACGAAGGTCGGGTCGAGTCTGCCGCCCCTCCGGGCGATCCACGATCGACTGAAGGACGTCTTGGGGCCGCGCATTTTGCGCATGAACGCCCTCGAAATTCTTCTCCTCTCCGGCGCGGCGGGAATCGGTGAAGAGATCCTCTTTCGCGGCGTCCTCCAGGACCTCCTCGGCGATGGCTACCGCGGAATCCTCCTCGCGAGCATCCTCTTCGGTCTCCTTCACGCCCTCACCGCAACGTACTTCGCGCTCGCGACACTCATCGGAATCTATTTCGGGTGGCTCTACGTCGAGACGAACAACCTCTTCGTACCGATCGTCGTTCACTGGGCTTACGACACGATCGCGCTCGCCCTCTTTCGCCGGCGATTCGCGCGAGAGGAGAGCGAGCTCGCCGAGGCGAGCGACGCCGCCGACATCGCCGCCGGGGGCGCGCCCGCCGGTGACGGCAGCCCGGCCGACCCGAACGAGCCGGGGTCCGATTGATCACCGCCGAGTGGGGTCCTAGCCCGGGGGCCACGCCATCGGCCGTCCGCCGAGGACGTGGACGTGAAGATGGAACACCGTCTGTCCGGCGCCTTCTCCGCTGTTGATGACGAGACGGTAGTCCTCGAGTCCCGCCTCCGCGGCGACGGTTCGGGCGACCCAGAGAACGTGGCCGAGGATCGCGCGATCGTCCTCCGTCATGTCGGCGATCTTCGCGATCGGCTTCTTCGGGATCACGAGGACGTGCGTCGGCGCCTGCGGCTGAATGTCGCGAAACGCGAGCGCGTCATCATCCTCGTAGACGATGTCCGCGGGGATTTCGCGGTCGATGATCTTTTGAAACAGGGTCGTCATGAACCGAATCCTCACTCGTCTCCGGCCCGTGCATCACGCGAATCGTCGCGAGCGTCGGGCGATTGCCGCATGCGCGTCCCGAGAACGGACAAAAACCGACAAGCGCGGAGTGGACTCGGGATCTAAAGCACCGGAGAATCCTAATCCAAAGGAGACTCAAAGGACTATGAGAAGCATGATCGGGAATCTGTCCCCCGCCCTGTCGTTTGCCGCGCCGGCGGCGATTTGCTGCGCGATGGTCGTCGGAGCGTCCCTCCGAATCGAGGCCGCTCCGGCAGAGCCGGTGAGTGCGGCACCGAAGAAGGTCACATTCGCGAAAGACATCGCCCCGATCTTTCAGAAGGCCTGCCAGGATTGCCATCGAGACGGTGAAGTCGCACCGATGTCTCTCCTCACGTTCGAAGACGCGCGCCCGTGGGCGAAGTCGATCAAGAAGTACGTGGCGGACAAGTCGATGCCGCCGTGGGGAGCGAATCCGGCCTACGGCAAGTTCAAGAACGACCCGCGTCTCTCGAGCGCAGAGATCGACACGATCGTGAAGTGGGTCGACGACGGCGCCGTCGAAGGAGACCCAAAGGATCTGCCGCCGCCGAAAAAGTTCGTCAAAGGATGGCGGATCGGCGAGCCCGACGTGGTGTTCACCATGCCGAAGAAATTCCGCGTCAAGGCGGAAGGCACGATTCGCTATCAGTACATCACGATCCCGACGAACTTCAAGGAAGACAAGTGGATCGTCGCGGGCGAGGCGAGACCGGGAAACCCCGCGGTCGTTCACCACATCCTCGTCTTCGTGCAGGAGCCCGGAAAGCGCATTCGCAATCTTTGGCAGAACCATCTCTGCGGAATGGCTCCCGGTACTCCTCCCGATGTGTACCCGGACGGCGCCGCAAAGTTCGTCAAGGCGGGTTCGCAGCTTCTCCTCCAGCTGCACTACACGCCGACCGGGAAGGAAGAGTTCGATCAGTCCTCGGTCGGACTCATCTTCGCGAAGGAACCGCCGAAGCGCCGCATGCGCCTCCGCGCAGTCATGAATCACCGGCTTCGCATCCCTCCGGGTGCGAGCGCGTACGAGTCGACGGCCAGCTACCGGTTTCGCCGCCCCGGGACGATCTACGGCTTCCAGCCGCACATGCACCTTCGCGGCAAGAGCTTTCGTTACGAGATCATCCGGCCGGACGGCAGCTCGGAGATCGTCCTCGATGTTCCCGAGTACGACTTCAACTGGCAGCACGCCTACGAGCTAGCGACTCCGATCGACGCCAAGCGTGATTGGGTGATCAAGTGCACGGCGGTGTACGACAACTCGAAGGAGAATCCGTTCAATCCGAATCCCGACCAGGAAGTCCGCTGGGGCGACCAGACCTGGGAGGAGATGATGATCGGGTTCGTCGGAATCTCGTTCGACAACGAGATCCTCTCCGAGACCGCTGCCGCGCCGAAGTAGGCCGAGCGGATCACGGCGCGGAAGCCTCGTCAACGCGGCAGCCCCTCTAGGAGTCGCCGCGCGGCGGGATGGTCCGGTACCCTCTCGAGAAGTGCCTCGAGCACGCGCCGCGCCGGCGCGACTCGACCCTCACGCGCGTAGGCGCGCGCGAGGTTGACGCTCGCGGCCGGTAAACTCGGTGCGAGCTCGACCGCGCGCTCGAGCTCGCGAATCGCATCGCGCGTTCGCCCGAGCCCTTGGTAGACGAGGGCGAGATTGTTGCGCGCCCCGGCCGAGCGCGGGTCGACCTCGACGGCCCGTTCGAGCGCGACGACCGCGCGCTCGAGGTCGCCCATCTGCGCGTGGACCGCGCCGAGAACGCTCCAGCCATCGCCGTCGCGCGGGTCGAGATCGACGGCGGCGCGGTAGGCCTCGAGCGCGCGTGGCAAGTCACCGAGACGCCGGTAGAGCGAGCCGAGATTCTTGCGGAGTCCGCCGAGCTCGGGCTCGAGCTCGACCGCCTTCAGGTAGGCGGCGAGCGCGTCTTCGACTCGCCCAAGGCGGAGATACACGTTTCCCGCGTTGACGCGCGCCTCGGCGTGGTCGGGTCGCCGCGCGATCGCCTCGGAGAACGACGCGAGCGCGGCCTCGAATTGCTCGGACTCCGCCAGAAGCACGCCGCGATTCACCCAGGCGTCGACGAAATCGCGCCGCAGGCGGACGATCTCGTCGTAGAGCTCGAGCGCGCGTGCGTCTTCGCCGCTCTCTTGAAGAATCACAGCGAGGTTGTAGAGCGTGTCGACATCGCCGGGACGGCGATCGAGCGCGAGTCCAAACGCCCAGCGGGCTTCGTCGAGTCCAGCTTCGACGAGCTGTACCCCGAGTTGAAAATAGCTCCGGCGGAGCGATGTCGCGAAGTAGCGGCCGGGAAAAGGAAGCGCGCCGGCGATCCGGTCCCACCCCGGACGCTGCTCTTCGGCGACCGCCGCCGCTAGAACGGGCCACGGAACCCGACCGCGGTAGAGTCGGACGAGGTTTCCGTTGGGGTCGATGAGCACACTCGACGGCAACGCGAGGTCGCGCGGCCAGCGCGCGACCTCCTCGAAGAGAATCGCGAAGATCAGAAGTGACCTCTCCGAGACAAAAAGGGGCTCAGCGCCGTAGGATTGCGCGCGCTCGGCACGCCGAGCCGCGATCGCGAGCGAGTTCTCGCCGTCCTCGGGCCAGCGCGAGAGCGCGACCCAGCGAACGGCGGAGTCCACGTCGCGCGCCGCGCGCCACTCGGCAAACTCGGCGAGACATGCGGCACAGGTTTCGGACCAAAGGGTAAGGACCGTCCACTCGCCGCGGAGAGAGTCGAAGCGAAACGGACCGCCGTCGGCGCGACGCAGCTCGACGGGCGGCACGGCGAGGGGTTCGACGAGGACGGTTTCCGACTCCGCACGCGCCGCTCGAGCCGCACGCCCGGAATCGACCTCATCGGCCCCCTCGCCGCGGGAAGCGTCCTCCGCGGCTCCGCCGACGAGCGCAGCATCGCCGCGTGCCCCGGGGAGCTCAACGCGGCGGTCCTCCGAGAGCGCCTTCCCTTCGCGGAGGATGTAGGCGCGACCGGTCGAGACATCGTCGAATCGCTGCGTCTCTCCGCTCGGCCAGCGGACGGTGAGCGCGAACGCTCGAGCATCGCCGCCGCCGAATCGAAGCGTCTTCGAATTCTGGGATAGAAAGCCGGAGCCCGCGCGAACTTCCTGTACCTGGACGCGCCCGGCGGATCGGGCCTCGACGCGCGCACCGATCGCCGATCGATTCGATCGGCCGGCGCCCGCGCCCTCGAGTCGAATCGAGAGCCATCGCTCCGCCGCGTTCGTTTCGTTCCGCCAGAGTCGAAGCTGCGGCGCATCGCGGCTCTTGAGCACGAGATCCGGATCGCCGTCACGGTCGTAATCGAACACGCAAACCGCGCGCCCGTCCTGGAGCACGTCGAGCCCCGACGCCCCCGACACGTTGAGGAAACCGCCGTCGTCACTGCGCGCGAAGAAGCAGTTGCGCTCGAGACCGGACCACGAGCCGCCCCGGCGGATCATCCGGTTGATCGCTTCCCAAGTCTCCTCGTAGCGACTGAGCGACGTCGCTCTCCCCGTGGCGCGCGGCACGACCTGCCGCCAGAAGAAACTTCACAAATCGCGCTTCTCCGTGTTCGTCACGAACCCGTTCGCGACGTAGAGCTCGCGCCGACCGTCGCCGTCGTGATCGAGAAACTGCGCCGACCACGACCAACGCCCGAAGGCGGCTCCGCTCTGTGTGGTGATGTCGTCGAAGCCGCCATCGCCGCGATTGCGGAACAGCGAATTGCCGCGCGACATTCGGCGGTAGAGCGATTGGAGATCGCCGCTCGACTCGCGGAAGCGAGCTTGCTCGGAAAGGCGCGCGCCGGCCGACGACCACATGTTCCCGACGTAGAGATCGAAGCGGCCGTCGCCGTCGACATCCTCCCAGGTGACGCTCATCCCGTTCCCCGTATCGAGGACGCCGCTCTCGCGGGCGACCTCGTCGAAGCGGCCGTCACCGCGATTGCGGTAGAGATTGTTCGAGCCGAAGTCATTCGCGACGTAGAGATCCGGATCGCCATCCTCGTCGTAGTCGCACCACGAAGCCGCGAAGGAAAAGCGTCGATTCGCGCGCTCCATTCCGGCGGCCCGGGTGACGTCGGTGAATCGAAAGCCGCCATCGTTTCGAAAGAGGGCGTTCGGCGCGCCGTTGTTCGCATCGTGGTACGGGTACGGATACGTGCTCTGACTCTTCGCGCCGGCGCCGGCCCAGAAGAGATAGCTGTAGACGTAGAGGTCGAGGTCGCCGTCGCCGTCGTAGTCACTCGCCGCGCAGCCCATCGCCGACGCACCGTCGGACGAAGCTCCGGCGAGCGCATCGGCCCGGTGGCGGAACGTTCCGCGACCGCGGTTCTCGAACACGAGCACTGCGAGCCCCGTCGCAACCACCAGGTCTTCGTCACCGTCCTCGTCGAGCTCGATCCACAGGCTGCCGCCGGTGACGTCGAGAACATCGAGACCGGACCCGCGCGTTCGGTCCTCGAAGCTCCCGTCCCCGCGGTTGCGAAGGAGGCGATTCGGAAGGCCCGCCGGCTGCGCGACGTAGAGATCTTCCCAACCGTCACCGTCGTAATCGCCAACGCTCACGCCTTGGTGGCCGTAGATGTCGATCCCCGTCGCCGAGTCGAGACGCGCACGCCAAGCATCGGTGCCGAGCGCAAGCTGATCCCGAAACGCGGGGATCTCGCCGAACGCCGGACGGGTGACGTCGGCGAACGGCGGAGAGCGCCAGGCTGCGCGCTCGAACGCGATCGGTTTCAAGCGCGCGAGTCGCCACCCCACCGGCTCGCGGATCCAGTCGAGGTCCCAGATCGCGCGGAACTGGCGCCGGCCGGGCGCAGTCCCGAGCGCCGACGAAACGATCCCGTCCGCTTCGCAAAGGATGCGGACCGTCGCGGAACGATCGTCTCGCCCGACGCGAACGCGTACGATTTTCCGTCTCGTGTCCCGCGGCGTCCCCAGCCACGCGAACTGAGTGCGGAGGGCGCGATGGAGAGACCGCGCTCCCACTCTCACCGGATCCGATCCGGGACGACCCGCCGCACGAAATCGCGCGCGCTCGACAACGAGCCCGCCCCGATCGTATCGCCTCTCCAACGGACTCGGCGCGGGGTGCTCAGCGGAAAACGACGCGGCGAGGAATGCGCGCAGCGGATCATCGGGTGGCAACGGCTCCTCGGGCGGGAGCGGGCCGACGAAAGATTCCGATCGATCCTCCCGGACGTACGTCAGCCAGCGCTCGATCGCGGTCGCGATGCGATCGTGGACCTCTTCCGAGACGAACGGATCGGAGCCGGTCTCGACGCGCTCGAACACCCAATCGAGCGGACCGGTGACACCCTCGAGCCGGCGCGGAAGCTCGATCGTCTCACCGGCCTCGCGCGGTTCTTCGTTCGTCGCGAGGGCAAGGCCCCCGCTGAGGAGCCCCAGGATCCCGAGAATGGCGATCGAACGCGCGGAGATCAGCATGAACCGATTATCTCGCGGACGAGGCGAAGGAGCGACGGACGAATTCTCGCCGATCGCCGCCGTTCTCGCGACCTCTGCGCACGACGAACGCTCCGCGCTTCGGAGCCGGCTCAATCTCCGCCGGAATCCTGACGGCGCATCATCGGAAATGGAATCACATCGCGAATCGAGTGCTGATCGGTGAGGAGCATCACGAGCCGATCGACGCCGAGACCGACCCCGCCGGTCGGCGGCATACCGCAACTGAGCGCCTTGAGGAAGTCCTCGTCGAGCGGGTGGTGCTCGACCCCGTCATCATCCGGTCCGAAATCGCGCTGAGCTTCGAGTCGAGCCCGCTGCTCGATGGGATCGGTGAGCTCGCTGTACGCGTTCCCGATCTCCATCCCCGCAACCATCGGCTCGAAACGCTCCACGAGTCGATCGTCTCCCCGCTTCGCCTTCGTGAGGGGGGAAATGGCTACGGGGTGATCGCAAACGAAAGTCGGCTGAACGAGTTCGTGTTCGACGAGCTCCTCGAAGAGCGCGGCAACCGCGTGTCCCCACGAGAACGGATTCGGCACCTCGATCCCCCGCTTCGTGAGCTCGGCTCGCAAACCGGCCTCATCCATCCCCCCGGCGTCGATGCCGCGCTCCTTCAGCGCATCGAGCACCGTCAATCGACGCCACGGCGGCGTGAAATCGATCTCCGTGCCCTCGTAGACCACTTTCATTCCGCCGGTCACTTCCTCGGCGACCGTCGAGACGAGCGTCTCGAACTGCTCCATCTGATAGTGGTAGTCGGTGAACGCTTCGTACCACTCGAGCATTGTGAACTCGGGATTGTGACTGCGGTCGATTCCCTCGTTCCGAAAGTTCTGGCAGATCGTGTAGACCTTCTCGAAGCCGCCGACGATGAAACGCTTGAGCGGGAGCTCGGGCGAGATGCGGAGAAAGGCCCGCTGCCCGGAGAGAGCGTGGATCTCCGTCTCGAACGGACGGGCTTCGGCGCCGCCGTAATTCATCTCGATGGTCGGCGTCGTCACTTCCAGGAACGCTCGCTCGTCGAGAAAGTGCCGGATGGCGCGAATGATCCGCGCCCGCGTGGCGACGATCTCGCGCGCGGACGGATCGGTGATCCAGTGGAGATAGCGCTCGCGGTACAGCGTCTCGGGATCGGCGAGCTGAAAGAAGGACTTCTCGTCCTTCGACTTCGGGATCGGGACGCGCATGGTCGTCTTGGCGAGGAGCTCCGTCGATTTCGCTTCGACGGTGAGCTCGCCCATCTTCGTAATGAATACGGGCCCCGTGATGCCGATCCAGTCTCCGACATCGAGCTTCCGCCGAACGATGTCCCAGGCGGCTTCGTCGTAGTGATTCTTCCGAAACATCACCTGCATACGCGAATTCGCGTCCGCGATGTCGGCAAAGATCATCTTTCCCTTCCCGCGGTACGCCACGAGGCGGCCGGCGACGCGCACCTCGCGATCGATGAGTGCATCCTGCTGCGCTCGGACTTCGGCGAGCGAATGAGAACGATCGAACGAGTACGGATACGGATTCGTTCCGGATCGAATGAGCTCGGCGCGCTTCTCGACGAGCTCGGGGTCCACCGTCATGGGAAGAGCCTCGAAAGGTCGGTCGTCTGTCCGGGAAAGGCGAGAGAGGATATACTCCCCCCCATCGAAAAGCAAACGACGCAGTGACGCCGAGAGAACCCACGTGCTAGCCGGACGCATCGTAGCGAGAGAGAAGATCGAGCTGGTCGACATCGCCGAGCCGACCCTCGAGAATTCGGGCGACGAACCCCGGATCATCTTCCAGCCAGAGATCACCTGTCTCTGTGGTTCCGACCTTCCCTTCTTCGCCGGCGAGCACCCGTCGTATCCACTCGAGGACGGGCTCTCCCTGCACGAGATGATCGGCACGGTCGTCGCGACGAACGGCGAACGCTTCCGCGAAGGTGACAAGGTGCTCGCGGTTCCGGTCGGGCAGGTTGGACTGTTCGAGCGCTACGCGGTCAGCGAGCAGCGGGCGATCCCGCTCGACCCGCGCCGACCGCCCGAGATCGCGATGCTCGCCCAACCACTCGGGACCGCGATCTTCGCGCTCAGAAAGCTGCCGAACCTTCTCGGCCTCGATGTCGTCGTCGTCGGCCAAGGCCCGATGGGGCAGATCTTCAACGCGGCGCTCCGGAATCTCGGCGCCCGGCACATCATCGGCGTCGACCGACTGGCGAGCCGGCTCGCGAGCAGTGAGACGATGGGTGCAACGACGATCGTCGACAGCTCGAAAGAGGACGTAGCGGCGGTCGTCGCCCGACTCACGAATGACCGCATGGCCGACGTCGTGATCGAGGCGGTCGGGCACTCGAATCAGCAGCTCGATTTCTGTGTCGACCTCTGCCGTCACATGGGACGAATCCTCTTCTTCGGCGTCCCGGAGGAGATGCTCCACGAAGTTGCGTGGCGAAAGCTGTTCTTCAAGAACATCAGCGTTCACACGAGCGTGAATCCCGACTTCGACCTCGACTTCCCCCTCGCGATGCGGTGGATTTCCGAAGACCGAATCGACCTCGCTCCACTTCTCACCCACCGCTACGAGCTCGCGGAGATTCAGACCGCATTCGAGACGTTCCACGCGAAGAAGGACGGCGCGCTCAAGGTCGTCGTCGAGTTTCCCGCTCACCGCGGTTGAACGTCGCGACATCAGAACACGCCGATTCGTTCGTCGAGCGCAGCGATCCGCTCGAGCACCTCCTCCGGCGTGATTCCGACCATGCAGACGTGGTCGATCGGACAGACTTTGAGGTGACACGGCCCGCAAGGGACGTCGTGGCGCACAACTTCCGAGCGCTCGAGATGGATCCCGGAGTAGCGCGGATCCGTCGGCCCCATGACGACGACCACCGGGACTCCGAACGCGACGGCGTACTGGCGGGGTCCGGTATCGGTCGACACGAGAAGGACGAGATCACGGACGAAGGGCTTGAGGACGTCGAGCCCGAGGATCTCGCTCGCCGTATTGATGACGGGCGACGACGCGTGCGCCGCGATCGCGTCGCCGATCGCCTCTTCGCCGGGGCCGAGGAAGATGATCGAGCGGAGCCCGCGGGCCTCGAAAAGCGCGTCGGCCACGCGCGCGAAGGACTCGGGAGGCCACAGCTTGCTCGCGCCGAACGACGCGCCGGGATTGAGACCGATGAGCTTCTCGCCCGGTGCGATTCCGAGCCGCTCGCGGATCGCCGTCGCTTCGCGCTCGCACTCGTCGGTAACGCCGAGACGCGGGTGCGTATCAGCGACCTCGACGCCGGCGCGCGCAAAGAGCTTCTTGTAGAAGAGCGGCATCGGAACGGGGACGCGGCGCCCGCTCTCGTCGCGCTCGTACTCGACTCCCGCCGTCAGGAGGATCCCCCGACCGTCTCGGCGGTACCCCACGCGGGCCGGGATCCGCGCGAGCGCGGCGAGCGCCGCCGAACGCCAGGAGTTCGGGAGGACGAGGGCGAGATCGAAGCGTCGCGCGCGGAGTTCGCGGGCTAGCCTCCAGAGCCCCCGCCAGCGCTTCCCGCTCCGATCGACGATGACCTCATCGACATCGCCCGAGCCAGAGATGATGCCGTCGCGGCCGGGACGGACGAGGACGGCGATCTCCCCGTCGGGAGCCGACGCGCGGAGCGCGGCGAGCGGTCCCGTGGCCATCACGATGTCGCCGACCCAGCTCGGCGCGATGACGAGAATCTTCCGTGGACGCTTGCTCATCGCGCGAAGTTTAGCCCGAATTCCTCACCAGATTCTACTCCGCCACCGCGAGACGCGAATCGAGCCACGGATGCGTCGCACGCAGATCCGAACTGCGGAATGAGCACACCTCCGGTCCGTGCCGCGCCACTTCCTCGTCCACGCGCACCTTGTGGTGGCTCGCTGGCTCGCTCACTGAATCCGCTGAGAAGCCCGGGCTTTGGCCGCGGCTCGTCGCGGTGCTACGCGGTCTTCGCGAAGCGCTCGAAGCGCGGCTTGTTGGACGCGAAGAGATACGCGGTCTCGCCCGAGATCTCGCCAGCTTTGAGGCGATCCATGATCGCGTCGTCCATGAGCTGCATGCCCGCTCCACGCCCCCCCTCGATGATCGAGACGATCTTCGACACGGATCCTTCCCGGATCACGCTACTGAGGGCGAAGGAGCCGGTGAGGATCTCGTTCACCGGCACGCGCCCCTTGTCGGCGCGCGGGAGGAGCAACTGCGCGCAGACACCTTTCAGCGTCTCGGCGAGCATGGTGCGAATCTGGTTCTGCTGCGATTCCGGAAAGACGTCGATGATGCGGTCGACCGTCTTCGCCGCGGAGTTCGTATGGAGCGTCGCGAAGACGAGACAGCCCATCTCCGCCGCGGTGATCGCGAGCCCGATCGTCTCGGGGTCGCGGAGCTCGCCGACGAGCACGATATCCGGATCCTCCCGCGTGGCGGCGCGAAGAGCGCTCGCAAACGACTCCGCGTCCTCGCCGACTTCCCGCTGGGAGAAAAAGCTCCTGCGGTTCTTGTGCACGAATTCGATCGGCTCCTCGATCGTGATCACGTGGCGGCGCTTCGTCCGGTTGACGTGATCGAGGAGCGCCGCGAGCGTCGTCGACTTACCGCTGCCCGTCGGCCCCGTGACGAGGATGAGCCCGCTCCGAAGCTCGGTGAAGTCGAGGATCTGCATCGGGACGTTCAGCTGCTCGAGCGGTGTGATCTCGGCCGGAATCAATCGGAACACCGCCGCCGGTCCGTTCCGGGTGATCGACATATTGACGCGAAAACGCGCGATGCCCGGAAGCTCGTACGCGAGATCGAGGTCGTTGCGCTCGCGATAGATCTCGGCGCGACGCTCGTCGAGGATCTCGTAGAGCATCTCGCGGAGAGTGTCCGGCTCGAGAGAGCGGTCACTGATCGCTCGCAGCAAGCCGTGCACGCGAATCTTCGGTGGGACGAACGAGGTGAGGTGGAGGTCCGAGCCGTTCACCTCGGCGAGCTTGTTCAGGTAGGCGTCGATTTTGGCCATCGTATCGATCCGTTCGCAGTCTCTATCGATCTTCCGTCAGCTTCGGTCGCGAGCATCATCGTCCCGCGGTCACTCACGCGGCGGCGAGGCGCGCCTAGTCAAATCGCGCCGGATTCTCCGCGTGGAAGCGCGCGGTCTCCTTCGTTATCACTTGCCGGCGGAGAAGGTCGCCGATCGCGTCGTCCATGCTCACCATTCCCTGCTTGAGGCCGGTCTGGATGACCGAGGGAAGCTGGAAGGTCTTTCGTTCGCGGATGAGGTTCCGCACCGCCGACGTCGCGAACATGATCTCCGCCGCCGGCTCGCGCCCGCGGCCGTCCGCGCGCGGGAGGAGCTGCTGGGAGACCACGCCGCGGAGCGACTCCGACACCATCGCGCGGATCTGTTCCTGCTCCTTCGGCGGGAAGACATCGATGATTCGATCGACCGACCGCGTCGCGTTCTGAGTATGCAGCGTTCCGAAGACGAGGTGGCCCGTCTCCGCGGCGGTGATCGCCATCGAGACCGTCTCGAGGTCGCGCATCTCGCCGACGCAGATGTAGTCCGGGTCGGCGCGCATCGCCGACCGGAGCGCCGTCGCAAAGCTGTCGGTGTGAACGTGAACGTGGCGCTGGTTTACGTTGCAGCCTTCGCTCTCGATGAGGTACTCGATCGGATCCTCGACCATCACGATGTGGTCGTTTCGGCTCTTGTTGATGATCTGAACGAGCGCCGCCATCGTCGCCGTCTTGCCACAGCCCGCCGGACCGGTGAGGAGGACGATTCCGTGGCGGTAGTCGCAGAATTTCTTGATCACCTCCGGGAGGTGGAGGCTCTCGACCGTCGGCAGTTCACGCGGAATGATGCGAAACACCGAGTCGAACCCTTTTCGCTGACGGAAGACGTTCGCGCGGTAGCGACCGTGCTCGGACTCGTAGCAGAAATCGACGCTCATGTGATCGCTGAGCTCTCGCCACTGCTTCTCGTCGAGGAAGTCTTTCACCGCCGCCTGCGTCGCGTCGGCGCTGAGCACGGGATGCTTCAGGTAGACGATTTGGCCGTGTACGCGGAAATAAGGCGGCGCGTCGACCTGAAAGTGGAAGTCCGACGCCCCCACGCGACGCGCCTCCTCGAGGTACGCGTCGATCGGTTTTCCGGCGAGCCCCGAGTAGTCGGCCGCCGCGACCTCCTGCGCCGTCATCACTTGCCGGGCATCGCGATCGAGATCCGCCGGCGTCTTCGCCGGCGCAGCCGGCTTCGACGCAGCTCGTGTCAGCGCGGCGAAGTGTTTCTGCGTGATGTATCCCTTTCGGAGGAGGACCTCGCCGAGACTCAGGCCGTTTCCGGCCTTCTGCAAGATCGCGAGACACTCCTTGACCTTCTCCTCCGAAACGACTTTGTGCTTGATCGCGAGTCGTCCGAACTGGAGGTCCGCATCGGTTGGCATGAAGAATCCTTCGTTCGATCGGCGGGAATTCGGCGTCGGCGCGGCCGCGGTCGATCGTTCGGCTCGACCGAGTCGGTGACCGGGCAGGGCGCGCGGTCGCCGGGCTGGCGGCGCGAGAGCTGGCTAAGACGAAACGAAAAGGGAGAGCGCGCGAGGCGCCGGGGCACGGGCGCCGACGGGATCGCGGGAGGCAGGGACGGTCGACCGGAGACTCGCCCCGATCCTCAGAGCGACGAGCTCTGCGGCTAGGGGCCGGTTGAAGAACGGCCCCCTAGTCAGCCCCAAGTTTACCCGTCGTCGCGGAAAAGATTCTACTACGACGCGGGCGCTCCGGCGCCCTTCGGCGCGAGCGAACAAGGCCCGCCGGAGCGCTCCGTCACGAACCTTGGGTCGGCGGCGATGCACCCGCGCGCCCTTCGAGCAGAACGGTCGTCGAAAATCCGTGGAGGTGGGGAACAAACGACACCGTTCCGCCGTAACCTTCGACGAACTCCCCCCCGATCACACCCCGCTCGCGGTACTCCTCGCCCTTGACGAGCACGTCGGGTCGAAGAGCTTCGAGGAGTCGAATCGGCGTCTCTTCGTCGAACAGAACAACATGATCGACGAATTCGAGACTGGCGAGCATGAGGATGCGATCCGCTTCGGGAATCGCCGGTCGCCCGGGGCCCTTGGCGAGGCGGCGGACGGACGCGTCGCTGTTCACTGCTACTACGAGAACGTCTCCCTCGCGAGCCGCGCTGGCGAGAAGGTGGTGATGGCCGGCGTGAAAAAAATCGAAGCAGCCGTTCGTGAACACGATGCGACGGCCTTGCTCCCGCGCCGTCGAAATCGCGGCGGCCACCGCCTCGAGCGGCTGAATCTTCGCCGCTCCAGCCCGCCCCTCGTGAAGGATCTCCTGCGCGATCTCGCGCCTGGTGAGCGGCGTCACACCGAGCCGCCGGATCTCGATCCCCGCCGCGACGTTGGCGAGCTGAATCGCTTCGGTGATTCCGCCGCCCGCCGCCATCACCAGACCGAGGATGCTGAGCACCATGTCGCCGGCCCCGGTGACGTCGGTCACGACGCGCTGCCGCGTCGGAAAATGCTGGTGACGCTTCCCGCGCTCGTAGACGAGGATGCCGTCCGCGTCCATGGTGAGGGCGACCACGTCGATCTCGAGATCCTCGGCGAGTCGCTCGGCGGCCCGCTCACAACCAGCGAAGTCGCGACAGGCGATCCCGGTCGCCGACTGCGCCTCGAATCGGTTCGGGCAGATTAGCTTCGTCCGGCGGTAAAGCGAGTACTCGCGCCGCGCGGATGGGTCGACGAGAAACGGGAGATCCGGTGGTGCCGCCTCGCGGAGTCGCTCGATCAACTCGGCGCTGAGGAGTCCCTTGTCGTAGTCCGAGACGAGCACCGCGTCGAGAGCGCCGGCCTGCGCGCGAAACGCCTCGACCATCCGCTCGATCGTCGCCGGCGCGATCGGTGTCCGCACCTCGTCGTCGACGCGGAGGAGCTGTTGCATGGCGCGGTTCGCGCTCTGCACGAAACCGATATGCCGGCACTTGACCGTCGTCGGTCGATGCGGCTCCTCGATGAGTCCATCGAGGGACACGGAGTCTCGCGCGAAGAGCGTCTTCAGCTTCGCGCCGCCGGGGTCGTCCCCACAGACGCTGAAGAAAGACACGTCGACACCGAGCTCGGCGAGATTGACGACGACGCTGCCGGCCCCGCCGGCTCGGAGCTCGCGGTGAGAGGCGCGGAGAACGGGAATCGGCGCCTCGGGTGAGACTCGCTCGACTTCACCCCAGATGTATTCATCGAGGATCGAGTCGCCGACGACGGCGATCCGCGGCGATTCGATGGACTCGAGAAAACGAGCGAGCTGGATCGACAAGAAGAAGCCTCACTTCGTGGCGTCAGGGTCCGTCCAAACGACCGACCGGGGTGCGGGGTGGTGTCAAGACCGCCGAGCTCGACCCGCGCGTCCGGGAATCGACGTCCCGATCCTCGACTCGCTTCGTGCTCAGACTCGACGCGCGAACGGCCGGACCGAACCGAACCCGCTCACGACGAGTCGCTTTGCGCGAGAGCTCGATCGAGTGAGCGCCGGTAGTTCTCTTCGCCGCGGACGATCGTCTGCTCGGTGCGGAGGAACCGCCAAGCGCTCGTCGACTCGCCCGCGGAGAGCTTCACGGCGTCCTTCTGCGTGCCGATCACCCGATCGACATCGAGCTCCCGCGCGCGCCGGGCCAAGTCGCGAACGTCCGCGTCAGTATAGCGGTGGTGATCGCGGAAACAAACGCTGGCAGCGACGTCGAGTCCGAGTCCGCGGAGCTGCTGCTCGAAGGCGCTCGGGTTGCCGATCGCAGAAAAGACGAGGACGCGCGCGCCGGCGAGAGACTCGACGGGTTCCGATTCCCCGTCGAGCGACTCCCAGGCGACGGGCCGCGTCGAGAGCTCGACGCGGGGAATGGAGCCGAACCGGCGAGTGAGAAAGCTACGCAGAGTCGCGAACCCGATCGGGTCCGCGAGATCGCAACGCGTGAGCCCGATGAGTCCCGCGCCGTCGAGGACGCGGATCGGCTCGCGGAGCAGTCCCGCCGGAAGGACGCGACCGTTCGAGAACGGCTGCGTGGCGTCGAGAAGCACGAAGTCGAGATCGCGCGCTAGCCGAACGTGCTGGAAGCCGTCGTCGAGAACGAGGCAGTCCGCTCCGCACTCGAGCGCCCGCCGTCCGGCGGCGACGCGGTCCTTGCCTTGGTAGTGCGCGACCCCCGGAAGATTCGCCTTGAGGACGTGAAACTCGTCGTTTCCGGCATCGCCGCTGCTCCCGCGCTCGAAGCGCGCACCGTAGCCCCGGCTGAGGATCGCCGGCCGGCGACCGAGCTTCTCGAGGTCGCGGACGACCATCTCGACGGTCGGCGTCTTTCCCGTCCCGCCGCAGGTGAGATTGCCGACGCTGATCACCGGCTGATCGAGACGCACCGCCCGTCGAGAGAGGCGTCGCCGGCGCCACTCCGCGACTCGACCGTAGATCGCGCTGAGCGGTACGCCGACGAGGCGAAGTCGGTCGAGGAGTCGGTCGGTCGGAGCTCGATCGGACATGGAGGATCCGCGCGCGGGGTGCCGGGAGGCGGAGTCGTCAGCCGATCGGCGGGCGGGTCACGGAGCCGCCGCGCCCTCGACTCCCGTCGCGGCGACGGGGAGTGCGGCGAGGGCCCGCTCGACCGCGGCGTGGATGGCGCGCGGAACGCTGTCGTGGGAGCGGCGGTGCCCGCGTTCCACGTAGTGACCGCGAAACGTTCCGCCGTAGATACGGTGACCCGCGCGGTCGAGCGAGAGCGAAAACTCGATGCGAAACTCCGGCTGCCCACTCGTGCGCGCCTTCCAGCCGACGATGACGCAGTGCATCGTCGCATCGACGTCCGGAGGAGTCGGCCGCTCCGGGGACGGAGTCTCGCTCGGAGGGGGATCCGCCGCGACGGATCCGCTCTCGCTCTCCGCGGGACTCTCACGCTCGGGTTCGATCGCGACGCGCCAGCCCTCGCCGGGAGATCCGGGAAGCGAGATCGTCTCGTAGTTTTTCTCGAGGAGGGTCTTCTGAATCGATCCCGCGAGGATCTTCGGCACATCGTAGACCCGCGGCGTCAGGAGACCGCGCTGGAGCATGCCACCGAACGTCACGCTGTCGAGGGCGAACACGGTGTCGTTCCCGACCGGCGCCACTCCGATCCGGTCGATGGCGAACGAACGGTACTCCGAGTGGACGTACGCGGCGGTCGAGCACGCAGTGAGGACGGAGAGGACCAGGCCGGCAACCGCGATGCGAACGGCGCGAGGCACGGCGGCGCGGCGTGACCGGAAGTCGTCACGAAACGGAACGTCAGTGAGAGCTCGCGACGACTGCTTCGGGGGTGTGAAGCTCACTGAGGACTTCCAGAACCTGACTCTCGGTCATCTCGCCGAGATCCATCAAGATCTGGCCGAGAAACCGATACGGCTTTCCGGCGACTTGGGCCTTCACCTGCACGGTTAGAGCCTCGTACAAGCCCTCCGTTGTAACATACCCCTTTTCGAAGGCAACCTCGCCGAAGAGCTTCCGGTCCGATCCCATGCTTACGTCCTCAGAGGCGATCGAGATGAGCTACCAGTGATCCCGTGCCCCCCGGGTTGGTCGGTTGACCGCGCCGCTCGGCGCGGAGTTCTTGTCGAAACCTATCATCGCGGTCGATGCGGGGCAAATCCGGGCGCGCTCGCTTGGCAGGTCTCGACGGGACGGCTATTCTGAGCGTCCGAAAAAGCTGCGCGAACGGTTCGAGAACGCCGCCGCGCGCCCTTCCTCCCCACCCACCGCCGATGGTCCATCCCGAATCGAAACCGCGCGATGAGCCCGCTGCGACGACGCGCGACGACGCGAGCGAACGCAACGGCTGGGAGCTCTCCGACCGGGACCGAGAAGCCGACGCAGTCGATAGCGACGAGATCGAGAGCGAAGTCAGCGACGGCGATCCCTTGGGCGCGGACCGGTATGTTGGCGCGATTCTCGGCGCCGCCGTGGCCGACGCCCTCGCTCTCGGCCACCTTTACTTCACGCGCAGCTATCTCTCGAGCCTCGCCGCTTCTCCAGCGAGTGAGTTCGCCCGCCACCACAGCGGGTTCCACCCGCTCGGACAATTCGGCGACGATGCCCAGGTCATCCTCGCGGTGCTCGATGCCACGATCGAGAGTGCGGAGCTGGCCCCCCTCGCAGAGCGTGCCCGGGCCGCGATCCCCGAAGCGGCGGTGGCTTTCGACGAGCTGCTCCCCCTCTGGAAGGACCAGCAGCTCATCGAGCGCGACGCGAGCTGCGCGGAAGCGATGGCGAGTGCTCTCGCGGCCGACGCCCGCCGCCGACCGCGACCCCTCGCCGCGGGACGCGCCGAAGCCTCGCCCATCGGACGCGCGCTGCCGGCGGCGCTCTGGAATTACGCCGACGGCGACGCACGAACCGAACGCGTCGCCGAGCTCGTGGAGCTCACTCACACCGATGGGCGCGTCAAAGCCTGCGCCGCGGCCTTCGGCGCCGCAGTCGCCTACGCGATTTCGGTGTCCGAGCTCCTCCTCGGGGACTTTCTCGACGCGGCGGCCACCGGTGCGGCGAGCTACGACGCCCACCTGGCCGAGTTGATCGTCGACTTCCCGCGCGTCCTCTCGATGGCCGAGTTTCGCGTCTATCGCCACTTCGAGGACGTCTACCCCGACGAACGCTACGCCGCGAGCGAGGACGGCCTCGGAACGTATTGCGTGCCGACGCTCCTGTCCGGAATCTACGCGTTTCTCCGTAATCCCACGGACTATGCTGCGGTCGTCGACCGATGCATCCGCCTCGGCGGCCAAATGGATACCGCCGCGGTCATCGGCGGCGCGCTCGCCGGAGCCTTCGTCGGGTGCGACGGAATCCCGGAATCGCTGGCGGCGCGCGTCGTCGAGTCTGAGCGGATCGAACGATCGGCTCGCCGGCTCCACGAGCTCCGCCGCCCCTTCGAGGAGAGTCCGGCAACGTGAGCGCGAGACCGACGACGCGACGGATCGCTTGCGGCGCGTTCGCAATCGGGGGCGACGCCCCTCCGCTGTTCATCGCAGGCCCCGATTCTCTCGAAAGCGAAGAGCTCGTTCTCGCGATCGCGGCGGAGCTCTGCCGCCTCCGCGATGCCCTCGGCGTCCCGTTCGTCTTCAAGGGCTCGTACGACAAGGCGAACCGATCGAGTCACGATTCCTATCGCGGCCCGGGACTCGAGCGCGGGCTGGCGCTCCTTCGTCTCGTCAAGGAGAGAACCGGTCTTCCCGTCACCTCCGACGTTCATACCGTGAGCGAAGCGCACGCCGCCGGGGACGTCCTCGATATCCTGCAGGTCCCCGCATTCCTCTGTCGGCAGAACGATCTCCTCCGCGCGGCCGGTGAAACCGGCTGCCTCGTCAACATCAAGCGCGGTCAGTTTCTGCCGCCTTGGAGTGCGGGCGACCGCGTGCGAGCGGCGACCGGCCCGCGCACACCGGGTGTCGTCCTCACCGAGCGTGGGACGACCTTTGGCCACGGCGATCTCGTCAACGATTTCCGCGCCGTCGTCGAGATCCGCCGGGCCGGGATCCCGGTCGTCTACGACGCGAGCCACAGCGTTCAAAAGCCCGCGGAACTCGGCGGCCGCAGCGGCGGTCACCGTGATCTCATCCCGCCGCTCGCACGTGCGGCCGCGGGTGCGGGAGTGGACGCGTACTTCTTCGAGGTGCATCCCGATCCCGACTCCGCCCTCTGCGACGGACCGAGCAGTCTCCACCTCCGCGACCTCGAGGAGGTCGCGCGCGATCTCATCGCGATCGACCGCATCGCCCGCCCCCCGGCGACAAGCCGCGGCGACGCCGACGAAACGTCCGGCTGACGTCGGGATGAAGACGGTCGTCATCATCCCCGCGTACAACGAGCGCGAGTCCATCGCACGAGTCATCGAAGCGATTCCGAAGGACGCTGTCGCAGAGATCGTCGTCGTCGACAACGCGAGCGACGACGGCACGGGCGAGGCTGCGTCGCGGGCGGGAGCGCGGGTCGTTCTCGAGCCGCGGCGAGGATACGGTTCGGCGTGCCTCGCCGGCATCGCGTCGCTCCCGCCGGACGTCGACTGCGTGGCTTTTCTCGACGCCGACTTCAGCGATCATCCCGAAGAACTGCCCGCGCTGATCGCGCCGATCGCGGCCGACGAAGCCGATCTCGTCATCGGTAGTCGCGCGCTCGGCGCCCGCGAGCCCGGCGCGCTCGCGCCCCAGGCCTACTACGGGAACAAGCTCGCCTGCACGTTGATGCGCTGGCTCTGGGGACACCGGTACACCGACCTCGGACCGTTCCGCGCGATTCGCGCGAGCTCCCTCCGAGAGCTCGGCATGCGGGATCGAAATTTCGGCTGGACCGTCGAGATGCAGGTGCGCGCGCTTCAGGAGAATCTGCGCGTCGTCGATCGACCGGCGGCCTACCGCCGGCGAATCGGGAAGTCGAAGATCACGGGCACGATCTCAGGCACCGTCCGCGCGGGCGCGAAGATCCTTTGGACGATCGGCGCGCTCTACCTTCGGCACGGACGCGGGCGCGGCGATCGGACCCGCTGAGGGCCGACTTCGTCCGAACGTTCGCGATGACACGTCCTCGTCCGCTCCACGCGAGTCGGGCCCACCGGCGCGGTCCGCCGAGTCGAATCCGCAGAGCTCACCGCGGAGTTTCTGGGCGCCGAGCGACCCGGATGAATCCGGGCTGGTCGATCAGTTCTCGCCGTCCTTCGGACTCCCGGCGAGCTCGCCGAGCGAACCGAGGAGTCTCTCGCGGAGACGAGGAGCGACACCTTCCCAGAGAGCCGGTGTTGCCGCGAGCGGCCCCTGGAGCTTACCGGCGACGGGAGCCGCGCGCTCGGGGGCCAACGCTCGGACTCGTCGCTCGAACCAGAGGAACTGACCCGCGCGCCGCGTGGGATCGGTTTCCGCTCGGAACGCGTCGATCACGTCGTTCGCAAGGCGCTCCGGATCGATCGCCGTCGCCCCGTCGAAAACTTCGGCGAGCGCGCGCCGCCGGCCGAGCGACGCGTCGAGCACCTCGAGCTCCTTCGTCGCATCCGGGTGACGCTCGGCAATTTCGGGAGACTTTCGCAGCGTGTCGCGAAGAAACGCGACCCCAGTCTCGAGCGCGAGATCATCCCCGCTCATGTCGGCCGCGAGGATCAACCCCGCGCGCGTCGTCCACCAATCGCGGGCGACGTTCGGAGCCGCGAAGTCTGCCTGCGCCGCATCGATCAACTTGACGAGCGCAGGCGACGCGAACAGTACGCCCGCCGCAGCCCAGCACGCAGGATCTTCTCCCCCGAGCGTGACAAGTCGCTGGCTCGTCTCTGCGGCGGCGGGGAGCCCGCTCGACTCGATGAATGCGACGACCTTGCCCCGAACGTGATCGCCGACTTGCTTCCGCTTCGCGGTCAAATAGGGCACGAGAACCGCGAGCGCATCGGGAGGCGCGATGTAGGAGGCGATCGCATCGACCGCGGCGAGCACCTCCTCGACGGGATACTGCTCTCCGGCGCGGAGGAGCTCGACGAGAGAATCGAGCGCGCCTTCCACCTTGAGTTGAGCGAGGGCCCCGAGCCCGAGGATCGAGCGGACGCGCAGCGGCTTGTCGCGCAGGTCGACGAGCGCCTGCCGGTAGAACTCGAGGAGAAACGGCCGGAGCTCTTCGTTGCCGACGGCGCCGCTGAGCGCGGTCATCGCCGCTCGCCGCAGGTCCCGCACCGCCGTGTCGCCGCCGTCGCGCTGTACGTGGCGGATGAGGAGCCGCGCCATCTCGTCGCGCATTCCGGTATGGGCTAGGCGCCCGAACGCGGTGATCGCCGAGTTGAGGAGATCGTCGTTCGCTTCCGAAACGGACTCGACGCTCTGCAGGTACGCCTCGAGGTACGGACGTGCCTCTTCGAGCCGAAGGAGGCCCGCGAGCTCGACGCTCTCGCGGAAGATCGCGCGTTCACCGGCCTTTCCGGTGCCCGGCGGCACCCGGAGATTGCCGATGACGATCGCGTGGAGGCGATCGTCAAACTGATCCGTTTTCTCGAGCGAGGACTGATACGCTCCGATCGCCGCGAGCGCTGAGCGCACGACGTCCGGACTCTCGAGCTCGAAGCGCTGTCGCTCCACGACGCCGAGCAACTGCTCGGCGGCTCGAAGCGCTAACTCCTGACGCTCCTCCGCGGTAGCAACGGGAGCCGGGAGTCCGCGCAGCCACCCGGCGAACTGCTCGAGCTCGGCGACGACGGCGAGCCGTTCTTCGACACGCGTCAGCTCGAGAAGCGAGTCCTGGATGGCGAGGAGGACGCGCTCGGCGTCCTGCGTCTCGCGGAGACGCCCGAGCAGCTTCCGCCACGTCACCACCTGTCGCTCGACGGCCTCTTTCTGGTAATCGATGAAGATCGCCTCGAGTGGAAGCGTCCGCACGCGCTCCCACCACTCACGCCACGCCGCCGAGGTCGGGAAATCGACCGCGACCCGCTGGCGGAGCTCGTCTAGGCAGACCCACATCATCGCCTCGTCGCCGTTCTCCTGCTCGCTGTACCCGGCGAGTGCTTCGACGAGCGTTGCGAGAGCGCCGCGCGGCGACGCGAGCCAAAGAATCGCGGCCGCGTCGCGGAAAGCTGGCTCTGTAGCCAGTTGCAGGCGCACCGTGCTCTCGCGCAGACGAGAGAACGTCGTCGAGCCCGCGTCGCCCTCGCTGTTCTGCTCTTCGTGCGCGATGAGAACGACGGCGGCGCCGACGAACGCCGTTCGAAACGAATCGGGACCGCGACCGAGGAGCGGGAGGAGATCGGCCGATAGCGTCGCGTACGGCAGTCCCTCGCGGGGAATCCACTGAGTGAGCTCTTCGAGGACGCTCTGCGTGCAGAGCCACGGGATCTCGCCGTTCGCGAGGGTCTCCGGGCTCAGGATGAGCTGCAGAAACGTCTTGTGTCGCTCCCGGGTGCGATCACCTTCTCCTTCGGTGATCGTCTTGAGAAGGAGATGCGCCGCGGTGCGGGCCTTCTCTCGATCTTCGCCGGAAAGATCGCGTGGCTGGATGACGAGAGGCGCTGGGTTCCCCGCGTCGCCGTCGCCGCCCGGGTGGACGCGTGGCTCCGTGTTGGCGGCCACCGCCCCGGCTGGATCGGCGCGATCGTCTCGACTCTCGGTGGGAGCAGGCTCGACCGCGAGCGAGGGCGAGGCGAATGCGGCCGCACAAATCCATCCGAGCAGCGTCGCCGCCGCCAGGATTCCCGTGCGACCGTGCGACCGGCGCCCCACGGCTGCGCACGCGCATCGCGCGAGCGAGCGGAAGGGGCTGAGGGGTCGAGCTGCACGGTTCATCGTCCGGTCGCTGGCCTCGCGTTCGAACGGGCGGAGGAAGAAGGTACAACGGGCGGTGCACCGCCCGAGGATAGAGAACGGAGTCGGCGGAGCGCGTTTCGACTCACCGGCGGCGGAGAGCTCGCCGCCGTCCCCCCCGAGCTCCGAGAGCGCTCGTCGACGAGCGGGCCGGTTCGTCCCGAGCGCCGCCGACGCGGCGCAGATGCCCAATCGTCCGAAAAACGCGCGCGGGAGCGCGTCACGAGTCTTCGCAGAAACACTCCAGCCAACGAGACCGACCGTGTTGCGAGGCCGGTTGAGAGGCGAGATTCGCGAACTCGTACGGCGCGAGTCCGACGACTCCCCGACTCATCGGCGCGGGCGATCGCCCGCAAAGACCGATATCGTTCCGATGCACTTCCTGCGCAGACTCTCGAGAGACACCGAAGTATATCCCTGCGCCGTTCCAGTGTCGAGCGAACGCGAGCGAAGCGGATGCCTACGAACACACCGTGGGCAAGAAGCCCGTTTACGGCACTCGAGCGCCCGTTCCGCTTACTGGAAGAGACCCGCGCCGAAGTTATCCTCCGGCTCCGTGTCGAGCTCGTCGTCACGCCGCGCGCGCGCCGGACTCGCCGAACTTTCGGCGGGCGGCGGCCGCTCTGACCAGCGGTCGCGCGATGCGGATTCCGACGGCGGCGACCGGCGCTCACGCTTCCCCGAATCGAACGGCACCTCGAGCGACGAACGGCGCGGAGCACTGGTCGAATCTTGCCCTCGCCGACCGCCGTCAGCTCGTGCTCTCTCGCTCGATCGCCCGGCGCCCGCTTGACCGCTTCCCGAACGGCGGTCTCCGCGACGGTCGTCGTAGAGTTGCCGCGACGGACGTCCGCCGTCGCGGCGGTGGCCCCCGTCGCGTGTAGGTTCGCCGCGGGAATCGGCGCGCTGGCCATCGGGGTCGCCGGTCGGCGCGCGCCGCGGTGGACGCGGGCCAGGCCGACGCCCGCCACGCGGTCCGCGCTGGCGCGCCGACCGCGCGAACGGCTCGCGCGACCGCCTTCGCTCATTGCCCTCTTCTCCGCGCGAATCGGGACCGCGTGACCCACGTGAGTCACGACGACCGGAGCCTTCACGGAACGAAGACCGCGAGCCGGAGGCCGCGTCGCGCTCCGCCCACTCGCTATCCTCGAGCGCCGAGTCGGTGGGAGAATCGTCGCCCGCGCGCTCCTCCTCGTCGTCAGCAGCGAATTCGGAGCGGCGGGTCGAAGTCGTCCACTCGTTTCCGCCGTCGTCGGCTTCGAACTCGTCGTAGATCTCGTCCTCGAAGCCCTCGTCGATGTCGACGGGCTCGTAGTCCGGCTGCTTCGACTTCTCCTGCTCGATCTGGTAGTGCTCGAGGACCTCCTGCTGAATGCGCTCACGGCATTCGGAGTTGATCGGGTGCGCGATGTCCGCGTGGAGCTTTCGCTTCCCGTCGAGCTCGACGCGATCTGGCTCGATGCGAACGCCGCACTCGTTACAGAACCGCGCGCGGTGGTGGTTCTTCCCGCTGCACCGATGGCACCGAGCCATCAGCTTCCGACTCGGCATCGCCACAAACGCGCCTTTGGTGCCCTCGATGATCTTCAAGTCGCGAATGACGAAATCGTCGTCGATGGTGATGCTGCAAAACGCCCTCAGCTTCTCGTTTCTACCGGACGTCAGCTTGATCCGGACCTCGGTGATTCGCACTGGAGTCGCTCCTTGTTGTCCGCCGGTTGCTGCGACCAGACCACCCGGCGACTGAGCCCGGATCGCTCGCCCGATTCGGTGAGCGCCGCGGCGAATCGCCGTAGGCCGGGAACTGACAAGGAGGCGACGCCGCGCTGACCGGAGCTGTGCGCTCGGCACAGCGAGGATCAGAGTGGCAGCGCATCCGATGCTCGAGTTCGCGACTTGGGGTAGCGGAGTAGAATCTGGTGGGAAATCCTGGCTCGACCACGACGGCACGCAGCTCTCGTCTGCGACCAGGAGCGGTCCACCTACGGGCATTCCACCGAAACGATGCGGGTATTCTATCTCGCGCTCGGCGCGAGTGGAAAGGTCGACGGGATTCGATTCGAGACCGATAACGCGGCGCTCGCGCGCGGACGCGCCGCGCAGAAGCGGAGCACGGAACGAGCGCCGCGGCCGCTGCGAGCGACCGCGAGCCGCGATCCGGAGCTCGCCTCCGCGCGAACGCCGCGGCGGCTTCGCGCCGACGCCGGAGCGACCCGCCCCGGCTCAGTCGGCGTGCCAGGCCGGCAATCCGACGACCGAATACGCTCGCAGCGAGTCCCCCCGCTCCGCCTCGATCGCCGCCGCACAACGATTCGCTTCGCCTTCCGATCGAAAGGCCGCCACGACCGTGGACCCCGTGCCGGTGAGGAAAACTCGCTCCGGGCGGATGTCGTGGCGCGAGAGGCGCGCGTGAAGCTCCGCGAGCTCCGGCTTACGCGCGTACACCACCGACTCGAAATGATTAAAGAGCGAGCGCGCGGGTGCATCCGGTGAGGCGACGCTCTCGAAAGGAGGCGACTCGAGCCTATCGAGCACGCTTCCGAGGGTCAAGTTGAAGTTAGGGTCGCGAGAACGGTCGAGATCACCGTAAGCCTCTTTCGTGTCGACGCTTAGTCGGGGACACGCGAGAGTGAACGCAGGTGATGCGACCGCGGCCGGACCGCCCCACGCCCGGACGTCCTCGCCGCGCCCGCGGCAGCGAGCGAGTCCGCCCGAGAGGAAGTACGGCACGTCGCTCCCGAGCTCGGCCGCGAGCGGCGCGAGCCGAGTCGCTCCGAGCTCGAGGTTCCACAGCTGGTCGAGCGCGAGAAGGGTCGCCGCGGCATCGCTCGAGCCGCCCCCGAGCCCGGCGCCCGCGGGGATCGTCTTCTCGAGGCGGATCCGCGCTCCTCGCGACGGGCCGCCCCGAGCCGCGCCGCCGCCCGCACCGACCGAGCGGAGAAGAGTCGCCGCCCGCCAGACGAGGTTCTCCTCGTTCGCCGGCATCCCCGCACACTCGAGTGCGATCTCTCCGTCCGGCCCGGGCGCGAACTCGATGCGATCGAAGAGCGATACCGAGAGGAAGAGGCTGTCGATGTCGTGGAACCCGTCCGAGCGAGGTGGTCCCACCTCGAGGTGGAGGTTGATCTTGGCGGGCGCGTGAACGCAGAGCGTATCGCCGGAGACTTCGAATCGCATCGCCCTCTACTCCTGCGCGGACGCGCCCCCGAGAGTCCCCCGCCCGCATCCGACGAGCACATTGTCGATGAGGCGAACGCCGCCCACCCGCGCGGCGACCGCGATGACGAGCCCCGCCTGAGGTGAGATCGCTTCGGTGAGATCGATCTGCTCTCCGATCGGAGAGAGATCGTCGGCCGAGCGGATCTCGAGGTAGTCGAGCTCGAGGCCGTCGCCGGGACGAAGAATCGTTCGCATGAATTGCCGGACGAGCTCTGCGTTCCGTTCGCCCGATTCGATCCGTTCGCGTGCGGCGAAGAGCGCGCGACTCAGGCGGAGGGCGACGGTGCGCGCGGGCGCGTCGAGGTACGCGTTTCGGGAGCTCAACGCGAGGCCGTCGCGCTCGCGTACAGTCGGACAGATGCGAACGTCGGTCGACATGTGGAGGTCGATCGCCATCCGCTGAATGACCCGCGCCTGCTGAAAGTCCTTCTGGCCGAAGTACGCACGATCGGGACGCGCGAGAAGAAAGAGCTGCGCGACGACGGTCGTCACGCCGCGAAAATGGTGCGGGCGATCGATTCCGCAAAGGGAACGCGTGAGTGACTCAACCTCGACCCAAGTCTGAAACCCGGCCGGATACATGTCGCTCGGCGACCCGAAGTAGACGAGCGACGCCCCCTGCTCGCGGCAAGCCTCTTCGTCCTCCGCCGGCCGCCGCGGGTAGGAGTCGAGATCCTCTCCGGGGCCGAACTGAGTCGGATTCACGAAGACACTGACCACCGTACGTTCGCACTCCGCAACCGAGCGACGGAGGAGAGACAAATGCCCCTCGTGAAGCGCGCCCATCGTCGGTACGAAGCCGACCGAGAGACCCGCCGCCGCGTAGCGGCCGCACCACGTCGAGAACTCTTCGATGTCGCGAACGACTCGCATCGCGTCCCTCAGTGCCGTCGCTCCGCCGGGAACGCGTCCCAGTGCGCGCGGATCGTCCGGCCGGAGACCGGATGCACCCGCTCGGGAAGACACTCGGCGAGCGGTTCGAGGACGAACTCTCGCTCGAGCATCCGCGGGTGCGGAACCTCGAGCCCCTCTTCGGAGATCACTTCATCGCCGTAAAGAAGGAGATCGAGATCCATCGTCCGCGGACCGTTCGGCAGTTCGCGCTCGCGTCCGAGCCGATCCTCGATCCGCTGGAGCGCCGCGAGGAGCGCCGCGGCGGAGAGGCGTGTCCTCACTTCGGCGATTCCGTTTCGATAGCGCGGCTGGGGCGGCCCGCCTACGGGATCGGTCTCGATGACACGCGAGACCCGCTCGAGGCGCACTCCGGGCTCCGCCGCGAGCCCCTCGAGGGCACGCGCAATCGTAAGTTCACGCGGACCCAGGTTCGCGCCGAGACCGATGATCGCCGAGACGTCCCGTTCCCAGCGAGTGGCGCTGCTCGAGTCTTGTCTCGCCATCGCCCCGATTCAGGCCCCGGCCTGGGTGCCGTCGTCCGGCGCTTCCGCGCTCGCGCCGCGCCCCTTTCGCGTGATCGCGCGAACGAGGTACGCGATCGGCGTGTAGACGACGTACCCGACGAACACGATCGGGAGCACCATCTCGGGGACGACCGCGGCGAGCACGGCGCCGAACACGATGTACGCGATACCGTCGAAGCTGTGCTTTCGACTGAAGATCCAGCTCCCGGCGTGCTCGAAGATGAGTCGATTGGACACCATGGCGAAACCGAGCACGAGTCCGACGAGAGGCAGCGCGTACGGAACGACCGACACCGCGTTCCTCAGCGTGTTCGGCTCGATGTATGTCGACACCCACTGAAGCTCGGGCTGACGGAACTCGACGACGTAGCAGTAAAAAATCACGAGCGAGGCGACGCAGCCCGCAGCGCCAGGGGTCGGAAGCCCTTTGAACGCGAGGTGCGCGCTCTCGTCCGGCGAGTTCTCTACGGTGAAGCGCGCGAGTCGCAGCAGCGCTCCGACGAAGTACGCAATGGAGAAGATCATCACGACCTTCTGCCACGCCGGATTCGGCAGCCCGACGTTGAGAGCGAGGATCATGAACGCGGGCGCGACGCCGAAGGTGATGAGGTCGCAGAGCGAATCGAGCTGCGCGCCGAGCGCGCTGCCACCGCCGGAAGCTCGCGCGACGCGCCCGTCGAACACGTCGAATACCATCCCGAGGAAGATGAGCCACGCGGCCTGCGCGACCTTCGAGATCGACGCGAGCGCGAGCCCCTCTTCGGGCGTCGACTGCACCTGCGCGAGGCACACGATGGCGAGGAATCCGCACACACCGTTCCCGATCGTGAGGAGACTCGGGAGGAGGATGCTGCGATTGACTTCCATCGCGAGGTTCCGCGCGCTAGGTTCGAGTTGGGCGATTCTTCAGCGAGTGCGAGGTCGCGAGGATCGTCGGTGACGAGTCCGGCGCAGGAGGTGGCGAGACAAGGCCGGTGCCCCGCTACCGGGCCGCCGACCTCGAACTAAGTCGAGCGGAGCGCCACGAGGATCGTCTCGCCGCCGGTGACGGACTGCCCAACGCGAACTCGGACCTCTGGAGCGAGGCGCTCGGGGACGTAGAGCTCGGTCCTCGATCCGTACTTGATCATACCGACGAGCCCGCCCCGCGCAACGGACGCCGCGGGCCGGAGCGGACAGAGGATGCGCCGTGCGACCGCACCGGAGATCTGTTTGACGAGCAGGCGCTCGCCCTCGAAGCCGTCGCCGGCCCCCACGAAGCCGATCGAATGCGACTCGTTCTCGACCGCAGCGAGCTGCGAACGCGCATCGTGGAACGCGCCCGGCCGGTAGCGGAGATACGCGACCTCGGCCGCGCACGGGGCGCGATTCACGTGGACGTTGAAGATCGAGAGGAAGATTCCGATGCGGAGGCAGGGCTCGCCGACGAACTCCGGCGCAGGATCCACGGAGACATCCCAGATGGTCCCGTCGGCCGGCGCCACGAGCGTGCCGTCGCCCGAGGGAACGATTCGCCTCGGATTGCGAAAGAAGAGAATCGCCGCGGCGGTGACCGCGAGAACGACCCCGAGCGGAACCCACCACAGCCACGCGCCGGTCGCTGCGCGATACCCGAAGAACGCGACCGCAGACAGCGAGATGAGGACCGAGATGAAGATCTCGCGCGCTCCCCAGGGGACGAGATATGGACGGTCGATCGCCGTGAGGTCCGCAGGGTGGGGCGCGACGGGTTCGGCAGCGGTCAAATTCACAGAAAGTCCCTCGCAGACTCGATTTGTGTTGACAGAGGTCGCTGGCTTTCGTACAAGCCGAGAGTCGTGAAGAGGAGCAAATTCGCGCCCGCGCGGACCGGCCCCGAGGGGTCGCCGCAGTCGGACGCGCAGACTGAACGGTCGGCGCGGAGCACGCTGAGCCCCGGTGCCCGGGGGTGTCGGTAGCGAGGTCGTCTCGGGTCGAGTCGCGATGGATTTCGCTTCGTCGAGTCGGGAGTGCGCCGGACGCCTCTCGCGGCGAGAGCTCGCAGCCCGGAACGGCCCGATCGATTTCCGCGAGCGGCCGCTCGATCCGTCGGGCCAGTTCGGCGCGACGTCCTCGAGTCGACTTTCGACCGGCGCCCCCGCGATCGTCACGCGGCGAGCCTTCGCAGACCGGAACCGAGCCCGGACGTCGAAGCGCCGATCGGAGCGAAGTCAGAACGCCGGCCGAGCGAAAAGCGACGACCGAGAGCCAGTCGAACGCCGCCCACGACAGACGCTGGATACCACAACCGAGATTGAGGACTCAACCTTCCGATGAGTGAACGCACCCGCATCGCAAGCGTCCGCGGACGCCAGATTTTCGACAGCCGCGCCAATCCCACCGTCGAAGCCGAGGTTGTCCTCGCCGATGGCTCGCTCGGTCGAGCCGCGGTACCGTCGGGCGCTTCGACCGGAGAGCACGAGGCGGTCGAGCTCCGCGATCAGCTCGACGCCTACAAGGGAAAGGGCGTCACGCGTGCGGTGGCGAACGTCAACGGAGACCTCGGCGAAGCGATCCGCGGGCTCGACGCCCTCGACCAGGCCACGGTCGACGGCGGAATGATCAACGCCGACGGAACGCCGAACAAGGGACGTCTCGGCGCGAATGCGATCCTCGCGGTGTCGATGGCCACCGCGCGCGCCGCGGCGACGTCCGTCGGGCTTCCGCTTTCTTCGTACCTCGGCGGAGTGCACGCGAAGCGGCTGCCGGTGCCGATGATGAACATCATCAACGGCGGCGCCCACGCGGACAACAACGTCGATATCCAGGAGTTCATGGTCCTCCCCGTCGGCGCCCCGACGTTTACGGAAGCGATGCGCATGGGGACGGAGATCTACCACACGCTGAAGAGCGTGCTCCACGAAGCGTCGCTCAACACGGCGGTCGGAGACGAGGGCGGCTTCGCCCCGAACCTCGAGTCGAACGAGGAGGCGATCAAGGTCATCCTCGACGCGTGCCGAAAGGCGGGCTACGACCCCGAGAGCGACGTCAAGATCTCTCTGGACGTCGCCGCGAGCGAATTCCATAAGGACGGCGTCTACCACCTCGCGGGCGAGGGAAGGAAGCTCTCGGCCGCGGAAATGATCGATTTCTACGCCGACCTCGTCGAACGCTATCCCATGATTTATTCGATTGAGGATCCGCTCGACGAAAACGACTGGGAAGGCTGGGCGCAGATGACGGAGAAGCTCGGCGCCAGCGTACGGCTCGTCGGCGACGATCTCTACGTGACGAACATCACGCGCCTCCAGCGCGGAATCGACGAGGCCGCCGGCAACTCGATCCTCATCAAGCTCAATCAGATCGGTACCGTGACGGAGACGCTCGACGCGATCGATCTCGCGCACCGCCACGGCTTCAAGAGCATCGTCTCGCACCGAAGCGGCGAGACCGAGGACGCGTTTCTCGCGGATCTCGTGGTCGGGACCGAGTCCGGTCTCGTGAAGACGGGAGCACCGTGCCGCACGGATCGCGTTGCAAAGTACAACCAGCTCCTTCGCATCGAGGAACGCCTCGGAGAGAGGGCCGTCTATGGAATCGGATAAGGCTTCACGCGGGCCGTCCTTCTGGATCGAGCTTTATTGGCTCGGAGTCATCCTCCTTCTGGGCTGGATCCTCGCGGTCGCCGTGCTTCCCGACAAGCTGCACTCGCTGCGCGAGTCGCTCGCGTTCGAGTCCCATTGCCGCGCGACGCTCGAGGAGCTCGGCCGCAAGGAGGTGGCGCTCAAGAAGTCTCTGGTCGCGCTCGAGCACGACCCGGTGTTCCGCGAGGAGGCGTACCGCGCGATGATCGGACGAAAGAGCGAGCAGGAGGAGTTCGTCGACGATCGCGGCGATCGTCGTTGACCGAAGAGTTCGACCAGGCGGGTTCACACGAGGGCGGCGGCGTCCGTGAACCTCTCAACCGATCGAGCGAACGTGAAGAGGTTTTCGGTGAAGAAGGAAGAGACCCCGGGCAGAGCGGAGTCGACTGGCGATCGCACGCAGAAACCCGACCCGAGCGAAGCCCCGAGCAGCGAGGACCGCACGAGTCCGCCGCCGGCCACGCCGGGCGCGATCTCACGCATCGGAGCGTCCTCCAGTGCGAGGCTCGACGCGCCCTCGCGGGCACTCGCGGCGAAGCTGTCGGCGATCCGTGAACGCCGCGCCCGAACGGACCGCGATGCGCCGGCGGAGCGAAGCGCGCGCAGCCAGCCACCGAAGCGCTTCGACTTCCGCTCTCCCCTCCTCCTCAGCGATGACCAGATCAAGTCGCTCGCGAAACGGCACCAAGCGCTCGCGGAGGTCGCCACGCGAAATCTGTCGATCTGGGTGGGCACCCCCGTCGCGGTCGAGTTCACCGCGCTTCGCCAGTGCACCTACTTCGATTTCATTCGCCCGCTCCGCACGCCGACATACCTTCAGATCGCCCACACGTCCGCGGGGCGACTGCCGCTCATCGCCGAGGTCACTCCGGCGATCCTCTTCCCGCTGATCCACGGAATCCTCGGTGGGGAAGCGGGCGATGCGGCGTATCCGATTCGACCGCTCACGGAGCTCGAACGCGCCCTGGCGGCGAAGGTGACCCGGCGCGTCTTCGATGCGCTCACCGAACTGTGGCGCGAGGTCGTTCCGGAGGCCGCGTTCGAGCTCGGCCGTACGGAGCACAACCCGCTCCAACTGCGCGGCTTCGACTCGACCGAGCCGGCAGTCGTTGTCTCGCTTCACGCCGCCGTCGGTCCGGATCAGGGCGCCATCCAGCTCTGCTTCCCGACGAAGCGCTTCGCGGGCCTGCTCGCCGAGCTCGCGCGCGGGCCATCGATCGAGGCGGAAGCGCCCGCGCGCGACGCCACCTTCGAACGCCTCGCAAAGACGACCGTCGACGTCGCCGCTTTGCTCCCGCCGGTGTCGATCGCGCTCGAAGACATCGCCGCGCTGCGACCGGGCGACGTCATCGCGACGGGCGTCGCCACCGACGCCGAGCTCGACGTGACGATCGCGGGACGCTCCGTGCTGCGCGCGAATCTCGACTCGTCCGATCGCCTCGAGGTTCGCGGCCCGCGCTGATCGGCACTTCCGCTCGCGCGTTTCGCACGCTGTTTTGGTGCGCCGCCCCGGCCGCGGCTGTTAAGATGGCAGCTCCATCCGTGCCCTCTCTCACGCGGCGAGCGCCTCCACCTCGGCCGACCGTCTCGCCGCGTTCGCCGCATCCGCGTCAGGACGAGCCCATGACCAGGCTAGGATCGATTCTCTTTCTGGGAGCGCTACTCTTCGGCGTTCTCCGTCCCACCGGACTCGACGCCCAAGGCGAGCCCGTCTCACTTCGCGAGGCGCTGCAGGTCTACCGCTCGCCTGATTCTCTCATTCGGCACAACACTTGGAAGCGACTCGATCCCGAGGATTCGAAGCAGCTGAAGCTCATCCTCAAGATCCTCGCCGATAAGAGTTGGTACGACCGCCAGGCGGCGATCGACGCGCTCGCGAAGGCCGGCTCCGAGAAGATCGTCGACAAGATGGTCGAGTACTTGACGGAGCACAAGAATCCCTTCGTGCGCCAGGGCATGGCCGTCGGCATCGCACAGATGAACGACAAGCGCTCCTACGGGGCGCTCTACGAAGCCCTCAAGGATTCCGATCCGACCGTGCGGCGCATGGTCGTCCACGGCCTCGGACTGCGGAACCGAAAGAAGAACGTCGACGCACTCGTCGAGCTCTTCCAAACCGAAGAAGACCCGGTCGTCCGGACGTTCATCGAGCACTCGCTGAACGCGATCACGAAGGCGTTTCAGGGTCCGGATCCGCTCGCGTGGGCTCAGTGGTGGGGGCGGGCGAAGCGCGACAAGGACTTCAAGCTCGGCCGAACGGACGAAGAGGCGATCCGGGAGGCCGAACGGCTCGGAAAGAAGTTGAAGACGAGCACGCGCGTTTTCTCCGGCGTCCGGCTTCAGACCGCCGAGAAAGGCTCCGGAGCGGGTGTCCCGATTTTGATTCTTCCGCCCTACGGCTACAGCCGGGAGATCATGATCCCGTTCCTCTCGGAGCTCGAGCGCTACCACAAGCTCTATTACATCGATCTTCCCGAGATCAAATCCTTCAAAGGGCTGAAGGCGGCCGGAAAGACGACAATCCCGTACTACCCCGTCGACAAACTTCTCGACGCGTTCGAGTCGCTCCGGAAGAAGACCGGAGAGGAGCACTTCGCGATCATGTCCTGCGGGATGAACGCGTGGATCGCGATGCGTTACGCGCAGAAGTTTCCGAACGCGGTCGCGGCGAACATCTTCGTCGCACCGATCTCGAGCAACCGAGAATACGGGGCGGCGACGAAGCGCTTCAAGACGAAGGGGCAAGACAAGAACGACCTCGAGATGTTCTATTTCGGCCTCACGCGGACCTTCAATCCGGAGAACGGCGAAAACTCGCTCGACGAATACCACCGGACGAAGGAAATCCCGAAGCCGGACGGCCAAGGTCCGGCAATCGATCGGCGAAGCTGGAGCCTCTTCTTCAAAAACGAGCAAGACGGGCTGATCCACGTCCTCTACCCGAAGAAGTCCCGCCCGCTGGGGTCCGTCGCGATCCCGGACTTCTCGCTCTTCAAAGAGAAACCGCCCAAGCGGCGGATTCCGACGCTCGTCCTCGCCGGAGCGGCGAGTCTCTATACGAGCCTCCCGGACTGCAAGCAGATCGCGAAGTACTACGGCACACGGATGATCACGTTCAAGAATTCGTCGTGCATGCCGTTCGCCGAAGAATCCGAGCTCTTCAACCAGGTCGTCGCAAAGTTCCTCAAGAAGTACACCCGCCCGCGCGAGCCGGCGGTGGCGGACTCGAAGGCGTCAACCGAAGACAAGAGTGATGACGAGGAAAAGAAGTCGCGAACGTCTTCGAGGAAGAAGCGGCGCTCGAGCAAGAAGGATCCGGGCGATGATTAGCCCGCAGGGCGGGCCCTCTTGCCCCCATCGACGGCGCGCTCGACGGCGACTGCTCGGCGCCGCGACGGGCCTCGTCGTCATCGCCGCGCTTTTCCCGATCAGCGAATCCGGGGCCACGGCCCAATCGCGCGGGCGGAACAAGCCGAGCGAGGAGCAGGTAAAGGACGCGTTTCGCCGCGAGTCGATCCGAGTCCGCGACAAGTACAGCGCGGCGCTCGACAAGCTCGCCGCGTCGGGGGCAAAGAAGGGGCTGATCAAAGAAGGGCGTGACCTCTACAAAGAGATTCGCCGGCTGAATCCCGACTACGAACGACTCGCCGAACTTCGCCGAGAGCTCACGGACGTCGAGAAGCCGTCCGAAGACAAGGATCTCGAGCCGGCGCGCGACCGGTTTCGGAGCGACCTCGAGCGCGCTCGCGCGGCGCATGCGAAAGCGCTCTTCCGGTTCGCCGAGGGAGGCTTCCGCTACGGGCTCTACACGCGGGCGTTCCAGCTCCTTCACGAAATCCTCGAGACGAGCGACGACCCGACGAATTCCGCCGTGAAGAATGCGCGAGCCGCTCTCGGCTACGCCTGGGACAGCAAGGAGAAAAGCTGGCGACGAAAGTGGGAGCTCCAGCTACGGAGGAAGCACTACCTGACCGATGAGGGCTGGGTCGAGAAGAAGCACAAGAAGAAATGGGACGAGGGCCTTCGTCCGTGGCGCGAGAAGGACTGGGTCCCGAAGGACGTCGAGCGCGAACGCCGCAATCGCAACGACTACAACCCCTATCGCGTGACGAGCGAGTTCTTCGCAGTGTCGACCAAGAAGGGTCGCGCGGAAGCGTGGAAGTTCGCGCAGATTCTCGACTCGTTCAAACGCGAGTTCCTGCGCGTTTTCCTCGGCTACTACGAACAGAAGAAGAGCGGGAAGCTCCTCTTTCAGCTCGGGAAGGCCGATCTTCACCCGGTCTACGTCTTCAAGGACCGCTACGACTACCTCCAGCACGTCCGTGAGAAACACGGCAACAAGCAGCTGCTCCGCGAGTCGGCGGGCTTCTACAGCCCGAGAGATCGCGTGTCGCGGTTCTTCTTCACCGAGGACCAGGAGCGGACCTACGCGACGCTTTTCCACGAGGTCGCCCACCAGCTCTTCGAGGAAACGAAGGACGACACCGGCGGCGGAAGCGTCGCGAACAACTGGGTGATCGAGGGCCTCGCCGTCTACGTCGAGACCTGGGCGCGGAGCGGCGACAAGTGGTACCCGGGACGGAAGACCGACATTCCCGAGTTGACGATGGCCCGCGGCATTCTGAAGGAAGGGAGCTTCGACCTCGAAGAGTTCGTCACGGTCGACAACAAGAGCTTCCACGAAACCGGGCGCACGGCGAACTACGCGCTGAGCGGCGCGCTCGTCCACTTCTTCATGCACTACGACGAGGAAGTCTACAAAGAGGACTTCCTTCGATTCGTGAGCGACTTTTACGGCGGTCGCATCCGCGACAAGTACGCGCTCGCCGACTACATCCCGGCGAAGGGTGAGGGGCCGATCGACCGGTTCAGCACGATCGCGGATGAGTTTCGCGAGTACATGCGCAATCTTCGGGCGAAGAAGTCGAAGTCGAAGCGCTCTCGGAAGCGGTAAGTCGCTAGTCGGCGATGAAGCTTCCCGGCGCGGTGCGTGGAAGAGGAAGAGGAAGAGGAAGAGATTGCACCACGAAGGGTTTGAGAAGGGCGCGAAGGGAAGAATCAAGAACGAAAGAGAACGATGGAGAGGTCTGACGAGGGGCGGATCCAGCCGGCCGAAGATCCGTCCGATCGGTCATCTCTATCTCTCCGCCCGCCTTCCTTCCTTCCTTCCTTCGTGCCCTTCTCAAGCCCTTCGTGGTGACATCTTCTTCTCGAGCTCGCAAATCGCCGCCTCGGTTTCCGAAGCGCGCGAACGTCACTCGCTTCACTTTTTCGGAATCACGATCGTCTCGCCGGCCCGCAGATCGCGCGTTCGAAGCGAAGGATTGGCCGCCTTGATCCTCTCGATCTCCGAGTAGGTCCCGTAGAACCGGCGCGATAGGCCCCAGAGCGTCTCGCCCTTCTTGACGAGGTGCTTTCGCTGCGACGACGAAGGACTCGCGGACGCACCGGCTCCCCGGTTCGAGGCGGGCGCCGGATTCGCACTGCGGAGGCGCGAGTTCGACGAGCTTGCGGTGCTCGTCGGCGTGCGCTTCTTTGCCGGCGGCGGGAGAAGCGTGAGCTCTTTCCCGGGATGCATCCGCACCTTCGGGTTCGTCTTCTGAATGAAGCTCGCGAGCGACGCGTCGCCGTACTGCTGATGCGCGATGCGCCAGTAGCCGTCTCCGGGACGGATGCGGTACTTCCGGGGGAATTTTGCCGTCCGGTTCGTCGCGTCCCGATCCTTCACCGACGAGCCGCCATTGTCACGGGTCGCCGTCCGGTTCTTCGAGTCGGAACGAGTCGGCGACGGCGTGAACTGGCGGAGCCGTAGGTTTTCCGCGCGCCCGTCGCGCGCTCCCGTCGCCCCCTTGGCCAAGTCTCCCTTACCCAGATCACCGGGTGTCCCGGTCGAGCTCGCGCCGCTCGAGGAACCGACGGGGCGTTCCGTCGCGACCCGCGCCGGATCGCGGAGCCGGGTATTCGAGACGACCCCGCGATCTTCGTTGCGTGGACGTGAACCATCGCCAGCGGCGGACCGCTCCGCGCCGATCGAGGTCGGCGGTGCGCCGCGGGAGGGTTCCTCGTCCCCGTGAAACACGGGACTCGGCGCCCGCGGACTCCGTCCCGCGAGATTCAGGCGCCCGGAGCGTCCCGGATTGGCGGAACGCCGAGATTCACGCGACGAGTTCACGTCACCCGAGGCTGGCTCGTTTCCTCTCCCAGTGGAGCCACCCGCCCCGCGCGTCAGCGTTCCCGGCCGCGCTGAATTTCCGGTTCGCCGATCTCCGGACCGCGCCGAGTCGTTTGACAGGCGGCCCGCCCGAGTGTTCGGCTGAGAGCCGCTCAGCCCGCCGGCGATCGCCGGCGACCTCGATCGTTCCCCCGCGCGCGAGTCGGACGGGCGTTCGGTGCGCGGCGATCCCGATGCGGGCTCGTCGCCGGGCCCCTCGGACGCGTCGGCGGAACTCGAGCTCTCACCGGTTTCGGTCGGCGCCGGATCGGAGTCGTCCTGAACGAGCCGCGCGATGACGACCACCATCAGCACCAACAACGCAACGAGGGCAACCTTGGTCCCGCTGCTCATAGATCTCTCCCTTCCTCTGTGGGTGAGCGCGCGCTGAGCCTCGGACGAGCGCCACCCGTCTCGGCGCGCGATCGATCGGCACCGAGACTGTCACTCCATTCCCGGATGGACCGCGGGGCACCGACTCGGGAAGTCTCCGGCGACTTCGACCCCGAATCGATGATGCTCCGTCGCGACGTCACCGGGACGAGCGTGCTCCTCTGATGTGTAGGACGGCGAGCCGGCGGCTGGACCGCGGTCCGGTCCTTCCACTCGGGCTCCCCCGGGCAGCGACGAGCCTCCGCGACTCACCACCACACGGAACGGTCCGGCCAGAACTCCTCGACGATCCGGCGAACTCCTCGCGGACGCGAATGTTCTGGTAACTCTTCAACTTCGGCGGACCACTTTAATCTCGCGTGGCGCGCGAGGTCAACCGCGTTTCTCCGCCGCTCCGCGTGCCTCCGTCACGGCCGCGGTCCCCCGCGAGCGGGCGCAGCCACGCCGGCCCCGTCGGCCCACAAGCAAAACGAGCCGCCGTCTCGCGGCAAAATCGGCGCGAGACGGCGGCTCCGAGGTGGGTGGCGACGAGACCGGCGCCGTCCGATCAGGCGTTCGCCAGCGCCTCCCGCCGCTGCTGGGCGCGCGCGTGGAGCCAGATCAGCACTGGACTCGCGACGAACACCGAGGAGTACGTCCCGGTGATGATTCCGACCATGAAGATGAACGTGAATCCTCGCACGGCCTCCGTTGCGAAGAGGATCAGCACCGATGTCGCAATGAGCGTCGTCACCGACGTCCACAGCGTTCGGCTGAGGGTTTGATTGATGCTGAGATCGACGATTTCCTTGAACGAGAGCCGCTTCTTCGCGTGGATCTGCAAGTTCTCGCGGATTCGATCGAACACGACGATCGTATCGTTGATCGAGTACCCGATGATCGTGAGGAGAGCCGCCAGCTCGGCGAGGTTGATCTTCACGGGGAACGTCGCACCGAAAACCGTGTCGACGACGGCGACGACTCCGATCGTGATCGCGATATCGTGAATCAGCGCGACGATCGCCGCGAGGCCGAAGATGAACTCGAACCGGAGCGACACGTAGAAGATGATGCCGAGCATCGAAATGAAGAGCGCGATGATCGCGTCCTGCTGGAGGTTCGTCGCGACGCTCGGACCGACCGTCGAGACTTCGGAGAACGGCTCCGACAGCTCGAAGTGGCGCTTATTCCCCGCGGCGGTCGCCGCGGGACCGTGGTCTTGAAAGTACGTTCGGAAGGCGTCGACCACCTGCTCCTTGGTAGGAACGTTCGACCGCGCGGCGCCTGGAGGAGGCGGCGAGTACGGAGCGGTGACGAAGCGGTAGCGGGAGACCCCATCCTCCGCCGGAGGCGGAGTTTCGAGGAGCTTCACCTCCGCGACCTGAATCCCCGAGTAGCCGCTCGCCGCGTCGGCACCGGTCGGCGCGCCGAGAAGCGGATGCGCCGAGAACTCCGCCTGGATCGACTCCTTGATCGAGTCTTCGGTGAGATCGGGACTCACCCAAAGGAAGTTCACCTCGAGCGTGAGAAACTCCTGGGTCTCCTGCCCGACTCCGCTCGCGGCGGACCAGTTCGATACCGGGAACAGAGGCGGGAGGAGAAGCCCCTCGCTCCGGAGCATTTCTTCGAGCACCACTCGGACTTTTTGAGCGTCCCCCTCGACGGCCGCGGGCGCAGAACTCACCTCCTCCACCGCGTCGCGCGCGACCGGCGCAGAGTTTCCGGTCGCCGGAGCGACGGCAGGTGGAGTCGTCTCGGGCGTCTCCGCCTCCGGTGCCGCCGCCGGTTCCTGCGCGTCGGCGATCGAAACGCCCTCCTCCTTGACGCGAGTGCGGAGCGAGAATGCGCGAGCTTCACCGCCGTCGCCGCCGATGGTCTGGAGGCCGTAGTCGAGAAACAGGTCGGGGTTCGCCTCCTTGAGGGCGTCGATCTTTTCCTTCATCTCCGAGATCGACACCGCCCGCGAGAGCTGCATGTTGATTCGAGCGCCACCGGTGAAGTCGATCCCGTAGTTCGCCTTCCCGCGGAAGAGGACGAGGCACGACGTGATGAGGATCACCACGACCGAGAGCATGAGGAACCGACGCTGCACGGAGACGAACCCGATCTTCGGCGTATCGAACGCTTCGAACATCTTCAGGTTCTTCACGAGGCCGAGGTTGTAGAACAGGCTGACGATGAGGCGAGTCACGAAGATCGCCGTCACGAAGCTGATCAAGATTCCGCTGATGAGCGTCACCGCGAAGCCCTTCACCGGCCCCGTCCCGAAGTTGAAGAGCACGAATCCGGTGATGAGCGTCGTTAAGTTCGCATCGAAGATGACCCAGAAAGCGCGCTGATAGCCGGTCGAGAGCGACTGGAGGAGCGACTTGCCCTTCTTCTTCTCCTCGCGCACGCGCTCGAAGATCAGGATGTTGGCGTCGACGGCCATACCGACCGTGAGCAGGATCCCCGCGATTCCGGGGAGCGTGAGCGTCTGCCGGAAGCACGCGATGTAGGCGAGGATGAGGAGGACGTTCAGCGCGACGGCGAAGTTCGCCACGCAGCCCGCGAACAGGTAATAGACCGCCATCACCGCCATCACCGCCATCAGACCGCAGACGACCGCGTAGAGGCTCGTGAGGATCGAATCCTGTCCGACCACGGAGCCGACGGTCATCTCCGAGATCAGCCTCGGCTTCGTCGGCATGCTTCCGCCGCGGAGGATCGTCACGATTCCCTGCACGTCCTGGTCGGAGAAGTCGCCGCTCAACTGGCCGGAGCCGGGGATCGCCTCGTCGATGTTCGCGATCTGGAGAATGTCCTCGTCGAGCAGAATCGCGAGGCCGCGATCGATGTTGTTGCGCGTGAGCTCGTGGAAGCGGAGCGCCTCGTTTCCCGAGAACTCGAAGTGAACGGCGGGACGCTGACTCTGGTCGCGCGTCGGACCGACTCGCGAAAGGAACTTCCCGCTGATGATGCTGTCCTCGTCGTTGACGAGCGTGCGGTTACTCCCCGTCGGCTTGAAGTCGCTGCGCGGATCGTTCGCGTTCTCCTTCTCCACGACCGGCCGGACGATGTAGGCCGGTGCAATCGGCCGCGGCGACGAGCGGTCGCTCGCGATCCAAACCCGCAGCTTCTCGTCGTATTCGCGCTCGAGTCGCTGATACTGCGCTTGTTTGTCCTGAGTCTCCTCACTCGGGGACGCGACAAGTCGAAACTCGAGCTCACCCGCGGTCTCGACTTGACGCTTGAGGTCGCTCACGGATTGCGCATCCGTGCCGGGAAGCTGGACGACGAGGTGATCATCGCCCTGGACGGAGACGTTGATCTCCTTCAGGCCGTACGCGTTGAGACGCCGGCTGATGATGTTCTTCACTTGCTCGCCGACGTCCGCGCGCGACGTCTCGACCAGACTGAGATCGAGACGGTAGGTGAGCTCCGTGCCGCCGCGGAGGTCGATTCCGAGCTGAATCGGCACCTGGTAGAGGAGCCAGATCGCGAACGCGATCACGAGGGCGAGGACGGTGAATCCCCAAAAGGTTTTCTTGTACATGGATGCCTCGAAGTTCCGTGTTTTCTGAGGGAGCTCGGCGAAGTGGTGCACCGAGGGCGCGGAGCCTGCTGCGCAGGATCCGCGGAGCGGAAGCGGGACGTCGATCCGGGCGCTCTGCGCCCGCTCGACGCGAAGAAGACGACGGCCGCACTAGTCGCCGGCGCGTCGGAGCGAATCCCTAGGTCTCGGACGGCGGGGCGCGAGGCGCGGCGACACTCGCGCGAGCGAGCGCGAGCGGCGACGAGAGAGGACTCGGGCCGGCACAGCGCCACGCGCGCGTGATCGGCAGCGACGCGGCGGCGGTGGCAACAACGGCGTGCGTCGCGGTTCGAGCGGAGCTCGGAACGCGAACGAGGCCGCTCGATGGCGTGCCAACGATACCGGCGTCGGCGCAAGATCCGGCGCCCGACGACGCGGGGACGGACTCGGATTCGTCTCGCGGCCCATCGGTTTCGGCCGCCGGGTCAGCCGGCCGGTCGGTCGTCGACGGCCGGACGAATCCTTCCGCGGAATCGCTCTCCGCAGCTCGCGCTCCGCGCTCGTCGGGAAGTGCGAAGAGGTCGCCGAGGCAATCGGCACCCGAACGCAGCGCCATCGCCGCGAGCACGAAGACGATCAGAGACGATAACCGAAGTCGAGTTTTCGTCACGAGCCGATCACTTCCGTTCGCTGCGCCAGTCGTCTCCCTACCGCGAGGCGCGGTCGGCGAGCTCTCGCTGCGTCGCGTCGCTCACTTCACCCGTCGAATCCGGCAGGACCTCGAGAATCGCTCCCTTTAGGAACTGGACTCGGATGTCCTTGTCTCGATCGATCTGCACGGTCACTTCGTGTTCGTCGACCTTCTTGACGATTCCCTTCATCCCAGCCGACATTACCACTGCATCCCCCTTCTTCACCCCCCGCACCGCGGCTTCACGCTGCTTTCGCTGCTTTGAGCTGGGACGAATGATGAGGAAGTAAAAGATGAAGAACACGATCAGCATCGGGATGAGAAAGCTCCCTCCCGGAGGCTCGGCGGCCGGCGCCTGTCCGTCCGCCGGCGGCGGCGGGGGCGTGGCCTCCGCCTGGGCGATCACAACCGGTATGAGCTGGTGCATCGATCTCAGTCCTGAAAGTTCGACGTCCTCGGTTCCGTCTCGGCGCCGCGCGAGCGGAAACGGCGCATTCTACCGTGCACACCGAGCGGAGTCACCCGGAGATCTCACCGGCCCGGCGGCGATCACGAGGCCTGCGCGCGACTCCGCCACTCGTCGCGAAACGCCTCGTACTTTCCCGCCCGGATCGCCGCGCGGAGCCGCTCCATAAGGAGCTGGTAGAAGCGCACGTTGTGGATCGTCCCGAGGATGCAGCCGAGGATCTCGCCGCGGACGTAGAGGTGGCGGAGATAGGCCCGAGTGAAGGTCCGGCAGGTGTAGCAATCGCACTCCTCGTCGACCGGGCGAGAATCCTCGGCGAGGCTCTGATTCCGCGTTCGGAGCGGGCCGGAGTGCGTGAAGAGATACGCGTTCCGCGCGTGGCGCGTCGGGAGGACGCAGTCGAAGAGGTCGATCCCGTAGCCGACCATGTCGACGAGGTCATCCGGCGTTCCGACGCCCATGAGGTACCTCGGCTTCGCGTCCGGGAGTGCGGGCGCGCAGGCCTCGACCACCTGGCGCATCTCTTCGGGCGTCTCGCCCACCGACACCCCGCCGATCGCGATTCCGGGGAAAGGGAGCGACGCGATCTGCTCGACCGAGCGCGCTCGCAGCTCGAGATCGAGCCCGCCCTGTACGATGCCGAAGAGCGCCTGGTCGTCGCGGGCGTGCGCCGCGATGCTGCGCTCGGCCCAGCGCGCGGTGCGGTCGACCGCGCGCGCGATGGCATCGCGCGCCGCCGTGTGCGGCGGACACTCGTCGAACGCCATGATCACATCGGCGCCGAGGTCGTTTTGGATGCGGATCGACTCTTCCGGTGTGAGCCGGATCCGAGACCCGTCGATCGACGACTGAAAGGTGACGCCGTCGTCGTCGATGGCATTCGACTCGGCGAGGCTGAAGACCTGATACCCGCCGCTGTCGGTGAGGATCGGCCCGGCCCACGCCATGAAGCGATGGAGACCGCCGGCGCGGCGCACGAGCTCGGATCCCGGCCGGAGTGCGAGGTGGTACGTGTTCGCGAGCACCATCTGCGCGCCCGTCTCGACGAGATCGCGCGGCGTGAGCCCCTTCACCGAGCCGTGCGTCCCCACCGGCATGAAGACCGGCGTCTCCACCTCTCCGTGCGGAAGCGAGAGGCGTCCCACCCGCGCGGCGGAGCGTCCGTCGGAGTGCGTCACGTCGAAGCGGAGGGCGGAGTGTCCGCGGGACGTCACGAAAGATCGATCTCGCTCTGCGTGTAGGCGGCCGAGTCGTCGCCGCGGCCGTAGAGTGCGAGCGTCTTCGGCGTCGGCCGCCGGCCGCGCGCGGTCTTCACGATCCAGCCGCGCTGGATCAAGTACGGCTCGTAAACGTCCTCGATCGTTCGTTCTTCCTCCCCCACCGACACCGCGAGCGTCTTGAGGCCGACCGGTTCACGCGTCGAGACGAGAACCTCGAGGATGCGCCGATCGTTCCGATCGAGCCCGTGATCGTCGACGCCGAGTCGCGCGAGACCATCGAGGACGTCGTCTCGCTCGAGCGACAGGACACCCTGCCCCACCCAGCCGGTTCGTTGCTGCGCGACGTCGCGAATCCGGCGCAGAAAGCGATTCGCATAGCGAGGCGTTCCGCGACATCGTTCGCCGAGAACGATCGCCGGCTCGGCGTCGATCGCGCAGCCGAGCCGCTGCGCGGAGCGCTGAATGATCTCGGCGAGCTCTCCGGGCGGGTAGAGCTCGAGCTTCTCCGAAATCCCGAAGCGACTGCGGAAGGGATCGCTGAGCTGACCTTCGCGCGTGGTCGCGCCGACGAGCGTGAAGCGTTCGAGCTGAATGCGGTACGAGCGCGCGTCCGGTCCCTTGTCGAGAACGATGTCGATGTAGAAGTCCTCCATCGCTGAGTAGAGATACTCCTCCGTCTCGCGCGACATGCGGTGGATCTCGTCGATGAAGAGGACGTCACCGCGCGAGAGGCCGGTGAGGAGGCCGAGGATGTCCTTCCCCTTTTCGAGAACGGGTCCCGAAGTCGCCTGCATCTCGACGCCGAGCGCGCCCTTGATGAGCGTCGAGAGCGTCGTCTTGCCGAGACCCGGCATACCCGAGAGGAGGACGTGCTCGAGGACGTCCCCCCGTGCGCGCGCTGCCTCGATCGCGAGCGAGAGGTTCTCGACGACCCGACGCTGACCGACGAACTCCGCGAACGACTCCGGACGGAGGCTCTTTTCGACCGCGATCTCGTCGTCGCGCGCCGACGGACGAAACTCGCGTTCCTCCATGGGCTCGTCAGGCATCGGTCTCCCCGTTCGTCGCGCCCGGCCGCGGGACTCGTCACTTCGGGTGGGCCGAGACGCGAGGCTCACTCGCCGTTTCGCCCCTGGATGATGTGGCCGATCCAGAAGCTCGCCGCGCCGAGCGCGAGGATCGTCAACTCGCCGAACATGAGCTTCGCTTCGGTCTCGCGTCCGCGATTCGAAAAATAGTAGATGAGCGCCATCGGAACGACGACGAGGCCGAACATCTGAAGGCCGCGACCGAGCATCTGCATGCCCCTACGATAGCGGCGTGCGGCCCGAAGGCAATCGCGGATTCGCCCGCCGCGGACCGCGCTCGCTCTACTTCAGCATCGCGCGGAGCTCGTCGAAGCTCTGCACGTCCTGGCCAAAGAGAAGCGCGGTCGCCCCCCAATCGCGGACCGGCTGGACGTTCTCGGGCCAGTCGTCGAGGAAGAAGACTTCGTCGGGCCGGATCACGACCTTGTCGCGCTTCTGAATGTCCTTCAGGATGCGCGAGATCGACTCCTCCTTCGCGCGCCACGAAAGCTGCGGGAAGTCGAGGATCTCGGCGAGCTTGAACGCCTCGAGAATCTCGAGGGTCGGCTTCGCGTCGTTTCGGCTCGCGAGAGAGACGTAGCAGCCCTGCTTCTTCAGGAACTTGAAGAGGTCGCGGACGCCCGGCTTGAGCTCGATCCAAAACCCCTCTTCGCTCTCGATCCGGTCCGGACTCGGAAAGCTGAACGGCGGGCGGACGAGGGTGCACAGCCCCTCGGATACGGACCAAAGGGTTTCGTCGAGATCGAAGACGAAGAGTTTGTACTTCATCGCGAGGCGAGCGAGATCTCGTGAGCGGCGGGCGTTCGCTTTCGAGTGCTCCGCGCGGACCAGTTTCGCACGGAGCGAGAACGCTCGGTGCCCGTCGCACCGCGAAGGAGTCGCGATGGCGATGTGTCGGACATCCGGCCAGTTTCGAGCCGGGGATTGTACTGGGATTCGGATGCGAAACAAGCCCGTGGTGCGGTCTGCTCGAAAGCGACGAACCGCAGCGGAAGCGCGGCGATCTCGGCCGCTCCACGCCCTAACAATCCGCCTAATCGGCGCGATCTCTCCGGGGCACCCGGATCGGTCGGTGAAGGCGCTCGCCCGTGCGGGGAGAGCTCCACGCTCAGGTCTCCTCGGTCTGGGAGTACTCCTCCCAAGAGACCGTGCCGTCCTCGTCGATCGCCTCCCCTCCGCGGTCGCCCCAGCGATCCTCACGCAAGTAGAGACGCATGTTTCCCGACGCGTGGCGGCTGAACGACCCTCCGGACGTGAGATCCTCGAGCTCGTCGGCGACATCGCGGATCTCGTCGCGGAGGTCGAGGAGCTCGTCGCGGTCCTCGGGATGGGTGTAGCTCACCAGCTCGGCGATCCGGAGTCGGCGCGGCTTGCCGGACTCGCCCCCGACCCGCTCGCCCAGCGCGAGGAGGATCGCGAGGCGGTCGCGCTCGATCGTGACACAATCGGCGAGCACCTCTTTCTCGGTGCGGAGGATCGTCTCGAGGTTTTGCCCGTCCGGCTCGCTCATCGCCGCGCGCTTCGACCGGACGACGCGGAGGAATCGCTGGTGTTGGCGGCTTTCCTCCTGGAGGGTCTGAATCAGGCTCCCGACGAGCTCGTGAAATTCGTCGTCGAGCGAAGGGAGATCGAACGGCGTCTGTGGTGCGTCCATTTCGGTTCCGGGGTCCCCTCTGGCGCGGTCGACCGCGGACACGAGTCCGCGGAGGTCTCTGGGTCACGCACTTCTTTTTCGGCATTTGGCGCGAGTTTCCGCAGTCCGTATCGGCACCGGGGCGGACGTCCGGACGCCGAATCGGTTCCCGGCGGTCGGTCGCGACCGAGAGCGCTCGCCGCAACCGCCGATGCCGCCGTTTCTTGTGGCTTGCGGGAGCGAACCCGCTTCGGGCATAATCCGGCCGCGCGTCAGGACGAGCGAGGCGCTGCTGCTCCTCGGCCCGACCCGCCCTGCCCGCGATTACGGATTCGACCGGCCTGCCGATCGACCACGCAGCCCGGATTTCGGGCTCCCCCGCGAGCGACCTCACCCGCGCGCCCGTAGCTCAATTGGATAGAGTAGTGGTCTTCGAAACCATTGGTTGCACGTTCGAGTCGTGCCGGGCGCGCCATTTTTCTCTCTTCTTCGCCGGGCAAGCGGGCCGCGCGCCAGCGCGCGAAGCCATCCCGGAATCGCGCCCCGGCAAGTCGCCCGCGCGCTCCGACCGAAGGTCTTGACTCGGGTGGCGCGCCGTTATACATCGGCGCACTCGCTGCCGCGGCGCGGTCGGCGACGTGACAAAACTCTCTGCGCCCTTAGCTCAGTCGGCAGAGCAGCTGACTCTTAATCAGCGGGTCCGGGGTTCGAATCCCTGAGGGCGCACCAGAAACGACAAGGACTTACGGCCGTGGGCCGTGAGTCCTTTTTTGTTTTAGTAACCGCATAGTAACCGGCTGCGTCGAAAAACCCCCCTCTGCCACGCAATCCGAAGAAAGACCTGCTCGACCCTCCCCACACCAGACTCGACCAGCGTTTACCAAAAACCCCCTGTGAAAACGCGCTCGTTGACCTCCGCCCCTCGCACCGCCTACTCTGATTACCCGAATCAATCTCGCGCACAGCGCGGCGCGAGGCCTCCCTTCATGAAATCCAAAGAGCGCCTAAACCACGCGAGACAACCCCACCACCGATGGCCCCACGCATGAACTCCCCTTACGTACCCGACCACGTAATATCTCGCGGCGAGATCCAGCACCTGCTAGACCCGCCCTCTGACAACCTGCCGTTCGGCAAAGCTGCGAGCGGGAGCGAACTCGAGACCGCATTCAAGTACGTCTATAGCCCCTGCTCCTCCTTCGATCAGGCAAGCCATCCAGACTACCGCCTAATCATGGGACGCAGAGGGAGCGGCAAATCGGCACTAATAAAAGCGATTCGCCTCGGAGACCGCTACGACTTCAAAATCGTCTGCCGCAAAGAAGAACTAGCCAAGTGGATCGATGCCTCAATCCAAGAACCCGACGAATCAAAGCCGGGGCCGATCGAGATTTACAAGAGCGAATGTTACAATTATTTTTGGGTGTTAGTTTTTCGCAAGCTGAACAAACACACTGAAGGAAAACTCGACAAGATTCGGACGTTCCTCCAGCGCACTCGAACCGGAGAAAAGAGCATTCTCGAAGGAATACTCTCCGCCGTTCAAGATAACATCCCACCCGGCAAGCTCGCCTCAACAGCTGGCGTCATTTCGGCCCTGATGGACCTGAACCGCGGGAGTCTGAAGGACGCAAAAGAACAGGCTGCCGAGTTCCTCTCAGACAAGTCGCTCGTAATCCTCATCGACAACCTGGAAGAATACCCGCTCAAGACAGCAAAGCGACAGAGGATCTTCGGATCGATACTTCTTTCCGCAGCAGATTTTCAACCCACAGCAGAAATCATAGTGAAGTGCTTTGTTCCCAGTGAGTACTTCAGCCAGTGTTACAAATATGTAACAAACTGGGAAAAAACGTACCCCCGACTGTGCACCTTGCGGTGGACGGCACGAGAGCTGAGAATCCTGATCGCGCGCCGGTTGGCGTTCTACCTTTTCCTGTCGGATCGAATCGGAGAGACAATCCGCCTCGACGACTATAGCACCCCGGAGGCAGCCAACGAACTATGGCTGAAGCACTTTCCGGAGAGGGTGCAAAACCGCGTCTTCGCAAACATATCGGAGGAGTCATTCACATATATCTTGCGACATACCCAACTCACTCCACGACAGGTCATCATGGCTTGCAACGAAGTAGCAAAAGCGTCTAATGGATCGTTTCCGAACGGGATCGCAACCCCCGAGAGCATCGGACGAGGTGTCGAGAACGCCGAGCGCCAATTCGTCAGAGGAGTCCTAGGGGTATTTAAGTTCACATTTCCTCTCGCGGAAGCTATCTGTCAAGAGCACCTTCGCGGACTACACATGAAAATACGACTCAAGGATCTGCAAGCACTTTCGAAGAAGTTCAGATCCGCAAGCGACACCACGAGTGGATCGTGGCTGGAAAAGATGCTGTTCGAGATTGGAGTGTTTGGCAGAAAGGTATCCGATCATGGCCTCGACGAAGATGGCCACTATAACGTGGCTGCCTTCGAGCCCAACGTCGACGGACACCTTCGCGTCAACGAAGACGACGAACTCTTGGTCCACCCGATGTTTATCCACGAGTTGGCACTTCGAAGGGACTTGCGCCGCTGTAACAGACCCATTTGCCCCATTCACGCGCTCCGAAAATGATCGACCACGGAACGCACGAGACAAACAATCCGTGGTCGATACGACGAACGAGAGATCGCACATTTCTGTCGGCCATTCGTCTCATGATGCCGAAGTCAGTAAGCTATCGCGCTCAACCAAGTGTCGCATTGACGTTTCGCCCGAGCCCTTCCTTGACTCGCGTTCGTCGTTCGGATTTGACGCCTTTCGACGGTGTCAATAGCCGCCCGAAGAGAACAGCAGACCCAGTCTCCCACCGCGCGATCTACTACTCGCCGTTCGCGCGGCGTTCGGGCAGGACGACCTCACACGGCATGGATTCGACGCGACCGATGTCATCCGCCGCGCGCCTCAGCCGCTGGAGCGAGATCGCTCGGATAGCGCAAAAACTCGAATGATTGATCGCGCCCCATCCACGCCCCCGGAGGGCTTAGAACTCGAGTTCGAACGATTAGATCTGTCGGTTCTTCACGAATTCGTTGAGTCACGGCATCAAGAGAATCTACATCTGGATTTCAAGAAGATCTCCAGAGCTGACCGTCCGGCCAAGAGCGACAAACAATCGTTCGCCAAAGCCGTGTCGGGATTCGCCAATTCCGATGGCGGCTTGATCGTGTGGGGAATCGACGCTCGGAAATCGGGAGGAATCGACGCAGCCTGCGACCTATGCCCCGTCCTCTCACCCGACAAGTTCAGGTCGCGCCTTGAACAATTGACCGGCGAGTCTACCAGCCCAAGAGTTGACGGAATAAGACACAAGACGATACGTGAGCATGATGGCAAGAATGGCTACGTCGTGACACTCGTACCCGTGAGTGATTTCCCGCCACACATGGCCAAACTTGGAGAAAACAAGTACTACAAACGCAGCGGCGAGAGCTTCTACTCCATGGAGCACTTTGATCTCGAAGACATGTTCGGTCGTCGAGCGCGCCCTCAGCTCCAAATCGTGTTCGAACTAATCAGTCAAGACGTCGAACGGACCGACATCCTCCTTGGGATACGGAATTGTGGAAAAGGACTAGCAAGATTTCCATGTCTCGAGGTGACGATCAAGCCGCCTCGATCGTGGGGCATCGTCCCAGCGGGCGTCGACGGGAGAAGAGCCACCGGCCTCACACCGATCCAGACATTAGCCGACAAGCATCTGTACACGTTTTCCGGAAGGGCTGATGACGTCATCTATCCCGGTCAGACCCTATACGTCACACGCCTTAATTACCATGTAAGTCGAGGGGACGCGGGCCAGGAACTTCCGTATCGAATATTCTCTGAAGGAATGAAGCCCGTTAAAGGAACAGAACTGCTCGATCTCCCAGCGGAGACAGTGTCTGACCAACAAGAACCACCCCTCGAGCCACAACCGCCCGGGGGGTAATCCGGGTCGTCACACCTTCGACCCACCTCGGGTCAGTGCCCCGGGGTGGAGCACGTCCCCTTCGATGAGCGTGACCGAGGGGACCTCCGCGGGAAGGTCGCCCGACGACACCTGAACCGCGGCCCAGAAGTCCTTCACGAGATGGCTGGCGGCCCGAGCCGTAGCCCGAGCCTCCGACTCATCCCCGCCGTTCGCGAGGCAGGCGTGGATACCGCTCGAGTTCTTGCCGGGTACGTCGTGGTATTCCCGGTAGATCAGGAAGGTTGCCATTCTTTTCGCTCCTCCTCTCTCGCGACTCGAGCTCGTTGACGCTGCCCACGCGCAATCTTGTCAATCGGGTTGGGCTTCTTTCGGATTCCTTCGAGCGCGGCTTCGGCACGATCGAGGGATGCCTCCGCCTGATCGAACAACTGCTCCGCGGCCATCATGGGCTCGGGAACGATCTTTCGCGCGAACTTGGCGACGTCGAGCGGCCTTTCCGATTTCCGGAATCGCTGAAGCGCTACGGCGACCGCAGCTGCGAGATCCTCGTCGCCAGCGGCCTCGGCCTGCGCCGCGAAGCCTCGCTGGTCCCGCGCCTTCCAGGTGTTGACAATGTCTCGAAATCGCGGCTTACGTCCCCACCACCGGGAGTCCCGCCGACGTCCAGGCGCTCATTCCGCCGAGCACGTTCGCCACGCGCTCGTACCCCTCGCGCTTGAGGAACGACGACGCGATCGAGCCGCGGTAGCCGCTTCCGCAGACGACGGCGATCGGCCGATCCTTCGGCACCTCCTCGAAGCGCTCTTCGAGGAGGCCGCCGTGGATGTGGTGCGCGCCGTCGAGATGGCCCGCGGCCCACTCGCGCTCAGTGCGAACATCGAGGACGAACGGAGCGTCCGTGCCGTCGCGGCGCCGAGCGAGCTCCTCGACCGAGAGGCTCTCGAGCTGCGAGATCTCGTAGCCCCGGTTCTCCCACCCGTCGATCCCGTCCTCGAGGTAACCCTCGACGTCGTCGAATCCGACGCGGATCAGATGCGTCGTCACCTCGGGCATGTCTCGGGAATCATCGAGGACGACGAGCGTCGGGCGCTCGCACGGTAGCACCCAGCCCGCCCAAGTCGGGAGATTCGGCCCGAGCGGGATGTTCACCGAGCCCGGAATGTGGGCGGAAGCGAACGCCTCTTTGCCGCGCACGTCGACGATGAGACAGCGATCGCAGACGCGTTCGTGGACCTCGCGCGCCGAGAAGCGACGCTGTCCGGGGAGGTCGCTCCCAAGGATCTTCGGCCCCACCGCGTTCACGCTCTTCATGCGGCGGAAGTACGGCGGTGCGATGGGCATCCCCGCGAGAAGGTCGGCTACCCAGTCGCTCTCGTCCTTCCGCTCGAGCGCGGCGCTGAACCGGCGCTCGTAGCCGACGGTCGAGGAGCTCCGCGAGCCGATCGCCTTCCCGCAGAGGGATCCCGCACCGTGACTCGGAAAGATCTCGGTGAAATCGGGAAGCGCGGGGAGCGTTTCGAACACACTCGCGTAAAGCTGCGAGGCGAGCACTCGTCGCGCCTCCTCGCCGAGGAGATCGGGTCGGCCGACGTCGCCGACGAAGAGAAAGTCCCCGGTGAAGACGAGCCACGGTACCTCCGCGCTTCGACCGCGATCGAATAGCGCCCACGAGACGTGCTCGGGTGTGTGCCCGGGCGTGTGGATCGCCCGGAGACGGACCGTGCCCATATCGATCTCGTCTCCGTCCGAGACGATGTGATCCGCGTAGGGCGGCGTCCATTCGGCCCCTCCGAGCCCGGAGGAGTGGACGGTCACATCGCCGCCGATTCGCGCCTTGAGCTCCGCCGACCCACTCACGAAGTCCGCGTGGACGTGAGTCTCGAAAACGTGGCGGATGTGGAATCCCTCGCGCCGGGCGAGCGAGAGGAACTCGCCCACGTCGCGGGTCGGGTCGACGATCGCCGCCTCCTTCGTTCGTTCGTCGGCCACGAAGTACGAGTAGATCGCAAGACCGGGAACGAAGCGCTGGTAGAAGTACATCGCGATTCCTTTCTACTCGATGATCGTTTTCGTGACCGTGAAGCCCGCGACGAGCACGATGGCGACGGAGAACGTCTTCTGGAGCGCCGGCCCCGAGAGCGCCCGGGCGACGAGAGCACCGATGAGCAGCCCCGCGACTCCTCCGGCGGCGAAGACGAGCGCGAGCGCCCCGTTGAAGGACTCACCGAGAAGGGCGAACGAGGCGAGACCCGAAAGACTCACGAGCGCGATCACGAACAGCGAGGTCGCGACCGCGCGTCGAACGTCCATACCGCTGAAGAACACGAGCGCCGGTACGACGACGAACCCTCCGCCGACGCCGAAGAGACCGGAGAGAATCCCCGTCGAGACTCCGGCGAGCGAGAGCACGAACGCGCACCGCGAGCTCAGTCGCAATCTACCGGTCGGATCGCGCCGGCAGGCGGGGCCGAAGCGATCTCCGCTCGATCGCCCGAGCGCGCGCACTTCACCGGCCGCAGCGGGATCCCTCGTCGCACCGACCCACATCCGGATCGCGACGACGACCATGAGTCCGGCGAAGAGCCCGAGAAGAATCGAAGCCGGCAGGTAGCCGCCGATCAGGATCCCGACGGGCGCGCCGAGCTTCCCGGCCGCGACGAAGAGGAGTCCGGTGCGCAGCTCGACCTCTCGCGTTCGCATCCGCGCGACCGCACCCACGAGGGCCGTGGCGCCGACGGCGCCAAGCGAAACCCCGACGGCCTCGCGCGGCGAGACGGCGAGCCCGTAGACGAGGAGCGGAACCGCGAAGATCGAGCCGCCGCCGCCGGTGAGTCCCAGCGAGAAGCCGACGGCGACCCCGAAGAGAACGGCTAGCGGGTGCACGCTCCGCACTCCCCCTTCACGCGGTTCCACGGCATTTTCGCAAGGAGCATTCCCATTCCGCAGGTGTCGGTCAGGCCGGCGAAAACGAGCCCGGCGCCGACGAAGGCCGGCAGAGCGAAGAACCACCGATCCACGGAGAAGCCGAGGAGTGATCCGGCGAGTACGAGAGCGCCGGCCGCGATCCGGACCTGCCGCTCGAGCGAGATCGCCTTCTTTCCGCGTACTACCGGGAGGCCCTCCGCCACCCACGAAGCCGTTCCTCCTTCGACGAGGATCACGCTCTCTGCGCCCGCCCGCTCGAGCTTCGCGGCCGCTTGCTTCGCGCGACTTCCCGTTTGGCAAATGACGTAGATCGGTTCGGGTGACTCCGAGCTGCGCTCGCGAAGGACGTCGTCGGCGTCGAGACTCTCGAGGGGAATGTTGCGCGCGGGCGCTGCGTGTACTTCACGAAATTCGACGGGAGTGCGGACGTCGAGGAGATCGACGGTTTGACCCTCCTCCGATTTCGTCGCCAGCACGCGGGCGGGAATCGACCGAATCATATGCACCTCCCAAGGATGGGTGACGGGGGACGCGCGGCGAGGCCTTCCCGGTCGGAACCCGAAGATGCCCCGCCTCTGATCAATCAATATATCGCGATCATACGATATGTCAAGTCGTCGGTCCGCCCTCGACGCCCCCCCCGACCCGACCCGACCCGCGCCGCCGCTACTCGCTCGGCGCAGGCCCTGGATCCGCCCCTTCGACTCCGCGCGGCCGGACCACGCCGGCGAATCCGCCGGCGGGCGCCATCGTCACCGCGAGCTCTCGAGCGGGCTCGACGTCGACCTGCCGCACCCGAAGCGCCCGCGGCCCGCCCGGCGGATCGTCCTCGTACACGGTCGCGGCAAACTCGTCCGGACCGAGAAACGCGAGCGAGAGCCTGACGGTCGTCCGCTCTCCGGCGTTCAGTCCGCCGAGGAACCAAGTCCGGCCACTCCGTCGCGCCACGATGATCGCGCGCCCGATCTCGGCGTGAAGGACGCGAGTCTCGTCCCACGTCACCGGCACCCGCGCGATGAAGTCGAAGCCCGCTTCCCCGCGGTAGGCCGATGGGTAGTCGACGAGCATCGGTAGATGGTTTTGGTAAACGACGTAGAGCGCGAGCTGATGCGCGCGGGTTCCCGGCACCGATGGTGCGCGGTACTCCGGCGAAAACTCGCCCGGCGGGACGTTCCGCATCGCGCCCTGATGGTAATCGACCGGACCGGCGAGCATTCGAATGAACGCAACGCTCAGGTTGTGTTCCGGCGGAGTCCCCCGTTCATCCCACTTGTTGTACTCCTGGTTGAGCGCCGATTCGTACGTGAGCACGTTCGGCCAGGTGCGCTCCATCCCCGTCGGCTTGTACGAGCCGTGCCACGTCACGGTGAGACGATGCCGGGCCGCCTTCTCCGCCACCTCGTGATAGAACGCGACCATCTCCTGATCGTCGCGATCCATGAAGTCGACCATCACTCCCTCAGCGCCCCAGGACACGTAGAGAGGGAACGCGGCATCGATCTGCGGCTTCAGCGCGCGCCAGTGCATCCACAGGCGCAGGCGAACCCCCTTCTTCTTCGCGTAGCGGAAGAGCTCCGGAAGGTCGATCTCCGGCACGCTCGTCGTGATGTCCGTCACACCCTTCGGCACGATCGGGCCGCCGTACCAAGCAGTGTCCGTGCCGTCGAGCGAGTGGTACTCGATCCCCTCTTCCGCGCAGAAGTCGATGTAGTGCTTGTGCGTTTCGGTGTTGAGGCCCGGTTCGAAGGGGACGTCACCGAGCGTGTACGCGTTCCACCACGGAAACGTCGTCCTCCCCGGACGAATCCAGGACGGATCGTCGATTCGACTCGGCTCGTTGAGATGGAACACGAGATTCGATTCGAGCAGACGGCTCGGCTCGTCCGCGATCATGAGGACTCGCCAAGGCGATGCGTGCGGCGTTTTTCCGATGACCTTCGCGCCATCGGTTCGACCGGGGAGAGGCGACAAACGCGCCACCAGTGTCGCGTCCGTACCTTCGAGTCGCTCGGTGTAGAGTCCCGCGTAATCGGTGAGCTCCGCCTCCGTGAGCGCGATCCACACCCGCTGTCCGCCCGCCTCCGGTCGCTCGAGGAGGAGCGGAAGGGCGATCAGGCCCGCCGACACGCCCGAGAGCGCACGCGTCTCGTAGCGCGCCTCGTACGAGGTCGTGTAGCTCGGAAGCGGTAGGTACCGCGCGACGGGTTCACCGGGGAATGTGAATTCGGTGAGCTCGTCGCGGAGAACGAACGAGTCCTCCGCGCCCGCCGGGAGCGAATAGCGAAACGCGACGCCGTCATCGTATGCCCGAAGTGTCACGCCGAAGCGATGGCCGCCGCTTTCACGATCGGCGAACGTCACCGTGAGCGCGCGGTGGTGATCGCGCGCGCGCGAGGTCTTTCCCACCGGGATCGAGTAGCTCTCGTCGCGCTGAGCACGCTCCGCGTGCACCAGCCGCAGTCCTTCGACGGCGCGTCCGGAGCCTGCGAGGTCGAGCCCCAGACGGAACGTGGCGACGACGGAATCCCCCTTCGCGACGGTACCGCGCGGTCGACCCGTCTCGTCGAGACCGAGTCTCACCGTGAGCGTATCGCCGGGCGACTCGAGCTCGAGCAAGGCTTCGGGTTGAGCCGAAGCGAGCCGAGACGCGCACATCGCGAAGACGACGTGCAGGAGGGCCGCGGAGCGGACACCTCTTTCGAGCGCGGTCGCGGCGCGACGGCGTCGACCGTCCACCGCTCGATCGCGAGCATTCATTCCGGGCAACTCTCCGTCTCTACCGCGCATCCGATCGCGTCGTCGGACACGAGAACGCCCGGGCCGCAATGGACGAGGGGCGGCGGGGGCGGTGGTCCACCGGAGAAGTTGTAGTTGAGAAGATAGAGCGCGTCGACGACGTTTCCGACGACGATCCCGTCACCGTTGGCATCGCAAGCGGCGAAGCACGGCGGCGTCGGCCCGCCCGCGAAGTTGTAATTGAGGAGAAAGAGGGCGTCGCTGACGCGTCCGGTGACGCGTCCGTCACCGTCACAATCGCCACGGATAAACCGGGGGAGCTCGGCGAACACCACAATGGTCTCGGCCCACGCGCCGGTCTTCGTACCTCCGTCCGTCACCTGGCAGAAGACGCGGTATTCCCCGGCGTCGACCTCCGCGGAATTGATCGTGTAGACACCGTGCTCGGCCGGTGTGTTGCGACTCGTCTCGAGAAGCTGCGGCGGGTCGTCGAAACCGTCGCGAGCGAGGAACACGCTCACCCAGAGGGGATCTCCATCCGGATCACTCGCCTCCCACGCTACCGGCACTTGATCGAGCCCGTGGCGGAGCTCGATCCGCTGTCCCACGGGGCTCGTCACCGCGATTGCCGGTGGTGCGTTTGCCGGCGGTTCGAGAGTCAACTCGTACGTGACGCCTCCCGCGTCGCTACTCGTCACCTGCACGAAGTACCAGCCCGCCGGCAATCCGGCGAGCGACACGCGCGGATCGACGCGCGGACGACCGGCGTCCGCGAGGTTCTCGCCGGAAGAATCGAACAGCGCGAGCGTCAAACGCCCGCGGGTGTCCGCGGTCACGGCCGAGACGTACGAGAACACGTCGCCGACCGCGCCGGAATAGAAGCGGAACCAGTCCTCGTTGCCCGCCGTATGGATGGTGAGATCGGAGAGCACGAGCGATGGCCCCACCGGACCGAGGTTCGGACTGTTCGGACCGCCGACCGTGCGCTCGAGCAGTCGCTCGGGCGAGTCGTTCGGCTCGTACGCATCGCGGCGACCCGGCCGAGTACCGAGAACAACCAGAATCCGGGCGGAGTTGTTGGTCTCGTCCTCCTCGATGAATTGGTCCGCCGGATCGACGACCACCTCGAGCCAGTACTCGCCATCGGCGACGTCTGTCACGTCGAGACTCTGACCTTCGAGCGACCAGTGGTAGACGTCCGACCAACCGACGGAGATTCCCTGCTCGAGCGACTTGCAACTGTGAAACCGGCCTTCGCTCGGGAACCGCGGCAGCTCGCGGTCGTAGACGACGAGGTCGACGAGACAGAAGCTCGTCTTACCTCCTTCCGCGACGACTTCACCCGGCGCTCCGGATTCGGTCCGAGCGCGCAGTCGATAGCTCGCCCAGTTCTCGGCGTGAACGTGACCGTGGTCTTCGTGAAAGACGAAGTTCCCGGCACGATGCGCGCGAGCCGCGCCCGAGTCGCTCTCGATGATCTGGTCGACGGCCTGCGTGCCGTCCTCGTTGACGGGGAGTAGGCCGATGACGCGAATCGGGCCGCGCCCGATGTTCGCGGTCGAGGTCGTGAAGCGGAGCTCGCGCGTACCGTCCGACTTCGACTGCACCCGGTAGCCGAAGAGGGGATTCTCCGGAACGATGAGATCCGGCAGGAGGTCGTCGGCTCGGAGGGACACGCGCGACGCGAGCGCCGCAAGTGCGACAGAGACCGCAAAGCGCCGCGCGCGACGCAGTACCTCGCGACGATGCGCGAGAGACTCGCGCACTCTGAGAGTACCGGGAGATCGAACGTTCATACCGATCGGCCGAGTCGATGGAAAAGGTGAGACCGCCGCGTCTAGGCATGCAGCCGCGATCCGCCCCCATTATCCCGCGCCGCGCGAGCGAATCCCAGTCGGCACCATCGCGTCGTCCGGGACGCGAAAGCCGGGCGGCAGGGTTCGAGAACGCTCTCGCCCGAACTCACTCCGAACGAACGGCCACCGCCGGTGACGGCGAGACGCGACGGCCGACACGTTCGGGCTCAGCGAGCGCTCTTCACCGCGCGTGAAGCTGCCTTGCGCACACGTGCGCTAGGATCGTTGAGCGCGCGACGAAACACCTCGCGCGCGTTCGAGGGAGCCTCGCGAGCGAGAGTTTGGATCGCCTCGTAGCGAGCTTCCACCTCGTCCCCCGCGAGCGCGATCTCCGCGAGCCGATCGACTTCACGCCGGAGCGGCTCCTCGTCTCCGAGCCGCCGCATCGCATCGAGGAGCTCGAACGACGGCGGTCCTTCGGTCGAGGTATAGAGCTCGGCTAGAGCCGGAAGCGCGGACGGGGCACCGAGACGACGCAGGGATCGCATCGCTTCGCTGCGGACATCGGCGTCCGAGTCCTCGAGCAGCGCAACGAGTCGATCGAGCCCGACGTACGACTCGAAGCGCCCGAGCGCTGCGGCGGCGTCCGCACGCACGCCGGCGTCGGAGTCGCCGGCGAGGGCGGCGATCGCGTCGACCTCCGCGTCGTCACCGAGCTGGACGAGCGCCGCGACCGTCTCTCCACGCACGCTCGGGCTCGGATCGTCGAGCAGCTCACGTATCCGCTGAACGGAGGTGCGATCGTCGAGATCGGTGAGGGACTGAACGGCTTCTAGGCGCACGCTCGCGTGCGTGTCGCTGAGCGCCCGACGAATCGCCGCTCGCGCCGCGGGAGCCGTACCCGCCTCGGCCGCGGCTTCGAGCGCACGCACGCCGCGGCAACGCTCGCCGGGGTCGCGCGAGCGAAGGAGAGCGAATGCACGGCTCGGTTGCCGTGCACGCGAGCCCGCTCGTCTCGACGTGCGCACGGCGTCCGCCGAGATCCGCTTCGTCCGCCGGTGCGCGCGGTTCGTGAGTGAGTCAAGTTGAACCGACTTCGCCGCCGCGACGGAGCGAGTGCCGTCGTCCCGGCCGGCGCGATTATCGTCCGCGTCACCGGATTCGATCGAAGCGCGCGATGGGGTTTCGAATCGGTGGACGATGACCACGGCGAAGCTCCCGAGAGCGAGCAGTGAAACCGCGAGCGAAGTCGTAAGCGTAGAGCGCTTCATCGTCGTCCCCCAGTTGCGAGGACGTGAGTTGCGTCCGGCCCCCAACCCTGATTCGCGCTGAGCCGTCGCGCCTTCAGCGCGTGCGCGCGAGCTCGCCAAAACGCGACGAGGTCCCGGATCTTCGAGTCGACGCGACGGCCGCTCAGAAAAACGTCGGGGGTCGATCTCGATTCGAGAGCGATCGCGGTCTTCCGGTCTTCGGCGATGCGTTTTCGAACGACTCGAGAGCTCATGTCCCGGACGAATCGGTCGGCATCGATCCCAACTCGCTCCGCTGCCGCGGCGAAACCGAAGTCGGCGAGAAGACGCCGGTTCGCGCGGAGAAGATTTCGCATCTCCCAGAACTTCCCTTGGAGCCGCGCCGCTCCCAAGGCTCGCGCTCCGCGAAGTGCGTTCGGGTGGAGGCGCGCCATCGGAAGGTACTTGTAAACGACGCGAAGGTGTCCCGCGTAGAGCGGAAGGATTTCGTCTTCGAGTAGCCGATCGAAACGCGTGCACGACGGACACTCGATGTCGGAAAAGACGACGAGCGTGTGAACGAATCCGTTCGCGCGCGGAAGAATCATGGGATCGTCGGCACGTACGCCGAGCGTAGCTGCGGGTGCGTCGCGCATTCGACTCCGAGACGCGGCGTCGAGAGCGTGCCGGGGCTGGGCGAAATGGACCGCCTCGAGATACGCTCCGTCTTGTCGCAGCTCCTCGGCAAACTCCGCGGTGCGTCCAAGGGCCGCCGCGCGGTACGCATTCCACTCGGCCGCCCAAACGGCGCCGGCAAGAGCGAAGACCACGATCGAAAAACGCAGGCTCGGATGTCGGAACGCCACGGTCCGTTCGCGAATGCAGTCTCGAACGACTTTCGACTCGAGCCAGGCGAACAGCATCAAGCCGAAGAGGACGAAGCTCACCGCGTGCGAACCGACACAGAGCGGACACCACGCTTCGACGACAAACGCCATCAGGCCGAGATAGAAGAGCGACACGCACGAACCGAGCGCGCACACGACGAGGGTGGCGAGGGCGACGCGAGCACGTCCTTCCCCGCGCGGATTTCCGACCGCAGCGAACCAGATCGCGAGCAGCGAGAAATAGAAGAGGCCGAGCGCGGCGACGGGGATTCCTCGAGCGTTGCGGGAGCGGACACTTTCCTCGGTCGCTCCGATGTCCGCCGGAGGCAGTCTCCCCCACCGGCCGAGAACCACCTCCTCACAACCGCTGCCGTCGCCGCCACAGACCGAGCCGAGCCGCTCATTTGCTTCGCCTTCGGCATGCACCCCGAGGAGAAGCGCGCAGCACGCGGCGCCACCGACGGCGAAGGTTAGCGAAAGGACCTGGAGAGCTCGAGCTCGATACATGGTGAAGATTCTCCGCTCGGCCGGTTCGGTCTCAGACCTTGGTGCTTAGGCGCATCGCGAGGTTTTGCGCCGGTGAGAGAACGGGGGGAAAGAGACGGGAACGGGAACGGGACCCGCGGTCGAGAGACGTCGCGCGCCTTCCGACCGCGGAGCCGAGACCTCGCCGGATCAGGGAATGTCGAACTCGACCAGCTCCAGATCGACGTCCTTGATCTCTCCGATGCCCGGTGCGTAGAGCTTCTCCTCGTCCTCGCACGGGTCCTCGTCGTCGATGGGATTCGCGTCCATGATCTGAACGACGTTGTCGAAGGTGAACTCTCCGACCGTCATGGTCGTTCCCGTCATCGTTACGCGAGCCATATCGCGAGCGTTCTCCGGATCATCCTCTTGGAAGTACGCCTGCCCGACCGCAGGATCGGCCGGCATGATGATTCCAGGTTTCGCGCCGTTGACGCCGGCGCGCCAAGTTCCGCCCGTGCTCACGAGCTCACCGTCCTCGTAAAACTCGACGTCCTCACCGAAGTAGCACACGGTGCCGTCGCTCGCTTCGACGTAGTAGTTGCGGGCGATCTCGTGGATCTCGCCGTTGATGAACTCGGTGTGCTCGAGGATGTGTGTCGTCACGCCGTCGACGACCATCGACTCGGGAAGAGTCCTCCGCTCGACGCGAATGACGTCGCCGTCCTCCTCACCCTCGAGAACGACCACCGAGCCGACGACGAGCGGGTAGTACGGATTCGTCGAGTCGAGCGTAAACGTCGCCTCTTCTGGATCGCAGAGCTCCAGATCTTCCGTCGTCGGGAAGCACGGCTCGAATTCCGAGTCGGACTCGACCTCGAAGCAGCTCTCCACGGCGGTTTGGTTGCCGCTCGCCTCGCGGACGAGGATCTCGAACTTGAACTCGTCGCTGAGTGCGATGAAGCTCGCCGGGATCTCGATCTCGGTGATGGAAGGCGGAAGCTCGACGCTGAAAACCAGCTCGGTCGGCTCTTCGCGCTCGACGACGACCTGATACTGAACGACCTCGATCGGCTCGTTCGTCTCGCCGAGCTCCGGGTGCGAGTGCGTCACCGCGTCCCAGCTGATGACGACGGGTTCCTCGCCGTCGACGACGGGCAGCTCCTCTGCGTCGCAGTCCTCGGCGGAGGCCTGGCCCTGCACGTGCACGTTCGCCGGCGGCGCCGGAAGGAGATGCGTCAGAATCGCGACGCTTTCGAGCTCGTCGCCCTCGTGCGTCTCACCCTCGATCTCATACTCGCCGGGGGGAAAGCGGTGGAAAAACGTCTCCGGGTCGAGCTCGTCGAAGGTCGGCTCCGCGCTCTCGAACTCGATCTGCGTGAGACCCTGACGCTTCAATCGACTCTGCAGCTCGATCTCGAGGAGCTCGCGTCCGTTCGGCGCTTCGATCTCGAGCTCGGTCCAAGCCTCACCGTCGATCGACGAGTGAATCCCGAGATCACCGTCGGTGTCGTTGAGCTCGAAGAAGAGCTCGGCTTCGTCGAACGGGATCTCGATTTCCGAGTCGCTGTATTCACGCCACCAACCGTTCCAACTGCGTCCCCAGCTCTCGGAAACCGCGATCCCTAGGAAGAGAGCGATCGCGACGCCGGCCGCAATCGCCCAGCGATGGGTCTTGACGAAAGTCATCGTGCTTTGCTCCAACTCGTGAGGTTTCGAACGCTCGAGCGGGCAAGCCCGTCTCACCCGTGCGGTCGCGTTCACCGACGCGAGCAGGAATGGGGCGCCTCCACGATCTGCTCGGGTTCGAGTTTCGGGCGCGCCGCGGAGCGCGGCCCGAAGCAGCGACGTTTTTCGTCGGCTGCGTTGAACTCTAAGGGGTCGAGATTGGAGGGCGGTTAGAGACGAATTGGCGGCCGCTAACTGCGCTGCAGGCGCGGAAAGACGACGGGGCTAGGCGCATCGGCGATCATCGCGCGATTCCGAGGGGTGACGCCTTCGCTGCAGAAGATTCCCGCGCGAACGCGGAGCCCTCGCTCGATGAGCCACGTAACGCGATCGAGAAAGAGCCACGCCTCGAGCGCGCGCCGCCAGGGATCGCGAACTCGCTCGTACGCGAGCGCTCGCCGGAGCCGTTCCCAGCCGACGGCCTCGTAGGGCGCGAGCTCCGCGACGCTCGGAGGAGGCACGCCGGCCGCGGTGGCGAGGTGCCGCGCGACGGCGGTGAATCCCTCCGCGATCCATGCCCGGCGGATCGTGCGCTGGAGCGGGATCTCGGACTCGGGAAGACATCGACGCCACCAGTCGCGGATCCCGAAATACCAGGCTTGCTTCGTCGCGACGCGGGCGCGGGCCCGAGGCGACGCGATCGTCGCACGGCACGTCGCAAACTGAAGATCCGCCCGATCGAACCGGAGCCCGGATCGTCGTCCCGCCGAGGACAACGCTCGTGCCGGGAGGTCTCGCGTGCGGAAGTAGCAGCACGGCGCGACGATCGCGGTCCGCGCGCCGCGCGGACCGACGCAGCGCAAGATCTCGCGATGGAGATCTCCGCAGGCGTGCAGCGCGACCGCAGTCGATCCGGGGACAAAGTCGCGCGCGAACGACGATGACCGGACGTCGACGCAGCGGCTTCGCAGCGGCACTCCACTCCGCTGGGCGAGGGCGTCGGCCTCACGACAGAGGGCCGGATCGCGGTCGACGCTCACCACGGCGCGACCCGTGGCGTACGCAAGGGCGCGGCCGAGGTGCGCCTTCCCCGCGCAGCAATCGACGATGGCACCGCCGTCGTCGCCGAGTGCTCCCGCGACGACGCGCGCGAATCGCTCGATTTGCGCGCGCTTTCGAGCGGACGCACCTCGATCGAGCTCGCGTCCTAGGTCGAGCTCACCCCCGGGTAGATCGCAGAGCGCGCTCAGTCGATCCACGTCTCGTCCGGTCCGAACGACGGCGTTCGGAATCTCCGCGGCGCGAACCCGCGCGAGATCGAGCCCGAGGATCGCCGAGCGGTCGAACCGAGCGGCGTCGACGAACCGCCGCTCCGCTGGGAATCGCGCGCGCCAATCGTCGCCTTCCGGAGGCCCGTGCGCCCGCCACAACTCGGCGCCGGTTGCGAGGATCTCACCGAGAGCGTCGAGACGGAGGCGGACGTCGCGCTCGCGGAGATGCCTCGTCGCGGAGAGCCCGCAGCGGCTCTCGCCGAATCCCGGTTCCATAGGTGGGTGTCGCTCGCTCCGTCAGTCGATTTCGAGCACGGGATCGCCGAGGACGTCTCGCCGCGGCTTGATTCCCAGTCCGGGTTCGGTCGAGGCGGCGAGACGTCCGTCGGCTCGCTGGGGAGCGCCCTCCGCGGTGCTCACCGTTACGTAGCTGTTGAAATCCGTCGACGTGAAGAGCAGCTCGGGCGGCGTGCTGTGCGCGAGATGCGCGATCGCCGCCGTCGTGATATCGCCGCCCCAACTGTCTTCGATCGTCATCGCGATTCCGAGCGACGCGCACAGGTCGCGAGCGAGTCGCGCCTTCGTCAGTCCGCCGAATTTGCTGATCTTGATGTTCACCGCGTCCATCGCGCGATCGGCGTGACCGCGAACGAGCACGTCGACTCCGTCGATCACCTCGTCGAGCACGAACGGATGGCTCGTCCGCCGGCGGATCGAGAGACACTCCTCGTACGTCGCGCAAGGCTGCTCGATGTAGACGTCGACCTCGTCGACGGCGCGCACGACGCGCGCGGCTTGATGCATGAGCCAGCCGGTGTTCGCATCTGCGATGAGGACATCGCCGCCCGCGAAATCGAGGAGCTCCGCCACCGCTCGGATGCGCTCGATGTCGTCGCTCGGGTCGCCTCCGACCTTGAGCTGAAACTTCCTGTACCCCTCGGCGCGGTATCCCGCGACCTTTTCTGCCATCACGTTCGCGTCCTCCTGCGAAATCGCACGGTAGAGCGGGAAGCTCTCGCCGAAGCGACCGCCGAGAAGACTACAGACGGGCGTCCCGGCCACTTTTCCGAGAACGTCCCAGCACGCGCAGTCGATCGCCGACTTCGCATAGGGATGGCCCTTGAGCGCAGCGTCCATCCGGCGGTTGAGCGGAACGATCTGAGTCGGGTCCTCACCGATCAAGTGCGGCGCGAGCTCGGCCACGCCCGCGCGCGCGCCCTCGGCGTACGCCGGAAGGTAAAAGGGGCCGAGAGGACAGACCTCGCCGTGGCCGACGACGCCCTCGTCGGTTTCGATTCGGACGATCGTGCTGTCGAACACATCGACCGACTTCCCGCCCGACCAGCGGTAGCTCCCTTCGTGAAGAGGGAGATCGACCTGAAACACCGTGATGCGCTTGATCTTCATGTCCACCTCTCACCCGAATTCCTCGCCAGGGATTCCTACGCTACCGCAAGTCGAAGGCTGAGCATCGGATGGGTCGCGACTCGGATCTGCAGCCGCGGTAGAAGCACAGCTGGGCCGAGCGAGCCGGATTCATCCATCGAGGCGCCGCCGGCGGCACGTCATTGAACCGAGCGACCGAATGGAGCGCCAGCGCCGTCTCGATCGCGCTTCACTCCGGCTGAGATTCCGGGCGGAGTCCGTCGCCGGCGGCGGGCGCCGCCTCGGGCGCGGTGACGGGGCCGACACCCCGTGCGGCATCGTCTTCCGGCTGAGGCGATGGATCCGCCGGCGAGGTCGGCGCGAGGGGCGACGGTACGGTCACGGGATCGCTCGCAAGGTCGGCGATCGGGCCGCCTTCGAGCTCGAGGATCTTCGCGTTGATCTCTCCGAGCGCAGCCCAGAGACGCTGGCGGGATTCCGATCCGCGCCGGTCGGCGATGAGCCGGATCATGTCGTCGTAGTTCAGGTGCTGGAAATCGACGACGTCGTCCCTCGATTTTTGCGCGAGCGTGTCGGCGAGATCGCGCTGAATCGAGCGGAGCCGACGGAGGGCGCTCTCCCCCCCACCGCGAGCGATCTCCGCGAGGGCCTCGCCGCGCTCCGCGGCGGTCGCTTCGGGCGACGTCAATCGCTCGACCTCGACGGACGTCTGCGAGCGGCGGAAAACGGTCACCGACAGCCCGATCACGGCTCCCACGACGACGAGGAACCAGATAACGCGCCCGCGAGAGACGACGATGCCCATTTCTGCGACCTCTCCTCACCTGACCCGGATCCGCGCGGGCAAACCCGGAAATCGAACCAAAATTCCGGGAACTCGCTCGCCGAAGCGTCCGTTACCTCGTGCGAGTCGCCGGCAGTGGCACCCTCATACAGTTACCATTGCGTCTACCTCGATCCTAAACCTATCCGACCAATGGCCCTGTCGGTGGCTCGCTTCTTCTCTCCGCGGCCGCTTCGCGAGCGTCAGCGCGCACCCACTAGGGCTTTGATGCGTCGTTTGAGAGGAGAGAGGGCCACCCGCGCGCGCTTGATCGACGTCCGCGTCCAATGGCGAACGGAGTCGCGAAGCGGCGGCGCGACCCAGAGGAGCTGGTGAGCCTCGCGGAGCAGCTTCGGGATCCGTTCGGCGTGCGGCGAACCGGCCAGGGCTCGACCGAGCCGAGCGGTTGCGGTCGCGCTGTATTTTCGTCCGGGAAACCAGTGTCCTCCGCCGCGGTGGAGCAGTCCGTAGCGCATCCGCCCGTACTCGACGAGGTCGAAGGCGCGCGCGAGGTTGTAAAGCCAGAGGATCGTCTTCAAGTTCATCCGCCCTGGCGTCTCCTCCCAGGCCGGGAGCCCCTCCCTCCAGGTCGCCGCGAACTCCTCGCCGACGGCCTCTCGAAACGCGGCATCGAGGCGTTCGACGATCGGCGCAATCGTCGCCGCGGCCTCGTCGAGCCGCTCGAGCGCCGAGAGGTGGGTGTCGAAGTCGCTCGGGCGCGCCGCGCCGATCGAGAGGGTATGCACGTTCGGATTCGCGAGGCAGAAGAGATCGTTGAACACCATCGGCGGGAGCGGCTCACAGAGCCGAGAGAGCTTCTCCGGCGGTCGATAGAGCATCCCGCCTTTATCCGACGGGCTGATGATGAAGACTCCCATCCCACTCTCGGCGGCGGCGACGATCGCCGGCGCGTTGTCCTGGAAAATGTAGTACCAGTGGAGATTCACATAGTCGAAGAGCCCGGTGGCGATGGTCTCGACGATGAGCGGTGTCGGAGCGTGAGTCGAGAAACCGATGTGACCGATGCGTCCGTCGTCGCGAAGGCGAGCCGCGACCTCGTAGCATCCGCCCGGACGGAGAACCTGATCGAGAAACTCGCGGTGGTTGACGCCGTGAAAGGAGAAGAGATCGATCCGCTCGACCCCCAGTCGCTCGAACGACTGGTCGAGCGCACGGCGGAATGAGTCGGGGTCGCGCTCGGGCGGGATTTTCGTTTGCAGAAGAAACGCATCGCGCTCGAGTTGCGGGAGGATCTTCCCGAGCTGGTATTCGCTCGTCCCGTAGCCGCGCGCGGTCTCGAAGTGATGGATGCCGACCTCGAGCGCGCGCTCGACGATTGCCTCGAGGTTCGCTTGGCTCTCACGGTCGACACGATGGGCGTCGGCTTGATTCCAAGATTTCTGAAAGCGCATCCCGCCGCAGGAAAAGACGGGCATGCGGAGTCCGGTGCGTCCGAACGTGCGGTATTCCATCGGGAGGGTGAACAAGTGCGGAGGAAGGCGAGCGGGCGACGGAGAAGCTCAGCCCGACGCCCGCGCAAAAACTCTTTCGGCCGATCACAGGGTGCGCTCGCGCTCGATTCGGCGGTGCGAGACCCCGATCATTCCGGACGACCGGCGCCGTTCGACGCGGCGAATCTGAACGCAACCGGGCCGGTCTCGAGGCGAAGCACTCTTCGAGAGTGTCCGCGAGGCGCGGGAACCGACGGTACCTCGGCGCCCAGTGCGGCCGCAAGCCCAGTGCCCCCGCAAACCCAGTGCGGCCACAAACCCAGTGCGGCCACAAACCCAGTGCGGCCACAAACCCAGTGCGGCCACAAACCCAGTGCGGCCACAAACCCAGTGCGGCCACAAACCCAGTGCGGCCACAAACCCAGTGCGGCCACAAACCCAGTGCGGCCACAAACCCAGTGCGGCCACAAACCCAGTGCGGCCACAAACCCAGTGCGGCCACAAACTCAGTTCGCGACGCGACCGCGGCGCTCGCCGCCCATCCGCTGGAAGAGGACGTTCCGCTCCTTCTCGGTGCGGTCGAGCTTCTCGTGCAGGACCTCTTGCCGGCTGCGCACCGCCTGGAGGTGTTCCTCGCACTTTCCGAGCGCAGACTCGACGTGCTCGAGCGAGCGGTGGAGCCTTGCGTCGAGAAAGATATCTCCGAACAGCGCGTCGAGGAATTCAACGAGCACGGGCTCGAATCCTTCGAGCTCGACGCGAAGGTGCACCATGCAGCTCAGCTCCTTCTGAGCGAGCTTCTGGTTGCGACACGCCCCGTCGAGCATCTCCTTAGTCCGCGCGATGTTCGAATGGCGGAAGAGATCTGATTGGTAGCCGCTGTCGAGCCAGTTCTCGACGTCGAAGTTCCCTTTCGCCGCGACGAGAAACGCCCGCGCGCTCTTCACGTAGTCGACGTTTCGCGAGAGGAAGAAGAGAGCCTCATCGAGGTTGAGCGCGTCCTCCGTGAGGCTGTTCCACTGATCTTCGACGCGCTTGAAGTCGTCGGCGAGCTTGCGCACTCGACCCGAATGAGCGGGCGCGAGTGCACCGAGCGCCATGCGGCGCTCTTCGGCGAGCACGCGCTTTTTCGAGAGGAACCCCGAAAAGCTCATCAACTTCGAGTGGAGCTCATCGCGCTCGCGGCTGAGGATCTCGCGGTCCTCGCGCACCATTTGAAACACGCCGGCAGAGACGAAGCTGTCGCGAGCCCGCTGGTAGGCCGGCCCGGGCTCTTCGCTCCTCGATCGCTCGATCGCGATCTGCTGGGCGATCTCCCCGAAGGGGAGCTCGTGGAGCTGAAGATCGGAGCTCTCGTAGAGCTTGAGGAACCGACCGACCGCCTCGAGCTCGGCGGAAAGGAACTCGACCTGGGTCCGCAGACGACGCTCCTTCTCGAGCTTGACGTCGCAGTAGCCGATTTCCTTCTCGATCTTCTCCAGCTTACGCACCATGCAGGAAACCCTCGCAGCGAGCCGGTGCACGGAAGTCATCCTCGCGCTGGTGCCGGCCCGTCAGACCCGTCCGCCGCACTCGATCGCGCGGCGACAGCCATCTCTCCCGATGCGCCCGTCGACACTCGCGGCCGTCTCCTCGCTGCCGCGCCGTTCCGGACGCCTAACCTGGACGAACATTCCCGCGGAGAGACGTCGACGCGGCGACGGAGCGCGCGCGGATCGCCTCTCTCACTGGAGCCAGTTCCTCACCTCAACCTATCTATTATAGGGGCGCTCGCAGGCGCGTCGACATTCGCTCGGCCCGGGAACACCGCGACCGAAAGAATCGCAAAACGATTAGAAACAACATCTTACGACCAAGGGGAGCGAGGCCGAGGCTGCGGACTTGCATCCCCCGATCATCGCCCCGACGATAGACTCATCCCGAGATTGCCTCTCGTTCTCCGTCTCTCCCTTAAGACGTCTGGCGCGTCGTTTGCATTCCGTAGAAATCCCCCGTTTGGGAGGTCTTCGGCCGTACCTGTGCCCCGGTCAGGACGCCCGTCGTCCGAGGCAGGGCCCCGGTGTGAGGCGAGCACTCGAGCGCCTCTCGGCACGGTCCGATGCGGATTCGCTCGTCCGCCGCTTCATCTCGCGGCCCCCAGTTAGCCACGCACTGAGACATGCTCACACCTTCGACGAATCATTCCCCGCCCGAACCTCACTCGGCACCGACGCCGCTCGTCGTTTGGACCGCCGTAGCTCTCGTGATCGCTGCGCCCCTCGCCGCCGGCGAGGTGACGCGTCCGGAAGGAGCGGCATCGAGCGTCCGCCCGGAACCGACGCGCGGCTGGACGCACGGCGACGAACATCGCTTCGTGTGGATACAAAAGAAGCAGAAAGTCGGCGAAACGCGATTCCGGCTGACCGAGCTTCCGCACCCGGCGCGTCCCGGCGAGAAGATCCTCGAAATCCGATCGGCTCGGACGTACTCGAACGACGGAATCACGCGACGAGCGACGGGGGTCACACTCGTGACGACGACAGGATCTCCGCTCCGGTTCGAAGAGACGCTCTTCCTCGTTCCCGCGGCCACGCCCGACCGCGGCACGAAGCAGACCACGAAGTTCGAGCGCGACGGGCGCAAGGTCCGCGTGACGTATCGCCCGAACGATGTCGAGCGGTCGACGATCGTGCGTGAACGCGAGCTCGATGAGAGCGTCTACCTCTGCGGGAATCAGGCGCTCGAGCACTGGGTCGTGTTTACCGCCCAGCTTCCGCGAGAGTTCGCGAGCCGAACGGTCCAGCTCTACTACCCGGACCAGCGCCGGGTGTTCGATGTCCATCTGCGGGCGAACGGAAGCGAAAAGCTGAAGATCGGCGATCGCGCCATCGTCGCCCGACGCTACGCTTTTCGCACCACCGAGAACGCGATGAGCGGGAACATCTGGCTCGACGCGGGAAGCCGTCTCGTCCAAGTCGAATTCCCGCGCTCGGCGCTTCGCGTCGTACTCACGCCCGAGGCGCCGGAACCGAAATCGAAGACGACGCCCGGGTCGAACGCACCGCCGAAGTCGAAGGCGAACGGAAACGCTCCGGGAAAGAACTGATCGTCTCCGAGTCTAGAGCCAAGCCCGACGGAGAGACGGCCGAGCCTACTTCGCGCCACCAGGAGCCGCGGGAGCCTCGCCGGGGTCCGCAGGCGCGTCGGGCACGAGCAGCAGGAACCGCTCCAGTCCCGCTCTCGTCGAGGCGAGGCGCCGCTGGAGAACGGGGAGATCGCCGATGCCGTACTCGTCGAAGAAGAAATCCTCGGGACTTCCTCGGAGACCGAAGAGCGGGTAAACGACGAAGCGCGAGTAGATGTAGCTCTCCTGGAGGATCCCGGTGAGGAAGAAGAGCATCTTGCCTTCTGCGTCCGGGTACTTTTGCACGCCGCGCTCCTTCTGCGCGTCGAGGAGCGCACTCACCGTCGGCCGCCACTCTCGATCGAGAAAACGTCGCCAAGCGGCCTCGTCAAACGAGCCGTCGGGAAGCACGAAGTCCTCGTGAAACCAGCCGCTCCGCATCGCGCGGCGACGAGCGATCGTATCGGGCGACCACCCCTTTCCGAGGCGGCGGATCTCGTTGGTGCGCGTCGTGAACGCGGCGCGCAAATCTTCGGCGGCCGCGAGGGTTCGGCGGTAGTAGTTCTGCGCCGCGATGTCCTCGTCGCGCGCCTGCGCGGGATCGCCGACGAAGAACTTCGCTGCGGCCTCGGCGAGAGGAGATTCCCACGGCAGGCTCGGATACTCCTCCTCCCACTTCGCCATGGCGCTCGGCCGCTCGAGCACGGGATTGAACGAAAACTGAGCTTCGTAGGACCCGGAGAAGAGACGCTGCCCCTCGGCACCCTTCGGGAGAACCACGACGAAGCCTCCGCCTTCGCTCACTTCGGCTGGATCGTACGCGCCCAGGAATCGAGCGCCATCGAAGTGGGCGCTCGCAGCAACGTGAGCACCCGGCGGGAGGTTCGTCCGCCCGCGGCACCGAATGCGCGCGCGTTCGCCCCACTCCTCGACGATCACCGAACCGGGTGAAATCCAAAACCGCTCGGACGTCTCATCGCTCGCTTCGCTCGGGATGTTGAGTGTCCAGCGGATCAACGCCGGACGGGCCGGAGGGCGATCGGAGTGCGGATCGTCCGCCGGCGCGATGCCTTCCACCATCCCGACGATCACCTCGGACCAAGTCTCCGAGAACTCGCCGATCCCACGACAACGCACCGCGAGCACGCGAGGACGATCCGCAGCGGGAAACTCGAAAGAACCGTCCGCCGCGGTCGCGGCTTCCTCGAGCGCGCTGAACGTCTCGCTCTCCTCGTCGATGCGCCCGAGCTCGATGACCGCGCCTTCGACGGGAGAGGCATCGCCGTCGAACACGCGCCCCTCAATCGGGAGCGGTTCCCTCGCGAGCGCGTGCTCTTCGATCGGCGGCGGCGCGGGATCGTCGACCGGGTCGAACTCCCACTCCTCCGGCTCGAGGCTGTCGGTGGGCGGATCTCGAAGCTCCGGCGGTTCGTAGAGCCAGTACGCCAGTCCGCCGCAGACGAGCACCGCCGCGGCAACGATGAGAAACCGTCTCAAGTCTTTCGCTCTCCTGACCTGCGCGCATCCTAAGTCGCGCGGGTTCGGGGGTAAAGACGCGCGCGGCGGCGACGGCGTTGCCGTGCCGCCCGCGAGCGTTCCCCCGTCGAAGCCGAGGCGCTATCATGCGAGACGATGGTTCAGCAGCTTCCGGTCTATACGGACGACATCTTCCTCGAACACGACACCGGGCCGCACCCCGAGTGCGCGGACCGAATCCGCGTCATGCGGGCGGCATTGGAGGCGGCTCCGTTCGCGGCGGCGCTCGATTGGCGAACCGCACCGCCGGCGACCGACGAGGCTCTCCTCCGCTGCCACTCCGCCGAGCACATTCGACGCGTACAGGCCACTCGCGGCACGCACGGGCACCTCGACCCGGACACCGTGCACTCGCCGAGCTCGGCCGACGCTGCGGCGCGCGCGGCGGGGGTCGTCCTCGCCGCCGCGGAAGAGGTCTACCGGTCGGACGGAGAAGTGGCCTCGGCGTTCTGCCTCGTCCGCCCGCCCGGCCATCACGCGACGCCGACGCGGGCGATGGGCTTTTGCTTCTACAACAACGTGGCGGTCGCAGCGCGGCATCTGAGATCGATCGGCTGCGAGCGCGTGTGGATCATCGATTGGGACGTCCACCACGGAAACGGCACGCAGGACATCTTCGAAGCGGACCCGCAGGTTTTTTACTACTCGATCCACCAGCATCCGCACTACCCGGGAACGGGCTTCGAGGACGAGACCGGGACGGGCGACGGAGTCGGGTCGATTCTCAATCGGCCGGTACCCCACTCGTTTCCCATCGCGCGCTATCACGAGCTCTTCGCGAAGGACTCCGAACGCATCCTCCGCGAGTTCGCGCCGGACTTCGTCATCGTGAGCTGCGGCTTCGACGCGCACCGCCGCGATCCGCTCGGCGGCCTGCTTCTCGAGGACGAAGACTTCGCCAAGTTGACGAGGTCTCTCCGCGAGCGCGTCCCGCCCGGCCGGCTGCTTTCGGTGCTCGAGGGTGGATACAACCTCGAGGCGCTGGGACCGACAGTGGTCGCACACGTCGGGGCGCTCGTGGGTGGCTGAGCGGGCGGACCTTAATCCTCTCGTCGACGGACGCGCTCCACGCGCGGCTCGCCGCGAGTGCCCCAGGAGACCGTCGCCGAGAACCGCGGCACGGAACTGACTTTCGGCCGCTCGCTCGGCCCGTCGAGCGCGCGCAAATCCTCGAGGACGTCGTTGTGCGGTCGAGAGACGAAGATCTGCGCCGGCAGCACGGCGACGATCCAGCCGTGAAGGCGCGGCTCGGGAAGGGGCGTATGGTCTACCGCGCTGTGTTCGCGGAGATGAATCCCGACGAGCCCGCGAATCAGCAAGTATCTTGCGCGGTCCGGGTAGAGTTCGCGCATCGCCTGCGGATCCCTTCCGGCATCGACGGCGAAGAGTCGCGTTTCCCGCTTGCGGTCGGGCGGCGCTCCCTTCCACGACTCGCCTTCGAATTCGAAGACGAGATAGACCATCGCGGTCCTTTGGGACCGATAGTGCCGGCGCGCGTCGGAGCTGGTCACCGGCACGTCGCAGTCGAAGCCGAGCTCGGCCAGCTTCCCGGCGTCGAGCCACACGGGAGCTCGCCGTCGTCCCGGAGGATTCGAGATCGCGTCCCAATCGAGCGTGAGGAAGAGCGCCGTGCTCTCGCCGACCCGTTCCGGGAGACGCAGCTCTCGTTCGGTGAGCTCGATCGTGCCGCCGAGATCCGAACTCCGCTGGGCTGAAACCGAGACGAGAACGGAAGCATTGGCAGCGAGGAGCACTCCGGCGGCCATCCAGACGAGTGCGCGTTTCATTCTAGCCCTCCCTTCGCGACTCGAGCGCGAACGCGCCGGAACAGATAGAGAAGAAGCATCGCGATCAGACCGACCAGCAGGAAGAAGAGATACTTCGGCATCCACGCCCACCACCAGGCGTAGAGCTTCACGTAGAGAAAGACGACGAAGGCAAGCGCGCCGAGATTCACTAGGCCCATTCGGCCCAGTCGAATCCCGTGGACGACGAGTCCCGTGCTGAGCGCGATTCCGGCGACTTGATACACGGTTTCGATCGTCCGGATGGACATGCGGACGTAGCTCGAGTGGCCCACGATCGAGAGGACGAGCACCGCGAGCAGAAGCGAAGTGGCGCCACAGATCCGATACACGAATCCGAATCCGCTTCGGTCGCGGCGGTAGACGAACGACGGAACTGCGTACACTGCGAGTGCGGCCGGGAGCACCGTTTCCGGCCTCTCGAGAAAGAGCGGCCAAAACGATCCCTCGAGATCAGCGAGCAAGGCTGCCGGGTAGGCGCAGAGCGCGAGCAACCCCGCGGCGAGCGGGAGCCTCAGGCTGTAGGCGTACGCGATGAGGACGGCAAAGCTCCCTCCCGCGAGGAGCAGATGCACCGACGGAACGGCGTTAAGCACCGCGACGAGCGAGCTCAACTCGACGACGAAGGCGACGGTCGTCGCTCCCGCCAGAAGCGCGGTGTAGAACGGTTTTCCCTTCCGACGAGCGTGGAGCTCGGTCAAGGCGAGCAAGCCGAGAGGAATTCCCACGAGAACCGTGACCTGTACGCTCGCCGGAACGACTCCCCAGACCCGGTGAAGAAAGAGGATGATCGCCGCCGAGAACGCGGCCGCACCGAGGATCGACGCGACGAGCGCGCCCCACGAGATCCACCTCCCCGATCGAGTGACGTCGACATCGAAGCGAGAGGTGAGATCGGCGAGCGAAGTTTCTAGGTGCGCATCGAGACTCGCGCGTTGCGCGGCAGTGAGCGTAAGCCCTCGTTCCCGCTCGAGCTCGGCGAGCTCCTCGCGGAACTCGCCGATGCGGCGGATCCGTTTCTGCGCCTCGCGGCGGGCGTTGCGGTCCATGCGAGTCAGATCTCGAGAAAATAGAAGAATCGAAGCGACGTCTCGCCCTCGCGGACGCGAACGCCGAAGAGTCCGCCGAGCAAATCGAAGCGCCTCTCGTCTTCACCGACCCGCTCCATCCGGACGATCGGATTCAGCGCCCAGTGACTTCGCTCCGCTTCCCGATCGTTCGTCACCTCGATGAGCTTCCAGAGGAATCTGAAATCACTCGTACGAGGCGATGTGCGGTACCAGGTGAGAGGCCAAAGGAACGAGTAATACTGCTCGTCCTCTCGCAGATCGTTCTGGACCCAAAGGAGCGGAAAGAGAAAGTCCGTCGCGCGATGCTCCGATCGGTAGTGCCAGAGAAGCGGAAAGACGACGTTGTGGCTGCGCTTCGCGACCGGATCGTCCTTGTACCACCAAAGCGGAAACAGCGTGTGGTGGCGAACCGTCTCGCCCGCTCCGTTCGATCGATGGTTCGCAAAGTAGAGCGGGTAGATCCGAAAGTGTGACCGGCGGATTCGGTTCTCGCCTTCGCCCTCTTCGCCCGCGTCCGATACCGATTCCTCCCAGCCGTACTCGAACGGGAACACGCGCGTGCGCGAGTAGTCCGTACCAGATCCGCGTTCGAACAAGGGCCAGAGAAGGTGATGCGACGAGCGCGCCGCGCTTCGGTCTCGGTCGTAAATATAGAGCGGTGGAGCGATGAACTGCGTATCGCGACCTGCGGCGGTGTGCCGCCGGCCGTAGACGGGCGCGACGACCGTCGTGTAGTCCTCTTCGCGCCGAAAGTCCCAGTAGAACGGAAAGACCACGCGGCCGCGCGTGTCGGCCGCCGTGTTCTTCGCGTTGTACCAAAACGGAAGGACGAGACGCAGGTGATCGACCGGCCCGCGGTGCTCGAGGTAGAACGGCACGATCCAACGCGTTCGCTCGTCGCCCTCGGTCCGCGATCCGTACGGGAAAACGAAAAGCGTGCGCTCCTCCTCCGTCCGCTTCGAATAGAAGAACGGAAGGATCTTCGTCCTCTCCGAGCTGAACCCGATCAGCGGCCAGAGAGTTCCGTGGCCGCCGTCTTCGTCCCAGGAATAGAGCGGCCACAGATGGAAGGCCTCGTCGTGCCACCACCAGAGGATCGGGAAGACGACGTCGTAGTTCTTCGCCGGCGAGCGATGGTGGAAGTAGAGCGGTGCGAGGCGACCACCACGACGATCATCACCGAAGTAGAGCTTAAAGAGCGGCCAGAGCACGTCGAGTTCCCGGTGCGCGCCGTCGCGCTCCCACGCAAAGAGCGGGACCTGCCTCACCCGATAGTCTTCCGGACCGTTGATCTCGTGCGAGTAGAGCGGCCAGAGCACTTCGAGAGAATCACCCGAGGTGGTGTCTCGGTCGTAGAGCGGCCACAAGTGGACGGAATCGCCGGAGGTCCCCGGCGCCGCGCAGCCGCTGAGCGCGCTCAAAAGTCCCAGAGCGACAAACGGTAGGGATAGTTTCGTCATGTGCGCGAGAGGGTGCGTGGTCGGACGGCGGAACTCGAGCGCGCCACCGGAGCCGATCGGAGGAGCAAATCGAAAACCAAGCGATCGACGAATGCGTAAGTTGCTTGAACGGATCGAGTTACATCGAGATCCGCGAAGGGCGCGCGCGACGGAAGGACGTTCGAGCTACGTTTCGTGACGCGGCGAGGTACATCTTCGGTACCGGGTCGCGTCCGCGCACCGGGCGACCGGAGGCGCAGCGGAGTCTCGCCGGCGGGTGACCGAACGGAGTCGCATGAGGATCCGATCCCTCCGTAGAATCGTCATTCGTGCTCGCCGCGAGAGGGCGGCGACACCTCCCCCAAACGAGACTCGATTCCCACCCCCTGAGGTCTGCTCATGCGCTCCGCCGCCGCCGTCATCCCCGCCCTCGTTCTCCTCGTCGTCGCGCTCGCACTTCCCGCTTGCTCCGGAGAGCCCGGAGACTCGGGCGCGCCGCCGGAGAAGAAGGCCCCGGATGCGAATCCGACGACCGCGGTGGACGCGATTACGACGCCGGTGGCGAGCGACGCCTCGACGAAGGGCGACGGCGACGCGACGAAGCAGAACGAATCGCCATCCTCGCCCGCGACCGATGGCGGCGGCGCGTCCTCCGGACCGGGTCTCCGCTCTGCCGAGGCCGTCGTCGAGCGAGTCCGCAGCCTGCGAAAACAGTATCAATACGACGAAGCACTCGCCGTGCTCGCGGACGGTCTCGCGAAGAATCCGATCGGCGACGTGCGCGCTGAGCTCCGATTCGAAGTCGGTCAAACGCAGTATCTGCAGGGGCAGAATCTGCGGAAGAAGCCGGTGTCGGAAGCGACAGGGATCGAGCGGCTCGAGACCGCACTCGCGACCTTCCGCGCCGTGACGAAGGAGCACCCGCGCGCCCCGAAAGCCGCGTCCGCGACCTACATGACGGGATCGACGCTGCTGATGCTCGGAAAACAGAACGAAGCGCTCGCTCAGTACGCGCGAGCGTTCGATGAGTATCCGGCGGACCCCGCGCGCTCGCGTTCGCTTCTTCGCGTCGGCATCGTTCAGTCCGGGCTCGATCAGATCCCGGCCGCGCGGCGCACTTACGCGCGAGTCATTCGCGACTTTCCCGATCGCACCGCCGACGTGAAGCGCGCGCAAAAATACCTTCGCCAGCTCTCGATCGTCGGTCGCCCGTACACTCCGCTCCGCGCCGCGAAGTGGCTGAACGGAGTCGTCGACTCGACCGGCATCCGCTCACTCGACGGCGAAGTCCGCATTCTCGTCTTCGTCGCCACGTGGTGCACGAACTGCTCGAAAGAGGCGCCCAACCTTCGCCGGCTGATCGCGACCTGGGGCGACGAGGGCGTCGCGTGGCTCGGCGTCATCGATCCCAACGACCCGAAGAGCACCGAGAGCCCGGAGCTCTACATCGAGAAGACGGGATTCGAGTTCATGGACGTCGCGTTTGTCCCGGAGGATCGAGTGTGGGACGCGTATCTCGCGAACAGCCTGCCGGGACTCGTCGTGATCGATCGCGCGGGCACGATTCGGTGGCGCGGTCATCCCGGGTTCTTCCCGTCGGGACTCATCCGCAAAGTGCTCGCGGAGTGAGGCGCGAGGGGTCACCGCGCGAGAAACCCGGCCCCCCTAAAAGGCACGAAGGGCGAAGGCGGGTGGCTTGCGCCACCGGCCCCCGCCCTCGGAAGAGGAAGGTTCCTCGGAGGAGGAATCATGAGGAAGGGTTGGGTTAGGGTTTTGGGTCTCACTGGATTGTAGAGCAACGCGCGTGCCAACCTAAACCATTCGATTTTAACGACTTAGGCGGCGTCGCCACCGGGGGTAGATGCCAATCGCCCAAGAATCTGACACTTTGAGCTCGCGCTCGGGCCGAGCCGGCCTCCGCCGCGACCCGCGCGGCGCCCCTGGCCCCTCGGAGCGACACGAGAGTGCGCGGTCCGCGGCCTCTCCGCGAGGGCAGACATCACCCGGACCCGGGATTCGAGTCGAGTCGACACGCCGATCTCTACGCGTACACGTCGAGCGGAGCGAACTCGCCCCCGAGAAGCGTCTTCGAGTCCCCCACCCCGAGCCAGCGGTCGAGGAGCGTCGCGTAAATCCGGCGAAAGTCCGTGTGGAACCGGAGGTCGCCGTCGTCGAGGTCGTCGAGTCGCGGGTGCGGTCCGTACACCCCTCCTCGGACCTTGCCCGAGATCAGAAAGAGCGGCGCCGCGACGCCGTGGTCTGTCCCCCGGCTGCCGTTCTCGCGCACACGCCGGCCGAACTCGCTGAAGACGAGCACGGTCACTCGCTTCTCCTCGCTCTGCGCCTCGAGGTGGCGAAAGAACGCGGCGACGGAACCAGAGAGGTCGCGGAGCAAACGCTCGTGGTGCTCGCGCTGTTGCGCGTGGGTGTCGAACCCGCCGAGGGAGAGGTAGAGAACGCGCGCGGGGAAGTGACCCGAGATGAGTTGCGCCGCCCACTTCAATCGGTCGGCGAGACGGGAATCGGGGTACTCGACAGGCACGGGCCGGTTGCGCAGCTCGACGAGACGATCGAGCGATGCGAAGGTCGATACGGCCAGCCGACGCACGCGCTCAGCGGGCCCGGTTCGTCCGGCCGCGTGGAGCGCGCGCAGCCGACTGCGAACGCGTCGACCCTCGGGTGACGCGAGCTCGTCGAGCCAGTCGAGATTCTGCAGACTCGGGACCTCCGTTTCCCCGCGAAGCGCGAGCGGCAGCGCGGCGTGACCGATGTCGACGGCGGACATCGCCCCCGAGTGGCGGTCGATCGTGCGCCCGAGCCAGCCGCTCTCCGTATCTTCGACGTCGGGACGCGCGGTGTGCCAGATGTCCATCGAGCGAAAGTGCGATCGGCTCGGATTCGGGTAGCCGACTCCCTGCACGACCGCGACGCGTCCTTCTCCGTAGAGCTCCCAGAGCGCTTTCATCTCCGGATGGAATCCGATGTGTTCCGCTTGGGCGGCGCCCGAGAGAGTCACGCCCGCCGGGTCGAAAGCTCCACGCGCGAGCGAGAGCACGCGCTCCTCGCCCACGGCGAGCGTCGGCCGTTCGCGCCGGTAGATCGGATCCTCACCCGGGATCACGGTGTTCAGCGCGTCGTTCCCACCCGAGAGCTGGAGGACGACGAGTGTCGTCGCGTCCTCGTCGTTCGCCCGCGGCCGGAGTGCGGCTTCGAGGAGCACGCGCGGGACGGGCGTGAGACCCGCGAGCGCCGTCGCGCTCAGGAATTGGCGTCGGGAGAGATTCATAGTCGAGTCCTCGCTTTCCGCTACGTGAGCGGTCTTTGAACGAGTGGTGGAACGTCGAACCGTCTCAAACGAACTGCGCCTCGGGAAGCTGGAGGCAGCCCTCGGCGATTGCCGCGCGGTCGGCCTCGGCGGTTTCGATCACCGCCTCCTGCGTCTTCGAGTCGAGTCCCTCGGGGAAGAATCGCTCGATGACGGACGGCTGAGCGAGATCCGTCCAAGCGATGTGCGTGTGGTGCCGCCCGGCGCGGACGAAGGTCGATGCGAATCGCATCCGAGCGACGAGCGTGGTCGACGAGAGCCAATCGAGCCCCGACTTCCAACCTTTCACGCTCGGCGGGCGGCAGATGTCTTGTCCCATTTCCGCGAGACTCTCGGCGAGCTCGGTCGCGCTCGTCGAGCCGCCGAGCGTCCGGAGTGCCCCCACGGCGAAGTCGACCGGCGAGGCCACGAGCGCGCGCCGCGCCTCCGGCGCAAAGAAGGCCCGCGAGGAGCAGAGCTTCGCGACGAACTCCGCCGTGGACTTGCCCCCCGCCTCGTACATCTCGGCGAGCGCAGCGGCGAGCTCGGGCGACGGGTTCGGCGCAACATAGAACTCGTAGAGCTTCGTCGCAATGAACCGCGCGCACGCGGCCTTCTCGAGACAGAAGTCGACGATCTGGTGTCCTTCCCACGCGCCGGATCGGCCGAAGACGGTCTTCTCTCCGCGGTCGTGCGCGCGGCGCTCGAACACGAACTCGCCGTTGCGAACGTGCCAACCCGTGAACGCTCGAGCGGCTTCCTTGATGTCGGCTTCGGTGTAGTTTCCGATTCCGAGGGTGAAGAGTTCCATGAGCTCGCGGGCGAAGTTCTCGTTCGGCCGTCCCGACCGATTCGAGTTGCCATCGAGCCAGAGGAGCATCGCCGGATCCTTCGCGACCGCGTGCGCGAGCTCGCCGAACCCACCGGCGCCGAGTCGACGGAAGAGCTCGATCTGACGGTGCATCAGATTCGGTTGCTCGATCTTTCGATCCGATGTCGCGAAGTGGCCGTGCCAGAAGAGGGCGAGCTTTTCCCGCGCCGGATTCGTCGAGTGCATCATCGCGTAGAGCCACGCGCCCTGAACGGCGGCGATCGAGCGCTGCGGCTCGACTCTCGCGCGGACGAACTCGACGTCTTCCGATTCGGGGCGAAGGCGGAGGAGGTCTTCCGCGGCGGCGTTCGGGCTCGCCGACTGCGCTGCCGCGACGAGTTCGGGCGGCGCGCCGAATGCGAGGCGGCGAACGAGATGCGACGCCTCTGCGCGTCCCCAAGGTCCGTCGACTCCCGGACGGTACGGCTGAATGGTGGCGTTCGTCTCTGTCATCGGCGTCTCCGTGCGATCGCTTCCGCGGGTGTTCGACTGCCGTCCCGCGCGGGCGCGAGTCGCGTCCGCGCGGGGAGAGGCCGGGTTCAGTTCGTCGGCTGGGTCGCACCTTCCTTCCGGAGCGACTTCGTCAGTCCGACGCGCAGCTCTAGACCGAGTCGGTCGGAGTGGTTCGTCGCGCGAAAGCGGACGTCGCCGACGACGTCGAGAACGGAAAGAATCGTGTCGATCTCGCCCTCGGCAGCCGCCTTCGAAGCACCCTTCTCCGCCATGTTCTTCGCGACGAACAGGTCGTAATTGTCGCGGAGCGCGCGGCGGACCCCCGCCCCACTCACGCGGAGCGTGTCGCCCGCGGCACGAACGGACGATCGCGTGCTACGGTTCTTCGGGGAGCGATCCGAAGACTTCGCATCGGAGTGGGCCGATCCGCCGAGCTCCGAGACGAGACGCGTCCCGAGCGCTTTCGTCGAGCTGAGCACACAGTAGCGGCCGACCGTCCCGATGCTCGGGGAGAAGTTGCGGAGCAGTGAGGAGAGATCCGACTCGCCCGCACTGATCTTTACGTAGTGAAGTTCGCGGTCCCCGACGCGTTCCGTTTTGAGGAGCATGTCGACGTAGCCGCCGTCCTTTCGGTTCTGCGTCATCGTGGTCCGAAGGAATCCGACCACGCTTTGAAAGGACGAGAGGAGAGTGTCCCCGAACGTCTCGGGATTCTTGAGCGGAACGACAAACGCGAACTCCGGAATCGCCGGCTGCGGGACGGCGTCGAGGCTCGAGTAATCCTGTGGCGCCGCGACGAAGGTGATCGGGGCTGCGATCTCCGGAAGAACCTGGTCTTCGAAGTTACGCCCGCCGAAGACGAAGGTCATCCCTTGAGTGAAGTCCGACAGTCCGCGCAGCGCTCGACTCGTCAGGTTCTCTTCCCGCGCCGCCCACCACGCGCTGAGGTCGCGACCGATGCGAAACGAGGCGAGCTCGCTCTCGGCGAGAATCGAGTCGACGATGCGATCGGCGGAGACCGCGGGGAACCAAGGTGCGACGCGCTCCGACATCCCGTCCGTCCCGTGGTGCGTAGAGCCGCTCAGTCGCACGCCGCGCTCGTCGAGGCGGAGCGAAAGCTGGAGGAGATCGCTTTCTCGAAGTTGATGGAGCCAGCCGCCGATGAGGAGGCTCGGAAGCGGCTCGCCCATCTTCGTCGGCAGCCGGTAGGAGGGAAGAAACTTCGGCCGTACAGCGAGCCGCACTTGTCCGGACGGCGCGGGAAACGCCGCCGCAAAGCTCTCCGACGTGGCCACGGATCCGTTCCCCTTCCCGCGCCGGAGGTCGATCACCTCCTCGACGAGCGACAGCTCGCTCGCAAGGACGAGCACGTCGTCGACCAACGAGTACGCAAGAAAGGGAAACGTCTCGATCGAATACCCGGAGTACTCGGTGACTTCGCCGCGGACTGAATCCTCCGTTCCTTCGCGAAATCCGCTCAGGATCACGGCGAACTTCTTCTTGACCCGCTCCGGGTCCCGGAGGCGGGACACGGCGACCAAGCGCGGGCCGCCGAGATCGAGGTACGCGCCGATGCCGACCTCAGCCCCGAACAAGTCCTTCGCGAGGTCGACGAGGTCGATCCCGACGGAAGACTGCGCGCGACGAAAGTGGTCGAGTCCCTTCTTCACGTCGCGGGTTCCGAGCACATGCGAATAGAGCGGGTGCGACGTCACCCAGCGGTGAAGATCAGAGCCGGGAAACGAGTCGATCGTGCCGCGAAGATCCTTGAGCGTGAGAAATCCGACCGCGTCGGCTGGGATGAGCGTCTCAAGAGCGCCGACGGTCTTCGCGGGAGTCTTGGCATCGTCCGCGAAGACGCCGCCGCGGGCGCCGAACAGCACCGCGGCCGAAAGCACCGCGCTCGAGAAGAGAACCGAATTCGAAACGCGCATGGTCGCTTCCTTTCTGCGAGAGTTTGCCGAATGCTTGGCGCTCCACCTCGGAACGTCGAGAGTGGAGCCGGGACCGCGGGGCCCGTTCGCTCTCGACAGTCGCTATCCTCCCCGGCCGGTTTCGCCGTTCCCAGTCGCAAGCTGTCGCCAGTTGTCACGGGTTGTCGATCTCCGGGAGCCCTGGGTCGGCGCTGACGCGTCGGGGCGGGGCGATCCGCTCGATCGGCCGCTGGACGTTGCCCGTGCGCCGCGCGTCTGGCGGACGGCGAGGACGCATACAGGACCCGATCGCGACTCACGCGGCCGGCGGTGCGCCAACCTGGATCGAGCGCGCGCTCTTTTCTCCTTCCTCCGGCCTTCGCGAAGCCTTAAAGTCGCACCTCACGAGGTGTTATCGGTACGTCGACGCCCGACTCGGGTCTGCTCGCAAGAGCGGTCGAGCGTCGCGCGGCGCTCATGCCAGCCGGTCGAGACCGCCCCCGCACGGCGATCGGAATCCACGGAGAGGATGGAAAGAACATGGGGAATCGTTCCTTCGGACGCGGCCAAGCCGCACGCAGCGGCTCGACGCTGATCCTCGCGGCCGCCGTCTGGTGTCTCATGACGACACCGGTGTCCGCACTTCGGATCACGGAAGTTCACTACCACCCGAACCCCGCCGACGACCCCACCGAGTCACTCGAGTTCGTCGAGATCTACAACGACCTCTCGATCCCGATCGACCTTTCCGGCGCCTACTTCGCATCGGGCATCGAGTTCGCGTTTCCCGGTGGTACGTTGCTCGCGTCCCGCGCGCGACTCGTCGTCTGCCGCGACGTGGACGCCGTCGTCGCCAAGTACGGGATCGCCAACGCGATCGGAAACTTCACCGGCCGGCTAGACAACGGCGGCGAGCGCATCGAGATCGTCACCGCATCGGGTCAACCGCTCGTCAGCCTCCGCTACGAAGACGATTATCCTTGGCCTCCGGGAGCGGACGGGACGGGGCATACGCTCTCCCTCCGAGGCTCGCTCCTCGACCCCGACCGCGGGGTGAACTGGGTCCGCAGCGGTCAACCGGATGGGACGCCGGGGATCGACAACTTTCCGCCGCCGATCCCCGAGTACAACCCGCTCACGCCGGAGACTGGGCCCGAATCCACGGTCCGGTACAAGGTTTCCTTCGATGTCGAAGCCGGCGCGATCGCCGAGTTTTCCGATCCGCCCGCCGCCTGGCGCGCCCCCGATTTTGCTGACGACGGCTGGGCGTCGGGAGAGTTGCCGATCGGCTACCCCGCAGAAGACGTCGCGACGCTGATCGAAGGCATGGAGGACAACTTCTACTCCTTCGCGGTGCGCAAGTCGTTCGAAGTCACGCAGGAAGAGTTCGATGCGATGGACTCGCTCGTTCTGCGCATCAGCATCGACGACGGCGGCGTCTTCTTCCTCAACGGCCAGCTCGTCACGCTGCTCAACATGCGCGACGACACGCTCGAAGAGATCTCCGTCGAGAGCCGCGCCCGGCGCTCGCGGAACCTCACGACGTCCGAAGAGATCACCATTCCGAAGGAGCGGGTGCAGGTCGGAACGAACGTCCTCGCCGCCTCGGTGCACAATGTCAGCCTCGGCTCGAACGACGGTGGAGTCGGGCTCGGAATCGGCTACCGCACCTTTCGGTTCTTCCAGCCGCCGCCGGTCGCTCAGGTCGACTTCAACGAAATCGTGTCTCAAGCGCCCGATGCCGAGCGCGGAATCGAGCTGATCAACCGGCTCGGTATGCCGCTTCCGCTCGACGGCTACCACGTGAGCGACGATCCGGGCGAGCCGCTCAAGTACGTCTTCCCCGACGACACGGTCATCGCGGCGAACGGCGTCTTCGCGGTAAGCGAAGCGGAGCTCGGGTTCGCGCTCACCGCGGAAGAGCTGAGGCTCTTTCTCTACCGGAGCGACGGCAGCGTCGAGTCCGCCGCCCACGTCGACAACCCCGCCGCACTCCCGGAGGAGGCGCGCAGCCACTCCCGGCTCCCCGGCAGAGACGCGGCTTGGGCTCTGTCGACGACTCCAAGTCTCGGCGAGAGCAACATCATCGAGCTCGAGACGGGTCTCGTCATCAACGAGATCATGTACCACCCGCGTCTCGTAGACGAAGACAACCGGCCCCTCGTCGACACCGCGAGAGGCGAGTACGTGGAGATCTACAATCGCTCGGAGCGAGAGATTCCGCTCGCGGGATACTCTCTCCGCTCCGCGATCCGGTACGACTTCCCGGGCGACGCGACGATCGGCCCGGGCAGCTACATCGTGGTCGCCCGTGATGTCGACTATGTCCGGTCGAGGTACGAGCTCGGTGCGGACATCGTCGTAGGCTTGCCGGGAAACGCCACCGAGGAGGAACTCGATCGCTTCGGCACACTGAGCAACAGCGGCGATCGTCTGCGCCTCGTCGATCCGCTCGGGAACACGATCGACGACGTGCGGTATTTCGATGAGGGGCAGTGGGACGTTCGCGCGGACAACGGCGGGTCGAGCCTCGAGTTGATCGATCCCGACGCCGACAACTCCTCCGGCCACGCGTGGCGCGGGAGCATCGAGGAGGCTCCGTGGATCGACGTCGAGTACACCGCGCGGCTCGATCCCGTCGCTCCCGGTCCGGCGGACCCCGAGATCCACCTCTATCTCCTGACGGCCGGCGAGTGCCTCGTCGACGACGTCTCGGTCGCGGTGGGCGCTACGGAGCACATCGCGAACGGCGATTTCGAGGACGGCGACACCCGCTGGCGTCTCTGGGGAAACCACGAGGAGTCGTTCCACACCACCGAGGACGCACGAAGCGGCGAGGGTAGCCTCCACATCGTTGCTAGCGGCGGCGGAAACAACAAAGCGAACCGAGTGGAAGCGCAGGCCTCGCGCAATTATCCGCGTGGTGAAGGAACGATCCGCGTCTCCGCGCGCTGGATCACCGGCAGCAATGCGCTTCACGTCTGCGGTCACAACAACGCGTTCGGCCGCACGGTGTGGTTACCGGTGCCGACCCAGCCCGGGACGCCGGGACGCGAAAACAGCGTTCGAGCCGACAACCTCGGGCCCGTGGTCTCGAACGCGCGTCACTTTCCGGCGGTGCCGCTCCCGACGGAGCTGATTACGTTCCGGGCCGACGTCGCCGACGAGGACGGCATCGATGAGGTGAACCTCCACTACCTCGTCGACGGCGACGAAGTCGCGCAGATGATCTCGCTCAACGACGCCGGCGAAGACGGCGACGAGGTCGCGGGGGACGGGCGCTACGGCGGTCGTATCCCGAGCCAGTCGGACGGAGCGATCGTGAACTTCTGGTTCGAGACGAAGGATTCGCTCGGTGCGACGCACGCGTATCCTTGGGACGCCCCGGAGAAAACCTGGGCGTGCATCGTCGATCAGCCGATCGAGAGTCCGCTCCTCCGCCAGCGCGTCGTCCTCAACTCGACGAACAACCGGCGGCTCGACACCCAGTTCCTCCACTCGAACCATCTCATCCGCGGGACTTTCGTGTTCGAGGAGGAGGAGGTCTACTACGACGTCGGCTTCCGTTACCACGGGAGCCCGTGGAACCGTCCCGGCTCACCGCGCATGTTCCGCGTGCGGTTCAACGGCGACCACCGCTACCGCGACGAATTCAAAAAGTTCAATATCAGCCGCTACGGGTCGGCGCAGAACGAAGGAACGGGGTATCAGCTTCTCGCGAAAGCTTCGGTTCCCGGTGCCGTCGTTCCGACCGGCCAGATCTACGACTACCACAAAGTCTACCGGAACGCTGCGCAGCACAGCGGCGGTGCGCTCGCGCATGTGTCGGTGATCGACAAAGATTACGCCGACTTCAACTGGCCGGAGGATTCCGGCGGTATGGCGTGGAAGATCACCGGGAAACTCGCGTTCAACGACAGTTCCGGCGGGCGCGGCCCCGACATGCAGGCAAACGACTGGACGGCGTTCCGGCGCTACCGCGGTGCGCCGTACGCCGGGGAAGAATCGCCGGAGAACCTTCGCTACTACTGGCACCCGAAGATTCTCCGTGATCAGGATGATTTCTCGCCGCTCATCGCGCTCCTCCGGGCGATGGATCGAACGACGACGCCGGACGAGGTGTTCGAAGAAACGATCGAGGGCATCCTCAACGTCGAATCGTTCTTCCGCACGTTCATCATCCGCGTTCTCCAGGACGATTGGGACACGATCGGAATCGGGAACGGCCAGAACGCGTACCTTTACTACGCCCCGATCGAAGGTCGCTGCTATCTCCTCCCGTGGGACATGGACCATACCTTCGCGAACACCGGTGCGACGCTCATTCCGCGCGACAGTGCCGCGAGCGGCGTGAGCCGTCTCTACAACTATCCGAAATACCGGCGGCTCTACGGCAGCATCCTCAAGGAGTTCACCGAGACCTTCTGGTCGAACGCCTATTTGACGAGCTGGACGTCTGCAGTCGCCGAAGACGCCGGCCCAGGGGGCGTGAATAGCCCGAACGGGATTCTAGGATTCGCGCGCACGCGAGTCTCACGCGTCAACAGCACGTGGCGCACCTCGTTCGCCGCGGGTTTTGCGGTGACGTCGGATCTTCCGATCATCGCCGAAGACGGGGTCGCCACGATCACGGGGACGGCCCCGCTCGACGCGCGCAGCTTCCTGACCGTAGTCGACGACGGGGACACCGAAACGGCGGCCATCGAATGGGCTTCCGCGGGAAGTCAGTTCCCGACGCGCTGGACCATGCGCGTCGACGTTCCCGGCGACACGGCGAGCGAGGTGCAGATCTTCGCGTTCAGCCGGAGCGGCGACCTCGTCGCCACCGAAACCGTCACGGTCATCCCCGATCCGAGCAAGATCCCGTTCCTCCGCGGCGAGGTCAACGGGGACGATTCTGTGAACCTCGCTGATGCCGTCGCGATCCTCGAGTATCTCTTCGGCGACGGCCGACTCGCTTGCGAAGACGCCGCCGACGTCGACGACACCGGACGGGTGAACATCACCGATCCGATCTATCTGCTCCTCCACCTCTTCGCCGACGGGCCGGAACCACCGAGCCCGTTCTCGGAGCCGGGCCTCGATCCGACCGAGGACGACATCGCCTGTCTGCCGACGGAGTAACGACAGACTTGGGGTCGCGGCGAACCGTGCGGATCGGCCGATCGCCGGCCGATCCGCGCGGTTCGCTCCCCTTCCTCACCGCGGCGTCAGCACGGCGAGCACGGAGACGCCGAGCGGGAAGGGATTTAGCCAGTCGACGAGGCGCGAAATCGGAATCGCGAAGCGCGTGTATGCCGAGAGTTGTCCGGCGGGGAGCACGCGCCGCTTGAGCACCTTCCCGTTCAGCCACCAACCGAGCGCCCCGAGCGGGTTGAAGTAGCGCGACGCGACGACGCGGAGCTCGGTTCGGGCGGCGAGCGCGTCGAAGTCTCGCCGCCGGTAGCGGCGAAAATGGGAGAGATTCTCGTCGAGTCCGCAGAAGAGTGACGGATGCGCCGGGACGAGGACGAGCGCTCGTCCGCCCGGACGAAGCATCGCGGCGAAGTTTCGCAGCGTACCTTCGTCGTCCTCGATGTGCTCGAGGACGTTGCTGCAGAAGATCGTGTCGAACTGGCCGTCCGCCGCCGTGAACCTCTCGGGACAGAACTCCTCCGCGCGCGCAGCCGTCGTCTCGAGGCGGGAATCGGCGATCTCCCGCCGCACCCGCTCGATGTAGGCCGGATCGAGATCGACCCCGTGGAGATACTCGACGCCTTCTTTCGCGAGTAAGACCGAGGTAATGTTCCCGATGCCGCAGCCGATCTCGAGCACGCGCCCGGAGAGAGGACTTCCGCTGAGCCGAATCAGTCGCTCGACGAGAAACTCGTTGTAGGCCGGGTTCTCACGGAAGAGCTCGAGCGTCTCCTCGCCCGCGACGTCCAAGGTCGCGGACGAAGTACCGCCGGCGATCACGGCGGGAGCGGAGTCGGGTTCGGGCGCTGGAATCATCGCTCGTTCGCTGACCGTCTACGCATCCTCGCCCGCACCGCCATCGTCCTCGACGGGCTCGGGCTCCAGTTCCGGTTCCGGCTCCGGTTCGGCGGCGAACGCTTCGTCGAGCTGCCGCTGGATCGTGTCGAGCTTCTTGGTGAGTGCATCCAGCTTGCGCGTGAGCTGAGCGGACGATGTCCGCTGGCGAGACAGGTCGTCGACCTTCTTCTTGATCTCGCCTACCTGTCGAACGAGGCCTTGAATCGCCGGGTCGGGTCCCGAGTCGACTTCAGCCGCGGACTCCTCCGGTCCCTCTTGAAAAGCGACGAGGAGGAAGGTCATGGCGTTCAGCACCAACACGACCGCGAGGAGCGAGATCAGAATTCTTCCCATCGTGAGCGAAACCTCAGTCTCAAAGATGCATCCCGATCGATCCGCTCGCGAGCCGAGTGCCCGGAGCGCACGAATCTGCCGAGTCCTCTCGAGATTCTACTCGAGGGGCATCGCCCGCAACGCGAGTTATCGCCCCGCGAACGAGGTCGAACCGGTCGACGGAGCGGAGCCGAAGAATGCGCAGCGGCACTCCCCGACGCGAAGGACGCGATCTATTCGGGTATCGGCCGAAGGCGCCGTCCCGGTGAACCTCGTTCGAGCCGCTCAGCGGAGCTCGAACGTCCGGAGGCGCTTGCGAAACGCAGGAACGAACGCCGCGAGGAGAACGAAATCGTAGAGGACGGCGATCAAGAAGAGTCCGGATTCGGTCCCAAGTCCGAACCCGAGAAGATTGACGAAGATCGTCGCGCCGATCAGCCCGAAGGTCGAGAGGACAGCCTGAACCGCGCTCGCTGCACGCATCGCGAAGAAGATCGTCACGTAGACGACGACAAAGAGCCCCACGTACGAGTAGAGAAAACAGCAGAGCGTGAACGGAGCGATGAGAAAGAGCTTGAGCGCGAGGCTCGTTCCGTGCTGAAAGGACCAGATCGCCGTCGAACAGAGCGCGCTGTACATCGTCGCCGGCGCGATGAGCGCCCAAAAGAGAGCGTCCACTTTCCAGAGAATCACTTCGTCGAGTGTGTACGGCGTCGCGAGGAGAAGCTCCATCGTCCGCTCGGTTCGCTCCTCCATCCACATCTGAGCTGAGACGAGACACGCCCAGAGAAACGTCCACGCCATGAGGGCGAGCCCGAGAAAGAGCACGGCGTCGCGCGCGACCGCCACCGAAACGGTCTCGTCGAGCACCTCGAGCCCGATCGTCAGCGCGAAGGCGATCACCACCGCGACGAGCTTCGGTACCCCGAAGAGGGGATCGAAGCGCTTCAGGACGAGCCAGCTAATCGGATTGCCGACGATCGTGGTGTGCTCGCGGCCTCGTTTCTCTTCGACGCGGACCGGCGGCGCGTCGGCCGGTCCGCTCGCCTTCGCCCCCTCGCTGGTGACGATCCGCCGGCCGAGCGATCGACGGGCGAGGAGGAAGAACACGCTCGCAAGCGCGAGTGAAATGAATTGAAGCGACAGCCACCCGAACTGAAAGCCCTCTCCGAGCGACGCCGCGCCGGCCCACTGACCGTGGCGCCCCGACCAACCCCACGGAATGGTTCCTTCGGTGAGCTGGAGCATGACGACCGATGGCGCGATTCCAAGCGCCTCGGGCAGGCTCCCCCACTCTTTCGCCCCGATCTGGAACCAGTACGCGCAGACGAGCTGAGGGACACCGAGGATGCCGAACGTAAAGAGGAGCGCCATCTCCCGCGTGCGGCAGACGCAGTTCGCCCACATCGCGAACGCGCCGTAGAAGACGGTGAGCGAGACGATGAGGGTCGAGAATTGAACCATCTGCGTACTCGTCACCCCACCGAAGTTCATCACCGAAATGAGGAGAGGAAAGCACGCGACTAGGCTCGCGAGAACGATGATGACGCGCGACCCGAGGATCCCCCGGAGAATCGAGCTGAGCGTGGTCTCGGCGAGAAAGAGCACGGAGAGCGTGTTCGACTGCCACTCTTCGTGGAGGACGCCCGAGATGAGGAGCGGCATCGCCACGAACGCGAACACGTTGAAAGCGACCATCAGCCAGCGAAACGCGTAGATCCCCGTCTGAACGTTCTCTGAGACGAAGAGTGCGAGGAGGAGGACTCCGATGGCGAGCGGGGCGACTCCACGGAGAAAATACGTGCGCCGCGCGCGTCCGAGCCGGAGAAGCTCGCGAAAGAGAATCTCGTTGCGTTCCATGCTACCGATGCGTCTCGACACCCATCGCGCCGCATCCCGGTCGAACCCGACGACCGATGCAGCGGCACCAGAGGTATAAGGCACGCCAGTCCGCGATGCCAGATCTCGGGCATCGCTCTCGAGCAGAACGTGAGACGCTCGTGCGCCAGCTAGCGACCGCCGTCCGCGATCAGCAGGCGAGGTATTCGGCGCACGTCAGCGCGGCCGCGTCGCGATCGGAGCCGCACTGCTCGTTCGGCGGGGGCGGTCCGTCGTCGCCGCGGAAGAGCCAGTTGAGGATGTAGACCGCGTCGGAGATGTCCACTCCATGGTCTCGGTTCGAGTCGCACGCGGCCTGGCACACGGGATCGAGCCCGTCGGAAAAGAGGAGTCCGAACAGCCGGATGGCGTCGGAGATGTCCGTGCTGCCGTCGGTGTTGCAGTCTCCGCGGCGGAATGGATTCCGGGGCGGCGGCTCCCGATTGAGCTCGCCGATGCTCGGCGAGTCGTCGATCCGGAAGCTCGAGGAGAGGTCGCCGATTCCGTCGTAGGCGAGGCTCGCGCTCTCCGGCAGCACGCTCACATCCACCCTGTCGCCAGAAGTCCAGAGCCCGGTGCGAACCGCCTGCGCTTCGCGCGAGGTCTCGAACTCGACGCCCCAGGCGACGAAATCGATCGCGTTGTTGTCGTCGCCCTCGTCGGCAGCGACGAAGAGCCCGAACGAACCCGCCCCGCTCTCGTAGTCGGCGCCCGTACCGGCGAAGAATCGACGCTCTTCGTCGTCGCCGTTTCGATTCCACTCGACGACGACGAGCTCTCCGGATGGTACGGAGACCGTTCCCGGGATGGTGAAGCAGCGTCGTCCGAACGCGCGCGGAGAATCGACGCAGAGCGTATATCCGCCGACGTCGACCGTCTCGTGGTGGACGTTGAGCAGCTCGATCGCGTGTCCCGCGCCCGTGCTCGAACGGAGGAGGACCTCGTTGATCACGATGGCGACGTGCGGGTGAGCATCGTTCGGCTGTCCGATGGATCCCGTGTTGTCGACACGCCACCGAGAGGCGCCGACCCCTCCCGCAACGACGGCGAACGCGCCGTCCGGGCGCCAAGAGGAGGCGTCGACGAATTCGCCGTCGCCCCAGTGGCCGGCCGCGACGGCGGCGTCCTCGAGGGCGGTGCGTCCGCCCCACTGGACGAAGTCGAGGAGCTGCGTCGGCTCGGACGCCTCCTCTCCCGCGTGAAGGGACGCGGACCCGGTACTCTCGGGAGTCCAGTCGAGCTCGGCGCCGGCGTAGAGGTCGAAGAGACCGGCGTCGAGGTCAAAGCTGTCGATGCCATCGAGACCGAATCGGACGATCACCCTCTCCTCCGGCGCGACGACCGTCCCGGGCGGAAAGGCGTACGCGACTTCACCGTCGAGAGCCAGCCAGCGTCCCGAGAGGTCTTCGAGGAGATCGCCCTCGTGGAACAGCTCAACCGCGTAGTGCGACGGCGCGTCGTTCGGACGCGTCCAGCCGACCTCGCTCAGGCGCACCTGGCTCGAGGCGAACGACGGAGTGCACTCGTCGTTCTCCGCACCGAGCGAAGGTGAACCATCGACGCACCAATCGCTCGGCGCATCGCCCGATCCGTCGTAGACGAGGCTGCCCCCGTCGCGGAGCGACGAAACATCGACGAACGCGAGCTCGGTCCAGATTCCAGCGGTCGTCGCGACCTCTTCGCCGCTGTTCCCGCCGGCCCCCCATTGAACGAAGTCGACGATCTGGCTCGGGTCGCCGAAGAGGTTCGTGCGGAACAGTCCGATCGAGTCGACGGCGGAGAGATTGCGTGTTCCGGAGACACCGGTGTGGAACTCCCGCTCGGTGTCCTCGCCGGGACGATTGATGTGGACGACGATGATGTCGCCGGGCGCGACGACGACGCCGGGCGGAAACTGCCACCGCGCCGGGGCCCAGTAGAGCCAGTAACCGTTTTCCCCCAGGTCGATCGGCTCGTCACCCGTGTTTCGCAACTCGACGAGCTGGCGGCCGTTGTCGATTCCGCTCGGATCGAAGAGCACTTCATTGAAGACGAGCTGAGCCGATAGCTGCGGGGACGCGGCGGTGGCGACCAACGCGACGAGCGTACCGAACGCAATCTGTAGTGATCTCACCGTGAACTCCTCGTTCGCGATCCCGTTCGATCCGCGCTAAAGGGTCGGTGAGCGCGAGCGGGCGCGCCACAAGGACACTTCAGTATTCGAACGGACCCACAGCGTGCACCCCCCAATCGCCGCACGGAGCACGAACGCTCGCGCGGTGCGGCCGTCGAAATCGTCAATCACACTTGAGAACTGAATCGAAACCGTCCGCGCCTGCGCGCGATCGCCGCCGGCGAGAGATCGTCGGGACCTCGCCAACCGACGCGAGCTCCCCGAACAACGACGGGAGCGATCCCGCCTCATCACCCGGACCGCGCGCTCGAACCCAATACCCGACGCCGTTCGCTCGGCGAAGGACCCGATCGGTCGCCCATCGATTCGAGCGCCGAAATCATTCGCCGCCGGAAATGCGGGGACGAACACTCTCGCGACGCCCGACGGTGTCCTTCGACCAACCGCGGACGAGGGCGCGAGTTCCTCGACTCTCAAGCGTTCTGGGCTCGCGAACGGGAAGGGAGACCCTAGTCGGAGCGCATAGACCCCTACCATCATACACGTCCGTCCAAGCTCCCATAGTGAAAAAGGACCGCCTCCGATTCCTGGCTCCGCGCTCCTCGGCCCCGCGGGGACTCGCCACAACCAAATAGCTGATATATGGTTAGCGAGAGGTCGGAACTTCGGTTGGCCGGCGGTCGGCGACACCGAAGGCGAGCGGAGGAGGACGCGCCTCGGCTGGAACGCGGGGCGATGTCTCCTCGCGGTCCGCTCTCGGCCTCCCCCGTGCGCTCGCAGATAGACTTCACCCCTTCACGTCGCAGCCACCGAAGCCGTGCCCCAGATCATCGACTCCCACGCCCACCTCTACTTCGACAGCTTCGATTCCGATCGAAGCGAGACGATCGCCCGCGCCCGCGCTGCCGGCGTCGTTGGTGTCATCAACATCGGGATCGACGTCGCGACGAGTCGGCAGGCGATCGATCTCGCCCGCGAGCACGGCGGCTTCCACGCCGCCGTCGGCATTCACCCGACGACTGCGGTCGACGATCTCGACACCGAGCTCCGCCGCATCATCGAGCTCACGCACGAACGCGGCGTCGTCGCCATCGGCGAGATCGGCCTCGACGATCATTGGAAGGAGGTGCCGCTCGCCGACCAGTATCCGAAGCTCGAGGCACAGCTCGATATGGCACTCGATCGCGGTCTCCCGATCGTCGTTCACTGCCGCGATGCGCTCGACGAGCTCCTCGAGCTCCTCGAGCGAAGGAGGACCGTACCGCGCGGAGTCTTTCACTGCTTCGGCGGCGGGGCACCGCAGGCCGAGCGCGCGCTCGCACTCGGTTTCCACATCTCGTTCGCGGGGAACGTCACGTACCCGAAGGCAGAAGACCTGCGCGCGGCGCTCGCCGTCGTCCCGGTCGAACGGCTCCTTCTCGAGACGGACGCACCGTTTCTCGCGCCGCAGGCTCGACGCGGGAAGCGGAACGAGCCGGCGTTCGTCGTGCACACCTGCGAGTTCATCGCCCGAGAAAAGGCGATCGAAACGGACGAGCTCGCTGAGATCGCCCGCGAAACGACCGAGACGCTCTTCGGGCTGCCCGGAGAACCGAAGTCGACCCGCTAAGACACGGAGTCGACATTCGCGGTCACGCTGGACCTTCCGCCGGGAGCGAGGACGGCTGCGAGTGGCGGACCCGGATCGATCTCAGATGCGGATCTCGACGTCGATCGCGAAGAGGTACTCGCCGTAATTCTCGATCGATGTCCGCTCGCCCGATTCGAGGATCTGCCGGCAGATCGCCTCGAACTCGAGCGCGGCAGGATCGATCGTATCGGGCGCCTCCGCGCGCTCGTGCTTCAGGCGCGCGACGACGCTCCGAAGCACCGCACGCAACTGCGCCGGACTCGCGCACTCCTCGATGCGAGTGAGAAACGCGCGCAGTTGATCCGCCGCGGCACCGGTTCGCCGCCGGAGCACATCGCCGAGCCGAGCGACGGCGTCGCCGCGACCGAGAGGAAACTCAATCGCCCAACTTCCGGGGGTGCCACCTTCCGACATCGTCGCGGCCTCCGCGCTGGGGGATCCGCCTCGGGGATCCCGACTCGAGCTTCGTCCGATCGATTCCTCATCGACCGGTTCCCGTGTCAGGTGGGAATCTAACACCGCTAGCCCGCACCGCCAAGCGCAATCGAGCCCCGCGGGAATCGCGAAAGTGACGAAGGACGCCTAAGGATCGGGCGAACAAACACCGAGCGCGCGAAGCTCGCGAGCGCGGCGCTCGGAAGGAGAAGAATCGGCAGCCCGGGAGCGCCCGGAAACCAGCGTCCGTTCTTCCCTCTTCGTCCGGACGAACTCAGGCCGTGCTCAATCGACGAGCTTCCACGCTGTCGCGTGAGTCGCGAGCTCTTCTCCGAGCCGCGCGGTGAATGACGCGGCGCCGGCGCTCGCCTCGGGCAACTCCTCGAACTCCCCGTCGTCGCCCGCTCGGCCGAACGCGCGGACTTCCCACCCCTCTCCGGTTCGGCGCAGCGTATCGACGCGCGCGACGAAATCGCCTCGATCCGAAGCGCGTTCGATCGCAACGGTGAATCCGTCCTCGAGATGCTTCTCGAGCGCGTCGCCCGGATCCCAGATCGTCTCGGGTGCCGTTTGCGCGTAGATGCGCGCTCCCCCCAGTCCGCCCACGAACTCCGCGCGCGTGTCATCCGCGGTGAGCCGAGGCCAGGACGGATAGCCGCGCAGCTCGACGGGAAGACCCCGCGCGGATCGGCGCGTGCCCTCGCCGATCGCGGCCGTCAGTTCGCCGTCGGAGAGCGCTACGACGGGACGAGGAGAATCGAGACCCTCTTCCGCGGTCGCGAGGGCGGTCGTCGTCCCGCCATTGCCGTACTCGGTTCCACCATCTCCCGGAGCCGAATCGTCACGATCGGAACTCGTCGAGCAGGCCGCGAGCAAGCTGAGGAAAAGCGCCCCCACGAGGGAGCGACTCGCGAATTTCGCCGAACGTCGACGACAGGACCAAACCACCATGGTCTCTTCCCTTCTAAACGCAGTGATACCGGAAGTCCCCCGGGCGAACGCCCGACGCGAACGCGGCGGTTGTTTCCGCCTGGATGGAGGCCCTCCCATCTCACGAAGACGACCGGTACGCCGCAAGCAAAATCGAGCGCAGCGCCCGCGAACAAATCGTCGCGTCGAGGCCGATGGTTTCGGAACCAAAACCGATGTCGGGGTAGAATCCGTCGAGTTGCCGAGAGGGGCGGTGCTCGCCGTGCCCCCTCGCCACGGCGAGGCGGAGGGGCGAAGCCGGTGACGGAACCGGGAACCACGCGGAGGACCGAAGTGAAGATGGTTCAGAAGTTCGTCGCGATTCTGCTCGTCGTCGTCTCGAGCGCCGTCGGCTACCACTACTACCGCGAGTCGCGTCTCGCGCGCCGCGTCGAGGACAACACGGTCCGGGTCGGCGAGAACGCAGCCGAAATCGAACAACACGCGACGCGGATCGAGACCAACACGGCGACCGCCACCGAAAACCGGCAGCGGATCGAGAAGCTGAACGTCGAGCTCACCGAGACGCGGAACGAGCTCGCCGAGACGTCGCGTCTCGCCAGCGAGCACCAAGAGAGAATCGACGCCCTCAAGGCGTCGAGCGAGTCGCAGTCCGAAACGATCGAGCAACTGTCGACTGCGCTACAATCCCTGCGCGAGAACCAGGCCGCTCTCAGCGAGAGGCAGATGCAGCTCGAGGAACAACTCGACGAAGAGCGGCGAATGAACGAGCGGCGCCTCGAGGCCATCGAGGCGAAGCTCGGAATCACGCCGCCGGAGCCCTAGACGTCGCTCCGAGTACCGACTCTGAACCGAGCGGGCCGCCTCGCGTGACGTCGCCACGCGAGTTGCCGTTCGATTCCGAGAATCGTCGGGGACCGTCGCCCGCTTACGTCTCTTCGAGGGCGGCGCGGAGGCGGCCGGCATGCCGCGCGAGGATCGCCTCCGACTCTTCCGCCGAGACCCCCCGGCACGCCATGACGACTGCGTGCTTGACGCGCCAGCCGGTGCGCTCGAGAAGCTTCTGCGCGGTAGCGGCATCGACTCCTCCGATGGACTCGACCAGGCGCGTCGCGCGCGCGCATAGCTTTCGATTCGTCGCCACGAGATCGACCATCAGGTTGTCGTAAACGCGCCCCCACCGAATCATCGCCCCGGTCGTGATCATGTTGAGGACCATCTTCGTCGCCGTCCCGGCCTTGAGACGCGACGATCCGGCGAGGATCTCGGGGCCCACCGCCGGAACGATTGCGCACTCGATCGCCCGGCTCGTTGCCGGCGGGACGGCGCTGGCCCAGTCGGGATTGCAGGTCACGAGCACCGTTGCGGCCTCCTTTCGCCGTGCCGCGAGAAGAGCCCCGAGCACGTAGGGCGTCGTCCCGCTCGCCGCGATTCCGCAGACGACGTCGCGACGCCCGACGGCGAGCTCGTCCACAGCCGCGGCACCCGCGGCGGGGTCGTCCTCCGCGCCTTCGATCGCCGAGCGCAGCGCGCCGTCGCCACCGGCGATCCGCGCAGTCACGAGATCCGGAGAGACGCCGAAGGTCGGGGGACACTCCGACGCGTCGAGAACGCCGAGGCGTCCGCTCGTCCCGGCGCCGAAATAGACGAGTCGCCCGCCGTCGGCGAAAGCTTCGGACACTCGCTCGACCGCCGCGGCAACGTCCGCGAGCACCGCGCCCACCGCGTCGAAGGCCTCGCGATCCGCCGCGTGCATCGCCCCGCAGATCTCCGCGGCGTCCCGCGCATCGATACCGACCGAGCCCGGGTGGACGCGCTCCGTGTGGGGAACCGCGCGTTCCGCGTCCGCCGCCGACGAGGACGGATCATTCAACGCGTTCGACCGGTCGCGATCTGCAGCTTCTGCCAAATCTCTCCGATCCGCCGGACGCAGCGCTTCTGCACGTCGAGAATCGGAAACTCGTTCCGCACCCGAGTGTAGACGTTGAGCGCCTCTTGGTAGTCGAAGGCAGCGTCGAGAGCGTCGGCGCGGTCCATCTCTTTCTTCGCGACGACGGTGAACTCGTCGAGGACGCGGGTGACGCTCTTTCGCGTCTCCTCGTCCATTCGCTTCTGCGCCTTTTTCTCGGCGAGCTTGTTCACGGTGAGCACGGCGACGCGCCGCTTCTTGTTGAGAAACGCGTAGCGCGCTTTTTCGAGGAGCTTCGCCACGCGGCGCTCCTCCTTCGCGAAGATTCGATTTACCTTGGCGATGCGATCGAGTCTCGCGCCCAGCTTTCGCCGGTCCGCGAGCTCTTCGTCGCACTTCGCAACCACTCTCTCGCGAAAGGTGAGGACGACTACACACGCGGTCGCGTTCTCGTCGAGCTCGAGTCGCTCTCTCACCGTCGCGGCGGTAGCGGATCGTCGCTCTCCGCCCGCGCGGGCCGGTGGGTCGCGATCGACGACGCGACCCGTCCGCGATTTGCGTTCGGGACTCGTCGTGTCCTTCGCGCGGTCCGGACTCGCGGGATAAGGACGTTTCAGATCGTCGGCCTTGAGGTGGACGAGCACGAACGACCGCAGCGTTCGCGCGAACGTTCGACTGCGCGCGTACTCGGCGAGAGTCTCGCGGTAGGATTCGTTTCCATCGCAGACGACGAGGAGCGGCAGATCCTTCGGGCGCGATTTCTTGAGCGCTTTCTCGAGAGTTTGCCAATCGAGCTCCACGCCCTTCGGCGAGGCGGCCTTTCGCTTTCGCGCGGGTGGCTTCGTCTCGTCGCTCGCGGCTCCGCTCTCGGCCGCGCTCGCCGGTTCGATCTCGAGCGCGAACGCATCCGGCGCCGAGCCGTAGCCCCACATCAGCGCCGCCACCATCCCCAGCCAAGCGCAGCCGCGCAGTCTCTCCATCGAATCGCTCCTCGGGTCTTGCGGACCGCTCGAAACTCTCGGCCTCACCGGCGGGAGACGGGTGATCGCGAACGGGACGGCGGCCGCATCCGCCGCCCGCATGCTAACCCGGAGCTCACGCACGATTCTACCGCCGGATCGGCACGACCCGGTCGACACTCCCGGCGCGGCGCGGCACGAAGGCTCGTCTGCGCCGCGATGCTCCGGCCCGTTGCAAAATTCCCCACGTCGGCCGATGATTCTCCCGCCCTCCTTTTCAACGGAGAGCGAGACGTCGATTCGACGATGGGACGGCGCCCGCGCCCGAATATTCACGAAAACACTCGCGCCGTTCGGCGGACTCAGTGAACGGCTTCCGAGATTTGCGGTTGGCGAGGTAGCCGTCGGCCGAATTCGGACGATCCCGTCCCGCCGACCGACCGCGGGACGGGGGTCACGCCCCATGGGTCGGCCCCGCGTCGCACCGGCGAACTCTCACCCCTCTGAGGTCAGCATGGCGGTCGACAAAAACGGCTCTCGCATCCGCGACATGTTCGCCGCGATCAGTCCGCGCTACGACCTTCTCAACCACCTCCTCAGCCTGAACATCGATCGTTCGTGGCGCCGCAGCACCGTGCGCGAGCTCGACCTCGCCCCCTCGGCTCGCGTCCTCGATGTCTGCACGGGGACGGGCGACCTAGCACTCGCCCTCGGCGGGACGCTCGATCCGCGCTCGGGCGGCGAGGTCGTCGGAACCGACTTTACCCGCGAGATGGTCGCGCTCGGCACCGAGAAGACCGCGAAGCGCGGCGTGAAGCACGTTCGATTCGCCATCGCGGACACCATGGCGCTGCCGTTCGCCGATCAGACGTTCGACGCCGTCACCGTCGCATTCGGGATTCGGAACGTCTCCGATCTCGACCGCGGGCTCGGCGAGATGCACCGAGTGCTCCGCCCGGGCGGAAAGGTCGCCATTCTCGAGTTTTCGACGCCCGAGCGGGCGGTGGTACGGCGAGCCTATCACCTCTACTTTCACGGGTTTCTGCCGCGCGTAGCCGCGCGGATCTCGGGTACGCGCGAGGCTGCGGACGCTTACCGCTACCTTCCCGCCTCGGTCGGAGAGTTCCCGCCGGCGGCGGAGTTCAGTCGGCGACTCGAACGCTGCGGGTTCGAGGCGATCCGCGTTCGTCGACTGACGTTCGGGATCGCGGCCGTGCATGTCGGAACGCGCGGTGCGCGGCCGCTCGACGGAGCGGCCGCGCCGGCGGACGCGGCGGCGAGAATCGCGCCGCATTGAGCCGCTTGCGATGGAACGAGAGCCACGGACGCGGGAACGAGGCGAGCAGACGATGACTTCGGCAGCGGAGGAACTACCGACCCCGGAGGGCGACGACGATCGGATGTTCGTCCTCATCAGCGAGCCCGGCGAGACCGTCCCGATCGCGGACGTCGGCGATCGGCTGGCGCGATGGATCGAGATCCCTCTACCCGACGCGCGCGCGAGAGTTCGCTACGGCCGCGGAATCATCGCCGAGGACGTGACGCGCGATCAGGCGGACGAGTACGCGCGAGTGCTCCGCGATGAGCTCGCTCTCCGCACGGTGGCGGTTCCCCTCGAAGAGTGGCTCGACATCCCGCGCGGCTGCCGCCTCGCGGCCGTTCAATTCGAGGGGACGCGCATCACGGCGAGCCTCTCGACGGGACGGAGCTTCGTGATCGAACGCGACGATGTGTTCGCCCTCGATCTCTTTGCGCTCCGCCCCGAAGCCGGCACGACCGGCGCGCAGAACCGCCGAAGCGCCCCGGTCGAGCTGAGCGACCTCAGCCCCCGCGGCCGCGCACTCATCACCGAGATGGACGACGAAGAGCTCCACGGAGTCGAGTGGCAGATCCATCTTTACTGTCCGCCTCCGCTCGGAACGCTGCGGATCGAGCGCGATCGATTCGACTTCTCGTTCCTCGGCGACGACAAGAGGAGCCACAGCCTCGACAATTTCCTCTCGCTCGCCGATCGGCTCGCCGCGTTTCTTCCGAACGCCTACCGGGCCGAAGCCGTCACGCGGTTCCTCGAGTCGCACCGCCTGAACGAAGTCCTCCGGTTCAAACGCGAAGAGGTGCAGAACTTCGAGCGCTGGGCGCTCTGGTGGGCACGGGTCCATCGAGACGCGGGAGGGAGCGATGCGTCCTGATCGCGAACGACTTGAATCGAAAGCTACCGGCACTCCGGGTGGGCGCCGCATCGTCGTCGGCGTTACCGGCGCGAGCGGTGTCGTCTACGCTCAGCGACTCGTTCGGTTTCTCCTCGCGAACGAGACGCGCGTGCTCCTCTCCGTCTCCGCGGCTGGACGGCTCGTGATCAAAGAGGAACTCCGCGAGGAAGGAGCGGGCTCCGATCGCGGGAAAGCGGCCGCGACCAAGAGTCCGTGGGTATCCGAGCACGACGATCACCTCGAGATCTATCCCGAGCGCGATTTCTTCGCTCCATTCTGCAGCGGCACGTTTCGATTCGACGCGATGGCGATCATCCCCGCGTCGATGGGAACGGTGGGTGCGATCGCAAACGGCGTGTGCCTCAACAATATCCACCGCGGGGCGGACGTCGCGCTGAAGGAGGGGCGCCGACTCGTGATCGTGCCGCGGGAGAGCCCGCTTTCCGCGATCCACCTCGAGAACCTTCTCCGACTCGCCCGGGCCGGAGCGACCATCGTCCCGCCCTCCCCCGCGTTCTATCAACATCCGGAGACTCTCGACGACGCCGTCGATTTCGTCGTCTCACGCGTGCTCGACGCTCTCGGAATCGACAACGATCTGTTCGCTCGTTGGCGGGAGGACGAGGCGCGATGACGTCCCTCCTCCGTAAGCTCGGAGAGTTCGCGGAATCGATCAAGATCGCTCACTCGATCTTCGCGCTTCCGTTCGCGATCGCGGCGGCGTTTCTCGCGTCCGAGGGTCTACCGAACCTCGCGCTCCTAGGAAAGATCGTTCTCGCCGTCGTGCTCGCGCGAACGGGGGCGATGGCGTTCAACCGCTTAGCGGACGCCACCATCGACGCCGCGAATCCGCGCACCGAGGAGCGAGCGATTCCGGCCGGGCGGCTCAGCCGCCGTTTCGTCGGCGGCGCGGCGCTTCTCTCCTCGCTCGGCTTCGTGGCGGTGGCGTCCTGGATCAACTCGCTCGCGTTCGCGCTCTCGCCGATCGTCCTCGTCGTTCTCTTCGGGTACTCGTTCACCAAACGATTCACGTCTCTCTCCCACATCGCCCTCGGCGTGGCGCTCGGACTCTCGCCGCTCGGGGCCTGGGTCGCGGTGCGCGCGGAAGTCGCCGTCCTCCCGGCTCTGCTCGGACTCGCAGTCATCTGCTGGACCGCCGGGTTCGATATCATCTACGCGTGTCAGGATCGCGAGTTCGACGTCGCCTACGGGCTCCGTTCGATCCCCGCCCGTTGGGGTGTCCGGCGCGCGCTCGTCGTGACGAGGGTCCTCCACGTCGCGTCAGTCGGACTCCTCGCTGCAGTCGGCTGGCTCGGAGAGCTCACTCTCCCCTACTGGGTCGGTGTCGTCTGCGTCGGGGCGATTCTCGCCTACGAGAACAGCCTCGTTCGCGGCGGCGACCTGAGCCGGGTCAATCTCGCGTTCTTCACACTGAACGGAGTCGTGAGCCTAGTTTTTATGACCGCGGTCGTACTTCACGCCGTGCTATAATTCCCGCTTGGAATCGAGTCGGCGCGGGGAGATGTTCACCCGCGTCCCCCGGTGGCTCTCGCCCTCGCACACCTTGCCATCCCACCGTCCCGCGAGCGGGACGGAGCGGGATGAAACCACCCCGAGCCGGGATCGCCGCGCGGCGACCGGACCCCGGCCGGGACGAAAGGGAGTGAGAGACGGTCACGCGAGTCGAGCGGCGCCGGGGCGACTTTCGATGCCGTCCGCGCCGAAGCGCGAATCGTCCACCGAACTTTGAGCGATGCGCCTCGTCTGAGGCGTGCGTCCTCGCAACCCGTCTCTCGCGCGCTGCTGCCACGATCTAGGTTTTCCCGCGTGGCCGCTCGGCGCCCAACAACCTCAGCGAGGTGATCCATGGCAGGGAACGGCCTCACGCTCGACCGCTATCTCCAATCGAAGGGGGCACTCCCGCCGGCGCAAGCGGGGAAGGTCGTCCTCTCGATCGTTCGGCAGCTCAAGGCCGGCGGAGTGGGTGGCATCATCGCCCCGGAGAGAATCGCGCTCGGTGCGGATCGATCGATCCGACTGCTCCCCGGGGACGATGCTCTCCCTCCTGTCGTCGAGTTCCCTGCGTACGTCGCTCCCGAAGTGGCCCGCGGCGGTGAGCCGGACGATGCCGCGACCCTCTACTCGCTCGGTTGTACGTTGTTCGAGCTGGTGACCGGCACTCCGCCCTTCTCCGCGGACTCGCCCAAGGCGCTCCTCAAAGCGCAGATCAGCGCGAACGCACCCCGGCTTCGCGATGCCGCGCCGAATGCACCCGCCTCGCTCGACGCCGTGGTGTCCAGCCTGCTCGCGAAGGAGCCGGCCGATCGTCCGGCGAGCCTCGAGCACTTAGAATCCCGACTCGCCGCGGCGATTCATGCGGGCGGCGCGACCGGGAAAGCCACCGAAGCGCCCGCTCGGAAGGCTCCGGCGCGTCCTGCGGCGGCCGCTCCGACCCGCAGCGCCGGACGGGCGCCGGCAGCACCGGCCGCGGGCACCGCTCGCGCCAAGGCGAAATCGGGCGCTGTCCGTCGGGCCGCGGGGGCGCGTGCAAGCGGCGCAGAGCCCGATCGCTCGGCCGGAGCTCGCGGAAGCAGAGGCGGCGGGCGCCGGACGAGAGGGGCGAACTCTCGACGCGGTTCCGGACGACGAGGAGGACGAGTCGGGGCCGATCGCCAGCGTGCGGTCGAGGACGATCTCGATTCCGGGGACTACGGGCTCCCGCCGCGCCGCCCGACGCCCTACATTTCGATCGCGGGAGCACTCCTCGGACTCGTGATCGGGATCTTCTTCGTTCACAAAGCAAAGGTGAACGCCGAGCGCTCCCTCGCCGCGATCCCCGAGCAAGACCGAGTGAAGCAAGAAAAGCAGCTCGCCGACCGCATTGCGGGCTGGAAGCAAGAATTCGCCGAGAGAGGCCTCCAGATCGATCGTCTCCTCAAAGGGGGGAGCGCGATACCGGCGAAGAGACGCTACGAAGAATACCGCCGCAAGATGGACGTGCAGTTCGATTCGCCGAAGGCGAAGCTCCTCTCGGATGCCGTGTACAAGGCATGGGAGGAGCGAGAGCGCGATGTCGCGATGGTCGAGGAGGAAGCCGGCGGCGGCGCATCGGCATTCACAAAGTCGTTCGATGAAGCGAGAAGCCTCCGCGAGAAGGGACAGCTCGGCGACGCCCTCGCCGTGCTGGAGGAACTCCTCGCGTCCTATCCGCGGCGGAAGGAGGAGATCTACCCGGAGGTGGATGATATCTCGGCCGAGCTCACGTCTCGCTGGGACAAGGATCAGAAGAGGGTCGAGCGACTGACTCAGGCGAGCAAAGGACCGGAGGCGGTTCGTGTCCTCCAGAATGCGATGCAGTACGGAGACTCGGCGATTCGCAACGACGCGTCGAAGCTCCTCGAGCAGCTTCAAGGCGTCGTCGCTCTCCAGCAGAAGAATACGCCCGGAGGAGACCGAAAGCGCGATCCCGAGCCCGGAGACGATGACGACGACGACTGGGGAGACGACGATGACGACGACTCCTCGGACGACGATGACGACGACTCCTCGGACGACGATGACGACGACTGGGGAGACGACGATGACGACGACTCCTCGGACGACGATGATGACGACTGGGGAGACGACGATGACGACGACTGGGGAGACGACGATGACGACGACTCCTCGGACGACGACGACTGGGGAGACGACGATGACGACGACTCCTCGGACGACGACGACTGGGGAGACGACGATGACGACGACTCCTCGGACGACGATGACGACTGGGGAGACGACGATGACGACGACTCCTCGGACGACGATGACGACTGGGGAGACGACGATGACGACGACTCCTCGGACGACGACGACGACTGGGGAGACGACGATGACGACGACTCCTCGGACGACGATGACGACTGGGGAGACGACGATGACGACGACTCCTCGGACGACGACGACGACTGGGGAGACGACGATGACGACGACTCCTCGGACGACGACGACGACTGGGGAGACGACGATGACGACGACTCCTCGGACGACGATGACGACTGGGGAGACGACGACGACGATGACGACTGGTGATCGCCGCGCTCGACTCTTCGCGTCTCCTCTTCCCCGAACGGTGGCGGCTTGACTCAAATCGACGACACCCCTTGGCTCCGGGAGATGGTCGACGAAGATCTCCTCGCCCTCTTCTCTGAAGACGATGAGGAGATCGCGCGCGCGGTTCGGCACTTCGTCGCGCTCGCCGCGCAGGATTCACGCGCGGAAGAGCAGCTCATCGATCTTCTCGATCTGTCGCTCGAGCACCAAAACGACGACTCGTCGGCATCGGTCTGGACCGCCGTCATCCTCGGGGAGCTCCGATCGCGCGTCGCGATCCCCCTCCTCCTCCGCGCGCTGCTCGTCGAGAACGACGAGCAGCTCCAGGACGCCGCCGAGGTGGCCCTCCTTCGCATCGGCGAACCGGCGGTCGAGGCTCTGATGACCGCAGTGGAAGAAGAAGGGCACCCGCACCTCAATCGTCGCGTCTACGGAGCTCTCGGGTCGATCGGCGTTCTCGACGACGAGTTCGTCCGCGACCGAGTGATGGAGTTTCTCGCGAGTCGCGTCTCGGCCGAACGTCGGGAAGCACCGGAGGAGCGCGGGTTGGTCGACCTCTGCGGTGCCATCGCGCGGGTTGGCGATCGGCGTCAGATTCCCGTGCTGAAAGAGCTCTACGGCGCGGAGTTCGCGTCGAACCACCCGGCCGTCCTCGACGCGATCGAGCTTCTAGAAGAGAACGAAGCCGGTGTCGCGATACGGGCGACGATCCCGCCGTGGGAGGAGCGCTACGGGTGGATCTTCGCCGGCGAGGACGACGACGCTCCCGCGCGAGTCTCCCGCGCGGCGAGCGGACAGCTCACGTTCGAGCTCCGCCAGCGCGCCGACGAGGAGGACGAGGAGACGTCCGTCGAGCCTCAGCCGCTCCGGATCGCGGACCTCTTCGACTCGGGCGCTCGCGGAGAAATGCCGTTCGCGAGCGATTCGCTGGGCGACGAGGAACACGAAGATTCCGATGCGGAGCCGCGCTGAGTCGATCGATCGGCGGCTTCCGTTCGCTCGCGCTACTCCGCCGTCGACGACGCCGGACTACGTAAAATCCGACTCGTCCTCGTCGTCCCAATCATCGTCCAGCTCGAGCGTCCGGAGGTCCGCCTTCATGATGTGCTTGAGAAGGAGGAGGTTCTCCGGATTGGCGCGCACCATTTCCCAGCGAAAGTTCCACGCTCGCTCGGACTGAACGCGCGCGCCGATGCTCGAGACGCACGTGTTGGGCCACTTCTCGCGGAGCTCCTGCCGGAGCTTCCACGCCGCTGCGCTGTCGATCCCACTGAGAGAATCCAGCACCTCTTTCGCGTAGAGCTTCGCGGCTTCACGCAGCGTCCAGGCGCGCGGATCCGAGCTCCGGCCGATGGTCTTGATCACGATCTTGGGCGCTCGCCGGACGTGCTCGAGGCGAAGATCCCACGCTCGGTCCGACATCACGCCGCGGAGGCTCATCAGGACCCACGGTAGGTACATCGCCGAGAGTTCATCCCGCCAGCGCCACGCACGCTCCGTGTCGATACCGCCTAGACTCTCGAGAAGCGCCGGCAGCAGCCGCTCCTTCGACCACTTGTCTCGGTACTCCCAGGCGAGGTCGACATCGAGGCCGCGGAGGCTGATCAAGACTTCCCGCGGGGCGTTCTTTCCGATCTGCCGGCGGATTTCCCAGGCGTGAGGCGTGTCGTCCCCGCGCACGGTGAGCGCCACGTATTCGGGAGCGACGGAGGCGAGCGCCTCCCGCATCGCGACAACCTCCGGAGTTTCGGCGAATCCGGAGAGACTGCGCGCGACGTAGTGCGGCTGCGAATCCTTCAGCTTCTCTCGGAGCTCCATCGACTCCGGTGTCCGCACGCCCTGCAGACCGAATGCGACGAGCGCGGGTTCGCGATCGAGAATCCGCTCGCGCAGCTCGTGTGCCTCGGGCGTCGCCACCCCGCTCAGATAGAGCCCGACATAGCCGGGATTCTCGTCGGCGAGCGCGCGCAGCTCCTCGTAGAAGAGATCGTAGGCCGCGCTCCTCCGCGCCGCGTCGTCCTCGATCGCGAGGAGTTCCTCCACGCGCCGCCGGAGACGAGTCTGAGGACGCTCGCGCGGCGACGAGAGATCAGCCCAGTGCGGATCTTCGAGCTGGGCGTAGCCCTTCCTCTCGAGCACCGTCGCGACACGTTCGAAGATCCGCTGGAGCGACTCCTCGATCGTGCTGTTCGCATTGTCGATGACGATCCAGCGGTCCGGATCCTCTTCGGCGAGCTTGAGAAAGCCGTTCCGCATCTCTTCGCGGAACCCGATCCCCATCAGCCCCTTCCGCCCGAAGTCCCCGAGGGGCCGTCGGTCGCGAACCTTTTGAATCTTCTTTCTCACCCGCGACGTCAGCGGGTCGACGTCGCTGTAGATCACGATATCCGGCCAGAGGCCGCGCGCTGCGACGTCGAGCACCGCGTCGACCTGCTCCCTCGGAACTCCCCGCGCGTGGTGGCTGTGCACGATGGTCGAGTAGAGGTAACGATCGCTGAACACGACGTGACCCGGCAGAAGCTTCGGCCGGATGAACTCGTCGATCATCTGCGTGTCGCGAGCGACGTAGAGCATCAGCTCCGTGATATCGCTCATTCGCAGGAAGCGCGGCGCCCGCGTCAGGGTGCGGATTTCCTTCGAGATCTCTGAGCGAAAGACACCGCCGCTCCGCGCGTGATGGACCGGGATTCCCTTCTCCTCGAGAAACGCGGCAAGTCGATTGGAGAGCGTCGTCTTGCCGCTCCCATCGATCCCTTCAAAGTCGATGAACACTGGCGGCGGTGCCGCGTCGGGCTGGGCCATGGATTCTTTTGGTTCGGTCAGCGTTGCAGTTCGAATCGCGGGCAGCCGCGAGCGCTTCGTGGGTCGCAGGCGCGCGGCGGCGACTCACCGTGATCCGTCTCACCGCGCCGGCCGGATCTCGACGGCGCGAAGGAGACGCGGAGCGTCGGTCGTGCGAGCGGAACTTCGCGGTGAGGAATCGTCCGTCGAATCGACTCGAGGGGAGGGGCTCGGAGAGTGGCGAGGCGAACCGACGAAAGGACAGATTTACGACATAGCGCCGTCGATGTCGATAGAAACACCGTGATTTCAGGCGCGATGGCTCACGCGTCCCCAGCCTCGCCCGGGCGCCGACTCCCGGATTTGAGGACGAGTCGAACACTCGACGTGAACTTCGAGAGCCGCTTGGTAGAAACGCGCCGCAAGGTGCTCTTGAGCCAGGCCGGATACTCTCTCGGACACTTGATCTCGAGAATCGTCTTGTCGAGCCGTCGCAGCGGCTCCCCGAGCACGGCGGGAGTCAGGGCGGAATGCCGATCGTAGAGATCCGAACGCGGTGCGTACACTCGAATCGCGTCGTCGAACGTGATCCGGAGATCGGACTCGGACTCTTGGTAGACGACGCGGTGGTAGACGACGATCGACGAACACTCGACGCGCGCTCGACTCAGCTCGCGACAGAGCCGCGAGTAGGTCGACGCGACACCTGCGCCGTGGGTGCCGACGCCGTTCACACCCTCGATGAACGGGGCGACGTCCTCGCCGGCGAACAAGCGCGGCACCTGCGCCTTAGGGAGTGCCAGCCGACGTTTCGTGACGACACCGCCGGTTCGCTCTTTGAGCTCCACGTAGCAGGTCGGCGAGACGAGCAAGCCGCCCTCGATGGTCTCGTTCTCGCGCCGAACGATCCGCTCATCCCCGGCGCTCCGCCCGTTCGCCGAATTCCCGACCGGGTAGAAGTACTCCTTCACCCGGATCTTTAGATTGTCGTCGAACGAACGCTCCGCGCGGCGAAAGAGAACGCGATCGACCGTATCGAAGTAGACGGTCGACACGAAGGTCTCCGTGCGGCCCGGAATGTACGAGTAGAGAGGGAGCCGCGTAGCGATGTCGGCGCGAAGAGCCGCGGCGACCGCCGGGGAGAGCTCATACTTGTGCTCGCGGCGACCGGTTCGAAAGGCGGGCACTCGTCTCGATCCTGTGAATCACCGCCCCGTCTCCACCGTCCACCGAGCCTGACTCGGAGGCCCTCCAACGACATCTCCCACGCCCCGCGGTGCCGCCGGAGCGGCCCACCTCAGCTCCGGCGAATTCCTCCGGAGCGCCGATCGGCGCCGCACCGGGAGGAAACACGCGCCTCCATTTTTATCCTCTGCACACGAAACCGTCACGAATTCTTCTTCGAAGCGGACCGATGTTCGGGCGCGGCGGTCAGAACAGACGACGTCCGAACGGACGATCGACGCCCGGGGCTCCGGACCCGGCTTCCGATAAGGGACGAGGCTGTCCGTCCGTCGGGACCGGGGCGTCGCGCGCGGTTCGACGGCTCAAAAGAGGAGGAGGAGCTCGACCATCAGCTCGTCGTTGTCGACGCTCCGAACGCCCGTGTCCTCCTCGTTGATCGCGTACTCGATCTTGAACAAGACCTCGTCGGTCACTTCGGTGATGAGGCCGAACACGAGACGCTCGCGATCCCAGGTCCCGGGAAGCGATGGGACCGGCCCGAGGTTCGTATCGAGCTCGCCGTAGCGCACGAGCGGCTCGACGCTTCGGAGGTAGCGCCCCGCGATCAGCCGCTCGCGGAAGGAGTAACGGTACGATCCCATGACGTACCAACCCTTTCGCTTGAGATCGCCGTCTTCCGCGCGGATCCACTGACCTTGGATGCGGAGTCCGTCGCGACCGCGCGTGTCCACCCAGCGTCCGATGAGCGTCTCGGCGGGAAGGAAGTAGTTTAGACCGACTCCGTACTTGTTGCTGTCGCGTGAACGCGAGTCGCCGTAGCCGGCGAGCGCGACGCCCCCGTTGTCGCGGACGGTGAGATCCTGCTGGAGGAAGTCGCGCGAATCGTTGTTGAGGCTGTCGACGTAGAAGAAGCCGAGGATCGACAGGTCCCCGAGCCAATCGAAGTCGCGCCCGTAGCGGAGACCGAACCCGACTTCGCTGATCGCGAGATCGCCGTCGAGGTTGCGATCGTCCTGAACGATTTCGTTGAACGCCGCGCCGTCGAAGCCGACTTCGTTCTCGTTGAGAACCGAAGTCTGATTGAGCGAGACGAAGAATGTGAGCGCACCCGGGTTGTGCGAGAAATCGAACACACTCGGCTCCGAATCCTCGAAGTACTCCGCACGCGCGTCGATGCGCGCGAGTCGGTCTTCGGCTTCGGTGCCGCCTTCGTGGCTCACGTCGACGGTTTCTTCGTCGTCCTTCTTCTTTTTCTTCTTCTTCTCCTTCGGTGGTCCATCGGGGTCGCCGATCCGCAGCGCCCACTGGATTCCGAGCGACTCGTCGCGCCAGAACGCGTTTCCGACGAGCGGATACGTCTTCGTTCTCCGATTCGGACGAATGAACCGGTCGTCGAGCCCGATCCTCACGGTGGAGCGCAGCCACCAGTTCGGTTCGTACCGATGGCGCACCGTCATTTCCTTGAGCGTGAGACGTCCCTCGATCGGCTTGAGGTCGATCTGCCCCGCCGCTTCGATGTGGCGGTTGAATCGCAGCCGAGGCGCGAGCCGGAGTCGCTGGAGCTCGAAGTGCGGATCCGGCTCATCTGCGCGTCCGAAGACCGCATCGCTGCCGCTGTCCGTGTCGATGTAGAGGAGCTCGATCTTGCCGCCGAGCTTCAATTCGACGTCGCCGATCGTGACGATCCCGTCCGAAAATAGGTCGCCGCCCTTTTTCCCCTTCGCGTCGAGCTTCTCGTCCTCGAGGCGTTCGACCTCTTTTTCGAGCTCGTCGATCCGCTCGGTGAGTCGCTTCTCGAGATCGCGGATGCGCTGCGTCGGAGACGGAAACCGGGTCTGTGCGTGAGCGGTCACGCTCGTGAGAACGAGCGCGACGATCACGAGCTTGGTCACGGAACGGAGTGAGTGGAGTGGATTCACGTTCAACGGTCGACCTCGATCACCAGATAGGCTAGGTGCGGGACACCCAGCGAGCGGCACCGTAACTGCACGCGAGGGACCGATCGCATCGTCGATTCGGAGGAAATACCGATCGGCGACAGCGTCGTCGGCCACGGTGTACCGTGCCGTCGATATCGGCAGGGGCGCTGATTTGATTGGCGGGGGAGGAGATTACCGGAGGGTCCCGCTGGGGGCGTGCCCGCGGCGGAGGTTCCAGTAGCGAAAGTTATAGACGTAGGTCTTCGGACGGAGCAACGACCAACCGCAAAACATCCCCCAAATCGCGCTAAGGACGACACTCGAGGTCGTCCGGCGTCGGATCGGGTCCGGGCTCGGGATACGGCGGCGGGATCGGGTCACCGTCCTGGAAGAGAAAGTTGCCGATGAAGAGCGAGTCGTTCACCGCGATGCGACCGTCGTCATCGGCGTCGAGCGCGTCGTCGCACGCCGGTCGTTCCGCATCGTCATCGAAGAGAATGGAGAGGATCCGAATCATGTCGGACACGGTGAGCCTCCCGTCCTCGTCCGCATCGCCGCGGAGGAATACGGGGGCCGAGCTGTCGTTCGGCGCACCGGGGCTCGGGCGCTCGAGCTCAACCGGGTCTCCCATTCCGTCGGGAAGCAGGCCGAGCGAGGTCGATGGCTCTCGCTCGCGATAATCGAACGCGAAGGAGTCCACCCCGCAGCTTCCTCTCGCAACGGAGTCGATGAGGACGAGCTCACCGTCCCGACCCGTGAGATCCATTCCGCTCGCGCCGTCGATCGGAACGACTGCGAATCCGCCCGCCGAGAGCGTGGTTCCGTCCGGTACGACGACCTTCTGCGATACCTGGAGGTCATCGGTAAGGAACATCCCGGAAGCGTCGACTTCGCCGCCCTCGAGGTTGAGAAGCTCGACCCAGGCCCGCGGCTCGTCCGGCGCGCCCGGGAGCGGCGCGGCGAGGTTGATCTCGTTGATCACGACCGCCGGCTTGTCGCCGGCGCTCGTTCCGACACTGAAGGGACCGCCCGCGACCATCCGCCCGCACGCGGTCGTCGCGAGGATCTCGTACTCGATGGACGCGCCGATCGATCGCTGCGAGAGATCGTCGAGGAGCGTCGACAGACGGACGCTCCGGTAGCCCTCGGGGGCCTCGACGCAGTCGCCCGCGGCGGGGCACGTCACATCGAGCCGCGAAGCGGGGATCAAGCGCGGATCACTTCCGTCCCGGTAGTCGACGACGAACACCGCCGAGTCGATCACGTCTTCGGAGCGCTGAGACTCGAGCGAGGCAGCGAGCGCCGCGTCGACGAAGACGTGCGCGTTCAGCGTCACAAACGACGTCGGAGAAACGCAAAGTGCCGCGACGTTCTGGACGTCCGTATGATACGCGGAGTGAAAGAGCGGCGGCAGCCAGGCAGCGGAGTTGAGCTCGGCGGGAGACGGGTCGACGACTGCGAACGTATCGAAACTCTCGCAGGGGCGCGCCCAGGAACGATCGGGGAGATCGTTGCATAGATTCAGTCCCCACGCGACCGAGTCGATCACCGAGTGCGCGCCGCGCGCGGCATCGTCCGGAGCGATGAGGAACAGCGACTCGGGACACCCCAGGTTGAAATCGACCTCGAGGAACTCCTCCCCGACCCCACCGAAGTAGAGCGGGAGCGACTCGCCGGCCGGGAGCAGCGTCCCGTCGGGAAACCGCCACTCGCGCGGACGAGAGAGCACGCTGCGCCGCTCGCTCGTCGGGTCGACCTGCGCGAGGTAGTATCCGCTGAGATCCCAAGCTTCCCCGCTCGGGTTGTGAATCTCGGCGTAGTCGGGAGTCGGTGGCATCGGCACGTCGACGAACGGCGGCAAGACGATCGTCTGATTGAGCGGCAGCACTTCGGTGATCCGCGGGTGGTCCGCCGGCGGCTCGAATCCGACGACGAAACGCATCGAGCTGCGCGGGGTGTCGTCTTCAGTGAAGAACACCTCCGAGTTGTCGCCACCGTCGGACAGGTCCTGCGCGAAGCAGAAGAACGTCACGAAGTCTCCGCTCTCGAATCCCGGGAACGTGGCGACGAAGTCGTAGAGTCGACTCGCGGCGGCGGCGTCCGTCTGGTCCGCGGATTCTTCGAGCACGAGGGCGTCGTCGGCGAGAGTGAGCACCTCGTCCGACGCACCGCCGCCGGCGCGCTCGACGCGATAGTGGACCTCGAAGCGCTGGTCGACGCTCGTCGTATCGAGGTCGAAGTTGACCTTCCCGGAGACGGCCACGGGCTCGCCGGCCCGAGGGTTCCGGGGAAGAACGAGCACATCGGGATCGAAGCGCGGCGGGACGTCGCAGAGGAGTGTATTGTCCGCGCCCGGGGTCGGTACGCAGAGAAACTCGCCCGGCACGAGGTCTTCACTGAAGGTTTCGTCGGCAAGGGGCAGTCGCCCGAGGGCGACGTTCGCGCGCACGGTCGGCACGGCGCCGGTTTCGTCGACCAGATCCGGCGGAATGCTCTCGAACGCGAGCTCGACCGCGTCGAGTCGGCGACCGTTTTCGTCGACGAAGACAAAACCGTCGATGCGATTCTGCGTCGTCGCGTCGAGGCCGAAGTCGGTGGAGAAAAAATACGGGTCGCCGCTCGAATCGGTGAGCTGACAACCGAGGTCGCCGCGGAACATCTCAGGATCGAAGAGGCGATAGGTTTGGCGGAACTGATCCGCGTCGCTCCCGCCGTCGTTGTCGGCGAGAACGACGAGAAAACAACCCGGGTCGATGATGACCTGCTCGGGCGTCTCCTCGGAGAGAGGATCGGGGTCGACGAGCGTCCACGTGTCGAGGACGTCGACCTGGCCGCTCAAGAACTCTTCCCAATCGTTGAGGCTCGCGATCCCGAAGCGCGAAATATCGATCGGGGCGTCGCCGTAGTTGACGAGCTCAAACCAATCGGACGCCGGGGTGGGCGGATCGGGATCCATCTGACCCGCACGAATGAACCGCGCGCGCTGGTACGTGAATACGAGCTCCGTGTTCCGCGGGACGTACTCGTTGATGCGAACCGGCGCGAGGCTCTGGTCTTCCGCCCAAGTGAAGCACCCGAGACGCTCGACGGTCTCGACCTCGTCCGCGCGGGCCCGAATCCGCGCGCGCCGCGTCGTCCCGCACGGCGATCCCGGGAGGGTCGCCGAATAGGTGAACACGGTCGGCTCGACCGTACGCAGCTCGTTGTTGAGATCGGGCACTTCGAACGGCTCTCCGGTCACCGCTTCGACGAACTCCGGCTCGACGGCGAGCGCGAAATCCTCGTCCGAAACGAGGTCGCCGCACTGCGCGACGTCGGCGAGCTCGACGACGACATCGACCGCCTCGACGTCCGCCGTCTCGACGCTGACGCTGAAGCTGAGAGTCACGTCTTCGCCGCAGTCCGGAATCAACGCCTCGGGACTGAGCGAAGCGGAGATCGCGGGCGGAGGCACTCCGGCGGGACGGTTGCCCGTTCCCGGAGTCGGCCCCGCGTAGATCACTTCGAAGCCACCGGATCCATCCGGGAATCGGCCGACGGAGACGTCGGGCGGGATCTCCGTTACGCCGACCTGATCGACGAGCGCGTCGCCGTCGTAGAGATACATGCGTTCCGATCCACCGAGCCCGAAATCGGCAATGAACCCGACCGGCTCGCACGACTCGAGACAAGTATCGTAGGCGCGCTCGCACTCGGCGATGTCGTCCTGCGAGGGCTCGTCTTCGCCGGGTCGAGGGGTGAGGCAAGTCGCGAGGCGGTCGTCGCACCGCTCCTCGCAGCGGTCGCGATTGAAGACGAAGACGACGACGAACTCGCCCGGGGCGATCTCCGCGCCCGGCGGAAAGCGGAAGCGCCCGCGGCGCCTCGGGTTGTCCGTGAGACTGTAGCCCTGGAGCGTCAGCGGTTCCGGGCCGTCGTTGTAGAGCTCGACCCAGTCCTGGACGATCGGCCGCCCCGAGTCGTCCCTGAGAACCGTGGAGCTGTTCCGCGCCATCACCTCGTTGATCCGAAGGGCAGCGCGCACGCCGGAGGAACGAGACGAAGAATCGCATCCCGCGAGAATCGCCCCGCACACCGCAGCAACGCACACGGCGGCCGGCCGGAGCCATTCGTGGGCGTATCGAATCACCCTCGAATCGCCGCGCGCGGGCGGAACGGTCGCTGCAGTCATGTCGTCGGGTCCTCCGAGGAAGTCGGCGGTACGCGCTCGCGACGGTCGACGAGGGTACGATTCCGGGTGAGCGGTCGATTTTAGCATGCGCGCCCGTCGCTGGCGCGAGCCGGCGACTCGAACAATCCCCGGACGGGGGAAGGCCGGAGCGGCCGCGGCGGAGATCGAGCGGCCAAGACACCGCGGACGGTGGACTCGGGGCGCCGCCGCGCTATAACACAGGCTCGATCGCCATCCGCCGACGTGCCTCTCGAGAGCCGTCCCCCCACCGACCCTCGACCTCCGCGGACTGGGACCCCATCGAGTCGATCATGACCGAACGCCAAGCACCGCCAACGGACGCCGTCGCGAGCGGCCGCCGCATCCTCGAGGAGGAGGCGCGGGCAATCCTGCGCACGAGCGAGCAGCTCGGCGAGGCGTTCTCGACGGTCGTCGAAACGCTCCTCGATCACCGCGGACGGGTCGCCCTCACCGGCGTGGGCAAGTCGGGCACGATCGGCGAGAAAATCGCAGCGACATTCGCGTCGACCGGCACTCCCGCCTTCTACCTTCGTCCCGTGGAAGCGCTCCACGGCGACCTCGGGATGCTGTGTGAGGGCGACGTGCTGATGCCGATCTCGGCGAGTGGCGAGACGGCGGAGGTCCTGGCGGTGACCGAGGCGGCCCGAACGATCGGCGCGCGGATCATCGCGCTCACCGGGAACGGCGAGTCGGCCCTCGCGCGTTCCGCCGACCTCTGGCTCGACGTCGGGGTCGAGCGCGAAGTCTGCCCCCTCGGACTCGCACCGACGGCGTCGACGACGGTCACGCTCGCGGTCGGTGACGCGCTCGCGATGGTCCTCTCCGAACGGCGCGGATTCACCCGCGAGAACTTCCTCCGATTCCATCCCGGCGGCTCGCTCGGCGAGAGGCTTCGTCACCTCGTCCGCGATCTCATGCGCTCCGGTGAGTCGATGCCGAAAGTGGAGGAGAGCGCGACCGTCGGCGACACCCTCGACGAGATGACCCGGCGCGACAACCTCGGGCTCTCCCTCGTCGTCGACCGCGACGGTCGACTGCGCGGGATCATCACGGACGGCGACATCCGTCGAGCAGTTCTCGCGGCGCGAGATTCGGCGGAGCCGGGCGCCGCGGACTCGCTGCTCGCAGAACCCGTCTCTTCGTTCATGGGGCGGCGACCCAAGCTCGTCGAGCCCGAAGCGTCCGCCGCAGACGCCCTCCGCCTCATGGAAGTCCACGGAATCACCGCCCTCGCGGTCGTCGATCCCCACGGGCGACCGCAGGGAATCGTCCACCTTCACGACATCCTGGGCCGCGGGCAGTTTCGCCTTTGACCCCGCGAACGCCCTCCCTATAATGCTCCGTCCGTCCGAGCGAGGCAGCTTCCCGCGAGAGGGCACTCCGATCGTGGTCCCCTGAGGCTCGCCACCTCGGAGAACAACGGCGAGCCAGCGCGCCTCCCGCGCGGCCGCGGAGTTCAGAACCATGCACGTCAGAATTCGCAAGAGCAACGTCAAGCGCGACAAGCGCGGCTTCCGCTACCGCATGAAAACGAAGAGCGGCCGGAAGATGATCAACCGTCGCCGCCGCATCGGCCGGAAGCTCCCTGGCCACAAGAAGCGCCGCGGCGGGTAGGGCGAGTTTGCTCTCGTCGTAGAGGGGTTTCTCTCGCGCGGGTGACCACCCGCGGAAACCCACCGCTACGAAAACGGGCCCCGAGCCGCTTGGGCGGCTCGGGGCCCGTTCGCATCGCGGACGGAGCGTCGACTCCGTTACCGGAACCGACTACATCGGCACCTGCCACTGCTCGTCGCGTACGTTCTCGGCGATGCGCAGGGCGCCTTGAGCAACGAGGCGCTTGTAGTCGCTGGGGCGAATCGTTCGGGCGCAGTCGTACCCGTCAGCGACGAGTACTTCCTGGATCTTCTCGGTGATCCCGTGGATCTGCGAGCCGCCGCCGGTCACGATGATGTTCTCCATCACGTTCACGATCGAATCGGAATCGCAGCGCGTGAGAAGCTCTTTGATCCCGTCGACGATGATCGGCACCATCGCGCCGCACGCTTCGGCGATGATCGCCGTGAAGTCGACGAGCTGCGGGCGGCCGTCGACGTAGACTTTCACCTTCGCTTCGCGCTCGAATCCCGGGACGAACGAGTGCTCTTCCTTGAGCTGAGTGATCGTCACCGGCGTGAGCTTCAGATCCGGATAGCGGCGCCCGAGCGCGTCGGAGAAGAGATGATCGATGTGACCGCCAGCCTGCGGGTAGCTGATCTGGTCGTCCGCCGTCGGGAAATAGCCGCGGACCAAGCAAAGATCAGTGGTTCCGCCGCCGATGTCGACGATCAGCGAGTGCTTCGTCGGGTCGCCGCCCTTTTCGGTGAACGCCGAGTCGTCGCGCAGTCCCATCGCCGCGAGGAACGGCTCGGGAACGACCAGGAGCCGCTCGAGGACGCCCGCCATGGTCGAGCGAAGCGCTTTCTGTTGCTCGGCCGTGGCGTTCGCGGGCGCACCGACGACACCCCAGAGCGTGTTCTTTCCCGTCTTGTCGACGATGCTGCGGAGGTGCCCCGCGAAGGTGCGCGCGACTTCGAGATCGTCGACAACACCCTCGTTGAGAGGCCACTTGAGGTCGAGGTGGAGCCGGTAGTCGATCGCCTCGTCGCCGAAGAGAACCTCGGAGTCGTTCGGCAGGATCCCGGGGATGATTCCGGCCTTCGGGAAGCCTACCACTGAGCGTACGACGTCGTCCTCGATCTTGACGGGCTTCCCGTCGTGCGCCGCAGCGACGACGGAGCTGTTGGTTCCGAGGTCGATGCCGAGCCGAACGGCGGTCGCCGTGGCGGAAGAGGAGGCGCCCTTCTTCGCGGTCTTGGACATTTCTTTCACCTGATGCTGCGGTTGTTCGAGTCCGCCGCGGAGGGCCGCGCCGGAGTGAGTGGTCCTTCTGTCGCAACGCACGCGGTTCGCGATCGACATCGCGGACCGCGCCCGAGCGAGCGACGACGGCGCCGTCGGGACGGGCGTCCGGGAGGACTCCGGAATCACTCCTCGGATGCGAGCCACGTCTCGAGCTCGGCGTCTGCCCCGCTGGGGAGCTGCTCGAGAAGACGTGCAAGAGGAATGCCACTCAGGACGCGGAGATGGCCGAGTGCCCAGCGCTCGATCTCCTCCGGTGGCACATCGGACGCCCAGCGGTCGCGCTGGCGGAGAACGCGAAGAAGACTTGCGCGTGCGGCCGGATGGCGCTCGGCGATGAGGGCCTCGACTAGTCCCGCGGCCAGCTCGATCCGAGGCGAGTCGAGACTCGGCCGCAGGGCCACCCAAGCCCGGCGCGGGAATCGGCGGAGGAGCGCGCGGGCGAGCTCGACGCGTTCGGATTCGTGCTCCGCGCCGGCGACGAGATCGACGACCCGCGTCACGTCGTCGATTTCGATCCGCGCCGCGATGCGGAGGCACAGCTCGCTGAGTGTCACCGGCGTGGACAGAGCGTCCGGACGCGACACCGCATCGAGGAGCACATCCGTCGAGGAGAGACGGCGATCGAGTTCCTCGCGGCGCGCGAGTGTAGCGTCGTCCGGCCAGAGGGAGTCGGATGCCGGCGCAGCGGGTCGGACATCGAAGAGGGTCGCGGCGAACGCCGACTCGATGCCGTCGTCCCCCAAGACGTAGCCGTCGACGGCGACCGGGAGCTCTCGGAGCGCCGTCGCGAGTCGGCCCGCTCGCCCGGGCGCGACGCCGAACACACCGCTCAGGATCTTCGGCGTCGCGAACGCCGGGTCGACCGGGGCCACGTCGCCGGCGGCGAGCGTGACGTCCCAATAGACTCCGGGCTCGACCGCGAGGCGAACCACGCGCGCCGGACGTCCGCCGAACCGAGCCCGATCGATCTCGCGCGACTGCCCGGAGCCGTTGAGATCCGACCAGGTGCCTTCCCACTCGCCACGCCGCTCGATCGCCAGCGAGTAGAGATCGATCCGACCGCGCCGCCTTCGCGTGGCCGCGTCGTAGTCGAGCACGTCGTAGCCGCGCCGCTCGAATTCTCGCCCGCGACGAGCTTCCCACACGACCCTGGTCTCATCGTCGTAGATCGCCACCGCCGCGGGCGCCGCACCGCCCGAGGACGCGCTGGCCGAGCTCCGAACGCTCGCTTCGACTCGACAGAAGGGCCCGCGTAAGTAAAGTCGCACTCGCGCTCTCTCCGCAGCCACCTCGACCTCGTTTTCGTCCGAGTCGTCGAGGTCCGCGTCCGTTGAACTGGAAGCGGTGACCACGTCGAACTCGATCAGAACGGGCCGTTCCCGCGCACCCGCGCAAGCAACGAGAACGCACGACGCGAACGCGCCGAGCTTTGCGTTAGCCGCGAACCGACGGAATAATTCTGAACGGCGAAACATGAATGGCACGCACCGGCACCGAGTAACGGTCGGCCTCGCGCGCTCGCGCGAGTCGCCGCCGCATCTATCATCTTCACGCGGCGCCGCGCTCGCCAGGGTCTTCGGGCGCGGCCGAAACGGAGAGCGTTCGGCGGGCGTGAAGCAAGTTCTTTCGCGACTTCGACACACGGGTACGCGTTTTGATTTCGCCGCCGCGCACCTTCCCGTAGTGGTATAATCGCGAGCGTGGAGAGTGTTTCGGAGCAGAGTATTTCGGGGCAAAGTGCTCGTTTGGAGTAGGACCGCCCGCTGAAGACCCCTTCGGCCGAGAACACGCCGCGTTCACGCTCGGCTCGGCCGCGTCAAGTCGACAATCGCGGAGATTGCCTAGGTTTGCCGCGGCCAATCCGAGCGCCATGGAGCCGTTTCTCGCCTCGAAGCACTTCCCAGCCGAACCTTAGCGAACGAAGCGAGAGAGACGGGATCCAAAATGGTTGTCTGGTCGACGATCGAAGCGAGCTGCCCTCTGTGCGCCAACCGGCTTCGGTTGCGCGATGTGGGAAGCGGCTTCGCAACGGGACAAGACTCCGACCTCTTCGTCCGCATGCGCGGGAAGCACGTCATCCAGGCGGAAGTGCACACCTGTCATCACTGCCGGTACTCCGGATACACGCGCGACTTCCTGCGGGATCTTTCCGACGAGCTCAAGGAGCAGCTCATCGAGGAGACGATCCCGCTTCTCGTCGACGACGACAAGAAGAGTGGGACCCGCGCGGGACCGTCTAGCGACGACGCCCGACCGGCGCGATCGGTACGCCGCTGTCGACGCACTCCGCTCCCTCACGTGCAATACCACTGGGCGGCGAAGATCGCCGAGGCGATCGACCTCTCGGCGCGCGATCAAGGCGAGCGTCTCCTTCGGGCGTACTGGTGCCTGCGGATCCCTCCATCCGTCAAGCTGCCGGAGCGGACTCGGAAGCGGCTGCGCAAACGCTACCTGACGGGCGCGATCCGGAAGTTTCGTCAGGACCTCCGCTACGAAAAAGATCCGCACATGGTCTTCCTCGTCGCCGAGCTCTGCCGCCGAAACGGCAACTTCCTCCTCGCGACAAGCTACTTTCGTCGCTTTCTCGAGCGCAGCGAGGACGAAGCCCGCGCCTACATCCGGCAGGCCGCCGAAAAGCTCTACGTCGTCGCGAAGGAGCGTGTGTCGGCCGAGCTCACCATGGAGACGCTCCTCTACGACCCGGCCGTCGGATCGGACGACGAGTAGGTCGAAGGCGCGCACACTCGGCCGATCGCATCGCCGGCAGCACCGCGCGCGCCGCTATTTCTTCGCGAGCTTCTTGATCGCGTGGCGGACGTCCTGGAGGAAGCTCCCGAACGCGATGCTCTTGCGATCGCCGCCAGGAGGCGGCTTGCTCCGCGTGTTCGACTGCACCCACTGGCACTCTTTGAGTCCCCAGCTCGCGGTCACCGTTTCGATGCGGCCCGCGAGCTCGCCTCGCTCGTCGATCCAGCGGAGGTAGTTCGGCCGCTCGGACTTTCCGCCGTGCTCGCCCGCGTCGTCGAGGAACGCGGTGCGGCTCTCCTTGAAGAAGGCGGTCGCCTCTTCCTTGACGAGGTCCATGTAGTCGCTCATTCGCTCCCCTTCTCGCGGCGATCGGCCGCCGATCGTTTTTGCGGCATCGGGTTCTCGGGTATTCGAGGACGCCTCAGAGTAGTTGCTCGTTCGGCGATTTGCGAGCGGATTCGATCCGCGGGTCGACTCGCCGTCCGGTCGGCGCGATCGCTGCGAACGTGCGCATCTCGAGAAGCGTTGGCGCGGATTCGTGGGAACGTTACACTCGGGCGCGATCTCGTTTCACCCGGTCTCTCTTCGCAGCGTCGATCGAGGGAATCGGGCTCGATCTCTCGGTGATTTCGCGCAGCGATGATGACTCCAGTGAACAGCTCGGGTGGCGACTCGGCGATGCACGGTAGGGTCGCGGTCATTACCGGCGCGGGCTCGGGCATCGGTCGGGCGACGGCTCGCGCATTCCTACGAGCGGGCTGGTGTGTGGTCGCAACCGGGCGCACCGCCGGCAAGCTCGAGGAGACGATGGCCGGCGTGCCGGCCGACCGCGGGCGCGCGATCGTCGCGAGACACGAACACCGCGAAGACGTCGAACGCTTGGTTGGCGAAAGCGTGACCGCGTTCGGACGGATCGACGTGCTCGTGAACAACGCCGGCGAGTACATCACGGGATCCGTTGCGGAGACGGAGCTGGCGGATTGGGAGCGCGGACTCGCCGTGAATCTCACGGGACCGTTCCTACTCACCCGGATCGCACTCCCGCATCTGCGAGAGAGCGCGCGGCGAGCTCGCGCGACCGACGCGGGCGCTGCTTCTCTACGCCCCCCCACCTCAGCCATCGTAAACGTCGCGTCGACACTCGCCGTCGACCCGATCCCGGGCGCCGCCTCCTATTGCGTGTCGAAAGCCGGGCTCGTGATGCTCACTCGGGCGACCGCCATCGAAGAGGCGGCAAACGGAGTGCGGGCCTGCGTCGTCTGTCCAGGTGTCGTCGATACGCCGATTCACCGGCGACGTACGAACAGCGACGAGGAAGCCGCGGCGCTTCTCCGGGACATGGCCGCAGCCCATCCGCTCGGACGCGTCGGCACTCCCGACGAAGTCGCAGATCTCGTCGTCTTCTTGGCGTCGGACGCGTCGTCGTGGACGACCGGAGCCGTCATACCGATCGACGGAGGAATCTCGCTCGCATGAAGGAACGGCGCCCCGTCTACATCTCGCGGCGAGTGGGCTTTTGCGCCGCGCATCGCTACCACAACGAGTCCTGGAGCCGGGAAGAGAACCTCCGCGTGTTCGGCCCGTGCAACAACGAGCACGGACACGGACACAACTACGAACTCGAAGTGACGGTCGTCGGTGAAGTCGATCCCGCGACCGGCATGGTGCTCAATCTCCGCGAAGTCGATGAGATCCTGACCCGCCACGTCGTCGCGCGCCTCGATCATCGCCATCTCAACCGCGATCTTCCCGAGTGGAGCGACCGAGTCCCGACGACCGAAAACCTCGCGCGAGACATTTGGGAGCGCATCCGCCCCGAACTCTCCCGCCCCAACGCTTCGCTCTACCGCGTCCGCCTCTACGAATCGCCGACGCTCTTCGCGGAGTACTACGGCGATCGACCCCCACGCGAATCCGGCCCGGCCGCCGGGATGCGATGAAACGGGCCCACGTCACGAAGGCGTACTCGTTCAACGCGGGGCACCGCCTCTTCCATCCGGAACGCGACGCCGACTGGAACTGGGAGACGTTCGGCAAGTGCAGCTACGAAGAGGGCCACGGACACAACTACGTGCTCGAGGTCACCGTCGAAGGGGAAATCGACGAGGCGAGTGGATTCGTAGCGCCGATGGCACGCATCGACGCCGCAGTCGAAGCGGAAGTCATGCGCGAGCTCGATCACCGCAATCTCAATCGACGTCTCGAGCTACGCTATGGACCGACACCGACGACCGAGGTGCTGATCCTCGAGCTCTGGGATCGACTCGCTCCCTGGTTCGACGGCCCGGCGCGCCTCTACCGCTTGCGGGTCTTCGAGACGGAGAAGAACGCTTTCGAGTACTTCGGTCCGGAGGTGATCGGGTAGCCCGTTCCGGTTCCCGCTCCCGTTCCCGACAAAGTTCATCTCCATCTTCTCTTCGCCGGGTCTGCGGTCTCCGCGCCGTCTGCAGCGGCTCCGTTCAGCGGCATTCCTCTCATCGCCGGTTCGGGATCGGGCGCGGGAACGAGTTCGGACTAGAAACCGGCAGCACTTCGACCCGCTCAATCTCGCAGGAATCGCATCAGGTGCTGCAAGAACACTCGATTGTCGACCCCGACGTAGCGCATCCGTCCTCCCATGCGGGCGAAGGACTTACAGAAGCGAACGTAGTACGCGGGATTCTCCGGCGGCGGCTCGCCCTTCTCCCAGTCCCAGGTGCTCTCGGCGAGATCGTTGACGACGATCGAGAAGTCGTCGAGGCGCTCGCCTCGCGCTAGCCGGACATTCCTCGCCATCGAGAGCGACTTCTCGAAGATCATCGGCGACATCACCGACGAGCCGGCGGAGATGTAGACTCCGCCCTCGAGGTTCTCGACGGAGCCCGCGAACGAGAGAAAATCCCGGAGCGCCGCACGACCGAGAGCGCCGCCGCGGACGAGCGGATGAGTGTAAATGATGTCTTGCCCGATTCCGGGGTGCACGGTGAACGGGACATCCGCTCGCACCGCCGCCCACTGAATCGAGCTCTCGCGCGAGGGATGCTCAACGGCGATGCGCCCGGGGGTGAGATCCTCTTGCTCGATCGCGTCGAGAACATCGAGCGCCGCGGCCGCTCGTTCGCGATCCTCGCCGCGCCTCCCAGCTTCCACCAACGATTCGAGCTCGCGAACCTGGGGGACGTCGATCCCGTCCGCCGCGATGAGCTCTCCCACCGCGCGACCGTAGCCCCAACCGCGGAGCGCACCCACCACGAGTGCGGCCCCGAGGTGGAAGCCCGTTTCGCGCCACAGGCCGAACTCGCCGACGGTCACGTACTGCCGCACGTCCTCGCAGCTCTCACCGAGGTGCGCAAACTCCCAGTCGTGAATCGATCCCGCTCCGTTCGTCGCGGCGTGGGTGATCCATCCGTCCCGCACGAGCTCCGCGAGGAGCGGCCCCAGTCCGTTCTTGACGAGGTGCGCCCCGAACGCGATCACGACCGGAGCGCCCCGAGCGCGCGCCGCGCGCACCTCGCCAGCCGTCCGTTCGATCGCGGTCTCGATCGCCGGCTCGACGTCGGGGAGAGGCGACGCGGCATCGACGCGGATCTCGTCGATGCGAAAGCGATGCTCGCGCTCCCTCACCGGTCGAAAGCTGAGGCGTCGCCGATCAAACTCGTTCGACACGACCGTCTCCCGCTGCGCGAACGCGCCCGCCGACCGGAATCGCCGGCCCCGATCGGCAGATCAGCCGCCGACCTCGCGCGTCGCTGCCGCCGCCCGACCCGCGGACTCGTTGAGGAGGTTCACGAGCTGACGCAGCCGTCCGCAGCTCCGGCGGTTGAAGGCGAAGCGAAGGCGAGCGAGTCCCGCAGTCTCCGGTTCGTCGCGCGCCTCGAGGGGATCACACTCCGCGCGCTCGAATCGCCCCTCAGCGAGGATATCCACAAACTCGGTATTGATGCGATCGAGCACGTCATCCGCGACCGGCGCCTGCAGGCGAAGGACGAGCTTGCCGCGCACGAAGCGCGCCGAATGATAGATGCGATAGAAGCGCTCGATCTTCGCTGTCGCCTCGTCGACGCCGTGGGCGAGCTCGACGAGATCCAGATCCTCCGGACTGATGTAACCGCCGCCGAGGAGATGGCGCTCGACGTACTCCCGCCACTCCTGCCAGTAGCTCCCGCCTTCCGATTCCACGCAGACGATGGGGAGCGGCTCGGTCTTTCCGGTCTGCACGAGGGTCATGGACTCGAAAGCCTCGTCGTGCGTTCCGAACCCACCGGGAAAGAGCGCGATCGCGTCCGTCTCCTTAACGAAGACGACCTTCCGCGTGAAAAAGTACTTGAACGTCACGAGCTTCGGATCGTCGTGGATGACCGGGTTCGCCCGCTGCTCGAACGGAAGCCGGATATTGACTCCGAAGCTCCGTGAACGCCCCGCCCCGCCCTGCGCCGCCTGCATGATTCCGGGTCCGGCGCCCGTGATGACCATCCACCCGAGACGCGTCATCATCGTCGCGAACGCGTGAGCGTCCTCGTACTCCTTCGCTCCTTCGGGCGTCCGCGCCGAACCGAATACGGACACCTTCCGCACCCGCCGATACGGAGCAAATACGCGGAACGCATAGCGGAGCTCCTTGAACGCCTGGCGAAGCATCCGCAGGTCGCCGCGCTCGGGGCGGTCCTTCACGAACGTCACCGCCGTCTCGATGAAATCGGCGAGGTACTTCCCTTCGGGATAGGTCTCGCGGTCCGAGAGGATCTCCTCGACAGACTTGAGAAGGCTCTCGGCATCGTGGGTCATCGAAGGCACCGGAATCGGAAGGGACGAGATCGGTTCACGCGCGACCGGCGCCGGGCGGACCCAGCATCGCCGCGCGACGGAGCCGGCGGGCGGTGGAGCTCGCGGATCACTCGAGGTCTCTCGACCACCGATTGAGCGGGCCGCGACGAGAGAGCGTCACTCCTCGTCGAAGTGCGAGCTGATCCTTTCGATTTTAAGGCTCAAGGACCCGCCTGGCAGCTCGATGTCGACCTGCTCGCCCGCGCGCCGTCCGAACAGAGCCCTAGCGAGTGGCGAATGGTAGTTGAGAACGCCTTCTTCCGGGCTGCCGTCCCACGGACCGAGAATGGTGTAGATCTTGTTTTCGCCACTCTCGACCTCCGACGCTGAAACGCGCGTGCCGAGCGCGATCGACTCCGCATTCACCGAAGCGGGCTCGATGATCTTCGCGATCTCGAGCTCCTCCTCGATCTGCTTCGCCTGCCGCGTGAGCTGATCGCGCGTCTCCAGCGCCGCGGTGTACTCGGCGTTTTCCGAGAGGTCGCCGAAGCTCGCTGCGCGACCGATCTCCTCGAAGTTCTTCGGGAGCTTCGTTTCCATGATCTCGCGAAACTGCTCGCGGCGCTTTTCGAGTCCGGCCGACGTGGTGTAGATGCAGTTTTCCTCCCACGGCATCGCCGGCTCTTCCTGCTCGAGCTCGGGCGCCTGCTCGCTGATACGGCCGAGCAGCTCGGCTTTGAGATCGGGGAGAATGTCGTCGTAGTTGACGATGCGCGAGTAGAGAGCGACGAGCTCCGACTTCTTGAACCCTCGAATCCCCTCGGCGAAAAAGTCTCCGTCCTTCGCACCGAGGCACTGCTGAATCCGGCCGAACGCCTCCTTCACGACGGTTCGCTCGACTCGGCTCGCTCGATGCTCCTGGTGGTCGCAGAGGTCGAGGAGCATTCGCACGAGCTCCCTCGAGGTCCGCTGGCGAAACGGCTCGAGGCCGGGTCGATCCGATCCGGCGACGTGGACGTTCAGCAGCCAACAAAACGCCTCGAACGCCGCTGGCGGGTTCGCCGCAACCGAGCCGACCACTTCGAGCGCGGCCTCCGGTGCTCGCTCTTCGAGAAGACCGAGCGCGACGTTCCGCAAGACATCGCTCCGTCCGAGAACGAGCGCGCGCGCGACGTTCTGCCAGTCTTCGGGACGGGCATCCACGAGCGCGTTTGCGGCCCGTCGCTGCGCTTCGGGGCCCGGCAGCCCCTGAATCGCGTCGGCGAGCTTTTCGACACCGAAGCGTGCGAGCACTTCGGCGAGCACGCCGCTGCCGCCGATCTCACCGCGCTCGTAAATGGTCGCAGCGTCGATCGCGACGGAGACGTCATCGCCTTCCTTCAGCTCGAGAAGGTGCGGGCGAATTTTCTCCCAGGCATCCTTGTACTCTCCGCCCGACTTGCGCGCGGCCTGTTTCGCGACCTTGCGTGCTTCGAGCCACGATGAGGCGTAGTAGTCGCGGATCAGCTCGTCGGCGTAGCTGATCGCCGACTCGAGCTTCTCGACCCGATGCGGCGCGCGGTCACCGACGCGGAAATACCCGGAGTCGCGGAGAAGCGCCTTCGTCTTGTTCCACCACTTCGTCCAGTCCTTCGTCGGTACGATCGCCGGTACGAGATGCGACTTGATATCCTTGACGCCGAGCGGGTTTCCGAAGGCGTCGAGAACCTTGGTCACGAGCCCCACCGGATCTTCGTCACGCAGCCGATGGAGCCCCTCGACGTTCGAGAGGAGGAGCGCCTGGAAGCTATCGGGCTCGAGGAAATCCAGAATCGAATCGACGACGTCGATCGCGATCCGGTGGTCTTTCTTCTCCTCGAGGTCGACACGCACCTGCTTGAGGAAGGGGTCGACACTAAGAACCCGTCCGACGCCCCACCCGGAGCGGTGGAAGACGAAGGCCCCCTCGCGATAGCGAAGGAGGCTGTCGAGTCGAGCGAGCGAGCCGGCGACGTCCGAGCTCTGCGCGACGGAAGCGGCGTCGAAAAACGCTCGCTCCGGCGATGCGACGGGGTACACCTGGACGTACGCCTCGCAGAAGATGTTCAGGTACGAACGATTCTCCGGGAAGAACCGGAGGAGATGCCAAAAGAGACGCAGCGTCACCCTCGCGGTCGTATCTTCGGCGATGCAGGCACAGAGGAGCTCGAGAAGAGTCGCCAGTCGATGGGTCGAATCCTGCCGATCGAGCGCCACCTCGGCCGCATCGAGTAGAGCCTCCATCGCAGACGACTCGAGGTCTCCCGCGCCCAAGGCTTCCATCCAGCGGTCTTCAAACCGATCGAGGTCGTTCGCCGCCGCGTATTCTTTCAGCTCGGTGTACATCGATCCCCCAAGGTTTCCGCGGCGAGTTTTTTGCGGCGTCGCCACCGCTCGGAGTTCGATTCCTCACCGCGTCGCGAAGGACTCTCGGTCGAGAGCGAAGTTGCGATTTGAACCGGGAGAGTCCGAAAATACAACCCTCGAACAAGCGGGCGGCAGCTCCCGCCAGGCTCGGTTCGACTCTGCTCCGAAACCGCCCATCAAGGGCGTTTCCTGCAAGGCCGATCGTCGCTCCGCATCCGGACTTGGACCCGACTCTTGATCACCGTCGTCGGCAGCATTCATCGCGACCTTGTCAGTGTCGTACCGCATCTTCCCAAGCCCGGCGAAACCGTCATCGGCGGCGACCTTGCCGCGGTTCCGGGAGGGAAGGGCGCGAACCAGGCCGTCGCCGCCGCGCGGGCGGGCGCAGGGGTTCGCTTCGTCGGGGCGGTCGGATCGGACGAGGCGGGACGCGCCATGCGAAGCGTCCTCGCCGAGGAAGGCATCGACGTCGACGCCGTCCGGGTGATCGACGGTGCGTCGACGGGCGCTGCCCTCATCGCGGTCGACAGACGGGGCGCGAATCAGATCGTCGTCTCGTCAGGGGCGAACCGGCGCCTCGACGCGGCGGCGATCGCAGATTCGAGGGAGGCGCTTCTCGGCGCGCGAGTGGTCGTCCTTCAGCTCGAGATCCCAATCGAGGCCGTCGTTCGGGCGATCGACGTCGCGCGCGCCGGGCGAGCGACGATCGTCCTCAATGCGGCGCCGGCCACCCGCCTACCCCCGGACGTCCTCCGCGCGGTCGACGTTCTCGTTGCGAACGAGCTGGAGGCCGGCTCGCTCCTCGCCGACGACTCGGGCGCGACCGCAGAGCTCGCGGAGAGACTGAGTGCCAAGCTCGAGTCGACCCTCGTCGTCGTCACCGCCGGCTCGAGAGGGGCTTACTTCGCCCGCTCGGGCGGCGATCCCGTCCACGTCCCGCCCCTCCGGGTGCAGTCGGTCGACGCCACCGGCGCCGGCGATACTTTCGTCGGCGTCCTCTCCGCCGAGCTCGACCGAGGCACGAAGCTCGCCGCCGCAATGCGCTTCGCCTCGGCGGCCGCCGCACTGAGCACGACTCGCCCGGGCGCGATCCCCTCGATCCCGACGCGGACCGAGACGGGGAGCCTCCTCGAGTCCGCGGACTAGACTCCCGATTCTCCGCGCCCGGGACCCGCGAGTGAGACGGGCCGAACTCGAGGTTAACTTGCGGCGGGGCGCCTGATATAATCCCGCGCTTCTTTTCGACTGACTCCGATGGACCGAATCCATTCGGTGCGCGACGTTTTCACCGTCACCTCAAGCGACGTGAAGCGTGCGCGAATCCTCTTCCTCCCTCGAGCTCGCTCCACGGCTCGACCCTCGCTGCGCGGAATGGCGTTCACGGCGTCCGTCGCTGCGTCGCGACGGAGAGCGTCGGCGAATCACGCCGCCGGGGATTCGACGCGAGACTCGATCCACACGAAACGACATCCAACCAAGGAGATCAACGATGGCCATCCGCGTCGGAATCAACGGGTTCGGGCGCATCGGGCGTACGGTCTTTCGCATTCTGCGCGACCGCGGCATCGATGTCGTCGGAATCAACGACCTCACGGACAACTCCACGCTCGCGCACCTTCTCAAGTACGACAGTGTCATGGGGCGGTTCGGCGAGCGCGTCGAGCTGACGGAGAAGGGTTTTCGCATCGGGGACGACGAGATCCCCGCGTCTGAGATTCGCGATCCGGCCGAAATCCCTTGGGCCGAGTGGGGTGCGGATTATGTCGTCGAGTCGACCGGCGTCTTCGCGACGCGTGCGGCTCTCGAGAAGCACCTCGCCGCGGGCGCGAAGAAGGTCATCCTGACCGTCCCGCCGAAGGACGAGATCGACGCCCTCGTGGTCCTCGGCGTCAACGACGATGCGCTGAAGCCCGAGCACAAGCTGATCTCGAACGCATCCTGCACCACGAACTGCCTCGCCCCGCTCGCGAAAGTGATCCACGATGCCTTTGGGCTCGAGCGCGGACTCATGACGACGGTGCACGCGTACACGAACGACCAGCGACTGGCGGATCTCCCGCACAAGGACCTCCGCCGCGCTCGCGCGGCCGCGCAAAACATCATCCCGACGACGACGGGCGCAGCCCGAGCCGTCGGCAAGGTTCTTCCCGAGCTCAACGGGAAGCTCGATGGGATCGCGATGCGCGTTCCCGTCGTCGACGGGTCCGTCGTCGATCTCGTCGCCGAGCTCGGCCGCGAGGTCACGAAGGAAGAGGTCAACGACGCGGTCCGCGTCGCCTCGGCGAAGATCCCGAACATTCTCGAGTACTGCGAGGATCCGATCGTCTCGACCGACGTCATCGGCAACCCGCACTCCTCGGTGTTCGACGCGCTCTCGACGCTCGTCATGGGCGGGAAGAGCAACTCCGTGAAGCTCATCTCGTGGTACGACAACGAGTGGGGATACTCGAGCCGAGTCTGCGATCTCCTCGAAAAGATCGCCGGTTGATCACCACCCGACGGCGCTCGCACGGACGAGGAGCGACCGACGCCCCCGCGGCGATCGGCCGAGCTCGTGCGCCGCGGGCGCCGCCGAGGCGGGGTGGCCTCGGAGGGCTGCCGGAGCACGGGGCGCGTCGTCCCCCCGATGCGTTCGCGCTGCGGCGGCCGCGATCGGTCCGTCCGCCGCCTCCCGGTTCGCTTCCGCTAGGCGAAAGCTTGCCGAAACGGAAGAGAACCGGCGACTGATGGCGGCGCGAATTCCGCGCGGCGACGCAGCGGGCTGCGACATCGGGGGAACATCGATTCAGCTCGTCGCACTCCGGCGTGGACGCGCGATCGAACGCCGAGACCTCCCGACGCCGCGCGCGCCGGGCGACGCGATCGCCGCGATCGCGGACGGGATCGACTCGCTCCGCGCCACGGCCCGCCGAGGCGCGCGGGCGTTCTCGCCGAGCGCCGTCGGGCTCGCATTCTGCGGCGTACTCAACCCGCGCCGAACGCGGGTCGACCGCTCGACCCATCTTCCGGCCTACGAGGGCGTCGCGCTCGCCGCACGCGTGAAGAAACGGGTCGGGATTCCCGTCCACCTCGACGCCGATACCAACGCGGGAGCCGTCGGCGAGGCGCTCGTCGGCGCCGGGCGCGGGCACTCGCGGCTGCTCTACGTCTCGCTCGGTACCGGAGTCGGCGCGGCACTGGTCGCGGACGGCGAACCGGTGCGGGCATCGCACCACACGGCGGGGCAGATCGCCGAGCTCCCGCTCCCGAACCCGAGCACGCGGCGGCGTACGCGCGTCGAGTCGGCGCTCTCCGAGCGCGGAATCGTCGCTGCGGCTCGCCGCGAGGGCGTGCGGGTGCGAAACGGCGAAGAGCTGTTTCGCTTCGCGCAGGAGGGCGATCCAGCCGCCCGCCGCACGTGGCGGGCCGCCGGCACTCACCTCGGTGATCTCCTCGCGATTCTCGTTCCGCTCTGGTCCCCCGATCGCGTGGTCATCGGCGGCGGGACGAGCGGAGCGGGCGAGCTTCTTCTCCATCCGGCACGACGCGCGCTCACGCGCGCGCTCGCCTCGAGCCGCACCCCGCCGCCCATCGCACGCGCAGAATTCGGGCGGTACGGAGGCGCGATCGGGGCGGCGATTCTCGCCCTGCATGCAGCGACGGGGTCGTCGACCCGCGGCGGACTCGCCGTCGCCGGCGATCGACGGCGTCTCTAGCGCCGACGGACTCGGACCGTCAACCGCCGATCGGGGCCGGGCAATCTTCCTCGCTCTCGCAGCTCGAGCGACAACCGAGGAGATCGTCGGGCGTTGGATCTTCGCCCCCGGGGCAGCCCGGGCCGGGCGGAAGCGGCAGCTCTCCGTCGAGGAACAGCGCCGACAGTCCGAATATGGGATCGCTGATGTCGACGTTCCCGCTGTCGTTCGTATCCGCGGCGTCGAGACAGGTCGGCTGAACACCCCCGCCGAAGAGCGCATTCAGCGTAAAGACCGCATCCGCGAGGTTGAAACTGCAGTCGCTGTTCGAGTCCCCGCGCACGAAAACGGGCGTCGAGCAAGAATTCTCCGCTCCGGGGGAACCGCCCGACTCGACGCCGAACTCGCCGCCGCGCACGCCGTCGGGACAGAGGACGAGCGCGACGTTCTCCGTCTGGAGGCCGAACCGCAGCCCGTGCAGGAGCCCGAACGACTCGTCCGCGCTCGCGTAGAGATAAACCTGCTCGCCGGAACCGGACAGCCGGAAGTCCGTGTGATACTCCCCGCTCGCCGGATCGGTCGGCGGATTCGCACAGTCCTGCCCGTCGCCGTCTTGCGCCTCGTCCGGGAACGGGCAGCGCCCACCGTCGCCGTCGAGCCAAACGATCAATCGCTCGCCTCCCGCGATGGTCGACCCCTCCGGGAACGGCCATCCTTGTGGGTTGAACGGCCGATCGGAGAGCCACATCCCGGAGAGATCGATCTCTTCGGTCGACGTGTTGTAGAGCTCGAGATAGTCATCGAATTTGCACGTGGGGTTGTCGTCCGCGCAGGCGTCGTCGGTCTTGTCCTCGATGATTGACGTCTGCGTGGCAACGACTTCGTTGATGAGGAGCCCGGCGAGCGCTTCGCTCGGCTCGTAGCCCACGCGGTAGCGATAGGGAACGCGACAGGAGAGAAAGCGAAGATCATTGTCGGGGTCGCGGACGCAATTCTCGCCGGGGAAGCCGATGCGATTGCACGGCCCGGTGTCCGGCGGACAAAGAGTCCGCGGATCCTGGGCCGAACCCGCGCCGACGTCCTGCACGGTGAGCCGAAACTCGACGACGCTCCCGGCTGGCTGGCCGGGGATCGTGCCGGTCCACCGCGTGTAGCGATCGAGCGGCCGCCCGTCGTCCGCTCGATCGTGCACCGTCTCGTCGACGAGGTTCATCGGGACTTCCGGCTGGTCGATGCCGTCGACGGTGTAGAGGATCGACGCGCGCACGATGTTCCCGGCGAGCGGGAGTTCGTCGTCCCGCACTTCCGCGGTGATCACCACCGGCTCGCCGTCCGCGGGCGCATTCGTCGAGAAATCGTCTGAATCGAGATCGATGTCCGGAGGAAGGTTTCCCCCGGCGGCGTTCGCAGCTCCCGTACACTCGCGCAGCTTCCCGGGCGGCACGGCCCCCCGACAATCTTCCTCGGTCTCGACACAACTGCCGAAGGTGGTCTCGGAGAGCGGATTGAAGACGAAGTGGTCGAACGTTTCCGCGACGGGAACGATCGCCGGTCCGGCGCCATCGGGGAAACGACCGAAGGACACGTCGCGATCGAGCGGCGGGAGCCAGACGCGACTCACGATGGTGCGCGCGCCGCTCTCGTCGCGCGGCGACCAGAGCGCGATGGCCTCGCTTCCATTCGCCGCGAGCTCGAACGAAGCGTGAAGCTCGCAGAGGCCCTCCACGGCGTCGCCGTCGCAGTAGACGATGAGAAATCCCTGCGCCGGGATGACGGTTCCGCTCGGGAATCGCCACGAACCCAAGGTCCGAAACGTGCACTCGCTCGCGTCGAGCGACTCGCACTCGTCGGACAAGTAGTAGGACTTCCCGGGATCCGGATCTCCGAGAACGACGTCCTCTTCACCCGTGTTGTAGAGCTCGAGAATGTCGGGGAAGCCACCGCCGAAGTCGGCCGGCCCTACCTCGCCGTTGTCCGCGATCAGTTCGTTGATCACGATCTCCGCTCGCACGCTGGACCCGGCGATCCACGACACGGCCATCACCGCGCACGCGAAACCGAACACCGAACGCCCGCGGCACGAGCTGCCGAGTCGGGTTAGGGAGCTACAGACGAGCTTCACCGCAATCTCCTTCGTCAGAGGTTGTCCCACGCGCCCCGACCGCGAGCTCAGGACGGCTTCGCAGTACGCGCGAGTGGAGCCGCGGGCGGCGAAACGATCGCGCCCGCGGGAATCGAACGGTCAATTATAGAGGCGGATCCTTCGAGAACACGAACGTGCTCGCGGCTGGCCTCCCGACCGCACCCAGCTCCCTCACGGACAGTCCCTCGCCCCGCAGAGCGCGAGATCGTCCGGCGTCGGGTCCACGCCGGCCAGATCCGGTCCCGGCGCCGGCGGCGCCGCTCCGGTGGAGAAGAGATAGTTGAGGAGGAAGATCGGGTCGCTGATATCCACGCCGCCGCTGTCGTTCACGTCGAGCGCGTCCGGACACACCGGCGCGGCGCCGTTTCCGAACAAATGGCTAAGTCCAAAGATGGCGTCCGCCACGTTCGACTGGCAGTCGTCGTTGATGTCGCCCCGCTTGAACAGGGGATCGACCTGAGGCTTCACGCATTCGCCGGCGAGCTCGTTGTGGGCCCCCGGCGTCGCCGTCGTTGGCGTCCGGATGACGAAGTCCCCGTAGCGGCATCCGTTCGGACTGAGAGCGAACGTCGTGTCGCGCGTCTGAAGGTCATACTCGTAGCCGTGAACGAGGCCGAACGAGCCGGTCTCCGACTCCTCGAAGATATAGATCTGATCGCCGTCCGCGTTGAGCGAGAAGCTAGCGTGGTACCGTCCGAGCTCGACGTTCGTCGGGTCGGGACAATCCTGCCCATCGCCGAGGATCTTGTTGTCCGGTCGGGGACACTTTCCGCCATCGCCGTCGACCCAGACGATCAGGTACTCCTCCGAACCGATCTCCGCACCCGCCGGGAACTTCCAGCCGCGAGGGTTGAATCGACCGTCGGAGAGCCAGATGTTGTCGAGAGGAATCGCCTCCGTCGAGCCGTTGTAGACTTCGATGAAGTCGTCGAAACGACAGCTCGTCGTGGGTTCCATCCCGCCGCACTGATCGTTCAGCTCGGTCGGATCGATGAGGATCCGCGACTGCGAGCTCACGATCTCGTTCACGACGAGGAATTCGAGGGCTCCGCTCGGTTCGTACCCGGAGACGTACTCGTCCCACACGTCGCACTCGGCGAAGCGAAGGGGGTCGTCCGGATCGACCGTGCAGCCGGGCCCGGGAAGTCCGATCGCATTGCACGGTCCGACTCCCGCGGCGCACTGAGTCCGCGGACTCGTGCTGACGAGACCCTCGGCGTCCTCGACGAAGAGCTGGAACGCGACGTGGGTGTTCGCGGGCTGCCCGGGGATCTCACCGACGAACACTCCCCAGCGCGAGAGCGGCCGCGGCGGCACGCGATCCGTGCCGTCGAGCGACTCGACGAATTCCATCGCCACGGGCGGCTGCAGCTCACCGTCGACCCGGTAGTGGATCTCGGCACGTACGATGTTGCTAGGGATCGGCTCCTTGTCGTCCGTGACCTCGGCCGTGACGACGACCGCCTCGCCGGCACGCGGCGCGTTCGTCGACGCGGAGCTCCGTGAAATCCTCGGCTCGAGGTTTCCCCCCGGACCGTTCTCGTCGCCGGTGCAGCTCTTCGTCACCTTCATGTCCCCGCAGCTAACCGAGTTTTCAGTGACGCGACAGCGCCCGAAGGTGGACGTTCCCGGGGGGTTGTACACGCAAAACTCGAGCGTCATCTCGAGTGGCAGCGGCGTCGGCCCCGATCCGTCGGGGAACCTTCCGAACGAAACGTTGCGCCGAAGGGGAGGGAGATAGAGCCGATCGACGAGAGACCGCATGCCTTCGTCGTCCTCGGGACTCCAGAGGAGAATGGGCTCGCTCCCGTTCGAGTCGATCTGAAACGAGGTGTGGACCTCGCAGGTCTGGGTTTGATCGCCATCGCAGAACACGACGAGGCGCCCGTTCGGCGCGAGCTCGACCCCGGGCGGAAACTTCCACGCTTCCTCCGCCTTGAATACGAGCTCGCCGCTCATCGAGCGCGATTCGGTGTCGCTCAGGTAATAAGAGTCCTTCGGGAGCGGAGCTCCGAGAACGACGTCCTCCCCGGTCAGATTGATCAGCTCGATGAGATCCGGGGTGCCGCCCTCCGAATCCGCGGGTCCCTCATCGCCGTTTTCGGCGATCACTTCGTTGATCGCGACTTGTGCGGAGAGAGGAGATCCCAGGAGTCCGACGCACGCGAACCACCACCCCGCAGAAAACACCGCTCGAATCACACCGAGACCTTTCTCCCACCCATCCCGTTTCGATGTCCGGGGCAGTGTCGACGCCACGGACTACTCTGGAGTGAACTCTATTCTTGGTTGCCGCGCAGCGAAGGAGGCCGTCCGGATCACCGGTTTCGACCGCCCCTCGACCTCGTGACCGGCTTCGGCTCGGCGACACGCGAGACCGGACCGGGGGTACGGGAGATCCTCGGACGCCGCAGATGATGAAGACTTGGGAGCCGTTCGTCCGCTCGATCGCAGCCGCGACCGGACGCCCCGTCGGCGCGGGGGAAGTCGGAATCGGAGAAAACCCGCAAGAGACCCTGACGAAAGAGATTATAGAAGTGACGTTCCGAAAAATCTGCGCCAATCTTCACCCGATCCTCACACGACTCTGCTCGGCGCGGTGCGACGTCGCGCCGCTAACTTCGGTCGTCCAGCTCGCTCGAGGACCAGGTCTGATAACGACGTGCGACGGTGCCGGCCGCAGCGGAGAGCCGTCCCGAATCCGCACATCCCGCGGATTTTCCCAAGATTGGACGGGGAACGGCCGATCATCCGTGACGACCTTCGCAGGCGATCAACGGTCGCCGCGAGAAACTCGGAAGTGAAGTTCGGCGTAGGACGCCGAGAGGCCCCCCCGGCCCCTAGCTCGCCCGAAGGCGACGGAGTCGGGACAAGAATCTTTCCAGGAGATCGTCATGCCTTCGACCAGGCGCAGCACGAATCGGAACACGAACGCGTCATCCGGACGCGCCTCACGGAGGACCGGTAGCTCGAGCCGACGCAGTGCCTCGAGCACGCGTCGAGCCAGCAGCTCGACTCGTCGGAGCAGCGCGAGCGCCACGAAGTCGAGCCGCACGCCGACCAAGCGCCGCGCGGCAGCGAAGTCCACGACTCGGAAGACGACCGCTCGGAAGACGACGACCGCGCGTAAGCCGGCCGCTCGGAAGACCACCGCACGCAAGTCGACCGCTCGCAAGACGACGACCGCGCGCAAGCCCGCCGCCCGAAAGACCACCGCTCGCAAGTCGACCGCGCGTAAGCCCGCCGCCCGAAAGACCACCGCGCGCAAGTCGACGTCTGCACGCAAGCCCGCCGCTCGGAAGACCACCGCGCGTAAGTCGACCGCTCGCAAGACGACGACCGCGCGTAAGCCCGCCGCTCGGAAGACCACCGCGCGCAAGACGACGTCCGCACGCAAGCCTGCCGCTCGGAAGACCACCGCGCGTAAGTCGACCGCTCGCAAGACGACGTCCGCACGCAAGCCCGCCGCTCGGAAGACCACCGCGCGTAAGTCGACCGCTCGCAAGACGACGACCGCGCGTAAGCCCGCCGCTCGGAAGACCACCGCGCGCAAGTCGACTGCTCGCAAGACGACGTCTGCACGCAAGCCCGCCGCTCGGAAGACCACCGCGCGCAAGTCGACCGCTCGCAAGACGACGACCGCGCGTAAGCCCGCCGCTCGGAAGTCGACCGCTCGGAAGACCACCGCTCGGAAGCCCGCCGCTCGGAAGTCGACCGCTCGGAAGCCCGCCGCTCGAAAGTCGAGCGCACGGAAGACCACGGCTCGGAAGACCACCGCTCGCAAGACATCGCGTCGAGTGACGTCTCGCCGGACGAGCGCCCGGCGGCCGGCGGCGAAGCGAACGACGACTTCTCGTCGACGCCGCTAGGTCTCTTTCCAAGATCGAAACGAGAAAAACGCGGGGAGCGGGACCAGGGTCCCGCTCCCCGCGTTTCATCGATGATCTCGAAGCGAACGGCCGAGCGACTCCCCCCGGAGCCTCACCGCCGCTACTTCTCGGAGCCGTATTTCTCGCTGATCACGCTCTTCAGCTCATCGAGAAGATCGCGCTCACCGGCCGGAGCAGCCGAAGCGCCCGGCATCGTCAGACCTTCGGCTTCGAGGTCCTCGCGACTGACATTCGAGATGATCTGCGTGCTCGCAAGATCGTCTCCGCTCTCTTCGAACTCCTCTTCGGCTTCCCACTGCCGGCCGGCGCTCGGTGCGGTGGAGGGAGCGCTCGCGGCCGGAGTCGTCGCCGGCATCGAGGCGCCGACGAGCATGGTCGGCGCGTCCTCGAACTCCCCCTCCTCGTCGACGTCGAGCTGCGCGCTCGGTGCCGTCGCCGGAGCGGGAGCTGGGACGGTCGCATCCGGCTGGACGGACTTGTTCGAGATCACGGCGGAGAACCCACCGCCGCGCCGAGGAAGACGCGGGGCACGGGGTGAAGGCGGAGATTCTTGGCGTGGAGCCGGCGCAGACAACGGAGTGGTCGCGCGCGGAGTCCGTACGGAGTCCTTCTCGTCCACCTCCCGCAGCTCTTCGCGGAGATCGGCGGTTTCTCGCTTCAGTCTACGGATCTGCAACGAACGAAGGCAGCTCCACAGGAAGAAGAGCGCGAACACTCCGGCGAACCCGACGGCGATCTTGTCGAACGTGTCCCACGCCATATTCCCCGCGCGTGCCACTTGGTAGCGGTTCTGCGAAAAGGCAACGATCTCCTTCCACAGACCGGTCGGATCCGAGACGTAGAGCTGCTCGACCGCTGGTGCCTCCTCGACGACCGCGATCTCTCGCTCGCCGGTTTCCTGCGCCTTCTGCAGCTTGGCGAGGGCGACACTGAGCTTCTCGTCCCGCTCGTCGAGGACTTCGACTCGCTTCTCGAGCGCGACCCGTTCGCCGCGCAGATCGGCGTTTTCGTGCTCGAGGTCCGCGACTCGTCCGGCGAGCTCGGCAACGCGCGTCTCTTCATCCGACTGGCCGGATCGAAGAGAGCGGAGGACTGCCTTCGATTTTGTGAGCTCGGCCTGCGTGCGGTCGACCTTGTCGAGGAGCTTCGCGCGATCCTCCCGCAGCGTCTTCGCTTCGTCGCGGAGCTTGGCGAGCTCCTGGTCGCTCGACTGGACCTTGAGCCGAAGGTCGGCGAGCTCACCGACGGAATCACTCGCCACCGAACGCACTTTCGCGAGGGTGCGCTCGAGCGATTCGACGCGCGCGTCAGCGTCGGCGACCGCGACGGTCTGCCGACTCCTCTCTTCAGAGGCGAGCTCGAGCTGCTCGTTCGCCGCGGTGAGCTTCGCGGTCAGTCCGGCGACTTCGTCCTTCGCGTTCTTCGTCTCGGACTCGGACGCCTCGAGGCTCTTCTTGAGCTCACGCGCGTCGGACACGGCCGCCGCCAGCGATCCGCGCAGCCGATCCGCTTCGTACCGAATCTCGGAGATCTCCTTGTCCTTTTGGGCAACCAGATCCGCCGACGTGCACCCGGAGAGCGCGACCGCCGCGAGTGCCACGGCAAGAAGAGCAAACAAGCGAGACTCTCGCACAATCATCCGAAGTCCTCCTCAGACCCCAAAATCGTCAATGCTGCTTAGCTGGGTTGGTCTGGATTCGACGGTCTGGACTCGACCGGCGCTGGGAACTGCCAGAGACCGGCAACCCGGCGCACGAACCGTCGCAAGACGCGACTCGATCTCCGCACGCCCGCGAATCGTCCGTCGCGCGGCTCGATTCGAGATCTTCGATCGGCGCGGCCGAAAATCAGCCGGAGATCGAACGGATGTGCAGGGAAGTATACACGGCGGGCATCAGCCGGCAACTCGAGCGGACGCAGCGGCGGTGCGTGCGTGTGTCGGCACGCTTCTGGTCCGGGCGATGCGCAAACGATGGTGATGCACGCTCGCTTGCTGCGATGGGCCGGTAACAGCGAGCGCGATCAACGCGTTCCGTCCGCGCGCGCGATCCTCTCGACGAGCGCGCGTAGATCGTTCCGATAGTCCAGCGCGAGAGCGCGCACCGCGCTCGGGAGTTCGGAGATCTCGAGTGTTTCGCCGCACTCGTCGATCACGATCGCGTCGCGGCGATCTCGCGCCGATAATTCCGCGCGATCGCCAACGTCGAAGTGGGCGGCCGCATCGGCGTCCTCCGCGACGACCAGCCGCTCGAACCCGTGGGCGCTCGTCGTCGTCACGCCAACGGCCCGCGCGCCGAGCACGTCTCGCGCGAGCGTGGCGATCGATCTTCTGAGCGTGGCTCTCCCGCCTCCGCGCGAGAGCGCGCGCTGCGATTCGAGAAAGAACCGCAGCCACGACGTCTCGCCCTCGGCTTCGCTCTCCGGTTGAGCGCGGTCGAGCGCGGCCACCACTCCGCTCGATCGGTCCGTCGCACCGGCCGCGGCCACGAGCTCGCGCGCAGTGAGCTCGACGCGGCCCGCCGGAATCGGACAGGGAATGACGGTGGCGCCGACGGGGAGGCTCGAGCGCGCGGTCGATCGCTCGACGAAGAACGCGACGACTGGGGGCGGCTCGATCTCGGCCGTGCGCTCGACGAGGAGCGCCGCGCGATCGGCCCAGAGCTCTGCATCGGTGACGACGAGGCCGTAGCTCCGCGCCCGCAGCAAGTCGAGGATGCGTAGACCGTCGCGGAGGGAATCGACCACCGCTCCGTTCGCTTGCAGTCGCGCGCGCAGGAGGCGTGCGTCGGGACCGCGTCGCGACGCGACGATCATCCTCGGTCGAGCAGAGGCGGGCGGATCGCCGTCCGCTCGCTCCTCGCCCGCAGGTGAGCTCGACTCGTCGAGGAGCGCGTCGACTTCCTCCTGACTGAGGAGGGTGCGGACGTCGTCGGTCGCTTTCACTCGCGAGCTCCTTCTTCGCCTTCCGTCGGGGTCTGCGGGTCGCTCTTCTCGCCGCCGCCCGCTCGGGCCGCGCTCGGTCGGTCGTCCCGGGTCCCGCTCTCGGCGTCGCCCACCACCTCTCGGAGCGCACCGCGCACCGCGTCGGCGACGACGGCACGAAACGACTCGGCGTCCCCCTCGAACGACTCCGGCAGCATGACACGATCGATCGCTTCGGATATCGCCCGCCGAAGCTCCGGCAGTCGCCGGAGGAAAATCGCGACGACCCGCTGAGAGACGTAGCCCGCGATGAGCTCTTCGAGAAACGGCGACTTCCGCAGCTGCCCCGTCGCCCACTGCGCGAACTCGGCCTCGACCGCCTCCGTCGCGACCGCCCCCGTCGCTCTCTCGACTCCGCCCGCATCGCCGCCGTTCTCGCTCCGCGCGATGCGGCGCAGGCGCTGAACGAGTTCCTGCGCCTTGACCGGGTTGCGAAGCTTGGTGAGCCCCTCACCTCGCTCCCAGGTTTCGGTGTCGAGAAACACCATCACGGTCGAGCCGATCTCGATCACATCGTCGAACTCGAGCTTCGCTTCGTCGACGCGGACGCCGTTGAGGAAAGAACCGTTCTGGCTTCGAAGATCGGAGAAAACGGCCTCGCTGCGCGCCGCCGCACCGGTGCTCGACCCGGAACGGGGCGAAATCTGACAGTGCCGCCGCGACAGCAGTCGATCGCGAATGGGGATGTCCGACTTGAGGGACCGCCCGATCACCACCGGGCGGTTCGGCAAGTCGATTGCGCGTACGCGCTCGTCGAAGATGATCAGCCGAGCCATATCGCCACCGTACGGGCCGGCCCGAGAGCTCGTCAACGACCCAGTGCGGCGAGATCGGGAGCGAGAACGATGATCCCGGCCTCGAAGCGGCGCCCTCGGTTGCTCGCAAGTCGCGTGCGATCGCAAGCGACCGGGGGCGCTCAAACGACGACGCGGATCAGCCCCGCATCTTCGCGAGGACTGCCGGCGGAACCGGCTGATACCCGGCCGGCTCCATCGAGTAGTCGCCGCGTCCGCTCGTCACGCTGCGAAGCGTCGTCGAGTACGCGGAGAGCTCGGCGAGCGGGACGCGCGCTTGCACGACGCGATTCTGAGCCTCGTCCACGAGGTTCTGCACCGTACCTCGACGCGAGTTGAGATCGCCGAGCACGCCGCCGAGATACTCTTCGGGAACGGAGACCTCGACCGCCATGATCGGCTCGAGGAGAACGGGGGCGCACAGCTCTTCGGCGCGTCGAGCCGCCTGCACGCCGCAGGCGTAGAACGCGACCTGGCTCGAGTCGACGTCGTGCATCTGACCGTCGATCACGGTACAGCGAACGCCGAGGATCTGCGCCCCGCGCTGTCCCCCACCCTCGAAGTACTCGCGCACTCCGCGGGCGAACGCGGCGAGGAACTCCTTCGTCACGCGCCCTTGCGTGATCGTGTCGGTGCACTCGATCTCTTCGCCTTCGATCGGCTCGAACTCGGCGACCACGACCGCGAATTGGCCGGAGCCGCCAGTCTGCTTCACGTGGCGTGTCTCGAACTTCGCGTCCTTCGAAAGCGTTTGACGGTAGGCGACGCGCGGCTTTCCGGTCACGACGGCAATCTTGAACTCGTCGCGGATCCGGTGCGAGACCACCTCGAGGTGGAGCTCACCCATGCCGGAGATGACGGTCTCGCCGGTGTCGCGATCGGTCGCGACGAAGAACGTCGGATCCTCCCTCGCGATCAAGCCGAGCACGTGACCGAGCTTATCGCGATCGCTGCTCGCCACCGGCTCGATCGCCATCGAGATCACCGGCCGCGCGAAGTTCGTCGCTCCGTACGCGATCGGATTCTTCTTCCGGCAGAGCGAGTCGCCGGTCGCGCTCTCCTTGAGTCCCATGCAGGCGACGATCTCGCCGGCGGTCGCCCGCTCGACGGGCTCGCGCGATTTCGCGTGCACCTGGTACAGTCGACCGATGCGCTCGTGTCGCTTGAGTCGCGGATTGTAGAGTCCTTCGCCCGACTCGAACGTCCCCGAGTAGACCCGCACGAAGGTAAGGTCACCCGTCGAATAGTGGACCGTCTTGAACACGAGCGCTCCGAGATCGGCATCCGGCTCCGGTGGGTACGCCCGAGGCTCATCCGTCGCCGGATCCCGCCCCTGAACCGCGCCCTTGTCGAGCGGGTTCGGGAGGTAGTCGACGACCGCGTCGAGGAGCGCCGGCACGCCCCGGTTGCGCAGAGCCGAACCGAGGAAGACCGGAACGAATTTCTCGCTGAGAACCGCGCGACGAATGACGCGCTTGACGAGCTCGACCGGTGGATCCGTCTCTTCGAGGACGAGTTCCATCAGTTCGTCGTCCCACATCGACAGCGTCTCGAGGAGCTTGTGGCGCGCCCCGAGCGCGCGCTCGAGCTCAGACTCGTCGATATCCCGGACGACGAAGTCCGCGGGGTCGTCCGACTTTTCGGGAAAGCAAATCTGCTTCATCGCGACGAGGTCGATGGTCGCGGAGAAATCCGCGCCTTCCCCGACCGGAATCTGCACGGCTTCTGCATGCAGATGGAGTCGAGTGCGCAGAGAGTCGACGGCTGCACCGAAGCTCGCTCCGACGCGGTCCATCTTGTTCACGAATGCGATGCGGCAGACGTCGTAGCGATTCATCTGCCGATTGACCGTTTCACTCTGCGCCTGCGCGCCGGCCACCGAGTCGATCACGAGGATGGCGCCGTCGAGGACCCGCAGCGATCTCTCGACCTCGGCGGTGAAGTCGACGTGTCCCGGAGTGTCGATCAGATTGATCCGGGTCTCCCCCCAACCGAAGTTCGTCACCGCGGAGCCGATCGTGATGCCTCGCTCCTGCTCCTCCTTCATGAAGTCCATCTCCGCCTCGCCGTCGTGGACTTCTCCGATCCGGTGGATACGGCCGGTGAGCTTGAGCATACGCTCCGTGACGGTCGTCTTTCCGCTGTCGATGTGGGCGACGACGCCGATGTTGCGAAGCTTCTCGAGGGGTGAACGCTTGGAGTTCTTTTTCTTGGGCTGGGCCGCTACCGAGGACACGATCTTCTGGCTCCCTGGCGGACGAGGTCCGCGGTCTTGGTCGGATTCGCTGTTTTCTAAGACGGAACTCACGGCGAGCTCGTTCAACTAGCGCGCAAAGATATCGCCGGCGAAGTGCGCCGACCCGCGGCTGTGGACTCGGCCGGAACGAACCAGCTCGGAATCGCTCCGGGTTTTCCGCCGCTCGGGCTGGACGCCGCGAGGAGCGAAAGTCCGGGCTCGAGACGAGTCGTCGCCGCGGAAGAGGGGTCGGAGGAGGAAGCTCTAAACCCGGACGGACAGTAGACCGGCGTCCCCCGCGAACTCGCGGCGGCTCCGGGCTGGGTCCGTTGAGTAGAGCTTCGAACCGTCCAAGGGACTGGTCTCCGGCCGGGGATTCGCCACCGGGTGATCACCACAAGGCAATCTCGGGACGAAACTTCGGATTATACGGCCCCTAGGATTCCACACAAGGTGGAAAACGGGACCGACCGCGCGAAGCACGGCTTGCTCTTCGATCGGCGGTTCGGCACGTCCGACTTTGCTCCGAGTTCAGCCCGCGTCCGACGAGCGAGGCCCCCGGGTCGCTCTCGGGTTGCAATCGAACGTCCCATTCGAGACAATCCGCCCGCCCGTTCGATCGAGGGCGAGGAGCTGAGGAGCCCTCGCCGCGAGAATCAGCGTTCGAGTTCGATCTTTCGGACGCCGATAACGAACCTCGATCGCTCGGCGAGCTTCCGATAACAGCACGGAACCGGCGCACGCCGCCCCGGACGGAGGAGTTCCGGTGCGGCACCCCGGCCCGCGGTGTCCTCCCTCCGGAAGACGTCGCGAGCCGATCGCCGCGAACGAAAAGAAGCGAGAAGAGACCATGAAGAAGTGCTATCGCTGTAGCACGCGGTGGAACGGCGTGGGCAGTCAGCCTCGCGCACGCGAGGTCTGCGAGGGGTGCGGCGCGTACCTTCACTGCTGCCTCAATTGCCAGCGGTTCGATCACCAGAATCGAAACTGTAGTCTCCCCCACACGTCGTTCGTCGGGAGTCGCGACACGCTCAACTACTGCGAGGAGTTTCGCATGGCCGACACGCGCCTCCTCGCGATGGAGGAGAAAGTGAGTCGCGCCCGCTCGACTTGGGAGGAGCTCTTTCGGCGCTGACGGTCGTCCGGCCCGCCCTGCGTTCTCGAGCTCGGCCCTGTCTCCGCGGGGCGGCGTCCTGCGATGTCCCCCGCACTCTCGTTCAGGCGCCAGAGTCGCGCTTCGGCTCCCCGGGTTCTCCCGCCGCGCGCGCGACGCGATCGTCCTTGAAGTAGATCGCTTTGATCTCGCGCAGCGAGTATCCCGATCGGTTGAGCCTTTGGATGAGCTCGACCATGTCCACGACCCGCCGGAGAAAGAGCCGCTTTCCGCTCGGACTTCGCCCCGCCGCGCGAATGAGGCCCAAGGTCTCGTACCGATAGAGAACTTGGTGCGTGATCCCGCAGGCCGACAAGATCTCCGCCGTCGTGAGGAGACGATCTCCTTCGACCGGATCGTCGTTGGTCGTGTCCATATCGGGTTCGTTCATGGCAACGCGTCGAGGGCGCGGACGACGCGCGAGGTCGAGGAGCGAGGGTCCCGACGGCGGCCTCCCGCAGTACGATGGCCGTCGCCGTCCTCGACCACGAGGCGCGCCGTCCAATCCACGGCCGATCCTACCGGCGCACACGGAGGAATGCATGCCGGAAGACCGAGTGCAGCCCGAGTTCCCACTTCATCAGCTCGGTGTCGTCACGTCGACGAACGACACCATCCTCGAGGCCGGCGCCGCCGGTGCGCCCGAAGGAACGACGCACCTCGCCGAAGCGCAAACGCGCGGCCGCGGGCGCGTCCGCCGATCGTGGTGGAGCCCGAGCGGCGCGGGACTCTGGATGTCCGTGCTCCTCCGCCCGACGCGCGATCGCGCCGTCTGGTCGGGATTATCGCTCGTTGCCGGAGCGGCGGTGCGACGCACGCTCATCCACATCGGCGTGCCCGATGTCGAGCTCTACTGGCCGAACGACCTCCAGGTCGGGTCGCGCAAGATCGGGGGCATCTTGGGCGAAGTCCGCAGCGACGCGGAAAACGCGTGGATCGCGATGGGAATCGGGATCAATATCGATTTCGGCGATCGACGCGCCGAGATGCCGCCTGAGATCGAAGCCATCGCGACGTCTCTCGTCACGGCCGGAAGCCCGGTAACGACCGACCCCGAGACGATCGCGCGGCGGATCCTCGAGAACTTCTGGCCGCGCTATGAAGAGTTCAATTCGGGGCGGTCGATACCGGAACTGGTAGGTACCGATCTCGCCCACTGCGGGCGCCGCGTCGAAGTGCGCACGGAAGCGCGAGCCGGCTGGCGCGGAGTCGTGCAGGGCCTAGGCGCGCACGGCGAGCTCCTCGTCGAGCGCACCGATCACGGTTCCGCGCCGGACATCGTTTCGGTGACGGCCGGAGAAGTTATCTATGAGCCCCCCCAGCCCTGAACCCACGGCGAGCTCCGAACGCACGACGCCCTCCGGCACTGTGCTCGCGCCGGTCTACCCGGCCGAGCGACCCGCGGAGCGACCCGGCGAATATCCGTTCACTCGCGGCATCCACGAGACGATGTACCGCGGACGGCTGTGGACCTTCCGTCAGTATTCGGGATTCGGCGACGCGAGCGAAACGAATCGGCGCTTCCACTTTCTTCTCGGCGAGGGGCAGACGGGCCTCAGCGTCGCCTTCGACCTCCCGACGCAGATCGGTTACGACTCGGACCATCCTCTCGCCGCGGGCGAGGTGGGCAAGGTCGGCGTGCCGATCTCCTGCGCCGATGACATGGAGGCGCTCCTCGAGGGAATTCCGCTCGAGGAGGTGAGCATCTCGATGACGATCAACTCGACGGCCGCGATGCTGCTCGCGTTTCTCGTCACCGTCGCCGAGCGCCGCGGCACGCCGCTCAGCGCGCTGCGCGGAACGCTGCAGAACGACATGCTGAAGGAGTTCATCGCCCGTCGGACCTACCGCATGCCGGTTCAGCCGTCGCTGCGATTGACCGGTGACATCTTCGCCTATTGCGCCGAGAACCTCCCCCGGTGGAACCCGATCAGCATCAGCGGCTACCACATGCGTGAGGCCGGTTGCACCGCTCCGCAAGAAGTCGGCTTCACGCTCGCAAACGCCATCGAGTACCTGACCGTCGCCCGCGATCGCGGCCTCGACCTCGCCACCGTGACGCGTCGAGTGTCCTTCTTCTGGAACGCACACAACCACCTGCTCGAAGAAATCGGAAAGTTCCGCGCCGCTCGGCGCCTATGGGCGAAGATCGTACGCGAACGATTTCGAATCGATGATCCCGCGTGCGCGCGGATGCGGTTCCACACCCAGACGGCGGGCTCGACGCTCACGTCCGTCGAACCGGAGAACAACGTCGTCCGCGTGACGATTCAGGCGCTCGCCGCCGTTCTCGGTGGGACGCAGTCGCTCCACACGAACGGCATGGACGAAGCGCTCGGCCTTCCGAGCGAGACGTCGGCGCGGACGGCGCTTCGCACGCAGCAGATCATCGCCTACGAGTCCGGGCTCGCGGACGTCGCCGATCCGTTCGGCGGCGCACCGGCCGTCGAAGCCATCACCGACGCACTCGAGGAGGAGGCCGAGAGGATCATCCGAGAGATCGATCACCTCGGTGGCGCCGTGCGCGCCGTCGAGGAAGGCTACCAGCAGGCGCTCATCGAAGAAGAAGCCTATCGGCATCTCCGCGCCGTCGACTCCGGCGAACGCGTCGTCGTCGGCGTGAACCGATTTCGCTCCGAAGGCGCGGCGAGCGAAGTCCCGATCGAGAGAGTCGATCCGCGCCTCGAGCACCAGCGCATCGAGCGTCTCACGCACTTTAAGGAGAAGCGAAACGCCGGTGAATCGAAAGCCGCGTTGACCGCACTCGTCGGCGCGGCGCGTGCGGGCGAGAACGTCCTCCCTCCTCTCATCGCGTGCGCCCACGCGGGCGGGACGATCGGCGAAATGTCCGGTGCCCTCGCGGACGTGTTCGGGGAGCACCGCGAATGACCGAGGCCGGCGCTCGCCCCATCCGCGTTCTCCTCGCGAAGCCCGGACTCGACGGGCACGACCGCGGAATCAAAGTTCTCATCAAGTCGCTCCGCGACGCCGGGATGGAAGTCATCTACACCGGCCTCCGGGCGACGCCCGCCGGAATCGCGCTCGCCGCCGCGCAGGAAGACGTCGATGCTGTCGGTGTTTCAAATCTCTCCGGGGCACACCTGAGCCTCTTTCCCGCGGTAGCAGCAGCGCTGCGCGAACAGTCGATCGATCTGGGCCGCGTCGTTCTCTTCGGCGGCGGAACGATCCCCCCGGACGACACTCCTCGGCTCCTCGCGTCCGGTCTGCGCCGCGTGTTCGGACCGTCGTCGACGATGCGTGAGATCGTGGAGTTCCTGAACGAGGAGGTGAAGCGATGAGTGACGAAGCCGTCGCAGTCGCGCACATCGGAATCGCAGTCGATGATCTCGAAGCGGCGCGCGAGCGTTACGCGGCTCTTCTCGGCATCTCGGCATCACCTATCGAAGAAGTCCCTTCCGAGGGCGTTCGAGTGTCATTCTTCGATCTCGGCAACTGCCGCCTCGAGCTGCTCGGTTCGTCGCGCGAGGACAGCGCCATCGCACGTTTTCTCAAGAAAGGCCGGCGGGGCGTTCACCACATCGCGCTCACACGCGGCGAGCGCGACCTCGGCGAAGTCCTCGCCGAGCTACGTGCGCGCGATGTCCCCGTTCTCGACGAGAGCCCGCGGCGCGGGGCCGAGGGAAGCGAAGTCTTCTTCGTTCACCCGCGCGGCGCCGACGGCGTCCTCTTCGAGTTCATTCGCGAGGGCGATTCCGCCGGAGAGGAGGACTCTCGTGAGTGATCCGCACTCGACCACTCCGATCTCCGCCGCGTCCATCGACGAACGCGTCGCCGCTCTCCGGCAGCAGAGCCTCGAGGGTGGCGGCAAGGCGCGCGTCGATGCTCAGCACGCCAAGGGAAAGCTCACCGCACGAGAGCGCCTGCATCTTCTGCTCGACGAGGGAAGCTTCCGCGAAGTCGACGCGCTCGTCGCACCACGGCCAGCGTCGAACCGCCTCGCGCAGGCGCCGCACGCAGGAGACGGCGTAGTTACGGGAAGCGGGAGCATCGACGGCCGAACGGTGTTCATCTACAGCCAGGACTTCACGGTCCACGGTGGCAGCCTTTCATCCGCCAATGCGCGAAAGATCCTGAAGACCATCGACACCGCGACGCGCGTAGGTGCGCCGATCATCGGCCTCAACGACTCCGGCGGCGCGCGCATTCAGGAGGGAGTTGCGAGTCTCGCCGGCTACGCGGAAATCTTTCTTCGCAACACGCTCGCTTCGGGTGTCGTCCCGCAGATCTCCGCCGTGCTCGGTCCGTGCGCCGGCGGTGCGGTCTATTCTCCTGCACTGACCGATTTCATCTTCATGGTCGAGCGGACCAGCTACATGTACCTCACAGGGCCGAGCGTCGTGAAAACCGTGACGCACGAGGAGGTCGATCACGAAGAGCTCGGCGGCGCGCGCGTTCACAACGAAGCGAGTGGAGTGGCTCACTTTCTCGCACCGAACGAAGCGGACTGCATGGACGGGATCCGGCAGCTCCTCGCGTACCTCCCCGACAACAACCGCTCGCGATCGCCGGTCGAACCGTGCGACGACCCTCCGCACCGCGAGAGCCCCGAGCTCGACACGATCGTCCCGCCCGACGCCGGGAAGCCCTACGACATGGCACGCGTGATCGAAGCTTGTGTCGACGCGGACAGTTTCTACGAAGTGCAGCGTCACCACGGGCGAAACATGGTGACGGGATTCGCTCGCGTCGCCGGCGAAGCCGTCGGCATCGTCGCCAATCAACCGATGCACCTCGCCGGCACGCTCGATATCGACGGCAGCGTAAAGGGAGCGCGCTTCATCCGATTCTGCGACTGCTTCAATCTCCCGCTCGTCACTTTCGTCGACGTCCCGGGCTTCCTTCCCGGTACCCAGCAGGAGCACGCGGGCATCATCCGTCACGGCGCGAAGCTCCTATACGCCTACTGCGAAGCAACGGTGCCGATGATCACTGTGATCGTGCGCAAGGCCTACGGCGGCGCGTACAACGTGATGGGCTCGAAGCACATCCGCGCCGACTACAACTTCGCGTGGCCGTCGGCCGAAATCGCCGTGCTCGGAGCCAAGGGCGCAGTGCAAATCCTCCACCGGAAGGAGATCGCGAGCTCACCGGCGCCGGATGAGATCGAAGCGCAGCGTGTCGAAGAGTATCGCGAGCACTTCGCGAATCCTCTCCGAGCGGCGGAAGAGGGCTTCGTCGACGACATCATCGCGCCGCGAACGACTCGCCGGCGTCTCGTCGAGTGCCTCGCGCTCCTCAGAACGAAGCGACAGGGGATTCCGGCGAAAAAGCACGGGAACATGCCTCTTTAGCGCCTTCAGACGAACGCCGCCCCGCGTCCATCGCGGACGTCTCATTTCCTCACCGATCATGCCCGACTCGACACCAATCCACCGAATTCTCGTCGCGAACCGAAGCGAGATCGCCGTGCGCGTCCTCCGCGCCGTGCGTTCGGTTGGACTCGAGTCCGTCGCCGTCTATTCCGACGTCGACCGCGAGGCCCTGCACGTTCGGCTCGCGGATCGCTCGGTCGCCATCGGTGGTGCGACGGGGGCCGAGAGCTACCTCAACATCGACGCGCTCCTCGCGGCGGCTCGCGCCGCCGAGGCCGACGCCATCCACCCTGGCTACGGCTTTCTCTCCGAGTCCGCCGAGTTCGCGCGCCGCGTCGAATCCGAGGGGCTCGTGTTTCTCGGGCCGCGCCCCGAAACCCTCGAGCAATTCGCCGACAAGAGCTCCGCGTACACCGCGCTCGAAGCGCTCGGCGTCCCGCCCGTCCGCGGTGACCGCCAACCACCGACGACTCCGGCCGAGCTCCACGCTCGCGCGGGATCGATCGGCTTCCCGCTCCTCCTCAAGGCGACCGGCGGGGGCGGCGGTAAGGGGATCCGCGTCGTCGAACGAGCCGAAGACCTGGAACCGGCGTGGCGCGCCGCGCGCAACGAAGCGGAGCAGGCCTTCGCCTCGAGCGACGTGATCCTAGAGAAGTTCCTCGTCGAAGCACGCCACATCGAGATTCAGTTTCTCGGCGATGGCTGCGGCGGAGTTCAGGTGTTTCCCGAACGCGACTGTTCGCTCCAGCGTCGACACCAGAAAATCCTCGAAGAGACTCCCGCAGCCCGACTCGACAACGCGGTGCGCTCTCGACTCCTCCGCGCGTCGGCTGGAGCTGTGAGCGCGGCACGCTACCGCGGCGCGGGAACGCTCGAGTTTCTCGTCGCCCCCGACGGGTCTCCCTTCTTTCTCGAAATGAATCCGCGCATTCAGGTCGAGCATCCGATCACCGAGGAAGTCGTGGGCACGGACCTCGTCGCCGCACAGATCGAAATCGCGGCGGGCCGACGTCTTCCCGAGTGGACCGGCGACCTCGATGCCGTCCGGTTCCAGCCGCGCGGCGCAGCCGTCGAGTTCCGCCTCACCGCGGAGGATCCCGCGCGCGGTTGGCTCCCGTCGACCGGGACGGTAAAGGGTCTTCGCCTGCCGGGCGGACCGGGAGTCCGCGTCGACACCGCACTCGAGCTCGGTACCGTCGTAACCCCCCACTACGACTCGCTTCTCGCCAAGATCATCGCGCACGGCCGCGACCGCGACGCTGCTTTCGCACGACTCCGACTGGCACTCAGAGAGACGCGAGTCGACGGAATCGCCACGAACCTCGCGTTCGGGCTTCGGCTCCTCGACGATGCCGCGGTTCGCGGCGCCCGCACGCACTGCCAGTATCTCGAGTCGCTCCCCCCCGGCGGCCCACCGCCACTCTCGACTCGGGAGTATGCCCGCGTCGCCGCTGCCGCGGCGTGGATGCGCCGCGCCGCCGCGAACGGTGGACTCACCTCCGGGCGCACGCGCGAAGAGCGCGAGACCGCGCTTCCAGCGTGGGTCATCGAACCGGGTCAATTCGAGCATTATCCATGAAGTACTTCGTCACCACCACTGACCGGGAAGCCGTCGTCACGCTCGATGGCGACCGTGCAATCGTCGAGATCGACGGCGAGTCGATGGCGTTCTGCCTCACGGCGCTCCCTCCGTTTCTTGCCGCGAAGGACCGACGGGAGATCTACGTGCGCGACCAGAGAAACGGCAACGGGGAACGCACGGCGGAAGATGGCCTCGTCGCCACGATCCTCGATCCCGTCGCGCGCTCAGCCGACACTCCCGTACGCGTCGCCGTCGCGAACGGCGTCGTTGAAGCGGTCGTCGAAACCGAGCGAGATCGCCTGCGCCGCAAGCTTTCGCCGGAGGCGAGGTCAACCGACGAGCTCACTACGAAGGCTCCGCTCACGGGAATCATCGGGTCGCTCTTCCGTTTTCCGGGGAACGACGTGGAGACGGGTGACGTCGTTCTCACGCTCGAAGCGATGAAGATGGAGAACGAGATCCGTGCAGATCTCGCGGGTCGCGTCGCGGAAATCCACGTGAGCGAGGGGGACGTCGTCAACGTCGGAGATCCGCTGTTTACGGTAAGGGCGACCGGCGAGTGATCCGGCCTAATTGACGCGAACGGGTCGGCGACCGGCGGTACGTTCCATGTCGCGAGCTGTCCAGCAGCTCTCGCTCCCCGCCGGTGCTACGCGCGAGGGACGAACTCGATTCCAGCGCGACGGCACTCGCGAACGGACTCGTCAATCGGCCGCGACTGGTTCTGCGACCGGTTTCGTAGGTGCCGGGCGCTCGGCGAAGCTGAGAAGCGGATATCCGCTCCGTCGAGCGACGATGACACCGACGAGCAAGAATGCGACCGCCAGCCCACCGTAGACGAGTCGCGCGATCTGAATGACCGGCACGCCGTAGAGCTCGTAGGTGATTTCCGTGTCGATGTGTGGATCGGGATCGAGTGACCACCACAGAGTTACGGGCGACAGATAATAGAGCGTCCACACCGCGTCGGGCTCCTCGGTGAGCGCGAAGATCACCGGAAGGAGGACCGTGATCACGAGCGCGAAGAGCACGGTGAGACGGGCGTAGAGCGGGCTGAAATCAGCGACTGCGAGCAGAAACCCGCCCGCGGCGATCGCGGCGAAGTAAAACGGGAAGAACCCGAGCATCCCTTCGACGAGCGACACGCCGCCATCGAGCTGGACGTCGCCGATTGCGCCCCAAAGCGCGAGAAGCCCCGCGGAGACCGCCGTCGACGTTACGACGGCGTACACGAAGCCCCAGAACGCTCCGGGGCGAAGACTCGAAGGGGATACCAAATCTTCGCGACGCGCCCGAACGCCCGACGATTCCGGCGCGAGACCTGCGCGTCCTCGGTCGGAAAGATCCACGCGACGAAGCCGAGCGTGAACGCCGTCCAGAGAACGACGGACCACGGGTCGGCGCCCGCTGACTGCCAGCGCGACCACGCGAGCGTCCACAAGACGCCGACGACCGCGAATAGCGTCAGTACGCGGAGCGCGGTCGCCTTGTTGTCCGCCGGCGGGCGGATTCGGTTGGTCGTCACGATGAAGAGATACCCGAATGCGGCGCCGAGGATTCCGACCACGGCGAACAGCGCACCGACGAAGCCCGGACTTCCCCAGCCGAGTGTCGCATCGAGCACGTGACGGATGATCGGTTGATCGCCGAGGAACTCCGTCCCTGTTTCACGGTAGTAGTAGATCGACGCGATGACGATCGCGAAGACTGCGGCGTACATCGTGAGCGTCGAGCGGAGTCCGGTCGAATAGCAACTCGAGATGCACACTCCGAGCATAGAGACGAGAAGGGTGAGGGCGATGAGCAGGAGGTAGGCCGCCGTGACTTCGACGAGAGTGATCCCGCCGAAAAGAAACGACACCGCCATGAGTGGAATGCTCGCGATGACGTAGAGGAGGCAATAGACCGACGAGGCGAGGAACTTCCCCCAGACGATCTGACGCGGCTTCAGCGTCGTCGTCAGAAGGAGATCGAGAGTGAAGCGATTGCGCTCTTCGGCGAACGTCGTCGCACTGAACGCGGGAAACACGAGAAGCACGACCAGGTACTGAAGATCGAAGAAGAGCCCGAAGAGTCGTCGTCCGATCTGAACCGGCGTGTTCTCGATGTTCTCGACTTGCGCCGCGACGAGAACGAGGACCACCGTGCCGAGAAGGCAGAGGCAAAGCGAATGCGTCAGCAGAAATCGATTCCGCCGGAAGTCGGCTCGCAGCTCGCGGAGGAGGATCGGCCAGCCGAGCGCCTGGAGAAGGTCGATCTTCGTCCGCAGCCAGCTCCGCGCCGGAGCCGGGGCGGCGGTCGCGTCTCCATCGCTCATTGCACGTCTCCTCGCGTGAGCTCGAGGAAGAGATCCTCGAGATCGGTCGGGTTGTACTCGATCGAGAGGAAAGGCACGCCGCGCGACGCTATGCGCTCGACGAGCCGATGGAACTCCTCGGGTGCACCCAGGTATTCGAAGGAGACGTCCTTTCCGACCGCCCGAACCGACGAGACATCCGCTTCGCCGCCGAGGATCTCCTCGACTCCGTTCGCGTCCGCAAGGAGCTGCATCCGCACCCGGTCGCCGCGCTGTCCCTTCTTCTGAAGGTGCGCGATCGCGCCGCTGTCGACGAGCTCGCCCTTCTCGATGATCGCGACGGCGTCGCACACATCGGAGAGCTCGGTCAGGATGTGACTCGAAATGATGATCGTCTTTCCCATCGTCCGCAGCTCCTTGAGGAGCGCGCGAAACTCGATGCGCGCTCGCGGATCAAGTGCGGACGCCGGCTCGTCGAGGATGAGCACTTTGGGATCGTGAATCAGCGTCTTCGCCAGGCAGAGCCGTTGTTTCATGCCCTTCGAAAGCGACCCGACCATTCGGTCGCCGAGCGCGATGAGATCGGTGAGCGCCATCACGTCGCGAATCGTGCCGAGCCTCCGCGCTCGCGGAACACCGTACGCGCCGGCGAAGAATTCGAGGTACTCTTCGACGGTGTTTCCGTCGTAGACGCCGAAATGATCCGGCATGTAGCCGATGAGTTGCCGCACGATCTCCGTGTCCGCCTCGACGCAGTAGCCGTCGACGGTAATCGATCCCGCCGTCGGCTCGAGCAGCGTCGCAAGAACGCGAAGCGTGGTCGTCTTTCCCGCGCCGTTCGGCCCGATGAAGCCGAAGATGTGCCCGGGCATGACGTCAAACGAGAGATCTCGCACCGCGTAGGTTTCGCCGTAGTGCTTCTTCAGCCCGCGCACGCTCACGATCGGTCGCGGCACGGATGTCGATTCCACTTGCGCGGCGGCGACGCTGACGCTCGCCTCGACCGACGTCGCGGCTTGGACATTCTCCGCCGAGCCTTCGGCGGCGAGCGGCTCTTCGCCCGCCGTTTCGTTCGCTTCCGGTTCGCTCACGACCCAGCCGCTCCGTTCGCTCTCTCGCCGCGCATATCGACGTTGACCCTCATCGCCGAAACTGCGCGTAAAGCTCGACGCGCTCGCGCAGATTGCCGTTCCACTCCGGCGCGAAGTCTGCATCCGTGCGGTCGATCACCGCGATGATGCGCGCACCGGCACCGTATCCGTAACCGCTCTGCCCCGCCTCCGCCGCGAAGCTGCGCCACTCCGGAGGAACTCGATCTGCCGTCTCCTCGGTGAGAGGCTCGAGCTCCGCTTCGAGTGACTCGCCCGGACCGACGGCCGGCAGGAAGAACTGACCTCGCACCGAGTCCTCGAAAATGCCCGTCTTCACGGCGTAGTCGAGATGATTCGTGACGGTCGCTCGGAGAGTCGGGAGCGCATTCTCTGGGAGCGCGTCGGCGTCGCGAGCGCGAGTGTCAGCGCCCCCGCCGGACGTCCCGCCATCCGCGGCCGCGACCTCGACGACGACGCCCTCCGGGCTCGACGCCAGAACGTCGAAATCGACGACGAACGCCTCCGCCCATTGATCGAGCTCGACGTTGCTCACGTCCTGACGTCCAGTCTCGTCGGAGGTCATCTCGATGATCGGTGGGACGGCTTCGTCGTTGCCGTAGATCGGCTTCACGGTCGACGATCCCACGATCCCGATGTCGTACTGCGACTCCGCCCCGGCGAACACCGCGAGGTAACTCTGCCGGACCGCGTACTCATCGCCGATGCGGTGAGAGATTAGCGTCCACTGCCGCGCCTTTGTGATCACACCCTTCGAGACGTAGCCGCCGACGATCATGAGACCGAGGTATACGAAGACGACGAGGGGCTCGACCCAGATCAGCCACGGCAGTCGCCCCATGCGCTTCAAAAGGAAATAGAGTCCCGGACCGACGAGGACGAGATAGACGACGACGAGGAGAACGATGTACGGAAACCCCACGTCCCGCGACGAATCCTGTAGCCGACGAACGAGCCCGCCCTGCACGACGGCCGCGGCGTTTCGCTGGAACGGAAAAACGCGTCCGACCGCTGAGCCGTCGCCCCGGAGGATCCACTCCCACACGCTTCGCATCCACGGCGTTCGCTCGGGTGTCGCGAAGGTGGATCCGTCGAAACAGAGCGCGCCGACCACTCCCGCTCCGCGCCGAACCTCGGAGTAGAGTCGAACGGCCGCTTCGGGGTCGTCCGCGCGCACGGAGTCGACTTTCTCGGGGTCGAATTCGAGATCCTCCGCGATTCTCCGCGGGAACGCGATCAACTCGCGCACGACCTCGCCGCCGATGGGGTCGGCGTGAACGAGCTTCGGCCACGGTCCCGCCGGCCGATCGTATTCCTCGACACCGACGACAAACTTGATTCCGTCGGCCAATCCGATCGCGGTGCGCGTGCGTCGGCGATCGATGCCGACCACTGGACCGGGAGTGCGCTCGACCACGGAGCCCGGATCGCTGAAGTTTTCCCCGAGGAGTGCTTGTGCGAGCTCACCGCGCAGGATCTCCGCCCCGGTCTCGGTAGGCGCGAGGACGACCGTGCCGCCGAGATGCACCCAACGCCGGAGCGCTTCGACCTGCACCGGCTCGAGTCGCGTATCGCGAAGATTGCGGAGAACGACGAGATCGAACGGGTGGTAACCCGTCGGGGTCGTGGGCAATCGATCGGGCGGACACGAATCCGCGACGAGCATCGACTCCGACGAAAACTGACTCCGGCGAAACCACGCGGCGTCCGGGAGGAGTCGATCACCTCCGCCGCCGACGAAAAGAATCGCGACGGTCGACTCACTGCCCTCGAGGCTCGGATCGTGGCTGTCGGCGAAACCGAGAGTGCGATCGAATGCGACGACGCGCTCATCTTCCGGCCGGGCCCCGTTCGTCGAGATCGTGAGCTGAACGCGTTGTCGCTCTTTCGGTGCGCAGCGAGCGTTCAGCCATACGCGCCGAGCCGTACCGGGGGGGACGGTCACCGTGCGCCGGACGCTGTAACGGTCCTTGCTCCGCTCATCCTCGCCGAACTGGGATTCGGTGAGGAGTTCGACGACCGCCTCCTCCTCGAGTCCGGAGCGACTCTTCAGTTCGACGTACACCGGAATCCAGGCGCCGTACGGACGAAGACCGGACTCCGCGACCCGCCGGGGAAACCAGAGATCGACGATCTCGACGCGCGCCTGGTCGGACTCGACCGTTCCCGGCTCGCCGTCCGTCGCTTCCGTGTCCTCCGCGTCGGCGGAGTCCTCGATCGTTTCTCGATCGACCGCCGGCGTGCCGGCGCCCGCGGATGGACCATCGGCTTGTCCGAAGCTGACGGACGGAACCGCGACGGAAAGAGTGACGGCGATTGCGATGGCGACCGCGATCCCGACACTAGTCCGCGCTTGACTGACCTCCGCGCGGGAGACGCTGCACCCCATCCAGCGCCGACTGCGAAACTCCGGCGTCACGATCGTCCGTCTCCCATCGATAGGCCTGCGACCGCGCGAATCACCAGCGATACCGCTTTGGTTTCGACCTCAGTTTCACACGTGCCGGTCACCGACCCGTCATCGTCTCCGGCGTCCTCTCCCGCACTCTCACCGCCGTGCCGGTAGATTCTGCCGTGCTAAAACCGCGCGACCGAGCGCACTCGATCACTCCGGCGCCGGCGGCATCTCGCGGCGACCTTCGAGCGCGTCGGCGACGATCGTCTTCGACACATGCTCGAGGCGCATGCCGCTCGGCACTCCGCGCGCGATCCGGGTGATCTTCAAGTTTCTAAGATCCGCGAGGCGCTCCCGCAAGTACGCGGCGGTCCCTTCTCCCTCGAAATTCGGATTTGTCGCGAGGATCACTTCGCGCACATCGCCCTTGCGGAGACGCGCGACGAGAGCATCTACAGTTAGTTCGGCTTCGCTCGTTCCGTCGAGCGGTGCATAGGATCCGAGGAGCACGTGATACACACCGCGATACGATCCCGACGCCTCGATCGCAAAGAGATCCTTCGGCTCTTCGACGACGCAGATCACCGTGCGGTCGCGAGACTCGTCCGAACAAATCTCGCAGCGATCACCCTCGGAGAGATGAAAACACTCCGAACAGTGGCGCACGTTCTGCTTGACGTCGCGAATCGCGCGCGCAAGGCGCATGGCATCCTCTTCCGAGTCGCGAAGGACGAAATAAGCGAGCCGCTCGGCCGTTCTTCGGCCGATCCCCGGAAGCCGCTCGAACTCGGCGACGAGGCGTTGAACGGTTTTCGTGTAGACGTCCATCCTCGGCGCGTTTCCGTTCTCGAATTCCCGTTCCCGAGTACTTTCTTTACCCGCTAAAAGAGCCCCGGCAGCGTCTTACTCAGCCCGCCGGTCGCTTTGTCCATCTCCGTCCGCATCAACTCCTTCGACTTCTCGAGCCCGCTCGACACGGCCGCGAGAACGAGATCCTCGAGCAGGTCGACATCGACCTTGCCGTCGCCGCTCGGCGCGACCGCCTTCGGGTCGATCGAGACTTTGACGAGCTCTTGCTGCCCGTTGAAGACGACCTCGACCATCCCGCCGCCGGCGTCCGATTCGACGTACCGCTCGCGCAGCTCGTCCTTCACCCCCTCCATGTCCTTCCGCAGGCGCCCGGCCTGACGGAGGAGATCACTCATGTCTGCGCTCATGAAGTCTATTCCTTTGTGTCGAGAGTCTGGTGGCGGTGCGCAATTCTCGGCCGAAGGCGCGAGGATCGCCCGATCGAAGCGAGACCATCGTCCATCGCCGCGGCCGTTCGCGAAAGGATCAAACGATCCTCCCCTTGAAGAGCTTCTTCGCCTTGCCGACGAGAGGCCGCTCGGCGAGGCGACCGGCGGGTTCCTCTCCGGAGGGGATTCGCTCGCTCGTATCGGGATCACGGGTCGCCGCGGCGTCCGACTCGGCGGCTGCGCTCGCGGCATCGTTGCCTCCGCGCGCCGCGGCATCTCTGTCGTCGCTCGGTTCGGCGGTGCGTCGTTCTCTCTTCACCGCGGCCTCCGCGCGCGGTGAGGCGGATTCACCGCTTCCACGCACGAGCTCCAGTGCCCACGCGTCCCCCGTTACGTCGGCGACGAGACGCTCGAGCGCGTTCTTGTTTCCGGGTGACTGCATCCGCTGAAGAAAAAAATCTTCGGCGAACTCGAGGCGAACGAGATCGCTTCGCCGCCCGGGTCGAAGTGCGGCGCCGGCGATGAGCGGGGCGATGCTCGGGTGATGTTCCTCGAGCTCGATCGTGATCTGGTTCCACAGTCCGCTCAATCGTTCGAAGTCGAACTTCGCGGCACGGCTCCGACCGCTCGGAGCGGCGTCGGGGACGCTCGACTCGCGCGCCGCCGCCGGGGCGGCATCGGGCGCTTCGGTGCCGACGACGGCGGTGAGTGATTCTGCGACGGTTCGCGCCGGCGGGACTGCGTCTCCGGCTGGCTCCTCGAGCGTCACCGCGATGCCGGCGCGCGCCTCCATCGCCGTGCCGCTTTCCGTGACGTCCGGCCGCGCGGAGTCTCGCGCGCTCGGGGAGTCGGAGGGTGGCTCGCTCGGGCGGCGACCGCCGCTCTCCACGTCTCGTCTGGCTCGCGGCGCGGTGAATGCGTCTCCGGTCGGCTCCGCGCGCGCGCGCCCGGCGCGCGGCGCCGGGGCGTCGGCGATCCCCGATGCTTCGAGCTCAGCGAGCTTGGCGATCACTTGGTCGAGCGCCAGCGGGTCCTCGAGTCGGGCCGCCTTGAGCAGGACCACCTCGACCGCAATCGTCGGATGCGCCGAGTACCGGAGCTGCCGCGCCGTCTCGAGACAGATCTGAAGGACACCGAGCAAGCGATCGATGCGCGCCTCCGCTCCCGATTCGCCGCCCGCCGCGTGGAGCCGCTCGCGAAACCCCTCGATCACTTGATCGAGAAGGACGGCCGGATCGGCCCCCGCCGACTGACATTCGCCGAGCACGCCGAGCACACCCGCGTGATCCCCCTCGATCACCGCTTCGGCGAGCGAACCGACGAGACCGTCGGAAACGCGTCCCGTCACTCGCTCGAGGTCCTCCGCGCGCAGAATCTCTTCAGAGAACGTGAGCAGTTGATCGAGTAGCGTCTGCGCGTCGCGCAAACCGCCGCGGCTGCAGGCGGCGATCTTCTCGAGCACTCCGTCCTCGCACTCGCGCTTCTCGGCCGCCGCGATCTGCGCGAGCCGGCGGACGATCGCCTCGTCCGTGATCGGATGGAAATCGAATCGCTGGCAGCGCGAAAGCACCGTATCGGGAATCCGGTGCGCTTCGGTCGTCGCGAAGATGAACTTGACGTGCGCCGGCGGCTCTTCGAGCGTCTTGAGGAGCGCGTTGAAGGCCTCGCGCGTGAGCATGTGGACTTCGTCGATGATGAAGATCTTGTACGGGCTTCGCGTGGCGGGCCGCCCGACACTCTCGATGATCGCCCGGACATCCTCGATACCGCGGTGCGAGGCGCCGTCCATTTCGACGACGTCGATGTCCTGCCCGATGTGGATTCCCTCGCAGATCTCGCACTCGTCGCACGGCACACCGCGCGCGTCGCCTTCGGCCTCGGCCGCCGTCCGGCAATTGAGCGCCTTGGCGAAAATCCGCGCCATCGACGTCTTCCCGACGCCGCGTGGACCGGTGAAGAGATACGCGTGCGCGACGCGATCCTGAAGAATGCCCGCGCGGAGGGTCTCGGCGATCGACTCCTGGCCGACGACCTCGTCGAAACGGCGCGGTCGATAGCGCCGGGCGAGGACTTGAAAGCTCATCGCTCACCTCCGCGTCCCGCTTCCGGTGGCATCGCGTGACGTTCGATCGGAGTTCACTGCGGAGGCGCAGAGAAAAAAAGGAGCAGACCACATAGAGAAGATCCGAGTGGGCTGCTTCCGTTAAGACCTGACCCGGTGCCCGGCAACCCTATTGCTCTGCTCCATTCCGTCGGCGGCGCAGTACGCCGCCCTTCATTGTCGCAGGATCGAGCGGCATTCTAACGCCGGCCCCGAGGAGGGGCAACCGAGTGCGAGTCGACTCTGCGGGCGAGGATCTAGGAGCTCTCGTCCGATTCCCAGACGTCGACTCCGCCCTCACCTCCCACGGCGAGGCGATCGCGCGCCGGGTCGAAGGCGACCGCCCAAACCATTCCGCCTTCCCAGGGAAGCGTTCGGACGAGGTCGCCCGAACTCGCGCACCAGAGCTTGACGTCGCGCGCTTCGAGATCGCTACCGACGACACGGCCCGCGCTCGCCGATGCGAGGAGCGCGCCGTCCGCGCTGTACGCGAGCTGAGCCACGCGGCCGCGGTGATGGCGAAGAACTCGCGGCACGGGGTCGTGCCGCATCGCGCCGTCGAGTTCCCAAAGCAGGATCCGATCTCCCGCGCCGGCCGCGATGCGCCCGCTCGGTCCGGCGGCGAGTGCTTCGACGGAGTCGTCGATGCCGTCCGGAATCGCGAGCTCGCAGACGATGACTCCCGTCTCGGAATCCCAAACGCGTACGGGAGCCGTCGAGCCGTCCGTCGAGACGATCGAGCGACCGTCGGGACTCGCTGCGAATTCTTCGACTCCGCGCGCGTGCGCGGTCCAAGCGCGTACGCGGCGCCAAGTCGCGACACTCCAGATCTCGAGCGCGGTCGAATCCGCGCCGCGTAGGAGAATCTGCGGCGTCGCTTGGGGCCGTCCCGGGAGAAACACGGCGCCGGCGCGATCCCGCTCAGCGAGTGACGGAGGAATCGCGAGGCGCGAGCGCGAATCGAGGTCGTACACCGCGAGACCGCGCGTTTTTCGCGAGGCGAGAAGCAGACTCCCGTCCGGACTGTACGAGACACCCGTGACGTCCTCGAGCGCCCACTCGATGGTACCGTTCGCCCGCGCGCTCGATGCAGCGCTCGACGCCCGCGCCGAGCCGCCGCGATCGGGATCGTTGCGAACGAAGAGCTTCTCCGATCCGCCCGCGGCCCACTGACGCGCTCCCGGCGCGAACGCGACGTCCCACGCGTGTCCGCGGGTGCTCTCGATGCGCCGCCAGGTCGCTGCGTCCCCACCGCGCTGCCGCGGCGCGCCCCCCCCTGAGCAAGCGGCGAGGGTCCATACGGTAGCCCACCCGACCACGACGAACCGCTTACGCGGAGCCCGCCATCGTTCGTTCATGCGTCTCTTCCCTTCACCGCTCGACGTTCGCTTCCGCGCTTTCGCGCGTCTCCTCGGGACGATTCTCGAGTCCACCATCCATACCCGATGTTCCCGGACATCTCACCCGACCTCGGGGCGACTTCCGCGGGGATCGTCGCGGGCGCCGAGTGGACACGGACGAAATCCCCAGTTTCTTGAACCGACTTTCCGAGCGGCGGCGTGCACCGGTTAGACGACGGCACAAGATGGCGATACGAAACGGACGATCCCCATCGCGCATACCGCCCCGTCGCTCAGAATCTCGATGCCATGAACGACGCCGAAGCTCTTCTCTCTCACGGCAGCTTTCTCCGTTCGCTCGCATCCGCGCTCGTCGGGCGCGACGCTGACGCGGACGACCTCGTTCAAGAGGCGTACCTGAGCGCGGTTCGCCGGCCGCCCGAGCATCCCGACACGAGTCGCGCCTGGCTCGCGCGAGTGCTGCGCAACGCCGCGATCTCACGCCACCGCCGGGAAACGCGCCGCCGCGAACGCGAGTGGCTGGCCGCGCGCCGCGAAGGACTCCCGTCCGTCACGGAGATCGCCGAGAAGGAAGCCCTCGCTCGGCGGATCGCCGACGCCGTCTTTGCGCTCGAGTCGCCGTACCGCGAAGTGATCCTCCATCGATTCTACGAAAACCTTCCGCCGCGCGAGATCGCCCGGCGCGAGGGCGTCCCGGTGGAAACGGTTCGTACGCGTCAAAAGCGCGGTCTCGCCCGGCTTCGCTGCGCACTCGACCACGACTTCGGCGCGCGCGGTGTGTGGGTCGCAGCACTTGCAGCGTCGTGGAGCGTCGGGGCTCGGGCGAACGCCGCCGGCGTGAGCGCCGGCTCCGCGGTCGCGGCCGGATCGTCACTTTCGAACAGCAACCTCACCGTCCTCGGAGTCAGTTTGATGTCCGGAAAGATCACCGCGGCTCTTTCGGCCGCCGTCGCCGTCCTCACTCTCGGCGCGAGTTATCTCTATCTCGCCCTCGACTCGGAAACGAAGCGCGCGGACGCGGCCATCGCGGACCAGTCGGAGCTCGACTCCCGCATCGAAACCCTGCGGGGAGAGAACGACGCGCTCAGGGCGAGCCTCGCAAAGGCAAGAGCGCTCGAACGCGAGCTGAGGAACGACTCCGCGAAAGCGAAGAGCGCGGCCGCTCGGGCCGCGAGCGATGCGGCCGCGATGAATTCTAGGCCGAAGCGGGCTTCACCGTCCGACCGCCCACGGACGACGGTCGCCGAAGCGGACTCGCTCGCCGCGCGGCTCTTCGCGAGGGGCGACCTCGAAGGTCTCTGGATCCTCGCGATGGATCTCGTCAGTCAGGGAGAGGAGGGGTACGCGAAGGTCGTCGAGCTCGCGGCGCTTCTCGATAGCGAAGCGGGGCAGCGATTCATGCGTTCGCGGCTCTGGTCGGAGGAAGAGCTCCTCGTCGGGCGCTTCCTCAGTGACGCGTTCGATCACGACGAAGGGCTCCTTCGGTTCGGTCTCTATCTGAAAAGCGAGAAGGATCTCCCGAAGGTACTCGGCGCGCTCGCCGGCGAGTTCGATCGACATCTCGCGGGCATTCTTCTCGCCTCCTACCAGGGCGACGACGACGCCATCCGCGCCGGCTACTTGGACACCTACCGAACGGAGCTCGAGCGCCACCGCAGCTCCGGTGAGTGGCATCGTGCCCGGCTCAACATCCACACCCTCTCGCAGGTCATGACCCCTGAGTCGACGGACTACCTCGTAGAGCTCCTGGGCGTCGCGCCCGCGGAGATCAAGCACGTCGTGATCAAGGCCCTCGCGTGGCAGCGGAACGAGAAGGCTCTGAACGCTCTCCTGAACCTCGACGCCGACACGCTCGATCGGCACAGCCGCGAAGTCATCGACGCGGCGGTGCGACTTCTCGACGAATGACGAATCCAGGTTCCTCGACGTCGCGATTCGGGAGCGGTCACCGCGGAGCAGTGCGTCGACCGGCATGCGGCCACACGTAACCGACCGGCTCGCCCCCCCGCTTCCACGTTGCGCCGTCGGGTCGGCGATCGTCGGTCGCGTAGCGACGGCCGTCGTCGCTCGCTCGCGTAAACTCCCAGAGCGGCACCGTCGCCGAGGGTCGCTCCTCCGCGCCGGGCGAGTAGCCGTAGACCATCGCACCACCGCGCGCTAGCGAAAGACGGATCGGGACGGTGTCGGCTCCCGGTCGTTCGAACGCCCAAAACGCGATCGCTCGTTCTTCGTCGGCTGTGGCCGCTTCAGATGAGTGATCCCCGAGCGCGAGTTGGCCGTCTGAGCTCGTCGTTTCGTAGACCGCGACGGGGAGATTGAGTCGCGGATCATCCAGGTCGAGCCGGTAGAGGATCTGGTTGTAGTCGTAGCGGGGGGTCTTCGTCGAGTTGCCGGAGAACGTAGTCGCGTACGTTCCCTCGAAGTAGATGATCCGGCCGCCCTCGGCGTCGAAAAACGGATGATGCCGCGGGTTGTAAAAGCTGTAACGGTCGTGAGTCGCGATCTTCCGCGCCCACACCCAGGGACCGAGGATGCGGTCGGCTTCGGCGTACCACACCTCGCCGAGAAACGACGTTCCCCCGACTTCGACGAACACGCAGACCCAGCGGCGCCGGTGCGCGTTCCACTCGACCGTCCCGCGGTGCGCGGCTACGGTCTTTCCCGCCTCGACGTCGCGCAGCGCGTACGGACTCTCGTCCTCCCGGAGGTCCCCTTTCCGGATGCGATCGTGAAGCGTCGCGGGAAGTAGCGGCGCGGTGCCGCGCTTCCACGCGAAGCGGAGCTCGCCGCCTTCGCTCCGGTCGAGCGGCGCCGTCTTCGCGTCGCGCTCCCCCTCGACGAGCGGTGAATACGATTCGTACGCCGATTGCTCCGCGAGACTCTGCGCGTCCGCGCGCACGCGCACGAGCGGAAGTGGATCGCAGAAATAGACGTACGGCACTCCTTCACGCGCCAACACGAGCGTGTGCGCTCCGCCCGGAAACGGCTGCGCGTGCTCGAACTTCGAGACGATCGAAAACTCGTTTTCGTCCCCACTAAACTCGACGAGGCCGCGCTCGTACGCGCGGATCACCCCCGATTCAATGCGCTCGTAATGAGCGAACATCCGCTCGTTCGGCGCTTCGCCCAGAACGACGAGGCCACTCAACCAGGTCGGCCCCGGACCGGGGAACTTCGCCATCGGGCGGACGAAGCCTTCGTCGTTCTCGAAGTACTCGAGATCCACTCCGACCGCGGGATCGAGACCGCCGCGGGCGGGAAAGTGAGATGTCGCGCCCGTCGTAAAGAAGTTTCCGAGCGGATAGCGCACGCGGCTCGTGTCGCCCCAAAACCAATGGATTCTTCCGCGGTAGATCGCCGTGAGGACGCTGTCCTGCCCCACCACGCGCGCGTTGACGAGCGATCGCCGGATCGGAACGGAGATCCCAGCGAGCACGCTGTCGCGGTAGATGCCCGCGCCCGTCACGCGGTAGAGGCGCTCTGCGATCTGCGTGCGTCGGACACGGAGCGTCGCGCTCGCCCCCCGCTTCACGAGGAGCGCCTTGCCGCGGTAGCCGAAACCGTCTTCCGGGTACTCGTAACCGTGCGAGCGTACCGAGAAGAAGACACTCTGTCCGACGAGCCCCGGCTCGTCGAAGACAGCGATGCCGTTCGAATCGGTCCAGAGCGCAATCCCGTTCGTCGTCGAGAGCTCGACGAGCGGAACGCCGCGGCCGGTCGCCTCGTCGACGACCCGAATGACGAACGGTCGCTCGGCGGCGTTTGCCCGGGGGACGGCGGCGCATCCCAGAGTGAGCGTTCCGCCGAGGAAAACCGCAATCGCGAGCGAGCGCTCAGTCAAGTTCGAGCCTCAAGTCGGTGCCCTCTGCGTCGTTCTCCGTGCGCATCTTGTGAATCTCGTCGTGAGACAACGGGGATCTCGTACCCGAGAAGCGAAACGCAACGCGGCCAGTCTATCAAAGCCGCTCGTGAACTCGAGGCCATCCGATGGAGGGATTCGCCGACTAGATTCGGACCCGAGCCGAAGCCGGACGCCCCGGACGAGACGGGCACGAAGTGCGAGCGTCTCTCCGCTAGTCCGCGACGCCGTAGCTCTTCAGCTTCAAGTAGAGGGTCGACCGCGCGACTCCGAGCGCTGCCGCCGCCTTGCCGCGGTGCCCTTCGAACCGCGCGAGGGCGTCGAGGATCGCGCGCTTCTCGATCTCCTTGAGGGAAAGAAACGCCCCGGAACCTCCGGCCGACTCGTGTTCGCTCGCGCCTCCATCGAGCCCGCGGCCTTCGCGGACGGAGTCCGACAAATCGTCGACCCCGATGACGCGGCTCTCGGCGAGGAGACACGCGCGGCGCACTTCGTGCTGGAGCTCGCGGACGTTTCCCGGCCAGCGATGGCGCTCGAGGCGTTCGAGCGCCTCGGCGGAGAATCGCCGCGCGGGCGCCCCTGACTCGGTCTCCCGCGCGAGAAAATGCGCGACCAGCGGAGCGACATCCTCACGGCGCTCTGAGAGCGGCGGCACACGGACTTCGGCGCCTTGGAGCCTGAAGTAGAGATCCTCGCGAAAACGCCCGTCGGCAACGGCCGCGCGCAGGTCGCGGTTCGTGGCTGCGATGATGCGAACGTCGACGCGGATCGCACTCTCACTCCCGAGCGGTCGCACTTCCCCCTCCTCGAGCGCGCGGAGAAGTCTCGACTGCAGCTCGAGCGGAAGCTCCCCGATTTCGTCGAGAAAGAGCGTCCCCCCGGACGCGAGCTCAAAGAGGCCGCGCTGATCGCGATCGGCCCCCGAGAACGCACCGCGGCGGTGGCCGAAGAGAACGCTCTCGATCAACCCCGCCGGGATCGCACCGAAGTTCTCGGCCACGAACGGCCGGTCGCGCCGCCGCGAATGCCGGTAGACCGCACGCGCGACGAGTTCCTTCCCCGCTCCGCTCGGTCCCGAGATGAGAACGGGGAGATCGGAAGGCGCGATGGTCTCGATCCACCGGAGAACTCGACGCATCGCCGCGCTCGCACCGACGATTCCGTCGAACTCCACCGCTTCGCGTCGATCGGCTTCGCGCACTTGCCGCCGCGCGGAACCGAGCTCGCTCTCGAGCGTCGCCCGCACGCGCGTGAGCTCGCCGACGAGTTCCTCACGTTCACGCCGTTCCTCCGCCGACCGCCAAGCGAGCGCGCCGACGACGCAAAAACTCTCGACGAGGGCGAGCTGACTTGCCGTAAAGACGCCGCGCTCGACGGAGTTGTCGAGATAGAGGACCGCCCCGCCGCCTCCCTCGCGTGCGCGAACTGGAACGCAAAGGACGCTCCTGAGGCCGAGCTCCTCGACACTCGTGATCGATCGGAGCGTGATGTCCTCGGCGGCGTCCGTCGTCAGCCGCGGACGACCGTCTCGGAGAGTGCGATCGACGATCGTCGTGCTGATGCGACTTTCGGGCTCCTCGATATCCTCGCCGTGCTCTCTCGCCGCCGCGATCTCGAAGCCCCCGCCGCCGCGAACGACGAGCGCGCCGAGCTCGGCACCGGTGAGCCCGCTCGCTGCGTCGACGATCTCACGGAGGACGCGCCGGACGTCGTCCGTGGCGAGAATCTCGCGCGTGAATCGGAGCACCTCTCCGGTGGAGCGATCGGACTCGATCGAGTCGGAAGTCTGAGTGGGTTCGATCATGCTGACGATCTCCGCGATATCGGTTCGGCCGAAGAAGGACGGACGATCGGACGCCGAGACGTCGAGCGTCCACTCGTCGACGAGCGAACGAAGTTGTTTGAGAAACGTGCGGCGCTCCGACTCGTCGGATCGCCGCACCAGCACGGCGAGGGCTCGGGCGCGGACTCCGCGATGAGCGAGTCCGTCGAGCGCCGCGGCGAGATCGCGGCGGTCGTTCGGGTCCGTCTCACCCGGCGAGCTGCGTTCGATGCGCTCGGTGAGGAGACCGACTCTCGCGACGCGACTCTTTCGTGCGAGACGTTCGAGGCCGGTAATCGCAAGAGCAGAGAGTCGCGCCGCGGAACCCGTCTCCTTGTCCCCGGCGCGAGCGCACTCGTTCGCTCGCGCGCGCTCGAGGGCCGCGAGGATCCAGACAGCGTCCCCGGGATCGAGAGCTTCGTCGCCGGCGCGTCGCGCGAGCCGTTCGTCGGCGGCGAGATCGTCGACGGAGCGCGAGCGCACTCGGAGAAGGAGCGCGTCCGCGCCCTCGCGCGCACGGCTCGCCTCGCCGCTCGGAGAATCGGACGTGCCGGCTTCTCCCCCGAGATCGAGCGCGAGCAGAGCGGAGTGGATCGCCCACTCGGGACTCCGCGCGAGTCTCGATTCGGCGGCCGCTCCGGCGCGGCTCGCCGCTCTGCGCGCCGCCTGCGCATACCGCGAAGCCGTTCCGGCGAGACCAATTTCGCGCGCGAGTGCGCTCAGGCTGGCGAGGCTCGCGGCGAGCGATTCCGCGTCGCCCGCCCGGCGGTGATCGTCCGCGGCGCTCTCGAGCGCGGTGAACGCCGCGTCGATCTTCTCGCGGCGACGGTAGACGACGCCGAGATTGCCCCGAGCTCGCGCCGCCTCGGCGAACTCGCCCGCGCGCGAGAAAGCTCGTGTTGCTCGCGCGAGAAGCCGCTCGGCGACGCCGCTTCGACCTTCGCGCAGGTAGAGTCGCGCCGCGTTGACCGCGGTCGCGGCCGACGCCCGTAAATCGCCGCGATCCGTCGCGAGGGCGAACGCACGCCGGAATTCGTCCGCGGCGCGCCGGCGATCTCCGGACGCGAGCGCAAGCGTCCCCGAGAGACTGCGGTAGGCGGGAACGACTCCGTCGCCGCGTACTGCTTCTGCGCAAAACGCGACCGCGTTGCGAAACTCGTTGATGCGGTACGCGAAAACCGCGCGGCCGTAGGCAACTCGAGCGGCCAGCTCTCCCGTCGCCCCGCGGGCCGCGAGCTCGAAGGCCGCTCGCGCGTCGCCGGTGCGTCCGGCGAACGCCAGCGCTTCCGCGAGGAGCAACCGATCGCGAACTCGGTCGTGGTCGTGGCCGTTTGTCGGGGAGGAGAGCACGGCGAGACGTGCGCACACAGCGGCCGCGGCGAATTGACCGCGGCGCATCGCGAGCTCGGCGGCGAATCGGGCGCTCCGCGCTCGGTCCGCAGCGTCCGCGCGCGACGTCGCGTGCGCTTTGAAGAGCCTGAGGTCGACCGCGTCCCCGTTCGTCGCAAGCGTGCGAATCGAAGCGAAGTCTACCGACTCGAAGCGCAGACGCTGGTAGAGACGCTCGCGCGGCGATGCCCCACTCCACCGCGCTACGATACGACGGAGACGAACTCGTTCGACTGGGCCCGCTGCACGTCCGATGCGAACCCGAAGGCGTCGTCCCGAGGCCAGGTTCCGGAGCGCGGAGTCGAGCGTTCCTCCGCTGCGCAGAAGATCGCTCGCGTCGATCTCCCGCCGCGCGGCGCGAACGCCAGGCCGGTCGAGGCCGCAGGTCGATGCCCAGTCCTCATCGCTCGGCGAGGTCTTCGGATCGAACGCGAGGACTGCAGCCGTGGCGATGGCGCGCGCGGGCGGCGAGAGCGCGATCCACGCCTCGTCGAAGAGCCGACGCTCGCCGGGTGGCTCGAGCGTGGCGAGCGCCTCGAGCGCGACGCGCCACGCCCCAGTGCGGCGCACGAGCTCGCCGCGGCGCGCGACCTCGCGGAGAAGAGCGCGCGCCAGGCCGGGATTGCCACCCGTGCGCTCGCGGAACGCGCGTTCGAACTCTCCGAGCTCACGCCGAGGCGGGAGAACTTCGTCGAGGTAGAGTGACAGCTCCACCTCGCCCCAGGGGCGCAGTCGGTGTTCGCTCGTCGAATAAGACTCCCGCAGAAGCGCGAGGAGTCCGAGCACCTCCGGCCTCGCCGATCCCTCCAGCTCCTGGGTGACGACCAAGACGAGTGGCGCCCGAGCCCCCTCCCGTCGCGCGCGCTGTCGGTCCGAAACGAGGGCCGAGAGAAGCGCGACCTCGTCGCCGGTCAAGCGATCGGCGTCGTCGACGAGAAGCGCGGTCGGCTGTTCTGCGAGCACCTCTTCCAACGCATCGAGAAGGCGAAGGCGCTCGTCGCGCCTCGATCCGGGTGCGACGGCGAGCTCTTCCCCGCTACCGGCAGAGCCCGACTCGCGTTCGCGAGCTCTATTCTCCGCTGCGCGAAGCGCGAGGGGCCATTCCATCGAGCGGACACCGAGGGCGACGGCCGAGAGCGAAGCGTCCCGGATGCATCGGGTCTTTCCGCCCCCTCTCTCGGCGGTGACGACGAGCGTCCGCAGCTTCGCCCCGCCGCCGGCGACGCTCGTGAGAGCTCGCCGGAGCGACTCCGAATACTCTCCTACGCCGATCGTCGAGGACGATTCGAAGGACGGAACCGTCGTTCGCCTACCGTCCCGCTCGCCGGAGACGAGTTCGAGCGCCTCCGACGCGGACTGAAGGCGTGCGCGGGGCTGCGGCTCGAGAAGGCGCGGGAGAAGCGATCCGAACTTCCAGGGTAAGTCGACCTGGGACGCTTCGTCACGGTAGCCCCCGGCAAGCGCGTACTCGAGGTGCTCGGCGAGGGGCGACGAGATCGAGCGCACGAGACACTGAAATAGAACGAGTCCGAGCGAGTAGAGATCAGCACGCTCGTCCGGCGTCTCGCCGAGGAGCGCCTCCGGCGAAAGAAACAGCGGGTGGCCACCCGTCCGCTTTGCGCCTTCGTACCCGCGCTCTCGCGCTAGGCCGAAGTCGAGGAGACGCGCCCGCGGGCTCGCGCCACTCGAGGTCGGGCGCGGCCCAGGCGGAGACGCTCCCTCGACGATGAGATTCCCCGGCTGGATGTCGCCGTGAACGAGACCCGCGGCGTGAACGGCTTCGAGCGCGCCGAGGAGATCGACGGTGACGGCCTCGAGGCCGTCGCGCGGCCACGGCGGCTCGAGGTGACGCCCGTCGATCCGTTCGGCGAGGAGGTACTCGCGCCCCTCCGCCACTCCGCTCTCGAGGAGCTCCACGAGAACCGGGTGCCGGACGCGAGCGCCCAAGCGGAACTCACGGGAAGCCCTACCCGCGCCGACCGCCCCGGACGAAGAACGCGCGATCTTGAGCGCGAGGCGCTCGCCCGGTCGCAGAGGGTCACGGGCCGACCACACCTCGCCGAAACCACCCTCGCCGAGTGGTACGTCGAGAGTGAACCGGCCGAAGCGGCCGTCCTTCCAGCGCGTGGTGGATGTAGGCACGTCGGGCTGCGCGGCTCCCGGCGGGGCTGGACCCCTGAGTCACTGGTCGAAGACGGCCCCCGAGTGAATCGGCGATCGCCGAGTTGATCGAAAATCGATCTATCCGCTCGATCGATATTCGAACACACTTGCCTCGCCCGAAGCAAGGGATGGGTCTCAAGTCAAGCCTTTCAAACCACTTAATGACTTCTCGCGCTCTGGTACACGCGTTGCTCTCGCTCGACTCGGCGGCCGGCCCAGCCGCCTTCGGAAACGGAAGGGCGAAGATCAGCAACCAGGGAGGCGAACATGGAACGCCACAGCTCTTGGAAGAGAGGGGTCCTTTCGGCGGCGACCGTCGTCGCTTTGGCGGTGGGCTCGACAGCTCAAGCGCACGAGTCGAGCTCACTCCACGCGCCGGATGGAGGCGGGGCCCGCGGAGAGACCCGACTCGAGTCGGACGAGCTTCGGATCAAGGGTGACCGACTCGCGCCCGGCGCCGGACTCTCGATCTCGATCTCGGCCGACGGGATGGAGTTCGTACCCGCGTTCGAGTCGACGGTCGAATCGAACGGCAGCTTCGAGATCCGCGTTCGCGACTCGCTTCCGGCTTCGCTCGCCGCGTTCGGCGACTTTGGCGGGCTCGCGGGTGCATGGATCCGCATCGCGGAATCCGGTGGCACGGTCGTCCTCGAGGGCCGACTCGCGGGCAACGTCGATCGGAACGAGGACGGCGTCGGCACCGCCGCGCTCGCGCCGCCCGCGGGCGGAATGGGGAACGGCCGCGTTCGCGTCAAAGCGCGGGACGGCCGCCACCTTCTCGAGGTCAAGGTTCGCGCTCTCGCCCCGCGCGCGTCCTTCGTGGTCTGTCTGTCTGCTCCCGACGGCGCGACCGAAGAGGTCGGTACGATCGCCACGGGAGACAGTGGGAACGGCACGCTCAAGCTCGATACCGAGTCGGGGCGCTCGCTCCCCTTCGGCGCCGGGAACGCGGCGATGCTCGTCGGATTCTCCGTTGCGGTGAAGGACGCGGACGGAAACGTCGTCCTCTCGGGTGTCGTTCCGGCACTCGGGGACGACGGCGAGAACGGCGAAGACCCAGGAGAGATCCAGGTCGAGTTCGACCTCGCCCGCGCGCCCGGCTCGCCCGAAGCCGGAATCGGCGGAGACGTCAAGCTCCAATCGGAGATCGAGCGCGACACGGTCCGAGTTCGCATCGACGACGCGATGGCGCACCGCGAGTACCGCGCGTTCTTCACGCGTGACGGTGAAGCTCCCGAAGAAGTGATGGTCGCGAGTCTCACGACTGACGAAGACGGCGATGCCGAGCACGAGGAGCGCGGTCGACCGATCTTCCCGTTCGGCGCGGACGCGATCTCCGAGCTGAGCGGCGTCGGCGTCGAAATCTACCGCGTCGATGGCGAAGAGCTCGTCCTCGTTCTCGTCGGCACGGTCCCCGACATCCGTGCGGTTCCTCCTCCGGGAGGCGGAGCAGACCCTCTCCCGCGGTTGAAGTTCGTCACGGTTCTCACGCAGCCGGGAACCCCGGTCCTTCCACTCGCAAACGGCAAGGTCGAGTTCGAAGAGCAAGACGACGAGCACGAGATCGAGGTCGAAGTGGAGGACCTCGTTCCGGGCGCGACCTACTCGGTCGAGCTGCACTCGGGTGACGCGTCGGCCTCGCTCTTCGCCGGCGCGGCGGATGGATTCGGCGACATCCGCTCGAAAGAGGTGTTCTTCGGCGGCGAACCACTTCCCCTCGGCGTCGCTAGTCTGCGCGAGCTCGCGGGCGCGACCGTCACCGTCGCCGACGCGGACGGAATGACCGTCCTCGAGGGTACGGTCTCTCTACCGGACGGAACGGCGGGCGGCATCGCCGCGACACCGATCCTCTTTACGACGGTCGGCTCGTACGACACCGCGTTCCTCCGCGGGGACGCGAACGGCGATCGATCGCTCGACATCGCAGACTCGATCGCGATCCTTCAGACGCTTTTTCAGAATCGACCGGCGCCGGCGTGCCCGGATGCGATCGACGTCAACGACGACGGCGGAGTCGATATTTCGGACGCGGTCTACGGCCTCATCTACCTCTTCGGAATCGGTCGCCCGCCGCCCTTCCCGGGCGACTCGATCGCGGGATTCGATCCGACTCTCGACCGCCTTCGCTGCGCGGACGACTGATCGCGAGTGCCGCCCTGTCCGTGCTCGATTCGTTTTCGTTCGTCCGAGGTGCCGACGGATCGAGTGCGGGCAGAGCGGTGCCCGAACCGGGGCCGTACCAGCTCAGGCCGAGGGTGTCACGAACAGCGCGAAGGAGCGCGAAGAACGACGATTGAGAGAGAGGAGAGAGATCGAGGCGGATAGATTGAGAGGAGAGCGGACTTGTGTCGATCCCAACCGAGGACGATCTTGAGACTCGGCCCCGAGGTCAGAGAGGCGAGAGCCTTGCTTAGAGAGCGAAACCGCGAGACTTCGAATCGGCAGCGCACAAAGCAGCCGAGTGCACTTTGCGTGAACGCGGCGGGCGCAGTCCTCCTCGTGTTCGCCGTGCTCGCTACGCTCGCATCGATTCGGTCAGCGAGAGCTGACGACGTCGTCGTGGTCGCCTCGCGCGATCCTGGCGGTCGCGCCCGACTCGCGACGGTAGCAGGCGGCGTCGAACAGCCGGCCTCGCCGAGACTCGACGGTGTGCGCTGGGTTGCGCTACCGCTTCGCGAGAGTCCGGTCATCGTCGAATCGATGGCACGCGTCTCGCTGGACGCGACGGGCTCTCTTCCTCGACTCCATACGCCTCATGGTCAACTCCTAGCGTTCAGCGAGGAGGACGGCAGGCCGGGATCGAGCGGCCTCGCGTTCGTGAGCACGCGCGGCGTCGACGTTCTCCTTCACAGCTCCGATGACCGCTACGCGATTCGGCGGCGCGGCGCCGTGCTCGGCTCCGATGGCCTCGACCTCGCGCTCGTCCTCGAAGCTTCGGCCGACGGAGCAGATCGCGAGTCGCTCGTCACGTTCGACCTCCGCGCGATGCCACCGAGCGTGTCGACGGTCGAGCTTCCGGCCGGCGTCGAGTCGATCGACGCCGACTTCGTCTTCCTCACGTCGCTCTCGGCGTACGTCGCGGTCGACGAGCCAGGCGGGACGTCGGTCTATCGCGCTCCGCTCACGCGCCGCGGGGGTTCGACAACCGCCGAGCGTGTCGCCGGTCCGTTCGACAAGCTGACGAGTCTCGCCGGAAGCGCCGGCGCGGTGACCTTCATCGCGGGCGTCGGATCGGACGAGCTCAACGTGTACGTCACGCGCGACGGCGAAGCGACACTGAACGTGACGCGATCGCCGGACGAGTACCTCGAGCACCGCGCGGACAAACCGCGCCTCGCCGTGTCGGACTCCGGCGACGCTGTTCTCTACCATCTCGACATCGAGCGGGAGCCGGAGACGTTCGTTCACCCGACCGACGAACCCGGCCCGAGCGGCCGAGTACAAGTCACCAAGGACGACCGCTTCAATCCTTACATCGACATGGAGAGCTTCGTCGTTTTTCGCGGAGAGCTCGCGCTCTTCGGCGGCGGCCACCACGATCAGAGCGTCGACGTTTTCTTGCACGACGTCGCGAGCGGCGAGACGCTCAACCTCACGCGGACGGGGAGCCCGCTCCTTCCGCCCTACCTCGTGACGGGAAACCTGGCCGTCCACTCGGCTGCGACGACGACAGACGGCGACATCGTCATTCACGCGACCGGATTCGAAGGTGATCGGAGCGTCGTCGTCGCCTCGCTCGCGGACGGCGCGTGGAGCGACGAGCTCGGAGGGATCATCGCCGTCGAGCCGGTGGCGACGCCGGGCGGCGATACCGCGTACTTCTGTGCTCAGAGGGAGAGCGGCGCGTGGATCCTCGTGGGTGTCGCGGGAGGAACTCTCGAGGTGCTGGCGAATTCTGGAAGCCCGCCGACCATTCTCGGCGCGACGGACACTGCGACGTATCTTTTCGTCGCCTCACTCGGAATCGTCGCACTCGATGCCGAAACGGGATTCCACCTCCTTGCCCGCCTCGCGGAGGCAACAAGCGTCGGCGGCTTCGGCGCGAACGCGGACGGGTCGATCGTCTACGCGATCGAGATCGCGGGTGGCGAGCGGATCGAGTACCGAAAGATCGATCCCGACGGAACGGAATCAGTCCTCTTCGAGGGCGCGGCGGACCGTTTCCTCCTCGCGGCACTCGACGCGAGCGCGACGTTCACGCGGGGCGACGCGAACGGCGACGGGAGCATCGACGTGAGCGACGCGGTCGCCACCCTCCTCTACCTCTTCGCGAGCGGCAACGTCCGCTGCCTCGACGCCGCGGACGCTGACGACGACGGCGGCGTCCGCATCAACGACGCGCTCTACGTTTTGAATGCGCTGTTCTCACCCGGCGCCCCATCGATCCCCCCGCCCAGCCCGGCGCGAGGGCTCGATCCGACCGCGGACGCGCTCGGGTGCGGGGCTTAGCCGGCGATCGGCGACCGGAGTCCGAGTCGACACGCTCCTTCCTCGCGGCGAAGCATCGCGAACGGGAACCGCTTCTCCTCGAGCTCGAGTTCGAGCTCGCGCTCGGACGGCGACGCCGACCTACTTCGTTGCGCTCAGGACGTAGAGCATGATCTCCTCGCGCACCCCTTCGGAGAGCGTGCTGAAGGAGGGCATCTTCCCGCGCGGATTGTCGAAGCGGGGCTCGATCAGGTGGTGCTTCAGCCAGATCTTGACGCGCGCCTCTCCCGTCGCTTGCTCGACTTCTGCCCGGCGCGGAGCCTCCGCGACGACGAACTCCGAGGTCGACTCGGAGAGCTTCTTGAGGAGCGCCGCGTAGCCTGGCGAATTCAACCTTCCCGTTGCTTCCCGTGCGAAGTGCGTGAGCTCGGGGCCTTCGGCGCCGCCTTCACCTTGGAGGCGATGGCAGGGCGCGCAGTTCCGCGTGAAGTAGACCTGCCCGCGGTCGAGCGGGGAGAGCTGCTGGAGGACGACGTCCTCCATCGCCTTCAGCTTCGCGGTCGCCTCCGACGGAACGACGCGCCAGAGCGAGCCGGCGCCGGTCGCATCGATCTCGATCGAGGCACCGAAAAAATCGGTGAAGTAGAGTCCATCATCGCCCACTGCGAGCCCGAGGACGGTCGTCTTCTCGTCGCCGACGTACTGAACGAAGGGCTTCGGAACGCCCTTCACGAGTCCCGTCGCGGGATCGAAACGAAACTCGACGATGCGCTTGGCGTGATTCGCGCCGACCGCACCCGGCGGACCGTAGAGCGCGACAAAGAGAGAATCCGGTGAGCCGAAGCCGAGCTTGGCCGCATCCTCGACGAACGCCATTCCGCAGGGCGAGACGGTCGGTGTCCAAACGAAGCTCGCGTTCACCGCGGTGCTCCCGACTTCGCCCGTCCAGCCGTAGTCCCCGGCGCGCTCGACCTGCGCGAGACGATCGGTGTGCTTGCCGTTGTCGACGACCCAGACCTCCTTCGACTTCGGGTGGAAGGCGATGTCGAAGCAGTTGCGAAGTCCGTAGGCGTAGACGTAGCTGATCGGAGAGTCCGGCTGATTCGAATCGTAGAACGGGTTGTCGCTCGGGGCGCTGCCGTCGAGATTGAGTCGAAGGAGCTTTCCGGCGAATTTCGTCTTCTCGATGCTGAGATGAGGGTTCTCCGCGTCACCGACCGACACCCACAGCTTTCCGTCCGGGCCGATCAGCGCCTGTTGAATCTGGTTCGACGGGCTCGTGAACTCCTTGAGATCGAGGAGGGTATCCGTCCGGACCGACGTTTTTCCGTCGGGACTGCTCACGAGCCGGAGCACGCGATTCTGGAGAAGGCCGCTCGCCTCGTCCATGTAGGCTCCCGTCACGATGAGGTCGTTCGATCCGGGAATCGTTGCGAGCCCGCTGAGTCCCGCTTCGTCGCTCTTCGCGAGTGGGATCGGGTCGAAGTTGATGAGTCCGTCGGCGAACGTCCCGACCGTTCCGTCCCGAGTCACGTACTTCACCGCGCCGTGGAGCTCGTTCACGTAGACGTAGGGATCACCCGGCGCGCCGCCGGCGTTCTCCTTGTGGACGACGTTCACGGGATACGTGAATCCCGTCGCGACGCGCACGACGTCGACGCCCTTCCGCACCTTCCACTCGGGATGCGTAGGCGATTGGACTCCCGTCCACTCGCTCGGATCGCGCATTTTGTTCCAGCCGTACGGAAACCGGCTCCCCATGTCCTCACGGATGCCACTCATGACGAGGACCTTGTTCACGAGCGCGCTTCCGGGTCGCTTGTACAGCACGACCAACATAGCGGCGGCACCGAACGCGACGCAGATTGCGCAGATGAGGAGAGAGCGAATCTTGCTTGGAGTTTTCATGGCGGTTTTCGTTGGCGTGGCGACGTTCATGTTCGATCCAGGAAAGGAAAGAGGGACTTCGAGGCGGAAGGAGCGCCTAGCCGTGACTGGTCACGACACTCGGAGCCGGCTCGGCTCGCTTTCGACTCGCGACGCGCGCGACGGCGTCGAGCGCCACGGCGGCCAACATCGCGATGAAAGGAACGCTCGGAAGGTGATAGCGGTCTTGGGCGACGATGACGGCGTGCACGGCGGCGAAATACGCCCAAAGGATCACCGCGGGGTGGACGATTCCGGCCAGCCCCTCGCGTCTCAAGACCACGAAAACACCGATCACTCCGCAGCCGAGCATGAGTAGCCAAAACCCCGCGGAGACGAGCTTGAGCCACCAAACGCCGCGTTCGCCCACCACTCGATTCAGCGCGGCGACGTTCCAGACGACGCCGATCGTCTCGCTCGAGTGCGTGATCGCGAGCTTTCGAAGCGCGAGTGCGATCGTTCGCCCGGGGTGGCTCAGCATGTACTCGACGGCCTTCTTCTTGAGGTGGTCGTCGCGCGTGCCGGTGTCCATCTCTTTCACTTCGGGGGGGAGCGGCTGATACGTCCCCTTCGACTCTGGGTTGTTCCCCATCCAAAGATTTGAGCCCGAGTTCGCGGAGACCGGGATGAAGCGTCCGAAGACGTGGTAGTTCCGCGCGGTCCACGGAGCGACGAGAAGCGCCATGCAGCCGAGAACGATCGCGCCTCCTGCGATCGCACGCACGAAGCCGTGCTGCCGCCAAAGGAAGAGCCCGAAAACGAAGGGGAGGAGGATCGCGACGGGCCTCAAGTAGCACGCCGCGGCGAGTGCGACACCGGCCGCGACGAGACGGAGCGGCGACCATTCGGGCCGGAGCACCAATCCGAGCGCGATGACGACCATCAGCGCGAACGGGAGCTCGCTCGCGAGAACGGTCGAGAACTGTACCTGCGTTGGCCACACCGCGAGTGCGAGGCCCGCCAGCAGGGCGAGCTGATCGCTCCCGAAGAGCCGCCGGCTGAGAAACATCACGGCGAGCACGGTGGCGAGTCCCACCGCGACGTTGAAGACGACGATGGGCCAATAGACGTGACCGTACACGCGGTAGAGAACCGAATAGACGAATGGCGCGCCGACGGGCCAATACGCGTCGGGCTTGTCCTCTTCCCAACCGTAGGTGTTCGCGTTCGCGAGATTCTGAGCGAAGACGTCGTACGCCGCGCTATCCGAAACCGGCTCGACGGGAACGAGCGAGGCCCAGGCGACGCGGGCGACGAGGGCGATCGCGAGAACGAGGATCACGCGACGCGTCCACGTGCGGCAGTCCAGAGGCGAGGATGCCTCCGGCGTCGAATCAGCGGCGGAAGCGGAGCTTGGAGAGTTCACGTCGTCACGAAAGGAAGCGGGCTAGGACTACAACAACGCCGAGCACGACCACGCAAAGATAGCTGCGAGTGTCGCGCATGGCAAAGGTGATCGGGTCGTGGTGTAGCTGCCCGCGGTGCGCGAGGAACCAGAGCCGCGTGATCCAGTAGATCATTACGGGACACACGAGCCAGAGAACGCGCGGCTCACCGTAGAGACGGCTGACGTCCGGGCTGCTGATGTAGAGAGCGAGGACGAGGACCGCGAGAAACCCGCTCGTCGGCCCGACGACGCGGATGATCTCCGCATCGCCCGCGTAATAGCCGCGGCCGGGGATGCGCTCAGTGCTCTCTGCATCGTGCCCCATCGTCTCCGTGTAGCGCTTCGCGAAGGCGAGGCTCGTGAAAATGAACATCGAGAACGCGAGGAGCCAGTGGGACACCTCGACGTCGATCGCGCCCGCCCCTGCCATGATGCGAAGCGTGTAGAGCGCGGAGAGCGTGAGGACGTCGACGAGGAGTTTTCGCTTGAGGGTGATCGAGTACGCGGTCGTGCAGACGATGTACGTCGCAAGCCAGGCGACGAACTCGAGCGGGAGAAAGAAGTAACTGAGCGCGCCGGCGCTCGCAAAGAGAAGAACGGCGAGGGCCTTCGCGACTCCCGTCGACATCGCGCCGCTCGCGATCGGTCGATGGCGCTTCTCCGGATGGAGCCGATCGGACTCCACGTCGACGAGGTCGTTGACGAGATAAACGGCAGACGCGCAGAGTCCAAAGATCACGAACCCGAGCGCGGCCGCGCCGCACTTGGCGAGCTCGGCGTAGCCGTGCGAGGCGAGCAGCGGGACGAAGAGGAGAAAGTTCTTCACCCACTGATGGACTCGCATCGCGCGAAGAACGACGCGCGGGGAGAACGAGCGCGCTTCGGTCGTCGGCGTCACGGGTGGATCCAGAACGGGCTGCTCTTCGCTCATGCTCGATGGCTCGCTGATCCATGCTGTCGCCCCACCGCGCCAGCACGGGGATTCTCTCGGTACGTACGAACCCGAAAACTACATCGGCAGCCGGCGCGAGGTTCCGGAGTGTACTTGGGAACGTCGCACCGTTGACCGACGATCGCCCACGCTCCCCGCGTGTTCGCGCCGCGACGCGGAATCTCGGTCCGGATTTTCGGAAGTTGCCGACGGGCGCGCTGGATCTCGAGCGAAGTCGGTAGCGAGGAACACGAACCCCAGGTCGAGAGTCATTCAAACCCGGATTATTCATGAACATCGTAGCGAGAGCGCGGAGGCGCCCGTCTGGCAAGGCACCGAATCGGATTCGACCGGAGGCGAGTGTTTCACTCATTGAGGATCGAATCCGATTCGGTAACGCCGTCCAGACGGGATGCATACGCGCTCGTAGTAGATGGCTCATGAATAATTCGGGTTCAAATGACGAGTCGGTGAGTTTCCCGCGACCGACCGGTGTCGATCGGGACCTGTTCAGCCCGCTCGCCGAGCCTCGGCGTCTCGTCGACCACGATCCTTTTCTTGAGCTCTCGGGACCGCAGACTGCGCCTCCCTCTTGTGGAGACGCGGAGTGGTTCCGGGCTCCGCGACACCAAGTATTCCTTGGGGAAAGGATCAGAACGATGCGTGCACCATTCAGAATCGGCGGGTTCGCTCTCGCCTGGCTCGTCTCAGGCGTTTTCTCGGAGAATCTAGAGGCGACCGAGGTCGTTGGATACGCGCTAGAAAACGGCGACACGAACGGTGACCTGACGAGGGACCTGAGCGACGGGATCTACGCGCTTTCGAATCTCTTCCTGGGGGGTCCGAGCCCCGTACCGCTCGCCACGTGCTCCGGAAGAACTCCCGCCGTTCGCAACGGTGACACGAACGGTGACGGCAGCCTCGACGTCAGCGATATCGTCGGTCTTTTCAACTGGCTCTTTAGCTCCGGCCCCGCGCCCGTGTCGTCCTGCGGCGACGGACTCGCAGGCAACGCGGGCACGAACCCCCGCGTCGTCCCCACGCACGCGTCACCTTACGGAACGTCCTACGAGCAGCTCGCAGCCGACTTCTGGACTTGGATGTGGACGGCCCCGTTGGCTGAGCACCCCGGTCTCGACGAGACGGGCGAATTCTGCGACGTGGGACAATCGGGGAACATCTGGTTCCTCGGAGGGGTCCCCCCCGCTGGGGGCGGAACCTTCGAGCGCAGCTGCACGGTCCCCGCGGGTACCGCTCTCTTCTTTCCCCCGATCAACATCTCTCTCCACTGCCCACTCCCCTTCGAGAGCGTCGAAGATCTCCGCCGCTTCGCCGCCGAGTTCCCCGACCACATCGTCGAGTTGGAGGTGACGGTCGACGGAACGCCGCTCGAAAACCTCTTCGACTACCGGGTCCAGTCGGAAGTCTACCACCTGCCGCCGAGCGAGCTCCTCGATTCGATGGGCGTTCCGCCGTTCTGCACCGGCACGCCCGCGATCGCCGACGGCTTTTATCTCCTCCTTGCACCACTCGCGGCCGGTCACCACGTCGTGCAGTACAAAGTCGTCGGCGAGCCGTTCGTGCACTCTCTCTTCGGCCCGGTGGACGGAATCTCCGTCGACGTCACGTACCACCTCGAAGTGGCCGGAGGCGTCGGCGATTGAATCTCGGTAGCGACTGCGCCGGCCGAGAGGCGACCCGGACCGCGGGGAACGGTCCGGGTCGCCCGCGCTCACGAGCTGCTCGACCACTCGGTTGGTGATGCCGCGCAGCGTGTTCTCCGCTAGTTCGATCTAACGCGAGCGACGAGAAAGGTGGACTCCTTTGGAACACGATCTCGAGTTCGAACCGCGATGGCAGCGCTCTTTCGAAACACATAAAATCGAAGGATCCCGCGAATCCGCTTCGCATTCGTATTCGACCGAAGGATTGGAGCGCATCACTTGACCGCGCAGGATCCTCACCTGTCGGCGCTTCTCGAGCGGGCGAACGACGGCGACCGCGACGCGCGCGACGAGCTTCTCGAGTCCATCTACAGCCGACTGCGCGAGCTGGCCCGCAATTACCTACGAGGTGAGCGGCCCGGTCACACGCTCGAGACGACCGCTCTCGTCCACGAGGCGTACGTGCGAATTCTTCAGGGTACGGTCCTTCCGGGACGAAACCGTTCTCAGCTCCTCGCCTTCATCGCGCAGGCATTGCGCCACATCTTGGTTGACCACGCACGACGTCGCGGCAGCCGGAAGCGCGGCGGTGGTCGCAAGCAAGTGCCGCTCACGGATACCCTCGTAATCAGTCCCGAGCCCGACGAGCGGCTCGTAGCACTCGACGGAGCGCTACGCCGTCTCGCGAAGATCGACGAACGCAAGAGCCGGGTCGTCGAGCTACGCTTCTTCGCCGGTCTCGGAGTCGAGGAGGTCGCCGAAATCCTCGAGACCTCGGTCGCCACGGTCAAGCGCGACTGGCAGGCCGCGCGCGCCTGGCTCTTTGACGATCTCACCGCAAGCGAGAGTCGCGATGACGGATCCGAGGCTGGATCGTAGCCGCCGAGCCATGCGGCTGTTCGAGGCTGCACTCGACTTACCACCGGAGCGGCGGGGACGATTCCTCGCCGACGCCGAGGTCGGCGAAGGCGTGCGCCTCGACGCCGAACGTCTGCTCGCAGCGTCGTCGCGCGCGGACGCCTTCCTCGTTCTTCCCGCCGGTGGCACGAGCAGCATCCCCGAGGAAGGAATCGAGGACGTGCTGCGGATCCTGGAGGACTTATCTCCGCCGCCCGACGGCCCGCCGAGCGCCGGAACGATCTCCACACCGGTATCGGAAAGCGGTTCTTCGCTCTCCTCGATCGGCGACTACGAGATTCTCGAAGAAGTGGGACGTGGAGGCATGGGTGTCGTCTACCGCGCTCGACAGCGCAAGCTGAATCGTCTCGTCGCGCTCAAGGTCCTCGTCGGGGGCACACTCCTTACGACTCGAGCGATCGAGCGCTTCCGGCGTGAAGCGAGCGCAACCGCACGCGTTCGGCACCCGAATGTCGTCCCGATCCACGACGTCGGGGAGAGAGACGGCACTCACTACTATGCCATGGAGTTCGTCGAGGGGCCGTCGCTCGCGATGGCCATCGCTGAAGCTCGAAAACGGAGGCGCACCGACGATTCCAGCGTCCGCCCTCTCCTCGAGGGGTCTTCCGTCGCGGAGATCGTAGAGCGCATGGCGGATCTCGCGGACGGTCTTGCCGCCGTCCACGCCGCGAAATTGATCCACCGCGACATCAAACCGTCAAACGTCATCGTGGACGGCGAGAAGCGGTTCGTCCTCGTCGACTTCGGTCTCGTGCAGGACGAGGAGAGCTCGACCTTGACGCGATCGGGCACGCTTCTCGGGACGCTGCCGTACATGGCACCCGAGCAGATCGCGCGGCGTGGGGTCGACGAACGGAGTGACATCTACAGCTTTGGTGTCACGCTCTTCGAGGCGCTGACGCTGCGACGTCCCTTCGAAGGAGCGAACGAGCACGAGCTGACGGAAGCCATTCTCTTTCGGGATCCCCCCTCTCCGAGGAAGCTCAACAAGTGGATCAATCATGATCTCGCGATCATCGTGAGTCACGCACTCGAGAAGGAGCCCGAGCGACGCTACCAGAGCGCGGCCGACCTGGCCGACGACCTGCGTCGCCTGACTCGATTCGAGCCGATCCACGCGCGGCCACCCTCGAGGTGGATCGGACTCACGCGCAAGATTCGGCGGCACCGAATGCCTGTGCTCCTCGGAGTGGGGCTCGCGTTCGCCGTCCTGCTCGCCAGTGTCCTCGGGTGGAAGGGAATCGCCGACCGCCGCGAGCACCAACGGATCGAGAGGGTCCGCGGCGAAGCGATCCCCACGATCCGGCGACTCATCGATTCAGAGCGCTACCTAGAGGCTTACGTCAGCGCGCGCAAGCTCGAGGAGACGCTGCCGGACGATCCGAACCTGAGGGATCTCTGGCCGCGCGCGGCACTCATCGTCTCGATCTTCTCCGAACCGGTCGGCGCCGCGATCTCGATTCAAGCCGTTGCCCGCCCCGAGGATGCCTGGTTCGAGGTGGGAACGACTCCGCTCGAAGACGTTCGCTTCCCACGAGGTGTCTACCGATGGCGCATCGAGAAGGAAGGCTACGAGACGGTCGTGCGTGGCCCGACCGGGCTGCCGTCCGGGCTCAAGCCGCAACCCATCGACAGCGCACCCGAGCGAACGACCGCGCACTTTCACCTCACTCGAGTCGGCGCGATCACACCCGGGATGGTCGCGGTGGACGGGGGAGCGGTGTACGTTGCCGGCGAGAAAATCGAGCTCGGCGAGTACTGGATCGACCGGAGCGAGGTGACCAACGAGGCCTATCAAGCCTTCGTCGATGAGGGCGGCTACGCGCGGCCGGAGCTCTGGGAGACGATGTACCAAAAGGACGGCAGGACTTTGGCGTGGGAAGAGGCGATGCAACTCTTCGTCGACCGGACGGGAAGGCCGGGCCCAGCGACCTGGTCGGACGGCCGCTTTCCGCCGGGCGAGGCTCTCCACCCGGTCTCGGGCGTCAGCTGGTACGAGGCGACCGCCTACGCCGCATTTCGCGACAAGGAGCTCCCGACGATTCACCACTGGCGCGACGCGTCGTGCCCGACGGAGTCGGCCTCGATCGTGCCCTACAGCAACTTCTCACGCGATGGCGCGGCACCGGTCATGACCCACGCGGGTGTAGGAAGCACCGGGATCTACGATATGGCCGGGAACGTACGGGAATGGTGCTCGAGCGCCGACGCAGATGCGGGCGAGCGTCACTTTCTCCTGGGCGCCGCGTGGGGAGACGCGTCGTACATGTTCACCGATGATATCTCGGCCTCTGCGTGGGACCGCTCACCCAAGAACGGGTTACGCTGTGTGTCCTATCCCGGTGGCCGATTGCGACAGAAGGCGTCGCTGTTCGCGCCGTACCGACGCAACCCCTTCGGTCGAGATTTTCGCAAAGTCGGAACAATCTCCGACGAGGAGTTTCGCGTCTACAAGACGGCCCTCTACTCGTACGATCGGGGCGCTCCGCTCGAACCGCGCGTGGAGAGCGTCGATGCGAGCGCGACGACGTGGCGCGAAGAGCGGGTGTCCTTCAACGCGGCCTATCGCGGTGAGCGGATGGCTGCCGTTCTTCGGTTGCCGAAGCACGGCACACCGCCGTATCCGGCGGTGATCTACTTTCCTGGGAAGGCAGCGCAGTGGCAGAAGAAACACTCCGACTCGGGCGAGGCGTACTTGACGACGTTCCTCGTCGATAGGGGCTACGCGGTCGCGTATCCGATCTACGACGGGACGTATGAGAGGCGCTTCGAGGGTCCGGAGCCGGCGCGTAACACGGTCGTCTACCGGGACTGGGTTGTGAGACTGCGCCAGGATCTCGGCCGCTCGATCGATTACCTGATCACGCGCCAAGACATCGCCGCCGACCGCATCGCGTACTACGGTCTCAGCTGGGGAGCGATGTGCGGCCCGATCTTTCTCGCTCTGGAGGATCGGTTCCGCGCCGGTGTTTTGCTCATGGGAGGACTGCCGAAGTGGGAAGCGACGCGCTCCGCCGACGAAGTTCACTTCATTTCGCGCGTGACGGCGCCGGTGATCCTCATCGGTTGCGAGCTCGACCATTACTACCCGGTCGAAGAGTCCCAGAAGCCGCTCATCGATCTCGCGGGGACGGTGGCCGAAAACAAAAAACTCGTCGTCTTGCGGGGGGCGGGCCACGGCCTTCTCAATTTGTATATCGACCAGATCGAACAGAACGTGTTCGACTGGCTCGAGCGGTACCTGGTCGTAGAAGACGGCAACGACTGACGCTGCGTGGTCACCGCGCAGCTCACCGATCTGACTGACATCGAACGAGGCCCGGTTCATGCGCTAAGATGCCACGAACGCAACGGTGCCTGTGTGAGGGAGGACACACGAAGGGAGACTGAAGTGAATCGAGCTTTGGTCAGCACACAAGGCACTGTGATCGCGGCCGCGAAGATCGCCGAGTTCGAGCGCAGCCTCGACGGCACCACGGTCGCCCCGGGAGATCCGGAATACGACGACGCGCGCTCGATCTGGAACGCCAGCGTAGACAAGTATCCCGGCCTGATCGTCCAGTGCAGTGCCGCCCGGGACGTCGTCGAGGCGGTGAACTTTGCCCGCGCGAACGACATCCTCCTCGCTGTTCGAGGCGGTGGCCACAACGTCGGCGGCCGGGCGCTCTGCGACGACGGGCTCGTCGTCGATCTCTCTCGGATGCGCGAAATCCGCGTGGAACCCGACACGCGCGCGGTGCGAGCGCAGCCCGGTTGCACGTTAAGGGACCTCGACGCGGCGACCCATGCGCACGGCCTCGTCGTGCCGGCCGGCGTGTTTACGAAGACCGGCATCGCCGGCTTGACGCTCGGCGGCGGCGTCGGTTGGCTCGTGCGAAAGCACGGCCTCACGATCGACAACGTACTCGCGTTCGAAATCGTCACCGCGGGCGGAGACCTGGTTACCGCGAGCGCAGAACAAAACGAGGACCTCTTCTGGGGTCTGCGCGGCGGAGGCGGCAACTTCGGGATTGTCGTGCAGTTCACCTACCGCGCGCACTCGCTCAGCACCGTGCTCGGCGGGCTTCTCATCCATCCACGCGACCGTGCGACCGAAATGCTGCGGTTCTATCGGGAGTTCATGGCGGACGCGCCGGACGAGCTCACAGCCTATGCCGGCCTTCTGCATTCGCCGGATGGCGATCCGATCGCGGCCCTCGTGCCTTGTTGGAGCGGCGATCTCGCCGAGGGCCTGGAACACCTGAGGCCTCTCCGCGAGTTTGGCCCACCACTCTTGGACGCCGTCGAATCGATCCCCTTTCCGAAGATGCAAGCGATCTTCGACTCGGCGTTTCCGGATGGGAATCAAAACTACTGGAAGTCGACGTACGTAAAAGATCTCAGTGACTCGGCGATCAACGTGCTCGTCGAGCACGCCAACCGGGCGCCGTCGAAGCACACGGCAGTGATCATCGAGCTCTACGGCGGCGCGATGGCCCGGGTCCCGGTGGATGCGACCGCGTTCAGCCATCGCAACTCGGACTACGACATCGGCATCTTGGCGCAGTGGCCGGATCCCGCCGACAACGAAAAGAACATCGCCTGGACTCGCGAGTTTTACCAAGCGCTGATGCCACACGCGTCAGGGGCTTATCTACTCAACTTTCTCGACGGGGACGACACCGAGCACATCCGGGCATCGTTCGGAGCGAGCTACGATCGCCTGCTCGCCCTCAAGCGAAAGTACGACCCGACGAACTTCTTCCGGCAGAACCACAACATCGATCCGGCCTGAGTCCGCCGCACGTGCAGGCTCCGGCGCGGACTGACGCTAACGACCGAAGCGCCGACTTCGAGCTCGGACTCGGGGTGGTCCGGAAGCCCTCGTGCCTGAACTCACGGCAAATCCAACCGCTGCCCACGATCGCCCCACTCTCAATCTCTTCCGACGCCTGAAGTTGGGGCACTCTCCAGTTCGCGCGGAAACTCGCGCAAAGTTTCGCCTCGGCCGACGCCTATTCATTTAGGGGAGAGGCGCCCAACCAGGCACGGAGGCAGCGATGCGCTACACCAGTATTCTGTTCGGATTCGCGATACTACTGGCCGGTTGCGTCAAGGATGGCTTGCGAACGGACCTTCACCCGCCCAAGAGCCGTGATTTCAAGTCGTTCAAAGATCGCGCCCCTCCGGAGTTGATCTCCTTACGGTCACACTGGGTGAACGCCGATGGCGTCGTGACACTCAAGCAGCTCGAAGGGAAAGTCGTCTGGCTGCAGTTCAACTTTTCCGAGAACTGCACGCCGCTCAGGCGCCATTTGGCGAAGTGGCAAGACGACTTCGAAGGCGACGGGCTAGTGATCATCGAGATCGGCGGTGGGAGGTACGAGGAACTCGACACGGTGAAACGGAGCGTCGAGGCACAGGAAGCAAAACACCTCGTTCTCTGGGACGAAGGCGACCGCAATCACCGCCGTTACGGCATCCGCAGTTGGCCGGCCGCTTTCCTGATCGGTAGGAACGGCCGGGTGCTCTGGGAAGGAACACCGTCGAAGGCCGTGCTCGCGGAGATGCAAGAGCAGACAATCATCGACAAGCGGACCGGGAGACAAATCAGAGATCTCGTTGTCGAAGCTCTAAGCGATTCCTCTCAATGCGAGATCTTTCAGAGACAAACGGAGACGTGAGAAGTCCCTCGGGATCGCGGTGAATCGCAGGACTCTCCGCAATTCAGTCGAAGCAATCCGCTCATCTGGCAGAATGCACGATGCTAGAAACAATCGGGGTCACCTTTCGATCTCCGCGCGGGAAGCCCCAGCGAGGTGATTTGGTGGAACGGTCAGGACCGGCCGACGAACACGACATCGAGCGCTTTCGTGAATTCCTGGGTCTCGTCGCCAGGATGCAACTCGACGAGCGTCACCAGGCGAAGCTGAGCGCCTCCGACGTCGTTCAGCAGACGCTTCTTGAAGCGCACGAGAGACGCGCTCAGTTTCGAGGCTCGACCGACGAGGAGCTCGCCGCCTGGTTGCGGCAGATCCTGAAGAATAATCTCCTCGATGCGTTTCGCGCGCTCGGCCGTGCGAAGCGAGACGTGGCCAAGGAACGCTCGCTGGAGACGCTCCTCGACGATTCGTATTCGCGAATCGAAGCTTGGTTCGAGGCCGTCCAATCGACGCCAAGTCAGCACGCTGCGAAGGAGGAGCAGCTCGTCGAGCTCGCGAAAGCACTCGCCGATCTGCCGGAAGGTCAGCGGGAGAGCATCGTGCTGCACCACTTAAGGGGGTGGTCGTTGGCGGAGGTTGCCGTCCAACTGGGACGAAGCGAATCGGCGGTCGCCGGTCTCCTCCATCGCGGACTCAAGAAGCTGCGTGAAATCCTCGCGGGAGGCCGTTAGCCATGGTTTCCGGCGACTCGACACACGACCTCGGTACGCCCGGGTCCCGCGAGACGCTCGACGACGTAATCGCGAAGTACATCCGGGCGGAAGAAAACGGTGAAGCGCCGGATCGGGATGAGCTCCTATCGCGCTACTCGCAGTACGCATCCGAGCTCGAAGAGTTCTTCGTCAACCGCGAGCGCATGGAGCAACTGGCGAGTCCGCTTCGCAGCGAGCTTCAGCCAGGGCCGAGACTCGGGACGGTTCGCTACTTCGGCGACTACGAGCTCGTTCAGGAGATCGCCCGAGGTGGGATGGGGGTTGTCTACCGGGCGCGGCAGGTGAGCCTGAATCGTGAAGTCGCGCTCAAGATGGTGGTCGCGGGCCGGTTCGCGGGGAAGAGCGACCTCGAACGATTCCGAGTCGAAGCGGAGGCCGCCGCAGCGCTCGACCACCCCCACATCGTCCCCATCTACGAAGTCGGCGAGCACGAAGAGCAGCAGTACTTCTCGATGAAGCTCGTGAACGGGGAAAGCCTGGCGCGACGCCTCCATCGCGACATCCCCGCACCACGGGACGCGGCGCGACTCGTTTCGATGGTCGCGAGCGCCGTCCAGCACGCGCATGAGCGCGGCGTGCTCCACCGTGATCTCAAACCCGGAAACATTCTTCTCGACGCCGCGGGCGCGCCTCATGTAACGGACTTCGGACTCGCGAAGAAACTCGATCGAGACAGCGATCTGACTCTGAGCGGCGTCGTCGTCGGCACCCCGAGCTACATGGCGCCCGAACAGGCGTCGGGGCGCTCTCGCGAAGTGGCGCCGACGACCGACGTCTGGGGTCTCGGGGCGATCCTCTACCACGCGCTGAGCGGTCGTCCACCGTTTCAGGCGGACGAGTCCGTCGAGACACTCCGGCTCGTGCGCGAAGGGGAGCCGGTGCCACCGCGGACCCTGGTTCCACGGCTTCCCCGCGACCTCGAGACGATTTGTCTGAAATGCCTCGAGAAGGAGCCCCGGCGGCGCTACGCCTCTGCGGGTGAGCTGGCGCTCGAGCTCGAACGCTTCCTCCGGGGCGAACCGATCGCGGCCCGACCGATCACGATTGCTGGGCGCGCCTGGAGGTGGTGCCGACGGAGGCCCGTCGTTGCCTCGCTCAGCGCGGCGGTGGTCCTTGCCCTCGTCGCGGGCACCATCGTCTCGAACCACTTCGCCATCGACTCGAGGAGGAGCCTGAACCTCGCCCGAGAACGTCTAGAGCTCGTCCGCCTCGGCGCCTACGACACACAGCTCTCGCACGTCCGCGCCGTCGTCGACGAGGATCCCGATCTCGCCCTCGAGCTCCTCGAGGACCCGGAACAGTGCCCGGAAGATCTGCGCGACTTCGCGTGGCGTGCGCTCCGTCACCGAGCGCAGCCGTATCGTCTTCTGCCCGCTCGCGGCGCTCACCGGGTCCTCTTCTCGCCGGACGGAGCGACGCTGGCCATGATCGGACCTTCGACCAGTCTCGTCGATCTGCGCGATGGCTCAGTTCTCACGCTAAAGAGGCGTATTCGCAACCGAGGGGACAGCGCGTTCTCTCCGACGGGCGATGCGCTCTTCGGGGTCGGTAGCGGCGTGATCGGCATCTGGGAATGTTCCTCCGGCGACCTCCGGAGCTTGTTCCGTTTGCCGGATACGGCGGCGTCGCTCTCGAGTCCGACGTCGTCTCTCTCGGCGGACGGCACCATCCTCGCACATCTTCACGCGAAGACGGTGAGAACTAAAGACGGGCGGAGGAACATCCGACACGATCCCACGCGTATCATGCTCTTTGACGTGACGACGCGGAGCTATATCGACGAGCTCCCGCACGACGTTCGCATCGTCGCGACCGCCTTCTCCGCTGACGGCACGAAGCTCGCCGCAGTGGGCACGGCGACAAGGGCGACCGCGCGCTCTCCGACGGAGGTCTACATCTGGGATCTCGAGCGCCGCGAACGCGTGCGCGTGAAGGCGCCGACAACGGCGTGTCAGTCGCTCGCGCTCACCCGCGACGGAAGAGTCGTGGCGCTCGGCAGCCCTGACGGCCAAATCACGCTTTGGGATGGAATCACCGGCGCCCGCAAGGCGCCCGTCGCCAGCTACTCGGGTCCGATCGAGGCGCTCGCGTTCTCTCCGGACGGCCGAACGCTCGCATCCGTAAGCCCGAGCGCGGACCGCCTCTCGACTCTGAAGCTCTGGGACGTCGGGACCGGCAGACTGCTCGAAGCGCGCCCGGGGCATCCTGGACGAGCTACGGACTTGGCTTTTTCACCCGATGGCGCCTCCGTCGCGGTCGGTGGTCGCAGCGTTACCCTCTGGGACGTGCGCCGTCGCGTGCTCGTCGGTCACAAAGGAGAAGTCCACGCAGTGGCGGCGTCGGCCGACGGCGCGATTTTCTCGGCGGGGATCGACCGCACCGTGCGGATCTGGGACGCGTCGAGCGGCGCCGTGCGGCGGCAGCTCGACGCCCACGATGCCGCTGTGAATGCGTTGGCGCTGTCCGCGGACGGCCGAGCGCTCGCCTCGGCCGATCAGAGCGGCACCGTCAATTTGTGGAGCCTGACGGAGGAAGGCGAACCCGCATCGCTCTCAAGTCACGAAGGCGCCATCTGGGCGCTCGCGTTCTCTCCAGACGGAGAGACACTCGCCTCCGCCGGCGACGATCTCGTCATCCGGCTCCACGATCCCGCGCGCCGACGCCAGCTCGCGGCGCTCCGCGGTCACTCGCTCGCGGTCTACACACTCGCGTTCTCGCCGAGCGGTTTTCTGCTGGCATCCGCCGGACTCGATCACGACGTGATTCTCTGGGACCTCTCGAAGAACCGACTCGCGGCGCGACTCGCCGGTTCGACCGGTCGAGTTTGGTCGCTCTGCTTCTCACCGGATGGCCACACGCTGGTGTCGACGGGCAGCGATGGAGTCGTGTGGTTCTGGGACGTCGAGAGCGGCGCGGCGAGGACGACATTCCGCGGTTACGGCACGTGGTCGTGGAGCGCGGCGTTCTCTGCGGACGGAAAGACACTCGCCCTCGGCGGGGACGACGGCAAGATCAGACTGTGCAGTTCGTCGACGGGTCAATTGCGCGCCGACCTCAAAGGGCACGTAGCCCCGGTCCTGGCGCTCGACTTCGTCGCCTCGGCGCTCGTCTCGGCGAGCGCCGACGGCACCATCCGCGTCTGGGACCACCACGAGACGGAGGACCTGGGCGCGGCTGCCGCCGACCTTCGTCACAGGCCGACCATGTCTCAGGGCGGCTTCGCGGACTCGGCGGAGAGACCGCCCTCTCTTACGCGAGTCGATCTGCAGGCGGCGGACGCGGTGACGCGACTCCGCGATCAACTCGAAGGGGCGAACGACGCCGCGACGCGACAGAACGCCCTGCGAGATCTCCTCCGGATCGCCGCGCGCGCGCGGGGCGCCGCTCCCGCGGCCGCCGCGGCGCTCGGCGACCGCGACGCCACCGTCCGGCGCTACGCCGCCCGCTTTCTCGGGAGGGTCGGATCCCCGGTCGGCGACGCGGCCGTTCGGGCGCTTCTCGAAGCTCTCGCGGACGAAAGCCCCGCGGTCCGCCGGTACGCAGAGTGGGCGCTCCGCCAGATCGGCCACGAGGCCGTGCCGATCCTCTCGCGCCGGGTGAACGAGGCGGAGGCCGACGTCCGCGCCATCGTGACGAACATCGTGCGTGAAATCGCAGCGCTGTCCTCGGCCGCCAAGACGACGCTCGAACCGAACAGCATCGGCAGCATGTCGAGCGTCGGGTTTCGTCAGCGCCCCGGTGATTGGCCCATGTGGGGCGGTTCGCCCTCCCGAAACAATGTCAATCAGAGCGACCGAACCGTCCCACACGACTGGGACATCGCGACGGGTCGGAACATCAAGTGGACCGCCGACCTCGGCTCGCAGACCTTCGGGAACCCCGTCGTCGCCGAAGGCCGCATCTTCATCAGCACGAACAACGGGCGCGAGCGCAACCCGAAGATCAAGGGCGACCGAGGCGTCGTCATGTGCTTCCGCGAGGCCGACGGCGAGTTTCTGTGGCAGGCGACCCACGACAAGCTGGCGGCCGGCCGCGTAAACGACTGGCCCGAGCAGGGTGTCGCCTCCACGCCGGTGGTCGAGGAAGGGCGGCTCTACTATGTCTCGAACCGCTGCGAGCTCGTGTGCGCCGACGTCGAAGGTTTTCGGGACGGCGAGAACAACGGAATGACGGACGAGAAGTACGAGGATTCCATCGACGCCGATCTGATCTGGGTGCTCGACATGATCGGCGAGCTCGGCGTGTTTCCTCACAATCTCGCGATCTCCTCGCCACTCGTCGCGGGGGAGATGGTTTACGTCATAATGGGAAATGGCGTCGGGTCGGACCACGTGACTGTTCCCAGTCCGACCGCGCCGAGCTTCATTGCGGTCAACAAGCGGACGGGCGCGGTGGTGTGGCAGCGAAACGATCCCGGCGCCGACATCCTCCACGGCCAGTGGTCGTCGCCCGCCTGGGGCATCGCCGGCGGCACGCCGCAAGTTGTCTTTCCGGGCGGCGACGGCTGGCTCTACAGTTGCGAGCCACGCACCGGCGAACTGATCTGGAGCTTTGACTGCAACCCCAAGAACGCAACCTGGGAGCTCGGTGGCCGCGGCACTCGAAACAGTCTCGTCGCTCCGCCGTCCTTCGTCGACGGCCGGGTCTACATCGCCGTCGGCCAGGATCCCGAACACGGCGACGGCATCGGGCATCTCTACTCGATCGATGCGTCGGGCGTTGGTGACGTCACTGAGACGCACGTCGTCTGGCACGTTGGCGGTGAAGATTTCGGGCGGTCGATCTCGACCTGCGCAGTCCACGACGGCCTCGTCTACGCGGCCGATCTCCGCGGCTTCCTCTACTGCTTCGACGCCTCCACCGGGAAGCAGCACTGGGTCCACGACCTCCTCGGCCCGATCTGGAGCTCGCCCTCGGTGATCGGGGACAAGGTGTACATCGGCGACGAGGACGGCGAAGTCGTCGTCGTCGGCACCGGGAAGGCGCTGAATCGGCTCACCGAGAGCGAGGACGGGATCGATATGGAGGACTCTGTTTACTCGATCCCCGTCGCGGCAAACGGCGTGCTATACATCACGACTCGATCGAAGCTCTACGCCATCGAAGCCCGCTGAAACGCAGAGTCTTCGACCGCGAACTCGGAACTCGTGATCGATCCAGATCGACGAGCGAGAATTCGTAGCTTCCCCTCGCAGGTCGAACGGTCTGCTCGGCGGCGAGAGAATGGCGGAGAGGGTGGGATTCGAACCCACGGTAGAGTAACCCCTACACACGCTTTCCAAGCGTGCTCCTTCGGCCGCTCGGACACCTCTCCGCAGACGACGCTTCGCGTCGGGCCGATTTCAGTTTGCTGGCCGCATCTGGCCGATCTGGCGCGGATCTGTCAAGTGCGCGGCGACTCTCTGCGCGCCGCGCGAGCGCACTCATTCCGTGAGACGAAAGTGGCGGAGAGGCAGGGATTCGAACCCTGGGAACCCGCAAGGAGTTCACTGGTTTTCGAAACCAGCCCGTTCGGCCGCTCCGGCACCTCTCCGCTGGCCGCCCGACATCGTCGGGGACGGGCCGAGGAACATACCAAATGGCCGCGGGAGTGTCCTCCCAAAATCCGCCGGGGACGGGACGTCCGCCGGGAACCGGCCGCGCGCACTGGGAATGCTACAATTCTCTGGTCTCCGCATCCATCGAGTCCACGACTTCCGGCGATTCACGAATCATCCATCATGCAAACTCGGTCGCGATTTACTCCTCCTCTCGTCCCGAAGAGAGGCCGCTCGCGAACTGCGGTCGTCCTCCGGGTAGCCTTCGCCTCGACAGTCCTCTTCTGGTTTTCGCCAAGCGCCGCCGACGAAATCTGGATCGAAGGCGAATCCGCACGCGATCACGACTTTGTCAGCAATCGCTGGTACGACGATGTCGCGAAGGACGCCCTCTCCGGCGGCGCGTGGCTCTCCCACTACTCGAAGGAACGCGGGGGAACGGCGCACTTCGACTTCACGGTGAAGCGGGGCGGTGAGCACTCGTTTTGGATCCGCTGCAATCACTTCCGTTCGGGCGTCCAGTACCGTTTCGGCCGCGGAAACTGGGTCTCGGTCGACCTCGCGCGCGTCCGCGAGGGGCAGATGATCTCGGCGAAGCCCGACCACCGCTTCATCGGTTGGGTCGACGCCGGGAAGGTGTCGCTCCGCTCCGGCAAACAACGCGTCTTCTTTCGCATTCAGAACTCGCTCGCGAACCACGGCGCGATCGATTGCTTCGTCCTCGACGACGGATCGTTCGTTCCGTCGGGGCTGGCGAAGCCGGGTTCGCGGAGCGGACCGGGCAAGCCGAGCGAGTGGTTCCCCGTCATTCCACGCGAGGACGAGTTTTCCGAACGCTCGGTGATCGACATGAGCGGTCTCCTCCACCGGCCCGCGGGCAAGCTCGGGTTCCTCGAGCGGCGCGGCGCGGCGCTTCAATTCGAGCGTGCTTCCGCGCCGCAGAAGTTCTGGGGCGCCGGTGCAAATGCGCGTTTTCCTCTCTCGCGGGAATCTCAAGCGACGCGAGCGCGCTACCTCGCCAAGCACGGAATCAACATGGTGCGGAAACACCCCGTGTTCGATTTCCTCGGTCCGCTCGAGGGCGGACGATTCGATGCGAAGAAGATCGACGCCCTCGATTGGTGGTTCGCCGAGCTGAAGAAGAACGGGATCTATTCGACGTGGAGCGTCTTCTACCCGCTTCGTATCCGTCCGGACGACGGGTATCCACCCGAGCTCTACGCCGAGCTCGACAAGGGCAAGACGACCGGCGTCGTTCACTTCTCGCGACTCCTTCAGAATCTTCAGCTTCGCTATCTGCAGGCGCTTCTCCGTCACGTGAATCCGTACACCGGTCTCGCGTACCGCGACGATCCGGCGCTCGCAGTTCTCGAAATCCACAACGAGGACTGCATCTTCTTCCACAACCCGCTCAACTCTCTCGCGTCGGGGAAAATGCCTGAGCACGCGCGGGTTCTCCGAACGGAGTTCTGCCGCTGGGCGAAGGCGCGCTACAAAACGACGCCGGAGCTTCGTCGCGCATGGGGAACGAATGAATCACTCGAAGACGGCGAGCTGAAGCTCCACGGAGCGTGGGAGCTCGACGGGAAAAAGAAAGACGCGCGGAAGGGCGATTTCATCCGTTTTCTCACCGAGCTCGAGCACGGCTTCTACGCGCGGCGCATACGCGAAGTGCGCGAGCTAGGCTTTCGCGGAGTCACGGTCACGACGGCGTGGCGAGGCGGCGGGGCCGCTGCCGACGCGGCGAATCTCTATTGCGATACCGCGGCCGACATGATCGACCGCCACAACTACTTCGGTGGCGGCGCCGGACGGCATCGCATCGTCCCCGGTCGAGTGCGCACCGCCACGCATCTCGATCGCCCGGGCTCCGGTCTCCTCGCTATGGGCCTCTACCAAATCGAGGATCGGCCGTTTGCAACGTCGGAGTGGTCGCAGCTCCCTCCGAACGAGTGGAAGGCCGAGGCGGCGCCGCTCATCGCGTTCTACGGAATGGGTCTTCAGGGCTGGGACGCGTCGTTTCACTTTTTGAACGGAGAGCCGCGGATCGGCGACGGCTGGCCCGGGCTCCGCTCGTACTCCACCGATACGCCGCACTACATCGGACAGTTTCCCGCGCTCTCGTTCGCGCTTCTCAAAGGGCACATTCGGGAGGCGGACATCGCCGTCGCGCGTCGCGTCACGACGGAAGAGCTCTTCAGCGGCCTCGATCCGATCGGACAAGATTTCACCGGCGGTGGGCACGACCAAAAGTCGGTGAAGGGTACGCGCGCAACGCCGCTCGACGCGCTCGCGATCGGCCGAGTCACCGCGAAATTCCGCGAACGGAGCGCTGCGGGGAAGGAGAGCGAATCGATCGACCTCGATCGCTACCGCCGAGGCGACGTGATCCGCTCGACCACGGGCGAGCTGATCTGGAACGTGAAGGAGCGCGTCATCCGGCTCGGAACGCCGAAGACCCAGGCGATCATCGGATTCGCCGGCGGAACGGTGCAGAAGCTTCCCGCCGCTTCGGTCATCGTCGACACCAAGTTCGTCTCGATCATCTTCACTCCGCTCGACGACGCCCCGCTCGTCGATTCCGGGCGGATTCTGCTCACCGCTCTCGCGCGCGATCGCCAGTCGGGAGCGGAGTACAGCGCGAGCGGAGAGCAACTCGAAACGGTAGGACGCCCCCCTCTCCTTCTCGAGCCGGTCGAAGCGCGGATCCGGCTCCGCGGCGCACCGATCAACAAGGTGAACGTCCTCGACATCTACGGCGTGCCGACCGGCGAGACCGCGGAGATCGACCGCGGAGCTCTCAAGATCGACGGGCGCTATCGGACGTATTACTACGAGATCGTGCGCTGAGTCCCGTTCCCGTTCCCGGCGTCTTCCCAAACCATCGGAGCGGTCCGGGCAGAGGGGATCTCGACGGGCGACCGTTCCCGCGGAGCGGCCGGGGCGGAGGAGAAGGAGAAGTTTGTCGGGAACGGGAACGTTCAGTCTCTCTCCAAGTCCCCAGTCCACTTCGCGTGCAATGCGCGGAGGCGATCGACGACGTCCGCATGCTCGGACGCGATGTTCGCGCGCTCCGTCGCGTCTCGGTCTATCCGGCTGAGGAAGACGCGATCCGTGCCTTCCACCCGTTTCCCGTTCGTATCTCGCGGGTTGACGACGAGCTTCCAATCGCCATCGCGAACCGCCCACTGCGAGCCCCCGCCGGTTTCCCAGTGAACGACGCGGTGAGGGGACGGTTCATCGCGTTCGATCACGCCGACGAGGCTCTTCCCGTCGACGCTCGCCGGGTCGAGTTTCGTGCCGGTGTACTCGGCGATCGTCGGCATCCAGTCCATAGCCATCGCGAGCTGCCCGCGTTCCACGTCCACCGGAATCCTGCCCGGCCAGCTCACGATGGCCGGCACGCGGATCCCGCCTTCGAAGAGCGAGAATTTCGAACCGCGGTAGGGACCCGCGTTTCCCCCTCCCGATCGCGTCCGGACTTCCGTCGAATGGCCGTGATCCGACATGAAGATCACGAGAGTCCGATCGCGGAGACCGAGGGCGTCCACTTTGCCGAGGATCTGCCCCACCTTCTCGTCGAAGGTCGAAACGAGCGCCGCGTACGATCGGCGCGGCTCCGGAAGATCGCGATAGAGCTTGCGGAAGCGCGCCTGCCCTTGGAGCGGATAGTGAGGAATGTTGAACGGGAGAAAGAGAAAGAACGGTTGGTCCCGGTGCTGTTCGATGAATCGATTCGCTTCACGCACCATCAAGTCACCGAAGTGAACGCCGTCCTCCCAGTGCTCTTCGGTGTCATCCCAAAGATCGTGTACGTTCGGTCCCGACCAGTAGAAGAAGTGCGAGTAGTTGTCGATGCAGCCCTTCATGTGGCCGAAGAATCGAGTGAAGCCCTGGTCGAGCGGTCCCTTTCCGTCCGCCCACCCGAGGTGCCACTTGCCGACGATTCCGCGGGCGTATCCGCGCGCCTCGAGCATCTCCGCGACCGTCGTCTGCGCGGGCGGGAGCCCCACCTTCCCGAGACCGACGTTCCCCGGAACCCCCGCACGCTGGGGGTAGCGCCCGGTGAGAATCGCCGCGCGCGAGGGCGAGCACACCGGAGCGTTCGCGTAAAACTGCGTGAAGCGCACGCCGCGGCGAGCGAGCGCGTCGAGGTGCGGCGTGTAGAGGTCATCTGCGCCGTAACAGTTGAGATCGATCGTTCCCTGATCGTCCGACACGATGAGAAGAACGTTCGGGCGGTCCGTCTGTCCGAGCACGGGAACGAGGCCCGCAAGAGAGAGAACGGCCGCGGGAAGAGTCAACGCTTGGCGAGTCGGGACAGTTCGCATCGATCGTTCCGATCCGTTTGAGGAGTACTGAGAGTCTCGCGAAAATGGGGTTCAGCCGACGGTTTCGTTGCGGGCGGCCCTCTCGGCATCCGGCTTCAAAGGATTCTCGATCGATCCATGGGCCGGGCGACGGAGTGACCGCCGCTCCCCGCTGATTCTACCCGAGGCGACTCCGATTCGACCGCGATCGGCGCACGTGCGGGCTTTCCCCGATCGGTCGGGCTGGAGATAATCGAAGCGGCGTCAATGAACGGGCCGCATCCGATTGAACTCACGAGAGGGAAAACGTCATGAAGCCGCTCCACCGCCGGGATTTCCTCCGCACGACGGGAGCCGCCGCCGGCGCGGTCGCACTCACGGGGACGCTGCGGAGCGCGCAATCGAGTCCGAATGACACGATCCGCATGGGCATCATCGGACTCCGGGGCCGCGGGAATTCGCACCTCCGCGGTTTCGAAGGCGTGCCCGGTGTCGAGGTGGTCGCCCTCTGCGACGTCGACGAAGCGATCCTCGCCGGCCGGAAGGCCGAGCACGAAAAGCGCACGGGGCGGTCGATCGCCACGTACACCGATCTCCGCAAGATGTTCGACGACACGTCGATCAACGCGGTCAGCATCGCGACGCCCAACCATTGGCACAGCCTCGCCGGAATCTGGGCGATGCAGAGCGGCAAGGACGTCTACGTCGAGAAGCCCCTTTCCCACAACGTGTGGGAAGGTCGTCAGCTCGTACGGACCGCGCGGCGACACCAGCGCATGTGTCAGCACGGCGTTCAAGGTCGCAGCTCACCCGCGATCCGCGAGGCGATCCAGCACCTTCGCGACGGCGTGATCGGCGATGTCTACATGGCGAAGGGGCTCTGTTACAAGTGGCGGAACACCATCGGCCGGAAGCCGGACGCTGCGGCGCCGTCCGGCGTCCACTACGACACATGGCTCGGCCCAGCGCCCGATCGTCCGTTCTCGGAGAATCGCTTCCACTACAACTGGCACTGGCACTGGGACTACGGCAACGGAGACATCGGCAATCAGGGCGTTCACGAGATGGATCTCGCGCGCTGGGGTCTCGGCGTCGGCCTCCCGAAAAAGATCTCGTCTCTCGGCGGACGCTTCCTCTTCGACGACGACAAGGAGGTTCCAAACACTCAGCTCGCGTCGTTCTACTATCCCGAAGAGAATCGCATGCTCGTCTTCGAAGTGCGCCACTGGATCACGAACTACGAAGGCAGCTTCGGCAATCCGGGCGGCAACAACGTCGGAGTCATCTTCTACGGCTCCGAAGGGATCATGACGCTCAAGTACTTCGAGTACCGCGTCTTCCTCGGACGGAAGCACGAGCCGGGCCCGTCGGGTGGCGGCGCCGGCAGCGAATGGAAGACATTCATCGCGGGCGTTCGAAGCCGCCGGATCTCGGATCTCGGGACCGACGTCGAGGACGGTCACCTCAGCTCGTCACTCTGCCACCTCGCGAACATTTCCTATCGCCTCGGCCGCACGATCGACTTCGATCCGAAGACGGAACGATGCCCGAACGACGGCGAGGCCGATCGCATGCTCTCGCGCCCGTATCGAAGCCCGTTCGTCGTTCCGGCGGAGGTCTGAGTCGTCTCGTTTGCGGTCCTCGACCGAGCGCTTCGTCGAGACGCCGAATCACTCGTGGAGCATCGCTCACTCCGCCGACGCCGAATCCGGCACGGCGAGACTGATCAAGGTCTGACCCGACTTCGGCTTCGGCATCTGGTTTGGCGTGAGGACGACGAGCTTCTTCGCCTCGGTGACGAGAAAGAGCGGAAGCGCAGAATCCGAGTACTGCGCGGAAAACGCGTCCGCGTTGAACTCCGGCGTGATCGGAGTCCTCTTGACGACCGCCCCCGCTGCGAAGCGCCGCGAGAGCTCCTCAAACGTCGCCTGGTCCGAGAAGAGGATCCTCGCGCGCGCCGGGATCGGATCCTGCCGCGCCCGGCCGCTGTCGGTCGGGGCCAGTTGAAAGACCTGGGAACGAGTGAATTCCTCGGCGTAGTGGACCGCCGCGAGTGTGTTCACTTCATCATTTGGCGTGAGGGCGAAGAGCCGGCCGATCCCCGTGAGCTCGAGCTCCTCGTGCGTAGTTTCGGCGATCGCGTTGCCGTAGTACGTGCGGAGACCGTCCATGCGCGCCGCGGAAACGTGATCCCAGTTCGTATCGACGAGAAGGGTCTCGATCCCGTCTTCCTTGAGCGCCTTCGCGATCTCGCGTGCCCAGCGATGCGCGCCGATGAAGAGGATTCCCTGTGGATTCGGATGGGCGAGCTTGAGCCAGCGCGCGAGCGGCGCGGCGGTGAGCCCGTAGATCGAGACGGTACCGATGATGACGAGGAACATCATCGAGACCATCTGATCCCCCATCTGCTCTCCGCCGGTCACGCCCAGCTCCCTGAGCCTCAAGGCGAAAACGGAAGCGACCGCGGCCGCGACGACCCCTTTCGGCGCCATCCACGCAACCAGTCCGCGCTCGGCCCAGTTGAGCTCGGAGCCCCACGTCGAGGCGATCACGGCGAGAGGCCGGACGACGAACACGAAGAGCGCAAGAAACGCGAGCAGTCCACCCATGCGATCGACTCGGAGCTCGGACAGCTCGACCCGAGCCGCGAGGATGATAAAGAGTAGCGCGATGAGGAGAACTCCGACGCTCTCCTTGAACTCGACGATGTGCCGCACGCTCACCCGGCGCTGGTTGGCGAGATAGATCCCGAACAGCGTCACGCTGAGGAGGCCGGATTCGTGCTGGAAGTGATTCGAGATCGCGAAGCCGACGAGCGCGAGGGTGAGCGCGACCGGATTGTGAAGGAGATCCGGGATGAGGTGGCGGCGAAGGAGCTCCGTGACGAACCAGCCGGAGATCACACCGACCGACCCGCCGATGACGATGGTCTTCACCGCGCCGATGACGAACTCGTGCGATGCGGAATGCGGGGATTCGCCGTAGAAGACCTCGAAGACGAGGACCGCACACATCGCGCCGATCGGGTCGTTCACGATGCCCTCCCACTTGACGACGGATGCGACGCGACCCGTCGGACGAACGAATCGAAGGAGAGGGACGGTCACGGTCGGACCCGTGACGGTGAGGATCGCACCGAAAATGGCCGCGATCGAGAGTTCCATTCCGAGCAGAGTCGACGCCCCGATCGTGCAGCCGATCCACGTCACGAGGACGCCGACGACGACGAGCCGCCGCACCGCGGGACCGCCCCCGCGAAGCTCGGACACGCGGAGGCTCAGACCGCCTTCGAAGAGCACGATCGCGACGAAGAGGGAGACGATCGGAAAGACGAGGTCGCCGAGAAGCTCGTCGGGGTTTAGCCAGCCGAGGAGCGGACCCACGACGAATCCCGCGCCAAGGAGGAGAAGGATCGACGGGAGGCGCAGTCGCCACGCGATCCATTGCGCCCCGACTCCGGCGAGGAAAATCAGTGCGAGGCTGAGAAGGGTGTCGTGCATGCGTGAACGGTCTGCTCGAGTAGCTCACCGCCGATAAGCTTGAGGGAGGATACGCACTCGAGGCGTTCCGGGCAAGCCAGGTCGAACCGCGGCCTCATGTCCCGAGAATCCTCTCCCGCGCGGCCGATTCGGCGACCGGTTCGGCCAAGAGCGGTTAGGATGTTCCGCTCACTCGATCGAAAATCACTTGGGAGACATTCGTATGTTTCGACATCGGCTGCTCGGCCTCGTCACTGCACTCTTCATCGGTTCGGTGACGTCGGAGATCGCCGCCAGTGAGCTCCGCGTCCTCTTTCTCGGTGATCGCGGCCACCATCAACCCGAAGAGCGTTCGAAGCAGCTCATCCCGGTCCTCGCGCAGCTCGGGATCGCGATCGACTACACGGAACACCTCGGGGATCTCAACGCTGAGAAGCTATCCCGTTACGACGGCCTCATCGTGTTCGCGAACTGGCCGAGCATAGAGCCCGAGGCCGAGAAGGCGCTCCTCGATTTCGTTGCAAACGGCGGCGGCTTCATCCCGATTCACTGCGCGTCCTACTGCTTCCTCAACTCGCCGGCCTACATCGAGCTCGTCGGCGCGCAGTTCAAGAGCCACGGCACGGGCGAGTTTCGCACGCGGATCACGGCGCCGGACCACCCGATCATGGCGGGCATTCCCGAGTTCCGTACCTGGGACGAAACCTACGTCCACACGAAGCACAACGAAGATCGCGTCGTCCTTCAGGTACGGCCGGACACGCAAGGAAACGAGCCGTGGACCTGGGTCCGCCGCCACGGCAAGGGACGCGTTTTCTACACCGCGTACGGGCACGACCACCGCACGTGGGGTCAGCCGGGCTTTCACGTTCTCATCGAGCGCGGCATCCGGTGGGCCTGCGGCGACGACCGCGTCGTGCCGACGCTCCTCAGTCCTCCCCCCGATCCTTCGTCGTTCACGTTCCGAAAGGCGAATTTGCCGAACTATCTCCCCGGTCGTTCGTGGGGAACGCAGGGGGACGCTCTCACGCAGATGCAAGAGCCGCTCCGACCCGAGGCATCCATGCGCCACGCGGTGCTCGCGCCGCAGCTCGAGCTCCACCTCTTCGCCGCGGATCCGGAGATCTACAAGCCGATCTGCATGAGCTGGGATGCGCGAGGGCGGCTCTGGATCGCGGAGACGACCGACTATCCGAACGAGCTGAAGCCGGATCGTCAGGGCGAAGATCGGATCAAGATCTGCGAGGATTCGGACGGCGATGGGCGCGCGGACAAGTTTACGATCTTCGCCGACCGATTGAGCATTCCGACGAGCCTCCTCCACTACAAGGGTGGAGTGATCGTTCACCAGGCGCCACACACGCTCTTTCTCCGCGACACCGACGGAGACGATCGCGCCGACGAGCGTCGCGTCCTTTTCACGGGCTGGTCCACCGGCGATACCCACGCCGGGCCGAGCAATCTTCAGTGGGGCCTCGACCATTGGGTCTACGGCATGGTCGGGTACTCCGGTTTCCGCGGCACCGTCGGCGGCGAGGAGCACAGTTTTCGCACGGGGTTCTACCGCTTTCGTCCCGATGGATCGAAGTTCGAATTTCTCCGCAATACGAACAACAACTCATGGGGCGTGAGCTTCACGGAGGAGGGTCTCCTCTTCGGTTCGACGGCAAACGGGAACCCGAGCGTTTACCTCCCGATCCCGAATCGCTACTACGAATCGGTTCGCGGATGGACCTCGAGCGTTCTCGGTCGCACGGCGACGAACGCTAAGTTCTATCCGATCTCGGAAAAGGTCCGGCAGGTCGACCATCACGGCAATTTCACTGCGGCGGCGGGACACGCGATTTACACCGCGCGGCGGTTGCCGAAGACGTATTGGAATCGGGCCGCATTCGTGAACGGTCCGACCGGCCACCTCGTTGCGACGTTCCTCCTCGAGCCGCGCGGGAGCGATTTCGTCAGTCGGAACACGTGGAACCTCCTCGCGAGCCACGATGAGTGGACGGCGCCGATCATGAGTGAGGTCGGGCCGGACGGAGCCGTGTGGGTGATCGATTGGTACAACTACATCGTGCAGCACAACCCGACGCCGCGCGGGTTCAAGACCGGAAAGGGCAACGCCTACGTCACCGATCTCCGCGATAAGGTGCACGGCCGGATCTATCGCGTCGTGCCGCGCGGTGATGGACCCGCCTACCGGCCGCGACGCCTCGATCTCTCGACTCCGCCGGAGGAGCTCGTCGCAGCGCTCGCAATCGACAACCAATTCTGGCGACGCGAAGCGCAGCGTCTTCTCGTCGAGCGCGGCCGCCGGGACGTCGTTCCGGCGCTCGTTCGCCTCGTGAACGACGCGACGACCGACGCGATCGGGCTCAATCCGGGCGCGATTCACGCGCTCTGGACGCTGAACGGACTGGGCGCGCTCGGCGATGACGACGGCGCGGCCGCCGCGGCTCGCGGCGCGCTACGCCACCCATCGGCGGGCGTGCGGCGAAACGCGATTCTCGCGCTTCCGCGGACCGCTGATTCGACCGCTGCGATCCTCTCCGCGAAATCGCTCCTCGACGATGAGGCTCAAGTTCGCCTCGCGGCGTTTCTCGCGCTCGCGGAGCTTCCTCCGCACGAAGCCGCCGGCGCGGCGATCAGTCGCGCGCTCGCCGAACCGATGAACGCCGAGGATCGCTGGATCCCCGATGCGGCGACCGCGGCCGCAGCGCGTCACGTCACGTCGTTCCTCGCGGCGCTTCGCGGCGCCGGCGCGGGCGGCGAGAGCTCGGCCGCTCTCGTGCAAGTCACCGAGCGCGTCGCGGAGCACGCGGCCCGCGGCGAAGCGACCCGAGGCGGCGCGGGCGAGCTCCTCGCGGGACTCAAGGGGACGGCGCAGCCGCTCGCCGACGCGGTGGTGACGGGCCTCGCTCGCGGTTGGCCGGCGAACGCGCGCCCGCGCCTCGATCCCGCGGTCGAAGCCGGCGTCGCATCGCTCCTCGCGTCGCTCTCTCCCGAAGCGCAGAGCCGTCTCGTCACACTCGCGGAGCGCTGGGGAAGCCGCGGACTCGAGAAGGAGGCCGAAGCGATCGCCGGTCGCCTCGCGGGGGAGATCCAGAACACGGATCGAAGCGACGATGAACGGGCGCGCGCCGCCCGTCAGCTCATCGAGTTTCGGATCGGCGACGCGACCGCGGCGCGAAGCGTCATCGAGACGATCGACCCAAAGTCTTCTCCGGAGCTCGTCGACGGGCTTCTCCGCGCTGTCGAGACGAGCGAGAGCGACGCGGTCGGGACGGCGATCGTCGAAGCTCTGCCCGCGCTGACTCCGACCGCGAAACGTCGCGCCCAAGTTGTTCTCTTGCGGCGAGCGCCGTGGACGAGCGCGCTTCTCGACGCGGCCGAAGGCGGAGTCGTCGACCTCGACCTCTTCACACTCGATCAGAAGCAGCAGCTCGCGCGCCACCCAGACGCGAAGCTCGCGGCGAAGGCGACGGCGCTTCTCGCCCGAAGCGGGGACCTGCCCGACCCCGATCGCCAGCGCGTCATCGACAGCCTGCTTCCGATCACGGAGCGGACGGGCGACGTCGAGCGCGGCAAGGCGGCGTACCTCGAGGTGTGCGCCAAGTGCCACAAACACGGCACCGAAGGAACCGACATCGGACCGGATCTCACCGGGATGGCAGTCCACTCAAAGAGCGAGCTTCTCGTTCACATCCTCGATCCGAGCCGGAGCGTCGAAGGCAACTTCCGACTCTACACCGTCGTTCAATCGGACGGCGCCGTCATCGAAGGCATGCTCACCTCGGAAAGTCGCACGGCGATCGAGATCTACGACGCCGAGGGGAAACCGCACCGCATCCTCAGGGAGGACGTCGAGAGCATCGAGGCATCCCGCCTTTCGCTCATGCCGGCGGGTTTCGAAAAACAGCTCTCGCCGGAGCGAATGGCCGACCTCCTCGAGTTCCTCACGGATCGCGGCCGCTTTCTCCCAATTCCGCTAGACAAAGCCGCGACGGTCGTCTCGACTCGGGGGATGTTCTTCAGCGAACGATCCCGCGGCGAGCGCCTCGTGTTTCGCGATTGGAAGCCGAAGGTGTTCGAAGGAGTCCCGTTCCACCTCGTCGATCCGAAGGGGAGCGAGGTTCCGAACGCGATTCTGCTTCATAGTCCAAACGGGGCGATCCCACCGCGCATGCCAAAGTCGGTCGAAATTCCGTGCAACACGGCAGCGCGCGCCATTCACCTCTTGAGCGGAGTGAGCGGCTGGGGCGCCAAGAGTCCGCGCAAAGACGGATCGGTCTCCATGATCGTCCGACTCGTCTACGAAGGCGGTGCGACCGAAGACCATCCGCTGCGCGACGGCGAGCACTTCGCCGACTACATCGGGCCGTTCGACGTGCCGGGGTCGAAGCTCGCCTTCAATCTTCGCGGCCGACAGATTCGCTACTTGGCCGTGCGACCGAAGACGGCGGGTCGCATCGAACGCATCCAAATCGTCAAGGGGCCGGATCGGACCGCGCCGATCGTGATGGCGGTGACGGTGGAGGTCGCCGAGTCCTCGAAGTAGTCGCGGGATACGACCCGGATGCGACGAAGCCGGGCGGGCGGGTCTGAGACCCGCGCACTCGGCTTCGCGGAACGGGACGATCCCGGGCTGCCGTTCAGGTTAGCCGCGACGCTTCGCCTTCTTCCGGCGCCCCGCCTTCTTCTTCGTCGCCGCCTTCTTCTTCGGGCCCGACTTTCTCGGCTCGGCGCTCGCGCCCGCACGGAGGCGGAGCCCCTTCGAGGTCTTGATCACGCCGGGATCCGTCTTCGCAGAATTGAAGATAGCGGTGTAGAGGACCTGCGGGGTGCTGTACGGATAGCCGTCAGCGATGAACCGATCTCTCACTTCCGAAACGGCGAGAGGCTTCTTCGCCGCACCGAGGATCTCGTAGAGCTTGGCCTTCATCGCGCCGCGCGGCTGCCGCTTGGCTCCACGCTTCGCGCCGGCTTTCTTCCTCGTTCCCTTGGCAACGCGCGGACCGCGCTTCGCCTTCGTCGCCCCGCCGACCGATCCGATGACGCCTTCGAGAGTCTCAATCGCTGAATCGATGCGATCTCGCTCCGCCTTCAACTCCTCGAGAGCTTGTTCCAGTGAACTCTTCGCCATAGATGCACTCCTTCGACCAAGTCGTACTACCCCGCCGGATACACTGCAGAAGCCGACTCCCGCAGCGCGATGAATTGCCCCCGGCGAACGACTCCCCACGGTGGCGGTCTCCGTCGGCTTGGGCCTTGGGAACACCGACGCTCGTCGGTCGACCGCCCAGCAACGCCGCCCACGACGCACTCTGAGCTCCTCACTCAGCCCCCCCCATCACGGCGCCACCCCACAGCTTCACCCGCTGTGCACTCTCGTGAAACCGCGCTTTTCCCTCGCGACCTCGGCCTCGAGCGCCTTTCGCGCGGAACCCATCCGAACGACAAGTGTTCGCGATTCTTGACGGGCTGGGGAAAATGACTCGTCCGGACGGATCCGTCCCGATCGGTTCTTCCGATGGGAGAAAACCCATCGCTCGGGACGAACTCGAAAGGCAAGACGCGAATCGATTCGTAGCGCAGATATCGCCGGGCCGACATCGCCGCCCCAAGATCACCGGGCCGGCTTGCGCAAACCGCATCCTTGCACGCAGCTTACGTTACTTGAAAGCGCAATGTATAGATTTCTCCGAGCTTTAAGTCCAATGAAAAAAGCGAGGATTTCATGAACGAGTCGAAAGTTCTCCGTGCAGTAATACTCGCGCTCCAATCGCCGCTCAATCGACGGACCCCGTCAGCGAGATCCCGCCTCGTTCGTCAGCAATAGTTCAAGTGGAGGAACAGCGAGTGTCGTTCGAGGCGAAACTCCTAGCGCTCTTTGAGCTCCATTCGCCCGAAAGTCTGATGGACGTCGCGCTCCGAGAGGCGGCGCGGGCGCGGGAGCGCGACGAGGTGCCGGTCGGAGCGATCATCGTCGACATCCCGACCGGCCGCGTCATCGCGCGCGCGCACAATCAACGAGAGCTCCTTTCTGATCCGACCGCACACGCCGAAGTCCTCGCGATCACGCAAGCGGCCGCTCACTACGAGAGCTGGCGCCTCACGAACGCAGCGATCTTCGTCACCCTGGAGCCGTGCGCCATGTGTGCCGGTGCGATCGTTCTCGCGCGTCTGCCGTACGTGTGCTACGGTGCGCTCGACCCCAAGGCGGGCGCTCACACGTCGGTCCACGAGATCCTTGCGCACCCGCGGAACAATCACGTCCCCCTCGTCGCCGGAGGAGTACGAGCCGAGGAATGCGGGCGTATTTTGACCGATTTTTTTCGTTCCAAGCGCGAGGGGAATCCGCCCGCGAGCTCGTAGAAAGTCGACGTGGCAATCGGCGAATCGCGTCCGGGGTGCGAATCGAAGGACACCGAGATGAACCAGAAGTTCGAAGCTGCGCGCGCTCGCCCGCATCGCCCTCGAGCACTCGCGCGCGACCTCACCATCCTGCTCTTCCTGCTGCTCGCCCTTCCCGGATGTGAGCTCTTCCGGAGCCGCGCCCCGAGAGCGCCTCGCCCGAACGTCGTGTTCATCTTGACGGACGATCAGCGCTGGGACTGTCTCAGCGTCGAGGGGCACCCCTTCCTCAAGACTCCCCACCTCGACCGGCTCGCCGCCGAGGGCGCGCGATTCGCGAACATGTTCGTGACGACGTCGCTCTGCTCGCCCAGTCGAGCGTCATTTCTCTCGGGGCTCTACGCAAGCACCCACGGAGTCGTGAACAACTTCACGGACTACCCGAATGACCTGCCGAGCTTCCCCCGCCGGCTTCAAGCCGCTGGGTACGAGACGGCCTATATCGGGAAATGGCACATGGGCGAGCAGGACGATGAGCGTCGCCCGGGATTCGACTATTGGGTCTCGCACAAGGGACAAGGGAAATACTACGACACCGAGTTCAACGTTAACGGAACTCGCCGCGTGCTGAAGGGCTATTACACGTCGCGGATCACGGACGTGGCGGTCGATTGGCTCCGAGCGCGCGAAGGTGATGAACCGTTCCTGCTCATGATCGGGCACAAGGCCCCACACGGGCCGTTCGTCCCGGAGAAGAAGTACGAGACCGTGTTCGACCGGGTCATGGTCCCCTACCCTCAGAGCGGATTCGACCTCGCGGGAAAGCCCGACTGGATTCGCGAACGGCTCGCGACGTGGCACGGAATCTACGGACCGCTCTACGGCTTCCGGAAGGAGTTTCCCGACACGAGCGCCGAAGGCGTCCGAGTTTTCGAGCAGTTCGTGAAGGCCTACACCGCGACGATTGCGAGCGTCGATGACAGCGTGGGGCGCATCTACGCCGCGCTCGAGGAGCTCGGTGAGCTCGACGACACGCTCGTCGTGTTCGCCGGAGACAACAGCTTCCTTCTCGGGGAGCACGGCATGATCGACAAGCGGACGATGCACGAGGAGAGCATTCGAGTCCCGCTCCTGGTTCGGTATCCACCGCTCGTACGAGCGGGCACTGTGGTCGAGGAGCAAGTGCTCAACATCGACGTTTGTCCGAGCGTTCTCGAGATCTGCTCCGCCCCCCCGATCGAGAAGGTGCACGGTCGCTCGTGGAAGCAGCTCGTCGCTGGTGAGGCGACCGATTGGCGTAAAAGCTGGTTCTACGAGTACAACTACGAGAAGCAGTTTCCGTACACGCCGAACGTCCGCGGAGTGCGCACGGACGATTGGAAGTACGTTCACTATCCGCACGGCGACGGCGGTCCGGACCGCCACAAGGCGGAGCTCTATCACCTCGCGAGCGACCCCGGGGAGCGGCGCAATCTCGTCGACGACCCCGCGCACGCGGAAACGCTGCGCGAGCTTCAGGCGGAGCTCGCACGTCTGCTCGCGGAGGCCGGTGCGATTCCCGATCGGATGCCGATCGACGAGGGGATCAAGACCGAGCTTCCCGAGGAATCGATTCGTTAACGCAGAATCAGGGGGTTCGTTGTGAGATCTTCTCTGTCCATCTCTAACGGCGCGGGGCACGCCGGTCGTCTGCGACTAGCGGCCGTTCTTCTCATCACGGGGTTCCTCGCGTCTTGCGCGATCGTAGTCCCCGACAGCGCCCTACCGCACATCGTCGCCGTCGATAGCGACGGGAACTTCATTCCGATCCGATCCAACACGCCGTTTTCGGATCGGGACGGCTTCCGGCATCAACAGAATCTCCTCGACAACCCCAACTTGGAGCCGGCGTACGCGGCGCATCTCGATCGGGTCTTCACGGCGATCCAGAATTCCGGAAAAAAGAAGATCCTCGTCTACGTCCACGGCGGGCTGAACGAGTTCTCGACGTCGCTGCGCCGAGCGGCTCGCGACGCACCGAAGATCCTAGACGCAGGTGCGTTCCCGATCTTCGTCAACTGGCACAGCGAGGCGATCAACACTTACGGCGAGCAGCTCGTCTCGATCCGGGAGGGACGAAAGCCCGCGTGGAGGCACCTCGCGGTTCCTTTCTACTTCCTCGCCGATGTCGGGCGCGTCGTGGTGGAGGCGCCGAAGAGCTGGTTCACACGCTTCGCGAAACTCTGGGAGGGAGCTAAGGATCAGTCGAGCAACGGCGAGCTCCCGCCGGGCCTCGTCGTCCGCGAATCGAGCGACGACGACGCGGAGCCCTCGCGTTTCTGGGGGGTCGTTCGCTGGATCGCGACTTCGCCCGTCAAATTCGCGACGACACCCGTTGCCGACACGCTGGGCGACGCGGCGTGGCAGAACATGCTCCGGCGCACCATGATCCTCTTCGACAAGCCGAGCGAGTTCGAGAACCGGGAAGCCGACCTCACCGCCTTCGATCGCGAGCACTCCGCGAAGCGAGGCTCCGGCGCGTTCGGCGTTCTCCTCCACCACCTCGAAGAGTTCGTCGCGAGGCATCCGAGCGAGTACGAGCTCACGTTCATCGGCCACAGCATGGGCTGCATCGTGCTCTCGGAGGCGCTTCGCCGGATGGCGTCGAACCCGAATCCGCCGGCGGCGGACATCGTCTACATGGGCGCGGCGTGCACCATTCGCGACTTCCTCGACGATGTCGTTCCGTATCTGAGGAAGCAGAAGGAGGCCAGCTTCTACAACCTGTGCCTCCATCCGAACGCAGAGAACCGCGAAGAAGTCTGGGGGGGAACCGTGCCGAACGGAACGCTTCTCGTCTGGGTCGACACGATGTACGCCACGCCGTGGATTCACCTCGACCGAACGTTCGGCCGCTGGCAGAACACGCGTGGCGCGGCTCACCTCATCCCCGAGGACGTCCGCGATCGCATACGGTTCAAGGTGTTCGCCTACGGGTCGGACGAGCCCCAGACGCACGGCGGGTTCGACCAATTCGCGTACTGGACCCACGAGTACTGGTGGGAGTAAACGCTCGCGCGCGTCGTCGACCGCACGACGGCAGACGATTCGGTTGAGGATCGAGAGTGGATCCCTCAACGTCGGGCGCGAGGGATCTACTCTCGATGACCTCTACGCGTCGGGACTACTGCCGACGGTAGCAGTCGCGGCAGTACACCGGACGGTCGCCGCGCGGCTCGAAGGGAACGGTCGTCGTGACGCCGCACTCCGCGCAAACGACCTCGTGCTCGACACGCGGCCCGCGCGAGCGGTCTCCACCCCCGCCGCCGTGGCCGCCGCCACCGCCGGTTCCGGACCGCCACTCGCCACCACCACCGCCGCCGCCTCCACCACCGGACCGCTTGCGCTCGCGCCGACAATTGAGACAGCGCTTCGGGTCGGCGAAGCCGAGCTCCGAGAATCGTTCCTGAGCGTCCGCCGAGTGGATGAATTCCGCGCCGCAATCGACGCACGTGAGCGTCTTGTCCTCAAAGGACGACATGACGAGTCCCTACCAACACGTTGAGATCGTTACCGGGACCCTCCCGGTGAGCGTGGGGCCGGTGCCCCGAAGTTTCGTAGCCAGCGACCGAATGATGCACGATCCGTCTAATCCGATCGCGTTTGCGTCGGGCTTCTCCGCCCTCTCGCGACGGTGTTCATGAATCACCCGGTGAAAATCGTCCGCAGAGACCGGGTCGCGGCAGAAGTTGGCCGTTCGATCCACTCGACATGCGCGCCGAGCGAAGAAAGGACTCCTCCGTCGTGAGGATCGAAACCGACCGACACTCCGTCGTTCTCGGCTTCGGTTCGGCCGTGCTTAGATCGTCGCGCCCCGGGGACGCGACCCCGAACGGGGCCGACCATGGTGCCGACCTCGCTCGACCAAGGTATCAGAACCTAACGAACGGTAGAATCGAATTCCCCCGGGCGCAAGTCGCAGTCGGACCCAAAGCACTCGACCGCCGCCGTCGCCGGACCGAATCCGCCCGCGCAGAGAGTCGAGGCACCCCCGTCGCGACGCGTGCGTGGCTTCGAGGATAAGACTAACGTGGGGACCGAGTTCCGGCGGCGCGAGGACGCGCGGCGGACTTGCGGGCGCCGCGACAAGCCTCTTATGATGAGCGGGTTGCAGATCACTTAGTCGCTGGGCTGACGGGCCTAGGTTCCTCGGGCCGGCCGACGGCGAGGGACTTGAAAGAGCCCTGAGCGAGCGGAACCGAGCTCGACCATGATCCGATTCGCCTTGATCCTCGCGGTCGTCACCTCGAGCGGCATCGCGTTCGGGGTCGACCCGCCGGCACCCCCCGAGAAGCGCCCCTGGCCGTTTTACCGGCCTCTCCCCGTCGAGCCGCCGCCGGTCGCGAACAGAGATTGGCCGCGGAACGGGATCGACGGGTTCATCCTCCACGCGCTCGAAGAGAACGGTCTCGAGCCGGCGAAAGAGGCGTCGCGGCGCGCCCTCGTCCGGCGCGTGTACCTCGACCTCATCGGGCTGCCGCCGAGTCCGGCCGAACTCGCCGACGCCCTCGCCGATCGAGCTCCCGACGCGTACGAAAAGCTCGTCGACCGGCTCCTCGACGACCGGCGCTACGGCGAGCGATGGGCGAGATTCTGGCTCGATCTCGCGCGCTACGCCGACACCGCGGGTTACGAGGGCGACCCCGATCTCCCCCACGCATGGCGCTACCGCGACTACGTCATCGACTCCCTCAACCGCGACAAGCCCTACGATCGGTTCATCCGTGAACAGCTCGCGGGCGATGAGTTCGCCGAAGTCATGGGAGCCGGCCACCTGCCCGCGGTGCCAGCCGAGCACACCGTCGCCCTCACGTTTCTTCGCCTCGCACCGTTCACGGAGCCGCGCGGCGACGAGACGCGCCATGAAATGCTCAGCGAGATCACCTCGACCGTTGCGTCCGTCTTTCTCGGACTCACCGTCGGCTGCGCGAAATGCCACGATCACAAGTACGACGAGATCCCGACGAAGGACTTCTACCGCCTGAAGGCGTTCTTCTCGACGGTGAACATCGAGCGGCCCGCGCCGGGTGACATCTTCCAAATCGGCGGGCCGCTTCCCGCGGAGTTTTACCGAACCGGCGAGAAGGAGTGGGCTGCGACGACTCGTGCCGCGCTCGAGCGCGAACGAACGGACGCCAAGCGCGAGCTCGCGGAGCTGAAGACGCAACTCAGCGAGCGCCTCGGCGGTCCCCGCTCGGGTTTCGGCATCCAGAGCATGATCGACGGGAACGACTACATCTTCGATCGCCGCCCCGTCGCCGGAGGCGAGATCCACTGGACGGTGGTCAGCGCCGCCGACAGAAGGTGGACGTTCTTCACCGACGGCCACGGGGCGGGCGAAACCGCGGGACGCGCGGGATCGAATCGCGGTCAGTGGTTCGGCGATCTTCCCGACCCCGCTCACATCGGTCTCGGTCTCTACACCGAAGGGACCGGAGCCCCGCGCGGAGCCGAGCACCGCGGGAGCTTCGCTGAAATCCTCATCTACGATCACCCTCTCTCCGAGGAGGAGCGCGCGGCGTTTGGCACCTACGTACGCGCGAGGTACGAAAACGGAGCGAACGCAGGCGCCGAGCCACCGCGAAACGGTCTTCGCTTCTGGCTCGACGCGTCGGACCTCGATGCGGACCCGGAGACGCCAAATCCGGCTCCGGGAAGCGCGGTCGCATCGTGGCGAGACAAAGTGTCGTCGGTCGACCTCCGCCAGGCGGACGCGAAACTCCAGCCGCGCGTCGCGACGCTCGGCGCCGTGGACGCACCCGCCGTGCGATTCGAAGGAGACTACCTCCGCGCGAATGCAAAGAGCGCCTCGTTTCTGCGCGATCGCACCGGCAGCCTCGCCGCGGTGTACTCGGTCGAGCACACGGGCGAAGGCTACGGCTTCGAAGTCGGTGCCGGAAGGGGGAAGTTCATCTCGACGTTCGTCTACCCGACCGCGCTCGGGGCAGACGACGGCATCGAAAGCCGTCTCGACGATCGCAGCGTCGTCAGCGAGGACGAGAGCCGTCGCTACCGTTTTCTCTCGACGCGAGAGCGGTTCATTCCTCAACACCTGAAGCGACTCGAGCCGCTCGCAATGTCGCTCCGGCACTCCTACGGCCCCCCGTATGAACCCGGTGTGCCGACGACTCGGGTAATGATTCGCGGCGAGTACGACAATCCGGGTGAGATCGTCGAGGCGGGATTTCCGAGTTGCGTCACCGGCAACCAGGAGCCGGCGAAGATTCGTCTCGATCCGTTCAAGCGCTGGCCGACGCGAAGCCGCCGCATGGCGCTCGCGGACTGGATCGCGAGTCCGGAGAACCCGCTCACCGCGCGCGTCATGGTGAATCGCCTCTGGTACCGTCACTTCGGCCGCGGCATCGTCGCGACCCCGAGCGACTTCGGGAAGCTGAGCGGCGGCCCGTCGCATCCCGAGCTCCTCGACTGGCTCGCCGGCGAGTTCGTCGCGGCGAAGTGGAGCCTCAAGGCGATGCACCGGCTCATCGTCACGTCGAGCACGTACCGCCAAACTTCTCAGCGGGTCGACGCGAAGGCCGCGACGATCGATCCCGAGAACCGGCTCCTCTGGCGGTTTCGGCGGCGCCGACTGGAAGCGGAAGCGGTGCGAGACAGTGTCCTCGCGGTAAGCGGACGGCTCAACCCCGAGTCGTACGGACTCCCGATCTTCCCGCCGCTCCCCGAGAATATCGCTGAGCGCGTGAAGTACTCGGCGAGCAAGTGGGCGACCGACTACGACGAGCGCGGGCGAAAGCGGAGCATCTATATCTACCAGCAACGGACGCTCACGATGCCGTTTCTCCAGACCTTCGACGCGCTCGTCTGCGATGAATCTCGTCCGCGACGGCGAGCCTCCGTCACCGCGCTCCAGGCACTCGCGCTCTACAACGGCGAGTTCGTGAACGAGGAGGCTGAACACTTTGCCGCGCGGGTGAAGGCGGATGCCGGTGACGACCGCGACCGTCAGATCGAACGCGCCTTCGTCCTCGCTCTCGCGCGGACGCCGAGCGACGAGGAGCGCAGCGAAATGCGTCGTTTCCTCGATGATTCGCCGCCAGAGAAGGGCCTCACCGGTCTTTGCCGGCTTCTTTACTGCTCAAACGAATTCGTCTACGTGGATTGAATCGACCGAACGACGCCATGACGACGCCCCATGATCGCCCCCTCCGCGCCTTCAGCGCCTACGAGTCGAGGCGGGAGTTTCTGCATCGTTCCTGGAACGGAGTTGGCGCGCTCGCACTCGGCGCGATGCTCGCCGACGAGGCCGGCGCCGAATCCGTCGACCCGCTCGCGGCTCGCGTCACTCACGGATCCGCCGGAGCGAAGCACTGCATCTTTCTCTTCATGCAGGGCGGCGTCAGCCAGATGGACGTTTTCGAGCACAAGCCAGCGCTCCGGCGTCTCCACGGAAAGCCGCTGCCGCGCGACCTCGGGGTCTCCGGAGAGCTCGAGGGACGTCTCCGCTTCCCGCACGCCTGCATCGGCAGCCCGTTCGAGTTCGCGCGTCACGGGGAATCCGGCCGCTATCTCTCCGAGCTCGTTCCGCACCTCGCCCGTCACGTCGACGACCTCGCCTTCATTCACGGCATCAAGACCGACAATCAAAACCACGGCCCGTCGACGCTCCACGTGACGACGGGGAGCCAGTTCCCCGGGAGTCCGTCCGTCGGCTCGTGGGTCACGTACGGACTCGGGAGCGAGAACCGCAACATGCCGGGATACGTCGTCATCCAGGATCCGCGCGGCGCCCCGGTGAACGGTGCCGCCGTCTGGGCGAACGGCTATCTTCCGGCGGCCTACCAGGGAACGCTACTCCGCCCGACCGGAACGCCGATCCTCAATCTCGAGCCACCCCCAGGCCTCACTCGTGCCGAGCAGCGACGCGAGTTCGACTTACTCGAGTGGCTCAACCGAAGGCATCTCTCCGATCGACCCGGCGCACACGAGCTCGAAGCGAGAATCAGCGCGTTCGAGCTCGCGTTCCGCATGCAGACGGAAGCACCGGAGATCGTCGACATTTCGTCCGAGCCGGCGGACGTCCGCGAGCTGTACGGACTCGACGACTCGGCGACGGCTGGATTCGGGCGCCAGTGCCTTCTCGCGCGCCGTCTCGTCGAGCGCGGTGTTCGCTACACGCTCCTCATCCACGGCGTCCAGATCACCGGCGACAGCTGGGACGACCACGGGAACGTAAAGGGCGGAATGATCAAACACTGCCGCGAGGTCGACCGTCCGATTGCGGGTCTCCTCGCGGACCTCAAGCAGCGCGGACTCTTCGACGATACGCTCGTCGTGTGGGCGTCGGAGATGGGACGGACGCCGTTTCGAAACGGCGGACTCGGGAACAACCCCGGACGCGAGCACAACTCCTACGCACTCGCGATGTGGCTCGCCGGCGGCGGAGTGAAGGGCGGTGCGACGGCCGGTGCGACCGACGACTTCAGCCTGCGGTCCGTGGGAAACCCGATTCACGTGCGCGACGTTCACGCGACGATTCTTCACCTCATGGGGCTAGAGGACGAGAAGCTGCGCTACCTGCACGCCGGACGGCTGCGGCGGCTGACGGACACCGGAGGGCGGGTGCTGAACGAAGTCGTCGCCTGACGCTCGAGAAGCTCAGCGCCCGCGCAGAGGGCGGCCTCGAGGAACCGCGCGAATCGTCAGTCTGCGGCCTTTTTTTTCTGCGAGATCCGCTCGAGCGCCCCCGCCTTCGCCAGCGCGAGGAGCGGAAACATGGTGCCGCTGTACGTGATGTAGTGCTGCTTGTCCGTGTTCAGAGAACGCGTCCACCAGCGCCCGGATTCGCGCTGAGTTCGCTTCAGCCACGCGACGCCCCGGGCAATCCGTGCGTCGCTCGCCGGCAGTCCGGATTCGAGCAGCGCAAGAACGACGACTCCCGTCTGATGGCCATCGCTCGGCGGGTCGGAGAACTCTCTCTCGCCGCGGAGCTTCACCGCTCGATTCCCGCGGCCCCACGCCTCTGGCGCAGCGAAACTGCGAAGCGCCCACCCGCCGTCAGGTCGCTGTTTCTTCATGATCATCGCGACGATCGCCGACTTCCTCTCCCGCGAGAGGAGCTCCGGAATGCGCGACGCGGCGCGAAGAAGCCAAACGCGCGCGTAATCGTGAGGCGGCGTCTCACGCTGGAGATACTCGACCGTCTTACGAAACTTGGTACGCGACGTCTCGGCGGCGCGCTCCTTCAGCCAACCGGGAGCGGTGACGGCGGCCATCGCACCGACGACGGCGCCGTGGTACTCGTCGGATTCGAACGGCGGCCAACAGTCGACGTTCCCCCACGCACCGCTTTCGAGTTGAATCTCAAACATGAGCTCGAGCGCGGAGCTCGTCTCGGGCGACAACTTTCCCGCGACGTGCGCGTCCCACTCGGCAAGTCCCCGCGCGATGTAAGTGATCTGCGTCGGCGTGACGCCACCGCGCTGCTTCGTGCGCTCCGCGCCCTTCAGCTCGTCGAGCTCCGAAACAAAAAACCGGCGGATCTCGCTGCTCACCGCCCCGAACCGCGCGCCGAGAGACGGACGCTCAGCGAGATACGTCCCGTTCGTGTGACAGCTCACACAACCACGGTTCTTCGACCAGGCAAGCGCCCCGCCTTCGAGATAGGAGAGCGCCGCGGACACGTCAACCGAAGACCGCACCGACTCCCCCGCACTCGGACGAGGAACAGAAAACTCCCCGAACGCGTACTGCGGATCGTCTCTCGGCTCCTCAGCTGCCGCATCGATCGGCACGAGAACCAAAACGACCAACAAACCGAGCGCCCAAAGCCACCGAGCCAAGACCATACCTCACCCCCCGCTTCCGATCGCAAACAGAGATAATGAAAGGCTACGGCGACCGGCCAAACTCCGCAATACAGCAGCACAACCTCACCCCATCTTCCTCTCTCTCTCTCTCCCCTCTTCTCATCTCTATTCCCTCTTCTCCCCTCTCCCCCTCCCCCTCTCCCTCCCCCTTCGTCCGCCTTCGCGAACCTTCGCGCCCTTCGTGTAAAACTCCACGTCCAAAATAAAAAAGGCCGCCCCGCTCGTAAAAGCAGGGCGGCCCCTTCCGCTCAACGCGGCATCAACGCCTAGGCATCAACACTTATCGTAGAGCGCACACCCGAGCGAACCCTCCGGATTCAGCGCCGTACACTGATCCCCGTCCGGGCCAGCGCCGTCGATTGGAGGCGGACCGTCGCCGAACAGGCGGTTCAGCAAGAAGATCGCGTCCGCGATGTTGTAGCTGTTGTCGGCATTGACGTCGGCCGTCTCCACACAACTGGGGTCGCCGCCGTCGCCGAACTTGTTGTTCAGCATGAAGATCGCATCCGCGATGTTCACTCCACCGTCGTTGTTGGTGTCGCCGTAGCGGATCTCGTCTCCCGGGGGATCGCCCGCCGGAAGGCCGTAGACCTGAACCTCGGCAAGCGAGAGGAAGAACTGCGCGGGATCGAATCCGGCGTGATCGCTGAGGAGCTGAATCCGCACCCTCGTTCCGATCGCTCCGACCTCGATCTCGAAGCCGTCGACCGCCGTGTCCGGGAACTCGAAGCCGTCGGTGAAGAACTCGTCGCTCCAAGTTTCGTCGTCCTCGGCGTCGAGAAGCGCGACCGTGAAGTTCGTGAGCCGCGCACTGCAGCAGTCGACCCGATTCCAAAGGACGATGCGCTCGACGTCGTAGGACTGGTCGAGGATGACTTCCCACGTCGGCTCGGGATCGTCCCCGGCCGTGTGGGTGACGGAGCCGTTGTTGTAGGTCCCGTCCGTATTGCCGTCGATCGCTCGATCCGCCGTGCCGCCGAATCCGGTCGTCGACTGACCCGCCACGCCCTTCGGGGCGACGTTGCACGCCTCACCTTCGACACAGGTCGGATCGATCACCTCGACTGTCTGGGTCGCGCACGCCATGTCGTCCGCGGCATCCGGACAACGGAGATCGTCGTCGACCTCGGCCGAGATGTCCCACGTGCCGAGCGTGAGCGCGAACACGGCGGAACCGACTCCCTGCGGACCGACGGTCAGAGTCGTCCCACTCGCCTGATTCACGGCCGTGAAGGTGTACTGGACGAGATCGTCGGTGTCGTCGGCGCCATCCGCGGTGACCGTGTAGTCACCGGGACCCTCGTCATCCGGACCCGCGATCGCGAGATTCGAGCAGTGGGTGTCGCCGTCATCGGCGCTCCCCGCATCCGGACAGTCCGGAAGCTCGAAGATCTCGACCTCACCGAGCTGAAGGACGGTCGCTTCGTCATTGTTTCCCTGGCCGTCGCTTCCCGAAAGGTCGTCGTCCGGCTCGCGCACGACGCGCACGACGCGTCCGCTCACCGGGCTGCCGTTCAGCTCGACGATGTCGAGCCGCAGCTCCGCGGGACCGGTCGGAAACTCGCCGAGCTCGTTCTCTGGATTGAGCAGTTCACTCTCCCAGAGAACCTGCGCATCGTCTTCCCACGAATCGAGAATGAACACGGTGATATCGCGGAGACGCGAACCGCAGCAGCTCGTTCGGTTGTAGAGGATGATTTCAGCGATGTCGAAGTTCTCGAGGAGATCGATCTCCCAGGTCGCCGGCAGACCGACACCGGCCTGCGTGTGCGTAAAGTTGCCGAAGTTGTCGTCGATCGCGTTCTCGGCGATAAACCCGCCGAGCTGCGAGCTCTGACGGACGAGCACGCCGGGGCGCCCGGTGAGATCGGGATCCTCCGGGACTTCGCACGAAGCCGCTTCGCCGCCGAAGACTTCGACCTCGGCGAGGGAGAGCCACTCACTCCCCGCGATAACGTCGAGCTTCTCGATACGAACGGTGCGTGCCTCGACGCCGTCGACCTCGACGATGAACGGATCGATCGTCGTGTCCGGGAACGTCCCATCGGTGAAGAACTCGTCACTCCACACCTCCTCTCGCGCGTCGTTGAGGAGAACGACCGCGAAGTTCGAGAGCCGCTCAACGCAGCAATCGGTGCGGTTCCAGATCGCGATCTCTTCGATGGTCGCATTCTCGATCAGGGACACTTCCCACCAGGGCATGAGGTCGCCGGTCGCTGTGTGCGTCACAGATCCCTGAGGGTAGACGCCGCTCGTGTTGCCGTCGATCGCTCGGCCCGGCGCCCCACCAAAGCCTTCCGTCGATTGCGAGGCGACACCGCAGAGGGCGAGGTTCGGCGGAGTCACGGTGAGCGTGACGACCTCGCTCGTCTCCTGTCCGACCTCGTTCATGACGATCACGGAGTAATCCCCGGAATCTTCCATCGTGAGGTCGGTGAGAATGAGCGTGGGATCCGTGGCGCCGTCGAGAGTTTCCTCGTTCTTCTCCCACTGGTAGGTGAGAGGATCGGAACCGATCGCCTCGACCACAAACGTCGCCGTGCCGCCGGCGGAGGCGCGCACGCTCACCGGCTGGAGGGTGATCCGCGGCGGCAGATCGTCAACTGTCGCGAAGACTTCGACCTCACCGAGCTGGAGCACGTCGGCTTCGTCGGCGTTTCCCTGGCCTCCCGAGCCATCGAGGAACGGATCGTTTGTCCGCTGAACCACGACCGCCACGCCGCTCGCGGCGCCGCCGTTCTCGCCCGCGACGTCGACAGTGAGCGTCTCGGGGCCGCCGGGGTACTCAAAGCCCTCGTTCAGCTCGTTGAGCAGATCCGATTCGAACACGATGAGATCCTCGTCGATCTCTTCGATCGCGATCGGATCGAGGACATCGAGCGGCTCGTTCAGGATATAGACGGTGACGTCGCGAAGGCGCGACTGGCAGCAGTTGTCTCGGTTGTGGAGCACGATCTGTTCGATCGCAAACTCGTCGTCGAACGCGACCTGCCACGTCGCCGGGAACTGTCCCGCCGCGGTGTGCGTGAAGTTCCCGAGGTCCCCGTCGATTCCGAGCGAGGCCGGAAACTGACCACCACCGAAATCGGACGACTGCGTCGCCGTTCCAAACGCGCCGATATTCACTTGGGCGTCGACCGAGGCGGCCAACGCGACTACAAACGAAAGAGCGAAACTCCAACGTTGCACGCTCATGTACCCTCCTTTCGAGCGTCGAGCTCGACACTCGAGACGATGTCGCGATACGCGACTCAAGACCCAGGCGTGGTGTCCGTCCGCTGCGCGTAGAGCTACGGCCGGCACACGCTCACACAGTTTTCAACACGCTGGCAACCCAACCCACCGCCGGGTGGCGGCCCCTCGGCAAACAAGTAGTTGAGCAGAAAGACCGCGTCTCCGACATTGAACCCTGCATCCTCGTTCACGTCGAAGACAATTACGTTCGCGCCCTCCGTCGGGAGGGCCCCGTCTTCGCACGGGAGTGCCGCGAGGACGCCACCGCCGAACAGACGCCGAAGCATCGAGAGCGCGTCGGCGATGTCGACGCTCCCGTCCTGGTTCGCGTCGCCGGAGATCTGCCAGCCGCGTGGGACAAAATCCCCGTCCTCCGTGCCGGGCGAACCGCCGATCTCAGCGCTCGGGACCCAGCCGTCCGCGACATTCCACTCGGAGAGATCGGCCTCCGCATCCGCGATGACGAGCGAATGTCCTCCCGAGTCGGTCTCCGGGTACCACGCGTCCGAGTAGGCGAATTCGAGCACGGGAAATCCGTGAGCGCTCAGAGTGAGCACTTCGCTGTCGTTCCCTAGATTGCCGTCGAATTCCCCCGCGATCTGGATTCCGGCCGGATCGTACACGGCTTCGAAACCCTCGAAGTTATTGACGACGACCACGAAGTCACCGGGGAGCAGCGTCGCGACGTCTCCGTCCGTGAAGTCGAACTCGATTCCCCCCGAGATCGTCACCCCGGCGAGATCGACGGGCGCCGAGCCGATATTCTTCACCTCGACGAACTCGATGTCGTCATCGTCGAATCCCGGCCCCGGATCCACCGGGTGGTACATCACCTCCGTGATGCGAAGCGGCGCGTAAACGAACGTGGCCTCGTTGAGTGCGCTCCACGTCTCGCCGGCGAGCACCCGAGCCCGGACCGTCGTCGTCTCGTCGAGGACGATCGATTGACCCTCGAGCGGAACCGCCGCGTCGAGCTGCGGGACGATGAGGAAATCACCGTTGGTCGACGTCCGATTCATCGCGTGGATCGCGAGGACGTTCTCGCCGTCGACTAGCGCCCCGGCGTGCTCGCTGACGTCGAACTCCTGAAAGACGGTCGCGAGTGAATCGGAATGACTCGACGGCGCACCCGAACTCCAATCCGGATCGTCGGGCACATTGGCGGATGCGATCTCCTGACCGTTCAGATACGCGATGAATCCGTCGTCGTACTTCATGAGTAGCTTGAGAAGCGGCGGCCGGGCGCCCGAGAACTGAAACGGAATGCGGAGATAGATCGTCGTGTTCTGGTCGTAGAGAACGCTCTCGACGTCCGTCGAGATCAAGTCTTCGTATCCCGACGAGCGCTCGTAGCCCACTCCCGTCGTCCCGACCATCCAGCCGCCGTCGGCGAACGTGCGGCTCGTCCAGGAAATCCCGAGCGCGCCGTTCGCCGGCACGTGATAACGAACGGTGTCTCCGACGTCGACGAGCGTGGTTCGTTCCACCGCACCCGCTTCGCCTGCGGTCGGCGACACGTCACCGCCGACGAGACGCGGATCGGAGCCGTCGATCGTGTAGTACACCGAACCTTCTTCCGATTGTGCCGCGAGCTCGAAACCGAGGTCGATGAGACCGCCGTGCTGGCTGAAGATCGGCGGGTCGACGTTCGGGTAAAGCCCGGCGCTCTTGAATTGATTGAGCACGATCGCCGACCGCCGCGGAAAGTAGTTCGCGAGGAGATCGTCCCGCTCGCGCGCCCAGTGCTCGTCCCGGGTGTACGGCGTCGAGGCATGCTGATCCCCCCAACGCGCCGATTCGGCGACCACCGCGCGGGAGACGATATTGATGAGCTCCATGAAGCGCGAGGCCGGCATGTTCCGTTCGGGATGCGCGGGATCCCACCCCGGACGCGCCGGATCGACGTAGAGCGGACCGCCGTTGAAGAAATGCTTGTGCAGGCGATCGGCGACGAGGAGGCGGAACTCGGCGTTCTGCCGCATGAACGGCCACGGCTCCGCGATGCCGACGTTCACTCCGAGACGGTTCTCGTTAACGCTCGAACGCAGATCGAGCGACCACTCCGAGTCCCACATGTAGAACTTGAAGCCGGTCGCATCGACGCGCCGCCGCCCCATCCAGTAGTTCTTGTTCGGCCAGTCGGTGTTTCCGAGATAGAGATTCGTGATCATGTAGTCGGCGAAGTTGACCGGGTCGATGAACGTCTCGAGCGCCGGGTTCGGCGTCCCGTCCGGGTCCTTTCCGCAGAGCGAGAAGTACGCCGTGTTGCTCGACAGTCCTGCCCGCGCTCGCGAGACGAGCGTATTCCACGCGTTCTTGTCGCCGTTCGTCGCCGAGCCGTTGCTGATCGCATCCCACTCTTCCTTCTCTCCCGCAACGTAGATCGACGAGAAGGAGTGATCGGGCCGCTCGACCGGGTTGTAGAGACCCCAGTAGACCCCGTTGATGAAGAGGTGGACGAACGTCTCGTGCGAGGCCGGCTGCCCCATGGCGAGCATGATCTCGCGCCCGAGAGAATCGCGCACGTAAAGCGGCTTGTCGCCCGCCCCGCTCCACTGCCAGCCGTCGTTCGAGTTCGCGCGGAACGTCAGCGTGTCGAACCTCTCGGCGCCGCCGCCCTTGAGAAAGGGATGGCGCAGCTTCGTCGGCCCGTAGATCGCCTTGAAGAGGAAGCGAAGCGAGTGCTTCTTCGTGAGTCCGTGACTCCGAAACGCTCCGCCCTGGATGCGCACGCCGCAGTTCACCTGCTTTCCGCGCCGACCGTCGGGATAGATGATCTCGAACGAGCAGGGACGCTCCCAGGAGAGGCCGCGGCTTCCCGAGTTCGTGTAGATGCCGCCCGAGCCGAACATATCGTCGATGTCCATCGCGATCGATACGGTCGGCACGGCGAGAAGATCGTCCCTGATCGTCTGCGTGTATTTCCCGCCGTAGCGATCCGTACCGTTCTGTCCGATGACATCGGGATCCATGCCGTAGTCGGCGGACGTGCTTCCCCAACTCGAGGGGAATCCGCGGTCGAGCGTGGCCTGACGATCCTGGACGACGATCTCGTCGAGGAAAATGTACGTCTGCGCATCGACGTTCGACGGCTCGAGGCCCGACTTGTACGCGATCGCCCGAAGATTCGTCGTCGTGTCGATGGTGATCGGGCCGGAATAGACGAAGCCTCGCGTCGGCGTCGGCTCCGTCCCGTCGAACGTGTAGCGAATCGAGGCGCCCTCCGTGCTCGTCGTGATCTCGACGTCGAACGGCGTGCTGTAAAAACCGCGATCGAGACTGAACGTCGTGTCGCCCACGAATCCCGCGAAGCCCGGCTTGTCGTTCGGGGCGCCCGGTGTCGGCTCCAAGAAATACACTTCGCCGCCGCCGACGAGACTCGCGCCCTCGAGAAGAGGAGCGATCAGGAAGTCCGAGCTGCCCGTGCTCGTGTTGAGCCCGTGGATCGCGAGGATATTCGTCCCCGCGACGAGTGCGTCGATCCCGCTCGTCACGTTGATCGTCTCGTACACCACGGCGAGAGAATCGGACCGCGATCCCGATGCCGACGAGTTCCAAGCGGGCGAGTCGGGGGCGTTTCGACGAGCGACCTCCATCCCGTTGACGTAGGCGACGAAGCCGTCGTCGTAGCGCATCCTGAGCGTCAGCAGATCGAAATCAGCGGGATCAGCGACGTCGAACGGTATCCGCAGATACGCCGTCGCGTGCTCGCCGGACATCTCCGCCTCGACGTCGGTTCCGATGAACCGGCCGTATCCGCTCGCGCCCTCCCACACCTCGACTTCGCCGAGGGAGAGCACGTCCGGCTCGTCGGAGTTGCCCGCGCCGCCGGTACCCGAAAGATCGGGATCGGGAGTGCGGACTACGCGGACGATGCCGCCGTTCACGCCGCCACCGAGCTCCTCGACGAGGTTGATCGTGATCTCGTCCGGTCCGCCGAGCTCGTTCTCCGGGTTGAGGAGGTCGCTCTCGTAGAGCGTGTTGTTGCCGCTCTCATCGAGAACGAACACCGTGATGTCGCGAAGCCGCGACGCGCAGCAACCGTCGCGGTTGTGGAGGACGATCGAAGCGATCGGAAACGTCCCCTGGAGATCGAGCTCCCACGTCGCCGGTAGATTCTGGCCCGCGGCCGTGTGCGTGAAATTGCCCGGGTCGCCGTCGATCCCGAGTCCGGCGACGAACCCGCCCAGGGTCGACGACTGTGACGCGAGTCCTTCGATCGCGAGATTGCGCGACTCACCCGGGGCCGGCTGGATCGTGTCGTCCGTGTCGTAGCCGACACCGGTCGTCCCCGCGCGCCAACTCGCGTCGTCGAAAACTCGCTCGGTCCAGTCGAGGCCGTCCCCGCCACCCGAGGGAACGAGCACGCGGACCGCCGTGCGCTCGCCGACCAGCTCCGTCGCCTCGACGGTCTGCCCGATTCCGTACGAGACATCCTCTCGCTGGGTGGGAAACGTGGGCGCGAATTCGTGGACGATCGTTCCGTCCGGCTCCGCAATCGCGAGATAGTCGCCATCCCCCGCAAGCCGGAAGTTCGTGTGGAGTTCCGAATCGGGATTGCGGCGATCCTTGCCGGACGCGAAGACGAGGAGGAAATCACCCGGTGCCAGAGTCACCGCCGGAAACTGCCAAAGAAGCACGGCCGGATCGTCGGTGAGGAACCAGCCGTCGAGATCCACGGCCGAGACTCCCGCATTGTGAACCTCGATGAAGTCGGACGCGTCGTCGTTCTCGTCCACGACGATGCCATCGTTCACGGCGAGAAACTCGGTGATGCGGACGTCGCTCTGAGCGGCCAAGGGCCGCCAGAGACACGCGACCGCCGCGATCGAATAGCCGAGGACCCGCAACCCCACCCGAACGTGACTGCAGCTCGATTCCACGCAAACTCCTATCGCCGGCGGCCTGTCCACGGATCTAGATCCCTGAGTCCGCCCCGCCATGCCCCAAACTCGAACCAAAAAGAGTGAGGGACGACCCGATCGTCCCGGGTCGCCCCTCACTCGTCAACATCCCTCAGGCCGTTCGACTAGAGGCAGCCGGGATTGGTGTCGCAGCCCGACGATCCCTTATCGATGAGGCGGCAGCCCGCGCCACCGTTCGGCGCCGCGCCACCCCCGAAGAGGAACATCGCGAGGTGAGCCAGATCGGCGTTGCCGAGGGCGAGGTCGCCGTTGGTGTCGAGCACCGCGAGGTTCCCGAGGTCTCCGGAACACGGCAAGTTCGCCGGCTCGCTGAGAAGCAGGAATCCCGGGTAGAGGAGGCCGACGCCGCAAAGGACGTCAGCGATATTGAGCTCGCCGTCCTGGTTGCAGTCGCCCGTGATCTGGCTGAGGACCGGCGCAGCAAAGATCTGCACCTCGCCCAGAGAAAGGACGTTCCCCTCGTCCGCGTTCCCTTGTCCGCCGGAACCCGAGAGGTCCGGATCCGGGGCGCGCGAAACGCGCACCTTGTCGCCCTGAACGGTGCCGCCGGTGTCCTCGATGATGTCGACGTCCAGCGTGGGCGGACCGTTCGGGAACGCGCCGAGCGCGTTCTCGGCGTTGAGGAGCTCCGAGGTGTAGACCACCACATCGCCCGCAAGGACTTCGACCGTGATATCGCGAAGGCGCGAACCACAGCAGCTCGTTCGGTTGTAGAGAATGACCTGGCCGATGTCGATCACCTCGCCGAAGTCGATCTCCCACTGGGCCGCGTCGTCGCTCCCGAGCGTGTGGGTGAAGTTCCCGAGATTGCCGTCGATCGCGAGCTCCGGCGCGAATCCGCCGAGCTGCGTCGACTGCGACACGCTCACGCCGCAGCGCTGCGTGAGGTTCGGATCGTCGACGGGGAACGGACCGTCGCCGAAGACCTCGACCTCAGCGAGGGAGAGCCAGTTGGCGCCCTCGCCATCGGCGGCGGTTCGCTGGACGCGAACGGCGGCCGCGCCGGGCACCGGCGCCGCGAAGACGATCGGAACGTTCACGACGCCCGTCGTGTCCTCGGTGATCTCGTGACTTTCGAGCTCGGCCCCACCGGCATCGAGAACCGAGACCTTCGTGTTGATCAGCCGATGCGAGCAGCAGTCCGTCCGGTTCCAGACGACGATCGAGTCGATCGTGCTCTCGCCGAAGAGCTGCACGGTCCACGAGCCCATCTCGTCGCCGTTCGAGTGCGTGACCGAGCCGGCAGGGTAGGCACCGTTCGTGTTGCCGTCGTTCGCGCGCTCGGCGTTCCCACCAAATCCGGTGGTCGTCTGGGACGCCGAGCCGAAGATCGCGAGGTTTCGCCCCGGGACATCGAGGACGGCGCCGTCGCTCGTGACCTCTTCGGCGTTCCGAGTGACCACCACGTCGTACGTTCCGGCGTCGTCCGGTTGCACGTTTTCGATCGTGAGCGAGGCGCCCGTCTCGCCGGCGAGGTCCATGCCGTCCTTCCGCCACTGGTACGTGACGTCTGCCGTGTCCGCGACGCCGACGTTGAAGGAGACCTCACAGGTTCCGACGTAGACTCGGCGGCCCTGCGGCTGACTCGTAATCGTGAGGGGGAGGCTCGCCGAGTCGGCGAAGACTTCGACTTCGCCGAGGGAGAGCACGTCGCTCTCGTCACCGTTTTCGACTCCGGGATTCCCCGAAAAGTCCGGATCCGGCGTACGAATCACGCGCACGATGGAGCCCGTCACTGCGCTTCCGTTCAGGGCGACGATATCGAGCGGAATCGTCTCGGGGGCGCCGTCCGCGTTCTCGGGATTGAGAAGGTCGGATTCCCACTGGACCGCCTCCGCCGCGTCGAGAATCTGCACCGTGATGTCGCGGAGGCGTGTGCCACAGCAGTTGTCCCGGTTGTGAAGGATGATCTCCTCGATCGGGAGCGCGACGCCGAGATCGACCTGCCACGTCGCGGGCGTGTCTCCGGCCGCGGTGTGAGTGAAGTTCCCCGTGTTCCCGTCGATCCCGAGACTCGCAGGAAACTGTCCCGCCCCGAAATCCGACGACTGGGTCGCCGTCCCGATGGGGGCGACATTGATAAGTGCACCGAACAACAAGTTCGGAACGAGAGTTCCCGCCACTAGCGCGGGCGCGATCCATCGACGCATCGGTCCCTCCTACGAGCCGTTCGCTCGCTCAACCTGAGGACGCCCTCTCCCGAGAGCGACGCTCGTCTACGATGTACCCTTCCGGGGGCGATGATCCGAACGGACCCCGGCCCGGTCTCTCAAAGCGATCAGAATCGTCTTGGTGTGGAGTCTACCGTTCGACCCAACGTCTCCACTTTCATTTCAGCACCGAATCGCGCTCGCCGCAATGGACAGATCCTCTCTTCCGGCGGACGAGCGTCGGTATCGGAGGCGGCGGACGGACATTCGGCGAACATGACCCCGATGGACGTCGACTACCGGACGCACGCGCTCCCGCAGCCTTCGATCCGCTGGCACTGAGTTCCCGCCGCGGGAGGCGAGCCGTCGGCGAAGAGATAGTTGAGAAGGTAGACCGCGTCCGCGAGATTCACGCCGCTGTCGCTGTTGATGTCGAACACGCGGAGATTCCCGCCGTCCGTCATCGTTTCGCCATCACAGGGCAGCGCGTCGATCGCACCTCCGCCGAAGAGTCGCTGAAGAAGCGACACGGCGTCGGCGATGTTCACCGAGCCGTCCTGATTCGAGTCACCGACGAACTGACGTCCGCCCGTGAAACCGCCCGTCTCGTCGACGCCCGGCGAGCCCCCTCGATCGGAGCTCACTCGCCAGCTGTCGGCGGTGAGTCCCCAATTCTCGAGCTCGCCTAGCGGATCCACGATGACGAGCGAGAATCCGCCGCCGTCCGTTTCCGGATACCACCGGTCATCGTAGACGAAGTCGATCGTCGTATCGCCGTGCTCGATGAGGGTCACCTGATCCGCCGCGTTGTGAAGATTCCCGCGGAACTCGCCCGCGATCAGCATTCCGGTCGTGTCGTAGACCTCCTCGAAGCCGTCCCGGTCGCCGACGACGATGACGACCTCACCCGGATCGAGCCCCGGCACGTCGCCCTCGCCGAAATCGAACTCGATCCCGCCGCGGAGCTGAATCCCGTCGAGAGAAATCGCGTGGTCCATCACGTTTTGGAATTCGACGAATTCGACATCGTCGTCGTCCACGCCGGGACCCGGATCCTCGGGGTGATACATGACCTCGGTGATTCGAAGCGACGGCCGGACGAACGTCGCCTCGTTGAGTGCACTCCAGTTGACACCGTCGAAGGCACGCGACTTCACGTGCGTCGTACGATCGAGGATGATTTCCTGCCCTTCGAGCGGACGAGCGACGAGAAGCTCGGGCGAGAAGAGGAAATCGCCGTTCGTCGTCGTCCGGTTCATCGCCTGGAAGGCGAGAACGTTCTCGCCGTTTCGGAGGAGACCGACGTGCTCCGGGATGTCGAATTCCTCGAAGATCACCGCCAGCGAATCGCTGTGGCTCGATAGCGCGCTCGAATTCCACGCCGTCTCCTCGTCGACGTTGATTCGCAGAATCTCGACTCCGTTTAGGTAGGCGACGAATCCGTCGTCGTACTTCGCGAGCAGTTTCAGCGTCCCGGCGGGTGCGCCGTCGAGATCGAACGGGATCCGGAGGTAAATCGACGGATTGACGTCGTACATCGCCGCTTCAACGTCCGTCGCGATGTGGTCTTCGTAACCCGACGAGCGTTCGTAGCCGAATCCCGTCGCCCCGACGTTCCAGCTACCGTCGTCGAAGCCGTCGGACGCCGTCCAGTCGAGTCCGAGGGAGCCGTCCGACGGGACGAGCCACCGAGCGCTTGCGCCTTCGGAGACGAGCTTGATCTTCTCGAGCGAGCCCGCTTCGAGCGCGTCGGGGAGAACGGTTCCTCCCGGCAGCCGGGGATCGCGGCCGTCGAGCGTGTAGTAGACCGTCCCGTCCTCAGCGGTGATCGTGAGCTGGTAGCTCTCGGGGATGCGCCCGCCGTGCTGGGCGAACTCCGGCGCCTCGAGTCGAGGGTAGAATCCGGCGCTCCGGTACTGCGAGATCACGGTCTCCGTGCGCGTCGAGAGCACCGTGTTGATGTAACTGTTCTTCGCCGACTCCCACGATGTCGGGCTCCGGTAGCCCCACCGCGCCGCCTCAGCGTAGAACGCGCGGCGAACCTGGTCACAGCGTTCCTCGAGCCGAGCGATATTCTTCGCGCGCGTCATCGGGCCGTCGTTGAAGAAGTGCCGGTGGACGTGATCGCCGAGGAGAGTCTTGTAGTCCGGGTGACCTTCCGCAAGCAGCATGCTGAAGATGCTTCCCGGTCCGTCTCCATCCTCGCGGCCGGGCTGCTGCCTCACGGTGCGATTCCCCGCGCTCCGCGTAAAGCCGTCGGCGTCGTTCAGAAAGAACTTAAACCCGCTCCCGGGTGACGTCGGGCCGACGCAGCGGTACTCGTCCTCCGAATTCCCGAACATGAACATGAGCATGAAATCGACGTAGTGACCGACGTCGAGGTAGCGCCGCACCGCTTCGTAGTTGTTCCGAAGGGATTTGATGCGCGACCACGCCGAGCCGTCGCCGTCGTACGGACTTCCGGGCTCCGCCCAGCCGCCGACGTTCCAGTTGCCGTTGATCGCCTCGTAGTCTTCCTTCTCGCCACCGAGATACTGGGCGAGCATGTCGGCGTTCCACCGCTCGCGCAGGTGGTACTGACCCCAGTAGGTGCCGTTGATATAGAGGTGGACGAACTGTCCGTGAGGATTGACGTTCCCCATGTCGAGCATGGTGTCGTCGGTGAATCGGTTCGACATGTAGAACCCGCGCTGGTTCATGTCGTGCGATCCCGAGCGCAGCTCGAGCTGATCGAATCGCTCGACCGCTCGGATCCCTCGGTCGTGTCCTTCGAAGAGCCGGTACTTGAGCTTCGGGACGCCGTATTCGCTCCGAAAGTACATTCGGAAGTTCTTCTTCGCGAAATTGGTGAACGCACCGCCGAAGCGCTTCACGCCGAGATTCTCCTGAAAGCCGGAGCCGTCCTCCGGGCGGATGAACTCGATCGACGTACTGACTTCGGTCCCGTCGTTGAACGCGTCTTCCGAGACGAGGGAAATCGTGGGGAGATCGGTGAGCGCGTTTCGCATCTGGGGGCCGTACACGGCGTGCCCGGTGATCGCGGGATCCATCACACTCGAGGCGATGACGTCGTCGAGATAGATGTACGTGTGCGTATCGATGTTCGTCGGAGCGAATCCGCTCCGGAACGCGGCCGCGCGGAGGACGGTGGTCGTGTCGATCTGGATCGGACCCGAGTAGACCTCTCCGTGGGTCGCGGTCGGCTCGGATTCATCCGTCGTGTAGCGGATCACTGCGCCCGGCGTGAGGGTCGAAATCTCGACTTCGATCGGGTTCTCGTAGAAACCGCGGTCGACGCTGAACGTGGTGTCGGCGACGAGTCCCGCGAGGCCGTCTTCGGGATTCGCGCCACCCGGCGTGGGCGTCGTGAAGTAGACATTGCCCGCGTCTTCGATCGTGACGCCTTCGAGCGCGATATCGACGAACGCATTCGTGTCGTCGGAAGCGACGTTGAGAAGATGCACGGCGAGTACGTTCTCGCCAACCCTGAGCGCCGCGCTCGACGCGCTGAACGTCTCGAACGCGGTCGACTCGGCAGTGGACCGCTCGGCGGTCGCCTCGGAGTTCCATGCGACCGCCCCCGGCGCGTTCGCGCGCGCGATCTCCTCGTTGTTGAGGTAGGCGACGAAGCCGTCGTTGTACCGCATGTTGAGATTCAGGAACTCGACTTCCGTTCCGCCGGCGAAGTCGAAAGGAATCCTCAGGTAGAGCGACGATCCGACGCCGTTCATCTCCGCTTCGAGATCCGTCGCGAGGAGCGACCCGAGCCCGGCCGGGCCGCCGAATACCTGGACTTCCGAGAGCGAGAGGTAGTGACTTCCCGAAGAGTCAGCCGCGAACTTGGTGACTCGAACGATCTCTCCGCGCGTCCCGATCGGAAGCTCGATCTCGAAGTCCTGGTTCGCGGGAAACCCGCCATCCTCGAAGTAGTCCTCCGTGAACGACACTTCCCCCAGGCCATCGGTGACCGTCACGCGAAACCGCGACAGCCGCTGACTACAGCAATCGAGACGATTCCAAAGGACGATGCGACCGAGCGGGTGCTCCTCGCCGAGATCGACCTGCCACCACGAGCCGGCGTTGTTCCCGGTGTGCGTGATCGAGTTGCTGCCGTAACTCCCGCTCGTGTTCCCGTCGATCGCCCGCGCCGCATCTCCCCCAAACGCCGTCGACGATTGCGTCGCGACACCGTCCCGAGCGAGGTTGACTTCATCGATGATCGGCCCGCCGTCCTCGGTGTCGTATCCCGCGGGCAACTCGGCGAGCGTCCAGCCGGCGTCGTTGAATTCACGCGTCGTCCACGTAGCGTCGACCGTGCCGTTCTGCGGAACGAAAACGCGCGCGCTCCCGCCCTCGACGATGAACGGAGTCGTCTCGACGAGCTGGCCGATTCCGTACGAGACGTTCCGCCGCTGAATCGGATAGGGATTGAATTCCTGCTCGATGACGCCGTCCGGCCGCACGAGCGCGAAGTACTCGCCGTCCGGCGACAATCTGAAGTTCAGGTGGAGCTCTTCCTCGGGGTCCGCGCGATCCTTCCCCGATGCGAACACGACGAGAAACCCGCCTGGAGCGAGATCGATCGCGGGAAACACCCACTGAAATGCATCGGCGGGGTCGTTCGTGACGCCCCAGCCGTCGAGCGAAATCGGGGCGTCCGTCGGGTTGTGGAACTCGGCCCAGTCTGAATCGTCGCCGTCGGCATCGAGCAGACCGTTCGTGTTCGACGTCAGGAACTCCGTGACGACGAGTGTCTGCGCGCCGAGATCGAGAATCGACATCCCGAATGCGAGCGCGGCCATGAACGCAATTCGAGCGGCCCTAACGCGGCCGTTCACCACCCCTCGGCCGCGGACACCTCGCGGCTCGAATGCTTCTCTAGTCGGATACACAATCTTCTCCCGTACCCAGGCGGATCGGTCTGCCCACGGGCAACCAGCCCGCCATTCTACCGAGCCATACGGGAATTCGCGCGGAGTTCCGGGCACCGAAAGCGGCTCACCGGATTCACCGATCGCCGCCCGCGATCCCCGCCGAGGCGCGAGCTACCGGAGGATCGACTCCGCGATGAACCCCAGCGAAGTCTGCACCGGGTGATCGCAAGTGCATCCCGAGCTCGCCTCGGGAACGAGCACCATCCCTCCCGCGGGGATCATGTTGATCCAGCAGCCGGGCCGCGTAACGCGCGTCACGGGATCGAGCGTTCGGGATTCGAGATCGAACGCCGTCGCCGATGCGTGCCGGAAGAAGAGCGCTCGCGCGGATGCCGAGAACGTCCCGCACCCCCGCCGCTTCCCGGCGAGCGGCCATCCCCAATCGGGGACGAGACTCCCGTCGGAGAGCGAGCGCGCGAATGGCTCGAGATAGATCCGGTCGCCCATGACGACGGGATGGTAGTCCTTCTCGCCGTGATTTCCGCCGGCCTTGACGCCGTTGTCCTGGGACTCGGCCCAGAGGACCGCGCCCGAGTTCGCATCGAGCCCCCAGAAATCGAACCAGACCGTCCCGTTCGCGTTTCGCGACCCACAGAGGACCAGACGATTCTCTGCGAACACGAGGTACACCGCGTGCTCGAGCGGGCTGAGATCGAGCTCGCGACTCCAAATCGGCTCGCCGGTAGCGGAATCGAGCGCGACGACTGCCGCCGGGTGAGATAGCAGCGACTTCAAATCCGTTCGGCCCGCTGCCGCGCCGGCGTCAACTCGCACGAAGTACACGCGCCCGCCGCCGACCGTGAGCGTCGGGTTGAGGACGGTCTCCTTTTCCGAGCCGTACCTCCACGCCGGACGCGCGGCGCCCTTTTCGAACGCAAACACCGCGTCACTCGTGACGATCGCTTGGTGGTCGTTGTAGATTTCGTCGATCGTCGTCCGTCCGAGCTCGCGCCGAGACCCGTCCGGCTTAGCGGCCGACCCGTACACTCGGGCACCGTCGAGCGCCACCCATCCCCAGCGGGAGGCGGCGCTCGGGGCCGGGACGGAATACACGGCGACGCGGTTCCCCGTCGCCGCGTCGAGCGCTAGACATGTCGCACCCGACGCGACGTAGAGATTGGCGCCGCCGAGCGCCATGCTCCCCGCATCGCGCCCGACTCCGAGTCGACGCGACTCGTCGATCTCGCGCGTCCAAAGCGGCGTGCCATTGTAGGCATCGACCGCGAACACCCGGCCGTCGCCCGGAACGATCAACCGACCGTCGCGACAGAGTGGCGCCATCGCGCGGTGGTGCCGGTCGAGCATCTCGCGCGGACCGGGTTCGCCGAACCATTGGAGCCGAAGCCGACCGTCCACCCGCTGGTCGCCGCTCGATGCGGAATTCGCGGCGTCGGCGTAGAGATGCGTCCACGATCCGCCCCCCGGCACGGCGGGACGGCGATAGACCCGCCACCCCTTCTGGTCCATCTCGGGGTCTCGGTGCGCGGCGTTCGCCCGCCGCCACTCGTCCCAGTCGCGCGCCGTTCCCGTGTCCTCGAGGAAAAGCGCTCCTCCCGGACGGACCGCGTGAAACGCAGCCGCCGGCTCGACGAACGGCGCTCCGCGGGCCGTAACGAAAGCCCGATTCGCGAGACAGGTGAGCTCCACCGCCGCAGACGCCTCGCGCGCGCGGTCCCAGGCGAAGACGGCGACTCGACCGTAGACTCCCGCGCGATCGAGGCGCTGTCGCGAGAGATCGACGAGCTCCGGCGACCACTCGTATCCGGCCAGGCGCCGTTCGGGCCCGTCCCGCGCCAGCCTGGCGAGGAGCGTGCCGTCTCCGCTTCCGAACACGACGCCCCAGCCGCGCGACCACTCGCGCGCGAGGACGAACTCCGAGGGCGCGTCACTCGATCGCGCGCGGCGGCCGTTCGCCGTTCGAGGCGGAACGCTGCTCACCTCGCTCGCGAAGCAATGAACGACGCCCTCGCTCGTGCTCGCGAGCAAGCGACCGGCCGTCGCTGCGAGTGACCACGCGACTCCCTGCACGCGCGCGGACCAGAGCTTCCGGCCGTCGTCGTTCGAAAACGCCGCGACCTCGCCGTCCCCACCGGCAAACGTGATCTCTCCGGTCTCGATCTGCGCGTACCGAAATCGCGTAGGGATCTCGATCGCCGCGGCCGCGGACCCTCTGCCGCGTCGCTCGAGACGCGCGACGATCTCCGGTTTCCCGCGTCCGTTCGGGACGATCACATCGTCGCCGCTGACCGTCAAATAGCCTTGCGGCGAGATCCCGAGAGCGCCGCGGCCGAGCTCGCGTCCGGTCCGCGCGTCGAGAGCGACCTGCCACACCCCCTCCTCGGGAAAGAGGCCGGCGCAAACGCGAAGCGTGTCGCCCTCCACGAGAACACCAGTCCGCACCGGCCACGGTGAAATCAAGGCTCCGTTCCCCGCGACCCGCCGTCGATTCGGGCCGACTCGGATCGACCAGAGGAGACGGCCGTCGTACCCGAGCGTGTACACGGACCCGTCGTCGGAGCCGAAGTGGATGCCGAGCGGCGACAAACTCGGTGCGAGCCGCACCGGCCCTTCGGTGAAGAAGCTCCACTGCTCCGCGCCGGTGGCGAGGTCGAGGCAGTAGAGCTTATGGTCGGCCGACGAACCGAAGTACACCCGACCCGCCTTTGCGACCACGTGAAACGCGCGATCGTAGACGACTCGCGGTGCGAGCCGATCGCGTTCATTCCAAATGTCGCGCTTCGCCGGCGCGGGCCAGGCCGGAGCAGGACGCTTCGGCGCGGTGTAGGTCCACGCTAGCTCGAGTGGTAGCTCGAGCGCCGCGGCGACGCGACCCGTCCGCTCCGAGTCACCGCGGTAAGTGATCCAGTCCGCCTCCGCAGATCCAGGCGTGTTCGCGAAGACTCCGGCCGCGACAAGCCAGACCACCGCCTGAGCGCGACGTGTCGTGAGCTCACACCCCCTGTCGTGCATACGTTCTCTCCCCGGGCCGCACGTCCTCGACTCGTTTCGAGTGACGCCTCCGACCGGTCCTCCGCGGGCGGGCCGGCGACCACGAGTATAGCCGGACGCGCTCGGTCACGGGCCACGGTCACGGCCCCCCGGCGCCGCCGCCTCGTAGCGAAGTCGGTGGAGTGCTCGGTGTGCGGGACTTCGGACGTGTCTCCCGTCGCCCTCGGACACCGATTCGAGCGGCACAACTCGGAGTGTAGTCCGATCAGGGGCACGCAAACGAGAAGACTCGTCCGATCACGAGGGGGTGGCCGTACGCTTCCACCGTGCGGTCGCCGAGGTTGCCCGCTCGCGACGCCGTCGCGAGCGGGTTTCTAACTCGCTGCCGCACGCTCTCGCGAAGGGCTTCTCACTCGGCCTCTTCGGGACGCGAGCGCACCGTCATTACGGAACACGGCGCCGTCGCGACGACGTGCTCGGCGACGCTTCCGAGCGCAAGACGCGTCCATCCGGTGGCGCCGTGCGTCGCGGTGAGGATCAGGTCGGCGTTCGTCGCCTCGGCCGTCTTCACGATCTCCTCGGCCGGATTGCCGGCGCAGACCTTGCAGTCGTGCTCGATTCCGCCGAGCGCTTCCGCGGAGAGATCGTCGAAGGCCACCTGCGCACGCTCTGGAGCCGCCGCCATCGACCGTTCGATCGCGACGAGCGCCTCCGTTCCGGGAGCGTCGCTCAAGGTGTACGGAAACGGTTCGACGACGTGAACGAACGTGAACCGACTTCCGAAAAGTTCCGACCAGAGCTTCACCTGAGGCAGAACTGCGCGGCTGTTCGTCGAGAAGTCGAACGGAACGACGACGCGCTCGAACTGAAGCGTCGTCCCGGTCCCCCGCCAGACGAGTACGGGGCACGACATCTCACGGAGAAGCCGCTTCGCGTAGCTTCCGAGAAGGAAGCGACCGATCGCGGATCGCCCGTGGGTCGTCGTCACGCAGAGGTCGATCTTCTCCCGCGCGACAAATCGCCCGAGCTCCGCCATCGGGTCGGAGTGGTAGACGAGCTCCGTCGCGAGCTTCACCCCGTCGAACACGTCGCGCGTCGCTTCCTTCTTCAGTTCATCGGCGACGCCCGCGACGAAGGACTCCGCCGGTACGTCGACCGCCACGCCTCGCGCATGGAGCGAATAGATAGGAAGGATCGACTGCACGGAGTGCGCGAGAACGAGCTCGGCATCGCGTTTCCGGCAGTAGTCGGCGACGGCGGGATACACGGCGCGCGCGCGCTCGGAGAAATCGGTCGGCACTAGGATCTTCGACAGCATCGTTCGGCCCTCCGTTTAGGCCCGGACCCGCCCGGGGACTTCGACCGGCGTTCGCGCGCGAATCCGTCGCACGTCGCGTGCGGTCGGCTGTTTCTCTGGAATCGCACGTACCGTGCCATCCGGTTTCCCCGGGAGATGTCGCGTGCGTCTGACGAGGCCGCGGGGAATTTTCCCCACCTCATGCAGATTTGCGCGATACTCAGCCGAAATCGTCTCCGCGCGGACGAACCGCGTCGCCGACGGTACCGAAACCGAGTGGATTGGCCCGCTGCTTGCTCACACCCGCGTGCGGGGTTTCGCTTCCGCGCCGCCCGCAAACTCACGACTCCCATTCGTCGAGCCCGACGTGCTCCACCGACCGTCGAACATTCCCGACTCCGACCGGCTCGAGGTCGCCCTCGCCGCGCTCGACGCCGTGGGCGACCTCGTCTGTGTCGTCACCACCGCACAGCTCGAGCCGCCGGGGCCGGAGATCGTCTACGTCAACGAGACGTTCGAGCGCGTCACCGGATACTCACCGAGCGAGATCCTCGGCCAGACTCCCCGGGTGCTCCAGGGCCCGAAAACCGAACGCCGGACTCTCGACGAGATGCGCCGGGCGCTCGTCGACGGCCGTCCGTTCCAGGGGAAGACCACGAACTATCGGAAGGACGGGACGGAGTACACCGTCGAGTGGAACGTCGTCCCGATCCTTTCAGTCGACGGCACGCCCAAGTACTACCTGTCGATTCAGCGCGATCTGACGGAGAGCGAACGGTCGAAGCGTGTCGCCGACGAGCAGTCCGCGCGCGTCCGAGCGATCGTGGACGCCGCGGTCGACGCGATCATCACGATCGACGAACGCGGGACGATCGAGAGCGCGAACCGTGCGTGTCAAACGCTCTTCGGCTACGATCCCGAGGAGCTCGTCGGACGAAACGTCAATTGCCTCATGCCATCGCCGGTCGCCGAAGAACACGACGACTACCTGAGAGCCTACCTTCAGACGGGCGAGCGGAAGATCATCGGCATCGGCCGAAACGTCGACGCGCACCGAAAGGACGGCACAGTGTTTCCCGTCAGTCTCGCCGTGAGCGAGCTTCGGCTCGGCGACCGCCGGTTCTTCACTGGAATCATCCGCGATCGGACACGCGAACGGGAGATCGAATCCGAGCTCCTCCGACAGCGGAGCCTCGCTCGCCTCGGTGAGATTTCGGCGGTCGTCGCGCACGAAATCCGAAACCCGCTCACCGGCATCGTAGGCGTCCTGCGAGTGCTCGAGGGAAGATCGAGCTCGAAGGCCGACCGCGAGATCATCGGTGAGACGATCGATCGCGTCCTCGCCCTAAACGCTAGCGTCGACGATATCCTCACTTTCGCGAAGCCGAAGATGCCGGTGACGCGGAGCGTACCCGTCGACGTCCTCATCGAGGAAACGGTCTCGCTCGCACGTTCGGACGCCGAATTCAGCGGCATCGAGTTCAGCGTGTCCGCCGAGCGCGTGAGCGTCGAGTGCGACCCCGAGATGATCCGATCCGTTCTCCTCAATCTCTTCGTCAACGCTCGCCAGGCGATGGATGGATCGGGGACGATCACCGTCACGACGCAGAAGCGCTCGAACGACCCGGACGGCTTGGACATCGCGGTCCAGGACACGGGACGGGGGTTCTCGGAGGCGGCGCGCACGAGCGCGTTCGAGCCGTTCTTCACGACGAAAGGTGCGGGAACCGGACTGGGGCTTCCGATCGCGAAGCGGATCGCCGAGCTTCACCGGGGCTCGGTGCGCATCGAGAACGCTCCGGCGGGCGGGGCGGTTGTTACGCTTTCTCTTCCTATGGTTACGGGCTAGGTTTTCTCTCGTTCTCGGGAGAGTTTGAACACGAAGGGCACGAAGGACACGAAGGAAGAGGAAGGGGAAGAGTAGGAGTAGGAGTAGGAGTAAGAGGAAGAGTAGAAATAGGAGTAGGAGTAAGAGGGAGAGGAGAGAGAGAGAGAACGGGTAGGGAAGGGTGAGAGTGTGTGTGGACGGGCGCGCGATGGTGTTCGCGCGTTCTCTTCGACTCGCGTCGAGGCTTGCGCCAGCTTCCTCGGTTAGTTCGCCGAGCCGAGCGAGGTTGGCGGGGGTGGGGCGAGTTCGCAGCAGGGCGGTTCCGCGATCGTTCGGTACGCGGTGTACGCGGCGAGGGCGAGGAGAAATGCTCCGCTCAAGCCGAGCCAGCGAGTTCGCGCGCGAGCGGAGATCCAGCCGTGGATCCACGCGACGGCTAGCAGCGCCGGGGCAGTTCCGAGGGCGAGCCCCGACGCGATTACGAGCGCGTGGACAACGGATCCACTCGCGCCAGCGGCCAGCAGAAATGCCGCGACGAGCGGGCAGGGAAGAAGTCCGCTGAGAGCGCCGATGCCCACGGATCGAATTCCGAACGGGAGCGCGTCGACTCCGCGGAACGCGGCGGCGAACGCCCCGCGCACGTTCGCAGAGAGCGGTACGCGAATTCGGGGCCGGAATCCGAGCTGGTGGAGTCCGAGTCCTCCGAACGAGACGGCCGCGAGGATTCCGAGTGCGATCGTGCTCGGCCGTCCGAGCCGCGCGAGCGATTGGCCTCCCCAGCCCGCGAGCGCTCCGAGAGTCAGATAGGTCGTCGTTTTCCCCGCGAGGTAGAAGACGGGCGACGAGCGAACGGCGCCGCGTCCTCCCGCTGCGCACGACAGCACGAACGGTCCGCACATGCCTGCACAATGCGGCGAACCCGCAAAGGCGGCGCCGACCGCGGCGAGCCAGACCCAGCCGAGCTCGAGCCCACTCATCGCTCGCCCACCCCAGCCGGAATGGAGAGAGGCGACCCGATCGAGGCGGGAGTGTCGTCCGCGAGTCGATCGTCTGCGCTCGGGCTTCGCGCGCTCCCCGTGGATTCGCCGCCGCTGGCGAGCGGGCGGCCGCCCGCGGCGATCGCCATCGTCCCGATCCCCGAGACGAGCATCAACACCGCCGCGAGAAGGGGATGGAGAAAGCCGAGCGCCGCGAACGGGATTCCGATTGCGTTGTATCCGAACGCCCACGCGAGGCTGAACCGGATTCGACGCCGGGTCACGCGACCGAGCTCGACGAGAAAAGGAATCGCCTCGAGCTCACGCCGGCCGGGCCAATCGGCGATGACGATGTCGGCGGCAACCGCGGCGACGTCCGCCGAGTCCGCGAGCGCGACTCCGACCGGTGCGCGGCCGAGCGCCGGCGCGTCGTTCATTCCGTCACCGACGACGATGGGAACTGCGCCGCGCTCGATCTCCTCGTCGAGCTCGGCGAGCTTCGCCGTCGGACTCAGTCCCCCGCTCGCGCGCACTCCGAGTCTTCCCGCGACCTCGCGCCCGCGCTCGACGCGGTCGCCGGTGATCACCCGCACTTCGAGTCCGGCGCCCTCGAGCTCGCGGACGACTGGGCTCGCCTCGGGTCGGAGCGATTCGCGGAGTCGGATCGCCCCCGCCAATTCTTCGCCCCGAGCCACGAAGACCGCGCTCTCACCGGGGTCGAGCGATCCCTCGAAGTCACGGAGACGCTGCGCGAAAGAGCCGCCCGCCGTTCCTCTGCCGTGTCGTGCGGAAACGAACTCGAGGCTGCCGAGAGTGGCGGGCTCACCGTCGAGCTCCGCAGCGATGCCGCGACCCGCGACCGCGCCGACGCCGCGAAGTCTCGGTGCGTTCGCCTCGACTCGAGCGCCGGTGCGCGCCGCGGCGCGCGAAGCCGGATGCGTCGACTCGCGACCGAGCGACGACGCGACACGGACGACCTCGTCCCGCTCGCCGGCGAATGCGTGAATCGAGCTCACTTCGAGCTCGCGCTCGGTGAGAGTGCCCGTCTTGTCGAAGAGAACGGTTCTCGCGCGGCCGAGATCTTCGAGACAGGAGCCGTCTCGGACGAGGATTCCCCGGCGCGCCGCGCGCACGAGCGCGACGTGGACGGAGAGCGGAGCCGCGACCCCGACGGCACAGGGACACGCGATCAAGAGGACAGCGAGAGCGTTCTCCTGCGCCGAGATCCAATCGGAAGCGATGAGCCAGTAACCGAACGTCGCTGCCGCGGCCAAGAGCGTACCGACGAGCACACGCCTCGACCACCGCGCCGTGCTCCGCTCCATCCGCGGGCCGAGGTGAGCGGCGGCGACGAGCCCGCGGATGCGATCGACGAGACGCTCGCCGGCGAGCTCCGTCGCTTCGACGACGCAGGAGCCATCGAGGCAAACCGTACCGGCGAAAACTTTCGCACCGGGCCGGCAATCCTCGGACCGGCTCTCGCCGGTGACGAGAGACGGATCGACGCTGACGCGGCCCTCGACCACGCGTCCGTCGACGGGGAACGTCTCGCCCGCGACGACCGCGACGTGATCGCCGCGCCGGAGCGATTCGATGGCGATCGGTGCGGTCGTTCCGTCCGGAGCGACGCGACGGGCCGGGCCCGGGGAGAACGCCTCGAGCTTTCGTCTCTCACCGGCGAAACGCGCGCGCGCTCTCGCTTCGAGAAAGCGCCCGGCGGTGAGGAGGAGAAGAATCATCACGGCGGTGTCGAAGTACACCTCACCGCGCCCGCTGACGAGATGAACGACCGAAAGCACGTAGGCGGAGAGTGAGCCGATTCCGATCAGCGCCGCAACGGGGTTCGGCGTCAGCGCCCGAAGGAGCGGACGACCGCGCAAGGTGATTCCCATCGTCTGGATCAGCAGGGGACCGCCGAGGAGGAGGACGGCGGGCGTCGCGAAGATCATCGCGAGCCAGCCGAACGCCGGTGCGAGCGGTCCGAGAGCGTGGCCGTCGACGCCGTCCCCGTACGAGACGTCGGCGTAGAGTGCGAGGGAGAAGACCATCACCCCCATCGCGAAGAACACGCCGAGGAAGATACGAGCGAGAATCCACTGCGCTGCTCGCTCGGCCGGGTCGCCCCCGTCTCCCCCGTGACCGTCTCCCCCGCGACCGCGCGTGAGGGAATCCACGAGAGAACACCCGTAGCAGCAATACCCGTCGTCTCCCGACGAACTCGACTCCGCGCTTCGATAGGGAAGTCCGCAGAGCGAGCAATAGGAGACGGCGTCAGGGCTCATCTCTACTCGCCGGGGTCGCCGCTCTCGGGCGCGGGATCTACATCGCTCGTCTCCGCCGTAGCCGGCGTCCATCGATACGTCTTCGGATCGAAGCGCGCGAGAGGCTGGAGCAGCGTCACGATCACCGCGAAGACGACGTGTGTACTAGCGGCGACTCCCGCGGGAATCGTCTTCACGATATAGCTTTCGTCCGAACCGTCGATGAGTGGCTGGAGCCACGACAGGATCCCGTAGTAGTTGATGATCCACATCGCGAGACCGAGGGCGACCCCGATGCCGATGCGAACCACGGGGCCGAGCGGGGGGAAAAACCGACTGAGAACGACGTGGATCGGCGCCCCGCAGACCATCCCCGTCGCGGTGTGAAGCCCGATCGCGAATACGAGGACGACAGCCTCCGTGCTCTCCACCGTTCGCTCTCCGCCGATGATCGTCGAGTAGACGCGAAGGAGGCGAAGCGGGTCGTCGAGCCCGACGAAGGCGGCGCCGACGACGTTGCACGCGAGCGCCGCCCAGGCGGCGACGAATCCGAGGAGCCCGCCGGCGAGGAGGTAGTACGCGGTGTAGAAGCCCGTCGGCTGCCAGGCTTCCGGTCCCGTGCCGATCCCCGCGGAGTGGAGCTCGTCCTCGAGCCGCTGCAGCTCGAGCTGCTTTGCTGCGATCTGCTCCCGCAGTTGTTGTTGCTCATTCACCGGCAAACCACTCCATCCAGCTCTCGGGAACAAACCGAAGGAGATAAATCACGCTGAAGGCGATGAAGCCGAGCCAGAGGAGAACCACGAACCACGGAACGACCGCGCCCTCGTAGCTCAGGTACTCTTCTCCGCCTTCACCAGCACCGGGCGTCGTGGCCGCCCTCGCGTGCTCGTCAGACACCGTCTCGCTCATAGCGCTCCTCGTCCTCCAGCAGGCGGTACTTCGGCCCCTCGATGTCACGAAACTGCCCGCGTGAAAGCGACCAGAGAAAGAGGCTCAGGAATCCCCCGGCGACGCACGCGTAGGTGAGCACCGGCACGACGGCGAAGCTCGCCGCATCCTCGCCCATCGCCTCCCGCGCGAACTGGACGAGCTTGTAAACGAAGCCGAACGCTCCGATGAAAACGGCGAGCAGCATGACGACGCAGACATACTGTGCGATACGCCGGCGCTTGAGAGTTTCCTCAGTCAAGACGGGCCTCCTCGGGAATCCAGCTGCCGAGCCACTGCACGTAAGTCACGATCGAAAAGCCGTCACGATTCGGAACGATACGCTCGCCGTCCGTGTCGAAGAACCACGGGAACGGCGGCATCACGGAAGTCGGCGACACGCTGCGCGGGTTGTAAAAGTGCGCAAAGTGCCAGTCACTCGAGTGGACGTTCGCCTGACGAACGAGATCGGGACCGACGCGCCGAGTCCCGAGCAGCGGCGGCATTTGAAGCTCGTTCTGAAACTCCGCCGCGTAGGAGATCTTGCCCCAGCGGACGTCTTCGTTCGATACCGGCCGAATGAACTGCGAGTGGCAGTGCCAGCAGCCTTCGCCAATGAAGATCTTGCGACCGCGACGCAGCGCCTCCGCCGCGTGCTCGGTCGTCGCTCCGTTCGGGAAGGCGCGCCGGAACGCCTCCGGCTCGCGCGCCTCGAGATCCTGGAACGCGGCCATGACGCTCGGCGCCAGATCCTCCGCCGTCTCGACCGGCAGGTCGACGAAGTGGAGGTAGGGAATCACCGCCATGATCGCGAAGGCGAATCCGAAGAAGAGAAGTCCGGCGACGAGGAATATCCGACTGAATCTCTCCACGGGTTAGCCTCCGATCGTCCGCTCGTTCGCGCGAGGTCCGCCGCGCGCGGTCCAGAGCATGTTGAGTGCGAGTAGGGTCACACCGAGGATGATGAGAATCCCGCTCAGGGTCCGCCCCCACCAGAACGGGAACGAGCTCACGACGGACGATTCCCAAGGTGAGAGCGACTTCCAAAGAAATCCCTGCATCAACCCCGCCGCGAGCAGAATCACGAACATGCACACGAGTCCGATCGTGCACAGCCAATACGCCCAGTGATTGAGCCGCGCCGAGAACCACTCCCGTCCGGCGAGCTTGGGCCAGACGAATTCGATCGTGCCGAAGATCCAGAAGCTGAACACGCCGAACATGACGAGGTGAGCGTGCCCGACGACCCAGTCCGTGAAATGGATGATCTTCTGCGCTTCGAGTGTCGTCTGGTACGCGCACTGCGCGCAGGTGACGAAGTAAAGAATCATCCCGGTGTAGAACCACCGGATCGCGAGGTTCGTTCGGAGCAGGTCTCCGCGGCCGAAGAGCGTCGCGAAGAAGTTGACGATGACCGTCATCACGACGACCTCGACGGCGATCGTCGCAACGATGGCGCCGTACTGCGCGTACATGGGGATTGGGCTGTAGAGAAAATGGTGGACGCCGTTCAACGGATAGAAGAAGGCGAGTCCCCAGAATCCGATCAGTGAGAGGCCGTGACTGAAGATCGGTTTCTTGATGATGATCGGCACGAAGTAGTACATGAGGCCCCAACCCATCGGCGTCACGAAGAGGCCGACGAGGTCGTGGATGTAGAGCCCCGTGAGAGCGGCACCGGACGCTCCGGGAATGAAGTACTCGGGGAGGAAGTTCCCCATGATGTACGTGAGTCCCGTCCACACGAGCCCGGCGCTGATGTACCAGTTCGAAACGTAGAGCGACCTCCCGCGCGCGCCGGCGATCGAGGGGAAGAACTGCGCCATGAGAAGAACGGCGCCGACGACGACGAACGGGTCGACCCACACCGGCGTCTCGCCCCACTCGAGCCCCTGCGCTTCTCCGAGAAGGATCCCGACGAAGGTTCCGACGAGAATCAGCTGCCACACGACGAAGATCAGCCACCCGAGTTTCCCGCTGTACACCGGGCGGTGCGTCATGCGCGGGACGGCCCAGTAGAGCAAGCCGACGAAGGCGTTCACGAGGAATCCGAAGGCGATGAGATTCGTATGAACCATGCGGACTCGCCCGGGCGAGAGCACGGAGACGCCTTCCGCCGGATACTTCTGGAGAAAGGCGAGCGAGTAGAGAAACCCGCCGAGCAGCGCGACGAGAAGGCACACCATCCCCGCGGCGAGGTGGTACAGGACGAGACGGCGCTCCACGAGAGGAACGCTCGGCGATTCGTTCACAGATCCTCCGTTCGCTGGGCGCAGGTTCGCGTCAGTGGAGCTCACTCTTCACCTCCCGCGATCATCTGCAGGGCGAGGCTTCGCGGGCGGAGCGAATCGACGTAGAACGTGAGTGCCCACAGTTGCTCTCCGCTGAGCGCGGACTTCCATGTCGGCATCGCCGTTCCTCCGACGCCCGCCGTGATCACGCGGTAGAGATCGCGCAGCTCGCGCACCGACTTCAACCGATCGTGAGGAAAGTCCGGCGGCTTCACCACTTGTTCCCACATGTCCGGCTTGCTGAGACTGGCGGTGAGATCCGGTCGCGCCGGCCCCCCGATCATCGTCTCGAGCTCGTCGCGCGGCATGTATGCCGGGTGACACTGCCAGCAGGTAGCGTCCTTGTGATACACGACGCGCCCGGCTTCGATCGCCCGCCGAACGTCGTCGGGTTCGGTAATGTCGAACGGATTCTCGTAGAACGGAACGTCCGGCGCCGTATAGCCCTCGCTCCAATCGTAGAACGTCTTCAGATGCTCGATGAGCTGCTCCCGCTCGACGAGCGAGAGAAACTTCCATCCCGGCATCGAAGTGCCGTAGAGCCCGTAGGTGATCGTCCGGTGGAGATCTTCGTCGGAGGGAAGCGTCCCACCGGGCGAGGACACGAACTTGTACACGCCCGTCGTGAAGTCGCGCGGCTTCGGGTCGAGGAAGGCTGCCGCCGGGCCATCGCCCGCGCCTCCGTCCCCGTGGCAGCCGGCGCAGTAGAGACGGTAGAGCCGCGCGCCCGCCTCGCCTTCATCGGTCATCTGCTCGTGAACCGGATCGGAGCTCGGTTCCGACGTCCGGAGAGCTCCGAGGTGATGACCCGAGCGAAAGAGACCCCAAAAGAGGACGCCCGTGAGCAGCGTCACGATGGCAAGTATCACACGCATGTGTTCTCGTTCGTCTCCCCCGAACCGATTCGTGCTCTCCCGCGGATCCGCGAACTCGAGTTCGCAGACACGCCAGGTCCCGTCCGCAATCGCGATTCGGGCGAAAGCAAACGCGCGGCCAGAAGACGGAAACTCGACTCGGCAGGAGAAACTCGTCCCGAACGAAGAACTCGCGCCCGCGAAATCGGGAGAAAACTCGCGGCGAGCGGGGAATAATCAGCGCCTCTCGGGGATTCTCGCGCTCCGAACCGCGCCGCGAGCGGCCGAATCCCGGAGGCGAGCGATTTGCGAGGCGCGATCGCGGTATCCGTACTCGAAACGCGAAAGAGAACCGATGCCCTCAGGAACCATCCTCGTCGCCGACGACGAGAAGCTGATTCGGTGGTCGCTCAAGGAGAGCCTCTCCGAAGTAGGGTATGACGTCGAGGAGGCCGAAACCGGTGACGGAGTCTTGCGCGCCCTCGCGGACCGCTCGTACGACGTCATCCTCCTCGACTACAAGCTTCCCGACATGACGGGAGTCGACGTTCTCGAGCGCATCCGCGAGAGTGGAATCGCTCAAAACGTCATCATGATCACCGCTCATTCGAGCATCGACAACGCCGTGCGCGCGATGCAAGCGGGAGCGACCGACTACGTTGCGAAGCCCTTCGCCGACGGCGACATCGCGCTCCGCGTCGGCCGGGTCCTCAGCCACAGCCACATGCGCGACGAGCTCCAGCGCCTGCGCGACGAGCGGCGCGGAGAGTTCGAGAGGAGCGCCATCGTGGGCGAGTCACCGGCCATGCAGCAGGTGTTTCGACTCGTCGAGCGCGTTCTCACCTCGCCCTCCTCGACGCTGCTCATCCAGGGAGAGAGCGGAACCGGGAAGGACGTCCTCGCCAAGGCGATCCACTACGGCGGCTCGCGCGCAGACGGTCCGTACATGAACATCACCTGCACGGCGCTCCCCGAGGGACTCCTCGAATCCGAGCTCTTCGGTCACGAGAAGGGATCCTTCACCGACGCGAAAGGGCAAAAGAAAGGTCTCGTCGAACTCGCCGACGGCGGCACGCTGTTTCTCGATGAAATCGGCGACATGAGCCCCTATCTGCAGGCGAAGCTGCTCCGCGTTCTCGAGGAGCGGCGGTTCCGTCGCGTGGGTGGACAGAAAGACATCGAGGTCGATGTCCGCGTCGTCGCGGCGACGAACCGCGACCTGAAGAAGCTCGCGGCGAGCGGCGAGTTCCGGGAGGACCTCTATTTCCGCCTGAACGTGATTCCGATTCGACTCCCGCCGCTCCGCGAACGCGAGGGCGACATCCCTCTCCTCGTCGCGCACTTCATCCAGCACTTCAATCGCGAGTTCAAGAAGAACGTTCGGGGAATGAAAAAAGTGCTCCTCGAGCGGTTCGAGGCCTACGATTGGCCGGGGAACGTCCGCGAGCTTCGCAACGCCATCGAGCGGGCGATGATCCTCGGCACGGGTGACGAGCTCGACGCCCAGGATCTCCCGCTGAGCCTCATCGAAGAGTCCGCGGATCGCCCGAACGACACGATCACGCTGACCGCGCGTGGCGTCTCACTCGAGGCGATCGAGCGCGATCTCGTCGAACAGGCACTTCGCCTGACGCGAGGCAACCAGACGCGCGCGGGAAAGCTGCTCGGCCTCAATCGGGATCAGATCCGCTACCGCGTCGACAAGTTCGACCTGCACCACCTGAAACATCCCGACGACAAGTGAGCCGCGAGACGCCGAGCTCCGCGTCCGACGCTCCGGTCGAGGCGATGGCGCGCGCGATGTCCACCTGCCGCACTCAAGAACGCGTGATCGAGCTCCTCTCCCGGCCCGACTCGTACGATCACGAAGTGAACGTGATCGAAACGAGAGAGACGCACGGCTCGCTCGTATTCCTCGCCGGTTCGTACGTGTACAAGATGAAGAAGTCGGTCAAGTTCGGCTTCCTCGACTACTCGACGTTTTCGCATCGCCTCGCGCGGTGCCGCGACGAAGTTCGGATCAATCGCCGCCTCGCCCCTTCGATCTACGCGGGTGTTCTCGTCGTCGTCGAGCGCGCGGGCAAGCTCGAGTGGGTGCGCGATACCGGCGCGACTCCGCCGGGAGCAGTAGAGGCGCTCGTCCTCATGCGCCGCATTCCCGACGACGCGCTACTCGGAGAACGCATCGCGCGAGGGCAGTTCCCCCGGGCCGATCTCAAACTGCTCGTCGCCCTTCTCGCGCGGTTCTACGCCGAAGCCCCGACGGGGCGAGAAGTCGACGAGTACGGCGCAGTAACCGCGATTCGCAAGAACTGCGAAGACAATTTTCGCGAAACGAGCGGAGCGATCGGGGACGTGATCAGCGCCGCGCGGCGGGCGGCGATTCGCTCGGCGCAGCTCGCGACCCTCGCTCTTCGCCCGGAGGTCTTCGAACGACGGGTCGCCGAAGCGCGCATCCGCGAGGGACACGGCGACCTTCGCGTCGACCACGTCGCGTTCGTCCCCGACCCGGTCGTGATCGATGCGATCGAGTTTTCCGATCGACTGCGCTGCGGCGATGTCGCAAGCGACCTCGCCTTCTTGGCGGTCGACTTCTTCCTTCTCGGAGAGCCGAGTCTCTGGCGCGACTTTCTCGATCTCTACATCGAGGCCTCGGGCGACGAGGGCATCACGACCGTCATCGATTTTTATGTGAGCTACCGCGCACACGTCCGCGCAAAGGTCCATCTCCTCCGCGCTCAGCAGGTGTCATGCGGACGTGAGATCGACGCTCACCGGCGCGCGGCGATCCGATACTTCGAGCTCGCGCACTCGACAAGTCTCGGGCTCGGCCGCCCGCGCTGCGTTCTCGTCGGCGGCCTCTCGGCGTCGGGAAAGTCGACGCTCGCGCGCAGGCTCGGGCGGGAGCTCGGTGCGGACGTGCTCAGCTCGGACGAGCTCCGACGCGAAATCGTTCCCGCCGTGGCGGACGACGCCCGCGACGCCGCCTACGCTGCCGGCCGCTACTCCGTCGAGAATCGCCGAAAGGTCTACGCGGCGCTCACCGAGCGCGCGGGAACTCTCCTCCGCGCCGGCGCCCATGTCGTCGTCGATGCCACGTTCTCCTCGGCGGGCGATCTCACGGCGATGGAACACGAGGCACGCAACGCCGCGAGCGCGGTGACCATCCTCGAATGCGTCGTCCCGGACGCGGTGGCCGACGAGCGGCTTCGCCGCCGCCTGGCCGAAGGCGAGGATCCGTCCGAAGCCACTCCGGACGTCCTCGCGAAGCAACGTCGCACGCGCTCTCTGCCCACCGACACCGCTCACCGCATCGATACGGGCGGGACAGAGGCCGCGAGTCTCGCCGCTGCGCTCAAGGTTCTCCGGGAAAGAACTCGCCCCGAAGGGTAAACGTCCGCGTCCGTGCGAGCGGGTGATTTTCGGCACGTCGGCCGCCACCCGAGCGAACCGGTCGATTGCGACGTCAAGGCTGCGAACAATCTCCCTTCTGGCTCGACGAAAGCGAAATGATTCGCGGTCGATGCCCGCTCGAGCGCTTCGCCCCGCGGGTCTCCGGCCGGAGTCTCTCGTCACGTCGCAGGGCGGCGGCGCTGGAATGCGGTTTGCACAAGCGACGCGAAGAACAGTTCGCCCGGGTTCCTCACGCGACGTGGATCGCGCCCCGAAAGCAGCGGATCGGGCACCGCGGTCAGCAGCTGTGACACCACACCGAGGAATCCGGGCGGCGATTCAAACGAAAACCTCACTCCGGCGCCGCTTTCGATCAGCGGAAGAAGCAAAACAAGGGGGATTCCATGAGAGACACGCGCGCACCGCTCCGAGTTCGAGATTTGGTCCGCCGTGACTGTTTGGTCTCGGTGCATGAAGACACGCCGATCAGCGAGCTCGACAAGATCCTCGCGTCGTATCACGTCGGTGGGGTGCCGGTGCTTTCGGATGCAGGCGCACTCGTCGGCATGGTCGGACAGTACGACGTCGTCCGGTGGATCGCGCGCCAGCTCACCGACACGAGCGAAACGCACGCGGAGCTCGAGGCCGAGCTCCGAAAGCAGCCGGTCGCACGCGTCATGTCGCGGCGCGTGCACTTCGTCACTCCCGACGACGAACTGGTCGACGCGGCCGATGCGATGTGCCGACTCCGCCTCCATCGGCTCCTCGTGGTCGAAGACGGCGAACCGATCGGGATGCTGTCCGCGCTCGATCTTCTTCAGGTTCTCCAAAACTTCGATTTCTGCAGTCGTTTCTATCGTCTCGAATCCCCCGAGCCCCGACTCACCGCGGCGGAAAGGAGTTGATACGCGCCATGTCCAAAGTCGACCACTCCCCGATTCGAAAGCCGCACCAAAGTCTCCCTCGCCTTCGCGACACCGGAGAAGACGAACCGCGCACGCGACGCCGCCGAGCAGCTAGCGACGTGCAAGCTACGGTGCAGAGCGGAACTCCCCCCTCTGACGGCACGCTCGACGAGCTCTCGAGCGCGAGAGCGGACCGTGGTGAAGCGGAATCCGATCGCGGCGCTCGGTTGAACGTCGCCGTCCACTGCTCGCAGCGAGAGAAAGCACGGGAACGTCGCCAACAGATCGAGGAGCACGTCCGCAACAGCGTCCTCGAGCGCACCGTGCGATGCTTCCCTCGCGCCAGTCTCCGCGTCGACATCGCTGACGACGCGCGGCGGGGATCGTCCGACGTTCACCTGTCGCTTCACCTGCCGCGCCGGACCCTCTGCGCATCGATCTCCGACGCGAAATGGCATCCCGCATTCGTCCGCGCGCTCAGATCGCTGGTACGGAGCGTGGCGGCGTACAAGAGTGAGCTCTCTCGCCGCCACCGCTACGCCGACGTCCGCGAGCTCCGCGATAAGACCGAGGACGACGAGTCGGGAAGTCCAGACTGAACCGACTCGATCCGTACGACCGACCGAAGAGGGTCCGATGGACGTAAACCGAGCTTCCGCGACCACCCTGGGAGACTGGCTCGATATGACCCGCGCAGCCGACGTAATGATGAGTGACGTCGTAACGATCCGGCGCAGCGACCCGCTGGCTCGCGCAGCCACGGTGCTCCTCGAAGAGCGGATCTCCGGCGCCCCCGTGGTCGACGAGAACGGAGTCTGCGTCGGAGTTCTCTCGGCGCGAGATCTCGTCGGCGCAGAGACGGCGATCGACGACGAGCGCCGGCGCGCTCAGGCGTCGGCGTTCTTCGAATCGCAGCTCGCGCTTCCGCTAGCGATCTACGAGGAGCGCCTGCGTGAAGTCGGCGATTCGGTCGCTCCGGCGGCCGCACAACCGGCCGAGCGCTTCATGACGACTCACGTCGTCAGCGTGCAAAAGGACGCCTCGCTGCGCTCGATCCTCGAGTGCATGACCGACCAGGCCGTGCATCGTGTCGTCGTACTCGACGACGACGCGCGGCTCGTCGGGATCATCAGCACTCTCGACGTGCTGCACGCGGCTCTCGACGAAGAGGAGTAAGGCCCAACCGCCCGATCTCGTTCCCGATCGGACGCTTGTTCCGAGCGTTCGCCGAGGGAATGCGAGAGAGGCGGCGAACGCCTACTGCCTCGACGCGAAATCGATCCAGTCCTCCTCGAACATCTTCAGGTCGATCTTCGCGAAGGTCGCGTCGTAAGCCTGGACTGGGTTCTTGCCCCGGCGGATCTGGTTGAAGTACTCGAGGAGAACCTTGCGGTAGGTTCGCTTCGTTACGAGACCGACGCCGACGTCGCGATTGTAGGAGACGCCTTCGAGCATGAAGTGGACGAGGGACAGTGCCTGGGCGTAGTGCACACCGGCTCGGCGGTACATGTACTCTTGGTTCATGCGGAGGAAGATCGGGAGCGGAGTGTACCCGCGAGATCGAACGAGCGCCGACGCCGAGCGCCGTTGACCGAGATCGCGAGGCGAACGGAGATACGATTTCTTTCCTCGCTTGTAGAGCTCGAACGCCCCGAAGTACTCACCGAGCCCTTCGTTGAACCACGGCGGAGCGATCCTCACGTAGTCGTCGAAGAACTGGTGAAACGCCTCGTGCTGAAGAACTGAGTACGTGTAATCCAGGTTTCGCTCCTCGTAGTACAGCACGAGGCGGCGAAACGTCGTGTCGTAGTAGCCGGCCGTGCCGACCGGCGCACCCGAGTTGATGTACTCTTCCTCGGAACCGTAGATCCAAACTTCGTACTTTCGTTTCGGCCGCTTGATCTTCGGAAACAGCTTGCGGTAGAGCTCGTGGATCAGCTCCGCCCGCTCCGAGGCCTCGTCCGCGAACGCTTGAGAGACGGGAGTCGAAATGCGGTAGTGCTTCGATTCCTTGACGAAACCGCGGCCCCACTCCGGACCATCCACGGCCCGCTGGAGGAGCACACGAAGCCGAGTGCCGCTGCGCCGGAGCTCTAGCTCCGCTTCCTTCTCGGCTTCCTCAGCCGCTTTCGCCTCGTCCACAACGGTGGAGTCGGGAACAGGGGGAGGCCGTCGCGGTGGATTCCGACGAACCTCCTCTTCCTCGAGTTCGATGATCTCGTCGAACGTGCGCGGCAAATCTCTCGTCGCCGGCGATTCGTCGAAGAATCGCAGCGCGTCTTCGATGCGATTGAGCCGGACGAGACACTCCGACTTGATATAGGCGGCCGGCAAGAACTTCGGACAGATCTCGAGCGCCTTCTCGGTATGCGTGAGCGCCGCTTTGTAGTCCTTCGCGATGATCTTCACTCGCGCGAGCACGAGGTGCGCCTCATGAAAAGTGGGCGATGCCTTGAGCGCCTTCTCGAGCCACTTCTCCGCAGCGTCGTAGAGCATGGTTTCGAAGTACGACATACCGAGATAAAACTCGGGAAGCGGAGTCTTCTTGTCCCGCCGTGCCACGCCCTTCAGTCCGGCCCGCCCCTTCTGAATCATCGCGTCCCAATGCGGCGAGGAATCCGAGCGCTTGAAGAGATCGAGAGCCCGTTCGATCGTCCGGCGGGTCGTATCTCTGAGCTCGGGATACGACGCGATCTTCGTGTTGTCCGGGCACTCGTCCGCGGCTGCGCCCGACTCGGCCGTCTGGTTGGTATCGTCCGTAAGGCCCCGAGCACTGACGAGCACCAGTACGGCCATCACGGCCGTACTGGTCGGCCGGCGAATCGTTCTTGCTAGCGACATCGCGCCTCCCTTCATCTGCCCGCTGACTCACTCGGATGCTGGCCCATCGACCGTAGTCAAGTTCGTAGAGGGAGTCAACTCCGGCGGGCGAACGAACAGTTGGGAGCGACCGGCCCCGTACGGTGCGAACGGGATTTCGGGCTACAATCGTGACTGGGTGGCCTACGGAGCTGCAGGCATGAGAACCGAAGCGCACTCTCGCGGCGGGCGACGGATCGCGATCTACATCGGCGGCGGCGTTTTGATCGTCCTCATAGCCGGCGTGATCGCGGGATGGGACGAGATCTCCTGGCGCTACCGCAGGTGGGATCTTCTCCGTAGCTCACCCGAAACATGGAAAGAGTTCCGCGGGAATCTCTACCGACTCACTCCGTCCGGTTGTACGTGGTACGAGGGTGAGGAGTACGCGCGTGAGATCGGCGGCCACCTCGTCGCCATCAACGACGCCGAGGAGCAGGAGTGGGTCGTCGATACGTTCGGGAGCGACGCGATGTGGATCGGCTGCACGGACGAAGACTCGGAGGGCGAGTGGCGCTGGACGAGCGGCGAGGAGCTCGCGTTCACCAACTGGTTGCCCGGCGAGCCCAACAACGAACAGGCCGGCGAGCCGTTCGGGATGATCAACTTCCGCCAGCGGGGCCGGTGGAACGACCTCGGCGACTCCGCGGCCGAGTGGGGAAGGATCCGCGGGATCGTCGAGCTGAGCGGACCGCGGCGCCGGCGCTGAGCGCGACCGCACACTCGCTCAGCGTGACTTCGGGCTCGGAATCTCGAGAAGGACGCGAAACCCGCTCGCCCCAAACGAAACGTCGGGTGGCACGGCACCGCGCTCGCCCGATCGGCAGTCCCACATGCTATTGCTGTAGGAGCCGCTCCGAATCACGCGCCGCTCACCGCTCGCCGGGCCGACGGGATCTTCCCCGCCGTCCGCGTCATACGGACCGTGCCAGTCACGGCACCACTCCCAGACGTTTCCGCCCATATCGAAGAGCCCGCGCGCATTCGGCCACCGCGTCGCGACCGGCTGAAGGCCTTTCGCGTTCTTGCTGCTCCACGCAAACTCGGGATCGAAGCCGACGCCCCAGTAGAACTCCGTCGCCGCGCCGGCGCGGCAGGCGTATTCCCACTCCGCTTCGGTCGGAAGACGATACGTTTTCCCTTCACGCTCGCTGAGCTTGCGGCAGAACTGAACGGCGTCGCTCCATCGAATCAGCACCGCGGGCAATGTTTCGCCCTTCTCGATGTTCTTGTTGTCTTCCCACGGCCGCGTTTCCATGACGTCCGCCCACTGCGCCTGGGTCACTTCCGTGCCGCCGAGATAGAACGCACGCGTGATCCGAACGGTGCGCTGCGGCGATTCGTCGTCCTCGCGCCCCTTTTCCGACTCGGCGCTCCCCATGACGAACTCCCCGGGATCGATGCGGCAGAGCTCCATCCCCGCCGAGTTCCTCGCGACGAGCGGGAGAATCGCAGCCTTACTTTCCGTGCGCACGAGAGCGAGCGACTCGACGAGCCTCTCGCTTCCGCCCGAACCGACGGAATACGTCGTCTCCTTGAGCGTCTCCGCCCCCGCCTGCTCGATGACCGAGCGCCGCGCCGGGGTGCCCGCAGACGCCTCACTGGCGCTGAAGATCAGGCGATCGCCGTCTGCTTTTCCATCCTCGACGACCACCGCGGTGCGCCCGTAACCGGTCGAGAGCCGGCGTAGCCGGTCGCCCCGCTCGTCGAAACCGAAGAGGCTCGACCGCTCGATCGCCGGAGACGTCTCTCCCGCCGGCGCGAGTTGCAACGTGCGGACGATGAAACGCCCGCCGCGAATCGTCTCAGCCTGAGCAGTGCCCGCGACCTCGATCCACGGACGGTCGGCGCTCGCGCGGACTCGACCTTCGACACGCCAGATCCCGGTGAGCTCCGCGAGTCGTCGAAGCTCGACCGGCGAGCTCGCCAGTTCTTCAGAGGACAGCGGGGCGATCGCGAAGAGGGTCGCAGGCAGGAACGCGGCAAGACGAGGAAGCACGCCCGATCGAAAAGGATTCATGAACTACTACTCCGCGGAAACGTCCCAGACGCAAGCCGCGCCGTCCTTCGAAGCCGTAAGTACTCGCTTGCCGTCCGGACTGAACACCGCCGTGTAGACGCTGTCCTTGTGCTCGAAGAGGCGCAGAAGTCGCCCCGTCTTCGCGTCCCACAGTCGGGCGGAGTCTTCGGTCGACGCGGTCGTGATTCGTCGTCCATCCGGACTGATCGCGACCGAGCGAATCGGTTTCTCGTGACCCGTGAGCGTCGCGATCCGCTTCCCGGTCGCAGCGTCCCAGATTCGCGCGCTGGATTGACGCACCGCCGTGACGAGAACACTGCCATCCGGGCCAAACCGCGCGACACGCGCCCCCTGCACGCCCCGCTTTCCGATCGGCACGGAGTAGAGCTCGATTCCGTTCGCAACGTCCCACACTCGGGCCCAGCGGTCGCCGGCGAGCGTGACGACGCGCTTTCCCTTCCGATCGAGTCGAGCGAAATCCGCATTCGGCTTCGACGTTTCCAGCACGCGAACGACCTCACGCCCCTTCGCCTCCCGGACGGTCACGATCCCCCGTTTCGTAACGGTGACGATGCGTCGGCCATCCGCACTGTAGTGCGCCGTCTCGACCCAGTCGTCGTCGCCGCTCTGAAGCGCGCCGACGTGTTTTCCGTTCGCGGCGTCGTAGATCTCCGCTCGACCGTATTCGACCGTGAGGAGGTGGCGTCCGTCCGGACTGAACGTCGCGATGGCGAAGCTCCACTTGCGGCCGCAGATCGATACGATCGACTCGCCGTTCACCGGGTTCCAGACGTAGACGTGCTCGTCCTCAGAGCGTCCGGCGATCCGCGTGCCATCGGGCCGGTAGGCGATCCCGAGGAGCGGGTCGCGACTCGCCTTTCCGTGGGAGCTCCCGGCCATGGTCTCGAGCCGCTCACCGCTCGCGACATCCCAAATACGCACCGCGCCGCTCTTCGCCGCGGTGGCGATGCGCTTCCCGTCCGGGCTGAACAGCGCCGCCTGCACCGGTTCTGAATGCGCGAGCGCAAGCGCGGGAACCGAATCGGAGCGGGACGACTCGACCTCGGAAGCGGTTCCGATCAAACCACCCGCGAGACACGCGAGGAGGTAGAAGCGTCGCATCGAGGTCCTCCATCAAGATCGTGAGCGTGCGCCACCGGAGAGGTCCCGAGGCCGTTCCGGTGATCGTAGCGGCGAATTCGGCCCTCGTCTTCTCGAAAGAACGGCACGCGACGGCAACTCGATCGAAGAAGCGTCAAGAATCTCCGTCGTGAAGCACCTGGTCGATCACGATCGCTGCGCAGAGGATGCTCACGTCATCCTCGTCATCGACGATCTCGATGCCGTAGCTGTCCGTCCATGCCCAAAGCGCCTTGCTCACCGTCGCGACCACTCGTCCGCGCCGGCGGAACTCGTAGTCGTGAATCCAGAACGAGCCCTCGATCTCGTAGTCGTTGGGACCAGGAACATCGAGCGCGAACCGCTTCTTGAACCAGGAAAACTCCTTCCGCACCTCGGCGAACGGCTCTCCTCCGACCGAAATCTCGTAGCGGGGAAGAAACGACAGCATCTGCTGCGAGATGAACGCGAGCTCGGCCCCGTCGAGATCCTGGAAGCTGAGCTTGTCACCCCAGCTGAAGACTCGGCCGACGACCTCGTACGCGGGCTCTCCGTCCGCATCGAAGATCTGGAAGGTGTCGCCGAAGGACCAAAACCGTTCTTTGATCATGTAGCGCGGCACGGCGGCTACCTCCTCTGGATCGAAATCGACTCCGCGGTGCGACACGCTCCCCACGCGGTAGCGGTAGTCTATCGTCCCGCCTCGCGCTTCGAACGCTCTCGCTCGCGTCGCAGGTCGGGGATCGGCTTCGAGCGGAGGTAGGGATCACGGTGCGGCTCGAGCGAGTCGCCCTGCGCCGTCGTCCAGCTCGAGAGCGCCATTCGGAGCGAGGCCAAACGGTCGCGGTGCTTCGGATCCGCGGCGAGGTTCGTGAGCTCGAACGGGTCGCGCGACAAGTCGAACAGCTCCTCCCGCGCGCGCGTACGGTAGCGCCGGATGATCGATGCTGCTCGGGCATCCGTCTTCGCTGCTTCGTCCCACGAGTTCCAGAACGCACCGGAGCCATCGCGTCGCAAGCGATCCGAGTGAGTGGTGTGCCAAGCGTCCGGCCGCAGGTTGAGAATGTACTTCCAATTGGCTACGCGCACGCTTCGCATCGGAAAGACATTCATCACACCATCGCCCGTGTGGGTTGTGAAGATCCGTTCACGATGCGACGTCGCGGTCCCGAGGAGAACGGCGGCGAACGAGCGACCGTCGATCTCTTTCGGAACCTCACCGCCGGCGAGATCGAGGAGCGTCGGCACGAGATCCACCCAGCTCACGAACGCGTTCGTCCGAACGCCGGCGGCGATTCGCCCCGGCCAGGAGACGATGAGCGGGATCCGCGTCCCGGAGTCGTACAGATTCCACTTCGCGCGCGGCCACTGCCCGCCGTGATCACTGGTGAAGAGAAAGATGAAGTTCTTGCCGAGGTTCTCCGACGCGAGGGCGAGTATGCGTCCGATCTCTCCGTCCATGCCCGAGATCTCCGTCAGGTAGCGCGCCCAGTGCTCGCGCGTCTCGGGAGTGTCGATGAAGTCGGGAGGCAATCGGACCGCGTTTGGGTCGTAGATCGACTCGCTAGTCCACAATACGTGCGGACGGCGATCTCCGACGAGGAGGCAGATCGGCCCCTCCGGCTTTGAGCGGAACCAGTCCCGCACGTTCACGGACAGATCACGCGGTCGCGGCGAGTTGAAATCGCAGCCCGGAAACGAGCTCCGGCGATGAGCGATCTTCCCGAAGGATGCGATCGTGTAACCGAGCGACTTGAGGAACGGCGGAAGGAACTTCGTCCCCGGCTTCACGCGGCTGTGATTCGGATGCGCTCCGTGCCGCGACGGCATCAGTCCCGTGAGAAGCGAATATCGATTCGGACAGCACGAGGGCGAAGCGACGTACGCGCTCTCAAACGTCATTCCGGCCGAGGCGACGCGGTCGAGATTCGGCGTCTTCGCGTCCTTCGATCCGTAGACCGAGGTCTCGAGCCGGCCGAGATCGTCCGAGATGAAAACGACGATATGCGGTCGCTCCGCCGCGCCGAGTCGCGCACTAAACACGAACGCGGAAAGGAGAAGAAGGAGGGCGCGGATCCCACCGGTGAGCTCGCCAATCCGAGCCGAACGCGCGAGTGAGCGCAATCTACCCACCGCTGCAGGCAGCGTTCTCGTCACAGTCCGCCTCGGGAACCCGGATGCACACACCGCCGACCGGTGCGGGTCCCCCACCGAAGAGGTACTGCGCCAAGTAAAGGAGATCAGCCGCGCTGAGAGCGGCATCCCCGTTCACGTCGAGCACGGCGACATTGCCGGCGTCCGTGGCGCACGGCGGTGATGCCGGACTCCGATCGAGTAGGAAGAACGTCGGGAAGAGGAGCTTGATCCCGGTGATGATGTCGCTCACATTCACGTCGCCGTCTTGGTTGGCATCGCCCGCGAGCTGACCGACCGAGGGAATGAGCGGTGTCCCTTGAAAGCGCACTTCGGAAAGCCCGACGTAGTCCATCGCTTCGCCGCTGTGAGCCTCGAGGATGCGGAAGCGGACGCGCTGGACCCCGGTCGACTCCGGTCCGCAAATGCCGATCTTTTGCGCCGGCTCGGAGAACACCCCGAGCTCTGCCGCTGGACTCGCCACCGCAAGCTCGTACGTCCCGAGCGAAACGAAATCGTCGGTGAGATTCGGCGAAGCGAGCATTTCGAAGGTCCTTACTCCGCGCCCCGGAAGCGGCCCGATTCCCGAGCGTTCGTTGTACTGCCACACGAGTGCCGAGCTGAGATCGTAGCTCCCGTCGAACTCGAACTCGACGACCTGCTCGTCGACCGGAGCCACCTCGAAGCCGGTGGGACACTCGGGCGGCGTTCCCCCCGGGAGGCCGGCATCCTCGCACCCGCTGAACCACATCGTCGCGTTGTCGTTCGTGTGCAGCTGATCCTCGACGGCTCCTTCGCCATCGAGCCCAGAGCCGTTGATCAAGTTGTCGGTCACGATGCCGAGTCCGAACTGACTCGTCCCGGTGATTCCCGACGGAGTGATGAGCTCGACGTTCGCCGCCTCCACGCCTTCGAAGCGCACCTCAGAGAGGCCGACGTAGTCCGCCTCGCCGCCGCTGTGCGCTTCGAGGAGATGGAAGCGCACGCGACGCACGCTGTCCGTCGCGGGGAGATCGCAGACGTCGAGACTCTGGACGGGCGCGGTGAACGCGCCGGCCTCGTCCCCCGGCGACGCCAGCGCGAGCTCGAACTCGCCGATGGCCGTAAACTCGCCCTCCAGGCTCGGCGAGACGAGCATCTCGAGACGCTTCACGCCGCGTTCGGCAAGCGGTCCGACCGTGTCGTTGAACTCGTTGTACTGCCACACGAGCGCCGAGCCGAGGTCGTACGCGGTGTCGAAGACGAACTCGACGATCTGCTCGTCTACGGGCGGGACCTCGAACCCGGTCGGACACTCCGCCGGAGTCCCTCCTGCGATCCCGGCATCTTCGCAGCCCGAGAACCACATGTTGTCGTCGTCGTTGTCGTGGAGCTGAGACGCGATCGGACCGGCTCCGTCGAGTCCCGAGCCGTCGATCAGACTGTCGACGACGATCACCCCGAGCCCGAACTGGCTCGTCGCCCGAACCTCCGTCGGCGCGATGATGTCCGCGGAGACGATTCCCGCCGCGGAGAAAACGAGAACGGACGCGAAGACGACGGCGGCAGAACGACGCATGATGGTTTTCCTCCGACCCGTTTCGATCGAGACGCGACCCACGCCTCGTCCGAACATCGCAACTCGCGCTAGCAGCCTTTGCAACGGCTTTCCGCGAGAATGCGGGTGCATCACCGGGATCTGTACGGGAGATGGTTTCGGTAGAGCGCGAGCCGGCGCTCGATCGTTTCGGCGAGCTCGCCCTGCTCGCGGTCGCGCGCGAGCTCGAGGGCTCGCTCGGCCACTTCGATCGCCCGCGGGAAGTCTCCCGCCTCTGCGAGCGCGGCGGCGAGGGTGTTCCACACCGAAGTCAACCTGCCCTCTGACTTCTGGAGCGCCGACTGCGCGAGTCGCACCGCCTCGGCACCGTCGCGGACGCCGTCTTCCGCGTGGGTCGCGAGCACCCACGCGAGGTTGTTCTGCGCATCGACGTATTCCGCGTCGCGCGCGATGGCTTCGCGGTAGAGCGCCATCGCCGCTCGGACGTCTCCGCGCGAGAGCCGTGCGTTTCCCGCGAGCACGGCGAGCTGCGGAAATCGGACGTGCGCGCGGAGGAGATCGTGGTGCTTCGCGAAGTACCGGATTCCGGCATGTGCGTCGCCGCCTGCGAGCAGCTCCCAGACGAGTGTGAAGGGACTCAAGCGCCCAGGTTCGCGCAGCCACCGACCCGAGAACGGGAGTGCACTCGCGCGAAGCGTACGCGTCTTCGCCCGCTCCACGTCGTGAAGGAGCGCGTCGACTCCGAGACGACCGCGATAGATCGTAAGGAGCTCGCCTCGTCCGTCGATGAGGAAGCTCACGGGAACGGGGAATCGCCGACGAAGATCGAAGAGTCGATCGTGAACGCGCTCGAGGCGTTCGAGCGTGCGCTCGCGAGCGAGGCCCGCTGCGAACGGAAACTCGGTCTGCGCGATGATGTCACTAAGCTCCGCCGGCGAGCGTCCCGGCTTCTCCGCGAGCCCGTCGACCGAGAGCGCGACGACGTCGAGACCGGCTGCGCGAAGATCTCCCGCGCGTTCGGCGATCTCGCGGAGCTCGAGGATGCACGGCGGGCACCAGCTCGCCCACAGAACGAGAAGCATCGCGCGGGGTTCGGTCGCGCCGGTCGCGTCCTCATCGGCGGCGCGAAACACCGATCGCGGCTCGCCGTCAAAGTCGTCGTACTCGAGTATGGGTACAGGAAGCCGCGCTCGCGAGACGACGCGCCGCGGCTCACGAGAGGTGAACTCGCGAGGCGGAGTCTCGACAAGCCGCACGCCTGGCTGACGCTTCGGCGACGCTTCGGCGACGCCGCGTCCTTCCACCAAACGGAAGCGTCCGCCCGCGCGGACGTCACGGAAGTCCTCCTCCTCACCGTTCGGCCACCGCACCGTGACGCGTTCGATCTCGGTCGCCTCCCCGAGCCCGAAGTGAAGCCACTTGGTCGACTGCGCGAGAAAGCCGTCTCCCGCGCGGAGCGAGCGGACGAGCTTCGGATGCGCCTCATTTGCGAAGACCATCTCGACGCGCGCTCCGATCGCGTCGCGATTCGAGCGAGTGCCGACTAGAGCGAGCGAGATCGATCGACCGGCACGAGGAACATCGTTGCGGAGAAAGCGCACTTGCGGCCCGCTTCGGTTCGCGACCCAAAAGTCTAGGTCGCCGTCGTGATCCCAATCGACGCGCGCGATCGCACGGGCGTCGTCGGCGAAGTCGAACCCGCTCACGGTGGAGACATCCGCGAACCGGCGCGCGGCGCGCCCCGTATTGAGAAAGCAGCAGTTTCGCTCTCGACCACTAAAGGAGCGTCCCCGCCGGATGAAATCGTGGAGCCGAGTGCCGGCGGTCGCCGCGCCCCCGCTCGACGGCACGTCCCTCACTGCGACTCGTCCGTGCGACACGACCTGTCGCCAGAAAAAGCTTCACAAGTCGCCGGTGTCTTCCGTCGTGATGTAGCCGTTCGCGACGAGGAGATCGTCCCAGCCGTCGCTGTTGATGTCCGCGAACACGGAGCTCCACGCCCAGCGCCCCATCTCGACGCCCGCTTCCGCGCCCACCTCGCGGAACGTGCCGCCGCCAATGTTCTCGAAGAGGGAGTTTCCCTTCGCGAAACGGCGGTAGAGTTCGCGCGTCGTCTCGTTCACGCCGGGTTTGAAGCCGAGCTGGCGCGTGATGCGATTTCCCGCCGAGGAGAACATGTTCCCGACGTAGATATCCAAGCGACCGTCGCGGTTGAAGTCGGCCCAGCTCACCGACATTCCCGAGCCGAAATCGACGACGCCCGCCTGGCGAGCGACGTTCACGAAGCGTCCGCCGTCGTTTCGGTAGAGGCAGTTTTGACCGTAGTCGTTCGCGACGTAGAGGTCGGGATCGCCGTCATTGTCGTAGTCCTCCCACGCCGCCGCGAGGCTGTGCCGGCGGTTGTCGACGTCGAGCCCGACGTCCTTCGTGACGTCGGTAAACGACCAAGTCGCCCCACCCTCGACCGACGCCCCGTCCTCGCTCGACGCGATGTCGTTTCGAAAGAGAAGATTCGCTCCGCCATCGTTCGCGTCGTGGTAAACGAATCCCGTTCCTGCCCCGGGGCGTGCGACTTCCTGCGCGAAGTCCGTACAGATGTAGAGGTCGAGGTCTCCGTCGCCGTCGTAATCCGCGGCGCTCAGAGAGTGGAGATCGATGTCGCGCGGCGCAAGAACCGCGCGACGAGCGAACGAGCCCCGCCCGTCATTCGCCATGAGGATGAGTCCGAAGATCGTCGCCGCGACGAGATCCTGATCGCCATCACCGTCGAGATCGACGAGGAGCGCGCTGCTCGTGTGGTCGAGCCAGTCGACCCCGGCGGCCGCGGAGGTGTCGCTCGCCGTCCCGTCCGCGTTCTGCACGTAGAGCCGATTCGGGAGACCGCCCGGCTGACACACGTAGACATCGTCGAGATCGTCGCCGTTGACGTCGCCGACCGCGAGTCCGTAACGCGCGAAGACGTGCATGCTGTGGACCCGCTCGATGCGGGCGAGCCAGTGGTTGAGTCCGGGAACGAGCTGGCGCTCGAACGAGTCGTTCGCTCCGAGAACCGCCGCCGTACAGTCGGTGAACCACCGGGATCCGCGAGCGTCGATCCGTTCGTAGTCGTCCGAACTCAGAGAATCGAGAAGCAGCTCACCGTTCTCTCGCGCCCAGCGGCATCGCCATACATCGCGAACTCCGACTGCACCCGCGCCCGTACGACCACTCGCGTCGAAGTACGCGAGGGTAGCGACGGAATCGCCGGCGAGATCGACGCGGACGATCTTTACGTGCGTTTCGACATCGCTCGCTCCACGGAGCGGCGCCGCGAGCGTTTCGAGTGCTTTCGCGAGCGATGCGCGCCCTCGGTTCACCCGATCCTCTTTCGTGACGGGCGCCGCTCGACGGCGCACGGTGAGGACCGCGTCGCGGTACGCCTCCTCGAGTTTCCCGTCGAACTCCGTCGACTCGGGATCGGCGGAGACGAGGCCGTCGAAGCTCGTCGGGTCGATCGGTCCCGGACCCGAGAGGAGTGCGGCGAGTCGCTCGAGCCGCGCTTTCGCCGTTTCGGCGACCGCTTCCGACTCCCAGCCGTCGGAGCTCGGATCGAGAGCGGTCGCGGCCGACGCTCGCTCCGACTCGATGCGTCGCGTCGTCATCGCCGCGACACCCTCGGCGTCGCGCTCCGCTGCTCTTCGCGAATCCGCGGAATCTTCGGCGCCCTCTCGTCTCTCCGCGACGGCCGGAGAGTCGCGAGACGTCGACGCCGCCTGCTCGCGACGGAAACGCATCGCCTCACGAAGGTGGACGTGCGCCTCGTCGATACTCCCCGTTTCCTTGAGAGCGACGGCGAGGTTGTTGTGCGCCTTCGCGTAGTCCGGCCGCACTGCGATCGCACGGCGAAAGTGCGGGATCGCCTCCGCAAACTTTCTCTGAACGACGAGCGTATTCCCGAGATTGACTCGACTCTCGGCGTGATCGGGGTCGACGCGGATCGCCGCGCGAAAGTGCGCCATGGCCCGCTCGATCTGCCCGCTCGCGGCCAGAAGTACGGCGAAATCGTTCTGCGCTTCGGCGTCGCTCGGCGCGAGCTCTACGGCTCGGCCGTAGTGAGCGAGCGCGTCGTCTCGCTCACCGAGCGCGCTCAGGGCCGTTCCGAGCTGTCGGTGAAGGCGCGCATCGCCCGGTTGACGGGCGAGCGACGACTTCGCACGCGCGACAAACGCGCGCGCCTCGTCCGCGCTGCGGAATTCGAGCCGATCGCCGTCCTTCTCGGATTCTGCCGGCGGAGCCGAATCGTCGCCTTCGGCGAGTTCGACCGGGGGAGTCCTCTCCTCTCGTCGGCCTCGATCGAAGACGACAACGATCGCGACTGCAGCGGCCACGAGCGCAATCCCCGCAAGAAGGAATCGTGCTCTCGACTTCTGTTCCGTCATCCCGGACGATCCACCTTCCGATGTTGAGCCGAAACGGCAACGAGAGATCCTCGGCCATCGACGAGCTTCCAGTGTACCCGAGCCGTCCACAAAGGTAGGGCGAACGAGCCCATCCGATGAAGAAACGCCGACTCTTCGTTCTCGTCGTCGCCCTCACCGCCGCCGCTTGTTCGCCGGTTGTCGACGCGCCGAGCGATCCCATCCACCGCGAGCCTGCGCCGTCCCTCGGCGGAGAGTATCGCCGAGCGTTCGAAGGCGTCGTCGCGCTCCACGAAGAGACACTCGAGCGAAACCCGAACGACGCTCGGGCACACGCCGGCGTCGCCGAAGCATTCGCGACCCTTTGGTGCTTCGGGTACTACTCGCGTGAAGGAGCTCTCCCGCGCGCGAGAGACGCCGCGAATCGCGCCACCGAATTAGGAAGCGATGTCGCTGCGGCGCACGTCGCACTCGGGATCGTCCGGCTCTGCGATTGGGACTGGGACGGAGCGCGGCTCTCTCTCGAACACGCGATTCGTCTCGACCCGACGGACGCAAGAGCGCGGCACTGGTACGCACTCTATCTCGCTGCGATGGGAGATCACCCTCGGGCGATCGCGGAGTCGACGCGCGCGACGGAGCTCGCGCCGGATGAGCTCGGCTTCAAGATCGGAAAGGCTGCCGTCCTCTACTTTGCGCGCGAATTCGCCACCATGCGCGACCATTTACGAGACGTCATCGCCATCGATCCGGCGTCGCCGTGGGCGCACGACTGGCTCGGGATGGCCTACGTCGAGCTGAACGCCTTCGACGAAGCGATCCCGACCTACGAGACGGCCGCTCGCCTTTCGGACAAGACGGCAGAAGTGTACGCGGGACTCGGTCACGCCTACGCGGAAGCCGGTCGCGAAACCGAAGCGCGCGCGGTTCTCGAGGAGCTCGAACGCGCCGCCGAACGCTGGCACGTTCCGCCCGTTCAGCGCGCCTATATCTGCGTCGGTCTCCGCGAGAAGCAACGCGCGTACGAGCTCCTCGAGGAAGCCTACCGCGAGCGCGCTTGGGAGCTCGTCTTCGTTCGCGAGGAGCCGTGGTTCGATGAGCTCCGCGACGATACGCGCTTCCGCGACCTCGTCGAGAGGATGGCGCTTCCCGCGAAACCTCCGCGCTGACGCGAATCAGCAGCTCGTGTACGTCTCGCAGCCGAGCGAGTTGGCCGGATTCGGATCGGGTCCGCAATCCGTCCCCTTCTCGCCCGCGCCGTCGATCGGAGACGGCCCCGTCCCGAAGAGGTTGTTGAGAAGAAACACCGCGTCGGCGATGTTCACCGCCGCATCGCCGTTCACGTCCTGAGTCTCCGCGCAAGTCGAGGATCGGCCGTCACCGAAGAGATCGTTGAGGACGAAAATCGCGTCCGCGATGTTCACGCCGGCGTCGTCGTTGACGTCGCCGCGACGGAACTCGACCGGCGGCATCCCCTCGTCCTCGGCGAAGATCTGAACCTCAGCGAGCGAGAGAAAGAACTGGCTTTGATTGAATCCCGGATGCGTGTTCTGTAGCGCCACTTGCACGGTGCGCCCCACTTCCCCCTCGAGCTCGACGGCGAAGCCCTCGACCATGGTGTCCGGGAACTCCGTGCCGTCCGTGAAAAACTCCTCTCGACAGACCTCGTCGCCGTTCGCGTCGAAAAGCGTCACGGCGAAGTTCGTCAGGCGCTCGGAGCAGCAATCCGTCCGGTTCCAAAGGACGATTCTCTCGATCGCGTAGTCCCGATCGAGCTCGACTTCCCACGTGGGCGCGGGGTCGTCGAAGCCGGTGTGGGTCACGGTGTTGTTGTTGAGGTTTCCGTCCGTGTTCCCATCGATCGCGAGCCGTGCCTCATAGAGAAAGATAGACGACTGACTCGCGAGACCGCGGATCGCGACGTTGCAGAGCTCGCCCTCGACGCAAGTCGGATCGGTCACCGTCACGGTGTCCGTGCACGTTGCGTCGACGGCCTCATCGTCGCACGAAGAGAAGTCGTCAGCGGTGACCGTGACGTCCCACGCTCCGTACGTGAGCGGGAGATAAGCCCAAGGAACCGCGTGCGGACCGCGCGTGTGCGTCGTTCCGTAGACCTGGTGGACCGCCGTAAACGTGTAATGGACCGTGTCGCCGCTGTCGTCGGTGCCCTGCGCCGTGACGAGATAGTCGCCGACAGCGTTTCCGTCCGGTCCCTCGATCGCAATCGAGCCGCAGTGCGTATCGCCGAAGTCGGGATCACCGTCTGCCGGACACTCGGGATCCGGCTCGGGGGTGCACGCCTCCGTTCCGAACACCTCGACTTCCGCGAGCGAAAGGAACTGGCCGATTTGCGTTAGGTTGACGCTCTCGCCCTTCTCGACGCGAACGATCCGCCCCTCGACGCCGATGTCGATCGCGAATCCGCCGCTCGCGGGATCGGGAAACGGCGGGTTCGCCCCCTCGGGGAAGAACTCGTCGCTCCACACGACCTCACGATCGACGGTGAGCACGGAGACCGTGAAGTTCGAGAGGCGCTCGGGAAGCTCGTTTCGGTTCCACAAGACGATCGTGTCGATCGTCGCGCTCGCGCCGAGTCTCACTTCCCACCACGGAACGGGATCCCCGAACGTCGTGTGCGTCACGGCATCGGTACTGCCGTCCGTGCTGCCGTCGATCGCGCGCGACGCGACGCTGTCGAAAAGCGTCGTCGACTGAGTCGCGATTCCGCAGAGCGCGAGATTCGGCGGTGTGACTTCGAGGAGCGCGAAATCGCTCACGATGACGTCCTCGGCGTTGCTCACCACGACCGAGTACTCGCCGGCGTCCTCGAAGGCGACATCGGTGAGGACGAGCTCGCGCTCCGTCGCACCATCGATCGCCTCCTCGTCCTTCTCCCATTGAAAGCTGATCGGCTCCGACCCCGTCACTTCAACGGAGAACGTGAACGAGCCTCCCACGATCACCCTCCCGCCTTGGGGCTGCGCCGTGATTGCGGGCGCGCTCTCCGACCAAGTGAGATGTCGATCCCCGGCGACGTCGCCCGTGAAGTCGCCGCCGTCGACGATGAACGATCCCGACAGCTCGACTGGCGTCATCGTCACGTCGTCGGGTACGAGCGTGTACGAGAGAGTCGTGCTCTCAGCGACTGCGGAGAGCATCCAGCTCACGGTCCCTTCCGCGACGCTTCCGCCGTCCGAGATGTCGGTCGCCGTCCAGCCGTCCCGCAAGTTCTCGACAAGGGCGATCTCGAACGGCCCGGTGTCGGGCTCGACGGTGACGTCGAGTCTTACGCTCACCGGCGTCGACGAGTCCGTGAAGGTACTCCGCGAGAGGAACCGCGTCACGCGAGGCGGCAACGGACCGAACGTCGGCACCCCGTCGAACCTCACTTCGGAGAGCCCGATGAACTCGGGCGAGTCGCCGCTGTGTGCTTCAAGAAGCCGAAAACGCACCCGCCTTACGAGGGGGTCGCCCGCGAACAGAACGATCTGCGCGGCTTCGGAGAACACACCCGGCGTCGGGTCGGGCTCCGCGATCTCGAGCTCGACCTCGCCGAGAATCGTGAACGGATCCGTGAGGGTCGGCGAGATCTGCAGCTCGAACTTCTTCACGCCTCGCCCGGGAAACGGACCACCGTTCGGATTGAGCTCGTTGTACTGCCACACGAGAGCCGAGCTCAGCGCGTAGGTCGCGTCGAGCTCGAACTCGACGATCTGCTCGTCAACCGGCGCGAGCGCGAACGGGTCGTCGCACCCGCCGTCGGGCGTCCCGCCCTCGATGCCGGCGTCCGCACAGCCCGCGAACCACATATGATTTGGATCGTTGTTGTGGAGCTGTCCCTCGATCGGACCCTCGCCGTCGAGCCCCGAGCCGTTGACGAGATTGTCGATCTCGATCCCGAGTCCGAACTGGCTCGTCGCGCGGACTTCGGCCGGCGTCAGAATGTCGGCGTCCGCTCTCAGTCCCAACCCAAAAACGAGAAAGGCGACGACGCAGAATCGCTTAGCAAAACTCATGTCCGCTTCCGTCCGACCGACCTTCGAACACCGGCAATACCGCTCTCAGCAACGATAGCGGATGGCCGAGGCCCACGGGAGCGGAAACTCGCTCGCTCCGGACGCCGGTCCAGCATCGCTTCGCCCGGCGGCGATCACGCGCACGCGCCGGACGACTCACACCCGAGCTCGTCGGGCGTCGGGTCGAGTCCGCAACGGTCGAAGGGTTCGGGCAGCCCCTCGTCTTCTCCGAAGAGGCGAAGGAGGATCTTCACCGCATCGGTGACGTTCAGTCGGCCGTCGTCGTTCGCGTCGATCGCCTTGAGACAGCCGGGAACGTCGCCGCGCGCAAAGAGATACCGGAGCACGGCGAGCGCGTCACTCACTTCGAGGCTGCCGTTTCCGGTCGCATCGCCGCGGCGGAACGGCCGATTCTCCGGGTCGTCGGCGGGCGAGCGATCGAACTCGACGAGCTCGGCGCGAGTGAGAAGCTCGAGCCCCGCGCCGAGGTAGCGCGCGCCGACGTCGACTTCGTGGAACGGGTCGGGGGGGACGAGCTCGATCGCGTGAACCGGTGCGTCGAGGCCCGCAAGCTCGACAGGGGTCTCGAGGAGAACGAGGTAGTTCACTTCGCGATTGTGACGCACCGCCGTGTAGACGAGCTTCCAGTAGTCGGTGATCGTCTGCGCACCTCCGCCCACCGTCTCACCGAATTCGACATCCGCGCGGACGAGCGCGGCGGGTCCGGTCTCTTCCTCCGGCTCACGCCGGAATCTCTCCTCGAGACGAAGTACCGTGCCGTCGGCGATCTCCGCGTGGACGATCCAAAGAGGAAGCTGCCCGTACGCGCAGGATGAATACTCGATCCGGGTGAAATTGCCGCCGTCAGCGGGCGTCAATTCCGCGGCCAAGGCGTCGGTGAGGAGTTCGTCGTCGACCGTACGCGAAAGCTCGAACGCGATCCCGTCGCGCGCGAAAAACTCGAGCCCGAAGATCTCGAGCTTCGCCCGGGAATCGTCCGCAAGCGCGAATTCCTGCTCGTAATCGAACCGGTACCGATCGTCGCCGTCGACCGTGCGGCTCTTCGTTACGGTAAACTCCCCGGGTCCGCTCGGAGTCGCGAGTTGGCGCTCAGGCCCGAACTCGATGTCCTCGACGATGCTCGCGGCGAAGCGTTCCGCTCCGGCCGCGAGCGCGACGCGTCCGGGCACGAAGCGAAGCACGCTCTGGTGTCGATACTCCTCGCGCAGATCTCGCGCGATGTCGAACTTACCGCAGGCGAGCGTCCCCGGAGGTATGACGAGCTCGAAGACGGGCTCGGGTTGCGACGACTGAGTCCGGAGGAACGGCCGCACCTGCTTGAGTGCGACCTTTCCGTCCGCGTCGAGCTTGAACTCGACGTCGAGGAGAACGTCGCTCTGAGCGTGCCCGCCGAGATCGACGGGATACGTCTCCGCGAGATGCCAGAGTACGGTACCGAGCTCGCGGAGCGCGTCGTCGTCGAGCACCGACTCGCCGTTCTCGACGAGAGACGACGCGCGAGCGCGGACGATCGAGACGACCTCGCCGTCCACGACCTCGAGAAGGCTCCGCTCCGCGGCGACGCCCGGCTCGGGGCTCACGACACTGTTCTCCCCCACCTGCGCGACGATGACGAAGCGGTCGTCCGCCCCCGACGGGTCGCCGGTGAACGCGACGCCGTTCGCGCGCTCGTCGGTGAACGCCCCGGTGACGAGAACCGCCATCGCAACCTCGGTCTCGTCGACACCGTAGAACGCGCGTTCCTCGTACGCGCGGAAGTTCCAGAGGCTCCCCCAAACCCGCTTGAGACCGCGCGCGATGCCACGCTCCTCGGTTCGCGCGGCATCGCAGCGCGACGGTCCGCCCGAATCCGCGTCGAGATCATCGGCGGCGCACGCCGACGTCGAGTCGTAGAGACCGGCGCCGTTGAACTCGAGGGCATCCTCGAGGTTCGACGACGAGCGCAGCCGAATCGGAGTCGACGCGCTCCCGAATACCGCCGCCACCTTGAGCGCGACGCGACGAACAAGTGCCGCGGAAACCTCACCGTGATCCTCGATGTGCTCACGGAATGCGGCGAGCAGCTCGAAGCGCCGCGCAGAATCGCTCACGAACTCGTCGCTTCCGCGCAGCTCCTCGAGGTACTCCGCGTACGTCACTTCAGTGTCGGGATCGCCGAGCGAGGGAATCGTATTCGAGCTCAGGAACTCGAAGTAGTGGGCGATCGGTATCGCAAAGCCGCTCCTCCGATAGCGCTCGAACTCGCCGGTGAGCGTCTCCTGAAGCCTCGCGAGGTGAGACGCCTTCCCGCCGAAGCGCGCCTCGCTCGGCGGAGCGCCGGCCGCCCCGTCGAGCTCGGCGATTTCGGCGAGGGTGAGAAGCTCGTCAAACTCGCGATCGACGCGCGGCGGCTCGGACAGCTCTCGCCGATTCGCTTCGTGCCAGCGCGCGACCTCGTCCGCACTCACAGGAGTGACGTCGAAACCCGTCGCGTTCACCTCGAGGCGGACGAGCTCGCTCTCCGTGAATCGCTCGAGCGCGTCCCGAACGTACGCGTTTGGCGTCCCTCGCCGCGCCGTTCGCACCCGGAGATGGCTAAAATCGTCGCTCTGCCGCTCCGCCGTGATCACTCCGCCAACGACTCCCTCGATATCCCGCGGCGCCCGCTCGAGGACGAGGATGTCCCGTGCGCTGAGGCGCCCGGACTCGTTTGCTTCGTCGAACGCGTCGCCATCGAGGACGCGCACTCGCCCGTAAGCGATGCCGGAAGTGTACGACTCGTACGCGAGCCCCGCGTCGGCGTCGCCCAGCTCGACGGGAAACCCGGGATCCTCCCACCCCTCCGCCACCGCGATCGCGTCGCGCGTCGCCGGCGCGTACGCGAGGGGCTCGAGGTGAACGTGACGCCGCAGCCTCTCGTAGACGTCCTTCATCTCTGCTGCGTCGAGTCGCTCCACCGGATCGCCGAAGTCCGCGACGACCGAGAATCCGTAGAGGGTTCCCGTCGGGCGCCGGATGCGCGAGACCACTCCGGCGAAGTAGCGCCGAGTCGACCGCTTCTCGACGAGCTGCGCGTACTCCGCCGGCGTCAGCCCGCCGAAGCGCTCGGGGAACACCTGCTCGAGAAAATCGAGGTGAAGCTCGTAGCGATCGGTGTTCTGAAACGCCGCGGGGAGGAGCGCGTCGTCGTCGTCCGCGGCAATCGTAAACTTGAGAAAGCGATCCGCTCCGCCCCGAGTCGTCGACCGAGCCGAGAGCAACTCGTACTCTCGGGGCGTGCACAGGCGCTCGAGGTAATCGGGAAGCGACGCCGGCGACTCGTTCCGGAGGATCGTAATGCTGTGCCCTTCGCGATCGATCGTCGCGAGATCGAGGTCGCCATCCTCGTCCCAGTCGCCCGGCGCGACGAATCGAAGCCCGTTTCCGCCCTCGACGTGGGTCGGCGCGTCGAATGTGCCATCGCCGCGGCCGGGGAGAATCGAGACGTTGCTCGAAGCTTCATTTCCCGTCACGAGGTCGAGCCAGCCGTCGCCGTCGAAGTCGACCGCCATCACGGAGTACGGCCGCTGTCCGATCGCGACCTGGGTCGCCTCTCCGAACGTTCCATCGCCGGCGTTGAGGAAAATCGACGAGGTCTGCGAGCTGTTCGCCGTCGCGAGATCGAGATCTCCGTCCCCGTCGAAATCTCCCATGGTCACGTGATTCGGTTGGCCGCTCGTCTGGTAGCTCGACTCCTCGCCGAACCTGCGTTCGCCGATGTTGAGAAGGACGCTCACCCGTCCGCGTGAGGGAATCGCAACCGCGACATCGCCGTCGCCGTCGCCGTCGAGATCACCGGCCGCGACGGCCTTCGGGTTGCCGCCGACGCGGAGAGTTTGCTTCCCGTCCGAAAAATCACCCGCCCCATCGGAGAAGAGGACCGTCACCGTTCCGCCGCTCTCGTCGGCGCTCGCGGCGTCGAGTGCGCCGTCGCCGTCGATGTCGAAGAGCGCGACGTTGATCGGCGCGTTGCCGACGCGATACCGGCTCGGCGAACGACCGAACGAGCCGGAGCCGTCGTTGACGTGCACGTAGAGATTGTGGTCGAGGTTGTCGACCGTCACTGCGTCCGTGTCGCCGTCGCCGTCGATGTCGCCGGCCGCGACCGATTGTGGATGCTCACCGCCGAACACATGGATTCCTTCGAATTCGAGATCGCCCGACTTCGTGGTCGTGATCGCGAACGATCCCGGGTGCGTGATCGACGCGAGGACCTCGAGCTTGCCGTCGCCATCGAAGTCGCCCGATGTACCGGAATGCGGCCGGCAACCGCGTGGGTCGGCGCAGCCGGTGAGCGGGACTGGGTCGGACACGACACTCGCGGCGCTCTCGGCTCCGCCGCGGAGGACGATCACTTCCGACGTCGAGCCCGCAACCGCCGCGAGGGCGAGATCAGGCACATGATCGCCATCGAAGTCACCGGCAGCGAGCGCGATCGGATTCGTCGGGAGAACGGAGTCGAAGGAGATTCCGAAGCGGCCGGCGCCGTCGTTCGTCCGCACGGTCACTTTGCCGATCTGTCCGATGACGAGGTCGAAGTCTCCGTCGACGTCCGCGTCGGCGGCGAGCGCCGACCGCGGAACGCCGGGAATCGCGACCGGCGGGGCGAAACCGCCTTCGTCACCGGCGAACACCACGAAGAGAGAGCGGGACGTGCGCGCGACGAGATCCGCGCGTCCGTCGGCGTTGAGGTCGGCCGCGATGGCGAGCTCGGCGCTTCGAGCCCCGAGCGAAACCGTCGCCGCCGGACCGAATCCCCCGGCGCCGTCACCGAGGAAGAAGATTCCGTCCGCAGATCGTCCGGCGCTCGCGAGATCCGTCCGGCCGTCGCCATCGAAGTCAGCGAGGCGGAGAGATCGCGCCTCCTCGGGGAGCTCGAGCTCGCCCGCCGGAGAGAGTCCGCCTGCACCGTCGCTCCGGAGGATCGTGACCGCCCCGCCTCCTCGGTGAGCGACGGCGACATCCTTGTGCCCGTCGCCGTCGACATCGCCGCTCGCGATGATGCGGCTCTCCACCGGGAGCGGAACGGACACGGGCGGGGAAAACTCGCCGCGCCCGTCCTCGTTGAAAAGAAGAAGGAGCGCGGCCTCGTTCGCCGAGACGAGATCCGGATCGCCGTCGCCATCGAGGTCGAGGATCTCGAGTGCGTAGAGGCTGTCCGTCTCGTCATCGATCGCCGCTGAGTACGCGGCGCTTTCGAACGTTCCGTCGCCGCGATTCCGCAGTACCGACACAGTCGAAAGCTGTCGCGACTGGCGGTTCCCGGTGACGAGATCCATGTCGCCATCGCCGTCGACGTCCACGGATCGAAGGACGCGCGCACGCTGATCGAGCGGGACGACCGCATCCGTCGCGCCGAAGCGGAGCGCGGCGACCTCGCACTCATCCGGAACGCCATCGAGATTGCAGTCGTCGCTCGTTCCTGATTCGACATCGCTCGCATCGTCGACGCCGTTGCCGTTGCAGTCGGCGGCGCGGACGAGGCTCGTGCCTGCGAGCGACGCGCTCGAGACGAGTACGCACGAGAGAAGCAAACGAGCGAACGATCGACGCGGTGGCATGGTCGTCTCTCTCCTCGAGCTCGGAGGTGCGCAGTTCGGCGGCCCCGGATCTTCTCGATCCGGGCGCAGCGCGTTTCGGTCAAGCGTATCCGAGACCACGAGAAAAAGAGAGCCCTCGAGGAGGCGCGTGGCTCCGACCAGAATTGCGAGCGAACGAAGAGAACACGACTTTTTTCCGCAAGATCTCCCGAAGGAGCGCCGTCTCGTTCATTTCTTCGCGCCGTGCGGAGCCGCTTCAAAGTCTCGTTCGATGGGTTCGCCCGCGGGAAAGAACCGTGTACGTTCGCTTCACCACACAAGAGATCGATCGCGATTCGGGATCACTCCTCGGAGTGATCCACGCCGCCGGGATACTGGAGAACGCCGGAGCCCTCGAGGCTTACGAGATCGACTGGTTTCGTGAGGATCTCGCTTGGCTCAACATGCACCTCAAGGTCCCGGCGTGTCTCGACGACTGGGAGAATCGCCGAGCGATCTGCTGGTTTCGCCCGCACGCAACGCGGCCGATGGCGAAGACGCGAAGCGTCGCGGCCCTGCTTCGGGAACACGGCGTGCCGGTTCGTATGCACACCTGCGCGGACCCGGGAATCGTGGTGTACTGCGATGGCTGGCAGGTGGCGGCGAAGCCGCGGCGCGGGCGGCGGCGATGATGGGGATGGGGCAGTTCCGAGCTCGAATGCCGAGGGACTGGGCGGTGCTCAAGACTACGAATCAGTCACCCCAATCATCCCACTTCGACGGATCCTGGAGGTCGACCGTCCAGTCGAACTCCCAGCTGCGGCGCACGAGGTTCAAAGTCGGAGCGCCCTCGCCATAGGGAATCGCTCGGATCTCTTCCGCGAGGACGGAATCCATCGCGGGACCGGCGAGATAGAGTGCGTACGTCATCGGAGGAAGCGATAGCCAATGGCCGCCGCAGGTTTGGACGTTTGGGGCGTTGAGCGGAAGGAAGGACAAACACGCCCGTTCGGTCGGATCGGAACGAATGGCGCGCACCAGTCCGCGAATCGCGCTTTCCGATCCGATTCGCGAGAGTCGAAGCGCGGCCAGTGCTTTCACGGAGAGCTCCGGCGATTCGAGCGCACGCAGATTCCAGCGCTCGACGCAGCGCTCCCAGCGGAGTGCGGCGAAGACACCTCCGCCAACGAGCACCCCCAGCAAGATCGCGCTCAACGATCGGCGAACTGGCGAATCGGTGGTCATCGCTCGGTTCTCCGACGTAACACGTCCGGGGTTCGACGAGGTAGGACCTCGTAGAGATACTCGCCGCACTCACCCTCCACGCCGTCCCATCCGAATCGAACGTGGGCAGGGAGCCCGATTCGAGGCCGGTACGAACACAACTCGTTCACCCAACAGAGCAGCTTACCTGCGGTCAAGCAGTCATCGCCGCCGGCTTCGATGCGGTCGAAAAAAAACTCCACCGCCCCTTCGTCCGACACGAGCTCCAGATGGGCGATCGCGTCTCGGTAGACGGAAAAAACGTCGTCGCGGGAGACGGACTCGACCCGGTGAACCACTTCCGCCCAGACGGCGCCTAAGGATCGGTCGACGGGGTCGCCCGTGGGATCGTCCGGAGCCACGATCCCCTCGCCGATTCCGTAGGCGCACACCGCGGCGGTTAGTCCGAGGACGAGAGTGCGGCGATCAAAAAAGCGTTGAGCCATGGAATCAACCTGACTCCTCGGTTCACCCTACGGGATTCGTTGAACCCGCGCGACACCGTGTCACAGTCCCCGGTTTCGATCATCGTTACGATACAACCTCACCGTCACAGTACGATCACGGCCCACCGTTTCGCGTCCGAGTCCACAAGACCACCGTGCGATCGTGAGAAGCCACCGCGATCGATCGACCGTTTGGCGCGATCGCGAACGCCCGTATCATCGCGTCGTGACGCAGCGCTTCGAGCTCACGGCCCGACCGGGTGTCCCAGATTCGCAGAAGGCGATCCTGCGTTCCCGTCGCGACTTTCGTCGCGTCCGGGAAGAACTTCACTCCATAGACGAGTTTCGTGTCTTCGAGCGTGCGATCCGCTCGCCCCGAATCGAGATCCCAGATCTTGGTGAAGCACGCTTCGTATCGACCCGGCTTCGATGGGACTCGCTTCCACTGAGACGAAACGAGAGTCTTTCCGTCGGACGAAAGATCGACCCGGACGACCGGGTGTTCGTGCGGGATCGCCTTCAGCTCGCGCATCGCTTGCGTATCCCAAAGCTTGACCGTGCCGTCCCAGCTCCCCGAAACGAGGAGATTCCCGTCTCCCGAGTACGCGAGACTCTCGATCGTTCCGCCGCGGAGCGGACTCTCGCGGCCGCGGTGTCCCTTCAACACTCCTCGCTCCGACCAGTCGGCCGTGTTCCACACCTGGACGTAGTTTCCGGCCGCGCCGAGGTCGACACCTGCGGCGAGCTGCTCGCCGTTCGGAGAAAACGCGAACGACCGAATCGAGCCCTCGGCTTCGAGCTGCCTTGAGATCATCCCCGTCTCGACGTTCCAAAGAGTGACTCGCGCGGGGAGTCCCCCCGTCGCGATCCGTCGGCCGTCCGGAGAGATTGCAATCGTGCCGAATCTCGACGGCACCTCCCGCGGTCGCCCGCGAGGCGGCGCGTCGAGCCCACTCTTCGTCTGCTGTTTCCCCGGCAGTACGATCCTGGGCTCCGGCGCACCAACGTCCCAGACGCGCACGGACGCACGGTCGCTCGCGACGAGCGTTTTCGAGTCTGCGCTGAATGCGACGCCGACGAACGGAAACTCACTCCCGCGAAAGACGGTCGACCGAGTCCATCGCGAGCTCGGTGAGTCGCCCCCGAGTGCGCGACCAGCGACGACGAGGACGACGGCAACGATCGAAGCACGAATCGCGCGTTCGATCTGGTGTTGAGCTGACCGACCTGCGATCGTCTGAGCCGAAATGTCCATGAATCTCTCCCGTGGCGAAGGATCTTTCGTGCCGCGTTCCCGTTCCCGTTCCCGCTCCCGCTCGTCACCGTTCCTTCACCTCCTCAAGCAACGCATCCACGATCGGTCCCACCGAGTCCGTGAACACGAACTTGAACCGGATCACCCCGCGCGCGTCGATCACGTACGTCGTCGGCCACCCGGTGACGTTCCAAGCGCGGGCGATCGGCCCTCGAGTGCTTCCACCGTCCCACCACGACCGCCAGGTGATCTTCTCGGTCCGAATCGTCTTTTTGAGCTTCTCGCGATCTTCATCGCTGTTCACTCCGAGGAGGGCAAAGGGTCGATCTTTGAGGCGAGTGACGAGCGACCGCTCGGCGGGGTACTTGACCCGGCACGGTCCTCACCAGTGCCCCCAAAAGGAAAGAACGACGACTTTTCCGCGGTAGTCACTCAGCTTGAATCTCACACCATCGATGTCTTCCCCACTGACCTCAGGCGCGGGTTTTCCGATCGCGAGACGCCTCATCTCGTCGAGTTCGCGGGTAGCAGCGACGCCGAGCGTCGCGGCACCGTGCGTGACGTCCGCGAACTTCTCAGCGATCTCTTCGAACAGACTCGCCGCTTCGGTTTCGAGCGCGTCGGCGTCGAGTGACTCGAGATGCGCGAGAACGCCCGGTCCGAGTGCGCGCGGCTTCGCGATGAAGTCGTCCAGTGTTCCCGACGGATCGAGCTTCAGCTGCCGCGCCCAGACCGATTTCGTGGCGAGCGTCTCGCCGAGACGAAACATCGCCACGCCGCGAACTTCGCGGCGGTCGGTCGCACTGGCGAGCGCGCGAAGAAGCGGCTCATCGGCGGGATAGACCCAGTGTCCGAGACGGAGGATGTAAGAGACCACCTTCGGATCGTCGATGTAGCGCTCGGTGAGCACTTCGACCGCTCGATCCGCTTCCGGCATCGAGTTCAAGTTCGATACGACCCAAAGAAGTGCATCGACGGCGATCGGGTGATTCGGTGCGTCCTCAGCGAGACGCAAGAACTTGCTCGCGTAGCGCGGCGCCGACGCCCGGTAGCGTCGAAAGAGCTCGTCTCGGATCCGCAGGCGTTCGTCTCCTTCGGCGCGGCGAAGGGGCTCCGTTTCTTTGCGTCCGCGTTCGTCCCACTCGCTCTTCAACTCGCGAAAGATCTCCTCGGGATCCGCGGCCGCGGTCTCTTCGGAGCTGACGCTCGAGGTAATCAACGCCGCCAACACGAGCACGCGCGGGAAAGGTCTCAGCATGGTGATACTCACTCACTAGCTTCAATTGGTCGAAAACGCCTCTGCGCCAACAAGCGGCGCGTTCGGGTCGAAGAGCTCGTCCGGAAGTTTCGTGTCGAAGTCGACATAGAACGTCCGCAGAGAGTCGAAATCGGTTTCTTCGCGCGGCGAGCCCGATCTTGACCGGGCGGTGCGCGGCTCACGGACGACGCGCGGATACCATCCACCGGCAGGTGTCTCAGCGAACTCCTCGACAACCAGCCAATCACTCTTCACCACCGCAAAGCCGCGAGTGGGATCGACCCAAAAATCCCCTACCGCGAGCGAACGGTGCTTCTCTCGTCCCTCGCTCCTCGCTTCGCGCAATCGCGGCCGCGGCTCGAGGCGCATTTGGAGCGCCCGAGGAGCGACCTCCAGAGGCGAGGGTCGAAGGAAGAGCGCGCGCGTTCGATCCGGAATGCCGAGCGAGGGACGGGCAATGAACTCGGGCGCCCAACCGCAGTAGGGCGGGAGGAAAAACTCGGAACGGAACGAAAACGGGTACTTCTCATCGACGTGCTCGACCCGGACCTTCGGTTCGGGCGACCGCGGGTCGACGTCGCGAAGCCAGTAGGCTTTGTCGTCCGAGAGGATGACCTTCGGCGCAAAGCTGAGGGCGCGAACGCGCTCTCTCCACCACGATTCAGGATCCGCGTCGTTCGGGGGCCGCTCCAGCCTCGGAGTGCCACTCGCCGACAAGCGCACGAAATCGACGCGGAACAGGTCTCCTTTTCGGTAGAAGATCACCGGGTGGCCCAACCACCAGGCGTTCGCGGATCCCGGCGTGACGAGCCGCGAGACCGAGATCGTGAGGTGGTCGTCGAACTCTCGCCTAGCTCGCCGCATTCCCTCGGCGACGGCCGACACGTCGACTTCGGGTCGCCGTTCTGCGACCGGAGTACCACGCGGGACGCCAACCGAGTAGACGTCGCTCGGCCCTGGATCCGGGTAGGAGAAGAACGCGGACGATCGAAAGGCGGACCCGTCGAGCGAGCCGGACAGGTCGACGGACTCAGGGAGGAGAGACGTCGCGTCCGCGCGAACGACGATCGAGAGCGGACCCGAAACCCGCGGGTGTCGCGCCTCGATGCGAAACTCCGTGAGTGTGCGACCCTCTTCCTCGACCGTCGTGCGCCCGCCGGCGACAAACTCGATACCGGCGAGATCATCGTCGAGCTCCGCAACGAGGGCGAGCGGGTTCTCGACGTCTTCGTTCACCTCGAAAAGTGCGCGCATCACGTCGAACACGCTCGAATAGAACGGAGTCGCGATCTCTCCGTAAGGAACGCGCACGAGCCGGTTCTCGCGCCGATTGTACGACAGCGAAACCTCACTCTGGTGGTCGTGCATCTCGATCCACTCGGCATCGCGACGAAAGTGAATGCGGTTCCGAGTGGAAAACCAAATCTCTGCCTCGCGCGGAACTTCGCCGCGCTCGACGTCGCGCGACTTCACATGAACCCAATCCTTCTCGGCGAAGGCGCGAACGACCTCGGCGAGCCCCTCGCGCGGTGAGGCGGACGCGAAGAAGAGAAGCACGACTGCTAGGATCGATGCCGCGATCGCGGCGAACCAGCCGATCGCTCGAATGTCCACCGCTCGGGGCCGAGTCGAATCCGGCCCGGGCGCTGCTTCGTCGACTTTCGCGTTAGCCGCGATGGCGGCGGCTCGATCGAGCGCGCGTGAGAGCGACGCGTCGGGAATGGGCGAGCTCCGGACCCGCCGAACCGCTTCGCGGAGTCTTCCTTCGAGTGGATTGCCGCTGACCGAATCACGACTCATTGCAAACTCTCCCGGTGCTCGATCGTGTGAATTCCTTCATCGCAGTCTAGTTGACCTCAGCAAACCGATCCCGGAGATGCTCGCGGGCTTTGTGGAGCGCGAGCGAGACGGCGTTCGGCGAGATCGCGAGCGTGCGCGCGATCTCGCTCGGCGTCAGCTCCTCGAAATAGCGAAGGCAGAAGACCGTGGCCTGGCGCTCGGGAAGTGCCGCGACCGCGACCCGGAGCTGTGCAACCGACTCCCTCGCGGCGGCTTCGTCCTCCGGCCCCGATTGGGGGTCGATCACCGAGAAGGAATCGAGCCCGAGCGCGGGCCGACGCTGCCGCAGCTTGTCGAGCGCGCGAAAGGTGGCGAGTCGAACGATGAACGAGCGCCAGTGCTCGACGCGTCGCGACCGGGCGACGCGGTAGCACTCGACGAAGAGCTCCTGAACGACATCCTCGACGTCCTCGGCGTGGCCGAGAATCCGCCAGGCGACGCCGTAGGCGCTCGGGCCGTGCGTGCGCACGAGTTCGTCCCAGTCGGTCACGTTCGAATCCTCTCTCTGCGCGGGGGCTCAGATTAGAGTCGATCGCTGCGCGGTGGATCTTTCCGACGAAAGGGAAGAAAAGGAGGAAGAGGTGCACACGAAGTTCGCGCAGGAAGACGAAGGGGAAGGGAGAACGAGAATCCTAAGCAGGGGAGGCGCGCTCAGTTAGGGTTGCCCTTGATCTCGAGGTTCTTCGAGGAGATGTTTTGGACGGGAGCGCACTCGTTTAGCGTGCGGGAGCGCACGCGCGGCAGGTTGAGACGGATCGCACTTGATCGAGCCCGATTCCCGAAGTCCAATCGAGACGAGTCTTGAATTTCGCAATCGCCGGTGCGGAGGACGTTCGATGAACCCTCGTTTTCGTCGAGAGACGATCGGCTGCTTCTTTTTGAGTGCCGCGCTTCTCGCCGCGCCGGCTCGCGGCGAGGATGCACCGGATCTCGAGACGAAGGCAGATGCGATCCGCGCGACCGCGGCCGAGTTGCGCTTCCTCGAAATCCCGTGGTTGACGGACGTTTCAGATGCATTTCTCGCGGCGACGAAAGAGAAGCGCCCGATCTTCCTCTACCTCGTCACCGGTGACCCGCTCGACGATTGCTGAACGTTCGCACGCATGTTCCGTGAGAACGTGCTCGTCAACGAAAAGGTGATTCGCCGCATCGCGGGCACGCTCGTTCCGCTCGCGGTCGACTACGAAAAGTTCCAACGGCGCAAGTCGAAAGAGTCGCGCCTTCTTCGTCCGTACATCCGGAAGCGTGGGGACAAGCAGGGCGTTTGGATCCTCTCCCCCGACGGCGAGGTCCTCGCCGGGCCGCTCTCTGGATTCGGCGACATGGTTCGGAAAACGCTTCGACTTGTCGACGAGGCGCTGGAGAAACACGGACCGGTGACGCCCGCGAAGAGGTCGGTCGTCGACACACAGCCCTTTCGCGGGAAGGGCGTTCGGCCGGACGGGAGCGTCACGCTCGCCGAGTACGTCCGGCGCCGGGATCGCGACAAGATCCGGACGCCGGTCATCTCGAGTGTCGATCTTACGCCGCCCGAGTTCGCCGCCTTTGCGCCGCTCGCGAAGACGGGCGAAGACATCGCCGCCGGTGATTCGTGGGAGGTGCCGGCGAGCGTCGCGAAAAGACTTTGCCGGATCGCCTCGCCGATGTGCTACCAGCACGCGCCCCAACCCGACTGGGTGACGGAGATCCGCCTCCGTGCGACCGTTGCGCGGGTCAGCGGATCGATTGCGGAAATTCGGTACGAAGGAGCGCTCGCGTCGGAGCGCGTGATTCGCCGGGGGAAGATCCTATCCGAGCAGCGGCTCGCACTCGAAGGGCGCGGCGTCTACGACATCTCGACCACCAAACTGACGTCGCTGCGGCTCCTCGGATCGGGTCGTTTTCGCTGGCCGGAGGAAGCACCCGACCGAATTGTTCCATTCGACGCTCTGGTCGAGTGGGAAGTGGGTCCGGCGCACAAACTAGACCCACGAGCCGATCGCCTCGAATGAGCGCCACGTTACTTTTCGAAGACGACTTCGCCGGCGACGCGCTCTCGAGCGCTTGGACTCCTCACCGAGCCGCGACGGTGCGGAACGGGATCCTCGATTTCGCGCCGAAGACTTGCGAGTTCGCAATCGTGACTACGAAGCGCGATGACTTCGTCGACGTCTCGATGGAGGCCGACGTCCGCATCGTCTCGGGCGCCGCCGGATTCGTGCTCCGCCACACATCGAACCGCGACTACTATCTCGCGCAGTTCGACATCGGAGACGCGGGCGGTCCCGGGCCGAACGCCGACAAGGTGTGGTTCCACGCGTTCGTCGGTCCTCGGTTGAGCGAACAGGACGAGTCCGCGGACGAGAACGGCGGCAGGATGTTCCGCGAGCTCATCGCGAGCGCGCGAGTGCCCGTCCTCGGCGAGTGGTACCGCATGCGCGTCGAGATCGAAGGCTCGACGATTCGCGTCTTCTTGGGACCTCCGAACGGTGAGCTCGATCCTTGCGCCGAGTGGACCGACCCACACGCACACCACGCCCGGGGCGCGATCGGGTTCTGGGAGTGCGGCGGTGACGGCATCGGCGAGCACGGGGAATATCGACGCCTGAGAGTCTCGAAGATCTAGCGCCGCGTGATCCCGCCGGTTTCCATTCGCGACGCTCTACTCTGACGTTCCCTTCCTCCGCTCCCCTTGAATCTTCCGCGCGCACCGCGCCATCGTCCTTCGTTCGACGACTGACGGGAGCTTTCGGGTCGCCCCTCCCAAGCCGCATCGAGAGCGGGTCGATTCAGATCAGGACCGTCGATCATCGCGCCTCGGGGTTTCCGCCCGCGAGCAGCTCTTCGATCTCGGCGTTTTCCTTCGCACGCGCGATGTCGAGCGCCGTCCGTCCGTGCCGATCCTTGACGCTCGGATCGGCGCCGTGCTCGAGCAACAGCTTCACGACCTCGGGCCGTTCGTGGAGTGAAGCATCGATCAGCGGAGTCGCTCCGTACATATCGACAGTGTTGACCGCCACGCCGGCTGCGACGAGCAATTCGACGCACTCGACGGAGCCCCGCGCCGCGGCGTACGCCACGGTCGATCTCTTCTCCTTCGTGAGTTCGCCGGCGCGTGCTCCCCGCTCGAGGAGGAGACGGACGGTTTCGACTTCGCGCTCAGAGATCGCGCGAAAGAGCGGAGTCTCGTCGAGCCGATTCTTCGTCTCGAGCTCCGCGCCGCGCTCGAGCAGGAACTCGATCCAGTTGTTCCGCCCGAGGTGGGCAGCGTTCGCGAGGACCGTTGTTCCGTCCTTCGTCGCCGCGTTCACATCGGCTCCCAGATCCACGAGTCGCTTTGCGAGTGCGAGGTCGTTCATCAAGAGCGCGCTATGAAGAGGAGTTTCCCCGTGGCTCGATGCCGCTCTCACGTCCGCTCCGCGGCGGAGAAGGAGATCGACGACGGAGGTCCGTCGCATCGCGATCGCGATCATGAGCGGCGTCACTCCGTGCGAGGACGCGGCGTCGATGTCCGCTCCGCCGTCGAGAGCGGCTTCGATTCCGGCGAGATCACGGCCGTCGATGAGAGCGCGGGGAATCGGGCTTCCAGCGGACGCTCCGATTTGCCCAGGTCGGGACGCCGCACCGGCCTCGGCAAGGGCGCCGACATCGTAACACCCGGTCGCCGAGAGCGGCAGAAGGCCAAAAATCGCTAGCAATTTCGCGCCTGCCAATCGTCGCATGTCCGTATCCTTGATCTCTCGTCTGCCGATTCGTTTCCATCGAGGACTCGACGGAGGTTCTCCCATGAGTTCGACGTCCACTGCGCGGAAGCTTGAGGGTCGCGCACGCCAACCGAATCCCGGCCCGGTCTCGGCGAAGCGACGGCCGGTAACTTCGACGCGAAGAGTGCGAGAAGAGATCGACCCGCACCGAGGAGAACGTAGAATCACCGGTAGCCGCGGAATCCGGCTGATCCCCTCGGTTATCGTGACGGACCGTTCAAACTCGAACTCGAGAGTCTCCGACATGCCTCGCAAGCGTCGCGTCCTCACCTGGGTCCTCGGCGGCGCCGCACTCGCACTCGTCCTCGCGGCGCTCGTCTACCACGAAGATTTCGCGCGTCACTATCACCTGTGGCGACTCGGGTCGTCGCCGGATGCACTCGGTGAGTATCTCGACGCGCCTGAGGGTTCGATCGAGCAACGAGTTACCGCTGAGTTTCTCGAAACGCGAGCGGGAAAGATCGCGCTCGCGGGTCTCTTCGCCGAGTGGCTGCGCCGCGACTTCGGCAAAATGAATGTTTACCGCATCAAGTTCGGCGAAAGCCGTGAAGTCGCACGGGTCATCGTGGTGCTCGGTGAATCGAATGTCTGGATGGGAACGAGCACGGTCGCGGGGAAAATGGGTCACCAGCACGACTCCGTTGACTCACTCTTCCGTCCCGCGCACTACCGCGCACTGCGGAAATACCTCCCCGAGTTTCCCGACGAGGCCATCGCGATACCTGAGCTCGCGCACCTGAAGATGGGCTTCCTCTCGTTCAAACGCTTTCGCGAGTCCATCAAAAAGGTCGATGGAGACGAACGCGCGCTTCTTCCTCTCGACGAGATCGACATGCGCGCGGCGGAGCCGAACGACCCCGTCTGCATCGTCTCGCCGCTCGGTGGTTCCGCAGTCCCCGCGCTCACCGCCAGTCTAAAGCGTCCCCTCCGCATGGCCCGCTACGCGGCGGCGCGGCTCATCGGGGATCTCCGAACGGAGGCCGCGGCAGCCGTGCCCGAATTGCGTCAGCTCGCGAGCGATACGGATGACAAGGAGTTTCGCGGAATCCTCGAGCGGTCGATCGCGAAGATCGAAGGGAAGAGCAGCGAGAAAAGCGACTGAGCCGCGCTCGGAGGTCCCGGCAGCGAGCTCGGTCGGAGGCGGGAGAGGCTCGTCTCGTCAGTCGCTCCGCTCTCGCTCCCGAGCTTCTTGCTCTTCTCGGACGCGCCGTTCGAAGCGCCGAATCCACGGCTTGACCTGCGGATAGAATTCGGCCCAGCCGCAAGTCTCGGCGTGCGTGTACGCGTCCGGATCGCGCGTCCGACGACAAGTGCAGAGCGAATCGATGGCGTCGAGGCAGGACGCCTTGCCTCTCTCCGTCAGTTCGCGAATGTCGATGCGGCCGCGAACGTACGCGACCATCGCCGATTCGAGTCGCATGGTAAACTCGTGTCGAATCGGAGGAGGTTCGACGATCGAAAACTTCCGGCGCGAGTCGACGTCGTCTTCGATGATGAGAAGCACAAAAACGGTCGAGAACGACAGGATGCCAATCAGACAAACGAGCGTCGATTTCACGAGATCGTTTCCTGAGCTCGACCGGCGACTCCATTCCCACCGCGTACCGCGCGCGCGAAGAGTCGAGTCAAGTCGAGGTCGTGTGGTTCAGCGATCTTCGCGGTATCGTGGACACCGCTATTCTCGAAGGCTCACTCCTCCCCCGCGAGCTCCCGCTTCAGCCACGCCTTCGCGACGTCCCAGTCCCGCTTGACCGTCGCGGGCGAGACGCCGAGCGAGTAGGCCGTCTCTTCGAGATTCATTCCACCGAAGAACCGCATCTCGACGACGCTCGCCTTGCGTGCGTCGATCGCGGCGAATCGCTCGAGCGCTTCGTGAAGTCGGAGCAAATCCTCGCTCTGCTCGCGACTCGCGACGAGTGCGTCGTCGAACGTCAGCCTCTCGCGATCGCCGCCGCGCTTCTGCCGGCCCCGCGTGCGAGCGTAGTCGATGAGGAAGTGACGCATCGCCTTCGACACGTACGCCATGAATTGCGGACGGCCCGCCACCGGAATCTGGCTGTCGCCCATCAGCTTGATCGCGAGCTCGTTCGCGAGGGCAGTCGCGCTGAGAGTGTGACCGTCTCGCTCGTTCGCCATCTTGACCTTCGCGATCTTGCGCAGGTCCTCGTACGCGGCGCGGACGATCTCTGCCCGAGCGGAAGGGTCTCCCGATCGAGCGGACTCCAAGATTCTCGTCAGATCCACGATTCCTCCGCGGCGCGCAGAACACGCCAGCTTGCCTCCGCGGCATTCTACTCAGCTTCGCGTGGTGTCGCGAGCGGACCCGATCGCGCGAGCGGGAGAAGAATCGAGGAGCTTCGACGTTCGTTGTTTCGGGTTCGCGTGTGCTTCGGCGCGGTCGCGCCGACCGTGGACCGTAACGGCGAGTCTCGTTTAGCTCGAACACACGACCGATTCTCCGGTCGTCGCTCCCCCCCGTGCCTGTTACCATGCGCAGCTTCACCGAAGCGAGTTGACAGCGACGCATGAATTCGGACCGCCGCGCGATCGAGCTCTTCGAGCAGGCACTCGACCTATCGCCCGAGCTCGCCCGCGAGTTTCTCGATCGGGAGTGCGGTGACGATCGCGAGCTGCGCAGTGCCGTCGAAGATCTTCTCGAGGCGCACCGAGACCCCGAAGGGCTCTTCGGAGAAGCGACGGCCGAGGTTCGCCTGAACGGCGATCTCGATTCGCCCGCCGAGCGAGCGAACCCCTCGCCCTCCTCGGACAGCTCGCATCACGGTCGATTCCTCCCCGGAACCAAGATCGCGGGACGCTATCGCGTAGTCCTTCTCGCAGGCCGGGGTGGCATGGGCGAGGTCTTTCGCGCCGACGACCTCAAGCTCGGTCACACGGTGGCACTCAAGTTTCTCCCGCGGGAGATCGCCGGCGACCCGCGGCGGCTCGAGCTCTTTCACAGCGAGGTGCGCCTCACGCGTCAGATCAGCCACCCAAACGTGTGTCGGATCTACGACATCGGCGAGATCGGCGACGAGCACTTCCTCTCGATGGAGTTCGTCGACGGAGAAGATCTGAAAGCGCTCCTCCGCCGGATCGGCCGACTCCCCCCGGACAAGGGGGTCGAAATCTCGCAGGAGCTCTGCGCCGGCCTCGCAGCGGCGCACGACCAGGGCGTGATCCATCGCGATCTCAAGCCGGCGAACATCATGATCGACGGCAGCGGTCGCGTTCGCATCACCGACTTCGGACTCGCCCGAACGATCGATGACGGGCGCGGCGCAGAGATCGCCGGCACGCCGGCGTACATGGCGCCGGAACAACTATCCGACGGAACGACCAACGTCCGGAGCGACATCTACTCGCTCGGCCTGATTCTCCACGAGCTGTTCACCGGCGAGTCCGTTTACAAGACGGGGTCGCCGGTCGAACTGCGCCGACTGCACGAAGACTCGCGGCGAATTTCATCCAGCAGTGCGGCGGGTCCGCTCGATCCGCGCATCGCCCGCGCGATCGAATGGTGCCTCGAAAAAGATCCCGCGAACCGTCCCGCTTCGGCGCGCGAAGTCGCGGCTGCCCTTCCAGGTGGCGAGCCGCTCGCGGCCGCGCTGGCCGCCGGCGAGACGCCTTCCCCGGGAATGGTCGCCGCCGCTGGCGGGAGGGGTGGGCTCGAGATTCGCCGAGCGACTCTTCTCGTCGCCGCCGCGCTCACCGGGATCGCGCTCGTCTGGCTCTCCTCGGGTGCGAGCGTCGTCAATCGATCCCAGCTCGAGACTCACCCCCAGATTCTCGTCGACCGCGCGCGGGAGATCGTCGAGTTGTTCGGATACGCCGAAGCGCCGGTCGACTCGAAATGGAGACTCGTGCTCGACCCGAGGCGGGTAGCGCGGCCCGATCCCTCCGGTGAGACCGCCGCCGAAGCCGAAGCGCGCCGAGAGGCGCGCCAACGACGCGTGAGCTTCTGGTACCGCGAGAGTCCGCGCGTGATGGTGCCGCGGTCGATTCGTACGCGGAGCAAGCGGAACCTCGGCCACGTCACCTTTCGCGATCCGCCGATCGACCTCCCAGGCATGGTCCGTCTTCGACTGGATGCGTCGGGGCATCTGCTCTCATTCGAAGGCTCTCCGCCGCCCGATCCCTCGAACAGTGCCGAGGCGCCGGTACCACGAAGCTCGATCGAGGACCTGCGCGACGCGCTCGAGCTCACATTCGAGCTCGCCCCCGATTCCGCGGTCGAAACGGAACCCCTGGTGACTCCGGCCGTTCCGTTCGACGCGCGCGCCCGCTGGCACGCGGTGACGACGATCGGCACCCCCGTCGCCATCGAGGTCGCGAGCTTCCGCGGGAGGATCGTGCGCTACCAAGTCTCCCGCCGCGAGCCGCCCTCGGCGTTCTCCACGAGCGCGCCGAATCTCTTCTTCGTGATCTACCTCTCGCTGCTCGTCGGATCGGCGTTCCTCGCCTGGTTCCATCTGGCGACCGGAAGAGGAGACCGCGTCGGAGCGCGCCGAATCGCGCAGTTCATGTTCTGCGGCCTCTTCATGGCCTTCGTTTTCGTCGGGGAGCACTCCTCGGATCTCTCGGCGGTGGTCGGGCAGATTCAAGGCGGCGTCGCTCTCAGTTTGTTCGGTGCGTTCGAGATCTGGCTCTTCTACCTAGCGATCGAGCCCTTCGTGCGCCGCCTCTGGCCGCACAATCTGATTTCGTGGTACCGCATTCTCGAGGGACGTTTTCGCGATCGATTGGTCGGTCAAAGCGTCCTCTACGGCACGGTGGCCGCGATCCTCGTGCGGCTCCTCGACGTGCTGCAGACCTACACGTCCGACGCGCTCGGCGAGATCCCCAGCGTCTCGTATGCGGTGAGTACGTGGCCTCTCCACGGCACGGCCTATTCGCTTGCGAGGACGACCGTCAACCTGGTACTCGCCGTACAGTTCGGCTTCTCGTATCTCCTCAGCTTCGTCGTGCTCAAATTCATCGCTCGAAAGCCCATCCTCGCTGCGCTCGCGTTCGTCGTCGTCTGGGCGAGCGCGCTCAGCCGGATCGGCGGCTGGGGGGCGGTGGACGCTGTATTCCTCACTTCGGTCGTAGTCGTCCATGCGTTCGTGCTGATGCGCTTCGGCCTCACGTCGCTGATCGTAACTCTCTTCGTCGAACGAATGCTCCACTGGCCGATCACGCTCGACGCGTCGAGCTGGTACTTCTCTACCGGAGTCGTCGGTACGGCGTTCGTCGTCGCGATCGCGCTCTCCTCCGGCTGGACTTCGGTCGGCGGCGGCCGCGGACTCGCGCAGGGCAGCGCGACTTCGTAGCGGCTCCCGATGGGCCAAAGGCCGCTTCGACCTCGGGAGTGAGATCGAAGCGGCCTTTGTGCTGGGTGAACGAATGTCGTTCGCGATCGTCAGGGGGCTCAGCCTGAATTCATTGGCGCATTAGCTGCACGCCGAATTCACTTCGCAAACCGGGAACTCTTCCTGCAGATCTGGCTCGCACTCGCCGGTGATCTGCGCGGTGTTCGTGCCGCTGAAGAGGTAACCGAGGAGCGCGATCGGATCCGATACGTCGATGCGATTGTCGCCGTTCACGTTGAGCGCCTGCGGGCACGCCGGCTCTCCGTCGCTGCTGAAGAGATAGTTGAGGCCCGCAACCGCGTCGCTGATATCCACTGCGCCCGACAGGTTCGCGTCGCCGCGGAGGAAGTAGGAGCCGCTCGGTTCAGGCTCGGGTTCAGGCTCGGGTTCAGGCTCGGGTTCAGGCTCGGGTTCCGGCTCGGGCTCGGGTTCCGGCTCGGGCTCCGGCTCCGGATCGCCACAGCCGGCGACGAACTCGCCGCGCTCGCCGAGAAAACCGAGCGCCTGCCAGACGCGACCGGCGTCGTTTCTGACTTCGCCTCCGAGAAGCACTCCGCGCGACGTCGCGAGAATCGAGTGAATCGCGGCGTTTCGCTCCACGGTGTCGAACGGACAGGATCGGACGCCGTCGCGCGCCCAGGAGGTGTCGACGATTCCATTCGCGTCGTAGCGGTGGACGTCGGTCGGGCTCTCGTATCCGAATGCATAGATCTTGCCGTCCCACACGGCCATCGAGTGGGCGGAGGAGGGCGCAAGACTGAATCCCCGCCCGCTCGCGAAGCTCGGATCGAACCGGCCGAAGTGATTGGCGAGGCGGTAGATCCCGTCTTCGGTGAGGAGGAGGTACTTGCCTCCGCCGACCGGAACGAGATCGCGCACGACCGCGGGCGAAATTCGATCGTGATCGGCTTCTCCCTGCGTCCGCTCGCCTTCGCGGGTGTAGTGAACGAAGAGGACTCGGCGAGGACCGGCGCCTCGACGGTTCCCCGCGATCATCAAGCCTCCCGTCGGCGTCAGGACGGCCGCGCCGGGCTCGGCCTCGGTGCCGAAGATCGGCCGGTCCTTGCCGTCGCCGCTGAATGTGTCGTCGAGCTCTCCATTCGAGAGAATGCGCGCGACCGCCATGCGGAATTCGCCGAATCCGACCCCGAGGAATCCACCGCAATCGAAAACGCCGCACTCCTCCGTAGAGCCGACGAGCACGATCTTGGCGTCGTCGGTCACGAGTGCATCGTGGAGTCGCTCCCGCTCTCCCCAGCCGACGACCACGCGTCCGTTGTCGCCGAAGCTCGAATTGATCCCGCCGCGAAGGTCGATCTTGACGATTCCGATGTCCCGGTCGCCGTCGTGGTACACCGAGCCGGCGGCGTAGATCGAGGAACGCCGAGGGTCGAAGAGAATGCGAACCGGAAAGTCCTCCCCGCCGTCGAAGTCGACGACGCGGGTGCCGGCGGTACCGAACTCCCAGTCGACCGTGCCGTCGGGAAGGTAGGCGCTGATCGCGAAATCCATCTGTTCACCTTCACCGATGTAACTCAGCGTAATGGTGCGCCCGTCGCGAAGCACGAGCATGTCGACCGCCGGCTCCGGGCTGATCGAAACGATGTCTCGCGTCGCAACGCCCGCGGTGAATCCGCAGACCTCGGCCGCGTGAGGCCTCCCGGCGACCAGCACGATGAAAAGGGCACTCCAAAACGAAACGGTGGTAGTTTTGAGCGGTTCCATCGGAATCCTCCTGGGGACAAGTTCCCGAGCCTTCGAAGCGCCCGCGCGCCTCACTTGCCCTCACGGCGACAACGGTCGCGAAAGGAGCTCACGAATCCTCGAAAATCCTGGAGATGGGGCGGGACCGGGGTCGAGGACGGCCCGATCCGCCCCTCTCCCGGCCCGAAAACCGCGAGAGCTCCCCAGTTTTGCTCCATCCCGGAGCGACCCGGTGCAACCGAGACGCGTTTCTCTCGTCTTACGTAGCGGGAACTTGGAGTTGCTCGGTGGGATCTCCGGCGACCGGGAGGATGATCGGCGCCGACGGAAGCCCGCGTGCTACTCCGAGACGCGGAACCCCGAAGCGGCTCCGTCTGTAGCGGAGGGACTCCTCCCTCCTCGGCGAATACCCAGGAGACTCCCATGCCATCTCGACCGAACTCTCGCGGGACTCGCGTGCACCCGAGTCCGCTCCTTGTGATCGGATTCCTCGCCGCCCTGGCCACCGGCCCGGCACAGGCCGGCGACGCGGGGGATCTCGCGGAGATCCTGAAGGACAAGAACCCTCGGGGAAGCGATCTCTGGATCTACAACGACATCGGTCAGGCGATGGAGGAAGCGCGAAAAGAGAAGAAGCCCCTCTTCGTCACGTTTCGTTGTGTTCCGTGCGATGCCTGCGCCGGATTCGACGCCTCCGTCGCCGGAGGAAACGGCCGCGTTCAGAAGCTGGCGCGGAAGGAGTTCATCTCCGTGCGCCAGGTGGAAATGAAGGGCGTCGATCTGTCGATCTTTCAGTTCGACTTCGATCTCAACTGGGCGGCCGTGTTTCTGAACGCAGACGGCACGATCTACGCTCGCTACGGAACGCAGGGCGACGCCGGTCCGGACGCCTACAATTCGATGACCGGACTCGAGAAAACGATGCGCCGCGTGCTCGAGCTGCACAAGAACTACCCCGCGAATGCGAGCGCCCTCGCGGGGAAGCGTCCACCGAAGAAGCCGTACAAAACTGCGCTCGATATGCCCGGGCTCGAGGGACGAGCGAGATTCGCCAAGGCCACCGCGCGGAACAACTGCATCCACTGCCACAACATCCACGACGCGGAGCAGAAGGCGGCGCGCGACCGCGGTGAGTTCAACCGCGATCTCCTTTGGCGGTACCCGCTTCCCGACAACATCGGACTTTTGATCGACGCCGATCACGGCACGCGCGTACGCAAGGTCGCTCGCGGTGAGCCGGCGGCGAAAGCGGGACTCCGTCACGGCGAGGAGATCCTGTCGATGAACGGACAGCCGATGACTTCGATCGCCGATATGCAGTGGGTTCTCCACGCCCTCCCGAACGCCGATACGACCGTCGACGTCACCGGATCGAAAAGCGGGAAGCGGACCGTCGAGCTCAAGAAGGGCTGGAAGGAGAGCGACATCTCCTGGCGAGGCTCGATGTGGAGTCTCTCGCCGCGACTCAAGGTGTACTTTCCGCCCGTCGAAAAAAAGAAGCTCGCGCGGCTCCGCTTGCCAAAGGGAGCGGGCGCGCTCGACGTCCGATGGATCAACCGACAGTCACCATCGGGACAGGCCGCACTCCGCGCGGGTCTTCGCGAGGGGGATATCGTCGTGGCGCTCAACGGGAAGTCCATCGATCCCAAGATTACCCACCGGGCGTTCATCTACGGGATCAAGTTCGCTCACGAGGTCGGCGACAAGCTTCGGTTCACGGTCATCCGGAACGGAAAGCGAGACGAGGTGTCGGTCGAGCTCGTGGAGTGAGGCGCTCCGACCGCGTGCCGCGGATCAGTCGTCAAAGCGAAAGGATCGAGCGCTCGCGTCAAAGAGCGGGTCGAGGTCGCGCGTGTCTGTCGCCAATTTCGACGCCGTCAAGACGTACTTCGTCGAGCCATCGCCGACCATGTAGAACGTCTGCGTGAGCTTCTTCCCGAACTGCACGTTCTGCGTGACGATTCTGACGGCACGGGCACCCGAGTCGAGAGTGAAGTCTTCCTGAGAGAGCTTCTCAAACTCCGGAAACAGCTTCTCCATCGTCGTGAGTGACTGCTCGACGTACCGATCGATCGTCCCCTGAAACACCTCGTCGACGACGTTGAGGTTCGGAGCGAACTCATCGACCGGCGTTCCGAGGAATACCCTGTACTTGAATCCGGGGAACTCCGTGACGTTCCATCCGTCGGGCGCGACGAGCGAAAATCCGCCGCCGTCTTCGTAGTGGCGATTCGGGTCCCGGGGTTTCGACTCGCAAGCTCCGAGCGAGAGCAGAAGGACGATGAAGAGACCGAAGCGATAGACACGAGTCGGGTTGACGATCACGATTGTCCCTCCGTCGAACTCGAGAACGTTCAGAACTAAAACGAAGATCACTCGACCGGCGAGGTCCCCGGTACGGGGCGCGAAAGGCTTCGGCGATCGAGTCTACCCGATCGCTGCGGCGAGTGCTGCCGCTCTCGCAGCACGTGCAGACCGTCCCGTTCGTGCCGCGAGTTTTCAGTGCGTCTCACCTCAGGACACGATCGTCACTCGTCGACGCGCGTGAGCTGAATCATCGAAAAGAAGGCGCCCTGTGGGTCTCCGACCATGGCGAACCGACCGACTTCTTCGACGTCTATCGGAGGCATGAACGCGCTCGCGCCGAGGCGTTTCGCCGTCTCGAACGACGCATCGAAATCGGCGACGGAGAAGTAGACGGCCCAGTTCGGCGGCACACTCCCCCACTCCGGCTGAATCGCGATCATGCCGCCCGCCGCGCGACCGTCGTGCTCGAACTCGAAGTACTGCGGGGATCCGGAGTCGGCGCGCGTCGTCCAGCCGAACGGACCGTGATAGAACTCCTGCGCCGCCGCGGTGTCGGTCGTGCGGAGCTCGTTCCAGCAGAGGCAGCTCGGCTGGTTCACGAGCTGAGCGCCGCAGCGTTCGCGCGCCTCCCAGATCGAGAAAACGGCGCCGAGAGGGTCTCGGATCGCCGCCATCCGGCCGGCCTCCATGACGTCGAACGGATCCATGAGAACGCTGCCGCCGAGCTCCTTCGCTCTCGCCGCCGAGACGTCCGCGCTCGCCACCGACACGTAGCTTTGCCAGTGCGGCGGGACTCCGTGGCTACGCATCGTTTCGTCGAGCTCGAACGCACCACACACGTCCTTGCCGCCGAGCTCGAACATCGTGTAGACCCCGCCGGCTTCGGTGGGCTTGTCGACTGTCTCCCACCCGAAGAGCTCGCCGTAGAATTCCTTCGCACCGGCCGAATCCGATGTTGCGAGATCGACCCAACAGAACGTCCCTGGTGTATGCGAGCTTCTTTCGCCCATGATCTCTCCGAGCACGATTCCCGGTTTGGTCTACTGATCCCGCCGGAATCGTCGCCGCCGGCCGGGATCCGGTCAACAGGCCGCGCCGAACCGTCGCCGGGAAAGTTCGAACACGTCGGCGCCGCGTTTCGGATCGAGGGACGGATGAACGACGCTCGGGAATCCACTCGAGCAACGGCGGCGGCTCGTTCGCTCGATCGACGTCCGGACTCCGAGTTAGCTGAAAATCTCCACGCGAACTGAGCTGCCGCGTCGAGTCGCGAATCTCCGCTTCGCTCAAACGCCCCCCACCGTCTTGCGAAGACAATCTATTCCCCGGCCGGACACGCGCTTTCTTCACACGTGAGCGCGTCCTGTGTTCTGTCCGTTCCGCACTCGCCGCTCGGCGGCGGAAGCGGTCCCTCTCCGCGGAAGAGCATGTTCAAGATCGCGACTCCGTCGGCGAGGTTCACCCTGCGGTCGTCGTTCGCGTCCGCAGCGGAGAGGCAATGCGGAGCACTGGCGTCGGAGAAGAGATAGCTGAGGACGACGATCGCGTCGTTGAGGGCGACAGAACCACCGTCATCGACGTCGCCACGGATGAATCGCGGTCGCGGAGGAAGATCACACTCGTCGGGGACCCCATCGAGATTCTCGTCGACGCTGCGCGCCGGGAGCGTGCGGTTGAGGGCGATGAGAACATTCCGATTCGACCACTCCGACAGAACGAGGTCGGCGAGACCGTCGCCGTCCATATCGTTCGCCTCCGCAAACCAGACGCCCCAATTCTCGATGTACTGCGGCTCGTCGAGATAGCCGTCGCCGCGATTCCATGCGATCTCGGAACCGTTCAGATGAAAGATGAGAAGATCCGGATACAAATCGCCGTCCATATCGCGGGAGATGAGCGCGTTCAGGTGAAGGCGCGGGATGCTGTCGTCGAGATTCGCGTAGATCTTGCTGAAGGGAATGCGCTGATGGATCTCGAGCTTCCCCGAGCCGTCGTTGAGGAGGAGGTAGATATCTTCCGCGGCTTCTTGCGTAACGATCAGATCTTCATGCCCATCCAGATTGAAATCGCCGGTCGAGAAGGGGCCAAAGGAATCGAGAGGCGAAAACGGAATGCGGTAAAGAAGTCGGGGCTCCCAATCTGCAAGGCTGTAGATCGCGATGAAATCGTCCGCAAGTGGAATCGCGAGCTCAAGAGGGCCTTCGCCATCGATATCGATCGGCTGTAGCTCATCGTTCGTCAAACCGACTTTGAAATGCCGCTGATGCGGAAACGACCCGTGGTCGTTGGGGAAGTAGCCCACGGTAGTGGGAGTTGAATGCCAAATGAGGTCTTCCCATCCGTCCCCGTCAAAGTCCGCCGCGAATACGGCGCGGCTGCTGTAGCCGAGGTCGGATCCAGCGACGAGCTCGGTGCGCCACTCGCGGTTTCCCTCGTTCCAAAGGATCTGGAGCCGATTCCGGTTCTTGGCACTGGGGTTGGGATGGATCGTCACTGCGATGTCGAGGTCGCCATCTCGATCGAAATCGACGGGATTGAGCTTTCGCGATTCGTGCTCGAGCTCGACGGTCGTCGCGGCGCCGAGGTCGTCCGCACCGCCCCAGAGGAAGCGGATGTACGTCTGAACATCGACTCCCGCCGCGAGGTCGAGGTGGCCGTCTCCATCCCAGTCGCGCGAGGCCACGCCGGTGGGAAGCGTGAGGTGCCCCTGAATTCGCTCGTACCATCCAAAGAGCGCGGAGGCTCCCAGTCCTTCGTTCGCTCGCAGGACGTGCGTGCGATCGCCGTCGGAATAGACAATGTCCGGGTCGCCGTCGCGATCGACGTCGAATACGGCGGAGGCGAGAAGCGGCTTCGCGGTTCCGATAGGCTCCGACCGATGGAGCTCTCCGCTCCTCCACGAAAACCGGTAGAGGCGTCCCGAGTCATTCGGACGTCGGCCGATGTCGGGATGAAGCGAATGGTAAAGCACCTCATCTCCGTCTCTGTCGGCTCGGGGTATACGCAGAAGTCGATCGTCGTGCGTCATCCAGACGTCGAGTGGAGGAAGCAGCCGAAAAATCCGATCGCCCTCGTTGAGGAACGAGTAGAGAGAAGTGCGAGGCTCGAGGAAGCGAAGCGCCGTGTTCGACTGGACGAGCGCCACATCGAGTCTCGCGTCCCCGTTCAAGTCCGCCACGGCGAGGCCGCCGAGTCCGGTTCGCGCGGAAAAAAGCGTCCGTTCCTCGAACGAGCGCGAAGCATCGCCCCACCGCACGTCGACCCGCGAAGCGAACAGGCGAAACCGATCCTCCTTGAGCTCCCGCTCACCGACGAGAAGATCGGGGAATCCGTCTCGGTCGAAGTCCTCGACGAAGAGCGCGGTCGCCGCGTACGTCGTCTCGATGGTCGACCGCACGGTGAACGCCTCGCCGCCGCCGTCGTCTCCCGCTCCCCAGAGAATCTCGATCGTCCCCGAGCGAGTTCCGCAGCACACGTCCTGAATGCCGTCTGCGTCGGCATCGGCGATCGTGAGACTCTCTGGACCTCCCGGAACGGCGACCGATACACAATCTGAAAAGCCGTCGGCGCGACCGAACCGAACGCCGAGATTCCCCGCTTCGGGTGCTTCCTCGGCGTCGCCGTAGGGCAGCCGGTACGTCACGAGATCCGTTCGCCCGTCGCCGTTTACATCCCCAGTCGCGAGGCGCGAATTTCCTCCACAATCGGGGTACTCGCCCCGGCGGACGACTCGCCCCGCCGCGTCGAATCCCAGGACGACAATTCGGCCGTTCCCGAGCCCGATGAGCTCCTCGCCGGCTTCGCCATCGAGATCGACCGCGACTAGATCGGTCGGCGAAAACCCAAAGTGGAACATCTCCTCTTCGCGACCGAAGCGGAATCTCGGGGCGATGTCGCACCAGTCCTCGATGCCGTTTCGGTTGCAGTCGAGACGCGTTCCATCCGCGAAGGCCTCCGACTCATCGCATTCGTCGGGAATGCCGTTGCGGTTGCAGTCGAAGCTATAGCCGTGCGCGAGATCGAGCGCATCGTGACGGCCGTTTCGATTGCAGTCGAGCGCACGGAGCGTTGTTCCCGTAGCGAGGGCGCAGACAATGGCGACGAGCCAAGCCCCGATAGGATTCCGTCGCGCGCGAATCATGCTGAGCTCTCTCACCTTGAGTCGACGATGACGCGCCCCGCTGCTACGAACGATCTCCAGGCGCCACCATACTCCGAATCGCGCGCCGCGCCCACCTTCTCCCAGGAACAATATTGACAAAACTTAACTCGCTCAATACCGTGCCTCTGCACTTTCTGCGCTACGCACAGGAGACGAGGAGGATCGAGGATGGACGCTTCTCGGTACCACTTGATCGTCATGGGGCTCCTCGCGGCGTCGCTCGCGACTTCTTCGCAAGCGGCGCTCGCAGCGGATGGCGAGCGAGAGAGCGAGGTTCCGACGGACCCCGCGCCCGTCGAGATCAACGGGCACGACTGGAGCATTCCGATCGGGGACGCGCGCGAGGCGTACCGGTTCGGCGCGAGCGTGCCCGCGCCCGTCGGCCAGTTTTGGCAGCGCGAAGGGTATGAGTGGAGGGTGTTCTGGGACGCCGAGCTCGAGACCCCTCAATTCGTCTTACCGACGGCGAGCGCACCCATTGCGCCGCCACTGACCGACGACGATCCCGACTCGGCGCATGCAGAGGAGGCGATCCGCGCGTTCGTCGACGAGCACTCCGAATTCTTCGGAGTTTCTTCGTCGGCTCTCACCGAACCGTACGTCTATTCCGTCGCTCAGCTTCGTGTTTTCCTATTCGGTCAAGCAGTGCCTCACCCGAGCGGCGGTGACGGTCGGATCCCCGTCCGGGGCGCGTCGCTCCGAGTTGTGCTCGCTCCGGACGGAAGGCTCTACTGGCTGAATGCCCACCTCGTGCGCGCAAAGGATCTCGAGGTTCTCAGCGGAGCTCTCGTCCCCGCGACCCACGTCACGAGTATCGAGGAGGCGGAAGGACGAAGCGTGACGGGCGCCAAGCTCTATCTCGGGTTCGACCCGGACGCGAAGCCAGAATTCATCTGGAGTCTTCAGGTCGAAACTTCAGCAGAATCTCCGTGCGAGAACATCCGCGCGGCGGACGACGGCGCGCTCCTCGCTCGTCGGCGCGATGTCTTCTTCTTCGAGGGCGACGTGAGCGGATCCGCGCACGGAGCCATCCCCTCGGCGGAGAACCTCCACACGTCACCGTTCGCCGCCCGACTGACGGAAGTCCCCCTCGACGGATGCTCGATCCGCGAATTCGCCGGCGAGTTGATCGCGACCACCGAGCCGGACGGCACGTTTGAAGGAACGATCGCGGAGGAACACATCGACGCCGAAGGTCGCGTTCGCCTTCTCGCCTCACTCGAGCACGTCGTACCAGAACGATACGGGCGCGACGAAAACGGCGCGATCTTTTCGATCCGGCCCGAGTTTCGCGAGTTTGGCTTCGAACCCAACCTCCCGATCGAATTCGACGCCAACCAGGACGGCGTTCCAGACGCGATGCTCCGGCAGAATCCGAACGAACCGTTCTCGTTTCTAGTCGACCCGGAACTCATCGATTCACAAGAGCCGGAGGAACGAGCCCTCTTTCGCTGGAGCGTTCAGACCTACAAACACGCCGCCGACATGCTCACGTTCGCGCGCCGGGCTCTCGAAGCGAATCTTCTCGAACGCGATCCTTTCTTGCCGTTCCAGTGTCTGACGATACGGCCGCAGCACCTGATTGCGTATCAAAGCTACGAACCCGCCAATACCGGCTGTTCGACCATTCAATCGTCGGTGGTCTACAACCTCGACGGCCGGCCCAACGGCTTACCACGCTGGAATGTGGTTCCCACTGTCTTCCAGCACGAGTTCGCTCACTATCTCGTCGCGAATCTCTCACAAAGAAGTCAAACGCGGCTCGGGTTCCGCTGGCTGTTCGAGGGAATCTGCGACGCGCTGATCGCGATGACGAACCGCGACTGCCGCGTCGGATACGAAGCGACGGCCGGCGTCGGCGCGCCGGCGGCTGCGCCCCACGCAGCAGCCTTCTGCCTCGACGAAACGACCGGCCTCCGAGACCGGGACCGTGAGATCGTCGGCGATCTCCTCTGGCGACTGTTTCAAGCGTTCGACGAGGGACCCGACGCCCCCGGCGTGAACCGGGCGGTCAGCCTCACGTTCTTGCTGCTCGCCGCGAGGCGCTCGGTCGATGAGGAGAGACTCACGTTCTTCGGGATCGACGCCCTTCCGGAAGTTCTTCTTCTCCTCGACGACCTCCCCCACCTCGGCGGAGATCTCGACCCCACGAACGGCTCCCCGGGAGCGGACGAGATCTACACCGCCACCATCGGCAAGCTGTTCACCGACACACCGTTCATCCGCGGGGACAGCAACCAGGACGGATCGGTGAACATCGCGGACGCGATCGCGACGCTCACCTATCTCTTCGGGGGCGATCTCCCGATCCCGCAGTGCCCGAACCCGCTCGACGTCGACAACAGCGGGGGGATTTCGATCACCGACCCGATTCGATTGCTCAATTATCTCTTCGGGAGCGGAGCACCTCCGCACACGCCGTATCCGATTTGCGGACAAGACGTAGAGCGTGCGGGCGAAGAGGGTAATCTGGGCTGCTGGGAGTTTGTCTGCCCTATGTAGCCCGACCGCGGATCCTCTCCGTGGCTTTCGAATTCGAACGAGGGGCCGTATGAGCGGATTCAGCCGATCCTCACCGTTAGTTGCGCGGCTAGCTCGATCCCGGACCCGAGCCGTTCGCTGGAGCGCGCTCCTCGCCCTCTTCTTAGTCGTCCAGATAGCGAGTGGCTCTGACGAAGAGAAGCGCCCTAGCGCCCGATTCGGGATGCCACTGATGCCCGTCGGCACCGGCGGCAAGATCGGATACGTCGAGAGCGATTCCCTCTTGGGCCGCGTGCTCGATAACGTCGCGAACGCGGGTCGCTCGGAAAGCGGGTTCAACCCACTCGTCTACCGGCCCTATCCGGGGAAGCCGATCTTTTCGACCGCGGCGACGGGACTCAATTTCGAACACATTTTTAGTGGCGTCGCGGCGGACAGATCGATCTCCATGTTCACGCCGCGTCGCGATCGAGTGGAACTGGTCCAGGTTTCCCCCAAGTCCGTTTCGCTTCATTGGCCGGCCAAACACTCGTCTTGGGGGATGGAGTGCCGGATGACTTACGCCCTGTCGGGGCGAAACTCCATCGACATCGAATTCGAGGCGACGCCGACCCAGGATCGCTTCGGGAAGGGATATGCGGCGTTCATGTGGGCGAGCTACATGGCGTGCGCCCGGGATCGGAGAATCCACTTCTACGGCCTCGACGGCGATCGCGAGGGTTGGGTCGCCTTCGGGGAAGATCGAGAGAGTGGATTCGAAACCGGAACGGTTTCGTACCAGGGAACGAGTCCCTTGCCCTACGAGAAGGGGAGCCAAACCCTCAACATCATCGAGCATCCCTCGAAGCAGTTTCTAAAACCGTTCTACTACGGCATCCTCGACGGTGACCACGACCTCGAAACGAAAAAGGATCCGCTGGCCTACGTCATGATGTTCGATCAGAAATCGACCATTCGCTTCGCCATGTGGAACTTTGTGAAGAATGCGGAAGGCAAGGCCGATCCACACCGCCCCGCTTGGGACTGGCAGTTTGTCATTCGTGAACCGGTCAAGGGAAAGAAGTACAGCTATCGCGCCCGGCTCGTGATCGCCCCCTTCACGAGCCGCGAGGACGTCCTCAAGCTCTACGAGGCGTGGGTGAAGACGAGGAGAGAATCGTCCAGCCGAAGGTGACCTGGGAGCACGCGCGTTTTTCACTGACGCTCTCGACGCCGCGAATTGAACCGCGTCGCGCTCCGACGGTCTGCCCGGACGGCACCACCCTCCCGAGACTCATTAGGGCGGACAAGGTTGGCTGCCGCGCGCGTGCGAGATCTTCCGAGTGCCACTCACGGCCGTCCATTCTTCGCGACTCCTTGCGCAGTCTGCGTCTTGACGTGACACGGCAAAGATTCGAACCCTGGGTCCCTTTGCGAGAGCGGTGATTTTCCAACTCGAGCGACGAGCTCTCCGGGAGAGCACGAAAACGCACAACACGTTTTTTTTCGATATCGCGGAGCACGGAGGACACCCCGGAGTCTGTGATCGTGGCGCACTCGATGCCGCTCTCGCGCTCCCCAGGAATCGCCGCGCGTTTGCGGAAAGCGGCGAAGTCTATCTCGCCGCACTCGCAGCCGCCTACGCGTTCGGTATCTCGACCGGCCACCCTTTCGTCGACGGGAACAAGCGAACGTCGTTCGTCGTCACTCGCACATTTCTGCTCTTGAATTCGGCCGATCTCGAAGCAGCGCCCGCGGAGAAGTTTCGGGAGTTTCTCGCGAAGGGAAAGGTGTCTGAGGATGAACTGTCCGCATGGATCCGCTCGCACCTCGTTACCATCGAGTAAGTCCGACCGATCCGCCAAGCGCACGAGGCTCTGAGCGATCACCTCTTCGTGACCGGTTGCGCAGGGCGAAGGCTGGCTCGTAGCGAGTGGCACGCTTTCTTGCCGGCGCTATCCTGGCTACGCGGTTTCTGGCTCGTACTGCGGCGGGACTGACTCCCGCTGAACACTCCGCCGTTCGCTGGACGCCCAGTGTTCCGACGGTACGGATGTCGTGCTGGAGCCGCCCCCACCTCAGGTGTCCGTCCTGACCCGCCCGAGTCCTCCTCGGCCGCCCGCGCGCAGAAGAGCGCGCTCGCGGCAGACCACGTTCGAGAGGAAGCCGAGAGAGGAGGCCGAAAAAGTCGCGAGAAACCCTGAGGTCGCCGCGCGCCCGATGGCGGAAGTAAACTATCGAGGAAGCAACGTCCGTCCTCGGAGGGGCTCTCTCCCGGCGGGCGACGTCTGGCGCTGGGTTCGACTCCCTGTCCGTCCTGCCCACGTCGAAATCTCCGGAGGACGTCCAATGTTAGCAGAACTGACAAGACCAGCTCGATTCAGGTGGATCACTCTCGGGATGCTGATGGTTGCGCTCGCCGCCGGTTTCGGGGTGCAGCGGCCACAGGGGCACGCACACGAGCAGATCGTTGGGAATGACGCGTACGACACTGGTGACTGCGAACCGCTGCCCTGCGGTGTTTTCTGCGAGTTCGGCCACGAGCTCGGACCCGACGGCTGTCCAACCTGCGAGTGCAACGAACCCTGCGTCTGTCCCCTCGTCTACGATCCAGTCTGTGGCGTTGACGGAATCACCTACGACAACGCTTGCTTCGCTCAATGTGCAGGGGTCGACATCGCCCACGAGGGTGAATGCGAGGACTGTGTTTGCCCAGAAATCTACGACCCAGTCTGTGGCGTTGACGGAATCACCTACGACAACGCCTGCTTCGCTCGCTGTGCCGGTGTCGACATCGCGCACGAGGGGGAGTGCGAGGACTGTGTTTGCCCAGAAATCTACGACCCAGTCTGTGGCGTTGACGGAATCACCTACGCCAACGCCTGCTTCGCTCAATGTGCCGATGTCGACATCGCGCACGAAGGTGAATGCGAGGACTGTGTCTGCCCTGAGATCTACGACCCAGTCTGTGGCGTCGACGGAGTCACTTACGCCAACGCCTGCTTCGCTCAATGTGCCGGTGTCGACATCGCGCACGAGGGTGAGTGCGGGGACTGTGTCTGCCCTGAGATCTACGACCCAGTCTGTGGCGTCGACGGAGTCACTTACGCCAACGCCTGCTTCGCTCAATGTGCCGGTGTCGACATCGCTCACGAAGGTGAATGCGAGGACTGTGTCTGCCCCGAGATCTACGACCCAGTCTGTGGCGTCGACGGAATCACTTACGCCAACGCCTGCTTCGCTCAATGTGCCGGTGTCGACATCGCGCACGAGGGTGAGTGCGGGGACTGTGTCTGCCCCGAGATCTACGACCCAGTCTGTGGCGTCGACGGAGTCACCTACGCCAACGCCTGCTTCGCTCGCTGTGCCGGTGTCGACATCGCGCACGAGGGTGAGTGCGGGGACTGTGTCTGCCCCGAGATCTACGACCCAGTCTGTGGCGTCGACGGAGTCACCTACGCCAACGCCTGCTTCGCTCGCTGTGCCGGTGTCGACATCGCCCACGAGGGTGAGTGCGAGGACTGTGTTTGCCCCGAGATCTACGATCCAGTCTGTGGCGTCGACGGAATCACCTATGCCAACGCATGCTTCGCTCGCTGTGCCGGTGTCGACATCGCCCACGAGGGTGAGTGCGAGGACTGTGTTTGCCCCGATATCTACGACCCGGTGTGCGGGTCGGACGGAGTGACCTACGACAACCGCTGCGAGGCTCGCTGCAGCGGCGCCGATGTGCTGTTCGAAGGGCCGTGCGAACAGCCTCCCTCACCGCATTGCGAGGAACGTTGTGCTCGCCTCGTTCGACACCGTTTCCTTATGTGCCTCAAAGAGGGTGGATCCGCGGCTGTATGCGCGCAGCGCGCGGTCGAGTTGGCGAGGCGGTGCCTGTCAGAGCGATGCCATTACCGCTGAGCCGAATCGTGGGGCCACGTCGCCTTCAGATGGAACGAAAGAAGAATCGTTAGAGATCGAAGGGCCACGCGGCGAGCGCTTCTACCCTTCCAAATGGAGTGGATCCCGACCCATCACCCGAACTGGACACGTCTCCATGCGAAAGAGAACCGCGACGCGCAGGCAATTCGTCGGCGCCGCGTTGGCGACGGCGGGCGCGATCACCTGGCCCGGCCCCTGGACTCGACGTGGTTGGGCGCAGACTCGACCGGACGCACCGGTCAAGCACCTGATCCTCATGTACGCGGGAGGCGGCCTGCGCTCGAGCGCGGCGTTTCACGCAGCCACGCACCGTCAATTCAATCCCTACGGCGTGAGTCCGGGAAGCCGCGGTTGGCGCGTCGGAGCCATCTTCGACGACGCACGCGTCCCGATCCCCAGCCTGGGCCGCACGATTCCGAGCCTCGCCGAACTCTCCGACACGTACTCGGTCCTCGGTAGTGTCGATCACACACCCGGGGCGCCGCGTGGTGACGGTGGACACGGAACGGGGTACCTCCGCATGGGTACCGGCGATCCCACTGGAGGAGTCGGACTTCACACGATCATCAACTGGGAAATCGGTCTGGATCGGGGCATCCCGGCATTCATCGTCGGTGAGACCGCGTGGGTGTTCGGGGCTGCACCGGGAAGATGGCGCATTGCAGAGCCCAAGGTCCTCTCGGGACGCGACTTCTTCGAGCGTACCGGGCACAGCGAAATCCGTGCGAGCCCGCTGGCGCGTGAGATCTTCGCCGACGACGAACTCTGGGGACCGCGCGTCGCGCTCGCTGCCAAGCTGATCGAACGTGGGAGTCCCGCGGTCGCCGTCGGAGTGCCCGGGTACGACACGCACGAGGGAGAGCAGGCGACGTTCGAACGCCTCATGCGCTCGTACGGTCGGGCTCTTCAGGGCCTCCACTTCGCGCTGACAAACAGCCTTCACCCACTCGGGGGAACGTTCTGGGACCACACCATGGTCCTGGGCGTGTCCGAGTTCGGGCGGGACAACACATCGCCGCGCACGGGCTTCAATCGAACCGGCGGCAGCGACCACCGGGGCACCAACGCGTGCCGCTACCAGACCTTTCCCGTCGGCGGTGGAGCCATTCGTCCAGGCACCGTAGTCGGAGACGTCGATCCGGATTCCTGGGAGCCGACGAGAGGTCAGGTTTTCTCGAGCCGTCAGGTCCTAAATACGGTTCTGTGGGCCTTCGGTATCGATGGCGCTCGTTACGGATTCGGGGACGACTCGGCAATTACCGAACTGTTCTCCAGAACATGAGAACGTCGCCAAAAGGAGAGTGAAATGTTGTATCGAAGATCCTGCGCTCTCACTCTGCTCGTTTTGATCGCGACGGGCCGCGGCCACTTTGCGTCAGACGAACCCGCGGGTCCGTCGAGCTTTACGACGACCAACGTGCAGGAAGCAGGCGTGGACGAGCCGGATCTACTGAAGACGAACGGTGAATACGTCTTCTACATCGCGGACTCGACCCTCTATGTCACCGATGCGTGGCCACCCCCGCGAAGCGAGCTAGCGGCAACCGCGGAGCTCGAAGGACGCGGCGACTCGATGTTCCTGGTCGGCGACCGGCTCATAGCGCTGACGATGGTCCTCCAGGACTCCGATGCGGCGACGTTCTCCGCCACCCGGATCACCGTGCTCGATATGAGTGACCCGGCTCGGCCGCGGATCGAATCCCGTTTCGACCTCGAGGGATCGTTCATCGGTGGACGCTCGGTCGACGGTGTCGTCTATCTCGCGACGATTCGCTACCCGCGAGACGGTAACCCCGGCGACCGCGGTGTGCTGAGCGTCTTGGGAATCGACCCGTCCAGTCTGGCCGTCCGCCAGAGCGAAGTGCTCGCGGACGTTGATCTTCTCGCTCGCGGTTGGACGGTTTACGGTTCCCGAAGCTCGATCTACATCGCGCAGGACACGCGAACGTGGCTGCGAACCGGTTTGCGCGTTGCCGCAACTCGGATTCACCGGTTCGACCTGAACGGCGGCTCTCCGGTCTACGAGGCTTCTGGCGTGGTTCGCGGGAGGATTCTTTCACAGTTCTCCATGTCGGAACACGATGGGTTTCTCCGCGTCGCCACCACGGACCGGTCGTCGGGAACCGTGGAGGGTACGGTCGAAGCGAACAACGTGTTTGTGCTCGAGAGGAATGGTAGCGAGCTCTCGAGCGTGGGAGAACTGCGAGGGCTCGCGCCGGAAGAGTGTCTTTCCGCTATTCGGTACGCAGGGGATCGAGGCTACCTGGTTACCCGGAAGGGCATTCGCGATCCCTTCTTTACCATCGATCTGTCGGATTCCGCGACACCGCGAGTGATGGGTGAGCTACACATCACGGGGTTCTCCACCTACCTCCATCCGTTCGGTGACGATCATCTTGTCGGTTTGGGTCGTACCGGCAGCGACGGAGACGATCTCGGGCGGGTCGGTGGTCTCCAGGTTCAGATGTTCGATGTGTCGGATCCAGCGAATCCGACACTGAGGCACGATGCGCGACTTCCCGCGGCCTTCTCGTCTCGAGCGGAGCGCGATCATCGAGCGCTTACGTTCTATTCGAGCCACGATCTCCTCGCGTTTCCCGTGGCTCTCGAGGCACGAAACGAACGGGATGGGCTCTCGGGTATCCTTGTCTACAAGGTGAGTCCGCGAGATGGCTTCGCGAGACTCGACGGGGAACCCCACATCACCTTTTGGGTGCGCATGGCCGATGGCCTCCGTCGATCCGCTTTCATCGACGATTATATCTTCGCCTTCTCGGACGTCGGTATGACGGTCTCGCACCTCGGCGCGGTGAATGACGTCGTCGCCACGGTGCGGTTCCCGTGATTGAGTCCGAAGAACCTGAAGGATTCCATGATCAGCCGACAAAGCCTTCCTCTGAGGTCCGCGCGCTCTTGATGGTGAGGCGGGCGCGATCACCGCGGCATCGACCATACTTCGTGGATTCGTGATCGGTCAGAAGAACTGGCTGGTGGTCGGGCATCCGGACGCAGGACCTCGAGCGGCGACGCATTCTCCCTCGCAGAGACCGTCGGCTCCGGATCAATCCCGAGGCGCACCTTCGCGACCTGATCGAGTAGATCGTCTTGAGGACGAGTCGCCGAGCGAGAAGCGGAGTGCCGCGCCGAAATCGAAATGGAGGGACCCGGGTTTCTCGGCGCGATCGCTATCGAGCTGCGCTCGAGCTGTATCGCGCCGGCGTCGAAAACCTCGTCTTTCCCCCCGGGACGTACTGGATGCGGGTCTTCCACCGCCAGAAGTGTGACCCGATGCTCTCAGGGGCGGTTCCAGCCGCCCCGTAGGACGGCCGAACCAGCTCGTTCAGGTCTCGCGCGCGCCAAGAGCCGGCGGCTGGGTGGGGAACGACTGCCTTCAGTTCGACGGTTCCCGATCGAGAACTTGGCGTCCCCTCTGAACCTCCGTTGATTCCGTCGTGACGGCGTGCGATCGAGGCGACGACGGGACGGCGCCCCCCTCGTGAATATAAGCTTTATTACGTACGCATCTGCAAATGAACCCAGTCGATTCGGAGGGGCACCGGGTTCCGGGGCTCGGTCGTACGCATTTCGAAATGCACCCGGTCAATTCGGACGGGCACCGGGTTCCGGGACTCTTCTAAACCATCAACCACAAGACGCATTTCACGCGTACCGATGCCGAATGCCGGGTTCCGGGGCTCTTCACGCTTCTGGACTCTTCTGGACTCTTGTCTATTCTGAAATCGTCGTCTTTAGGATCCTTGCACCTTTCTCGACCCCAGAAGCAATTGCCCGGTTCAAACCATCAACCACAAGACGCATTTCACGCGTACACCGCAAATAACGATAATGCGGTCCCCGAAACCGCCACCGGACCTTTACTGTCCAGCTGCCACGAAGGGAATTCTCCCCAACTATAACCGTAATCGCCAAAGCGCCCCCGCGCGACCGCCGCTCCCACGTCGTAAAAGTAGAACCCACCCTCGGCGAAAAACCCGCCGCAGTCAAAAACTGCTCGCACGCCACTGCCACCTTGACCACTTCCGCTTCTCTGGATTCGTGAGAAGAAGTCGAAATACCATAGAGAATAGAAGTACGTGATTGATCAACCGTCTTACAGTAACGCAACCCGAAGAATATGATCAAAGCAATCCACGGAATCATCACGACTCCGAGAACCGCGCGTATTGGAAAACGACGGGTCGCCCCTGCTTGGTCACGAATCAAAACACGCGTTCCGATCAATTCCCAGTAGGATTCAAGACATACTCAAAACACGGAGAACTACCCTAACCACGCCCCAGCAGCGGCGACGCGAACGAGCCGCCGCAGATCAGCTTGATAGCCACAACGCCTGACTCGACCAAGGATCAAAACTCTCACGCCCTGTCTCCCGACGACGCAAGCGCCCGCCCTTCGCTTTCCTCGACCCCCGAATCGCCCGCTTCCGCTTAACGAAAATCGACCTGCACTCCGCCCTGGTCGCCGCAAGCGCACTCCAAAGCGAGGGTTCGGGACCGAGGAAACTGTTAATCTCCTCCCGGTCCCGATAATCGCTATTGCAGATCAACCACCTCCTTGCAACTCCAACACCACGTCCCCAACGTTTTCGTAAAACTCCCCAATGTTCCTGTCGGATTTGAAAAACTGAACGACACATCCGGCCCGCCCTTCGGAGAAGTCTTCACGCTAATGCCGCCACTGTCGCCGGAGGTCACGGCGAGCCCAACCCGCACCGTGATACAAACTTCATCGCACCCTCTTTGCTGCTCCTCGTAGTGTAAAACTCCAGAATTCTCAAAATCGGTCTCCTGCGTCTGGGATCCCGCGTTCTCGGACAAGAACACACGTACTCGATTTCCGTCTCCTCATAGCCGCTTTCGACGAGCGTCTCCTCGAGACCCTCGCCCTCTCGCGCCGCAGGGTCCCAGGCGTCCTCTCGGTCACTGCAACCGCCCGAGTCCCGCTCACGTTCCCGCTCTCCGCAATCCTCAAACTCGCCGACCATCTCCGGTCCTTTCTGGCGGCTCGGCCGCCACTACGGTCCGGCGAATTCCTCTACTTGGATCTCTCGATCATCAGGCAAAGATTTCGGCGTGGGGGACAAAGTTCCGTGTCTCTGGCGTCGCGATCAGCCCCGACGTGATGTAAGGGACCGCGCTGATCGAGCGACTCCAGTCCACAAGACCGTTCTCGATCAGATACGAAAGGGCCGGGTTCACGCGACGAGGGGGCCATTCGAGTTGCTCTGCGATCTGTGTGCTACTCGCGCTCTGTCTGCCGTCGCGCGTGAGCTCGCGAACGACGCGTTCCGCGTCTTGCCGCGGATCCCAGTCCTTGAAGAATCCATCGAATTCCGCGAAACACGCCGGCGTCGGAAGAAGATCCCAGCCGCCTGGCTGACCATCTTGCCGCCGCAATTCGACGCGCCCGTTGAGTTCAGCCGCTGCGTCTACGACCCGCTCCGCATCCGTGTCTAGCAGGGATGCCGCTTCAGAAATCTGAATCGTCGGGTCCGCCCTGCGCCCGTCCTCAGATCGGGTGACAAGGATTCTGATGACACTGGCAGCAACGTCGGAGCATTGATATTCCTCGGCGACGAGATCGACTCCGCTCATCTTCACCTCCGAAAACCGCACGCGACGGCCCGATCGACATTCCGGGGAGAACCCGAATGCGAATTCGTCGGGCCGTTCGTTCCCACTAATTCAATTCGCGGCGATTCACTCGCGCCTCTCCGTCTTTCGTGGCGTCCGCGTACGGATCCCAGGTCGTTGGGTAGCTTCCCAGGTTCGAGTCAACCGCACCGCGAATCCCACTTCGAGACGTTTACTCCAAGCGAATGGCGCCTCGTCACGAGTTTGCACACCCCGCGTCGGATAGTCCCCCCAATAGAAGAGGGCAACCTGAGGGACACTCGCCCGCATTTCACCCCGTTCGCCCGCTCTGACGCCCGGTCGTCCAAGCCCCGAACCGCCCCACTCGCCAAAACTTATGGCGGAGAGGCAGGGATTCGAACCCTGGGTCCCCTTGCGAGGACAGTGGTTTTCAAACTCGAGGGAGGGGCTCTCCGGAGCGGCGCAAAACGACACAAGTCGCGAAATCGACGTAAGATACGGACTCACGCCTCCCAGTCGAATACCCAGGTTTCACGCCCCGCGACGGTTCGTTCGGGGACACTCGAGGGACACTCTCCCTGGCCGAACACCGTGTGCGAAGATCTCGAATGTACATGGACTCGGATTCGAGAGTTTCATGCCGAGCCGAGATTCACGAAAGATCTCGAGCTTTGGGTTCGAGCCGCTGAAACCAACGCCGAACGTGTCCACGCCGCCCTCGCAGAATGATCCTGGAGTGAGTCCATCGCGCGCTCGCCGCCCCACAACGTCCCGCGTGAGTCGACTCGATTTCGCCAGTCCCGCTTGTCTACTCCTCCGAGACTCTCTGCCAGAGCGGCTGGTTCTTCTCCGATCAGATGCCGGACGAAGTTCCGCTCGAGATCACCCCGCCTCCCTGCTTCGCCGAGCACGATCGCGAAGAGCTCGTCCGAGAGCTCGAACAGAAAGTCGCCGAGCGAGAAGCGGAGTGCCGCGCCGAAATCGAAAAGGAGGGGCCGGGGTTTCTCGGAGAAAAGAGGGCCCGGAGCGAAAGTCCGACCGACTGCCCGCAGAGCTACGAGAAGAAGTGGAAGCTGTCGCCGACCATCCAGGCGAGGCGACCGGGACCGAGGATCGAAGAGCTCAAGGAGCTGGTCACGTTCCGCGACTGCTATCGAGCGGCACTCGAGCTGTATCGCGCCGGTGTCGAGAACGTCGTCTTCCCCGCCGGGACGTACTGGATGCGGGCGTTTCACCGGCAGAAGTGTGAGCCGATGCTCTCAGGGGCGGTTCCAGCCGCTCCGTAGCGGCCACCGAACAAGCTCGTTCGGGCCTCCGAGTGCGCCAAGATCCGGCGGCTGGGTGGGGAAGGACTCGCTTCAGCAAGTCGGTTCTCGATTGAGAACTTGGCGTCCGCTGTGAACTTGTGTTGATTCGGTCGTGCTCCGGCGCAATTGAGGCGACGGAGGAGCGTCTCGCCCTTGCCAAGATAACTATTTATGCGTACGCATTTCCAGTTGAACCCGGTTAGTCCTCACGGGCACCGGGTTCCGGGGGCGGGCGGGGCGGGCGCGCGCGGGGGCGCGGGGAGGGGGCGCGGACGGACACCGGGTTCCGGGGCTCTTGTGAAGGGCTCCCTCTACCGAAGAGCATCCGCCAACGCACCCCCCTCCCTCGATAGCGCTTGCACGCGCGCACGCACAGCTGGACCGATCGCCTCCGGCGCCCTCCAACTGTCGATCTCGTCCGCGCGAACAGACACCTGCTCTATCTTCCCGGATTCATTCGAAACTGCAAAGACTACTCCCTCGGCCCCTTGAAACTCTGATCCATTCACAACAACACGATCACCTATAGATTCGATGGTAATCCGAAACTCACTTTCCGAATAACCATAGTTCAAAAACGTTCGCGAGCGGTCCGACTCCCGCGTGACCGGATACGAAAACCTTGGAACTGCATCCACTATGACCAGAAACTTCCAACACCCTCCGGAAAAGGCATAGAAAACCGAACGACCGTTAAATTCTGTGACGCCCACAGCTCGAGCCCCCGTGGCATCACCACAGCCAGAAAACTGCATCGCCGACCAAAACGCGAACGCAAAAACTACAAAAACTCTCCCTCGCCCGAACCTCCGGCTACACCGACACGATACATCTCGCTTAAAATATCTCTCTCGCACACCATTCAAAACCGATCCCTCCATTCTCATAAATCACAAGGATTCCGAACGCACTGAGTGCACGTCACCGCCCGCAAAGTCGGCCCGCCAAGGCAAGCCTTTTTTCCGTGCCTCACAAAGTCACGAGGCAAAAATCCACCGCAACTCTCCAAGCAAGTCACGGACTGTGGGTTGATGTCACGTTTCTTGGGTTCGCCCCACGATTGAATGCAGGTTCGTTACCCACCGAAAATTGATGAGCGGGCTCATCTTTCATATACTTAACGACCGGCCACCACACGTCATCTAAATCACCCCCGTCCTGCGTAGGACCTTGTGTTATACACTTACAACACACAGACCATTGCATACGCCAGCTCAACTCCCACGATTCATCGAAAGCCATGGTAACCAAAGCCCCAAACACTGAAGTAATCGCGCCTACGATGGCGGAACCCTTCGCAGCGGCCTCGCCAGTCGCTGCGGCGCCAGCTCCACTAAACAGCACTGGAGCGCCATAGGCAACCGCCCCCACGGCCGCACCAGGTATCCCGAACTTTTCGATGTATCCCTCGTACCCGTCGTAACGGGACCCTACAAAATGTATGATAATTCCTGGAGGATGCCCCTCTCCGCAATCTATATCCGACTCGACCCACGACCGCTCCATCCCGCCGTCCGAAGTGTCGAAATCTACTTGGTACGCTTGGTCAACACCGCTGTGGATCACTTTGGGACCTTCACACCGAACCGTTGTCTCGAATTTGATCGAGAATCTCTTCTTGAACACAACCTCACCGCTAATAGTCACAGAGCTTGGATCTCCCTCTGCGCCCGAAGGGTCCCGAAAACTGGTCGCCCGCCCCCCAACATAAGAATACCCATTCCCCAAAGCCCCACCATCCCCCCAAACCCCAATCGGATCCCGCTGCAGAAACCGCCCAAGCGTCGGAGCATAATTCCGAAACCGATACCAATACCCCGCAAGCTCCCCATCCCACCACTGACCAGTGTACAACACAAAGTTGTCGTAGTCCGTCTCCCCAACCGGAGAGTCAGAATCGTCAGTGAAATCAGCATCTAGGACCGTCACCTGCCCATACGGCTCGTACTCGTACCGCTCGATGGCGCTCCCGCTAGAGTTCACGAGCGCCGTAACGTTCGCGTTCGTGTCGTTCGTGTAGTAGTGAGTAACCGAACTACCGTTCACATCAGAGTCGTAAAAACGCACCGCAGCCGCGTCGATATAATACGGATGCCAAACAAACTGCTCGAGAGGATCCGGATCGATCACCGATGAAGTCTCAAGCCGTACTTCAACAACCTGCCACGCGGCGTTGTAGAAATAGTGCTTCGTCGGATTTCCGCTTGATCCCTGATCCTCGCTCGCAATTCGCCGAAAGAGCGCGTCGTGCTCGTACTCCGCGAGAGTCGTCGATCCGTCTTTTACTTCGACCAATCGATTCCACGCGTCGTACACATACGTGTTTCGTGTAGTTTCGTCGCCCGCCCGCGGCCCCTCGACCAAATTCCCGGACGCATCATACACAGGATCCACCCAATCGGCCCCGGTTCCGCTGATGCTGTTCCCGGCCGCATCCGAATGGTCGTTCGTGGTATCGATTTCGTTCGCGTCGTTGTGGTCCCGGCTCTGAGTTATCAGCGAAGCGGCACCACTCCCGTCGGGATCCCACTTGAACGGATCCCAGTTTCCGAGATCGTCGAGCGTCCAGTCCTGCGCAAAGTTCGGCGAGCCGATCGACGAACCAGACAATGTGCCGCGATCGTACGACGTCAAGCGATGGAGCGCGTCGTATTCGAAATCTTGATCCTTATCGTCTGCCGAGAAGACAGACGTAGGCAGATCGATATCTCGATAATTCGGATTTCCCGCGTAGTCGTAATCGTACCGAAAGCGGTCGATGTCTGTCGTACCCTTCCAATAGTGATCTACGACGCGACCGAAACGATCGAATCCCTCGTACTCATCCGCAGAGCCATGGTCGTAGTCGAGGGAAACTCCGGGACCAACGTAATCTGCCTCAACGAGCCGACGCAGCCCATTGTACTCATACGTGACGTACTCGGTTCCCGTATCCGACTCAAACCCCCGGAACCGATGCAAACGGTCAGTCACAGAATTGGATCCGCCGTAATCGAGGTGGATCTCTCGACCGGCAGGATACTTAACGTGCGCAAGGCGGGCCCTGTCCGAGAGTGCGGCGTATGAGTATTCCACCACGGGACTCGTCGAAGTGTAGACGTTGCCGTCGTGTTCTTGGTACGACTTCGACAGTTGTCCAAGGTCGTTGTATTCAAATTTCACTTGGTTAAGCGGTGTCCCGGTTCCATCCGCGCTCTGGTACGAGCTTGAGGTTTCGAGACGTCCGATACCATCGTACTCGTACTTGAGAGATTTCACCGCATCGTCTACGTCGCTTCCAGACGGAATCGTCGCTTTTTGAAGTTCTACTCGTCGTTGCCCGTTGTATTCGAACTCGAGCTTGACTCCTCGCTGGTCCGTCCTGTCCTTGACTGTGCCATCAAGATTGTATGTAAGCTTCTCCTGGTCCGTGCCCGCTGACGTGGTATCCGTCGAGTCCGGATGGATTACGTTCGTGACTCTGGCCGCATCGTAGACATCCTCAAAGAGATACGTGGTCGCGTTGTTCGCGCCATCTTCCCGCTCGACGACATTATCGAGGCCGTCGTACGCGATCTCCAGAATCACCTCGTCCGTTCCATCGTCGTCTCGCTCTTCCTGCGTAGCTCGCCCAAGGTCGTCGTACAGATAAGACGTAACGGTGTCCTCCGCATCGGTAACCGATTCCAACTGGCCTTCCAGCGTGTAGGAAAACTCGCTGACCAAAACGGTAGCGCTGCTCGCCGTCGGAGCCGTTCCACGAGTCGGCACGGCGTGGTAGTCCCAGGTCGACCCGCCCGATCCGTAGCTCGCAGCCGTCGTGCGCCGATCGGCTCGGTCGTACCAGAAGTACTCCGTAGTTCGCACGTAGTCGTCGTCTGCGGTGAAATCCACTCCGGCCGTCGAGTCGTCGTGGTTCATCTCGAACCGGTGAACACCGGTGACGTTTCCAGCGTCGTCAAACTCTCGGTGCACGATCTCGACGATCTTGTCATCCCCGCCGGTCATGTCCGAAAGATCTGCTTTCGGTTCCGGCGAGTGGTAGTCAACAGCGCCCGTTGTGGTGTTGTACCCAGTTCCGGTCGAATCCGCTACGGTTCGAGTCTGGTACCGCCTTCCCACTCCGTCGTAGGCGTGCTCTACACTGCTCCCATTGTACTCGTGCTCGATCGCGACTCGGGAGTTTCGGTCGTAGTAGATGTCGTTTCGAACCGAGCTCCCCCGATCTCCAGAAGAATCCACCTCGTAAACTCGCTTCCGATAGACACGATGCAAGTCGTCTCGAAAGACGGCAACCAGCGAGACTCGGTTTGTTCGCACGCCGGAGTAGTCGGCGTAGTCGTCGTAACCGTCGTCACCCGACAAAATCGTCGACCAGGACGGGTTCGCTTTGAACGTTGCGGTCGCGGTGATCGCGCCCTTCCAATCAATGTCGTGGACAAGGTGTGGAGCGACGGTCGTGTCCGTAGAGTTTTCACGATGGTAACGTTCCTCGCCTCTCAAGTGACCGCGAAAAGTCCGGTGGAACTCGACCCATGTTTTGTCTTCGGCGGTATCCGTTCCATGGTAGGAAACTACTTTCGAAATGTGTCCATCGCCCACGTTTCCACCATCGAACTCGGTTTCAGAGACGATCGCCAGAGTCGGCTTCGAGCTGTAATCCGATCCCATAGAGTTGCCCGATCCGCTGGCACTAACTCCTCTTTCTACCTTGGTGACGCGCCCTAGGACATCGTACGTCGTCTTTGTTACCTGCTCCACACCGGTCGTGAGTTCTCCGCTTACGACTTGGATTAGATACTGCTCGCGACCCAAGTCGTCGTATTGTCGAACCGTACGGTAGAAATTGGTCGAAACGGAACCATCACCGGTCGCGGGAATGAGGTGGTACCGGTCCACGTACTCTTCCCGCCCGGTGACGTCGTCGTGAGTCCAGCGAATCCAGGATAGATAGTCGTCTTGTCCTGCGCTGAGCCCAGTCGGAACTCCGCCGGAGCTTGTTATCTCCGCTGGAGGCACGGAAAACACCTCTGTACGATCACCGCCGTGATCCGATCGACGCACTGTTGCCGCGGACAGTCGCTCCGAAACCGTCGATCTCCAATACGGCACGCTGATCACTTCACCATCGTTATAAATCGTGTAGTGTTCTGATCCTCCCGGTCGGACGGTCTTTTCAGTCCGGCCAAGATCATCGTATTCCGTCTTCGTGACCAGCTCGAGATTGTCCGACGTGACGGGATCAAAACCCGTCGGAGCGTCAGCACTCCCCCATCCATCGAACTTTCCGCTAAGTCCGTTCTGAATTTCGGAAGGAAGAGTGTCGTCCGCGTTGACGTCTCTCATTTCGTACGCCAGCCGACCATTATCCGGGTGATAAGACCGGTAGGAAACTCGATCTTCTCCATCCCGCGTCCACCGAAGCCTCCCTCTATCGTCGTAGTAGCGACTCATCTTTGTCGCGACTCCGGACCCTTTTCTCGTAGTCGGGACCACTGGAAGCGTCGTTTCGACCGTCTTAATAGCAGAGTCGCCGGCATCCCAAAACGTATACACAAACGACGTCTTTTCGCCTCCAGACCTGGTGGTCGTGCGCGTGTGGTATGCGTATGTTGCCACCGTCAAATGTTCTGGCTTATCGTTGGTCCCGTCTCCCCAATCGACAGCATCTACGTAGTGAGACGTTCCGGAACTCCCTTTCTTGACTCGCGATCCTGTTCGGTAGCCGTCCGAGTTGTACTCATATACATAAATGACTCCGGCGCTTCCTTCGAGTGTCGCGGAGTCGTTTCCCGTGTCTGAAGGATCGAAGAAGTCTCTAAGATCAAGTTCGGTATTGACAAGTACATGCGCTGACGGCGATCGCGCCTCAAGCACGCGCGCATAGTCGTTCGGAGACGAAGTGGACGTCCCGACGGTTATTGACTGGCACCACGCCGTGAGTACTTCTGAGGGGTCGTTTTCGTCGGTGTCAGGGTCTTCTATGAACGCCTTCCTTAACGCGACTCCTTTTTCGTTTAGTCCGTAGATTCTTCGGTACACCGCAGTTGGCGTTGACGCCCCGTCCTCCACGTCTTCGACTACGATTCGTCGGACCCGATGGATGCCAGAGAGCGTGTTGTTCTCAAGGTAGAAGTAGGTTCGCGTGGTTCCACCTTCAGCCGCACCGCAGCTACCGCAGCCGGCTCCGATAGCTTCCGTCTTTACGAACCCGTCCTCCGCCAGATCGCTCGCTTCGTACCTAGTATTTAGATTATGCGAACCCCACGGAGTCGTCACCGACGAACTCGTGCTTAGATTCGACGTGTAGTAGGTAAAGCTTCTGATCGCGTACGCGGAAATCGCGGCCGGCCCGCCCGTCGAGTACGTGTCCGCCTTACCAAGAATGGCGTCGGCATTCGAGATGTTCGAATTCGAGTCGATGATTCGCTCGATCGCTCCCGAGTCGTAGACCGCCTTTAGCTGATGGACGTCCCCGTCGGACGACGTGCTTTTGTAGTATCGGTACTGCGTGTATCTTGAAATCCAGGTGGTCTCGTCCGAGGCCAGATGCGACGTTTTCACCTGCACCAGGTCTCCAGTCGATCCAACATCGGAGTGGGCGCTGCCCACCTCAGAGAAGTAAGTGTACTCGACCTTCTTAATCACGTCGGTGTTGGTTGGATCCTTGACTTCGACCTTGTCAAGAAACCCCGCCTCTGATCCGGAACTGAGATATGTGTACGCCACTTTTAGCCCACTGGTCAGCATGACCTGTTTTACGTTTCCATAATACGGATCGCTCGAACTTGCCGTGTGGTACGTGTAGGTATGACCGTCCTCACTCGCCGCTTGGAGATTCTGACTTGTCCGCTCTTTCAGTTTTCCATTCAAAATGGACGGACTCGATGAGAATCCGTGAAAGATTAGAACCTTTCCGCTTGAAGGATATGTGACCGTGTAGATTTCCGACGTTCCCGATCCGCTTTTTACGATGGTGGCGTTTAGGTACGCTGGAGCATCCCAACCGGAACCGTTAGATGCGAATACGTGTTTGTTGGATGCACTTTCGTAAAGAACGATGTCACCGCTTTCCTGGTTGATGTAGGTTTGCGATAGACCCATGAACCACTTTTCTCCGTTTGGCGCGGGATAACTGCCAGAGGTGGCCGCGAGGAGACTGTCGTAGGTACGCGTGTGCGACCACGGGATCGCGACATCTCCCATGGCGAGGTCGGTGACCTTCTCGATCGCAGACCCGCGGTAGAGGAAAATCGGAGCCGGTGTGGCTTCCGGTCCAGCGACCCCTCCGGCGCAGTCTTCGGTCGAATCTTCGCACTCGTCACACGAGCCGCACACGGGAGCACAGAACGGAAACTGATTGCCCTCGAGCGTCGTACTCGCCCTCGCCATCGGAGCGACCACGACAAACACGATCAACCCAACACCGAACCACGCCACGCACTTTCGAGCCCGGCAACTCCCCCGCCCCGCAGAACTCGTCTTCCTTAGGTTCATCTCGCTCGGTCCCTCACACGTGCCTTCATTTCGAAGCCGAATCTCGCAGCTCGCCACCACCCGCTCGAATCTCGTCACCGCTCTCATCGCCCCACCCCCTCAAGCCGACGCCGATACCGCTCGATCCGCACGGGATCCCCATCCCGCTCGGCCCGAGCGAGCCGATCTTCGAGCTCCGCGACGTACGCCTCGCGCTGCTCCCGCTCCTGCCGCTTCACCTGCGCCGCGTAGTAGGCTTCGATCCCTTCGACCCGTCCTCGCCAGCTCGCGAATCGCCCGCGCGATTCGGCCGACACCGACTGCGCGTGCTCGTCCAGCAGCGCCCGCGCGGCATCCCCACGCCCCAGGGCAGCTTCTCTCGCTGTGATCTCGCCGATCACGCGCACCTTCACCGGTTCCGATTCCGCGTTTTCGAGGGCTTCCTCGAGCCACGTTCGGCCCGCCAGCACGATCGGCGTCTCTCGCTCGGCGAGCTCTTCTGCGTACGCTCGCGCGAGGAGCCAACTCACGCGCGTGTTTCCGCTCAGCCCCTCACGCGCGAGAACTCCGTCGAGGTACTGCGTCCAGCCGGTCAATCGATCGCCGGCGCGATGGGCGAAGGCCGCGATTCGCGCAGCCCTGAGATTGCAGCTTCCGTCCGGCTCTTCCGTCGCGGCGACGATTTGGTTCAGCTCGTCGTCACCCGTGAGCTTCGGCGCCATGTGCCAGTAGCCACCGAAGTTCTGGTGAAGGTAGCTCGGCTGCTCGAGCGACCAACTCGGATAGATGCCGAACTCGATTCCCACCGCAGGATCGAGCGTGCACCACTGCGCCACCACGTCCGTTGTCTCCGCACCGAGCATGTACCGGTGAGCGTTGAGCAGGTGGTCGATCTCGCCGGCTGGGATATCCGCCATTGCGCCGGGATTGCGCGCGAGTGTCTTCAGGATCGACGCCTTCTCCGAGACCGTCGTGTACTCCGCGGCCTCGCGCGAGAGCCAGAAGAGATCGGAGAGGTCGTCGCTCGCAAGGAACTCCGCGCTCTCGGCTCGAGCGAGTGCGCGCTCGGCCATTTGCCGCTGGAGTGGACGCCGCGCCGATTCGGGTGCGCCGCCCCCGAGGAGGAACCCGATCTCGCTCGCCCGGCTCGTCGCCGCATCGCCCTCGAGCTCGAGGTTCCCGTAGCAACTACGGACCGCGCCGGACTCTCCCGCCGCGGAAAGAACATCCCCGGCGACAACTGCGGCCTCACCGGTGCTTCCTCGCCACCGGAGGAAGAGGTGGCACCAGCCGTGCTCGAGCTCCTTCTGCCACTCGAGATCCTCGCTCTCCGCCCGGGCGATGTCGGCATCGAAGACATACTCGACGCGAAGCGGGATCGCCGTGCCCGCGGTCAGTGTGACCGGAGCGCTCTCTTCGGAGATGTCTGGGCCGCCTTCGCCCGTCGGATCCGCTTCGTCCGCTGAATCCAGAACCAGTGTTCCCCCGATCCAGACGCGCGCCGTTCCTCCCCGTCGCTCGATCGAGAACACGAAGTCGTCCGAGACCGGCGCGGTGAGATCTGCCGTCCAGCGAAGTGAGAATCGGTGTCGATCGACCGAGTCGTCTTCGAGGAATCGCGCTAACTTCGCGATGCGAAGCGGGGAGAGCGACTGCCAATCGGCCGCCCCCGCGAACTCGGCCGCCGCGGCGGCGACTTCCGCGCGAGCGACCCCTGCTCGAAGCGACGGTGCCCAGCGCGCGGCCGACTCGTCGAACGTTGCTCCCGCAGTCCTCTCATTCGCACCGACGCGGCGACGCTGTGAAGCTCCTCAAAAAGAGGATCGCTGAGATCGGCGCCGGTCAGCGCCCCGTAGGGCCTGCTGCCGAGCGCGCGACCTTTGAAGATCTCTGCGAAGTATTGCTCGCCGACTACGAGCTGAATCGGCGGAAGTCCACTCGGCGAGTCCAGATCTCGATCAACAACCTTCGCGAATCATTTGGCCGTACGCTCGCGATCGACATCACCACCGACCGGATTGAGCGCTACGCCTCCCGGCGGCTTCGAGACGGAATGGCGCCAGCGACCGTTCGAAACGAGTTGATCGCGCTCCGGCGCGCGTTTCGCCTCGCTCACCGAGGGGGAAAGATCGGGGCCGTTCCTCACTTCCCGGCGATCGAGGTAAAGAACACCCGTACGGGATTCTTCGAGCGCGACGAATTCGAGCGAGTCGCCCGAGACCTCCCCGAGGGGCTGCGGGCCGTCGCCGAGTTCGGTTACCTGACGGGCTGGCGTCTCGGAGAGATCCTTCCGCTCCGGTGGAGCCAGGTCGACCTTCATGCCGAGGTGATCCGCCTCGAAGTAGGATCGACGAAGAACGACGACGGTCGAGTTCTCCCGTTCGGGGCGCTCCCTGAACTCCGGGAGCTGATTCGTGTGCAGCGGGAGCGGACGCTTCGGCTCGAGCGCGAGCGTAAGTGCGTCATCCCCTGGGTATTCCATCGCCGGGGACGGGAAATCCGCTCGATCTACTCCGCGCGGCGAAAGGCCTGCCGGGAGGCCGGCTGCCCCGGTCGTCTGTTCCACGACCTCCGCCGTACCGCCGTACGGAATCTCGAACGCGCGGGTGTTCCGCGTTCGATCGCGATGAAGATCACCGGCCACAAGACAGAATCCGTGTACCGACGCTACGCGATCGTGAACGAGCGGGACGTGGCCGAGGGGCTGGGAAAGCTCGGCGCCTATCTCGGAACGCGGCCGGGCGGGACAAGCGCGACGCGCCAGTTGAAACATTGACGCCGCTCGGATCATGCGTCTACTCTGAGTAGATCTTCGAGCCTGGTCTGCCGAAGCAGCGTGGGCGATCAACTGAACGCGCTAACGCGTTCGGTACCCGCTCGATCAATTAGCCCCACAATCCCTCGCCTACCTCGTACGGCGAGGGAATCCCTTCCCCCGTCGGAGATCCGACCCCGGCGGGGGATTTTGATGGGCGACGGTACGACCGCATGAAAACGTCGTCAACCCTCGAACCGGATTGACTCTCAATCGTTGTCCAGTACTCACGCGGATTGGAATCGAACGGCAGTGAAGTCAACGTGATCAACGACCCGACACGCGCTCGCTCGGAGAGCACCGACCCGATCTGGTTTTCCGCGACCACACGGTCCGGAATCGCAGCGATCCGCGAGACCATCGAGACGAACGAACTTTGGCAGATGGGTCTGTTGAACGCCTGGGACCTGAGTAGCCTGGCGAGAGACAATCGAACAGCCGATTACTGCGCGGATGCGATTCTTGATCTGTGGAGAATTGGGTTCCTTCACGCGGACGCGATTCGTGAGCTGAACCGAGAAGAATCTGCTCGAACGCCTACAATTCGACTCACATGCCCGTACCCCAAATCTCTCGACGCTCTGCAGGCGAAGCTTGCCGAGCCTCAAGACCCTCGTGCAACAAACCTGGTGTGGTTCCACCCTTTTCGATGTTTCGTATTGTGGAAAATATCTCGGCTGCTCACGGGATGTCGAAGTCCTTCGCTGCAAACACCCCGGATCGAGAAACTCCACTCGACGATTCTCAACGGTCGTTTCACCGTCTTAGCTGAGTGGATCGAACGCGCCGACATCCATGAACGTCGAATCCAGAACTGGAACGACTTGGTATCACTTTGCGTGATCGGGGAGCCGCCGAGCCACATCGATATATTTCAGACCGTTCGTCGCAAGGGTCTTACGACTTTCGAAACCACGGAGCGGGAACTCGCTTCACTCGACGCCGACGTCCGGCGTTTGATGTCGGCAATCGACCATTCTTCGTTGAACGAGTACAGGCGTGAGATTCGTCACGAATCTAAGATCCTAGACCCAAATACGGACTTGCACCTTTTGATCCGCCTCGCGAACTCCGCGTTTCGGAAACGCCTGAAGGGACACATCTCCGGTGCGATGCTTCTGTTTCACATGGGAGAAGCACTTCGCCGGACGCAGGAGCGATCTGCAGCGAACCGAACACGCGAATCAGGTGAGTGCGAGTTCTCGCCGTCCGGTTATCGGGACCGTGAATGCCTCACCGACGAGACACCTCGCATTCTGGATGGTGACCGTCAGGCCTCAAACCAATACCTACGATACCTCGGCCTTGACTACGGGCTGCGGGTGAAGATCTACGTCGAAGGAGCGACCGAGTACGGTTGTTTCCGATCGGAGTTCGCGAACCACGGCTCCGTTTCGGTCGTCGACCTCCGAGGTCGTTTCGTCGACCGTGGCGATCTTTCCTTTTCCGAAAGCCTTCGAACGGATCTTGAGTCCAGGGTTTTTAGCTTGATTGTCTTGGATAGCGACCGAGCGGACAATCTCCGCGTAGTTCGCCAGGCCGTTGAAAGGGATCAAATCTGCGGACTGTTCTTCATGTGTGATCCGGATTTCGAGTTTGCGAACTTTACTCGAGCCGAACTCTGCCGAATTGTTGCCCGAATGCTCGAAGCCGAAACCCCCGACACGATCGGCAGAATCGAACAGGCGACCGAATCCTGCACCACGGGTGCCGAAATGTTCGCCGCTCTTCGTCCGACGAACTATCGAATCGAGAAGGGCGCAAGATGGGGCAAGCGATTGCTCGAGTACGCGACCGAGCACCCGCGGGGTGATCCCGCTGAAGAGGACGCCCGAATCATCGAGCGCGTAATCTGGACTGCCTACCAATGCTGCGCGATCGAGTATCAGTATTCGCGGGAGAGTTGCAGGGTCGATCCGTCGACGGGTCGACTCGTGCCGCGGGGCCGTCCTCTGAAACCGTTGGGAGCGTCCCGGACGTCCGGCAACCGTTAATTGCCTGGCGAGACGCTGTCCCACAAGACTCCTCGAGGAGCACCGCCTCGTCACGAGTTTCCACGCCTCGCCACGAACTGTCCTCACATCAAAAGAGGGCAACTTCGGGGACACTCGAGCCCTCTCCGGCCTCGATACGCGCCCGACCGCCCCGTCACCCGTCCACCCAACCGCCGCACACGCCGGCGTTTATGGCGGAGAGGCAGGGATTCGAACCCTGGGTCCCCTTGCGAGGACAGTGGTTTTCAAAACCACCCCGTTCGGCCGCTCCGGCACCTCTCCGCATCGGCCGGGCATTCTCGCTCGCAGCATCTCGGCTTGCAAGGTCATGGCCCGCTCGACTCGATCCGGGCGAGGCTCTCGCCGGCCGGCGTGGTTTGGCGCGACGATCGTCCGCGGAGATCGACTGCTGCGCGAACGCTACTTGGAGACCGCTCCCGTATTGATCACCGGAGTCGCCTCCGACTCGCCGCAAAGGACGACGAGGAGGTTACTCACCATCGTCGCTCGCTGCGCGGCGTCGAGCTCGACGATTTGCTTCTGCTGCAATCCGTCGAGTGCCATTTCGACCATGCTTACCGCGCCCTGAACGATCTTCTGTCGGGCGTCGATGATCGCTTCGGCCTGCTGACGCCGGAGCATGGTTCCGGCGATCTCGGGGGCGTAGGCGAGATGGTTGAGCCGCGCTTCTTCGACCGTCACACCGGCCTTATCGAGTCGCTGCTGGATGTGATCTTGGAGCGCTTCCGACACCTCGTCGACTCCGCTTCGCAGAGTCACTTCGTTTCCCTCCCCGTGATCGTACGCGTAGTCGTTAGCGAGCATGCGTACGGCCGACTCGCTTTGAATGCGCACGAACTGCTCGTAGTCGTCGACGTCGAACGCGGCCTTCGCCGTGTCGCTCACATGCCAAACGACCACCGCGGAGATTTCGATCGGATTTCCGCGCTTGTCGTTCACCTTGAGCTTCTCTCCGTCGAGGTTTCGCGATCGCGTCGAGATCTTCTTCTTCGTGTAAAACGGATTCGTCCAGTAGAAACCGCTCGTTCGCACGGTGCCGCGGTACTCGCCGAAGAGGACGAGCACACGCGCTTCGTTCGGTTGGAGAGTGAAGTGACCGGCGAGGAGGAGCAGACCCACCGGAATCATGGGAACAGAGGCGATGAGCCCGAATCCCCACATCATCTCGTCGGTCTCGTCGAGAAGAATGACGAAGATGGCCGTTGCGAGGATTCCTCCGAGGAGAACACCGAGCGCCGTCCAGATCATCGTCCAGCCCGATCTCACTTCGATCGACTTTTCTGCGGTCGCGTTCATTTCTGTCTCCTCTTACCCCGGACGGCCAAAACTGCACTTACACTCTCTCGACTCGCGCGTCGCGGCGCGGGCTCAGGCAGACTCCCCGCTCGGGTTCGGTACGCGAACGGCGAGAATGTTCTCCCGCGGGACAAGATACCGCGTTCGTGCCCGCACTCCGGAGTCTCCGTAGGTTTTCACGGCCCCTCCGGGAAGTCGATCGACTCGAATGTGCTCGACCTCGACGACGATCCAGTCCTCGTCACTCGACACGATCGTTCCCGTGATCGAAGTCTCGGACCGCTCGAGACTCCCCGACGTGTTCGGCGGGGTTAGAGCGCGGCCGCCGTCGATGAGCTCGGAACGCAGCATCACCTCCGCTACCGAACCGACGAGAGAGTCGAGGATGTCCGACTGCGGAGCGCCTGAGCGACCGCGTTCAACACCGCAGCTCGTTCCCGCGAGGGCGAGAGTGCCGCCCAAAAAGAGAGCAAGGCTATTCATCAGTCGTGTGTCCTCCGCGACCGCTGACTTGTCGGTGACCTCTACAATCGGGGGCCGGGCGCCACTCGACCGCACGGCGGTCGTCCAACTCGGCCCCAACCAATAGACGCGCGGACCTCTGGGCCATTTCCCGAACCACTGCGGAAAACCGCGCAACATACACTTTCAAAACAACTTACAGCGTCTCCCGTTCGACGGAGGAGAATCCGCGGTTACGGCGTGAGCTCGAATCGGCCCTGGAAGGGCGTGGACGGAAGAATGGCTTCCGCCGTATCGCCCGCCAACCCCGAATTGGAGCCCCTCCGATGCGAGCACTTCTCACCGCAATCGTCACTCTCTTCATCGCCACCGGCTGCTCCCTTCCGCGCACCGGCCACGTTCGGCTCGGCATGGATCGAACGGAGATCGTCGCTCGGCTCGGCCCGCCGGCGAAACGCGTCGCGACGCAGACCGGCAGCGCGGAAGAGATCTGGATCTACCGCGGCGGATCGCGCGTCCTCGTTCTCGAGGACGACAAGCTCCGCTGGGTTCGCTGAGGCCCGGACTCGACAGGATCGCTTCGATGGAGAATCTACGGCGATCCTCCGGGGCGGTTGTAGGCTAAGCGAAGAGAGAAGACTCGAGAGCCACCCGCGCGGCGCACCCCAGCGCAGGTCAGCTTCATGCTCCGTTTCTCTCCTCGACGTCCGCGCGGCGCTCCGGTCGTCGCCGGCCTCATCACCGCGACTCTCGCGCTCGCCGCAGGCGTCTCAACGATCCTCTACTCGAACCGGATCGAGCTCTTCGTCCTTCCGGCGTCGTGGCGTGAAGTGGCGAGACTCGGCCGATTCGGAGAGGACGATGAGATCTCGGGGTGGCTGCAGTCGGCGCTCTACGCTCGAGCGGATATCCTCGTCGAAGACGTCGACGATTACGTCGCGGAAAGCCGATTCTCCGCGGCGCTCATCTCGCATTTGGCGTTGGCCGCGGCCGACCCGTTCGACTTTGAACGTGCCGATGCCGAACCGGTAGTCCAGTTCGTCCAGAGGATAGACGCACTCGACGGCAGCGAGTATTGGCTCGTCTGCTTCCAGACTTCGGGCGAATCTCTCGGGCCTGGGCCGAATCGCAGAAAGCTGACGTACGCCGGAGTGCATCGCTTGCTCGACGCTGCGGGACGGCTCGTCGAAATCGAACCGTTTCTGTCCGACGACGCGCTCGATTCCTACATATTCTTCGGCTGCACCGAAGACCGAGGGCACGAGCCGCTCCCCCGGAGCGGAGTCTCGGCCCTCGCGTACACTGGATCCGAGTGGGACGATATCGCGCTCGCCACGATCGACGAGCGTGGATTCGTCGACCTCGGCCCCGTCGCTCAAGACCACTACTCGACGCCGTACTTCGCCGAGCTTACCGACGGACTCGTTGAGGGCGCGTCCGAGCTCGACCCCGAGACGATCGGCTTCCTCGATTCGCTGAGTACGGGCGACGTCCTTCGCGGACTAAGTGCGATCGGAAAATCCGGGCGCGAGCGACACCGAGCACGAAGGCACCTCGGTCACCGGAGCGCGTTGGTCCGGGCGATCGCGTACGCGATGCTCGGCCCTTCGCTGGCGACGAAAGACGAGCTCCTCGGCGCCGCTCTCGATCCCGATGCACGGGTACGGTTCAGCGCGCTCACCGTCGCCATCGATTCCGATATGAGGTCTGCGGACGAAATCGTGCGCGCTTTCACCCGCGACTCGGAAGCTGAGATTCGAAACTCCGCGCGTTTTCATCTCACCGCGTCGAGTCGTTCGGATTCCGAACGTCGAAGCTGCCTGACCGCGCTCCTTCGCGCGCGAGAGCCACGCGCCATCGAGTTGATTCGGCCCGAACGAAGCTCGGGAGCAGCCGTGCGAGCATTCCTCGAGTGGCTGGAGGACGATCTACCGGCGGGGCTGTCTCAGGACTACGATTCCCCGGCTTTCCATCTCGCGCAGTCTGGTCTCCCGGTGTTCGACCTCAACCACCTCACCGGCGAAATGCCACGCCTGCTCGCTCTCGTCCAGTCGACTCCGAACGGACCGGTGCGCGATGCTGTGATCATCACTCTCGCGCGATTGGGCGCACCGGAAGCAGTCGCGGTCGTCGCCGAGCGGATCCTCGCGGATCAGGAAGTTCCGATGAATCGACTGCAGAATCCGTTCCCGATCACGGAACTTCTTCGAGCACTCGCCTCCGAGACGCGAACTCGTTGCCCCCCGGAGCTGATCCCGCTCCTCCGGCGGTGGACGAAGTGTAGGTCCCGCGTACTCGCCATTCACGCGGCGGCGGTACTTGCCGCGCGGGCGGAGCCCGGCGCACGAGAACACCTGTTCTCGCTGCTCGAGCTAGGCTTTCGCGAATGGGAGGGTCGTGCGCTCTTCCCGCTCATTTCCCGAGCCGAGATCGCATGCGAGCTCCTGCGCAGGGAGAACGAGAGATCTCGTCTCGCGCTGGCGCCCTACATGAACCATTGGCGCGAGAAGCCGGAGGACGATTCGAGAGGCTGGCGCACCGAGCGGCCGGCGATCCATTTTGTTCTCAGCGGCTGGGCGGAAAGCGGGGCCGACGTGCCGTCGTGTGCTGTTTCAGAACTCGAGTGGATCGTACAACAACGAGGGGATACAAAACTCGGCCGCCGGGCGGCAAGGTGTGTTCAAGCACTGCGAGCCGCCGCAGCGCGTCGACCCCCGACCGTCGCCGCGAATCCGCCGCGGTGATGGGCCCAGATCGATTCATAGGCGAGTCGAGAGCGCACGAGCTCGAGCGGGCTCAGAACGCGAGCTCGAGCACCGTTTCCTACCCGGGTACTCAGAATGCACCGCGTGACGAAAGGCGCCCTCAAAGGGGCGTTGGCGCCCGTCGTGATCATCCTTCTGATCGTCGCGCTCGTCGGCGGACTCAACGGAATCCGGGCGTTCGGCGAAGAAGTGCGGGGGCTCGAGGGGGCGTGGGTCGCCGTGCTCTTCTTCGTGATACTCGGCGGCTGGGCCATCTTGATCGTTCTCGCGATCATCGGCGCGATCGTCGGCGACGAATGAAAAGCGACGATTAGACCGCGCGAGGAAGCGACGAGCCGCGGTCGGGACATCCCGAGAAACGGCGGACGAAAAACCGCCGGATCCGTAGTCTCGACGTTCTCCGTTCGCTACTCTTCCGCGGATTCAGTCGAGTCCAGCGGCTTGAACTGCGAAGTCGAGCGCTCCGAGGACGATGAGTCCGATGCGCCGAAAGCTCGGGCGCCGCCGCGGAGGACGCACGCATCCCGCATCCATTCCGCACGGTCGGGGGCCGCTCTCGCGGCCCCCGCAATTCGTTGTTCAAAATTGGCACGCCCATCAGGGCTCGAACCTGAAACCTTCGGTTCCGTAGACCGACGCTCTATCCAATTGAGCTATGGGCGTGCTGGTCTCCGCACGACCGAAGCGGGGCGGGGAGGGAGATCGATGCAATGATCTTCCGCGCTCGCCATCCCCGCATTCGCGGCCCGCCGTGGATTTCGGCAAGCCCCCCTGCCATCGCGTTTTGCGTGCGAAGCGGCCAGTGATCTTAGGAGTGCCCCCTGGGGGTTTCAAGCGAGAAATCAACGCGTGTTCGTTCGCGCCGAATCTCGCTTCGCCGGGCGCAGAAGGGGACTAGGATCCCTCCGCCGGCGCGCGGTCATCGGCCTCGCTCTCCCCCACGTCCGCGGTGGCCTCCCCTTCGGCCGCCTCGTCCGGCGGCTCGGCGTCGAGGTCGCTCTCCATGTCCTGCTCCGCGTCTGCGCTCGCGCGGCTGCGCGAAGGCGAACTCGGGCCTCCCCCGCCCGACTTCGCGATGAGGTCTTCCGGCTGCGGAAGCTCCTTCACCGACTCGAGTCCGAAGCTCTCGAGGAATCGCTCGGTCGTCCCGTAGAGAAGAGCCTTTCCGATTCCTTCGTCCCGCCCCGCGATGCAAACGAGGCCGCGATCGACGAGCGTCTTCAGGATCTGGGTGCAATCGACCCCGCGGATTCCTTCGAGCTCAGCCTTCGTGATCGGCTGCTTGTACGCGACGATCGACAGCGTCTCGAGCGCCGCCGCGGAGAGCTTCGACTCCTTTTGCTTTTGCCGGAGGCGCCGGAGCCACGGGTCGTAGTCGCTTCGGGTAAGGATCTGGACGCCGCCCGCGATTTCCTCGAGTCGAAACGCGCGCTCGGTGTCGACGTACTCGAAGCGAAGATCCTCGACCGCCTGCCGGGTCTCGTGAACTCCCACGCCAACGATCTCACTGAGGTGGCGAATGCTCATCGGATCTGCGAGCGAAAAGAGCACCGCTTCGACGACCCGCTTGATCTCAGCGGGATCCTCCAGCGTGTCCGGCTCGGTCTGCCGTCGCGACCCAGACGACCCCGCCGTCGCTGCGTCGTCCGCGCGCTCGGGGAACCCGTCCTCGCCAGTTCGCGTTCGCGGCCCTTCGCCGGCCGACTCGAGCCCGACGGCCTCGAGCCCGAGCGTGTCCGCGTCTTCCTCGTCGCCCTCGGCCTCCGCCTCGGCATCGGCGATGCTCGCGAGATCATCCGGCCCCGCGAGCTCGCCGTCGGCCCCGCGGGCGAACGCAGTTCCCTCTTCGCCATCCAGCTCGGTGGCGTCGCCGTCCGCATCGCCGTCTCTCGGAGTCGGCGCGCTCTCGTCCGTCGCCACTTCGTCGTCGCCCTCGATGTCGTCTTCCGCCGGCGACGGTCCCTCGTCCCCCGGGTGGTCGGCGCTCTCGCCGTCGCGGATGTCTCGAATCATTCCTCTTCTCCGCCCGAGCCGCCCGTGCCGTTCGCGTCCGTCGTAGGAGCCTCCGGAACAGTCGGCGAAGAGCTCGCGGATGCGTCCCCTGGGTTCGCGCCCCCCTCCGGAGAATCGGGCGCCGCACTAGCCGGCGGCTCCCGATCGCCGGGCGCAGGCTCACCAAGCGGCGTCGCCCCGAAGTCGACCTGCGCCCGCTGCTGCAGGTCGCGCAGCACCGATTCGATCTCCTTCTGATCGGGCGGCATCTCCGCGAGCTCCTTCCGCATCTTTTCGCGGCAGTCGACGAAGCTTTCGCTCTCGAGCACCCGCTCGACGAGGAAGATGTGGTAGCCGCCGCTCGGATTCTCGACCGGCTCGCTCACGCCGCCTTCCTCGAGCGCGAAGATCGCTTCCTTGAACTCGGGGAAGCGCATCGGCGTCTCCCGGTGGATCGCTCCGAGCCAGCCGCCGCGCGGCGCCGTCATCGGATCCTCCGATTCCGCCCGCGCGAGCTCGGCGAAGCTTGCGCCTCCGAGAACGCGATCGCGCGCGCGGAGCGCCTTGTTTCGCGCCTCAAGCTTCTCGCGCGCCCGCACCGGGGCCGAGATCTCCTCCGACGTCCCGAATGAGTAGGCGATCTGACGGGTCACGAAGCGGCGATGCTTGTAGGTATTCTTGTAGTACTCGCGCAGCGCAGCGTCATCGAGGCGCCGTGCGGCGCGGGTCACCTCACCCACGAGAAGCTGAGTCGACACCTCTCGTTCGAGATCGCGACGCACCGCCTCGGGCGTCAGACCTTCGCGCGCATACTGCGCTCGAAGCCCGTCCGCTCCACCGGCTTCTTCCGCCATTCCGTCGAGGATCGCCTCGACGCGCTCGGCGACATCATCCCGCTCGACCTTGATTCCGAGTCGCTCCGCTTCTTGGAGAAAGAGCTCCTCCTTCACGACGCCGCTCAAGATCTTCATGGTGCCGAAGCGCCGCAGCACGCGGATGTAGAACTCCCCTCGCGTAATGGGTCGACCGTTCACGCGGACGAGGACCTCGCCGGGATTACCCCACGGCTCGGACTCGATCTTCTTCAGCTCCGCTTCGGGCGTCGAGGGACGCGGAGTGCCGTAAAATCGGCAGCCGGTGATCGCCGTCGATGCGGTGACGAGTGCGCAGGCGAGCACGAGGAAACGCCACGAGGGCCCGACGTTCGGTGGAGACTCGGCGGTGCTTGCGGCTCCGATCGAGACGCTCCCGCACGGCCGCTCGCTCGCTCGACGCCCGGGTCGAGGCGAGTTCGCGACGCCGCGGGCGCTCGCGCGAGCTCCGCTCCGATCGCATCCGGCGTTCGGGCTGCCGCCCAGGTCGAGCTTCTTCCGATGGCGCATTTCGATCTCCTAAGCGTCTCTCCCGAGCGTTCCTCCGCCGCATCCGTCGTCGCGATGGCGGCTCGGCGCGCGTATCGACGCGCGCGCGAGGGTCTCCGGTGCCGCGATTGGCGGCGTGATTCTATCCCGGAGCTCTCGCTCGTTTCTACTGCGACGCGACGGACTCCTCCACCGCTCTCCGGACGATGCGCAGCCGCATCGGCTCGCGGCCGATCGGAGGCTCACCTCGGCGGCGCGCCCGCAGCCGCCGCGATCGCCGCGCGCTGCTCGGCGAACACTCGCTCGATACCCACCGTCGCGAGCGCGACGAGATCGGCGAGTCCCGACCGCGAGAGCGGCGCACGCTCGGAGGTTCCCTGAATCTCGATGATGTCGCCGCCTTCGACGAGCACGAGGTTGAGATCGACATCGGCGGTCGAATCCTCGTCGTAGTTGAGATCGAGGACGGGCTCTCCTCCCACCATCCCCGCACTCATCGCTCCGACGGCACGCTCGAGTGGACTCCGCTCGATCACCCCGTCGCGGATCGCGTCCTCGACCGCGATGACGGCCGCGACGTAGGCGCCGTTGATCGATGCGGTGCGCGTTCCGCCGTCCGCCTCGATCACGTCGCAGTCGATCTGAAGCGTCCTCCCGGGGATCGCCGTAAGGTCGAGCACGCCGCGAAGGGAACGGCCGATGAGCCGCTGGATCTCTTGAGTGCGACCGGAAAGCTTGCCGGACCGCTCGCGCGCGGCCCGAGGCTGCGTCGAGGCCGGGAGGAGCGAGTACTCGGCGGTCGCCCAGCCGCGGTCGGTCCCCTCGAGAAACGGCGGAACTTTCGGCGACAAGCTCGCCGCGCAGAGAACGCGCGTCTCGCCGGAGGCGTACAGCACGCTCGCCGAATGACGACGCAAAAAACGCGGGACGATCTCGATCGGACGGGGCTCGTCGGCGGGGTGGGAACGGGGCATGGATTCCGGTGGGCGGTGCGTGCGACAGGTGATGCGCGAGTCCGCCCACCGCGCAAACGCGCGGGAAGGAATGTCTCGACGCGACTACTTCACGTCGCGAAACTCGCTCGCTCGCGCCCTCCAGTGCGCGAGCCACTTCGACGCATCGTACCCGAAATCCTCACCGAAGATACGGACGAGCGCCCGGCGCACCGCGGGTCGCTCTCCGCCGTCAGAAACCGCGCGGCAGAGCTTCGGCACCCACGCCTTCTGCACGGAAAGCTCGAGAAGCTCCGCGATCCGGCGCTCGCGCGTCTCGGTCGCAGCTCGCCCTCCGGCGGGCGGCGCGACAGCGCTCTCGTCGATCGCGAGCCGAAAGCTCTCCTCCGGAAAGAAGCGCGTCACCGCTCGACGGAGGAGCGGCCGGACGGTCGGGTCGGTTTCCACGAGACCGAGCCGGTGAAGCTCGAGCGCGATTCGCCTCGCGTCGAACCGCTCGATGTCGCGCGCGGTCTTGACCGGCACCTCAGCGAGCTGCGCGAGAACGACCGCCCGCAGCACGGCATTTCGGTCGCGGACGCGCTCACCGAGCGTCGCGATGGCGACGGCATCGCGCTTCCGCGTCCGACCCGCGAGCTCCTCGATCGCGTATTGGCGCAGGATGCCGTTCGGCGACTCGAGGAGGGCGAGCACCGACCGCACCTCCCGCGCGCGCTCCTCCCGCTCCCGTCTCGCTTTTTCCGCCCGCGTCATCCATTCGCCGTCGACCTCAACGAGATCCTTTCGCCGGCGGAGATCTTTCTTCTTCACCCACCGATTTTGAAAGACGACGTAACCGAGGGTCCAGCGCGCGAGCTCGTGGTTCGAGTCGATGGCAAGGATCCGTTCGGCCGCCTTCTCGGCTCGCCCGCGCAGTTTCTTTTCCCGGGCCCAGACGAGAAGACGTACGAGGGGCTCGAGTGCTTCGTCGCCGGAGCGGACGGACACGAGTCGCGCGAACTGCCGGTCGAACCGCGCGATCGGGCTTTCCTTCGTGACCGTCGAGGCCACCTCGGACTCGGGGAACCTGACGACAGCGCCATTCCCGAGGCGGATTCCGATGCGCCCGTCTTCGTCGACCGGAATGAGCTCGCCTTCGAAGACCTTCCCATTCTTCAGTCGGAGCTCGTCGCCGAGAACGGAAGGGGCGAGACTGCCGATCGCGATCGCCGTGAGCACGCATGCACCCGCGCGGAGAAACGCGGGCGGTGCGGCGGTGAGGCGAAACGAAGGAGGAGGCGCGGAAAGCATCGGTCTCTTGAGTCGAGTGGGCGAACACCGTACGCTTCGAGCGAAAGCAGCTTCCACCAGCGATTCCGAGTTCACCATATTCTACGGTCCCGACTCGATCCCCGCACGACCGAGCCCCCCTCGCGACGGTCGCTGCGGCGTAGTCCACGCCACTCGATGAGCGACCTCGACGCCAACTCCATGACCGATCCTCGTGCACAAGTCCTCGGCCGCGGCGTTCGTCTTCTCGTCGCGACGGGCAATCGACACAAGCTCGACGAGATCTCGGCCGTGCTCGAAGGCGAGGGCGTGACGGTCGTCGGAACGGAGATCTTCGCAGCCGCGGGGCACGAGATTCCTCCTCCACCCGTCGAAGACGGCGAGACGTTTCTCGCGAATGCGACGATCAAGGCGCGAGCGTACGCGGAGGCTGTGGCGACGCTCGCCGCGGACGAGAGACCGGATTTCGTTCTCGCGGACGACTCCGGGCTCTGCGTCGACGCGCTCGGCGGTGCGCCCGGCGTTCACTCGAGCCGCTACGCGGGAGAGGACGCGACGGACTCGGCCAACAACGCGAAGCTTCTCGCGGCGCTCGAGGGCGTCCCGACCCCGGATCGCTCCGCCGCGTTCCACTGCGTCATGGTGGTCGTTCGCCCGGGGTCGGATGCGTCGTCGGCGCCTCCGCTCATCGTCACCGAGGGGCGATGCCCCGGCGCGATCGTCGAGCGCGCTTCCGGTGACGCCGGCTTCGGCTACGATCCGCTCTTTTTCTATCCGCCAGCGGGAACGACCTTCGCGGAACTCTCACCGGCCGAGAAAAACCGCGTGAGCCACCGCGGGCGCGCGCTCGCCGAGCTGCCCGGTCGCATCCGCGAGATCGCGTAGAGCTCGGGGGCGCCGTCGCGCTCGGTTTGCGCGGAATCCTACGGACCGACGTGCGACTCAGGGGAGACGGGCGGTCCTTTCGTGCAGAAATCGCGCGTGGATTGTTGTACTTCTATGGCTTCTCGCGGCCTTCCTCGGACGCGCCGGTCACTCCTCACCCGCCGATACCCCCATGGCCAATCGAAACCGAAAGAGGCGGAGTCGCCGCTCTCGAAGCCAGACGCCCCCCACCGAATCCGCCTCGAACGAGTCCGAGCCGGAGGAGACCGGGCGGAGCGAATCCGAGACTCGAGCGAGCGCGCCCGACGGAGCGGAAGCCGGCCCGCCCCCGGGCCCCCCGCCGACGTCGTTCGACAAGATCCGGGAGAACATCGAGGCGCTCGTCGTCGCGATCGTGCTCGCCGTCGTCATCCGTCACTTCGCGATCGAAGCCTTCGAGATCCCGACGGGCTCGATGGCCCCCACCCTGTTCGGAATCCACGCCTGGCGGGACTGTCCGCGCTGCGACGTCGACTTCGCGATCGCGATCGGCACGGACTCGCGTACGGGCGAGGTCAACGTCTCCTACCGCCGGATGCTCCTCTACAAGGGACCGTGTGAGAACCCGGTCGGGTGCGGCATGGACCTTCACGCGCGAGGAGCGAGCGGACGCCTGCGCCGCGGCGGTGACGTCGCGTGCACCGCCTGCGCGTTCCAATTTCGACCGCGCAATAGCAAGGGCTTCACCGAGGTGACGGCCCGGCCGTACGCGGCGCGCTGCCCGAACTGCACGCTCGTCTACGAGGACGTCCTCGAATCGACGAACGTCCACGGCGGACACAAGATCCTCGTTACGAAGTTCGCCTACGCGATCGGCTCCCCGGAACGCTGGGACGTCATCGTGTTTCAGTTCGACCAGTGGAAGAACTACATCAAACGGCTCATCGGCAAGCCGGGGGAACGGATCGACGTGTGGGACGGCGACATCTACGTCGACGGCAAGATCGAGCGAAAGTACCGGCACCCTCGCGTCCAGGAGAGCCTGTGGCGGAAGATCTCCGACTCCTCGATCAAGGAGCGTCCGATCGCGGAAGTACCGTCCGCGTGGGCGGAGGTCGCACCGGTGACGGCAGGACGTCCGAACGCGCCGTCGAAGCTCGCCGAGTGGGATGCAGATCAGCTCCGCTGGAGTGTCAACGCGGCGGATGAAGTCGCGATCCTCGCGTATCAGCGTCCCATCGACAACTACTACAACTACAACCTCCTCGCGGTGACCGGGAAGGGGAGGTTCGGGTCACCGGCGGCCGCGATCGTCGGCGACCGCCGGGTGGAGTTCGTAGCTCGACCGCTTCGAAGCGGAGCGGCGGCTCGGAGCGGTGGGGATCGTTGGGTCGGCGGGGAGATTCGCGACGGCGAGTTCACGTACCAGTTTCGGCTCCCCGTCGGCGAGGCGAGCCCGGAGCGGCCCGCGATTCTCCACCGCATTACGAACGGCGCGCAGAATGCGGATCCCTTGCGCGCCGCTTTCGAGCCGGCGGATCGCGCGGAGGCCAGCATCGCACTCGCGCCGAACGTCGCGACCGCCATCGCGTTCGAGAACCTCGACGACCGCGCGGCGGTGTTCGTCGAGGGCGAGCTCGTCCTCGAGCTCGAGTACACGAGCGTCCCGGAGGGCACGGATCTCAGTCGGGTTCGCTACGAGGCCCCGCCGAACCCGCCTGCGTACGCCGGCCCCGAGGCACACACCCTCCACCTCGTCGTGGCGAACGAGCAGGTCGAGCTCACGGACATACGCGTTTATCGCGACATGTACTACCTCGGGCGGTGGGATGACGAAGGGAGCAGCTGGTCGAAGTCGTCCTATCAGCTCGGTGACGATCAGTATCTCGCGATGGGAGACAACGGCCCCTCCTCGTCCGACGGACGAGTATGGGGGCACGTCGAAGGCGGGGCGCTGATGGGAAAAGCGCTGCTCGTCTTCTGGCCGATCTGGGAGGCGAAGTTCATCCGCTAGGTGCGCGCGCTCGGAAAGACTCTGCGCGAACTCAAGCACGTGAGAAATCCCCGGGAAACCGGTAAGATCGGCGGCCGAGTGGGGGCACCGGTTCCGAGAAGTGAGGAGGACACCGAGACGATGGTCAAGCTGAAGACACCCCGCGAGCCGGCCGCGCGTGACCCGCGCGTCCGCGAGACGCTGCTCGAGGTCGAGGGACTCGTCAAAGAGTACCGCGGCCGCCGCGTCGTCGACGAAGTGAGCTTCACCGTCGGGAGCAGCGAGATCATCGGCCTTCTCGGGAAAAACGGAGCCGGGAAGACGACGACCTTTCGGATGACGATCGGCCTGATCGCGCCGGACGAGGGCTCGATCCGATTCAAGGGCGAGCCCGTCACCAAGCTCCCGATGTACAAGCGGGCGCGCCTCGGAATGGGCTATCTGTCGCAGGAACCGAGCGTGTTTCGCGGGCTCACCGTCGCGCAGAACCTGAATGCGATCCTCGAGACGACATCGCTCGGGTACGCCGAGCGCATCAGGAAGCGCGACGAGCTCGTCGAGGAGTTCGGTCTCGGGAAGCTCCTCCACTCGCGCGCCGCGGTCCTCTCCGGCGGAGAAAAGCGCCGACTCGAGATCGCACGCGCGCTCATCACGGATCCGAAGCTCATCCTCCTCGATGAGCCGTTCAGCGGCGTCGATCCGATCGCCGTCAGCGACATTCAAGAGATCATCTTCCGTCTCCGCGATCGCGGAATCGGAATTCTCGTCACGGATCACAACGTGCGCGAGACGCTCAACACGACCGACCGGTCGTTCATCATTCTCGACGGCCGCATCATCGCCTGCGGCGACCGCGAGCAGATTCTGTCGAACGAAAATGCCCGGAAGTACTACCTCGGCGAAAAGTTCACGATGTAGAACGGGCGCCTCGCCGCGCATCCGCACCACCCACGTACTGACATGCCGACCTCGCCTCCCGCATCCGAGCGCACGCATCTCGACTACCTCCTCACCGCGATCTGTAGCTGGTTGCTCCCGGGATCGGGGCACTGGATGCTCGGGTTCCGGCTCCGGGGCGTGATCATCGGCGCCGGTCTCCTCGGACTCTTTTGGTTCGGAGAGAGCGCGCTCGGGAGCAATATGGCGGTCTCGCGCGAAGTGAGTCCGATTCTCTATTCTTGCCAGCTCGGCAACGGGCTGAGCACGCTCCTCGCCGACAACCTCTGGGGGGAGCCGCACACCGACATGGATTCGCGGATTCCCTACCGCAAGCTCCCCGCGCATTTTCATCTCGGAGTTCTCTTCGTCACCGTGAGCGGGCTCCTCAACATGCTCGCGGTTCTCCACGTGCTCGACCCGAAGACATGGGCCGCAGCGGCACGGAGCGCGGAGGAGAGTCGAAGCCGGGACGACAAGCCGCCGGAGGAGGGGGGATGATGTCGACGATGCTCGCGAACTTCGCGCTCGCCGCCCAGGCGGAGCCCGTCGTTTCCACGGTCGGCGCTCTCGGCACCTACCTCGTCCACTTCTTCCTCGTCAGCCTCGTCGTCGCGAGCGCGACCGCTGCGATTCGCATCGACGAGCCGCGCCATATCTGGCAGGAGACCCGCCACTTCTTCATCCAGATCGTGGTCGGCATCGGAATCCTCTGCCTGGTGGTGTTCATCGTCGAGTGGGTCTTCGTCCGGCCGCTCGTCTGACGCGTCGCGCTGCGCTGGGTCGAGGGGCTCTCGGCCCAGCGACTGCGGCGACCTGACACCTCGCTCGATCGGAAGCTCTCGGGAGACTCGGTGAGCGACGCGGCGAAGCGCCGCATCCTCACCGGTGTCGTCATCGATTCTCGCGTGAGAGATGCGGGGTCGATCGTGGGGTCTCTCCCGGAATTCTTTGAATCCAAATGAACCGCGCACGGTCCATCGCCCGTTTTCCTACGGGGCGAACTTCCGTAGGAGAGATCGGGATGCCGCGTAGACCGTCGGGAATCGTTCGTCGTCGGGTGAGCGCGCTCAGCGCCGCCTGGCTGATGTTGGCCTCAACCGCCGTCGCCGGAGACGTGGAGTCCTCCCCGCTCGAGGCGCAAACGCCGGGCGAACGAATAGACTCGGCCGGCGGGGGCGGCGAGAGCGCCGAGTCGACCTCCGAACCGGTCCCGGACGCCGTGCCCGACGGCTTCCTCGACGCCATCGTCGTCACCGCGACGCGCATCGAGGAAGAACAGTTCTACGTTCCGTACGTGACGGAATCGCTCTCGGCCGACTCCCTGACGACCAGGAAGGCGTTCCGCACTCTTCCCGAAGCGCTGCGAGAGGTGCCCGGGGTCATGGTGCAGAAGACCGGCTACGGCCAGGGATCCCCGTTCATACGCGGATTCACCGGTTTCCGAACGCTCCTTCTCATCGATGGCATCCGGCTCAACAACGCGGTGTTCCGCGAGGGACCCAATCAGTACTGGAACACGGTCGACCCGCTCTCGATCGAGCGCGTCGAGGTCGTCAAGGGACCGAGCTCCGTCCTCTACGGGAGTGACGCGGTCGGCGGAACCGTCAATCTCCTCACCCGCGGCCGCTCTCCTCGGCTCCTTTCCGATCACGGTTCGAATCGATTCGATTGGAGTGCGCGGACCTACTACCGGTTTGCGAGCGCGGAAGACTCGCACGTCGCCCGCGCCGAGCTGTCGGGCGAGTTTGCGCCGCGCGCCGGCGTGCTCGGCGGTCTTTCCTACAAGGACTTCGGTGAGCTCTCCGGCGGCCGCGATACGGGCGAGCTGCCGAACACGGAGTACGACGAACTCGACGGCGACGTCAAAGGGATCTTTCGCTTGAGTCCGGAGCTCGACCTCGTGCTCGCGTTCCAGTCGGTCCACCAAGAGAACGTTCCCCGGACGCACTCGACCGTGTTCTCGAAGAGCTTTCGCGGGACCACCGTCGGCACGGATCTCAAACGGGATTTGGATCAGCGCCGACAGCTCGGATACGGCCAGATCCACTGGACCCCCGAGCAAGACTCGTGGCTGTCTCAGCTCAGCTTCAGCGTCTCCTACCATCTCCACGAAGAGGAGGAGCAGCGAATTCGCAGCAACCTGCGCGAACGGCGGCAGGGCGTCGACGACGGTCAGTTCGGCACGTGGCTCCGGCTCGAGAGCCCCTCTCCGATCGGCACCCTCTCCTACGGGATCGAGTACTACCACGACGAAGTCGAATCCCACTTTCGCGAATACAACGACGATGGCTCGCTCCGGACGGTGCGACCGCGCGGCCCGGTCGCCGACGATGCGTCGTACGATCTTCTGGGGTTTTACCTCCAAGACCGTTTCCAGCCCGTCGACCGTCTCGAAGTGATCCTCGGCGGGCGGGTCACGTACGCTCACGCGGAGGCGGACGATGTCGATCCAGACCCGTTGACCGCTCCGAACTTCGGATCCCTCAGCGAAGACTTCTTCGGCGTCGTCGGGAGCGCGCGAGTGCTCTACGAAGTAGTGGAGGAGTGGAATCTGTTCGGAGGAGTCTCGCAGGGGTTCCGCGCCCCCAATCTCTCCGATCTCACGCGTTTCGATGTCTCCCGCAGCGGCGAGGTCGAAACGCCGGCTCCCGACCTCGACGAAGAAGAGTTCGTGTCATTTGAGGTGGGCTCGAAGGTCCTCTTCGAGGATCTCGGACTCCACGCCTACGCCTCGTATCACTACACGATCATCGACGGTATGATCGTACGGTTCCCTACCGGCAACACGATCGACGGCGATCCCGAAGTCACGAAGGACAACGTAGGCGACGGGTTCGTCCACGGTGTCGAGCTGGGCCTGGCCTGGAACTTCTACGAAGGCTTCACCGCCTTCGGCAACTTCGCGTGGATCGAGGGAGAAGCGGAGAACTTCGTCGGCGGCACCAAGAAGGACGAACCACTCTCTCGCTTGCAGCCGGCGACCGCGATCCTCGGCGTTCGGTGGGACTCGCCCGAAAAGAAATACTGGGTCGAAGCGTCGGCCACGATGGCAGACGATCAGGATCGGCTCTCCGCGCGCGACAAGGCGGATACACAGCGGATTCCGCCGCGCGGAACGCCCGGCTATACCGTCTATTCTCTCCGCGGGGGAGCGGAGGTCCGCGAGGGCATCACGGTCTTCTGCGCGATCGAAAACATCACCGACGTCGACTACCGCATTCACGGATCGGGGCAAAACGAACCGGGCACGAACGTCGTTCTCGGTGTGGATTTGACTCTGTAACTCGGCGTCAAGGAACTCGTCTCGCATCTTCTCGCGAAAGAGTTTCACACGAAGGGCGCGACGGGCTCGAAGGAAGACGAAGTAGAGAGGGTGAGGCGGAATTGCTCGAGGTGTGAGGAACAGAGCTTGCGAGTGCGATTTCCGCGCCGTCGCTAGTACGGTAGATCGGGACCGGGTTCGAGTGACCTAACGGCACCAACCTGTCGACCACACACAAGGACGCTCACTTGAAGACGAGTCCGAGACTCTTTCTCGTCAGCACCGCGGCATCGACCGTGTTCCACGTCGCGCTTCTCGCGTCGCTCTGGGTCGTGCGCGCCTCGGAGCCTTCGCCGAGCGTCCCGGCGTTTCGCGCCGGGGAAGCGGGAGAGCTTGCCGTTCGTGTAGTCGTACGGTCGAAAGGTCGAGCGGCGGACGGGTCGGGAGTCGAGACGAACGAGGAAGCACCCCGCGAGCCCGATCCCCCCCGAATCGCGGATCCGGCGGAGACTACGCCCGCGATCGTCGCTCCGCGTCTCGCCGAGCCCGTGAACCCTCCTTCGTTCGTCCTTCTCGAGGACATCATCCGGGACTTGGGCCCCTTGGAAGCGCCGCGGAAGATTCACGCTCCCGTTCAGGCGGCCGAGCCGCCGCCGCGACCGCCCGTGGCGCCGGAGCGAGACGTATCGCGGCGAACCACCGAGAACGACGAAGCGGCAAGCTTGGTGACACGCGATCGGGCCGCGTCCGCGGCGCTCGCGCGAACGGAACCGCCCGAGCTCGCCGAGACCGTCGTCTCCGCTCCGAGCGACGCCCCGCCTCTCGCGCCGACTCGACCGAGCGCGAAGACGAGCGCGCGACTCGCGAGCGAGCTGAGTCCGCGCTATCCGCGATCGTGCCGACGCCGCGGGCACGCCGGCACCGCTCTACTGCGCTGCGAGGTCGACGCGGCGGGTCGGGTGCGCGCCGTGCGGATCGTATCGTCGGCGGGCTGTCGCCGCCTCGATCAGTCCGCCCTCGACGCGGTGCGGGCGGCGAGATTCCGTCCGGGTCGGGTCGGCGAAACGATGACCGCGAGTACGGTAACGCTTCCGGTCGAGTTCCGTCTCCGGTGAGCCCCAACGCGGACCTCGTCGCTGAGCGCTCACGTTCACAGGTCGGAACCTCGACCGCCGCTACGCCTCGAAGCGATGAATCCGGGCTAAGCTAGAAAAGTCCCCCCAGCAGATCGTAAGCCGGATCTTGTTCACCTCGCGAGACGCTCGGTGCACGGTCCTTCATCTTTGCGACCTACCCGGAAGTCACGGAGACGGGCCGTCTCTTCTTCCCTATTCAGTCTTGCTCCGCGCGGGGTTTACCCTGCCGAGGATGTCGCCACCCTCGCGGTGAGCTCTTACCTCACCATTTCACCCTTACCGGCGAGCGCGAAGCCCACCGGCGGTATCTTTTCTGTGGCACTTTCCCTGGGATTGCTCCCGGTGGTTGTTTTCCACCGCGCCGCCCTGAGGAGTCCGGACTTTCCTCGGCCCCGGCAGCCCGCCCGGATCGCTGAGCCTGGCGCGACCGAGCGAATCGAACGGGCTGCCGCTGATGGGCCACGACCGTGTCCTCTACTGAGGGGACCGGCCGCATCGTAACGGCTACGCGCACGCAGCGCGACCCCGGAACGGACTTCGTCGGACCGTCGCCCGTGATCGGATTCGGGGCCGACCGAGCGCCGTCAATCGGTCGCGAGACAGAGGAGGCGCGAGCAATTGCGACACTGAACGAAGGTGTCCTGAAGGAGGAGATTCACCTCTTGAGGCGTGAGGCGCATATTGCAGCCCTTACAGATCTGCCCTTCGACTCGCGCGATCGCAAAGTTCTGGTGGCGGTCGAGGACCCGGTCGTAAAGACCGAGATGCTCGGAGTCCACGCCGTCGACGAGTCCGCTGCGCTGCGTCTCCAGCTCGTCGAGCTGCGCCCGCAAGCCACCGAGGAGCTCTTCGAGCTCGCGCTCCTTTCGCTCGAGAGTTTTCGCGAGCTCTTCGAGGTTCGACTCGAGAACCTTCCGATCCTCCTCGAGTCGATCGATTTCTTGCAGCTGGAGGAGAACGTCTTCCTCGGCTCCCCCGCGCATCTCCTTTTGGCGCTCGATGCCGTCGCGGATCACCGAGTACTCGTCGTTCGATTTGGCCTGGTTGAGCGCGACCGTGAGCTTCGTGATCTCGTCGTCGAACTTGCGGATGTCGAGCTCGCGGGCGTCCGCGGCCATCCGTGCGGATTTGATCCGCGACTGGAGCGCCGCGACGGCCGACTTCGCCTGGTCGACCTTCACACGGTCGTCGTTCAGCTCTTGCGGCCGAACGCGCATCGCTTCGCGCATGAACAGGATCTGCGAATCGACGTCCTGAACCCGCAGAAGTTTCTCGATCGACGCGTGCATGTCGGGGCTCCTCCTGTCGCCGCGGGGGAGACCGGCAGGCGCATCTCCGGCGTCCGAGCTACCGACCGCAGCGAATTGAGCTCCCTTTTTGCAAAAAAAAGAAGCCGGTGACAAGCGTTACCGGCTTCCTTCTCGAATTCGTTCGATCCGGCGGCCCGGGCCGGGCCGCGCTCCGATCAGCCGATCGACTCGAGGAACCCCTCGAGAAGTCGGCTCCGGATCGGGTGCTGGAGCTTGCGAACAGCCTTCGCCTCGATCTGCCGCACTCGCTCACGCGTCACGCGGAAGATCTTCCCGACCTCCTCGAGGGTGTAGGTGTACCCGTCGCCGAGGCCATAACGGAGCTTGATGATCTCGCGCTCGCGGTAGGTCAACGTGCCGAGGACGTCGTCGAGCTTCTCCTTCAGCATCTCGTGAGCGGCCGCATTGACCGGGCTCTGCGCGGTGCGATCCTCGATGAAATCGCCGAAGAACCCGTCGTCCGAATCGCCGATGGGGCGGTCGAGCGAGATCGGGTGCTTGGAGATCTTGATGACCTTCCGCGTCTCCTCCTCGGAGATCTGGAGCTCCTGCGAGATCTCTTTGATCGTCGGCTCGCGTCCGTTCTTCTGAATGAGCTTCTTCGTCGCGTTCCGCACCTTGCTCATCGTCTCGATCATGTGGACCGGGATCCGAATGGTTCGGGCCTGGTCCGCGATCGATCGAGTGATCGCCTGCCGGATCCACCACGTCGCGTAGGTCGAGAACTTGTACCCGCGGCGGTACTCGTACTTCTCGACTGCCTTCATGAGGCCGGTGTTCCCCTCCTGGATGAGATCGAGGAACGTGAGGCCGCGATTCCGGTAGCGCTTCGCGATGCTGACGACGAGACGCAGGTTTCCGCCCGAGAGCTTCCGCTTTGCGTCTTCGTACTCGTTGTACCACTTGCGAATCGTCGCGATCCGCTCGAAGAGCTCGGCGGTCGGCTCGAGAGCCTGGTGCTCGTACTGACCTTGGCGCGAATGCAGTTCGGCGATCCGCTCCTTCTCGGCCTTTCGCAGCCGGCGTCGGCCGCGCTTCCGAGCGAGCTCGATCTTGTCGACTTCGCTCCCGATCCCGCGCATCTTCGCGCACAGCGCGCTCAACTCCTGACGCAGCTGGTTCACGACCGGCTTCTTCAGGTTGAGCTCGCTGATGAGCACGCTTCCCTTGTTGTTGCGCGACCGGACGGGCTCGAGCCACTCGGCCTCGCCGTCGACCCCACCGGAGCCGTTCATGCTCTCGCCGAAACGAACCTTATTGCTCTCGTGGATCATGCGGAGAGTCGAGAGGTTGCTTCGGATCAGGTTGAACGCGTCTTCCTTGCCGAAGTCCTCGTTGCCCGACGGCGTCACCTTGACCGTCTTGTCGAGCGCCAGCTCGCCCTTCAGCACGTCCTCGAGAACTTTCACGACGACCGCGTGCGCAAGTCCGCTCCCGAAGAGCTGCTTCTGATAGCGCTGCCGAGAGATCTCGATCTTCTTCGCGAGGAGAAGCTCCTCTGCGCGCGTGAGGAGGGGGATCTCGCCCATCTGGGTGAGATACATGCGCACCGGATCGTCGATCTTCTCGGGCATCCCCTCGCTGTCCGAGCTGCTGTCGTCCGAGGAGCTCAGAGGATCATCTCGGAGCTCGATGCTGTGCGCCTCCAACGCGGCAAAGACCTCATCGATCTTCTCCGGAGAGTTGCAGTCCTCCGGGAAGATCTCGTTGAAGCGGTCGTACGTGATGTGGCCATCGCGCCGACCCTCTTCGATGAGGATCTTCAATCGCTCTTCCATTTTGTCCATGAGGGAAACACCTCTCTCTCAATACCGCTCGCGGTCGGGCACACGCCTCGGCGTGTTACTTCACCGCCAGCGGAGCGCCTTTCAGGCGCTTCAGTCGTTTCTTAGCTTCCAGGCGCGCACGCAGCAGGGACTGATATCCCTCCCGATCCGCCTCCCGCCGCGCGACTTCGATCTGGCGATCCAACGCGTGAATCTCCGCGGTGAGTCGGTACCGTTCGATGTCGCGCCGTGCGCACTTCCAGCGTTCCTCGTGATCTGTCGAGTCCGTTTCCTCGGACTGAACGCGACTCAAGGCCAGAATGAGGAACTTCTGCGCGTCTTCGCTGGAGACTTCCCGCAGCAGTCCGTCGGGGGAGAACTCGCCCGCGGCGAGCCGTCGATCGATCGCGTCGACCAGCTCGCTCGCGCCGCTTCGTCGAAACACCTCTTTTGGCACGATGGTCCAAATCTCCGCCGCGTTGTGCGGCAGCGCCAAGAGGCATTCGAGTAGGACGAGCGCAAGCTCTCTTTCCCCCGCGGAAGCGGTGAAGCTCGAACGCGCAGATGCGTTCGATTCGTCAGTAGGATTCCCCGGTCGAGGCCGGGCCGTCGGTTTCGTGAGCGTTCGCAGTCGCGCGCCGAGCGTGGTTTCGTCGACTCCGACGCGCTCCGCGAACTCTCGAATGTGAAGTCTTCTGGTAACGGGATTGGGGACGCGCCCGACGAGCCGCAAATACTCGTCGATCGCGCGCGCCTCGGCGTTGGCTCCGCCTTCGGTCTCGCGCGCGAGCTCGAGAGTCCGCCGCCACTTGAACTCGAACAAGCTCGCGGAACGATCGTTGAGGTTCGCGCGAAACGCGTCGGCTCCGCCGTCCTGGATCACGTCGCACGGATCGCGTCCGTCCGGCATCGAGCAGACCTGAACGTCGATGTCCTCGGCGACGAGGAGATCGAGCGACCGCTCGAGCGCGCTCTGCCCCGCGCGGTCGCCGTCGAAGACGAGCCAGGCGCGGTCGCCGAGGCGTGCGAGTTGCCGGGCGTTCTCCTCGGTAAAAGCGGTGCCGAGGCTCGCGACGACGTTCCGGAGTCCGGCCTGGTGCGCCGTGATCACGTCGGTGTAGCCCTCGACGAGGACGAGCTCGCGCGACTGGTGGATCGCCTGGCGTCCTTCCGCCAGTCCGTAGAGAAGTCGCGACTTATCGAAGAGCTCCGTCTTTGCCGTATTGAGATACTTCGGCTCGTCCCCGCCGAGCGTGCGGGCGCCGAAACCGACCGGACGCTTCTGCGTGTTCGAGATCGGGAACATGATGCGGCCGTGGAACGCATCGCGGTGCCCCCCGCGCGCTTCCCGCGCGAGACCGGCGCCGACGAGCACGCGGAGATCGATCCCGCGGTGCGAGAGCGACTGAAGGAGCGCGCGACCATCGGTCGGTGAAAAGCCGAGGTGGAAGTCCTTCCACGCGTCGCGTCCGATCCCCCTCCGCTCGAGGTACTCGCGCGCTGGATGCGCGGCGGGCGCTTCGAGGAGGTAGCGGTGGTAGAAGTCGCGCGCGAGCTCGAGCGCATCGTACATACGAACGACGTTTTCGCGGTCGCCCGCGGTGCGATTCGACCGGCGCGACAACTCGACTCCCGCTCGTCGAGCGAGAAGCTCGAGGGCCTGCGGAAAATCGACTCGTTCCATTTTTTGCACGAACGAGAACACGTCGCCGCGCTCCTGACATCCGAAACAGCGGAAGTACTGCCCTTCGGTATTGACGTGAAACGACGGCGTTTTCTCGGAGTGGAACGGGCAGAGCGCCTTGAATCCACGCCCGGCTCGGATGAGCTGGACGTTGTATTCGCGGATGACGTCCTCGATCGGGACGCGATCTCGAACTTGCTCTTTTTCGCTGTCGAACACCGTGCTCTCAGGTACCGCGCGCTCGGGTGTCGTCCTGCCGAATCGCAGGTCTCGATTCTCGCCGGCGCCGCCTCCCTGGCTCGTCTCCTTCCGGGGTCGCGCGCGACGTCTCGCCGCTCCCACGCCTGCACCCCGCCTACTTGAGCCACTTCGTCGGTATCCGTCCCGCGAACTCGTCCGGCGTCGCAGTCACTGCGGTTCCGAAGGGCCACGAGAACGGCATTGATCGCGAGGGGATCTCGGATCGCCCGACGCTCGGCGTACCTTTTTTCGTCGCTCTACGCCGTTCGCCGAGCGCCTCCCCGAGGCTCCCTCGACCGGTTAGGTTCGTTGCGACTCGTCCGCCGTCTCTGCGCCGCACGTATCGTGGGTGCCGGCGCCGCGGCCCGGGCCGAGTCGGAGCTCCTCTGAATTCCCGGTCCCCCGGGAGCTCCTCACTTACTGTTCCAAACTCTCCACGCTCCCCGTTTCTCTCGCTCCGCACCGACTCGACGCTCGTCTCGCTCGCAGACACCTGCCCCGCACACCCTCGGATCGAGTCGATGCGCGCCAATCCCCGTCGCAGCGTCCGACTCGAGAACAACATGGCTCTCGGAATCTTCCGCCGCAGATCCACGCGCTAACTCGCGGGTGTTCGAGCGGTTGTCGCCCAAACGCCGCTTTGCGCCAGAAACTAATCAACCGGACGTCGAGTCCAGAGTGCTATCGATTCCGGGATCGCTCCCGCACGCCGAACGCGCGTGAGGATTTCGCCGGCTCCCTCCATCACCTTTGGAGCTCGCCGACTCCCGCCTCCTTCCGCGATCCTCGAGGAATTGTGGATATCGGCCCGCGTTCGCCGAACGAATCCCGACTCCACGCCGAACCTCTCGTCCCTTCCCGACAGCACCGAACCGTCCGAAGCCCGCTCCCGCTCGGCACTCTCCCGTGCGCCGAACACCCCGAGAACGAACGGTCTGGACACACTCCCAGACGGAAGCAACGGCCGCTCCGACGAATCTCCCGCCTCGGCGGGGGTAAGACGTCCGGATCGGCGTCCTGAAGATCAAATTCGCACAAGCTGCCTATTCTAAAAATCTCGACAAAAGCTTGTCAAATTGGTTCCGCGCGGTTTTTTCCTCCGGCGAAGGTCGCGGCCGCCTCCGGGCGGCGGGCGATCCCGGTTCGTCCCCCCGAAAATCAGGCCGGCAGGTCGGGCCCAGGCCGGCGAAACGGGGCCGGGATGGCTTCGGCGAGCCTCACGAACTGGTCTCGCGAGATCCGCTCGGGACGGGTCTTCGGGTCTGCGGCGAGGCACGCGACGACCGATCGGGGCTCGATCCCGGGCAAGGCGAGGGCGCGAATGATCCCTTCGAGCTGCTTCCTCCGGTGTCGGAAGAGTGCCAGAACCCACCACCGATACGAGTGATAGAGCTCCGGGGACGCCTCGGATCCCGACCGCGGCTCCAGCGCAACGAACCGAGACTCGACTCGCGGGGGCGGGAGGAACGCGCCCGGCGCGACCCGGCGTCCCAGCCGAGTGTGCGCCCAATACGAGACGAGGAGACTGAGGGGTCCGTACGATCGAGTTCCCTTCTCCGCGGCCATTCGCTCGGCGACTTCACGCTGGACGAGGAGATGGGCTCGACGCCAGGAAGTCCCGCCCTCGAGGACGGCGCCGATCAAGGGCGTCGCGACACTGTAGGGAAGGTTCGATACCCAGAGAAACGAGCCGAGTTCGGCCACCTCCCGCCTGAGATCGGGCGCGAGCTCTCGGCCATCCAGCGCATCACCGCAGAGGAATCGAACGTTTTCGCAGCCCTCGAGCTCTCGCCGCGCAAACGCGACGAGCGACGAATCGAGGTCGATCGTCACGACGCATCGGGCTCGCTCCGCGAGCGCGCGGGTCAGCGTACCTGCGCCCGTACCGATCTCGAGGATCGCGTCGTCCGGTGTCACGCCGGCGTCGCGGACGACGGCTCGCAGGAGCGACGGATCGACGAGGAAGTGCTGATCGCGGCGCGGATCGGGCTCGAGTCCCGCACGCCTCAAGCGATCGAGAACTCCACCTCGCGACGGTCGGTTGGGATCGGGACTCCTTGAGGACATACCCCGCATGCTCGCGAACTCGAGGCCGTTCGTGAAGAGGTTCACGCCGAGGTCCCGAAAAACGCGGCGGAAGGCGGGGAGGATCAAGACCTCGCGGCTTCGCCAAATGCCGAGGATCCGGAACCGCGAGCCGGAGGCTCGCGCTCCTCGCGGTGAACCCGCGCGGCAAAGCCGCAAGGGCGAGGGGGCTTCGCGAAGTTCCGCTTGGCGAGCGCCCCGCCGCGGACACAAGGGCGCGGCAAGTACACCGCACCTCGAGTATCCGACACCTCCCGAAACCGCGAGCCGGAGGCTCGCGCTCCACGGAGCGAGCCCGCGCGGCGAAGCCGCGAAGACGAGGGGCTTCGCGAAAGCCCCCTCAAAAGAAACTGATTGGTTCGCAAGCGCTCGGCGCTCGCGAACCAATTCGCCCCGGAACACCCAAACACCCCGAGCACCAGAACGCGAGCCAACGGCTCGCGCTCGTCGGGGTGAGCCCTCGCGGCAGAGCCGCGAGGGCGAGGGGGCTTCGCGAAAGCCCCCTCAAAAGAATACTGACTGGTTCGCAAGCGCTCAGCGCTCGCGAACCAATTCGCCCCGGAACACCCAAACACCCCGAGCACCTGAACCGCGAGCCAACGGCTCGCGCTCGTCGGGGTGAGCCCTCGCGGCAGAGCCGCGAGGGCGAGGGGGCCTCGCGAAAGCCCCCTCAAAAGAAACTGATTGGTTCGCAAGCGCTCGGCGCTCGCGAACCAATTCGCCCCGGAACACCCAAACACCCCGGGCACCAGAAACGCGAGCCAACGGCTCGCGCTCGTCGGGGTGAGCCCTCGCGGCAGAGCCGCGAGGGCGAGGGGGCTTCGCGAAAGCCCCCTCAAAAGAAACTGATTGGTTCGCAAGCGCAAAGCGCTTGCGAACCAATCAGTCCCGCATCGCCGTAGCCGTCGGGAAGATCTGCTGTCCCGTCCGGCGGACGACAACTCGACGATTGAGACGGCGCCCCTCCGACGTGTTCACCGTCGTGGGATCGACCGGCTTATTGTACGAGTAGGCGTGAACGATCATCCGCTCTTCCGGAACGCCGCGGCTCTTGAAGTACTCGAAGACGGCGCGCGCGCGGTTGTAGGACAGGTTCATATTGTCCGTCCAAAGCTTCTCCGTCGCGCGTAGCGGCTGGTTGTCGCAGTGTCCCTCGATGACCACCCGCTCCGTCGAGTAATTCGTGCGGAGGAGGTCGACGATCTGATCGAGCGCGGGGCTCGCGGTCGTCTTCAGCTTTGCGCTTCCCGGGGTAAAGAGAAGCTGGTCGGGGAAGGCGATGCCTCCGGCTCCCTCGCGCCGCGCCTCGGCGGGGATCTCATCTTCCTTGAACGCGAACTCGGGGGCGTCGCGGTTCAACTGTTCCTGGAGCTGACGGATCTGCTCCTTGAGTGCCGCGACCTGGGCCGGATTGGCTGCGTCCCCTCCGAGTGCGAGGTACTTCGCCGTGAGGGTGTTGTACTTCTTGATCAGGTCGGCGTTCGCCGCCTTGGCCTTCTCGAGCAACGACACCGTGTCGCGATACTTCTGATACGGCACGCAACCCGTTCCGAGGAGGGCCGCGAAGCCCAAGACCACCGCACTGCGCGCCACCCGGTAGAGCGACGTGTTCGCAAAAGACATCCTCTTCCCTCCAAGACTGTGACCTAACGAAACGGGCGCGCTATGCGGGCCGAGCGACCGGCCGCGTCGACCGCCGTACAAGCGGCCGAAGACGCTCTCGCGACTCGTTCCCACCGCGTACGCGGAAGCAGGGACGATACCAGCGATACCGAGCCACCGCGGGTCCGGTGCATCGCCGGTGTGCCGCTTACCGATCCGCCGTCCGGGTTGCCGGGAGACTCCAGCGATGCCGCCGTGAGGAAGCTCACGCGACGCTCCGAGCCCGGTCCGGATACGACCGCCGGAAATCGCCGGCACCCGCTCCAAGAGATCCTCTAAAACTCTTCACTTCACCGCTGCGTCGGCGCAGCGATCATCTCGCGCGACCGGCGCCATCGCTCCGGCTCGCGCTCAGATTTCTCGGGGTTATACCCGAGCCGCGATGTTCCTGTAAAGCTCTTTTGTCGCTCGGCTGCCGCGGCCGCGCGCCTGCCGAGGCCGAACGCAAAACGCCCCGCGGCCGGGACGACCGCGGGGCGTTTTGAGAATCATTCTGGGCGGGAGGCCTTCGAGCCGCGCTCTCGCCGATGCTGGTCCGGCTACTTGAACGCGTCGGCGATGCCGTTCACCGCGCCGCCGAGGAAATTGTAGTCGGAGACCCACTTCTGGGCGTCCGGGTCGGGGAGACCCGCCTCCGCGTCGGCCGCCTCGAGATAGATCGTGCTCGTCACGACCGCGAGCGGGACGAGGAGAAGCAGAGCGGATACCGCGAGGACGATCGTCATCGCAACGTGGCTCTCCTTCTTCTTCATCTGCATGACTCGCGCGCCGCCGCCGCGGAGGAGCGTCGCCTCCTCGGTGATGTCGCCGGCGAGATCGTCGACGGTGTCCACCTCGAACGTGTCGGTCTCTTCACCGAAGTCGAGATCGGTGTCGAGAAGCGTGTCCTCACCGAGGAGATCGTCTCCGGCGAGAAGATCGTCGCCTGCAGCGGCCACCGGCGTCGTCGATTCCGCCTCTTCCTCGAGGAGCCCGTCGAGATTGAGAAGCGTCTCGTCGAGCTCCTCACCCGCGTCGCTCGACGCCTCGGGAACGGCCGTGGTCTCGAGGTCTTCCCCACCGAAGTCGAGATCGATGTCCGGGAGGTCGTCGTCGAGAGAAAGCTCTTCCACCGCGTCGTCGACGCTCTCGGCGGCGGCGTCGAGCGTGATCTCCTCGGCCGCGGCCGGAGCCGGCTCGACGGGAGTCGTCGGCGCGGTCTCCTCCGAGTCGTCCATCGCGAGAAGATCGATCTCCTCGAGACCGTCGTCCTCGAGCAGAGGAAGATCGTCGTCGGCGAGCAGAATGGTCGCTTCGCCGTCACGAGACTCCTTGTACTTCTCGACGACATCGGGCTTGAAGTAGAGCGTGTCGCCCTCCTTCACGCTCGAGATTTCTCCGGCCGCGACGAGCGCTTCGAGCTCTGCTTCAGAGATCCCGAGCGCCCGACAGGCCTCATCGAAGCTCATGCGGTCTTCACTCACGGTGCCTTCCTCTTAGTCTTAGACGGTCTCAAGGACGGAGACTCGATCTTCTCCAGGTGCAGTCGATTCAGTCGTTGGCTGCGGAGGCCGCCAGCGCGACGCCGGCGGCTCCGGGTTCATCGAGTCGATGGAGTTTTTAGGGTTTCTTCGAGTTCGCTCTCGCCTGCTTGACGGTGAAGTGCTTGTTCACTTCGTCGAAGCCGTTGTCGAATTCCGTATTGCGAACGCCGGACACTTTGATTCCGCCGTTCCCGCGCGCGGAGTAGGCGACGAGGTGCTTCGATTCCGTGTGATAGATGTAGCACATCGACTCATTCTGGGTACCGACGGTCGCGACGATCACTCCGCCACCCTCAGTCCCCCCGCCTCCGGCCTGTCCGTACGCTTCGTTGACGGCTCCCTGCTGCCACAGCGCCCCCATATTGACGGCGAGAAGCGTGCAGCAAACCGAAAGAAGTGCGATCAAAACCTTGTCGCGCATGAGAAGCCCTTTCTCCATTTCTTCGCGGACCAGACTCTCCGTCTCTTCGAAGAGATCCTAACGAGCTTTCGGGCGGGATCCAAATAACGCGATCACGTCGCCGGTAGACTCGCCTGAATTCCCCGGCCTCCTCCGCGCTCTCTCGGTCGGCCGCCACCGGTGGACGGCCGGCCGAAAGGGATACGTCGGGAGTCGACCTCCCCACGCGCCGAATCTGTCGGCGCGTACGGTTACCAGCAGTAGTTTACGAGCAGATTGTCGCCCGGCGTCCGCCGACGGCGGGTCACCGTGACGAGTGTCGAGCTCCCCCTCGAAGCGAGGAACCCACTGGGAGTTCAATGCAAAAAAGGGACATCGAGAGCGGACGTGCGACGCCGCTCTTAGGTGGGACGCCGACCGACCGGCGCGAACCAAAATTTTAGCACAGCGCCATCCGGCCGACCAGGCGAAATAAGGTCCCCCGACACCCCCCGAACGGGGGCGACGGATCCCCCCGGAGCGCCCGAACCGGGACCGATCGAGGCGGTCACCTCAAGGCCTGTACGCGCTCGACGAGCGCGTCGATCTCTCGCGCGAAGTGGGGATCCGCGTCGAGTCGAGCACCGATCTTCGTCACCGAGGAGCTCACCGTCGAGTGCTTTCTCCCCCCGAGAAACCGGCCGATCTCGCGGTACGACCGGTCGGTGTATTGCCGGGCGAGAAACACGAACACCTGCCGGGCGAACGTGGCCTCACGGCGCTGATCCCGCCCCACGATCGACTCCGAGCTCAGGCGGTAGTAGTCGGCCACGACCGCGGCGAGACGCTCGAGGCTCGGTCGGCGCGGACGGCGGACGTACTCGGCCGCGAGGATCTCCCGTGCACGCTCGACGTCGATCCCCCCCTCCACCCTCGCAGTGAGATCCAGCCTCGCGAGGGCCCCGAGAAGCTCGCGCACGCTCCCGCCGACGAGATCCGCGAGGAACTCGAGCACGGCGCGGTCGAAGCGGGATCCACGCTGGGCCGCCGCCCGCTCGAGGACTGCGAGGCGCATCGTCCGATCCGGGGCCTTGACGCCGACCGGCACCCCGCCGACGAATCGCGCGCGCAGAGCGGGGATCAGTCCGATCAGTTCGCCCGGGACCACCTGACTCGCGAGCACGATCTGACCGCCACGCTCGTGAACGGCGCAAAGCGTGTGGAGAAACTCCTCCTGCGACTTCTCTTTTCCGGGTAGGAGGTGCACGTCGTCCACGAGGAGGACGTCGGCGCTCCGGAACTTCTGGCGAAACGCGGCGAGCTCCCGCGATTTGAGCGACGCGAGGAACTGATTGACGAAACTCTCGGCGGTGACGTACCGCACGCGAAACGTGCGGGCTTGACCGGCATCCTCGAGACGCGCCTTGAGCGCGGGGGGCAATCCGTCACCGCGAGAGAAGCGAGCGCGCATCTCCCGAAACTCGGCTTCGATTCCGCGGAGGAGGTGGGTCTTCCCCACTCCGGACGGGCCGAAGAGGAAGAGCGGCGAGTAGAGATCCCCCGGCGCCGCCAGAACGTGTCGAACGGCCTCGACCGCAAATCGGTTGCTCGGCCCCACGACGAGACCGGCCAAGGAAAACGCGCCCCCGCCGCGCCGTTCGTACGCCACCCGGCCTGCCGTGCCGTCGAGTCCCAGCGACGATGAGACGGCGAACGCCTCGTCATTCACCGCTCGGCTCGCCCCGGGGGGACGCCCCCCGAATACCGCCTCCTGCTCGCGGCCACATTCGGGGAAGCGATCCGGGTCGATCTCGAACCGAACTCGCCGGAGCGGCTCGCGCAGGAGCGCTCGCACCCGCCTCAGGTAATGCCGCTCGAGCCAGTCGCGCATGTACTCGTTCGGAACGGCGACGACGAGATCGGGGCCGTCGCCGGAGACGATCTTGAGCGGCTCCACCCACCGCTCGAAACGCCCGTCACCGACTTCTTCGCGGAGACGCTCGCAGAGCTCTCGCCAGAGCACCGCGTGCGCCGCGCCGGTCTCGCGCTCTCTCCCGCCGCGCTCCGAGACCATCGCCACCAACCTCCAAGCCACCTCGACCTGCATCCACCGACCTTCCGCACGCCACCAATCGCGCGGAGGCCCCCTCGCCGCCCCGATACCGTCGCTCACTCGGCCGCTCCCGCCGCGACCGACTCACTGACGTCGCCCCACCTCAGCCTGAGTCGCACCGGCGGGAGCCTCGTTCTCGAGGCCGCCCGATCATTTGACGTACTCGAGAGACGCAGACGCTCCTCACCCTCCCTCTGTGGACTCGTCACGCCGCGGGCCGACGAGTCGTTCCTCGAGACTCTTCACGTAGCCTCTCTTCACGCCGCCTCACCCAACGCGGTCGCGCGGCCTTCGGTCTCGCTCCGACTTTCGGTCGGGCGAGCGCCGACGATTCTCTCGCTTCTCCTACTCCCCGCTTCCCGACTCGTTCACTTTCTACTCGAAGGGTCGACGATCGTCGGAGCCTAGGTCAGCCCGCACCACCCGATCGGGAGGAATCGCCGCCTCTCCGCGCCGGTGCTCTCTCCGCACGTGTAAAGAATGCGTGCGAGACCCGCCGGGAAAATCGCCCTTCGAACGAATCCGATCGCGACCCGCATGCCGTCCGTCGCGGAAACGGAGTCGCGCCGACGGCGACCGTCTCCTCTCTCCGCCGTCCTTCCGTCCGAGTGCCGCTCGTGTTCGCGCTCGGAGACGAGCACGACGAAAAACGTCAACGAGACTCTATCGAACGAAACGAAACCGGCGAAGCGGAGAAGTGACGTGACCAACTCGAAATGCACACAGATCGTGCGAATGCACGCAGCTAGCAGATCGAGCGGGACGATCAGCGGAACCGAAGAGAAGTGCGGCAACAGCCAGGTGAATCCAACGAACGCGGCGGATCCTACCTAGCGGTTCGGTCGATGTCAACTCGCTAGTGAAAACGCTGGGCGGAACCGCATTCGCGGCTCGGGTGCGCGGCTCCGCGAACGCTCGCTTCGCGCGCGGGCGCGAGCCGAAAACTCGCTCGCCAGACGACGCCAGCACGACGAATCAGCTTCTGCACCGCGCGCGCCGCACTCGGTACGCGAATTAGTTCTCGTCGCGCTCTTCGCGCAGCTTTCGCTCGAGGACCTCGAGAAGGCGCTCCTCGACGAGTCGACTCACCTTCTCCTCGATCTCACGATCGATTTCACTCTTAGCCGCCGACTTCTCGCGCGCTTTGGATTCTTTCTTCTTCGCGGCGAGGCGCTCGGCGTTCTTCTCGCGACGAGCTTCTTCGCGACTCCACCACGCACTCCACCGTTCCGCCGCCGCCGAGCGAGCCTGCACGCTCGCTCGAGCGTTGAAGTCGAAGCGCTTGCGCGTGATGCGGCGGAGCGATTGCGCTGCGTACTCGCGCACGAACACGTTTTCGTCCGCGAGCGCGTCGACGCAGGCTTCGAGCACCTCGGAGCGATCGTCGCCGACCTCGTAGACGAGACGGACGGCGGCGATGCGCGTGTTCTCCGACGAGTGATCGACGAGCGGAAGGATTGCGGGAAGGATGACGCTTCCCATCGCACGCAGTCGGCGCTCCGCGCGATGCCGATACCGCGACTTCTGCCGCTGGAGATCGCTGACGAGCTCCTCGATCTCTGCCTCTTGCTCCGGAGAGAGCTCCTCGTCGTCGGAAGCGTCGGCGGAGGGATCGTCATCGCTCTCCGAGGTCTCGTCATCTTCATCGGCGACGGCATCGTCCCCGGTAGATTCGTCTTCCTCGCTGCCGGTCGCGTTCGTTTCGTCGTCCTCGGAGCCCGCATCGTCTGCGCCTTCGCCCTCGGAGGAATCGACGAGGTCCGCCGGTAGAAATCCGAACGGGATCTCCGTCCCGCGTCGGTTGTTCTTTTCGATGCGCTCGACGTCCTCGACGGGAATCTCGATCCGTCCGATCCGTCCGATGTGGACCATGATCAGGCGCTCGTTACGGGACGTCACGAGACCGTCGATGTACTCCCCGTTGGTGAGGTGCACGGTGTCCGCCACCGCATTGCTCGCGGTCAGGAGAAGGGCGAGAGTCACGCCGCTCAGGACGGAGGATAGAGTGCGCAAGCGCATGATCGAGACACTCCTCTAGAGGGGTAATCGCACGCGGCGAGACCGCGCCGGTCTTCCCGGCGGGTCATGGAGTCGAGAAAGCGAAAGGAAGGGGATTCGCGAGAAGTCTATCCCGTCCGGTAACGGCGGTCGAATCGCCACAGCGAATCGTCTACGAACTGGACGATTCGCTGCGACGCTCGGCGCGAACGGCGTCGCCGTTCCGAAGAACCCGCACGCTACCCCTTCTCTTTCTCGTCATCGGCCGCATCGCCGTCCGGTCTTGACGGATTCGAATCGCCCTCGCGATCCGAGCTCGAGGCGTCCGGGGCCGGCTCGACGTTCACGTCGTCGCTATCCCCGGCAGCCGCCGCGTCGGGCTCGTCGCCGGTCCCCGAGTCTCCCGGAGGCGAAGCCTCTGCGGGTGATGGAACGCCGCTCGAGGAGGCGCTCGCCGAATCCGGATCGCGCGGCGGGCTCGACTTCGGCGCCGAGGTGCTTCGACCCGAAGACGTCCGGCGAGCGCGCCACTTCCTCTCGGTGATGAGCCAGCTCACCCAGATCCCGACTTCGTAGAGGAGGACGAGTGGCCCGGCCATGAGGAGGAGTGTGATCGGATCGGGAGGCGTGATAATCGCCGAGAGGCAAACGAGGATGAAGATCGCCGGACGGCGCATCCGCCGCATCGTCTCGACGCGGACGAGATCGATCAGCGACAAGAACACCATGGCGAGCGGGATCTGAAACACGAGCCCGAGGAGAAGCGTGAGGGTGATGAAGAGCCCGAGGTAGTTCCCGAGGGTGATGTTGATGTTCACCTCGTCGATGCCCCAGCCGGCGAGAAACTGAAGGCCGAACGGAATCATGTAGAAGTATCCGAACAGGACTCCGAGCACGAAGAGCCCGAGCGAGAACGGCACGAACAGTCGCACGTACTTCTGCTCATGGTCGTAGAGGCCGGCTCCGACGAATTTCCACATCTCGAGCAGGATGAACGGGAACGCGAGCGCGAGCCCGAAGATGAGCGACACCTTGAGGTAGGCCATGAAGTTTTCGAGGTAGTGGATCACCATCAGCGAGGCGGACGGCGGATCGACGATCTGCCGCGCGCTCGAGTCGATGGCTTCGATCGCCTCGACCAGGTACTCGGCGAGTCGTGGCTCCTTCATGGCGGTGAGCTCGGCGAGCGAGTCGACACTGCCGCGAACCTCCTCGCGCTTCTTCTCGAGGAACGCGCGAAAGTCGTCCAGCGTCTCCGTGAGGTTCTCGAAACTCCGGCCGAGACCGAGCAGAGCTTGTGTCTTCGACGGCCCGTGCAGCCGCTCGGCGCTAGCGACGAGCGCGCGCGTCGCGTCGAGCTCACGGATGATCCGCTCCTGGGGGCCGAGCAGCCCCTCCGGAACGTAGAGCTCGAGCATCCGCTTGGTGAGACTCTCCCCGATGTCGCCGATCAGCCCGCGGATCCGATTGCGTTCGGCGGCGGAGAACTCCGTCCAGTCTCCGATCTTGCTCGCCGCTTCGGAGAACGGAGCGCGCAGATGGTTTTCGAGTACCGGCGCGGCCGACTCGGCGCGAAAGAGGTCGCTCCACCGGACGTCCTCCGGTGTGAGATCGCCGGGTAGCCCCGCCTCCTCGCCCATGAGCTGGCGAAACTCCGCCGCCGTCTTGTCCATCTTCGCGACGAGTCGACTCGCCATCGCCGCCTCGATCGCTCGGTAGTGAGGCCGAAGCGTGAACATCATCAGCCGATCACCCAACGAAAGGCAGATGATGACGGCAGCGATCAAGTAGAGGATCGAGACGATGAGTCGACGGCGGAGCTCTTCGAGGTGCTCGCCGAACGTCATTCGGACTTCTTTCATGGGGTCACAACCGGGCTCGCACTCAGCTCGGCCTTCCGGAATCGGGCTCGAATCGTCCGCGGATTTCGCGGTCGGCCGCCTGCGACAGTCTCGAACCCGCTCGCGGCGAGTCCGCGCCACTCGGCTAGGGCGATCCGATGCACGAACGATCCCGGATCAGGCGAGGCCACAGACGATCCGTCCTGCAAGCAGGCGGGAGCGAGGGGTGAGACCTTCCGGAACGCATTCTCCCGCGGGCTCGTCGAACGCCGCCGCTCGGGTCGATGCGTTCGCTCCGCTGGGATCCGGAACCGGCCGGAAGGTGAGAACAAGAACCGCGCGGAACCGAGCGACTCGGCTACCGCGTGGGGGCTGAACCGAGGCGCGGTCGAAGCGCGAAGGGTTCGGACTCGCCGGGCCCAGCTCCGGGAGCCGGGTTCGAGCGAACTCCGCTCCGTCCCGGCCGCCGACGCATCCGCGTCGCGATCGAGACGGGAAGTCTTTCGATCCCGGAGGATACCGCGGCCCTAACGACGTTGCAACGATCGCGGGGCGGCGGCACCAGCGCTCCGGCGCTCGTGCCGCCTCCCCACCGCGCTACAGTCCGATGAACTGGAGCAGGTCGCCCTCTCGGATGACCGTCACTCCGAGCTCACGCGCGCGCTGGTACTCTTCGGAATTCTCGTAGTTCTGCGTCGCGACGAGGTAATCGGTGTTGAGATCGACCTTGCTGTCGATGACCGCGCCGTAGAACCGCATCTGCGACTCGAGGAACTCGCGCGTGACGTCCTTCGACGCCAGGTTCGTTCCGGCGAACACGAAGATCGGCTGCGCTTCCGGATCGTAGAAGGGACTCGAGATGAAATCCCCCGTCGTGATCGGGTTGAGCGGGTCGACTTCTTCGACGACGCGGACCTCACTCATGTCCTCACCGGGCTTCCGAATCTCGACTCGCCCCTTGTAGAGGCGCTTCCCGCCCTTCACGTACTGGAAGACGCGGAAGATGAGGCCCTTGCGGAGGTGATCCTTGCGACCGACGTCCACCCAAGCCTTCCCCGTCTCATTGCTCACGGCGAGGATCGACGCGTCCGGCTCGACATCGTCGAGCCCCTGCTCCTTCCGCACCTCTTCCTCGAGCTTCTGAATGCGCGTCCTCAGCGACCGGAGCTGATTGTCCTTGAAGTTGCTCTTCCGGCGACAATCGATCACTTCGTCCGACCACTGATCCTTGATCTCTTCGATCTGGGCGAGAAGCTCCTGCTCTCGGTCCTGCGCCTTCCCCTGAACGTCTTCGAGCTCGCTCTCACGCGTAGCGATCTGCGAAAGGAGCTCCGACGTCCGGCCCTGCAGCGTGTTCACGGTCTCGGACGTCTGCACGGAAAGCTGCGCCTGCGTGTCGACCGCGGCGCGGCGATCGGCGTCGGCCTTCGTGATGCCTTCGCTGTACTTCCGGAGAATCGCCGGGATGTCCTCGTACGGTTCGACGAGGTTCGTATACTCCCGCGCGTTCATCCCCAGCTCTTTCAGCGACGCGTTGATCGCGGTCTCGACCTTGTCCTTGAGCTGCTGGCGAAAGTGTTCGTTCGTCGGCCAGGCTTCGCCGTCGCGGTAAGTCTCGCCACCGATGAGCGCACGGAAATCCGCGGCCTGAGAGCTCAGCTTCTGATTGTTCGCGCGGAACTCCTCCGCCTCTCGGTCCTTGGATCGAAGCTGACCTTGGAGATTGGTCACCTCCGAATTCGATTGAATGAAGAGCGCCGTCATGATCGCGAAGAGCACGAACATGACGATGAAGAGCGTCAAAAAGACAGATCCGTCTCGCTGTGCCATTACGAATCCTCCGCGGCAACGATCCGGCCCGGGAGCCCGAAGCCGGGCGTCGAGAAGACTCCGCGATCCTCTCCCGGCGCGGGAGATTCACTCGGAGATCGACCTCCGCCGTGCTGCAGCCGTTCTGGGGTTCTCTCTCGAGGGGAAAATGAATGCGTGGACTGACTGGATGAATCTCGGATCGCCGGGCGACGCGGCAGGCGGGGGAGTCGACTTTCAGATCGAGAAAGCAGGCTTCGGAGCGGAGTCGAACTCGTCTTCACCGGCGGTGCGGGAAGCACGAAGCGCGGTTGAGCGGCTCGAATTGTGCCGTCCCCTCCGCATCGATCGAACGCGATACCGAACGAATCTGCGCTGAGGTAGGTGTCCCGTGAGACCCGAGGTCACTCCGCCGAAGACGCGCCGAGCACCCCGCAAAAAGAACGGGGAAGCTCCGCTCGCCGGTCGGGTCGTGACCGGCCGTCCACTGAAGAGTCCGCGCGATTCACGAACCGATTCAACGGGCGGCTAGACTTTCCGGCTAGTCAGACTCTCCGATAAAGCCTTTTCCGATTGTAGAGAGGGGGTAGAACGTGTCAAGCGGAGAAAAGCACCGGGGGTTCTTTCTTGACAACACTTTGTGACACAACCATGATCCAGATTGAAGTGAAGGTGAGACGCTTCCAGCCCTGGCTGGGCCGCAAGCCGGTCGGCGCGTTAGGAATTTGTCCGTGAGTCCGGCCCCCCGAGCTCTCAAAGGCGTCCTTCGGCGCCCCACCGAGCGGGTGGGTCCTTCGAATCGGATCGCGAAGGAATCCGGGCGAATCGGTCCAGTTCCACGACGGCCGCGACCGTCACCGGAAAGCCGATGACGGGGCGACTGGCACGCGAGCGCGGGTCCCGACGGAATTCGCTTCCATCGGACCCACCGCGGCGACTCACCGAGTGAGGAGAACGGCTTCCAGTCAGTCGGAGGCGGACTGCCGTCGAACGGCGGTCCGGACGTCAGGTTCGGACCCGCTCCCATCGACGCCACGCGAGAGAGCTCCCGCGAAACGGTGCGCGGAAACTCCCGTGAGACGCCTTCGCCCGGCGACCACCCTCCCGATCATTCCCCGAATCAGTCGAGACGACCCCCTTCACAGCCCCGCGCCCCCGGTCTCGCGGTGTCCTGCCTCGGAGCGAGGCCGGTCCGGCGAAACGGACGGCGGCGCGGTCTGAGACCGCGGCCACGCGCCCCGGTCCGAGGCTCGTCCCGGCCGGACGGCGGCTCCTTCCGAACGGACGAAACAATGCTCCTCATGAAACCGAATCGCTGCGACGAGACCCGAGTCCGCCGCGCGACATCGTGGAGCGGGAGAGAGAGCGTGATTCTTGGCGTGATCGGCGGAATCGGATCGGGCAAATCGACGATCGCTCGCCTCTTTTGCGCCGTCGCGCGCGAACGCGGAGCGAGAATCGCGGAGATTGCTGATGCCGACGCGATCGCCCACGACGCGCTCGAGCTCGGTGACGTCAAGGCGCGGATTCGGGAGGAGTTCGGGGCGCAGGTATTCGATGCGGATGGACGGGTCGACCGGAAGAGTCTCGGCGCGATCGTGTTCTCGGACGCGCGACGACTGCAGCAGCTCGAGAGCTGGGTGCATCCGACCGTCGAACGAAGCATCCGCGCACGGGCCGAGGCGTTTCGGCGGAACGCTGGCCCGGAGGATCTCCTCGTTCTCGACGTCCCCCTCCTCGCGTCATCGAAACTTCGCAGCGAATGCGATCTCGTCGTGTTCGTCGAAGTCGATGCCAGGGAGCGCGAGCGCCGCGTTCGGGCAGATCGCGGATGGGACGAAGGCGAGCTCGAGAGGCGGGAGCGGCACCAGACCGCGCTCGCGACGAAACGCGAGCGCGCCGACATCGTCATCAATAATTCGGGCCCCCTCGCGAACTCGCGTGAACAAGTCGCCGCGTGCCTCTCTCGCGCGCGGACAGAGCGCAGGGACCGCGACGCTTGAGCACGGAATTCGGGGCAATGCGGGGACTCAACCCAGCCAACCATCATTTACGGAGACTTGATCATGGCGACGGCTAAGACGCGCGGCAACACGCGTAAGAAGCGAGCCGACAGCCAGCCGGCGAAGGCGGGAAAGGCGACCAAAAGCGGGCGCGCCGTCACCGGTTTGCCGAGCGACGAAGAGCTCGAAGAAGAGGCCGAGCAGCTCGAACGCACCGCTGCGAACGACGATCGGGAGAGCCTCCACGTCGGCAAGCTGCAGAAGATGACGATCGCCGAGCTCCACGAGCTCGCGCAATCCGAAGGGATCACCGAGTACGCCGGTCTGAAGAAACAGGATCTCATCTTCAAGCTGCTCAAGGAGCGCGCGTCGCAGAACGGTCTCATGTACGGCGAAGGCGTGCTCGAGGTCCTTCCCGACGGGTTCGGCTTTCTTCGCTCTCCGCGCTACTCGTACTATCCTTGCCCCGACGACATCTATATTTCGCCGTCCCAAATCCGTCGATTTGGGATCCGCACCGGTGCGGTGGTCTCGGGCCAAATCCGGCCGCCGAAGGAGAACGAACGCTACTTCGCGCTCCTCCGCGTCGAGGCGATCAATTACGAAGAGCCGGATCGACTTCACAGCAAGGCGAACTTCGATGACTTGACGCCCCTCTACCCTGAGGAGCGTCTCATCCTCGAATGCGAGCCGACCGGAGTCGAAAACCGCATCATCGATCTCGTCACCCCGATCGGAAAAGGGCAGCGCGGCCTGATCGTCGCGCCTCCGCGCACGGGAAAGACGATCATCCTCCAGAAGATCGCGAACAGCATCTCGCGGAACAATCCCGAGGTCGACCTCATCGTGCTCCTCATCGACGAGCGGCCCGAGGAAGTCACGGACATGGAACGCTCGGTGAAGGGCGAAGTGATCAGCTCGACTTTCGACGAGCCCGCCGCCCGTCACGTTCAGGTCGCGGAGATGGTGATCGAGAAGGCGAAGCGCATGGTCGAGTACGGCCGCGACGTCGTGATCCTCCTCGATTCCATCACGCGGCTCGCGCGCGCCTACAACACCGAAGTACCCCACTCCGGAAGGATCCTCTCCGGCGGCGTCGATGCGAGCGCGCTACAAAAACCGAAGCGTTTCTTTGGCTCGGCGCGAAACATCGAAGAGGGCGGCAGCCTGACGATCATCGCGACTGCGCTCATCGACACCGGGAGTCGCATGGACGAGGTGATCTTCGAGGAGTTCAAGGGGACGGGCAACATGGAGCTCCATCTCGATCGGCGGCTCGCCGACAAGCGCGTGTGGCCGGCGATCGATATCACGCGCTCAGGAACGCGAAAGGAGGAGCTCCTCCTCGACACCGAGGAGCAGCGCCGGATCTGGGTGCTCCGCAAAGTCCTCCACGACATGAATCCGGTCGAAGCGATGGAGCTGCTGAAGACGAAGCTCAAGCAGTTCAAGACGAACGCCGAGTTCCTCATGTCGATGAACGCGGACCGGGTCGTCTCCTAACGCGGAGCTTCGACACTCAAAGACGCGGGATGCGTCGCCGCACTGATCCCCGGCGGGTCGGAAAGACCCTTCCGTTCGGTGCGGCGCCACCCCGTTTGCACCTCCCGCCTGGCGCGGTCACCGCGCGCAGTGGATCCGGAAAGGGACGCGGGTGAACGCGTCGCTTCTCGCGGGCGAGCGATCGGGCAGAGTCACCCGATGGACACGTTCGCGTTCAGCGCGAGCGACGCCGAAGCCAGACGGTCTTCTGGAGTGTCTTCGGGTTCAGCCCCTTGTCGTCGACGATGCGCATCGTGATCCGCACCGCGGACGGAAGGAACGGCGCCTTGTAGAGGATGCCGGACTGAGTCTGGCCGCCCCACTCCGTCGAGTCGATGTCCTCCTCGAGCTCGAGGAGGCCGTTGAGGTTCGTCTTCACCGTGTAGTCGCCGGCGGAGAACCGAACGAGATTGGCGAGTCCAGCCCCTCCGCCGCCTCCACCCTGTGCGCGAGCGGCCCGATTTCCCTCGGTGAAGAGGAAGATCCGATCGCCGGGGACGAGCTGCGCAAAACGCACGCGAGTGTTTCCCTTAAAGCCCACTCGCACTGGTGCGTGACGCCCGTTGTTCAATCCGACCCGGCGGTCGCCGCGGAAGTCGGGCTCCGCGGTCGCGAGATCGAAGGACTGGTCCAGCTTCACGCTTCCATAACCGAAGCTCCGCCGGTAGACGCCGCTCTCGATGCGCTCGGGTTTGAGCGCGACTTCAAACGGCGCCTTGTACTCCGATTCCGGAGTGAAGAATTCGATCTCGCTCTTCGAGCGCCGGCGCTGCTCGAGCTGGGGATCGACCGTGTACTCGACGCGGAAGTCGGTCACGTTCGTCGCAACTTCGATCACTCGGCGCTTGACGGGTGTCTCATTCACCTTCTGGATCGACCCGTGAGTGATCTCGTAGTAGCGAACGACCTTGATCAGGGAGAGGTTCGGAACATGTTCCGGTTCGACGACAGTCGGAAAACCAGGCGCGCGACTGCCGTTTCCCATCGTCTTCTTGGGATCGGCGAGGTAGTACTCGACGTTCGCGAGGCGCATCGCGCCATCGACGTAGGTCATCGTCTGGAAGTAAGCGCGGAAGGCCGCGTGCTCGCGCGTCTCGGGATCTTCGGGATCCGGCTCCCGGCTCTTGTAATGTCGCTCTTCGATGAACGCGAACTCGTCGTACTCGCGATACGTTCCGCCATCGCGAACGCCGAGTCCGAAGGCGTCGCGGACATCCGAAACCTCCTCGCCCGGATCCCAGTGGCTGTTCAGCTTGCCCGCTCGACCACTTCCGTCCTGGTAGAACTCGAGATCGCCGGTCGGAATCCAGTTCTTGAAATCGTTCTCGAGCTGCTGCAAAGCGAACCGAAAGCGATTGTAGACGTCGACTTTCTTCACGGTCTCTTCGTAGGCGAGGCGCGCCTGCGAAGAGATCATCATGATCGACATCGACACGATGGCCGCGAGCATCAGGGCGACCATCAGCTCGATGAGCGTGAATCCACTCGTCCGCTTCGGTGCGCGCGGGCGCGTGGAACGATCGGGATCGGAACCGAACGCAGGCGACATCATATGGCGACCTCGAAGTCGAGCTCGTAGACCGGTACGGGCGACTCTGCGCCCTTCTCGACGGGAACGAAGCTCCGGAAGATCATGATGCGAACGTGGAACAATCGCCCGGCCGGCCGGTACGCGTCGGAGTTCGGACTGAGCGTGATGTTCGCGTCGTTGTAGCTCGGAGAGATCGCGAACGCGTAGGAGTACTGCCGGATCGCGTCGATCTTCTGATCCCGGAGGACGCGGATTCCTTCCGCCTCGAGACCGGGCAGATAGTTCCCCAGCGAGTAGGTCTTCTCCACCCAGATGTCTTTGTACGACTCACCGTTTTCGAACCGGTAAGTGTAGTCGTCGGCGTCGTTGTCGGCGCGCTCCTGGCGTCCGTTCCCATTCTTCGCCGAATCCGTTTCGGGAAAGAGAAAGGTCTTCGCGGAGTCCATCGCCTTGTCGCGCGCGGTTCGACCGGAAAACTGCGCGCGCCGGTATCCCGGGAGCAGGATGTAGTAATCGTGCGAGTAGCGCTCGCGCTCTTGCTGGAGCGGGATCGGGTCCGTGACCCCGTCGTGCTTGAATACGAAGTACGGCTGTCCGTAGCGGTTGTACCGGAGGTTGTTGCGCACCCCTTCGCGAATCGCCTCGGCGACCGACTCGGCGATGACAACCGCTGTCGACTGCTCGACGATGCGCTTTCCGGTGAAAATCGCGACCGGAAAGAGCGCGAGGATGCCGACGAGCCCGAGCGTCAAGATCGCCGTCGCGATCATGATCTCGAGGATCGTGAACCCCGAGCGAGGATCGGCCGTAGGCGTCGACTGTTCGAGTGGTCGATTCATGACGATCGCCTCCGCCCTCGCCGCTTTTTCTTGCGGGAGCCTTCGCCCGCAAACGATTCTTTCATCTTTTCGGCGGTCTCCGGTTCGCTCTCGAGGAGCGCGAGTCGACTCCGACTCTGCCCGTTGTTGCTAATGTCGATGAACCCGCCGTTCGTGTTGCCCGTGCTGAACACCATGATGTCACCGCTCGCCGGCGGATCACGCCGAAAGAGCTCGGTCATGACGTCGGTTCCGGTTTTGAACTCCGCGCTGCCGTCGCGCTGGAACACGATCTGGGGAAGACCGTCGAGATTGAGCGGAGCTTCCTTCGGCGCTGGCCCTCGACGGCGCCGCACGGGCTTCTTCTTCGCGTCCTTGCCCTCTCGCGGAAGATGCGTCTTCGCCCAGCCCTCGTATCCGGCGAGGTCCATATTGAACGCGCGGTCCTGAAATCCGAGCACGTACCAAATCTTGTCGTCATTGAACGGAGACGCCGACGCGTCGAAGAGATCGTCGACGAACCGGTTCTCGCGCGCGTCGTACACTCGGATCCCTTCCTTGAAGAACACGAGGTGAACTCGCGTGCGCTCGTTCACCGCGCGCAGCCGAGCCGAGTTGATCGTGCCGCCGAACTCGCGCATCACCTGCTGGAGGTGGCGATTCTTGAAGAACTCGGTGATGGTCGGAGCCATCATTCCCGCCGCGAGGATGATGATGCCGATCACGACGATCAGCTCCACCATCGTGAAGCCAGCCGGACGCCCCCCGCGCGTTGTTCTATCGGCTCGTGTGAACACGGATTCTCTCCCGACCGTCAATCGAAGCTGCGAATGTTCCACGTCGCAATCGGCATGCTCGGCTCTTCACCGGGATCGTGCCCGTGCGCCCCGTGCGACCAGAAATCGTACTTCGGACTCTGGATTCCAGTCCGACGAACGACGGGCTTGCCATCGATTTCGCGCGTTCCCTCGCGCGGGTCCTCCGGATGGTCCGCTTCTTCGATCTCGTGGTAGTGGACCGAACCGTCCTGCGGGCGGTACTTCCCGTTCGTCGTGTTGTCGTAGTGAAAGGGATTTCCGTAGCCGTCGCGAATCTCGTGAACGCCCGGATAGTCGGGATGCTCGTCGATGGTCTCGCTACCCGAGATCTGCGCCACCGCCGGATGATCCCGCAGCCGCCGTCGGCTTCCGATCAGCTCTTCGGCGACGACGCGACGCGTCAGGTGGTAGTAGAGAGCGCCCGAACCACGCAGCTCGGTGCGGTCCTCTTTCGTGCGCTCGCGGCTGTCGAGTCCGTCCGGCGGGTAGAACCCGGTGAGCGAGCGGTACTCATCCATCCAGCTCTGAACGCGAACCACGACGGACACCGTCGCTTTCTCCGACGCCTTCCCCATGTAGCTCCCGGTACCGGTGATCGCGAGACCGAAGAGCGCCGCGAGGATCGATACCACGATGAGGACCTCGATGAGCGTGAAGCCTCGGCGGCGACGGTCACGGATTGCGGCGGGCGGGAGTTCGCGCTCGCGAAACGCCGCGCCGCGCACGTAGCCCCGGCACTCGTACTTCGTCGTCATCGTTCCGTCCGCGTTCGAGGCACGTCTTCCACGTTCGCTCGGATCACCAGTTTCCGATGTCGTCATTCGAATCGTCGCTGCCTTCTTTCGTCTGATCTTCCCCGTCCGATCCGACGGAGTAGATGTCAGCGCCGCTCGGATTGTGCATCCACGGCTGGCGACGCTTTCCCTTGTTCGGGCGATAGACGAGCGGCTGACCCCAGGAGTCGACGATGAACTTGTCCACCTCGTTGTCGAAACGCTCCGAACGCTTGGCCTTCCGATACTCGCCAATGTCGTCATCCCAAACGTGAACATCGTCTTCCTTCACGTCGAGATAAGGAGCACTCCGCCCGCCCTTTCCTTTTGGCTTCTTCTCGTCGAGGAGCGCATTGAAAAGCTCGGGGAACAGATTGTCGTCTTCGTCGATGTTCTTTCGCGAGGCGCCGGGGAGCGCACCTTCATCGGAGAGATAGGACTCGAGAGCGTTCGCGATCGCCGCGACCTGGGAAGTGGTCGTCGCCTGCGACGCCGACTCCTGCACGGACGAGATCGCCTTCAGCGCGAGCCCGGCCAGAACTCCGATGATCGCGATGACGATCAGCAGCTCGATGAGCGTGAATCCACCGCTTCTCTTCCACATGCTCTTCAACATGACGTTCATACTCCGATAGAGGCTTCGTGCTCTTCCCGTGCGGCCGCGCTGACGAGCTGGGGACGGGGCCCGCCCGGAGCTCTGCGCTTGTTCCCTCGGAGGACCGCCGCGCGGGATCGCGCTGCGGCGATCGTCGCACCCGGAAAAGACCGCGGGCGGCGCCGGAACACCTACCCGAGAGGCGGCTCCGGCTCGCGGCCGACGGCCTACCGCGAAAACGCTCGCCGAGGGCGGGGGAAGAGAGGCTAAACCCTGTTCAGGAAAGGTTCTTGAGACCGAAGCTCCAAGGATACCTCGTGGTCAGATCGAAGGCAACAGGACCGGGACGAGCCGCGACGGCGGCCGCTCGGAGCCCGATCGACGTGCGGGCCGGTCCTCAAGCCTAAGACGGCGCCTCCCGCCGGCTCGTTGCAGTCGCCGGAGTTCGCCCTTCGTTCGGCGCCGAGAGCTCGGCGCCCCGCGGCTGCCCGCGGGGAAGTCCGGCCCGAATTCGGTCCGGGCTAACTCACTCCGAAAATCGCAAGGGCGGCGATCGACGGCGCCCCCTAACCGACCGCACAACGGGCCGAGCGCGCGCTCGGCGGGGTGAAGCTGACGCGGCGTCGCGGCGCCGGCGAGGTAGCTTCGCGAATGCCCCCCCTCGACGCTCCGCCGCAGACCACGGGGCAGCCGACTCCGATTCGATCCGAGCAAACTCACTCCGAGAGCCGGATCGGCTGGAATCGATCGATTCACCTCTAGCCGATCGCGTAACGCGCCGAAGGCGCGCTCGGCGGGGTGAAGCTGGCGCGGCTTCGCCGCGCCAGCGAGGGGGCTTCGCGAATGCCCCCTCAAAAGGAACATGAATTAGCCAGCAAACAAGCGCGTCCGCGCTTGTTTGCTGGCTAATTCATGAAGTGCTCTTCGATGAACCCCGTGTCGACCTTCCCCTTCACGAAGTGGAAATGCCGGAGAATCTCCTTGTGGAGCGGGATCGTCGTCTTCACGCCTTCGATCTGGAACTCGTCGAGCGCCCGCCGCATGGTGGCGACCGCCGCGTCGCGCGTGTCGCCGTGGACGATCAGCTTCGCGATCATCGAGTCGTAGAAGGGCGGGACCTTGTAGCCGGCTCGCGCGTGGGTATCGACCCGCACCCCGCGTCCCCCCGGGAGGTCGAAGCGCGTGATCGTTCCGGCGTTCGGCTTGAAGTCGTTAGCGGGATCTTCCGCGTTGATGCGGCACTCGATCGCCCAGCCGCGAAACTCGATGTCTTCCTGACCGTAGCCGAGCGCTTCGCCGCTCGCGACGCGGATCTGCTCGCGGATGAGATCGCGCCCCGTGATCAACTCCGAAACCGGATGCTCGACCTGGATGCGTGTGTTGACCTCGATGAAGTAGAAGTTCTGATCGCGGTCGACGAGGAACTCGACCGTCGCGGCGTTGTAGTATCCAGCCGCGCGGATCAGACGCTTCGCCGCCTCGCCCATCGCCTCGCGGGTCTCGGGACCGATCGAAGGCGATGGTGCCTCCTCGACGAGCTTCTGATGCCGCCGCTGAAGACTGCAGTCTCGCTCACCGTAATGGACCACCTCGCCGTGACGATCGGCGAGCACCTGGATCTCGACGTGCCGCGGCTTCTCGACCAGCTTCTCGATGTAGACGTCGGGATTGTTGAACGCGCCTTCCGCCTCGACGCGAGCGGCCATCCAGCCGCTCACGAGGCTGATCTCGTTGTGCGCGACGCGCATTCCGCGCCCCCCACCACCGGCGACGGCCTTGATCATGACCGGATAGCCGATCTCCTCCGCGACGCGAAGCGCTTCCTGCTCCGTGCCGACGAGGCCCTCGCTTCCCGGCACGCAGGGCACTCCGGCCTCCGCCGCCAGCGAGCGAGCCCGTCCCTTGTCGCCGAGCAGACGGATCGATTCGACGCTCGGGCCGATGAACTCGATGTGACACGACCGGCAGACCTCGGCGAAGTGCGGATTCTCGGCGAGGAACCCGTACCCGGGATGGATCGCGTCGACGTCGGTGATCTCTGCCGCGCTGATGATCTTCGAGATGTCGAGATAGCTCTTGAGGCTCGGCCCGGGACCGATGCAGATCGTCTCATCGGCGTGCTCGAGATGCACCGAGTTCCGGTCCGCCTCGGAGTAGACGGCGACCGTCTCGATGTCCATCTCCTTACACGCGCGCAAGATCCGAAAAGCGATCTCGCCGCGGTTCGCGATGAGAATGCGCGAGAAGCGTTTCACTCGGTCTCGATCCGGAAGAGAGCCTGACCGAACTCCACCGCTTCGGCATTCTTGACGAGGATCTCCTTGACGACCCCCGCAACGCCGGCGCGGACCTCGTTCATCACCTTCATCGCCTCGATGATGCAGAGCACGGAGTCCGCTTCGACGCGATCGCCCTCGGTCACGAACGGCTCGGCCTCGGGGCTCGGCGAGCGGTAGAACGAACCGACGAGCGGCGACTCCACTTCGTGCCACCCGGAGTCGCCGGCCGGGGCGGCCGCTCCCGTCTCGGCCGCGGGAGCCGGCTCGCCCGCCGGCAGGACCTGCGGCACTCCGACGGGCGGGGGCGCGTAGCTGATCACTTCGCGCGGAGCCTGCGGCTCGGTCTTGCGGAACCGTATCTTGCGCCCCTCTCCCTCGAGCTCGAGCTCTGAAAGGTCGTACGTCCCCATCAACTCGAGGAGCGACTGCAAGTCCTTCAGGTCTTTGAACTTCGAGAGATCCATTCGAAGCGCGGGGCGGAGCTCCCCGCCGGCCCGCGGCGAAACGGCGGGCAGCGCGAATCTTCCTAACCCCTGAAAGTGTAATGGGTTACATAAAAAACGAGGGGAGAATTCTAGGTGTTCGTGAAGGGATTTGTCAAGGGAAAAGCCCCGGTGACCCCGATCGGACCGCGTGAATGTCCCCACCGAGCCGCGCGACCTACAAGCTGGGCACCTTGCGTCACGAGCCCAAAGACCAACCGGATCGAATCCGAAAAAAACCGGTCGACGAACGGCTCGCGACCGAACAGAACAAAAGAAACGGAGGAGACCGCCGAGAGGGCCCGCGGCGTCTCCGCCGATGAGATCAAACTCGGAGATTCCCCCAGCCATGCCAGCCTCCGCCCCTAACTTCCGCCCGTTCGCCGTACTCGTCCTCGCCGCGGCAGTCCTCGCCGCCTGCTTCGTCCGGAGTCCGGCTTCCCTCCCGACTCTCCTCGGCGATACCGAGCCGCCGATCCCGGACGACCTCCTCCCGCGCGAGCGACGGCTCGTCGAGATCTTCCGCGACAACGCGCCGTCCGTCGTGTTCATCACGGGAAGCGCGCGCGTTCGCACACCGGTCGGGTTCTTCCGATCGCGCATCGAGACCGTGCCCGCCGGTACGGGCTCCGGCTTCATGTGGGATCAGAAGGGGCACATCGTCACGAACGCGCACGTCATCGAAAACGCGTCGGCGATCAAGGTGACTCTCAACGATCAGAGCTCCTACTCCGCGGAGGTCGTCGGCTCCTACGCGGACAAAGACATCGCCGTGTTGCGCATCGACGCGCCCGCCGAGAAGCTTCGTCCCGTCAAGGCGGGATCGTCGCGTGAGCTTCTCGAAGGGATGCTCGCCGTCGCGATCGGCAATCCGTTCGGCCTCGACCAGACACTCACCGTGGGAACGGTGAGTGCGCTCGGCCGCGAGATGCGCGCGCGGAACAACCGCCTGATCACCGACGTGATCCAGACGGACGCGGCGATCAACCCGGGAAACTCCGGCGGTCCGCTGCTCAACTCCCGCGGCGAGGTCGTCGGCATCAACACCGCCATCCTCAGCCCGAGCGGCTCGAACTCCGGGATCGGATTCGCGGTACCGATCGATACCGCCCGGGGCGTCGTCCGAGGAATCATCGAAGGCAAGCTTCGCCGGGCCGGTCTCGGCGTCAAGATCTGGCCCGAGCGGAACGTGAATCGGTTCATCGCGCGGCACTTCGGCGTCGCGGGCCTACTCCTCGCCGAAGTTCCCGAATCGTCCGCGGCCGAAGCGGCGGGGCTGCGCCCCACCGTGTTCTACACGAACGGGGACATCGACGTCGGCGATCTCGTCGTGGCGATCGGCGATCGGCGGATCGGCAACCTCGTCGATCTGCAAGACGCGCTCGACCAATACGACATCGGCGACGAAGTCGAGATCCACTACATCCGCGACAGAGGGCGACAAACGGCGAAAGTGAAGCTGCAGCCCGTCGAGGTGCGCGTGCGAACGGGGCCGAGGTGACGACGGATTCGAGTTAAGAACGCGTCTCGACGGAGCTGGGCGGTCGGCGACGGAAATCACCCCATTGCGGCGCTGCGAAGGCCGGCAACTCCGAGGTGATCCCGTCGGCGTCGATGGCCGCAGAGGGGTCGCCGTAGGGCGGGGCGACGCAGTCGATGAACTCGAGCGTCCCGCGTCCGACAACGGCTTCGGTATGCGGCCAGATGACAGAGCGGCGAAGCGCGAGCCGCGGCGGGCGCGTCGTCGGCTCGCCGAGGAAAACGATCGCTCGCGCCGCACCCGTCAGAACGAGCTCGCTCGCCTTCACCCGCGTTCCGCGACTGAGCTCGATTCCTACCATCGCGTCGCGAACGTGGCCGCTCTCGATCGCAACCGATCCCGCTGCCACGGCGATGCCGCGACGGCCGATCGAGCTGACCCGGAGGTCGCGGAGGGGCGCTTCACCGCTCCCGCTGTCAACGAGCACCAGGCCATCGCCCCAGAGTCGGCGGAGCGCGAGGCCGCGCGCGGCGATCGTTCCGTCGACGACGCGGACGCCGCTTTCACCGTCCGCGATCACGACGTCCTCGAGCGCGATGTGCCCGCCGCGCACCGCGAGCGCCGTCCCGCGCGTCTCGGCGATGCGCACCCCGCGAAGGCGGACGTTCGCCCCGGCGACGAACACCGCCGCGCCGAGTTCCCGTCCCTCGCTCGATCGCTCGGCGCCGCTGATCCAGCAGTGCTCGAGGGTGTGACGCGCGCCGGCTTCGACCGCGACGCCGTCGCCGAGATCGATCCCGTTCCAAGGCTCGCTCGACGCCGCGTAGAATCCGACCGGATTCTCCTCCGTTCCCTCGACTCGGAGCCGCCCGCGCACGTCGAGCAGAGCTCCCGGGGCGCCGATGATTTGAGTGCCCGCGGCCACCGTGAGTGTCGCCCCGCCCGACACGACGACCGTGTCCTCGAGGCGAACCACGCCGGCATCAGGAGACCAGCTCACCGTCCCGGCGAGACGTCCGCCGACGCGATGGATACGCGGCACCACCTCGAGATTGAGTGAGCGGAGCTCCCGCAGCCCACCCGCAGCGTCGATTAACGAGACCCAGTACGCGTTCGACCCCATCGCGAGTCCGCTCGAGAGCATGGTGAGACGCCATGACCCGGAGAGCGGATCGACCGCGGCCGACAGGTCGCCGACCCGCACCTCCCGAACGAGCCCCGGATCGACGATGCCGCCGAGCTGCACCTCGTCGAAAGAACGAGTCGCAAACGTTCTCCAGCCGAAGCCCCCGCCGAGAGAGCCCGTCGCGTCGATCACTCCCACCCCGACTCGGAAGCGAGTTCGCGGATCGAGAAACTCGCGACGGCCGACGACGAAGGCGTCGAGCTCGTTCGATTCCTCGAGCGTCGCGAATTCCCGCGACGCGAGCTGCCGCCGCGCAAACGACGCCGCCGAAAGAGGGCCGTCGAGGGTCTCTCGGAGCGCGCTCCGGTAGAGCGGAGCAATCGCGGGGTGACGGAGGAACCGCCGAATCGCCGCGACTCGCGGACGAAAGAGCTTTTGCTTCGGAGCAACGAAGGTCGTGTCGTGATCCCAGGGAATCAGGATGAACTTACCGTCGGTCGGGCGCTGCGCGAGGTAGTAGTCATCCGCGTCGTCCGTCGTGAGGCCGCCCTCGTTGTTTCCGATCGCGCTGTTGGCCGCGAAATAGCGCGCCCACTCGCCCGCATCGAGAAGCTCGGGGATTTTCTCCGCGTACTCGTCGTCGTCCTTGATGTTGAGAGCTGCGATGAGGGCGATCAGCTCGTCGGCTTCGAGTCGCTCGCTCTTGTTGGCGCGCACGTAGACCTTGAGATAGGGTGCGGGATCGGTGCCGTGGTAGCTGAAGTCCGCGCCGAACGAGTTTCCCATCTCACGGCCGCGCTTCCCGCGGAAGATTTCCCCCGCGGACGAGCCGTACCGTGCTTCGAGGAAACAACTGTCGACGACCTCGACATCGAGGTAACCCGCCCCGTGAAACTGCTCGGGGTCCCACAGTCGGCACCACGTCGCCTTCGGCGCCGGCAGACCGGCGCGACGGAGAACCTCGCTCCCGGCCTTCTGGCGATGCGTCTTGTAGCCGTGGAGATTGATGCGTTTCCGTCCATCGAACCGAATCGCATCGGGCAGACGAACTCGATACGAGAAGAGCGTCACGTCGCCGCCGACGAAGGAGTTGTTTCCGCGGAAGCGAACGCGAGCCCGGTGCGCGACTTTTCCGCGGTACGCGCGCACACCGCGACCCGAGACCTCGGCGGCGAGGGTGCACGAGACCTCCGGTTTCGAACGCTTTCGCGCCGCGACCAGCGTGTCCCACGACGCCGGCGCCATCCAAAGTGCGTAGGTGACCGCCCCCGGAGCCGCGGGATCGGCCGGTGGCGCGACTCCGACGTAGAGCTCCTCCTTCGCGTTGGACGGAAAACGGGACGGGGAGCGGCCCGAAGTCACGACCGAGTAACCGAGGCGCGCGCCGGCCTGAAACCGCGGCAGGGTGACGGCGAAATGCCCGTCGCCCGACGCGCCGTCGCCCGTCCGCCCGCGATCGGCCATCGACTTTCGCGTGACCTTCCGTGTTCCCGATGCGGAGTGATAGAGCACGGAGACGCGAGCGCGCGACGTCCCGATGACCCATGCATGGATGCGAAGCGGCTCGCCGGGTCGCGGGATCGCCGGACGGTGCTCGACGTGCGCGATCGTCGGCGGAACGGAGCTCTTCGCGCGAGCGTTTTTCGCCGCGGGAGTCCCGCCGATCGGTCCGAGCGTCCACGCTCGGCCCCATCGGTTATCGATCCCGGGGTGGAGGAGCTCGATCGAGAAACCGGTCCCGTCAGCTCCTCCGGGCCACGGAGTCCGGTCGGAGTACGGCACCTCGTCGACAAGGCGTCCGAAAGCATCGCGCAGGATCAATCGATCCGCCGAATTGCTCAGCCGCCCCTTGAACGGACCGACGACGCGTGAGCGTCCGGCGGCGCCCACCTTCGCGCCGAGCTTGTCGACGTCTTTCGCAACAACCGCGTACGCTCCCGCGCGGAGAACGAGTTTTTCCGGAAACTCGAAGTCGACGGCTCGAGCGAGCGTCCATCCGGTGAGGTCGACCGCCGACTTCCCCGCGTTGTGAATCTCGACGAACTCTTCTCCCGCTACGTCGTCGCGCGGGTGGTAATGGACTTCGGTGATGACGACCGCCGGTACGTTCGCAGCCGGATTCGCCTTCCCCGGTGTAGCGTCCTCGAACACCGTCAGCTCGCCGAGAGGATCGCGGCCGGCGCTTCCTCCCTCCGGCGGACGTTTGAGCGGAAGGCTGTCGACGAGTTCCCGCGACGCGTCCGCCACGAGCAGGAGGACGCGCCCCGGTGCATCGACAAGCGTTGCAACAGCGTCTCCTTCGATGACCGTACGCTGGCGGCGCGCTAGCGTGCCACGCAGCGGAATCCCCTCGCGGCCTCGGACGTCGCGCGTCAATCGAAGTCGCCCGAGGTCCGCCGTTTTCGATCCCGCGTTGTAGATCTCGACGAAGGGCGAGGTCCCCGTGAGTCTCGCTTCCGCGATCTCGATCCCCGGCGCGATCGGCGGCGTATCGGAGTCCGAGTGCCCTACTCGGTACCACACCGAGTTCTCCTCGCCCGGAGTTCCTCCGGGAACGCGGCTCGGTGCCCAGAACCACGCGGCCTGCCAGTCGGGGTGAGGCTGGATGAGCTCGAGGCTCGGTCCGTCGCCGTCGGGCTCGCGCGGCCAGACGTCGAACCACGCGTCGCGCCCGTCGTAGTAGTGAAGCCACGCGGACGTCGCTCCCGAACGGGAGCGGAGCTCGAGCACTTCGTCCGAGTTTCCGAGGCGCCCCTTGAAGTCGCCGACGACAGCGATCTCGCCGTAGGCCTCCCGCAGCTTTTCGGCGTTGCGCGCGACGGCGAGAAACGCCCCCGGAGCGAGAAAGGTGTCATCGGGAAAGCGAAACCGGATGCCCGAGGTGAATTCCCATCCGGAGAGATCGACCCAGTGGACACCCGAGTTGTGGATCTCGACGAATTCGAGCGTGCCACGATCCCCCGGGGGGTGATAGTGCACCTCGCTGATGACGATGTCGGCGTCCGAGGGCCCCCACGGATCTCGCGCCGACACGTCATTCCCGGAGACGGCGGCGAGGAGAATTACGGTGAGGAGGACGGCGCGAGCAACCATAGGAAGCATTATATTGCGGGAAACTTGCACGTTCAGCCTGAGCTCCCGCCGCGAATCGCAGGCGAAGCCTGAGAGGGAGTGAGGGGAGTGTTCGTTCGCATTCGGACGACGAACCGCACGGACCGAGGGGGTCTCCCTGTGGCGAGCCCCCGGATCCGCCCGACGCGCGCGTGCTCGGAGCCCGGGGCGGGACTGGACTCGGCTGAATGCCCGTCGCTCTACGATCATCTCCGAACCGGTCCACCGCGGCTCGGTTCCTCGAGATTTCTTTTCCTGACATCGACGGCGCGGGCGATGAAAATGCACGGAAATCGAGGCCATCCCGTTCCCCACCACGCCGCGGCCGACCGGCCGCCGCTCTCTCCCGGAGGTCCCAATGACGATTCGACTTCGCTGGACCACTGCCGCGTTCGCCGCGGTTTGGATCACTGTCGGCACGCCGCTCCCTGCCGACGACGAACGCCGGGACCGAGATCCCCGCGAGAGCGTCGCGCGCCAGATCGAAGCGCTACAGCACCTCGCCTCCAAGGACGAGACCCCGGCCGAGCAGAGGCGCCTTCTCGAGCGTCGCATCCACCACCTCCGGGGAATCCTGGCGAGTAGGGAGGCGGGGAAGGAACGAGCCGAGCGCGCACGAGGGGAAGGCGACGAGCTCGCGGTCGAGATTCGGCAACTCCTCGGCGGAATTTCTGAGCGATTCCGGGACATCCTTCGCGCGCGAGATCGGAAACGAGCCGCGCTTCTCCACCGCGCGCTCTCGAACGCACTTCGCGAGTTTGATCGCCACTCGGAGAACGACGAGCGCGAGCACGCCGAAAGAGAGCGACACGAACATCGCGAGCGCGAAGAGAAGAATCACCGCGAGCGCGAGCGAGATCGCGAGCACGCCGAAAGAGAGCGACACGAACATCGCGAGCGCGAACGCGAAAGAGAGCACCACGAAAGAGAGCACCACGAAAGAGAGCACCACCAGCATCGAGAGCGCGAGCACCACGAAAGAGAGCACCACGAAAGAGAGCACCACGAAAGAGAGCACCACGAAAGAGAGCACCACGAAAGAGAGCACCACGAAAGAGAGCACCACGAAAGAGAGCACCACGAAAGAGAGCACCACCAGCATCGAGAGCGCGAGCACCACGAAAGAGAGCACCACGAAAGAGAGCACCACCAGCATCGAGAGCGCGAGCACCACGAAAGAGAGCACCACGAAAGAGAGCACCACGAAAGAGAGCACCACCAGCATCGAGAGCGCGAGCACCACGAAAGAGAGCACCACCAGCATCGAGAGCGCGAGCACCACGAAAGAGAGCACCACGAAAGAGAGCACCACCAGCATCGAGAGCGCGAGCACCACGAAAGAGAGCACCACGAAAGAGAGCACCACGAAAGAGAGCACCACGAAAGAGAGCACCACCAGCATCGAGAGCGCGAGCACCACGAAAGAGAGCACCACGAAAGAGAGCACCACCAGCATCGAGAGCGCGAACGAGAGCACCGCGAGCACGAACGAGAGCACGAACGCCACGGCCGCGAGAGAGAGCACGCAGAAAGGGAACGCCACGAACACCAGGAGCATGCGGAGAGAGAACGCCGAGAGTCCCCGAGGCGAGAGCGCCGGGGACGGATCGACGAACAGGTACGGCGCGACTTCTCCGAGCGCCTCCGCTCAGTCCTCGAACGCCGACTCTCGTTCGAGCGCGAATCCGAGGGGCGGCTCGCTGAGCGCGAGCGGGCGCAGCGCGCTCAGCTCGAGCGTCAAGAGGAGGAGGTTCGACGACATCTCGAAGAGCTCACCCGCGAGACGCACGCGCGGCTCCAGCGGGAGGAGGACGAGTTTCGAGAACACCTCCGAGCCCGAGCGCAAGAGCTCGAAGATCGACTCGCTCACCGGACGGAGCGAAAGGGAACGGATCGTGAACGACGCGCCGCCCGTCAAATCGAGGAGGCGCTCCACCGCGTGAACAATCGCATCGAGAGAATCGAACATCAGCTCGCAGAGCGAAAAGGCGGCGATGACGATCGCGAGCACCGTCGCCACCACGGACATCTCAGCGAGGCCGTCGAAGAACTCGAAGAGAAGGTCGGTCATCTGATCCGAATCGTCCACCATCTCCGCCGTCACGCGGACGACGACGAAGAGCACGACGACGACGAAGAGCACGACGACGAAGAGCACGACGACGAAGAGCACGACGACGAAGAGCACGACGACGAAGAGCACGACGACGAAGAGCACGACGACGAAGAGCACGACGACGAAGAGCACGACGACGAAGAGCACGACGACGAAGAGCACGACGACGAAGAGCACGACGACGAAGAGCACGACGACGAAGAGCACGACGACGAAGAGCACGACGACGAAGAGCACGACGACGAAGAGCACGACGACGAAGAGCACGACGACGACGAAGAGCGCTGATCAGCGTCATCCCGTCGTGAACGCCACGTCCCAGCGCCGCGGACTGCGCTGGGACGTAGCGTCATCGTTCTGAGCGAACGCTACCCGAGTTGATCGGCCGCGAGCGCGTCGAGCACCTCGACGAGTCCCTTCGCGGCGGCGTCGAGAAACCGCCACCCCTTTTCCGCGCTCGCGCTGGTCGGGTCTCCGAGGACACCCTTCGCCGACATCTCCGGCCAGAAGCGAAATTGTCCGACGTGCCCGCCATCGAGCATGTCGCGCGAGTCGCAGCGGCTCCTCCCCCACGTTCCGTCGGGGGCGCGCTTCTCCGTCCGCACGAGATCGGGGTGAAGGGCGAGCATCACGCTCGTCTCCATCTCGCCCGCGTGCCCCATTCCCCCGAGCGCCGTCTCGCGGATGCGCGCAAACTCGTCATGGGCGACCTTCCAGTAGGTCGCGTGGACGATCCGCGTCGACGGATGGCGAAGGCGGGTCTCCTGCACAGCCACGTCGAGGAGAGCCTGGTTGCCGCCGTGACCATTGAAGAGCACGATCCGCTCGAATCCATGGCCGATGAAGCTATCGGCGAGCTCCCCCGCAGCGTCGAGAAAGGTTCGCGACGAGAGGCTCACCGAGCCCGCGAACGGGAGGTGGTGCGGCGACGACCCGAAGCGCTGGACCGGAAGCCAAAGAAACGGAGAGGTCGCGAGCTCCTCGGCCCGGCGCACGATGCCCTCGGTGATGAGCGAGTCGGTTCCGATCGGAAGGTGCGGTCCGTGCTGCTCGATCGCGGCGAACGGGATCACGACCGCGGTCGCGCGATCGAGCGCGTCGATCTCCTCCCACGTCGCGTCGGAGAGATTCACGACTTCACCGCGCCGCCATCACGCGGATTTTGAATCCCAACGCGAGGCTCAGCGCTGCCATCTCCTCGAAGATGTCGCCGTACGCCACCGCGATGTGATTCGACATATAGTGTGCCATCACCGTTTCCTGCGAGCAGCCGAGATCCGCCGCCATGAAAGGCCACTCGCGCGTCGTGCCCTTCCACCACCGATCGCGCTTCGACGGGGGAAGCTTGACGGCCTCGCCGCGGCCGAGGTCCATCCAAAGCTCCTCCCCGCGGAGATACGCCCGGGCCCAAGTGATCTTCCCCGGTCGACTCTCGCCGGCGAAGGTACCGCCGGGGATGGGAAAGTATCCGGCGGGTTGCCGGTAAGAATGAACGCCGCGAAGCGATTTCGGATCGTGCGCGAACGCGTACGCGCCGCAGGATCCGGAATTGAGGAGCACCCAGAGGAAGCGTCCGTCGTGTCGACCGCCCCAGCGGACATCGTGGAACATCACCGCGGGATGAAGACGCCGCTTCTTGAGTATGCGCTTCATGAGCTCCATCGGAACGAGGTTCCCCTGGTCGGCTTCCGTCGCGCACTGGATGGGCTCCCCGGTCGACTCGGGCCGACAGGCCGAGTTGAAGAGGCCTTCGCAGAAATCGCTCGGCGGGAGAAGGGGGATGAGGCCGAGCTGGTACTGCCAGCCGATGCAATCGGCCTTGAACTCGCGACGGATGTCCTCGACTGCGCAGTACATCCGGAGCTGCTCGCGGGTCGCTTCCTCGGTGAAATCCTCGGCGCCCTTTGCCCGCCAGTGGAAGCGGACTCCGCGGTCGACGACGAAGCGAAACGCATCGTCGACTCGGGAGTCCTTCACACGCTTCATCCGGTCGATGATCCACGCCTGATCGACCTTGTGTTCGGTGAACCCGACGCGCGGCAGCGTTCGCGCTCCGAAGTAACCGTTGATCATCCCCATCGAAGTATCGCCGAGCATCAACGCGAGGACGCGGCGCTTTCGGATGTCGCTCGCGACCTCTTCGGCGAGTCGCTTCGCGCGCGCACCGATCGTCGGGGCCGCGCTCAGCTCGTCGTCCCGATAGGCGATCCGCCCACTCGAGCACCACTCCTCGAGCCGCCCGAGGAGTTTCTTGTCCTTCGTCCAGTCGCGCGCCGACGACCACACGCGCGAAAAGTCGCGACCGACGCTCGCGAGACACGCCCCGGTGTTGAGCAGAGCGACGAGGCCGGGCCAAGTCCCAGAAAAATTGCTCGCAAGTAGAAGTGGATGGTCCTTCCCGACGACACCGTCAGTCGTGTGCGGTCCGTACGTCCAATGAACGAATACCCCGATCATCGGATCGTCGATCGGTCCGAGCTTCGTGATCGCCTGATCGGGCTTCGTGATGAACCCTTTGATGAGTCGCGGCCGACGTCCGATCCTTTTGAGCGCACGTGTGAGATTGCGCACGGTCTCATCGACTTGCTCGACCGCCCATCGATTCGGCATCGGACGGTAGTCGCCCGGAAGGAAAATGACGACGTCGTTCGCCACGGACTCGGTCCTCCTCTAGCGTTTCCGCCCCGGCGATCGCCGCGTCTCGCCTCGAGTGCACTCACTCGCGGGGTGTCGACGCACTCCACCTCCCGCTCGTGATACCGGATCGGAATCGAAGAAGCAATCCGCCGACCCCACAGCACGCGATTGAGACGAGTCGAGTGATCTCGTATTCTCGCCTGCGACCCTATGAGCAAGGAAACGCACCGCTACATCGCGATCGACCTCGGCGCTGAGAGCGGCCGAGTGATGCTCGGCACGCTTTCGGAGGGACGCGTCGAACTCGACGAGGTGCATCGTTTTCCGAACGAGCCGGCTCATCTCGGCGCCAAGCTCGTTTGGGATTTGCCGCGCCTCCTCGTCGAGATCGAGCGCGGCGTCGCGCGAGGGGTCGAGCGCGCGGGCGGAGCGGTCGACGGCATCGGCGTCGACAGTTGGGGAGTGGATTACGGCATCCTCGACGCGAGCGGTGAGCTCGCCGGCCTCCCCGTTCACTACCGCGACCCGCGAACCCGAGGCGTTCTCGCCGAAATCGAGGCGCGGGTCCCGCGCGAGGAGATCTTCGCGCGAACGGGCATTCAGTTCCTCGATCTCAACACGCTCGTCCAGCTCTTCGCGCAAGCGAAGGAACAACCCCACGGCTTTCCCCCCGGCGGGCGACTCCTCCTCATCGCCCACCTCGTGAGCTACTACCTCTCCGGGCGCGTCGCGGCCGAGGACTCGCTCGCGTCGACGACGCAGCTGTGGAATCCGCGCGAACAGCGCTGGGACGGCGACCTTCTCCAGCGCCTGGATCTTCCCGCGGATCTCCTCCCCGATGTCGTTCGACCGGGAACCGTGCTGGCGCCGCTCACCGAGAGCGTCGCCGAGCGCGTCGGTCTCTCTCGCTCTCCGCCCGTGATCGCGGTCGCCGCGCACGACACCGCGTCGGCCGTCGCCGCCGTGCCGGCGGACGCGCAGACGTCGTGGGCGTTTCTCTCGAGCGGAACGTGGTCGCTTCTCGGCGTCGAGCTCGACGCGCCGCTCGTTTCCGATGCCGTTCTCGCCGCGAATTTCACGAACGAAATCGGCGCTGAAGGAAAGGTTCGGTTCCTGAAGAACCTCACCGGCCTCTGGCTTCTTCAGGAGTGCCGGCGTCGCTGGCAAGCGGAAGCCGATACCGAGCTGTCGTACGCAGCGCTCGAAGAAGAGGCTCGCGGGGCGCCCGCGTGGGAAACACTCGTCGATCCGCTCTCGCCCGAATTTTTTGCTCCGCCCAATATGCCGGAAGCGATCGCCGAATATTGCCGGCGTACGGGCCAACGTCCCCCCGGCGACCGCGGCGCAGCGGCGCGTTCGATCCTCGAATCGCTGGCACTCAGCTATCGACGAGCGCTAGACGAGATCGAATCGCTCACCGGCCAGAGCGTCGATGTTCTCCACGTGGTCGGCGGCGGCAGCCGGAACGCACTTCTCTCCGAGCTCACCGCCGACGCGATCGGTCGACCCGTCGTCGCGGGTCCGGTCGAGGCGACCGCGGCGGGAAACGTCCTCGTTCAAGCGATGGCGACGGACGCCGTGCCATCGCTCGCCGAGCTCCGTCGCATCGTTCGCGATTCGTTCCCCGTGCGAACCTTGACTCCACGCGGGGACACGCGTGCGCGCGACGAGGCCTACGCGCGGTTCCTGGAGCTGCCGGCGATCGAACGCTAGCTCGTGCGACGGAAGGCCCTCGCGCGATCGTCGCGGAGCCGTCCTCCGATCGCGATGAGCTCGAACGAGTCGGCTGTCGGGTCGCGACGGGCGAGCGCGCTCTCCTACCCCGCCGTGGCGTTCTCCGGCTCGGCGGGCACGACCATTTCGCCCGTCTCACCGTCCCACCAGAGGATGCGACCCGTCTCGAACTTGCTCGAGAGCTCGCGACGGTGCGGGACGACGCGGATGCGGAAGCCGTGCTGGCCTGCCTGCTCGCAGGGAAGCTGTCCCCCGAACGTGGTGACACCGTCGCGGGATTCTTGACTGGTGAGCGCGATCGCCACGGGATCCGTGAACTCCTCGTGCGAATCGAGCTGCCCGTGCACAGCCTCGACGACGACGTCATCGGCGCCGAGCGCGCCCAGCTTCACGCGCACCTGGAGATCGAGCTGAGTTCCCACTTCGAGCTCTCGCGACGTGTCGGCGGCCACCGAGACGATGGCGACCTCGGACCAAGCGTTTTCGACTCGCTTCTTCCACGCGGCGATATCCCGGGCCACCGCGTACTCGTCCTGCGCGAGAGTGCCAGCCTGGATCGCCGCGGGGAGGTACATCTTCTCGGTGTAGTCCTGGACCATCCGATTCGTGTTGAACTCGGGGCCACAGGTTTCTATGCACGCCTTCATGCGACCGACCCACTCGCGAGGGACGTCGTCGGGACCGCGATCGTAGAACGTAGGGACGACTTCCTTCTCGAGGATGTCGTACAGCATCTCGGACTCCATCCAGTCCTGATAGTCGCGATCCGCGAGCACCTCGCCCGATCCGATCGCCCAGCCGTTGTCGCCCGAATAGCCCTCATCCCACCAACCGTCGAGGATACTCAGATTGAGACTGCCGTTCATCGCAGCCTTCATTCCGCTCGTCCCACTCGCTTCGAGCGGTCGGCGCGGAGTGTTCAGCCACACGTCGACACCCTGGACGAGGTAGCGCGCGACTTCGATGTCGTAGTCCTCGACGAAAACGATGCGATGGAGGAGCTCCTCCGATTTCGCGAGCTGAACGATGTGCCGGATCAGCTCCTTTCCGGGTTGATCCTGAGGGTGCGCCTTTCCGGCGAACACGATCTGGACCGGACGCTCGCGATCGAGGAGGACGGACTTCAGCCGATCGGGATCGCGGAAGATGAGATTCGCGCGCTTGTAGGTCGCGAACCGCCGTGCAAAGCCGATGGTCAGTGCATCGGGATCGAAGATCTCCTCGGCGGCCGCCAGCTTCGCGTGCGCGGCCCCTTGACGCTTGAGTTGACGGATCGCGCGCTGCCGGACGAAGCTCACGAGTCGATCGCGCAGTCGTTCCTTCGCGCGCCAGAGCTCGTTGTCCGGAACGTCCGTCACTCGGAGCCACACGCGTCGATTGAGCGGGTCGTCGAGCCACCGGGGCCCCAAGTAACGCTCGAAGAGCCGAGCGAATTCGTCGGACAGCCACGAGTGCGTGTGCACGCCGTTCGTCACGTGCGCGATCGGAATCTCGTCGAACGGGACCCCGGGCCACATCCGCTTCCACATTCGGCGCGAGACGTTCCCGTGAAGGCGGCTCACTCCGTTCGCGCTCGACGCGAGCCGGAGGGCGAGGACGGTCATGCAGAAGTGCTCGCTCATGTCGCTCGGGTTTTCGCGTCCGAGCGCGATGAATTCATCCTGGGACAAGCCGAGCTGAGGCGCGTAATCGCGGAAGTACGTCCAGACGAGCTCGGGCGGGAAGCGATCGTTGCCGGCCGACACGGGCGTATGCGTGGTGAACACGGTTCCCGCCGCCATCGCTTCGCGGGCCTCGTTGAAGCCGAGGCCCGCTTCGAGCATGAGGAGCCGAATGCGCTCGAGCCCGAGGAATGCCGAGTGCCCTTCGTTCATGTGACACACGGTCGGCTCCGAGTCGATCGCCCGGAGGAAGCGGACGCCGCCGATGCCAAGGAGCATTTCCTGGCGAACGCGCATGTCGAGGTCACCGCCGTAGAGCCGGCGCGTGATCTCTCGATCTTCCGGCGCGTTGACGTTCAGGTTGGAGTCGAGGAGGTACACGGGCACACGCCCGACCTGCACTTTCCACGCGCGCGCGGCGACCGGGCGGCCGTGGATGCTCACCTCGATCCGGAGCTCGCCTCCCGACGCGTCGCGCACGAGCGTCATCGGCATGTTGTAGAAATCGTTGTCCGGATAGTGCTCGAGCTGCCAACCGTCGGAATTCAAATGCTGGTGGTTGTAGCCTTCGTTGTAGCACAGCCCCACACCGACCAGAGGTAGGCCGAGCTCCTCGCAGCTCTTGATGTGGTCGCCCGCGAGGATGCCGAGCCCGCCCGAATAGAGCGGAAGGCTCTCGTGAAGCCCGAACTCCGCGGAGAAGTACGCGATCCGAGTCTCGCTACCGCCCCCACCGCCGTAGGTTTTTTGGAACCACGTCGGCGCGTCGAGATGTCGCTGGAGGTCGGCGTACACCGCATCCATGTGCGCGAGGAATGCCTCTTCCTCGCTCAGCGCGGCGAGTCGATCGCGCCGGAGCGAGCCGAGGAGCGCGATCGGATTGTGGTGCGATTCTTCCCACAGATCGAGATCGACGCGGCGGAAGAGCGCGACGGCGTTTCGGTGCCAAACCCACCAGAGATTGCGCGCGATGGCGAGAAGCGGCTTCAGGCGCTCCGGGACCTTGGGGACGACGGTGTACTTGTGGATCACGTTTTCGGTTGCTCCCTGCTCGTCGAATTCCGAGCGGCGCTGGGCGCGGCGAGAATGGGCTGTTCAGTAGGTCTCTTCGCCCGAGAAGGAAGCGGAGATCGCTCCTGCGGACGAGACCGAGATCACGCTCGGCCGGGCTTACGTCGCGCCAGGCGCGCCGGAGGCACGCCACGACTCGACAGACTCTTATCGGATTCCGAGCGGCGGAACCTTTTGCGTCGGCCGGGCTTCACGCCCCGGCGCTCGGCCGCGCGAATCGTTCCCGCGGACCGCACGGCCCGGGGGATCAGCGAGCGACGACGGCCCCTGCCTCCGTTCCGGTAACCCGGTGGACCCATCGCTCAGCGAATCCTCGACGAGGGCGACAATCCGCGAGCGGCAAAACCGCGCACGCGGCACACCGTGCATACGAAGCGGGAAGCAGAGAACAAGTCCGGCGGGTGAGCCGACAGTATATCACCGAGGCACCCGCCGTGAGTTCGCCATTCACCTCCGGCCTCCACCGAGGCCGATGAGTCGAGCGAGCCTCGCTCCCGCCCCCCGCTTCGCCCCCACCCCCCGTTTCCCGATGCACGTCCTCATCATCGACGACTATCCGAGCTACGGCGAAAGCCTCGCCGAGATGGTCGAGGTCCTCGGCCACCGCGCTCTCTACGTCCCCGACTACTCCGCCGCGACAGAGTACCTCGCGTCGATCGAGTTCCAGGTCGCGCTCGTCGATTGGAACATGCCGCGACTCGCGGGACCCGAAGTCGCACTCGAGCTCGCCACTCACTACCCCACGATCCGTCCGGTGATCATGTCGTCCGTCGCTCCGAGCGAAGCCGAACGACGCGCGATCGAACGCTGGCTCTTTCTTGCGAAACCGGTGAAACGGGACGACCTGCTCGCGCTGCTCGGCCCGCCGGCAGCGTCGTCACCGGAGTAGGCACGGGACACGGAGCGAGATCAACTCCCTTCGCGTCCCGCTCGCAGCCAGCGTCGCTTCCAGATCCAGTGGATCACGAAGAGAACGTAGATCAAACTCGCTCCCGTTAGGTTCGACGTACGGTGCGGAGAGAGCGCGAGCAATGCGCCGGCGTCGACGAAGAAAATGCCGGCGAGCGATTTTCGAACGAAGACCGCCGCCGGATGGACGGGACTGCGATCCCGCCGGCGCGCTCCCGCAAACGCCTCGAAGAGTAGGAAACCGAGGATCGCGGCGTTCGCGACGTTCGCGACGCTCGCCGGTTGCAGCACGATGAGGAGAACGGGAACGAGCGCGAACGGGAGCACCGTGAGGGCGAAGCCTCGCGGTCGGTACGGACGATCCTCGAGCAAGCTCACCGCCGTGACGAGCGTGACGTAGGCGGCGAGGATTCCGGCACCGCCGAGGAATGCGCTGGGCGCGACGACGCTAGCGACTCCGGCGAACGTCGCCGCGCCGAGAAGAAAATTGAGGCCGCGGCAGCCGCCCATCAGCGCGTTTCCGATCAGCGGTAAGCGCTTCCCTCCCCCGTTGTACGCAAGGATGGCGGCGACGAGGCCAAACCAGAGTGGCAACACGCCGAGAGCTGCGGCGACTCCGCCGGCGACGACCGCGAGCGCGACGGAGACTGCGATCGCCGCGCGGAGCGAAAGTGCGCCGCTCACGATCGGCTTCTCTACGTTCCGCTCGCGATCCTTTCGCACGTCGAAAACATCGTTGAGAGCCATTCCGAGCGAATAGCTGAGCACGCTGCATACCGCGACTCCGACCGCTCGCGCGATCGTCGCCACGTCGCCGGCATCGCCGCCGCTCTCCGCCGCGACTCCCCAAGCGAGCACGAAGCCGGCGAGACTGTCGGCGACCGCCGTCGGCGCGAGGAAGACGCGAAACAGCGCAGCGTAGGCGCGCACGGAGCGATCCATCGTCCGACTCAGCGCGCGCCTTCCGCGATGTCGCGACGGAACTGGATTCCGTCGAAGCGAATGCGCTCGAGCGCGGCGTACGCCGACGCTCGGGCGAGCGCTCGAGATTCGCCGAGCGCAGTCACACCGAGCACTCTTCCGCCGCTCGTGACGAGGGCGCCATCGTCACGCCGCGTCGTGCCGGCATGATAGATTTCGATTTCGTCGCCCGGGTTTTCGAGTCCCTCGATCACGCAGCCCTTCTCGTACGAACCGGGATAGCCGGCGGATGCCGCCACCACGCAGACCGCGTGATACGGATCCCACTCGGCCCGGTAACCGCCGATGCGTCCCTCGATCGCGCGCTCGATCAACTCGACGAAGCTGCTCCGAAGTCGCGGGAAGATCGACTGTGCCTCGGGATCGCCGAAGCGCACGTTGAACTCGATCACCTGGGGCCCCGCGTCGGTCAGCATCAACCCCGCGTAGAGAAACCCTCGGTAGGGAGTCCCCTCCGCTCGCATTCCGCGAAGCGTCGGCTCGATGATGCGCCGGCACGCTTCGACAACGAGTGGGTGCTCGGTGGCGTAGTAGGGAGAGTACGTCCCCATACCTCCGGTGTTGGGACCGCGATCGCCGTCGAAGATCGGCTTGTAGTCCTGCGCCGTTTCGAGAAGGACGTACTCCTCCCCGTCGCAGACGGCGAAGAGCGAGATTTCGGAGCCCTCGAGGCAATCCTCGATCACGACCCGTCGTCCAGCGTCCCCGAACACGCCTTCGACGAGCATCGCGCGCGCCGCCTCCTTCGCCTCCTCGCGCGTCCGGGCGACCACGACGCCCTTTCCCGCCGCAAGGCCGTCCGCCTTCACCACCACCGGAACCGCGCGCGATTCGAGGTGCGCGAGCGCGGTCTCGACATCGGAGAAGATTTCAAAGGGCGCCGTCGGAACGGCGTGCCGCGCGAGGAACTCCTTCGCGAAGCACTTGCTTCCCTCGAGACGGGCCGCCGCGGCCGACGGCCCGAATACCCGAAGTCCCCGCGCCTCGAACGTGTCCACGAGGCCGGCGACGAGCGGTGCCTCCGGGCCGACCACGGTGAGGTCGATCTCTCGGGTGGCAGCGAAATCCGCCAGGTTGGCGATCCCACTCTCCGACGTCAGATCGCTGAACGGAGCGAGCTCCGCCTCGGCGGCGATCCCGCCGTTTCCGGGCGCGCAAACAACTTCGGGTCGCTCCGGCGAGCGACGGAGCGCGGAAACGAGGGCATGCTCGCGTCCGCCCGATCCGACGACGAGGACTCTCATTGGGGCTGCCTCGAACACTGGTGAAGGCGGCGCGGACCATCACCGAGACTCGCCTCGGCCGTCGACGCCACGAACGAACTCGCCCTCCGCGACCGCGGAGGAGCGAGCGGCCATCTGACCGATGGCGGCGCGCGGGCGCAAGTGACTCCCGCGGGCGCAGCGGCGGCGGAATCCCCCGCGGCGCTCGAGAGAAGTAGTGATGCACCGCGAAAGATTCGGGAGGGAAGGGACCGGGGTGAGCCCCCTCAGGCCTCGTTGTCCTTCTTCGAGCTCTTCTTCGCCCCGGACGACGATTTCTTCCCGCTGTCCTTCTTCGTCGAGGCGCCGCTCCCCTTCTTCGGCGAGCTCGGCTTGCTGTCTTTCTTCGTCGCGTCTTTCGCCGCTGGATCTTTCTTCTTGGGGTCCTTCTTCCCCGCGTTCTTCGGATCCTTGGGATCGCCTTCCTCCGGCGGGGGTTCTTCCTGCGGACACACGGCGTCCTCGATGCTCGCCAGCTTGGCGTCGAGCGAAGCCTGATTGACCTTCGGCCGGTAGCCCTTGCTGAAGAACTTGTGCGGCTTCTTGACGGTCACTTCCTCGGCGCTGAAGGCCTTCTCGAGGTCTTGCTTCATAACGAAGCCCGCCTTCGAGACCATCCGTCCGAGGTCCGAGAGATAGATATAGGCCTGCTGGTTCATTTGAATCAGCGCGAGATTCTTCTGCGGGAACTCGTGGATCTTTTGCTGAATCCCGCCCTGATTCTTCTGCCACGCCTCGTAGATCTTGAGAAGCTCCGCCCGGTTGAGCTCGTCTCCGCTTTCCATCCGCATCTTGTCGAGCTTCTTCTTGATGTCGACGTAGCTATCGATGAGCTGGTCGATGAACTTTCCGTAGATGCCGCACAGCTTCTCCTTCTCCGCGCGGATCTGCGCGGGGGTCCCGACGACGAACGCCTGGTCGAGGTAGAGCCAGGGCCACGGATCTCCGCCCTTCGGGAAGACGCTCCGCTTCGCGAGCATGCGCGAGAGCACGGCTTTCTTCTGCTTCTCGGGGGGGAACCTCACCCGCAGCTCGTACGACTGCCCCGGGACGAGCGGCTCTTTCGGTTGGAACGCGACGCGTACGTTCTTTCGGTTCGGGCTCTTCAATTCGTAGAGATGCGTCGCGTGCGGGAGACCGAGATAGCGGACGACGAACTCGATGTTCGTCCCTCTAGGAATGTCTTTGTGGAGGTCGACGACGAACTCGATGCTCGACTTACCGCGCGCACCGACGGAGCTCTTCACGTCCTTGAGGACGACGTGCTGCGGGTAGTCTTCCCCCTTGTCCTGCGCCGAGGTCGAAGTCCGGACGGCCGCCAAGGCGAGGATGACGGCGAGCGTGCTCAAGCCGCGGATCGATCGGGAAAAACCGGTGGTCACCATAGTCGAGACTCCGTGGAACTGGGATCGGTTCTCGCTTCGATTTCTTACCCTAACGCCGCAGGAGTCCGGCGGCAAAAGACGCGCTCGCGTCAGCGAATTGACATCAGTGGGATTCTAACCGTTCCGCCGGCGCTCACGCACTCGGGTCTGCTCCGGTTCGCACGACGAAACCGCTCGAAACCCAACTGGCGGCGCACCTTCCTGCCGCTTCGGCTCGGCGTCGATGGCGACGCCGGGCTTACTCGATCTCCTCTTGGAGGAGGATTCTCGGATTCGGCAAAAAGTAAGTCAAGGTCACGTCGTCGATCACAGGCGTCGCGACGTTTCCACCCGACGTGTTCCCCGTGGATCCCTGACCGGCTCGCATGCGGAACACGTACGCGAGCTGCGCGTTGTTCCCTTTGAGTCCGGACTGCCGGCGACCGGCCTTTCGGCCCGCGATGCGATTGACGGGCTCCTGCACCCGCCACGGCTCGGAGAACGCCCCGGGCAAGGTGCCACGCCCCGGCGCGATGAAGTGCGCCTCGCACTGGATCGGGTCGGTTTGGCGAACCCGGGCCGGGATCGAGTTCGGCGTCGAATCCGTGTACGTCGTCGGATAATACGAGGTCCAATCGAGCGAGCGCAGCACGACCGAGTCGACGTGCGGCGGGAGCGGGATCTCGAAGAGATTCGCGTACTCTCCCTGCTGGTTCGTGAAGTACCCCGGCGCCGTGTTTCCGTAGTACGTCCGTACGGAGGGAAACTTGCCGTCGAACGCGACGAACTCGTCGATCGTCGCGTTCGCCATGAGACGCTTCACCTCACGCGCGACTGCGGTGATGCCGCCCGTGCCTCCGCCGGCGCTCGTCGTGTTCGTGAACCACTTGAAGATCCCGAAGTTCGACTCGCCCTGCTCGCGGATGATGCCGCCGATCGTCAGGCTGTCCTTCGGCTGCCGCTCATTGAGCCGAACCCAAGTCGAAGCCGATCCCACGAGCGACGGCGCCTGCGGGAAGATCGGTCCTCCGCCCTGCTTGATCTCGGTGAAGTCGAGGAAGAGACGAAGGCCCTGACGCGGGTTCCGATCGTCCCAGTCGATGCCGATGTGGTGCCACTCATGCGCGCGGAAGTGGCTGATGTTGACGAGCAAGTCCGTCCGCGAGACCAGCTTCTCGGGATCGAGGTAATCGAGGATCGGGTTGCGATCGTCCGCCGTGCCTCCGGCGCTGGCCTCGACCACCGGGTACAGCGGCTCGCCCGACTCTCCGCCACCCCCACCTCCGCCAGTCGAGTGGATGTAGGCCTGGTGGTAGTACATCCGCACGATTCGAAGCTCGCCGCGCGAGTTCTTGAACACGAAGAACTGCGAGCCCTCCGAGCCGGTGTAATCACTCGCGTTCGGTGACACTTCCTTGATGACCTGCGTGCACCCGACGAGTCCCGAGAAGACCGGGTCGTCGCCGTCGAAGTCGAACTTCACCCAGAAGCCGATGCCACCGCGGTAATAGGGAACGTTTCCGAGGAGATTCTGGCCGCGCGAGCCGAGACCCGACGCGCCGACCCGGACCGCCGCGGACTCTTCGCGCCCCTGATCGAGACGCTGGCGCGCGGGGTACGCGAGCACGCGAGAACCGATGTGCGTCGATCGCAGGATCGACGAGTGAAAGCCGTCGGGGAAAATATCCGTCCCGATCTGCTCGCGATTGACGAACGGATCGAGGTAGGACGCCGACGGATTCGTGAAGACCGACATCTCGACGAGCTGCTTGCGCCGGTAGAACTTCGTCCGACCGAGCCGGCTGTACGGAGCGTCGAGCGCATCTTTCACCGCGTCGCTGAACTCGTCGCCGAGCGCGTTTCCTCTCCCCTGCCGGATCCGGCGAATCCGCGACAGCGACTGGGCGCTCCGCGCGTCGAAGCCCTGGGCGAACGTGAGCACGGGATTGTTGTAGAGCTGCTGTCGCTGCTGGTACTGACCATCGAGGCGCCGGCCGTCGAGAAGTCCCGCGAGCTCGACGCGACCGTCGCGAACGCTTCCGCCGGAGACGAGCTCCGTGAGGGCCTCCATCGGATCGGGCCACGTGACGACGTAGTTCCGGTTGTTCTCGCTGCTCTTCGAGCCCGGGGCGCTCTGAAACGTCTTCTCGAAATGGAACTGGTTCGTGTGCCGGAGGACGTTGAACACCTGGACGACCGTGCGCAGTTGTCGCTCGAACGGACGTTCGAACGGCGGCAACATATCGAGTCCCGTCCGTCCGCGCCGCGCGCGAGAGGATCCCGAGACGACCGTCGTCCCGCCTCCGCCCACGCGTTCCTCGATCGGTCCGATCTGCCCCACGGTCGAGATCTCGTAGTACCCGTTCGTGTCGAAGCAATACTCGGTCGTGTAACCCTTAAGGAGGTTGAACTGATCCTGGGCCCAGACGAGATCGGACTTGTCGGACTCGATGAACGCCGGCTGGTTGGGATTGTAGCGATTGATGCGGGTATTCGGATTGAAGTTCGCCTTCACGACGGCCTTGATCATCTCGTAATACCACGCGTAGCTGTCGTGGAACGCGCGACCGAGCGAGCGGTAGATGCTTCGCACCGAACCGATCGCCGTTCCGCGCACCCAGCGCCGCGTCACCGGGCTCGTCTGCGAGCCGAACATGACGAGTCGGCGGATCTGACGGTTGGCCGGTTGATCCGGATCGATGACGAGCGCGTTCTGCCACGGCGGGAAGAAACTCTGTTCGAGACCGTCGATGAAGTCCTCGAATCCCGGCTTCCCCGCATCGTTCGTCCGCCAGGCGATGAACGGACGGATCTTGCGCTCGCTGATGATGCGGTCGGCGAGCTTCTCCGCGGTCGCGTACTCGAACCGCGGCGAATAGACGAAAATCGCCCGCGGGAGAACGCTTCCCACCTCCTCCTCGCCGAGCGCGTGTCGTTGGCCGAGGATCGTCGCGTTTGCATCGATCGACGACATCGTCGCCGCGGCACCACCCGCGGATCCGCCGATGAACGAGAACGGAAAGACCCGTCGCCCCGCGAGTCCCCAGATCGTCGCGATGAGAACTTCTCGCGGCGCCGTGTTGACGTTGATCGGATACCGCGGCTCGGTCGAGACCCGCGGCTTGTCCGACGCCGCGGGCTGCCGCTGCCCTGCGGTTCCCGCTCCCCCGAGAGCGCCGCCCCCTCCGACGAGCTCCGGCACTTCGAAGTTGCCGTCATCGGGACGCTGGGTGTAGGGATCCTCCCACCCGAAGCAGGTCACGAAGTCGCGGATCAGCCGATAGTTCTCTGGCCCGATGAGCTGCTTCAGCTGCGTCTTCGATGTGAAGCGCCCGCCAGGGAGACGACGGCGGAGCTGGATGATCTGCGCCCCCGTCACGCGGTTTCCGCTTTCGCGCGGCCCAGTGTAGAGCGGATTGAAGGTGGGATTACCGTCGCGCTTCAGGCGCTCACTGCGCTTGATCGCCTCGCCCAGGTTCTCGAGCATGCGCGCGAGAGTGTCCTGCCGGCCGTTCAGATTGATCTGCGAGGTGCAGTCGAGGACTTTCGTCGAGAACCACTGCTCCGTCCCGCTCCGACGAGCGAACATGGCCCAGCTGCTGACTCGAGGGTCCTTGATATCCGCTCGACCGTGTCCGAGCGTGTCCTCGTCTCGCAGCCGAAAGAGCCACGGCGTATCGCGGTAGACGGAATAGCTTCGAAAGTTCTTCGAGCCCTGGAGCTGTGCGACGACGCGGTTGAGCGCGGAGTCGAGGAGAAAGTCCATGCTCCGCGACTCGATGTAGTTCTCGGTGGCGCGCCGCTCGAGACGCATGAGCTGAGCGAACGCGGTTCCGAGGATCGCCATGATCGTAAGAACGCCGAGCGCGATGATCAGAACGGCGCCGTCGGATCGAGAACGCCCGAACACGCCGGACGCGCGAGAGACGAGCCGCTCCCTCGATCGCCCGCAGTGTCGCTGCGGACGGTGGCGGTGGGTAGTCGAGCGCAGCACGCGATACTCCATGACTATCGATCAGAGTTGTCGGAACGAGGCGGCCGGAAGACTAGCGGAGGGCCTCTCGGAGACCCGGCTCCGCGGACTCGAGGCGAGACTCTCCTCGCGAGCCACCGCGGCGATTCGGGCGGCGGACCTCGGGCAGAGATCTCCTCACAAGCAGAAGGACTCGTCCGGCCCCCCGGCTGTTGCAGGGCGGCCAGCCGAGCCCTCCTGCGACCCGCCGCGGGCGCACGATTCGCACGGGCAGCCGGAGCGCAGTCTGGGGGTAACGACCCGACCTTCCGCCCGCCGAGGAGAAGCCTTCAGTGTAGCACAAGCGTGCCGGCCGCCCAATCGGACCGAGGCTCCGGCACGTTCGTCTCCTCGTTTCGAGCCGGACCGGTCCGAGGGCCCCGAACACCCACCCCACGACCAGCGTTGAGCAGCGAGGGCGGAAGCGCTCGGACGCCGCCTCCAACTCCGCCCGTCATCGCGCGGGTCGGGTGCGGCGTCCGGGCGCGGCCCAGCCGATAAGTGTAAGAGCTTGAACGCCTTGTAGCCTTCCGACCCGATGGCGGACGGACGGCGTCGCCCTCTCACTCGCCTTCGGTGGTCTCCGGCAGTCCGATCTTCTCCCGCACCTCCGTCTCGACCTGACGCATCAGATCCCGGTTCTCTTCGAGGAACTGAATCGACCGATCGCGTCCCTGCCCGAGCCGCACCTCGCCGTAGGAGTGCCACGTTCCGCTCCGCTTGATCACGCCGTCCTCGACCGCGAGATCGAGGAGGTCTCCGGAGTACGACGCACCCTGATTGAACAAGATATCGAACTCCGACTGGCGAAACGGCGGCGCGAGCTTGTTCTTGACGACCTTCACGCGCGTACGATTGCCCCGCACCTTGTCGCCGTCCTTGAGCGCCGAGATCCGACGGATGTCAAACCGCATCGACGAATAGAACTTGAGCGCACGTCCGCCGCTCGTCGTCTCGGGACTGCCGAACATGACGCCGATCTTCTCGCGGATCTGGTTGATGAAGATGAGCGCCGTCTGCGACTTGCTCGTGAGCCCGGTGAGCTTCCGCATCGCCTGGGACATCAGGCGAGCCTGGAGCCCGACAAACGAGTCTCCGATCTCGCCTTCGAGCTCGGCCCGCGGGACGAGCGCCGCGACGGAGTCGATGACGACGACGCTGAGCGCGTTCGACGTGATCAGCATCTCCGCGATCTCGAGCGCCTGCTCGCCCGAATCGGGCTGTGACACGAGCAAAGTATCGAGATCGACGCCGAGCTTCCTTGCGTAGGACGGATCGAGCGCGTGCTCCGCGTCGATAAACGCCGCGGTCCCGCCCGAGCGCTGGGCGTTCGCGACCACGTGCAGGGTGAGCGTCGTCTTTCCCGACGACTCCGGGCCGTAGATCTCCATGATCCGCCCGCGGGGAACTCCGCCGATCCCGGTCGCGCGGTCGAGCGACAGGACCCCGGTCGAGATCACCGGGACGTTCGCCCGGTAGTCTTCGCCGAGATACATGATCGATCCCTGCCCGCACCGCTTGTGAATCTGCCCGAGGGTGAACTCGAGCGCCTGATTCTTTTGCTTCTCGATCTTCTCGGCCGCATTCGACCCGCGCTTCTCGCTCGCCTTCGCCGACTTCGTGCGCTCGGCCTTCGGAGCGGCAGCTTTCGCGTCGGCCCCTCGTCCGTTGGACGCTCCCGGTGCCGCGCGCGCGGCTTCCGTCCCGACTCGACTCGACGTAGTTTTCATCTTCGCCATCTCTTCGCATTCCTTTCCGCAGATTTGAGGTTCGTTTGTTCAGCGCGACCAGCTCGGAGTCCAAGCAAGCGAATCCGATCAGAGCTCACAACTCGTCCGGACGCATCCGCTCGCGGCGCAACTCACTCGCCGCAGCCGCTCGATCCCGCTCGACCTCGCGCTCGTGCTCTCGCTGGAGCCGCTCGAAGTAGCCATCGATCTCCCGCTTCGTCCGTCCGGAAAAACGTCCGATCTGCTCGACCTGGTCCGAGGACACACTCTCCCCGTGCTCGACGAGCAACGCGCGCTTGTAGCGGAGTGCTTCGCCCTCGGAGAGACGTCGATCGCGATCGCTGCAACCGGCTCCGATGATCGAGGCTCCAATCGCGAGCGCAGCAGCGAGAGTCCGCCAGCCGCGCCCCCGCGAGCCCGCAGCGAAACAACGCAGAGCGAGAGAGTTCATAGACGACACCGAACGAAGAGAAAAGACCGAGACGAGCGAGAGCATCACAGGATAGCCGACGCGAACGCCGAACGAATCGCCCGGCCATCGAGATCCGGCCATTGAGATCTGGCCGGCGACATTCAACGAGCGCTCGACGAGTGCACACTCTAACCGGTCGAGCCGCCCCGCTGCGCGGCGTGCTCGCTCGATCCGAGAGCGACCGATGGGAATCGAGAAGGTAAGGAGATCACCCAGCTCCTGCGACTTTCGCGCGCCCGTCCGCTAGACCCATCCGTTAGGGTCGGCGGCGGTTCACACGACGAAAACTACAGAAGCTCCCGGCTCCCCGGCGGTTTCCTCGAGCACCGTTCGGCCTCGGATACGGCCGTTCGGCGCCTCCGCGCACTGCGTCTCGCCCTCCCACCTTCGGAGGTCGACTTCGGTCGCTCACCGAAGTCGAAAGATCGACGCGATCTCGACGAGAAGCGGCACGGATCGCGCTCGAGAGCGCGAAAAAACCGCCGCGTGGGATCGCACCAAGGCGCGATTCCACGGGCATTTTAGAAGGGCCGAGATCGCCATCAAGGAAATAACGAACTCGGGCGCGAACCGGTGCTGCGAACGCCCCGAGGGCGAATGTGGTGGGCCCAGCTGGACTCGAACCAGCGACCCGGGGTTTATGAGACCCCTGCTCTAACCAACTGAGCTATAGGCCCACGCTTCGCTGGTCAGATCTCGCCGCTCCCCACTCGCGCGATGATCTCGTCGTAGATCGCCTGCTCTTCGAGCGGAAGTCGCGCGACCGCCTTCCACCGTTCGAAGGGAATCGCGCGCTTCGCAGGAGCGTCGTGAGACGATCGGGCCAGCTCCGGCTCGTTGACCGCGACGAGCTGTTCGACGCTCACGCGCGGCTCGGCTCGTCCGGTGAAGTCGCGGGTGAAGTAGACGGTGATCTGCTTCCGGCTCTTGTCGGTCCCGAACGCCTCCACGCCGGTCGTCGCAAAAAGCTGAGACTCACCCGCGGAAACGATCGGGTAGCGGGCCGCGAGGACCTCGCGGGCGGCGGCTACCGCCTGGTCCTGATTGGAGGGCGGCACGGTTCGACAACCAGCGCCGACGGCGACCACGAGAGCGCAAGCGATCGCGAGGGGCCCCATGCCCGGACGGAGGACAGAAACGAGATGCGTCACCATACTGAAGCAATCTCCCTATTGGCTGCTTCCCAGTGGGACCTCGATCGCGCCGCATCGGCGTGCGTTCGCGACCGCGTCCCGGTCGATCCTCGCCGCGGCCCATCCGGCCTCGCAGCGAGATTGTCCCCGTCGTCTCCGGGCGAACTCTCTCTACGCGCCGCGCTAGATCGCGCGCGCGTACGCTGATCGTAAGGCGTGTTCCGGGGCGGAACAAAGACCAATTCCGTCGCTTCGAGCACCCGTCGCGTCGATGCGTCCCACGGGGAGCGATCGACAGCGTGTCGCGGATGCGAACGCCTCGACCCGAGACACGCGAACGCCCTGAAGACGCAACGCGTTACGACGTCGGCGAATCCGCCGGCGGCGCTTCCCCGGCGACGGGCGTCGGAGCCTCGTCCTCTTCGCTTTGAATCCGCTTCTTCATGAGACGACCGACCTTGAACTTCACGGTCGTCTTCTCGGGAACGGGAACCTTCGCACCCGTCCGGGGATTCCGCGCGATTCTCTGCGCCTTCGTCTTCGGCTCGAAGACTCCGAAGTCTCGAAACTCCAGACGGTTACCTTTGGCGAGCTCGTTGATGATCTCGTCGAGAAAGCTCTGGATGACGTCCTTCGCGCTGACCTGCTGAACGCCGGTCTTCTCCGCGATTCGCTGAACCAACTCGCGCTTCGTGATCGTTTCCAACCGAGCCTCCTCGGCGGGTGCCGGAATCCTGTCGAACTCGGCCGAGTTCGCTCTCGTCTGCGAGAGCGGTGATCGCCGGGACGACCTCCCCTCTCCGTGCCCCTATACCTTTACTGGCTTTCTATTTACGTCTCAAGCAAAAGGTATCGCAATCCGACCGCCGTGACAAGGCGAGAATGCGCGAAGATTCTGGTAACCACCTACAAAGCCGCCACTTAAGAAGAATTCCGGCCGGTCGAGGACTCGTAGCCGGCCCAAATGTTCAGTTTCGGGTGCCGTACGGTGATTCCGAGCTGGTCGGGCGGTAACCGCGCGATTTCAAGCCGAACGCAGCCGGCCACCGATACTTCCCGCAGGGGGCGCCAGCGAAGGAGAAAGCCGGTCCCAAGGAGGGTCTCACCGCCGTGCTCAACACACTGTCATCCGAAGAATTCCAGTTCATCAAAGCGATCGAGAAGTACAAGGCGGAGAACAGCAAGACGTTCCTCTCCTGGTCCGAAGTGCTCAAGATCGTCAAGGAGCTCGGCTACCGCCAAGTCTCGGATCGACAGCCCCCGAAGCGAAAGAAGAGCGCGGAGAAGGAGAAGGAGACGGAGACCGCCTCGTCGGAGTGACGAAGCCCTCCGCCGCGGCGAATCCGACTCACGGCGTCAGCGTTCGCCGCCAGCGGGACTCGAGCTCGCCGAGGTCGGCTCCGTAGACCTCGCGAAACGCCCGTCCCACCGAGCCCGTATCGCGGATCGCGTCGAGGAGGAGCCGCAGGCGATACTCCTGGAACTCGCCTACGAGGTACTCGACGAAACCGAAGCTCAGGACGTAGATCCAGCGGACTTCGCCTTCGTCCTCGATTCGCCACAGCTCGGGCGGCACGGCCGCGAGCTCGAGCCACTGATCCGCTCCGGCGACGAGTTTCTCGCGGAGCGCCTTCAAGGCCCGCTCTCCACCGCCTTCGAAGTGCTGCGCCAGTCCTTCGTTCAGCCAACCCGGACATTCTGGCAGCACTTGCCGAACGAGCGCGTGCGCGAGCTCGTGGCGCACCGAGCGGTCGAGTGTCTCGATGTCGGCCTTGCCGAGAGCCCCGCGCGGGACCGGGAGCTTCAGCTGGCCGTCGAAGGTCCCGCCGACGAAATGACGACTTCCCGTCGCTTCTTGAAACACGTCCTCCGGGAGGAGCACGACGACGATCGCCGTCGTTCGCCATGTCGCAAGGGACGCGGCGAGCTCCTTGTGCGCGCGAAGGAAGAGCGACGTCACGCGTTTCACACTCGCCGCCGGCAGCTCGCGGTGGCTGCGAACGACGAAACGTCCACGCCGCTCCTCGCGCAGCTTCGCCTCGTAGCGAACCGCGTGGGTCCAGCGCTCCCTAAGCGCGGACGCCTCGCGATCGGTCGCATCGAGCGCGAGCGCGCGCTCGATGCCCGCGAGCGCTGCTTGCGTGCGACCGGCGCGATACTCGATGAGCGCGAGCAATACGTGCGCCCGGGCGTACTTCGGCTCGAGCGCGAGGGCGCGCTCGAGGAGCTCGCGCGCCGCCGCGTCGTCGAGCCGCACGAAACGCAAGTAAGCGGAGCCGAAGAGCGCGTACGCGTCGTCTGCTCCGTCGAGCGCAAGACGAAAGAGTCGCGCCGCCTCTTTGAGCTCCCCGCTTCCGAGAAGCTCCATCCCGAAGGCGCCCCGCACCCGCGCGAGCGTGCGGACGACGTGCTCTCGCTCTTCGCCCTTCGCCTGATCGAGCGCGGCCTCGAAGGACCGGATCGCAGGCGAGTAGCGACGCGCGGCGTAGTGACGCTCGCCCTCTTCGAGAAGCGTCGCGAGCGGGACGGTCGCGTCTTCTTCTCCCTGCGAGCGAAGGCCACCGCACACGAGCCAAGCCGCCGCGACGAGCGCGACCTCGAGACGCCGCCGGCTAGAGCGCTGGCGCGTTCTCGCGCACGAGGACCTCGCGCGCGAGCGCCCGAAAGTCCTGCGCTCCGCGGGACTCCGGCGCATACTCGAAAATCGTCTCCCCATGACTCGGGGCCTCGGCGAGCTTGACGTTCGTGTGGATCGCGGTCTCGAACACCTTGCCGCCGAAGTACGCTCGGATCTCGTCGATCACCTCGCGACTGAGGTTCGTCCGCATATCGTAGAGTGTGGGGATGATCCCAGTGATCTCAAGCGGCTTCCCGAGTCGATCGCGGATGAGGTCGACGACCTCGATGAGCCGCGTCATTCCCTGCAGAGCGAAGAACTCCGTTTGCAGCGGAATGAACACTTCGTTCGCCGCGGTGAGAGCGTTCAGCGAAAGCAAGCCGAGCGAGGGCGGGCAGTCGAAGAAGATGTAATCGTGCGGCGCGATGCTCTCGAGATCCCGGAGCGCGTTATCGAGCACCGTCTCGCGTCCGACCTGCTGCACGAGCTCGATCTCCGCACCCGAGAGATCGATATTCGACGGGATCACCGAGAGTCCCGGCCGGAGATCGCGCAGCATGGCCTGCTCGACGGTCGAGCGGCCGAGAAGGAGCGTGTACATCGAGTGCTCGAGCTCGTGTACCGGAATGTTGAGGTGGAAGCTCAAGTTCGCCTGCGCGTCCACATCGACGAGGAGCACCCGCCGGTCGCGTTCGGCGAGCGCCGCCGCCAAGTTCACCGCGCACGTCGTCTTCCCGACGCCACCCTTCTGATTCATGAACGCAATTCGGCGCAGAGTCTCATCCTCCCTCCGTCCGCGCGGGCGAATGAATCGCGGACCGAGGAATCCCCGGGCGAGCGCGGCGCGGACGGCGGTGAAGATAAGAGCGCTCCCGAACGATCGTCAACCTCGAGTTTGGCGGCGCGTGCGCGCGGATCGCGACAGTAGAACCGTCAGCGGTCACGCGCCGTGATCCCAGCCGCCCTCGGGGTCGATCGGGGTGACGTCGCCCGCGTCATCGGCGAGGCGGAGTCCGGGGGCGCGGTCCACCGTCCCAATGCGCGAGAGCGGGAGGCCGAGCCGACGGCCGAGACGCGTCCACTTCCCGCCGTCGCCGGGAGCCGGCGCCACCCAGAGAAGCTCGTAGTCCTCACCGCCGTAGAGAGACGCCGCGACGGGGTCGATCTCCGCCGCCGCGGCCGCGGCCTCGAGATGCGGAACCGCGGTCAGCGCCGCTCGCTCGAGGGTCGCTCCCAGCTCGCCGCCGCGCCGCGAGCTCTCCCGGAGAATGTGCGCGAGGTCGCTCGCGAGCCCGTCGCTCAGATCGATCGCCGCCCTCGCGGAGCCGCCTCGGACGAGGGCCTTGCCGAGCTCGATGCGGGCGACCGGAGCCCGAAACGCACTTCGGGCCGCTTGCTGCGCGCGCGACCGCGGGGCTCGACCCCGCGCTCGTTTCCGCTCGCCGCCGAGGAGCTCTCGTCCGACGCGCGCGAGTCCGGGACTACCGCTAACCCAGATCGCATCCCCCACCCGCGCCCCGGCGCGGCGCAGCGAACGCCCCGGCGAGACCTCCCCGATCGCCGTCGTGTGAATCGAGCCCGGTCCGGCGCTGATGTTCCCTCCGACCACTTCGGCGCCGACCTCGGTCGCCCCGTCGACGATGCCCCGCTGGAGCGAACGAAAAGACGCGCTCGACGCGTCCGGCGGAAGAACGACGGAGACGAGAAGACAAACCGGATCCGCTCCCATCGCCGCGAGATCGCTGAGGCTCGCCATCGCGGCACGTCGCCCGAGCTCCCGCGGGCGGAGCCACGCCGCCCGGTAGTGAACGTTCTCGACCTGCGCGTCCACCGTGAGGACGACGTCGCGCTTCGTTCGCGGCCGCCAGACCGCGGCGTCGTCGCCGATGCCGACGGGGAAACGTCTCGCATCGAGTGGAGACGCGTCGCGCCGGAGCGCGTCGATCCACTGAAACTCGCGTCTACGCCGAGTCGCCAAGGTCGTTCCGTCACTCGCCCCGGTCCCGATCCCGATCCGGGTCCGGGTCCCGGTCCTCACTGCTCCCGCGAATCAGTCGCCGTCGGAGTACCGCCGCAGCCCCTGCGCGATCTCCTCGAGCCGCCGGTCCGCCCGGTCGAAGACGCTCTCGGGGGTGTGGGATCCGTCGCGCCGCTTGCGGCCGGATGCGATTCCCGTCAAGATCTCGACGGCTTCGTCGATCGTCTCGACCGCGTAGACGTGGAAGCGACCCCTCGCCACCGCCCGGACGACATCGTCACGAAGCGCTAGCTCGCGCGCGTTCTTCCGCGGCACGATGACGCCCTCGGTGCCACGCGGACGACCGAGCGCGCACACGCAGTCGTAGAAGCCTTCGATCTTCTCGTTCACACCGCCGATCGGCTGGACGTCACCCTTTTGATTGAGCGAGCCCGTCACGGCCACGTCCTGCCGGATCGGGGCGCCGGAGAGGCTCGAGAGGATCGCGCAGATCTCGGTCGCGGACGCACTGTCACCGTCGATCCCTGAGTACGATTGCTCGAAGCACACACTCGCGGTGAGACTGAGCGGTCGCTTCTGCGCAAAACGCGAGCGGAGGTACCCCGCGAGGATGTGGACGCCCTTGTCGTGGCTGCGTCCGCTGAAGCCCGCTTCGCGCTCGATGTTGATGATTCCGCTCTGACCGACCGAGGTCTCCGCCGTGATGCGCGACGGTTTGGCAAAGAGGTAGTCCCCCATGTCGTAGATCGCGAGGCCGTTCACCTGACCGACGCGAAAACCCGACGTCGTGATCAGGATCGTCCCCTCGTTGATCATCTCGGAAATCTTCGTCTCGACGAGGTTCAGGCGAAGAACCGCCTCCCGCACGGCGCGATCGATGTCCGGCCCTTGGATCACCCGGCGACGCTCGAGTCCCGCCCAGTAGTTCGCCTCGCGGAGAAGATCCGCGATCACCCACGGCTGGGTCGTCACTTTGCTCTGGCGTCCCGCCCGCCGCACCCCGAACTCGAGCGTGCGCGCGACCCCTTCCGCCGAGACCGGCCGGAGATCATTCTCCGCGCAGGTCCGCGCGATGAACGCGGGATAGTGCCGCTTGATCACCCTTGCGGTCAGCGGGACCTCGGTGTCGAAGTCGACGCGAAACTTGAAGATGTCGCGAAAGTCGGACTCGCACTCGAAGAGGTAGTCGTAGAGCGAGTAGTCGCCGATCATCACGACCTTCGTCGAGAGCGGAATCGGATCGGGATGGAGTCCACCGCTCCGCGCCGCGCCGCCGCCTTCGGCGTCCTCGAACGACAGCTGACCGTACTTGAGCGTACTCTTCAGTCCCGCCCACACGGAGCTCGTCGGTTGAAAGTCGGCGACGTTGACGACGAGCACTCCGCCGTCGGCCGCGAGAAGCGAGCCGCCGTGAATCTCCATGAAGTGGTACGCCGACCCGCCGTCTCCCGCCGTCGGACGCCGGCCGATCCACCCGAACAGGCGCGCGGCCGTCGGGGTCGGCTCGAAGACGACCGCGCCGCGCGACGGCCGCTCGAGCAGGTTGACGTCGAAGTCGTCGATCACGGCGTCGTGGATGTTGGCGAGAAGGTTCCGCTGCCAGTCGCGGAGGTACGAGGTGACTTCGCGATCGGGAAACTCCGCGAGGAGCTCGTCCATGGCCGGACGGATGATTTCGCGCGCGATCGAGCGCCGCTTGCGCTCGTCCTTCGACTCGAGCCCGCGGTGAAGATCCGAGACGAGCCGACGAATCGACGCCCGCAGCTTCGCCCCGCGGCCGGGCGGAAGAGTGAGGAGCCGCGGCCGGAGCGGATCGCGAAAATTCTGGACGTAGCAGCGGTCGGGGGGAGGCGTCGTGCCGCCGCGCTGCCGCCGGATATAGTCGACGAGCTCGGCGGTCGACTCGGCGCCTGCGAGTCCGCAGACGTACAGGTTGTACCCCGGTCCCGCCATCGCGAGGCCGGTGCGGAGACTCTTCAGCGCCTGCTCCTGGCCGAAGAAGCCACGGAGGGGCGAAACCTCACGGGTGTTGCGGAAGTCGAAGACCTTCGGACTGCACCGCCACGCGAGCTCTTCGGGACGAAGTCGGAGGCGATTCAGCCGCGCCGCGAGCTGCCGCGGGATCGACCCGGGGTAGCCGCGCACGCGGACCGCCCGCGGTCCGGACGACCGCGCCGTCGTCACCGCCTCGGCGCGCTTGCTGGAGGTCCGCTTCCTAGAGCTGGCCATGAACCGTCGAAATTCCTTGTCTCACCAGTACCTACGGCGTCGCACCGAGCGCCGAGCGGCGCGGATCGGACCCGAATTCCGAGTCGCCCAGCGGCAGAAACCGTCGCCTTCGGCTCAGAGGGACCCTCCAAAGATAATGATCGCGGCCCGAGTCTCAAGTCCGGACTCCCGGGATCGGAGCACAACCGAACGAAACCCGCGCGTCGGCCGTACAGGTGGCGGATCCCGTCGGACCCAGGCCGAAGTTAGTCGAATGCCCCGAAACCGCGCCCCCGGGCGGCTCCGGCGGCGCCACTGCGGACGTTGACTTCCGGTTTACCGGACCCCTACAATAGCGAACCTCGGAGAGAAAACTGCGTCCCCCCTCGGACGCAGCCGAGAGAAGCTCCCGCCGACTGCATTCCGCGGTTTGATTCCACGTTTCGTCCTCGAGCGCAGTTCGCTCCTCAGCGCGACGCCGCTGTCGAGTCCGCGGAGGGCTTCTCGCGGTTCGCTTTCCTCTTCACCCACCTCAGTTCGAAACCCTGCTCTTCGCCGGCCGCTCGTCACGTTGGCACCGGTAGAGCATCCCGGGAGGATTCCATGCTGAAGAAGGGCCTTATCATCGCCGCCCTGCTGGCCATGTTCGTACCGTTCAACGCGGGCTGCTCGACGACCGAGCCGGTCATCTACAGTTGGCACCACAACAAGCGCCGCCTGAAGTCGATCGCGAACGGATTCCACGAGCTCCACATGGCGATCGACCGGATCTTCTTCGATATGGAAGAGTATCCGATCGAAGCCGAGTACTAGTTTCAGAACGGTTTCACTCGAGCGCGTTGCGCCCATTCTGAAACGTTTTCGGTATCGCGGATCGCTTGAGACACCGGCGACGGAAGCGCGAGCTTTCGTCGCCGGTGTTTCTTTTTTGGGAAGTCGCTCCGCGGTTCGCTCCGGACTACGGCCCGCTCCGTGTCCTTTTCGGTCGCACCGCCGGACGCGACTCATGCCGGACCGGTGTTCGAGTCGAAGTAAGAGAGTCTCTCTCCCCGCAAAAAAACGGTTTCGAACTCAACCGTCGGCAGCCGACGTTGCCGGAAGTTGCCGCGAGTCCAGTCGATGTTAGCCTTCGTTGGACACGTTGGGGAATGAATGCTCGCCACCCACGGAGGAACACCATGCTTCCGCGCACTCTCGCCGTCGCGCTTCTCTTTACGTGCATGATCTTCGCCGGCTGCTGCCGCTGCGACAGCGTCGGTCGCACCCCGCCGGCGTTCAAGTTCTGCAACATCGGCCGTATCGTGGACGAAGCGGGCTGGTTCTACGCCGACGTGCAAGACACGTTCTTCGGCGTCGACTACTACAAGGACATGCACGACCAGTTCGACTCGGGACCGTACTAACGAGTCTCCGGTCGTCCGGACTCGGACGCCGTCCTCTCTCGAGCGCGGCGCAGCACCTCGTCGGCCCACGCCTCGGGGTTCGCGTCGTCGCTCGGGATCCAATCGATCGCGAACTTGCGAAACCACGTCAACTGGTGCTTCGCAAGCCGGCGGCTCTGTTGTTGGATCCGCGCCGTGATCTCGTCCTCCGACCAAGCTTCGCTTCGGCCGAGGACGAACTCCTTGTATCCGATCGACTGGCTCGCGGTGCGGCCGGGCGGTGGATCGCGCTCGGCTAGGCGCGAAAGTTCGTTAAAGAGACCGCGTTCCACCATGCGCTCGACCCGCGCGTCGATCCGGGAATAGAGGTCCTTGCGGCACCACTCGACGGCGAAGACGAGGACCGGATACGGCCGCGCAATCGGATCGGCGCCCGGCCAGGTCCAATCGTCGCTCGCCGCCCGGCCGGTCTTCCGGCAGACCTCGAGCGCCCGGACGATGCGGCGCTCGTCGCCGGCGGAGATCTTTTCCGCCGCGCGCGGATCGAGTCGCTCGAGCTCCGCGTGGAGAACCGCGAGCCCCTCTCGCTCTGCCCGCTCGGCCAGCTGCCGCCGGAGCTCCCAATCCGGGCTCGGAGTCTCGACGAGTCCGTAGAGAAACGCCTTCAGATAGAGGGCCGTTCCACCACTCACGATGGCTTGACGACCCCGAGCGCGCACGTCGCTGATCGCCCGCTCCAGTCGACCGAGGTAGACGCCGACGCTGAAGTCCTCGGCGGGATCGACGCTGTCGATCAGATGGTGCGGTACGCGCTCGAGATCCTCCGCCGTGGGTTTCGCCGTGAGGATGTCGAGATCGCGATAGATCTTCATCGAGTCCATCGAGATGATCTCGCCGCCCAAACGGCGCGCGAGCGCGAGGGAGAGTGCCTCTTTGCCACTCGCGGTCGGCCCCGTGATCACGAGGAGCGGCTCGCCCGCGAGAGGCGGCGCGTTCACGGCGCTCCGTCGGGCTGCGGCGACGAATCGTGCTCGCGCTCGGAAGACGCACCGCCGGAGGGCGAGTCTGCCGGTGGGTCCTCTTCGTCCTCTTCGTCGGAGGGAGGCGGGACGACCACCGGCACGACCGGTGCGAAGCTTCGAGCCGCGGAGCCCTCCGCCGCGGAGCTGCCCCGCGCATCGACGCCGTCCGTACTCGGCGGCGCGACCGGGATCTCCGGCTCGTTCGTCGCGCCGCGCGAGCTCGCGTCGGCGCCGTTCGGAAGCGGCTCGAATCCCGCTCCGTCGCCCTCGACCACGAGACGAACTCCGCCGTCCTCGTCCGATTCGGCGCCGCGAGTCTCGATGAGCAGATCGAAATCGCCGCGCGTCGAGTCGGGGAGCGTCGGCTGCGCGACAAAGACCTGACAAAGGTCCGGACTCAAGGCTCGGAGCGCGCCGAGTGTCGCCGCGCTTCGCTCGGCGTCCATCATCTTGAAGGGCTCGTCGAGAAAGACGAACTGCGCCCGTCGCACGCGCGAGCTCACGAACGTCTGCGCGAGCGCGAGTCGAACGGCGAGGCCGAGGGCTTCACCCGTCCCGCCGCTCAGCTCGGAGAGCGAGAGAAAATCGCTCTTTTCGCTCGAGAAGACGCGGACGCGGAGATCGTCGTCGACTCGCACGTCGCGGTATCGACCCGCAGTCAGTCGCGGGAGCACCTCGCGGAGATGCGCGCGCACAGCGGGAGCGACCTTCGCCCGGACGCTTTGAATCGTCTCCTCGAGAAGCCGAATCGCCGCTTGATCGCGCGCGACCCGCGAGCGCAGTCGCGCCGCGTCCTCCTCGGCTTCGCGCGCGCGGCGACGAACCGCCTCGAGCCTCGACGCTTGGGCCTCGCACTCCGCGACTTCTTTTCGCGCGCGATCGAGCTCGCCGCGGACGTTCTTCGCGTTGCGGTCGTCGTCCGTAGCTTTCTTCTTGTTCTTGGATGCGTCGTCGAGAAGCTTCCCACGCAGCGAACGATAGCTCTTGGCGAGATCGTCGCGCACGGACCAGAGATCCGACTCACCGAACGCCGATTGCCAGTCGCCCGAGAGTTTCGCGGCTCGGTCGGCGATGGTTGCATCGCCACAGGCTTTCAGCTCGCCGACCACGCGGGCGAGATCGTCTCCTTTCGCGCGGTCGAGGGCGGCGCTAAGGGAATCGCGCGAGCGCGTCGTTTCCGCGAGTCGCGCCGACGTTTCGCTTCGCCGCTCTTCGACTCGCCGGAGCGCGGCCGAGCTCGCCGAGCCGCGCCAAGCCGCGAGCAGGACGAGAACGAGACCGAGGCCGCCCGCGGTGCCGCCCGCGATCATCCCGTTTCGGTTCTGCTCGCCGAAGTCGACGAGACCCTGCGCGATGGCGACGATCGTGCCGATCCCGGCGAGAAAGAGAAGACCGCCGACGATTCCGAGAACGAGCGACCGGGTCCCGGAGCTGCGAGCCCGCTCGACCTCGACTCGACAGCGCTCGGCATCGGCTTGGAGGCCGTCCGGCGCCAGGTCCACCTCGAGACGCTCGAGGCGCTCGCCGCCGAGTCGAGTCAGCTCTCCGGTCTCGCGGACGAGACGATGGAAATCGTCGAGTTTCCGGCGCGCGGGTTCCAGAGACTCCCGCCAGCGCGAGTCGGCGTGGAGATCCGGTCGCGCCTCGGAAGCAGCCCGGCCGGAGACGACCACGCGCTCGAGGTCCTCGACGATCGACGCGATCGTGCGATCGCCGACGGCTTCGCCGAGGAGCGCGGCGTCGCCCTGCAGTCGTTTCGCCTCGGCGCGCTCGGCGTCCGCGTGCTTTCGGTGCGTGCTCGCAGAGCCCTCGGCGGTCGACACGTCGCTCTCGAGTCCACGGCTCTTTTCTTCGAGTAGCTCTCGCCGACCGACGATCTTCTCGAGTCGAGCGATCTGATCGCGGTACCGCGCGAGGTCGCGTTCACACGCCGCGCTCTCGGCCTCGCGCGCCGCGGTCGACTCCCGGATCCGTTCGATCGCCGCGGCGAGATGGGAGATGCCCGTCGCGCGCTCGAAGAAGCTCACCTGCGAGCCCTCGACGCCGAAGCGGCGGTCCTCGTGCTGGTCGTAGTAGAACGACCGCTGGAACTCGCACGCGTCGAAGCGCACTTCGCGCGCGAGAAACTCGTTGACCGCGACGTTCCCCGTCGCGATCGCCCGCCGACTCGGAAGCTCGAGCAGCTTGACGTAGTTCGTACCTTCGCGGTCGACCTCGCGGTAGATCAGATAGTCATTCGTCTCGCCCGCGCGGTCGGCAGCGGAAAACTCGACCTCGACCGCCATCGATTGAGCGCCCCAACGGATGAGATCGGCGACACTCGAGCGCTCGGCGGAACGCGAGTGACCAAAAAACGCGAAGAAGAGTAGCTCGCCGATGGTGGTCTTGCCGCTCTCGTTCGGCCCCTCGATCGCGATCATCCCGCGGCGTGGCAGCCCGTCGAGAACGACGGACTCGAACCGCATAAAGTTCTGCCCGCGGACCGAACGAATCAACATGAGATGCCCTCGCTGACTGGCATATCGTCGGCGACTACTCGATCGATGGCGACGCGCTGATCGGGCGGTGATCGCGGCGCCGGACGATGCGTCTCCAGGCGGGCTCTGGTGCGCGGAGCATCACGACATCGAGTCTCCGTGCTCGAGCTCGCCCGCGCTCCCGTCCTCGGTGCGGTCGCCATCCGAGCCGGGGGTTGACCCACGCGCACGACGTTCCGCCCCGCGAGGCCCGAGTCCCGGATTCGAGAGCACCTCGGCGAGGGACTTCCGCGCCACTTCGTAAGCCTCATCGCAGCGCTCGACCGCCGCCCGGTCGTCGAGTCGCTCCGAAGTCGATCTCCGGCGCTCGTAGACGGCGGCGAGCTCTTCTTCCGGCCGACCGATGGTGTCGCGATCGAACAGGAATTCACGGCGTTCGGACGACGAGTCGGAGGGCTTATGCATCGCAGTCATTGCCGCGCGGTGAGCCCGCGCGAAGAAAATCGGCCCGACCCAAACAATGCGCTTCGAGTCGAGGGCCGACTCGTTCGTGTCAGCCGCCCCCGAGCCGAGACGATCGCTCGTCGAAGCTCTCTTTCATGAGAATCCACGGGCGCTCGCTGCGAGCGCTCTCCGCGTCCGGCGATCGCTCCGGGTCGCCCACCGGCTCTACTCTGCCGCACGATTCGCGATTGGAGGGATCTGCTGTGTCGCGCGTCCCCGGGAGTGAGGAGCTGGCCCGAAGTCATCGACTGGGCCGCTCTCCGAGAGATTTGGGGGCGCGGAGCGGACTCGACCACAAAGCGGTTCGCGTCCATTGAGATTACGGGAACGAGTCGTCTCGTCAAGCGCGAGTTCTACGCCGAGCGGGAAGAACGCGCGACGCCCCACGACCGCCCTCGCACCTCAGTGTGCCGCCGCGCTCTTCAGCGATACGTCGATCTTCATCAAGTCCTCGAGGACTTCGTCGACGCACTGGTACCGCTCACTCGGCATCTTGTGCATCATGCGATCGACGAGAGCTTCGATCTCGACCGGGATCTCGGAGCGCAGCTCACGCATCGGCGTTTTGTTGCCGTCGATCGCCTTGATCATGACCTCGATCGGACTGCGACCGTAGAACGGAACCTGCCCGGTGAGGAGACGATAGATCGTCACACCGAGGCTGTAGATGTCCGAGCGGACGTCCACCTTGCTGAAGTCTTTCGCCTGTTCGGGCGCCATGTAGTACGGCGTGCCGAGAATCGATCCCGCGTGGGTGAGTCCGGCCGACTCCTCCGACACGCGCTTCGCTAGGCCGAGGTCGGCGAGCTTTACCAACTCGTCCTTCGTGATCATGATGTTTTCGGGCTTGATGTCGCGGTGAATGATTCCGCGATGGTGGGCGTGGCGGAGCGCCTTGCACACCTGGATCATGATCTCGATCGTCTGCGCGACCGAGAACTCGACGCCACTCTCGAGCAGAGTCTTCAGGTTCTCGCCGTCCACGTACTCCATCACGAAATAGAAAGTGCCGGACTCCTCGCCGACGTCGTTGATGTGCACGATGCCGCCGTGATTGAGCTGCGCCGCCGCACGCGCCTCCTGCTGGAAGCGCATGATGAAGTTCGTGTCCTTCGCGAGGTCCTCGGCGAGCACCTTCACCGCGACCGTGCGCCCGAGGTTGAGCTGGAGCGCTTTGTAGACGACCCCCATCCCGCCGTTCGCAATCTTCTCGACGATCTCGCAGCCGCCGAGGACGGCCCCGCGAAAGTCCGCGCGCTTCGGGTTTCCCACGGGCTCAGTCTCGACCGGCTGCGCGGGAGTCTCGGATCGAGCGCCGCGCGGATCGGGTTCCGCCGGCGACGATCGCGACTCGTCGGGAGCGGCCGCGGCGGCGGAGGATTCCTGCGCCCCGCGGAGCGCCTCCTTTCGCACGTCCGGTTCCACCGCGACGCGCGGCTCGCCGCAGATCGCGCAGTTCGCGTCGCGATCCGGCCGGTAGGAGCGGAGGACGTCGTAGCGATCACAGCGAGAACAGTAGAGGCAGAGCTGACCGACCGCAGCGAGCGACGCGCGGGCGTCATCCTCGGAGATCACGCCCTGCGCGATCAGGATCTCGGTGAGCGTCGCGCGTCGATTCTCCGAGCGGAGGCGGCGCTGCTCAGCGAACGCGTGGTTCACGTCACGAAGCGAGCAGGCCTTGTTGCGGATCAAGACCTGTCCCATGCGGACGTCGAGTGACTTCTCAGTGGCCATGCGGGCGGGGATGAGTCGTGGGAGAATCCGCGCGAACGAACGGGCGGGGAGCGATCGACGAAGGGGAGCGAAATCGGAGTCCAGCGTCCGCCAGCAGAACGACGCGGAGACAATCGCTCGTCGCCCCGTTCATTTCTCCTCGCGGAGGGGTCCCGGCGGATCGATTCCACATTGGGACCTTCTCTACTTATCCGCTCAACGCGGAGGAAAACTTTACGCGGCGGCCCGGCTGGGGCTCCGCCCGGATCCCTCGCGACTCGCGGCGGTGCGTTCGCGCGCCTCCCGGCGTTTTCGGACCATGCACGCGTGGCGATCGTCTACGCCTCTGGCCCCGATTCCCACCGGCTCTGCGCTCGATTCGGCAACGCGTGGACGGAGCCCCGGCCGCGTCGCCGATCGGTCTTCATTCGAGCCGCGCGTGCGGATCCGCCGCGTACCTCGCCGCCCACTCACCGAGCTTTTCGGCCCAAGGATCGACCGGGCCGAAAACATCGATCGACCGGTGACCGTCATCGGCGGCGGCGCCCCGGAGCGAAAACCCGAGTGCGATGTTCAGCCGATCGGACGGGAACGCAGCGAGCACACGATCGGCCCACTCGACGACGAGGATCGCGTCGCGAGACTGAAGCGCTTCGTCGAAGCCGAGATCCAGGAACTCCTCCGCCGAGGCGAGTCGGTAAGCGTCGTAGTGAATGACGGGAACTCGCGTCGAATACCGGTGCTCAAGGACGTAAGTCGGGCTCGAGACCGTTCGCTCGTCGTCGATCCCGAGCCCGGCGCAAAGCCCTTTCGTGAACGTCGTCTTCCCTGCGCCGAGGTCACCGGTCAGCGCGAGGACATCGCCACCGGAGAGACAACGCGCGAGATCCGCGGCGAGGTGCGTCGTTTCCTCGACCGATCGCGTCTCGAGAGATACTCGCCAACCCGGCTCGGCCATGGCATCCCCGCTGGACGGACTATTCCGCGCCGAATCGGTCGCGCGACGGAAGGTCACCCGGATCGCGGCGCGCGAGCTCGCTCGAAGGGCCGTCCACGAGGTGATCGCCGGGGGCTTCGTCGCTCGCCATGCCGCGCTCGTCCTCCCACTCGACCCGCGGGCAGTCTCCCCACAGCAGCTCGAGGTCGTAGTACCGGCGAGCTTCCGCCCCGAAGAGGTGGACGACCGCTTCGTCGAGATCGACGAGCACCCACTTGTCGTCCTTGTAGCCTTCCACCGATCGTCGCTCGACGCTCTGATCGCGGAGCTCCTTGAGGAGCTTGTCGCTCGCCGCACGCAAGTGGCGAGAATTCCGACCGGTCGCGACCACGAAGTAGTCGGTGATCCCCATCGACGGCCCGACCTCGAAGACGGCGATATCCTCGAGCTTGTGCCGGTCGAGGAACTGTGCGCAGTGAACCGCGAGTCGCCGCGAAAACTGAGGCCCCACCTCGCCGCGCCGACTCGGACTCGACGCCGCGCTCTGCACCCGAGCGTGCTGTCTCTGCTCGATCAAAAAGAACTCCCGAAAAGTACTTCCGAAGTGCACCTGGACGCCTATACGAGTTCGACTCCCGCCGACGGCACCCTCGAGTGGCGCCCGGCGTCCGCAGTCGCGATACTCTCGTATGAATTCATCATAACAGAGCCCTCGCCAAAAGCAGCGAATCTCCACGGCGAGGCGGATGGGTATCAGCGCTGCACTCGACGCAGCGACGTTCTCGAACCGCGCGTTCACACTGCGACGAACGCGGCGCATACGGGGTCCGAACTCGGGCTGGCTAGAGCCGCGGGGCGTCCCGCGGCGCGCTCGAGCGGGCCGAACTCACGAGGGCTTTGTTCGTTCGATCCGGTCCCGTATCATAGTCTTCTGAACCCGCCACCTGGACGCCGCTGGCGTCGACCGCTCTCTCCTCCCCCATGCCAATTCTGCGCGAAGTGAAAGGGCCGACCGCCGGCCACGAGTACCCCGTATTTCGCTCACGTCGTCCGACGGTGCTCGGGCGCGATCCCGAGAACGAGATCGGACTCGACGACCCGCGCTGCTCCCGTCGCCACGCCGCGATCGTCCTCGATCGAGGGCGGTGGGTGCTGCAGGATCTCGGCTCGAGCAACGGTACGTTCGTCGGACGGCAACGAATCTCGCGGCCGGTTCAGCTTCAGGACGGCGGGCGGTTTCAGGCCGGGTCGCGCCTCTTCGCCTTCGCCGCGGGCGAGTGGATTCCGCCGCCGCCCGACGAGCACCACGGGACGCGCATGCTCGAGGCGCTGCGCGAGGATTCCGGAGTTTTCGCCTGTCGCGCGCACCAGAGCGCGATGGACCGCGAAGTGAGGATGGACTGGATCCATCCGGCACGCCGGCCCGAGCCGAGCGTGGTCGAACGTATTCGCGCAGCGGCGAACGTCGGAATGGAGCTCGAGCACGCCTCGCTCCAGCCCGTACTCCATGTGAGCGCCGACGCCGGGGGCCCGATTCTCGTCGGCGTGCGGGGAACGGTCTCCCCCACGGATCGAGCGGTGCTCGACGTCGTCGAGTCCGCCGATCTCTCCGTCCGGCTCGCGTTCTTTCGCGATCTCGTCGAAGCCGTGCTCGAACGCGGAGCGGCGAGCGGAGAGAGCCATCCGATCGCATTCATCCACGTCGAAGTCGACTCCGCCCTGCGCCCCTTGCTGCCGGCGTTCGACCTAGGGGCGTTCGTCGCGCACGCCTCGGGCGACACGAAACATCTCCCCGAGTTCGCGCCCTATCTTCCACCGGAGTACGTCGGTGAGAAGGGCGCGGCGAAGAGCGACACGGCGGCCGCGGTCTACAATCTCGGCGCGCTCGGATACCACCTCCTCACGCGGACGCCGCCGATGGGCGAGGGAGACGTCGTCACATTGCAGAAGCGACACCGCGAGACTCGCCCGGCCCCGGCCGATGTCGTCGCCGGAGGCATACCTGACGACGTGTCCGTACTCCTCGATCGTATGCTGGCGAAGGAGCCGGCATCGCGCCCGCCCGGCGAGGAAGTCGCGCGTGTGCTCAGCCGCCGCGCGGATCGCGGCGCCGAAAGCGCAGCCGTCGCTGCACCTTCGCCCGCACGGAGCACCATCGCGTGGGACGACGATGAGAGCGGCGTTCACCAGGTCGCGTGGGATTCGCCGATCACCGACGGCCCGACCGCGCCCGAAGACGAGGTCGCGATCGAGGAGGTCGTTCCCTCGCGCGACGAGCCGCCCCCCGTATCGAGGGCAGCTCCGACTCGGGCTCCCCGACGCCCGGCGCCGCGCGCCCCCACGAGCACGAGGCCGTCCGGGGCGCGATTCCTCCCGCTCTGGATCGCCGCCTGGATCGGGCTCTTTCTCGCCGCGCGATTCGTCTCGAAATGGCTCTCTCGCGAGCTCGGGCTCTAGACGGGCGCGACTCGCCCAAAGCACTCTCCCTGACCACGAAGCCGATCCGGTCCGAGTCAGCGCAGCATATGGCACTCGCCGCCCGTTCGCTTCGCGAGCTCGCGCACGAAGTTCCGCATCTCGGCACTCTTCACCTGCTCGAAACTGATCGTGTGGATGCGCACTTTGCGAAACCGGTTTTCGTGCTCGACGAAATCGAGGATCGGTTCCATGGGGATCTTGCCGTCGCGCTCGTCGCGCGGTCGGCCGTCCGTGAGCAGGTAGATGGTATCGATCTCGGGGATGCTCATGGCGAGCTGGAGCGCGCGGTCCGTTCGCGTCGCGCCGTAGGCCTTGAGCCCGGTTACCCAGGCCGCGGCCTCAGACTTCTTCGCCGGCGTAGCTCCGTGAAGCGTCGACGTGCCCCCGAAAAACGACAGCTTGTGGCTGAACTGAAGCACCCCGAAGCGCGTCGACGCCGGTAGCGCGTTGAGCACCTTGACGAGCTCTTTTTTGACTCGGAGGAGACGTTCACGCTCCGGTCCCGGCGGCTTCGGCGGCGGATCCTTCTCTCCTTCCTTCTTCGGAGCGACCGCAACCGTACGGCCGGACCGCCGACCGGTGCCGGACGACACGAGCTCGGGCGGCAGCTCGGGGTCGCGAACGAGCATGCTTTGCGACACGTCGATCACGAAGAGCACGCGGTCGGAATCCAACGAGACGCTGAAGAAAGTCGGCGGTTTGTAGAGAACGGTGGAGCTCTTCGACCGCTTCGGTTTCCGCTTCGGCGGCGGCGGTCGACCGTTCCGGGTGGCGGCGAAATTGCGCCAGTCGGCGATCGCGTCGAACGACTGACCCGTGAGCGCTTTCAGCGTCGAGCGAAGGTCGAAGTAGAGTCTATCCTGCTTCCGCAGGCGCGACTCGAGGGCATCGATGAGCGGCTCGACGGATTCCCACTTCTTCAGCTTCTGAATCTGCGCGAGCGCCGCAAACGCGACCGGTCTCGACGGATCGACCATCGCGCCGTGGAGCGCGTCGAGCGCCGCGGCGTCGGTTTGCGCCCAGTGCGCGGCGACGGCACAGAGAACGACTCGGGTCCGGTAGTTGGAGTTCTTCGCAAGCTCCTTCAGAACGAGCTTCCGCCCCGGTTCACCCGAAATCTGAACGAGATACCCGCCCACGAGCTTCTCGACCTCGTAGTCCTGGCCGACGAGTCCGGTTCGGATCAGAGCCCGATAAGCGGTCGGCGTGCCGGCGGCGGCGAGCTCGCGAACGACCTCCTTGGCGGCGTCGGAATCGCCGGCCCTGAGATGCGCGTAGAGCTTCTTCTGGAGCGACGTGACCGACTCCGCGTGAGCCGGCGCCCACCCAGCGCAGAGAACGACGGCGGCGACGAGCGATCGGAACGAGATGCGAGCCAAGGGTCGATCCATGATGCGGTGCGCGAGAGAAGAAGAGGGAAGAGTGGCAGGTCGCGTCCAAGGTCGGAGCGAGTGAGGTTCAGAGACGGCCACAGCCGCGTCGCTTCGCATCAGCGGACGGCCTGAACGTCGCGCCCTCACCATCTTTAGCTTAACCGGAACACCGGGCTGGATTCTACCGCGGGTCACTCCCGCGCGCTCGCTTCGCGCGGCGGTGGAGGCACCGATCGACGAGCGAGCAGTCCGGTAAACCACCGATTCTGCTGCGCACCAAGCGAAGCGCGGGGCGCAAGTTCCGCGGTCCCTGCCTGCTTTGGCAGGATCTCGAGAATGTCCTATTCTTCGTTGGCGGTGCCGGCCGGCGTCCGATGACGCATTTTCGGTCCTGCCCGACGCGTCTGCGAACTCCGCTCAGAGGTCGAGCGCCGAACGTATGGAACTGCACAAACTCCTCGCCCGTCAGCTCGAAAAGCAGAGCGTCGGCACGCTCACCCTAGGACGCAGCAAGCGCTTCCGGGAGATCTTCTTCGACCGAAACGCGCTCTATCTCGTCGGGAACGAATTCTCGGGGAAGATCGCCTTCCCGGCTCTCGTCGGCCTGGACTCGCTGTGGAGCAAGATCGACGTCCCGTCGCTCGAGGCGCTGATCTCGAGCACGGACCTTCAGCACCACCTGTTGCCCGCGGTGCTCCACGAGCAAGGAATCGTCGACGACGACGAGCTCGACCTACTCGCCGGCGCGCAGATCCGCGACGAGATCGCAGATCTCTTCACGCAGAGCTCGGACTCCTTCCATTTCCAGGAGGGCCGCGTTCCGGAGTTTCTCCTCCAGTTCGAAACGATCAACTCGCGGATCTCGGTCCCGATCGAAACGGCACTCGCGGACCTCGAGCAGCGCACTCGGCTCATCGCGCAGTACCGCAGCCTCATCCCGTCCGAAGAGGAAGTGTTCGTCGTCACCGAAAAGGGCATGGCCTACAAGCAGGTGCACAGCGACGACTACGTCCTCCACCACGTTCTGACGATGATCGACGGCTTCCGCGACTTCAGCACGGTGGCGTCGGCGTCGTTTCTCTACGAGATCGTCGTTCTGCGCTGCGTCTTCGAATGTCTCGAACAGGGCTTTCTCAAGAAGACGCTCCACCCCGAGCTCCGCGGCGTCTCGACGACGAATATTACTCGCGCAGACGCCGAGCGCGTCCTCCCCCACTTCAAGAACGCGATCAAGTACGGCGTCGACGAGCTCGCCGCCCGCGAACGACTCGCGGTGATCTACGAACGAGTGGGCATGATCGAGGATGCAGTTCTCCAGTACAACTTCATCGGCGACACGCTCTTCCAGACCCGAAAGCCCAGCAAGGCCGTCCGCGCGTATCAGCGCGCGCTTACGCTCAAGCCGGGAGAGGTGCTTCTCACCGACAAGATCACGAAGATCTACGTCGGAGCTGCGAACGATGAGCTCAAAGCCGGAAACGTCGAACAGGCAGTCAACCTGTTCGAGGGTGCCCTGAAGCTGCGCCCGGACGATCCCGCCCTCGCCGATCAACTGATCCAGTTACTCACGCGGACGCGAAACCTATCTCACCTCAGCCGCCTCTGCGACGAGCTCGCCGCGAACGCACGCCGAACCGGTACTGCCGATGCCGCCGTCTGCTTTCTCGAGCACACGATCGCGGCGCAGCCCGATGCCGTCGCGCACCGAACCACGCTCGCGAACCTCCTGCTCGACTTCGGCCGCGAACAGGAAGCGGCGAAGCAGATGGGCGAGCTGGCACAGATTTATCTCGCCAACGGGCAACGCGAGAAAGGCGAGGAGCTCCTCAGCAAGATCAAGCGATTGAACGGTTCGCGGAGCGAGACCCGAAGCCTGCGGCGAAAGCTCGCGCAACACGGCGAGCGCCGACCGCGTCGCCGCCGGCGTCTCGCGATCACCACGCTCCTCGCGGTCGTCGTCGCGTACCAGGCCTGGTCCTTCGTGCTCTGGCACAACATTCAGCGACATCACGGCCTCGCGGCGTTCGCATTCGAACCGCCGGCAGTCGACGAAGCGGCGCTCCTCGCCGAGCTTCGGCCCGAGGAAGGAAGTTCGCTCGTCGTCATACCCGAGTCGCGCGAGGCCTGGTTTCAGGGTCTCGTTCGCGCATACGACGAGTTCGTCGGGAGTCATCCGGCAAGCCTCTGCGCGCTCCAAGCCCAGCGATTTCGGCGCTGGGCCTCGGGGTCGGCCGAGGCGCTCATCGAAGCTCGAGAGGATCGAAAGAAGCGAGATCTCCATCGAATTCGTAAAGCGTCCGCCGAGCACGGCGATCTCACCGCCGTCGAGGCGACGGTCGCGCGCCTCCGCGAGCTTCCGGAGGACGATCCGGTGCGAGTCGAGGCCGAGAGCATCGTCGCTCGCCTCGAGCACCCGAGCACCCTCTCGGCAAAGGCGCTCGCGGCGAAGGCGGCGGCACTCGAAGAGTCCGGCCAGCACGCCGAGTCGTTCCGCGCGTACGCGGTCCTCGCCGAACGCTACCCCCGCTCGCCGGAAGCGCGCGCGATCACGCTCCCCGTCCTGGTCGACTCCGTTCCGAGCGGAGCGTTCGTCTTCGACCGAGAACGAGGCGACAACTCCCCGGCAATCGGCCGCACGCCGCTCGCCCTCGCGATCCCGATCGACAGCGCGAAGGAGATCCGTCTGGAGCGAGCCGGTTTTCACCCCGCGGAGAACATCCTCGTCGTCGCCACCGAGCAGCTCCGTGCTCGCTCGCCTTTGCGGCGCGTGCACCTCGAGCGCAAGATCGAGACTTCGGGCGACGATCGCACGGTCGATCTCAGCGACGACCCGGCGAGCTCACCGCCGACGATCTACGATTCGTGGGTGTACTGGGGCGGCGACAGTGGGCGCCTCCATCGCTTTCACCTGGAGTCGGGAAACCGGTCAGCGAGCCAACCGGTCGAGCGCGGCGGAGTCGTCATCATCGACGCGCCGGTCATCACGGCGGCGTCTGTCATCACGCGCTGGAGCGACGGGTTCCTTCGCGTGTGGGCCCGGACGACGGGCGCCCTGCGCGCGACTCCGGACCAAGTCCACAAGCCCACGCGTCTGATCTCCTCCAACGTCCTCGCGCTCCGCAAGCCGCCCCTCGTTCTCTTCGGCTCCGACGGCCGACTCGAAGAGCTGACGCGCGGAGGAATCCGGCCCCACTTCCAGCACTCGAGCGCGATGGTCCCTACCATCCTCCGCGCGCGTCCCGAAAACCACGGCCTCCTCGTCGGCAGCAGCGACGGCTACGTGCGTGCGTTCAACATCGGACGACGCTCCTTCGTCGAATGGGCGGCGCCGACCGGCGATCGCCCCGTCGAGATCCTCATCGAATCGGGAGAAACGATCCTCGCCGGCGACGGCTCATCGCTTCACGTTCTCCGGCCGGGCGGAGACGACGCGAACTCATACCGCCGAGTCGGGACGATTCCCGCCCCGTCTTTGCTGTGCGTTCACCAGCCCTCGGGGACCTTGGTCGCGTGGTCGGGTGAGCACGGTCTGCGCGCCCTGTCACTCGCCGGGTCCGTCGGCGCGAAGCCCGCGTTCGAGTCGCTCATGCCTCGGCTCGCGCCGCTCTTCCCGCCGCGCGGAACGGTCACGCGACTCGACGCCGTACCGGATTGGATCGCCGTCGTTCGACGAGAACCGACCGCCCGTCGCCACCCCGGTCGCTCCGGCGTCGCAAAGGCGAGCCCGCCGCAAGACCACGTCCTCGTCTTCCTCGACCCGAAATCGCGCGACGTCTCGTGGACAGTCCGAATCAAGGGCGAAGTCACGTACGTCACGGGAACCAAAGAGTGGACGGCGATCGTCACTCGCGAACGGTTCACGATCCTGCGGACCTTCGAGGACTAGGGACGGTCCTCGTCACGGTCTGAGACCGGCGGAAAGTCGTGCCCGCAAGACCGGGCTAGATCGCGTGCGTCCTCGCGTCGAAGCAACCGGCACGAACCCGCCATTCGGAGACAGGGTCGCGTGCGGCTCCAACTCAGGAACTCTCGCCCGCTAGCTCTTCGATGAGTTGCGCGACCTTGCCGGGATTCGCCTTCCCCTTCGTCTTCCGCATCACCTGGCCGACGATGAAGTTGACCGAGTTTTTCTTTCCCGCGCGAACATCGGCGAGCGCTTTCGGCTGCTCGGAGAAGACTTCGGTGATCGCGTCCCGGAGGAATCCGTCGTCGCTCACCTGCGCGAGGCCGAGCTCAGCGATGAGGCCGTCTACGGTCTTCTCGTTCCCGAGCATCGCGCGGAACACGTCCTTCGACTTCTGTCGACTCACCCGTTCGTCCGCGACCGCCGCGACGAGTTCGACGAATCGCTCCGGATCGATCCCGAGACCGTCGATATCGACTCCGCGAGCGTTCATCTCCTCCTGGACCGTCGTCACGAGCCAGTTGCCGATTTCCTTCGCGTCGGGAAAAAGAACGACACAGGCGTCGAGGTACCGCGCGAGTCCGGGATCGCGAACGATGATCTCGGCGTGGTAGAGCGCGAGGCCGAGCTCGGAAGTGAGCCGCTCGAGACGCGCGCGCGGAAGCTCCGGCAGGCCGCTCCGGATGTCCTCGATCCACGCCGGATCGAGCTCGAGCGGAGGCAGATCGGGCTCGGGAAAGTAGCGGTAGTCGTGTGCCTCCTCTTTTCCACGCATTCCGCGCGTTTCGCCGCGATTCGGATCGAAGAGACGCGTCTCCTGGACGATCTCGCCGCCGGCGCTCTTCACTTTGATCTGCCGGCGAATCTCGTGCACGATCGCCTGCTCGACGTTGGTGAACGAGTTCAAGTTCTTGATCTCGCATCGCGTTTCGAGATCCGCGCTCCCGCGCGGCCGAATCGACACGTTGACGTCGCAGCGAAGCGATCCCTCTTCCATGTTGCAGTCCGAAACTCCGGCGTAGAGCATCGTGAGGCGGAGCTGCCGCAGGAGGGCGCTCGCCTCCTCAGCCGTCCGGAGGTCGGGCTCGGTGACGAACTCGAGGAGTGGAACTCCACAGCGATTGAGATCGACGAGGCTCTCGGGCTGACCTTCGACGTGCGTGTTCTTTCCGGCGTCTTCTTCGAGGTGAATTCGAGTGAGCCGAATCCACTTCGTCTTCCCGTCGCCGTCGCCTTCCGGCTCCGTTGAAATCTCGAATCCGCCGCCCGAGCAAAGCGGCTGATCGAACTGCGAGATCTGGTAGCCCTTCGGGAGATCGGGATAGAAGTAATTCTTCCGGTCGAACTTCGTGCGTGTCGCGATGTCGCAGCCACACGCGAGCCCGGCGGCCACACTCCACTCGATCGCGCGCCGATTCATGACGGGGAGCGCGCCGGGGAGCGCGAGGCATACGGGACAGGTCTGGCTGTTGGGCTCAGCGCCGAAGCGGTTCCGGCAGCCGCAGAACATCTTCGTCTCGGTGGCGAGCTGGACGTGGACCTCGAGCCCGATCACCGACTCGTACGGCGTTCCCTCGGTCGGATCGAGCACTCGCGTTGCCATCGCGTTACTTCTCCCTTAGCTCCAGGCGTTCACGGGTGGCGGTCGCTCGTGCCAATCGGTCGATTGCTGGTAGGTGTGCGCTACCGAGAGAACGACATCGTCCTCGAACTGCCGCCCAAGGAGCTGAAGGCCGATCGGGAGGCCCTCCGGCGTGAAGCCGCACGGGATCGAGACCCCGGGAATGCCGGCGAGATTGGCGGGCACGGTGAGGACGTCGACGGCGTAGAGCGCGAGCGGATCGGAAAGCCGCTCGCCGAGTGCAAACGCCGGCACGGGAGACGTGGGACAGGCGATGACGTCGACGCGCTCGAACGCGGCCTCGAAATCCCGTCGGAGGAGCGTCCGCACTCGGCAGGCCTTGTTGTAGAACGCGTCGTAGTAGCCGGCGCTGAGGACGAAGGTTCCGATCATGATCCGGCGCTGAACCTCCGCACCAAAGCCCTCCGAGCGACTGCGGGCGTAGAGGTCGAGAAGATCGTCCGCATCGGACGCACGGTGACCGTAGTGAACGCCATCGTAACGAGCGAGATTCGAGCTCGCCTCCGCGGCCGAGATGAGGACGTACACCGGATTGGCGTACTCGGCGTGCGGGATCTCCACTTCGACGACCTCCGCGCCGAGACCTCGAAGGTGCTCCACGCCCGCCCGAACGTGCTCTTCGACGCCGGCGTCGATCCCCGGCGGAAACAAATCGGGCGCGACGCCGACCCGGAGTCCGTCGACACTCTCCTTGAGGCTCGAGAGCGGCTCGGTCGCAAGCGCTCGAGCGGACGTCGTCGAATCCATCGGATCGTGTCCGCCGATCACCGACAGCACGCGCGCGCACTCGCTCGCCGTCGCTTGCAAGCAGCCGATCTGGTCGAGCGAACTCCCGAACGCGAGCAGGCCGTAGCGCGAAACGCGACCGTAGGTCGGCTTAAATCCCGTCACTCCGCAGTACGATGCCGGTTGGCGAATCGAGCCGCCGGTGTCCGAGCCGAGATGGATCATTCCACGCGTCGCGGCCGCCAGTGCGGCGGCTCCCCCACTCGACCCCCCCGGCACGCACTCGGTACGCCAGGGATTGCGGACGACCTCGTAAGCCGAGTTCTCCGTAGACGAGCCCATGCCGAACTCATCGAGGTTGGTCTTGCCGACACAGACCGCGCCGGCGCTCTCGAGCCGCGCGACGGCGGTCGCGGCGTAGGGTGACTCATGGCCGGCGAGGATTCGGCTGCCCGCCGTCGTCGTTCCGGCCGTCGTACAGATGTTTCCCTTGGCGGTGAACGCGACACCCGCTAGCGGGAGATCTTCGCCGCGGGCGACGCGTTCGTCGACTCGTTCCGCCGCAGCGAGCGCGCTCGACTCGGAAACGTCCCCGAGCGCCAGAAGCTCGGGCTGGACGGCCTTGAGCTGCGAGAGAGCGGTGGCAACCGTATCGATCGCCTTCGCGTCGCCGGCGCGCACCGACGACGCGATCTCCGAAACACTTTTCGCCATGTTCACGCCCCTCCCGCGCCCGGTTCGCCGAGGATTCGCGGCACCGCGAAGAAGGGCGATCGCGCCGCGGGCGCATTGCGAAGAACGTCGCCGATCGGAAGCGACTCGCGGACGTCGTCGTCTCGCTGTCGATTGAAGGCCTCCCGCGCGAAATGGCTCGGATCGACTCCGCTCGTTTCGAGCGACTCGAGCGACTCGACGAACGCGAGCACCTTCTCGAAATGAGTGCGCAGCGCAGCCAACTCCTCGGCGGAGGGAGCGAGCCGCGCGAGGCGCGCGATCTCGGCGATGAGTTCGTCGGTGATTTGCGGCTTCATGAGGGCACTTCGGAGAGGGACACCAAAAGAAACGAGGATTGTAAGTCGCGCGCGGATCGCGTCAACCGCGGCCGGGCGTTTCCAGTGCGCGGATTCGAACGGAGCGCGGGAGCGGGGCGACTCGGAATTCCTCGGTACGCCTGAAGAGGTAGAATTCGCAGGGCCGAGTGCGGTACGTTCTTCCCACGGAGCACCCGGCGGTCGAGTCGCCGCGCGGGATCGGGCCCGAGCGGGCGCGATCGAAGAGAAGTGTGAACAGAGAACCGCGGAGAAGCCGGATGACGCACGAGCCGAGCGAGCAACGGACGGCCGACGATCAAGGGGGCGCCCAGCCGGGTCCCGCTCGTCTTTCTCGAGGCCCGGACCGTCCGGGACGAGAGGGACTCGAGCCCGACCGACTCACCTCCGTCGAAGTCGACGTCACCGTGAGGCTCGCCGAGCGCCGAATGTCGCTCGCGAATATTCTCGATCTCGGTCCCGGCGCGATGGTCGTGTTTCCCCAGCGACACGATCGCCCGCTCGAGCTCGAGATCGGCGGCCGGACGATCGGAACCGGTTACGCGGTCGAGTCCGAGCACGGTCTCGGCTTCGAGATCGAAACCTGCCGGCCACCGGCGAGCGACCGTCGAGGGCGCTGAGTCGAGCGAGGCACCGTGAGGATGCCGGAGAACGCGAACGCGCTGAGGGAGGCTCGCCCTGCGCGCCTCTTCTTCGGCGTCTTCAGCGGAGCGAGCGAACTTCTCGACACCGCACGCACACTGATCGTAGAGCGGTTCGGCCCCCTCCACGAACGCGGCACGAGCCCCGTCTACACGTTTCCGTCGACGCGAACGTACGACCGAACGATGGGAACGAATCTCCGCCGTCAGTTCTTTCTCCTCGACGAGCTGAAACCACAAACCTGCCTCGCCGCGGTGAAAGCCGAAACCGTGCGACTCGAAGCAGAGATCGCCGCGCGCGGCTCCTTCGACGTCGAGCGACCGATCAACATCGATCCCGGTCTACTCAACGACTGTCGCGTGATTCTCGCGAGTACGAAGGACTACGCGCACCGCATCTACCGCGGCGACGGGATCTGGGAAGAGATCACCCTCATCTATCGGCACGGGGCGTTCGACCCCGTCCCGTGGACGTACCCCGACTTTCGCGCGACCACCTACCATGAGTACTTTCTCGCCGCGCGAAGAGATCTCCTCGACGAGCTGGACGATCACCCGCGGGCCTGATCGCCCCCTTCGACCGCTCGAGGAGCGAGAAAACAGTGGCCGGATCGACCTCCGCGGCGACGCATCTGGATTCGACTCAGTCGACTCGTCTCGCTTCCCGCTTGCTCTTCGGGTGCACCTCCTCTCTGTTTCAAGAATGGAGCGTAGCGCTGCCACTCTCTCTAGAGACTCCGCGCGATCGTAATCACTACGACCGACTGAGCCCCCGCACGCCGAAGTGCGAGCGCGCACTGAGCTACCGTCGTCCCCGTGGTGTAGACGTCGTCGAACAGGAGAACGCACCGCGGAACCTTCCGCCCCGAAGGGACTGCGAACGCGCGGAGAAGGTTCGTTCGCCGAGCCGAGCCGGTGAGCGCCGACTGGGGCTGCGTTCGCCGCACCTTGCGTACGAGCTCGGTCACGGGAAGGTCGAGATTCGCCGCGAGGCGTTCCGCGACCTCCTGCGCGGGATTCCACCCCCGTCCGATGGAGCGCGTCCAGTGCTGCGGGACCGGAACGACGCCCGCCGCCTCGCTCACCGCGGACCGGACCCATGGGCGCTCGGCGGCTCGGCTCGCGACCTCAGCGAGGAACGGAAGGACACCTCGATCGCCGCGATACTTGAAGCGAAGCACGGCGTGACGGACGGTACCCGAGTACAGGGCGCCCGATGCCGCACGGGCGAACCCGGCTCGCGTCCGGCAGTCGGCGCAGCCGAGGAGACGAGCGAACGAGCCGTACCGAGATGATCGATCCGCGCGCGCGATCGGCGCACCGCAGCGCGCGCAGCCGTGGCCGATCCACTCGACGTCGGCGCGACAGCCGGCGCAGTATGCGGCGCGAGCCGAGGCGGTCGGCACCCCGCACCCTCGGCAGAACGGTGGAGCGAAGACATCGAGAAGAACGCCCGGAATCTTTGCGAGTCGCGTCCTTGCCTCGCGCACCGTCGAGCGGCGAAGCCACGACGTTCTCTCGCGCTTGGAAATCGTCGCCATCGTGGTATATTCGGGCCACCTCCTCAGCGAGTCGTGGCGGTGTAGCTCAGCTGGCTAGAGCGGCGGATTCATAACCCGCAGGTCGGCAGTTCAAGTCTGCCCGCCGCTACCAAGTACGATCGGGACCTGCAACGAGCGTCGCAGGTCCCGTTTTTCGTGGAGCGGTTCCTTGGCGGAGCGGTTTCGGTCGGGCCGTCTTTCCTACTCCTTCGCCTAGCTCGTTCTCCGGCCTCCTCCCGCGCTCCGCGCGCCGACGAGCGAGGCTCCTCGACGTCACCCCCTAGCTTGGGGCGTCCGTCCGTTATCGCAACCGGAACTCGATCTCGACGAGCTCGCCGCGCGTCGATTCGAACGACAACGGTCGAGCTCTCGGGCCGCGCCGTCTTCGGCGCAGCGGTGCGAGTTGCGGCCGCCGTCAGCGTTCGCGCTCGTCGAGGCGAGGAAGGGAAAGCGCCGCCCCCGCGATCCGTGACGGACATAAAAAAAGGGGGAAAAGGTGGACGCTCTACCGGTGGCGCTTCCTTTTACCCCCGAGGACGACCTCCGGCACCAGGGTGGCGCGGCGCTCAGAAGCGTCCGAAGTACTCTTCGCAATCGTCGATATTCAGTCTTGTCGTGAGTTACGGCTCCTCGGGTAGATCCGGGGAACGTGCGCGGCGCAGCGACGAGATCGCCTGCGCCAGTGCACCATCGGCGTCGAGTGCAGGAAACCAGTCGAGGATGACCGCCGCACGGGCCAGAGCGGCATCGGTGACCGCTCGCCGCGTGCTCCCGGCCGGCGTTCTCGCTCGCGCGATCGCCGCGTCGACGCGTCCGCGGAGCATCCGGCGCTTGGCATCGGTCGAAACCACCAGATCGCGACCGGCGGCCCACACGCCTGCGGTCGCTTCGGCGAAGTCACTGAGCATCTTGATGCCGAGCTCGACGTGCAGTCGACGCACTCCCCAGTGGGATTCGAGCCGCGGCGCGTCGTCGAGCCCGAACGCGACCGTCGCGTAGAGCGTTTCGGCTCGACGTTCGAGCTCGTGCACGAGCGGGTCGCGCCGGACGCGCTCCGGCGCCCAGTCGAGGAGCGTCCGGATCTGAGCGATCCGACCGAGCGAGTAGTCGGGACGGACCACTCTCTCTTGGTTCTGCCACGCGCGCTCGAGCAGCGGACGAATCTCCTGACGGAGCATCCCGACCTGTCGCAGGTGGGCGTCGACCCCGGCTCGGCGAGCCGTGACCGCGAGCGAGCTCGGGTCCTCTCCCGCGGCGAGTCGAGTCGAGAATCGAACCGCGAGCGCGGCTTCGACTCCGAAGCTGCGGGCACCGAGAAAACATCGCACCGCGCGATCGGTATCGCCTGCGGCGAGTGCATCGAGACCGCGCGTCGTGAGAGCCTCCGCGACGGCGCTCGCGAGCGATTCAAAATCCGGCAGAGTCGCAACCATCGCATCGAGACGCCTCCGCACGGGATGCAGATCTGCGATCGCTTCCGGCGACCGGTTCACTTCGACGACGATTTGTTCGGCCAAGAGATCGCGCCGCAGAGCGGACGCGACTTCGAACTCTTCGCGCTCGAGATTGCGTGAGTCGTCGAGAGCTCGCAGTCCGGCGGACGCGCGCTGAACGAGCTCGCGCATCGCGGTGATGCGATCGGAGAGCGTGACTCTGACGAGCGGAAGACTCTGCGCTTCATCGTCGAGCTCGAAGCGCTCGAGCACGACGACCGGATCACCGCCCGGCCGCGCTCGGTCCGCCGCGATGCGCGAGCGAAGCGAGTACAGCGTTGCCCCGGGGTCGCCGGAGTCGCGCTGGCGCAACCACTCGTAAGGCACGAGCGCGGCGGCGGATTTCCCGGTGCGCTCTAGACAGAGTCCGGCGCGGAGCGCCGCCCGCTCGCGGAACTCAGCGTCGACTCCCCGCCAAGGCGGCCTGCCGACGTACATTTCTTCGTAGAGAGCAGCCGCTCGGGAAAGATCACCGACGACCGACTCGAGATACCAGACCGCCGCGACGCTCGGAGTTTCGTCCGGGAGCAGAAGCGAGAGCAGTCCGGTGAGTACGTGGGCCGTCATGTGTGAGCCGATCGGTGGGACCCGCCTTCGGTGGGTTCCGCGTCGCGCGCCCAGTCGTGCGTGCGCGTCGGAACGACGGTTCGGCGGGATTCGAAGGCAGAGAAAAGAGCGACCCGAAGCGCCGAACGATAAGAGAGAAAAGAGAAGAGAATGAACCCGAAAACGACTGAGACGACACAGCGCCGCAGGTCACTCTGTCCACGAGTCTCCGGGGCGCGTGTCACCGGAGTGTCACCATCCCGCGGAATTCGGCCCGGCTGCCGATCCCTCCCAATGCGGACGCTCGCCGACCCACCGCCTCTAGCGGCGGTCTGGGCGTGCGATTCGGGAACGACTGGGGCGCAGAGCTCGACCGCGAGTCCCCGACCAAGAAGTCTCCGCTCGACAACAAGCGCCGGCGCGAGAACCGGTGCGGCTCGAGCCTACTGACGGAACTTGTAGCCCACCCCGCGCAGAGTCACGATGTGCTGCGGTCGCACCGGATCGTCGCCGATCTTCTGGCGCAGCCGATTGATGAAATTGTCGATCGTGCGCGCCGTACCGTAGTAGTCGTACCCCCACACCTTGTTGAGGATCGTCTCGCGCGAGAGGACCTTCCCTTCCGACCGGATGAGAAACCGAAGCAGCTCGAACTCCTTCGACGTCAGCTTCACCTCGTCGCCGCGCACCCAAAGCTGTTGCGACTCGAAGTCCACTTTCGCTTCGCCGAACTCGACCGGTGGCGCGCCGTCGCCGTTCACTCGCTTGAGCACGGTTCGCACGCGTGCGATGAGTTCACGGATGCTGAACGGCTTCGTGATGTAGTCATCTCCGCCGAGATCGAGCCCGAGGATCTTGTCCTGCTCCTCGACCTTTGCGGTTAGGAAGATGATGGGAGTATCGATTCCGCGACTGCGGAGTGCTTCGCAGATCTCGTAGCCGCTCACACGCGGAAGCATGACGTCGAGGACGATGAGATCCGCGCGCGCGTCGACGGCGCGCTCGAGACCGGATTCGCCGTCCGCCGCCCGCTCGACTTCGTAGCCCTCGAACTCGAGATTCCGGAGAAGTCCGAGCGCGATCGCATCGTCGTCCTCGACGACGAGGATGCGACCTTTGGGCGTTCCCCCCTTCGACGAGGCGCCCTTCGACAGAGTGTTCGTCGAGTGTTTAGCTGAGTGCTTGACCACGAGCGCGCCTCCTCACCGGATGGGGCGAATCGGGTTTCGGACGGACTCCTCTGTTCTCTTTTCGCTCTCTCTCGATAGCGATTGTAGCAGAGGTTGCGGGAACCAGCCACGCACCCCTCCCGCTTCCTCCGTCAGAGATCCTTTGCGCGGCGCTAGTCGGCGAGGACGTGAGTCTTTCGCAGGACGAGAGTAAAGCTGCTTCCCCCGCCTCGCTGGCTCGCCACCTTGATGTCTCCGTTGTGAACTTTCGCGATGTACCGCGAGAATGTGAGGCCGAGGCCCGTGCCGTCGACCTCGCGCGTCAGGTAATCGTCGGCGCGGTAGAATCGGTCGAAGATCTTCTTTTGGTCCCGCTTCCGGATGCCAACGCCGCGATCGACGACCTCGACCGAGATCTCGGAGACGGATTCGCTGAGATTCACGATGATCCTCTCATCGCTCGGCGAGTACTTCGCGGCGTTCGAAAGCAGATTGAGAACGAGCTCCGTCATCGCCGCACGGTCCATCTTGATGCGCGAGATGTGTTGCGCGCTGTTGACCTCGACTTCTCGCGGATCGTCCTGATAGTGATCGTGGAAAATGTCGATCGCCTCGCGCACGATCTGCAGCATGTCGCACGGGACGAACTGAAACTGCTTCTGCCGACGCTCGACCTTCGAGTACTCGAGGATCTGATCGATGAGGCTCGACAGACGCTCAGTTTCTCGATCGATTCGTGCGATGTACTCGCGCTGCTCGTCCTCGCTCTCGAGCCGCCCTTCGAGGATCGTGTCGCTGAACATGCGAATCGCCGTGAGAGGAGTCTTGAGCTCGTGGGTGACAAAGCTGACGAAGTCCGTCTTGATCCGCGCCGTTCTCACTTCATTCGCGACGGCTCGGAGTGCGAAGCCGACGCCGACGAAGATGCCGAGGACGGCGAGGATGACCGCCCACGTGAACGCCGCGAGCGAGATGACGTTGAAGCCGCGAAATTCACGCGGGATCTCGCCCGCCGGAGGTGAAAACACGAGTTCGTAGGCGCGCAGCGGGTCCGGCGCCGGCGCCTCGACGAACCAGGCGTCGCTGTCGAGAGACGCGTCTCGTCGCCGAACGAGCTGAATTCCCTCCGACGCGAGTCCGACCGCGGCCGCGTGCGCGTCGACCTCGCGCCGCAATGCCTCGCGATCGAGGAGGAGACAAGGGATCTCTCGGTTTTCGCCTCCGTACCACACGGCGAAATCGAGCGCCCCGGCGCCGCCGTGGACCGGCGTCACGAATCGCCATTCGACATCGAGTCCGTCCTGCGTCCCGGACCTGAGCTGCGGTGCGATCGCCGTCACGACGTCTCCGGAAAGCGGCCCGTCTCGAACGGGCCGCGCGGCGAGAACCCCCTCGATCACCGGTGCGATCGCTGACGGTGACAAGCGCATGAGCTGCGCCGCGAAGAACTCGACGCGATCTCGTTCCATGAATGGAGCGTTGTCGCGGATCGCCTCGGCGACGCGACGGAGAGTCGCTACGGGCGGCACCGCCGGAGTGGATTCGCTTTCGATCTCCGCCTGTCGAAGAAGAAGCGGCACGGCACGGACGACTCCCATCTCGTCGACGGTATTTCCGAATCGCGCGTGCGCCCATCGCAATGCGTCGAGGGCCGCCTCGAGCTCTCCCAACCGATAACTCAGCCGAGACGCTAGCGGGAGCGCCTCGACGAGAATGTCCTCGCGGTCGGTTCCGGCGATGACGCGACGCAACTCACCGAGCGCCGCGCGCTCGTCGCCGCGACGCCACGCCAGGTCGTACACCTCAGCCAGCTCGGCCGAGGTTCCGTTCTGCGGCACGAGCACGCGCGGCCGATCGAGCGAGACGCCCCGCACCTCGTCACCGACGATGAGCGCGGCTCCGCGGACGCTGGCATCGGTTGCGGCGAGGCGCGGAATCACCGCCTCGAGCTCCCCCGACGCAGCGCGAAGATACGTCGCGTAAGCCTGCAACCGCTCGGTCCAAGCTTCGTCCAGTCGCCCGCGAAGTCGTTCGACCTTCTCGCGGTACGGGCGCCGAAACGCGTCGCTGACGTACGAATTCGCCTCGATGACAGCGACGAGACCGAGCGCGGTGACGAGGACGCTCGGCGCGAGCACCGTGAGGAGCACCAAGGCGATCAGTTTGATCGGAGCACCCCCACGAGCGCTCCGCAGGGTTCGACTCACAGCGATTCCTCCGCGCGACCGATGCGATTATATCGCTCGCGTCGACTTCGCGCGGTGGCCCGGACTCGCTGTACTGCTCCTCTCCATCACCGCACTCAGTGTCGTGATACGGCTGAGGCTCGATCCACAAATCTCGAGTCGGGACGCTCCGCCGCCGGCGACCCGTTTCGGCGGTGGAGGTCGAGTACCTCGCCCGGCCCGTGGGTCACTTGGCGCTGAGCAATCGTAATCCGTTTGAGATCACGCGAATCTCCCGCTGAGGCCTGTCGTGCGCGATGCCTTGGATGACGAGGAACCGATCCTCGGAGGCATCGTAGTCGTAGGACACGCCCGGCACGTTCAAGTAGGGGCCTCTAAACAGCTTCGTCCCCGCGTCGCCGCTGCGAGTACCGGCAAACCATTCGTTTCCGTCTCGATAGTAAATTCGACTGTCGTCGCCCGACCAGACGGGCTCCTCACCACGACCGCTCGAAACCTGAACCTTCGGGTCTCCTCCGGGAAAAGGGCACACGAACACACGATATCCCTTTTCGTCTCCAGCCGTGTATGCGATCGAGGTTCCGTCGTTCGAAAAGGTCGGTACACTTTCGCTTTCATCGGAGACGAGAATCGGGTGTATGGTTCGGTCGGCGAAGCGATACGCCCAGACATCGAGACCACGGTCAGTGGCTTTCGCGGCGTCGAACAGGAGCCATTCGCCGTCCGGCGATACGTCTCTCGGCTTGTTTAGAAATCCGTCGTCCCAGTCTCCAAGCAGATCTTCGCGGTCGCCGACACCGTCGACCGGGCAGGACAAGAGGGTCAATCGGCCCCCGAGCATCGCCGTGTAGATGACTCGCGTCCCCTTGGAATCCCAAACTGGAGCCCAACTCGGCTCGCGCCCGCTGATTCTCCGAGGCCGTGCCTCCCCGGAGAGATCGAAGATCCAAACCTCTAGCTTAAGGTCGTGCACGGTGGCGGCAACACGGTCGCCGTCCGGCGAGAGCTGCAGTGCCCCGTAAACGCGCTGACCTTCGACTGCGCTGACGATCTCGCCGCTCGTCTCGACCCAGACAAGCGTTCCCAGATCGAGCGTAGGGCCTGGAACGTACGCGATCGTACCATCTGCGGCGACGGAGGTCTGGTGGGACGCGCCGGTCGCTAGACTAGAAGTTCTCACTCCCTCTACGAACGGAAACGCCCGGCCAGTTGGCTTGAGGCTCGTGAAGTCGAACGGAAGTGCGTACACGTCACCGGACCGTCCGAAAAGCAAATGACTTGAACCGGCAAGAAGGGGACCGGTACCGGGCTCGTCGATTCTCGACAGGATTTCTCCTCCGACCAACGAGACCACCTCCAGGCGATGGTCGAGTGGTCCCGTTCCGACGAGCACAGCCTTTCGATTCCGCAAGAACTGAGGCCAGTGGAAGTTTCCCCGCAATCCTCCCATCAGCTCGCCGCGACGAGGCGCCACGTCCTCCACGGTGCCGCCATTCTCAGAGACTCGGCGCAAGTGGCTTCCGAAGTCCGTGGCGAACACGATCGTTCCGTCGGCGCTCCACGTACCTCCGTACGGATTCGGAGCATCGCAAAGTGTAGTAGGTCGACCTCCCTGGAGCGAGACGGTATGGAGTCGTTCACGCGCAAAAAACGCCACTCGAACTCCGTCCGGCGAGAAAAAAGGTCCGCATGCTTCCTCCGTGCCCTCGATGGGAATGACGTCGAAGGCGTCGAGCGAGCGCAAGCATAGATGGCGACCGGCGGATGGGAAACGAGCCGCCACATAGACGATCTTCGAACCATCGGGTGACATCGCGATCGACGGTCTTCCGATACTGAGCGGGAGCGATCGCTCGTCGACGATCGGCGAGTCCTCTGGAAGGATAATGCTTAGCTCGCGGCGCTCTGAACCATCCGAGGGAGACCGAACCCGTGGCACAAAGAGCTGGATCACACACAGCGCGAGTGCAACGGAAGTAATGATCCACGGAAGGAGTCGTCGCCACGTCGTCAAGGGTCGAGCCGACAGCCTTTCGGCGACAGCTTCTGCGTCGGTCGAGTCCTCCAACTCGAGGCGGGCGTCGGCCATGTGGTGGAGGCGCAACTCGGCGTCCTTGCGCAGACAGCGTTCGACGAGAAGACGAATGCGCGGGGGCGTTGTCGATGGCAATGCCTCCCAATCAGGCTCTCTTTCAAGGCACGCGACGAGGCAGTCACCGTCCGTCTTCCCATCGAACGCCCGCTTGCGTGCGAGCAATTCGAACAGAACGCAACCGAAGGACCAGATGTCCGTACGCTGGTCGATCCGCTGGCCACGAGCCTGCTCCGGACTCATGTAGGAGACAGTGCCCAGGATCAGGCCCGATCGGGAGGCGATGTCCGCGGCTGCCGATCCCTGCGCGTCACGGAGAGTCGGCGGCGAGTTGAACTTGGCAACCCCGAAGTCGAGCACCTTAACGCCCGAATCAGAAAGGACGATATTGCTCGGTTTGAGATCCCGGTGAACGATTCCGATCTCGTGGGCAGCGCCCAGCGCGCGAGTCAGCTCGAGGGCGATTCTGACAATCTCGTCGAGAGGAACCGGGGTCTTCCGAGCCAGGCGTTCAGCGAGGGTCTCCCCCTCGACGTACTCCATGACGAGGAACTCGACCGAGTCTTCACGACCGACATCATAAAGGGTACACACGTTCGGGTGTTTGAGCGCAGAGATCGCCCTCGACTCGATGGCAAGGCGGCGGCGCCAAGTAGGTCCGTTCAGGTGCGGCGACAGAATCTTGATGGCGACGTGGCGCTCCAGCCGCGAATCTTTCGCCAGGTACACCTGACTCATTCCGCCGCTTCCGATGAGACGCTCGATGACGAACTTGTCGAGAGTGTCGCCGGGCCCGAAGACAAGTCGTGTCTCGTCGACAATCTCGGCGAGTGTCGCGAAACCTAACGGCTGAAGGAACTCGGCCGGCGACTCGGCGGTCAAGAGATCCTCGACTCGACGGCGGAGCTCGCCGTCGTCTCCGCACTCTCGGTCGAGATCTTCGGAGCGCCGCGACGAATCTTGATCGACCAATCGTTCGGAGATTTCGAGGGCGCGCCGCTCGCGCTCTTCATTCATCCGTCGATCAGCTCCTTGTAGAGCCAGCGACGGGCGACGCGCCAATCCCGGTCGACGGTCGACGGCGACACGCCGAGGGCCTCAGCCACTTCATCTCCCTCGAGCCCGGCGAAGAATCTCAATTCGACCACCCGGCACTTCCGTTCGTCTAGCTTCTCCAGACGCTCGAGAGCTTCCCCGATCTCGACGAGGTACTCCCGGCTGCCGATCTCGGCCCTGGCCGCGCGGTCCGGTCGCTCCTCGAGTCGTTGGATCGGCTCGCGCCGCCGTCGCGAGCGAGCGTAGTCGACGAGCAGATGGCGCATGGCCAGGCCGACGTAGCGGTAGAACTCCCCGCGGTGACGACCCGGGACCTCGTCGCGCCCCAAGAGCCGGATCTGAATCTCGTGAACAAGCTCGGTCGCGCCCAGCGTGTGGTGTCTGCGCTCACCACGGAGGAAGCCGCGTGCCATCTGCCTCAGATGGTCGTAGGTGACGACGATGAGTCCCTGCCGCGCCCGTACATCGCCATTGCGCGCCTCATCCAATAGGCGAGTGATCGAGCTATCCGACGGCTTCATCGACCTCATCGTCCACGTCAATCCTGCCCCACGCGTCGTTGTGGCGTTGGTCCATCGCATGCGGACACTCGGGATCGACGCGAATGTTCTGGGAAATCTCGTGACGCTCGAGGGGGCCGAGCGTCGCCTCCTCATCATAGTCAACCAGCGCTGAGATGTGCAGCCGGTTGCCAGAGCACGATCCCTCGCCACGCGGCGAAGAGGGCTGCCGCGTCGATGACGCGGTTCCTCCGCCCCTCGCTCACGGGGCCGTAAGCAGAGAACTTAAAAGCACTTGAGCCAAAGGCCGTCCTGCAGCATTCCGCGGCCGCTGCGCCGGGTGGTGCGCGGGGACGTTCTCCGTCGGGTCTCACTCCTTGGTGCGCGCCGACACGAAGATCTCGAGAACTGCGATCGGCGGACAGACGTCTGCGCCCAACCGAGACCCGCGAACGAAAACAGCAATTTCGGCGAAACCATGACCGGTCCATGTCCAAAGGTGGTTGTTAACGTGAACGACTGCCTCCACTTCCGTTCAGGTCGATCCAACCGACCCATACCTTGGAGGGTTTTTCGATGCGACGACGTCTTTCGAGACTTCTCACGCTGGCGATGTTTCTGGTAGCGGCTCTCGCTCCGTCGATCTCGCCGGTGTTTTCCCAATCCGATCTGCAAGTTGCCGACCGATGCCCACGCAAGGTCGGGTTCATACAGCTCTTCGATTCCGGCGTCGATGAACTTCTCGGAGGCCTCACGCAGTTCTTCCCGGTGCACGAATTCGAGAGCGTTCTCCTCCAACGAACCGGAGACGGTCTAGACGCGGTGGTCGACGAGATGGAAGACATCGTCGTCGACATGAAATCTCGTGGAATCACGAGGATTCTCGTTCTGACGTCGTCCGTCGAAACCACACCGTTCATCGAGGGAACGGCGGGAAGCTTAGGCGGTCTCCACTCCGACGAGCGCCATCCGGGAGTCATCTTCTCCGCGACGACGCAAGGAACCGCAGCGGTCGATGCGGCCAGAAACTGGTACCGCGCGGGAATCGATTTCAAGACCTTCCTCCTGCTGAGTCCGTTAGCTCTGCTTCCGGACGTCGCGGACGTCGCGCCGCGGCCGCAGTTCATCTTGGCGACCGACTTTTCGAGAGCTGTCGATGGGCAAAACACCGCATTCCGGGAGCGCGCGGAAGCAGCGGGCTACGAGATCGTCGCTATCGACCTCGGCTGGAACGAGGACGAGCAAGCGTTCGACCACATCGAGCTGCTCGGAGACGCCGTCGAGGCCGCTCCTCCGGGCTCGAAGATCGGCATGTCCGTATCCGCCAGCCCCGGGCTCACTCGCATGTCGGCTCTCACTCTTCAAGGTCTCGACGATTCGAGAATCTTCGATCCGGATAACTCGAACGTCACCTACCTGAGCCTAAACTGGGTTCCCTTTCACGGAGATTTCGCGAACCCCGGATCGGTTCCCGTCGACGTGTTTGTCGGAGTCGAAGCTCAAACCGAAGTGATGTTCGACCCGGCCGGTGTCAATCGGTACCTGATCCAGTTGGGATTCCCCGACGAGAAGGACGGCGGCCTCGCCGCGTTCGAATACGACGAAACGACCTACGGTGCATTCGGACGGGTGTGCGCAAAGGCCTTTGCGTGGCTCGCGACGTGCGGTGCTCGAAATCTCGACGTTCGGTACACGATCGACGAGAACCGGCAGCATGTCACCGCCTACGTCGCCGACGTCAGCCTTCCTGCTGGTAAAACGCTCTTTGACGCAGTCTCCGAGAACTTGCGCCCGAATCCGCGCTGGATCGAGCTGAACCACTCGCGTCGAGGCATCCGCAGGCTCGAGAAGCATGGCCTACCGACCGTTCGTTTCGCTCGATAGGAACGACAGTCGGCGCCGACAAGACCGGTAGTCCGTCGATCAGCCGGCCGTGGCAGGGAGTCACGGCCGGCGTTGTTCGGGCCTCCGCCTGCGGTGCTTTACCCCAACGTTGCGAAACCGGCCGACAGCCAAGGTTGCCGCTCCGCAGATAGAGCGTCGCCGCCGAAAGTCGGGAAAGGACAAGGAGGTGGCGACGCACTGACCGGGGGCGTGCTGTAAGGACCGTGAGGATCATCGGATTCGACCGGAGGCGAGTGTTTCACTCCGTGGGTTTCACCCACCCCGGATCGAATCCGATTCGGTAACGCCGTCCAGACGGGATGCATACGCGCTCGCAGTAGATGGCTCATGAATAATTCGGGATTAGACGCTCAGCTCGCGACATACGGCGGCGGAGTAGAATCTGGTGAGAAGTCCGCGCTAGCCGCCGGGCGTCTCGCACGGCGGAAAAGACTCGCACTCGAACTCGTCGCCCCCCGTCGGGTCAAACCCGCAGTCGGCGTGCGGCGGCGGCGGAGCCGGTCGATCCGAGAAGAGCCACTCGAGCGCTCCCACGGGGTCGGCGAGATTGATCTCGCCGTCGTCGTTGGCGTCGGCGCTGTCGAAACACGGCGGCTCGAGCCCGCGGTCGAAGAGCCAATTCAGCGTGTAGAGGGCGTCCGCCACGTTGAAGCCGCCGTCCGCGTTCGAATCACCGCGCCGAAACGTCGTCCCGCCGCCCTCCGTCAGCTCGAGGCTCGAAACCACCGCGCCGACGGGCTCGAACGCTTCCGTCCGGTCGACCTTGAAGAGCGTGACTCCGGCGAGCACGGGACCCTCCAGCTCGGCGGACGCTCCCGCGGCTTCCCAGGTCGCTCCGTCCTCCGACGTGAAGAACGAAAACGTCGCGCCCGTGCGCGTCACGCGCAGCCACGAGGCGATCTCGTCCAGCTCGGCGATATCCTCGACGCCGTTGCCATCGGATCCGCGCGAGCGAATCTTGAGAAGCGGCTTCGCGCTCTCGAGCCTCGACGTTCGCTCGATTTGAATTCCGACGTAGTTCACGCGACTCGCGTCGAGCCCGGCGCGAACGAGAAGTCCGGTCGCGACCTGAGCCGGCCACTCCGCTCCGGCGACCACGTCGATCCGCGCGGATAGGTCGAAGTCACCGGATACGGATCGGTGCAGGAAGTGAAACTCCGGGCTGCCCGAGCGGATGGAGCCACCTCCGGCGCACAGTGCGACCGACGGCGACGGTCCATCGGTCAGCATTCGTGCCGCCCCGGGAAACCTCGGAGCTCCGACATCGGCCGAAACCCAGCCGTCGGGCGGAGACGACGGGAGCGCCGCGGTCACGTCGAGAGTCTTCGAGTGCGCCGCTCCGATGTTGTTCTCCGCCGTAAGTGTGACCAGGTATCGGCCCGCTCCGGCGCAGACGTCGCTCTCGTCAGGATTTTCGCCGGGCGTTCGACCGAACGTGTGCGAGACTTGCGCTCCCTCGCCGGTGGATCCGTCCCCGAAGCCCCACGCGAACTCAGTCAGCTCGGTCCCTTCGAAGGTCGACGTACCGCTCGCCTCGAGCTCGCACTCGAGCGGCACAAGCCCGAACTCCGGTCTCGCCGTGAACGACGCGGTCGGCGGCCTGGGGTCGATCTGCGCGAGGAACGCGTCCCGGTCGCCGCCGAACGTCGGTTGGATCGCGTCCTCGAACGCCGGGTACTCGAGGTCGGCGGTGAGACCGAAGACAAGGACGGTTTCGTCAGCGAGGGGCACGAGATCGAGCGCGTAGTCGCGCCCCGCGGCGTGCTCGCTCGCTCCTCCCAGAGGCGTGGACAAGATGAGACGCGCCTCCGGGACGAGCCCGAGGTCCGGCCGGTACCGGACGAAGATCGCCTGATCCTGCGAGTCTCGAAACGGACAGATCGCGCTGATCGCCGGAAAATCGCCGGAGCCCGTGCGGCCACAGATAAAGAAATCGCCGTTCGGCGCCTCGACGATCTTGGTCGGCGTATCGAACTCCGAGCCGCCGAAGAAACTCGTCAAGACCGGAGAGAACTCGGCGTCGAGAACCAAGACGAATCCGTCGTTGCCGCCGTTGTGTCGATTGTCGGCACCAGGGAGATCCGACGACCAGCTCCAGCCCGTGACCGCCAATCCGCCGCTTCGAAGCCAAGTCACATCCTTGGTTGCGTCATCTGCGCCACCTCCGAAGTACGTGCTATAGACCAGCTGCTCTTCTCGGGACAGTCGTTCGTCCGGACGGAGAACCGTGACGTAACCATCGAAGACACCGCGAAAGTTTCCCTGCTGTGCGTTCCCCGTCGTCGGAAAGTCGGCGCTGCCCGTCTGACCCACAAGCACGACGAGACCGTCGTCGCGGCGCGCGACTCCATGCGAGCCGCGAGTCTCGAACTCGTTGCCCGACCCACCGAGATACGTCGAGTAGACGAGCTGCTCTGCCGGCGAAAGCGTCGCGTCCGGTCGAAACTCGACGAAGAACGCGTCCCAAGTGCCTCCGCCGTGGGATTCTTGAATCGCGCCCGGTGTAGTCGGAAACGGATCGTCGCGGCTGCTGTGGGACGACGTGAACCCCGTCATGAATACCGTCCCGTCGGGCGAGATGTCCGCACGCGCCAGCTCTTCGTTCCCCGCCCCGCCGACATAGCTGACGTAGGTTGGCTCCAGCTCACCGTCGAACACCGCGACGAACAGATCGAGCCCGGAGACGTGGTCGCGCTGGAACACGCCTTCGGTGGTCGGGAAGTCGCGGCCGGCGTGGCCCGCGACAATCACACGCCCATCGTCTAGCGCATCGATGGCGGTCGGTGTGTCGTCCCCCGGGCCCCCGAGAGTGACGACCTCGAGCTCGCTCCAGTCCGGCGACAGCCGGGCGAGAAAGACGTCCGTTCCGCCGGAATGCTCGACGCCTTCTCCGGCGAATTCCTGCGATCGAGTCCTGCCGGTCAAGTAGATGTTCCCGTCCGCATCGAGTGCGATCCGAAGTCCTTCGTCGTCGCCGATTCCGCCGAGGAACGTCGAGTTCTTGAGCATGCCTCCCGGCTCCGCCCCGTTGACCGGCGCGAGCGCAGCGACCATTGCGAAGAGAAGCCCCAAGAGTCGTCCGAGATTGAGAGCACTCATGGCCCCCCTTGTCATTCCCGCTCGAGCTGCCACGTCCGTTCCGGTCGATCGCCGAGCTCGTCGCGGCGGCGACCGGGTGCCCACAACTCGGTCAGGACGCGAAGGCCGAGATGCGGCCGCGGAAATCGGCCAAGAACGAGAAAACTCGTCTTTCACCGGCCGAAACGGGGTGGGGCCGTCCTTCCTCACCAGGGACCGAGACGAGGCGGACGAGAATCGTGGTGATAGGATGGCGTTCACGTTGGGGCAACTCGATTTCGAGCGTGGGACGCCGGCGGAGATGACGGAGCGCGAAGATCTTCACCCTCAGATGATCGAGCGCGTCCGAGCCGGCGACCGCCACGCTTGGGACGAGCTCTTTCGCCGCGTCGAGACGCGACTCCGCGAGCGCGTCGCACGGCGCCTCGGAGCGGCAGTACGCCAGGAACTCAGCCTCGATGACGTCGTGCAAACGGCGTACTTGCGCCGAGGAAGCCACTCTTCTGCTCCGCAACGCGGAAACGCTCGCGTATCTGGGAGAGGTCCAGATCGCCGCAGGCCGGCTCCGCGATGCCGTCGTGACGCTCGAAGAGTGTGTCGCCCAACCGGGCGCGCCGGCTCGAGCCGGTACGACCCTCGTCCGCGCCCGCAGGCGGTCGTTCCCGGCGCTTCATTCGCTCGCATCGATCGACGCGTTCTTCGGTGGGGAGATCTTGCCCGTCGACGCATCCTCGGTCGAAGACGCTCGCGGCCATCTGGACGACGTGGGCGACAGTCGCGCTCGCTACTTCGAATCATATCTGCTCGAGATGCAGGGGGATTTGAGTGGCACGCAACAGGAGCTCCGGTCGCTCGTCGACGGGCAGAAGGAGATTCATCCGCGTGTCGGACTCCGTCTCGCTCGACTCGTAGCGCACGAAGACCCCGACCGAGCGCTCAACCTACTGGAGCGCTCTCTCAACGGCGCACCCAACGATTTCCGTTCCTGGGGAGAATGGATGCGCGTGGCGAGCGTGGGTCTCGACTGGGAGTTAGGAGACATGATCGAGCGCTTCGCGGAGTCTCAGCTCGCTTCCGTTCGGGAGAACGAGCAAGGCGCTCAAGGCATCGTCGTGATCGAGACTCCGGCGTTGGAACCTCTTCCCGAATCCGTCCGCTGGTTCCTCCAAACGCTCGAATCGGACGGCGTCGTTCGCATTTCCGCGGCGGGTGACGAAGACGTCGTGGACAGCCGAGGGAAACGATGGGGACGCGACCGGTTTTTCCGCGGCGGCTCTGAGTACGCCCGATTCCGACCGGCGCTTCGCGGCCCTGGAGAGCTCGATCGCGACACGTACGCCGAGCGGCGCTCGTTTGCCCAATCTCAATGGAACGACCCGGCATATCGCATTCCGATTCCCGTGGGTCGCTACGACCTGGTTCTCCATTTTTGCCAGAGCGTACCGGGACCGCTCCGTGGGCGCTTCGACATCGAAGTCGAGGGACAGACCGTCGCCAAGGACTTTCGCCTCGAGTTCGCCCGGCCCGCGAAGCTCGAGTTCTCCTGCGACGTAGTAGATGGGCTTTTCGACCTCGAGTTCCAAGTGGAGCCGACCGATCCACCCACTCGCTGGGCCCTCGTCAGCGCGATCGAGATCCACCGCGCGGATCGCTGATAGCTCCAAGCACGGTTCGTTCACGGAGTCGCGCGAGAACTCCGGGGAGGAAAAGCCAACGCCGCGCTGCCGGTGAATCCGCCCCGATCACCGCGGTCGCTTCGCGCGCATCTTCCCCCAGCGGCGGGCGGGACGCGCGGAGCCCTGCTCCTTCGCCTTTCGCACGACGGCTTCCTCGCCGCTCTTGAGCGCCTCGATACGATCGCGCAGCTCCGCCGCGCGCTCGAAGTCGAGCTCCTCGGCCGCTTCGAGCATCTCCTGTTCGAGACGCGCGATTCTCTCCGTCGCGTCCAGCTCCGAGTCCGACAGACCGACGACCTCGCGGACGACCTTGTGGCCGCGGATTTCCTGTTCGATGCTCGGGAGGATCGCCTTCTTCACCGTCGTCGCGACGATCCCGTGCTTCTCGTTGAACTCGAGCTGAAGGTCGCGCCGGCGCTTCGTCTCGTCGATCGCGCGCTGCATCGACCGGGTGACGGTATCGCCGTAGAGAATGACGCGTGCGCGCTCGTTTCGTGCGGCTCGACCGATCGTCTGGATGAGCGACGTCTCCGAGCGGAGGAAGCCCTCCTTGTCGGCATCGAGGATCGCAACGAGCGACACCTCCGGTAGGTCGAGACCTTCCCGGAGTAGATTGACGCCGACGACGATGTCGTACACCCCGCGGCGCAAGTCCTGAAGGATCTCGACACGCTCGACGGTCTGGACTTCCGAGTGAATGTATTGCGACCGAAGCCCGAGCTCCTGCAGATGCTCCTGGAGATCCTCCGCCATCCGCTTGGTGAGCGTCGTGACGAGGATCCGGTCGCCCTTCGCGATCGTCGCGCGCGCCTCCGCGATGAGATCCGGCACCTGTCCCGTAGCGGGACGCACCTCCACCTCGGGATCGAGGAGCCCCGTCGGGCGATTGATCAGCTCTACGACCTCTCCGCGCGATTGCTTGAGCTCGTAGTCGGCGGGAGTGGCGCTGATGTAGACCGCCCGCTGCACGAGCGACTCCCACTCCTCGAAACGCATCGGCCGGTTGTCGAGCGCCGAAGGAAGGCGGAATCCGTGGTTGACGAGGGTCTGTTTTCGCGAGCGATCACCGTTGTACATCGCAGCGACCTGCGGGATCGTCACGTGGGATTCGTCGACCGCGACGAGAAAATCATCCGGAAAGTAGTCGAGCAGGTTGTGGGGTCGCTCACCGGCCTTTCGACTCGAAAAATGCCTCGAGTAGTTCTCGATCCCGGGACAGTAGCCGACTTCTAGGAGGAGCTCGCAGTCGTACCGGGTCCGCGAGTTGAGCCGCTGTGCCTCGACGAGCTTCCCTTGGCTCTCCAGCTCGGCGACGCGTACACCGAGCTCCTTCCGTATCGTCCCGATCGCGCGCTCGACCTTCTCGCGGTTGATCACGAAGTGCTTGGCGGGATAGACCGTGACGTGCGCGAGCTCCTGAAGGACGACGCCAGTGAGCGGATCGATCTCAGCGATCGCTTCGACCTCGTCGCCGAAGAGCTCGATCCGGTACGCCGTTTCTTCGTAGGCGGGAAAGAGCTCGACGACGTCCCCGCGCACGCGAAAGGTCCCGCGGACGAGCTCGGTGTCCTTCCGTTCGTACTGGATGTCGACCAACCGGCGAAGCAAGTCATCGCGATCGCATTCTTCGCCGCGATCCACGCTGACGAGCATCCCCTGGTAGTCGTCCGGGTCGCCGAGTCCGTAGATACACGAGACGCTCGCGACGATGATCACGTCACGTCGAGACATGAGCGCGCTCGTCGCGGCGAGGCGCAAGCGGTCGATGTCGTTGTTGATCGAGGCGTCCTTCTCGATGTAGAGATCGCGCTGCGGGATGTAGGCCTCGGGCTGGTAGTAGTCGTAGTAGCTGACGAAGTACTCGACGGCGTTTCGAGGAAAGAACTCCCGCAGCTCTGAAAAGAGCTGCGCCGCGAGCGTCTTGTTGTGCGAAATGACGAGGGTCGGGACGTTCAGCTCCGCGACGACGTTCGCGAGCGTGAACGTCTTCCCCGATCCGGTCACTCCGAGCAGCGTCTGGTACTTCCGCCCGGCGCGGTAGCCGGAGACGAGCTCTTCGATCGCCCGCGGCTGGTCGCCCCGAGGTGCGTAGGGACTTTCGAGCTCGAAGCGATCGGTCATGGGTCACCCAGTGTCGTAGTGGCTTTCGGTCCGCCGTGGACGGCGCTCTCGGCGTGCTCCGTGCACGCGAGGTATCGGCGCGAGCGATCCACCCAATCGCTCGAAAGACCCGGCACTTCGCGCAGATCCTCGATCGAAGCAAAACCGCCGCGAGCGGCGCGAAACTTGACGATCTGCCGCGCCCGGGTCTCGCCGATTCCGTCGAGCGCCGCCCATTCGTACCACGCCGCCGAGTTGATTTCGACGCGGAGCGGCACGAGATCCCGCGTGATCCACTCGGCGCTCGGGGCGCGCGAACCGATCGTTCGCGCGCCACCGGGAGGTACGAGCAGGATCCCCATCGCGAGCGCGAGGATCAGCGCGTCGCCGAGCGCAGAGCGCCGCTGAACTTCTGACTCGCCATCTCGCGCCCGTCCACTCGCACGCCCCGTCTCGTCCAAGTCTCAGCTCCACCACCGTTGCCCGCTCGCACACCGCCGCTTCGGTATTGTAGCCCGCGGTTCTCAGCAGTTTCTACTGCGACGCCACAGGACGAGGAGGAGCACGGGATGCGTTGCCGCGCGGCAACCCAGTGGGCATCAACGTCACGCAGTGGGACGCCGCGGCCGATTCGGCTCCGGTCCCAGATCAGCGATGGACGCTTCGTCGCCGCCCGAAGCGGTCGTAGCTCATCTCGAAGAGGACGGCCGCGGAGTCGCCGTCCCCGCCAGCGAGGATCCGCACCGCCAGCGAATCGTAGAACCCGGTGAGACGCGCCCGTGCGAGCTTCTCGATGCGGTCGCTCAGGGAAACTTGCTCATCCCGGCTGGCGCCCTCGTCGGACAGCCGCACGTCGACCTCGAGTCGACGCTCGCTCTCTTCCACACGAACGGCCTCGGCCGCGAGCTGCGCGGCGACGTCCGCGCGAAACCCGCGTTGGCGCGTTTCGAAGAGGACGCGCCAGCGAATCGGTTGGAGCTCGACGTTGTCGAGCACGCGCTCCTCGGACGCAGACTCGCCCCAGCCCCAAGAGGAAGCCGGCGGAACGACCGTGACGCGGAGCGTCTTCGCGTGACGGTCGGGATGGCGCCGGACCAAGAACTCGGCGAGGTCCGCCGCGAGTGTGCCCTCTCGCGCGCTCGCATCTTCGGGACGGCTCGAAGCGTCGTCCGCCTCCAGGGAGACGCGGAGCTCGTACCCGCGCGCGGGCGCGGGCAATCGGCGGAGCGCGACGATCGTCACTCCGCGCGGTGCGAACTCCTTCGCCGCATCGGCGCGGAATCGGACGGAGTCCTTGAGCTCGGGATCCGACTCGAGCGCGTAGCCCGCGATCATCCCGAGCGATCCGAGTGCGCCGACGCCCATGAGCACGATCACGATCAACGAGCGCGGGTTCATTCTCTTTACCTCTTTCCCGGGAGCGAGTCTCAGCCCGAATGATCCGTGCGCATACGATTCGCGGTGAGCGAGTCACTCGCCACTCGAATCCGATGCGGCCTTGCCGGAGGGGCGTCCCCGCGCTTTCGCGGCGGCGCGCATGAATCTCTCCGGGATCACTTCACGCGAAACCGTTCGACGGTTTCGGCGAGAGACTCGACGCGCGCTCCGACGGCGATGCCGCTTCGTTCGAACCACCCTTTCGGCACTTCGAGCGCGTACCTCACTTTGTCCTTCGACCTCGTGCTCGTCTCATCCTTAGGCTTCATGTGCTCGATCTGAAGGATGGTCCCGTCATCCGCGATGAACGCGATCGATAAGGGAATGTACGTATTCCGCATCCAGAATCCGCGCCGCTCTAGGCCCGGAAAGATGAAGAGCATGCCCTTTCCGTCGGCGAGGCTCTCGCGATTCATCAGTCCGAGACGTCGTGACGCGTCGTCACACGCCACCTCGGCGACCACAGCGTGCTCGCCGATCTTGAGCCGCACGAAATCGTGCGGGCGGCCCGGTCGCGGAATCGGCTTCGGGCCGCACGCGTTGAGAACCGCCACTGCCGACACTGCGATTCCGGTAAGGAGGAGAAAACTTCGTCTTCGCTGGTCCATCGTACGATTGATCCCGATTCGACTCGCAAACTTGAGACGGGTGGCGATGCGAGTGCCTGCGTTCGGCTGCCGCGATTAGCGTATCACGACTCGCGGCCGTCGCCTCCGCTGGCGACGTCGAGTCCGATATCGACCGCGACCGCGGAGTGCGTGAGCGCGCCGACGCTGATCCGATCCACCCCGGTCGCTGCGACGTTCCCGACCGTGTCGAGGCGGATTCCGCCGGACGCTTCGAGGAGCGGCTCGCGGCCCCGCTCGTTCCGCCTCGCGACGGCCCATCGGAGGTCCTCGAGGGCAAAATTGTCGAGGAGAATCGCGTCGACGGGCAATCCGAGAACCGCTTCGAACTCAGCTCGCGAGTCGACCTCGACCTCGACGAAACTTCCCTTCGCTGCCGCGCGGAGAACGTCCACCCATTCGGCGAAGCCGCCGCGGCCCGCCGCCCGCAGAATCTCGACGTGATTGTCCTTGAGGAGAACGCCGTCGCCGAGATCGAGTCGGTGATTGGTGCCGCCGCCGCAGCGCACGGCGTACTTCTCGAGCGCGCGCCATCCCGGCGTCGTCTTCCGGGTATCGAGGAGCTGAGCCGTTCCGCCCTCGGCGGCGATCGCCGCCACCCACTCCGCGGTGAGCGTCGCGATTCCGGAGAGGCGCTGGAGAAAATTGAGTGCGATGCGCTCGAACCGGAGGATCTCGACCGCCGGGCCCGCGAGCGCGAGGAACGCTCGGCGCGGGACGAGCGGACTCCCGTCCTCGGCGAGACGCTCGATCTCGACGTTCGGGCAGTGCTCGCGAAAGAGCTGCTCGGCGACCTCGACGCCCGCCTGACAGCCGCGACTTCGCGGAACGAACTCGACGCGGACCTCGTCGTCGTGCCCGTCGAAAAGAGTTAGCGTCGTCACGTCGGCGTCGGGACGGTCCTCGGCGACCGCGCGCGCGATGAGGGCGAGCGCCTCGAGACGCTCCCGCTCGCCGAACTCGGGCCGGGGCGCGGCGGCACCCGGGGGGTTCTCGGCGTCTCCTTCCGCTGCGTCCGGCTTCCTCATCATGACTCGTACAGACACCGGCCCTCGCCTCGTGTCCGCCCGGCAGCGCACGCGCTGTACCACGGGGACGGATTTCGCAGAGGATTGTAGCGTAAAGAGTTGAGACACGCACCGGAGGAGGGGCCCACCGGGCTCCCGCGATGATCGGGTTGACGGTTTCGCGAAACGATCGGTAGCATCCGCCCGCGGGCGGCCGAAGTACGACTATCGGCGGGCGGACTTCGCCCCGGAGCTCACTCCGCGGAGCCGATGCTATAAATGGGTTGGAGTCCGAGGCGTCGAGCGCCGCGGAGACCACCGGGAGTTGAGAGAGACGAGATCGCGAGGCGCTCCGAGCTCACCTCATGATCAAAACCAGCTCACACGCCGATAAAGTCTGCGTGGCAAAGGTGCACGAAGCCGGGCAAGAGCACGTCTTCGAGCACTGGGACCGGCTTTCCGATGACGAGCGGAAGGCTCTCCTCGCGCAGCTTCAGCAGTTCGACTTTCAGCAGATCAAGCACCGGGTGCAGAAGCTGATCCACGCCGGCGAGCGGACGGGTGATCGCGTCGTGCAGCCCCCGACCCTCGAGGTTCTCCCCGCCGACGACCAGCGCGAAGAGCGCGAGCTCTGCCGCACCCTCGGCGAGTACGCGCTCAAGAACGGCGAGGTCGCGATCCTGACGTCGGCCGGGAGCGCGGGAGTCGGGCCCCTCGCCGAACCGGTGGGACTCCTTCCGGTCGGCCCAGTCACGGGGAAGAGCGTCTTTCAGCTTCACGCCGAAAAGATCCGCGCGCTCAATCGCCGCTACCGCGTATCGCTGAGCTGGTACCTCTTCTTTCACCCGAATCACCAGGAGGCGACGACGGCGTTCTTCAAGGAGCACGGGTACTTCGGGCTCAATTGCTCGGATATCCACTTTCTCGAGCAGGAGCTCCTCCCGATCGTCGATCGCCGCGGCAAGGTTCTCCTCTGCGAGCCCGGCCGCGTCGCGACCGAGCCCGCGGGGCACGGCATGCTGCTCGATCGTTTACTCGAGGAGGATCAGCTCGCCGCGTTTCGGAAAGCCGGCGTGAAGTACCTCTTCTACTTCCAGGCGGACAATCCTCTCACTCAGATCGCAGATCCGATCTTCCTCGGCGACCATATCAAGAACCGAGCTCAGATCTCCGCGAAGTGCGTGATCAAGGAGGATCCCTCGGAGCGGGTCGGCCTGTTCTGTCAGTTCGACGGTGCGCTCGGGATCATCGAGAATCACGAGCTCGACCCCGAGGATCGCGAGGCGCGCGACGAGGGCGGCGGCCTGAGATTCTGCGCGGCGAATATCGGGAACTACGTCTTCTCTCTCGAGTTTCTCGAGGGGATCGCCGCGAGCGGCTTGTCGCTCCCCGATCACGCCGTCCCGATCACTTCGCCGTACGTGAACAAGCGCGGACGCCTCGTCCGCCCCACCGAGCCGAACGCGTTCAAATTCCAGAGCTACATCTTCGATGCGCTCCAAGAGGCGGAACGGACGCGTGTCGTCGCCGTCGAGCGCGAGCAGGAGTTTTCTCCGATCAAGAACACCGGAGGTCGCGCGTCACCTCAGACCGCGCAGAAGGATCTATCTCAGCTCTACGCGCGGTGGCTGCGGTCGGCGTCACTCGACGAATCTCCCGAGGACCTGGGCCGGGCCGTCGAGATCTCACCTCTCTACGCGATGGACGAAGACGAGCTCCGCGAGAAGATCGAGGAGCCGGTGGACCTGACGAGCGACGTTCTCCTCTGAATCGTGGCTAGCGAGATGCAAAACAACTGGACGCCTAAGGCCCCCACCCGACGCGCATGGCCGCGGCTCGCTCTGGTGATCAGTGCATTCCTCTTCGCGCCCGCGATCGCCGCGGAGACGAATGTGTCGAGCGTCCTCGAGCGATTGCGAACGGGCTCGGCATTCGAGCGCGAGCGAGCGGCCACCGAGCTCCGGCAGCTCGGCGACGATGCGCTGCCGGCACTCGCGGCCGCGCTCGTGATCCCACACCGGGAAACGCGGTTTCGAGTCGCCCAGGCGTTCTCCGAACTCGCGCAGACGGTTCTCCGGCGCTACGAGAACGAAGTGCGTGCGTTCCGACTCGATTCGCAGGAGCTCGATCGACTCCGCGGACGCGCCGAAACGGCGAAGAAAGTCGAGGCGCTCCGGAAGGAGGTCACCGCGATAGAGGAAAAGTTCGCCGGCGCCAGCGATATGCTGCAGAAGCTGATCCGCCTCGCCGAGCTCGACGAGCGCGCGCGGGTGGAGCCCGAGGCGTTCGGCGACGACGAGCGGGCACGACTCCAAGAGCTGCGGGAAGAGCGCCGCGAGTGGGCGCGCGAGAAGCCGGAGGCGATCAATGCGCTGCATCCGCTCGTCGAGCGTGTGCGCAAGCTCGGCTCCGACCGGCAACCTCTTTCGCCGGTTGAGGAGCTCCATCTCCCGGAGCTCGCCGAACGAGTCGAGGATCGCCGCCCGCGAGTGGACGAGCTCCGGCGATCCGTGCTCGCCGGCGGGTTCGCCGTCCTCAACGAAGCTCTCGCGCGCCGGCGCACCGGGAAAGTCGAGTCGCGAGAAATCTATGCGAAGCTCGTGGAAGAGGCGCTCGCGGCGTCGGCGGAGAAACCGACCGCCATCGGCGAGTCCTTCGAGGAGCTTCGTTACCATCGGGCGCTACTTTGGGAGCTCGGCAGTCGCGCCGACGGACCGGATGCCAAGCTCGCCGCAGAGCTCCTCGACCGTCACATCGCGGCGACCGTGGCCAATCTCGCCGATCCGCTGCCGCTCGTTCGCGAACGTGCGGCCGACGAGCTGTTTCTTCTCGAGGCTCGCGGCTTGGCCGCCGTGACCGAGGCGATCGCGCGCGGCGGCGACGTCTCGGCGAGCGAGTTCGCGTTCCTCGGCGACCTTCTCCGCTGGCGGATTCGGCCGTCGACCTACGCTTCGACCGGCATCGATTTCGGCCGATTCCCCGAGCTGTCGTTTCGGCGAAAGCGCCGAAAGATCTTCGATTACGCGCGTGTCGCGGGCGTGCATGCGATTCCGACGCTCCGCGCGATCGTGATGGACGACGAGCTCGAACGGAGCCTCTCGGTGAAGCTCGCAGCGGCGAAGGCTCTCGCCGGTCTCCGCGACCTCTCCGGCTACCACCACCTCGTGCGGAATCACGCCGAGCTCACGCTCAAGAAGCCGGAGGTCTCGCGAGAGATCTTCATCATTCAGGCCGACGAGTACATCCGAGGGAAGCGTTATCGACTCGCGGTCGAGGAACTCCGCAAAGTCCTCGATGAGTTCCCGTTCGACTTTCGTGCGAACTACCAAATCGCCTTCGCGTATCTCCTCCTCAAGGAGTACGAGAAGTCGATCCACCACTTCGAGATCGCTCGGCGCATCGAGCCGAACGACCAACTCACGCTCTACAACCTCGCCTGCGCGTACTCGCTCCACGGAAAGATCGAGGAGGCGCTCGAAGCGCTCGAGCGGTCCGTCGATGCGGGCTTCACGGATGCCGACCACATCCGAAAAGATCCGGACCTAGACCCGCTGCGCAGCCACGAGCGTTATCGCTCGCTCCTGAAGAAGCTCCGCGCCGCCACCGCGGAGCCCAACTGAAGCTCTTCCGTTACCGGGCGCTCGAGCCGATCGCACCGCCCCCCGGCGCTCGCTTCTCCGAACGGATGGTATTCTTCGAGGCCCGCACTCTCTTCGTGCGGACGTTCTCGGGCTCGCGTCCCGAAACGCAATCCCTCCTCCCGGAGCGCGTCGACGTGCTCCCCCTCCCGGCGATTCATGAATCCATCCCCCATGAGCATCGAAGCGCTCTCGGACGCGTTTCTCTCGACCGTCCGCGAAAAACGCACGGGCACGTTCGCCGTAGTGCACGCCGACGAACTCGTGAGTCAGATCGTCCTCGTCCAAGGTTACGTGGCTGATGTCGACACGGGGCGTGAAGTCGGAGTCCTCGAAGCAGCGCTTCTCGACACTGAGCTCTTCACTGAGAAGCACATCAAGAAAGCGAACAAGGCCGCCGCGAAGTCGGGGATGGGACGAGGATCGGCGCTGTTCGCGCTCGATCTCGCACCGGGCGAGCTCGTTGCCGAGAACGTGCAGACTCGAATCATCGAAGAGGTCTGCGCTTGCTTCCAAGGCGACACCGCAGACGTCGGCTTCGTCGATCACGAAGAAGATCAGCGCGTCGAGGGTTTCCACTCGGAGGTCAGTGAGCACCTCGAAGTGTACATGGACGCCGAGGAGATCTTCCTCGAAGCCGCCCGCCGTGTGGATCGCTGGGATCTCGTTGAGCGCCACTTTGGAATCCTCTTCGACGTCTATTACGCGACGCCGAACAGCATGCGATTCTTCGAGGAGGCGGAGAAGTACCCCGACGAACACGCGGTCGTTTCCGTCGTAGATGGGGTGCGCGACGTCGAGGAAGTCGTCAACGAGGCCGGAATCGACAAGTTTCTCGCGCTCCGTATCGTCAATCGACTCGTCGACGCGAATCAGCTCGAGCTCATCAACCCCGTGCAGATGTTCCAGCTCGGAGTCGACGCTTCCTCGAGCGATCGTTTGAACAAGGCGTGCCGTCTCTTCCGCCGTGCGCATCAGCGCGGCCTCGACGACTTCGATCTGAAGCTGAAGCTCGCCGAGACCTACCGGGCGCTAAACAACGTACCGGAGGCGACCTACTGGTTCGTCGCATTCAGCGAAAAGTGCGCGAGCCAGCTTCGCATGGAGGACGCGATTCGGAGCCTGGGTTCGGCCGTGGAGCTCAACCCGGAGAACGATGCGCTTCGCCGGCGCTACGTCGAGCTCCTCATCGGGAGTGGACAAAGCGAAGAGGCGGTCGAACAAGTCCTCGCGCTCGCTGCGGAGACGGAGAGCCCCACGACCGCCTTCGAGCTTCTCGTCGAGGTACGCGATCAAGTCGAGGACGAGCTCCCGGTCACGCTCCAGCAGCGCATTGTGGCTGTCGCGGAACAACTCGGCGATCCCGAGATCGCAGCGCGGGAGCGCGCGGTTCTCGTCGGTCTCCTCGAAGAACAGAAGGACGTCGAGGCGACGCTCGAGGTCTACCAGAAGATGTACTGCGACGGCGACGATTCCGTCGACGTGCGCCTGAAGCTTCTCGACCTTCACCGTAAGCATGGGAATCGCCGGAAGGCGCTCGAGCACGCCCAGACGCTCCTCAGTCTCCCGGCGGCCAAGGGAGTGTCCGATCCCGAGACGGTCATCATGCTGCACGAGATCGTGTGCGAGCTGTCGCCGACCGACAGTCGGTCGAACCAGTGGCTCGCCGAGCACTTTCTCGCCCGCGGAGAGAAGGATCGTGCGGTCGCGCAGTTCCGGCAGTGGATCGGCAGCCTCGAACGAGAGAACAGCCTCGGGGAGGCCGAGTTCGTCTACCAGAAGCTCGTCAGCGTCGACGAGGACGTCGAGCACCGCTGGGGTCTCGCATCCGTCCTCGAGAAGCTCGGCCGGACGGACGAGGCTCGGCGCGAGCTCCGCAGCCTCGCAAACATCGCGCTCCGGCGAGAAGAGTTCGATCGGGCGCAGAAGGCGCTCGACTACGTGCTCAAGAGTTCGCCCTTCGATCTCGAAACACGCCGCACTCAAGTGGAGCTCCTCAAGGCACAGGGCAAAGACGATCTCGCCGCTGAGTCGAGCAAAGAGATCGCGCTCCTCGATCTCGCGGCCGGGAACGTTCAAGAGGCCGAAGAGTCGTGTCGGCAGGCGCTCGCGCTTCGACCGAATGACGCCGAGATCGTGACGAAACTCGGCCACCTCTCGCGTGATTCGGGTGATCAACGACGCGCGATCGAGCAATACCTCAAGGCCGCGAAGATCCACTTCGAGAACCTCAATTTCGGTCTCTGCCGGAGCGCGATCGACCACCTCGTCGCGCTCGAGTCGGGGAACTCGGAAGCGACCGCCCTACTCGACAAGATCGAAGCGAAGCTGAATCCGCCGGCACCGACTCCGGCACCGGCCGCGGTGTCCGAGCCGGTCGTCGAATCGTTCACGGGAACGAAGGAGGCGTTCGCATCTCCGTCCCCTGTCACGACGACGGTTTCGAAGAGCATGGCTCGCCTGAAGCGCCTGAAGTCGGGCGACGGCGAGACGAGCGCCCCGATGGTTACCGCGAGCAGCGGATCGCCCGGCGGCCGGACCGTGACGACCAAGGTGGGCAACATCACGTCGAAGCTTCGGTCTCTGAAAGGAGGCGATGCCCCTCCGGCGAGCGGTGCTTCGGCCGGTGCGGCGCCTCCCGAGCCGGCTACGAACGAGGCGCTCAGCTCGGCACTCAAATCACTCGGCGGAGAGGGCGGCGACGGCGTCGCGAAGGTGAAGCTCGGCGGCGCGGCGAGTCGACTCGCCGCGCTCCGCGCGGGTGGCGGCGAGAGCCAAAGCGCTCCGCCCCCGGCGGCGAGCGCGGACGGAGAGGACTCCGCACCGGCCTCCGGCGGTGACGCCGAGAGCGTGAAGCCGATGGCACTCGGAGGGGCGGCCGGAAAACTGGCGGCGCTCCGCGCGGGAGGCTCGCCCGGAGGATCACCGACGACGGGCGAATCGACCGAACCGGCGAGCGCCGGCGCAGACGGCGCAGACGGCGAGACGACCGAACCCGCCGCGAATGGTGCAAGCGACGCAGAAACCACAAAAACGATGGCGCTGGGCGGAGCAGCCGGTCGTCTGGCAGCTCTGCGTCAGACCGGCGGCGCCGCGGCCTCGCCGCCGACCGCCGGCAAGGACAGCGACGACGAGAACGAGCCCGCTCCGGCGAGCGAGGTGACTCCGGGAAAGAGCGACGCGGAGACCGTCCAACCGGCGATGCTCGGCGGCGCCGCCGGTCGACTCGCCGCGCTCCGCGCGGGTGGCGATACGAGCACTTCCGCCAGCGCCGCGAGTTCGGGTGAGGACACTCCTGCTGCTTCGGACGATTCGGGCGAAAGCGCCGCGCCCGACACTAGCGGCGACGACGTCGCGAGCCCGGAGGTCGCGCCGACCGACGAAAGCGCCGCCGGTGGCGCGAGCGATTCCGAGACGGTAAAGCCGATGGCGCTCGGAGGGGCCGCAGGTCGTCTCGCTGCGCTCAAGGCGTCGGCCGCCTCACCGGATGCGGGCCCGGACGAAGACGCTGAAGAGTCCGAGGTTGTGCCGGAGCTCGAGTCGGCGACCTAAGAGGTTCGACGCTCGCGCCGGTTGCGTTCCTCGGACCGATACACGCGTCCGGCCAGCTCGGGGATCCGGCGCGCTCTCCGTCCTCCACGCGAAGAAGAGTCGCCGAGACTAGGCGTCGTCGGCCGGCGTTCGCTTCCCGCTCCCGGTGCGTCTGAAGGGGCGATTCGACGCCGAGCGAAAGGGCGGGAGCACCAAACCGAGTAGCAACGTCACCGGGAGCAGAAGACAACCGAGGCACATCCGAAGGCGCTCGCCGATTCTCGTGTGCGTCTGCGGCGTCGCTCGCTCAACCATGCGTTTCGGTCGCTCTCGGTCTCGGCAAAAGCGCTGGCGTGGCGACTCCGTCTAGTTCGCCAAGGGAACGGCGAAAACCAGCGTCCACATGCTTCGACGACTGGGGACCTCCGGCGTTACGATCCACCCCTTTTGCGTCGGTCGAATCTCGGGATTCGCCCGCCGCCGACTTCAAGTCGCCACCACTCCTTCAGCTTGGCGGCATGCTCAGGATTCGCCGGCTCACCTCCGAGACAAAACCCCCGCCGAGCGAACCCGGCGGGGGTGGGGCAGTTGTGGGCGTGGCTAGGAGCGCGTCGCAAGGGGCGCGCCAGAATCCATTGCCGATCCTATCTGAGCCATTTCGGGGAGGCAACAGGAGCTAATCAAGTTTCGCCCCGCAGTCACGGCAGATTCGTACGAGGTTGGACGGCACGAAGTTCCCGCAGTTGCTGCAGGCCCAGCCGCGGTGGAAGGACCAACCGCAGACGAATAGGCCGATCGACGCGAGCGCCGCGACGAATCCGCCGACCGGCCTCGCGTAGCGCTCCGGGCCGAGAATTGCGGCATCCAGCGCGATCCAAAGCGCTGCGGGGACGAGAAAGACCGCCGCGAGCTGCATCGACAATCCGAGCGCCGTGAGCTTTCGGCGCATCACTCGTCTGGCCACATGCTCGTCCCCCCTCTCGCCCGATCCACTCGCCCCTAAGTCCATCAGTATCGCCTAGTTACTATACACTAGATTGACGATCCAGCCCATCGCACAAAAACCCCGTCGGCAAAGTCGGCGGGGTTGGTCAGTCGTGAGCGTGGGGACCAGAGAATCAATCTTGGCTGCCTCCGGAGAGCGCCGCTCGAGCAGCCCTACGAACACCTTCGTCGGGGTCGTTCAAAGCTTGCTCGTACACGCCAACCTGGTTCTCGGCCTTGAGCCAAGCGAGCGTCCGTATGGCCCGCTCTCGCGATTCGGCGTCGGCGCCATTCGCTGCCTGCCGAGCCAACCGCTCGACCTCCATTCGCAGCGGTTCGCCCTCACCCAGTTCTTTCAGCGCTGCAGCGAGGCGAAGACTGTGTTCGCGTTCGATCTCGGCGACCGCAGTATCGTAGAGAGCCTGCAACTCAGGAATCGCCGAACGAGCCTCGAGCTGGACCAACGACTCAATGACTTCCTCTCGAACGTCGGTTGCGGGGTCCCGAAGCGTGTCGACTAGAGCTGGAACAGACGATGCCGAGCCGAGTTCTCCAAGAGCATCTGCAGCCGCGACACGAACCTTGTCGCTCTCGTCTGCGAGAAGTTCTGAAATGGACTGCGGGATCGTCGAGTTTTGAGCCATCGCAGTGGGATTCTCCAGCAGCGCAGCGAGGGCCTCTGTCGCCTTTTCGCGAACCCCGGAGTCTGGATCCTTCAAAAGCTCGGCGATTCGCGGAATCGCTTCGTCGTCTCCGGCATCCTTCAGGCCTTCGAGCGCCTCCTTCCTGACCGCGGCATCACCGTCATCGAGAGCTTGCCGGAGAACGGCGATCACATCCTGGTCTCCGCGGCCGAACTTTCTGAGCAGATTGACCCCTCGCTTCCGAACGCTTGCGTCTTCTGAATTTAAATATGCGAAGCCCCGCGCGATAGGATCTTCGTCATTCGCAGTTGCGCGCAGTTCGAGGTTCCGAATTCGAGCTTCCAACCGGGCGAGCGTCGAGATGACATCCGCAGAATCCTCAGATTCGCCGGCATCGATTCGTGCGGTACGCTCGCCTCGCGCCTTGTCCTCCTCGAGCGAATCCACAAGCTGCGCGAGCCGTTGCTCTATCCCCGCAAGCCGGCTATCGACTTCCTCCCTCAGACTCCCGAGCTCCATGTCGCCTCGGCGGGTGTCGCGATCTTCAAATACCAGGTAGACCGCAAAAACCGAGCAACTCAGAGCGACGATCGCGACGGTCAGAGACGCCCTTGCCGACATCTTGCCTCCTTCAAGCTTTGAGCTTCGCGACGCGAACTGTGAACGGCTCTTCGAATTTCCTCGCGGAGTTCATCTCGATCGCCGTTCGGCTTCTTCGTCTCGCCCAGTGCTCGATCCTCTCCTCCTAATAGCTCGGACATCACCGATCAATCCCGCTCCCCACCAGCCATAACCGTCCGGGCGCACCAAAGAGCCTCCACCGCGGCTTCTTCATAGCTCGAATGTGCGCCCGCTCCTCGGCCGTCACCCGCATCTCGACCACCTCCCAAGGCCGCTCAACCTTCGGAGCATCCTCGCCAGCTGGCGGAGGGTACGGCACGCTCTCGTCGAGCAGGTAATCCGCCGTCACCCACGGCGCGCGAGCGATGCCGTGGAACGTCGGCCCGCGGGTTGCGGTCGACCTCCAACCTCTCGATTCTCGGCATCGCCGACGGAGTTCGCCGGCCATCTCCGCGAGCTCTTGCTGTTTGATCCCGAGGTCGCGGCGGAGGTTCAGGATCTTTCGGCCGGTGGACCAGGTCATGGGGTGGGCTGCTCGTCCTTTCGCAGGTCGCCGAGGAGCTTCTCGTAGGCAGTCTCGAACGCGTCGTGGTCCTTCCAGTTCACGAAGTCGTCCGGCACGTAGTACTCGCGGATCTCGCGGGCCATGTCCTTTCCGGTGTCCGCGTCGAATGCCTCCCATCCCTGAACTTTTTTCCAATCGACGAGCCGGATCGGAAAGAGCACCTGGCGATCTTCGTTCGCTTCGCGCCGTCTTGCCTTGTAGATCTCCGTTCCGACCCACTCGCTCTTCATGGAGTGCTCTGAGAGGATGAGAAGCAGCTTGTCGTGATTTTGAGCTTCTCCTTGGCACCCCCGCGCCTCCCGTCGAGGTGGACCCAGCAGAAGCCCGCTGCACCTGCTCCGTTCTTGCACCGCTCTCCGCTCTTCTAAACGCCCGACAGCGTTTGTCGTTGCTCATATCTTCACCGTGCCGCCGCGCGCCCGCGGGATACGCGAACGTGACGAAACCCGACGTGCCGATCAAGTCGGCGTGCCGATCAAGTCGGCGTGCCCGATACGAGTAAGTCGATGTGGCTCTCCGTCTTAAGGCGATGAGCCGTCCGGATATCTCGGGGAAGTTTGTTCAGGCATTTGATAAGTGGTCGAAACGTACGTTTCGTCACGATGTACCGGGCAAAGTTCATGGGTCCGGAGAGAAACGTCGGATCGTTCATTACCGATAGCCAGTGGCTAAAGCGTGAAAACTCCTCCGGAACATCCGAGCCGAAGAATTCTGCAAGCTCGTCGGGTGATCCTTCTTGGTCGAGCTGTTCCCACTCGACGTATTCAATGTACGTCGGAATCACCCGGTCGCCGAACGTGTCGCACAGTTCCTCGCGCAAGCGTCGGATGAGTTCGACATCCGAGCTGGACCTGATGCCATTCATCAGGCTTGTACAGGCTCGTCCGCAGGCTTGTGCTGCTGCCGCGTAATGGCGGCGCGACGCCTGGATTTTTTCAAGGTGTTTCCCTCGCGCCTCGATCGTGCTAGCTTTCAAGTTTTCGACCCTCCGCCGAATCACTCGGCGGGTGAAGAATATAGTAACGATGTTCAAAGCGAGTCCTATCGAGAGGCCGCTCAGGAAATCGCTCAACGCTCCAGCTTCCGAAGAAGATCGAACAGCTCTCGAAGTTTGCGATCGGCATTGTCCGATTCGCTTGTAGAACGATACCGATCTGGGTTCAGCGTACGCAAAACTTCGCGCGCTTTGAGCTCGAATGTCGGCTCTTTAGATTGCAGCAGTGCGACCCAGAGGCGTGACACTTCCACGTCGGTGACCTGCCTTGCAAGAAGCTCGCTTGCCGCGTCCCCCAACGCTCGTCGAACGATTTCGTCTGACATCATCCTGCCCCCCGTCGCATCCGCACACGCCCCAACATCGCCACCACAGCGAGAATCCGCATCTGTCTACCTCCCCACGTGCAAACCACTCACTCCAGCTCAGCACGACACACCGGGCACAGCCGAACCATGTTCGACGAAATGTCGTTGCCGCAGTTGTCGCGGATCCAGCAGCGGTGTAGCGATCCACCAAACCGAAATAACCCGAGAAAGATGAGGACAGCCACGAGCGCGCCGATCGGAAGTCCATATCTCTCCGATCCGACGACGGCGAAAAAATCGAAAACACAGAAAAGGGTCGGGATGACAAGAACCACGACGATCTGAATCAGCAGGCCAAGAGCCGAAAGCCGAAATCGGGTATCCCGGCCCGCTCGTGTAGCCATCGCGTGCTCGGCGATCTCCTCCATCTTCATCGATCGCCTCCCCGTCTGCCCAACCTCACACCACCTACGATCTACTCACGGTAGACGAGTGGACACGGTCAGTCAACTAGTGCCTGCGCCCAACTGAGAACCATGCGCCAAGCCGCGCATCCAACGAATCCGCCATTCGCAAATGAACCTCACGTCCTACCCGAGCGCTCTTACTGCGGCGCCAGGCAGGACGTGAGGTTGCGCGGGATTGAGTAGAGGACCTTCAACGAACAATCGAAAAAATAGCGCAGGCAAGCAAAACGACGAACGCGACAATCACGAGTACTAACCAGTAGACTCCTGAACTGCGGCGATCGCTCAGCCGCTTCAGACGCACAGCGCCGCAGCAACCTCGACCGCTGTTAGCTCAAGATTCCCAATTCGTTCGGCCAGTCGTCGCCGGATTCTATACAACGACGCCGAGCTAATTCCTGGAAGAGAAAGCTCACAGACCCGCACGCCGCGGGCGAGCGCCCTGAGCACTTGAAATTCGAGCTCGCTCAGGGCCAGTCTGAGACGCCTTTCTGTGATCTCTGAATCTAGTCGCGCGTCGAGCTTTGACCCACCGCATTCGGGAGCGATTGGAGTCTCCGCGAGGTCGCGAACACGCCACCACCGTTCCTCGAATCTCTTCTGAGTCTGGACCCCGTTCTGAATGGCCCGTCGCTGGGCCCTCTGAGAATCGTCAGTCAGCTCAAGGAAACGGAGGCGCGCTTCTTGACGAGCGTCGTCCTCTTCTCGCAATCCGTTCGAACGAGCCGAGGCTATTGCTCTGTTGACGCATCCTGAGAAATCTACTGTGTTGGGGATCATTCGCGGTTTCCTGTCTGAGTGCCTTGCAGACAGGAAACCTGAGCCAGCCGGCACGTGGCTGGCCGCAAGGCATTGTCAGCGGCGGTACTAGCCACCAAGAGGCACATGGCCAATCACCGTGTGGTCCGCTGACAGCGAACACCTTGCGGACGGGTTCTGTCGCAAGGCGTTCCAAAAATGGCCTCGTTGAATCTTCGCTGGCTTCGCCGTAGGCGGGAAATGGCCCGTAGGCCAGTCCGGTATCGATGATGCTGCCCCTCCTCGATGCCAGTGTCTTAACCTTGGTCAAGTCATCTTGAATCTCTACCTTTCTTTCTATGTGGACGAGGGATGAAAGACGCGCCGCGTCGTCCCGACTCGTCAAGCCCGTGGCGCCTCGCCGATGGAGCGTGATGGCGTCGTCGTAGCCGAATTCTCGACTGCATTCGGGCGAACGAGTGAGACTATTTACGAACTCTAATCGCACGGCGATCATCTGCTCTATTGATTCAGGATTCGCTCGGGAGAATCGTCCCGCCAAATACGTAGACTCCGAAGCCGAGCGTTTTCTCAACTTTTTTTGCTCACCAAGACGCTCCGATCCCGGCGCGATTCCCATCTGACGCAGAGGACGGACTATTCAGCCCCTACTCCTCATCCGTCAAAAGGATATTGCGGATCAGCGTAGACCGGTCTGCGCGGTCAGGATAACTCAAACGCCGAAGCCGCTTTAGGAATCGCGTCTTGACGCGAGAGATCCAGCGCTTCGTCCCACTCGTCGTTGATCGCGTCGCGAACACGGTCGAGAGCGGAGAGCACTTCATCGCCGTGCTCGAGTACGAATCACGATCCGTGATCCTTGTTTTGGGTGGTCGTCCCATCGCCATCGTCTGTCGTCGCACAATCAAGAGTGTCATGAACTAACCGGACTTTGTCGCTAAGGGTCAACCTGAACCCGTCCCGAAATAGCCGGCATGGAAGAGACGACCGTTCTGACCGAGGCCGAGCTCGCCGAACGACTTGGGCGCAAGAAGAACACGATCCGCGTGTGGACCAAGCGGCATGACGACCCGCTGCCGCGCCTCGGTCCCGGGCGCCCGCTGTTCTACTGGCCTGACGTCCTCGACTGGCTGAGGCGCACGGGCAAGGTCGCGCAGGGCCTGAACAAACGAGCCGCACATCGCGGCGAGGACGAGACCCTCGCCGCCGTGAGCTAGTGTGGCAGTTGCGTGGCAGGAGCATTCGGAGGCAACCAAGAAGGAGTCGTAAGTCCTTACAAGAAAAAGCACGCCCGGCAGGGCTCGAACCTGCGACCTTCGGATTAGAAATCCGGTGCTCTTCCGACTGAGCTACGGGCGCTTAAAGGCGGGAACCGACCGGGAGGGAGGACGTTGCGCGGCGCGAAGCGAGCGCGCGACGCGAGTCGGTCGGTGGGCGTCTTCGCTCATATGAGCTCAGCCGATCCGGGGCGTCAAGCGCGAATCGATCGCCCGTCGGTGTCCGTCTGCCGACCGACTTGCGCCTCGCGTCGATCGCTTTTGCGCGCGCGAAAATCGGTTGTTCGCTTCCGGTGCCAGGACTACCATCCGGCGCGCTGCCGCTCTGGGCTCCGTGGCGGAACTGGCATACGCGACAGATTTAAAATCTGTTGTCCTTCGGGACATCCGGGTTCAAGTCCCGGCGGAGCCACCCCCACCACCTTGGCCGTGCACCCGGGGAGCGGTCTCGTTTGGCTCCCCCAGCTGCGAGAATCGCGAGCCGGTCTTACAATCTTCGCATGTCGCTACCGCAATCGCGCCGTCCGGGTGGGTCGCGCGCTTTCGAGGGTTCCCTCCCCATCTCCCTCGTAGTCTCGCTGCTGGGTTCGCTCGCCGCCTCCGGGTGTCAGGTCGGATACGTCGTCGAGCAGGGATTCGGTCAGCTCCGCCTCGCGCGATCGCACACTCCGCTCGACGCGCCCGAGTTGGAATCGGCCCTCAGCGCGTCGGAGCGCGAGACGCTGGCGTGGGTGCCCACGATTCTCGAATTCTGCCGCGAGGAGCTCGGTCTCGATCCCGGCGATGCCTACACCACCTTCCTCGACACGGGCGGTGAGCCGATCAGCTACGCGGTGACGGCCGCGCATCCCATCGGCCTCGTGCCCTATCGCTGGCACTTCCCGTTCGCCGGAACCGTCGCCTACAAGGGCTTCTTCTCGCTCGAGGACGCAAAGGACGAGGCGCGGCGACTGGAGCAGGAAGGATTCGACGTCGGGATCTCACCCGTCGGCGCGTACAGCACGCTCGGCTGGTTTCGCGATCCGATCCTCTCGACGATGCTCGAGGGCAAGCTCACCGACTTCATCGATCTCATCATTCACGAGACGGTTCACCGAACCGTGTACTTCCCGGACGACACGACGTTCAACGAGTCTCTGGCCACGTTCGTCGCGCGCGAGGGCACGCGCCGGTTTCTCGAGTTTCACCCGCGGCTCCGGCCGCTCAAGAACCGATATGAAGAGGACTGCCGAGTCCGCGATCAGCAAACGGAGCTGCTCGCACGGCTGCGAGCCGATCTCGATTCACTTTATCGGAGCGACCTCCCGGACGAGCGAAAGCGAGCGATCAAGGGCGATCTGTTCGAAGCGGCGTCGCGAGCGCTCGAGGTCATGGTCGGTCCGGGAACGGAGCCCTTGCGCGCGTCGAACACAACGGTTCTCCACGCCGCTCGTTACCACGAGCTCCTGCCACTCTTCGCTCGACTCCAGAGCGACGTCGGCGGCGAGCCGAGCGCTCTCATCTCGCGGCTGCGCCAGCAGCGCTCCGACGGACGCACGGCCGCCGACCTGCGCGGCGAGCTCGCGGCGCTCGAGCCCGACCCCTCCGAGTAGATCGAACTTCCGGTAAGTCCACGCCTCGGCGCGCTTCGGGCGCCGTTCTCTTCTTCAAGATGACCGACACGGAGTGGCCCGCGTGACGACCGGCGGCGCTGAATCGACGAAAACGCTCGAGGCCTCAGAGCCCGCCCGCCCGAGCGAGCGAAGCTCGGCACCCGACGAGATCGCTCACATCGCGGTGATCGGTCGAATGCGCTGGCGGTCGATCCGCAACCACATCGACCACATCCGCAAGGACGCGTTCACACGTACCTTCGTGGTCGTCTTCGGCCTGCTCAACATCTTCGGACTCGGGCTCGCGCTTGCCTACAAGTGCTTCGAGTTCATCGAGAGCTTCGAGGCGTTCGGCGTCGCGCTGAACAGCAAGATCGTTTCGCTCCTCTTTCTCACTTTGCTCGTCCTCATTCTCCTGTCGACCGTCATCGTCACCTACACGACGGCCTTCATCGCGAAGGAGACGACGTACTTCTTCCAGCTCCCGCTCACGCCGCGCACGATCCTCTGGACGAAGCTCTCCGAGGCGATCGCGTTCAGCTCCTGGGCGACGGTCTTCCTGGGGCTTCCGGTTCTCATCGCGTTCGGGATCCTTCGCTCGGCGCCGCCGACCTACTACGTTCAAACAACGGGCCTCCTGCTCGTCTTCATCGGTTTCGCCGGGCTCGCCGGAGCTGGGGTTACGTTCTGCGTCGCCCCGCTCGTCCGTCGACTCACCGGGCGGCAGCTCCTCTCGGTCGGAGCGCTCGTCTTTTTCGGGATCTGCTACCTCTTCGTTCGGACGTTTCGCTTCGTCGACCTCGAATCGACGAACCATCTTCTCATCATCGATCGCTTCACGTCGAATCTCTCGATTCTCCACTCGCCGTACTCTCCTGCGCACTGGGCGAGCGCCGGCATCAACGCCGCCCTGACAAGCAATCATCGCGAGTGGCTCTTCTACGCCGCGCTGCTTCTCGCGAACACGCTCATCTTCGTCCCCGTCGTCAGTTGGTACGGAGCGCGCTTCTACGGCCGCCAGTGGCTCGAGTCGGCCCACGCGCCGGTAGCGAGCGCCGGGAGCGAAGCGCGCCGGCGGCGCCCCCTCTTGCGGCGCATCACGGATCGCACGCTCGGGGCCGGCAGCACGACCGGGCTCCTCACGAAGGACGTCCTCTCGTTTCTCCGCGATCCCGCTCAGCTCAGCCAATCGCTCCTCTTTCTTCTTCTCATGGCGATCTACTCGCTCAGCCTCACGCGCATCCCACGCGTTCTCACGACGGGATCGACCGAGCGACTTCTCTTCTTCGCGAACCTCGCTGCGATCTGCATGATCCTCTCCTCGTTCACCTCGCGCTTCCTCTTCCCGCTCATCAGCCTCGAAGGCCGCGCGTTCTGGGTCGTCGGGCTCGCACCGGCTCGACGGTCTCGCCTCGTCTACCAGAAAGCGGTGTTCGGGTTTTTGACGACGATCACGCTCGGAGTCCCGATGGCGATCGCTTCCCAGCTCGCACTCTCCTTTCCACTCGAGAACATCGTCACCGGCCTCTTGATCGTCGTCCTTGCGAGCGTTTGCCTGAGTGCCCTGACGGCCGGACTCGGCGCCGCATACCCGAATTTCGACGAGGACAATCCCGCGCGCATCGCGGTCGGGCTCGGCGGGACGCTCAACTTCTTCGCGAGCGCCCTCGTCGTCGCGACGCTCATCGGTTTCGAGGCACTCCCCTACGTGGGCGGCGACGGCATCGCGACGTCCTCGGAGCGCTGGCTCGCACACGGTGCGGCCCTGCTCGTCACCGCCTTGCTCTCCTTAGCGGCTCTCCGTGTCGGCGCCGCGAATCTCGAAAGGAGCGAGTTTTGAGAGTCTCCGGCTCGTTCCTCACCGCGCTGATCGTGATCTACTGGCTCAGCATGAATGCGTGGTTCGTCCACCGCCAGACACGGATTGCCGAGCTCGACACGTACTCGGCGAAGGTCCACCAGTTCCTCGCCGGCACTCCTAAGCGAGAGCGGTGGCTCGCGGTCTACGGACACAGCGGCGCGCGCCGAAACAAGATCGGGTACTTCGGGTTCTCGAACGAGCGCGCCCCGGGTTTCGAGGGTACGGAGTACTACTCGACCGTCGAGGGAGCACTCGAGCTCCGCGCGCTCGGAAAAGGTGCGGCGATCCTCGGCCCGCTGATCGGCGGCGGCATGCTCCGAATCCGTGGCCAGCTCGTTCAGGACGACGACCTCCTTCCGCTCAGCCTCACCGTCCACGTTCAGTTGCCGGCCGGAGGGCAGATCCTCGTCTCGGGAGAACGCGCGGAAACCGACGCGGACGAGCCGCCGCGCTTTCGCATCAGAATCCGCGGAGGGGAGCACGACCTCCCGACGCTCGACCTCCCGCTGCGCCCGCTCGACCTCGGAGCTGGCTTCCTCCCGAACCTCTCGCTCGGAGGTCTCCGCGAAGGCGAGACGTTCGAGTACACGAGCTTCGACCCGCTGCTCTTGCGAACGGTCCGAACCTCGATCGCCGTCGAGGAGCTTCTCACGCAGAAGATCGATGGAGTTCTCGTCGATGTCTACGTCCTCGAGATCGACTCGAACGGCACCCAATGCACGGCGCGGGTCACCCGTGACGGCACGGTTCTCCGCATGCGCTTCGGTCGTCCGCTCGAGCACCTGAGTGTAGAGGCTATGAGTCGCCGGGCAGCGCGCGCGGGGTTCGAAACGCGCATCTCGACCGACTCGCCCCCGCGATCCCCGAACGGTGCTTCGGAGCGCGAGGCCACGACTCCTTCTCCCGACCGGACGAGCGCTCCGCCATCGAAAGACGAGCCCCGATGATCGAAATCCAAAACCTAACGAAGGACTACGACGGAAAACGCGCCGTCGACCACCTCGAGCTCGCCGTCGAGCCCGGCGTCTTCTTCACCTTCCTAGGGCCAAATGGCGCGGGGAAGACGACGACGATGAAGATCATGGCCGGTCTCCTTCGGCCGACCGCGGGAACGATCCGCATCGGCGGCTTCGACGTCCGCGAAGATCCGGTCGCGGTGAAGCGCATCATCGGCTATATCCCCGACCATCCCTTTCTCTACGGAAAGCTCACCGGCTGGGAGTACCTCAAGTTCATCGGCGGTCTCTACGGACTCACTCGCGACCGCGTAGAAACCTACGGTACGGAGCTGCTCGAGATCTTCGAGATGGTCGAGCCGGCCGATCGACTCGTCGACACGTATTCCCACGGGATGAGGCAGCGCCTCGCCTTCGTCGCCTGCTTTCTCCACGATCCGCGCGTCGTGATCATCGACGAACCCTGGGTCGGGCTCGATCCGAAGAACGTCCGCGCCGCAGTCGACTTCATGCGCGAACGGACGCGCGCCGGCGTGACGATTTTCATGTCCACCCACTCGCTCGGGATCGCGGAGAGCGTCTCGGAGCGCGTCGGCATCCTTCACAAGGGCCGACTTCTCTACCACGGAGACGTCGCCGGACTGCGCGCGACCTCCGAAGCGAGTGATCTCGAGGACGTCTTCCTCGAGCTCACGGCGAATTGAAGCGGCGAACGAAGACGAGCCCCCTCTCACCGTGCGGCGAGCTGCGGGTCGCCCCGCGTCAATCTGGATCGCTCTTCCGCCTCCTCGAGCCAAGTGCGAACGCCGGCCGCTGCGCGATCGAGCTCCGGCTCGACGCCTTCTCGAATCGTCTCCCCGGCGAATGTCTCACCGCGCCGAACGACGGCCTCGACCTTGTGCGCTTCGCGCGTCCACGCGTAGAGAGCGCCGCACGCGTACGCGAAGACGAGTGCGAAAAGTGTCCCGACGAGAAACGTGGGGCTGAGGAGTCCGACGAGCGCGAGGACGAGCTCCTTCCCGAACTCGCCCCAAGCGACGGAGCCGTCCTCGGCCCAGGAATGCGCGGCGGCGTCGATCGCGGGGTGGAAGAGCGTCAGCGCTGCTCCGACGATGACGATCGCGCCGGGGACGTGGTTTCTCCAGCGGCGGCGCTCGGCGAATCGTTCGCGCCACTCGTCGAGGAAGCGCTCGAGTCCCTCGGCGGCGCGAGCGAAGAGTCCGTTCGACAGCGCGAGGTCTCGTCCTACCGGGACATGAGACTCCACCGCAACGCCGAGCTCTCGCACCGCGTTGTCCGCGGCCGAAGCGAACGGGCCGAATTGACCCTCGAGACGCTCCGCGGACCAACTCGGCACCTGCCCTCGCCGCCGGCCTCGCCACGGTAGGCGCGCGATCGCGCCGATGAAGAGGTCCACGGGAAAGCCGAAGCTCGACGCGTTGCGACCGAGCCGTTCGCGAGCGAGGCGATGCCGCTCGTCGACCGAGAGTAGATTTGCGGTGATTCCCGCGCGCAAGCGCTCGAGCTCTCTCCGCCGCTCCTCGAACCCCGAGCGCGCCTCGGCGACCGCTCGCACGCCGGCCTCGCTCGGCGAGGCGGCAGCGAGCGCCGCAACGAGCGCGCGTTGACGCGCATCGATATTGAGATCTTTCGCCGCGCGGCGGCGACGCTCGGCTCGATACGCCTCGAGCTCGCCGACGAAACGATCGAAGTCCCCGCTCACGGGACTCGCGCCGGTCGCATCTCCGTCCGCTGCGAGCCGCGGATCGCGTTCGCGCCAGGCCGGAAGCGCGGCGAGCGCAACGAAGCGTTCGCGATCGATCTCGAGGCCGACGTGGGCCGCGAGCTTGCCCCGAAGATCGTCGATGATCTCGCCCGCGACCTCTCGCCAACGTCCGGGGTAACGCCGTTCGAGGGCGTCGACCTTATTGAGAACGATGTGCAGGTTCTCGTGACTCTGCGGCAACCGGTCGATGAGAGCGAACAGGCGCGCGTCGGCGTACTTGACGTCGTCGACGAGAATCACGAGCACGTCGAGGCGCGGGAAGAATCTCTCGAGCACTTCGTGGTGAAGAGACTCGACCGAGTCGAAGTCGGGGAAGTCGAGAAGGATGACTCGCTCGAGCGAGTCGCTGCGGTGGACCGGCTGCGGCTCGGCGATGTCGTCGATCGGAAAACCCGGCGGCATCGGCGTGCGCTCGTGTCGGTAGCAGATCACTCGGTCGGTGGTCGGACGTCGGTCGCTGCTCCGGGAGATCTCGGCGCCGGCGAGCGCATTGATGAGGGTCGACTTCCCGACGCCCGTGCCGCCGACGATCCCGACGACGAGACGGTCGTCGATCGATTCTTCCGCTGCACGGACACTCTCCCATTCGCGCCGGAGCTCACTTCGGCGAGAGGGCTCGAGGAGGATCAAATCCCGAGCGAGGAACTTGCCAATCTCGAGCCAGCGATCCGGTGCGACGGAGAATTCGACCCGCGACGTCATCGCCTCGCCCTCACGCGCAGCGGGAACCGGCACGAGGAGCGAGTGCCGTGCGCCGAGAACATCGAGGCGTGGGCCGCGCGGAGTCTCATCGTTCGGTCCCACTCGGCACCTGGAGGAAGCGATCGACGATCCCGTCGGCCCCGCGTCCGAGACGCTCGAGCTCGGCGTCGAGAGCCTCGAACTCCTCGCGCCAGGCGACCGGAGGAGTGAGCGCCTCGATCTGGCGCCGGTACAGCGTCTCCAGCACTTCGACGAGACGACGGTAACGCTCGTCTCGCGCACGCTTCTCGAACGCGGAGACCTGCTCGCTCGAGACGGCGAGGCCGACGGCCTTGGCGACGAGTGGACTCAGCACCGCGTCCGTCACCACCTCGGACACCATCAAGCCGCCCGCGGTGTGGATCTGCACGCCGACGACGACGCCGTTGTAGAGAACCTGCGCCAAAATGAACTTGAGCTTGTTCTCTCCCGTGAGCTTCGCCGCCGTATCCTCGACCTCGGCGCGCAGCCACTCGCGAAACTCGTTTTCGCGCGATTCGACGAGCTCCGCGGTCTCGTCGTGGCCGAGCGACGGGACCGCCGAGGCCGCTGCGTCACCGGCGCCGCGCACGGCTACGACTCCGGCGACGGCGGCCTCGCGCTGAAGCGCCACCGACGCCCGCTCCACCATGGCGAGAGCGCGCGCTTCGACCGTCGGTCGGGCTCCGCTCGTATCGACGCGCGCCGCGGAAGCGGAGTCGATCGCTGGATCCGCGGGAAAGAAGCGCCGGTAGATGGTCTTGATCCCTTCGATGGGAAGCGCCAAGAGCTTCCTCGGGTAGCGGAGGAGATCGATTCGCTCGATCTCCGAAAGTACGCGCGCGAAGACCTGCTTCTTGACGCTCGAGTCGAGGTCCGTCTCGAGCGTTCTCCGGAGTCGTTCCGATTCGTCCGCGAAAATCTTCTCGAGCTCGCCCGCGAGACGCTCGTGCGCGTCGAGATAGGCGCGGAGTCCGGCGCTCGTCTCGTTCCACCGCGCGGCAGCGAGCTCGACGTCGGTTCGGAGTCGTGCGGCGAGCCACGCTCGTCTCCTCGAGTCGCTGCCGATCAGAGCTTCCGTTTCGCGGATGAGCTCGCCGAGCCCCGGGTCACTCTCCGGGATCAGGTCCGCGTCCGCGATCGGATGTTCGCGCACGACGACCCGCCTCCGTCCATCGAACTCATCGAGCGAAGATTCGGACTCCGGAAGTGCGGCGTCGAGGCGCGCGAAGAAGTCCGTCACCGGAGCTTTGCCGACCACCTTGTTGAGGACGACGATAAACGGACGCCGTGCGGAGATCAGTCGCCCGACATACTCCCAAGTCGATTGATCGCCGTACTTGTTGACGTCGGCGACGAGCACGATCGCGTCCGATTCGTTCCAGACGCGTTCGGCTTCGACCCGATTTGCCGCCTCCACGCTGTCGAAGTCCGGCGTATCGACGAAGAGAGCCTCTCGCCAGCGCGGATCCCGATGGGAGCGCCACTCCCCGCCGAGAGCGTCGGCGTAGGCGGAGTGATCTTCGTGGACGAGGCTCACGGCGGCGCGCGTGCACGGGCGGCGAAAGTGCGACGGACTGACGTCGGCGCCGCCGAGCGAGTTGAAGAGCTTGCTCTTTCCCGCTCCCGTCGGACCGAAGAACGCGACACGAAGGGGCGCGAGAGGGCCCTCCTCGAGTCTCCGGCTCGTTCGCGCGAGCGCGCCGGCGACATCTCCCGCCTGCGCGTAAAGCGCCGCCGGAACATCGAGCGCCGCTACGCGCTGCTCGACGTCTCGCAGCCACGACTTCACGTCGGCGGGAAGAGCTTCGCTCACGACGATCTCCTCCCCGTTCGCCGCGATCTTTTCCCCGCTCCCTCGACTCTCCCGGACGTCCAGCCTGGCCGTGCCCGGCAGACGGGGGCACCCGCGCCGGATCGCACGCCGCCCCTCGGCGCGCACCGGGCGCGTGGAGAAGGGACGGAAACGGCCGCCGGACGGATTCTCACGAGCGCGGGTCCGATGACGTAACTTGAGAAACGAGTGGCGCTTTCAACGATCGGGATCCCGCGTTATAAACGAAGCTCGAGCAAAATTCATGGAACTCACCGAGACTCCCCGATCGTTCCCGCAATGGATCAGCACGCTGCAGGGTCGCCCGACAACGCCGAAGCCGAAGCGGCTGCCGCCGCCTTCGAGACGGAGGCGCTCGCGCACCTCGACGCGGTCTATCGCTTCTCGGTGTACCTGACGGGCAGCCCGCCCGAGGCCGAGGATCTGGCGCAGGACACGTTCGTCCAGGCGCTCCGGAAGCGAGATCTCTTTCGTCCGGGAACCGACCTCAAAGCGTGGCTGTTCCGAATCGCGCGCAATCTGCATATCGATCATATCCGGAGAATGAAGCTCGCTCCGCAGGTCGCCGACATGACCGAGATGGCGGTCGGGGTCGACGATGCCGTCGAATCCTGGCCCGGGTCGGTGAGCGGCGGTGCGGCGTTCTCTCCCGAGGACGAGAGGGCCCTTTACGAACAATGCGGCGACGAGCTCAAGCGGCACCTCGAGGAGCTGCCGACGTCGTTTCGATCGGCGCTTTTTCTCTGCGACGTGGAAGAGTTGAGCTACGAAGAGATCGGCCGGATCCTCGACTGCCCCGTCGGCACGGTTCGCTCCCGGATTTCACGGGCGCGCCAGCAACTTCGAGACCGGCTGCACGAGTACGCGAAGGAGCTCGGCTTCGGTCCGAGCGAGAAGCGAGTGAAACACTGACATGAGGCGCGACGGTTCGATCACCTGCGAGGCGGTTCGGGCGGAGCTCGGGCGGTATCTCGACGGGGAAGACCCGGCCGGCGGCGACTCGGGTCTCGACCGCGCGAAGATCGAGACTCACCTCGAGAGCTGTCCGGACTGTGCCCGGATCCAGTCGGAGGGCACTCGGCTGAAGGAATTCGTCCGGGGCCACGCGACGTCGATCTCGGTCCCGTCGGGTCTCGCCGCTCGCGTTCGCGAACACCTCGAGGGCGAGCGCGAGCCACGCGGAACCAGCGGCGCCATCGAAACGATCGCGAGCCGCGAGCGCCATCGAACCGCAGTTCGATTCGCCGTCGCCGCCGCGATTCTGATCCTCGCGACCCTCGTGTTCTTCGTCGCTCCTCCCGGGGCGGATCCGGCGTCGCACCACGCGCTCGCGGAGAGCGCCGCACAAGCGTTCCTCGCGCGTCTCGGTGCCCAGCCCGTCGACTCCGAGCTCGCCGCGTCGACCGAGCTCGAGGCGATCGCCACGCGGCTCCGAGATCTCGGCGTCGAAATGAGCGGCGTGCCGACGATTCCCGGCTGCGATCTCGTCGGTTGGTCGGAGGAGACGCTCGCCGGCCAGAAGGCGATCCGCATCGACTTCCGTCCGCGCGACGGGACTCCCGTCACGCCCATCGGAGAGGGGCCCCGCACGCTCGCATCGGTGTTCGTCCTCGCCGCATCGAGCATGACGGCGCCGGACTGGGTCGAGAAGGAAATGGCCGCAAACGGACACAACTGCGAAGGCTGCGTGCAGTTCGATACGAGCGGCACGATCCTCTGCGTCCGGCGCGAGGACGCCCTCGTCGCCGCCGTGGCGAACGCCGCGTCGCGCGGATTCACGGACGCGCTCGAGTTCCGGCGGTAATCCGGTCACCCCCGAAGAACATCGCGGCTTCCCGCGCGCGATCAGCTTCGACGAACGACGGCGACCCAGTCCTCGTCCGGGTCGCTCGGCGGCGAGCCCAGGGAGACCGGCGAGCCCGCCCCGACCTCGCGGACGCTCCCGGCCTGAAGCTCACCACCGCTTCTCGGGTTGAACCAGGCCACCGAAAAGCGCCCGGTCGCGCCGGAGAGATCGAGCCTCGGCGCATCCGTGGCTCGGCTCGCGTATACCACATACAGCTCGCCCTCCTTCGCGAAACAGTACGCCGAGTTTCCGGCGTTCGTGTTTCCGATGAGCCGATTGGCGTTCCGCATCGAGTGGAAGGGAACTCGGTGACGCCGGAAGAATTCGAGCGCGTAGCGGCAGTAGTCCCAAGATCGATCTCGGCTGCGAAAGTCTTCACAGATGAGATCGTTCTGCGGAAGTTTGTAGCCGAAGTAGTACTCGACTCCAGCGCCGCCGGCCATGAGCGTCCCCCAGAGAGTCGCCTTCCGGATGTCGTGCAGGTTGTAGCGCCGATCTTTCTCTACTGCCCAGCCGTCCTTGCCCTCGTAGCCGGGATCGGGCGGAACGCCGAGCTGCGCCGGCCCCTGTTCGTCGTTTGCACACACCCACGGCCGCCCGGCCTTCTCGGACTCGAGCACCCACTTGAGTGTTCTCGCATGCGCAACGTTCCAGTGATTCTGAAGCGACGCTCCGGTGAGGACTGATTGCTCGCCGAGGAGCTTCTCGTACACCGAGTCCTGCTGATTGGGGAACGTGTGCACGACGATGTGATGGTCGTACGCGTCAACCTCGCGAAGGTATCGGGCCATCGCACGCTGCTCTTCCGGGGACTGCGTGTTTTCCTCGCCGAGATTCCAGTTGAGAGCGAGCGCGTGTCCGAATCGCGCCACCAGCTCGCGGCAGTAGAGTTTCCGCTCGATGCCGAGAGCTCCGCCGTCGAGTGCCGCGGGAACCGAACCGTCCGAGCTCTTCCCTTTTCGCCGATCATCGTTCTCCTGTTCCTGCATCTTGAAGTGGAGATAGAGACCGAGCGATTGCGCGTGATCGAACAGGATCTGCCACTGATCGAGTTTCGAGCAGTCGTAGTGGAGCTTCGCTTCGGGAGCGACAAACGGCCAAACGTTCTCGCCGTCGCCGCCGGCGTTGTAGGTGAGAAAAGAGAACGCGTTCAGCCCCTCGCTCGCAAGATAGTTGAGCGCACCGATGATTCCCTTTCCCTTACCGTCCTTCCACGTCGGGTCGCCGCCTCGCCAATCGCGACTGTGCGGCTCCCACGACTTGAGCGGAGCCTTCCGCGACTCGGTCCCGTCGAAGTCTCGATACGCGAGAAAGGTCTCGGGCGCGTCGGGTCCGGCCTTCAGGAAGTACTCGCCGCTCCCGGCAAATCGAAGGTAGCGCTGCCCGACGTACGTGAGTCGCCCGTGCGCGCGAAAGTCGCGGCCCGTCTTGCGGGAGGGCTGAACGGCGAAGTTCCCCGTCCGGCCGTCGCAGCCCGCGACCGGCTCGCCCGCGATCGAGCGATCGAGCGCCGCGTTCTTCCCGCGGACAAACGAAACTCGGTACGCCCACGCGCCCGCTCGATCGGGCGCGAAGTGCGCGCGCCACCGCGTCCCGGAGTCCGCCGACGACTCTGCCGCGTTGCCATCCGCCGCGAAGTAGCCGGGAACGACGTAGCTTCGTTCGCCGGACTCGTGCTCGAACTCGACCGACATTCGATAGTCGACGAACGGATTCGGAGCGCGATCCCGCTCGTGCGCAAACGGTCCGTCGACGGTGATGGTTACCTTGTGCCAGGTCGCGAGCTCGCCGGAGACGTGGACCCGACCATCGCCGTCCGGCTGTCGCGGCGAGACGAGAGGCGGTCCGGGGTCCGGGCGAGCATCATCCTTCGGCGCCGGCACTGTGCGCAGGGCCGGAGGCAGCTCGCCCGCGCGGACGAGCGTTTGCGGCCCGTGTCCCTCGGGCCGGGCGAAGTCTCGATCCGTCGTCATCAGCCAGCGATCGAACTCGATTCCGTCTTCGCGCATCGCGAACTGAATCGTGTGTAGCCCGGGCTTGTCGACGTCGAGGAACAGCTTGTAGCGTTCGCCGGTATGTTTTTCCTGAGTGCGCTGTTTGCTGTCCCAGAACCATCGACGTTTTGCCGTCCACTGCATGCGCGCGCCCGACTCCGGCCACGTGCCGTCGATCCCCACGTGAAGGCCGTTGTCCTCCGTGTTGGTCGAGTAGATACGAGCCCAGACGTAGTACTTGCCCGGCGTGTTGAACCAGACCCGGTACGAGAGGACGGCCATCTTCCCGGGCTGGTTCGAGAAGTTCTCTCCGTGGATCAAGCGGTCGCCGTGACTCCGCCGCGTGTCGGGAAGCGCCTCGAGGTACGCGCCACCGCTCGCGCCGGCGATGTGGCTCGGATCGCCGTCCGGCTCGACCTCGGGCGTCGCATTCGCAGTCGTCACGTACCAGCCGCGCTTCGCAGTGAGCGTTTGCTCGAAAAAGTGTTCGGCTTCCACCGCAACGAGTCCGTTCTTCTCTTCGAACACGAGCGAGGAGTCGACGATCGCACGGGAAGCACGCGGCGCGTCGGCGTGCGCCGCTCCCGGTGAGCTCGACAGAGCAAAGCCGATCACCAGTGCGATAGAGACTATGTCGGCGGGTTTCATGCTAGGGGCTCTCCGATGCAATCGAAAGTGGGTGATTCGACGCGAGGAAACTGGCCTCGCGCGCAAGTGGAGTGTGGCCGATCCCCACCGTCGCTCGTGGCGACTAGATCCAGCGACTCATACCGCCGCGCGGAAACGGAGTCGGCTCGCGGCGGAGTTGCGTCTGACCGGCCACGCCCAGACCAGGCCGACCAGAACAACGCAGCGGTTCGCTGCCCCCCGCGAACGCCTTCACGAAGGAAAAAGTGGAGGCGGCGACCGGATTTGAACCGGTGAATGACGGTTTTGCAAACCGTTGCCTTAGGCCACTTGGCTACGCCGCCTCAGGGTGTGCGTCCGCGTGTGATTTGTTCGTTAACTGCGACTGAATCGTCAGTTGCGAACCTCATCATCGGTCGATGTCGAATCGTACCAGAAGCCCGATAGGCCATCAACGGCGCCGGACTCGCGAGCCGGCCGAGGACGTCGGTCAACTCTCGTCGGCGAGCCACTCGACGCGAACGACGTCTCTTCCGTTCGGGAGCGTGTCTTTCTCGACCGCGTAGCCCTCGCTCTCGAGGAGCTCGCGAACGATTTCGACATCGGCGTCCGGGACCGGTTTCTTGACGTCCACTACGCGCTCGCCGGCCCCCTTCCCCATGAGCACGGTCAGGCCCGTGCCGTGCTCGAGAAAACTAGCGAACTCTTCGAGTGAGACTTTTCCCGCGGCGATGGTGACCCGCGCCGGCTCCGCGGCAGCCACGACGGGGAGCGGCTCGCGTGCTCCGCCGCGAAACCATCGCGCCACGGCATCGCGAGACATCATAAAAGTCACGGCAACCCCGATCGCAAGGCCGGCGATGACGAAAAACGTCGCGGTTCGTTTCCCGCGCGATGACTCCATGGCGATAGGACTCCCGAGAGTGTTGAGACTACCTCCGGTGTGGGTGGCACTCCTTCATGATAGGGGGAAACCGCAGCTCCGGCGAGCCACACCCGAATCGCGTGTGCGTCGCTTGCCCCTCCCTCGAAAGAACGATAGAGTTCCAGCCCCGCCCGGAGCCCCGAATGTCCCACGACGAGCCACACCGATACCGAGCTGCGATCTTCGACATGGACGGCGTTCTCATCTCGTCGTCGGAGCTCCATTGGTACGCGTTCCGTGAGACATTCCGGCCGCTCGGCATCGAGTTCTCGTGGGAGCACTACCTCGACGTCGGGATCGGAGCGCCGCGAGAGCTTGTCATTCGAACGGTCGCCGGTGACTCGATCGCCCCCGATCTCCTCGCTCGGCTGATGGCCGAGAAGGAACGGCACGTCTATGAGTACTTAGCGCGCGAAGGGCTCGACCCGATCCCGGGGAGCCTCGAATTCGTCCGGCGGGTGCGCGCCCGAGGCCTTCGCACTGCGGTCGCAACGGCGAGTCGAACTCCACTCCCGTTCCTCGAAGCGATCGGGGCGCGGGATCTGTTCGAAGTGGTCGTCGACCGGACGATGGCAGAGCGCCCGAAGCCGGATCCGGAAATCTACCGACTCACCGCGGAACGACTGCGCCTCGCACCGACGGACTGCTTCGTCATCGAAGACTCGCCGACGGGCGTGGCGGCGGCGAACGCAGCCGGTATGAATGTCGTAGCGATCACGACAACGCACGGACGCGCGGAATTGAGCGAAGCCTCGATGGTCGTGGATTCGTTCGAGGAGGTTTCGGTGTGAGTGATTCCCGGATAGAGAAGGATTCACCACGAAGGACACGAAGAGAGAGAGAGAGAGAGAGAGAGAGAGAGAGAGAGAGTGTGTGTGTGTGTGTGTGACGCTACATTCGCACGAACGATCGGCGTTGAACTCGGAGCGAACACCCGGGCTTTGATGCGAATGTCAGCTCACATCATCCACAGGTAAAACGTTCGGAGAGCCTTCACTCGTTCGGGTCGATGACAAGGTCGATCGTCTCGCTCTCAACGTTCCATCTCCTCTCCCCTTCGTGGTGAACCCTCTTCTCACTCTTCCTCAGCGCCCGAAGCTTCCGAGCCCGCCTCGAGCTCCGCGATCTTCTTCTCCAGCTCACGCACGCGCTCTTCCAGCTTCGCGATGGCCGAGTCCGGTTTCTGTTGCTCCCGGATCCGGTCGATCGCCCGATCGATTTCCTCGTCGAAGTTGCGGAGAAGCGCCACCGCTTCACTCCCCTTCAACGCCTCGAGCGCCGGAATCGCCCGCGCATCGCCGAGTGACCCGAGCGCGCTCACTGCCGTGCGGCGAACGCGGGCGTTACGGTCGTCGAGTGCCTCGCGGAGAATGCTGTACGCGGCGTCCCGTCCACGTCCGAGGCGCGCGATCGCGCGGAGCGCTCGCGTGCGAATGGGGCGCGACTTTCCCTCTTCGGCCCACTTCGCGAGGATTTCGATGCGGCGGTCGCGGTCGCTGTCCTCGAGTTTTTCGACGTCCTGCGTGAGCAGGTCGAACGCCGCGGAACGGATCTGCTCGGCGTGACTATCGCGCTCGAGCGCCGCCTCCGCGTCGGCACGTGCGCCCGCGCCGAGCACGCGTCCCAGTCCACGTAGCGCCGCGGCCGTCGTCGTGTAGGACGGCTCGTTCGCCACGACCTCTCGAAGAAACTCCGGAGCGCCGTCGCCACCCGTCTTCGCTACTAAGTCGACGATCGCGCGCCGGACGGCTGCCTTCGTCTCACGACCGAAACGATCTCGAAGCGCGCGGGTGACTCGTTCGCGGATCGGCTTGTCCTTCGGCAGCTCGTCGAGCGTCCGGACGATCGACTGGCGCACCCCCCAAAAGCTCTCCTTCTCGATTCGCCCGAGCAGCGACTCCACGACGGATTCGTGACTCACGAACTCCTTGAGACCGCGCGCAGCACGATCGCGCCCGCGCATGTCTTTGTCGTGTTCGAGCTGGTACGTCAGCTCCTCACGGCTCTTGTCGAACTCGAGATCCTTCAGGATCGAATCTCCCGGATCGAACCGCACCATGCGCGGACGTTCCGGTGCGGGGAGCGTGAACTCTTCTTTTGCCTGCGAGACGCGAACGCTGTGCCGTTTCGCCCCTGAAGGTGTCGTGACCTCGATCACGACCGGCATGTCGAAGAGCGGCGTCAAGTCGTCCACGGTTTGCGTTTGCTCGACCGTGACCGCGAGCGAGCCCCGACCCTCGTCCCACTCGGTCGCGACGCGGTACTCGGGATGTCCACCCATGTGCACCCATTGATCGAAGAACCAACGAAGGCTCTCGCCCGTCGCCTCTTCCATGGCGATGCGAAAATCCGCGCTCTCGACGGAGCGAAAGGCGTTTCGATGCAGGTAGTGCCGAATCCCGCGGAAAAACTTGTCGTCGCCGAGCACATGGCGAAGCATGTCGAGCACTCGCGCGCCTTTCGGATAGGCGTGGCGATCGAAGACATCACTCGGCTCGGCGTACCGCCGAGTCGCGAGCCGGCGGCGGTAGCGGCCCCGGTCCTCGCGCTTGTATGATTCGGCCTGACCGTGTCGGCGCCACATCGCCTCGTCAGCCCCCTGGTAGTGCTCGGCGTAGAGGGTCTCCGAAAACGAGGCGAAGCTCTCGTTGATCCAGATGTCGCCCCAATCCCGGCAGGTGACGAGATTGCCGAACCACTGGTGCGCAAGCTCGTGTGCGACGAGCGGCACACTCGACATGTCGAGCGCCGCGTTCGCGTCGTGGAGGGTGTACTCGGTGAGCGTCGTCGCCGTCGTGTTCTCCATTCCTCCGTAGGGAAACTCGAACACGCAGAGCTGGTCGTAACGCTCCCAGGGGTACGGGTAGCCGAACTTCTCGCTGAAGTACCGCATCATGTCGGCGGTCTGTCCGAAGCTCCGCTCGGCGCGGTCGGCAAATCGTTCGCGCACGTAGCCCGCGAGCGGAATGCCGTCTACTTCCGACTTCCACTCCGAGAACTTGCCGACGACGACCGTGATGAGATACGTCGTGTGCGGATTCTTCTGCCGCCAGTGAAAGAGCTCGCGGTCGCCGTCGACGGCCCGCTTCTCGATGAGTGCGCCGTTCGAGATCGCCGTCAGCTCGCGTGGGACGGTGATCAACGTCTCGGTGGTCAGCTTGTCGCTCGGATGGTCGAAACACGGAATCCAGTGCCGTGCTTCGTGGGTTTCGCCCTGCGTCCAGATCTGCTTCGGGATGTCCGGACTTCCGGGCAGAGGTTTCTTGAAGTAGACGCCGAGGCGCGGCTCGGCGCGGTAGTGGATCCGGAACGTGACCTCCTCGCCGGCTTCGAGTTCACGTCCGATGTCGACCTCGAGCGACTCTTTCTTCGTCTCGAAGGAGAGGGCGCCACCGCTCTCGAGCTCGACCGAACGGATATCGATTCCCACCGAATCGAGCTTCACTCTGCGTGCTCCCCGCTCGAGCGCCGCGACCGTGTGCGTCACGGTGCCGTCGACCGATTCCTCCTCCCAATCGAACTCGCACTCGAGCTTCAGGTGACGGAAGTCGAAATCGCGCGAGGGCGGCTCGACGATTGCACCCTCGAACTTGGGCGAGCGCTTGGCGTCTTCGCTGTAGGCGGGGGCACCGAGAACGAGGAGCCAACAGACCGAAAGAAACGTTCGCGGCGATCGAGGCATTGGAGGCACCGAGGAAGGAGTCGGGATGAACGAAATCCGATCGAAACTCACTCCACTCTACTCGGGCCGGCGCGGCGCGCCAGAGCGCGCGCGGCGAGAAAAGCGGGGGCCACCGAACAAGATCCGCACTTGCTCGTCCCAGATCAGACCTGGTCGATCCGATGTGAATTCTGGTCTCGGCCGGCTTGGAGCCCCTATCGCGTCCCGACGCACACCGGCCGAAAGCCGAGGCTGTCACAACTCACGAGCCGGTACTCGATTCCCCGGTGCGTGCCTTGGAACACTCGCTTCCACTCCGACGCGTTGTGGAGGTGCCCAAAGAGGCACTGCTCAACGCCCGTGTCCTCGAGGATTCGAGTGAAGGCGCTCTCCGATCGCCCCATCGGATACGGCGGATAGTGAAAGAGCGCGATCGGGGCGCCACTCCCGCCGCTCAAGCCACGAAGGTGATCGATCGATTGGAGGAGCTCGCCGCGCTCGCGAAAGAGTTTCTTCTCGACGCCTTCCGGCGACTCACCTTCACGGGGAAGAAAGTCTCCACCGCGGACTCCGACGATGGGAACGCCGTCGACGACGACTGCGCGTTTCTTGATCGCGAAAATTCCCGGTGGAAGCGCGCGCTCGAGCTTCGCGTGCGAGCTCGGCCACCAATAGTCGTGGTTTCCCTTGATCAAGACTTTCCGCCCGGGAAGCGCGGCGAGCCACTCGAAGTCGACGGCGACCTGCTCGAGCTTCATCGCCCAGGAAAAATCGCCCGGGAGGAGCACGAGGTCGTCGTCAGCGATGGACTCACTCCACGAGTCCTTCACTTTTTCGTGATGGTCGCGCCAGTGGTCGCCGAAGACATCCATCCACTTGCCGGTGGAGAACCCGAGGTGGAGGTCGGCGATCGCCCAGATGAGCATGGAGAGTAGAACGCGTCGTCGAGTGGAACGGGTAGAAGGTCGGTCCGCATGCGCGCCGCGAAACCGTCGGCGATCCGCGACGCCCGGTAGCTATACCACGCGCGGCATTGTCTGCACAGCCTCTCGCTCCCGGCAGACGCTAGAGCGAGGAAGGGGTGAGACTCGACGGAGCGGTCTCTGGTAGAGTGGGCGCGATGTCTCGATTCACCATATCGACTTCGGATCACAAGCTCCTCCTCGCGGTCGTTCACCTTCCGGCGATTCCCGGGAGTCCGAACGCGGAGGGAGCTCCGTCGGTGTGGATCGATCGAATCGTCGCCGGGGCACAGCGCGATGCGGAAACGGCGCTCGCCGCGGGGTTCGACGGCTACGTCATCGAGAATTTCGGCGACGTTCCATTCTTTCCGCGCGCGGTCCCGCCGATCGTCCTCACTGTGATGACGCGAGTCGCCGTCGCGCTCGAACCCGCGAACGCGATCGCGGGAGTGAATGTCCTCCGGAACGACGCGCGCGGAGCGCTCGCCGTCGCCGCTGCCGCGAGGGCGAACTTCATCCGGGTCAACGTCCACACCGGTGCCGTCGCCACGGACCAGGGAATCATCGAAGGGCGCGCCGCCGAGACCATGCGCGAACGAGAAGCGATCGCCCCCACCGTCGCGGTGTTTGCCGACGTCGACGTCAAGCACGGAGCTCCCGTCGCTTCGCGTTACGACATCTCGGAAGCGGCAAAAGACACGGCCTACCGCGGTCTCGCGGACGGTCTGATCGTCAGTGGACGGGCGACCGGCAGCGAGACGTCACTCGACGATCTCCGCCGCGTCGCGGACGCCGTCCCCGATCGCCCGCTCTTCGTGGGGAGTGGAGCGACGGCCGAGAACGTCGCGGAGATGCTCGGTGTCGCGAACGGCGTTCTCGTCGGAACGGCGATCAAAGTGGACGCCTGCGTTTCCGCACCCGTTGACGCAGCGCGAGCGCGCGAGTTCGTCCGCGCAGCGGGTCGTTAGTCGGGCTGGAGAGACGACCATGACGGATCGAGAGCCGCTGCGAGAGCACGCACGCGCGATCTTCGCTGCCGCCCTCCGCGCCGCCGATCCGGGCGCCGCGACAAGGCGCGCCCTGAGTGCGCTCGCCGCACGTCACAACGGCGGTGGACCGCCGTGGTCGCGCGACGGATCGCTCAGTGTGATCGCGATCGGCAAAGCGGCGCTCGCGATGGTCAAAGCCGCGATGGCGACGCTGCCGTCCGAGCTGTTCGCGCAGCCGCCGATCGCCGTCGTGAACTCAGAGAACGCGTCGAGCGCCGAGCTCCTCGATCTCGACGCAGAGGTCTTCGTCGCCGGACACCCGATCCCCGACGAAGTCGGCGTTCGCGCCGCCGACCGCATCGAATCGGTCCTCCTCGGCCTCGACGAGGAGAGCGCCGTTCTCCTCCTCCTATCGGGCGGCGGCTCGGCGCTGCTTCCCGCCCCGCCGCCCGGGGTTTCGCTGGCCGACAAACAGCGAATCACCGAGCTCCTCCTCGCCGCGGGCTCGGAGATCCACGAGCTCAACACCGTTCGAAAGCACCTCTCGCGCCTCAAAGGAGGAGGATTCGCGCGAGCCGCGGCGCCCGCCGCGGTCGAAGCGCTCATCGTTTCCGACGTGTACGATGACGACGAGAGCACGATCGCGAGCGGCCCCGTCACGCCCGACTCGACGACGTTCGCCGATGCGCTCGACGTCCTCGCCCGTCGCGGCGTCCTCGACACGGCTCCTCGGAGCGTCGTCGAACACTTGCGCCGCGGAGATCGAGGGGAGATCGAGGAGACTCTCGCCCTGGGAGACGACCGCCTCCAGCGCGTTCGAACGCAGATCATCGGGAGCAATCGGAGAAGTCTCCGAGCCGCACGCGTTGCGGCGGAGAGCCTCGGCTACACGACCTCGACGCTCCCCGACGCCGTGGTGGGCGAGGCTCGGGACGCCGCCGGTCGATTCGTCGCTGCCCTCGAGGACGAGCGATCGGGATCGCGCGCGCTGCTCGGGGGAGGGGAGACGACCGTGACGCTGCGCGGATGCGGACGCGGCGGGCGCAATCAGGAACTCGCGCTCGCGGTAGCCCTGGGTGGAAGCGCAGGCGGAAGCGCATCGCGTTCCGCTTGGGCGTTCCTCAGCGCGGGCACGGACGGACGCGACGGCCCGACCGACGCCGCTGGCGCGATCGTCGACGGCAAAACGCTCGCCCGCGGTCGCGCGGCGGGAGTCGACCCCGAGGCCGCACTCGCGGAGAACGATTCGTACCGGTTTTTCGCCGCGAGTGGTGATCTTTTCATCACCGGCGGAACGGGCACCAACGTCGCCGATCTTCAGATTCTCCTCACGAGCGATACGGCAAGCGATCGAGTTCAGCGCGCCCGTGCTCACGCGTCGAGTGGACGCAAGCGCGAGCGAAAACGAGACGAGAAGCGCCGTCGGGAGCCGACGACGGCGGGCGTCGCCAACCCGTGACGCCGCGCGCCGGGGCAGCGAACGCGGGATCGACGAGGCACGGAACGGGAGGACACTCGGTTGACTTCGGAACGGAGCGGGATCGCCGCCGGCGGCAACTGGATCATCGATCACGTAAAGACGATCTCGTTTTGGCCGGCGCAGGATACGCTCGCGAACATCATCGCGGAGGAAACGGGGACGGGAGGGTCGCCGTACAACGTGCTCGTCGACCTCGCGCGCTTCGATGTCGGACTCGACCTCCACGGCGTCGGACTCGTCGGTGAAGACTCGGGCGGCGAGTTCATCCTGAACGACTGCGCGCGCTGGGGAATCGACGCGACGCTCCTCCGGCGCGTTGCCGGAACTCCGACCGCGTACACCGACGTCATGACGGTGACCGACACCGGACGGCGGACGTTCTTCCATCACCGGGGGGCGAACGCCCTCTTCGCCCCTGAGCACGTCCCGGTGGACCAACTCCCGAGCCGCATCTTTCACCTCGGGTATCTCCTTCTTCTCGACGCGCTCGATGCGGCCGATCCCGACTACGGCACCCGGGCCGCTCGTCTCCTCGCCGCCGTGCGCGCGGCCGGAATCCGAACGTCGATCGATGTCGTGAGCGAAGACTCCGATCGCTTCCGGCGCATCGTTCCCCCCGCACTCCGGCACGCGGACTACTGCATCATCAACGAGATCGAAGCCGAGCGAACGACCGGAATCACGGTGCGACAGGGCGATGCCCTCGACGGAGACGCGATGGTCGAGGCCGCGCAGGAATTGATCGCTCGCGGCGTCCATCGTCTCGCCGTCGTTCACGCGCCGGAGCTCGCGGTCGCGGTCACCGCAGAACGTGACGTCACCCGGCAGCCGACACACGATCTTCCCGCCGGATTCGTCCGGGGGACGGCGGGCGCGGGAGACGCGTTTCTCGCCGGAGTGTTGACGGGCCTGCACGAGAGTTGGGAGCTCGCGGACACACTCCGTTTCGCCAACGCCGCCGCCGCGAGCTGCCTCCGGCATCCGACGACGACCGGCGGCGTCGAGAACGCCGAAGCGATTTGGAAACTCGCTCGCTCAGTGCCGCTCCGCCGCCCGGAGTGATCCGGATCCTCGAGCGAGTCTCCACCACCGGTCTCCGCGTGACAGAAGCGTTCTCGTCGGTGGTCCTCCGATTCCACTCGCGGGTGTCGGTAAATCAAACAGCCGTGTCATCGCCTGAAACACGATTACGCCGTGTGGTGTCGCCCACCGCGTCCTAGCTCGAACCTTCGGTCGGGGAACGGTGCTTGCTGTACATCGATTCCGGAGGTCAGCCCCTCACGACGAGACGAACGCGCCGCCCTCTCCAGCGGAAGATCGTCTTGGAGTAACGCAAGCGACGGTGGGACGTCAAAGCGTAGAAAGGAGTTCGATGGCTAGTCTACCGGCCAGCGTCATCCTGTTCTTTCTCGGCCAAGCAACTCCCCAGGAGTTCATTCCGAACGGCGGTTTTGACAGCGGATTCGATGGCTGGACGAACTACGCTGCGGGAGAGGATCAAGTGATCTCCGAATGGCTGCCGAAAGGCGGCCGCTCTGGGGGTGGAGGTCTACGCATCCGCTCGACTCGCGGAGGCGAGAGAGCAAACTGGGTATGGGGCTGCGGAATCAGGAATCCTCCCCAAGGAAAGCGACTGAGATTCACCGCGTGGGTCAAGGGCAAAGGCGTCGCGACGCACGCAGGCTTCTTCGTGGACGTTTGGGAAGGACCGAAGCCCGTCGGATTCGAGACCTCGCAGGCTCGCCAACCCCTCAACGGAGACTTCGACTGGACGAAAGTCGAGTTCACGACGGAGGTTCCGGCGGAGGCGGATTATCTCCGGGTTAACCTGCTTCTTCACGGCAAAGGAGAGGTCTGGTTCGACGACGTCTCGGCGCAGGTTTCGGATCGGTTCTCCCGTCACGCCCTTTACGACGTGAAAGGAGAAACCGAAGTCGAGGCACGCGGCGTCGCGAAGAACCCGACACTACTCGTGCCGATGCCGCTCTCCTATCAGGGACAGAACCCGCTCACGTTCTCTCTCTCGACTGTCCCCGGTGACGCCCTCTCACTCTGCCGCGTCTTTGAAGACAAGCCGGGCAACTACGTCGCGGAAGTGAAACTCCGGACCCTGGAGGCTGGTGAGTCGGTGCGAGTGATTTGGTCTTCGATCGTGCTCGTCGAGCCACGAGGATTCGACGCCCTGCCGAAGGAGGCACTGCTACCAGATACTTGGCCGGAAGACGTGCGTCCTTGGCTTCGGAGCAGTCGTTGCTGTCAGTCCACTCACGAGCGGATTCGGAAGGTCGCGAGCGACGTCCGAGGAGAGAGCTCCGACGTCCGCGAAATCCTTCAGAAGACGGTGGACCGGCTTGGAGCAATCTACAACTCCTATCGCCCTGGTGCTGGTTTCCCCGCGGAGCTCGATGCCGTAGGCGCGCTCGACCTACCGGGATCCTGCACGAGCGCCGCAAACCTCGCGACAGCCCTCCTCCGTGCCAACGGGATACCCGCGAGAATCGTCGCCGGATACGCGACTTGGTTCGGTCCACATCAGACGCACTATCTGGTCGAAGCGTACGTCCCAAGGTTCGGCTGGTATCCACTCGAGCCGACCAAGCTGAAGCTCGGAACGCACCCGCACGAACAGATCAACGTCTCGATCGTTCCAACGGAATACGAAGACCGATCTGCCGTGCGTCCGTTCGCGGCTGGGGGCGTGCCGTACCTCTCGCTGAACGAAACAAAGGAGTTCGACGATTCGTACGTAGCGTACGGAATCCTGGGCGACCAGCGAGGACTGGCGCACGTTGCCAAGTTCCGTCAAGGTTTCCCCGAGTCGGTCTCCGAGGAAGAGTGGGCGGCGACCGTCGAGCGGGCGCGCTCGAGATGGAAGTCGTGGCTGAATTCCGGCCCGTCCGCCGACGACAACGGTCGCGTAGAAACTTCGTTTCAAGCCGCGGAGGGGAAACCGATGTCGTATGCCGACCTTCGCCGCTCGCTGAAGGTCCGGTAAGAGCGGAGTGTCAATCGGGACGAACTCGGAGCAACTTTCGGGCAAGCGCGCTACGCTCGTCCGGCTCTAGTTCGCAGCCGCGCAGCTCCCGGCGAAACCACAGCCGAGCCCATCCGCGGTCGGGTCGTTCGCGCAGAAGCCCTGCGGAGCCGGCAATTCCTCGATTCCCCCGAAGAGGAAACCGAAGAGGTAGATCGCGTCGGAGACGTCGACCAATCCCGAGTCGTTCGCGTCGGCCGCGTCGTCGCAAAGGATCTCTCCATCCGCGGTGAAGAGTCCATTCAGAATCCCGATCGGGTCGGAGATATCGACGTCCGCGTCGCCGTTCGCATCGCCGCGCATGAAGCCTCCGTCGACGTAGCGATAGGTGAGTGAGTGTTCCGCCGGAACGGCCCCGCCGGGAAGCTTGTTTCGTAGAGTCACGTCGACCGTGCCCTGACCGGGCGGCGTCACGACCTCGAGGAGGTACGGGTCGACGGAAAGGATTTCGACCCTCTCGGCGGGAACGTCGCCGAAGTGCACTTCGATTCCCGGCCAGAAGAGTTGCCCCGAGATCTGCACGACCTCGCCGCCGCCGCTCGACCCGGCGGCAGGCACGACTTGGGTCGCCACGGGGCGCGGGAAGGAGACATCGAGGAGCATGGGCGCGTCCGAAGATTCCTGCGTCGCCGGATGCTGCACCGTCACCGTCACCGGCCCGTCGAGCGAAAGATCGAACGGTACGGTCACCGTAAGGCGTCCGAGACCGAACGACTGCTCGCTCGCGAGCGTACCGTTGAAGAAGACGCGCGTCGCCGCTTCGAGGCGAGTCCCGATGAGAGTGACCGTCTCCGTGCCGGTCACGAGAACCGACTCGGGACTGACCGACGTGACTCGAGGAACCGTTACGCCCGGGAAATTGAAACGGCCGCTGTTCTGGATGTCATTGAAGAAAATCGGTCCCCGTCTCCGCGCGAACTCCTCGCAGCCGCGAATGTTCGACTCCCACGACGAAGTGGACCGAGAAAAGAGTTCGGCCTCCTCGTTGATGTCGTCCCGAATCGCGTCGGCGTGATGGTCGATGTGACCGAGGACTCGCTCCGGGGAGAGCGCTTCGTAGCGGTGTCGATCGGCTTCATTGACGAAGTAGCGACGGTAGTCGGCGTTTGCCAGGAGTCCGTTCAAGATGTCGCGGAGGTAGCCGCTTCGCGTGAACACGAATTCGAAGGTGTCCTCGCTGTAACCAGATGGGATGAGACCGATGCCGAACTCTGCGTCCCAGCTGAGAAAGATCCACTTTCCGTCCGGCCGCCGCGGCCGCGCTGCGTACCAATTGTTGTGCGGCCAGTCGTGGTTCTGAGCCCAGATATTGAGAAGCATGTACGAAGTAAAGTTCTCGATGTCGATCATCCGGAGGGCCTGGACGAACAGCGCGGAGTCGCTCATGTCGCCGTCGACGACGAAGTTGCGGACGCGGCGCCACTCGTCGATCGTCCCGACGAGCACATCGTTCCCCGTCTTGATCACGTCCCATTCGGAGTCGCCGGTATACGGCTCGAGGAACTCCTCGTCCATTCGTTCGACGATGTTGAAGAGCCCGCGGAAGCGCATATTGACGAACAAATTGCACCACGAGCCATGCGAGACGATCATCCCCATATCCTCGTGGATGTCGCGAATGACCTGATCGCGCACGTACGCCGCGCGTCCGTTTCCCCGAAAGCCGTCATTGAATCCGGCGCGCAAGACGAGCTTGTCGAACTTGTCGATCGCCGTCGCGGGGATGATCGGGTAGTCGAGTTTCTTGTCGCCGTAGATCCCGCGAAAATAGGCCTTGTAGGACTTCTTCGTGTTGATGTCGCCACCGCGGGATGCACCGCCGTGGAGTCGCATTCCGAAATCAGTACCGAACGCGACCTCGTCGTCGATGAGGTACTCCATGTGAGCGCGTCGTTCGGATGACCGCCCGCGCGCGCCGCCCGATGTGTGGACGGTGTTGTAGTCGTCCGGGTCCATGGTGATGGCCATGATCGGCAGCTCGAAATCGTGGCCGAAAAAGTAGTTCGCGTAGGCGACGGGAGTCACCCGCGTCGACCCGCGGAACCCGGCGGCGCTGATGAGCTGCTCGTCATCGATCGAAATCGCGCTCGTGTAGAGCCGACTCGACGCCGTCGGCGCTTCACCATTCGTCGTGTAACGAATATCGAGCTCACCGGGCAGGTTCGCCGCGAGAACGACGTCGACGTCGCCGGCGTAGACGCCGGTACCGGGCGTGATCAAGACTTCGTCCGGAATCGGGTCGATCTCGAAGATCGTCCCGTTTGGTGCGTCCGGCGTCGGTGTCACGAAGTAGCCCCACTCCGCCCCACCATCGCCGACTCGACCGTACGAGTGGTCGCGCGTCTGCACCGGAAAATCGACCGAGTCGACGACCTCACCGCCGGGAGAGATCAGTGCGACCGTCTCGCCGTCCTTGTTGAGCTCGAAGCTCGCGTGCACGTACGTCGGCACCTGACCGAGCTCGACAATGAGCGACATATCGCTCGACGGTGTGTCGTTGAGACCCGCGACGGCGAGGACGTTCTCCCCCGCGACGAGCGAGCCGAGGTGAGCGCCGAGGTCGATGAACTCCGGCGTCCCGGCCTCGTGCTTCCCAGTCGCGCGAGAATCGAACGTCGGATCGCCGGCGGGCGCGCCATGCTCGCCGACGCGAATTCCGTTCAGATACGCGATGAAGCCGTCGTCGAAGTCGACGCGGAGAATGAGATTCGTGATCGTGCGCGGATCCTCGACGACGAACCGCCGGCGCGTGAAGACGACGGGTGTGTCGTCCGGAACGATCGTCTCGTCGTCGCCGTCGTCGTACCCGAATCCACTTTCGCCAGAGTCCCACCCGCCGTCGTCGAAGTCGCGCTCGTACCACCCGTCCGGCGGTCCGGGCTCACCCGGAACGCCCACGAGGTACCGCCAGGTGTCGCCTTCCTTTATGTAGTTCGGCTGGAACCCGCTGACGGCGTTCCCTCCGAACGAACCGGGCGGTGGAACGAATCGATCCTTCCCCGACATGAACACGAGGAGTCGCTCGCCCGGTTGAAGCTCTACCGCGGGGAGCGCCCAGTTCGAGGTGAGATCGGGATCGTCGGTGAGCGAGTACCCGTCGAGCGACACCGGCACGTCGCCGTCCAAATAGAGCTCGAGCCAATCGGTGAAGTCACCGTCTTCGTCGGCGAGGTTGTCGAAGTTCTCAGCAAGCAGCTCGTTGATGACCACCTGCGCAGAGAGAACGGGTGCTACGCAAACAACGACCACGATCGCGAAACCGACGAACGCGCCGCGACGGCCTTTCGCACTGGGGTTCATGCACCATCCTCTCCGAACTCGGACCCGGAGCCTTCCCCGTGTCCGTCGCGATGACTCGACACCATCGTGACCCGAAGAACGCGCTCGATCAAGTTGCGGGCGGCGATTCTCGGCCCCGGCGGCGGCGCGCCAAAGAACCGGGACTCGTCGGGGGGCTACTCCTCGGTCCCCCCTAACCCGAGACGCGGCGCCTTGAAATCGGGGCGCCGGCGGACCAAATCCCGAACGTCGAGCACGCGCGAGACGCGACGGGGACGATACTCGCTCGTGGCGGCGAGAATCACCGCCCCGTACCGAACGCGGAAGTGAACGTCCCCTAGGTGCGTCGCGACGAGGTTGAGCACGTTGTGAGCGCGAAGCTTCTCGAGCTTCATGCGGACGACGGGCGTCTCCTCCGCGAGTTGTTTCTTCGCTTTCGCGCTCACGAGAATCGGTACGCCACACACTTCGCGCAATGTCCGGAGCGCTTCATCCGCGGAAGTATGATCGAACTCGACATCGATCTTTCTCGTGAGCAACCGGCGAACGATTCGTCGCGTCCGCTCGGACGCGTGACGCCACGAGACGCCGTGAAGTACGGAGAGCGCCCGCGGCTCCTTGACGTGACGCCGCAGCGTTTTCTCAAGAAGCTCGGCGCGATCCTTCGGATCGTCGTCCTCGGCACGGACGGCGCTCGAGGAATGGAGAAGAGAAAGCGAAACGATGACGGCACTGACGGCCCGAACGATGGTCCGCACGAGCGACGACGACCGGAATCGAGTTAGCTTCGCAGAACTCACGTCGTTCACCAGCTGAGCTTCGCGGGAAAAAACTCGTCGATGAGCTCTTCGTAGTACGGGCGCAGCTCGTCGACTGGCGGACGGTCTTCGTCCTTGGAGTAGAGATCGTAGGGGTTGAACGCCCGAACCCATTCAAACATCTCCTTGTCGCGCTCGTTCATCAGGTACTCGTACTCGCGTTCCCGGTGGCACGGATAGAACGAGTGGTAGCGAACCATGTAGAGCGCCGGTTCGGGGAGATGGTCCCTCACAACGTGGTAGAGATACTCGTCGTGGCCCCAAGACAGCTCGACGGAATCGAGGCCGGCATTTTCCTCGTAGATTCCGAGCGGCGTCTGGTACTCCGGAACGCTCGCGTCCGGATTCGCGGCGAAGAACTCGGGAAACACGATCTTCTCGGAGAACCGGCACCCGACGGGAAAGGTATCGCCGACGACCGCCCACTGCGGCTCACCGAAGAGACAGAGGATCTTTCCGAGGTCGTGAATCAGTCCCGTCAGGATGAACCACCGCGGGTGACCGTCCGCTCGGATCGCTTCCGCGGTTTGGAGGAGATGCTCGAGCTGCGAAAGTTCAGTGTCGGGGTCACTATCGTCGACGAGCGTGTTGAGGAACTCCATCGCCTCCCACACTCCCATCTCCCGCCGATCGAGCCCGAGAAACTGTTTCTTCTTCTCGCGCACAAACTCCACGCACTGATACGCGTGATTCAGCCGATAGAACTCCTTCACCGTGTCTCGCGCCTCTGCGCGGTAGTCACGAAAGGAGTCTCCCGATCGCTTCGTGCGTTCGTCGACGCTGACGCCCTCGGGGTAGCGAGCCTTCAGAAAGTCTTCCCAGTGCTCAAGATCCTCGAGCGGCCGCGCTTCGCGTTCGTTCATGTCGTCGCCTCTCTCTGCCGACCTTGATTCTCCGCGCCCGGAGCGGCATCCGCGAGGGGATTTCCCGTCCGATCACCCGTTGTAGCGCAAGTAAACGGTCTTTTTTCTGAGGAAGTGCTCGAGTCCGTACTTGCCGTCGTCTCCGCCGATCCCGCTCTGCTTCCATCCCGTGTGGTAGCCGTGGATCGACTCCCCCGGACCGCGATTGATGTAGAGCTCACCGCACTCCATGTCGCGTACCGCGCGCATGATTCGGTGGACGTCGTTCGTGAAGAGGTACGCCGCGAGGCCGTATCGCGAGTCGTTGGCGAGCTCGAGTCCCTGCTCGAAATCGTCGAACTCCATGACGGGCACGACGGGACCGAACACCTCTTTCTGCATGATGTCCATATCTTGGCGCACGTCGACGAGGACGGTCGGCGAGTACCAATAGCCCTTCTCGTAACCCGGGCCCGAGAGCCGACTCCCGCCGACGAGCGCGGACGCACCGTCCTTCTTCGCCGCTTCGACGAACGCGTCGACCTTGTCGAGTTCGACGCGGCTCACTTTGGGACCGAGCTCGGTGGACTCGTCGAGGGGATCGCCGACGCGCATCGCCTTGATTCTCTCGACGAATCGATCGAGAAACGCGGGCGCGATCGACCGGTGGAGGTACGTCCGCTCGTTCGCGATACAGATCTGTCCGCAATTGAGGAAACGCGAAAAGATCGCGGTGTCGACGGCGGCGTCGAGGTCGCAGTCGTCCATGACGATGAACGGCGCCTTCCCGCCCATCTCGAGTGAGACGGAAGTCACGTTTTCGGCGGCGACCCTGGCGATCCGCTTTCCGGTCGGCACGCTCCCCGTAAACGAAATTACGTCGGGGATCGGACTCCGGGTGAGAGCTTCGCCGACCGTCTCGCCAGTTCCCGTGACCACGTTGACGACTCCGGGTGGAACACCCGCGGCCTCGGCGAGCTTACAGAGCTCGAGCACACTCACCGACGTGTCCTCGTGCGGCTTCAGAACGAGGCTGTTCCCGGCGATGAGCACGGGTGCGATCTTGCGAATGGCCACAGCGATAGGAAAGTTCCACGCGATGATCCCGACGACGACGCCGACCGGCTGCGGGACGATCCACATCTGCTCGTTCGGCTTGTCGGGTGCGAGAATGTCGCCCTCGATGCGTCGGTCGAACTCCGCGTAGTAGCGGAACCAACTGTTCCCGAAGTCGATCTCGCCGTACGCCTCCTTGAGCGGCTTTCCGACTTCCTGCGAAAGGAGCCGAGCGAGGGAGTCGCGATTCGCATCGACGAGGTCGGCCCACTTTCGAAGGACGTTGCCCCGCTCGACTCCCGTGAGTCGCCCCCACGCCTTTTGCGCGCGTCGAGCACTCTCGAGCGCCTCCTCGACTTGTTCGAGGGACGCGGAGGGTACGGTGCCGAGGACTTCTTCGGTGGCCGGATTGAGAACGTCGAGAGTGGCGCTCGCGCCTTTCCACTCACCGCCGATGAACATTTCGTACTGGGGCATCTCGCTTCTCCGCTGGGACGTACGTGTCGTCGTTTGGCCCGACACTATACCACCGGGCGCTGAGAGCGGGGAGTGAACCCGACGGCGTCGCGCCCATGGCGGCGAAAGTCCACGCGTTCTCGGAATGCTCCGCGGCGACATCGATCGCGTCGAGTATCATGCGTCGAAACCTCATCGAGAAAGGCCGTGCAATGAATCGATCTTCTGCTTCGACATTTCGACTCGTCACGTTGATCGCCTTCTCAGCGGGCTCCGTCAGTTCGACGCTTGCGCTCGCCGACGATCGTCCATTTCTCCATCCGCTGTTTTCCGATCACATGGTTCTCCAGCGCGGAGTGAAGACCCGCGTCTGGGGCTGGACCGAACCCGGCGCCACGGTCGAAGTTTCCGTCGCAACGGTCGCTGCGCGCACTCGCGCCGAACCCGACGGCCGCTGGACCGTCCACCTCGCACCGCTTCCCGCCGGCGGCCCGCACCGAATGAAAATCTCGGGGCCGGCGAGTCGCGAGGTGAACGACATCCTCGTCGGCGACGTGTGGATCTGCTCCGGTCAGTCGAACATGGAGTGGAGCGTCCGGGCGTCCAAGGATCCCGATCGCGAGATCGCCGCGGCAAACCACCCGAAGATCCGACTCTTCAAGGTTCCCCGCAGAATCTCGGACACTCCTCGGGCGACGGTCGACGCGTCTTGGTCCGTGTGCCAGCCGGAAACGATCGCGTCGTTCACCGCCGTCGGCTACTACTTCGGCCGTTCGCTTCACGAGTCCCTTGACGTACCGATCGGACTCATCCAGTCCGCGTGGGGAGGGACGGTCGCCGAAGCGTGGACGAGCGCGCGAGCGCTCCGCACGATGGACGACTTCCGCGCGCCGGTGGAGCGGTTTGTCGCCGCGGCCGAAGCGAAAAAGAAGGGGAAGTACTCGTTCGAGCGCGAGCTCTCCGAGTGGTACCGCACGAACGATCCGGGGAGCGCGCCCGGACGACCGAGTTGGGCGGCCGTCGATCTCGACGCGTCGGCGTGGCGAACGATGTCGCTCCCGACTCAGTGGGAACGCGCCGGATTTCCCGACTTCGACGGACTGATGTGGTTTCGCCGCGAGGTGACCATCCCCGAGAGCTGGGCGGGGAAGAAGCTCACGCTCGATCTCGGGCCGATCGACGACGCCGACTCCACGTTCTTCAATGGAATCGAGATCGGCTCGACGGCGGACTGGCGGCGCTCGCGCCGGTATTCCGTGCCCGCGTCGGCGGTACGAGCGGGGCGGAACATCATCGCGATTCGAGTTCTCGACACGGGCGGCGGCGGCGGGATCTACGGCGAGGCGGCTCAGATGCGGCTCCGCGCCGGGGCGGACGCAAATCCGATCTCACTCGCCGGCGAATGGCGGTTCCGCCCCGGGAAGAGCGTCCGAGAGACGGGCACGCCACCGCGCCCAGCCGGATCGAACCCGAACGTGACGACGGTCCTCTACAACGGAATGATCGCTCCGCTCGTCCCGTACGCAATCAAGGGAGCGATCTGGTATCAGGGCGAATCGAATGCCGGTCGCCCCGCGCAGTACCGAACCCTACTTCCGACGATGATCGCCGACTGGCGCTCCCGGTTCGGCGTCGGCGACTTTCCGTTCTTCATCGTTCAGCTCGCCAACTTCATGGCGCGAAACGACAAACCCACTGAATCGAACTGGGCCGAGCTTCGCGAAGCGCAGTCGCTCACCGCGGCAAACGATCCCAAGGTCGGCGTCGCGGTCATCATCGACATCGGCGAAGCGAACGACATCCATCCCAAAAACAAGCAAGACGTCGGCCGCCGACTGGCGCTCTCGGCGCGAGGTATCGCTTACGGCGAAAAGATCGTGCATTCCGGACCGACGGCGAAAGGTGCACGCGCCGACGGCAACTCGATGGTCGTCGAGTTCGACCACGTCGGCGGTGGCCTCGTCGCTCGCGGCGGAGGCGAGCTCAAAGGATTCGCCATCGCGGGCGACGACGGAAAGTTCGTCTGGGCCGAGGCCGAAATCCGCGGGAGCACGATCGTCGTCTCATCGCCGAAGGTCGAGCGCCCCGTGGCGGTGCGCTACGCCTGGGCAAACAATCCCGAGTGCAATCTCTACAATCAGGAGGGATTGCCTGCGTCGCCGTTTCGGACGGACGGTCCGGAGTGAATCTGGATCGGGAGGATGGAACGTGGGAGTGGTGAAAACTCCGAGACCCTGACGCCGCGGGAACGCCAGCACCGCCCAGAGTTCGTCAAAGCGAGAAGGCCTCGGAGCCCGCGGTTCCCGAGGCCTTCTGAATCACCGCGCGCCCGTCGCTACTCCGACCAGCCGTGCGCGTTCCGCACTTGGATCATCACGGCGAGAATGTCGTTCCACGTCTGCGGATCTTCCATCACGGCGTTCGGGAACATGCAGCCGTCCCAGCAAATGTGGCGGCATGTCTTCGTAACGTTGCCGTCCCCATCCCGCAGCCAGTGACCGGACGCCCAGACGACGTCGAGCTTCCCGCTCGGGTCGTTCGGGAGGCAGTGACGCCCCGTCTTGTCGTGCGAGCCGGAGCCCTTCACCGTCGCGTCGTTCTGAGCGACATGAAAGTCGATCGTCCACGGGCGAAGCGCGTCGGTCAGCTTCTTGTACGCTTCTCCGAACTGATCCTTGTTCGACCAATCGAAGTTCTCCGGCAGCAGCGCAGAGTCCGGAGCGTTGTAGCCGAGAAGGTAGAGCAGCGTGTGCGCGAGGTCCGCTTGGAAGCCGAGGGTATTCGGCCGATCGACCATCTCGAGAAGGCGAATCATCTCCGTCCAGCTGTGCATCCCGCCCCAGCAGATCTCTCCTTCCGCGGCGAGCCGCTCGCCGTGCGCGTCGGCGACATCGCAGGCTTCGCGAAACGTGTCGGCGATCTTCTTTGTTCCGTCGGGATCCGCGGCCCACGTCCCCGGGTCGACCGCCGAATCAATGCGAACCACGCCGCTCTGTCGAACGCCCAACTTGTTGAGGGTCTGAGCGATCCCACAGGCCTTCTTCACCATCTCGACGAAGAGCGCGCGCTCGTCCGCGTTTCCCATCGCGGGCCCGCCGCCCGTCGGCGGCCACACCGGCGCGACGACCGAGCCGACGCTTAGTCCGCGAGCGTTCACCTTGTCGGCGAGCGCCTTGAGGTCGTCCTCGGAGGATTCGATATCGACGTGTGGAGCGCTCAGAAAGAGATCGACGCCATCGAATTTGACGCCGTCGACCTCGGCGGCCGCCGTGAAGTCGAGCATGCGCTCGAGCTCGAAGAACGGCTCCTCCGCGTCCGGGCCCTTGCCGACGACTCCGGGCCAGGCAGCGTTGTGTAACTTCGGATAGTTGTTTCCACTCATGTCGAATCTCCGCTGAGAACTTCGATACTTCTCGTGGTTCGCTCCGCGCGCGTCGCTCCCGCGCGGGGACGACGAACCGAGCCCGGCTGAACCCTGAAGTTTAGCCAGAGGTCAGGCAAAAGAAACCCCAGCATCGTCAAGTTCACCTCGGTAGCTCCCGCAGGCGCGGGAAACACGGATTGTCCGATCGTCCCGTCGAGCTCCCGTCCGCCGGTTCGGGCCGTCTGAAGGACACTCGGCCGGCAGACGAAATCATCGACAGACGGACCGGTCGCGGGAAGGATGGAGGTAATCGCGCCTGATCGCGAGCCACGGGGAATCGACCCCGGGGAGAGATCCGATGTAACCAGCTCGCTCAGCCGAGCGAATCCTCGTCACCGGACCGAACGTACACTCGACCGGCCGTATCCCGATCGTGCAAAGGACCGAGGGAGGCAACCGTGCCCAGTTTGCGGATCTCGAATCTCGACCGTCTTCTCGCGCCTCGTCGATGGGTTCTCGCCCTCGGGCTCGCCGCGAGTCTGGCGAACACCGCTCCCGCCGATACGGCGCGATACCGCGTTCGATTCGAGTCGACCTGGAGCGCGGAAACGCACCCGACGGAGTTTCCGTCTTCGCCGCACTTCTCCGGACTCGTCGGAGGGACGCACAGCGGCGAAGCGCGCTTCTGGGAATCCGGCGGCTTCGCTACTCCCGGGATTCGTGCGATGGCAGAGCGCGGGTCGAAATCGCCACTCACGACCGAGGTGCAGGAGGCCATCGACGCGGGACGTGCCGGCGCGATCCTATCGGGTCCGGGAATCGGCCGCAGCCCGGGCGCCGCGGAAGTCGAGTTCGAGGTATCGGAGGAGTATCCGCTGGTCACCATTGTTTCGATGATCGCACCGAGCCCCGATTGGTTCGTCGGAGTGTCCGCTCTGTCGCTTCGCCGCGACGACGCATGGGTGGAACACCTCGTCGTCCCGCTCCACGGCTACGACGCCGGCACGGACAGCGGTGAGACGTATCGATCGCCGAACGAAGAGACTTCACCACCCGAGCCGATCGTGAGGATCACCAACGCGCCGCTCGGCGATACCGTCATCGGCACGTTCGAATTCTCTCGCCTCGATCCCCCTCCCCACTCGTTTCGACGAGGCGAAGTGAACGGAGACGAAGAGGTCAACATCGCGGACGCGATCGCGGCTCTCGGAGCGCTCTTCGGCAGCGATCGAATCGGATGCCGACGGGCTGCCGACGTAAACGATGACGGAAAATTCAACATTGCCGACCCGATTGCGCTGCTGAACACGCTGTTCTCGGATAGTTTCGTCATCCCGCCTCCCGCCGCGTCCTGCGGGTTGGATCCCACGGTCGACGATCTCGATTGCGAGGCCTCGTGCGCCTGAGGCTCGCTCGACCCTGACACTCAACGAACACAGATCCAGAATCCAGATCCATCCGGGAACGAACGATTCCTTCATTCTCCGCGGCCGGTCTGCCAATACGGCTTTACATCGGCGCTGACCTGGACCCACTAAGTCCTGCCGGCTCCCACTCTCGACGGCGTGCTGATTCGCGGCGGCCACGGATTTGCTACACTGGATCGTGATCGTGGTGGCTCGTCATCCACGCGCCACCGTGGGTCTGATGACACGGAGGAAGAGGTTGGGACTGATTCGCCGCTCGGGCGACCGCACACGGTGTGCGGCTTCGTCGTTCGCGCTTGGTCGGAGTCGGCCATCGCGGGTGGAACGAATCGGGTCGTCGTTCGAAGATCTACGCGTAGAGGCGTCGACCGGTTCTCGGAATCGCCGCCTCACGTGCTCGTTTTAGGTTCGGACTCCACGCGATGGAGTCACGAAGGAGGAAATCGTGAGAGTACTCGTTTGTTTCCTTTTCATGGGGGCATGGTTGACACTGCTCGGGCAAGGGTTGTTCGCGGACGACGACGATCATCGCGGCCGGGGACCCCGAGCCGGGAGCTCCAGCCTCAGCGCACCGGACGATAGCACTCAGCCCGACGCTCGCGGACGCGTCGTCTTGAATCCGAACAAGATGATCGTCGCGGTCGAAGATCTCGTCCCGGGCGAGTACACCGTTTGGCTCGACAACGGCGAAGGCGAGAAGCAGCCCATCGGTAACATCACGGTCGGTGACGACGACGATGACGATGAGGGCGACGACGACGACGATGACGGGGATGATGACGACGACGACGGTGGCGACGGTGGCGACGGTGGCGACGGTGGCGACGGTGGCGACGGTGGCGACGGTGGCGACGGTGGCGACGGTGGCGACGGTGGCGACGGTGGCGACGGTGGCGACGACGGCGACGGTGGCGACGACGGCGACGGTGGCGACGACGGCGACGTAGCGGGTGAAGCCGGAAGTCTCGACGACGACGATGACGACGACGATGATCGGGGACGTCCTCGTGACGACGACGACGACGACGACGACGACGATGACGACGATGATGACGATGACGACGATGATGACGATGACGACGACGATGACGATGATGACGACGACGACGATGACGATGATGACGACGACGATGACGACGGCGGCGTTCTGAAGCTCTCGAACGGCGACCTCCCGAACGGCGCCGGTCAGCCGTCGGATCTCGCCGGCCTCGCGATCTGCGTCTCCGATGCGGACGGCAACATCGTTCTCGCGGGAACGACGCCCTCACTGGAGCGTCGGGACCCGACTCCTCGCAGTGGTCGCTGCGACCTGACTCCTCCGGAAGGCGCGGCTGACGAAGATGCTTGGGGTCAGATCAAGCTCGAGTCGGGTGACGATCGCGTCGTCATCAAGGTCCACCTTCACCGCGTTGCCGCAGAGACGGTTTACGAAGTCATCATTTCGGCGCCGGACGACTCCGCGTCGGAGAGCGTCGGCATGACGACCTCGAACCGCGGCGGGAACGCGAGCTTCAAGCTCGACAGCCTGTCCGGAGACCCGGTCCCGTTCGGAGTGGGCAGCCTCACGGATCTGCTCGGCTACGGGGTCAGCGTTGTCAATCCGGACGGGGAAGTCGTCCTCGTCGGTGAGATCTGCTCGACGAATCCCGTCGGCGGCGGCGGTGACAACGGAAACGGCGAAGGTGGGGAAGGCGGCGAAGGTGGGGAAGGCGGCGAAGGTGGGGAAGGCGGCGAAGGCGGCGAAGGTGGGGAAGGCGGCGAAGGTGGGGAAGGCGGCGAAGGTGGGGAAGGCGGCGAAGGTGGGGAAGGCGGCGAAGGTGGGGAAGGCGGCGAAGGTGGGGAAGGCGGCGAAGGTGGGGAAGGCGGCGAAGGTGGGGAAGGCGGCGAAGGTGGCGAAGGTGGCGAAGGTGGCGACGGTGCCGCCGGCGGTCTTGTCGTCGATCGTTTCTCGATCGTCGGCGAGTTCGACGCGCTCTTCCTCCGCGGTGACTCGAACCGCGACTTCTCGATCGACGTCTCCGACGGCTTGTTCACTCTCCTCTACCTGTTCGGCAGCGGAGAGCGTCCCTTCTGCCTCGACGCCGCTGACACGAACGACGATGGCGGGGTTGACATCGCGGATGCCATCGCGACGCTCAACTACCTGTTTGTGGACGGTGGCGAGCCGCCGTACCCGGGAGTCCTGATCTCGGGCGGCGACCCGACACCGGACGAGCTTTTCTGCGAAGAAGAGATCTAAACACCGGTCCTGTTTTCGTCGATTCGGTACAGCCCCTGAACAAGTGCGCTTGTTCAGGGGCTGTTTTTTTATCTCTCTACACCTCTATCTCTTCTTCCTTCGTGCACTTCGTGGTGAATCCTCTTCATAGGACGGTGAACATCGTCAGTGAAAGTCGCGACTGCCGGAGCGAGCACTCCCGACGTCGAGCTCCGGACGCCAAAAACGATCGGCGATGATGTGGGCGACTCCGTCCTCGACTTGCAGCTTCCCGCTCACGCCGAGAAAGTGCGTCGTCTTGAGGAGCAGCGCGTTTTTCTCGAACACTCGGCTCCAGATCACGAGATTGACGAATCCGCTCTCGTCTTCGAGCGTCATGAACACGACACCCGAAGCCGTTCCCGGGCGCTGGCGGCAGATCACGAAACCGGCGTAACGAACTCGCCGTCCGTTCGGCTGGCTGTTGACGCTGCGGGCATCGGGAAGCCCTAGCGCGGTGAGCTGCTCGCGAAAGAAGGCGAGCGGATGCCCTGCCGCGCTGACGCCGGAGCTCGAGTAGTCCCACGCGACTTTCTCGAAGGCGTCGAGACCGACGAAGCGAGGCTTCCTTTCGTCGATCGAGATCTCGAGAGGAGTCTCTTCGAGACGCGCGGCTCCCTTCGTCGTCCAAAGCGCTTGCCGGCGACTTTCCTCGAGCCGAGTAAAAGCACCGACTTCGGCGAGGCGTGTGAGTGCTCCGGCGTCGAGGCGCGTCCGTCGAGAGACCTCCTCGACGGATGCAAACGGCCGCCGTGCGCGCGCGTGCTCGACCCGCTCCCACTCTGCTCGGCGGAGTCCCTTGACGAACTGCGCGCCAAGGCGAATCGCGTAGCGCTCGGCGTTTCCGGCGATGGGCTCGAGCGTACACTCCCAGCGACTCACCGTCACGTCCGTCGGCCGCACCTCGATGCCGTGTCGTCGGGCGTCATCGAGGATGGTCGCGGCGGAATAAAAACCCATCGGGAGGGCATTGAGAAGACTACACGCAAAGACATCGGGAAAATGACGCTTCATCCATGCACCGGCGTAGGCGATGAGCGCGAAGCTCGCCGCGTGGCTCTCGGGAAAGCCGTACTCACCGAACCCTCGAATCTGCTCGAACACGCGCTCGGAAAACTCGCGCGCGATCCCCTTCTCCGCCATGCGGCTCACCAAGCGTTCGCGATGGCGTTCGATGCGTCCTGTCTTCCGCCACGCCGCCATGTCGCGACGGAGTTGATCCGCCTCCCCCGGCGTGTAATCGGCCGCGACCATCGCGAGACGGATCACCTGCTCTTGAAAGAGAGGGACACCGAGCGTCTTCTTGAGCACGGGCTCGAGGCATTCGTGGGGATAGACCACCGACTCTTCCCCCGACCGCCGGCGCAGATACGGATGGACCATGCCGCCCGTAATCGGCCCCGGACGAACGATGCTCACCTCGATCACGAGATCGTAGTACGTTCGCGGTTTCAGCCGTGGGAGCATCGCCATCTGCGCTCGACTTTCGATCTGGAACACCCCCACCGTGTCCGCCCGGCAGATCATGTCGAACGTCGGAGCATCCGCGCTCGGAATCGACGCCATGTCGATGTCCTTCCCGTAGTGCTCCGCGAGCAGATCGAAGCCGAGATGGAGCTGAGTGAGAGCACCGAGCCCGAGGAGATCGACCTTGAAGAGACAGAGCTCCTCGAGACTGTCCTTGTCCCACTGAATCACCGTCCGATCGTCCATGGAGGCGTTTTCGATCGGGACGAGATCACACACCGGCTCGTGTCCGAGAAGAAATCCACCGGGATGGATCGACAGATGCCGCGGGAAGTCGATGATCTCATTCGCGAGCTCGACGAGGAAGCTGTAGACACACTGCCGCGGATCGAGACCCGCTTCCGAAAGAACGCGTGGATCGATGGCGTCGTACGGCGAAAGGAGCTTCGCGAGTCGATCGAGCGCCGTCTCGGCGAGGCCGAGGGCTTTTCCCACATCGCGCACCGCCGAACGAGCGCGGTAGCGAACGATGTTCGCCACCATCGCCGCGTGCCGGCGGCCGTACTTCGCGAAGACGTGCTGAATCACCTCTTCGCGCCGTGCGTGCTCGATGTCGAGATCGATGTCAGGTGGCTCGGCGCGCTCGCGCGACAGAAAGCGCTCGAAGAGAAGCCCCATCTTGACCGGATCGACGGCCGTGATCCCGAGCGCGTAACACACCGCAGAGTTCGCTGCGGAGCCGCGTCCCTGACAGAGGATCCCCTCGCGCCGGCAGAACTGGACGATCTCCCACATCGTGAGAAAGTACCCGCCGTAATCGAGCTCCTCGATGAGCGAGAGCTCCTTTTCGATCTGCTCGCGCATCGCCGCGGACACGTCCCCTCGGCAGCGCTCCGCGGCGCCCGCGAGCGCGAGCTCGCGCAGCCGTTCCGAGGTCGTCGTGCCGTCCGGCAAAGCCTCCGCCGGATAGCGATAGCGAATCTCGTCCAGAGAGAACGTGCAGCGCTCGGCGATCTCGAGCGTGCGGCTCACAGCAGGGGGATCGTCCGAAAAGAGACGCAGAAACGCGTGGGATGATTTGAGCGCGTGCTCGTCGTTCGACTTCGTGCGGTCACCGATCGAGCCCAGCGCCTCGCCGCAGCGGATGCACGTCAGGACGTCTTGGAGTCGTCGCCGATCGCGCCGGTGGTAGAGAACCTCGCTCCCCGCGACGATCGGAAAGCCATACCGCTCGGCTCGCTGCCGAAGGAGTTGCTCGGTCCTCTTCTCCTCGGGCCGCCGGTGACGGACGGCAAAGCCGTAGAGACGACCGGCGAACGCCTCAACGAGGCGCTGCGCCGTACTGAGCGGCTCGACGGGTCGAACGATCGAGCTTCGTTCTCCTCCCCAGAGCGCGAGCACTCCTTCGGCGTGCGCGCAAACTTCATCCCACCGGACGACGCTCTCGCCCTTCGGCGAGCGTCGACGACCGAGAGTGATCAATCGGCAGAGATTCGCGTATCCGCCTCGGTCGCTCGCGAGGAGAACCAAGGTCGAATCGTCCTCGAGCGACACCTCCGCACCGATGATGAGTCGAACGCCACATTCACGAGCGCGAACGTGAGCCTCGACAACACCGTACACGCCGTCTCTATCGGTGAGCGCGAACGCGGAAAGACCGAGCTGACTGCACGCGTCGACGAGTTCCTCCGGGTGCGAGGCACCCTCGAGAAAGGAGAAGTTGCTCTTACACCAGAGAGGGACGTACGCGGACATGAGGATTGGGTTGATAGAAAAGCGGTGCGTTTTGTGAATGGGAGTTAGTTCGGGAACGGGAACGGGAACGGGTTCGGTGACGAGGGCGGGAGTTACTCGACCCGCCCGTGGACGAGCCAGCGGCGGCGGAAGCGGTCGTAGAACACCCAAAGGATCTCGCCGCTCTTCGTTTCGGCGAAGTGGTACTCGCGGTAGACCGCGCGGTGCCACCAGCCACCGGAGACGAGAAATGGCCCGCTCACGCGCACGACCGGTCCTTGGTCGAGGCCGCGCAGCATCCAGCCGTCGGGCTCGTGACGAGGCCGCGCCGGGAGGACGAGAGGCGGCGTGTAGATGCGACGGATGAGAGCACCGTGCTCCACGTAGCGCGGCTCGGGGGCGGCTACGTGCTCGAGCGGCGCCCACGCGAAGAGCGCTTCGGGTAGATGACGCGGCTGCAGCACGGCCTTCACAACGGCATCGACTCCGAACTCCGCTCGGATGCGCGCGAGCGCTCGGTCGGCGGCGAAACCATCGCGGCGCGGTGCTTCTTCGAACAGCTCGAGCTGACGCCGTCCGATTCGCGTCGAACGGATGGCGATCGCGAAGTCGATCACTCCCGCCGTGAACTTCGCCCGAGCGAGACGCAAGTGAATCAACTCGGAGAGTTGAAGTAGATCCGTCGTCGGCTGCGCCGGCCGAAGCCGCTCCGTGCGCCGACTGGCATCGTCGAAGACGAGATCCACGCGCACTTCCACCACCCCGCGGTCCCGTTCGTCGAGCTCTCCGAGGAGAGGCTGAAGCGCACGCGCGATCACGACCCGCAGCCGAAGCAGATCACTCTCCGGTCCATCCAAATGGACCTCACCGCGAAGCGGCGACTCTGAATGCTCCGGTTCAAACGGGATTGTGACCTCACCCGTCGCCTCGCGGTAGAGCTCCCATGTTCTCTTCCCGAAGCGCCGGCGGATTCCATCGGGCGGCAGCGCCGCGAACTCTCCTACGGTCAGCACACCGAGCTTCGCGAGCACATCGCGCACGGCTGGTTCGAGGGCGAGCTTGTCGAGAGGGACTTTCCGCATCGCTTCGCCCTCCGCGTCCGGATCATCGAAGACGGTGATGCCACGGCTCGCCTTCGCGACAGCGTAGGTAGCAAAACGACGAAACCCGACGACGACGGTCGAGCGGATGCACTCGGTTCGTGCGAGCAGCGAACGGATCTCTTCCGCCCACACCGCGGGAGAGCGATAGAGGCCCTCGAGTCCCGAGGCGTCGAGCCAAAACACGCCGGGATCCTCCTTCGCCGGCTCGACAGCGGGAGTCAAACCGCGCAGGCGCGTGGCGAGAGCGCGCACCGCGCGGTCGATCTCCTCGGCGGGTACCTCGGTCGCCCGCAGAGAACCGACGAGCGACAGCGCTGCTGCGTAACGCAGCCCGGGGAGGATGCTCGCCGCGCGCGCCGATTCACTCACCCACAGGATGCGCCCCTGCGGCTTATCGCAATCGACGACCGCGACGGGATGAGAGCGCCACTCCGGATGCCGGCGGAGAGCGAGCTGGAGCGGCAGAGCAGGAAGGTCAACACAGGCCATCCGGCGCACGGCACACCTCCCGGTGTTGCCACGAGGCGCCCAAGCACTTGTCCTTGAGTGCGCGGACCTCGCAGCCGAACCGCTCGCCACCCGCTTTCTTCATCGCCGCCGATCCTGACGGCGTCGCCGACACCTCACCGGCGCCTCTCACCTCGCCGGCTCCTCTCTCACTCGCTCCGATCTCGACGAGACCGCTCCGTACGGCTTCCGCCCGCAGCGAGACGAGCGAACCGAGCGAAGCGGCGTCTTCCCTCTTCTCCGTCAGGCACAGAAACGCCGCTCGATGCTTCCGCGCAAGCCCCGCGAGGCGCGTCTGCGCCGCAGCGGGAAACTCTCCTCCCCGCCGCCACTCCCGCGTCGTCCCCACGGCGCGCGACGCGTGAGTCCAATCGACGACGACGAGCCCGAATCCTCCGGAGCGAAGGAGCACGTCGGCCGCACGCGGCGCCTCTGTCACTGCCGGCAGCGCGATCACGACGAGTGCGTCGAGGTCGACACCGCAGTCCGCGGCGTCCGGAGGAAAGAAGCTGCTCCCGCGCTCGGTGATCCACGCGACGGGTTCGCCGGTTCTCTGCGCTTCGACGACCAATCGAAACGACAGACTGAGAACTGCCGTTGCCGCCTGCCCGGAGAGCTCGACGAAGCGGCCGGCGATCGCATCGAGACTCCAACCGGCCGGACGCTCGCCCGTACGACCGAGCTGAGCTCCGCGGACCAGCGACGTCACCGCCGTTCCAGCGGTCTCGAATCCCAGGCTCTTCAGAGCAGAGCCCTTCAAGATCGGGCCCTTCAGTACAGTGCTTTTCTTCATCGCGAGCGAAACGTCCATCTCGCCGTGAATTCACAAGCCCACGGCTCTCGCCAAATCCCCGAAGGGCGAACACCTGTTCGCTTACGGTAACCCTCTTCGCCCTGCGAGGCAAGACGGTTTCTCCGGCCGATTTCGTGGCCCGCGCGGGAGGGGGAACTCCATAAACTAAATCAAATACAACTCTTACAGACCATTTACGAGGCGCGCGCGACGGTGCGCTCGAGTTGTCGGGCGAGCGAAATCAGCCTACGCTTCTCTATCCTGGACTCGGTGTTCTCGACCGGGCCGGCCGCGTCGCGACGCGGCCGGATCCGGCGCCGGCACCGGGTCGAACACCGGGTTCACTCACTCGGCTTCCATGAGGAATCCGGGCCCCACACCGCGTTCCCCGAGGCTGCCCTCCCCGCATGTCGGAACTCGAGCCCACCGATCAAGATCGGCGCCGGACGGAGCTCCTCGACGCGCTCGACGGCGCGCCGGAGCGCACCCCCGTCGGCCTCGGCGCGCGAGCGGCGACGCGGCTCACCGCGGTCGGGACGGTTGCGCTTCCCGTCGTCTACGTGGTGCTCGTGATGGCGATCGGCGCCGGGCTCGGCTGGTACACGTACGAAAGCCTCCCCCGGCTCCGCGCAGGAATCACCGGCGGAGCTGCGGCAAAGCAGACTGTCGTGCGCGCCGCGATCGATCTCTCGATTCTCATCGCCGGCGCTCCCCTCTTCGCCGTGCTCGCGCGACCACTAGTTCGGCGTCGTCGCGGTGAGACGCACCCGCGTTCGGGCATCACGCTCGAGCCCGAGCGCGAACCTGGGCTCTACACCGCGGTCGGAAGACTCGCGAGGCTCACCGGCGCGCGCGGTCCTTATCGCGTGCGCATCGACAGCTCCGACAACGTCAGCGCAGACAGAGACCCTCCCGGTGTGCTTCTCACGATCGGAGCCCCGGCCGTCGCAGAGCTCGACGCGCTCGAGCTCGTCGGAGCCCTCGCGCACGAGATTCGACGCGCCGCGCCCGACACGAGTCCGCGGTCGGCCCGGGCCGCCCGAGCCGCTCGCGAGTGGCTCGAGCGCATCGCCGAAAACGAGCCGGGGCGAGCCGGGGCCCGACTCCTCGGACCGTACCGCTGGCTGCGTCGCCGCATCGTCCGAACGCTCCTCCTCCTCGCCCGGCGTGGCGACGCGAAGATCGAGTGCAGCCGGACGCAAATCGCCGACCGATTCGCGGTTCGCCTCGTCGGGGGGCACGTCGTTCACCGCGCGCGAGCGCGCCTCGAAGTCCTCGCGTGCGCACGGGAACGCGCGACCGACGCCCTCGCCGCGGCTCACTCCGCGGACAACCTCTGGGAGAGCTTTCCCGAGTGGGTCTCCGCGCATCGCGATCTCATACCTCCCGAGACCGCGGACGAGCTGCGACGTCGAGTCGCCGCTCCGGGCGAGCGCGGACGGGGAGCGATCCGCGTCGACGGCCCGGCGGCTGCGCTCTTTACCGACTTCGATGCGCTCGCACGAGAGACGACGCTCGCGTTCTATCACGATTCGATCGACGCGTCGATCGAGTCGAGGGATCTCGTTCGCGACGAGCCGGCCGAGGAACCCGATCTCGACGCGGAGTGCCGAACGCGCTATTTCGCGGAGTTCGAAGACATCGTCTACCCATTCTTCTGGCCGTCCGGAACCGGCCAGTCCGATGCCGGCATCATCGACGCTACGCTCGACGACCTCCGGCAAGTCCGGTGCCGTCTCGACGCGGAGCTCGAACGACACGGAGAGGCGACCGCTCGCCTCCGAGCCGCGCAGGAGCAGTTCTGCGATGCGGTCCGCGCCGGTGCGATCGTCACCTCCGGCCTCGACCTCATCGATGGGGAGTTCGGCTTCCGGGGCGTCCGCGAAGGAAACGTCTCGCAGCTCGAAGGGCAGATCCTCGAGCGCGCGCGAGTCGCGCGACGCGAGCTCGATCCGCTCCGCGCGCTCCTCGAGGAACGCTGGGCGATCGCACTCGAAATCGCGTGCACGGAGGAAGAGACGTCCCGGAAATCGGACGCGCCGATCGATTCACGGGAGCTCAACCTCTACGGTCGTACGCTCGACCGCCTCGAGGCCGCGTGGAACGAGTTCCTCTCGCTCTACGAAAACCACCTCGCTCTAGCGGTGATGCACCGGCGCCGCTTCGACGGCAAGGGGAAGGCGAAATACGAAACAGCGTTCGAGTCTCGGCTGAACGCCGCGAGCCGGGATTTCAACCACCTGAAATCGCGGCTCGGCGATGCCCCATGGCCGTTTCCAACCTCCCGAAGGAGCTCGTCCGTGGGCGACGAAATCTTCGCGCCGCAGCCGCTCACCCAGATTCCGGTCGACGAAGCGATCGCCCAGCTCACGCGCACGATCGAAGGAATCATCGCCCTCCACCAGCGCCTGATCGGCTCCGCGGCCCGCGCCGCCGAAGCAGTGGAGACGCGCGCGGGATTGAGCCCGCTCGGAATGACGCCCGCGAACGTCTGAAGGCGATCGATCCGGTCCGAGCGCTCGCACCTCAATCGCTCTCTTCGTCCTGTTCGTTCACGCTCTTTGTGTGAGTCTCATCCGGGAGAGCAGCCGAGCACTTCCAGACGGATTCGACGCGCTCGAACACGGCGTCCCACGTAAACGGCTCGAGCCGGTCGACGAGAGCCGCCGCGTCGTCGAAACCACCTCGGTCGAGAGTTCGTTCGAGCGCGCGAGAAAGATTCGCCGCAAATGCCGGACGATCGCGCTCGGCGAGCTGGTCGACTCCGGCGAGGGGAGGCAGAGGAACGAGCTCGAGCGCGTCGCCGACAACCGGTGCGATGCCCTCGACGATTCCGGGGAGCGAGGTGCTCACGAGGCGGCAGCCGCTCGCGAGCGCCTCGATGAGGACGAGCGGAAGCCCCTCGTAGAGCGACGGCAGTACGAACACGGCGCTCCGGCGCATTTCACGCGCGAGCTCGGCTTGCGAGAGGCGGCCGAGCCGCCGGGCGTGCGGCGAGAGGGCTTCGATGCGAGCGGACAGTCGCTCGGCCTCCACTCCAGCGCCGTCTCCCGCAACGCGAAGCTCCACGTCCCGCCCCGCGGTGACCAGCAGCTCGACGGCGTCGAGAAGCGGGCCGAGCCCCTTCGCGTCGCTCAGCTTGCCGGCGAAGAGGATCGTTGCGCCCCGCGGCGATTGCGGCTTCTCGCCTGAATGGAAGAGATCCTCGCGGTAACCGGCGCCGACGACCGCAAATCGATCGGCCGGGAGCTGCAGTGCTTCGGCGTAGTCGTCCACCTGCGTGCGCGTCAAGGCGACGAACCGGCGAACGCGGGCGAGTCCGGGGTGGATCCGCCCGAACCACTCCGGCAGTGTTCGCAACTGTCGGAGCCCCGTACCGTGAAGATGAACGATCACCGGCGCGGAGTCGATTTCCGCGGCGGCTAGAGAGCTCACGACCCAGGCGTGATGGGCATGGACCACGTCCGGTTCGAACGTGCGTACGGCGGCGCGGATCGCTTCTCGCCAACACGACTCGTAGCGTTCGATGTCGGGCGGTGAGAGATCGCGAAACCGCGTGCTGACGTACGGCATCGCGTCGCTCATCCCGGGGACGGCGAACGGGAGATCCGCCCCTGGGCCTGCGCCGCCCTCGGCGTCGAACTTCACCGCGTGGATCGACTCCGGCGGTAGGTCCGCAACGCGCGGCCGCGACTCCCCCGCCGGTACCCCGACGATCACACGCTGCTCCCAGCCGCGCCGCGACGCGGCGCGCGCGAGGGCGTCGAGCGTGACTCCGCTGCCGGTCAGCGAAGGTCTTTGAGAGAGGATCTGAAGAACGCGGGGGCGCGGCATGCGCGAACGAACCTTTCCGTCGAGAGGAATCGACCGACTCACCCACCCTTCGAATCGGCCGGGCGAACTCCGGGACTCGAGAGGCCCGAGCGACCGAAAGCGGTGGGAGAATTCTCGCCGATATACCGGAATTTTCCGCGCTTTGCCGCTGCCTGGTCGCGAAACGCGTGATCTTTCGCGCTCCCCTGCAAATGGCGAGCGTGTTGCTTATCTCGCCGATACAACGTTAGAAGAGAATCTCGAACGGCGTGTCGCGCACCGTCAGATCGTGGGCGGAACCCGTGCCCGAAGGGGTAGCAGAAACACGCTGCGAGGGACCAATTCGAGGTAGACCAAATGAAAACACTCGCACGCGTCGCGATCGTAGGCGCGGTCCTCGCCGGCTGCGCGCCGAGCCAATCGGGCCGGAAGGTGAACTTCGAGGAGGAAGCGGCGCGACCGGCCGTCCCTCCCCAGTACCTGATGCGCGGACTCGTGTCGGTTCACTTCGACAACTTGAAGGCGAAGCTCACGGTCGATCCAGCGACTCCCGAAGAGTGGAGCGACGTTGCGATGAGCGCCGCGCTTCTCCACGAGGCGAGCTACCTCCTCATGCGCGACCCGCCCGAGAACGACGATGCTTGGGTGGCTGCGACGTCGACGATGCTTCGCCGCGGAAGCGACGACGTCCTCGCAGCGGTGGACCGTTCGGACAGCGCTGCCGCCCGAACCGCGCTGCGTGAGCTCAGCCAAGCTTGCAGCTCCTGCCACCGCGACTGCCCCGCCGACGATCTCTTCGGTCTCCGCGCCACGGAATCCGAAGGCTGAACGAGGAACAGAAAGGAATCTCGACGATGACCGACTGGAGCGATGTGCGCGAGCGACTCGAAACCCATCTCCACGCGATCGAGCGACGCCTCGAGAAGATCGAGCGCGACCGCCGGCGCGACAACAACGCGCTCGAGGAGGACTGGGAAGAGCAAGCATCGGTGCGCCAGAACGACGAGGTACTCGACGGCTTGAGTGCCGAAGAAGAGCAGCAAGCGACTGCGATCCGAGCGGCGCTCGCACGCATCGATGACGGCACGTACGGCGTGTGCTCCGAGTGTGGTGAAGGGATCTCCGCCGCGCGCCTCGAAGCTCTCCCGCAGGCGACGATCTGCATCGGATGCGCGAAGGAGCGGGAGTCGAAGAGCTGATCGAAGCGGACGAGGCGAAGTCGCCGGCTGGTGAACTCGGCGGAAGTCGGCGAAAATCGCAGTCAGCGCGGCGCGAACGAAGCGCCGCTCGGTCCGGACCTCGCCCCGGCGATCCGAGATTCGACTCTGCCGCTCGGCTCGCCGACCTTCGCGGGCGAGTCCGAACCCGCTCCGACGCACAGAGGTAAGCCCGCTTGAAGGCATCCAACTCGTGGGAAGCTGCGCTCGATCGAACGATCGAGCGGCTCTCTCCGCTCGCGATCGAGATCCGCCGTCACCTGCATTCGCATCCCGAGCCGAGCGGCGCGGAGTTCGAGACGACGGAGTTCCTTCGTCGTCACCTCGCCGAGCTCCCGGGTGTCGACGTTCAGACCGTCGACGGTGCGACCGGCCTCATCGTCGACCCCGCCTCATCACCTCGCGGTCCGCGCATCGCCGCTCGCGCGGACATCGACGCACTACGAATTCAAGACGCGAAGGACGTGCCCTATCGGAGTCAGTCCGACGGAGTCATGCACGCCTGCGGGCACGATGCTCATGCGGCGACTCTCCTCATCGCCGTCGCCGGCCTCGCCGAACTCGGGCAGGAGGGGGCATTTCCTTGGCCGGTCGCGTGGCGAGCGGTGTTCCAGCCGTCCGAAGAAACGGCGACCGGCGCGTCCGAGATGGTCAGTCGCAACGCGCTCGAGGGCGTCGATGCGATCCTGTCCCTTCACATGGACCCTTCGCTCCCCGCCGGAAGCGTGGGAGTCCGTACGGGCGTCTTCACCGCCGCCTGCGATGAGATGGAAATCCGGGTCGCAGGGCGGGGCGGGCACGCGGCGCGGCCACACGAGTCGATCGACCCCATCGCGGCCGCCGCGCAGCTCATCGGTTCGATCTATTTGTTCGTTCCGCGGGCGATCGACAGCCACGAGCCGGTCGTCGTGACGATCGGGAAGATCGAGGGCGGCCACAACGCCAATGTCATTCCCGAGGAGGTGGTACTCCATGGAACGCTCCGAACACTCGGCGGACCGGTTCGCGAGCAAACGATCGCACACCTCCGAACGCTCGTCCGCGGGATCGCGGAGACGTCGGGAACGACCATCGAGCTGGCGTTCGCCGCGAGCGCGCCCGGAGTCGTCAACGACCGCTCGCTGACCGCACTCGTCCGAGAGACCGCTCTCGATCTCGTCGCGCCGGATCGCGTCGTCGAGATTGCGCGACCGAGCATGGGCAGCGAAGATTTTGCGGTGTATCTCGAACACGTTCCGGGATGCATGTTCCGTCTCGGCTGCAGCCGCGGTCTCGAGCCGGGGCCTTCGCTCCATTCCCCGCACTTCGACGTCGAGGAGTCATCGCTCGCCCTTGGCGCCAAGATCCTCGCACGCGCGATCGTCGGGTGGTGCGACCCCGATCGACAAGAACATCGCTAGACAGACGAAACCGAGGTCGGCAAATGGACAAGATTCGTTTCGATGCGAGCCCGCGCCCCACGCTCGGAGTCGAGCTCGAGCTCGCGCTCGTCGACGGACAATCCATGGCGCTTTCGAACTCGATCGCGGACGTGCTCGGGAAGATTCCGAAGAGATACGAGAAGAGCATCAAGCCCGAGTTGATGCAGTGCTATCTCGAGATCAACACCGGCGTCTGCGAAAGCGTCGCCGAGGCCGAAGCCGATCTTCGCACTCAGATCGAGCTCGTCGAGAGCATCACCGACGACCTCGGACTGCGGCTCTACTGGACGGGGACGCATCCGTTTTCGCTCTGGGAAGATCAGGAGATGACCCCGAGCGAACGCTACGAGCGGCTGCTCCAAATCCTTCAGGACACGGGGCGCCAGCTCGTGACCTTCGGCCTCCACGTCCACGTCGGCCTCGGCTCGGGCGACAAGGCGATTATGATCTGCGACCGCATCATGCGTCATCTCCCCACTCTTCTCGCCCTGAGCTGCAACAGTCCGTGGTGGAACAACCGCGTCACCGGTCTCCGGTCCCATCGATCGAAGATCATGGAGGCACTACCGACGGCCGGCCTGCCGACTCTGATGCGGAACTGGAGCGAGTACGTCTGGCTGATTCACCATCTGATCGATACGGGATTCATCAACACGATCCGCGAAATCTGGTGGGACGTACGACCGCACCACAACTTCGGGACCGTCGAGGTGCGCGTCTGCGATACACCCGGAAGTCTCGACGACGCGCTCGGAATCGCAGCCCTCGTTCACTCGCTCGTGCGAGCGCTCTCCGAGGAGATCGACGCGGGCACGTACCAGCACGACTGCCACCCGATGATGGTGCGGCAGAACAAGTGGCGCGCCGCGCGCTACGGCATGGATGCTCGGCTCGTCGACTCGTTCACGTTCGAGCCGCATCCGGCCCGCGACGTCGTCACGCGACTGGTCGAGCACTTGCGCCCGACGGCAGAACGACTCGAGTGTCAGCCCTACCTCGACCACGTCGTCGACATGACGAAGCGACCCACGGCGGCCGATCGCCAGCTCGAGCTGCTCGCGCAAACGGGCGACCCGCGGGAGGTCGTCCGGCGCATGACGGAGAGCTCTCGCGTCTCGCGCTGAGTCGGGACGGAGCTCACTCGCCGCCGGCCGTCTCCGCGGACTCAGATTCCGTCGCCGCAGAATCGCCGAGTGCGCTCTCGAGCTCGGAGACGAGCGCGTCGATGTCGCGCCCGACGCCCGGCTCCGTCTTCGGACTTGCGTGAATCCGCGTCCGGGCGTCCGAATAGATCCTCCGCGACGCGTCGATGTCACCGCGGCGAAGAGCAACTTGCGCGCGACAGAGCTCGACGCGAACGCCGAGACTCTCGGCTTCGCCCGCCCCCATGGCGTCGAGCGCCGCAGCCGCAGCGGCTAAGCGCCCGCGACGAAGATCGAGTGCCGCCCGAACGAATTTGAGCTCGGGCGCTTCTTTGAATCTCGGTGCCGTCTCGGCCGCAACACGCTCCACCATCTCGTCAGCTTCGGCGACCGTTCCTGCGAGAGCCGCGAGTGCGCCCGCACGAACGAAGGCTTCGAATCGATCGCTCTCGCCCGCATTTTCGCGGACGATCTCGAGGTAGACGTCGAGCGCGGCGCGCCGCGATCCGTGGGAGTCGATGATGCGCGCACAGCGAAGAAACGTCCGCGTCCACTCTTTGCGCCCCGCCGCACCATGCGCCGGAATGCCGCCAAAATATGCGCGAACAAGCTCGAGCGCGGTCGCCGCCGTTTCCGCCGCAGCCTCTCCATCGCCGAGCTTCGCTTGCAGCTCGGCGCGCTCGAGCGACAGATCGAACGCCTGCGGCGCGAACGTGGAGGCACGCTCGAGATCATCGAGAGCCGCCCGGTTCAGCGTGAACTTCCGGAGGAGCGCCGCTCGCCCGCGGTGCACTTCAGCCGTCGGATCAGCGGCGACGAGCTCGGTGTAGGCCGCAACCTGGCCTTCGAGCTCTGCACTTCGCGGCCGAACAGGAGGTCGACGGAGCGCATCGTCCTTGCCGTAATCGACGAGAAGCGACTCGACGGGATCGAGAGCGGCTGAGTCGATCGACGGCGCGCTCCAATCGAGTCCCAAGCTCCGCAATCGCTCACGAAGCGATCGAAGATTCCACACCTCGACTCGGTGATCGATCGTCGCGTACGCGAGAAGCGAGCGGTCGGCACTCAGCGAACACATCGTGACGTGCGGACGCACCGTAGAGCCGTCAAACCGTGCGAGCTCCGCGAATGGTTGAGTCCCGTAGAGATCCACGCGTCCTCGCGTGCTCGCGATCGCGAGCACTCTGCCGTCCCCCGAAAACGAAGCGGCGCCCGGAAGATCGCCCTCGGTACTCCGCTCATGTCGGCCTACCAATCGCCAACCGTCCGTCTGATAGAGATCCGAGTACGGGCCGGTGAGGAACGCGAACCAGCGACCGTCGGGACTGAAGGATCCGCGCGCCGTTCGCGACTTGAACTTCTTCACGAGCTCGGCGCGATCGACGTCCCAAATTTCGAGATCTTCGCCTTGCCAGTTGCCGATGGCGATCCAGCGACCGTCGGGGCTGAGCTCCGCGTAGTTGCTCATCGAGCGATCGCGACGAAAGAGTTCCCGCGACCCCGGAAGCTCGTACACGACGGCCACGGAGCGGTCCTGCATGCTCAATCGCCGTCCGTCTCGAGACAGCGAAATCGGACCGGTTCCGGGAATTCCGAGGGCTTCTCCCGGACCGACGACCCACTCATGCGCCTCGGAAGAGCGCCGAATCGCCCAGCGCTCCACGCCGACTCCGCTCGAGGCCGCGTAAAACGCGTCGCTCGATGGAGCGAACACCGCATGCGCCGACCACCCGAGCTCGATCCGTAGCTGTCGACTGGGCTCGTCAGCCGGCCAGAGTGCGATGCCGCTCGGCCCAGTCGCCGCGAGAACCCAGCGCCTGTCCGGTGAGATCTGGACGGCGGTCGGAGACTTCCGTCCGAGTGTCGGCACATGGATGCGCTGGAAATCGCGGCTCTTCGCGACTCGCCACACGCCGTGACGATGGCGTCCGATTCGGAACACGATTCCAGAATCGTCGCGCGTGAACGCTACGGCGTGTCCCCACGCACCGAGCACGCGTTCACCACTCAGTACGTCCCAGAGTGCAACGCGTCCGTCCCATCCGCTAGTGACGAGGAATCGACCGGAGTGATCGAATCGTGCGTCGACACACTCGGCGGAATGACCCTGGAGGTGGAACACTCGCTCGCCCGTCTCCGTGTCCCAGACGTGAGCGCCGCCGTCGAAGCACGAGACCGCCAAGAGCGGAAGCGACGGATGCCAGTACGCGCGCTCGGTGTGCCGCGGATGGATCAAGCGCAGGCGCGGTACTCCCCGCTCTACATCGTAGATCGTCACCTCGAGCGTCTTCCCACTGAGAGCGAGATCGCGACCATCGGGACTCCAGGCGAGCCAGCGCGTTCGCTCGCCGATCGCGAATTTGCGGACGAGCTCACCGCCGGGAAACGACCGCACGGAGGCCGTCCGATCGGGGCCGATGACGACGATTTCCTTACCGTCCGGCGCGAATGCGACGGGGAGGCCGCCGGCGTAAACATCGGCTTCGAGCACGCGTGCTTGCGTCGCCAGATCCCAAAGGACGAGACGGGTCGTCGACGAGTGATAGGTCGCGGCGAGCGTGCGGCCGTCGGGGCTGAATCCCATCCACCAGACGCGGAGACCGATCGCCGGCAGTTTCGCGATCACGCGTCGCCGATCTTTCGCGTCGAACACTTCGATCGATTGATCGGGACGAGCCCGCGCGGACCGTTCGCCGAATCGATCGAAGTGAAGAACGGACTCCTCCGTTTCCCAGCGCTCGATTTCTTCGATGTCGGTGAGCGCCCACGCGGCGATCACCTCGTTCCGTATCTCCCGCGACGGCGCCCTTCTCGCGGCTTCCGTGAGCGCCGCGAGCGCGCGCAACCGCTGTCCCCGCTCGCCACTCTGACGCCACGCGCGTCCTTCTTCGAGCTTCGCCTCGGCGAGACGGTTTCCGAGGCGGACCGCGGAGACGGTCGACACCACCGCGAGCACGGCCGTGAGCACGACGGCGAGGACGGTGAGCACCGCGATCGCCGGGTTCCGCTGACACCAGCGCCATCCGCGTTCGGCCATCGTGAACCGTCGCGCCGAGATCGGCTGATAGCTGAGAAAGCGCCGGAGGTCGGCTTCGAGCTCCGCGCTCGTCGCGTAGCGATCGCGCGCCTCCTTCGCGGCAGCCTTCTCGACGATCGTCTCGAGATCCCGCGGAATCCGCGGATCGACTCGTCGAAGCGGGGTGGGCTCGCGCTGCGCGATCTGCTGAACGAGGGTGGCGCGATCGCTCGCATCGAAAGCCGGGCGAAGCGCGAGAAGCTCGTAGAGCGTAACGCCGAGGCTGTAGACATCGCTCCGCGCGTCCGATTCGCCACGAAATCGCTCGGGCGCCATGTAGCGAAGCGTGCCCACGACGTTTCCCGACTGGGTGAGATCGTCGGAGTCGTCCGACTTAGCGAGACCGAAGTCCGTCATCCAGACCGCGCCGCGCGTATCGAGGAGAAGATTCGACGGCTTGATGTCGCGGTGGAGAACTCCTTCGCCATGAGCGTAGGCGAGCGCGTCGGCGACGTTCATGACGATGCGAGCGACGCTTCGAAAATACGTCGAGTCGGGATCGACTTGCGTCGACGTGCTGCCGTCCCGAGTGAGAACGGTCGTCGACGATGCGGAGATCTCCGAGCGATCGACGCCGGGGGCCGAAACGGGTTGGGTGGTCGTTCTCGTCGCGGGCTCGATCCGTTCGGCGTCCTCTTCCTCCGACCTCGGAACGACAAACGCGCCCGTCGCGAGCGAGGCCGCGATGTCCGAAGCGGGTGGAAATCCCGCGGCGACCAGTCCATCACTCCCCCGGCTCCGCGCTCGGAGCGACTTCACCTCCCCGATGATCTCCGCGAGACTCTGACCGCGGATGAACTGCATCGCGTAGTAGTGGGTCCCTTCGTGCTCGCCGACGCCGAACACGGGAACGATGTTCGTATGGTGAAGCCGAGCCGCGGCGCGCGCCTCGAGACGGAAGCGTTCGAGATGGGTATCGTCGACGAACGCGCGAGCGAGCAGCACCTTGAGAGCGACTCGGCGTCCGAGCGATTCCTGCTCGGCCTCGTAAACGACCCCCATGCCGCCGCGTCCGACCTCGCGAAGAAGTCGATACTCACCGAGCCGCGAGGGTTCTCGGGGACCGACTTCAAGGAGAGGGTGGCGCTCCGCCGTCTCTCCCGGTGCGAGCTCCTCCATGATGTAGAGCGTCGGAAAGAGCTCTTCGATTCCTTCCGCGAGCTCGGGATACCGTTCGGTGTACTCACGGATCTCGGGATGCTCACCGCGCCGGAGGCGCTCGAGAAACTCCTCGGCGAGCTCGTCGAGCGGATCGCGGGAATCGGAAGGAGATCGGTTCATTCGACTCCGGTAGGTGTCCGGGTGGGACCTCTCATCACGCGCCGGGCGAACTCCCACGGTGGCGCTCAGCGAAAGTCGGTGTCCATCTTGAGATGCATCAGAACGCCCTTCAGCTTCGCGAGCGAGCGGATGTAGCGCTTGCTTGCGGCGGCTTCGGAGATGTCGAGCTCGGCGGCGGTCTCTGAATTCGACAGCTGCTCGAAGTGACGGAGGGCGAGGACCTCACGCTCGATGGGCTCGAGCTGGTTGAGCGCGTCCTGAAGCTGAATCTGCATCTCGGCGCGAGCGACGACGACCGACGGCGACGTGTGCTTTCCGAGGAGCTGTGCGGCGAGGGCCTCCGTAGTCGCTTCGGGCGTGGCACCGCCGTAGAGTTTCACCTCGCGGCGCGGGTCGCGTGCCTTCGTGCCGACGTGGTGGCGGTGAAGCGCGAGCAGCTTTTGTCGAGTGATGAAGCGGAGCCAGAGGAAGAACGGCATATCCGGTTTCTTCAGGTAGTCTCCGATTCGCTGCGAAGCCTCGAGGAAAGCATCTTGAATGACATCCGACGCATCGATCCGGCCCTGGAGCGGCCGAGCCATCCGAAGGTGGATCATGCGGCGGAGGCGCTCGCGGTGCTTCGAGAGGAGACCGTCGAGTACCTCGCCGTCGCCGTCGCCCACGCGGCGGAGAAGCTCGACGGTCTCGCTGGAATCCTTCAGTTCGGAGTTCATTCGGTTGGTGTTCGTTCCGTTTCGGTCCGCGGTAGATCGCCCAATACGGCGAACTGCGAAAGGAATCCGTCACGGGACAAGAATCTTCGGATCGGTCGGGGAGTCGCGCTCGGAACCTCGCCCGGGAGGCGGTCTTCCGTCCGATTCCAGCCACCGGGACGAACCCCTCGATCGCCTCGGCGTGGTGTCAGCGCGATGGCTCCGTCCAGCGTACCCGCTCCGCCCGGCGGTACGCCAAGTTTCCGAGGTGAGCGCCGGTGACGGCGCTCACTCCCGCCTCGGCCGGCGCGCGCGGCTTCGCTCGGCTGCGGACGCACTCGAGCCAGTTCTTCATGTGGAAGAGTCCGCCGTCGACGGCGCGGTCGAAGTCGGCGCCGCGCTCGTCCTTTCCCGGCGCGAACTCCGCGAACTCGCCGCGCCCGCGCTCGGGATGAAACTCGTAGCGCCCGCGATCGAGGTAGAGGGTGCCGTTCCGCCCCATGAACTCGAGCATCGCGCGGTTCCGCGCGTTCGAAAATGTTCCTTCGAAATAGATCTGCACTCCGTTCTTCGGATAGTGAAGGAGCGTCTGAATGGTCTCCGGAGTCTCCCAGAGTCCTTGCGCTTGAATGTGATCTCCGATCGTCGCGGCGGTTTCGGGATGATCGAGACCGAGAAACCAGTGTGCGACATCGATGTAGTGCACCATGAGATCGGTGAGGATTCCGCCGCCGAAATCCCAGAACCAGCGCCAGTTTCGAAACCGGTACTCGTCGAAGTCCTGCGATTTCGCGCCGCCGAGGAAGCGTTTCCAATCGACATCCTGCGGGCGGATCCCGTACGCATGCCGGCGGATGTCTGCGTTTCGGTTCCACGTCAAGTGAACCTTGAAGATCGTTCCGAGCGCGCCGGAACGGACGAGCTCATGCGCCTTGACGAACTGGGGCATACTCCGCTGCTGCATGCCGACCTGGACGACGCGACGGTGCTCGTTCTGCGCGGCGATGACCGCGGCCCCCTCGGCGACATTGTGCGTGAGCGGCTTCTCGACGTAGACGTCCTTGCCGGCGCGGCAGGCATCGACGGTCACGGGGACGTGCAGATGATCCGGCGTCGCGATGATGACGGCGTCGATGTCCTTTCGAGCGAGTAACTCGTCGTGATTCTTCGTCGCGAACGCCCCGGCATCGGCGAGCGCGCGCGCCGCTTCGAGCGCGCTCGTCCACACGTCGCAAACCGCGACGAGGCGAGTACTGCCGGCAGCCTTCGCGGCGGGAATGAGTGCGCGGCGGGAACGCCCGCCGGTTCCGATGGCGCCGATGCGAATCTCTTCATTCGCGGGATACGATCGCGCGATTCCCGGCGCGGCGATCGCGGCGACTCCCGCGCCGAGTCCGGCGCGAAGGAACACTCGCCGGCGAGCTCGCTTCGATCGAGGTTCGCGGCCCGTGAGCGAGGGAGAGTTCGTATCTTCGCGTTCGGTCATCGAAACACCTCGAATCGGAGAGTCCACGAATCGATCGCCGACTCGGCCCGGGACATTGCGCCCTGGCTCACATCGGCGTCAGCTAGCGGATTGCGCGACGATGAACAGTCGCCCGAATGGATAGAGCGTTCGTCCGTCGGCCTGCGGTGGATACGCCTCGCGCAATCGGCGCCGGTACCCGTTGAGGAAGAGCGAGCGTTCATCCGCCCCGAGTGCGTGCAGAATCGGCCGAAGCCCAGTCCCCTTCACCCATTCGAGCACGGGATCGTCGCCGGTCAAAACATGAAAGTAGCGCGTCTCCCAGATGTCGAGAATGGGAGCCATCTCGGCGAGGAGGTCGTAGTAATCGTCGGGATCACCCACCCACTTCCGCGCCATGCGGCGACGAAGCTCGTCGGACCCGAGTGGCCGGCCGCCCTCCCCGCCGTTTGCCAGCACCTCACGCATGAGACGGTGGGACGGAAGCTCCCAGCTAAGCGGCATCTGAACGGCGAGGCATCCACCGGGAGCCAGAGAACGCACGAGGCGCGGCAAGAGCTCTTCGTGTCGCTCCACCCAGTGAAGCGCGGCGTTCGAGTAGATCACGTCCGGTCTCTCCGTTGGCGTCCAGTCGGCGAGATCGCCTTCGATCCAGTGAATCGAGCCGTCCGGTGTCGCCCGGGCAGCTTCGAGCATCTCGCGTGAGTGATCGAGTCCGTAGACCTCAGCCGAGCGCCAGCGCTCGGCGAGGCGACGCGTGACCTCGCCGGTGCCACAACCGAGATCGCAGACGACGCGTGGCGATACGAGAGGAATTCGCGCTAGGAGCTCGAGCGCGGGCCTGAGCCTCTCGGCGGAGAAGCGTTCGTACTGAATGGGATTCCAATCGTTCACGTGACTAGGTTTCGCATTCTGTGTGCCCCGCACGAAGGTTCGTTAGCTCGATGTCCGGAGTCGGTTCCGCGTGGCTCCGATCAACAGCGACGAGATCGTGGCACGCTACCCATCGAATCCATTGAGAATTCCGGTGGTCGGGTCTGATACGCTGGAATTCGTAGTCAAGAGTCCGACTCGCGCGACACCGCGGCGAGTGGACTCCCGAATCGATGAGGGTTCAGTTCTCCACGAGACGACGTTATGGAAGCGGGCAATCTGGGCGAACGGAATCAGCAACAAGAAACTCCATCGACGGACCGTCCGGACGAGTGGATTCGACGCTTCGTCGTTCTTCTCCTCTCCGTCCTTCTCTTGATCGCACTCGTTTCGATCTTCGTCGCCGATCCCAATAGTATCGGCGAGCCGCCGATCCTCGTCTTCGTGTTTCTCGCGGCCGTACTGGGGAGCGCGACCAACCTCTCTCTCACGAAAGGCGGCAGCCGGGGCAAGGAAGCGCCGAGTCTTGGGTCCGCGCGCGATCAACTCTATTTTCTAGCGTGGAAGTCTCTCGTCGCGATCGTCTTTGCTGTCTTTCTCTACATCTCGTTTATGAGCGGGATCATCTCGGGGACGCTATTCCCCGAGTTTCAGAATCTAGACGGCGAGGACGGGATGTACGTCGGGATGCGAGAGTTGATGGAGCGGTGTCGGCCCAGCACTAACGCCGACGCGGCGAAGATGTTCGTGTGGGCGTTCATCGCCGGCTATCTCGAGCGATTCGTGCCGAGCTTGATTCAAAAAACGTCTGCGAAGGTCGAGCGGCAGTAGTCGGGCGATTCTCTTCGCGTCCACGAATCGAGATTCTCGGCGCGAGTGTTAGCATGCAAGCGTCATGAAATCCGCGGCTCGATCGATCGTCCTATTCGTCGCGTCGGGTCTTCTTCCGCTCGCGACGGGATGTGGAACCTTCGCCTCGCAGCTCCGCGCGTCATCTCCACACCACGGTGCCACGGCCCCGGTGGTTTACGGCGGCATCCGCACCGATGGACGCTGGATCGGGGAGGCATTCGAGAGAGGCGGAGCGCAGCCGTTCCTGACGCCGCTCATCATTCTCGACCTGCCGATTTCCTCGGTCGCCGACACGGTAATCCTGCCGTGGACGATCTACCAACGGGCAGAGCGCCAGCAGCGAAAACGGGAGCTCGAGGAGCATCTCGAAGCCCACCGGAAAGAGCTCGAGGAAAAATACGCCCAGCCCGACTGAATCGCCTACCGGCGCGGCGGAGGCGTTCGCGTCGGCGCCTCCCGCGTCGTTCTCGCCCGTTCTTCATCTCCGCGCGCGAGATCCTCGTCACCGAGGGCTCGATACGAAGCGGCGCGCGCGGAGTAGAGGTCGGCCGTCGGACGCCTCTCGATGAGGATCGTCAACTCGGCGATCGCCCGGCGATGCTCTCCCGTCTCCGCGAGCGCTCGAGCGTAGAACCGGCGCGCGCTCGGATGGTGCGGCTCGAGCTCGACCGCTTTGGCGAGGTCGGCACGCGCCGCGTCGAGGTCTCCATGAATGGCCGAGTCGACACCGCGGCTGACGTAGCCTCCGGCGAACTGCGGGCTCGTCCGGATCGCCGCGTCCCAGTCGGAGCGCGCACGGGTGCGGTCTCCCTTCTGCCCGTAGAAGACGCCGCGATTGACCAGGACGGCGGCGTTGAACGAATTTAGACGGAGCGCAGCGCTGCAGTCCGCGATCGCAGCGTCGAGGTCGCCGAGCCGCTGGTGCACGGTGGCTCGATCGACGAGTGCTTCGACGTAGTCGCGCTTGATGAGGACGGCTTTCGTGTAGCTCTCGATCGCGGCCTTGAGCTTCGCCCTCTGCGAGAGCACCGCGCCGAGCTCGTAGTGGATCTCGGCGCGGTCGGGATCGAGCTCGACCGCACGTGAGAGATCGATCTCCGCTTTCTCGAGATCGCCGGCGCGACGGTGCGTGCGCCCGCGAACGACGAGCGCGTCCGTGTACTCGGGAGCCAACTCGAGCGCTTCGTCGAGCCGCTCGAGCGCGAGCCCCGCGCTTCCTTGGGAAAGGAATGCTCGCGCTTCATCGACGGCCTCGATGGCCGCGGGAGGTGGTTCTCGCTCCCGATCGCAGCTCACGCCGAAGAGAAAAGCGGCGCTCACGGCGATCGAGCGAAAATTCGACCGGCTGCGCACCGAGTGACGCCGAACGCGTTGACGGTCGAGAGAACTCACTTCGGCGATCCTCCGTTTACGATTGAGGGCGACTCTGCCATTCTATCGATGCCCGCCGGACGAGATCTACGCGGGTGAGCGTCGCGGCCGTTCGCGATTCGCCCGGTGGCTAACGGAGTTCAGAATCGCTCGCGGCCGATGGACGGACGACTCGGGTTGAGAAGCGAAGCGGCGCGACGCGCCGGTAGGACGACGCTGCGCCGGATCTGGCTCGTAGCGATTCTCAGCGGCGCGTGCACCGGATGCGGCGGAGACACCGAGATGACTCCGCCTCTCTTTCGCGACGTAACGGAATCGGTGGGACTGCCGAACGCGATGCCGCGCTGGCCCGATGGCCGCTACGCGATTCCCGAGCTCTACACGGGCGGGGTCGCGCTCTTCGATGCGGATGCGGACGGCGATCTCGACCTCTACCACGTGCGCGCGCCGAGTCCCGACCGTCCGCAGGCCGCGGCCCCCAATCGTCTCTATCTCCGCGACGGGGACCGCTACGTCGCGGCGCCCCGTGCGAACGGCCTCGACGACGACGGCTACGGCTTCGGAGTCGCCACCGGAGACATCGACGACGACGGCGACGTGGATGTATTCATCGCGAACCTCGGCGTGGATCGTTTGTACGAGAATCGCGGCGACGGTTCGTTCACCCCGCGGACGGGGTTCGGAGAGATCGCCGGCAGTGCATGGAGCTCTTCCGCTGCCTTCTTCGACTACGATCGCGACGGCGATCTCGATCTCTATGTAACACGGTACGTAGTTCCGGATCCGCGGCCGGTCTGCCGGGTGAGCCTCGACGAGCCGCCGGACTACTGCGGGCCGGAGAAGTTCGTCGATCTCGTCGATCGTCTCTACCGAAATGACGGTGCCGATGGATTCATCGACGTTTCGGCGGCGGCGGGAATCACTCGCGCCGCGCCGGGGCTCGGAGTCGTCTGCGTCGATCTCACCGGCGACGGCTGGGTCGACATCTACGTCGCGAACGACATGAAGCCGAATCAGCTCTACGTGAACCGAGGCGATGACACGTTCGCCGACGAAGCGTTCGAGCGCGGTGTCGCGGTGAACGGAGGGAGTCAGGCCGAGGCGGGAATGGGCGTCGCGATCGGTGACATCAATCGGGACGGACATTTCGATCTTCTCGTCACCCACCGATTCGATCAGACGAACACGCTCTATCGAAGCGATCTCGACGAAGGTGCGGTGCGCTTCGACGACGTCTCGGCGACGTCGGGCGTCGGTGCGAAAAGTCTCCCCTACACCGCTTGGGGATGCGGCTTCTTCGACTTCGATCACGACGGCGATCTCGACCTCGTCGCCGTCAACGGTCGCGTGGCGCGAGGAACGGTGCACGCTGAGGCCGACGAAGGATCGTTCTGGAACGCCTACGCCGAGCCCGACCAACTCTTCCTTCAGGCGAACGGCAGGTTTCTCCATTCGCCCGAGCGCGGTGGAGCGTTCACGCGCGGCGCCGAGGTCAGTCGGACCCTCGCGTTCGGCGACCTCGACGCGGACGGCGATCTCGATCTCGTGACGACGAGCATCGGCGACCGACTCAGGGTCTTTAGTACCGACGCCCCGAGTGGATCGCATTGGCTCCGCGTTCGCGCGCGAGTCGGAGCACGTGATGCACTCGGTGCCAGCGTGTCGATCGAGCACGACGGTACCCGGCAAACGCGGCCGATCGTCACCGCGCACAGCTTTCAGTCGGCGAGTGAGCCGATCGCGCATTTCGGTCTCGGCGACGCGACGCGCGTCGAACGACTGATCGTCGTGTGGCCGGACGGCTCACGCGAGGAGTTCACCGCAGCGGGAATCGATCGAACGATCACCGTAGCGCAGGGCAGCGGGAGGCGCATCTGAACACTCTCCCGGGCGAGAAACCGATGTCCGGCGAGGCGCCACCTCCGCGCGCACGGGGGCTCGGCTCCGTCGACCGATGGCTCGAGCGCCACCGAAGGAGCTCGGTGCTCATTCTCATCGCGCTTGCGGCGATCGTTCGCGGAGCGTACTTCGCCGAGATCGCAAACTCGCCGTGTCGCGAGTTCGATCGGTGCCCCGAAACGGACATGCGTTTCTTCGCGGACTGGGCGAATCGACTGAGCGGCGGCGACTGGCTGCTCGACCGCGCTCTTCACCCGCACTTCGGTTGGCACGCAGCCGTCGCGGAGGAGTACTTTCGCGCGTATCCGGAAGAGGAAGCGCGGGCCGCGGACATCGCGGCTGAGCGAGAAGATCTCGCGAGCGCGTCGGAAGCCGTCTGGGATCGCTGGCACGGCGGGAAACGATTCCATCAAGCGCCGCTCTATCCGTATTTCGTCGCGATCACCGAGTCGCTCGTCGGGACCGATCGCCAGTGGGTGTTCGCGGCGCAGATGCTGCTCGGTGTCGTCTCGACCCTTCTCGCTTATCTCCTCGCGCGACGTCTTTTCGGCGAGCTGACGGGCATCGTCGCGGGACTCTTCTTCGCGCTCTGCGGCCCGATTCTCTTCTTCGAGGGGGTGATGATCCGTTCCTCGATGATCACCTTCGCGGGGCTCGCCGTCGTTTATCTGATCACTCTCGCGCTCGAGAAACGAACGGTCCGGTGTTGGCTTTTCACTGGGCTCGCGTGCGGCGCTGCCGTGACTCTCAAACCGACCCTTCTCGTGCTTCCTCTCGGGGCGGCGGTGATCGCGTCGATCCGCGGGCGAGAGCAGCCGCGCGTCACCGTAAGACTCATCGGCGCACTCGGCATCGGATTCGCGGCGGCGCTACTCCCTGTCGCTGCGCGAAATGCAACCGTCGGCGTCTCCCCATTCAGCCTTTCGAGCGTCGGTGGAGTGGCGTTCGCAGCGGCGAACGCCGGGGAGTTCGAACCCGAGCGAGGGTTCTATCCGGAGGCGAAGCATCTCGCGCGCGTCCTCGCACAGTCGGACGGTCACCTGGGGGCAACGGCGATCGCGACGCTGAAGACGCACGACAGCGTGTGGAGTTACGCCGATCAGCTCGGAAAGAAGCTGCGCCTCATGTGGGATTCGCACGAGCAGCCGAATAACGTCAACTTCTACTACTACCGATTGCACTCGATCGTCCTTCGATTCCTGCCGTTTACGTTTTTCGTCGTCGGCCCGCTCGGAATCGTAGGGCTCGTTCTCGGCGCGAGACGCCGAGGAACCGGACCGCTCCTACTCCTCCTCGCCCTTCACGCAGCGACGCTCCTCGGGTTCTACGTGCTCGCGCGATTCCGTGCGCCGTTCGCGGCGGCTCTCATTCCGTTCGCGGCGCTCGCCGCGACTCAGATCGTTCGTTGGTTCGCCGAGAAGAGAATCGCGCTCGGCATCGGAACCGTCGCGGCAACCGTGTTTCTCGGAGCGGCGATCCCGCCATCGAGACCGGCCGACGAGCCTCTCGTTCGCGCGGAAGACTATGTCATCGCCTATCGCGGCTACTACGACCGGCGGCTCAAAGAACTCACGGGCGCGGGAGATTGGCACAGCGCAGTCGCGCTTCTCCGCGAGTCGCTCGAGATTCGCCCCGCGGGGCTCGACGAGATCGGAGCGAAGCGACCGCCGGGGTCCGCGGGCGAGATCGTCGCGGCGCAGTTCTATGCGGCCGTCTATCGCGCCTACTCGATCGTGCTCGACCGAGCGGGCGACGCGAGCGGAGCGCAAATTTATGGCGAGCGCGCGAACGAGCTCGACACGGCAGCGGTGGGAGCTCGGCGGTAGCCGAGGCGCGCTTCCCCAGCTCTCGTCGAAGCTAGCGCACCTCGACGCGCTGGCCGGACCACTCTTCGTAAAGGCGGGCGATGTCCGCGCGATTCGTGAATTCGCGAATCACAAGGCGCATGCGAAACGAAAACTCCTCGCCGACACGATAGTCGCGCTTGTAGAAGACGAAGTCCCAGGCCGGGTTCGTTCGGCCGCCGCCCGTAGGTGACTGGGCGAACCGAAGCTCGTCGTCGCCCGCCGGCTTCTCGAAGAGGAAGACGATCGCCTTCCCGTGAGAGACGCCGAAGTAGAACGGCGCGGTGTACTCGTAATCCGAGTGGCCCGCAGCGAGACTGATCTCGAAGCCCGGGTCGAGCGGCGGATCCCAGTTGCTCCCGGCCGGTCGGTGGGACGATGTCGTGCCGTGATTCGGTGAGAGGTGAGTGATCCACCGCGGCGCCGAATCGCCGCGACCGGGACGCGACCGACCGATGAAGTGGATCGATCGATCGCTGGGCGAGTCGATGTAAGACGCGAAGAAGAGGCCGATGTAGCCGTGTTTCGCCCAGGCGTCGCGGAGCGGGACGCAGCGCACGACCAGATCAATCGAGTCAGAAGCGGCCGCGGTGAACGTCATCGTCGTTCGGAGCGGCCAGTTCTCGGTGCGCGGCTGGCGCAGCTCGAGAACATTCGTCGAAGTGCGAACGAGACGCATCGGGAATCGCCGCGGCTCGAAGATGCTCCACGCATACGTCGTATGGTCGCCGCTAAAGATGTGCTCGAAATTGAGCCCGGCGTAGAACGGCACGAAGAGATTTCGTCCCGTGGCATCCAGGAGCTCGGAGACGCCGTTGTATCCCGCGCGATGGAGCGAACCGTATGCGCGATTGTCGGCGATGACGACGCCCGGAAGATCGGGAGACAGTGGATCATGTCCGTCAAGCTCGGCGTCTCCGTCGGGCGATGGGTCGAGGAAGCCGAGCGACGTGAGGAAACGGTCGAGCGCCGCAAGTGTTTCCGGATACCCGCGCCCGTTTCCCCGTCCGGGATTGAAAAAACCGTGGCCTTCGCCGTCGAAGAGGACGAGCTCGCTCCGACTTCCCGCGTCGAGCATCGCGCGCTGGAAGTTCTTCGCCGTGCGCACGGGAACGAGTCGATCCTTGGTCCCAAAGAACACGATTGCGGGAGGGATTCCCCGTCGGACGTTGTGGAGCGGCGAGATCTCCCAGTAGCGGTCGCGGACCTTCGCGTGACCCCACCCGCCCGGTCCGTTGTCGTAGACCGGATTGAAGAGAGCGAGCGCCGCGGGCACGCAAGAAACCGAACGGTCCTCGCCGTGCTCGTCGAGTCCCGCCACCGTCGCAACCGCCGCTGCGACGTGTCCGCCGGCGGATCCCCCACCCGCGGCAATTCGCTCCGGATCGATCCCGAGCTCCGCCGCGTGCGCGCGCACCCAGCGAAGTGCCGACTTGCCGTCGCGAACGCAGTCGAACGGAGTGGTCCCGTGACGGCTCTTCAGGCGGTACTCCGCGGAGATCGCGACCATTCCGCGCGAGGCGAGATGGCGGCACTGAGGATAGAACTGGTTCGGGTCGCCGCCGACCCAGGAGCCGCCGTGGAAGAAAACGATGGCGGCGCGGCGATCACCCGGAGCGAGTCCCGGCGGATCGAAGACGTGAAGGCGGAGCTCGACATCGCCGACCGTCTTGTAGACGAGAGTACGCGAAGGTTTGGACTTCGCCCCGCTAGGAGCTTCGCCGATCGACGCGGATTCGTCGAGCTGTGCTGCGAGATCGAGTCCCGTCGCTCCACTCGCAACGACCGTCGAGAGAAGAGCGAAGCGAAGAAGAAGCGCGTCGAGACTCATCACAACTCACGAAAACGGAAACGAGATCTAAGGAAAGAGCAAGTGGGACGGCCTTCCCATCGTACGCAGGAAAGAGAAGAACGCGAAGAAAGCCATCGAGTGCTCGTTCGATCGAACCGCCGGATTCGTCGCCGGCGTTCCGTTGAGGATCGAAGGAATGCGGGAGGAGCCGAGGGAGCAGAAAACACTCCATCGGGCGACCCACGTCGGCGCCCGGCCCGACGACTTGACCCGGCCCCCTTCGGGCCGCACAATCATCGGGCTTCGCTCAGAACGCATCGAGAATGACGGGGTGTAGCTCAGCTTGGCTAGAGCGCCTGCTTTGGGAGCAGGAGGTCGTAGGTTCAAATCCTGTCACCCCGACCATTATGAATGAAGGACTTACGGCAATCCCGTGAGTCCTTCTTTTTGTTGCTGTGTCCACTGCTGGGTCCACCTTGAATCCACACTTAGATGGACAAGTGCGGGGGTGCGGGGGCTGATGCGGTGAGCTGATCAGTCCCTCCTGAAGCCCCTCCACAGCGTCCGACCGTTCAACGGTGCCGGGTTGAGCCCCGACGCCGGCAAGAGCCAGCGTACGGCACGACCGAGGCTCTCTTTCTCATTCCCGGCGCAGGCGGCTTGCCGCTCTGCGGACTTCCGTTTGACCTGTCTTCAGCTTGGGCTACGATGTTCAGTGTATTGTTGAGTCCGTGGAGAGAAAAGGGGCTCAGAAGTGACAGAGTCGCACGAGGAACGAGTAAACCGGCTGACTGACGAGCACCGGAAGCTCCTGCAAGCAACCGTTCAGGAATCGTGGCGGTCGTACGACAAGACCTCACTGACTCTCTCGGGCGGTGCTCTCGGTATCTCCTTCGCCTTCGTCAAGGATGTTGTGGGCAAGGCGCCCGTTACTCAGTCCTGGATACTGAGTGTGGGGTGGGGCGCTCTCGCTCTCAGTATGGGGCTTGTCTTGCTGTCTTTCTTCGCAGCGGGAAAGGCGAACGAGCGAGCACTTGACGAGTTTGACGCTGGCAAGCCGCAGACCGGTGGTAGATGGGGCGGGATTACAGGGTGGTGCAACGGTGCCGGCGGAATCCTCCTGGTCGTTGGGGTGCTCCTCGTACTGACGTTCGTTGTCATCAACTTGAAGTGAGGAATGCGATGTCCGAGAAGCCGGAGCCGACGCCGTACGAGGAGCGGGGGCAGAAGCCGCCGAAGCCGCCGCCGTTGACTACGCCGTCTTCGTCAGGCGAGACGCCGAAACCGCCTTCGACTGACAAGCCGTCAGAGAGTAAGTGAGGCAAGATGTCGGACGAATCCAAGAAGCCCAAGCCACAACCGCTTGAAGAAGGGCAGAAGCCGCCCAAGCCGTCGCCTGTCATTCAGAAGCCGGATTCACAGCCGAAGGGTAAGTGAAGGCAACTCCGTAGCCTTCCCGGCGGGAATAAGCCGCTTGGTCAGCTCGTCCCGAGAACGGCGATTCGCCAACCGCCATCGCCGCCGCAAACAGAAAGACCGACGCCAAGTCCTCAAGACGAGAAGAAGTGATGTCCGATCAGCCCGAGCCGACGACAACAGACACGCACCCCGAACCCCTCATCGGTCAGCCGGTGCCGAAGAGTCCGCCGACCATTCGGAATCCGCCGCCGACGCCTCCACCGCCGAAGCCAACGGATGAGAAATAGCGTGCGCTGCTACCAGTGCCAGAATCCGCCGATGTACTCGCTGTCCGTTCCAGGAGACGACGGGCAGATGCATGAGGTGCCCCTCTGCCTCCACTGCTACGCCAAGATCTCCGAGATTCAAGCACGTCACACTGAAGGGCTCGAACGGAACATCAATGCCCTTCGTGCCGAGATGGAAGACATAATGGGGGTGCCACGTTCCGCTCCGGTTTATCCACAGCGACCCCGAGCCATCTATCAACACGTAGGGGACATTGCACAACATCCGGGTCGATAGAAGCACCGTCGGGACAATCAACACCGGCGCGGTTCAGACTCTCGATTCCGCCGTCACGGTACTCAAGAACCAAGGTGACCAGGAAGCCAGCCGTGCTATTCGAGAACTGACCCAGGCGGTCGTTGACAGGAAAGAGATTGACGAGCAAACCAGGAAGGACGTAATCGACCTTCTGTCCGCAATAGCGACCCAGGCAGCGTCGCCGAAGGAACAGCAAAAGCCCGCAGTGGTCAAGCCGCTGATAGAGAGGGTGTCCACGCTCTTAGGGCAAGTGACCGACTTGGCAGGAAAGGTAAAGGACTTCATGCCTGTCCTGACGGGGTTCTTCGGTGGCTGATAGGATCTTCGGACACTTAGATTCGGTACCTGTCGGAAGCAGGTTCTCTGACCGAGCAGCGTTAGCCAAGGCTGGCATTCATGCTCCTGTCCAGGCTGGCATCTCTGGCTCAGCCTTTGAGGGTGCCGATTCCATTGTCGTCTCAGGCGGTTATGAAGACGACATCGACAGCGGCGACATCATTATCTACACGGGACACGGTGGGAACGACCCGCAGACACGTAAGCAGGTCGCCGACCAGACCCTTGAGCGTCAGAACCTCGCTCTTGCCAGAAACAAGACCACAGGCGCACCCGTCCGAGTTGTCCGAGGTTCCCGGCTCGACTCCGAGTACGCACCCGCCGAGGGCTTTCGATACGACGGGCTCTACACGGTAGAGGACTTCTGGCACGAACAGGGACGGTCGGGGTTCCGTGTTTGGCGTTATCGTCTTCGCCGAGTTGACGATTCTGCCGCACCCTGGCAGCCAGAATCAGAGGCAAGACCAACGGCTCGACGGGAAAGCAGTACGCTTCGCATCGTTCGAGATGTCCGAGTTGCGAAGAACGTCAAGGAAGCCCACGGGTATCGTTGCCAGGTCTGCGGAGTTCGCCTCGAAACTCCCGCAGGGTACTACGCTGAAGCCGCTCACATCCGCTCGCTGGGTTCGCCGCACGACGGGGCGGACACGGAAGACAATGTGCTCTGCCTGTGCCCGAACCACCACATCTTGTTCGATACGGGTGCTTTCACGATTGCGGATGACCTGACCTTAGTCGGTCTGGGCGGCAGACTCAGAACCGCCAAGGGACACTCCGTGAGCAAAGGGCACCTCAAGTACCATCGAAATCACTACGGGTGCGAGTCCTCGGCTGATTCCCTGCCCGCCACGTAGCCCACGAGGAGTCTCTCTCCGTCTCTGCCGTCGCCCTCCAGGAACGAGGAGTCCCCTTCCACTCCAAGCTGCCAACTCCGTTGGCTCGTTCGACCAGAGAAGCAGAGCCGGCTATGTCGGCTGGAGCATCCTCGGGAAGGTGGACGCCTATTGGCTTGGTACCAGCTCGGGTTTCGGCTGCTTTGGCGTGCGATTCAGCGCTCTGTCGTCCGGCGGTAGCCCGCAGAGCCACGTGCACACCAATCGTTTGAAGGGACTGCGGACCACGTATCGGTTGGCGATCAAGACAGCCATCCCAGACCTCGACGGAGATGCGGTGGCGGAACGGGGCACGGTAGCGGGGTTCGCTGCCGCTGACGTTCCGGGAGCCGGCAGGGGCTTCGTCGTTGAGCCCGAGCAAGTATAGCCTGCTCGATTGGGTCCACCAATGGGTCCACCAGTCAGCGAGACAGACCCGAGACAGACCGGAACGTAGATGGAACAAGGTGGATTATGAGCACCTAAGGGAACGTGAGTTGTGTGGTCTCGCTTGCAGTTGCGGAAACCCACTTCGCTTTTTTGGGAGCAGGAGGTCGTAGGTTCAAATCCTGTCACCCCGACCAGAACTGAGAAGGACTTGCGGGTTCCGCGAGTCCTTCTTTCTTTTTGCGAGCTCCGCCGTAGCGAGCTCGGCGGGCGCCGAACGGAAACCGGCTCTTCGGTCGAGAAAACGCTTGATCGTAGTCCGCTCCGACCTACCATGCGGATTAGGTGAAAAGCTCAGGTCAGCTGAGCTGCATAGAATCGTCCGATTTGTGGGGCCAATCGGCAAGAGCAGTGTGGATACGGGAGCAGTTCTGGGTTGATCCACTCACGCGAGAGTGAGTTGCGGTCGCGGTGCATGGGGAGTTTGTCCTCGTCCCGCGCGCACGCTCTCTCGTAAACGGACTCGATCCTCAAGCTGAGCACCTGCATTCGTGCTTCGTGCAGGTTGGCGCAGAGATTCGGTTTCGTCGAAGAACGCGCTCGTCGATCGGCGTGGATTCCACGTATCGACGGCGCCGCAACGATCGATGTGGGTCGAAACCGGGTCTTCGGACCGTTCGGTCTGCTGTCCGTTCGAATCTTGCGTATGTGTGGGCGCGATCGAGGCCGCCGTCGGCAACTCCGATCGCAACGAGAACCAAACTCTTTTCGGGGGCTATTTCGATGGCGAGATTGACGATCGAGGAACTTCGGAAGCGCGCGGATGAACTGCGAAAGCGTGTCGACGCGCTGGCCGCTCAGCACGCAAAGACTGCGGGCTTCTCTATCGGCGCAGACGAGCCGCTTGAGCAAGTCACCATTGCCGAGCTCACCGAGGAGTGCCGAGCCGAAACGCTCGGAGGAATCGAGATCGAGGAGCTGGAGCGTGTGAAATCCGCCCTAAGCCAGTTCACCGTGACGGCGAGCGGTGACGAGGATCTCGATCTCAAAATGGCGGACGCGCGAAGCCAACTCGAAAAAGGACAGGCGGTCGCCGACGACGTCACGCGAGTGCTGCGAGATGCTTGGAGGATGGAGCATAAGCTTCGAGCCGAGGTCGATGAGCTCGTCGAGAGCAGCACAACGGAAGGCAAGAGCGCCTCGTACGCTGCAGAGCAAAAACGCCTACTCCTCGAGAAGCTCCTCCTTCTTCTCCTCATCGCAGGACTGCTCGAGGCCGCAAAGCGTTGCCTGCTCATGGTCATCCGCCTTCTGACCCTGGCGTACACGATCCTCGCGATGGCAGCCCAAGCACTCTACGGAGCGTCCATGGCGCTCGGGAATACCGTGTTTCAGCAGATACAGGCGGCCCCTCCCGCTCCGCCCCCACCGGGCGCTCCGCCGTTTGGCGTCCTACCCGGTCAGAACGGTGTGATCCTTTCCCCGCAGGCACAGAACGCGATCGGGAACGCGCTCCAGAGAATGGCGCAGGCTCAAGCCGCCGCGAGGAACGCCGCCCGAATCGCCAATGCCCTGGTCGCGGCTGCCATGGGGCTTCTGCCGCACTGTCTCGCACTCCAACGACTCGCCTATCTACTCGCAGAGGCGCTCGTTGATTCTCAGCAAGGCATGGGCGGTGAGGGTGGCCCAGACGGCGACGGCGGTGGCGTTCAGCCGTAGTCGCCCAATCGGTCTGGGAGGTCTGGCGAGATCTCCCAGACCGGCTTCCTCGCTTCGAATCAACCCTGATCGTAGCCGTGGCGATCGAACAGCCTTTCCTGCCGTTCTGATCGTTTGCGACGACTTCGCCGACGTGCCGACACTCGACTCCCGTGTCCGGAGCGCGTAGGAGTCGAGGGGCTCGATCCGATTTGTTCGGTAGCGACTCCGCTCGCAAAGCCACGGAAAGCGAGGGCGCTATCGCGAAAACCCTTCGAGCCTCAAGCGAAGGAGCAGATCGTTGAGCCCCGCTCTGGAGGAAGATTTCTCCGGCAGCGCCGACCGATCTCGCTCCTCATTTAGAACCTGAACCAATCGTTCGTACTCGCGCTGGTGGAAGGCGAGATCCTCGTCGACCAGCTCCTCCTTTTCTTTTCCGTTCACTTTGCGTTCGACGAGTTCGGCGATGTACGGAAGCTGGAGTTCTTCGTTGGCCTCCGCGATGTTCGCTTCGATGCGCCCCGTGCGCATGAGGTGGATTCCCGTGAGGAGCACCCGGTACACGTAGAGAAGCGGCTTGACCCTCCTCGGCGTGTCCTTGAGAAAGAGCCCCCACTGCGTTCTCGCGAAACCCAAGTAGTGGTGCGCGTGGTGCCGAGTGATGCAGTCCTTTCCGAGCGTCTTGAGCTCTTCGTGTTCCGGAGTAGTGGCGACAATCAGCGGCGAAAACACTTGCTCCAAAACGTAGCCGTTCCTCTTGAGCATAAGACGCATAAACTTTTCGATGTCGTGCGTCACCAGGTCCAGCTCGAATCCGTCGCTCGTCACCTCGGGGGAGTCCTCGATCGTCTCCCGGCGTTCGTTCAGACTCGCCACGGTTTCGATCGGGAGGACGTGAACGCCGCGTAGATCCCAGTCGGAATCCGCCGATGCGAAACCGTAGAGGTGAGCGCCGCTGACCGTGGCGAACACCAGCGGATACGGCTGACTCTCGGTGATCTTTTGAAGGCGCGGGTCGAGCTCGTTCACGTCACCATCGACCTCCGCGCCTTTACGAGAAACGCGTTCGCACTCTCGTAGTCCGGATGAGTTGGAAGATCGGTCGTTTCGTATGTGGCGTCGAATTCTTGGTGCAGCTTCAAGCGCCAAGCATCGACTTCGCTCCACGGCGTCTCCCCGTCGCGAATCGCAAGCAATCTCTCACGGTACTGGGCGACCTGAACGGGCACGAATCCTTCGCGAAGAATGGTGATTCCCGACAGCAGGAGTCGAATCAGATGCATCGCATGCTTCCACTTGATCGTGCCCCGATTCCTAAGGTCCTGACCGAGCTTCTTGAACTGCGATAGGACGTAGCCGTTGTACGTTTGATAGACGAGACGGGAAAGAAAGATGTTCTTCTGATCCAGGAGCTCTCGAGCGAGCGGCGTTGCCTTCTCGACGATGGGCGAATACAGGACTTCGAGAACGTTCGGGTTCGCCCTGAGCGCGAGCTTCAAGAACTTCTCCATCTCCCAGTAGCATTCCTCCGTCTCGTTGTTTTCTAGTTGCTCGGGTACACCGTAGAGAGACCACTCGAGGTGAGCGGGCGGGAGGTAGATACCACGACGATCGATATCCGAACCGTCGTGGTCCAGACCGTACGCGCGAGATCCGATGACGCACTGATAGATCACATGGCGGTAGAGGTCGTGTTCCGCCATGGGATCGAGATTCATCCCCTCGCGCTGGAAGTGCTTGAGGACGACTAGATCCGCTCGTCTAAGGGAAGCTTCCTGTCCGCCGGGGAATCGCACGCGGTAGCGATGATCCGGGTCGCTCGGCGCCCGAGTGATCATTCCGACCGAGCCGCGAGGGTATACCGGCTTCCCCGCGCGCTCCGCAATTTCGACCGTGCTGACGACGGCCGTACCCACGGGGAGAATCGGAGGTAGGTTGTGCTCTTCCTCGTTAGTCATGGCGGCGAGAACGTAGAACTTCGCGTCAGGGCACGCGAATCAGCTTCTCTTCCTCGTCGGTCAGAAAACGCTGCTCTTTCACGTCGTAGTAGCGACGTTTGTCATCCTTTTCGTAATACAAGATGTAGCTGTTGCCGCCGAATGCTCCGGACGGAGCGTACCGCATATCTCGAGCCCAATCCGATGCGGGAATGAGCGGAAGCGCGTCGCCGAGGTCGGAGATCGCTTCCCGCGCAACTTTCAGCATGTCTTCGGCGACCCTTGCGCGAGCTTCCGGGTCCTCCAGCACTTCCACGTGCTTAAACGCGTAGAGCGCCTCGGACTTCGCGAAGAGTGCTTTGAGATAAGCCTTGTCGATCACGTCTTGCTTCTCGGTCGTCTCGCGCCGCAAACGCTCCGCCTCTTCTCGGTAGTGAGCCTTGAGGCCGAGGATCATGGTGACTTCGCCCTGGAGGCTGTTCTTCTCTTGCTCGAGCTCTTCGACTTCTCTCAGCGCCATGTGCCCCTCGCTGTACTGCTTGAATTCGTTGATCATCCAGGCGCCGAACCCGCTAAACGCGCCGAGAAAACCGAAAAGCACGGTCAGGGTCATCGGCTTGTTCCGGCGGATGGCATCCGTCTCTGCCTCGAGCTTGGCCAACTCCGCCGCCTTGAGTTTCCGTTCGATCTCCTCGAGCTGATCTTCTGGCATCGGACGGGTGTTTTCGTGTTCCATGATCGTGCTCTCTCGACGGGGAACGGGAGGATCAACCGCGCCGCACTTTCAACCCGCTTGATTCGACGGTGCGAGTTCAATCCGTCGGACTCGCCGGCCGTCTCGCTCGTCGACCGATCCTATCACCGTTTCGGGCCCTCTTCTTCAGCGAGCCGCTCGGCCTAGGTCTCTCAACCCCCGGCGACTCTCGACTCTCCGGCGGTTAGAACGCACAGGCGCCGACGTTTCATCGAGCAGCTTTCGAAGAGAGTTGCTCATCGTCTCCGCGCCACGGCGAAATCGAACGAGACGCACTCTTCCCCTGACCGCTTTCGCTAGCGACGGTTCGCTCCCGCTGTTCGACGCGCAGCGCTAAGTCGAGTCCGTACGCGAGGCGTGACGCTCCGATAACGTCGCCAACTTCGGCGTGGGATCGACCTACCCTCCCATTCGTCCCACCCAGTTCGAGCTTCGCACCCCTGACTCGGATGGACGCCAGTTCAATTGTCCTTCACGGGCGATTCACGATCGCGGCTGGATCGATCTCTCGAGAACCGATCACCTCGGTTCGCGTTCACGTGAGTTCACTCTCGCGATCCCGGGTAGAACTCGACGCGGTGTCTCGGGTAGAACCGAATTCTGATACTGTCCGGGCTAGGATCATGGAGCGTACCGTGCGAACATCTCGACAGCTCGCGTCGTTATGGTTGATCGCGTTTTTCTCGCTCGGTCTCTCCCCGCTAGTTCCGCTCACGAATCGTGCCGCTCTCTTCGCGCAGGCGGACGACGCAGAGGCCGAGCCGGCAGACCTCGCCACGAACGTCATCGCGGTCGTCCGAGACCGGGATTCGCCGTATTTCGATGCCGTCATCAGAGGGTTTCGCGCGGAGCTCGACGCGCTCGCTGCCGACCAGTACCGCTACGAGCTTCGCGATACGTTCAACGCGAACGGGGATCCGGATCGCGTCGAGGCCGTGCTTCGTGAAGCGCTTCAGGCTCCCGACGTCTCCGTCATCTACACCGCGGGCTTCGTCTCCACCTACCGCGCCGCAGAGCTCCCGGTCGAGGACCGCACGAAACCGATCGTCGGCGGCGCGGTCGAATTCATCGACGTGAGTGGCGATCGAATCTCCCCCGAAGGCGGATCGACCACTCCCAACTACACGTTCATCCAAAGCCCTCGGCGCATCGAGGCCGACCTCGAGCGGCTCGTCCAGCTCTCCGGCGCCGATGCGGTCTACGCGATCGTCGATCGATTTGCGTTTCAAGCGCTCGAAGGAATCTATCGCCCGCAGATCGACGCTCTCGCTACCAAGCTCGGAGTCGAGCTCCTGGCGTTCCCCCGCGGCGATACGGCAGAGGAGTCGGTCGCCGCACTACCGGCCGACGCAAAGGCGGTGTACGTCCCGATTCTATCGGGCGTCGAGCCTGAGTTTCGCGCGCGGCTGTTCGCGGCGCTGAGCGAGAAGGGAATTCAGTCCCTCTCCATTTTGGGTGTCCGTGACGTAGAGATCGGAGCGTTCGCTGGACTGGCGAGCGACAACAGATCGGCTCTCTTCCGCCGCATCGCGCTCAATTTGCATCAAATCCTCTCGGGAGTGCCGACCGAGCTTCTTCCCGTCCTCCTTCGCGCGGACGATCAGCTCGTCATCAACATGAAGACCGCGACCGCACTCGGCTGGTCACCAGACTACGAGACGTCGCTCGCCGCGCGATTCCTCTTCGAGGAGGCTCTCCATCCGGACGCCGAAGAGATCTCGCTCGAGCGGGCCATGGAGATCGGCGAGCGGATGCACCCAGACGTCGCCGCCGCGATCGCGCAAGCGCGCGCCGAAGAACAAGCGGCGAGAGTCGTTCGTGCGAACTACCTCCCGAACCTCGACGTCACGGGGCAATCGGCGGCGTCCGGAGTGACGGAAGTGATCTCTCCGGCCTTGACGCCCGTTCACGCGCACTCGCTATCGCTCGGGGTCGAGATTCGGCAGTTGCTCTTCAGCGATCGACTGGGAAGTCAGATCAAAGCTCAACGCCTCACGGCCGAGGCGGCGCGGCTCGACGAGGAGTCCGTCCGGCTCGATACGATCGAAGCCGCGGCGCTCGCATTCCTCGATGTACTTTCCGCCGAAGCTCTCTATGCGATCGAGAAGGAGAACCTTCAACTCATTGAGAACAACCTTCAACTCGCCAAGCTAAGGCGGGACGTCGGCGCCGGTGAGGCAGTCGAAATCTTTCGCTGGGAAGCGAGTCTCGCGCAAGCGAGCTCGAATCTCTTCCGGCGCGATTCGACTCGGCGGACCGCCCGAGTCACGCTCAACGTGGCGCTGGGCGTCGAGCGCGGACGATACTGGAACCTCCGCGACATCCGGCTCGAGGACGACGACTTCTATTTCATGAACGAGCCTCTCTCGACGCTCGTGAACGATCTCGCCAGCTTTCGCCGCTTCATCGAGTTTCTCCGCTCGGAGTCGCGCGACCGCGCTCCGGAGATCCAGGCCTTCGAGAAGACCATCGCCGCCCAGGGAGTTCTCCTCCGGGAGCGCCGCCGTCGGAACTTCGTCCCCGAAATCAGCGCGATCGGCGGATTCCAGCGAGTTCTTCAGGGCGCGCACCAGATTCCGTCCGATTCTCAGAACGAATGGAGCGTCGGTGTGGCCTTCGTGATCCCGCTCTTCGACGGCAAGCGAAGCGCAGAATCCGGACAGATTCGAAGCGTCCGCGATCGACTTTCGGCCCAGCGCGACCGCGCACTGCTTCTCATCGAACAGCGAGCGCTCGCAGCGGGACACGGCATCGGCGCGAGCCATCCGGCGATGCTCTTCAGCCGCCGGGCCCTGCAGGCCGCGAGCGACAACTTCGAAGCCGTCCAGGCGAAATACCAGCAGGGAGCGGCCACCATTCTCGACCTTCTCGACGCGCAAGGTGAGCTTCTCACGCAGAAGCAGAACGAAGCGCTCGCAGGCTACCAGTACCTCCGCGACATCGTTTCGATGCAGCGCGCCATCGCGTGGTTCGAGTTTTCCAAATCTTTCGAAGAGAAAGCCGCCTGGGCGGAACGGCTGCGCATCTATCTGGAGTCGACGCGATGAATCGACGGATCGAAACGATGTTCCTTCTGCTCGGGACTGTCGCCCTCGTCGCTTGTGAGCCGCCGCCGATCGAGCCCGCCCCACCGCGCTTAGTGATCACTCATGAAGTTGCTCCGCCGTCGCCGAAGATCGTGCGAAGTTTCTCGGGCGTTACGAGCGCGGCGGACTCGGCCGAGCTCGGATTCGAAGTCGGCGGACGCATCATCGAGCTCATCGCCGTGCGCGGTCGCCGGTACGAGAAGGATGCCGAACTCGCCCGCCTCGACGTTTCGACGTATCGATCGGACCTCACTCGAGCCGAGGCCGAGTCGACGCGCGCCGAACAAGAGCTCAAGCGAGTCCAACAGCTCTTCGAACGCGGAAACGCGAGCAAGGCGCAGCTCGACAGCGCGATCGCGACACAGAGCTCGGCGGCGGCCGCGCTCCGCACCGCAAAGAAGCGCGTCGACGATGGCGTGCTGACCATGCCCTATCCGGGCTTCGTCGCCGAAGTGCTCCGAGAGCGGCAGGAGGTCGTCACCGCAGGGACGCCCGTCCTCCGAGTCCAGGGCGAGGGACAGATGGAAATGGAGATCGGCGTTCCTCGAGACGTCGTCGGCCTTCTCAAGATCGGCGATTCCGCCGAGGTTCGTCTCGGCGGCGACAATGGCGAAGTGTACGCCGCAGCGGTCTTCAAGATCGCGACTCGTGCGTCGGCTGACACCACTTACGCGATCACGCTCTCGCTCAAGAGTGACGACGAAGATCTTCGCGCGGGACTCGATGGCGAGGCGACGATCGAGCTTCCCAACCCGGAAGGCCCGACGACGGCAGTGCCGTCAGTGTGCGTCGTCGGCGCCCCCGACGGCGAACGCTACGTCTGGGTTCTCGAACCGACGGGAGCGGGCACCGGGACGCTCTCGAAGCGAATCATCACCACCGGCGAGCTGCGGAGCGGGGGAAGAGTCGAAATTCGATCGGGACTCGAGCCAGGCACGCGTATCGTCTCGCGCGGCGTGCATCGAGTCGAACCGGGAATGACGGTTCGCTACGAGTGACTCGCGCATGAACCTCGCACGCCTCTCGCTCCGATACAACCGCACCACCCTGGTTCTCTACGCGGTTCTTCTCTCGGTCGGGATCTCCACGTACTTCTCGATCGGACGCCTCGAGTATCCGGAGTTCACGATCCGCACCGCGCAGATCCTGACTTCGTACGCCGGTCGAACCGCCGTGCAGGTCGAGCAGGAGGTCACGGAGCCTCTCGAGCAGGCAGTGCGTCAGATGGAGGAAGTGAAAGAGGTCAAGTCCACCTCTCGAAACGGCTTCTCCATCATCTCCGTCGAGCTCGAAGAGCATCTCTTCGAGCTCGAGCCCGTCTGGCAACGGCTCCGAAACAAGGTCGCCGCGACGGAGCTTCCGGACGGCGCCGGCGTTCCGCGCGTCGACGACGAGTTCGGAGACGTTTTTCCTTACATCTACGCGCTCCGAGGCGATGGGTTCACCGCCCGCGAGCTCCTCGACTACGCCGAAGGAATTCGCGATGACCTCCTCGAGATGAAGGACGTCGCGAAAGTCGAATTCCACGGAGTGCTCGACGAGCGCATCTACATCGAGTTCTCCACGTCGGAATTCAGCGCTCGCTCGATCTCTCCGCTCGGACTCGTCTACAGCATTCAGGACCAGAATGCCGTGGCGTCCAGCGGCACGATGACGATCGGCGAGGAGCGAGTCGACGTGGCGACGCTCGGAGAGTTCGAAAGCCTCGACGAGCTCCGGAGCTACCGACTCGCGATGCCGGGAGAGCAAAGCTCTGTCGTCCTCTCCGATTTCGCAGACGTGAGACGCGACTACGAAGATCCGCCGCGATCGATCGCACACTACGACGGAGAGCGCGTGATCTGCCTGGCGGTGTCGATGGTGAAAGGAGGCATCGTCACGGAAGTCGGCGAGCGAGTCGCCAACCGACTCGAACAGATTCAGAGCGAGCTTCCGCTCGGCCTCGACATCGAAACGGTGTTTTTCCAACCGAAATACGTCGCGAAGTCGATTCGTGATTTCGTGATCAACCTCGGGCAGGCGTTCGGATTCGTGGCTTTCGTGATGCTCCTGTTCGCGGGCTGGAGAATCGCGCTCGTCGTGGCGATGCTCGTTCCGTCCGCGGTGCTCCTTTGCTTCGCGTTCATGCCGGTCCTCGATGTTCAGCTCGAGATGATGTCGATCGCCGCGCTGATCATCGCTCTCGGCCTGCTCGTCGACAACGCGGTCGTCGTCAGCGAGCAGATTCTGGTTCGTCTCGGACGAGGCGAGGATCGGCGAACCGCGTGCACCGAGGCGGTCGGCTCGCTCGCGATTCCACTTCTCGCGGCGAGCTGCACGACAGTGGCGGCGTTCTCTCCGATCGCGCTCGCCCCGGGAGCGGTGAGCGAGTTCACGTACAGCCTCTTTGCGGTCGTCACGCTCACGCTACTCGCCTCCTGGCTTCTCTCTCTGAGCGTGATTCCGCTCTTTTGTTACTACTTTCTCAAGCCGCTCGAGCGGGATACGTTCATCGGACGCGCGCTCGAGCGCGGACTTCCGACCTACGAACGATCTCTCCGCTTCGCGTTGCGGCGAAAGCCGATCTTCCTCGGCGCCATCCTCGCCCTGACGATCGCCGCCGGCGCAGGGTTCAGGTTCGTCCCGACGATCTTCTTTCCGCCCAACGAACGAGGGCAGTTCGTCGTCGACTTCGAGCTTCCGCTCGGTCGCGACATCGCCGTCACGGAAGCGAGGGTCTCCGAGTTCGAGGCCTGGTTGAAGAACGAATTCGGCAACGAGATCGAGAGTGTTTCGACGTGGATCGGGAACGGCGGGCCGCGCTGGTACCTCTCGCTCAATCCCGAGCCTGCGAACCCGAACTACGCCTTCTTGTCGGTACTTACGACGACGGGCGATCCCACCGAGATACGCAGAATCACGCGAAGAATCGGCGATCACGCTCGCAATGCGTTTCCGGACGCACGCGTCGCCGCGAAAGCCCTCGAAAACGGTCCACCGGTCGGTGACCCGATTCAGATTCGTCTCTACGGCGAAGACTTGAACCAGATTTACGAGTGCCGAGATCGCATCGGGGCGCAGCTTCGCGAAGTCGAAGGTGTCGTCGAGATCCGTGACGACTGGGGGCCGTGGGTCAAGCAACTCGCGGTCGATCCGGACTCGGTCCGTTCGGCTCGCCTCGGTCTCTCGACGCGCGACATCGCGTCTACTCTCGCTCTGCAGTACCGCGGTCTGACGGTCAGCAGCTTTCGCGAAGACGACAAAGCGATCCCGATCATTCTTCGGCCGTACGCGAGCTTTCGCGAGCATCCGGAGCGGATCAGCGACGTTCCCGTGATTCGCTCCGACGGCTCGACGGTTCCGATGAGTCAGGTCGCCGAGGTATCGCTCGTGACGCTCCCCGGTTCGATTCTTCGCGAAGACACGCTCAGGACGATGACGATCAAGGCGCAGGTGACAGGTCGCTTCGCGAGTGCCGCCCTCGCCGACATCCGCCCGCGCCTCTCAGCGCTCCTCGCGCGCACGGACTGGCCGGACGGCTATCGCATCGAGTACGGAGGCGAACAGGAAGAGAGCGCCGAGGCGCAGGGGAACATCGGCTCCGTATTTCCGATCTCCTTCGCCTTCCTATCCCTGATCTTGATCGCTCAGTTCAACAGCATCCGGCGATTCCTCATCGTCGTACTGACGATCCCGCCCATGCTCTGCGGGATCACGCCCGGACTTCTCGCCACGGGGTCGTCGTTCGGATTCATGACGCTCCTCGGGATCATCGCGCTTCTCGGGATCATCGTGAACAATGCGATCCTTCTCATCGACGAGATCGACCACCAACTGCGAGAGCAGGTCGATCAACGCGAGGCGATCATCGTCGCCGCGAAATCCCGGCTGCGACCGATTTTGATGACCACCATCACCACGATCATCGGCCTCCTCCCGCTCGCGGTTTCCGGCGGCGGGATGTGGAGCTCGATGGCGAACGCGATGATGTTCGGTCTGGGCTTCGCGACGGTCTTGACGCTCGTCCTGTGCCCGGTTCTCTTCGACCTCTTCTTCCGGCGAAAACCGGTCTGATCGCGCTCGAAGCTCCGGCGTTTCTTCGGATTCCGATACGACCGGGAGAGCTGGGGGGTCTAAGATGCAGCGCTCGGGTGCGCGCTCACGCCCGCCAGCGACCGTTTCCGCGTCGGCCGCGGTTCTTCCGGCGCAAGGTTCGCGGCGCCCGCGAAACCACGAACCGTGAGCGATGGGAGACTTGACCATGCAAGGCCGCCGAGCGCTTGCTCTTTTGATCGCGCTCGCCGGAGCCCCCTCGATCTGCGGCGAGACTCCGGCCGATCGAGCCGACGAACGCAGCGCGCCGATCGACCTTACGGCGGAGAACTACGCCGCGTGGCGGGATCACATCCTTCCGGCCGAAGGGGAGCTCGCCTGGGAACAGATTCCGTGGCACGTCACGTTCCACGAGGGAATCGCCGCCGCGAGCTCCGCGCGGAAGCCGCTCCTCCTCTGGGTCATGAACGGCCATCCACTGGGCTGCACATGAAACAACGGGGTAACTGGCCGACGGTCCGTCTGGTCCAACGAACGCGTGATCGAAATGGCGAAGCACTTCGTCACCGCCGCCGACGAAGTGTGGCGACTCCAGCGCGGCACGGATCCCGAGTGTGCCCTCTTTCGCGCCATGGCCGAGGAGGGACACTACGGCGGTCAGCCGGGGTCGACACGCCAAGGAATCTACGTCTGCGCACCGAGCGGGACGTTTCTCGCGTCGATCAACTCGACCCGACCGGAGCGAGTTCTCGCGATGCTCGAGCAGGCGCTCGCCGCGTGGCGAGATCTCCCCGAAGAGAAGAGATACCTCGACGCCGATACTAACGTGCGCCCAACGCATCGCTGGGAGCACAGCTACCCCGAGGACGGCCTCGTCTTGACGATGCTGACGCGCGATCTTCCCTTCGCGTGCAGACCGGAGGCGCCGTCCGAAGTGAAGTGGAACCAAGACAAGATCTGGTTCTCGCGCGAGGAGGCACGTCGATGGATCCCGCCGGATCCGATGGTCGGCGCATCGTACCCGATCCCCGAGAAACTCATCGCACGCCTCGCGCGCTTTCACCTCGTCGACACCGTGCGCGGTCAGACGACAGCGTACCGTGCGCCCGAAGTAGCCGAGTCGAGCATCGAGGCCGTCGTCACCGCACGAGCAGAAAACCGCGTCACGATCGAATTCTCCGGTCGCACGAAGTCCGACTCGCAAGGTCGTCGCCGAGATGGCGCCCACGGCATCGCGACTCAGCTCCGCGGTAGCGCGACCTACGATCTCGATCGATCGGCCTTCGAGGCTTTCGAGATCGTCGCGCTCGGTCGAAGATGGGGACGCACCCGCCACAACGGACGCTGGAGAGAACCGGAGACGAGCCCTCTCGGTTTCGTGATTCGTCTCGCCAAGCCGAACTCCCCGCGCGTGGCCCCGGCGTTCATTTTTGCGTACGACGCGGACTGGGTGAAGCGCCCTCCGCCCCGCAGCTTCCGCCGACGCATTTCGGGGACGCGAGAAACGCCGGGCGAGGGACTTCACGGCCGCTGGGCGCTCAGTCTCGGATCCCGCACCATGAAGCTCGAGTTTGCAGCGGACGGCTCCGGCACTTGGACGACGTCCGAGGGAGACTCACTCGCACTGCGGAGCGTCCGCCTGGACAGCCACCGACTCACGTTCGAAGTGACGTTCGAGTTCGGCGCGCGCAAAGTGCCGATGCGCTTCGACGGAACCCTGGAAGATTCGAAACTCACCGGCGAACTTTCGCGTGTAGTTCGCTAGTCCGCGAGGATTCGATGGCCCCGCATCTCTTCGGTGTGATTCTCCCCGTTTCCGACATCGCCGACGCAGCCCGATTCTACGGCGGCGAAAATCCCTTCGGGAATCAGCTTTGCTTCGTCGATGCGGCGACGACGTTAACCGGACGCGAATGATGGCGACCGGCGACGGCGGAGGCGATGGCACGCGTGGACGGGCGACCGGGTCGGTCGAGCGCTCCGCGATCCCTTCGCTTCGAGGGTGGACGATTCCATCCATCGCCGCCGCGATCGCGTTGGCGGCGTTCGGCGCCGCCGCAAAGAGCGACGAACGCCGGGGGGGCGCTCTCGATCTTCGCTCGGTCCCCGCGGACCTAACGGTTCCCGGACTCTCGGAGGGAACCCCCGCCGCCGGCGAACGAGTGAAGGAAACCCATCCCGATTGGCGGACGACGGGCGTTTACCACGTCCTCTATCTACCCACCGATTGGAAGCCTGGACGGCGCTTCCCCGTCATCGTCGAGCTCGCCGGAAACGGTCCCTACCGGAATGCCTTCGGCGACGTGAGCACGGGTCTCGTCGAAGGGAGCAAACTCGGGTACGGAATCTCCGCCGGCGAGGGCTATCTCTGGCTCTGCCTTCCGTATCTCGACGCCGCGGGCGAGAAGAACGTACGATCCTGGTGGGGAACGCCGCCCGAGTACGACGCCCGCCCCACCGTCCGCTACGCCAAGAAGACGGTGCCCTGGATCTGCGCTCGCTACGGCGGCGATCCGGAACGAGTCATCCTCACGGGGTTTTCGCGCGGCGCGATCGCCTGCAACTTCATCGGACTCTACGACGACGACATCGCGCGCATCTGGCGAGCGTTCGTTCCGTACAGTCACTACGACGGTGTCGCCGAGAGTTGGCCGTACCCCGGCGCCGATCGAAACTCAGCGCTCGAGAGGCTCCGCCGACTCGGAAACCGGCCGCAGTTCGTCCTCCACGAAAACTCCTCGAACCGCCGCATCTCGCTCGAAGCGACGCGCAACTATCTCGAGGCTGCCGGCATCGAGCTGAAGATCCGCTTCCGGACGACAGGATTTCGCAATCACAACGACGCGTGGATCCTCCGCCCCAGCCCCGCGCGCAACGAGCTTCGGAAATGGGTTCGGCACGCTGTCGCCGAGAAAGCGGATCGCCCGCGACGCGATCGTGCTCCGGAGGCTACTCGTCGTCCCTGAGCCGTCGAATCGCTTCGACGATTTGTTCGCGCACGTGAGGATGTGATTCCCGCTCCAGCAGGCGTTCGAGCTGGGGTACGAAAGTCGCGTCGTGCGCGTGTGCGATGATTTCGACGGCGTGTCGCCGAATGTCCGGCGCGGCATTGTTTGCCGCGAGATCGACGAAGAGCTCGCGCGCCGCCGGAACGTCGCGACGAAGGGCTTCCTCGAGCCCCCACATCATCGCGTGACGGTGCTCGCGATCGAGGTCGGGAGAACGCAGGACTCCCGCGACCTCGTCGAATCCCGCTCCCCCGTAGAGGCGGCTGATCGACCGCGCAAGCCCAGAGCGCACATCGCGATCGCCCTCCGTTCGGAGAGCCTCGACGAGGCGATCCATTCCGAGAGCCGACGCGTCCGCTTCACCTAGGCCGTGCGCGACCGCGCGACGCTGCGCCGCAGTCCCTCCCTCGAGGAGCCGGACGAGGCTCTCGACGCTCTCTCGCCCGCCGCGTCGAAACACGCCGCGTGCGAGCGACTCGAGCGTGCCCGCGTCGCCTCCCTTTCGCAGCAGGTCCATCATCACGGGCACCGCCTCGCCGCCGGCCCCATCGCCGAGCGCGCGGGCGAGAGCGCGACCGTCGAGCTCGTAGTCCGCGCGGCCCGAGACCTCGAGCAGGATCTCGAGTCCGACGTTGCCGGCATTTTCCATGAGCGCACGAGCGATCCTCTGCTGCGCGCGACCGTCCGCCGACGCCTCGAGCAATGCCTCCTTCAGAAACTCGGCATCGAGGTGATGAGCGGAACGCTCGATCGCTTCGGCAACCATCGACCGTGAAACTCCGCCGGGAGGCTCGCGCATCATATCGAGGAGGACCTCCGCGTTCTCGCTTCGGGCTGCGATCTGACCGACGGCGTGGAGAAGCGATGACTTCTCCCGCCGACTCCACTCCCCCCCGAGCATGCCGGCGAGCGTCTCCGCGTCGCCGATTCCTCCGACATCACCCAGAGCGTCGAACACGACCTCCGGGCGCACGCCCGGGCGCTCGGAGAGGAGCCCGAGAAGGACGCTCGACGCGCGGTCGCCGGCGAGCTCGCCGATCGCGCGCGCTGCGGTGTGCTCGAGGCGCGGCGGCGCTCCGCTCTCGAGAAAGTCCGAGAGCGCCGGAAGAAGATTCCCCGCGTGTTCGGGCGGTACGTGCATGAGTCCCTCGAGAGCGTGCATGCGTGCCTCGAGAGAGAGTCCGGCGTCGTGCGCGAACGCCATCACGATGTCGACGCCTTCCTCACCGCCGCTCATCACGATCGCCCGAGAAAGATCCCGCAGGTGATGCGAGTCGAATTCGCGAAGGAGTCCGCCGAGCGCCGCCAGCTCTTCGCTCGAGAGTCGCTCGCCGCCGCCGCGCGAGAGATCGTGGAGAGCCTCGCGCACACGGCGCTCATCGCCATCGGCGAGCGCGCCCTGTAGCGCGGCGAACGCCTCCGCGCGCGTGCGTTCGCGGCGGTGGTAAGAATCGCCCGACCCGTCCTCCTCGGACGCGTCCCCCCGGAGGGACGCCACGAGCGCACGCGCGACCTCAGCCCCCGCCTGAAGCTGCGCTTCGTCGATCTTCACTTGCGGCGACGAGGGTTCGTCGACAACCGCAGGACGTGAGACGATGTCGCGGACGACGAACCCGGCGGCGAATCCGGCGCCGAGTAGGAGTCCGGTGGAGACGAAGGTAGACGCTCTCATTCCGCTCGGAGGTCCCTCGGGAACGCTTTGTCGAGTGCCCGACGCCCCCACGGACGACGGTGCAGGCTCCATCCTACCCGATTCCGAGAGCGAAGATCCTCACCCGCGACGTTTCCTCGCGAGGATCTTCGCTCGAGTTTGGCTATCATTCAGCGAGATCCCCACCCATGACGCCGAATCCACCACGGAGAGACACGATGCGCCGCCGTTCCCCCGCTTACTCGCTCCCGGGCGTTCTCTTGATCGCCGCGTCCGCGGTCGCGGGCGACGCGACGAACGCGATCGTCGAACGGCCGAATCTCACCTACGCGAAACGCGGTGACCTCGAGCTGCAACTCGATATCGCGCATCCGAAAATCGGAGACCTCCCGCGGCCGATCGTCGTTTGCATTCACGGCGGGGGTTGGAGAATGGGTGAGCGCCAGCATTACGGAGAAGTCGTCAGGAAACTCGCGCGACGCGGGTACGTCGCCGCGACGGTGACGTACCGTCTCTCGGAGATCGCGCAGTGGCCGGCGCAGCTCGAGGACGTCCGCTCGGCGATCGAGTGGGTGCGCTCGCACGCGAGCGAATTCGGAGGAGACCCCGCGCGGATCGGCGTCACGGGAGCATCCGCCGGAGGCCACCTCTCTCTCATGCTCGGCGTTCTCTCCGATCGCGAAGAGCGTCCGCGATCGACCGTTCAGGCCGTCGTCAACGTCTTCGGCCCGACCGACATGCGCGGCCCCGAAGGATGGCCCGAGGGATCGCGCCGACTGATCGAGTTTCTGGCCGGTGGATCCTACGCGGAGAAGAAATCCACGTACTGGGACTTCTCGCCGGTGACCCATCTCTCTCGCGGCGACGCACCAGTGCTCACGTTTCACGGTACGAAAGATCGCATCGTCCCCGTCGAGCAGGCGACGATGTTCCACCGCGAGCTCGACCGCATCGGCGTGCCTCATCGACTCGAGCTCATCGAGGGAGCCGACCACGGCTGGGGTGGCGAACGCCGCGCGAAGACCGAGGCGGAGACGTACGCGTTCTTCGACCGGTACCTCCGCGCTGGACCGCTCCCTCTCGTCGCGATCGACGACTTTGAGTCGGGACACGCGCGCTGGGAGTTTACGGACGAGACTTCCTGGCGGCTCGACGGATCGAAGAACCGACGATTCCTCCGCCTCTTCGAGAAGAAGAACTCGTACCGGCCGAAGGTGCGATCGCCGTTTCACATCGCCCTGCTTAAGGATGTCGCGGTCGGGGATTTCGCCCTCGACGTCACGATTCGATCGACGATTCCCGACTACCCGCATCGGGATCTCTGTCTGTTCTTCGGCTATCAGGGGCCCTCGAAGTTCTACTACGTTCATCTCGGGAAGCGCGGCGACGATCACGCGAATTCGATCTTTCTCGTGAACGACAAGCCGCGGAAGACGATCGCGCGCGAACGGACGATGGGAATCGACTGGGATGACGCGTGGCATCGCGTTCGGATTCATCGCTCCGTGAGCGATGGCCGGATCGATGTCTACTTCGACGACATGTCGCGCCCCGTGATGTCGGCCGTCGACAAGACGTTTCTGGCCGGGCGCGTCGGAGTGGGTAGCTTCGACGACACCGGGGACTTCGACGAAGTGCGGCTCTACGGCCGATCGGCAGACGGCGACGAACGCAGCGGCGATCGCTGAAATCCACCCGCCGTCATCGCGGCGGGTTCGCGGAACCGCCGCCCCGCGAGAAAACACTCGTTGCCGGCCGGGCGGGCGGCTACGTACAATTCCGGCGCACAAGCTGGACTCCGAGATCGGAGCGACTGCCCGAGTTCGTCCGGAGACTCTGCCATGTTTCGAGTCGACGCGGGAACCGCAACCGGCACGTATTGCGACGGTTTCAGCCGCCGCAGCTTCGTACAGATCGGCGTGGCCGGAATGGCCAGCGTCGGTCTCGCCGACATCCTTCGCGCACGCGAAGAGTCGCGACTCCGGACCGCCTCACCCGGCGAGAGGAAGGACACTTCGGTGATCCTCCTCTGGCTCGACGGCGGCCCGAGCCATCTCGATCTCTACGACATGAAGCCGGACGCCCCGCGCGAGTATCGCGGGATCTGGCGACCGATTCCGACCAACGTTTCCGGGATCGAAATCTCCGAGCTGTTCCCGCTTCAGGCGAAGTGCGCGGACAAGTTTTCGATCGTTCGCTCCCTTCACCACGGCTCGGGCGATCACTTCACCGGCGGGCATCACATTCTCACGGGAAGAGGCGGCGCGAGCGGCGGCGACACGGCAGGAAAGAGTCCGTCCATCGGCTCGATCGCGACGAAGGTCTGCGGTGCGCGGCGCGCCGGAATGCCGCCGTACGTCTCAGTTCCGGTCGCGTCGAGCATCGGCATCCGCCCCGGGTACTTCGGCGGAAACTATCTCGGTGTGCATCACGACCCGTTTCAAACGGGCGGCGACCCGAACCGTAGAGGTTTCACGGTTCAAAACCTCGCGACGAACGGCGCGCGGAGCGTCGAGCGCTTGTCCGATCGTCGAGAGCTCCGTGCGCGACTGGACCGACTCGAACGCGAAGTCGAAACCTCCGGCGCGTTCGAAACTCTCGACCGCTTTCAGCAGCAAGCGTTCGAGCTCGTCTGCGGCCCCGCCGCACGGAGAGCCTTCGACATCGAAACGGAGGATTCGCGGGTCCGCGATCGTTACGGTCGCCACACTTGGGGGCAGAGCGTCCTCCTCGCGCGGCGACTCGTGGAGGCCGGCTCGACGTTCGTCACGGTCCACTTCGGCGGCTGGGATCACCACTGGAACCTCGAGGCGGGAATGAACCGCCATCTGCCACGTGTCGATCGCCCCGTGTCCGCTCTGTTCGAGGACCTTGCCGCCACTGGGCTTCTCGAAAGGGTGCTCGTCGTTCTCTGCGGAGAGTTTTCGCGCACGCCGAAGATGAACAACGGCAGCGGAAACGGAACACCGGGTCGCGATCACTGGGGAAACGCGATGTTCTGTCTCCTCGGCGGCGGCGGGGTCCAGGGGGGGCGCATCGTCGGCGCGACGGATGCGCGAGGCGAACGTCCCGTCGAGCGACCGATCACCCCCGGCGATCTCCACGCGACGATCTACCGCGTCCTCGGCGTGGATCCTTCGCTCCACTTTCTCGATCGCTCCGGACGCCCCCGCCCGGCGATCGATCGCGGCGAAGTCATCGACGAGCTGTTCTGAGCGCCGGCCATGCGAGGTTGAAGGCCGGTCTCGACACCACTCAATCGACCCACGGTCGCGTGCGGCGGACTCTCGCGCGAGCACGAGCTCAGCTCGTCACATCTCCTCTAGGGGCTTACCGGACGTTGCGGCTGCGTTCCTCGTTCCGAATCGGGCGAGCTGGCGGTACAGTATCCGTATGACTCGTTCGCGTCCCCGCCCGATCTCGCCAGCCGATCGCTCCCGTCCTCGAGCCCTGCTCGCTCGTGGCATCGCGGTCGCGTTCGCTTGGCTCTACGGAATCTGGACGCCGCTTCACCTGATCGCCGAGCCCCACCACGGAATGGGCGGAGAGTGGGTTCCTCACTCTGCGTTCGAGCTCGCGGCCGAGCCGGTCGGCGCGCCGCTCGGTCATGCGTGTGCTCATCTTGCGGATCCAAACGAGGAGCAGCTCTGCGGTGACCACCATCACTGCGGACACGGAGGCGGCGCACCCTGCCGCGAACGGCACGCCGCCCTGAGCGGAATCTCGGCGACCGAGAAAGTGCCCGCTCCGCCGGGCGACGCGATCTCCGGCGTCACGGCCGATTCGCCGCCGGACGCGCGCGCGCGAGTCTCCACGTCGCCGCCCGGACCTCGACATCGACAGCGAGTACGCGCCGGCACCGCGCCTCGCGGTCCCCCCGCACGCTAAGACGCTGTTTCGAGTCTTGCTCCGTGGGCCGTGGGCCGAGCGTGTCCGATCCTCCCATCGAGTGAGGACGACGAAAGCCGGTCTCGCGGAGTCGATCATCAAGCCCGGGTCGACGAAGCCGGGATCTCGAAACAGCGTCCAGAGCGTTCCCGCGTCGTCCGCGGGCCGATTTCGACCGGCACGCCTTTCTATCGATGGCGTGGTCGACGTCCCCGCTGCCGTCCACTCCGCCTCCGTCGCCCGCTTGGGGCCGACCGCCCGGAGACTCCATCATGAACGTATCCCCCGCGACGCTCGTTCTCGCAGCGATCGCGATCGGCTCAGCCGGTTGCGACCTTCGCGACCATTCGTCGTCGCATTCGCATCCGCATCCACATCCACACCCCCATTCCGCGGACGAAGCGGGCTCGCATGCCGAGCCGCACGCCGCGCAGTTCACGATTTGGTCGCACGGCTACGAAGCGTTCATCGAGCACGAGTATCCCGTCGCGAAAAATCCCGTCGAATTCATCACGCACGTCTCGGAGCTCGCTACGGGAGAGCCGCGCCGCGAGGGCGCCGTGACCTTCGAGTTTACGAGCTCGTCCGGCGAGTCCTTCGAGCACACGGCGGAAAACGTAGTCCGAGACGGGATCTATCTTCCGTCGATCCGTTTTCCGTCGGCGGGTTCGTGGCAAGCGTCACTCCGAATCCCGTCTGAGAGCGGCGAGGTCCGTCTTCGCCTTCCAGACGTCGTCGTCTACACGAACGAACAAGACGCATGGAACGCCGAGCCTCCCGACGAGGTCGAGGGCGTATCGTTCCTCAAGGAGCAGCAGTGGCCTCTCGCGATGCGAACGGAGTCCGCGGCGAAACGACAACTTCGGAGCAGTCGTGTCTATCCGGGCCGTGTGCGTGCGATCCCTGGCCGACGCGTCACGCTTTCCTCTCCGGTCGCCGGGCGACTCATCGCATCGGCCGAAACGCCGTTTCCCGCCCGCGGTCGCTCGGTCGCCGCGGGAGAGCCGCTCGCGCTCGTCCAGCCGACACTCCCGAGCTCCGATGTACTGGAGCTCGCCACGAAGATCGCCGAAGCCGACGCAGCGGAGCAGCAAGCACAAGCGAAACTCGAGCTCGCCAAGAAGACCTTGGCGCGCGTTGCCGAGCTCGCGAAGACCGGTGCGTCGTCTCCGCGGGAGCACGAGCAGGCGCAGTTCGCGGTCGAGGCCGCCGAGCGGGCCCGTGACGCGGCGAAGAGCATCCGAGGCGCGTACGAAAGCGCGCGACGCTTCGTCGAAACCTACCGCGCGAGCGACGAGAAGGCGGGCGACGCGAATTTCGCCCCGGTCCCGATCGCAGCGCCGATTTCCGGTACCGTCGTCGAGGTCCACCGCTCGCCCGGAGAACACGTCGGCCCGGCGAGCTCGATTTTCGCCGTCCTCGACGGGTCGCGAGTTCAGGTCGAGGCACGCGTCCCCGAGAGCTCGATCACCGAGCTCGGCGTCGCGCCGAGGGCGAGCATCGAGCTCCCATCCGGGAAACGAGCTCCGCTTTCGCTCGTGTACGCGGGACTCGAGGTCGACGCCTCGACGCGCACGGTCCCCCTCGTCTACGAGGTCGAGAACGGCGAGGGATTCCTTCGCATCGGACTCGCGGTGGAGGTCGCCATCGAGATCGACGAACCCGCCGAGGCCATCGCGATTCCGGAGTCGGCGCTCGTCGAAGAGGACGGCCGTTACGTCGCGTTCGTACAGCTCGCGGGCGAGACCTTCGAGCGTCGTCCCGTCGTGCTCGGTCGCCGCGACGGCGGATACGTCGAGGTGAAGCGCGGAGTCGCAGAAGGGGAGCGCGTGGCGAGCACCGACGCCTGGACGATCCGGCTCGCGTCCCTCGCGACCAGCGTTCCCTCGCACGGGCACTCTCACTGAGTGCGGCCGCGACGATGATCGATCACCTCATTCGCTGGTCTCTCCGTCACCGCGCGATCGTTGTTTCCGCCGCTGTGGTCGCCTGTGCCATCGGTGCCCGCACCGCGTTTCGACTTCCCGTCGACGTGTTTCCCGATCTGACTGCGCCCACCGTGACCGTCCTCACCGAAGCGCACGGGATGGCGCCACTCGACCTCGAGCAGCAGGTCACGTTCCCCATCGAAACCGCCCTCAACGGCGCGTCCGGCGTGCGCCGCGTTCGCTCCTCGACCGTACCGGGCCTGTCGATCGTCTGGGCCGAATTCGAATGGGATGAGAATCAAAGGGACGCACGGATCATCGTGAGTGAACGCCTCGCCCTCGCCGCGGAGCAGCTTCCCGAAGGCGTCCACCCCGTGCTCGCCCCCGTGACGTCGATCATGGGAGAGATCTTGCTCCTCGGCCTCCGGGCAGAAGACGGGGAGGCGAGTTCCGAGCGGGCGGAAGAACTGCGCACCTACGCAGAGACGCAGCTCCGGCGCCGACTGCTCTCCGTTCCCGGCGTCGCCCAAGTCGCCGTGATCGGTGGCGATCTGAAGCAGTACCAAGTCGTGCTCGAGACGGCGAAGCTCACGAGCTACGACGTCTCGCTCGACGCCGTTCGTGCAGCGCTCCAGAGCGACAATCGCAACGTGTCGGCCGGGTTTTTGAACACCGCCGGCTCGGAGTACATCGTGTCTGGTCGAGGTCGCTTTCGCACGGTGGACGACATCGGCAGCGTGGTGATTCGGGAGGCCGGTAGCGTCCCCATACGAGTCCGGGATCTAGGTCGAGTCGTCATCGGTTCCGCTCCGAAGCGCGGCGTGGGCTCGATTCGCGGCGAATCCGCCGTCGTTCTCACCGTGATGAAGCAGCCACAGGCGAACACTCTCGAGGTGACGAGAGAGATCGATCGAGTCCTCGATGGCATCGAGACGCGTCTCGACGGAATCGTTCTCGAGCGCAACATCTTTCGCCAAAGCGATTTCATCGCGCGCGCAGTCAAAAACGTGACCCACGCCCTTCGCGACGGTGGAATCCTCGTCGTCGTGATCATGCTTCTCTTCCTCGCGAATCTCCGCGCGACGGCGATCACTCTCACTGCGATTCCGCTGTCTCTCGTCGCGGCGGTCATCGTGCTCGAGGCCTTCGGCGCGACGATCAACACGATGACGCTCGGCGGGATGGCGATCGCGATCGGAGCCTTGGTCGACGACGCCGTGATCGACGTCGAAAACGTCATCCGCCGCCTGCGTGAGAATTCGGCTCGGCCGCCGCCGGAGCGACGCAGCGCCCTCACCGTCGTTTTTCTCGCGAGCAAAGAAATCCGAAGCTCCATCACGTTCGCGACGTTCATCGTCATCGTCGTGTTCGTGCCGGTCTTCTTCCTCCCCGGCGTCGAGAGTCGCTTGCTCGAACCGCTCGGGATCGCCTACGTGGTGTCGATCTCAGCCTCGCTCGTCGTGGCGCTCACCGTCACGCCCGCGCTCTGCTTGATCCTTCTTCCATCCAGCCGAAGCGTCCGCGACCCGCGCGAGCCCCGGCTGGCGCGCACGCTCAAGAACACCTACGGCGTGTGTCTCCGATGGATTCTCCGCCATCCCCTTCTCGTCACCGGTCCCGCTCTCGCGCTCTTCCTCGCTGCGGCAGTGCAACTCGCTCTCTTCGGCCGAACGTTCCTTCCGGACTTCAACGAAGGCGCGCTCACGATCAACGCGACGACTCTTCCCGGAATCAGTCTCCGCGAGTCGGACGCGCTCGGGCGCTGGGTCGAGAAGAGAATCCTCGCGCAACCAGAAGTAACGACGACGACCCGGCGGACCGGTCGTGCGGAGCTCGACGAGCACGCCCAAGGGACGAACGGTGCGGAGATCGACGTCCCGTTTACCCTCGGGGAGCGATCGAAAACCGAGTTTCTCGCCGCGCTGCGAAGCGATCTCGCACAGATTCCGGGGACGAACATCGAAATCGGCCAGCCGATCTCGCACCGTATCGACCACATGCTCTCCGGAACGAGAGCGAACCTCGCGGTGAAGATCTTCGGCCCGGACCTCTACGAACTGAGGCGCGTCGGCGAGCGCATTCGCGTCGAAATGGAATCGATCGAAGGGGTCGTCGATCTCGCGCTCGAGCAGCAGAGCGACGTCCCAGTGCTCTCGATCGACTACGATCGAGAGGCGCTCGCGCGCTACGGCGTCACCGTTCAGGATGTCTCCGCGGCGCTCGAGGCTGCCGTCCAAGGTCTCACCGTGACGCAGGTTCTCGAGGGGCGAGCGTCCTTTGCGGTCGTCGTCAAACTTCGCGCACGCGAGGAATGGTCGATCGAGAACCTCGGTCGACTGCTCATCGACACCTCCTCCGGCGTGCGAGTTCCGCTCGCCACCGTGGCGTCGATTCAGAGGGACAAGGGTCCGAACGCCGTCAGTCGGGAGAACGTCGAGCGCAAGATCGTCGTCCAAGCGAACATCGCCGGTCGCGACATCACCTCGGTGGTCGCCGGGATCCGAGCGCGCGTCGAGCCGATCATCCGCAGCTACCCGTCTTACCGCGTCGAGTACAGCGGGCAGTTCGAAAGCGCGGAGGAAGCCGGCGCGATTCTCCTCGTACTCGGAGGACTCGTCGTCATCGCGATCGGGTTCTTGCTCCACCTCGCGTTCGCGTCGGTGCGAGATGCGCTCTTCGTGATGACAAATCTCCCGCTCGCCCTCATCGGCGCGGTCGGGGGAGTCTTCCTGAGTGGTGGAACGCTCTCCGTCGCATCGATGATCGGGTTCATCACGGTCTTCGGGATCGCGACGCGAAACGGCATCATGCTCGTCTCGCACGTTCGCCATCTCCAGCGACAGGAAGGAGTCGACGACTTCCGGGAAGCCGTGTATCGCGGATCGGTCGAGCGACTGCTTCCCATTCTCATGACGGCGATCGGGACGGCGCTCGCGCTCGTGCCCATCGTGATCGCAGCGAACAAGCCCGGAAACGAGATTCAAACACCGATGGCCGCCGTGATCCTCTGCGGACTCGTGAGCGCGACCTTCCTCAACATGGTCGTCGTGCCCGCGCTCTTCCTGCGCTTCGGCACTGCTCAAACTCGGAGGACTTCGGCGGGAGAAGAGTCATGAACAGACGTCAACGAGGCTCTCCGCTCCGCTTCCCGCTCGGCGTCGCCGGCGCGCTCGCGATCGCTGGCTGCACCGCGTTTCCGCCGGAATTAGAACCGCTTCGCCCCCCATCGTCGGGCGAGACGACGGATTCTCAAAACGACATCGCTCGCGGCGACGTGACGACCGCGGTGAACGACACGGTCGCGGACGATTCCACCACCGCGGCGGTCGACGAACAGCTCTTCGCCGTCCCCCTGACGCTCGAGCGAGCCGCGGCGATCGCGTTCGATCGGCGTCCCGAGCTCGTTCGTGCGCGAGCCCACATCGAGGCCGCGCTCGGGCGGAAGCTTCAAGTCGGAACGCTGCCCAATCCGGTGCTTTCGACGACGATCGAAGGCGCGCGCTTTCGCGGGAAGACGGCGGGCGACGCGGAGTACCCGATCGGAATCGTCCAGACCGTTCCCCTCTCCGGTCGACTGAGTCGAGCGGAGGCGGTCGAGGACGCGCGGCACCGTCAGCTCCTCGCCGAGCTCGCGCATTCGATGCGTGACGTCGAACGGAGCGTTCGCGGAGCGTTTGCTGCTGCTCTCTTCGCCCGCGATGCGCTCGCGATCGAGCGCGAGCTCCTCGAAGGAACGCGCGAGGCGGCTTCGATCACCGCGAATCGCGTGGCGGCGGGCGACGTCGCCCGCGACCAAGGAGCTCGTGCCGAGCTCGAGGCGGCCTTCGCCCGCCTTTCGCTTCGCCGCGCCGAGACGTCGTACCGGCGCGCGCTCGTTGAGCTCGTCGGCACGCTCGGCGGATTCGGGGCCGGAGACGCATCCCTCGAGGGGATCGCTCTCGACGGTGAGCTCGCCGAGTCTCTCTCGCTTCCCGAGCTCGGAGCCGTACTGAAAGCCGTCGAGGCGAGCCCACTCATCCAGTCGGCGGTCGCGGAGATCGACGTGAGCGAAGCGCGAATCGAGCTCGCAGAGGCGGCGCGAATTCCCGATCTCGAGCTCGGTTTCTTCTACCGTCACCTCGGCGAAACGAACGACGAAGCCTTCGACATCGGCGTCGGGATCGAGCTGCCGCTCTTCGATCGCCGGCAGGGAGATTTGGCGGAGGCTCGAGCGGACGCGCGAGCCGCGCGAGCTGCGCGCAGCGCGACCGAGGCTACGCTCGCGACGTCGCTGCGCTCCCTCTACTGGAAGCTCGCCGAAGCACTCGAAACGGCGGCGATCTATCGCGACGAGCTGATGCCCCGTTCGGGTGAGATCGTCGACGCGACGAATCGGCGGTACGCCGCGGGCGCGATTTCGCTCGCTGAAGTCATTCCGATCCAGCGCGACCACCGCGAGCTTCGGCTCTCCTATTTGCGCATCCTCCGCCAAATCGCGTTCGACTGGGCGAAGCTCCGCGAGCTCGTCCCGCCGATCACGCCCCCACGCGCCGCCGAAGGTCGAGGCGCGGCGAACCGCTCGCCTCGGTGATCGCCGAATGCCGCGCGAGCGCCATCTACTGCGCCGGAAAGAACGGAAAGAGTCGGCGGATCTCCGCTTCCGACGGTCGACGACCGTACTCGCAGATCTCGAACGCTTCGGCGTAACGAATCTCGCTCGCGCGTTCGCGGCCGTACCGCTCGGCGAGCCGCTCACGGTGCGTCTCCGCCCAGGAGGCAAACCGCATCGCGAACCGCTCGCGAACGTGCGTTCGCCGCGCCTCCCTTCCCGCTGCGTCGGCCGGCACGAGGGCGGCGGAGCCATTGCAGCCACCTTCGTAGAACTGCGACTCGAGAGCGGCCATGCACGCGAGCTTCTTCTCGACGACGTCGTCGATTCCGACGGCGATGTCCGCGCTGAAGGGATTCGGTTTGCGAAAGCCGTCGAGGAGGTAGAGGAAAACGGGATTGCTGGTGAGGTGAGGCGTATCGGGACAGAAAAACGGCACCGTCACCATGTAGGCGGCATCCTGCACGAGGACACCTACGTTGCGGTGGTCCGGGTGATAGTCGTTCGGACGGTGACAGAGAACGATGTCGGCCCGCCACCGCCGAATGAGACGGGTCACCGCGCGTCGATTTTCGAGCGTCGGGAGCAGCTCGCCGTCGTGGATGTCGAGAACCTCCGTCTCGATACCGAGAATCTCGGCGCAGGCTTCGACCTCGCGCAGCCGGCGCTGCGCGAGCGGCCCACCCGCCATCGCCCAGTGCCCGATGTCACCATTCGTGAGTGAGACGAACTTGACGTGGTGTCCGAGCGCCGCCCACTTCGCGGCGACGCCTCCCGCCTTGATCTCGCAGTCGTCGGGATGCGCTCCGAAGACGATGATGCGGAGCTTGCCGTCGCCGGTGTCCGCGAGATTCGCCGGCGGTGGAGCCGCTGCGTCTGCGACTCTCGCGATCTGATCCGGCTCGCCGACGAGCCGCTCCCATCCTCTCGCTAGGATCGCGCAAGCGACGAGGGCGAAGAGCGCTCCGGCGACGAACCAGCGACTGCGTGCGAACGATATCTCTCTCATGACTTCCCCCTTTCGGCAGACGGCTCGACGGAAGTTCCGGCCCGGAAGCGGGCAACGCGTTCCGTCCAGACTACGTGCGCCGCGCGAGTTTCAAAAGCACTCGCCGAGCTCGTCCTCGGTCGGATCGAGCCCGTCGTTCGGATACGGCACACTCGGCGGCGCCGTCCCGACGAAAAGGAAGTTGAGGAGCAGAATCGCATCGGTGATGTCGACGCGGCCCGAATCGTCCGAGTCGGCGCCGTCGAAGCACTCGGGGTCTACCGTTCCCTGGAACAGATAATTGAGGATCCCGATGCCATCGGCCACGTTCACCGTGCCGTCGGAATTGAAGTCGCCGCGGACGAAGCGACTCGGAAAGGGCGGCTCGACGACGCGCACTTTGACGTTCGCCCCCTTGATCGCCGGGATGCGATTGCGCCCGTCGACGATGAAGATATTGAAGATCCGCGTAATCTTCGCGTTGTTGATCAGCTCAACGCGAGTCGTCTCACCCTGAGGAGCGCCGTTCGGGACATCGAACACGAAGTGCACGAGACGCTGCTCACGAATCGGAGGCAGCTTGAGATCTTCGAACGGCTGCTGTGTCTCGAAGATGGTACCGAACTCGAGATAGGTTCCAAAGTCGTTGAGCTGAACGAAGTCCGGATCGATTCGATTCGTCTCGAGCGCCGTCAGCGAAAAGTTGTATCCGTTCAAGGTAAGAAAGTTCGGGTCGTACGTCGCCGCGGTTTGAAACCCCTGGATCTTATCGACGGAAGTCGCGATTACCGGGAACCAGACATCCTCGGCGCCGGGAAGGACCTGCTGGTCCGGGATGCGCATGCTGTGAAGTGGATTCTGAACGGCGATGAGCCCTTCGATGGTGCGCTCGCTCACGACCCCACCGGCGCCGTAGGCGCGCAGAGTGACGTCGAAGACTCCCGTGTCGTTGTAGGTGTGAACGGGATTCTTCAGGCCGGAGCGATTGCCGTCACCGAAGTCCCACTCCCAGCGCTCGATTCCCCCGCTCGAAAGATCCGTGAAGGAGACCTCGAGCGGAACGCGTCCGGTCGTCGGAGTAGCGGTGAAATCGATCGTCGGCGCGCAAGCGTTGTTCCCGTAGTAGACGACCGAATCGCGGATGTAGCCGCCGTGGAGGCTGCCGTTTAGATCGAGGTCGAGGCTGGGGAAGCTCTCGACCGCGGACGATTCCTGCAGTCGAATCGGCGGATCGAACGACGCCGAGTTGCCGAGGATCGAGTAGAAGTCGCCGTTCTTCGCGTAGCCGATGACTACCCGGTCATCGCGCTTGAGACGGAGCAGCGGGTCGAGCACCCCTCCGGCATCGAGAAGACGAGGCGGAGCGAAACGACGGCCGTCGGCCGCCACCGACACGTAGAGGCTGTGGTGGCTCTCGTAGGCGATCAAGACCGCACCGTCGCGATCGACCGCGACGGAGACGCTCGATTCGGGAATCAAGAGCGACTGCGTGACGGGGACTGGAGTCGAGAACTCGTTCCCGTCCCCGGATGAGTAGACGACGTCGTTCCCCCGAGAAAACGCAACGTGGATGCGCTGGTCGCGATCGATCGCGAGACTCGGGTAGTTTCCCTCCGTGGCGACGACGCTCGACGTCTCGATCGCTTCTGTCCAGTAGAGGACGCGCGTCGAGTCACCGACTCGCTGCGCCCAGACGAGGTGTGGTTCACCCGAGCCGCCGAGGGCGAGCTGCGCCGCGTAATCGTCGAGGCGATTGTCGGAAACGTTGCGCAAGAACTGAAACCCGTTCCCGCCGTTCCGCGCGAGAATGATATCGCGTCCGATGTGAGGCTCGTCCGCGCCGAGATGGCTGTAGGCGAGAAAGGTGACGCCGAGCCCATTCGTCGCGAACGACGGGTCGGCTTGGACTCCCTCCTCCGGATGGACGATCGGGACCTCGAAGGTGTCGCGCGGACTGATCACATGGACGACGATGCGTCCGCCGACGACGCTCGCGAGATAGGCATTGTTCGAAACGTCGAGAGCGAGCGCGGTCTGCGTCGCCTGTCCGCCGACGATCTCGATCGCGCGCTCCTGCCACGCTCCATCACACGGATCGTCTTGCGCCCTCGCCGCACTCAACGCCGCGGCGACGAAAAAAGCTAGCCACACACCCGCCAGCCGCCCGCTTCGTTTCGCACGAGCGTTGCTTCCACTCATCCGGTGTTTCTCCTAGCTGCGTCGATCGCGAGCCGCGCGAGCTACCGCGTTCGACACTCCCCCAATGAATCATCCGTCGGATCGCGCCCCGCACGGGGAAAGGGCATGCGCGGTGCGTTTCGACCCAAGAACAAGAAGTTGAGCACGCTGATGGCCGAGCTGACGTCGACGACGCCGGCGTCATTTACGTCGTACGCGTCGAGACAGTCCGGCGTCAAACCGCCCGCGAAGAGGTACTTGAGAATGACGATCGCGTCGTTGAGGTTGACGCGGCCGCTCAAGTCCGCATCGCCGCGAAGGAATGATGGCGAAGCGTCAGCGTCGACGAAACGAATCGAGCTCGGGCCGAGTTCCGGCTGCACGGAGAGCCCGTTCTCGATGGCGAACACGTTTTCGGCGACACCGGGCGTGTTCGGAAGAAAGGCGATTTCGGTGGTCGAGCCCGGCAGCACCTCCGGCCGAACGTCGAAGCGGAGATGGTCGAGACGATGGCCCACGCCCGCGGCTAGCTCGCGCCCGTCGAAAGGGAGACTCCAGTCGAAGATGCAGCCGATCCGGACCCGTCCGTCGACGACCTCGGCGGCGTAGAACTCCGGCTCGAGCTTCTGGACGCGGGTGTAGCGAAGATCGGTGGACCGGAAGATGAGCACCGCGGGATCGAATTCGATGCCGAGCTGAAATCCCTGGATCGGCTCAGCGTGATCGGCTTCGATCGGCACCCAGATGTCTTCCTCTCCGGGCGCGACGATCTGAGACGGGATCGAGACGAGGAACGGGGCACGGTCGACGGAGATGTAACCTCCGCGGCGACGGGTGTCCTTACTGCCGCCGATTCCGAAGACGCGCAGCTCGACGTCGTACGTCCCCGGCTCGCGGTAGACGTGCCGGGGGCTCGCGCCCGAACCGGTGCTCCCGTCCCCGAAGTCCCATTCGTACCTCGCGACGGCCGGGCTCGCCTCCGCGCTGAACGCGACTTCGAACGGCGCCGAGCCCGAGATGCTCTCCGCCGAGAACTCGGCGCGAGGCGCGCACGCATTCGTCCCGTAGCGGATCTCGTCGTCCCTCGTGACGAGCGCGTGAACCCCACCGGTCCCGTCGACCGCCACCGCAGCGGTCATCCCGCCACCGCCGAATTCCGCGCGCCGGTCGCCGAACTCGCCGTCGTAAAGGCGCAGCTCACCCGCGCGCAGATAGGCGACGACGACCCTTCCCCGCGACGTCCGCAGCGCGAACCACTCGACTCCATCCGGAACGAGCAGCTCGGGATCCAACTCCCCCGTCTCCGGGTCGCGCACCGCGAGGAAGAGCGCATCTCCGCTCCGGTATCCGATCGCGATCGAGTCGGTTGCGTCGACGGCAATGTCTGCGCGACCGGGGTCGACGGTCGCGTCGACGACGATCTCCTCGCCCTCGTCCGCCGCGGGCGAGGACGACGGCGCGTAAACGATCGACGCGCCGCGAAACCAAACGAAATGGCCGCGCCCCCGCTCGTCGAACGCGAACGCCGGACGCGTGCCTTCGACGAACCGCCGATTCGTTTCCGTCGCCGAGTCCCAGCGCCAAACTTCGACGGTGCCGTCGACGAGCGTTCGCTCCCATGCGACGTGGAGCGTTCCGCGTTCATCGACGCGAACGACCGGCGCGCGATCGTCCGCGCCCGCCGGTGCGGCGAGCACGCTCACCTCGCGAAAGGAGCCACCCGCGTTCGAGGCCACGACGATCCGCCCTTCGCCGACCGCACCGCGACAATACGCGAGATGGGTCCGTCCGAGCGCGCCGGATACGAGCGCCGGCGCCGAGACGGCATCGCTCTCGGCGAGGCTCCAGTCGTGACCGCTGCTCGGTCCGACGAGCTTTCCGTCGAGCCCCTCGCCGTCCGTGAGAGCGGCGTGCAGATTCCCGCCGGCATCGACGGAAAGGGCGAGCTCGGTCGCGGCGACCGCCGCTAGGGGCCGCGATCGCCAGGTCTCTCCGGCGCACGACTCCTCCGCGGCCGTCGCGACCGCGCCGGCGAACGAGAGCGCGAGAGCGCACGCGCTCCATCCCCGAACGATGCTAGCTCTCGAGCAAGTGCTTCGCGCTTCCTCGGAAGCTAGCTGAGCGTCCCCGCTCTGTCGCGGGGCACTCACGAGCGATGTCTCCCTTCGTCGCGTCTCGGCCGCTCGGCTCGAGGCACGCGCTCGATTCGACCCCATGACTCTCCTCGTCTGACGGGGCTGTTTCGTGCGTCGCGCGCGGCAGGCGTAGATGCACCCGCCGGCGAACTCTAGTGATTGGGAACGGATCGGCCGGAGGAATCGGAAGAGGTTGAGACCGGAGCCAGCGGCGTTTCCGCGTTCGACCACGCCGGTTGCCCGCCACGGGGGCGAGGAGACGGCGCTCGTTCAGCGCGGCGTCGGCGCTCCGGAATCTTGGGTCAACAGGGATTCGACCGGTGGAAGGCTTCGCGAGTCGATGCAGCGAGGACTCTTCCCTCCGCAGAGCCAACGACCTCACGCGCACGATTCGCCGTAGCGAAGCCAATGCGCGGCGATCCGGAGCGTGTTCGATCACGTCCGGACGAGCCGAGACCCGAACATCGGGGAGAAACCTAGCTGGAGCCTAACCCGTTACCCGCGGTTGAGGGGGCGGCCCCCCGAGACCGGGAGCGATTGTACGGGATTCCCCGGCCGGAGTGGCCGGAATTCTCGCTCGTGGCGGCCCGGTCGCCGGGCTCTTCCGAGCGGGGAATTCGAGGGGATCGCGAGCGATGCGAACCCTGCGTTCCGCACCGGATTCGGAGTGCGAACACGGCCCACTCCGCAAGTGCGGTGGGCGAGTGCATCCGGCCCGCTTGCCCGACGGTGTCGAGTTCGCGCCGACTGCCCGTTAGTCGAAGACGTCGAGTGAATCAACGAACGGAGTCCGCGCCGGCGGCCGCCCGCGGGAGCGGACGGCGCGAGGGGTGTCCACGATGTCGTAGATCCACGCGGAGAGAAAGTAGACGAGCCCCCCACCGGCGGCCGCGCCGCCGGTCGCGTAGAGGCCGTAGGCAACCGGCTGGCTGAAGTCGTCGCCGAGGACTTCCTTGTCGTCGATCAGATACGCCCCGGCGATCGTCCCGCCGCCGACGCCGAGGAGCAAGTATCCGAATTGGCCCATCCGGCTCAGCCGCCGAAACGTTTGCTTGTCGCCAGCGTAGAGATGGCCGAGACCATGGACGAACATGCCGGGAAAAATCGCGAGGAGCTCGCCGACGAACACCGAGCCCCGCTCGGGAAGCTCCTCCTTCGTATCGTCGTCGTCCCACTCATCCAGTGCGTAGTACCGATCGCGCTCGTCCGACTGACTCAGACCGTGCCGCGCGCGCTCGACCGCCGACGCGTCGATCGGATAGCGCGTGAGCGCGCAGCCGTTCGCGAAGACGAGGGAAATGAGGACGGCGACGAGGAGAGGAAAAGTGCGCATCGCGGGCGAGCGGAACTCACGGAGAAGCGGGTAGAGATCGGTCGACACCGGTACTTATCGGCACTCCCGGTCATTAACCTTAACGCGAGTTTGGCCGCGCCGCCGCGGTGCGACCGACCCGAATCTCTTCGCGACCGCCCGGCGATCGAGAATGTCGAGGCCGCGCTGGAATCGCGGGGTCTCGAAGTCCGCCAGCGTCCGGCCCGTCGGAGGGCGGGATGATCGCCTTCCCTGGCTCTCCGAGCCGCGCGGCGATTCCCGCGCCGCGGTGCCATCGAAAACCGGGTGGCCCGTCCGCTCGGGACGCACCACCCGGTGCTTTCTCGAATTCTGCGGGGAACCGCGCTACTCAGCGGAGCCGGATCCGGCCTCCGCCGCTTCGAGCTCGAACTCGACCTCGGGGAGCTCGACCGACTCGGAAGCGTCGTCGAACTCGATCTCGACCTCGGGAAGCGACTCCGTCTCATTCGCGTCGAAGTCGACCTCCGGGGAATCCGCGGGCTCGGGCGGCCCATCGACCTCGAATTCGAGCTCTGTCGACGAATCTTCGTCGGCAGCGTCGGACTCGCTCTCGAAGTCGAACTCCACAGACGAATCTTCGTCGGCAGCGTCGGACTCGCCCTCGAAATCGAACTCGACCTCGGGGAGCGATTCGCTCTCGCCGGAGACTTCCGGAGGAGTCTCGCTGTCGAACTCCACCTCGGGCAGTTCCGCGGGCTCGACTTCGCCCTCGAGCTCGGTCCCGAATTCTCCGATCGGCGCCTCGGTGTCTTCCGTGACGGGGTCGATCTCGAAAGATTCGGGCGATGCCGGAGAGGAATCTTCGGTCGGCTGCTCGTCGTCCGCGGGGAAGTCGACGGAATCGGGCTCGGTCACCATCTCTTCGTCGCTTCCCGCGCCGAACTCCGTCTCCGCGTCCGAACCCGAATCGACCTCACCCCACGGAGAGGAGTCATCGATTCCGAGTTCCGACTCGTTGTCGCCCGGCGCTTCGGAGGTCTCGACATCGTCCGAGTCCGCAAACGCGAGGGTCGCCAGCGCGGCGTCCAGCGCACTCCGCACCGACTCGGTACGCTCTTCGTCAGCATCGACGGGAGTGAAGACCGAGACCAGCCAGACGTGCTCGTCCTTCACGACGACGGTCTGCTCGACCATCGCTGCGATCGCGCCGTGAGTGCCGCGGCCGGCGATGCGAACGGCCGGTTCGCCGCCGACTTCGACCGACGATTCGAAGAGAAACTCGTAATCGGTGAACTGGCTCGCTTGTTCGGTCTTGACGAGCTCGACGAACTCGCCGGGCTCAACGGAGTTCCGCTCGACGCGAGCGATGTTGAAGCTCGCCCGGAAGCCGTCGGCGTCGTCCGCACTCTCGTAGAACGCGACGAAGTCGTCCTGCCCTCGCTCTTCCCAGCCGAGCGGCGGCTGAACCGTACAGACGAGCCGGGGGAACGAACGTCGCTCTCCGAGCCGCGGACCTTCAACGAGGTGGGCTTCGGGATCGAGCTCGTCTCCGCCGATCGACACCACCGCGGAATCCGGCTCCGGATCCTCGCGCGTAAAGCTTCGAATCGGATCGAGCTTGTACTCGCGCATGAAGCTCTCGAGGTTGGCCGGAAGCTCGGTGTCGTCCTCCGTCGAGAGAACGGACAGCTCCGCGGTCTCCGCAGACTCGTCCGCACTCGCGAGACGCTCCTCCGCGAGCCTCTGGATACGCTCCTCCTCGCCCGGTTCGTAGATCACCGAGTCGACAAAGCGGTGCGCAATCGCGACCTTGCCGTTCGGCCACCCCAGGATCAGCGCGTCCTCGTCGCGATCGACGATGTTGCCCTGAATGATGTAGCCGTTCTTCATGAAGATGCTGCCGGCTTCGAGCGCCGGGCTTACGCCGACGGCGGTCGCAGCAACAACAGCAACTCGCGCGCAGAGAGCGAAGGATCTCTTGTTCATTTCTGGTTCACCTCGTCCCCGTAGTCTCTCGGTTCTCGTTCAGGCGGGAGCTCGCGCCGAGCGCGGGATCGAGCTCGACCCGGTCCCTTCTCTTTCTTCGGCGTAATCTCGCCTCGTCTTCTCGGTCAAAACGGGGCCGAAGAATCCGAAGGAACGACACGAAGACCGACGTCACACGAGCGTCGATCGTGCGACGCTCGTTGTTCCGAGTGAGAACCGGGGGCAGCTCCTAGGGCGAATCGCTCGAGCGAAAGCCCCACTCGATCGAATCGCGCACACGATTTCGGAACGTCGCGAGCGCGACCTCCGCTGGATTCTCATCGGGATCGACGGGATCGACGGCCACCGTCGGATCATCGACCGGCGGCGGCACCGCCGGACCCACGATCGCGGTTCCGCCGGCGTCGTCTTCAGACGCGAAGCCGAGCATCGCGGCGACCGAATCAACGTATCCCGGGAGAGGTCCGCAGTACTCCGGGACGAAGTACACCGCACTCCCGACACCGACGACCAGCGCGGCCGCCACGAGCGCGAACCTTTTCGCAAAGGAACCGCGCTTCCGCCGCGAACGGGACGGCGTCGCGGCGAAGCCGTCCTCGTCCGCCGGTTCGAAGGTCTGGTGGACCTCGGTATCGTCGTACTCGCCGTCTTCGGCGATGAACGAATCGTCGGCGATGAACTCGTCGGCGACCTGAGTCGCCAAGCTTTCGAGATCGCCAGGCCCGACGGGATCGGTCGGCTCCTCCGCGACGAAGCAGGCTTCCGTGGGCTCGTCGACGGTGAACTCGAGATGCTCGGTCTGCATCGGCGAGGTCTCGCCGAACTCGGCGGGATTGTCCCGGCGGAGTCCGGCGCCCGCGGAGGGCGCCGTCGCTGCGTCGAAAGCGGTCTGGAGATGAGGGCTCCCCTCGAGCGGTTGCGTGAGCTCGACCTCCTCGGTGGCGGCGAGCGGAATGTCCGCGGCGTCTCCGTCGGGGAGGAGCACGAACACCTCTTCCGTGTCCTCGCTCTCCTCGAAGACCGGGACGGTCTGCGTCACGCTGTCGGAGAAGCTACCCGCCTCGTCCTCGAGGATGATGGTCATCTCCTCGTCGTCTTCGTGAGGGTTCGCCTCGTCGCGAAGCTGATCTCGATGTTCGTCCGTCATGCGAGGGACCTCCACGGTCGCCGGTTTCTCTTCAGTTGAGCGGCCCCGGATTCGACGCTCGGGATCGTCACAACCACCTTCCGAATAAATATTTACGCGCCTCCGCGCCCGCGGAGCCGAAGAAGAATACGTGGCTCCTCGGACGCTGTCAAACGACGGCGACCTCCTCGACCGCAACGCGCAGGGCAGAGGATCCGTCGTAAGATGGGGGTGGACCGGATGTTCGCGCTCTGGCGCGAAGGCGCCCGGCGCCGACCGTGTCCAGAATTGAGACGGTTCCCCCTCGCGGCCGTCCGCGGGTGAGACGAGCCCGACACGAACGGGAATTCATGAAGGTGAGCGACAGAGCTGAGCACCTGGAAGACGGCCGGCTCGTCGAGACAATCCGTGCCAGCAGAACTCGAGCAGCGGTCGAAGAAGCTTACGAACGGCTCGTTCGCAAGCACTGGAAGGGGCTCACCGTACTCGCGCTGCAGAAGCTCGGTGATCTCCGCGAGGCCGAAGACGTGGCTCAAGAGACGTTCGAACGAGCGTTCCGCTCGCTCGGGCGGCTCAACGAGCCCACCGCGTTTCTCGGTTGGCTGCTTCAGATCGCTCGCAACGTCGCGACCGACCATCTGCGCGGCCGTAAATCCATGCTTTCGATCGATGCGGTTTCCGACGCCGGTGCGATCGGGGCGTCGCGGCCCGGCTTCGTCGAGGAGGTCGAAACCAGCGAAGAGTTCGAGCAGGTTCTCCGCCTCCTCGACGGGCTCCCGGAACGCTATCGCGAGGTGATCACGCTCAAGTATCTCCACGGAATGGACGGACGCGCCATGGCGCAGCACCTCGGAGAACCGGAGGGCACCATTCGCAATCGACTCTTCCGCGCGCTCGCCAAGCTGCGCGAAACCCTCCCTCAACCACCGGAGTCGGTGCGCGCCGACTCCGACTGATCGTTCCGATGGTTTTCTGTTTCCGAATGACTCGACCGACTTCAGACGAAACTCCTGAGAGACGCTCTTTCTTCGAGAAGGACTCCTACAGCCCGAGAGGGCGCGACCGATGACGGACGAAACTGCCGCGAAGTGCGATTGGGCCCAGGGTGAGCTTCTCGCCCATTGGGCGAGCGATGGCGCCACCCTCGTCAGCGTCAGTGACGACGCACCCTCGCTCCGTGGGGAGACCGAGCTCGACGCCGTCACTGCGGACGCCCTGGGATTCGAGGAAAGCCCAGCTCCTCCGCTCGCCGAGAGTCACCGGGCCGAGGAATCCGCACGACTCGCCTCGGCGCTCGAGCACGTCTCCGAGTGTCCGTCGTGTCGCGAGCACGCGATGCAGATCGCGGCTCTCGATCGCTCTCTCACCACCGGATTCGCGTCGATCGATGCCGCTCTCGACGATCGTCTCGAGATCGGCGTCGCCCGATCGCTCGCCGAGCTCCGGCGCGAGCCGTTCCTCGCGCGTCGACTTCGCCGCAGCCGCCGCTGGGTTCGGCTGGTCCTCTGGCTCGCGGTCGTCGGCCTCACCTTCGCGGGTTGCTGCGCGCTTTGGATCGCCCTCCGGCGAGCGCTGGAGTCGTTCGGCGGCTGAGTCGCCACCCGGACTCACCGTCCGGTTTCCCGCTCTTCGCCGCGACGTGCGCGACCGGGTTCGCCGGTGTGACGACTAGCGACGACGACGGCGTCGCTCTAGCTCGACCTCGACATCGAGCTCCTCGCGCCGGATCAGCTTCTTCTTCGCGAGCAGATGGATCAGCGCGACGGTGACGATCTCGCCCTGCCCGTCGAACGAAAACGCGTCCGGGTCGGAGTCTGCGAGTGAACCGGACGGGGCTTCGGACTCGTCGGCACTCGCGTCGAGCGCCGTTGAGGGCGTCGGCGACGGGTCGAGCCTCCCCGTCGCAGCGTCCTCGGAGGCCGGGGGCGATGCCGACGACGCGGCGAGCGATCGCAGCTCATCCGAGATGGGTTTTCCCGCGCGGTCCAGATACTCGATCAGCGACGAGGCCGCCACCGCGGGCGGCAGCTCGAGCGAGTACATGTCGACGTTTAGTTTCTTCCGCGCGGCCTCGACGAGCTCATCGCTCACCTCGCGGCCGTGTCCGAGAATCAACCGCCTCGAATCGAGCTTCGCGAGCGGGAAGTAGAGGACGAGAAGAAACTCGTCGACGAGCTCCCCGGGTAGCTTGTCGAGGATACGGTGATGCACCTTGAGCTCAGAGAAGTCGATCTGTCCGGGGTCCAGGCGTCGATCCGAAGAATCCGAGCCGAGCCCGTCGACGCTGGAACCGGATTCGACCGCCGAGACGACGGCGTCGAGCTTCGAGCGACGGATCATTCCGAGCTTCACTAGAATCTCGGGGATTTCTCCGCCGAGGGAGCGCTGGTAGTCGTAGGCCGCCTTCAGCTGGGCCTCGGCGACGACACCGCTCTGAACGAGGGCATCGATCAGGTCGACTTCTCGCTGGGACTCCGTCATCCGACTGCTCCGTTCACCGTCCGCTTCCGCGCGGCATCGTCCTGATCACAGCACCGCGTCGACTGCGACCGAGTCGAGGTATTTCGGCACTTCCAGTCGCTCTTCACACTTCGCGCACCGATACGACGCAGATTCCTCGAACTCGGCGACGTTGAAGTGACTCTCGCACGCCGGACAAACAAGGATCCTCTTTCCCTGCTTCGAGAGAACCGCGAGGACGTCCTCGGCGGAGAGGATCTTCTTCGCGACGAGGATCTCGCCGACGCGGAACCGCAGATTGAGGCGCGCGAGCCGCTCTTGCTCTAGAAGGGCGTCCTCGAGCTGTTCGAGGTCGACGAGTCCTTCGTTGAGTGCGATCTGCCCGAAGGTCCGATCACTCTCCTGCGCCTCCTTCGGGCTCCGCAGATACTTGCGGAGTTTCTTTCGCCGAACGTCGAGGATCGAAGCGAGCTGTTCCTCCGCGAGATATCCCTTCTCCTGGAGGATCTCGGACAGGGGTCGCTTGCCACCGCAGTCCTGCTGCTCGCGCAGGCACTCTTCGAGCTGCGCTTTGCTGATGTAATTGTTGTAAACGGCAATGCGGCGGAAGAGATTCTCGTCGAAACGTGACATCGAGAGACGCCCCAGTGGATCGCGAACTTCAAAATGCTGACGAACCCGCTGTCGGTCCGTATCCAAACCTACGATGCCCGGGACCCGAGGGACAAGTCGGCCCGATGCTCGTGAGTTGAACGGGGCATTCTCACCAGTTGCCGACGCCGCGCGCGGTAGCAGAAACGCATGAAGAGTCCGCATGCGTTCCGAAGAAGTTCCGCGGGACGCCGGCGAAACTCACGAACAAATGCGTAGTTCGCTGCGTCGGTGCGAGCAAGCCTCTCCGAGTCCCGACGGCGACAGCCACAGAGATCACCGTGCCGATAAGTCGTCTTTCGGTTTCCCGACAAGGAATCCCCGAGCCGCCGACGATATTCACAGCGTAGGGGCTCGCGCACAGCGAATTGCCTCGTGCAGTCTCGCGAAAGGGCGATCCGTCGCGGGAACTACCGTCACGGATTCACCTTCCCGATTTAGATCCAAAGCTCATCCCGGAGCGCCTTCGGCAGCGATCGGCGCGCTTGAGGCAGACGTACGATCGAGCGGACCGTCGACACGGCGCTCGGTCGAGTCGGCGTCGATCGCGACGACTCGTTTGGCTGCCATCGGCACGCTCGAGTTGCGAACGGACCATGCTCAAGGGCGACCTTTCCAGCTTCAGCCTCGGCGAGATTCTGCAGTCGCTCGCCATCAACAACCACACCGGCACCCTCAAGCTCGTCGGGCCGGAGGGTGACCAGCGGCTGATCTACTTCGCCCAGGGCAACATCCGCAAATTCTCCACCGGCAAGCCGGAAGAGCTTCAAGTCGGCCCGGCTCTCGTTCGCATGCAGCTCATCACCGCGGACGATCTATCCGAGATCCGCACGCGGGAAGAGCTGACGCACGGATCGATCGGTCTCGCCCTTCTCCGCAAGGGACTGGTCACGAAGGAGGACATCGATCGCGCGCTGACGATGAAAATCCAGGAAGAGATCTTCGACCTCTTCCTCTGGACTTCTGGACACTTCGAGTTCGAGATCGACCACTGCCCGGAAGAGCTCTTCGACGACCTGCAGAAGACGACCTCGGCCGCGGTCAACACGAACAGCGTCATCATGGAGGGGCTCCGGCGCGTCGACGAGTGGCAAGTCATCCGCCAGCACATCCCGACGTTCGACGTCATCCTCGTCGCGACGGGAACCCCAGAGCAGTCGGGGGACGAGCTCAACGCCTCCTTCTTCGAAAAGATCGACGGCGAACGCTCCGTCCGCGACCTCGAGGAGTTCTACTACGGCACGCGCTTCGAGCTGTGCAAGTGCCTCGTCGATCGCCTCACCGAGGGATCGATCCGGCCGCTCACGGTCGAAGAATGCCTGGCCGGCGCCGAGGCGCACCAGCGCGCTCGAACCGGCAACGCCGCGACTCGCTTTCTCCGCTTCGCTTCGCGACTGGCCCCGAACGATCCGCGGATCTGGGTCCGTCTCGGCCATTCGCTCGCTGAGGCAGACAAGGACGACGAATCACGCGAGTGTCTCTTCCGCGCCTTCGAGCTCACTCGCGACGACCCGTCGAGCGATCTCGCCGACAAGCTGGCCGATCAGCTCACCGCCTCCGAACGACTGCTGAGCGTCGATCAGCTCCGCGCGCTCTACGACCACGTGCTCTCTCGCCGCGACGTCGAGCGCAGCTCGACGGTTGCGACCGGTCTCGCACGGCGGCTCCAGCGCGACGGCCAGCTCGACGAGGCGGCCGCCGTGCTGAGCGCCGTGATCGAGCTCGACCCCGACGATCTCAACTTGATGATCGAGATCGGCACGCTCTACCAGAAGGCCGACGAGATCGAGAAAGCGGCGGAGTACTTCGAGAGCGTGGCGGCAGCGCTCGAAGAGCAGGGGAAGCACCGGGATCTGCTGAAGATCCTGCGCATTCTTCAGAATCTGGCGCCGAAGAACGTCGAGCTCAAGCAGCGGATCAGCGCGACTCAGGCGAAGATCGACCAGCTCGAGGCTCGGAAGAAGCGCCGGCTCAAGATCCTCGCGATCAGCGGCTCGATCGCCGCGGTACTTCTTCTCGTCCCGATCGTCTACGAGTGGAAGGCGCGCGAGCTCTACAACGCCGCGATGCGCCTGGAAGAAGTCTCGCGGATCTCTCTCGACTTCAGCGAAGCAAAAGAGCGCTACGAGGAAGTGATCCAGAGATACAGCCTCAGCACGCGCGCCGCCGACGCTCACGCCGCAATCGAGCGCATCTCCGCGTTCGAGGCCGCGCGAGTCGCGACCGTCAAGCACGCGGAGCGGGGCCGCATCGAACAGCAGAACGAAGAACGACGGCGTCGACGGGAGGAGTTCCGTGCCGGCGTCGAGCAGCTCGAGGTCCTCCTGAGAGACGGGGAACTTCAGGCGGCTCACGACTTAGCCACCGCAATGCGCACGCAGTTCACGAGCATCGCCGAAGCCGCGGAGCTCCCACTGCCGCTCAGGATCTCCTCCTCCCCCCCCGGCGCCAGTCTCCTCGTAAAGAGATCGGTCACGGTCGCGGAGGAGACCCGAGTGGAAGAGAGCCGCCGCGAGACCCCTTGGATCGTGCAGTACCTCCCGGGCGAAGAGCTCGAGATCACGGCGGCGCTCAAGGGATGTAAGACGGTAAGAATGACCCTCGAGCTCGTCGACCAGGTCGATGTCGTGATCCGTCTCGAGCGAACTCCGAGCCGCGAGTTCCATCCCGCCATCGCACTCGAACAGCAGCCGCTGATCGCAAAGAACCGGCTGATCGCGGTTTCGCGCGACGGCAACCTCTACGGGATCGATCCCGCGCGCGGAAAGACCGCCGACTGGAAGAGGACCGTGGGACGGTTCGGCGATCGCGTCTCTGATCTCGCTGTTCACGGTAGCGAGGTGTACCTCGCCACCGTTGCCGGCGAGGCGACGGCGATCTCCACTCTCAACAAGAAATCGCGCTGGGTGGTCCGACTCGACGGCAGCGTCCTCGCTGCCCCCGCGATCTCGGCCGACGGTCGTTGGGTCGCGATCGGCACCACGCGCGGGTCGATTTCCCTCATCGACAATCGCGCCAAGACGATCGCCGCCACGTTCGCGACGGAGAACTCGATCAAGGCGAGCCCGGTGTTCTACGGCTCGAAGCTCATCGCCGCGAGCTCGGACAACGGCGTCTACTTCTTTCACCTACCGAGCAAGTCGCTCGAGAAGCGCGTCGACGTCCGCGCGAGTGTCGATCACTCGCCCGTCGTCGTCTCCTCGATCGTCGTCGTCGCCGGCAACGACGGTCGCATCCAGGGCCTCTCTCTCGATTCGGGGAATCGTCGGCCGCTCTGGTCGACACCGCTCGAATCGCCCGTGAGCGCCCCGCTCATCGCGGTCGGCGACACGGTGCACGCCGGGACAGCTCGAGGTCGCATCGTCGAGCTCGATCCGAAAACCGGCGCGATTCGGGATGACCGCACGATCGATAAGACGCCCATCGCCGGTCTCACCCTCCACGAAGAAGTTCTCTACGCGTGCGTCGATGGCGGGCGTCTCTTCGCTCTCGATGCCGACTCGCTCGAGACGCTCTGGACCTTCGACACCGGAACACCCATTCGTTCTTCCCCCCTCGTCTATCGTCGCCAAATCTACGTTCCCAGCGCGAACGGCCGCTTCCTCGTCTTCGATCTCCTATGATGCGCCGATCCCCGATCATCCTCGTTCTTCTCTGCACGTCCGCCGCCGGTTCGACCGGCGTCGCGAACGACGTCGAGCTCGGACTTCGCTGCGCCGAGCTCAATCATGCGTCGTTCGAGCTCGGCGAACGCGTTCGCGTCACCGGCAAGTACCGAGAGCTCATCGACGATCAACTCCATCTTTTCGACTGCGACCTCACGTTCACACTCGAGAAGGCGCACCAGCAAGCTCTCCTCGACTTCACTCCCAAGAAAGACAACTTGACGCTCGAAGGACGCATCGAGCGATCGATCGACGGCATCGCCGTCCGCGTCGATCGCCTGGCCCGCGCGCCCGGTGACCTCGAGCTCTTTACTCACGAGCTAGACGGAATGCTCGAAGCGATGCCGCGTCCAGCCCCGCCACGATTCATCGACCTCGGTCGACGCATCGCAGAAGCTCGCTCGGCCGGCGGCGACGAAAGGCTCCTCACACTCTCCCGGAAGGCGTTTACCGCCGCCGTGGAGACTCTAAGCGCGGACGCCGACGCGCTCACCGAAACGCTCGCCGTCGTCGACCGAATCTACACGCTCTCGCAAGACTCGGCGCTGTGCCGGGATCTCGTGCAAAAGATCGCCTCGTCTCACGGCGGCGATCCGGCGCTCGTCTCGCGGCTCGAGAGGTGGGGCTGCCGCGAGTACCGCGGCCGCTGGGTCACGCGCGAGGAACACCGCGAGCTCGAGGGCTTCGTGCTTCACGACGGCGAGTGGATGTCGCCGCGAGAGCGCCACTACACGGAAGCTCTGCGCATCTTCAGCAGCAAGAACCGCGACGCGGTCGCGCTCCTCCGCAATCGAACCGAGCGCGAGTACCGCAGCCTCGCCGAAAAGCGGAGCGTCGTCGTCGGCATGAATCGCCAGGAGGTGTGCCTCGCTCTCGGATTCCCCGAGTTCGTCTACCGCAAGGCTCACGAGGGCGACGAGTTCGACCAGTGGGTCTACGGCGAGAGCCGCTACTACTACTTCTTCGACGGCGTCCTCGTCTTTCAGCCGCGCGAGACAGGGCGCAGGAAGCGCCCGGCGAAGAAATCGCGCTGAGTCGGTTCCGCAGGGCGCTACTCGTCGGAATCGAGCCGCGGATCGACCGGCTGATCGAGGAGCGGACGCGTGCCGGATGCTCCACCGCGCGCGCCGGCATCGAACGCGCCGGCTCCGACCGAGTCGAGCGATGCCTCGCCCGGTTCGGGAGCTCCGACCGCCGCCGAGTCGCTCGCCGTCGCTTCCGATCGGTCCCCGCCGCCGCCGTCCGTTCTCGCGACGGCACCCGGCGAATCCGCGACCGCGCTGGCGACGCGCTGGCGGAAAACGCGCGGCCCCGACTCGCGCGTCACGCGCTCGACGCGCCCCTCGGTCCCGTCGCCCAGCGGGATAAACTCCACCTGGCCGCTGCTCACCTCGAGCGTCGTCTCCGCCTCGGTGAACGTTGCGAGCGTAAACCGCGTCCCGACGACTCGCGCGAGCGCGAGGTTCGTGCGAATCTCGAAGGGTTCCCCCCGGACGCGCGGGCGAACGGTCGAATCGACGACTCCCGAGTGGAGGATGGCGAAGAAGCGATCGGGAGCGCTGGCCGTCTCGAGCTCGAACTCCGCGGGGCCGTGGACCGCAACGAGCGCGTTCTCGTCGCCGGCCGAGCTCTCGAGTCGAACGCGCAGCTCCACTCCTTCCGGCACCGAGTAGAGATCGCCGGCCCGAACCTCGAGCGGGCGGGAGAGGTCGACGAGTGATCCGTCCACGCGCTCGCAGACGACCCCGTCGGCGGACTCGGCGAGTCCGAGCGGCGGGCGCCGTCGAGGCGGATCTCCCGAAAACATCCAGGCGAGGACGCCGACCGCCAGCGGAACGAGCGCCGCAATCGCCCAGCGCGCCCGCACACGCCGGCCCGACACTCGCGAAGCGGTCGTCCCGATGACGCCCGCCCCCTCGAGGGCGCCGAGGATCCGGTCGGATGCGGCCGGGCCGAGCGCGCTCTCTGCCAAGGCGCGGCGACAACGGTTCGCGTCCCGAGCCTGCTCGTGATAGAGCTGACGGCACTCCGAGCAGTCGTCGATGTGCTCGCTCACCGCGGTGAGCTCGCCGACCGGCAACTCGCGATCCACGTAGCGCCAGAGGCGTTCTTCGACTTCGCGGCAATTCACCCTAGGTTGCTCGTCCACGCTCAGCTCACTCCTCGGTCGTCCCGGCGAGACGCCGTTTCTGACCCACCGCCGTAAATCGCCCGCTCCGCGAGCGCTCGAGTTCGCACTTTCGTGTTTCCGCGTTCATCGTCGAGACCGCCCGTCGTCCGGCGATGCGCCTCCGCTCTCGCCCCCGGGCGAACGCGCGCCCAGGCGCTCGCGCAGCGCACGCCGCGCTCGGAAGAGGCGGGATTCTACCGCACTCACACTCGCATCGAGCAACTCGGCGATCTCCTGATAAGAAAGTCCTTCTAGGTGTTTGAGGACGACGACCGTACGGTCGGCCTCCGGCAACTCGGCGATGCACCCTCGCACCTCCTCGAGGGACTCTTCGTGGATCCGCGTCTCTTCGGCGCTCGGCGACGAGCGACCCGCTCGGGCGATCACCGGCTCGGCTTGCTCCGCACGGAGACGCGAGGCGCGCGCTCGGCGGTGGTCGATCGCGATCGAGCGGACGATACCCGAAAACCACGCCTTGAATCGCTTGCCGTCGCGGAGCTGTCGCAGGGACTGAAACGCTTTGAGAAAAGCCTCCTGGGCGACATCCTCCGCTCGCTGGTAGTCACCGAGAACGCCAAACGCGATCGCGCCCGCCAAGCGGGTGTATTTCCGGACGAGCGCTTCGAATGCGCGGCGCTCCCCGGCCCTGGCCGACGCGACGTGCACCTGATCCTCGATCTCATCCATGGCGGCGGCGAATCGCAGAAGAATCCGCGCGCCCGGCCGGGCGAATCCCGAGCGTTCGGGTCGCACGGCGGGCCCGCGGGACGGCCGCCGGCGGCGAGCCGTCGAACGACCGCCTTCCCCATGAGAGAGACGGACGCCGCGGGCAGAACCTGCACCGGAACTCTCCCACCCCCGCCGGCGTTCGTCCCGTCATCCGTCGGCCAGCTCCGAAACCACCTGTAAGTAGCTTTCGTATCTAAACTTAGAAATCTCCCCAGACGCGACGGCGGCCCGGACCGCGCAGTTCGGCTCGCCGCGGTGGAGACAGTCGCCGAAGCGACAGCGACCGATGTGAGCGCGAAACTCCGAGTAGTAGCGGCCGACCTCAGCCGGCTCGAGGCCCCAGAGCGCAAACTCGCGAAACCCCGGCGTGTCGGCGACGTACGTCCCCGCCGGGAGAGAGTAGAGCGTGACCGCGGTCGTCGTGTGCTTCCCTTTGCCCGTTCGCGTACTCACCGCGCCGGTCTGGGCCGCGATCGCAGGGTCGAGCGCATTGAGAAGGGTCGATTTCCCGACTCCCGAGTGACCGGCGAACACCGTGGCTCGACCGCGGAGCCACGCGCGGAGCGGCTCGAGCCCATCGCCGTCGAGGGCGCTCAGCGGAAACACCGCGTAGTCGAGACTCTCGTAGATCGCGAGCCGACCGGCGATCTCCGCCGCCGCCTCTCCATCGTGCCGCACGAGGTCCCACTTGTTGACGACGAGGCCGGGCTCGAGTCCTTGACTGTGAGCGGCGGCGATGACGCGGTCGGCCGCGGACCATCGGGGTCCGGGGTCTCGCGCCGAAAGGACGACGATCAGCCGCTCCATGTTTGCCGCGACGATGACCTCCTTCTTGCCGGCGGTGCGGCGCGTGAGCTGAGACGATCGCGGCAGGATCTCCTCGAGGACGCCCTCTCCCACGGTGGTCGGAGTGACGAGCACGCGATCACCGACGACGACCGGCGAGCGCCGCGCCCCGGTCGCGCGGAAGCGTCCGCGGAGCGAGCAGACGAGGACTCCCTCCGCTGTGTCGACGCGAACCTGATTCTTCGACTTGTGGACGACGCGTCCCGGCTGGGTTTCGGACATGAAAGAGTGGCGAAGCTAAGCGAGGGTCGAACTCCGGGCGGCCGGCATCCCGATCGCGGCCCCGTTTGCGACCAGGTCCGACGGCCCACCGTCACCGTCCGAGGAGGGAGAGAAAAGAGAAAAATGCAGTTTGTCGCGAACGGAATGGAGAACGGGACGCTCGCCAGACTCAAACGCCGTTACCGGAAGAACGAAGTCCGGGGTCGCCTGCGTCCGATACGAGAAGATGGCTCTCCCGACGAAACCCTCGAACTCCCCGAGGCATCCCGGACACTCGATGCGACTCACCCCAAGCGAACTCTCGATCCGGATCGCGCTCGTCGCGGCGATCGCCTGCGGCGCGACGGGCGGCTCCTCGGCGGACGTGATCGTTCTCAAAAACGGCAACGAGGTGCACGGCGAGATTCTCGCTGAGAACAGCCGCCGGATCGTCGTGCGCTTTCCCGGCGGAACGCTCGAGATTCAGCGGAAGCGCATCGAGCGCATCGAGCGGCAGAACCGTGGCCAGTATCTCCTCGAAGAGGCCGACAAATGCCTCCAGCGAGGCGACTACGCCGAGGCGATCGCCGCCTACCGATCCGTGCTCGACCGCGAACCGACATCGGAGCCCGCCGCGGCCGGACTCTTCGCCGCTCGGCGCTACCAGGCGAGCTATCTTCGCGACATCGGCCGTCTCACCGAATCGCGAGCCCTCCTCGACGAGCTCAGCCGCGATCCGTCGACGGACCCCTCGCGGCAGCAAGCCGTCATCGCGGAGCGGAAGACGCTCGACGAGATCGTCACCGCGAGGCGTCGAGACGAGCGCCGAGCCGTCGCGGATCTCGAAGCGGGAAACGTCGAGGGCGCCATCGTGCGCCTCGGGCGTCTCTACGACCAGGGGCGCGACCGTCGGAGCGAGATCGGCGGCCATCTCGCCGCGGCCTACGTGCAGCGCGGAGACCGCGCCCTCGCGGGATCGGACTGGAAGCGCGCGATCGAGAGCTACCAAGCCGCCGCGTCGATCGAGCCGGAGCTCGCCGCTACGATTCGAACGCGATACGTCCACGCCGCGATCCCCTCGCTCACTCCGCTCGCGAGCGACGGCAAGTTCGCCGAGCTTCACGCCGAGGCTCGGCGCGCTCTCGACATCGCCCCGGGGGATCGCCGGCTTCGCTACTTCCTCGCCCTCGGGCTCGAGGGGCTGGGTGAGGAGCGCACGGCGGCAGAAGAGTACCTCGCGATCAGCGGCGCCCGGCGACCGCGCGACCTCGTCGCGGCGGTGCGCGACCTCCGGCGCGGTGCGGAACGTGCGCTCGCCGGCGCTAGGCCCGCCGAGCGCGCGGGCGAATCGGTGGAGAAGGGACGCTACCGATCGCGCCGCTTCGAGATCTCGCACCGCGCTCCCCTCGCTTCCGTCCGCGAGCTCGCGGACGTCGCCGAACAGGCGTACCGAGAGATCTTTCGTCGCCTCGGCTGCACGACTCACCCACGCGTTCGCATCGGAATCGATCTCTACACGACGAGGGCGGAGTACCTCCGCGCCGACGGCAACGTCGCCTGGGCCGGAGGCTCACACGAAGTCGTCCGGCGCCTCGGCTCGCTGAGCGAGAATCGCATCGTCTGCTATCTCGAACAGGACGGGCTCCTCACGGAGATCTTGCCCCACGAAATCGCGCACGCGCTCCTCCAACACCGGCTCGGATACCCGCGTGCGCTCCCCCTCTGGCTGAACGAAGGATTCGCCGTATGGTGCGAGCCCGAGTTCTCTCAGAGACGTTTCCGGCGAATCGCACAGCAAGCGCTCCGCGAGCGCTCCCTCCTGCGCGTCGAGCGCATCCTGGCCGCCGAAACCTACCCCGGCGGGCGGATCAACCTCTTCTACGCGCAGAGCGCCTCGCTCGTCGAATACCTCGTCGCGAGGCGAGGGACGGCGACGTGGCTCCGCTTCAGCGAGTCTCTGAGCGAGCCCGCCGCGGACGTCGAGGCTGCGCTAGAAAAGCACTACGGGATCGGGAGCGCCGCCGCCCTGGGAAACCTGTGGGTCGCGTGGTTCGAGCGGAAGCTCAAGGAGGCGGAAGGGAGCTAGGTCGACCGAGATTCCACCGATGAAGTGCGCGACGCATTCTCGTCGGCACCGCACTCGGGAAGGTCACTACGAACTCGGACCGCCCTCGCGGTGCGCCTCGACTGCGAGCACGCTCTTCGTCTCGGGCCGGCAGCGCGCCGCGTGCCCGATACGGCACCCGACGACCCACACGATCGTGTCGCCTGCGACGAGGAGCGGCACCGTGTCGCGATCGCACGGCGGAATGCGCTGACTGCGCAGGAATTCCTTGAGCTTCTGTCGCCCCGGAGCGCCGAGAGCGCGAAATACATCGCCCGCGCGTCGCCCACGCAGGGTCAGCGGTCCGAGCGCGCCGATCGTGTCGGCGTCGAACCGCTCGACAATGCCGTCCCGGAGGCGAGATGGCGCGATGGCGACGGACTCTTCGCCTGGAGCAAGAGGCTGGACGCTCACGTGCCAGTCCCGCCAGCGCGCGCTCCCTCGCCCGGCGCGATCGATCGACCGCGTCGCAGCGGTGAGCCTCGACGCGCCATCCGGTCTCGGACGCACGTACAAGTGGTCGTAGCGAACATGTACGTCGACGCGTGACCCGAGAGCGAGCACGGCCGAGAGCGGCGCTGCCGCTCGGCGGAGAACGCGCAGCGCGGCCGCCGCACCCCGGCGCACGGACGACGAAGGATCTCCCCCGGCGGCGACGGCGAGCTGTTCCAAAACTCTTCGCGCGAGACTGTCCGGCAAGGCGAGAAGCGCATTGACCGGCAGGCTCGAGCCACGAGGCGAAGGGCGAACGAAGCTCCGCACCGCGCCCTCCGCGAGCTCGTCGAGATCGCGCGCTGTCTCTCGCGCGAACTCCGCCAGCCGCACGAGCGAACGGGTCGCACCGGGTTGGGCCTGCTCGAGCTCCGGAAGGACGCGCCGGCGGATTCGATTGCGAGGGATCGCGTCGCTCGCGTTCGTCGCGTCTTCCCTCCACGAGAGGCCGCGGTCGCGAAGGTAGGCTTCGACCTCCGCTCTAGCCCAGTCGAAGAGAGGGCGAACGACGAAGGCGTTCGTGCCGCGTCCGAACTCGCGCCGTCGAGACATACCGGCGAGGCCGTCGATCCCCGCGCCGCGGATCGCTCTCAAGAGAACGGTCTCCGCCTGGTCGTCGCGGTGATGCGCGAGCGCGAGCGCGTCGACGCGCTCGGCGCGAATCCACGCCTCGAACGCGCGGTGACGAAGCTCGCGCGCGGCATCCTCGGGTGACGCACCGAGCTCCTTCGCGAGCAGCCGCGCATCGCCGCGGAACTCGAGAAACGGACAGCCGAGCCCGGCCGCGACGCCCGCGACGAATGCGGCGTCAACGTCGGCGGCCGCGCCGCGAAGCCCGTGGTGGACGTGCCCGACGAGGAGAGCGAGCGGCCGAGAGCGCGAACTCGCCCACTCCGAGAGGAGGGAGAGGAGCGCGATCGAATCCGCCCCACCCGAAACGCCGACGAGCACGCGGGACGCGTCGGCGAGAAGCGGGCTCACGTCGCGATCGAAGCGATCGATGAAATGCATGCGGTCTCCGCGGCGAATCGGTTCGATCGACATTCTCGACCGATTAGGGCCCGCCCGCAACGGCCCGCCCGGCGCCGGGCGCGGCCCGAGCGCCGCTCCGACGAGTCGCTCGACCGCCGGCGGTAAAACGACGAAGCCGCCGATCGCATCTCGATCGACGGCTTCGTGGCCCGCGGAATCAGCATCGCAGAGAGCGATGCGGCTCGCGTTATTTCTCGGCGATGGTTTGGATCGTCCCGTCGTGCCCGACGAGGTAGATCCTTCCCCGCTCCGCGCGGTTCCGACCGAAGTCCGCGCCGTTCGTGGGCACGAACAGAAAGCCCGGGTCGACAGGAACGCGGAAACGCTCCTCGCCCGAGAGCACGTCGAGCGCGACGATCGCACGATCTCCGGTCGTGCTCGCGTCGCTGAGGACGTACAGGTTCTTCGCCCCCAACGAAACGACTCGAGAGACGCCTTCGAAGCGCCACTCGTCGATTCCACCGCGCTCACCGCGACGTCCGCGCAGCCGGACGGCGAACAGCGTGCGCACCTCGCGACCGCGGTCGCTGTCGACGCCGATGCAGAAGGCGAACTCCTGGTTGGGGCGAAAGCTGTAGACGACCGGAGACTCGAGGATCGGCGCCTCGGCGAGGAAATCCCAGAGCTTCGTGCCGTTCGAGGCCGAAAGGCAGTAGAGCTTGTAGTCTGCGGAGCCCGCGAGCACCCACTGCGAGAAGACGACGGGGGAGGCGGTGATGCGAGCGCCGGTCGGGAACTGCCACGAGGAGCCCTGGTAGTAACCGGCGGTTCGCGACAGCGCGTAGAGCACACCGTCGGTCGAACCCGCGAACAGGCTCGTCCCGGCGATCACCGGGTCGGCCTCGACGTACGCGCCGGTTCGATGCTGCCAGTCGACGACCGCGCTGTCCTTGCGCGCAGCGAAGATCTGTCCGCTCTCCGATCCGGCGAAGTACCGGTCCGCGTCGGCGACCACCTGCGTCGACACGCCGTAGGGAGCGGTTTTCTTCCACAGGAGCTGACCGTGCTCGAGTCCGATGCAGTGCACCGTGTCGTCGAGCGAGATGTACACCTCGTGATCGCTGCCGGGACCGAGCGTCGCGTACCGGTACACCGACGGGGCGTGCTGGAGCGGCGCGCCGATCTCGTAGTACCAGTTCGGCATCCCGTCCTTCTTGTTGATGCTCTTCAGCTTTCCCGGCTTGCCCGAGACCGGCTGCGTCGCGACGAAGAGTGCCTCGTCGAGCACCCAGGCGTTGAACACCTTGTGCTCGCCGCGATCGGGGCCGTTGTACCAGAGCGTCTGGAGGCCGTGCTGCGCGAGAATCTCGTCGGAGATCCGCGGCGAGGCGCGCCGGGCGCGCGCGGTCGAAGACTCCGTCGGGCCACTCTGCTGCGCCTGGCAGCCGATCAGCTGGGCTGCCGCAACAAAGGCGACCGGAAGAAATAGCGCCCGCACGTTCATGCAATACTCCTTTGTTGGAAGACGCGCGTCGGACTCGACCGTTCGGGGACGAATCCCGCCGGGTGGGACAGGGCCCGAGTCCGGCGCGAACGCGGCTGATTCACTGGAGGAAGAGCGCGGATCGACAACCGAAACCGCTCTGCCCCGAGCAATATCGGAGCGGCGGTCTCTGGCGTGACCCTCGGATGGAATGGAATTTCAGATGTGTGAGACCCCGAGAAGCGACCGGAGCGATCGATCTCCCCTCCGGCGGCGGAACACCGCTGAGCGGGAGTCGGGCTTCGATCAGGCGTCGACGGGCTTATCTTCGAGATACGCGAGGAGGTTTATCTTGTGCTGCTGCTCATAGTCCTCGAGCTTCTCGATTCTCTCCAGATCTTCGTCAATTCGCGTGTTGAGCTTAAAGATAAACGGCTTTCCGCTGCGGCGGGAGCGCAAGTCCCGCTTCATGTCATCCCAGGACCCCTCGTAGAGGATCTTCCGTAAAACCAGGAGGTCTTTCTCTTCCTGGGCGAGCGAGTCAACGAACTCGACGTGGACTCCCGGCGCCCCCCGCGGGTCGTTCAAGATCTAGCTCCGCTTCACCGCTTCTCGTGGGAACCGCGGGCGACTCGAGCCGCCCGGCGGGCGGAATCGAAGTCGGCGCGCGTCGCGCGCCCTCCCTCCGGACCCGCACGAAAGACGACGTGCTCACCGTCGATCCGCCTAATCCTTGTCCCCCGGATGTTCATCCCCCGACGCCCGGCCGTCTTTCCTCCCCAAGAATCTCGTTCTCCCCGAACCGTGCCGGTTGCCGGTACGGGATCGGCGCACGGCGGACGAATCTCCTGATCGAGTTCATCCGTCGCGCGGGACCGCCGTTGTCGCCGGTCGGGTCGCGTCTCAGTTCCCCTCCGGACGTGGATACGGGATCGCCCGCGTCGCCCACCGCGCGCCCTTGAACCGAAAGCGATCGAGGGGAATCGCGAACTCGTCACCCTTCCTCTCGTAGGCCAGCTTCCGGACGCGCTGGACGAGCCGGCGCTCGCCACTGTCGGGGTCGTCCTCCTCGCGAATCTCGTTCGAGAGTCCCGCGATCTCGATCTCGACGGTGGTCACATTCGGGTCGACGCGATTGAAGACCGCGACGCAACGACGCTTCTCGCCGCTCTTCAGGGTCGTGTACTGATACTTCGGATCCTTCGGATCCCGCTGGAGCTTGAGCTGTTCCTTGAACTGGTCGGTCTTCCCCCAGAGGGGCCGGCTCTCACGCCGTTCAGCGGCACGTTCGGCCGCCGGAAGGAAGAGATCGGTGTAGCTCTTCTTGCCGTCGATCTTCGCCGAGATATTCACGTACACCTCGCGGTCCTCGCCGGACTTGTTCTCGAGCGTGTAGACGAGATACCAGTAGACCTTCCCCTCTCCGGCGCCGGCCTTTGGCGACACGAAGCGGAGCGACTCGGGCTTGAACTCGATCACCCAGTAGGGATTCTCGCCGGCGGATTCTTCCTGCGCGGCCGCCGGGGAGCTCGCGATGACGAAAGCCGCCACGGCGGCGACGGCGGTGAATCTCGGGAAGGAACCGTGGAACATGGCCTCATTCCTTAGTTGGTCTGCGCGCGCCGCCCGAAGTCGAGACTTCGCTCTCTCGGAGCAGCGAGTACTGGCGTATGAGGTAACCCGCTGCGATGAGCGATCGCGGTCCGCGGCGAAGGGCGGTCGAAGTGGGCGACCGGTCGCGCGAAAAGGGCGGGGAGATCGAGGAAGGTAACTTGAGGTAACTCGGAATTCTGCGCGAGCTTAGCGCCCACTCGGTCGACCCGGCGCTAAACGCGTGCGAGCGACCCGGCAATTGTAGGCATCCCGCGGGAATTTGTCAAAACTCCGCGTTCCACCGGAAGGGGTCGACCGCGCCCTCGAGTTCGCGCTCCCGTTTCCGGCCTCGGCCGGTGCGATCGGCGCAACTTTGATACCAAATCGGGCGGCTACCGCGATCGTTTCGCGGCAGGCGGTCGGGCCGCCGCTCGGGACCGGTGAACCGACACCAACGACGACCGTACACCGCTCGCTGATCCGCCGAGCGAGGGACGCTATTGTCGGTGCCATCGGCACCTGCTACGATAAACAGTACCGAGGTCATCGCTTCGAACGAATCGAGCTTCCCGGGTCTCTCCTCGGACGCGACTACGACGACGCGAAGGCTGCCGACCGAGAGACGCTCGGCCGCACGCGACTCCCGGCCGCGAGCCGAATCGGGCCAGACGCACCGGGGCCGCCCGTGGGGCGCCCGCCAGGGCCAGCGGTGCTTCGGTTCGACCTCAACCAAACTGCAACCAACCGCTCGTTCGACCCGTCTTCCGAGTGACGACGGCGGTCACGCGGTCGCGATGACCGCGGCTACCCGGCGCGAGATCGAGAGACGCGGTTACGCGCACCGCGATCCGAACCCGCAGTTCGAAACTCTAGCTCAGAATTCCAGAATTCGCTTCCCGCACAGGAGGTTCCGATGATTCGAGGGCGTCTTCGCCAGTCCAAGTCCAAGGGGTTTACCCTCATCGAGCTGCTCGTTGTGATCGCGATCATCGGGATCATCGCGGGCGTGCTCCTGCCGTCGCTTTCGAGTGGTCGCGAGGAGGCGTTCAAGGTCGCTTGCGCCAACAACCTGAAGAACATCTACGCGCAGTGTCTCCTCTACGCGCAGAGAACGCGTACGCAGAAGTTCCCGATCGCAACGGGACGCGACCCGGCGGCGCACGAGTCGCTGCAGAAGCTCGTCGAGTTCTTCCCCGATGACTTCAAGCCGGAGATGTTCACCTGCTCGTCCGGTGGCGCGATCGCCGCGGACGCGGATGAGGACGGCAAGTTCGTCCTCGACGAGTACACGAACAACTACTCGTGGACCTCGCGCCCGATGAAGAGCACCGCGAAGAACCGCTCGCTCTCCTCGGACAAGTACTACGATAAGTACGAGGACGACGGTGAGCCGCGCGACGGCCACCCCGGTGGCGTCAACGTGCTCGGGTCGGACGGCTCCGTAATCTTCCGCAACAAAGAAGAAAGCCTCTTCGACGAAGACACCGGTCTTCCGAAGGGACTCGTCCGCTAAGACGGTATCGTCCGAACTCGTCTCCTCCCGGGAGACGACGGACACGAAGCGAGGCGGCGACCGAACGCTCGGTCGCCGCCTCGCTCTCATCCGGGCTTACGCCCCGTCAATCTTCCTCGTCGCTCCCGTCCCCGAGTTCGAGATCGAGGTCAGCCGAGAGCGACTCGTCGTAGAAGGACGGGATGACCGGACGCGAGACTCGGTACGCTTCATCGAACCAGCGACCGAGATCCACGAGCCGACACCGCTCGGAACAGAACGGAAAGTCGGGCGCGCCGCTGGGAACCGCGCGCCGGCACTTTGGACAGCGGAAGCCTTCCTTCATCGCCCCCCTCCGTCATTGCGCGAGCAGATCCGCGCCGTTCACTCCGAGGTCGAGCCGCTCGACTTCTTGGGTTCTCCACCGCCGGAGCTCGTCCCGGACGTTTCGCCGCCCGATTTCGCCCCGTTCGATTTGGTGCCGTCCGACTTAGCCCCCTCTCCCTTCGTCCCGCTCGCCGCTTCCGAGTCCGCCTTCTCGCGCTTCTTGTAGTCCGAGCTGCGGTAGTCGGTCTCGTAGAATCCCGATCCGCGGAAGATGAACCCGGCCCCGGAGCCGAGGAGCCGCTTCAGCTTCTGCTTCCCGCACTGCGGGCATTTTCGCTTCGGCGAGGCCGTGATGCTCTGGAAGATCTCGAGGGTGTGTCCACACGCACTACACTCGTAGTCGTAGGTCGGCACGGTGCGTCGTCTCCAGGAAATATCGACGTCTCAGCTTGCCTCGGGCGCCTGCCCGTCCGGGTCACTCGCTTCTGAGCCCGCTTCGTCGCTCTCGCTCGCGCCCGGGTTGTGCGAAACCTGAACGGAAGCCGGTCGGAGAACGGCGCCTCCGTGAGCGTATCCCTTCTGCAGCACGGCGACGATCTGACCGCTCGGAAGATCCTCGACGACGCACTGCGTGACCGCGGAGTGGACCTCGGGGTCGAAGGGTTGGTTCTCGGCGGGAATCTCAGAGACGCCGTGACTCTCGAGAACGCCGACGAGCTGGTGGTGGATCATGCGAACGCCTTCGGCAAGCCCGTCGCCACCCGGCTCGCCGAGGCTCGCGAGGGCTCGGTCGAAGTTGTCGAGAATCTCGAGCAGGTCTCCGAGCACGCTCCGCTTCCCTTGATCCTCGAGGTGAGGCCGCTCTTCACGCACGCGACGCCGGAGATTCTCGTAGTCCGCTCGGGCGCGGCGGAGCTCCTCGAGGAATCGATCCCGCTCTTCGGCTTTCGCGCGCAGCAGCGTGAGATCGCTTTCCCCTTCGCTGCCGGAATCCGCCGGCGCTGACTCCTCGCCCGATGCCCCGCTCGGGCCCGGTGACTCCGGACCATCCGGCGCGGCGGCCGGGCTCTCGGTCGACTCCCCGTCGGGGTCGATCGCTTTCTGCTCGTCCATTTCGCTGCTCATGTGGAGTTCAACGCTCGGTGCGCGGCTCAATCGCGGTGCCTAGGCAGCGTCAGAGAACTACTGACACTCCCTTAGCGCTTAACCTTGAAGTGTTTCTTCAGTCGCTTCGCAAACGCCGCCCGCGCCGGTTGCGACCCGGAGACCTTGTCCTCGAGCGCCCGCAGCTCCTCGAAGTGCTCGCGCATCTTCGAGTTCAGCTTCTTCGGCGTCTCGACGACGATCCGGATGAGTTGACTCCCCTTCCCGCGCCCGCTGAGGTTGGGGATCCCCTGGCCCCGGAGGCGGAGGATATCGCCACTCTGAGTGCCCGCCGGGATCGTCACTTTCGCCGTGTCGAGAAGCGTCGGGACTTCGATCTTGGCACCGAGGGCCACGTCGGCGAACGACACCGGGATCTCGCAGAGGATATCGTCGTCGATCCTCTCGAAGAACGGGTGCTCGCGCACGCGGACGCGACAGTAGAGGTCACCGGGCGGTGCCCCTCGCGCGCCGCAGTCTCCGGCGCCCGGGACCCGCAGCTGGTTCCCGTCGTGCACGCCCGCGGGGATCTGAATCTCGACTTCCCGACTGCCGGCGCGTCGCCCCTCGCCTTGACACGTCGAGCAGGCGTCCTCGACGACCTCGCCTTCACCCCGGCACTGGGGACAAGCGCGGCGCACGGCGAAGAATCCCTGCACCGACTCGACCTCCCCCCGGCCTTCGCACGTCGAGCACGGCCTCACGTTCCCGCTCCGACTTCCGCTGCCGCCGCACTTGTCGCATTCGACCTGGCGACGAAGCTCGATCGCTCGGGAGACTCCGGTCGCGGCCTCTTCGAGCGAAAGCTCGACCTGAACGCGAAGGTTGGCGCCGCCGCGCCGCGACGAGCGGCGGCCACCGCCGAAGAACCCCTCGAACAAGGAGTCGGAGAAGATGTCGCTGAAGTGCCGGAAGATATCGTCGGTGTTCGAAAAGTTCGGCTGCGAGCCGCGCGCGGTCAGTCCCTCGTGTCCGTACTGATCGTAGAGACTGCGCTTCTGCGCGTCGCTGAGAACCCCATAGGCCTCCGAGACCTCCTTGAACATCGCGGAGGCCTCCGGGTTGTCCGGATTCTTGTCGGGATGGTACTTGAGTGCGAGCTGGCGGTAGGCGCGCTTGATCTCCTCGTCGTCCGCCGACCGCTCGACGCCCAAGACCTCGTAGTAGTCCCGCTGTGACATCGACGTCTTCACTTTCGTAGCCTCGTCGCTCTCCACTCCCGTTCGGCGACGCGAAGATTCTCGGCGAGCTTCAGCTCTCCGGCCCCGGACACCTGCTCTCGGTTGATCCAACTCGGGGATATCGGACCGTCTTTGCGTCGAGCGATCCTACGCGAAGCGGCCGGAAGGGCGGTCCGAAATCCGTCGCGAAGTCGTCCGCGCCTCGTCCATCGTTTCGGCACCGGCGGCGCGAAGTGTTCAGCCAAGACTCATCCCGCTGCGGCGATCGCCGCAGCGCAAGCGAGACGACACGGAGCGTCGACTCCGTGTCGTCTCGCCGGAACCGCCGGTTCAAGGATCGCGGGCTAGCTGACTGCCCCGTGCGCCGGATCCTCCTTTTTGTCGAGCTCGGTAATGAGAACATCCGTCGTCAGGTTGAGAGACGCGGCGCTGACGGCATTTTGGAGCGAGGTGATCGCGACCTTCGCGGGATCGATGATCCCCGCCTTGACGAGGTCGGTGAACTCGCCGCTTCGCGCGTCGAAGCCCACGTTTCCCTTCCGTTCGTAGGCCTCGGCGACGACCTCGCCGCCGTCGAGCCCGCCGTTCTCGGCGATTCGCCGGAGCGGCTCCTCGAGCGCCGCGCGGATCACCTCGACGCCGTACTGCTCGTCGCCGCGAGCCTTGAAGCCTTCGAGCTCCGCGAGGGCGCGCAGGTACGCCGTACCACCTCCGGGAACGATTCCCTCTTCGATGGCCGCGCGTGTCGCGTGGAGAGCGTCCGTCGCGCGGTCCTTGCGCTCCTTCATTTCGGTCTCGGTGTGTCCGCCGATGTAGAGGACTCCGATCCCTTCGGCGAGCTTCGCCTTCCGCTCCGTGAGCTTCTCCTTGTCGTACGTCGACGTGGTCTGCTCGATCTGAGCGTTGATCTGATCGATGCGCTCCTGGACGGCCGCCTTCGCGCCCCCGCCGCGGATGATCGTCGTCTTGTCCTTCGTGATCTCGATCTTCTTCGCGGAGCCGAGATGCGCGATCTCGATCTGTCCCGCCGAGATGCCGAGATCCTCCGAGATCAGCTTGCCTCCAGTGAGGATCGCCATGTCCTCGAGGAGATTCTTTCGCCGATCGCCGAAGCCCGGCGCCTTCACGGCCGCGACCCGGAGGACACCCTGCAGCTTATTGATCACGAGCGCGGTCAGAACTTCACCTTCGACGTCTTCCGCACAGATGACGAGCGGTCGACCCTGGGTGGCCAGCTTCTCGAGAAACGGGATCAAGTCGCGGAGATCGGTCAGCTTCTTCTCGTAGAAGAGAATCAGCGGGTTCTCGAACTCCACCGACATCGTCTTCGGATCGGTGATGAAGTAAGGGGAGATGTACCCCTTATCGAACTGCAGCCCTTGAACGAGATCGAGGTAGGTGTCGGTACCCTTGTTCTCCTCGATCGTGATGACGCCGTCCTTGCCGACCTTCTCCATGGCTTCGGCGAGGAGGTCGGCGATGGCCTGGTCGCAGTTCGACGAGATGTACGCGACGTTCCGCACCTCGGTGTAGTTCTTCACCGGGTGACTGAGGTCCTGGAGGACGGCGACGACCTTCTTGAGCGCCTTCTCCATCCCGCGGCGCAGATCGACCGCTTGGACGCCTCCGGCGAGGTACTTCTGACCCTCTTCGACCATGGCGTTCGCGAGGACGACGGCCGTCGTCGTGCCGTCGCCGACGTTGTCGTTCGTCCGCGAAGCGACCTCGTTGAGAAGCTTCGCCCCCATGTTCTCGAACGGGTCGGGAAGCTCGATTTCCTTCGAGACGGAGACTCCGTCCTTCGTGCTCACGGGGCTGCCGAAGCTCTTCTCGAGAACCACGTTCTTCCCGGTCGGGCCGAGCGTCGAGCGGACGGCGCGAGCGAGCTGAGCCATTCCTTCGGTCAGTTTTTCCCGGCCCTTGCTGCTGTAGAGAAGCTGTTTTGACATTCTGGATTCTAGCTCCAAAGGATTCGCGGAATCGCGATCACTCTCGGCCGCTCGGGAGGAGCGGGGAACGTTCGGGGGTGAACGAGGACGTGCGTGTCAGAAGCCACCCATTCCTCCCATGCCGCCCATTCCTCCCATGCCGCCCATTCCTCCCATGCCGCCCATTCCTCCCATGCCGCCCATTCCTCCCATGCCGCCCATTCCTCCCATGCCATCGTCGTGATGGTGATGGTGGTGATCGTCGTCCTCTTCCTCTTCCTTCGGAATCTCCGCGACGAGAGCTTCCGAGGTGAGGAGGATGATCGCGACGCTCAGGGCGTTCTCGAAAGCGGAGTCGACGACCTTCGTCGCATCGACGATCTTCGCCTTGAGCAGGTCGCCGAACTCTTCACCGACGAGGTCGTACCCGACGCGGGGATTCTTTGAGCCGCGAAGATGCCGAACGACGGTGCCGGGCTCGATGCTCGCGTTCGCGCAGAGTTGCCGGAGCGGCGCCTCGAGCGCCTTCCGCACCGCGTCGACGCCGGCTTGCTCCTCGCTGGAGTCGAGTTCGAGGTCCGCCAGAGATTCCGCCGCGCGGAAGAGCGCCGTGCCGCCACCGGGGACGATCCCCTGCTCGACCGCCGCGCGCGTCGCGCTGAGCGCGGACTCGAAGCGTCCCTTCTTCTCCTTCATGTCGCTCTCGGTCGGCGCACCCACTCGGATCACCGCGACCCCCCCGGCGAGCTTCGCGAGCCGCTCCTCGAGCTTCTCGCGATCGTAGTCGCTCGTCGTGTCCTCGAGCTCGCGCCGAATTTCGGCCGCGCGCGCCTCGATGTCGGCCTTCTTGCCGGCCCCTTCGACGATCGTCGTGTCTTCCGATGTGATCACCACACGCTTGGCGCGGCCGAGGTCCTTCACCTCGACGGCGTCGAGCTCGATCCCGAGGTCCTTGAAGATCGCCTGCCCACCGGTCAGAACCGCGAGATCTTGGAGCATCGCCTTGCGGCGATCGCCGTAAGCCGGCGCCTTGACAGCAGCGCAGCGAAGGACGCCCTTCAGCGTGTTGACGACGAGTGTCGCGAGCACCTCGCTCTCGACGTCTTCGGCGACGATGAGAAGCGGCCGCTTCGTTTTCAGGACCTTCTCGAGGAGCGGAAGGATCTTCGGCAGCGTCGAGATCTTCTCCTCGAAGAACAGAATCGCCGGGTCCTCGAGCTCACAGACCATCCGGTCCTGATGCGTGACGAAGTGCGGAGAGAGGTAACCGCGGTCGAACTCCATTCCCTCGACCACGTCGACCTGCGTCTCGAGCTCCTTTCCCTCTTCGATCGTCACGACGCCGTCGTTCCCGACCTTGTCGAGCGCGTCCGCAACCGTCTTCCCGATCGTCCGGTCGTTGTTGCTAGCGATGGTCGCGACCGAGCGGATTTGATCGTTCGATTTGACCGGCGTCGAGAGATCCGAAAGCGTCTTGTGCACCCGATCTGCAGCGGCTCGCATGCCGCGGGCCAGGATCATGGGATTGAACCCGGCCGTGATCCGCTTCAGCCCTTCGAGGTAGAGCGACTCGGCGAGCACGGTCGCAGTGGTCGAGCCGTCCCCGGCGGCGTTGCTCGTTTTCTCCGCCGCTTCGCGCACGAGACGCGCCGCCATGTTCTCGTAGGGCTCGCTCAGCTCGACTTCCTCGGCGACGGTCGCACCGTCCTTCGTGACGAGCGGCTCCCCCCAGCCGCGATCGATACAGGCGTTCTTCCCCGCCGGCCCGAGAGTCGACTTGACCGCCTGGGCGAGCTTCGTCACTCCCTCACGGATCGAGCTGCGCGCTTCCGCGTCGAAGGCGAGCTGCTTGGCGTTATTGGGCATGGACCATCCCTTTCTGAAGTACGATCTCGGATCCGCCCCGATGGGCGAGACCCGAAACGAGTGTTCGAGCGTAAGCGAGAGCGCGCTTGCAAACCGCACGCCATGTCGTAATTCCCAGTATTGCGCGGAGTTCCGCCGCATCGGGGGCTGTCACTCTGGCAGAACCGCCGCGAACGCCGAGATTCGGGCTGCCAGAGTGACACCCCAGCCGACGGAGCGGCGCCCAACTACCGGGGGAGCTTCCCGGTCGGAAGATCCGCATGAGCGGACTCGTCGAGAAACCCGCTCTCTTCACCGATACATCTCCGGAGGAGTTCCGCCGGCACCCGACGGTGGCTATCGGCTTTGAGATCGACGATAACGCGACGGGCGAGAGAGACCCTCGCGCTGGCTCCAACTCGGAGGCCAGCGCGTCGAGCTCCAAACGCGATCGACGGAGAATCGAGTTGAAGGACCAGTACAAGTTTTTCGGCGAAGTCGCCCTCGAGAGAAAGTTCGTCACGCCGGAGCAACTCTACGAGGCGCTCACGGTGCAGGCGCGAACTCGCGTCGACGGCCATCAGGAAAAGCTGCTCGGCCAGATCCTCCTCGAACTCGGACACATGGACGAGCACCAGATCGCGGAAGTGCTCGACGTTCTCTACCCAGTGTCGAACGAGGCGTAACCCGTAGGGACGTCTCAGGCTTCCGCGTCCTCGTTCCGCCAGAGCACGGCGACCGGATCTCCGCGGTGCAGCTCGAGCTGACGCGCCGCGCTCCGCTCGCGCACGGCCACCTCGAGGAAGCCGAACGAGCTCGTCAGAACGAGCGGGTCGCCGGTCGAGACTTCTCCGTAGGTCCGGCAGAGTCGGTCGAACGTGTGAGCGCCAGCGTCCAGCCGAGCGAATCGAGCTCGAGGACGCGGCGACAGATTGGTGATCGCGTTCCCGAAGCGGTCGACGAGGATCACCTCGCCTCGCTCTTCGATCTGCTCTCCGTCGATCGATCGGACGCGGACCGGAGGCAATCCGCTCCCGACGCACTCACTCACCGAGGGGCCGAGAGCAGACGGGTCGAGTCCGCTCGCGAGTCGCGCCGCGACCGGGGCGAAGATATCGCGTCCGTGAAACGTCGCGCTCACCGTACGCGAGAAATACAGCGTGTTCTCGACTGCGTACATCCGCAGCATCGCGACTCGATCGACCGCGTACGGAATGAGTCCGTTGTCCGGCGCGAGAAGCACTCCCCCCGAGTCGAGCTGGACGGCGAGGATGCGGCGTTTCGTGCCCACGCCCGGGTCGACCACGGCGACGTGCACGGTGCCCGCGGGAAAATAGTTGAGAGACGCTCGCCAGACGAGGCCCGCGTGGAGAACGTCCTGCGGCGCGACTTCGTGCGAGAGATCGACGACCCGAAGCTCCGGCGCCGCCGAGTAGAGCACGCCCTTCATCGCCGCGACGTACCCGTCGGCCGTGCCGAAGTCCGTGAGGAGGGTCACGAGCGCGGGACCGCTCGCGTCGTTCCTCGCATCCACGCCCGACTCCCGGCTCATGTCAGCGCGGGCCGGCACCACGGAAGGTTCGCGTCGAGGCGCCGCGGATGCCCGTCATCACCCGGCGGTGAAGGTGGATCTCCACGCAATCGGCAAACTCGTCCGGATTTCCGAGGACGCGGCGAAGATGCTCGACGACGGTCGACGCCCCGACCACGCGCGGAGCTGAGCTGAGCGGCGCACGGCCCCACGTCAGCCGGCGCCCTTCCCACGCGAGCACGACTTCGCTCTCCATCGGTCGGCGTCGTCCGCCGAGATTCGAGACGTCTATGCTCTCGATCAGCTCGCCGGGGTAGTCCCGCGCGATCCCCTCGTCATCGAGGACGCGCGCGATCGCGAGACCGTTGTCGATTTCCCGCGATGCCCACGCGTCACCGATGGCCGGGACTTCGACGCGTTCCTCGATACCCGTGATCACCGGGATCCGAAACCACTCGACCGGCGCGTACGAATACGGCTCACCGAGGCGCGCGCCGCGGCGGTCGGTGAGGTAATGAAGACCTTCGTACTCGACGATGGCGATCGGTCGCCGCAGCTCGAGTGCGACGAGGAGGGCGCCGTCGCGGGAAGCCGAAGGGTAGACGGCGGAGATCCCCGTCACGTCGCTCACCCACGGGGACGCCAGGAGGGCGTCCCGGAGGCGATCGAGGACGCCCCGCTCGAAGAGCGTGCCGCGGATTCGCTCCGGCGTCCGGTCCGCGTTCGACTCCGCTGCCCCCGCGGCGTCCGCTCCCTCGTCTCCCGCCGGCTCGCCGGCGGTCTCGTTTGCCGCGAGCTCGATCTCGACGGAAAGGTCGGGCAGTCGGACGCTCTCGATCTCCGCGCGGATCTCCGGCGTCACCCACTCGGGCAACTCTCCGAGCTCGACGGGCCAGTCGCCGATCCAGTACCTCTCGTCTCGCTGAACGTAATCGCGGACGCGGAGCGAGGCCCAAATCGTCGCCGCGAGCGCTGCGGCGAGAGCCCCGCATCGAATTGCGGTCTTCGCGGGATGCGTTCGCGGCGCGGCCGCTCGCTGCTTCGTCGTCTGCCGTTTCTTCCGTGACACTGCGTTTTCCTCGGGCACCGTCGCCGTGCGGGTCGCGGAACAAACCGCGATCCGCCACCCGCTCCCGGCCCTGCTTGTCGTTCGTCCTCGTGCGACGTCGCTCCGCCCCGCGCGACTCGCTGCCCATCTACGCGAGGACCATCTCCGTCTCGAGCCGGACTCCGAACTGCGAGTCGACCTCGCGACGCGCCGCGTCGACCAGCGCGCGGACATCGCGAGCGGTCGCATCGCCGTTCACATTGATGATGAAGTTCGCGTGCACGTCGGAGAACTGAGCTCCGCCGATGCCGCGCCCTTTCAATCCGGCGCGGTCGAGAAGCTCGCCCGCGCTTCGACCGGGTGGATTCCGGAACACGCAGCCGGCGCTCAGCGCGTGCACGGGCTGAGTCCCCGCCTTCTCGCGCATGAACGCGCCGGCCTCGCGCCGAAGTTCGCTCGAGCTCCCCGGTGCGAGCTCGAACGTCGCCCACGCGACGGCGCGACCGCCGAGCTCGCTCGAGCGGTAGTTCCAAACGATGTCGTCGCCGCGCACGACTTCGACGGGACCGCCACCGAGCGGCATGAGACCAAGCTCCGTGACACGCTCACCGAGCGAGCCGTACCGGCCGCCGGCGTTCATTGCCACGCCGCCGCCGCACGTCCCGGGAATTCCCACGAAGTATTCGAGGCCGGAGAGCCCGGCCTGGATCGCCGTTTTGATGAGAGTATTCAGTCGAACTCCCGCTTCCGCGCGGATCGTCCGTCCGCGGACCTCGACTCCGCGGAGCTTTTCCGTCGAAATCACCGGTCGGTCGAACTCACCGTCCGGAAAGAGGACGTTCGCTCCCCCGCCGAGAAAAAACGGGGCGCTCGACTCGCGGGCGACCCGCACCAAAACGGCACGGAACTCGGCGACCGTCGCGGGGGCGTAGTAGCAGCGCGCCGAGCCGCCGATGCGAAAGGTCGTGCGCGGGGCGAGCGCCGTCGCCCTCGGCCGCGGTTCCGCCCGAATTTCTGGGGCGAGACTTCGATCGTCCGTCGAGCCTTGGATCGTCGCGCGCATCGTAGTTCACCGCCGCCGCGACTCGTCCGAGCCGACGGCTCTCACCTCTCGAAGCCGCCCCAGTTGAAGTGTACCGTTTCGCCCTCGAATCTTCGCGCGGCGAAGCTTGTCCGTTCAGCTCACCCGCGTCGCGCAACGCGCGCGCTGCGTTCTCGCGTACTCGCGGGCCAGCTCGGTCACGTTCCCGGCGCCGAGAAAAAACGCGACGTCGCCCGCGCCCGCGGTCACCTCGAGACGCTGTCTCGCGTCGGCGAACGAGCGCGTGAGCCACGCCTTGACGCCGAGCTCTCCGAGACGTTCGACGACGCGGTCCGACTGCACCGTGCGCGCATCCTCGTCCGAATCGCGCGAGCGAAAAACGTCGAGCACGAGAACCTCGTCGAATCCGGCGAGCGACGTGGCGAATCGATCGGACAAATACTTCAGGCGGGAATGCTGGTGCGGCTGGAACACGGCGATGAGGCGCCGCCCGCCCAGCCGATCGCGGGCCGCCGAGACGACGGCGTCCACCTCGGTTGGATGGTGGGCGTAGTCGTCGATGACCATCACCGGTTCTTCGGCGAGCACCTCGAAGCGACGCCGGACGCCGCGAAACGCGCCGAGACCGCGCGAGATCGAGTTGAGGTCGATGCCGAGCGCGCGACAGAGAGCCGTCGCCGCGAGGGCGTTCCGGACGTTGTGCAGCCCGGGGACATGAAGGTGAACGCGCTGCCGTTCGCCGCCCCGATGGCACGCGACGAATCGCGTTCCGAGTCCGTCCTGCCGGATCTCCTCGGCCCACCATTCCGCGTTCCCGGGCTCGAGGCTGAACGAGCTCACCGCCGACCGCGTGAGCTCGCGCAGATACGTCGAGTTGGGATCGTCGCGATCGAGGACGAGAAGTCCGTCCGCCGGCAGGAGACGAACGAAGTCGCCGAACGCGCGCTGGATCTCCGCCAGGCCGCGGAAGTAGTCGAGGTGGTCTTCGTCGACGTTCGTAATGACGGCGAGCTTCGGGCGGAGGTTGAGAAAGCTCCGATCGAACTCGCACGCCTCGGCGACAAAGTGCGGTCCGGCCCCCCAGCGGGCGCTTCCGCCGAGCGATGGGCAATCGCCACCGACGAGAAACGAGGGATCGACGCCCGCCTCGAGGAGGATCTGGGCCGTCATGGACGAAGTCGTCGTCTTTCCGTGCGTCCCCGCGATCGCGATGCCGACGCGCTCCGTCATCAGCTTCCCGAGGCACTCGGCGTACTTGAGCACCGGGATGCTCCGATCGCGTGCGGCGCGCACCTCCGGGTTGCTCGCGTCGACCGCCGCGGACACGACGACGAGGTTCACGCCCGGAGTGATGTTCGTCTCCTTGTGGCCGATGCGACAATCGATATCGCACCGCCGCAGCCGCTCGAGCACGGGGCTCTCCGCCTGCTCGGAGCCGCTGATCTTCGCCCCGCGCGCATGGAGGAGCTGCGCCATCCCACGAAGCCCCGAACCGGCGATGCCGACGACGTGCACTCGCTCCGACGCCGCGGCGCCGGGTGCGCTCCCCTTCGCCTTGGCGTGGCTCGCTTCACGCGTCGCCTCCGCACTCGCACGACGACGGGCGTCTCTTAGGACGCGGCCTTCCGTCTCCACTGCGGGCTCCTCTCCACTCTCTTCACGGCCGTATGGAAGCAGATTCCGATGCGCGCGGCCAGGAAAAAGCTTTCCGGTCGCGGCACCTGCCGAGCAGGTCGGTCTCTTCCGGCGAACGTGATTAGCGTGGCGGAATGACGAGCACGGCTCCGCGTGGAACCAAGTCCGGAGACGAGAGCTGATCTCGATTCGCCTCGAAAAGGCGTCTCACTCCATCAGCGTCACCCGGATAGTAGCGTCTCGCGATGCCGATCAGCGTTTCGTGAGAACCAACCCTGTGGGTGCGGGGTGACTCGACCAGCGATGGCTGGGAACCCCCCTCAACGGCTCTATCGGACGGATCGGGCTCCGGCTGAACCTCGTCCCGCGTTTTTTTTTCGAGCGGCACGCGAATGCGCAATTTCGTGCCGGGAACGACCGTCTTCGGGTCGTCGATCACTCCCGGGTTGAGCGCGAGAATCTGCGGGAAGCGCGAGCCGTGACCGAGGAGGCGCTCGGCGATCGTCCACAGTCGTTCGCCGTCCCGAACGGTGTAGATGATCTCCTCCTCGCTCGGGAGGGGCTCGAGGTCGATCGGCTCCTCCTCGAACGGCTGAAGCGAGAGATCGGGATCGTCCTCAAAGGCATCCCAAGGCGCCCGTTCCGAGTTGGGGATCGCTTCCCCCTCCCCACCTTCGGCGAGGCGTCCGGCGATCCGTTCCGGATCGAGCTGGAACGTTCCTTCGCGGTCCCAATTGGGAGGTGGGCCGAACGTCTCGACGAGTTCGGCAACGCTCGCCTCCCGCCGCGAAGCGTCGAAGCGAGGCGGCGCGATGCGCATCGACGCGCTCGAGCTCGCCGGGTTCGCGAACTCCTGAGTCGCCGAGTATCCCTGCGGGAAGAGAAAGAATCGTTCGAGCTCATCGCTCCGCCAGCGGTAGACCCAGACCGACGCCGCGGCGAGGACGAGGAGGAGAAACACTCGAAATCCGGTCGACATCTGCTTCAGAGCTCCAGCACCAGATCGATGACGGCATCCGCCGCGTCCGCACGGCCGAGAGCACGCGCTCGATCGGCCAACACGGCCCGGCGATCGGCGCGCGCGAGGGTCGAAGTCAGGGCCTTCGTAAACGCGCTCGATTCCCCCTCCGCGACGGCGAGCGCGGCACCGGCCTCCGCAAACGCTTCGGCGTTCCGCACTTGGTGGCGGTCGCGATGGTGAGGATACGGGACGAGGATCGAGGGGACTCCCATCACCGCGAGCTCCGCGAGGGTCGTCCCGCCGGCGCGCGACACGACGAGATCGGCCTCGGCGAGGCGCTGCGGCAGATCGAAGGCGAAAGAGACGACCTCCGCGCGGATTCCTGCCTCGGCGTACGCGCGCGCCACGGCGTTCCGGTCCGCTTCACCGGCGATGTGAACGAAGCGCCAGTCGCGCGCGACGTCCGAAAGCTCCTCGAGCGCGGCGATGACGAGTCGATTGAGCGCTCTCGCCCCCTGACTCCCGCCGACCACCACGACGGTTCGATCGCGGCGTCTCGAGCCCGACGCCTCCCCCGCCGCAGCCTCGCGTTCGCGGCGACACTCGGCCGCCGCGAGTACGTCGCGGCGAACCGGGTTTCCGGTCACCGCGACCGTGCCGCCGCAGGCGATCTCCCGCGCGTTCCACGGGGCGGCGATCGCCGCAACGCGGCGGGCGAAAAGCCGGTTCACGCGACCCGCGACGCGGTTCTGCTCGAGAAGGACGACCGGACAGCCGAGGCGCCGCGCGGCGAGGATGCCGGGGACGGACGCGTAGCCACCGAGCCCGAAAGCGACGTCGCAGTCCCCGACGAGGTCGGATTCGATGCGCCGCCTCTCGCGGGATGCGGCCCGCGCAAAGCGCACCCAGCCCGCCGGACTTCGGCCGGGCGGACGGATCGCGAGCGCGCGCGCTTCGAACGGAGAGGCGCCGAGGATTCGCCGCTCGATGTCACGGCCACTCGAGTAGAAGACGACCCGGCATCCCGGAAACCGCGAAACGAGGCGTTCCGCGACGGCGATCCCCGGAAACAGATGGCCTCCGCTCCCGCCGCCGAACATCGCGACCGACCGGAGCGCTTGCCGACGCTCGCGTGCGGACGCCGCTTCGGCCCGCGCGGGGGCAGTCGCGGCGCTGTCCCGGGCGCTCGGATCGTCTCGGTGCGTTCGTGTCGAGGTCGACGCGTGCGTCATCCCGCCTCCGCTCCAGCCGAGCCGTCCGATCGTGCCTCTTCCCGCCAGACTCGCTCGATCGAGAGAAGGAGACCGATTTGGGCCATCGCGATAACGAGACCCGAGCCCCCGAAGGTCACGAACGGTAGTGCGATCCCCTTCGTCGGCGCGCTGGCCGTCACGACGGCGACGTTCAGGAACGCCTGAACGCCGATCCCGAAGATGATTCCCGCCCCGAGAAGAAAGCCGAAGTAATCGCGCGCGCGCCAAACGATACCGACGCCGCCCCAGATGAAGCAGACGAAGAGAAGAAGGATCGCCGTGCAGCCGACGAGCCCCGTCTCTTCGCCGATGATCGCCAGGATGAAATCCGTGTGTGCTTCCGGTAGGAACTGAAGTCGCTGCCCGCTCTCGCCGAGTCCGACGCCGGTCCAGCCCCCGGTTCCGAGCGCGGTGAGCGAGTGAAGCATCTGGTACTCCTGCTCCGGCTCGAGAAACGCGAACACCCGACGCGTCACCTGCTCCCACCTAGAATACGCCGCGAGCGCGATGAACGGGAGAAACACGACGACGCTCGTCAGCATGTGGAGAATCGGAACGCCACCGAGGAGGAGAAGAAGCATCGCGAGTCCGAGGACGAAGACCGCAGTGCCGAAATCGGGCTCGAGAAGAATGAAGATAAACGCGGGGAGGATGCAGAAGCTGACCGCGCAGAAGCCGCGAAAGAACTGCCGCGGGCGTCGGGGATCGTTCGCGAGGTAGCCGGCGACGAAGAGGACGACGACGAGTTTCGCTAGCTCCGATGGCTGAAACTGAAGTCCTCCACCGAGTCGAATCCACCGTCGCGACTGATTGACGAGCGTGCCGACCTGCGGGAGGAGTACGAGCGCGAGGAGCAGTGTCGCGGCGACGAGCGCCGGCCAGTAGACGCGCCGGAGGAGCCGGTAGTCGATCTGATAGAAGAAGATGCCGACGAGGCTCGCGATCGCGACCCACGCGAGCTGCTTCCGCAAGAAGTAGAACGGATCGCCGGCGGCCGCGCGGTGGAACGCCGCCGCGCTGAACACCATCACCGTACCGACGCAGACGAGCAGCGACACCGAGGTGATGACGAGCGTGCGCGACATCTCGCTGCCGAACGCCCGCGCGAACCAGCGCGACGGTGCGCTCGCAACTCTCTCGCTCAGACTCGCGTCAGCCATGGTGTTCTCTCCCGCCCTTCGGCGGCGACATCGCGATCGCCGTCATCACCCCAGCCTCAACATCACGAGCGAACCGACGGCGAGAACTGCGCCGGTGAGCCAGAACCGGACGGTGATCTGCGTCTCGCGCAGCCCACCGAACTGAAAGTGGTGATGGAGCGGCGCGATTTTGAAGATGCGCCGACCCGTGAGCTTGAACGAGGCGACCTGCAGAATGACGGAGAGCGCCTCGACGACGAGCACTCCCCCGGCGACGGCGAGAAGGACCTCCTGCCGGAGAAACACGGCCGAGAACCCGAGGAGCCCGCCGAGCGGAAGCGCCCCGGTGTCGCCCATGAACACGCGGGCCGGATGGCAGTTGAACCAGAGGAAGCCGAAGCCACCGCCGATGACCGCCGCGAGCACGACGCCGAGTTCTCCCGCACCCGCGACGTGCGGCACGGCGAGTCGCCCGGCGGTCGCTGCCTCACCACCCGCGAAGGCGGCGAGAGCGAGCACTCCGGCGACGATGAGGCTGCAGCCGACCGCGAGTCCATCGAGCCCGTCGGTCAGATTGACCGCGTTCGAGGCGCCGGTCGTGACAAACGTCGCGAGGAGGATCCAGACCCATCCGAGCACGATCACGTGGTGGACGACCGGTACGAAGAGGACTGTCCCGCCGACATCCGCCGCCGCGCCCTCCGCGCCGAAGCGCACCGCTGGCCCGAAGGCGTAGAGAATCGACGCCGCGGTGAGCGAAACCGCGATTTGACCGGCGAGCTTCGCCCGCGCGGAAATGCCCTTTCGCCCCGAACGGAGCTTCGCGAGATCGTCGACGAGACCGAGACCTCCGAGCGCGACGATCACGCCGACGGCGAGCCACGGCGCGAGCGTATCGAGTCGACACCAAAGAACGATCGATGCGACGACCGCGCCGAAGAAGAAGAGCCCCCCGAGCGTCGGGGTCTTCTCTTTGTGCGCACTGAGCTCGTCGAGTCGCGCCGAATCCCCTTTTTGCACTCGGTCGTGAACGCGACCTTCGCGCAGACGACGGATGAGGAGCGGACCGGTCGCGAGCGCGATCGCGAGAGCGCAGACGAGTGCTCCCGCGGCGCGAACGAGCGGTTCGAGCGTACCCTCCCACCAGCGCTCGAGGAGGATGGCAATCATGGCCTGCTCTCCCCGGACTCGCCCGCGGGCGCGGCGGCGGAAGCCGCGCGACGGACGCCCTTCGCGTCCGCGCCGCGGTGCTTCACCCACCGCATCGTCGCGTCGAACACTCGCTCGAGTCCGATCGCGCGCGAGCCCTTGATGAGGACGTGATCGCCGGCGCGAACGTTCTCCTTGAGGAAGTCCGCCGCGCCCCGCGCGTCGGCGAAGTGTCGCGTGATCCCTCTGCCGCCGAGCTGCCGGTACGACTCCGCGATCCAGCGGCTGTCCGTACCCACGGTCACGATCAAGCGCGCGCCGCTTTCGATGAGGAGCTCCCCGATCTCCTCGTGAAGCACTCGCGAGCGCGCCCCGAGTTCGCACATGTCGCCGAGCACCGCGACCGGGCCGGGCTGCCTCGATCTCGATCGGCGGCGGGACGACCCGGCGAGATCCGTCCGACTCTTCAGGCGATTCGGACTCGGGATCGCTGCGGCGAGATCGCGCCACTCCTCGATCGCGGCCCGCATGCTGCGGGGATTGGCGTTGTAGGAGTCGTTGAGGAAAAGGACGCCGCGGACTTCGACGACCTGAAAGCGCAGGGGCGGGAGACGACAGAGGCAGAGCGCCGCACGCAGCTCCGACCAGTCCATTCCGAGCTTGTGTGCGACGCACATCGCGGCGAGTGCGTTCGTCACGTTGTGCGCCCCGGGGACGGGGAGGAGAAAGTTCTCTCGATCGTCGACGGAAAAATGATACCCGTAGGCGCGCGCACCGTTGATCGAGCGCGGGTCGCCGAGCCCGACGCGGACGCAGTCGCTCACAGTGTAGCTCGCATCGACGACGACCCCGGCCGACTCCGCGCCGTGCGCGCGCTCTCCGTCCCATTCGAGGTCGTCGTGACGACCGAAGAGGCACATCGGCCCGCGCGTGCGCGCGCGGAACGTGTCGAAGCCGTAGATCCCGCGGCGAACAAACGTCCAGCCTCCGGGATTTTGGCCGTCGAAGATCTCCGCCTTCGCCCGAACGACTCCGTCGAGATCTCTCAGTCCGTCGAGATGAGCGGGCGCGATCTCGGTGATGACGAGGTGGTCGGGGCGGACCAACCGTGAGAGATACGCGAGCTCCCCCGGTCCGCTCGTACCGAGCTCCGCGACGAGAATCTCCGTTTCCGGCGCGACCGAGAGAAGCGTCGTCGCGACCCCGAGCCGGTTGTTGTAGCTCTTCGGAGCGATCGCGACGCTGAACCGATCGCTCAGCAGCGTTCCGAGGAACTCCTTTACACTCGTTTTTCCTACGCTTCCCGTCACTCCGACCACGATCGGATCGATCTGATCGCGATTCCACTTCGCCCATCGCTCCAGGGCGTTGAGTGGATCGTCGACGACGACGTACGGACCGGCCTGCGCCGGCAAATCCCGCACGCGATGCGCGGCGACGACCGATGCGATCGCTCCCCGCGCGTGCGCCGCGCGGACGAACTCGTGCCCGTCGCGTTGCTCGCCTTCGAGCGCGAAGAAGAGTGGGCGCCCGGAGAGCGTGCGAGTGTCGGTGGAGAACCCGGAGACGAGGCCTTCGGGAATCGGATCCGAGCCGGTCCACCGGCCGCCGACGATGGGAAGCAGGGCGCGCAGGCCGAGTGGCTTCATACCGTTTCGATCCCCACACTCAGCTCCGCGAGAAACTCCCGCGCCACCTCGCGGTCATCGAAGTGAGTGCGCTCGCCCTGAATCTCCTGGTAGGTTTCGTGCCCCTTGCCAGCGAGGAGAACGGCGTCGTGCGGACGCGCCATGCGGATGCCGAGCGCGATCGCGGCGCGGCGATCCGGTTCGAACACCGTCTCGTCGGGCCGCTCGAGGCCGGCGCGAATGTCGTCGAGGATCGCTTCGGGATCCTCCGACCGCGGGTTGTCCGAGGTGACGACGAGGTGGTCCGAGCCTTTCTCGGCGACTTGCCCCATCCGCGGGCGCTTGCCGCGATCGCGGTCGCCGCCGCAACCGAAGACCGTGATGATCCGGCCGGGCGTGAGCGGTCGGAGCGCGCGGAGGACGGCCTCGAGGGAACCGTCGGTGTGCGCGTAATCGACGAAGACGCGGAAGCCGCGCCCCGAGGGGATCTCCTCGAGTCGCCCCGGAGGCGCGGCAGCGGCTCGCGCCGCTTGGGCGATGGTGTCGGGCGCGATCCCGATACACTCGGCCGCAGTCATCGCTCCGAGAAGGTTGAGGAGGTTGTGCGCTCCGACGAGCGGAGTTTCGACGCGGCGTCCCTTCCAGAGAAAGCTGGTGCCGCCGATACCGCTCCGGATGTCCTCCACGCCGTCGTCGGGACGATCGCTGAACCAAACGACGCGGGCGGGGGTCGCACGCTGAATCCGCGCCGATGCGTCCTCATCGCGGGGCAGGATCGCGTAGGCGTCCGGGCGGAGAGTCTCGAAGAGCTTCACCTTCGTCGCGAGATAGTCTTCGAACGTCCCGTGGTAATCGAGGTGCTCGGGCGCGATGTTCGTAAACACGGCAGCGTCGAACTCGAGTCCCGCGGTCCGTCGCTGTGCGATGCCGTGCGACGAGACCTCCATGACGGCGTGAGTTCCGCCCGAGCGGACGAGCTCGTAGAGGTAGCGATGCAGCTCGAGGCTCGACGGGGTCGTATTCCGTGCCGATCGGACACTGCCCCCGATTCGATTGTGGACCGTGCCGAGAAGCCCCGACACGACCCCGGACGCGCGAAAGATCGCGTCGAGCAGCCACGCCGTCGTCGTCTTTCCTTTCGTGCCCGTCACGCCGACGACGCGCACTTTCTCGTGGGCTCGCCCGTAGAAGTTCGAGCTCAGGTAACCCAGCGCCGCGCGCGAGTCGGCGACGCGAAGATACGGCACGCGCAGCGAGCGGATCGTCCGATCGACCGCATCGCCCACTCCGTTCGCGCGCCGCTGCCGCGGCCGTTCCCCGACGACGATGCTAGCTCCAGCGGAAACCGCGCGACGCACGAATCGATGTCCGTCGACGCACTCCCCGTCGACGGCGACGAACGCCCAGCCCGGCTTGACGCAGCGCGAATCACACGTCAGCCCCGTCACCTCCACGTCCTGGAGGTCCGACGGCACGCGCAGGCAGCCGTCTCCCAGCTCCTTGAGACGCATGCTGATTCTCTCCACTCACTTCTCTACCGAGCGCGGACCGAGCTCGCAGGCTCGCCCGCGTTCGTTAGTCCCTGAATCCTATCCGCGCTTCGATCGTCGATCCACCGCCTCGATGCGCCTCACCATTCGGATCTTCACCAACCGATCCACGGCCCCGCCGCACCCATTTTTTCGAGTCGACACACCTCGTCGACACGGTACATGTGCCGCAGGATCTGGACGACCACCGGACCGCTCACCATCCCGCCGTAGATCGAATCCCGCGGCTTCTCGATCATGCAGAGGACGACGACCTCTGGATCGTCGACCGGCGCGAACGCCTCGAAGGACGCAAGATAGTTCGTCTTCGTGTACCGACCATTGGTCGCGATGTCCGCCGTGCCGGTCTTCCCACCGAAGCGAAACCCCTCGACGCGGATCCACTTCGCGGTCCCTTCGTCGTCCTCGATGACCTTCGCGAGGATCTCGCGCATTTGACGCGAAACGTCCTCGGAGATCGGCCGCCCGACGGTTTCCCCGCGGGGAAACCGGTGGACGATGCCATCGCGCTCGACGCGATCGACGATGCGCGGCCGAAGAAGCTTCCCGCCGTTAACGAGCGCCGCGAATGCCGACGCGAGCTGAACGGGCGAGACCATCACCGCGTATCCGAACGAGAGCGAGACGATCGACTGGAACGGCTTCCACTCCTCGGGCGGTTGGTAGCGACCGTTCACCTCCGCGGGGAGGAGCACGCCGGTCGGTCGACCGAAGCCGAAGGCGTCGAGCATCTCCACCATCCGAGCGCGACCGAGGCGAATGCCGAGCGCCGACATGCCGATGTTCGACGACTGGTAGAGCGCCTGCTCGACCGTCATGCCGGGATGCGCGTGCACGTCGGTAACCGGGCGGCGGCCGAACACGGCGCGCTTCCCTCCGTCCCAGCGCACGCCGGCGGGGAGAATCGACCGAATGCGCTCGTGGCGCGCGGCGACGCCGTGCTCGAGGACCTTCGCGAGGATGAATCCCTTCACGACCGAACCCGGCTCGTAAGCATCCTCGACGGCGCGGTTCCGCCGCCGCTTGGCGCGTTCGCGCTCGGGGTACTTTTCGTATTGGTTCGGATCGTAGGTCGGGTAGTTCGCGAGCGCGAGAATGTCGCCGTGTCGACAGTCGAGGACGATGCAGACGCCGCCCTGCGCGCGCATGCGCTTCACCCCCCACTCGAGCTGCGTCTCGACGATGGACTGGAGGCGACTGTCGATCGTCGTCACGACGTCGTAACCGGGGACGGCTGCCACGTAGCCATTTCCGGGGCGAAACGCGCGCGCACTCGCCGGGTGAGCCCCCACTTGGACCTCGCGCGTCCCGTCCTTCGGCGCGAGGTAGGCGTCGAACGCCCGCTCGAGCCCCTCGACTCCGCGCTCCTCGCGGTCGCTCACCCCGACGACGGACGCCGCAAACGCTCCGCGCGGGTACCTCCGCTCGCTCCGGCGCTCGACGATCACCGCGAGCGGGTTCGCGCTCTTCACCGCCTCGATCACGGCGGGACGAACGCGCCGGGCCACGTCTCGCGCGACCGATCGACCGAGCGAGAGAAACTGTCTTCCTCGCTCGGCGTACTGTCGGGCGAGGACCGCGCGCTCGCGCCGGTACTCGGCGCTCGTTCCGAGTGTCTCGCAGATCGCGTCGACGACGGGACCGATTCGCTCCGGCGCGATGCGCGAGGGATCGATCGCGATGTCGAAAACGAGCTCGTTCCGCGCGAGGATCACTCCGTCGCGCGTCAGAATATCTCCGCGGTGCGCGAGGACGGGCTCGCGGCGCGTGTGCATGTTCTCGGCGGAGGCGCGAAACCGCTCGTGGTCTCCGACCTGAATCGAGTAGAGCCGTCCGGCGAGGACCGCAAACCCGATCGATGCGCACACCGCCGCCGTGACGAGTCGAATTCGAAGGGATCGCCGTACTCGCTCGACCGCGGACGGATCTTGTTTCGGCCCGTCCGCTCGCCGTCGTCTCCGTCCCATCGCTCCTCTCCGTCCTTGGTCCTAGCCTAGTTCGCGCCGCGTCACGGCTGGAGTTTCCACCGCCGCCGCCTTCGATCCCCTCGCCCCGGGGCCGGACGCTCGTCTCCGAGCGATGCGACGGGACGCCCCTCGCGAGGCGGATCGCCTACTGCGTCTCCACCCTCGTCGGTCGAAGTCTCGAGCGCGCGCAAACGCCCGCGCTCTTCAGCCTCGCGCGCCTCGAACTCCTCCTCGACTTCCCGCACGAGGAGGTCGGGGCTCAGTGCGCGGCGAACGGCAGTTTCGGCGCGTCTCACCCGCTCGCGGCGCTCGTCCGTCTCGAGAAGAATCTGGCGGATGCGCTCCCCGCTCCGGAGAGTTTCGACCTCGACGAAAACGGCGGCGAGCCCGATCGTGAGCAGCACCACGCTGAGGAGAAACGCACGCACTCCCGGGGCCATCACTCGCCTCCTCGAGATCGGCGCTCACGCTCGCACCGCCGCGCGGAGACGAGCGCTCCGGGCGCGAGGATTGCGCGAGATTTCCTCGTCGTCCGGACGACGGATGAGCGGACGCTGCGCGATGAAGAACCCGTCGCTCTCGGCTCCGGCGAGCCAGCGTTTGACGATGCGATCCTCGAGCGAATGGTAGGAGAGGACGGCGACGCGTCCACCCGGTCGAACCACCCGATCGAGATCCGCGAGCGCGGCACGGAGCTCGTCGAGCTCGCGGTTGACGGCGATCCGAATTGCCTGAAACGTTCTCGTTGCGGGATGCACCTTGCCCGGTTGTCGCGAGACGACCGACTCGACGGCGTCGCGCAAGTCGCCCGTCGACTCGAGGTCGCCGGCCTGTCGCGCGGCGACGATCGCGCGAGCAACGCGCGCGGCGCGCGGTTCTTCGCCCAGTTCGCGCAGAAGCCGCGTGAGATCAGCGAGCTCGATGGTGCGGAGCAGCTCGGCGGCGCGTTCGCCCGTCTCGGCGTCCATGCGCATGTCGAGCGGACCGTCGCGGAGGAAACTGAACCCGCGCTCGGGACGATCGAGCTGCATCGACGAGACTCCGAGATCGAGTAGGACACCGTCGACTCCACTTTCAACGGGGGGACCGAGGTCGCGGAGATGACGACGGAGCTCCGAAAAGCGTCCGCGAACGAGACGGAACGGATTCCCCGTCGCTTCGAGCGAAGCGGAGGCGAGCGCGAGCGCATCCGGATCGCGATCGATCCCGATGAGGAGACCCTCCGAGCCAAGTCGCTCGAGGAGGAGCGCCGCATGCCCCCCGGCTCCCACGGTCGCGTCGACGAAGATCTCGCCGCGCGCCGGTCGAAGCACGTCGAGCAGCGGCGTCGCCATCACAGGCACGTGCGGCGCGGACGGCGAGGGCGAATCCGGCTCGTTCACGACGATTCTCTTCCTGGGTCTCAGCGCGACGGGCGTCCCGGAGATTCACTCTTCGCTTCCTTCCCTTTAGCGGCGGTCCGCGAAACGATTCGTCCGCGTTCGCCGCGCGCATTCAATCACCGAAGATCCAGCCCGCGGCGCCGGTCGCCGCCGGGACCTTGCGCCGGAGCGCGGGGTGCAACTCGACCCGCGCCGCCAGTTCGGGATGGAGCTCGCGGAGCGTCTCGAGCCGTGTAGCGAACAGCGCGCGGTGGGCTTCGTCGACGTTGACGCCGGTGAGCTCGAGTCGCGACGAACGGGATGACGCAGCCTCTGCTTCCAGACTCGAAAGCGCGGCCGCCACGGGGGAATCCGTTCTCTGATCCATTCTTTCTCTCCTTCCAGCGTCTCTCGACAGCGGACAACCGAACACCGTCACGCGCTCCGCCCAGGGAATTCCATCCACACCCACTCAATCACCCTCCGCCCCCTCGGCGTCGCGAACCGACTCCCCGTCGCGCCACCGTTCCGCGGACCAGATCTCGATGAAGTGCACCATGCCGATGAAGCGAACATCGCGATCGATGCCGACGGCCCGGCGCAGCACCTCCGGTAGAAGGAAGCGACCTTGGTTGTCGCACTGGCCGCGCTGTGCGCGTCCGATGTAGCGACGGAAGTACGCCCTCGCCGTCCGGTCCCGGTGGACGTCGTGGTCCTTCTCGAGGTCGGCAACTCGCCTCTCCCACGCCTCGAACGGATGCAACTCGAGGCACTCGTTCTTCTCCTCCGGCACCAGGACGAAGCCCCGCTGGAGCTCCACCTCGCGGCGCAGCGGCGAAGGTAAGACGACCCGGTGCTTCGGGTCGGTCGTGTGCTCGAACTCGCCAAGGAACATGTCGCGGAGGGGGCTTCCGAAAACTCTCTGAAGTCCGGCGAGACGAATCGCCGAAATACGAGCGGGGGAGAACGAGGCGGTCTCGCCACCGACGATGACGATCAAACCACTTCTCCCCACTCCCCTCCACTTGGGGCGTCAGTCTACCCACTTCGTGCGCACTGTCAACGCGAAGACCCCACACCACTACAGGTAGTAGCCCGGCGCTCCCACACCCCCAACAGAGCGCGGATCTACGACTGCGCGCGACGGTTATCGGACGAACGTCGCGACACTTTGACGCAGGAATCACGCTGATTCGGACGGATCAGCTGCCTGCGATCGTTCTTCGAGAGTTGGGAGAGCGACCCACCGCGACGCACGAAGCGAGGGAGGGCCGCGTCGCCGTCAGGCCGCAGGAGCGGCGTCTTCGGGCGGACAGCCGAGGTTGTCCTCGGTTGGGTCGACACCTTCGTCCGGGTAGGGAAAGGCGGGCGGTGTCGCCTCCTCCTCGAAGAGAAACGCGAGAAGCGCGATGGGGTCCGTCACGTTGAGCCGACCGTCGTCGTTGGTGTCGGCCGCATCGAGACACCGAATCGGCGTGCTGCCGAAGAGATGCTCGAGCGTCGCGATCGCGTCGGCGACGTTCACGGCGCCATCCGAGTTGGCGTCGCCGCGGCGAAACCGCTCGCGCGAACGTTCGAGCACACAGGATCGCCGACAGCCCTCGACGCCGCCGGCGAGGAGAAGTGCGACCGAGTACTCCACGCGTCCCGGTGGCGGCGCGTCGTCCTCGATCGATGTCAGACCCGCGATCGGAATCTCGCGGATCCGTTCGCCGTCTCGGTAGACGCGATACCCGGTAATCGGGACGCCATCCGGCGGGATCCAGCGAAGCTCGATCGACTCGCCGAGATCGCGACAACTGAGCCCCTCGAGCATCGGTCCGCCGTTCTCGACGACAACCGCGACACTCGGCGTCAGCGTCGACGGGACGAGGTCCCCCGCCGCGTCGAACACGCGCGTCGTCTGGGTTACGTGCGACGCGCAGGGGTCTTCGTTCCCCAGGAACGTGACGCCTTCTGCGCCCGATGCGAGACCGCGCGATCGGAATACGAAGCTCCCGAGCTCGCCGCTCGCGGCCGCGAGCGGCGACGACACTCCCTCGCCGATCACCGTCGCGACGACCGAGGTCACATCCTCACCGGCGCCGTCGTTCCACGGATCCGCGGTGGCGACCTCACAATCCGCGAGCTCGTCGGGACTAGCGAAGCGAACGAAGCCATCGACGTCCGCCGGTTCGAAATCCACCGCGGAAAAATGCTCGGCAGAGAAGCGGAGAAAGATCTGGTACCCGCCGATGCTCACTCCACCCGGATTCTCGAAGCGGGCGGCGATTCTCGACGTTGACTCACTGCACGAACTCACCGTCGCGGCCTCGGGCACGAGCTCGATCGCGAATTCCTGGGCGGCGACGGGCTCGTGCAGACCTACCGCCAACCCGGCGAGAACGGCGAGAAACAGTGAGAACGATCGAAAACGAAAACTTGGCATGACGGCACCGCTCGGGCCTGGGCCCGGCGCAAGGGATCGATTTGAAGGCAGCTCGGACGGCATTGCGAAACGAGCCGCGGGAGACGCGAGTCGAATCGTCGAGGATTCGCGACCGAGATGGAGCCATCGCGGATGACGCAGTCGTCGACGATGGTTTCCTTCCGGTTCCGTTTCTCGCGCGGGCTCCTCGTGATCATCGGGGGCACGACCGCACGACGCGCGCGGACACCCCCACTCGCTCTACAATACCACGCGAGTCGTCGCGCCCAGGGAACGCCGGCGCGCGATGGCCAAACACGACGCGAACGGTCCTCGCCTCCGCCGAAGCGCTGGACTACTGGGAGAGTGCTCGCGCACAGACGAGTGAGCCCGGCGTCGGATCGCGACCCGGTGTCGTCTGCGGCGGGGGCGGCGGCGATCCGTCGGCGAACAAAAAAACGAGCAGGTAAATCGGATCCGCGATGTTGATCTGCTCGTCGTCGTTCGCGTCGGCTGCGGTCGCGCAGGGAAGCGGTCGACGGTGTCCAAACAGCGAATTGAGGAGTGTAAGGGGATCCGAGATGTCGTGGATGCCGTCGACATTCGCGTCCCCACGCAGGAATCGCTCCACACCCGCGAGTCGCACTCGCGTGCTGCCGAGCTCGTCGACGGGGATCGCCTCGTGATCGACGACGTACACGTTCGAAATCGGCGGCGCGAGGAGCCCATCCTCGAGGCGGATCTCGATGTCCTCCTCGGCTTCCTCAGACACACGTGCGCGGATGTACGCGAAGTCGAGCGGTTGCCCGATGCTCGGGATCAACTGACCGTCGAACGGAGGGCCGGCATCGACGAGAACGGCGATCACGAGAATTCCACGCTCGCCGTCGAACTCGACGCGCGATTCGAGGAAATCGGCCTCGATCGCTTCGAGGATCGTGTCTTCGAACGAAACCGATCGGATCTCGAGGTCGGAACGCGGGAACGTGAGGGCTACCGTAAACCCTTGCGCCGAGCGCGTGTAATCGCCGCGGATGGTGAGCTCGACATCGTCACCGGGCTGCGCTGAGACCTCTGGGATCTCGAAGCGAAACGATTCACTCGCGTCGAGCGCGAAGGGGATGAATGCGAGCACGACCGCGGGAAGCGCGCCGAATACGCGCTCGAACACTGAATCGATTCTTCCGTCCATCATTCCCCCTCCGACCGGTTCCTTACTCTCGGCAGACAAGCTCATCTTCGGTGCGGTCCGCGCCCGCTAGCGGATACGGGCGCGGAAACTCGGCGCCGGTCCCGAACAAAAAATTGAGTGCGTAGATCGGATCGCCGATGTCGACCGCGCCATCGTCGTTCGCATCCGACGCGTCGTCGCACGGCACTCCTTCGGCAGTGCCGAAGAGGTGGTTCAGCGTGCGAATCGGGTCCGCGATGTCGACCGCGCCATCTCCGTTCACATCGCCTCGGATGAATCGCGGCTGAACGACGATCACTCCGATCATGTCGAGATGCTCGTGGGGCCGACAGAAATACGGGTAGTCACCGGGAGCGTCGAAGAGATATGCGAATTCGGGCTTCGCGTCCGATGACTCCTCGTCGAAAAGCGCCCCCGGATTGTCGGCCGGGTCCGACGACTTCCCGCTCGTCACGGTGTGGAAGCCTTCGTTCGGATCGTGTCGCCAAAGAACGGTATCGCCGGCGAAAACATGGAGCACTTCCGGAATGAACACGTTGTCGACGACTTGAACGACGAGCGTGCGCTCGCCGGTATCGATCGAAATGAAACCGATCTGCGCGGGGTTGTTTCGATCGAAGAACGCGATCCCGCCGATCTGCTCGAGTGGGATCACGAGCTCGAACTCCGGATTCGCTTCGTCGAGAACGACGTCGAAGAGCGCGCCCGGCTCCAGCGGGGATCCCGGCGCGCCGTCGGGAAGCCCGCTCGTCACCGTGTGTGCACCGCCTCGCCAGATGAATTTCACCGTGTCGCCGCGCTCGGCGGTGATCTGCTGCGGGAGGAATGCGGCGGGAAAAAACTCGATCTCACCCGCGCTCAAGCGCGGGACCGGCCCGAGGAACGCTCCGGCCCCGAGGGCGAGAACGAGCATGTACGCCCCCCGGAATCGGTCTGGAGCGCCGGCGGCGAGCCTCGGAGCTATCTGAATCACACTCATTCCCTCCTCAATCCAACCAGTTTCGTTCCTCCACGAGCGCGACGCAAGATCGACCTCCCGAGCCAAGGCGTCGAGGAGTTTCGGATTTCGCAAATGGTCCGCCTCGGACGAAGTCTGGCACGGCATTTCCACGCGGTTTGACACTCTCAAACACGCTATGATACGTTTCCAGAACAAGCGCCAGACGGCGCTAAAGTTCGACGTGCGGGCTTGCCGCTAAAATGATGGAGACGGCGGCTCCACGCCGCGTCGAGTTCGTCGCCTGTGGCTCAAACTCAACCACCAGAGGATTCGGTCGATGACCTGCCACAACTGCCCACTCCGGCGTACCTGCGCGAGGATCTGCGCGTACGTGGAAGGGAAGCTTCCGAGCATGGAAGCGGGGCGCGTCGACCACGAGGATCTGCCGCGCCTCTATCAGGGAATGATCATGACGCGCGCGCTGCTCGACCACTTCCACGATCTCACCGAACGCCAGCAGCAGGTCGTTCACCTCTACTTCCGCGAGAACCTGCAACAGCAGCAGATCGCCGACCAGCTGGGAATCACGCAGCAGGCGGTCGGTGACTCCCTCTCGCGCGCACGCATCGCCGTCGCCGCGCGAACCATGCGCTCGCTCCCGGCCTGACCGACGTCGGCCGCTCGCTTCTTCGCTGCGCGACCCCGAACGACCGGCGACCATCGGTCCCGCTCGATCCGTCTTCCGGCGCGTAGGATCGACGCGAAGAATCGCCGAACTCACGCGCGGGCGCGTCGGGTTCGGCCCGTCCCTACGTCGCTTCCTCGCCGCGTTCTACCGCGCCGAGCCGACGTCGCCGGCCGAACGTCTACCGTCGCCGAAAACCAGCTCCGCCAGTCGAGTTGCGACAGCCGCGGTCGATTGACCTCCTAGCCGTGCACCGATATACTCGGCCCATCGGCCTCGGGGATTCTCTCCCCCCGTCATCGTGAGCGATACGCGCCGATTCGAAGTCTCGCCGACCGCTCGGCAGCAGCCTCGACCTCGACGCCTCCTCGCGTGTACGGAGGGAGCACTGCTCCATCCGCGCGGCCTCCTTCTCCGACTTCCGAAATCTTCCCAGCCTGACTCCGTCCCGAGTGAATCGATACCCCGCAGCGCGCGGCGCTGCGATGGGAAAGAGCACTCGTTTCCGGACGGTCCGTCACCGACCGGTTGCTCCCAGCGCAGCCGATCGCATCCTCCTTTGTCCAACAAACAAACCCACGTGACTTCCGTGTGGAGAGTCTCATGTTGACCCCCAGCCAGTGGATGCGCTTTCGCTTCGGACTCTTGGCCGCATTGTTGACGGCGTCGACCGCCGATCTCGTCCGAGCGCAGTGCTCGTGCGCGTCGGATCTCGACCTCGGTCAGTGCGTCATCCGCGTGCTCGACTCCACCGGCCCGAATCCGCTCGGCGATCCGTCCTACCCGGACGCGTTCCCGGCGGCGGGGACCATCGTGCGGCGCGAGGGCGCACCGGATCAGCTCTACGTCGCGGACTTCTTCAGCGGCAACACGTACGTGTGGGAGTACGACACGTCCGTCATCGAAACCATCGCTCGTCGCGACATCGTGATTCCGTCGCCGGGCGGCTCGCGCACGACCACGGGGCTCGTCTTCCTGAATGATCTTCTCCTCTGGGCCGTCGACGGCGAGATCTGGCAGACCGGAACGCTCGGCGAAGCGCCCGTGCGTCTCGGGACGGTCGACTTGGCGCAGCTCGCCGAGCTCGTGCGCACCGACTCGGGTGACGACTCGATCGTGACGGGAACGCTCGGCGGAATCACCGTCCACGAGGGCACGGGGAATCTCTGGGCCGTCGACATCGTCAACGACCTCTACTTCGAGATCGGGACGGACGGCGCGCTCGTCCTCGACGGCGACCGCCCGAACTACTTTTTCAATCCGATGCGCGGTGCCAGCGGCGGTGCGTACGGAAACGATCTCGCTTACGTCGCCGACGAATCCGGCGAGTACTTCGACATCACAGCCGGCTCGCTTGCCGACGGGCGACCGACGCGCGTCGTGCGCGTCTTCGCTACGGCGAACGGAGACTTCGGCGTCGGAGACGAGACGGGCATCTTCTACGCGCTCGACGACGATCGCGAATCACCGCAATTCGTCACCGGCATCGTCTACTGGCCCGACTCCTGTTCCGCCGGGAACGGAAGCGAAATCCTCCTCGACATCGATCTCGATGGCGGACAACCGCGCATCCTCGAGGTGAGCGCAGACAGCGCGAAGGCCGGCACGGTGGCGAGTCTCGCCTGCACCGCGAACGACGCGACCTCGGTGAAGCTCGCCTGGACGAAGAACCTCGACTACGGGACCCTCACGGTCGAGCGGACGGCGCTCGGAAGCGACGCCGCCGAAACCGTGCTGACGACGACCTTCGCCGACGATACGGGCGAGGTGATCGATACCGGTCTCGCCGCGGGGTCGTACGAGTACACGCTCACCGTCACGAACGGCGGCGCGACGTCCCCGCTCACCTGTCGCATCAATCTCGGGACCGGAAGCATCCTCGCGACCGCTCCATTCGCCCCGAGCGGCGCGACCGGGCGGCCGTACGCCGCGGCGATCTCCGGCGCGAACCTCGTCGTCGCGGATCTCGACTCGGGCGGCGTGCAGTTCTACGACCTCAACCTCGAGCCGGGCGCGACGCTGCCGAGCCCGTTTCCGAGCGGCACGATCACGGGCGTCTCGATCGCGCCGGACGAGACGCAAAACGAGCGCCTCTACTGGCTGAATCAAAACGGCGGACTCCACTCGCTTCTCGCGACGACCTTCGACGGCGCCATCCAGGGCGATCCCGTCGTCATCGACATCCCCCTCAATCACTTCCGCAGCCAGCTCGGCGATTTGAGCTACGACGAGGTGAACGGCTGGTTCTGGACGGTGGATCTCCTGAACGGCGTGATCTACCCGTTCGATCGGACCGGATCCATCCCCGAAGCGTTTCGCGACGCTCAGCTCGCCCTCGACGACCTCCAGGCGACGCTCACCGGCGGCATCTCGGTCGTCTCCGCGAGCGAGGGCTCCCTCACCGTCGATCTCCCGATCTCCGACGCGCGGACCGGCGTCCTCGACGTTTACGCGCGCGTCGTCTTCGACACGAGCACCCTCGCGCAGAGCGCCGAGGAGTTTCGGTTCGACCTCCGCGAGACCCTGGGGACGTCGTCCGTCGGGGGAGTCGCCTCCACCGCGCAGTTCGGGTTCCTCGCGGGAATCGATTCGGGTCTCGTCTACAAGCTGCAGACTGCCGGCACGGACCTGCCCTTCTTCCGGCGCGGCGACGTCAACGACGACGGCCGAATCAACATCTCCGACCCGAGTGCGATTATCGGAAATCTCTTCGGCGGCGGAGCCGACCCCGCGTGCGAGGCCGCGGCCGACGCCAACTCGAGCGACGGGATCGAGATCGCCGACGCGATCTACCTGTTCAACTACCTCTTCGGAGGCGGAAGCGCTCCGGCGTCGCCCTTCCCGGGCTGCGGCGTCGACGGCGGCACGACGCTCTCGTGCAACAACTCGATCTGCTTCTGATCCGGCCCCGCCCACGACCGTTACCGGCCCCAGCTCAGAGCGGACCGCGTTGCTTTCGCTAGCCTCCGAAGTTTTGTTACGAGGCGCGACGGTCCGCCGCAAGTCGTGACGGTACACGGAGACCCCGCACGCCGACGGGTGGAGAGCGAATCCCGCTGCAAGTATCGGGGCGGCGATTCATCGAACGCTCAAGCCCGCGATTTATCTCGGCGTAGTAGAATCTGGTGGGAAACTCACGCCGGTCCGGTAGGCTTTGAGCGGCCGGAAAAAGACCAAAAGATCTTACCGGCTGAGTCCGAGAAGTTAGGAACGGCGCGCGCCTCGGGGTCGAGGAGATCACCCCCCGGGCGCAGGCTCGGTGGAAGATGCCGTCGCCGACTCGACCGCCTCGGGGCCCGATCGCGGGACCTACCCGCGCGGTGTCGAGTCGCGGACGCGCCGCCTGAGAAGAGAGGGGGACCCGGATTCCCTTCGTACGTCTCACCGGATCGGAAGGGAATCGTCCATGCTCTCGGGTCTTCTGCGCTCTCCTCGGCTCTCATCGGTGACTCTCGCGTCGCTCGTTTCGCTCGCTCTTTTCGCATGCCAGGGGACGACTCGTCGCGGCGGCTCGGACGATTCGCCGCTCGCCTCCCCCGAGAACCTATCCACGTCCGAGATCGCGGTCCCCGGAGCGAGGGCTTCGTTTCGCTCCGATCACCACTCGGGTGCACGCGCGCTTCTTCAGGCGGCGCAGCTCAAGTTCCGCGCCGGCGATCACCGCGGGGCACGGACCGAGCTCTACCGTGCGCAGCAATCGAACCCGCCGGGTGAGGTCGGCAGCGAGATTCGCTACTGGATTGCCCAGTGCTACCTCGAGGCAAAGCAGTTTCGTCTCGCACGCCGGTACTTCGAGAAGGCGCTCGCCGACGCGCGGCTGGGTCGACGGAGCGAGATCTTCGCGTATCTCACGTTTTGCGCGACTCGCGAAGGCGATCGCGTCGCTGCGGCACGGTTCCGGGGCAAGATCGGACGACCGACTCCGCCCGGGCTCGAAGCGATCGCAAGCGGAAAGACGACGCGTCTCGCACGCATCGCAGCACCGGCGAACGCCAAGGCGGCGGCGCCTCGCGTCGCGTCGTCGGGTGCGGCTTCGACGCGAAGACCGAGCGCGCGGCCGATTCGCGTTCATGGACGGGCGCGCTGGAACGCACGCCGAGCCGTGCCTCGACGGCTGAACCGCATGGGACCGATCTCCCGGATCACGGTCCACCACAGCGCCGGGCCGTCGTTCTGGGATCAATCGGTTCAGGGAACCGCGCAGCACATTCGCAACATTCAGAAGGTTCACCAGCAGAAGAACGGCTGGGCGGACATCGGCTACCACTTCGTTGTCGACCGAACCGGCAAGATTTGGGAAGGACGGAGTCTCCGCTACCAGGGCGCCCACGCCGGCGGTAGCGCGAATCGCGGCAATGTCGGCGTGGTCGTGCTCGGGAACTACACGCGACAGG
>CBDCXR010000003.1:0-42048 GCA_965223845.1 Planctomycetota bacterium | reverse complement strand
GCCCAAACTCCCGCTCGTGCTCGAGAAGCTGCTTTTGAACCTTGAGAAGAAGCGCGAGGTCCGGATTGTGCTCGACGCCGACTTCGACGAATTCCTCGGTGACTCGGTTCCACTTCAGGACGGGAACGAGCCTCCCCGCCTTCTGGACGGACCTCACGGTATCCCGCCACAGCGAGTAGGTTTCGCAGTACCGCGCCAAGGCGTTCTCGTCCGCGAGCGTCATCACGCCCATCGCGTCGACGAGTTTCGAGATTCTCTTCCACGCGCACCCCGACCCTGAGGATTCATCCCCCCCTCCCCGTCTGCTCTCGCCGCGTCTTTCGGCTGTGACATCGCTTGCAGAGCGCCTGGAGATTGTCGAACGAGTACGGTGCGCCTCCGGCGTTGATCGGTCGCTTGTGGTCGACCTCGGTCGCTGGTTCGGTGCGGCTGTTCTTAGCGTGCTCGCCGAACGGATCGGCGCAGATCGGGTTAGCGGAGAGAAACGCTCGTCGTGTCTGACGCCACGGCTTACGCCGATAGAACCGATCGGAGACCTTGACCACACGACGGCCAGCGTCTCTCGATCTCCTCAGATCTGCGAAGCTCCTCACCACGATCTCTCTCACTCCACGAGCAGTTCACCCTCGACCTCGACGAGTTGCCCGGCGTCGGTGTTGGCCAGCACCGAGATCACGTACGTCGTGCCCGCCGTTCCACCGGAGACGAGAACCTGCGTGCGCTGGGCAGTTGCGTCGAACGATTCGGAAACCTTGGTCAGTCCAGCAGGCACCGTGTGCGCAGAGCTCACGATCGACTCGCCTTCGGTCATACGACCTGAGAGATCGAACGTGAGCCTGCGCGTCTCGGCTTCTGTCTTGTCCGCCACCTGCGGTGCGCGTGCTGACTTCGACACAGTATCGATTACGGCGCGGCGTTCTTGGTGGGATCGACGTGGAGGTCGAGCGCTCCGACCGGAACCTTCACCGGGTTGCCGTCCTGAACGATGATCGGCACGTTGAAGTCACCTACGAACAGCGCATTGCCGCCGCTCGAGGCGTCGACAAGCGCCCATCCGACGATCGTCTCATTGGCCGTGGTCGTGGCGGTCCCGAAGTCGATTTCGGCCGAATTGGTCTTGGATCGACCGGCCGCAGCGGACAAGTCGGCTGGGGCGACAAGTACGCGGCCGTAGTTGGTCCAGTTCGCTCCCGCCTCAGTGATCGACGAGCCGGTATCTCCCACAACGGGCGTCACCGTGCAAAGGGCGAGATACAGGTTCGTGGGTTCGGTGAACGTACCGTCGCCGCACGCCGCGTCGAGCAGCATGTCCGCGAGGTAATCCGATGATGTTCCGACATCCGGCATGGTGGGCGCTCCTTACGACTTAAATTCGTTGCAAGATTCTTCCGCGACGAAATCGTCCTCGAACGAGTCGTCGAATCTCATTCCGCCAGGCAGCACCTCGAGCGCCGCCCCTTCCGCGACGTTTGCCACAGGCTGCAGTGTCGCCGTGCGTTCTGGATCCAAGCTCGCTCCGAGACTCTGAGAAGCCGAGATGCGCGGCTGCCTGGTCACTTCCGGACGAGCTGATGCCGCGCAGATCGCACGTGCTGACAGGACGAGCTGGCGCTCCGGTCGAACTCCGGGAGAAACTCCGAACGACAGCAGCGCCGAGACGATCAATCGTCGCTCGACGTGAGTGAGCAGGCTCGCGGCCGTAGCCACCCGCGCAACCACTCGCAGCGTCGCCTGCCTCTCGGGTGTAACCGAGGCCGCGTTCGACGTGCTGGCTGAGATCGCGAGGCTCCTCTCCACTCTCGGCGTCACACTGGCTGCCATGCCCATCCGCGCCGAGATGCGGAGCGTCTTCAGCGGAACGTCGAGACGCACCGACGCTGCGTGCGCGACTCCGGCAGCAATCCGAGCCAGTCGCTCCACCTCGAGATCGGCGCTCGCTGCCGCCGCAGCGTTCGCCACGGGCGAGAGCGTGGCCGTACGCTCGGGCCTCACGGACGCTGACATGCCCATCGACGCCGAGATTCGGAGCTCGATCGTCGTGACCACGCCGGGAGCCCAAATCGTGGGCGACCAAATTCGAGGTGCCCAGATCTTCGGCGACCAAGGACCCGATGCTTGCCCGGAGCTCAGTCTCGCACTCACCGGCGTTCCGACGCTCGCTGACGGCGATAGTGTGGCCGTTCGCTCGGGCCTCACGGACGCCGCGGTCGACATGGAGGCCGAGATGGTCAGCAGGACTTCCGCCGACTGCCCGGACCAGATCCGCGGCGCCCAGATCCGCTTGGACCAAATCGATTTCGCCCATATCACGTCGCGCGCTCCTACGCGTTACCGGGGTTGTAGGTGGCCACGGAGCGGTTGCCGTTGGCGTCCGTTGTGTAGGTCGCGACGTCCGCCGTATCGGCGAGGTTCCGGATCGCCGGCGTTGTGCCCTCCGCGCCCGACACCTTCGCAGCATGGAATGCGAGAAGGGAGCGAAGCGCAGCGTAGAACGAGATGCCCGTTCCGAGCGTGTCCGCCGCGTTGACGAGATCGTTGAGCACGTTCATCGTCGCCGCGGGAATGATCTGAATGGCTTCGCCGTCTCCTGGCGCGGCTGTCAGCGCCCGCTTGAGCGTTACGAGCTTCGTCGTGCCGTTGTACGCGGCAACTCCGGCAGCTTCGCGCACGACGCCGGAGGCGATATCCGTAACGACGAGCAATCCGTCGACGTACGCGTCGTCGGTAGACGAAAGCGTATCGCCGCCGGCGCCTACGATGATGAACGCGCTCGAAGTCGCAGCGGGCGGACCGGTTCCGTCGACCGTCGCAGCGAGGAAAGACTGGAAGAACGCCTCTTGCTTCGCCTGCGCCGCCGGATCGAGCTGGAGGGCGTCTGCTACCACCCGGGCATTGATCGCGTCATCGGCGAACACAGCGTCGGTTGCAGGACCCTCAACTACGTAAATAACCTCGCCTCCGGACTCCGCCCGGCTGTGACCGATCGCGAGATGACCGATCGTGTCCGTGTCGACATCGTCGAGCTCGACAAGCTGGTATCCGGTTGTCGTGTCGACGACGGGTGCCGTCGTGCTGTTACGGTTCGCCGGAGTTCCGCCCGCTTTCGAGATGTAGATCTCGCCGTTGGTCAAGGCCGTAGTGTACTTGGCGCCGGTAGTCGTGTTACGCAGAGGCGGGAGAGGAACTGTGATCGTTGTCCCTTGCTCGATATTTCCCAGGATCATCCGACTACTCCTCGCGAGACCGTTTTCTGAGTTTGTGCGAATGCCGCGAAGCTCGACGGCGGCGGGGCGAAGTAACGAATCCGTCTACGCTCGAGAATGCGATACGGGTCGGCGACGAGCTCGCGCATCTGCCGATCACCGACGTTGCCGTTCCAAGCAGCGATGAAAGCGATGTGCCCGACATGGCGCTCAATGCTCGTACTGCTTGCTCCGATGTGGGTGAATCCATCGTCTGCGAACGCGTGCGCGCTGTTGGAAGATTCGCCGGCCGGGGCAAAGAGCCACGAATCAGAGTCTCCCGATGCGCGCGAAGCGGTGTGCACGCCCATGTGAAACCACTCGTTCGCGGTGAACCGTCCGGTCAGATTGAACGAGAGCCCAGCGAACGATTCGCCGATCTCGAATTTCTCCGCGCTATCCGTTCGGGCGGTCGTTCCGCCGGCGGCGGCGTTAAGGAGATACTGCTGGCCGGACGTCCCGTCGCGCTTTGCGAAGATCAAGAACGAAGACGTATACGGCTGCTTACGCTTAACCGGTGTCTCGTAGTGCCCGTTTCCGTCGAGGTGAAGAACGTCGCCGTAATCTGCGTCGTTCTGAATCGAGTGCCCCGTTCCGACACGAGTGAGCAGCTCTCCGGTCACGAGGTTGTGCAGGTCCACGCTCTTCTCGACTGCGGGCGCGAGCAGGAAATCAAGGCCGCGCCAGAGGCGCGGGTGAGCTGCCTCGCTCGCGTCCCTGGCGTGGCCTTCGCGCCGTAGCTGTCGGAGCGTCCGTAGAATCATTGCCTTTACGCGCTTTGTCGCACGATCGGATAGACCGTCGCGTCTGCGCTCGCGTCGGGGGTCGCCGTCGCGGCGCGGTTGATGAGGACGAGGACCATGTGCTGCGCCAGAGGCCGCACGCGGAAGTGCGCGACGTGCGCTGCCGTCTTAGCCTGAAGCTGAAGCGTGCCAACGTGCTGCAGCCTGACGACAACGTCATTGGGGTTCGTTACCGCGGCGTCGGCGTTCCCAAGCTCGCCGTCGAACGTCGTGTTGTCCTCGGAGTACGCGGCGTAAATCTCGACTGTCTCAGCGACGGTGGGATTCGCCCCGAACGAGATCGATGGCACGACGTCTACCTCGTCGGGGATGTTGGTGCCAAGATCCATGGAGTCCGACTGGCGACCGGCCCCCGAGGCGAGGCCGTTGAGCGTCCAGGTCGCCGGCGAGATTCCGGTGTCATGGGTGAAGTCCGTGTATCCCATTCGAAAAAACCTCTCTTACGACGCCAAATACGCCTGCTGAAACCTGCGGTACGCGACATGCCCGTTAAGCTGCGCGTCCCAATCCCACCGCGAACGAGCTACGGCCGACTGCATGAGCTGAGCAAAGCTCAAGAAGCCCAGCTCAGACGCCCACGTTTCGTGGTCGAACGTCGGCTCTCGGTACGAGCCGGCGGCCTGCTCGATACGATTGCCCGACTCGACGAAACCGATCGATGGCGATGCGACTGGATCGGTCGTGCCGCGCTGGCAATGCTGGCTCGGCCAGCGATAGGCGCCCGAGCCGCCGAAATCGTGGACCGTGTTGTTCGTGATCGCAGTGTCGCGGCAGCGGATGTAGTCGTTCGCCGCGTTACGGCGTCCGATACTCGTCGCCTGACCGTCGGAAACCGATCCGTTGCGGTGAACGAGGTAGTTCCCGTCGATCACGAGATCGCGAAGTTGGTCGCCACCGATCCCATAGACAATGTCAGACGATCCGTTCTGGGTCGCACCAGTCCCAGAGATCACGTTTTCGAGAACGCGATGTCCGATGTGAACGAGCTCCTCAGAGCTAGCGGAGTGATCAAATCCGATGCCCTGGGTACCGCCGACGATCAAGCAGTGCTGAACCGTCATCCCGCGATTCGGCCCCATGTGAAAGCCGGTCGCGACATCGTCACCTGGAACCGAGTTGTACGTCTTGTCGCAATCGCACTTGATATTCTTCGCGCGAGGGTGAGCGAACAGACAGCCGCGAACGAGCGTACGCCCCATGTTGATCACGTAGAGATTGTGATCGAACGCCGTGCGGTTTCGCCCGTCCCCGTCGTACCACCCGCCGTAGTAGAAGACGCACTCGTGCAGTTCGAGGTCGACGAGCTGCGAAAAGAGCCCCTGGCATCGGTCGTCCGGCGGCGCCAGGCCGTTCCACATCTCGCTGAAGATGCATCGGTGGAACTTTACGCCCCTTAGGACTTGAGCGTCCTGTGGCGTGTAGCTCTGAACGGCGGCCTCGTTGCAGTACTGGAACCGGCAGTAGAAGAACTGAAGGTCGCACGGCCGGACGCCGTTGGGAACAAGCGCGCCCCACGGAGATGACAGCGAATGACCGTGCTCCACCGTGGCGTTGAAGTCGACGTGCGTCGGGTCTCCTTCCGGCGAGTAGAAATCGATGTCCCAGACTTGGAGAAAGCACGGCGCGTGCGGGTTGATCCGAAGCATCGTGCTCGCCGTACCGTTGAGCTGGAGTCGCGCGCGCCGCGGAGTGCCGAGACCGATCACGTACGTCCCGAAGACGGCCGGCTCGTCGGCGTTGGGTCCTGACGACGAAATAACCGGAAATGTCTCGCCCTCGTCGAAATCGACGCCGAGGAGCAGGATCCAGTCGCCACGCGTCAGGTCTGCGTCGGAGACCGCCTGCGCGATCGTCAGATACGCGTTGACCCCACCCGACGGCGGGACCTCGCGCGGATCCTCCCCATCGGTGTACTCGACGCCGTAGTGGTGCGGAGTCGCCGTGCCGTCGTTGCCGCCGTTCGGGTCGACGTAGTGGATCCGGGCCGCAGCGTGCGGGATGCTCACCGGGAGCATGTGCGGCGTGAGGACGCGCGGAGCTGACAGGAGAAGTCCCATCACTCGCCCTCCGCCGGTTTGCGCGCAGCTTCGACGGTCCGAAACGCGAACACAGGCTCGCTCGGATCGGCCTCTTCCGGCGGATACGAACGACCGGTCTCGTCGTCGCCGGCCTCCGGGTCGACGTAGATGATCCGGGCTGCGGGGCTCGGGGGCGGGATCCAGTGCGAGGGCATGCGGCCGTCGTGGCTCGTGGTGCTCTCGCGGGGATCTAACCCGCTGGCTACCGAGGGGGGTCTGCGGCGCGTCGTGCGCTACGTCCGAGGCCCTCGGGCCATGACGCCCGCCTCCGTCTCCGGCGGGCGACGGCGCCCGACCGCTGAATGGACCGGGCTCCTAACCGTATTCTGCGGCGTGACCTGCGGTGTCGTCAAGCGCAAGAAAAAGCCCCTCCGACCGAGTCAAACGGTCGAAGGGGCACCCGTCGCGCCGTTGGCCGGTCGACGAGCCAGCGAGCTCAGGAGAGAGGGCGGTGTGGTCCTCGGTCGTCGCCGGCGCAGCAGATCACGACGACGAGTCTCTCGCGAGGGGAAAGCGATCTCCAGTTGAGGGCGAGCTGTGTTGGAACGCGCCTGGTCCAGCTCGCGCGTAGTTCGGAATCGAAAAGTTCGTCCGACACGTCGAGCGTGGCGCCCACGGCTGCGCTCGCCACACGTTCAAGCCTGTCGGTTCTCACGCCCAGTCCAGCTCGTAGGGCTGTATCGGTAAAGCCAGACGAAACAGCATAGGAGCGAAACGGAGATCGGCCAAAACGCCACGAGGAGCGCGCAGATAAGCGCTCCGGGAACGTAGCTAAGATCTTTCCGAGATGAGCCGTTCAGGACGAACACCAAGAGCAAGAGCAGCGAAACGAGTCCGTACAGGACGACCAGCCAAAGCGGCACCTCGACGTCAATCCTCACGAGACGTCCTCCGATCCACCCCAACCAAGAACACCATCTCGAACCCGCGAACCCGGCTACCCACGGATCCATTGCGCTCCGCGACTTCCTCGCCGAGTTCGCAGCAAGTCACGATCGTCTTTCGCCCCTCGCCGATCCGCCGGTCGAGCAGCGAGAGCAAGATCGACCAGTAGTTCTCGGTCGAACGACCCGCTGTCAGATCGTCGAGCACGAGCACCCGATAGTCCGAGTAGCGCTCAAGGATCTCTCTCTCCGTCTCGCCCTCGCTTCGATTCCAGCTCGAGCGAATGAGGCCGACGTAATCCGGCGCGCGGACGAACTTCGCACGCCATTTGAGCGCAAGCGCGCAAGCAAGGTGCGTCTTACCGCGCCCGTTCAGGCCGGCGATTCTGAGATCACGAGGCTCATCCCAGTCCGGAACTCTTCCGCCTTCGAAGTCACGCGGCACGAAATCGTCGACGCTCGCTCGCGCGTACATCTTCGCGATGCCAAGCTTCGCGGCGCGCTCTTCGGGCGTTGGTTCACGCTGGGGCTCGGGGTCTCCGAGCCAGTCCGGATAGTCGTGTGGGTCGTGGTGTTTCGCTTCAGTTCTCACACTTGGCGCTCCTCCTCTCAGATTGAAGCCTTTCCACCTCATCGCTCACAGCCCCAGCAACCAAATGCCCGCACTGCGCACAGATCCCCTCTACGCTTGACGACCTCACCGACTCAGAGTGTTTCAGGCTTGTCGTTACGTGGATGCTCACCACGTCCCCTGCGCCAGGCGCTGCATGCCACTCCTTGCCGCAAATCCAGCAAACCCGCCTGCCATCTTCGCTTCGCTTCCTATTCACGGACCCTCCTCGCCCTGCGCCTGCGTGCGCGCGCTGCGCGATCACGACGATCCATGAGCTCGCAGATCCCGCGCGCGAACACCGTTGCGAGATCCATCTCCGAGTCCATCGAAGGACAGTGCGTCAGCCAAATTCGCTCTCCGAGGGCATCGATCTCGCTGGACGTCTCGACGACGATGTCATGTCGCGACAACTGCACAACTCGATAGGCGTGGCCAGCAGAGCCCTCGACTTCGCCGCTCAGCACCACCCGCGGATACTTGCTCGACTTCGCCATCACTTCCTCCTCCTCAACCGCCAAAGCCTCGGCTAACGGAGCTCGCGCTCGTCCGCAGTCTCGATCCAGCCAAGCTCTATCGCAGTGTTGACCAACAAGTTCATCACCGCGGAAGCAATTTGAAATCGACGAGCGTTGACCTGAAGCGATCGAGCGATGCTCCCGTCCTTCGTACGCTCGCCTGCGGCTTTCCAATCGCACAACATCTCGAGCACGTCAAAGAGCGACATGTCCAAGATCCCATGCGGGTAGAACTCTGGATGGTGACTGTTGCTCTGTTGGTGATGATCGATCGCAGGACGAATCGCATCGAGCGCAGCTTTGTACTCGGGCGAGCCGTACTTGACCTCTTTAAGGCGTCCGTGTGCCCTTGCGAAGAGCGGTCGTTCTTCGTCGCCGTACTTGCTCTCGTCGTGTACACGACCACGCTCGAGAAGTTCGGAGACACAATCGTGTAGATAGCCCTGAACTCGCGCGCAGTGATCGCGCGTGTCCAGCACAGACGCCACTTCGTGGCTCATTTCATGTTCAGCCATCACTCTTCCGCCTCCGACTCGCGCTCGCCGCACGTTTCGGCGCGGAGGCGCGCGAAACCCATCGCCCGATCGAAGAGGCCGAGCGTGCTGAGAAACCGAAAGAGGTGCCTGTCAAACTCGACGTCTAATTCCGAATCACAATGGACTACCACGTCCGCCTCGGACAACCCGTTGAGAGTGATTGTCACCGTCGCCCCGATATCTCTCAGCATCGCGTACAGGGACTCGCGATAGCTCCCGCGCAATTCCGAACTCGAGAGCACAGATACGTCGATGGTTTCCATGTGCCACTTTTTCACTCGCTCGCCTCCTTTCTTCGAAGTCCGAGCTGACTCTCGTACTCTCTGAGCCGCGCTTTTGTTCGAGAGATCACGTCCTCCAGTTCACGACGCTGGCTCATCAATCGGGATTTTCGGACCTTGCCATCCATATCGAACTCTGGATCGAGCGCCTTTTCGACGGCCCAAGGAATGCCCGCGAGCGCGAAGGCGAGTACGAACATCCAGCCCTCCGGCTGAACGTCCTTTGCGGGGTAGATCTCACTCCCCCGAGAGTCGTAGACGGCCGGCAAACGGACGGTGACCGGAACGCACCGGCTCCCCTCGCGAGTCGCTTCGTTGCTCACTCGCTCGCCTCCGTCGTGCTAAGAAACTGATCGAGCTCGGCGAGAGCGCGCCGCAAGTGCCGCGAGTTCTCGCGCAGCCGGTTAAGTGTCAGCCCTTCGAGGTACTCGCGAACATTCGTGCCGAGACGCTCGTGGCCCCATCGCGGAAGCTTCAACCCGGACGACTCTTCGAATTCAGCAACGCGCTTTTTCAGATCTGAAAGCTGGCTCTCGGCGCGCGACGCTTGGTAGCGACGTTGATCGCTCGCGTACGCCACGCCCGCGTCGAACTTCGCTTTGAGCTCTTCCGCGATCGTGCAGGTGCGCGTGTACTGATCGGGGATCTTGCGCACGACCGCCATGAGGAACCCGCGGTCGATCGGCGTCGCTTCGAGCGATGGCGCTTCGACCGTAACCTTGAGTCCGTCACGGTACGGGACCATGAGCCCCCAGTTTTTCGGCAGCTCTCCAGGCTGTACGATCGACTCGTCGCCGAGGACGACGTACCACTCGTCGCAGTACTTCGCGATAGCCTGCGCCTTGGCAGGGTTCTTCAGCTCCTTGGTCCAATCGCTGCGCGAGACCTTGATTTCGAAGCCGGTGATGCTGAGCCCTCGCGACGGCCACAGCCCGAACGCGATCGCGTCAGCGTGACGCCGGCAATCTCCGCCCGTCGCGTTGGCGACCTCGAACAGGATCGCGTAGCCGCGCTCGCTGTACCGAGTGTTGAGTCTCTTCTCGACCTCGCGAGTGTTGAGCTTCTGCCTGGGTTTTTTCTTCGCGGTCTTGCTCACTCGCTCGCCTCCACGCTCAACAACTCCCATGCGAGTCGAGCCACTCGCGGAACCTGTCCGTTGCCAAGGGCTCTAAGCTGCTCCACCCGACGGGCCACCCCATGAGCCACTCGACCCACCGCGGGTTCAGGGGGCCACGCTTCGTTCGGAGGGCGGGCCACGTCCCCGTCTGAGCCATTCGTCGAAGCGAGAGCCGGACCCTCGCTCTCGGACTCATCGAACGATTCGTTGAGTGCTCGCTCGCACTTGGAGTCGGTAACACGAATCCAGACGCGCTTGCGGACGTGGGGCGCTCCCGTCTCGCGAGCCGATATCCAATCCCACCGCGCGTCGTACCCAGATAGGGCCAGGTCCGCGAGGACGCGTCCGAGATAACCGCTGGAAACCAGTCCGGGTACGTTTTCCAGCAGCGCAACACGCGGTCGAGCCTCGCGAATGCAACGAGCGGTTTCCGGCCAGAGGTTTCGCTCGTCGTCCGCGCCGAGCTGCTGGCCGGCGGAGCTGAACGGCTGGCACGGGAATCCCGCAGTGACGACGTCCACCGCTCCACGCCACGCTCGAGCATCGAACGTTCGAACGTCGTCCCAGACGGGGAACGGATCGAGGCACCCGTCCTCTTGCCGTCGAAGGAGGACCTCTCGGCAGTACGGATCGATCTCAACCGCGCAGACTGTGGTCCACCCAAGCTGGCACTTTTCGCTGGCGCTGGTGGAGGTCTTCTCGCGTCGCGGCTGCTCACGCATCGGCCCTCCACGCACTCACCTCCAGTCCTCCCCGCTCGAAGCCTCGCGGCTGCTCGAGCCGCGCTTCGGCTTACGCGCCGGCGCCGCGGGTGGTCGCCAGTCGTCCGCGAGGAACGCACGCAGTCGATCGACGTCGCCGAAAAACGAGCGCAGCCCGAGCGGCCGAGCATCGTCGTCGAGCTCCTCGGCATAGCGATCGATCGCAAGCTCGAGCTGCTCAGCGCCAAAACCGTCCAGGAGCCGCGCTGTGACGTTCGCGCGGCCTGACGTGCGCGTTTGGTCGCGGTGGCTCCTCGGCGCGCACACGACGCGCTCCCAGCGCTCGACAACGCGCGTCACGGTCGCGTCGTCAACCTGACCGCCCCCCCTCTCACACTCTCCCCCCTCTGATCCTGAGGAAGACTCAGAAGAAGAACATCCATAGCCATAGCCAGCGCGCGCGTGCGCGCGTGAACTTGTATCGTTTTTGTAGTCGGTTTCCGTACTATTCAATTCACTTAGTGATACATTTCTATCTGAGCGTTCAGAGCTTTGTATTACACTTGTATCCGGTGTGACTTTTTCCACGGCAGCATCGTCGGGGTCCGCAGACCCCTGTAATACATTTGTATCCACGCGCTTTTTTTCCCATCGACGCTTCACGGCGTTCGATCGCGCCTCTGAGATCGCTTGCGCGTTGAGGAGCTCGCAGAGGACTCGAGGGTGCGTGAGAGAGTCGTTCTCCGACTCCTCGAGCGCGTCGACGACTGCGTCTCTCACACCGGCCCACTCGTCCGCTGTGTAGCGCATGACGCGCCTCAGTTTGTCCTCGGAGAGATAGCCGCCGGCTTGGTGAAGGCGCGCGAGAGCGAGGAGGTAGGCGGCCTGCTCGGGACCGCTCATGAGGCCCACGGACTCCGACCCGAAAAAGTCGGAGTGCCAGAGCTTCATGAACTTGGGGCCGCCTCTCGGTTTTTTCATCGCTCTCGCGCGTTCGCGCTCTCTCTTACTCGCTAACTCCGCGCTGCGAATTCGATCTCTCCAAGGGCACTCAGCTTCATGCCGATCCCCGGCACGAACTGAAGCGCCTCCGCGACGTTGTCGCCCTGCTGCTTCGTCACCTGGAACAGGACGCCGCCCGGGAGCTGCATCGCCTTGGTGGACTTCATCCACCGCTCGCGCTCGCTCCACGCCTTGCAGACAAGAACCCATTGATCGGGGTCTCCGCGCACCTCTACGTCGCTGACTGACTCCTTGAGGTGCCGCACGCTCTGGACGCTCAGCGTCTTCTCTGTCGTCTCGCTCATCCGCTTCGTGCTCCCATGTGTAAAACCACTGTTGTCCAAATCCGTCGCCTTTGCTGTGTGTCTCGTCGTCCGCGCGACCTTGGTCTCGGTGGCCGCGAACCCTACGCCTTCATGTCGCACCTCTCTTACCCGGGCTCCTCCCGGTGACTGCGTCGATTTGGTCCCGCAACTGTCGGCGTAACTGCGCGCATCACGTCTTGAGCGCGACGAAGCCAGAACGGAGCGGGCGGCCCGTGCCTCTTGGTCTCCACCGCCGCCCAGAAGATCATCAGCGTCTTGATCACTTTCGCCTCCTGGTCTGGAGACAGTGCGCCGACGATCTCATCGATTCGATCTGCCGACTTCGACGCCGCTACAAGGACGTCGAGAACCGCGTCGTCGCTGAATAGATCAGACTTCACCGCGAGCCCCCGCAAACTCCACGCGCCATCCCGGCGCCTCGTCACCCATGACGTCCCACCCGTCCACGCGATCGCGCGCGAACAGCTCGATGCGCTTCACGTCGCCACACAACTCAACGATGCGATCGTGCACCTCGCGCGGCTTTTCGGAGTGCCTGCCGACCGGCGCTTCGACGACCTGTCGGACGTTCGACGATTCGCGCCAGTACTTGCCGCGCCGGCCGAGGATAACGAACTCGCTAGCACTCCGCGTGTAGCGTCCGAGTCCGCAGTACGGACTGCCGTCGGCGTTCGTCTTGACCCACACGAACGCTGTCGTCACCGGGCTGAAGCCCCACTCGCCGATTACTCGGGTAGCCCATCCCTCCGCGATCGCAACTCCCGTCGCCCACAGAAACAGGTACGACGAATTCGGATCGGCGAGCTCGGAGACCGGCAGCGCGCACAGGTCGTCGAGCGACATGCAGTTGTAGTGCGCGACCGCGGCTCCGTTTTTCGTTTCGCGGAATTGGTCGTACCGCCACGGCGGGTCGGCGAGGATTACGCGGTACTTCATCGAACTTTCTTCTCGCCACTGCACCGCCTGCAGTACTCTGCGATGAGAAGCGCGTCCGCGACGGCGTGAGTGATACGTCGCGCAGACGGAAAGAGCTCCTGAGCTCGAGCCTTGGTTACGTTTTTGTCGCCCTTCGAGAGACACGCGAGTGCCTTTTGCCACCGCTGCGGCGCGACGTAGTCGAACGGGATTCCAGCGCCGACGAGAAGTCCGTGCCACTCGCCGTAGTTCCGGCCGAAGGTGAACGCGGAGCAAACGCCTTGCTGCGGCGACGAGCTCACGCGCTCGACGCGCGCGACGATTTGATACTTGTCTGCGAGGAGTCGGATGACTCGATTCGCGTCCGCGGTCGTCGTCCACTTGTTCAGCGCGAGCTCGCCGCCGGGAAGGATCGCCGCGGATCCACCGGACTTGCCCGGGTCGATCCCGAGGTAACAGGTTCCGTCCTTGCCACTCATGCCGCCGCGCCCTCCCGCGCTTCGACCTCGAGCCGATGCACGCTCCAACCATCGACCTCGGGCACTGATTCGAGCGCGGTAGCGACGACGACGTTGTCGATCGTGCCGGCGACGGGTGCTAGCGCCTGGAGTAGCTGCCCCATGGTCTCCGGGTCGCACGGATCAGCCTCGATGAGTAGGACGCGAAGCGGCACTTCCTCCCGCTCGACGATCGCCGCAGCGAGGAGCGCGCACAAAACTACGGTTTGACCGCCCGAAAGTGCCGAGAGCTGGACCGTTTCTCCGGCCGGGGTTGTCCACCCGAGCTCGAACACCCGAGCTCCACGATCGTTTTCGAGGCGGAGAAAGATCCGCTCTCGGCGTCCTGACTGTTCGAGCAGCTCGTTCGCGCGCCGGACAAGCGGCGCCGTGGCGTTCCCGACGAACTCCTCGCGCACGGCTCGCACGGCTGCGCGCGCTTTCTTCCACGCGTTCTCGAGCACCTGGTGCCGTTCGCAGCGCTCGATCGCGTCGTTGTAAGCCGCGACCTTGCCGGCTGCTTCGCGCGCTAACGCAAGCGAGTTAGAAACCTCTTCGAGCGAGGCGGCCGCGCTCTCTACCGCCTCGCTGTCGACGCGTCGTCCGCCGGACTCGATCTCTTGTCGTCTCGCTTTCGCGAGCTCGATGCGATCCTGAGCCCCTTGCTCGTTCGTCCGCGCGAACTCGTAGCGTCGTTTCGCCTCGTCGAATGCGGCCTTCTCCTCGCGCCACGAGTTCAGCTCGGCTAGCCGGTAGCGGACATGCTCGCGCTCCTTGTCCTCGAGCTCTTCGAGCTCCCGAGATTTCGCGGCCAGCTCCGGCTCGAACAACGCGAGCGAACCTTCCGGCTCGTCTTGAGTCAGAGCGTCGAGCGACTTCGTCGCCGACTCAATCTGCTCCGAGAGTCCGGTGCCACGCTTCTCGAGCTCGGCGACGGCTTTTTCGTCCGCGAGGCAGAGTCGCCGCGTGAGGCCGCGGATCTCCTCGATCTCAGGATGCGCGTGGAGCGGGACGCGATGCGCCCGGTCTCTGAGCTCGAACGTGGGTCGGGCACGAATCGCGGTGATCTGCTTGACGACCCCGTCGAGCTCGCGCGTCCTCTCCTCGACGTCTCGCGCGCGCTCGGCTCGCCGTCTCTCGACCTTGGCGATCTCGTCGTGACAATGTCGGATCTCCGACTCGATGGCGGCGACCTCTTCGCGCAGCTCGTTGAGCTGCTCCGCGGACCACCCATCTCGGGCCGGCTCCGGCTTGTCCCCGGGGTCGCCGAGCAGATCGAGCGCCGCGAGCGACTCGACTCGTTCGGTCGACCAGCGTGCGAACGCGCTCGTCGCCTGGGAGATCTCGCGGTCGACCTCCTCGCAGCGTGCGAGATCCTCACGCATCCGCTGGAGCGCCTCACGCCCCATGCGCCCCGAGCTCTCGAGCCGCGCGAGGTCAGCGGCCGCCGCCTCTGCGCCCTTGACCTCGCGTTCGAGCTCGCGAGCGGCTGCCTTGGCGTCACGCGCCGCCTTGCCGTTGACGAGCTGCTCGTCCTTCGCGGCGGATTCGAGAGCCGCGATCGTCTTGGTGATCCCCTCCTTCCCGACCGCGGCCGCTCGAAGCGCGCGTTCGAGCTCGCCCCAGCGTGAGCAGAGCGCACGGAGCTCGTCGCTCAGGTCGGACGGGTCTTCGAGCGTTGCCGCGGATGCAGCGGGCCCTGCTACCTCGCGCGCGAATCCCTCGGCGATCGCGCAGACGATCTCGTCGACGTCCGCGCTGTCCGACGCGCCGCAGATCCGGAGGACGGCCTCGCGCCGCTTCTCCGGCGACAACTCGAACAGCTCGCGCAGCTCGAGCCCGAACGTCGACGACTCCCACCGCTCGAGGTTCAGGATCTCACGATCGCCGTCGAGTTCGTCGTCGCTCGTGCGCGCGACAGCCGACACCTTGGCCCGTTCGTGGTCGACGACGACTCCGCGTTCGAGCCAAGACTCCTCGTCGCCCGACAGCTCGACTGTTCCGCCCGCCGTCCCGAAGAGACGAGCGACCGCGTCGTTGTTGCGTCCGCCCGGAACGTCGCCCTTGAGCGCGTACCGGATCGCCTGGAGACATGCGGACTTCCCGCTTCCGTTCGGGCCGTTGAGAACGGCGAGCGCGCGGTCGAGCTCGTACTCCCGTGAGTCGTACCCCTTAAAGCCGTCCAGCATCACTTTCCGAATCATGACTTCCCTCCCTTCTTCGCTTTCGCCTCAGCGAGCAAGACCTCGGCCGCGTCCACGAGTTGCGCGAGCGCTTCGACGTCGACCTTGGTATTCACGACCTTCACGCCGAGTTCGCTCTTGATGGCGGACAGGTCACGCCCGCCGACTCGAGTGTCCCGAACGATCTCCTTCCACCGAGCGACGAGTCGTTCCGACTCGTCGTCGCCGTCGTTTGCCTTGCCCTTGGGCTCCGTATCGGCCGACGGCTTGACTTCCTCGCCCATCGCGACGAGCTCCGGAGCGTCGTCGTCCGGCTCAGGGGCCGTGTCGTCACCCGTCCCGAACACCGTCTCAATCGACGTCGTCTCTTCGGCGATGGCGGTGCGAAGGCCGTTGAGCTTCGCGAGATCGTCGACGGTGATTTCCGCGAGATCTTTACGGCCGAGATGGGCGAGGACCGCTTCGCGCGCGACTCCGCGTGCCTCGAACCAACCGAGCGCGCGCAAGCGACGCCGCGGCAGCTCGGACGTTCCTCGCGCGACACTCTTCGCCGCGTCGTACGCGTCTCCCCAGAACGAGCGCGGGATGACTTTCAGGACCACATTTCGATACGCAACCGAGATCGCAGCCCGCGCCGTCACGTCGATCAGGTCGTCGTTGTAGCGATTCCCGCTCCGATCTGTGATCCTCCGTCTGGCCGGCGACGACATAGCCACGTTCGACTCGAGATCGTGGACAGCCGCTTCCGTCAAAACGTACGAGCCCTCGGTGCTGAGGATCCGCGTCTGAAGTCGGAGATTTTTCCAGCAACTGAACACGGCCTCTGCGAATCGAACACTCGGCCCCTCGATCGTCTTCCCACCACGGGGAATGCTGTACTCACACTCCTCCGCACGTTCAGGGCTGGAGCACACGAGCGCGACCAGATCTTCCTTTGCTCGCGCGATGTCGCGCGGGAACTGCTTCGCCGTCGCGATCTGGATGTCGATCTCCGCTCGCGTCTGAACGGCGAGCGAGTCGGAAGAAACAACCTCGGCGTTACCCACCACTCTCTCCTTTCACCTGCGCCCGACGACGGCCGTACACCGTCGGTAGTGCGGGCAATATTTCTGCTGACAGTGCCAGTCGCCCTCCGCGGCCGGGAGAGCGATGCCCGCGCGCATGCCTTCGAGCGCGCGAACGAGAATCTCCCTTAGCGCGGTGTAGTCGCTGGTTTGCCGATAGTCGTAGATCCGCCGAGCAACCCAGCCGCCGCGCGCGGGCCGCGCGATTCCGTCGATCCAAACCCTCGACGGGGCCTCCCCGTAGGCGGCGCGGTAGAGAAAGCCGTAGAGCGTGAGCTGCCGAGAACTGCGTGCGCGCGCTGCCGTCCACGGACGACCCGTCTTTACGTCGCCAACGCCGTCAGAGGTCATGGCGTCTGGCGTTCCAGCGATTTCGAAACCGCCCACGCGCGCAACGACGGCGCGCTCGACGTCGAGGATTTCTTTCGGCTCGTAGAGCGGCGCGATCCGCAGGGCGTATTCCCGTGCGGCGTTCGCAGTGTCGTCGACGCCGGCGTCGATCTCGTGTGGCGACGCGTCGACCTCGCACTCCCCGACCTCTCGCTCGTACGCGTCGACGGAGACCTCGACGATCTCCTTCGCCTCGATGGCCGCGCCCTCGTTCTTCTTCGCGAGATTGTCTCGCTTAGCGCCGGCGTGAACACCAGTGCCGCACGCGGCAGCGACTGTCGTTCGGCGGTGAGAGTCCTCTCGGTCGTAGAGCCAGCGGAGACCGCAGACGAGGTACGTCTGTAGCTCGCTGTTCGAGATCCTCTCAACCCCCGGCGTGCGCTTTGGATATTTGGGCGCGGCCATCCCTCTCCCTCTGTTCACTTCCCCCTAAGGGTTTCGTTTTTGCCCCGTCTGGTTCAAAAAACCCGGGCAGCCAGAGGAGCTACCCGGGCAGAAAAGAAGAGAAACTCAGCCACCGCCCCGCCGAGGCCGCCTCCAACGCCAGTTGATCCAGATCGCGATGCCGACGACGATCAGCGCGACGACGCACGCGGCCACAAAATCGAACAGCCCCTCGAACTCATCCTCGAGCGCCGGGATCTCCGCTTGCGCGAGTGTCGAGAGCCACCTCGGCTTGCCACTCATGGCGCCGCCTCCCCGAGCTCCCGTGCCACCTCAACTGCCGCGCTAAACCGCTGGCGCTCATACTCCCCGATGTCGAGATCGCCCGTGCGAGCGCAAAACGCCTCGACGATCGTCTCGAGCTCCGTCGCAACAGCGCGCTTTTGGTGCGCGACGTCGACCAGGTCGTCCGCGTTGCCCGTGAGCGAGTCCGCCATCACGCGGTACATCTCCCGGCGCTCGAAGATCCGCTCGACGACGAGCTGTAGCGGGACGACGCATTCGCAGCCGTCACCGTCGGGCTCTACGCGCGGGGCGGTCATGACGCGGGCTCCTCGGTAACAACCGGCCGCGGAATCAGCCGCGCATCGAATAGCTGTACAAACTGCTCCGCGCGTGGCCTGTGTAGTGGCGGCACCTGTGAGATGCCGTTCGCGCCGAACGCGACATGCATCGGGCAGTTCGACCATTCGTGGCAATCCCACGCGTCGGCTACGTCTGCGAGACTCGCTCCACCTGCCGTGCAGAGTGCCGGCACGACCTCGCGGCAGTACATCTCCCACGTCTCGCCGGTCGGGAGGGTTGTCGCGTCGTTGAGGTGCGCGCCGATGAGGTTCGCGCCGATGAGGTTCGCGCCGTTGAGGTGCGCGTAGCGGAGGTTCGCGTCGCTGAGGTTCGCGCCGCTGAGGTGCGCGCCGCTGAGGTGCGCGCCGATGAGGTTCGCGCCGTTGAGGTGCGCGTAGCGGAGGTTCGCGTCGCTGAGGTTCGCGACGCTGAGGTTCGCGTCGCGGAGGTTCGCGCCGCGGAGATTCGCGTAGCTGAGGTCCGCGCCGCTGAGATTCGCGTAGCTGAGGTCCGCGTAGCTGAGGTCCGCGCCGCTGAGGTCCGCGTAGCGAAGGTACGGCGTAATCTCCGGATTGGCGTCGCGCCAGGAGTTCCACGCCAGGACGCCAACGCGGCAGAGAAATTTGGCGTGCGACTCGTCGGCGCGAGGTGAGTTGGTGCTGGGTGCTGGATTGGGGGCGGTCATGGGGTGGGCTCCTCCTCCATGACGTCCTGCGCCATCGGCGGACCGTGGTTGCCGCCGATGCGTTTGTTGAGCTCGCGGCGAACGAGATCAGAGATCTCCTGCGTGAGGGACTCGAGCGTGTGGTTGACGTACTGCGTTCGACCGTCGCCGGAGAGGTGCGTCGTGAAAGCGAGCTTGCCGTCCTCGCCGACGATCGGCGCGTCGTCTGGTATTTCGATCGTTAGTTTCATTCGGCGATACCTCCGCTACGCGGACACATCGCGCCTACGGCTGGAGCGTAGGCGCACGACGGGACGGACGACGTGGCTACGCTTGGGCGGCGTCGGGGTCGACCGTTCGGCCGAGCACGCGCGGAAGCTTCGCTACCGATTCGCGAAGCTGTTCAAACGTCGGGTGCGAGTAACGGTCCGTCACCGATGACGGAGCGTGCCCGCAAAGGAGCTGGACGTGACGCCGGGGCGCGACGTTCTCCAGCCAGGTGATGAACGTGTGGCGGAGACAGTGCGGCCAGATCGTTCGGATTTTCGCGCGAGTAACCGCACCCTCGAACGCCTTCGTCCCGATGCGATGGCGGATCGTCTCCCCGAGCACAAGAGCATCCGGGTCGATCTTCTTCAGCCGCGCCGCTTCTTCGCGGAGGATCTGAACGAGGTCCGGATGCATCGGCACGTCGTGCGGGCGCTTGGCCTTCATGAGCTCAGCGGGAATCGTGAGCCTTGCTTCGCCAAGGTCGACGTGGCGCCAGAGGAGCTCGCGAATTGTCTTGTCGCGAATGCCGGCGAGCATGTAGAGCGAGACCGAGATCAAGAGCGAGCGCGGCGGAGTGTGCGACTGCTTCCATTTTCCGCGGCGAGTGTCTCGCTTCTCGACGATGATCTTCTCGCTGCACGCCTTGAGGAGCGACCCCGCCTCGTCAGGCGTGAGCGCAATAGGCTCCTTCTGCTCGCGCCCACGCACGCGGATTCCGTCAGTCGGATCCTCGACGTGGTACTTCATGCGGACGCACCACCGGAAGAAGTTCCGCAGCGTGGCGAGACGCTTCTTCTGAGTACGCGGCGCCTTGTTTTCCCGCGAGAGCTTCAGGATGTAGCGCTCGATGTGCCCGAACGACACATCGCGGACGAGGAGGTGGCCGAACACGCCCTCGAACCCGTTGAGCTGGGACCTGTAGTCGCGGCGGGTGATCTCCTCGCAGTCGCGGAGCGACAGCCACTCGCGGTACGCCGTTCCGAAGACGAGCATCTTCGACTGCCGCCTCGCCGAAGAGACTTCCTCGTAGAACTCCTCGGCGAGACGCTGCGCTTCTTCCCGCGCCTTCGAAAGAGTCGCCTCGCCCGTGGAGCGAATGCGCTGCACGCCCGTCCGCTTGTCGACGAGCCGGACGTAGTAAATCCCCCACTCGCGGAGGTACGGCGCGTACACCGCAATCCGCCGGTGGAGCGTGTAAGAGGTGCGAGTAGCCACTCGTAGTTCGTTCTGACTAACCGTAGCAAAAACGTAGCAAAACGATGGCGACAGCGAGCAACCTAACGCAACCCTTGGAGACGCCGCAAGTGCCTTGTTTTCCAGGGAAAATGTTGCGACGAGCAAAGTTAGGAGGACGACGACTTTTGGCGCTGAAAATCCGTGTGTCCCCAGTTCAAATCTGGGTCCGCCCACCAAAACCAGCAAAGGACTTACGACTTCGGTCGTGAGTCCTTTTTTTCGTACCGTAGCAGAATCGTAGCAAAACGGACTCACTGCGTGTCTCCCTTCCTGCGCTCGATCTCTCGCTTGGCCTCTCGACGCATCCACGCGTCGAGCTCCGATCGACTGTACTGAACTCGACGACCTACCCGGTAGTGCGGGAGCGGGTCGTCGTCCTCGTCCCGCATCCGCAGCCTCCAAAGCATCTGCCGCGAGACCGGCTTGCCGGGCGTCCCGAGATATTCTCGAGCCGCGTCCTGGTCGATTCGTTCGCTGCCGCCGCTCGGAGCGGCTGGCGCTGCCGCGGTCATCGGCATGCTCCCTCCCTACCCGCGCTTCTTCTTGGTGGTGGCTTTCCTCGTCGACGCCTTTCTCTTCACCGTCTTCTTCTTCGTGCTCTTCTTCCCGCCCCGGCGCCGCGGGCGCGCGGAGCGCTTGCTTTTACTTCTGCCCATCTCCTCGAGCTCGGCTTGAGCTCGACGCTTCCCCCACTCGATAACGTCACTCCCCAGATATCCAATTCGGCACGCGCCAAATCGGCTGTACTCGAGATCACCGGCCTGTCGCGCGGCTCGGAGGATGTCCCTGGACACCCCGCACAACTCCGCCGCCTCCTGCTCGGTGTAAATCCTGTCGGGCTTGAGCGTTCTGAGCTGAGCGCCGTTCACACTTTCTCGCCTCCTGCCTCTCCATGGCCATGCACTACTCGTCACACCTCGGACTGTACACGACTTTTCATGGCTGTCAATTGTGTAAAGCGAAGAAAAGTGAGGCTTGACGGGCCATGCCGATCTGTGACATTTTTGTGCCGAAGTCTGCCGAGCTATGCGATACATTCACTCGCATGGCAAAGCGCGACGTCTGATCGGGAATCCATGTCGTCCTGCCCGCGGTTTTCCTGCTCTTCGCCGCCGACGAAGAGATTCAGAAGAAGGCGGTGAATTGGCGGCTGAGCCTAAAGACGATCGACGTCCTCGAGCGCTGGGCGTCTGAGTACCAGAAGCGCCTTCGAGTTGGTCAGGGCATGCGCTTCACGGGGCGTCAGATTGTCGAATACTGGGCGGAGTACCTCGAGCGACAAGTCCGCGAAGGAAAGATCGACAGGCTTGACTGTCGTCCGCCGGAAGACGAGGAAGAATAGAAAGGCAGTTACGTGGCACTGGACGACGCCTACCTGATTCTACTATCCGAGGGCAGATTAGACGAAGCGTTGGAGGCTGCTTCGGGGACGGACTCGCGGTCCCTCGTTCGCCGCGCCCTGATCAGGACGTTACGACTGCAATTGAGCCAAGCGACGTACCTCGTCGAAAAGACTCGAAAAGTCGTGCGAAGCGAGTGCTATTCAGATCAGACGTTTGCTCGTGGCATCATGAGCGAGTGCTTCTGGGTAGAGATTCAGCTCCTCGGACAGCTTTCTACGGGCGTCCTTGACGAGGTGGAATGGCAGGCAGTCATCGACGTCGCGGAAAACCTCGTCAGTATTTCGAGGACTGCGAGCGATCGATCTCCCACGTGCAAAGAACTGCGTGCCGCGTATTTGTTCGCCGGAACGATTCTCGCTCGCTCTTACAACTGTGCAGGCGAGAGCGCCCAAGCAATCCGAGCCTACAATCGCCTTTGCCGTCAGAATCCAAGATCTACCCACCACACGCAGGCCGCGATGTGGCACTGCGGCCTGACCGCGTGTCACCTCAACGAAGGTAGCGAAGAGCTCGCTGGGCGCGCGTACGGCAACGCAGAGCTTCATACCTTGGCCGACGAATCGAGGCTGAATCAGGCACGATCCGGAACCATCCTCTGGTCCATCGCGGAGTATCGAGGCGACTTTGCCAAGGCACGGGAGTGGGACGAGTTCGTGACCAGTCGATATGTCGACTGCGAAACGGAATGGAGCCTACGTCAGCGCGCGATCATGATCCTGCTCGGAGCAAAAAGCAGGAGGCTGCTGGTCGTCTAATCGCACGGGTCGACAGTGCAGCCAGGCCGCGGAAGAGGGTCCACGACGCAGTATCCAACACCGCTCGGACCGGGGTACGGGGGAGCAGACCCAGAACCCGCGAGATAGTTGAACAGAAACGTCATGTCGGCAACATTCACCGCCCCGTCATCGTTCGCGTCCGCCTGATTGAGGCAACCGGGCTCCGGTCCCTGCGCGAACAGGTAATTGGACAAGAACGCTGGATCGGAGATGTTCACGCTGCCGTCGAGATTCACGTCGCCACGACGAAGTATGATCTCCTCGACGAAGATTCCCGCGCCTACCCCTGACCCGACCACGAACAGAGCCCCGACCACAACCAAAAATAGACCCAACCGAGTAGCCATAAAATTGGCCCTCCTGCCAAGTTACGAGTTGAGAGAAGTAGCTATCCCTCAATCGTACTGGCAGGGGGGCACTCTGAACACCTGCGACCGATAACGGTGCGGGAAAATCCACCACAGGAGGTCCCCATGAACGATCGCGAAAAGACGATCAGAATCGAATTCACGCGCGAAGAGGCGGATTCGCTCGATCGTTGCATCGAGCAGCTCGACATGGAGCGCCGGCGCGAAATGTTGGAAGAGCTGATGAAGCGACTCGTGAATGACTGAGCGCGACGGCATGCCCGCCTCGATCCGCGTCTCTGCGGACACCGCGCGCCGGATCGCCCGCTGGGTCGAGATCTACGAGGAGGAATTCGGATTCCGCCCGTCTGCGGCGGTCGTAGTCGGGCACTGGGCGGCGCTTCTAGATCGTCTCATCGACGATAAGAAGATCGTGCACAGCGACGCGTTTCGTCGCGAGCTTGCCGAGTAGCAATTGACCGGGGCGCCCCGCCTCGTCTACGGTGAGTAGATCGTAGGTGGTGGTCGTCGGTTGGGTAGACGGGGAGGCGCCTTCATGGCCCTGAAGAAATGTCGGGAGTGCGACGGTGAAGTAAGCACCGGGGCCAAGACCTGCCCGCATTGCGGTGTTGACCGCCCCGCCGGGCCGACCGCGGAGGACTGGGCAGGATTCATCGTTCTCGGCGTCGTCGTGGCACAGCTCGAGCGCTCGATCGAGGACCGGATGCGACTCCTCGCCAGCGCGGGGGTCGTCTCCGTCGAAGAGGCGATCGAGGGCGCACGCCGATTCTCGGAGTCCCTGAAAGCCGCGATGCCGACGGCCGAAGACCTGGCCGCGCAACGAGTTGAGGGGAATGGGGAGATCTGAGGTTTTTGTTTGACAAAAACCAAGAGTCCGCCTATACTCTCTTGTGTGAGTCGGGCACAGCGCCCGGCCAAGCAAACGGCCCCGCAGAGGCGGGAACCTCCCGGGGCCAGGGCGACCTACTGAGGAGGTCACCATGAGTCAGGGTAACACGACGATCACCGAGACGATGCTCGCGAGCCTGGCCGAGTGGGATGCGAGCCGCCGGGACAACCTCCCCGGCGAGTGGGAGGCCCTCGAGTCTGCCGGACTGATCGAGATCCGTCGTCCGGTCCACTCGACCGGCGTCCCGTACGATCAGAGTCACTGGGACTGCGAGATCACCGAGGACGGCGCCGACCGCCTCGAGGCTCGTCCGGACCTCTACCCGGCCGATCGCTGAGAGACTCACGGGGCGGCCCTCCGGGGTCGCCCCTCTCTCATGGGGGACGAAACGATGTCCGGCACCGTCAACCTCGAGTTCGCACGAACGTATCTCGCCGAGATGGTTGCGATCGACGGGCCACGCGAGATGCTGCTCCAGCTTGGTCACTCCAAAGCAGTGCACGATCTCCACGGGCTCACCGACGACGAGGCGATCGCGGCGGCAACCGATCTCGTCAAGCACATCCGCGACTGCGGCCCCAACGCCGAGGGATGGTCATGACGCGCGCCGCCGGACGACCGCCCGCAAAAAACCCGCGCACGGAGCACGTCGGCGTCAGGGTGACCATCGAGATGCGCGAGAGGATGGAGCGCGCCATGCGGGACGGAGAGCGGCTCACCGATTTTGTCGAAACGGCGATCCGCCGGGAGCTCGAGCGGAGGGAGGGAGCAAGAGGATGAGCGAGCTGCCTCCGCAGTGGTGGTCGACCCTAAAGCCGGAGATCGCGATGCTCGCCCAGTTCGAGCCGACCGCCACTCGCATCCGAACGTTCATCCTCCGAGGATATCGTGCATCGCCTTGAGCGGCTCCCGCCCCGTTCGGCGCGAGCTCGAGCGGCGGGAGGCCCTGCCCGCCGGAAAAAACCGTGGCAAAAAATGAGCACGAAACCCAGGAAAGTCTCGCAAGCCGCTTCTGTGAAATAGGTTGCGCGACGGGGCCGCTTTCACTCGGCGTCAATGAACGCCCGAATCCGCTCGGCGGTCGGCTTGAGGTCTTCGAGGTCAACGTCCCAGATGGCCGGGTCTGGGTCGTCTCTTCCATTCACGGCGCACGCGATCGCCGCGCCGTCGTTGAAGACCTCGATTTCTGCGTATCGACCTATGCCGGTCCGGAACACGATGCCGACTCCACCCTCGGCCGATGCTCCGATTTTGCTGGGGAATCTCCCCAGCCGAGCGAGTTCGCACACGCACCGCTTCGCCTTTCGGATGGCCTCGTCGCTCGGGGCAGCGGTGCCGTAGCCGTCCCAGTCGTCCTCGAGACCCTCGAGCCGAAGAAACATTTCGAGGTACGACGCGTTGAGGCACAGCGAGTTCACGCGGCAATCTCCACAAGCTCCTCCGCGTAGCACGCGTGCAGCACCAGCCCCTCGTCGCTCGCCGCGCTCGGCGCGAAGTCGGCGGGCACGTACTCGTTAGCGCTGATCTCGCGATCGATAGCGCCGAGCCGCTGCAAGTACTCGGCGACGCCCTCCGAGCAAAACACGCTCGAGAGATCCGGCCGCTGACCGCGGCCCCAGTCCCACGCGGCGCGCAGCATCTCCCAGCGCGATCGCTCGTACGGCCGCCCCTGGAGCTCACGCCGAAACGAGTGGAACACCTCGAGCCGCCTGGCGTCGCTCGCGTTGTCGGTGAGCGGCCGCCAGTACACGCGCCCCGGGTACGTCTCGAGCCGCTGCGAAAGGTACACCGTCTGCGGACCCTTGACCCGCTTGCGGAGATGGACGTCGCGTAGGTTCGAAAGCGTCGTCGACTCCCAGAGCATGACCTCGCCGGCCTGCACGACGACCATGCCGACGTGCGAAAATTTCGAGCGCGTGAATCTTTTGATCCAGCCCGAGAGTTTCCCCGCGCCGGAGAAGAGCACGGCGTCGCCGGTACGGAGATGCGGACGTAGTTCGGCGTAGGAGGTCACTGCGGAAACTGCGGAATCGAAACGTCTGGGTTCTGCGCCGCAAAGAGCCGGATCCAGAGCTGGATCTCCTGAGTCGTCGGCGCCTCGCGAGACTTGATGTTCGCCACCTCGGACTTGAGAGATCGCACCTCCCACGACAGTTCGCCGAGTTTGGAATTGATCCAGAGCGCACCCGAGAGAAACGCGGCACATACCGCGACCACGGCTCCGATCGGCATGAGCGTTTCTCTCGAGAGCGTTGACGGCTTTTTCTCCACCACGGCTTTCCCCGTTTAGCTAATCGCGACGAACAAGTAGTCGGCGCCGTTATCGTTGAGGGAGCACTGCTCCGTAGTCATGCGAGAAACCTTCGCGCGAAGCGTTCCTTCGGCAGGATTCGGAGACGCGGCGCTACCTGCGTTCACCGCTACGACGCGCACGTTGTCAGTCGCGTCGACCCATCCCTTGAGCACGACCTCATCGCCGAGATCCTCCGTGAAACTCACATCGACGTAGTCGCCGACAGCAGCTCCGGACACTGCTACGTTCACGTTCCAACTGGCTTGAGAGAGGATCGAAGTCGGGTTGTGCGTGATCGAGCCCTCGTTGTGCCAAATGAACTCGGTCTGCGGCGGGCCTGCGCCCGAAACGAGAAATCCCGAAGCGTCGAGAGACGGCACGGTGTGCTCGTCGTTGGTCATCGCTGCCTGCGCCCAGAACGGCGAGGTGGGCTGGCAGACGGCCATGCCTCCGTGAACGCCACTCGGAATCGGAACGGAGATGTCCGACCACGCGGCGATGAAGGGCGACTGTCGCTTCGCGACGTAGACGAGCTTCGGCCGGTACCCGAGATTGATGAGACGGCTGTTCGTTCCGTCGCCAGCGTAGTGACCCGTCACGGTTCCGTTGATCGCCTGCATCCAGTTGAACGCATTCGAGACGCCACCCGAGACCGTCTGAAACGACCAAAGCAGGATCGAGTCTGCCGGCGGCGTGCCGATCGTGTAGAGCGTCGAGCCGGTGTTGATGTGGAACTCTGCGTCGGTGACGAGACCGCTCGTCTTCACGAGCTTGAGATAGACGTGGTTAAACGTGTCGTCGGTGAGCGCGAGAGTTTCCGTCGCGTCCGTTTCGACGCGATGCCCTTGGATCTCCGCGATGCCGTTCGCGACGTCCTGGCTAAGACCCGTCGAACCGAGATCCTCGAAGCCAGCGACCACACCGCCTTGCGATTGGATCGGCACGCCGGCGGCGAACGTGTAGCGAAGCGGGGTACCGGCTTTTTTCCACTTGGAGAGGTTCGCTTCCGTGGGAAGTCGTCCGTCACCCGGCGTCGTGCCGACGTCGTTCTGACTCGGAAATACGATGGCTGCCATGTCGCGTGCCTAAACTGCTGCGAGTGTGATCGACCAAAGCGCCGTGATCTCGACGCTCGCGGTCTTGAGGATCGGGGAGAACGTCGTTCGTGCGAGCAGAGTCGCAGGATCACCGGGACTCCCGTTCTGGAGTCCCGTCTGAAGAAGCGCGGCTTCCTCGTACGTGTGCCCGTTGCCCTCCGACGTCGGGACGTAGAGTTGGAACTGGATTGAGTTCGACGACGGATCGCGCCGCGTGACCTCGGCGCGGTATTGCTCTGAACCGAGCGCCGTGTCCGTGGCTGCCGGAGCGGTGTTGTCCGTTCCGAGTCCGACGTGAGACGGGCGCAGACCCGTACCGCCAATGAGGTCACGGATGAGCTGGAGCCCCGATGTCGTGACGAGATTCCGCGAACGCACGCATCGCTCGAGCCCGCTCCGCACGTCGCGGATCGTGAACTCGACGTTCGATCGGATGATTGCCTGTGCTGTGCTCATGGGTGGAACGCGTCTCCGATTCGTGGGCCGTCGACCGAGCCGTCGGGGAGTACCTTCGCGATCGATGACTCCGTGCCGACGAGCATCACCGTGTACGGGTCGTCCTCCCACGGGGAGAGAGAGTTCGACTGCGGTGCGCTGAACGAGTCCGAGACCTGCACCTGTTCCTTCTCGGTGATCGGAATGAGGAGGCCCCCCGAGGCGTCGAGAGAGAACACCCGCGGATTGCGGACCTTCTCCTTCCAGAAGAGCAGCCACTCAGCGACGTCGCGCCCGGTCGTGAGGTTCGCGGTGTAGACCGCGAGATCCGCCTCGACGACAATCTCGAGACTCTCGATGAGGTACTGCGCGTTCACGCTGAGTCCCGTCAGGTTCACCGTTTGAAGCTGGCCGGCTCGAAGCTGCCCTTGCTTCTGCGTCGTGTATTCGATCCTCTCGGGGATGCTCGAATACTTCTCGAGCAGCTTGTCGGCGAGCTCGCGCGCGTCGTCTCCGGTGTCTTGCTCGCTCGCCGAATCGACGCTCTCGTAGACGCCGTCACCTCCTTCGACAGCCGCGCGCGCTGCGATTCCGCTCGAGTCCTCGCGAAGCACCATCACGGGGAACTGACCGCGGTACGAGATTGCGACCTGCGCGCCGTCCTCCGGAGCGTCCTTCGCCGTGACCCGGATCTGCCCCTCGTCCCAGACCCATGGAGAGTCGTCGTCGCTGTCGCCGCGCGCTACGACACTGGCCGGCGGGACCTCGAATCCGTTGACCCAGATGCGCGGCTTCTCGCTCACGGGGAAGCGCATCTCGAAGTCCCGCGTGTCACCGTCGCCGAGAAACCGCTCGGTCGTCTCGTCGCTTTCGTCCGTTCCTCCGCGGAGGTATTGTCTGTTGCGGTAAGTCGAGAGCGACCGAACTCGGGCTGCTTCCTGAAAGTCGAGTTGCGCGTCTGAGATCTCGAACGGCGCGGCGTAGAACGTGCGCTGCGTGAACGAGAGCGCCCTGTCGTGTCCGATGCGCCAAACGTAGGCTCCGCCGGTGAGCTCTGATATCTGATTCAGCGCATCGGCGACCGTTACGAAATTGAAAATCGCGCGGTCGATTACAGGTCCGGACTCGACGTCACCGAGCGTGATCCCGTCTGACGCGAGAAACTCCGAGTGCAGTTTCGTAACGATATCGCCGGCGGTCTGCGTCGGCGGATCCGCGGGGTCTTCGAACACGCGCGGAACGACTTTGCGCTCAGCCGCCGCAGAGTAGTCTCGGCACACGACCTCGTAGGTAAGGACGTCCGTAACCCCGACGTTGACCGTGCGAATCTCCTCGATGTGCCCGCCGAAGATTCGACCGACCGTGTGGTCGAAGATCACCTCGTGTCCGAGCTCGACCGAGAGCGCTGGATTGCCCGCTCCCTCCGGCTCGATCAGGCGAAACTCGCACGTTCCAACGCCGTTCAGCGTCTCGCTGATGCTGACGTCGCGCGACTCAGCGCCGCCGAACACGCGAGACGTTACGTCGACTCCGTTGATCGTCACCGTTACCGACATCACACCCCCCGCAGCCGAAGTTCGTTGACGAGGTGTGGCAGGATCGCACGTGCGACTCGTCGTCCGTCGATGTGGAGCGAGAAATCCATACCTCGGCCCGATCCACCTTCAAGCGCGGTCTTGACCTCGTCTGGTGTCGCGACGACTTCGCCCTCGTGGAGCATTGCGATTCCGTCGCTCGTGAGCATGCCGCCGGTGTCCAGCCCAACAACACCCGACGCAGCTCCGGCAGCTCCTCCGATGCCGCCCGCAGCCACGCTCCCGGCGACTGCCGCGGCGGTAGAACTCGCGGCGACCCCAGGTGCTATAAACGGACCGATGATCGGAATCGCGGCAGTCGCCGCGAACGCGTTCATGTAGACGAGCTGGGCAGCCTGGAACATCCGCGTCGCGTGAGCTTTGGTGCCGAGCACGTTCTGGAGGAGCAGCGCCAAGCCCCATTCGATGACGATCTGTGTGAACGTAGCGATCGCCTGCGCAGCGACCTGCTTCCACATCTGCTTCATCGACTCTTCGAAGTTCTCACCGAACACAACGGCGCTTGCGAAGGCCTGACCGATTCCAGAAGTCAGGCCCTGGAACGCGTCGAAAGCCGCGATCTTGAAATTCGCGAAGACGTCAACGGCGCGAACTTGCCATTCGTCCCAGATCGCGGTCGACTCGGCCGAGAACTGACGCTGAACATCTGAGAGCCGGTTGAACTCGTCGCGCGCTTGCTGGAGTGCCGCGATCGCCGCCTCGCCGCCGAAGAATCCGAGACCTGGCCCTGCGGCCGTAGAAGATACCGCCGACGTTTCTCCGCCATTGTCTGCTCCACCGCCAGCTCCTCCGGGTTTTTGTCCGCCTCGACGTCGCTCTTTGCTCAGCGACCCACCCGCACCAAACGGGGATGGGAACGCAGCGCCGCGGAGGGCCTTTTTCAGATCCTCAACTGCGAGGATCTGCTTTCTAAGCAGGTCCAGTTCCCGCTGCGCGTCTTGGAGTGACGAGAAAATTGCGCCGGATCCCGCGCCGGTGGTGCGAGTGTTTGCAAGACTGTCTCTAACCCTCAGGAGTTTCTCGTATTTCCGGTTCAGCTCGGCGAGCTGAGAGTTGACTTTGCTGAGTTCCTCCTGGGCAGTCTTGCGCGCGAGCGATTGAACCCCTTCGATCTTCCGCTGCAATCGCTCGAGCTCTCGATTGTGCTTGGCGAGCTCGCGCGACTGCTTAGTGATCGCGGCCGTGGCGACTCCGATCCCGATAGACAGCGGACCACCGAGAAACTTGGCGAGAATCGGTACCGATGTCTTGAGTGATGCGAAAAGCTTGAGCATGCCGGCAAGCGCCAGCAGAAACGGACCCGCGGCAGCGGTGAGCCCCACGACCGAGATCGAGATCTTTTGCGTCAGCGGATCCAGTTCGCCGAACGCACCAACGAGGCCGACGACCCGCTCCAGAATGGAAGAGAAGACGGGGACTAAATCCAGAAGGATCGGTGCGAGTTTTGATCCGAGCTCGATTCCGACGTCGGCGATGCGCGCGCGTAGAAGTCCCATCTGCTGAGAGAAGCTCGCGAGCTGATCATCCGATACGCGCTTCGTCGTGCCGCCGGCGAGCTTCAGACTCTGTTCCCAATTTCGGATCTCGTCCGAGAATCCGATGAGAGACGACACCGACGAGCGTGTCTTGATCGCGAGGTCGAGCTGCTGGAACGCGAGCGACTTCTCCGCCGCTTCCGCGCCCGAAAGAGCCTTCTCGAAATCCTCGATGATGTCGGCGAGGTTTCGAAACGCCCCCTCTTGGTCGAAGACACGAATGTTAAGCTGGTCGAACGCGTCCGCGTTCTTCACCGCGAGATCGGCGAGCGTGTCGAGCAAGAGACGAAAGCGCGTCCCAGCCTTCTCTCCCTTGACTCCCTGCGTCGCAAAAGCGGCGAGTACGGCTACAGTCTCTTCGAGCGAGACGTTGTAGTTACGAGCCGCAGCAGCCGCCTCGGTGGTCAAGGATGTCGCGAACTGTTGCACGGAAGCGTTCGCCGCCTTGTTCGCCGCGACGAGAACATCCGTCACGCGCGTGAGGTTCTCGAGGTTCTCTTGCGAGTCCTTGGACGTCAGGCCAAGTGCGCTCTGGGCATCGGTAGAGAGGTCGGTCGCCGTCGCGAGGTCGAACATCCCCGCCTTCGCGAATCGAGCGACCTGCGGAAGGGCCGCCATCGACTGCTCAGCGTCGAACCCAGCGGACGCGAGAAAAAAGTACCCCTGTGCGGCTCGCGCCGCGGCGTTGCCGCCGCCGACGATTTCCTTCGCCGTCTTTCGAGCGACGGACTCCATCCGCTCGAGTTGGTCAGACGTCACGTTCATGATCGCAGTCGACTGCGTCATGGCGTCGTCGAACGAAGAAAACGCCTTTAGACTTGCGCCACCGACGGCGACGATCGGCAGCGTAACTTTTGCCGACAGATCGCGGCCGATCTCCGCCATCTTGGCCGTCGCTTTGTTGAGGCGCTTCTCGGCGGCGGAGAGGTTTTTGTCGAAATCCCTCGGGTCGAGTCCGAGAGTCGCGAGAAGGTTAGCGACTACTGCCATTAGACCGAGCTGACTCCTCCAGGTGCTTCGCGTGCTGCTGGAGCTGACTCACCATTGACCCCGAGTAGCGCATCATCTGACGCGCCGACTTCGTCGACGGCGGCTCGACGCCCTCCATGCCGCGGTACACCACTTCAACTCGCGCCCGACCTTTGCTACCGAACGCCGTGTTGATGAGGTGCGTGCAGACGATCGCGGTTTCGAATCGCTGCCGCCGTCTGCTCTCTTCCTCCTCCTTGCGGCGCACGCTCGCGAGAACATTCATCTCTCGCTGCGTCATGCTCCAGATTTGGTCCGGAAGGAGACCTAAGGCGAATCCGAGTCGCTCGTACTCTCCCCAGTCCCACCCTCGATCGCTTCCGTGTCGATCACGTCCGTAGGGTCCGAGACGATGCTGTCCGCCTCCTTCTTGTCGCCGCCGATCGCGTAGACGAGCGCTCTCATGCAATCGGGAAGGAGGCGAAGACACGTCGCCATGAACGTTTCGCCATTCTTCGAGCCGCGTTCGATGATGATCGCGATCTGGTCAGCCGACAGCTCGCCGGTTTCGTGCATCACGCCAGCTCGAACGAGAGCCGTGATCTCGCGCAGGCCGATGTCTCGCCCTGTGCGCATGAAGGTCGGAATGCTCTTGCCGAGGTACTCCTCGAGCTTCACTTGCGCTCCCGCCGTGTATTTGATGCGACGGGGCACGTCGAGCTGAACGAGCGGGTCGACGAAGGTGGACATCGCTCTCCTTTCTTTGACTGCTCGTCAGGGGATCAGTTGTACTTGTCGCTCGCGGAGATCGCGCCGACGGTGACGCTCGTCACGTCGCTATACGCGAGCACGACCTCTTGCGCTCCGTCGGTGTTGTAGATGCCGGCGGGAAACGGTCCGAAGAGGAACTCCTGTCCGGCGGGCACGACAACGTCCTTGTTCGAGCTGATTCCCCCGGGAAGAGTTCTCTGTCCGGTGATGGTGACGGTGATCCCAGCTCCGCCTCCGTTGTTGACGTGGACGATCGTCTTTCCGTCGTTGCGGAACCTATCGCCCGCGGCCGATGCGGCTACGAGCGTCGGCTTCTCAGCGCCGCCAATGGTTGTCTGGTGAACCGTGAGTACCGCCATTGACTGTGTCCTTTCTGCTAAAAGCTCCGATTGCTTCGACGTCGTTTAGTTCCTGCGAACCAAAACGCCTCGGCCGTTCAGCGACAGGGAATAGGTCACCGACTCGTTGACGGGGAAATCGAGGGTGAAGCTGGCGAGCGTCGCCCAGCCGACATACTCCCGACCGAGCTCGTCGATCAGCATGACGTGGATCCTCACGTCGATGTCTGTCGTCGACTCCCACTTCGACGCAAGGTGGAGCAGCCCGACGTTGTGCGGGTTCTCCTGACCGTCGACAGATGTCGACCAACCCTTGCTCACGCCCTTTTCGCTGGTGAACCCGAAGTTGTCCTTGTTGGTGGTGTCGGTGGTGTTTGTCGATCGCTCGAGATTGCCGCCCGACTGTAGACCGATCCTGATCCACTTCTCCCCGGACTCCGTCTCACTGTCGTTGACGTCGACGAGGAAGAACCGTTCTTGCCCCAGGGGCGCTTCTGCTACCATCTGCCTTCCGCTCCTTACGAGACGAGACAATCTCCGATGAGCCAACGCCGCCGGAGCGTGCCCTGTCGAATCAACTTGCTCTCGCCTACACTTCGCTTAGCGAGCGTCGCTGATTCGACCGCGCTTCCCTGGTCGACGTACTGGTCGTTCGAGAGGTCGAGTGGGCTCGCGAGCATGGCGTTCATCTGCTCGATCGCCTGCGCCACTTCGCGCGACCCCAGGTATTCGCTGAAAACGTGAATCGTCGGGATCGCTACGAAGGCGAGCCCCTCCGATCGAACTTCGATGTCGCCGAACTCGATGAAGTGCCAGTCGTTCTCCTCGAGCGGGACGTTGTCCCGAATCTCGAAGGCGCTGCCCTCCAGGTCGTTCACCGCTCCGTCGAGACGAGCGAAAATCGCCACCAAGAGGCAGTTGACCGGCATTCGCGAGTGCACGCGTGTGCTCATGCGACCACCTCCACGCAGCGAGCGAACTGGTACGATCCGCGCTCGTCTTCAGAGACGGACACCACATCGAACTCTCGCGCGCCACGCTCCGACGTGATCCTCGACTTCGTGGTGAGGTGCGAGGACCGGCGCAACTTGACGACGTGAGTCGCGACGTTCTGTTCCTGCGTGCCGAACGGTGCAATCTCCGCGCCCCGCGTGTGCCGAAACATCGCGTACGCGCGCTGCACCGTGACCCACTCTTCTGTGTGGCCACCCTGACCGTCGGGTGTCTCGCGGCTGTGCTGGATTTCGATGGGAGTTCGAAGCTCGCCGGCGCTCATGCCGCCCTCCCCAGCTCTTCGATTCCGCGACCGAGTTCCGCCGAGAGTATCGACAGCGCCTCGGCGCGCTTGAACTCCGCGGCGTCCCGGAGAAACGGCTGAGCGGTGAGGTTCCGCCGACGCGATCCGAAGTGGATGTGAGCCGGGTAGTAGCCGTCGCCCTCGATTTCCATCTCCGCTCGAGTTCCTGTCCTGACTGCGACCCCAACTCGTCGACGCGAGCGCCTGAGTGCTCGAATTTTGAGACCGCGCTTCAGAGCGCCGGAACGAACGGGTGCGCGCCTCTGCGCTTCGGCAAGCACGACTCGAGCCGCAGCCCTCGCCGCCCGGCGTACGATCTTCAGCGCATCCGCGCTTCTGAGCCGGCGGAGCTTTCGCCGAAGCCTATTCACTTCGCGCTTGTCGAGCTGAAAGACGACCCGCGGCATCAGACGACACTCCGAACGCTGAACGACGAGATGAGTGAGTCGTACCCGTGCGGTACCGACGTCGCGACGAACCGATCGCCGACAACGACGCTCTCCCGGTTTTCGTAGTAGTGGCCGACGAGCAGTCTTACAGCCTGCTCGACGTGCTCCGGAACTCCGCTTGACCACCCGGCCTGGTACGTCACACGCACCGAACCTCGCTCACGCTTTGCCACGGGCCACGCCTCACCGGAACGCAGAAAGACCACGCCGGGCGAGACTGTCGTGTCGACGTCGTACACCGTCGTAGGTACGACCTGGTTCGCGTCATCCTCGTCCGTGTATTCGATGCTGGTGATCGCGACGAGCGGCGGCAGCTCGAGACAGAACTCCGAACCGGGAAACGACGCCCAGCTTGCCTCCCACGTCGCGGGCATGATCTGGACGCCCGCGTCCGACTCGACCTTCCGTCGCGCCGCGCGCACGAAATCCTGGATCAGCGTGTCTTCGTCGTCGTGACGGACACGCGTCTGGAGCTTCGCTACGTGGAGCGAGACCGGTTCGGAGGTTGGAGGTGTGACGAGTCGGAGTCCCATCGATCGCTACTCGGGATCAGGTCGATACCGCTTCTTCCTTGGCCTTGGCTTCTTCCTTGGCGGCAGCCTTCGCTTTTCCGACTGCGGTCGCGAGTCCTTCTTGGCACCAGCGATCCGCGCGGATTCGAGAGACCTGAACGACGCTGCCCGATTTCGGATAGCCCGGCCGCGAGACGACCATTCGGACTTTGACTTTTTCCTCTGCCATTGCATTCCTCGTAGCGGTTCGGCGTGGAAGAGCCGCGGCTGCGCGCGGAACGAGTGATCGCGCACAGCCGCGAACTCAAGGGAGGGTCACGAGGTCGGGTCGGGCATCGACTCCGCGAAGTAGCGCGCGTCCGAAAGCACAGCGAGGACGGATCCCGCCACGGCGCCGTCGACGACTTCCGTCGCCTTGAGGCGAACGTACGGCTTCCCCTCGACCACGCCGTCGGAACGGATGTCGATCACGAACACTTGGTTGGCTCCGGCCGAGAGCGTGAAACCCGCGGCCGTCGCCTTCTGAACCGCGCCCAGGGCGCCGTTCGCCGGGCCCGTGCGGTACGAAAACGGAACCGCCTCGGCGCCCGTTCCCCCCGCGTCGGAGCAAGCCTCGACCGTGAACGTCGCCGTCCCCGTGGCTCCGGCTCCGTGCTGAACGACGAACGCGCATCGCCCGTATCGCGCGAGCGAGTACGTCTGCGATGCCGGATCGCCGTTGTAGATGTCGGCGGACGGGGTAATCGCCACGCCGACGAACTCTTTTTCCGAGAGCATCATGTGCTGGTCTCCTTCCTGAAACCGTCGTCAGCGTGTGGATTACGCCCGGGATTCGAGCGCGACGAACGTCGACAGCGTGTTCGCGCCGTTCACGGGCGTGATCGGTTCGTCCATCCACGGTTGGCCGTCGATCTCGAACATGAACCGGAACGCGGTCTGCGCCGTGTCGAAGCGGAGGTGGATGCTCTGCGCCGAACGAATACCGCCGGACTTCTCACCGAGCGCATACAGACCGAGATCCGACAGGACGATGTCCCCGGCGTCACCGAGAGTCTTCGCGTAGTCGATCGGCACGACCGGACGCCCGAGAAGCGTTGCGAACGGAGCCGAGGAGATGCCGCCCGCCGGCATGTACGCCGGGAAGCTCCCGCTCGCCCCTTCGTACTGGAGCGTGAAGAGCTGCGGCTCGATGTCCTGGTTGATGAACCAGGCCGCGCCCCGACGACGAGACGCGATGAATCGCGCGTACATCTTGACGATGTTCTCGATCAAGATCGTGTCGGCGGGCTGCCCGGTCTCCTTAGACACCGTGACGAGGGCACCCGATCGAAGCACTCCGATCGGCTTTCCTGTGCCGTCACCGTCCCAGATCGCGTCGTTGATCTCGTGCGAGATAGCGAGCGTCGCCGCCTTTCGAATAAACCCGTCGAGAGCGAGCGGAGAATTTCGGAGCAGCTTGTCCGTCATGTAGACGAGCGCGCCCAGCTCGTGCGGCCGGAGTGTGATTCCGTCGAACTTCGGACGCGAAGTCGGAATCGACTCTGCTTCCTCGATCCAGAACGCCTGCACGCCTCCGTAGACGATCCCGCCGTTTCGCCCCTGCTTTGCCTTCGGGAGCGTGATCGATTCGCCGGGGACGGGGACCCGGTCGCACCGGTTCATGAGCGAATCGGGGTCTTCGTTCAGGCCGTCCCAGAGCTGCTGAGAAAACGTCGGCGGCACGAGGTAGCCACCCTCGGCAGCTACGCCCTGACTTCCCCCGTCGGCAGCCATCATCGCTCCGAGCCGGCGATCGACCTGACCACCCGGCGTGTACGCGTTCTGCACCGCGAACGCGAAGTCGCCGAAGTGCGCGAATCCGCGTCGGCCTTCCGCTTCCTGGTCGCGCGCCTGCCCGGGGATGGGAGAGCTGAGCGATCGGCTGCCGCCCCCTGCGGCGCCGTGGTCGCCACCTGCGGCCCCGTCGCCCGCGTCGTCTCCGTCTCCGTCGTCGTCGCCGGACTGGTCGTTACGAGACCGGACGATCGACTGCATTTGCGCGTCGGCCTGCTCGACGTCTTCGAGTCGCTGGGCCTTGGCGAGCAGCTTCTCGCGCTTCGCCATGTGCGCGTCGAACGTCTTGACCTCTTCCTCGGTGAGGTCTCGAGTCTCTTCGTCGGCCTTCGCCTGTAGTGCCTTCGCTGCGTTCAGCTCCGCCTCGGCCTCACGCCGAAGCTTGAGAATGCGATCCATCGATATTCCTCGGACGTCGCTTCCTGCCACAGCACGCACGAAAGTGCGCGGGATCGTGGCGAAAAGAAGTCGCCGCACAGCTTGAGCTGTGCACACGTCGACAGATCGGGTCCGAGGACTCAGCTCGAAAACGAAACTGTCGTGACGTCCAAGGTCGTGCTCGACGGACTCTGCGTCGCGAGCTCAGACGTTGCCACCCGGGGTCGTGCTCGACGGACTCTGCGTCGCGAGCCCGAATGGACATCGTGAGTAATTACACCTCGAAGCCGAGAAGTCAAGCCTCGAGCTGCGCTCTCCGAATTCGCGACCGCCGGTCTCGCGCCTCCTGCCGGCGCCCGAGATGGTCGACGAACGTCGACACCGCGGACTCCCAGCTCATGATTTCGTCGACGAGTCCGACGTTCTTCGCGCGCGCTCCCACCCAGATTCGGCCGGTCGTCACGTTCGAAAGAGCCGCACCCGTGAGACCGCGACGCGCGGAAACGGCCGCGAAGAACGGAGCGGTCAAATCGTCGATGAGCTCCTGCGACACCTCGATGTGTTCCTTCGTGATCGGCGTCCCCGGGAACCCGGCGCCCTTGAGCGCTCCGGTCGAGACCACGTGGAACTTGAGCCCCGCCTTTTCCGACGCCTCGGACGAGTCGACGAGCACGCTCATGCCCCCGACGGAACCGACTTCCGCGGCCGCGTTCGCCGTGACCCGCTCGGCCTCGACGGCCGGCCAGTACGCGGCAGAGGCCCCGATGTCCTGGATGTGAGCCCAGATCGGCTTTTCCTCTCGGGCGCGCGCGACCTCGGCCGCGAGCTCGGCCGTGCCCGCCGCGGCGCCGCCCGGCGACTCCACGAGGAGCATGATCCCAGCAACTTTCCGGTCGGCGGCAGCCAGCCGAATCGCCCGGCGCGTCTCGACGGTCGAGGTCCCGCCGAACGAGCTCCGGCCCTTGGTGAGGTGGCCGCGAAGCGGAACGACGGCCACGCCGCCTTGGAGGACCGCGAATCCGTCATCCTCGTCCTCAAGCTCGCCGCGAGCGGCCATAGCAGGCGACTCGGGCTTCCAGGTCCCAGCGTTCACTGCGGCGATCGCGCTCGCCATCCAGCGGGGCTCAACCATCCACGCTCCGAAGTGTTGGGCGGCGCAGTCCTCAGGTCTCATTTCCGAAAGCCTCCATGATCGCGCGCGTGAGCGCTCGCGACTCGTTCATCGTAATCTCGGTTCGATCTCCGGCTTCGCAGAGCTTCTGCCGACCGCGGCAATAGCTCTCGACGATGGGACGGACGTCTGTCGCCGGAAGACCGGTCAAGCCGGCGCACGCCGAGACGACGGGCTGAACCGAGCTCGCGATCGTCTCCTGGTGCCGCGCGTAGAACCGCCCGGCCCACTCGCGGAGCCCCGCGTCGTCCTTGGAGAGAGCGCGTGCGAGCGCTTTCTCCTCTTTCTGTGAGCACCGACCCACCGCGTCGGTCACGAGATCCAAGACATGTTCGGCGCGTGCGCCGTCCTGCGGCGCGTCGAGTCCGTCGGTCTGCCCGCGAGGAGGAGATTGGCTCGATTGTGTTACGCCGCGCGCCGCGTCCTCGACCCGAATCATGTTCCCTTGGATGTAGTGGACGTCACCTTCAGGGCCGATCGGCTTCGCGTTCTCCCGGCGCCGGATGTCGTTCTGCGACCAGACGCCGATATTGAAACCGTGACGGTACGCGTCCCAGCGTTTCTCGATGCTCGTTCGAAGCAGAGCGTCGACAAGGTGCTCGACGAACATCTCTCGCCGCTCGAGCGTGAGAATCCGGCGCCCGATTTCCTCCTCCCATCGCACCAGCCACGCTCCGAGCGTGTCCGTCAAGTAGTCCTGGTTCTGCTCCTCGATGTTGTTAAACGTCGAGCGCTCGAGGTGCATGAGCTTGTGCGGCGGAATTCGGAACCACCGCGACACGTCCTCGACGGTGAACTTCTCCGTCTCGATGAGCTGCGCGTCCTCGGGAGGGATGGAGATCGGCTTGTACTTCATCCCGAGCTCGAGAATGATCGGCCGATGCGCGTTCTCAACGCCGCCGTATCGCTCATCCCACTGATCTCGCAGACGGTTCATCACCTCCTGGTCTTTGAGACGTCGATCGAGCTCGAGCACGCCGGTCGACGTCACGCCCTGACCGAAAAACTTCGCCGAAAAGCGGGTCGCCGCGAGGCCACGGCCGAGACTTTGCGCTGCGATCTGCGCGACCGAATACCCGGAGGTCCCGTCCGATCCGAGCCCGTGAATGTGGAGCATGTTCCGGCGAAGGACGATGATCGGCGCTTCGCCCTGCTCGAGCATCACCTCGTAGAACACACGACCACGTCGATCTTGATCGATCGTCACCCGCGAGGGATGAACGACGTCGAGCCGTTCCGGCACACCGCTACCGCGGCGCCGGATGATCGCAAAGCCTCCGCCCCATCCCATCGCGTGGTGCGTGAGCGTCTCGCGAAACGTCATCGAGCTCATGTTCGGATTCGGCTCGTCCCGAATCAGGTGGTAGAGCTCGTGATCCTCCGCACGGTCTCGCTCGTCCGCGCCGGTGCGTCGATAGAGGATGAGCGGCAGCTTGCCGACGTCCTCGGACACGGCACGCAAGGCGAGGTAGTACGCCGACAGTCCAAGCGCCGTATCCGGCGTGACGTTCACGCCCGAGACGTTCGAAAGTTGCGGCTGAATGATGTCCGTCCAGAGCCGCTCGTCGGTCAGATCTTTGTAGCTGGTCGCGGCGAGCGCTTCACCGATCAGCATTCGAGTTGCTCCTCTGCCGCGACAATTCACCGACGAAGATGTCGAGCCACGGAAAGAACCCGGCGACGAAGAGACCGGCCGCGGGCTCCCAAAGTCCGAGGCCGACGGACATGAGACCGATGCTCACGACGTACGCTGAGAACTTCCTGCGGTACGCTCGACGATGCTTGCGCCTCAGATCTTCTTCGCTCATACCGCCAGAAACTCTCCGTCGAAAACCTCGTCCTCCTCGGACCCCGTCATCGCGAGCGAGAGCGCCATCACCGTCGCTACAATTCCGTCGATCTTGTCTCCGCTCCGCTTCTTGCTCGGTCGAATCTCCTCGTTGTGATCCTCGTCGACTGCGCAGACTCGAGCTTGCTCGCGGAGGATTTCGTGGCCGCCGTGAACGAGGCGGCGCGACGTGACCGCGGCCTCGAGCTCCTTCGACCCGCCGTTGAAGTCACGGTAGCTCGGCCGAAACTTCACGACGTCGAACCCGCGATCGTCGAAGAACCGCATCGTGTCCTCGGCGCCCCACGGATCGAATCCGATCTGGCGGAACGAGTACGTCTCGGCGAGCTGTTCGATTCGATCGCGAACGCGAGCCGGATCGACGGTCTCTCCGGGGATCGCCTCGAGAAGCCCGAGAGAGTGCCACCGCTGGTAAAGGTCGCGCTTCTCTCGTTCGCGCTTCGGGTTTCTGATCTGATCCTCGGGAAGCCAAAACCACGGCGAGACCGTGTAGACGTCTCCACTTTCTTCACGGTGTTTGGCGACGAGCACGAACGCCGTGAGGTCGTACTTCTGCGACATGTCGAGGGCTGCCCAGCACGGAACGCCCTCGAGCTGATCGCGCAGTCCCTCGACGTCGATTCCGCCGGAGCACTCGTCCCAAAAATCCATCGGAAGCCACTGCGTGACCTGCCCCGTACGGATGTTCAGGTGCAACCGCTTGAACGAGTTCACGAGACGCGGAAGGTGCTTCGCCTTCGCGGCCATGTCGCGAAGGTACTCGGGCCGAACCGACACGCCGAGATTTGGGTTAACGCGGCTCCAAACGGCCTCGTCGGTCCAGTCGTCGGCCTTGTCGTCCGCTTCGTAGAGCACGGGTAGATACCGCGAATTGTCCGCCTCGCGATCTCGAACTGCCCGCGCGTAGTCCCAAAGAGTGTTACAGATAGATTCCTCGTGCGGACGGTCGTAGTCAGACGTTGAGATGTAGACCGTAAGCGGCTGGAGACGAGCCCCAATGCCGGTCGTAAGCGCCTCGATCAGCTCTCCGTTCGGCTGTACGTGCACCTCGTCGATAGCGATGAACGCCGGATTCTCGCCGTGGATTTTGCCGGCATCCTTGGAGACCGCACGGAACAACGAGCCATCGTCCGGCTTCCGCATGATCGAGTGCTGGAACACATCCGAGATCTTCGTGAGTTCGCGCGACCGTCGAACCATTAGCTTCGCCGTGGCGAGCAACTTCGACGCTTGGGATCGATCCTTCGCGCCGCAGTAAACCTCCGTCCCCATCTCCCGCTCCCAGAATAGAGCGAGCAATCCGAGGCCGGCCACGAGCTCCGTCTTCCCATTCTTCCGCGGAATACCCACGAACGACTCTCGGTACCTCCGCACGGTTTCTCCGACGTCGTCCTTGCGCTGCCAGCCGTAGAGGTTCGCGACGATGGCCGCCTGCCAACGCTCCAAATGGAACGGCTTCCCCGCGCTCGAGCCGCGGGAGAACGTGAGGTAGGTCTCGATGAAATCGATCGCGCTCTGCGCGATATCGGGGTCGAACCAATCGCCATCGGCTGCTGTCTCAATCGGGTCGTAGCCCGGAATGATGCGGAGCAGGTTCGCCCAGTCGACAGCGATCTCGTGCGCCGCGACGATCATCCGGCGCCTCCCGTCGCGAGGCGCGGTCCCTTTGCGACGTCGTGTCTCGGACGACTCGGACCGCTTGAGATTTCGTCACTCGAATCCTCTTCCACTTCGATCCGAGTACGCGCCGACGGCGTGAGCCCAA
>CBDCXR010000002.1:0-5471 GCA_965223845.1 Planctomycetota bacterium | reverse complement strand
TGAAGCCGTCGCCGTCGTCGTCGTAGGAGTCGGTGCCCTCGTCGACGAGGCCGTCGCAGTCGTTGTCGACGCCGTCTTCAAGCTCGGGCGCGCCCGGGTAGCGGGTGTCGTCGTCGTCGTCGCAGTCGAGGAGGGAGCCGGTGGAGTCCTGCGCGGCGTAGTGATCGCCATCGTTGTCGGACGTGCCACCGTCGACCTCGCCGTCGCAGTCGTCGTCGATGCCGTTGTCGGGGATCTCGGTCTTGCCGGGGTTGAGCGCCGCGCCGGTGTCGGGGTCGTCGTTGCAGTCGCCGGGGAGCGAGCCGTCGCGGCAGCCCTGGACGCCCGTGGCGTCGCAGTAGCCGTCGCCGTCGTCGTCGATGCCGGGGGTGCCCTCGTCGACGGCGCCGTCGCAGTCGTCGTCCTGGTTGGCCAGGCCGCCGACTTCCTCCGCGCCAGGGTGGATGTTGGGGTTGCTGTCGTCGCAGTCGCCGCCTTCCTCGCTGAAGCCGTCGCCGTCGTCGTCGTAGCCGGTGGTGCCCTCGTCCACGATGCCGTTGCAGTTGTCGTCGACGCCGTTGGGCACGGTGCCCTCGAGCGCGCCCGGGTTGACGTTGTCGCCGGTGCCCGGGTTGTCGTTGCAGTCGTCGACCGCGTTCCAGCCGTCGCCGTCGAGGTCGTCGTCGGGCGTGAGGACGTCACAGTCGTCGTCGAGGCCGTTGTACGGCATCTCGAGGACGTCGGGGTTCACGTTGGCGTTGTTGTCGGCGCAGTCGCCGGGGACGTTGACCTCGCCGTCGCGCGGGTCGCAGGAGCGGGTGAAGCCGGCGGAGGTGTCGCCGAACTCGTCGCCGTCGACGTCGGGGTACCAGTCGACCGCGCCCACGGCGACGGTGAGACCGTTCTCGTCGACATCGAGGTCGTCGGCGAAGTTGTTGCAGTCTTCGTCGACGTTCATCGGGTCGCAGACCTCGGTGGCGTCGGGGTTGATGTTCTCGCCCGAGCCGGGGATGTCGTTGCAGTCGCCCGCGCGGAGGACCCAGTTGGGACCGGGCTGCTCGCACGCGCCGACCTCGCCGGCCAGGACGCCGAAGTCGTCGCCGTCTTGGTCGGGGTACCAGTAGATCCCGGCGTCGAGATCGTCGGGGTCGTCGTCGTCGATGAGGCCGTCACAGTCGTCGTCCACGTCGTTGCAGACCTCGACGGCGCCCGGGAAGATCTCGCTGGCCGAGACGCCATTGATGGTGCCGCTGTCTTGGCAGTCGCCGTCGATGGAGGCCTCGCCCGGGTCGACACAGTCCATGTCGTTGGACGGGAAGATGACGTCGGAGCCGAAGCTGTCGCCGTCTCGGTCCTGCCAGCAGGCATCGACGCCGTTGCAGTCTTCGTCGACGCCATTGGCCGGCACCTCGGGGGCGCCCGGGTACACGGTGTTCGCGTTGTCGTTGCAGTCGCCGCCGGACGAGGCGGCGCCCGGCGCGTTGCAGTCGATGGAGGGCGTGGTGGTGGTGGCGTTGTCGTCGCCGAAGCCGTCGTTGTCGACGTCGGCGTAGCAGGCCTGGAGGGTGTCGCAGTTCTCGTCGACGCCGTTGCCCGGGATGTCGACCATACCGGGGTTGATGAACGGCCCGAGGGGCAGGGTGTCGTTGCAGTCGTCGGGGTTGTCGGCTGCGGCGATGGCGAGACGGCAGGTCTGGGGCGGGTTCGCCAGGTTGATCGGCTTCTCGACGATGACGGCCGTGCCGTACTCGTCGCCGTCGATGTCCTGGTAGCAGTCGTCGAGGGCGTTGCAGTCCTGATCGATGCCGTCGGCCGGGATCTCGAAGCCGTCGGGGTTCACGGAGACGGCGTTGTCGTCGCAGTCGTCGGCGTTGGGCGCGAAACCCACCGAGGTGCAGTCGGTCGCGTCGGTACGGCCGAAGCGGCCTTCGTCGTTGCCGAAGCCGTCGCCGTCGTCGTCGAGCCAGCAGCTCTCGAAGCCGTCGCAGTTGTCGTCGATGCCGTTGCCGACGATGTCGAAGGCGCCGGGGTGGATCGTCTCGCCCTCGGGGGCGACGTCGTAGCAGTCGTCGTTGGTGGGGGAGATGCCGTCGCCATCACACTCGAGGTCTTCGGACGTGGTGAGGAGCTGGCCGCCGTAGGTGTCGCGGTCGGCGTCGATGTAGCAGTCCTCGAAGCCATCACAGTCTTCGTCGAAGCCGTTGGCCGGGCCCTCCACAGCGCCTGGGTACACATTCTCGGCGTAGAAGGTTCCGAAGTTGTTGGTGGCGCTGCCGCTGTCGAGGCAGTCGCCGGACTCGGAGGTCTCGCCGGCGTTGGCGCAGAAGAGCGAGGTCGACAGGCGGGTGGCGGTGCCACCGAAGGTGTCGCCGTCGTTGTCGAGGAAGCACAGCTCGCGGCTGTCGCAGTTCTCGTCGATGCCGTTGCCCGGGATCTCGACCGCGCCCGGGTGGATGGTGGCGCCGAGCTCCTCGTCGTCCTCGCAGTCGAGGCCATTGCCCGACATGCCGGGCACGTCGCACGTGGAGCCGCTGATGGCGGGGATGGTGCGGTTGGGATCGCCGTATCCGTCGCCATCGGCGTCGATGTAGCAGGAGTCGACGCCGTCGCAGTCTTCGTCGCGACCGTTGGTCGGGATCTCGGGGTTGCCGGGGAACCGGTCGGGGTCGTTGTCGTTGCAGTCGTCGGCGTTGTCGGCGTACCCGTCGGACAGGCCGTTGTCGCCGATGCAGTCGAGGTCGGTGATCGTGTAGAGCAGCGTGGACGAGCCGAAGTTGTCTTGGTCGGCGTCGCGGTAGCAGGTCTCGAAGCCGTCGCAGTTGCTGTCGATGCCGTCGGCGACGAGCTCGGGGTCGAGCGGGCTGATGTCTGGGTTGTCGTCGTCGCAGTCGTCGTTGCGGTTGGACACGCCGGTGGCCAAGCACGTGACGTCGGGCGACTTCTGCAGGTTCGGGGTGCCCACGTCGTCCTGATCGAGGTCCTGGAAGCACTCCTCGAAGCCATCGCAGTCTTCGTCGGCACCGCTGTTGGGCACCTCGGCCGCGTCCGGGCTGATGAAGCGGTTCGTGTCGTCGCAGTCGAAGTTGTTGGGCGAGAGGCCCGCAGAGGCACAGGTGGGGTCGCCGCTGAGGACGCGCGCCTCGCTGCCGTAGCCGTCACCGTCGTTGTCTTCGAAGCAGTAGCCGCTGCCGCTGCAGTCGTAGTTCTTGATGCCGCCGAGGTCGGGGGCGCCCGGGTAGACCTCGGGGTCGGAGTCGAGGCAGTCGGTGCTGGTGGGGGAGGCGTTGTTGCCGTCGCCCACGACACCGAGCGAGGTGGAGCCGGCGCGGTTGCAGGTGAGGTCGGTGATGGTGACCTGGGTGCCTTCACCGTCGCCGTAGCCGTCGTCGTCGCCGTCGTACCAGCAGAGCTCCTCGCCGTCGCAGTTGCTGTCGATGCCGTCGGCCACGCGCTCGGCGACGGCCGGGTTGATGCCTGCGGAGGTGTCGTCGCAGTCGCCGGTGTTGGTGGAGGCTCCGCCCGCGTTGCACTGGAGGACGACGCTGTTCACGAGCACGCCGGCCTCGTTGCCGAACGTGTCGCCGTCGACGTCGGCGTAGCAGAGCTCCTTGCCGTCGCAGTCGGAGTCGATGAAGTCGAGGGGAGTCTCGGTGGCGCCGGGGTGGATCGACGCGCCCTGCGGCGGGAGGTCGTTGCAGTCGTCGTTGCTGCCCGCGAAGCCGGGGTCGGTGCAGTCGAGGCTGGTGGACAGGCCCGTGTTGTCGCCGCCGTAGCCGTCCTGATCGACGTCGGTGTAGCAGATCTCCTGGCCGTCGCAGTTCTGGTCGACGCCGTCCACCGGGATCTCGGTGGCGTCGGGGTTGATGCTGCTGCGGGTGTCGTCGCAGTCGCCCGTCTGAGGCGAGATGCCCGGTCCGAGGCAGCCCGGCGCGGCCGTCTGCGTGATCTGGTTGGAGCCCCAGCCGTCTCCGTCGCCGTCGACGAAGCAGTCCTGCAGGCCATCGCAGTCTTGGTCGATGCCGTCGCCGGGGGCGTCGGGGGCGCCCGGGTACACGGTGGCGTCCTGGTCGTCGCAGTCCTGGGGGTTGTCGGCGATCAGGTTGCCGGTGCACGAGAACTCGAAGCTCTCGCGGAGGATGTCGGCGTTGTTGCCGAAGCCGTCGTTGTCGTTGTCGGCGTAGCAGGTCTCCTGCAGGTTGCAGTCCTGGTCGATGCCGTCGGCGACGACCTCGTCGGCGTTCGGGTAGATCGCGGGCTTGGTGTCGTCGCAGTCGAGGGCGTTGGGCGACACGCCAGGACCCATGCAGTCGACGAAGGGGGTCTCGATGACGGAGTCGGAGCCGTAGCCGTCGCCGTCGAGGTCTTCGTAGCAGAGCTCGAGGGCGTCGCAGTTCTCGTCCTTGCCGGACAGGGGGAGCTCGACCGCGCCGGGGTGCGTGTTCGGATCGACGTCGTCGCAGTCGTCGCTGTTGCCGGCGATACCGGCGGTGGTGCAGGTGAGGTCGGACTGGTTGACCGTCTCGTCGCCGCCGTAGTCGTCGTCGTCGTTGTCGCGGTAGCAGATCTCGTTGCCGTCGCAGTCGCTGTCGATGCCGTCGGCGACCGTCTCGGGGGCGTCGGGGTAGACGAGCTCGTTGGTGTCGTCGCAGTCTTCGTGGTTGTCGGAGATGCCGACGCCGAGGCAGCTCATGACGGTGCTGTCGACGGTGATGAGGGTGCCGTAGAAGTCGCCGTCGTTGTCGGCGAAGCACTTCTCCATGCCGTCGCAGTTGCTGTCGACGCCGTCGGCAGGGATCTCGGTGGCGTTCGGGCGGATCGAGGCGCCGTCGGTGGCCGGGAGGTCGTTGCAGTCGAGGCCGCCGCAGATGCCGTCCATGGCCAGCCAGCCGTCGCCGTCCTTGTCGCAGCAGAAGGGCTCGTCGCGGCAGTCGGGGTCGTCGCAGTCGACGAGGTTGTCGAAGTCGTCGTCCTTGTCGTTGTCGCAGGTCTCGTCGCAGGAGGGGCAGTCGGGATCCTGGCAGTCGATGAGCCCGTCGCCGTCGTCGTCGTACTCGTTGAAGCAGTACTCGTGGCACTTGGGGTCGATCGTGTAGCTGAAGCCCTCCCAGCGGTTGCAGTCGTCCCAGGGCCAGAAGTCGTCGTCGACGCGCTCGATGGCGATGTAGTAGACGTCGCCGCCCACACAGTCCCACTTGACCTCTTCGTTGACGCGGCCCCCGTTCGTGCTGCCGCCCGCACACGAGTAGCGACCGTCGCAGCCGTTGCTCAGGACGAACATGTCCATGTTGCACTCGAGCCCGCGGATCTGGATCTCGGCCTCGGTGGAGCGGTTGCACTGAAAGACCCAGACGTCCTGCGCCTGGTCGTAGTCGCGGGTGGGGAAGTCAGGCCCGCAGGCGCGGTAGTCGTCGCTCTGGAGCCAGCCCTGGGTGAGCCAGTCGCTGAAGCTGGGATCGATGGATCCACGGCGGGGTGCCGAGTTGCAGCTGAGC
>CBDCXR010000001.1:0-15005 GCA_965223845.1 Planctomycetota bacterium | reverse complement strand
CGGAGGGGGCCTTACCTGCTGGCTGGTTTTTGCTATGGCGGTGAAGTCGCTTTTGCTATGGCCCACCAACTTCAGGCTCAAGGCCAGACGGTTGATCTGGTAGCTATCATTTATGCCTATTTATCAGGTTCTATCCGTAAACGATTGCCAAGTTTTGGCCAGAGGGCGCGTGACCATCTCGATAAATTTCTCAAACACTCCGCTAAGGAAAAAAATAACATACCTGTTAAGGCTTGTCGGCAATAGAGTCCGGCGAATGACTCGGAGGTTTATTCCTAATTCTGCTCAACAGTCAAGATCAGCCCCCGAAACCCCATCCTTTTTGCGCTACTATTCCGGACGAATAACCCTCTTCAACCCCACAGATGAGGCATCCGCCGAGTATGAGTATGACCCGCATATGGGATGGGATGACTGGGCGGCTGAAATAGAACTTCATGACATCCCTGGGATAAAGCTATGATCTTCAAAAACCTCAGGTCCAAATCTTGGCTGATCGTCTAAAACATTGCCTTTGATCCTCTAAATTATTTTGCTCTAACCGCGTCGATAATAAGATCATTTAAGGATCATGGGTAGTTGAATCGAACTGTAAGAAGGGACAAAGGGTTCGGCAGCTTGTCCTATAACCTCGATCTCGTTGAGGGCGAGGTGATTGTGGAAGATAACGGTTAAGGTTTGGCTCTGGAGTCATATCTTAAACTGGTCACTTAACCAGTTTATAAACAGTTCATTTGTCCAGTGTATCTACAATATACTTGGTTTATAATTGAGAAAGGGGGATTCCCCTCATTTTTCCTTTTCTAGATTAGAACTTGCTACTTTAATAAGTCTGCCATTCAAGAGTTACCACCTGCTAACAGCTCTCGATTGCCCGAATTTGACCCCACCTCGCAAGAACTTCCTCTGTCTTTCAAATCCTTCTCGTTTTCAAAATAATCATCATCCCAAATTGACTTATAGCAACAAAACCTGTTGTGCCGCTAACCTTTTACAATAAGCGAGGATGTTTATGCCGGAAACGGATCATATTCAAGAACTGATAGAGATTTACCGGCGTTGTTTACAATTTCTTGAAAAACGAAAAGCTTTGGAAGGTCAAAAACCCAGCCTATTCCTTTTACCAATCGTGAGGACGAAATAAGGGAGATTCTGTCTTCGTATGCCCCAGCGTATTATCTGTTAGCCGCCCCGGCAGGGTACGGAAAAACAGAGTTTCTCACGCAATTGGAAAAGCGTTTTACAGAACAGGGTTGGTGTTGTGCTTATGTAACCATCCAGGAACAAGACACATTCACCAGTCTGGTCACAGAACTTCCTCAGAGTCTAAATGTAATCCCCGCTGTTGGCCTCGAAAGACCCTGGGGATTGCGTTTTGGGGAGGCACGGTAGCCTGATCGTAGGCAATAGTAGTGCGGTTATTTTGGAACAGCCCGGCTTTTTACGCCTAATTAGCTATTTGTAGTGATTTTTTTAGGGAAAGGATTCTAGATAGTGCAGATGTGGGCCAAAAATTTGACGCAGATTTTGGGTGTGGCCACCCTCCTCTTAGGAGGTAGCCTGACCGCTTGCTTGGACAGTAGGCCCTCCGAACTTGCTTCGGAAACGCCACTGGTCCCTATGACGCCAACGCTGCTCATCGTTGCTTCCCCAACCACCATATCAACCATCGCTCTGGCCGATCCATATAAGACGCAGCGGCAGATCATGGTTGAACAACAACTTAAGGGGCGTGATATATCTGATACAACCGTGTTAGCTGCCATGGGCCAGGTGCCGCGCCACGAATTCGTGCCGACTGACTACCACAGTGAGGCTTATAATGATCATCCCCTGCCCATTGGCTATGGGCAGACCATCTCCCAGCCTTATATCGTGGCTTTGATGAGCCAACTAATCGACCTCCAGCCCGGTGACCGTGTTCTGGAGATCGGCACTGGATCAGGCTATCAAGCGGCCATCTTGGCCGCCCTGACAGATAAGGTTTATACGATTGAGATTATCCCGGAACTGGCGGAACGGGCCCAAAACACGTTTGATCAGCTCGGCTATGACCAAATTAAGGCCAAACAAGCTGATGGATACGGGGGGTGGCAGAGGCCGGCCCATTTGAGGCCATTATTGTGACGGCGGCCCCCGATCATGTGCCCCAACCGTTGGTCAACCAGTTGGCTGACGGCGGGAAGATGGTCATTCCCATTGGTCCGCCGGGTGGCTATCAAAGTTTGTGGTTGATTGAACGACGCGGTGATGAGATTGTGCGTTACAACTGGGGTGGGGTGAGGTTTGTACCCTTTACCCGAGAGTGATGGATGATCCAGATCGTCATTCCGGCCAGACCATACATGAGCGCCCCGCTCCATAAGACGATGGAAAACCCCCAGGTGAGCGAAATCATCGCCGCTAAAATCGCGCTAACTACTGAGGCACAGCCGTTTACCGCCCATACCCAAGGCACCAAACCTGGCGCATTTTTCCCGATTAAAGCCACCTCCTGGGGAAATGGAATACCTAATAGCGCTCCTAACGGAAATAATGCTAGCCCGGTGACCACGATGCGACCAATAAAAGGTAGACGGAGGGTTGCGTCAAAAAGTAAGGGTAACAAAAATGGATAGGCAATGGTCAAGAGAATGATTAGGGGCAACACGATGTGCAGCGCCAAGCGCGACGAAAGGGTGTTGCTGCCCACCCCGGCAGCGAGTAAGATAGCGGCCACAACCACGGTAAAAGCATAGGTCGGCTGCCCCAGATATAGAATGAACTGTTGCAGCAGGGGAATCTCTACAAACAAGAAGCCGAGACCCAACAAGGTGAAATAAAGTAGATAACGAAGCTTAGGAGCTGAGGTCTGGCGATCAGCGGGGCTGGAGGCCGGCCGGCCTTCAGCTTTTAACCAAAGTAGCGGAAAAATGATCAGTCCGGCTGATAGTCCGATGACCAAGATCAGTAATACAACGAGTACCAGGTAGCCGCTGCCGCCAAAAGGCTGCCATGTTTTTCCTAACGCTTGTACAATTTCGGAGGTTTGTTGCCACTTAAAAAAGTGAAAAAAGAAGGGATGGTCATCCGTGGGCGGGGCAACGGCATAGCTATACCGGCTGTAAAAATCAGCGGGGTCTGGGCTGGTCAGTAGCTCGGTAAAAAGTGTGGTAATAAGGAGCATCCGGCACCCTGCTGAAGCGGTTGACGCTTTCCGGTTGGATACCCGGTAGCCAAACCAGATCAAATTGTAACTCCTCCGCAAAATTATGGGCCACTGTCAGATCACCTGCTGAAAGTGGAGTGCGGGAGGCGACAACGAGCGATGTTTGCAAGGTGCGCAAGGCTAGCAGATGGGCAGCCGGGTCTGCCCCAAGATCACTTTGGCGCAGCGCCTCAACAGCGGTTCCCCACACCCGCAGGCTCTCGCTGGGGGGTAGCTGCAGCCAACGCTCTACCACGAGCAAACCGTCTGGGGCCAGATGGTCCAACATGTCGCTAAAGGCTTCAACCGTATACAGATAATCTTCCCCCAACGTATACGCGCCAGCCGTGACCGGATGAAAGGTGTCGGTTAAGGGCAGCATAATCAGGTCATATTGCTGGGCTGTTCGGGCGTAAGAAACTGCGCGGTTCACCAATAATGAGGGTTAGATCAGGGTCATCATATAGCTTCCCCTTATCATCACCCGCATACTCACGGACGACAGCCAGGGCCGTAGGATTACTTTGCACAACCGTGATCGGTCCGGCTTCATGTTCTCGAGCCGTTAAAACGGCCAAGCCACCCCCCGGCTCCAGAATTAAGGTGTTGGCCTGAGGGCGTAATTGAAAGGCCAGCGAGAGCGGTAAATAGCCGGTAAACCTGGCTTGGTCAGGTCCACTCATCGGGACCAAATTATCCCCATCTATCACCAAGCCCAACTGCGGGGGTAGCGCATCCGGATAAGTAAAACTCAAGCCTGGGGCCGACCGAATGCCCTCACTTTGCAGAACATCGACCCGTGAAATGGCGTTCCATTGCCGAAAAACAACCTCACTACCGGGATAGAGCTGCGCTTGAGACAGCGACTTGTAGGGGGTGAGGCGCACCTCAAAGAGGGACGGGGGGTAGAGGGTGAGGCTGAGGAGGATTATCGTAATGGCACTATATCCGGCGATCTTTAGCCACCGTTGTATTGGCCTCTTGACAAACCGCTCCTCCCTTATAACTGATCCCTGTGCGGCGACCACGGCCAACCAACCAAGGAAGGTACAGAAGATGACCGCCCCCGGCCCGCCAACCGTGGCCAGGGCCAGGAGGGCCAGCGGCGGCCCCAAGCCAGACCCCAGCAAATTGACCGCATAAGTTGAACCTGCCCGCTCTGACTGAACCGACAGCGCTATTCCGATCACCAGCCCGCCAAAAAAAAAGGGAATGGTCAGGGACAGATAATAGAGGCTCAGATAAAGCAGTTGGCTCGGTTCCCAGGCTAAGCGATAGGCATCAAAGGGAAGATAATTTGTGACCAAATAGGCAATGGGAAGTGAAATAGAGAATAAGATCGCCCCGCGCTGTAGGTGATGACGCCAGATGTCTGTCGTCGGCTGCCATATCGATAGATAGGTTCCGCTCGCCCCCCGCTCCTAAAAGGGCCAGACTAATGGTCATAAAAGCAAAATGATGTCCCTGGGCCAGGGCAAAAAAGCGGGTCAGAACCACCTGCAAGGCTAACATAGCGGCAGAGATCAAAAATATGGTAGGGTAAGCACTGTTCATGACCTGTTTCAATACCTTGATGCTCTTTACCCCCCTTACCAAAATTGATTAATTATACTATATGACGTTTTACTAATCAGCAAGATATTATTCGCTGCTCGTATTTGGGCATATCGATAAATTTTTCTTAAAGCTAAGGATAAGCGGTTTGTTTAACGGCAGCCACAATCATCGCCTGGCAAATTTTAAGGATTTAGAGCTAAGAAAAAGGTCCCAGGCATACTACCATTAAATGATATTAACGGATATAATATAAGATAATATCACTCGATTATATCCGTTAATTTTTTAAAGGCACTATCGTGGGAACAAAACAACAGCCAAAGGGGGTTTTATCAACAACTGGGCAACAAGCCCTTGACCACTTTGAATGTCATTTGCGTAATAAGGTTGATCTAAGTATGGCAACCATTCGAGGCTATGTGGGTGATGTTCGCCTGTTTATGATTTGGTGTGAGGAGAGTTGGGTCCAAGGGCAGGAACTTCTCCAACTTTTTTCACCAGAGCAAATATCTACCCTGACCCTAACCCGCTACCGAGATTATTTGCAACACGAATTGGGGCGGGAGCCGGCAACGGTGAATCGTTATCTGATCAGCGTGAAAAAGTACTTCACATGGGCCACTGAGAAAGGGATGATCTTACATAATCCAGCCCAAGAAGTACAGTTGATTAAAGAAACACCGCATCCCCCACGACGTCTGAGTGACCAGGAGGAGAAGAACCTAATTGCGGCAGTGAAAACAAGCGGTACCTTACGGGATCGGACCATCATTATTTTTATGTTACATACTGGACTGCGGGTCAGTGAGGTGTGTCACCTAAAACTGAAGCATGTCATCCTGCGACAGCATCGTGGTCAGGTGAAGGTGTGGGGTAAGCGCAATAAGTATCGAGAGGTACCGCTCAACATAACCGTCCGTAAAGTGTTACAAGAATATCTCAATACGAGGTCAACAGAGAGCGATTATCTATTTCTCTCCCAACGAACAAAGGACAAGCTGACCCAGCGAGCGATTGGGTTCATCATCCATAAATATGTGCAACAAGCTGGCATTTCAAACTTACAACCCCGTGATTTACGAACATCGTTTTGGCTATCGGATGGCTGAGAAAGTCCCTCTTCATCGTCTGGCTCAGATTATGGGGCATGACTCGCTCGACACAACGATGATCTATATTCAGGGAGCTCAAGCAGATTTACAGCAAGCGGTTGAAAGTATTGCCTGGAAATGAGACCAAAAACACCTTCTATTTACTTTGTTCAAGACAAAATTTAGTTGATGAATTTTTTAGCCCAAAATCTACAACATATTCAGACGGATGAACGGCTGGTTGAGACGAAGGTTATCGTGGCGACGGCTGACCTACACATATGGAGGTAAATGATAGTGAAAACTGCAATTGTTATACTATGGATTACATTGAGCGCCTTTTTTCTTTCAGCTTGCCAAGCGTCGCCGCGTGACGTCGACGGAGCAACGGATATTATATCAATCCCAGGACGATGTGCTCCGACTAGTGTGACGGAGGAAGATGAGATCGTCATAGGGGTTACAATTCCACTTTCGGAACCAGGTGCTGCATCAGCTGGTCAAGTTATGCAAACCGCATTCAATTTTGCGATTGAAGATATCAATGCCGCTGGAGGTGTCCTTGGAAAACAGTTACGTGTAATTGTTGGCGATACAAAAGGCTTGCCAGAGGAGGGCACAGAGGTCGCGGAGCAACTGATTACCCAAGATTGTGTCGTTGCGATTGTTGGTGAATATCATAGTGCGGTTGGTTTGACGGTCATGGAGGTTGCCCATCAATATCGTATACCTGTTATTTTTGCTGAAACCTACAGTGACGATATCACTGCCTCCGGATATCCAGAAGTCTTTCGCATTGCACCAACCTCGACTTTTACCGCTCAGATGGACGCTAAATGGTTAGCCGATGTTGGAGATTACAATGGTAATGGCATTATTTCAGCTGCGATTATTGCCGAAAATACTGAGTATGGCGTTGGGCAAATAGACAAAGCAGAGACCTGGTTTCCTGAATTTGGCATTACATCAGAAGTCATTTTTGTTGATCTACCAACGGGTGATTTTTCATCGGTTATAAACGCCATTCGAGCTCTTGAGATTATGCCGGATGCAATCTTAGTTAAGGTGACTGGAGAGACATCTTATGGATTACAACGACAGATTATTGAAGCGGGTCTTGCCCCCAATGATCAGACCATGCTGGTTGCCAACCAAGTAGCCTTGAACCATGAAGAGTATTGGCAACAAGTACCCGACGGTGCTTATGTTGTTGTACCAAGAATCGGCCCATGGCGATCTACCATTACTGATGAAGGCGCCCGGTTCGTGCAACGATATCAGGAGGTGTTTGATCGGTGGCCTGAACCTTATGCCTTTGAAGCCTATGACTCGTTAAGGCTGATAGCGGATGCTATTAATCGCGCCGGTTCACTAAACCCTGATCCAATTATTAAGGCTCTAGAGTCAGCAGATATTGAACTCACTTCAGGACAATACAGTTTTCCCTACGGAATTGAGAATCCAGCGGGTGGATACGTACCCGAATTTATGTGGCATCAATGGCCAGATGTTCCATTACTATTTCTTCAATATACGGCACCCAATCAACACTCAAATGACATGGCGGTTATCTGGCCCTCAACGTATCGAACAATCGCTAACCCAATTATTCGGCCAAGTGAATAGAGAAAGTTTGGATCAGTTCAAACCTTAACAACAAAATGCGAGATCTGTTGTTGCTAAGGAATCATATATGCAAACGAAACAAAACCAACAAGTACAAAATCGGGTAGTAGCTTATATTGTTCTTAGCCTTATTCTTATATTAGGCAGTTTTGCTCTACAGAATGTTCAATGGCAGACTACGGCTCGAACTCATACGGTATTAGAATCAATAGCAACCTTTTTGGCTTTGTTCGTCGGCGTTATTGCTTTAGTGCGTTACTATAGTCAAAAGCATCTAATATTCTTGCTTGTCGGCGCGGGGTTTTTCGGTACTGCGATGCTGGATAGTTTTCATACCTTTGTGACCTCTACTACATTTCCCGTTTCTTACCCCACGACACTCCCTTCTCTCATTCCCTGGAGTTGGATGGCTTCACGAGTGTTTTTAGCTCTATTTCTAGGGGTAGGTTGGCACCTCTGGCCCAAACAGAAAATCTTTGCGTCAACAGATAGAGCTACAGAAATACTTACCTACAGTCTTGTCATCGGATTGACTCTAGCGAGTTTTCTCTTCTTCACGTTTGTGCCTTTGCCACGACAAGTCTATTATCCAGGACAATTAATTCCTCGCCCGTGGGAGCTTATTCCCGCCCTCTTTTTTCTATTTGCTGCCGTGACTATCTTACGTCAAGGTTCTAGGACGGAGAGCAGCTTTACACATTGGTTGGTCATAGCGCTGATTATAAACACTTTTTTGCATTTTCCGGCGATGGCCGTTTCAAGCCAGTTGTTTGATGTAATGTTTAATCTTGCTCATATCTTAAAAATTCTGGGCTATGTCATGGTGATTGTTGGCTTACTCATCAGTACATATCATCTCTTCAAACGAGCGGAGGACAGCAACCAACAACTTAAAATAGAGATTATAGAGCGCAAACGGGTTGAGGAAACGCTACGTGAACGTGAGCAACAATTTCGTTTGCTCTTTGAGCTTGCCCCAACGGGTATGGCCATAACTTCCTTAGAGGGCATGTTCCAACAAGTTAATCAAGCATTCGCCGATACGGTTGGTTATGCGCCCATGGAATTATTAACAAAATCATTTATGGATATTACTCACCCCGATGATTTACCCAATAACTTGACTTTCCTTCAACAACTAAAGCAGGAAGAAATCTCCAATTATCAGTTGGAGAAGCGCTATATTCATAAAAGTGGCCAGACTATTTATATTATTTTGCAAGTAGGTTTTGTTCGTAGCGCAGAGGGAAAGCCACATTATCTTATTGCTCAAGTTGTAGATATTACGGAAAGAAAAAGGTCTGAACTGGCCCTGGCTCATGCCCGGGATCAAGCATTAGAGGCCAGCCGGTTGAAGACTGAACTGCTAGCCAAAGTGAGCCACGAACTACGTACCCCGCTTGGAGCCATCCTGGGCTACAGTCAGATGCTGACAGAGGAGTTCTTCGGCCCCCTCTCTGATGAGCAGACAGAGAAAATCTCAGATGTTATAGACAGTGCCCACTATCTGACCAAGTTGGTCAATGAGTTGTTAGATCAAAGTCAATTGCAGGCTGGTAAATTGACCTTGAGCCATGAACCTTTCTCACCACGACATGTTGTTGAGCAAATGCAGGCGAAGATGCAGATATTCGCTCGGAACAAAGGGTTAAACCTAGCAACCAACGTGGCTACTGATGTGCCGGCGACCTTATCCGGCGATCCAATCCGGGTGCAGCAGATCTTGGTCAATCTGGTGAGTAATGCCATCAAATTTACCCAGCAAGGCGAGGTGCAAGTCCACATCCGTACGACTGACGCCACCCATTGGGTACTACAGGTCACCGATACCGGTCCTGGCATCCCTGAAGAATTTCATGCCCATATCTTTGATCCATTTGGCCAGGTGGATGGTTCGGTCACCCGGGCGCATGATGGCACGGGTCTGGGGTTATCTATCGTCAAACAGCTCGCCACCCTGATGAGGGGACAGGTCAGCTTAGACAGTGAGGTGGGACAGGGTAGTACCTTCACCGTCTTGTTACCACTAAACCTAATTCAGGACCAAACAGAATGACAAACCCATTAGCCCTGATTATTGAAGATGATCCAAAACTTGCCGACATCTTCGCCTTTGCCGTACAGAAAGCCGGATTTGAAACCGAAATCATCTACAATGGTGCCATTGCCTTGCCCAGACTAAAAGTAACCACGCCTGCTTTGGTGGTGTTAGACCTCCATCTGCCCCAAGTTTCAGGGGAAGAGATTCTGGAACGTATTCAGGCGGACAAACGGCTAGTCGAAACGAAGGTTATTGTGGCCTCGGCTGACCTAAATAAGGCCAATATGCTTCGGGGAGAGGTTGAGGCAGTTCTTTTCAAGCCTATTGACTTCCATCAATTACGTATTATGGCCGCTAGCTTACGACCTCGTTAGATAGCTGATTTGTACCGCTCATCAATTGGATTTCTTGAGAAATATCATTGGCCGAAGACCAGTCTGAAGGGGGCGTGAAGCTCACGACTTCAAATATCCTGCTCTATCCTTTCAACCTGGTGGGGTACGGGCGTTTAGCCATGCTGACTATGGCTGTCGTCACCGTCTATTTATATACTTTCATGGGCTGGGCGATAGGCAGCGGTCTACGTTGGGGAATTGCGGTTTGGCTCTTTATTTGTCTGTTGATTCTGGATGTCGTCGATGGCTATTTAGCGCGACAGTTGGGCCATGTGACCAACTTCGGAGCTGTATTTGAGTTAACCATTGATTTATTGACCCATACCTTTGTCTGGGTGTTGTCAGGACTAACCTTGGCTCCGCTCATCATTGGTATAGAGTGGATAGCTGGTCTGTTGGTGGCAATCTTTATCCGACAGCCGGCCCATCATTGGAAAACAACCCTGGTTCAAGAGGGTCCCTGGCTGGTTCGGTTTTACTTTCAACCGCTAAGGTTAAATCTGCTTAATGTTTATAGCAATCTCGCCCATTTTATCTTTCCCATCAGCCTGTTTGTAGTAGGTCTGGTTACCTGGTTCAGCTATCTGATGTTACCCGGCTTGCTGGTCTTTGAGGTGGTTACGATTTATATGATCTACACCTTTATCAAGATTCTGGTTGTAGAGGACGAGGCTGGTACTGTATAATTTATGGATTTTACTGTTTGCCTGAGGCGGTAGATGCAGGTAGTTTTTTCACCATTCTTAATCTTCCCTTTGATTAATCTACATTAGGCAATTTCGATGGCCATAGCTCGAAGATGACCCGGACCGGCTTTGACAATGCTCAGTTCTCTGGACCTATCCCCACTTTGATATGGGGTGGGGATCAAGCCGCCAGAGCCAAATGACTGGCTGCGATAGCGGTTTTCGCTTAAGGGGTGGCCCCTTGGCCCGTAGCTGTTTCAGTCCTTATCTTCGTTGCCCGAAAGGGCCGGGACTTCATGGCGCGGATCGAGGGGTGGGCGAGCACAAAGCACTCCCGGCCGAACCAGTCGCCCAGCACCTCCAGGGGCAATGTGTCGGGCGCAACTGAAAATTGCGTTCGGTGATGATTCCACTGATGACTATATGGTCAGGATGACCGTAGGCTCCGTCTGGGCCAAAGGTAATCACCACATCCGGTCGAAAGGTACGGATAATTTGGGTGATGTGTCTGGTCAATGCCTCTGGATCAGCATTTTGCAAGGCCCCATCGCCATAGTTGAGGCAAAGGGTGTGCTGTACACCGAGTATCTCACAGGCGCGATGTAGTTCTTGGGCCCGAACCGGACCGAGCGTCTGGCGGGTCGCTGCCCGCACATCCTGAATTTGCCCCGCTTCCCCTCGATACTATGACTCTTCACTCAGATATCTCCTATTTCTTTAACGCACACCAGCGCGTGCGACACGAAAGTCGCGTGAGAAGATGTTACAACCGAAAAAGACAGGATGTAACCGGGTGTTCTGCCACCCGTACTCTACCAGCCAGGGCGCACCTCACCCGTAACGGTGAGGTGCGAAGCCTCTGGGACAATGAAACCTCATCCTAGCAGGATGGCAGCCTAATCGTGAGAGGGGGTTGCGACTACTAGCACCAAGGTGGTCGGAAGCTAGAGTGAGATGGTATGGTCAACATAAATGAATCGCTGCTAAACGTCGTCAGCACGAACAAGCCAAAGTTACGGTTGTCGCGTGAATGCTGTTTTATGTCGTAGTTCGGCTCGTTGTTCCGGTCACATCTATACTTCCAGACTCTGAAGCGATTACCGATAAGTTGAATCCCTTAACGATTAGCCAAACCGCAAAGACCATTTCTTGCCCAGCTATGAGAATGTCCGAGATTTCTAGTACAGTGATGCCGAAAAACTCAAACAAGAGTATGGCGAATACCAAGATGGCTCCAACAAATCCCCAAGCAGATAACCAGCGAGGAACGAGTCTTGTTCGATATAGCGAATAGTTTAGGAGCAACGCAGATACGCCGAAGGCAAGTCGTAGCCCAAGCGCGAAGGCCCAATCAGATGCTGCTCGTAATACCGCGCCTCCGGTTTGAAAATAGGAAGCATCCGGCGCGCCTGCTTTGACGAATTCCTGACTCAATGTCAATAGTGATAGTATACCGATGACATAGACTGTAAAAAGTACGCCCTCAATTGCCCTGGCTGCAGCGTACCCAAGCGCTAAGGCTTCGATATGCTTTTTCAAGATTGGATACAGCACGATGCTGATGCCAACAACGGCAACGACATCAATTAACATCAGGAGCGCGGCCATCATCACTTGGAATTCATTTCCAGCAACACGAACAAGATAATCCGGATCATCTAGCATAGAAGTCATAATGATAACAGTTATGCTAGATGCAACCGTCGCCGCTATATAGAATACGCCCGCCGTTACGGCGTTCTTTCTGTATGTATTCATTCTTTCTTTGGTCGTCATTGTTTTTCTCCTCTTCAAATGCTTGTCTCAATTTACTGTTTGACATCTGATGCATCTGCCTGACTGAGTTGAACGCGATTGACAGAAAGCAAGGGCATGCCTAAATCACGCACTTTTTTTAGTAATCCGTACAATGCGCGGCCTGATCGACCACCGGGCCGGTTAAAAGCGTATCGCCGTTGTCTTCCAGCCTGATGCTCAGGCCCCCAAACCACGCTGTCCATTGCGGGCCCAGATGACCCTTGAGCCTGGTTTGATAGACCCGTGGTTCATTTGGATCGGTTTTTGGGTTAGGTTGTTTGTTTGACATGACCTTGTACCTGAATTACAGATGGATTAAAACCTTTTACGATCAGCCATCCCGCCATCACCATTTCTTGCACAGCGATGGGTAAGACGACGAAGAGCTCCATTGCCAGAGAGATGTGAATAAATGAAGCCAGCACCGTACCTATTAACAAAGCGACAGCAGCAATAAAACCCCAGACTGATATCCATCGTGGCACGAGCTTTGATTGATACAGTACCGAATAGAGCATCAAAGCCCCGAAAATAAACACAAGATTGTAGATCAGCCCTGTTGTATCGCCCCAGTAATTTTCTGCCTGAATTGTACTACCGATGGTTTGAAAATAGGCAGTGTCCACCCCTCCGCTATTTAGGTAATCCTGACTAACACCGATCAGTGACAGCTTATTGATTTCAGCCACGCTGATTAAGATCACCGCCTCAAGCGATCTGAAAACGACATACCCCAGGGCCAAGGCTTCATTGTGTTTTTTGAGGACAGGAAACGCGAAGACTGCTATGAGCGGCATTGCCAGGACACATATAAATTCAAGTAGTACGCCAATGATCACAATTGTTCGATTTGGATAAGCAATTTCCAGGTAATCCGGAGAACTTAGAACAGGTTTGTAAAAAGCTTCTCCAATAAACAGAAAAGCAGTCGCAATGATGAACAATACACCCACAATAATTGCGGTCTTTCTGTGTGTGTTTATTCTGGATTCTTCTTTATATTTGTTTGATGCGTTGCTGATTGAAGTGGATTTCTCCATTAGTTGTAAACTCTCTTTGACAGCCATCGTTTTTTCTCCTTTAGCAAGGCGGCTTTGACTATTCTGAGATTGGTTTGAAATCTTACACCTTCAGTATAGCCGCAAGATGGTATTAGCGTCATACCCCTGGGGTATTATTCGAGGGTTATTTACAGGCTTGGATAGGGAAATAAAAAACGGCTTGTTATCTACCAGGCCGTCAGTTTGACTGGTTTTATGTGCCAAAGACGATTAGGAGGAGGAGAAGATTCCCAAAGCCCTTGCCCTGGCCACCGCATCCGCCCGGTGGTGGGCATCGAGTTTGCCGTAGATATTGCGAGTGTGAACCTTGACTGTATTGAGCGAGAGGTAAAGCCTATTAGCGATTTCTTGATTGGTCAGCCCCTCGGCGATGAGCTGGAGTACTTCGATTTCACGCTCGCTCAAAGGCTCAATCAATGTAGCTGAGGAATCTGTCGTGTCCGCTGGTCTCGTCTGTTCCGCATCGTCGATAGGAAATGCTGCTAATAGCCGTTGAACATAATCTGGAGCCGTCCCGCGAGAAAGCGCTTCGTAAAGCAAACGAGCCATCGGCGGGCCTTCATCCACAAAAATCCGGATGAAACCATTTGGACTCGGCCAGGGTGAGGGCCTTTTCCAACCAGGTTATGGCCTGAGTTGTATCATGCCCCCGACGTATGCCCAGCCAACGCTTGAAGAATCAAAAGCTCGATCACGCTTGATGTACGTCCCCCTGCTTCTGCTGCCTCGAGCAGGCGTTGCAACAGGCGTGGATCGCTTCATCCAAACTTCCCTTGAGCCATAAGGATACGGGCAAACAGGATATACTCCACTTCGTATGGATATATAAGCTCTCCATCGGGATCCAACCCACGCTCTTCAACCCATTGGGATGCGACCTCCAAGTTTACCTTGTACCAGCCATACCCGCCCTTGCCAGGCTGATAAGTGGCACAAGGCCCAAAGCGGCATATCGTGTTCGCGAGCGGTATTCTCCATCGCTTGGATGACATCTTCGACGCCAGTTATGTCCCCCCTAGAAAATAGAACTCTCACCAGTTTCAGGTTGCTCATGACTTCATAAAATACATCCCCGCCACGTGCCGTCAGTTTTACGCCTTTTTTCGCCTGATCGATGGCCCTATCTAGATCATTTAATTCAGCCAGAATCTCGCCCCATATCCCTAATAACCAACCGACGACGGCCGATTCTGAAATGTCACTTTCATATGCGCTTTTCCACTGGTGCTCGCAGATATCTATGACCTGCTGCAACTGACCTTGTTGTCTCAAGATCTCGGCTAGTCTTGAATTGACGATTATGAGCAGGTAGATGATCGCCTGAAGCTCTGCCTGTCGCCAGCGCATCTGACCAGGCTTTGTGCGCTGCTGCCATTTGGCCCTGGCTAGCATATGTATCCCCTAAGGCAATTAAAACAGTACTACGCCCTGCTCGTTCTTGTTCGGGTAGATGCTCAAGCGCCTGACGTGCATAGCGAATAGTCCCTGGTATATCTCCGCTGTAAGAAGCCAAAAAGGATCGAATGGCGGCTATCCTACCTACAAGTTTCATCCTGTTCGTGTC